>CAVTRB010000001.1:0-506654 GCA_963736995.1 uncultured Chloroflexia bacterium
GATATTTAAGAAATTCAGCCCTCAACAAAGGAGTATCTGGGAACACGATAAATTCTGCTGAAGCTAATCCATCAAAATTTGGTTGAGTAACTTTATTAAGATACGGTCGGAGCCTTCCATATAATACATCCCCTGCATAAAAGCGGGAGGCATTGCTTTTCATCTTGTAGGCTGGAACGAAACCAATAATTTTTGTGGTTTGACTCTCTACATGATCCATGCCAATGAATTTACATTCAGGAAAATCTGATGGTGATACCTTTTCACCACGCGGTTCAATAACATCTGCGAGTCTTTCTTCTATCCATCCTGTAGGTAAATACTCTTCCATTATGCTACCAACACCTCATTTAATTCATCAATAAGATTATCCATAGTATCTCCGAAAAGCTGATACATCCTGCCCATGCCGCCTCTGGCGTCGAAGGGGGACATATCCAGGTCGTCACGCTCGATATGGAATGAGCTGATGATGTGGTCACGGATCATGTGCAGCCATTCCATCTGTTCTTTGTTGAATTTCGGCTCTCCGCCGCTGTGGTACTGCATGATCCAGTCCTGGAAGTTGCGACGCACGGTCTCGGAGTAGCGGGAGACGGTTTTATCTATGCCGCAGGCGCGGCGGATAAGCGATACCAGCGCCGTCAGTTCGCTGGTCGGGTTTTCGCCCTTGTATTCGTCCAGCACAGCATACGCGCGCCAGACGCGCAGAGGGGCAAGTTTTGGCCGATCACGTTTCAGTTTCTCCATAACCTGTCGTATCATGTCGTAGGTAATTGTTTGCCGCCGTGCAGGTTGGAAATAGAAAATGGTCAGCGCCTCAATTTCGTCGCGGTTGGCCTCCAGATATGCCTGGAAATCCTGCACCAGCGCCCGGGCATTCTCTTTTGCATCGCCATCCCATTCCGCCCGGATGACGGCATCCAGATTTTCATTATCAATGGTTTGTTCCCGCTCGCGCCGTATGGTTTCCAGGAGGTCGATCAGTTCACCATTGAACATGTTAGTAGCTTCTTCCACCAATTGTTCCCTGGCTATAGTGAGTTGCTTTTCATCCGGTTCGGCATATACAGACAATTGATGAATTTCGCGGGCTCTGGCTTCTATGCGGTCAGGTTCAATGGCAGCAAGCAGGCCACTGATGATGCTGGCAAGCGAGATGCCGCCAGCCTGCTCCTGAATGCGTTGCTGCTCATTATCATTCAGTGTCCGCTCTAAGCGAGCCAGGCGACCGGCGAGCGAACTGACGGTATCTTCATCCCGCGCACCCATCATGACACCCATTGCCAGATCCTTGAGCGGCACGGAAGGTCTGGTAATCAGTGGCTGACTGGCAGTTTTAAGGGACTTCGTGACGCCAATGGCATCCACAATCACGAAATGGGTTTTTGCGGAGGTGGCGGACGGCGTGACCTTCTTCAGGCTATCGTAATCGAGCGTGCGCGTGCCGCGCCCCTTCATCTGTTCAAAGTAATTGCGGCTTTTCACGTCCCGCATGAAGAGCAGGCACTCTAATGGTTTCACGTCCGTTCCTGTGGCGATCATATCCACAGTGACGGCAATGCGCGGGTAATAGTCGTTGCGGAATTGCGCCAACACAGATTTCGGATCTTCCCTGGATTGATATGTCACCTTTTTACAGAATTCATTACCTTCGCCAAATTCCTCCCGCACCGTCTGAATAATATCATCCGCGTGACTGTCCGTTTTTGCGAAAATCAGCGTCTTCGGCACTTCGTTTCTGCCAGGGAACATGTCCGGCAGTTTTTCCTTGAATGTGCGAATGACGGTGCGAATCTGATCGGGATTGACAATATCCCGGTCAAGCTGCGTGGCGCTATAGGTCTCGTCTTCGTCTTGCAACTCCCAGCGTTTCTTGCGGGTTAAGCGCTCGCGCTTTTCCACCAGTTGCCTGGCAGTGATTTTCCCACCACTTCTGGTGCGTTCTGTCTCGATAACATAAATTTCGTCGCCCACGTTCACGCCATCAGCAATGGCTTTCTCGCGGGGATATTCACTGACGACGTTCTTCCTGAAAAAGCCATAGGTACGGTTATCCGGTGTAGCTGTCAGGCCAATAAGATAGGCATCAAAATACTCGATGACCTGTCGCCAGAGATTGTAGATGGAGCGGTGGCATTCATCAATGAAAATGAAATCGAAGAATTCCGGCGGGATTTTCTTGTTGTAGACGACCGGAAATGGCTCTTTGGACTGCACCAGCAGCTCCGCCGGGTTGGTTTCTTCCGCTGCTTCTTCCATGGGCTGGTCTCTGAGCAATGCATACATGCGCTGGATGGTGCTGATGCACACCTGACTATCCTTTGACACGTAGGGTGATTTCAGACGCTGGACATTGTACAGCTCAGTAAATTTGCGGTTATCGTCATTCGGCAGATAGCTCATGAATTCCTGCTCTGCCTGTTCTCCGAGGTTTCTGGTATCCACAAGAAACAGAATGCGCTTCGCATCAGCGTACTTCAGAAGCCGGTAGATGGATGTGATAGCAGTAAAGGTTTTTCCAGCTCCGGTTGCCATCTGGATCAGCGCACGAGGATGATCTTCCTTGAAAGATTTTTCGAGGTTTTCAATAGCAGTAATCTGGCATTCACGCAGGCATTGTTGATTGAGCGGCGGGAGCGTTTGGAGTCGCCCTCGTAAAGAGGCATCCTGATTGATCCACTCCTGCAAGGTCTCGGGCCGGTGAAAAGTAAATACCTCTCTTGAGCGGGGTCTGGGATCGCGCTCGTCGGTAAAACGGGTTATGACACCTGTGCTTTCATACACGAAAGGCAGGGAAGCTTTGTTGTTTACCCATTTAAGCGTTGCACTGGCATAACCCTCTGCCTGCTCTTCCACCGTAGTGATGCGGTGTCCCCACTCTTCCGGTTTGGCCTCAATGACTCCCACCGCTTTTCTATTGACGAAAAGCGCATAATCCACCGGGCCAACATCGGTCTGATGTTCACGCAGGGCGATGCCCTGACCAGCATTGAAATCAAATTTCCTCGACGGCTGAACCTTCCAGCCAGCTTCTTCCAGGAGAGCATCAATATTGTCGCGGGCTTTTTGTTCAGGATTTTGATTGATATCAGTCATTACCTTCATCACAATTCTAATGCTAATTATAAAAGGTTATTGCAGGTTATGTGATTTAACCAGCGTTCAGGTACTTTTGTATTCTCCCCCTACCTGCCAAAACTGGAATATGCATTGCGGATAAAATTGATCTTTTCGCTGAAATTGTTCATGGGCTACAGATTCTCACACTTCCACTTCATCAAAGTTGATTAGACCTGCACAGCTTACTACCACACGCTTCTGCTGTCAAGCCGGATGAAAATGGGTTTACGCGCAAACCTGCGAAGCTTTATCAGTACCTGATCCGTGCTAGATTTAGACCCGGTAACCCTCTTTTCGTTCACAAGATGTGAGACATGTTCCTGAGCAGTAAGGAGCTAAGACGATGGCACGGGCGTCAGCAACACCAGCACCTGCACCAGATGGTCACGAAGAACAGGATATGCCGAAGCTTGGCCCGTTTCTCTGCTGGGCAGTGGTCTTCGCAGATATTGGCACCTCTATTTATTATGTCCCCGGTATTCTCTATGGAACGGTCGGGAAACTGACCGGCTTTTTTGTCCTGCTGACGATGACTGTTTTCATCCTGCTCACGCTCAAATATGTCGAAGTCACGTATCGCTTTCCACAGGGGGGCGGCGTCGTGACGGTAGCGGCAAGAGCGATCAATAACTGGTTCGGTGCCCTGGGCGGCATGTTCATTCTCGTTGATTACTTTCTTACGGCGGCCATCAGTTGTCTCTCGGGGATGCTCTATCTCAGCGTGGTCGTGCCCGCGCTTGGTCCCCAGACAGCCTTTCTCGGGCTGAGCGTTACGTTGTGGATCACCCTCGTTATCCTTATCCTGCTGGGCATTCTCAACTGGGTAGGTGTCAGTGAGAGCGCGAAAGTGAGCATGGTGGGAGCCGTCATCGCCTTCTTCAGCGATATCGCCATTCTTGTCACCGTCTTCACCCATATGTCCTTCACACAGTTCCTCTCGCTCTTTCCTGAAATGTTCAGTGGAAAAACGCTGACACCTGTCACGCTGCTCGTCGGTTTTGCAGGCTCGTTTCTGGCCTTTTCCGGTCTGGAAAGTATTTCGCAGCTTTCTCCCGTCATGAAATTGCCGCGACGGATGGTTGGAAAAATTGCCCTGTTCCTGGTCATCCTGACGGTTGGTCTGACCAGTCCGCTGCTCGCCATGCTCTCTACCCTGCTACTGCCAAAGGCGGCAGCCGATCCTGTCCTCTCCAGTCAGATCATCTCGCTGCTGGGAGGTAAGTGGGGCGGCGTGTTTTTACAGACCGAGGTGGCAATCAGTGCAAGTGCCCTGCTGGTATTCGCCAGCAACACCGCCATCATTGGTTCTTACCATGTCTTTCTCGCCCTCTCGCGCATGGAATTTTTCCCGCAGTTTATCCTGAAGCGCAACAAACTGCGCGGCACTCCGCACTACTCGATAGGGCTGGCTACCTTTATCCCCATTCTTGTGCTGGTGGCAGTCAAAGGCAACATTAACATCCTGGGTGACATGTATGCCTTTGGCTTACTGGGCGCGTTCAGCCTGACCTGCCTGGGCATGGACATTGTGCGTTACCGGCAGCGGCAGTTCAGACGCTTAGAGCAATCCAGGTCAACGGCAGCACCCAACTCCTATGCACGCCAGCAGATCACCCCGGCAGCGGACCCGGGTCAAAAAAGTCAGCATGATACGCTCCATGAAGACAAACTTGAGAAGCTATTCGATCAACAAAAGGCGGAGGAAGAGCAGGCAAGCCCTTATGAGAGGCCCGAACCCGAAGGAGTCTGGACGAAGTCGCTCCTCAATTTCTGGTTGGGCATCCTCACGACGTTTCTCGTCCTGACGGCATGGACAACCAATCTGATCGCCAAACCCTTAGCTACGGCCTTTGGCGGTTCGGTCGCCCTCATTGGTATGGCAATCGCTTTCACCAACTATACGCTCAACAAGAGGAAGGGACGCATCCCGGTAGTAGTCACAGGAGTCGAGAAGAATTTTCCCGGCGCTGTACTGGCCGTGCTTTCTCCCAACAGCCAGAGCAATGAAGCGGTCATCCAATCCGCCATTACCAATCCGGGCAAAAAGCCAGTGGTATTCCTGTACCTGGGACACTATACTTCCACACGCAAACCAGAGTTATTCCGGTTGTTTGAGCCGCATCTGAACGATGAAAAGGCAAGAAAAGAACTGGGCAGAGCCAATTACCTGGCCCAGCAGGAGAAGATTGAGCCTCGCTTTGTCTACCGCCATCAGAAACCCGGCGCAATCCTTCGTATCTCGCAAAACCTGCATCCTCAGGAAATCATCATCTCCCGAGATCAGTTGCCAGAGGCGCAGGAGCTTCATCCCCAAAGCACCTCAGATCAAGCAACTCCTGACGGGCAGGTAGTCCATCTTCTCAATCCGGTAGCATAACGTGCAGAACGAACAGGATATGAGTTAGTCAGCGTGAGTGAGGAACTCAACAACCTCGCGCGTGAATAGCTCTGGTGCGGTATTGATGGCAGCATGTTGTTGTCCGGCCATGATACGCACCTGGCTCTCTGGCAAAGCACCATGAACAGCCTCTATCGCTGTTTTAAAAAACGCCGGGCTTTTCTCTCCCAGAAGCAAGAGCGTCGGAGTTTTCAGATCCCGAAAGCGTGTCGCCTCAAAAATATACGCATTTGCCTCTCGCAACTCTCGGAGCACCGTATGTGCTGCTGCAATACGGGCCGACCAGCCTGGTGAAGATCGTAGAAGCGCAAGTTCATGAGGAGGCACTCGCACTATCTCCTGCTGAAAGGTAACAAGTGCTCCCTCTCGGTCACCACTATCAAGCAATAACTGGAGCTTGCTCAGCGCCTGAGGTGAGTAGTGCTCGGTACCCAGGTGAAGGGGAGGTTCATACAGCACAAGCCTTCTTACATGTGTTGTACGTCGCGCTGCTTCAAGGGAACAAAATCATGATTTCCCCTATTCAGCATTCTACCACAGACCGCAAAGTTGGTATCAGAGTACTTTCTTCCCATATCCTCAGCAGAAATGGATGATTTCTGCAAATTGGGCCAGTTTCTCTAAGAAATGGTCCGAAGACGGTAAGGCAAAAAGTGCTGTAGTGCCTGCCTGGCGATAATACGCGGGCAGGCGTTCTCTGGAAGGAGATCTCGTGAAGCAACTATTTTCTCGCATCAGGCACAATCAGGCTATTTCCCTGTTTGCTCGTCATGCCATCGTGTTGACCGTACTCGCTGTCCTCCTATCGGGAGGATTTCTCGGTGGTAAGTTGTTTGGCGTTTTCGCTCAAGGGTCTTGTAAGCCAGGAGACGGAGTCTATACGGTGCATTTCGGCGATACGCTCAGTGGCATCGCGGCTCGCTATCACACGAGCTGGCAACTCCTGGCGTCCTACAACCACCTGCCCAACCCGAACCTTATCTTTCCTGCTCAGACGATATGTATTCCTCATTCCTCGTCTCAGCCTTCATCAGGAGGTGGAAATTCAGGAAGTGGATATTCCAGGAATCAGTACGTGTCGATGGCGAGCCAGGATGCAAGTCGTGCCGGCATACCCGCAAATCTGTTTGTCCGTCAGATAAACGAGGAAAGCGGCTTTAATCCCTATGCCGTTTCCTGGGCGGGGGCCATCGGGATCGCACAGTTCATGCCTGCCACGGCTGCCTCCCTCGGCATAAACCCCCGTGACCCCGTTGCCTCCCTGCGCGCCGCCGCTTCTCTCATGGCGAACTATGACTGGACTTACCATGACTACTCTAAAGCCCTGGCTGCCTACAATGCCGGACCTGGCACCGTCCAGTACGCCATTCGCTACGGCGGCAGCAACTGGTTTGTCTACCTGCCCCAGGAGACGCAGACCTATATCGAGATAATCATGGGATAATGGTGACCGCCGACAAGGTACCCGCAAAAGGAGATTATTTCGAGAGCACAGATATCAGCAGGGGCGGGAGCGGTGCCAGGGGGTGGCGGGGGAGCTTGCTCCGCCCCGGTAAGGTAATGGGATGGAGCAAGCCCCGGCAAGATACGCAGGAGCTTGCTCCGCCTCGGTAGGGGATTGTGATGAAGCAAGCCCCAACCGGGTACGGGGGCGGAGCAAGCTCCCCCGCCACCCATGCACCACAACCCTCGCCCCTACTGAGAGCAAGCCTTTGTGAGAAAGCTTGCTCAAAAAAGAAACCAGGAGATTTCTCTATCCCTGTGGTGACTGCGCTTCGATTTGTTGAAGAATGCCCGCGACACCGCCGCCAGCGACATTATTCGTCGCCAAACTGACGATTTTCTCTCCCTCAAAGTAAAATGTCAGTTCCTCTTCAGGCAGAGAAATGGTTTTACCTGTAGCAGGAACGGGAGCCATACCCGGCAACACCAGATCTCCCGAGTGGGTTCCGGTAATTTGCACTTTTCCAAGCACCCTGTTCCCGTGCTCCTCGGTACTATGAAGATGGAAGCGCAAGTTCGGAAACGCCTCGATCAACGCCTTCTGAAGCGCTATAAACCCATCTTTGTCTAACTTTTGCGCTTCCAGACCCTCAGCCGCGAAATTGTCCGCCAGATAGGAAGCAACTTTCTCAAAGTCCTTAAATTCCAGATCCGACGTAAAAGCCTTCACCGTCGTTGCTGCGCTCATGTGACAGTTCCCTCCTCTTCTCAAATAGAAGCTTCCGCTATAGTCCCCTGAATGCCCATAGAAACATCCCTTGAGACATTTTCCCCGGAATGTTCCTCAGATCAGAAAATACTTCGTGCTCTTCCCCACCAATGCGGCATGGTAGCAACGCGATCCCCTCTGCCTTTCATCACCTCACGAAAAGGAGACCAGCATGAAGTATCCTCAGTATAGCACATGCAAGCGAACAGCACCAACCCCAAACAAGCCGCAGGCTTTGACGCACCTGCACCAGCGCACCAAAGCCTGCTTCATGTAGACAAATCTCCAACCCGAACGGGCTTCCCAGGCCATTTAGCCCGAGCGGCCTGGTCGATGAAGCGATGGGTGGAAACAAGTTTCAAACCCGAACGGGCTTCCCAGGCCATTTAGCCATCAGTAACCACATTCTGCGATGAGTGTCTAGGAGCGTATAACGGTTTCAAACCCGAACGGGCTTCCCAGGCCATTTAGCCGCAACTCGCTTCTGCTCTCAAGGGTGTCCGGACTGTTTCAAACCCGAACGGGCTTCCCAGGCCATTTAGCCTCAGAGGAAAATTGCCTTTCAGATGTCCTAAGGTAGTTTCAAACCCGAACGGGCTTCCCAGGCCATTTAGCCGCAACACCTGTCCGGTGTAATAAGCCTGTGCTAGTGGTTTCAAACCCGAACGGGCTTCCCAGGCCATTTAGCCGGTTAAATTCATGACAAACAGCTAGTGAAGAGACCAGATAGTTTCAAACCCGAACGGGCTTCCCAGGCCATTTAGCCCTGAATGTGCAAACATGCACTGAAATGTCACAATGTTTCAAACCCGAACGGGCTTCCCAGGCCATTTAGCCATCTGATAGCATTCGCTCATGTCATAAGACTTGTTTCAAACCCGAACGGGCTTCCCAGGCCATTTAGCCATCACAATCTGATGTACGCCTGATCACAGACGGAGTGTTTCAAACCCGAACGGGCTTCCCAGGCCATTTAGCCATAGTAACTGGCACATGATACTGACTGCGAGTATCCAGTTTCAAACCCGAACGGGCTTCCCAGGCCATTTAGCCTACTGATGGCATCTCATCATGACTCGGCATGAAGCAGTTTCAAACCCGAACGGGCTTCCCAGGCCATTGAGCCTGAAAATCGGGCATGACAGGTACTAACGTACTGCTCTGGCGATGTTTCAAACCCGAACGGGCTTCCCAGGCCATTTAGCCCGATGAGTCGTACGACAATCGGCGACGTCAATGGTTTCAAACCCGAACGGGCTTCCCAGGCCATTTAGCCTTGGTGGTAGATCAGACTCCAGTCTGAAGGAATGTGATGTTTCAAACCCGAACGGGCTTCCCAGGCCATTTAGCCTAATAACGTGGCTGCAAGGTTAAACCGACGTAGCATACTGCGTCAAGGTTTCAAACCCGAACGGGCTTCCCAGGCCATTTAGCCGATCAGTGCGTAACTTCGATACGCATTCACGTACGGCGAGTTTCAAACCCGAACGGGCTTCCCAGGCCATTTAGCCTAGCAAATGTCCAGATGTACTGAGACGACATAGTCAGGTTTCAAACCCGAACGGGCTTCCCAGGCCATTTAGCCTGCGGTACTTGTAGTATAGCATGGGAAGCCGTTTTATGCAAGGGTTTGCGAGGCACTCTTTTTTGGGGGCTTTTTGGGCAGGAAACAGAAGAGCTTTTTCCCCTGGAATCATGCTCATCGCCCTTCTGAAGCCATGCGCATGTCTCTGCGTGGAAACGTCGTCACTGCGTGCCTCGCGGCTGAGCTTTACTGTTGTTCCGGCGCTTGCTACATAGTGATATTGATGAGATAGAGCGGAAGTTGGGGAGAGTACAGAGGGTGTGAAATATCTTTCCTGTACCATCACAGTGCCAGCTTTTGCTTCAGAAACGTTGTCAGTTCGCTGTCATATAGCTGCGGATTGGCATTCCAGGCTTCAGTGTGCTCGACCCCTGATACACGCTCATAGGTGACAAGATTCGCGTGTGCTCTGGCGAAGGCGTCGCTGATGGAGACAGGCGTGCTCGTGTCGGCGGTGCCGTGAAAGAGCAGAATGGGAATATTGGGCTGTGGCTGGTTCAGTTGATCCAGGTCGTCGAAGTTGATGCCGCTACGGATGCTTGTGACAAGCTCAGCGGTGTTGACCAGGAAGCCAGGCACGGACATTTTCTGTGCCTGGTAGGCCAGCGTGCCAGTCCAGTTGAGAATGGGAGCATCGAGCACCAGCGCCTGCACGACGTGGGACAGGCTTGAATGATGCATAAAGACCTCGACCACCGCACCACCCTGCGACCAGCCATAGAGCATAATATGCTGCGCGCCCTGAGCGAGTGCGTATTTAACGGCGGCTTCCAGGTCCTGCCACTCGCTATCGCCCAGGTGATTCGCACTATCAGAACTGCGCGGGGCACCATGATCGTTGCGATAGGAGATAGCGAGCAACGGCATGCCCAGGCTGGCCAGCGGGGTAAAGGCGCGCAATCCTTCGTCACGTGAGGCCCCACGCCCATGCACCAGAATGGCCCACGTGCTCAGACGACCAGGCACGTACCAGGCAGGCATTGGCCCCAACGAATCTGGCACCTGCACCTCGCGTATGGGCAGCCCCAGGCTATTCTTCAACTGACCTGTGTAGACATAGCGCGTCCAGAAGATCACTGTACCCACAGTAATGGGAGCCGTCTTCTGGAGAAGCTGGCGCGTGACCGCATTCTGGTCGGAGGAAAGGATCGGGCCAACGAGAGCCTCTCCGGCAGGCCATTCGATTTGAAACTCACCTGCATGCATGTCACTGCCTATGCGCTTCAGCGTCACGGTAGACGCGCTCACCGCCAGCACAGGCGTGTCATACATGGGAGTCGTATAATCAGGCACCAGCAGAATCGAGTTTGAGAAGTAGATACTGGCAGCAAGGAGCGCCCCCGCTGCAAGCACAACCAGCGCCAGCAGCACAATAACCCCGATTGAGATCAGGCGTCTGGAAGCCGGAGGAGACCTATGCGAGATCTTTTTGGCCGGAGTAATCATATTTGCCTTCCTACGGGCATGTTATGAAAAAGACCCTCTGGCATGTCATTCTTCGCTGCACTCAGAATCTATGGCCATCACCTGCTCTATCCGGCTCCCTCAGATTCTTCGCTGCACACAGAATGACATGTTCAAGTCCATTACTGAACGAGCTTGACCAGCCCTTTTGCCTGTAGCGCTTTTACTATAGCATGAGAAGCCGCTTTAAGCAAGAGCTTCGTAGAAATCCTTAAGCAAATACCCCAATTGACGTACCTCCTTGAATTTTCCTATACTCCATTAGGGACCTGATCTTCTACCTTCGGAAAGACGTATTGTCGAGCGTAAGTTAGTCATCCTGTATATTCCACAACGTCACGGGTCACTTTGCGTATTGACAGAACCGCTTTGCCTGTCAGTGTCGTTTATTTAATCTGTACAGGAGATGTACCATGAAGAGGAGAAACCTCAAGATAGCTCTTTTCTCCCTGCTCACCATGACAGCACTATTGGCCAGCGTGTTGGCGACCGGCGCGGTCTTCGCCAGGGGATTGAGCCACACGGCCAGGTCATCAAGTCCTACCGTTTCGGCACAAAAAGCTCGTTCTCAAACCGTCAATGGACAGGCTTTCAATGTGCTCAAACTTCCGGCAGAGAGTTCTAGCCCGGCGACGAGCCATCCGGCACTTCCTCTGGGCGTCAGCCCCAATCTCGCGGCGGCAAAACAGAATGCCTCGCACAACAAAAATGCCCCGAAAGGTGGCACGCCACTACCCAGTCCGGTAGTGAATAACCATTTCGGCTTCCAGGGCATGGCCGACGCGGCCAACATTTGCCCTCCCTTTGGCTGCCAACCACCGGACATGGCGCTGGCGACCTCCCCGCAGTATGTCTTCCAGGGCGTCAATACTGCTTATGAGCTATGGACGACGGCAGGCAAGGTGGTAGCTGGCCCGGTCAACGCCCAACGCTTCTTCAGCATCCCCAATCCCAGCCCACCTGGCTGCGACCCGACCGGTCCATTCCTGAGCGACCCGCGCGCTTTCTACGATCCCAACACCGGCTACTTCTGGGCCGCCATACTCCAGATCGAGAATGCCGGTGGCGTCTCCCCCGACTGCAACTTCCTGTCGCGGTACTGGATTGCCAATTTCAATCCCGGTAGCGGAGCTGGCTGCGTCTACAACTTCGAAATGGCTCTTGGAACAACCAACTGGGCCGACTACACGCAGTTCGGCTTCAGCGCCTCCACTATCGGCTTCACGGGCAACATGTTCAACAATGCTGGCACGGCCTACGAGTATGCCGAAGCCCAGTTTGCCAGCAAGCAGGCGATGGAGCAATGCAAGCCGGTGACCACCACCGCCTATACCAATCTGGCCGTGAGCAATGGCACGCGCACAGTGCTGGTCGACACGGTGCAGCCGGTCGAGACCGAGACCCCGGTGGCCAATGATCCGGGCGGCCTCTTCCTGGTCAACTCCTTCAACATCAACGGCGATCCCAACGGCAACGATTGCCTGACCACCGCCTGCTCCGGCTCCGTCGTCTGGGGCTATTATCCAGCCAATGGCTCACTCGGCGGGGCGGTCGTCACCACCGGCATTCCCAATCCAACCTATCTCTCTCCGCCCAATGCCGATGAACCAGGCTGCTTCCAGTGTGTGGAAACCATCGATACGCGCATCACTGCCACCCCCGTCTACAGTGTGGGGGGAGGACAGCCCTTGATTACCTTCTCGCTGGACACTGCCGTCAACAATGGTGGTGCGTCCAGTCTCAGTGTGGTTCCCGGCATCCTCTGGGGGCAGATCCAGGTGACCTTCTTTAAAGGTAATCCGGTCATCGTCACCGGTACCCTCTACCAGAGTGGCTACCTGTTCTATCCGGGAGACCGCGCTACCTCCTTTGGGGCCGAGATGCAGGATAAGAACGGCAATGTCTACATGGTCTACGATACGATGAGCGCGAGCCTCAATCCCAGCATCATGGTGGCCTCTCGCGCCAAAGCGGAACCGCTGGGGACGATGGGCCACACCCACTTTATCATCGAGGGACCCTCGGCAACCACTAACACACGTTGGGGCGACTATGAAGCCGCTTCGTACACCGGCTTCAGCAGCAACCAGATCTGGGTCGCTTCACAGTACTCTGTGAGCGGGGACTGGAATACCTTCATCTCTCAAGTTTCCTGAGTTCCCCCTCTAAGCAAGGTTCTGGAGCCTTGCTTAGAGGGGTGCGGTGAGGGGATCAGATACTTCAGGTCACCTGCTATTCCCTCACGAGACATAGTCATCGTGTCATGCTGAGCACAGCGAAGAATTTAAGTCAGCCACCTTGTCAACACGGCGATCTTCAGATTCTTCGCTGTGCTCAGCATGATACCTTCGTGTGGGTTTTTCATGAGTTTTCTTAACCCCCATTGATGATCTTCGAGATGTTTGAAAGCATCTAACAAACAAAAAATCCGCCAGTAACCCCAACAGCAATTCATACGTATTGCTTCAGGAGGCAGATACGTTATATATCTCTCTGACAAAAATCCCGCCGGTTCGTGAACCTTTTTGTTTGTGACTGCTACTCACTGCATAGAAAGAGAGCTGGATAAAGACACATGCAGGCAAAGGAAGCAATGGGACGTGGAGTATACAGCAGTACGGGGCACCGATCTCATGGCAATGAGTGAGCCGCTGGCCGATGACTGCAAGATGGTGCAACGGATCGCGCAGGGCGACCGGCAGGCGCTGGCGGAACTCTATGCCCGCTACCAGCGCCCGTTGTTCCATTACCTGCTGCAACTCACGCCGGATTACGGGCTGGCCGAGGAGATGCTCCAGGATACACTGGTAGCTGTCTGGAAAAGCGCGCGCAGCTTCGAGGCACGCTCAAGCGTCCAGACGTGGCTGATCGGCATTGCGCGCCGCCAGGCCCATAATACGCTGCGGCGACACAAATTGCCCTTTGTCGATGAGTCAGAAATGGCAGACGTACCCGCCAGCGACCCCGAGCCGGAGGAATTCATGCTTGCCAGCGTTGAACGGGATGAACTGGTCGCGGCCTTTCACCAGCTTGCGCCCGTGTATCGCGAGATTCTGGCGCTCATCTTTGTGCAGGAATTGTCCTACCAGGAGGCCGCTCAGGTGCTGGGCGTCCCCATCGGCACCGTGAAAAGCCGCCTGAGCAATGCAAAGAAGGCGCTGCGTACACTTCTTGAGAGCAGAGAGGGAACCAAACGATGAATGCGGGGATGCCTCAAAACACGCGCCACGTCGTGGATCTCTTGCCCGCCTATGCCAGTGGGAGGCTGGAGGCACAGGAGACGCGCCAGGTGCAGGAACACCTGTTGCGCTGCACATATGCAGGGCAGAGCTGGCAACATGGGAGACGATACGAGACGGCATGCATTTTGTCGCCATCTCAACGCCGCTGCCCTCTGCCGCCGTTCTAGAGCAGGCACTGACAACCATCGATGCTGATGCAAAATCAGCACGACACGGCTGGCAGCAAACTGCGCAGGATCAGTTGACACACCTCTGGCTGGTACTTACCCGGCAGGTAGCGTTGATTTCCAGAAGCATCTGGTACGTCACGCCGCTCATCATCCTCTTTGGCTGTCTGCTCGCTCTGTTTGGCTCGACAGAAGCGATATTCAAAGTGCGCTCGGCGCAGTTGATCCTGTCTCTCTTCATCACTGTTGTTGGAGCAGCAGGCGTAGCCTTCATCTATGGCGCAGAACACGATGCCGGTTTTGAGTTGATGCTTGCCACGCCGACCTCGCCGCGCACCGTCATGCTCTGTCGCACGGCCCTTGTGCTGGGCTACAACATCGTGCTGGCCGCGCTGGCCTCCGCCCTCGTCACCTTTGTGCTGGGCGGCAACTTCTGGGAGGTTATCCAACTCTGGCTGGGACCCTTCATCCTGCTCACATCGGTCAGCCTCCTGCTCTCGCTGACCATCGGCTCAGTCGTTGCCCTGGTCGCCTCGCTCCTGCTCGAAGCCTTGCAGGCTATCGCCTTCAACTTTGAGCAGGGCATCGTCACCCTGCAATTGAGCCATTCCAGCGCGTGGCAAACCAATCCCTGGCTGCTCCTGCTGGCAGTCGCCCTGCTGGCAGCCGCCGCCCTCTACACCCCGCGCAAAGTCAAATTACAAAACTAAACCCGAATCCCGTTTGCCGATAAATCGGCGCCTACGGATTGGGGCAATTGGAGGTCTTGTATTGTTCGATAGATTGCGTTACGAATTGCAACTGATGGGGCTGCGCGTGATTCTGACGCCAGTGCTAGTGATGCTGTCGTTCTCGCTCCTGGCCGTGCTGCTGGAATACCTGAAGGTAGCTCCGGCGCGTTTCCTGTCGGGTGGATTGGAGATGATCCTGCCGATTGCGACGGGCGCGGTGGTGGGAACGATTATCATGCACGACCCGGTGATGGAATTGCAACTCACGATGCCCACACCCTACAGGCGCACATCGCTGCTGCGGCTTGTATTGATTGCAGGATTGGCCGCCTGCATCGCCCTGCTCTCTACGGCGATTATCAGCGCGCTGAACCAGGTGTACCTGTTCCAGCCACAGCATGCCTGGGCCGGGCCGGTGCAGTTTCTCGCGCAGGTGCTGGCATGGTTTGCGACGCTGCTCTGGTGCGTGGGACTCGGCTTCAGCTTCTCCCTGCTCTTTCGCAGCCGCTCGGCGGCTGGCGCTCTGCTGGGCGGCATCTGGATCGCCGAGATACTATTCAAGGATTATATCTTTCTCAGCGACTGGCTGCGGCCCTTCTCGCTCTTTCCCACCACGCTTGTTTACCCATCAAAGGTCGTACCGGAAAACTATGTCAGCATGTGGTTCACCAATCGGGTCGAAGTGCTGGCTACGGGAGCGGCGCTGATAGCAATCGGCTGGCTGCTGCTGCACAATACTGAAGGTTTGTTGAAAGGAACGAGTGAAGAATAGGTATGAAGTATCTCACTGTATTCCTGGGAGCATTCATCTACGAGTTTCGCATGCAGATACGCAGGCGCGCGCTCTGGATTACGATAGCGCTGATCATCTTCGTGGTCGTCGGCATCCTGGGTCGCCAGCAACGCCTGCTTGAAGCCATCACGCACCTGCATAACTTTCCACTGCTCACCACTGTAGTAGAATGGACAAATATCGTCAACACCGTTCTGCCCATCGGCGTCGGCATCATGCTCGCCGACCGGCTGCCACGCGACCGGCGCGTGAAGGTGGACGAACTCTTCGCTTCGCTGCCGGGCGCATTGAGTGCTCGCATCAACGGCAAGTACCTGGGCAGCATGTTTGCCAGCCTTGTGCCCGTGTTCATCTTCTACGCCATTGGTCTGGGCGTCATTTTCTCCCTGACGCACAATCTGATGATCGTCCCATACGCGCTGGTTGCTGCCGCGACCATCATACTGCCGGGGATGCTCTTCATCAGCGCCTTCTCGATTGCCTGCCCGGCCATCATGTGGGTACCGCTCTACCAGTTTCTCTTCGTCGGCTACTGGTTCTGGGGCAACTGGCTCGGACAGGGAACAGGCATACCCACCTTGAGCAACACCATCCTTACACCTGTTGGCAGCTATATGAGCCTGGGTTTCTTCGGCGTCAATGCCGGTCAGGTCTATGGCATTCAGGCAACACCCGTGCTGGCCATCGAGAGCATTGCCCTGCTGCTCGCCATCGCCATACTCGTCATGTTCGTCCTCTGCCAACTGCTCAAGTGGCAGCAAGTTCGACAATAAAAACGGTTCCCCCGTAACCCGTAGGCGCTCAATTCATTGTGCGCACCGCCGATTGATCGGCCAAATGGGCCACCGGGGCCGATAATGAACTTTTACAATCAAGACCGAGAATGAGGGTTGGTCCATCCTGATGAATTTTGACAAGCGAATCGGGTAAGGGCATTGCCATGAGGACAGGCACAAGGCCCCCGCATCCCCACATCTCCACCCCCTGTCCCTACAGGATCACCATATTGTTTTCGATTGTGAAAGTTCATTATCAGCAATGGCCTCGATCAACCACGGTCCCAGGGGTTGGTGCAATACCACGACAATAGTTATGACTATACGCAAGACAAAAGGAGATAACACAGCATGCAAATAGAGATTCATCACCTGAACAAGGTCTATCGTGGCGGCGTTCACGCGCTGAACGATCTGGATTTGACGATTCCGAGCGGCATGTTCGGGCTGCTGGGGCCCAACGGCGCGGGCAAGACGACGCTGATGCGCATTCTGGCCGGCATTCTGCGCCCGACAAGCGGCACGCTGCGCGTGGGGACATTCGATGGCAATAGCGAGCAGGGGCGAACGGCGATCAAGCGCGTCCTGGGCTACCTGCCGCAGGATTCAGGCGTCTACCCCGACCTGAGCGCAAGGGAGTTCCTCGACTATATCGCCATCCTCAAGGGAATGGATGATCGCAAAGTGCGGCAGCAGCGTATTGCGCTCCTGCTTGAGACCGTTTCGCTGGCTGATGTGGCGCATCGCAAGCTGAAGACCTTTTCGGGCGGCATGAAGCGACGCATCGGCATCGCACAGGCCCTGCTCAACGACCCACAACTGCTGATCGTCGACGAGCCGACGGCAGGACTCGACCCGGAGGAGCGCATTCGCTTCCGCAACCTGCTCTCAGAACTGGCGGGTGACCGCACCGTGCTGCTCTCAACACACATTGTGGAGGATATCGCCCAGACCAGCCGCAATCTCGCCATCATGAAACAGGGCCGCGTCATCTTCCAGGGCACCACCCTCGACCTGCTGCGTGAAGCGCAGGGTAAGGTCTGGATGATTACCACTGAAGGTTCCAAGCCGGAAGGGAATTTCACGGTTGTGGCGACCATGCACCTGGGCACCGGCGTGCAGTACCGCGTGGTGGGTAACCTCTCGGCGCATGCAGGGGCCGTCCTCATCGAGCCAACCCTCGAAGACAGCTACGTCTGGCTCATGCGCGAGCAGCGCACCCCTGCCAGCAGCACCTCATCAGCGCCGTCTTCTTCGTAGTGGTTCTGTCTCACATGAACATTTGATCTCGATTTCAGTAACCCATCAGCGTAATTGCCTTTAGTAAACCACACGTACCTGGGAAACTGGTACGAGCGACCGGCCCAACGCCTGCTTATACTAGTTTCCCAGGCTATTAACTACCATGAAGGAGAACAGCAGTATGGGTCATTTCCAACGCCGCCTTTTTAACTTGCGCACGTCTACCAATTTACTTTTTGCCACTTCGATAGGCGTCCTCCTGAGCCTGTTCCTCTTGCAGCCGACATGGGCGCAAGCCGCCAGCAGTACCTGGACGATCGTCAGTAGTCCCAATGCCAGCACCGTTTCGCTCTCCAATAATGAACTCAATGGAGTGGCTGCTCTTTCAGATACCAATGTATGGACCGTGGGCGACTATAGCTCCACCACTGACAACAACGTCGATCATACGCTGATCGAACACTGGAATGGTACTGCGTGGTCGCTCATTACAAGCCCGAATGCTGGTACTATGAGCAATCAATTGCTGGCAGTCTCAGGGGACTCCACCAGCGATGTCTGGGCAGTAGGCGATTTTGCTACCAGCAGCACTGCCGAGGGCAATCGCACCTTGATTGAGCACTGGAACGGCACTGCATGGTCTGTGGTCAACAGCCCGAATGCCAGCAGTGAAGGGGACAACCTGACCGGCGTTGCCGCCATTTCTGTCAGTAATGTCTGGGCCGTTGGTTGGTTCGAGAACAACGGGGAATCAGAGATTTTGCCATTGATTGAGCACTGGAACGGCATTGTATGGTCGGTCGTTACCCGGGTTCCCACCAACAGTGACACCACCTTCCTGAACGCGATCACTGCTGTCTCAGCCACTGACATCTGGGCCGTCGGCAAATCTTTCGATGGTTCAGGTAACCAGAACAATCTGGCAATGCACTGGAATGGAACGCAGTGGGGCATCTCGCCCTCCGCCATTTTCACCTCAGGAGGCCAGCAAACGCTTGCCAGCGTCACAGCGTCAAGCAGCCAGGATGTCTGGGCAGTGGGCAGCTTTGCCCCGTCAACGGGGGAAAATCTTCAGACGCTTGCAGTTCACTGGAACGGTACAAAATGGAGTAAGGTTACCACTCCCGATGTCGATGCTTTCCTCAACCGCCTCTTTGGCGTGGCGGCAATCAGCAGCACCGATGTCTGGGCCGTCGGTCAGGCAGTGACCACGAATGGTCTTGGACTACAGACGCTCATCGAACAGTGGAATGGAACACAGTGGAACATCGTGTCCAGTCCCAACAAAAATCCCCAGGGAGACAATGCTAACAGTTTGCTTGCAGTCACAGCGAGCGGTCCTCAAACCCTCTGGGCCGTAGGGTCCTGGGATTCACTGACGCAGGGAAATCCCGGTTTCCGCACGCTGACAGAACATACCACTCAGGGCTAAAAGATCATTGCTTTTTCCTTCCAGATTCGCTATGTTTGCAGATGAGAAGTTTTATGTCTGCACGAAGCAACGGGAAAGAAGGAAAATGACGTATTCAAAAGAGGAACTCACGGCGCTTCTTACGATTGACGAATTCCCACGCTCGGCTTCCTATGATCCAGTGTGGATGCTTGAAAACACGATGGGACCAAATGCAGTGTGGCTGGTTGAAGCGTTGAGCCAGGTGCTGAATCTTCAACCAGGCATGCGCGTAATGGATCTGGGTTGTGGAAAAGCCATCAGTTCTATCTTTCTGGCACGTGAATTTCAGTTACAGGTATGGGCAACAGACTTGTGGATAAGCCCCGGCGAAAACTGGCTGCGCATTCGTGCAGCGAACGCCGGGCATCAGGTCTTCCCCATCTACGCTGAGGCTCACGCGCTTCCTTTTGCCAATGATTTCTTTGACGCCCTTGTCAGTCTGGACGCCTACCACTATTTCGGGACGGATGATCTCTATCTGAGCTATGTATCCCGCTTTGTCCGTCCCGGAGGCTCCATCTCCATCGTAGTTCCTGGTATAAGCCACGAATTCAATGCTGGTTTGCCTGCTCACCTCAGTTCCCTCTGGCCAGCGGATTGGTGGAGTTTCCACAGCCCTGACTGGTGGCGCAGCCACTGGGAGAAAACGGGACTGGTTAATGTAGAGGTAGCCGATTTCATTCCCGATGGCTGGAAGTACTGGCTGAAGTGGATGGAAGTATGCCGCGACGCAGGCTTCCGTTCCTCTGAAGAGGATATTGCTATCCTCCGTGCAGATGCCGGACAGACACTGGGTTTTACCCGTATGGTTGCCCACAAGAAATAAGATGTGCAATCGTGGATAGGCCGCCCGCGCGTGAACAGGCCGCCCGCAAGGGAGCGGCCCTACTATACGCGAGGCTCTCTACAAGCTATGCAAGCCGTTCGTATATAGTAGGGCCGCTCCCTTGCGGGCGGCCTGCCCGGGTTTAAGTGAACGTCTACGGGGCCGCTCCCTTGCGGGCGGCCTGTAGCATTGTCAGAGGCCTGTATTGCTTAAGCAAAGGCGCTGAGGCCGGTAATGGCCTGACCGATGACGAGGGTGTGGATGTCGTCGGTGCCTTCGTAGGTGAAGACAGACTCCAGATTGTTCATGTGGCGAATGATGGGATATTCGAGCGTGATGCCGTTCGCACCTAGAACGGAGCGAGCAGCGCGCGCCGTTTCGATTGCCTCGCGCACATTGTTGCGTTTGGCAACCGAGATCTGCACGGGATGCAGCAGGCCCTCGTCCTTTAAACGGCCAAGCTGTAAAGCGAGCAGTTGGGCTTTGACCAGTTCGGTTGCCATGATGGCGAGTTTCTGCTGCACGAGCTGGAAGCTGGCGATGGGCTTGTTGAACTGGATGCGCGTTTTAGCGTAGTCAAGGGCGGTTTCGTAGCAGGTGCGGGCAGCGCCGTTGGCTCCCCAGGCGATGCCGTAACGGGCTTCGTCGAGACAGGAAAGGGGGCCGCGCAGGCCGCGCACGTTGGGCAGCATGTTCTGGGCAGGAATGCGGCAATCCTCAAAGTGCAGTTCAGAGGTGATGGAGGCGCGCAGCGAAAGCTTCTGGTGGATGTCGCTGGTGGTGAAGCCGGGCGTGCCGCGCTCGACGAGGAAGCCGCGAATGCCCTCATCGGTTTTTGCCCAGACGACGGCGAGATCGGCAATGCCACCATTGGTGATCCACATCTTGGTTCCATTGAGGATATAGAAGTCACCGTCGCGGCGCGCAGTGGTACGCATGCTGCCGGGATCGCTACCGGAGTCGGGTTCGGTCAGGCCGAAACAGCCGATGACCTC
The DNA here is from genome assembly GCA_963736995.1 of uncultured Chloroflexia bacterium. Lineage (GTDB taxonomy): Bacteria > Chloroflexota > Ktedonobacteria > Ktedonobacterales > Ktedonobacteraceae > CADDYT01. The sequence goes on from CAVTRB010000001.1 coordinate 21,008, forward strand.
GCCGCGAGCCATGCGCGGCAGCCAGTGCTGCTTCTGCTCCTCAGAACCGAATTGGTAGATGGGAAACATTGCCAGCGACCCCTGTACCGAGACAAAGGAGCGCAGCCCACTATCGCCCGCTTCCAGTTCCTGACAGGCCAGACCATAACAAACGGCGCTCAGGCCCGCGCAGCCGTAGCCTTCCAGGTGCATGCCCAGCAGGCCGAGGTCGGCGATTTCAGGGATGAGTTCGCGGGGAAAGGTGCCTGCCTCGAAATGCTGGTCGATGACCGGCAGGACGCGCTCGCGCACGAACTTGCGCACGGTATCGCGCACCATCCGCTCCTCTTCCGAAAGCAGGGAATCTACATTATACAGGTCGCTCGCCGACGGCATCGTCGCCCGACGCTCAATAGTGGTATCTGCCATATATACTCGCTCCTTTGCGTAATCATCAGAACTCATTTAGACATGTGTCCTTCATTATATCGCATGACAGAGGTGAGAAACCACCGGAAGGAGATTGCGGTTCCCAACATCTTTCTCTCTCCGCCCCTCCGCAGGCCGACCGCAAGGGTCAGCCCTACTATACGCGACGGAGCTTCGCTCCGCTCTGCGCGCCACTTCGTGGCGCATCATCTATAGTAGGGCTGACCCTTGCGGTCGGCCTGCGGGAATACATTACACCTTCATCGGTTCGTTAGTCTGTGACTGCACCAATTCCTTGCAAGAGCGAAACATAGCGCTCAAACCGGTGGCGTACACAGTTGAGCAGGAGGAACCGGATAGGGTTGGAGGACCTGGTAGCGAAACAAATCCCTCAAATCGGTAGCGCATGCCGCATTGCGTAACGCCGGTACACCAAATATCTCCTCAAATGTAAGGAGTGTACTGTTGTGGTCGGTACGCACGGTGCTGGCATATCCACTCTTTACAAATGGCGAAAGCACGATCAGCCCAATCGGTCCGTTACTGTCCACATTGTTCGGCAGATCGGTACCCTCATCCCAGCTGATAAAGATGGCCCCTGATTGCTGATAGGCACTGCTTGCCATAATGCCGGGGATGATGGTAGAGAGCCAGGTATCACCAGTCTTGATCTTGTCGCTGCCAGTTGCTGGACAGACGCTATGCATATCGTGACACAGATCTGGCAAGATATACGAGTAGTCTGGCACGGTGTTGTTCGCCAGGTCAGTTGCCAGCTGGGTCAGCGGCCGCTCATGCGCGATACAATTCGCTGGCGATGAAGTCACATTGGTAAAATACACCTGCGGATTATGCCGTACGGCATAGTTGGTACCGGGGATATTAGCAACCGGGCAGGTATTGCCTGGAATACCCTCAATGTAGCCACGCCAGGTATAACCTGCGGTGGTAAGTTGGGTGGAGAAATGGCTGGTGGTGGACTGCTCATTCGCAGCAGGCGCGTTATCGTTGGTAATGCCCAGATTAGACCCTGCTTCCAGATCGATGTAAGCAGCCAGTGATGGGTGATAAGATGGGTCCCAGTGGTTGACACTATACGCTGCCTGTGGCAACAGCACCTTGTTGATATAGGGAGCGCCTGGCGATCCCTGAATATCAGACCAGTTATGATTCTCAAACATGATAAACCATACATGCTTGATACTTGTTATACCTGGCTTGATGTCTGTTATATCTGACGAAGCAGCGCGTGATACAGGGACAAATGTAAAACTCAGGAACAACATCCCCATCAGGAGAAGGAGCGAAAATACTCGTACTGTTCTCTGCATAATGAACCATTACCTCCTCTTGTTTTCCATTATCTACTTCACGATGACCGAAATACATCTTCTTGTTCATTGCACCTGGTCATCGTTTCCCCGTTATGAGGAATATACTATGTTATATCCCTTTGTTTCAATATAAGTTCCCCTGAATCTGTTACATTAAAAAATTGTAATCTATTTTTGACATATTATGGCAAGTAGTGAATATCAGGAATAACTAGAAGACAATACATAAACTTTATACTATAGTGTGTATAGTATGGTATATGGAAGAGCGAGAGATTCCGGCCAGAGCAATTGACCGCACCTCCTGAAACGTGTATTATATGAGGGCCAGGAAAAGGATTTTGTCAGATTTTTTCAAGATAGCCGCAATAGAATGTAATACCATGAGAATAGGATCTTTCTGGGATAGATTAGAACAACCGATTATCGGACTGGCCCCGATGGATGGGGTGACGGACGCGCCGTGCCGCACGATGCATGGTCTATACGGGCGACCCGACGTAGTGCTGACGGAGTTTACGAATGTGGAGGGCTTGTGGCGCGGCAGCGACCGCATCTTCCGCGATTTTCTGTATACTCCGTCAGAACGACCTGTGGTGGCGCAGATTTTTGGCAACAAACCCGAATACTTTTACCGGGCGGCGCACGTCGTCTGCGAGCTTGGCTTCAATGGCGTCGATATCAATATGGGTTGCCCTGCTCCTACTGTCGCCAATAAAGGTGGTGGTGCCGCGCTGATTCGCGTGCCCGAGACAGCGAAGGCTATTGTGCGCGCCACCATGCAGGGCGTACGCGACTGGGCCAACGGGCAGACACTGGAAGACCTGGAAATGGACCGCGAACGCATCAAGCGCATTCGCCAGATGAACGAGGAACGGGCTATCATCTGGGGCGATTCCCCGGTTGTGGAACGCAGGCTGCTGCCCGTTTCGGTCAAGACGCGGCTGGGCTATGACTCGATTGTGATTACAGACTGGGTGCAGGAACTGCTGGAACTGGAACCGGCGGTGATCTCCCTGCACGGGCGCACGCTGGTACAGCATTATAAGGGTGAGGCTAACTGGGATGCCATTGCTGCGGCGGCTGAGATTGTACGCAAGACGGATACGCTGATCCTGGGCAATGGAGATATTCACAGCCTGTACCAGGCAGCGCAACGCATCCGCACAACAGGCGTACATGGTGTGTTGATCGGGCGTGCCAGCTTCGGCAATCCCTGGCTCTTCCAGAACCGCCCACTGCTGAAGCAACTGCTACACGAGGGCATCAACCCCGGTCGCGAAGATTTACCCGATGTGCTGCCAACTCGCGAGGAACGCCTGCTAATGGCGCTCGAACATGCGCGGGTACATGCGAAGCTGAAGGGCGAGGATCACTTTGTAGAACTGCGCAAGCACATGGGCTGGTACCTGGGACACTTTCCGGGTGCCAAACAGGTGCGCAACTCCCTTGTGCGTATCAACAGCCTGGCCGACGTGGAACGCATCATTGCGGAGGCGCTGGACAACCCCTGTACCTTCGGCGACGAAGGGCAAGAAGTGGCTAGCGAGGAGCCGCAGGACAGCGCACTGGACCTCAGCTGCGCGTGCTGAGTTCTCCACAATACCACGCCCCATTCCCCAGGCCGACCGCAAGGGTCGGCCCTACTATATACGTCCACCCCACCTCGCGCCGCCCATAGAGCGAGCGTACATCGTGTATAGTAGGGCCGACCCTTGCGGTCGGCCTGGGGGCGGTCGGCTCGGTCTAAGCTGGCCTGCTTGTTACACTTGATCTGAACTTGCGGTCGGCCTGGGGAGACTGATACAATAGAAAACACATTGTTGGCTTTTGTAGGTTAGAGACTCATGCAGCGGGTGCATCGGGTCGATACTGCCGAGGTAGAGTAGACCAGTGTTGCAACGCATGAGCAACTACCTGAGACACTTGATCAGCCTGAGCTGGACATGGACGTTGGTGCTGGTGGTGTATATTGTCACCGGCTGGCGCTTCTGGCGCTGGCGCTGGCAGCTATGGCTTCATCCAGACAGGCTGAGAGAAAGTATAGATACTAGCATGAAACAAACCCTGCTCTTTATTCGCCATGGGGAAACGAGTTGGAACGTGGAGCACCGGCTGCCGGGCCAGTTGCCGGGCATATCACTGAATGAAAAAGGCATACAGCAGGTCAGGCACCTTGCGGAGGCGCTGAATGCTATTCCTGTCAGCGTGATCATCAGCAGCCCGTTGGAGCGAGCCTGCGAGACAGCACAGATCCTGGCGCAGGGGCACGACCTGCGCATCTATACAGAACCCGACCTGATGGATACACAGGTGGGTGCCTGGGCAGGTAAGACCATCGACGAAATCTCGAAAAATGATCCCGCCTGGAAAGAATTCGTGCGCAATCCTACCGTCGCCCCTGAAGGAGTCGAGACGTTTCCTGTGCTACAGGAGCGCGTCGTGGCGGCAGTCGAACGCTGGCGGGCAACGGAAGACATAGGGGCCTACCCCGCTTTCGTTGCACATGCCGACGTGATCAAAGTCTTGCTCGCACACTATCTCCCACTGGAGGTTGGCAAAGCGCCTTCGCTCATGATTGACAATGCTTCTGTAAGCCTGGTTGAACTGGAACAGGATCAGCAACCACGGGTAATCGCTGTGGGCTGGAGTCCGCGTCCCGGCTGGCTGAAGCCGCCCATACCTGAACCGCCAAAAAGTGAAGAGACACAGGCAGAGAAGCCGCAGGAAGCTCAGGAGACGCGGGAGGCCGAGGTGAAGGATGGGGAGCAAAAAGAATAGAAAAGGGAATAGTCTATGTTTGATCCACGTGACCCCTATGAACGATATTACTGGCATTATGAGTCGCGCCGACCGCTCTCGGTGGCGCAAATCATCGCCATGGGCAGCGTCGACGCGGAGACAGCCGGGTTGATCTGGCTGCTGCTGGAGCACGGCGCTTCGCTGACCGTCGCTGGCCCGACCGACCCACAGCCGGGCGTGGGCAAGACGACAACATTGAACGCACTGCTGCAATTTCTGCCCGAAGGCACTGCCCTGGCCTACATGTCCGGCATGTACGAGGATTTCGCCTTTACGCGCCTACCCGATATCAAGCCCCAGGAGACCTACGCCCTCTGCAACGAGGTCAGCGACCACCTGCGCATCTATATGTGGGGCAGAGTAGCCAAACGCTACCTGACGCTGCCCGCGCAGGGCTACCACATCGCCACCAGCGTCCACGCCGATACCATGGATGATGTTGTCGAGATGTACCACCGCGATCTCCGACTGACGACTGAGGATGTGCGCCGCCTGGGACTGGTCATCAACATGGGACTGGTGGGCCGCGTGTATCCGGCACGCCGCCGCTGGTTTACCACCCACTTCTTTGAGCCGAAGGCGAATCCAAAAAGCCTGATGCGATCACACCAATGCCGCTCTCCCTCTGGAACAGCTTTGACGATACCTTTGAGCACGCGGATCAGCCCATTCTTGACGATCTGGCGCAGTGGGCTGGCATACCCTGCAACGATTTTAATGCTGCGCTCAAGCGGCGCATTGACTGCCTGAAAGAGCTGGCTCAGGAGAACGCCGGGCGTGGTGCCGATATGCAGGATATGTATGATGCCATCAGCGAACTGCGCAAACGCGAAAAGAAAACGAAGCCATAGGAGCAATTGGAAATAGAAAAAGTGTGTTGCTGTGTTCTTGTAAGTAAGAAGAGAAACTCTTTTGAGGTTCTATTCGTTGCCAGAGAAAAGGAGGTTCCAGATGTTGGCACTTCATTCACAGATGCATGCAGCAAGCGAAGGACGCTGGCCGCGTATCTGCAATGAGCGTTAGAAACAATTGAAGAAAGGAAGTATAACTTCATGACGTATGCAGTAGCCATGCTCAGCGTCCATACGTCCCCGCTCAATTCTGCCGGGCGCACACGAGACGCGGGCGGCATGAACGTATATATGCGCGAACTGGCACGCGAGCTGGGGCAGCGCAACATCACCGTCGATATCTTTACTCGTTGGACGCATCCACAAACACCACAAATTGTACATATCGGCCCCAATGTACGGGTTATTCATATTCAGGCCGGTCCTCTCAACACCATTTCCAAAAATGATCTCTACCAGCACATCCCTGCCTTTGTGCATCAGGTCGAGGCCTTCCGGCGCAGCGAGAGCTTGCAGTACGACCTCGTGCATAGCCATTACTGGCTTTCTGGCGTCGCGGGCATGCAACTTGCGCAGCGCTGGGATATCCCGCACGTTATCATGTTCCATACCCTTGCGCGCCTGAAACAACTCGCCAACCCTGATGAGCTGGAGTCTCCTTTGCGATTGGAGATGGAGCAGCGGCTGGTACAGCACGTTGATCGCATCATCGCCGCCACGCAGGATGAGCGCAAGCAGATTCTTCGCTACTGCGGAGCCACGCCCGGTCAGGTTGCCGTTATCCCCTGCGGCGTTGACCTCACACTCTTCACGCCCCAGAACCAGCAACAGGCACGGGAAGCGCTGGGCCTGCGAGCCGATCAACCGGTACTGCTGTTCGTGGGACGGCTCGACCCCTTTAAGGGACCGGATATGCTGCTGCAAGCGGCGGCTCTGATGGAGGAGCAGGCACAGGTGGTCATTGTCGGCGGCAGGCTGACGGGCGACCAGGAACTACACAATCTGCGCAAGCTGGCAGTCAGCCTCAAGATCAGCCAGCGCGTGCATTTTCTGGGAGCGCGGCCACAACAGGAACTACCCACGCTCTACAGCGCCGCCGATGTGACGGTAGTGCCTTCCTACCACGAGAGCTTTGGCCTGGCCGCCGTGGAATCGCTGGCCTGCGGTACCCCGGTTGTAGCTACCCGTGCAGGTGGCTTGATGACAGTGGTGCGAAACGGTGAAACTGGCTACCTCGTGCCACGCTGTCCCGGCTTCTTCGCCGAGCGGCTCGACACGCTCTTGCAGCAGCCCGCCACCTTAGAGCGCATGCGCCATGCCACCCGTCCCTCCGTCCTGCACCTCGGCTGGCCCAGCATTGCCGACCAGGTCTACAACGTCTACGAGGACATGTGCAGCGAGCTGACGTGTGCAACCGCACAATAACGTAGGGCAGCAATTGATCGGCTCTCATAAGCTCCAACGGAAGTCAGGGAGAGTCAGTAGGGGCGAGGGTGGTGCGGATGGGTAGGGAGGGCCTTTATGGTCGCCCGCTGTCGTCCAATAGTTGACAGATGATCCAGGAAACGGGCGACCATAAAGGCCCTCCCTGCAACCGCCAAACCACCCTCGCCCCTACGGATCACCCGGTCAGGTTGTTTCCTGATCTCACCAATACATTACCGTCGCCCTATACATTCCAACTACGTACCCAATTCAACTTGTAAGATGTTGTTGAAGTTGGGCGAACCCCAGCCCGTGACGTAGTCCCAGCCGGGAGTGGCCGTGTAGAACAGGTTATTGCCACTCGTGATGTCGTTGAAGGGGTGATGGCCGTTGGGATGGTTCGCCAGGGTATAGATTTCTGGCACGCCGCCGAACAGAGGTTTATTATGCTGCGTCAAGCCCTGGTCGAGGAGCAGGACACCAGCCGCCCAGATGGGAGCCGCCGCCGAGGTGCCACCGGAAGCCAGCCATGCCCCTTTATAGTAGATGGCAATATTGGGATAGGCCGCCGCCGCCACATCGGGAACCTGACGCAGGCCGTTGGGCGCGACAACCGGTTGCGGGGGCAAGGTACCGGCAATTGTTACGGGCGGGAAGGCCTGTAAGCCGCTGTATTGCGTCGTCGTGCCGGAGCCAACCTGCCAGGAGGGGCGGGTGAAATTGGCATTTTCGCTCACGCCGCCACCGCTGCCCCATTCGTTCTGGCAAATTAGCGCCCTGTCATCACCTCCCCAGGCCACCTCGCTGCTGCGCACGTTGTTGTTCACTTGCAGGTAGGTGCCACCAACAGCAATGGCATAGGGAGCGCTAGCAGGAAAGGAAGCTGTAGCAAAATTGTGCTGGCGCTGCGAGAACGCACCACAATCGCCGCTACTGATGAGCACAGAAATGCCCTCGGCAGCCAGAGTACGCAGGCTGTTGTTGACGGCCTGCAACTCGCTGCTGGTGAAACTGCTCTCTGAGCTACCATAGCTCACGCTCAATACCTGTACTTTGTGATCGACGGCGACGCGGTTGAAGACATCGACAAGGCCCTGGGCAAAGGAGGTGTTTGTGTCTTGCAGGTCGGCCTGATAATCCAGAATCTGCGCCTTCGGGGCGAGACCGGAAATCAATTCGAGATCCAGCGCCGCCTCGCCTTCGCCAGAGCCAGCGGGAAGCTGGCCATCGACATCGACATTCTGGATATTGGGCGCGGGCAGACCAACACAGGCGGCATAGCTGGCAATGTCGACGGGATTATAGGGTTCATCAAACTCCGCCACGCCAATTGTCATGCCCTGACCCTGATAGCTCTGCTGGTAGAGCTGGTTGATCTGATAGGCAGCGGCCAGTTTATCGCGGGTAAGCGTCTGCTGCGCGCCATAACCAGAGCAGGAGGCCCCCAGCATCCCAGCCTGCTTGCTGATGCTAAAAGGCGGTGGAATCACAGGCGCGGCAATGTTATCCAGGCCAACAATGGACTGCACAAGGCCGTTAATGTTGGCAGGGAGCGTCGGGTTGCCGCTCTGTATGAAAAATTCGCGTCCCAGAAGGGTATGATAGGTAAACGTAATGTGCAGGGATTTCTCAATGTTGGCAACCGTTGCTTGCACCTTGATTGCCGAATGCAGTGGGTCGGTCGAGAGAACGGTATAGCCATTCTGCGTCAACCAGTTCGTCACCTGCTGTACCTGTCCAGCGGACGGGGCGTAGCGCTGGACAATCTGTTGCGGTATCAGGAACTGATGAAATGTTGGGGAGCCAGGGGTATACATCTGCACAACGTCGCGATCCAGCGCCGCATCGTTATACGCCAGGTTGAAGACGAGCGGCTTCACCTCGTTGGCTGGCACCGGCTTACCCGTTGGCGTGCCAGAGACAGGCGGTGTGCCTGCCACCGGATGCGTTGGCATCGGCGTCACGGCTGACGAAGATTGGGACGAGGACGATGAGGTTGCGGTTGAAGTTGAGGTACTGGAAGTGCTGCCAGAAGAACTTCCGGGCAGCGAACAAGCACTTACCATTAATCCGATGACCATAAGCCCGGAGAGGGCCTGTATTACTTTCCAGAGCATAGTGCGATCTTTTTGCTTCACTACTTCCTCCTGATTGAGACCATTCATGATTTTTAACAACCTGGGTTGGGAAGGGGATGCTGTAGGGACAAGGGGCGGATGAGATGTGGGGTGGGGACCTTGTGCTTGTCCCCCTGGCTGCCGCAGGCCTGCTAAACAACGGGACAGGCACAAGGCCCCCGCATCCGTTCCACCACACCCCCTGTCCCTACAGGACGCGGCAACCCCTCATTATCGAACTTGTTTGTTAAAAATCATCAATGGTCCTGATTAGCAAGCACACACCACATAGTTGTTGAGTCTTTCGCCATAGTATAGCTTATCTTTACTGTTAAGTATACTGCTGGCATGAGAAAAGTACCGTGAGTGAGCACATAGCGGTGAAGTGAAGCAGCTAACAATTAGCTCTGAAAGAGGCCCTCTCGCATGTCATCCTGAGCGTAGCGAAGGATCTAAGGTAACCACCTATGTTTTTAAAAGAGGCCTAATATCCGGGTCCTGCTCGCAAAATTCGATTAGAGCGGGATTGAGCGTGAGAACCCGGCGTAAGGTTTCTTGAGCTTTCGCTTCCTGATGTGAGCTTGCGTAAAAGCGCACAAGATGGTAGAGGACAATACTTTCTGTGATGGGGTCAGGATTGAGTGTGAGAGCCTGACGCAAAGCCTCCTGGGAGTGAGCTTCCTGCTTTGTAGTAGCGTAAAAGAGCGCCAGCGTATAAAGACCTATGCTCTGTATGATATGTGACACAGAAGGCAACGCCACCCTTTCGGCCCACGCCTGCTGAATGCACGTTGCATGCTGCACATTGTCATGATCAAGATAAAATTGCGTGAAATGCTCAAGCGGATGCCAGAAGCCCTGACTCAGTATGAAACTCCATAACGGTTGATTCTCTGCAATTGCACCATTCTCCTCTTCATGAGCAAGCTGGAGATCACGAGCCAGGTCGTCATCGGTAAAATGTTGGAGATGGGAGATGAGGCCAGCATGCACCTGCTCAGCCTCAAGCAAAATATCTGAAAGGGGGCGATTTCGCTGCTCCTCGAACACTTGCGGGTTGAGCATTTCAACATTGCCCTTGAACGGCGGTTTCTCGGAACGTACCAGAGCAGCAAGCGTAAGCGAGAGATGGCGCTTCCAGAAGGTAATATGGGCCACATGATCTCGCGCTGCCCAGAGATCCATTGTGCCAGGAACTTCTCGTTCGCTATCATTCAGTTCCGCCAGCAACATTTGTTGTCTCGACTGTGCGAAATCGAGTAGGTCGAGCAGCACTGGCTTGAGTAGGGACTGTTCCAAAGTGCGCCTCCTTTCGTATCAGTTAATTGCTCAACCATTTTTCAGTATACTACACTTGAACAAGTATTTCAGATGAGAGAGTGTTCAAAGGTAAAGCGCGTTGCGGCGCTGCGTGAGGAGATGTTTAGCTTACTGTAGATGGAACTGAGGTGTGCGTGGACGGTATGAGGGCTGACAACGAGCCGCTCTGCGATCTGGGCATCGGTCAAACCCTGGGCGACCAGCCGCAGCACCTCCACCTCGCGAGTGGTCAGGTCGGCAGAAGATGGAGTCAATGGTTTGGATGCGGATGATAGCGGTACTACCGGATCAGGTTCGGGTTGAGTTATCAGTTCAGGTAGAGCCAGTACTTGCTCCAATGTCATCGACTCTCCCTCGGCCCAGGCTTCCGTGAAGGCTTTTTCACCAAGTTGGGCGCGTACGGCAGCCACAGAACGCCCATATGTGGGACGGTAGACAGGTGGAATGGCAGCGCCAATGTCCTTGCGCAGCGCCTCCGCTCTTCCCCACAGTCGCGCTGCCTGCTGAAGCGCACCCTGTCTGGCCATCACGCTCCCCAGACCTTCCAGACAGGCGGGAATTGGCTCCTTGTCATCGATCTCGATCAAGGTGGATAGGCTTTCCTGATAGATGGCGCGAGCAGCCGTCAGGTCATCTAACACGACAAGTGTTCGCGCCAGGCTGATCTGAAATTCGGCTATGTCCACCCGGGATCCAATTTCTTTGAAAGTTGCCAGGCTCTGTTCAAACAGCTTGCGGGCCTGATCAGTCTCACCCTCTGCCAGGTGCATTTCTCCCAGCAGGTTGAGGCAGTAGGCAACGTGCCAGGAATCCTTCAGCGACGCATAGTGTGTCCGGCTCTCCTCAGCCAGCATGCGCGCTTTAGTAAAGTCAGCTTCTGAGAGAAAGAGCGTCAGGGCTAGCTGGTAGAGCGCCCAGGCCTCAAGACTCTCATCCCCGCTCGCTCTAGCCAGTACGAGGCTCTCCTCCAGCAGCAGGTATGCCTGGCTATACTCCTCCCGCGGGACCAGTACCAGGGCCAATTCTGCGAGGCAGAGGCTGCTTTGCCGGGGATTGTTTACAACCTTGAAAAGCGCGACAGCTTCTTCCAGGTGGGTGCGGGCAACAGTATACTGGCACCTGTTGCGGGCCAGACGCCCCAGGAGGAAGAGCGCATTTGCTGTACCTGTTGTCTCCCCTATCTCCCGCGAGAGCATCAAGCTCTCCTTGCACAGCGCCTCTGACCGCTCTACCCCCTCCAGGATGAAGGCAGACATGGCCGCAGCGTAGAGCGCCCGGACCACCACGTGCGGAGCGACACCCTCGCGAACCAGCAGCGCCCGCGCCAGAAAAGCCGCTCCCTCCTGGAGATATCCACGAGTCCACCAGTAGCGATACAGCGCTGCACACAACCGCAAGGCTTTCTCAGCCTGCTCTACCCCCTCCACCTGAGCGCGTTCTAAAAACCAGCTGAGGGCTGCTCGCAGGTTATCATGCTCCCGGTCCAGTATGGCCAGCCAGCTGACTTGCTCGCTTCCCATCAGGAAAGGCTCGGCTTTCTCGGCCAGCAGCAGGTAGTAGGTTGCATACGCATTGCTGGTGGAATAGCTCTCCCCGGCCCTCTCCAGGCGCTCCAATCCGAACTCGCGCACCGTCATCAACATATACAGGCGTGGTTCCTTCCCCTGCTCCTCCTGTTCAATTCGTTGCAGTAAGCTCTTATCAAGCAGTGCAGTCACTTCATCAAAGGCAGAGGCAACCTCTTCTTGCTGCTGATAGCATACGGCCTCTATGGCTTGCAGAGTCCAGGTACTGACAGAGATGGCCAGCCGCCGGAACAATCGTTGTTCGCGATCTTTCAACAATCCATAGCTCCATTCGAATGTGTTGCGCAATGTTTGCTGACGCTCCGGCAGATTGTCCACCTCTGGACTCAAGGTCTGCCCCTGCTGTGAGAGTCGCGCCAGTAAGGCTCGAGGTGGCAACAACCTGATGTGTGCAGCCGCCAGTTCAATCGCTAATGGCAATCCATCCAGACGCGCACAGATTTCAGCGACCAATGCAGCGTTGTCTGATTTGAGGATAAAATCGGGTTGGATGGCCTGAGCGCGCTGTACAAAAAGCGCCACCGCGGATGATTGTGCAAGTACGGCAAAATCCACGTACTGCTCTGGTTCTGGCAAGGCAAGAGGTGGCACCGGCCATACCTGCTCCCCGTAGACACGCAGGCGAGAACGACTTGTGACCAGGGCTTTGAGCGCCGGGCAACTTTCCAGGAGTTCGGCCAGATATGGTACAGCGGCGAGCAGGTGTTCATAGTTGTCGAGTATCAGCAGGAGATGCTTATCTCGGAGGTAGTTCTGCAGATGCTCACGTAGCGGACGGTCTGGAACCTCTGGAAGGCCAAGCGCTGAACTAAGGGCAGAAAGAAAGAGTAAGGGGTCGTTGAGGGGGGCAAGGGGAACGAAGCAGATACCCGCTATGAAGTCACGCATCATTTCCTGAGCAACCTGTAAAGCGAGGCGTGTTTTACCGACACCACCGGAGCCAGTGAGGGTCAGCAAGCGCATATCAGGACGACGTAACAGGGTACAAACCAGCTGTACCTCTTGCTCGCGCCCTATTAAAGGTGTAAGTGGTAACGGCAGGTGGGAAAGTAGGAGAGTGTTCTGCGCAGGAAAAGATTCTGCCTTGATGGGCGAAGTTTCAAGCAAACGTTGGTTCTGTTTTCTGGAACGAATAACTGCCGAAACCTTCATTTCAGATTGGTACGTGTTTTGTCGATCATCACTGGTGAACTGATTGACAAGCATGGCTGCCACGCTCTCTAAGCGCGCAGGCGTCAATTCCTCCGATTTGCCCAGGTAGGCATGATACAGGATGCCCTTGCGTTTGCGATATGCTTTCCAGTACCTTCCTCCCCGCCTGTTGCCAACCTGCTCTTTACGAGCAGTAAAGGTGCCGGAGGGGCTGCTATAAGCAAAGGTCGTGGTTGTGACGAGCCAGGCATACCAGGTGGGAGTGCCTACAAGGATTGCCTCCTCCTGATCATCCTGTGCATAGACCAGCGTGTTGCCCTGAATGAGAGGAGTTGTCCGCGCCATAGTCGCTACCCCTTATCAACATGAATCCAGAAGTTCCACAACGCCCGTTCCACACGTGCAACCTCCTGCCAGACAGGGAGATGGGAAGACAAAGCGTACTTACTATTTTGATAAGTTCCCCAATAGTATAACATACCGGAGAACTTATTCGTTTGCTAAACAGGTGATGAAATAGACGATTCTGTCGATGTGCTTTTCTGTCTCTTCGAGTATGCTTCTTACAGAGGTCTGCATCCTCTTCTCAATTGATTGAAAACGTATGGAAAAATTCTTTTGTCTCAGGTTTGCCGCCCCTGCTTCAAGCGGCAGAAAGAAAAGACATGAAAAGCATCTGGCGTATTGTTCTTCTGTTTATCGCTATGCTCTCGCTCCCGGCATTAACAGGTGTAGCATATGCCGCTCCCGCAGCACACTACACTGACGAGCAGAGTTCCATTCCCGGCACCATCGCTGCAAGCACGTGGCGCGTTGTTCCCAGCGCCAATCCTTCGACCAACGGAGATTACCTGCGAGGAGTGGCTTCCCTCGCTTCAAACAACATCTGGGCCGCTGGAGACTACCTGAGTGGCCCAGGCAAAACGCAGGTTGATTCGACGCTGGTTGAACACTTTAATGGCTCTAGCTGGATCACGATACCAACTCCCAATCCTGGAAAAGGTCCCAATGGCAACTACCTGCGGGCCATTGCCGCGGTCTCGGCCAACAACATCTATGCCGTGGGTTCAGTTGGAGGCTTGAGCACGTTGATCGAGCACTATAATGGCAGCACGTGGAGCGTAGTGTCAAATCCCGGCATAGGCGTTCTGCAAAGCATCACGGTCATCTCGGCCAACAACATCTGGGCGGTCGGTGATGATGGTGGCCCGACAAAAACGCTCATCGAGCACTTTGACGGCTCTAGCTGGAAGGTCGTTCTCAGCCCGAATCATCAAACTGGCTCCAGCTCCTACAACGAGTTGAGCGCGGTCTCTGCCGTCTCAGCCAGCGACATCTACGCCGTCGGCTACTACTCAACCAGCACCAATACTAACCAGACATTGATCGAGCACTACAATGGCAGCAAATGGAGCATCATTGCGAGTCCCAATGTCGGCACAACCCATGATTACCTCAGTGGAGTAGCCGCCGTTTCCGCAAACAATGTCTATGCCGTCGGTAACTCCTTCACATTTGATAGCCAGGGGCAAGCGTTGATCGAACACTTCGATGGCAGCACGTGGAGTATTGTACAGAGTCCGAGTCCTGGTACGCTCACCGGGCTTACCTCGATTGCCGAGGCATCCGCAAGTAGCATTTATGCCGTGGGATACTCCTTCACCGGTACTGCTACCATCAATAGCGTGATCGAGTACTACAACGGCTCTACCTGGAGTGTCGTATCCAGTCCGAATCCAGGACAGGAGAACTTCCTGATTGCAACAGCACATGTTCCTGGAACCAGCCAGTTCTGGGCGGTGGGCAATGATGACGCTCATACACTGACCGTGTGCAACTGCTAGGCAGAGCAATGTAAAATCGTTGTTGCCTGTGGTGACAGCAAGATAGGAGAGCGAAGTACCCTCGCTCTCCTATCTTGCTAAAAGAGAAAATCTCGAAGCAGATCCCCGTATTCCTCTTGTCGGTTCTTTAATGTACAACGAGAGGCAATTACTCTGTCAAAAGTGAACTGATATCAGGGTCCTGCTCACAGAATTCAACAAGAGAAGGATTGCGGGCAAGAACCTGGAGCAAGGTTTCTTGAGCTTTCGCTTCCTGATGCATACTTACATATCTGGCTGCGCTGAGAAGCGGGTATTTCATAAAAATACTCCGTGTGCCAGATGCAACATCTCAGTATTTACCCCGATGCTTTGCGCATGCTTTTCGGCTAGAATGAGAGTGTCAGTCAGGGAACCATTCCCGTAGCATGCGGTTTCCTTGATTGCAAAAAAAAGATAGGCAGGTACGACCATAGATCATATATGGCATAGATGTGCAATGCCCCTGCTCAGTCACAAAAGGAGCGGTTACCATGGAAAGCATCGGAAACGTAGAACCTGTTCGAAAAACTCGGGTGCGCACCGATCGCATCCTCCCAGAAACACGATGGGTCTCGGCAATCATTGTCCCTTTTTTAGTGGCCGCATTTACGATCCTCTACCTGTACCCTGATCACACACAGGAGTTATTCGCCTGGGGCATCCAGCCACGCATGAGTGCCATGATGCTGGGTGCAGCCTATCTTGGCGGAGCCTATTTCTTTGTACGGGCCGCTGCCAATGCACGCTGGCATTGGGTTCAGGTTGGGTTTCTTCCTGTCACCACCTTTGCCACATTGATGGGAATTGCGACGATCCTGCATTGGAACCGCTTCCACCAGGGGTCTATTTCCTTCTTTGTCTGGGTAGGACTGTACTTCACGACTCCGTTCCTTGTTTTCCTGCTCTGGCTGCGCAATCGAGCCACGGACCCCGGACCCATAGCTCACGATCGCCTGTGCCACGCCTTGTACGCCTGGTAATTGGCGTTGTAGGTGGCTTGACCTTGCTCACCAGCATAATTCTCTTCTTGCAGCCTGCTTTCATGATCAGTATCTGGCCCTGGCAGTTGACCCCACTGACCGCTCGAGTCATGGGAGCGTTATTTGCTCTCACGGGAGTCGGTGAACTTGCCATTGCCCTTGATGCTCGCTGGAGTGCCATACGCATCGCACTCCAGAGCCAGATGATCGGAATTGCTGCCATTGCTCTGGCGATGATCTTCTCGTGGAGCAACTTCCATCAGGCAAATCCTCTCACGTGGATTTTCCTCGCGAGCATCCTCTTCCTGTTGATTGTAAGTCCCCTCCTCTATCTCTGGATGGAAACACGGAACAAGACGGCGTAGTTGCCTGTCAGGAGGATCAGCATGACAAGTTTACCAGCGACGCTAGGCGCAACCGATGAACAGTATCGTCGTTTAGGCGTGAGCAAGGAGCATATCGAACTCTGGGAAGATGGGATGAGGACTGATGGCGGCAAAGGCACATACGAGTGGTGGTATTTTGACGCCTATCTCAACGATGGCTCCAAGCTGGCGATTACCTTTCGCACCAAGCCCATCATTGATGTTGGGAAGACACTCGATCCCTGGATCGATCTTAATCTCGAACGAGCTGACGGGACGAGCATCGTCAAGCATCTTCACATCGATCCACACCATTTCACCGCCTCCAAAGATACCTGCGATGTGGCGATGGGTTCGAACACCTTCAAAGGAGACTTGCACACCTACTCCATTCACGTTGAGAGCGAGGAAATGATGGTGGATGCCTCCGTTACTGGCACCACTCCGGCCTGGCGTCCCGAAACTGGCTGCCTCTTCTTCGGTGAGCGAGAAGAATACTACTTTGCCTGGTTGCCTGCTGTACCACAGGGGGATGCGCAAGTCACTATTGCAGTCGATGGTACAAATCCACAATATTACACTGGCATCGGCTATCACGATCATAACTGGGGAAATATCTCGATGCTCAAGCTCATGCACGACTGGTATTGGGCGCGAGGCAAGATAGCGGATTACTCGTTGATCGCATCATATATCACCGCTGAGCGGCGCTATGGAAGCAAGACCTTCCCCGTCTTCATGCTCGCCAGGGACGGGAAGGTGATCGCCGACGACGCGACGAAGGTGCGTTTTAGCACGCGTGACGTTGCTATTGAGCCTGACACTGGCAAGCCGGTTGCCCATCAGGTGATCTACGAGTATATCGACGGGCCTGACCGCTATGTACTCACATTCACTCACGAGAAAGATACTCTGCACTATAAGTTTATTGATGAGCTTCATGGGATCAAAGCTCTGCTAGCGCGGCTGTTGCATGTCGACGGCGCGTATTTGCGCTTTACGGGTGAACTTTCACTTGAGCACTACCAGGCAGATCAGCTTGTTGAGACACAGCGCGACGAGGCCTTGTGGGAACTCATGTACTTTGGACACACGACGCGGTAGTAGCTCATACCTCGATAGCTTTTGATTTTCGTGCTATGGTGTGAAACGAGAAAACCTTATGGTAGAGTGGGAAGCTAGCAAAGATGCTAGCTTCCCACTCTGCTCATCTCAGAAAGTTACAACAGTTCCGGGATGGGTCCCATGTGGCGCGTCCACATGTCGCGGGCGAGAGCCTGCGCGTCACTTTCCACACCGTAGCGGGCAAAGTACTGGCAGGTGCGCTCGACATCGCGTGACAGCAGGGAGAACACATCCGAATTGTGGTAGGGGTCGACAGCCTGGGCGAAGTCGATCAAGCTGACTTTCCCTTCCCAATACAGGATGTTATGCGCCGAGAGATCAGCGTGGATGCGCCCACGAACCAGAGCCAGCTCGATGTTGTGGAGAATGCAGTCGAAGAGCGGCTGCGCCTCCTCCGCTTCAAGAACCACGTCGCTCAGCCGAGGAGCAGCCTGATCCCTTGCGCCGAGGTACTCCATCAGGATGGTATTGCCAACATGCGCAAATGGGCGCGGAACATCCCCACCATACTCGAACATGATGCGCTGCGTCAGGTACTCATACTCGATCCAGGATGCGACCTGGGCGGCACGTCCCTTTTCTGTCTTGCGCGTGGCGGCACTACCCCGGCGGCTGTTGCCATGTTCGGCCTGACCCTGTTCATCACGCTGCACCCGGCTATACCGGTAGATGGCATCGTTACGCAGGGCGCGGAACATACGCGGGCGATAGATCTTTGCCGCCAGAAGCTTCTGTCCGGTAGCGGGATGAGCCTCGCAGCAGAACACCGTCGCTTCCTTGCCACTACTGACTTCATGGACGATATCCGTGATAAGTTTCTGGTCGTACAGTGGTGTAAGCGACGAGAGTATCCAGGGCGCGTCGCGTCTGCCAGCCAGAAACGATGGTTGAAATGACGGTGCCCGCGGTTGTGCGGTCTCCGGCTCGTAGTCGTATGACTGCTGCTTCAGCCAGCGCTGCACCTGCGAACTGCCCTCATAGCTCGCTTTTTTCGTTGGTTTGACATGGCTCGCTTTGCGTAAAAGGTAGCGTTCGCGGGCATCGGGCTTCATTTTAACAAAGGTAACGGTTTCAAACTCTTCCGAGTCGTCTTCTTCGTAGGTATCTTCAAAAGTTCGCTTCAAAGCAGATGCTCCTTATTGGTGTGCGAATTGTAGCAATGGATACGTCTTCCGTTCTGGTTTTCAGCCTGTGTTCTGACTTTGACCCTCATAGGCCACCTCCCTTCTTTCGCCAGTCTGATCCGGCGCATGGGTAGAATAGAATCCAGGTACGATAGGGAGCAGAGGCGTGACGATGCCCGGAAACGCACTGAAAGCAGGGCTAAAGCGCCTTCAGACAGCACAATAGGAAAAGGACGCGGCATCACACGCATCGCTGTGAGAAAAGTGGGAATTGTATCTTCAGGGGTGATACCTGTCAACCTCGCTGGCTGGAGCATGCCGCAGGCTGAACATCATAGGAGGCACCACGAGCTATCCAGTGAGAATGCCCGCGATGAAGGCAGAGGAACAATGGTTCGCACACAATCACGCACTGTTTAGCAAAGCAGCGCGAACGAACGCAATGATTCTCTCAATATGAGTTGCAAACCAGGGAATGCTTAGCGAGGATGACCACTCCGGGTGAAGACACAGGGAATGACCGTCGCTATCATATATTGCACCTCCATTAAATGTTATTTCGCAACAAGCTTACCATAGAAAAATGGAGAAATCAAGGGCAAAAAGGCTGAATTTCGTCAGTTTGACATCCAGCAGTCCTATGCTATACTGGAAATTACAATGTTATCGAGCAGTGCGGCGGGTAACACGGGCGTTATTCCGCCGCATCATCTTGCAATGGGGCCTTTTTCGCACGTATTTAGTACACATGAACATGGAGAGTCTTATGACCATTCAAGAGAAAAAAATCATACCGGTTCCAGAGGTAGAGCCTCGCGCCCCTATTCCCGCTCAGAATCTACGCATTCCTGGACCGACAGTTGTCCCGCAGGATGTCTTAAACGCGCAGGCACAGCCGATGATTAATCATCGCGGGCCAGAATTTGCCCCTATCCTGAAGCGCGTCACCCTGCGTTTGCAATACTTCTTCCAGACCGACTCACCGGTCCTGACCTACGCTTCTTCCGGCACGGGTGGGCAAGAATCTGCGATTGTCAACCTCTTCTCTCCGGGCGATTCGGTCGTTGTCATCACCATTGGCAACTTTGGCAACCGGCTGGCGAAAATCTCCGAAGCCTACGGTCTGCATGTGACACGCATCGAATTTCCCTGGGGACAGGCGGCAGACCCCAACGTCGTCGAAGAGCAATTGAAGGCGGCAGCGCCGTATCGCGGCGTGCTGATGACGCACAACGAGACCTCGACCGGCGTCACCAATGACGTTGAGACGCTGACAAAAGTCATTCGCAGCGTCACTCCTGATACGCTGGTCGCAGTGGATGCCGTCAGTTCGCTGGGCTGCGTTCCGCTGGAGATGGATGCCTGGGATATCGATGTTGTCTTCACCGGGTCACAAAAAGGCTGGATGACACCGCCGGGATTGATGATGCTGGCCGCCAGCCCACGTGCCTGGGAGGCCAACAAGACGGCGAAGCTGCCCCGTTTCTACTTCGACTGGGAGAATACGCGCAAGAACCTTGAAAAATGGCAGCACCCGAGCACGCCACCCGTTTCGATCTTCTACGCGCTCGATCTCGCGCTGGAGAAGATGCTGGAGGAGGGGCGCGAGGCCATTTTTGCACGCCACCATCGCACCGGCAGCTACGTGCGCTGGCGAGCGAAGGAGATGGGCCTGCAACTGCTCGCCGACCATGAGTATGCCTCAAATACGGTGACGGCCATTATGCTTCCCGAGGACATCAATGTGAAGGCGCTATTGAAGACGCTGCGCGAAAAAGATCACGTCGTTTTCGGGGGCGGGCAGCAGCAATTGGAAGGCAAGATGCTGCGCGTGGGCCACATGGGCTTCTTCGAGGAGGCCGACCTGGTGGAGGCGATGGATAAGCTGGAAATGCGCCTGCACGAGGCCGGTTTTCAGGGATAGGGAGAAGAACAGGTATGGATGAGGAGCAACGTGAAGTGGTTGAAGAACCTGTACGCATACTGATTACCGACCGCATCGCGCAGGAGGGTATCGATCTGCTGCGCGCCCAACTGCCACAGGCGCAGATCGACCAGCGGCCCGGCCTATCGCCGGAGCAGTTGAAGGCCATTATCGGGGACTATCACGCGCTGATCGTGCGCAGCGAAACACAGGTCACAGCCGATATTCTAATGGAGGCCACCAAATTGAAGATCGTGGGACGGGCAGGCGTCGGCGTCGACAACATCGATACGCAGGCTGCTACCCGGCAGGGCATCATGGTGGTGAACTCACCCACGGGCAATATCATCGCGGCAGCCGAGCACACCATCGCCATGCTGCTGTCCCTGGCGCGGCATATTCCGGCTGCCACCAGCAGCATGAAGGCGGGCAAGTGGGAAAAGAGCAAATTCCTGGGTGTGGAGGTGCGCAACAAGGTGCTCGGCGTGATCGGACTGGGTAAAGTTGGCAGTGAGGTAGCCCGTCGCGCTCAGGGCATGGAGATGCAGGTCATTGCCTACGACCCCTATGTTTCGCCGGAGCAGGCGCGCAAGCTCAATGTGACCATACTGGAAATGGAAGAGGTGCTGCGACAGGCCGATTTTGTCACCCTGCACACCTCCCTCACCACCGGCCCGCATGGCACTCGCGGCCTCATTGGTGCGCATGAATTGAGCCTGCTCAAGCCAACAGCGCGGCTGATCAACTGCGCCCGTGGCGGGCTGATCGACGAAGAAGCCTTGCTCAACGCGCTCAACGAGAATCGCATAGCAGGAGTGGCGCTCGATGTCTTCAGTCAGGAGCCGGTGCGCGACAATGAGACGATCCAGCGCCTGCTGGCCGACGGGCGAGTGATTGCCACGCCGCACCTGGGAGCCTCGACCGAGGAGGCGCAGGTGGGGGTCGCAACCGATGTGGCCGAGCAGATCATCTCGGTGCTCAACGGCGGCTTCCCACGTGCAGCAGTCAACGCGCCGCTGATCCTGCCGGAGACGTTGAAGGTGCTTCAGCCCTATATGCGGCTGGTGGAGCAGATGGGCAAGCTCTACACGCAATTGCAGCCAGGGCCACTACACAAAATCGAGTTGACGTGCAGCGGCGAGATTGTCAGCTACGACCTGCGCCCGCTGCAGGCCGCGCTGATCAAGGGCCTGCTGGAGTCGATTTCCGACGCGCACGTCAATATGATCAATGCGCAGGTGCTGGCAAAGCAGTGGGGGTTAGAGATTGTCGAGCAGAAAAGCCCCATCTCACCCGAATTTGCTAACCTGGTGACACTGCGCCTGTTGAGTGCCAACGGCCACGCCTCGTCCTTCGCGGGCAAACCCGGCTCAGGCGATGAGCGCGTAGAGGTACTGAGTGGAACGGTCATGCACGGGGAGCCGCGAGTAGTCTGCGTTGGACGGTACTGGACTGAATTTGTGCCCGAGGGCTATATCCTGTTCTGTCGCAATCCCGATCAGCCCGGCATGATCGGGCGCGTGGGAACGGTGCTGGGCAAAGCAGGCGTAAACATTCGCCACATGGATGTCGGGCCTATCGTGCGCACACCACATCCGCGCACCATGCAATATGGACACGAAACGGCACTTATGATTATCTCCGTAGACGATCCCATTCCCGACTGGACGCTCGAAGAAATCGGTGCCTCAGGCGACATTTTCGGCCTGACCCTGGTGAAATTGTAGCTTTTCAAATGAAAAGACATAACAACCTATCTGCATTCGCTCTCGTATACCTTTCAGGTACCGACGAGTTTTCTAACTGGATGAGAGAACCATTCAGTTACCTATGCGTTTCCAGTCTCGTCCTAAAGACTGATGACAGCTTTAGGGCGACACATTATACTTGTAATGATAGAAATTTCCTGTTTAAGATACAGGCACAATTTGTGCGCCTCCCCCTTATTACAGTAGATTACAACGAAAGTACAGATAGATGGCGCTAGTGGCAGAAAAACAAAGAAAGCATGCTCCAGCGAGGCAGAGCAGGGGACAGGCACGTTTTGCTTTCACCATACTTTTGATCATCAATATCCTCAATTACGCGGACCGCTACGTGCTTCCGGCCATTCTGCCCAAGATTCAGCACGAGCTGGGGTTAAATAATACCGAGTCAGGCCTGCTTGGCTCATCCTTTCTCCTGGTCTACGCGCTGGCAACGCTGCCGATAGGCATCTGGGCGGACAGGGGCATACGCAAAAATATCGTGGCGTTGTGCGTCGGCATCTGGAGTGTGGCGACGATGCTGGCAGGCTTTACGCACAGTTTTATCCAGTTGTTCAGCGTACGTGCTGTGCTGGGCATCGGTGAAGCGGGTTACGGCCCGGCCTCGCTCTCGTTGCTCGGTGATCTCTTCCCTAAAACGAGCCGTGGGCGCATCCTCTCCTACTGGTCATCAGGAACGCTTATCGGAGCGGCTATTGGCTTTACACTTGGCGGTCTGGTAGCCGATGCCTTTGGCTGGCGCTGGGCCTTCTATCTTGTTGGCATCCCCGGCCTCATCGCGGCATTTCTGGCATGGCGCTTGACCGAACCTGCACGGGGGGCATTCGACCACGAAGAAGAGGTAACGCTAGAGGCGGGAGTTCCTCTAGAGGAAGAGGACGTTCCTGGTGTGCATGCCAGCTTCGATGCCAATTTCTGGTCAGAGGTGAAGCGCTTGCTTAGAATTCCGACGTACTGGATACTGGTAGCCGGGTTAGTCTTTAGCTTCTTCACGATTGGCGGCACCTCTTTCTGGCTGCCATCCTACTTTGTCAATACCTTCAAGCTAAGCATCGCAACAGCAGGAGTGATCTCCGGCGCTGTGCTGGTGAGCAGCGGGCTGGTAGGCACACTGGTCGGTGGCTGGCTGGCCGACGAGGTGCAGCGCCACCATCCTGAAGGCCGCTTATTCGTGGCCATGCTCGGTTTCCTGATCGGCGCACCGCTCGTCCTGCTTGCGCTTTTCCTGCACACACTCCCACTCTTCATTGCGGTCTTCATTCTGGCCGGTATCGCACTCAATTTCTGCACCGGCCCCCTCAACGCCGTGATTCAGGATGTGATTACGCCCCATATGCGCGCCACCGCCGTTGGCCTCGCCCTCCTGCTCGCCCACCTGCTGGGCGACGCCGCCGCACCAACGATTATCGGCACTCTCGCCGACAAAATCACACTCTCAATGGCGCTGATTGTTACCGCACCCACCTTCCTGTTCGTGGCCGGTCTCGTCTGCCTCCTCGGCCTGCGCTACGTCGCCCGCGATATGCAGCGCATGGAGAAGCAGCTACACGAACAACGTAGATAGCATACCGAGGATCAGGACGGAGGCCAGCTCCGCCCCTACTAACGACGAAGCAGCCTTGCCTCGTAGGATAGTAGGGGCGGAGCTGGCCTCCGTCCTGATGCCTCCTTGACTCTCCACCTGGTCCTACATCCTATACCCACATGCTATGCTATGCCATGAGAAATTCACAAAAATTAGCGGTGACCCTCCCACAGGCTGCGCTCTGCCGATCTGGGGTCGTTTACACCATCAGATGCTGTATCGAAGCGCATGGTTGTTCTGTGAGTGAGATCATACTGCGGCCAGCCGGGATTGCCGCTGGTGACAAAGTTGACCCAGGCACGATGCATGGAATCGGAGAGTTGTTGCGGGGCAGCAGCTCCCAGCAAAGGCTCGTTTCCTTCTGTATCAAGATTATCGAAGGCAAAGGCGATTTCAAGGGCATGACAGGCACCGAGACGACCATCAAACTGCGGGGAGCGCCAGGCGAACTCGTACATATAGGTTGCTCCGGGACCCGTGCTGTGAGCTTCGGCCAGGCGAATGGCGGGTATACGGAAGAACCAGTCGGTAACAATGGCCTCCAACAGGTCGCCGGGCGTGGCATTGGGACGCGCTGAGCGATAGGTGTCAAGCGTCTCTGCAACGGGTAGTCCGTATGCTGCGATGGTGGCAGTCAGAGCTTCTTCGGTGACATGGTTGATAGCCTCATTGGGAACCATGAACAGCCGCTCCTCCTCTGTATTCGTGCCGATTAGCACATCGACCCCCTTGCCAGCACCCGTACTGATGCTCTGAATGGGAAGAGCGGGAAGGATGTCACCATCGATGACCGGCTCGAAAGGCATCTGGTTGGCCGACACCTCACCCCAGAAAGCCGGGTCAGGCTTCATAAAAATATCGGCCCCCAGCGCCACTTGAGCCTGAAGCAGGGTGTCGAGAGGTATTGCCGCGAACGCTTCTCGCGTCGGCTCGATGCCGAGCTTCTCGGCCAGATACACGCCCACGCGCCTGGCCGTTTCAGGCGAGATGGCGTGATGACCGGCCCCGCTCTGAGGAATGGCCCGCCGGAAAAGCCCTTCAGCTCGTGGCATTGCCAGCAAGGTGCCAACACTCATGCCGCCCGCCAATTCACCGGCGATGGTAACATTGCCAGGATCGCCCCCAAAAGCGGCAATGTTTTCCTGCACCCACTGCAAGGCCGCAACCTGATCGAGCAGTCCCAGGTTGACGATGCCATCACCGAGCGCGAGGAAGCCGTCAACGCCAAGGCGGTAGTTGATGGTGACGCAGACGACTCCGTCACGGGCAAAGCGCGTGCCATCATAGGTGGGAACTGCCCCTGAGCCATTGGCAAAAGCACCACCATGAATCCAGACTAGCACCGGAAATCCGCTCTGTCCGGGGTCGGGAGTCCAGATATTGAGGTTCAAGCAGTCCTCGCCGGGAATAGCTGGCTCAGGAAGAAGCACATCGAAGGGCGGAAAATAGGGCGGCTTGGGTACTGTCGGGCCATAGGCGAGTGCGTCGCGCACGCCGCTCCAGGGATCAACGGGGCGCGGCGGTTGAAAACGATTGGGGCCAAAAGGTGGGGCCGCGTAGGGAATGCCCTTGAAGGATACTACTCCCTCGCTCATACTACCGCGCACTGTCCCCTGCCGGGTACTGACAACTGTATTCATGTAAACCTCCTTTTAAATTTGTGGTTCTCCGTTTCTGTACTGAGCAAGAATACGAAAAAGAGCACCTCAGCAAGTCAAAAAACGCTACAGCAAGTATATCATCTCCGGGAGAGTTTCACTCTGTCCATTCTTGTCAATCGATAGCAGTGAATTTGACGCAAAACACTGCCCGAATTGAGGCGCAAGTAGGCGTTCATTCTGGACAGTTGACCCGTGCAGGGAGGTCAACAATTATCTGATTCTGGTCATGTAGGAGGAATAGTCTAATGAGCTTGATGAGATGGCTCTGGCAGAGTCCACTGAGCCGCTTTACCGTTGCCACGCTGCTCTTATTGCTGCTGAGCGTGGGAACGATGGGTATGCAAACTGTAAGCTTCGCACAGCATCCACGCCCCGCGGCAAGTAGTTGCCAGCTAAACTCGGCCCAGGGTGCCATTCAACACGTCATTTATATCCAGTTCGATAACACGCACTTTACTCGCGATAATCCCAATGTTCCCTCCGACCTTGAACAGATGCCGAATCTGTTGAACTTTATCCAAAACAACGGTGTGCTGCTCAGCAACCACCATACTCCCCTGATTGCCCACACAGCAGACGATGTGCTGACCTCTATCACCGGCGTTTACGGCGATCAGCACGGGGTGCCGATTGCTAACACCTACGGCTATTTCAATTCCAATGGTACGAGCAGTATGGCGAACTCTTTCACGTACTGGACCGACCCCCTGAATGACACGAAAAACGCCTCCCCAGGCGATACTACGTACAATATGCTCACCGCCAACGGCCAGAATGCTCCCGCGCCATGGGTGCCATATACACGCGCCGGCTGTAACTTTGGTTCGGTGCTTTCGGGCAATTCGGCGTTGGAGAATACGGGCACCGATATTACCACAGTCTTTGGGGCCAATTCGCCGGAGGAGCAGGAGGCGAAATCCAATACGGCAAAGGCGCAGGCCGATTTCGTCGGTATCGCCGTTCACTGCGCGTCTGGCGATGTCCTCTGTTCCAGCACGAACAATGGCAAACCCGATCTGCTGCCGGACGAGCCGGGCGGCTACAATGGCTATATGGGACTCTTCGGCAACAAGTATGTAGCGCCGCAAATCAGCCCGGGTGGCCCAATGACCGATCTGGATGGCAACGTTATCCAGGACTCGAAGGGCAACCAGGGCTTCCCCGGCTTTGACAGCATGTCGGCCTCCGTCTCGCTTTCCTACGTAGCCGCCATGCAGGAGCACGGTGTGCCAATCACCTATGCCTACATCTCCGACGCGCACGATAACCATAGCGCTGGAACGGCTTATGGTCCCGGAGAGGCCGGTTATGTCGCTCAGCTCAAGGCGTATGATGCTGCCTTTGGCACATTCTTCACCCGTCTCACCAGTGATGGCATCAACAAGAGCAATACCCTCTTCGTCTTCACTGCCGACGAGGGCGATCACTTCGTAGGTGGCGCACCCAGTCCCGCGAATTGCGATGGCGTTACGACCCCCTGCACCTACAGCCAGATTGGGGAGATCGATGTCAACCTCACCGGGCTGCTGGCGACGCAGCAGAACGTGACGACTCCCTTCAACGTCCATGCCGATTCAGCGCCGAATTTCTACCTGAACGGCAACCCGTCGGCAAGCTCTGCCACGACTCGCTCTTTTGAACACGCTGTCGCGGCCCTGACGGCGACCAACCCCATCACGAACGCTACCGATACGCTCACCAATTACATGGCCGACCCGGTAGAGATGAAGTTGCTGCACATGGTGACGGGCGACCCGGCGCGCACCCCTACCTTCACCGAATTCGGCAACCCCAATTATTACCAGGCAACAGGCGCGGCCAACTGTAGCTCGCCCTGCGTGGCCCTGGGACCTACCTACGCCTGGAATCATGGCGATCTCTCGCCGGACATCAATACCACGTGGCTGGGTATGGTGGGACCGGGCGTGAACGTGCAGGGAGTGGACAGCGCCACCTGGTCTGATCACACCGATATCCGTCCAACCATTCTGGAACTGGTAGGACTGAAGGACGATTATACCCACGAGGGGCGCGTGCTCTTTGAAGACCTGTCTCCCTCGGCGCTGCCAGCGTCAGTAGTCAATTCACAGCAGACTCTGACACAACTGGCCCAGGTCTTTAAAGAGATCGATGCCCCTGTTGGTCAGCTTGGCCTACAGAGCCTTCAGGTATCGACGAAGGCCATTGAGAGCAATGACCCCGGAGATAGCACCTATCTGAACCTGGAAAGCCAGCTCTCTTCGATCACCTCGCAGCGCGACTCCCTGGCAAGCCAGATGCTTTCGGTGCTGGAAGGAGCCGAGTTCAACAACCAGCCCGTCGACGCCACGCAGGCGCAGCAACTGATCAACCAGGGTAATGCCCTGTTGCAGCAGGTGAGCACCCTGGCTGGCGGCAATTAGTCCAAACACGATTTTCTACAATCAGTGTGCTATTGAGAACAAACTCATACGTGTCATCCTGAGTGCAGCGAAGGACCTAAGTGAACATATCAGACAGCAGGTTGCCTGAGGTCCTTCGCTGCACTCAGGATGACATGCGAGAGGATTTCATCGGTACCAGAGGCTGTTTTTACAGAGACAGCTCTGGATGCTGATGAATCCTCTTGCTATCTGATATGATAAAAAGAAAGAAAACTAGATGGACAGGCTGACATGAGTGCAGAGGAAAAGAACGCTCGACAGGGACATGAAGAGGGGCAAAGTGGAGATGATACTGTCATACCTGCTTTGCCTTTTGATGAAGCTGGAGCCAGCCGCGATTCGTATGGGGCGTTACATTCGCGGGATTTTCGCCTGTTGCTGATCGGCGTATTTCTGGCGATGTTCGGGCAGCAAATGATCGGCGTGGCGCTTGGCTGGGAGCTATACGAGCGCACAGGTTCGGCGCTGGTGCTTGGCTTTGTAGGGCTGGCACAGGTACTCCCCGTTATCGCGCTCTTCCTGCCCGCCGGGTATATCATCGATCGCTATAACCGCAGATACGTGGTGCTGGCGGCTCAACTGCTGGTAGCGCTGTCAGAACTGGGTCTGGCTCTGCTCTCTTACGAGCGCGGCCCATTGCTGCTGATCTATGGCTGCCTTCTCATCATGGGCTGCGCGCTCTCTTTTAACAGCCCTGCCAGCATGGCGCTGGTCTCGCAGGTTGTGCCAGAAACGGCCTTTGAGAATGCGACAACGTGGAGGAGCAGCGCCGGGCAGTTAGCAGCGGTGCTCGGCCCGGCCACAGGCGGCTTTTTGATCGGCATACTGCATGGAGCAACCTTCGTCTATGTACTTAGCGCGGGGGCGGCCCTCATCTTCGTCCTGCTGCTGCTGACCATGCGAGTTCGCAAGCAACAGGTACCGGCCTTCGGGCGTAGATCACTCTCCTCATTGCTGGAAGGGCTGCGTTTCCTGGGAAAAACGCAGGTCATGCTGGCGGCCATCACGCTGGATTTATTCGCGGTTCTGCTCGGTGGTGCGACGACGCTGCTGCCCATTTACGCGAAGAGCATTCTGCATGTCGGGCCGACCGGTCTCGGCTGGCTGCAAGCCGCCAGCTCGATTGGTGCCGTGGGCATGGCGCTCACGCTGGCGCATCGTCCGCCGTTCAAGAGAGCCGGGCGCATCCTGCTCCTCGCCGTGGCCGGTTTCGGACTGGCTACCATCGTCTTCGGGCTATCGCGCTGGTTCTGGCTCTCACTGCTCATGCTCTTCCTGCTCGGCGCATTCGACAACATCAGCGTCGTTATTCGCTCGACCCTGCTGCTGGTACGCACACCCGACGAGATGCGCGGGCGCGTGAGCGCGGTCAGCTCGCTCTTCATCGGTACCTCCAACCAGCTAGGCGGCTTTGAGTCTGGGCTAGTCGCCCAACTCATCGGCCCGGTTCCCGCTGTCGTGGTTGGTGGCGTCGGCACTATCCTCGTCGTGCTGCTCATCGGCTGGCTCTGGCCGGAGATGCGCAATCTGGAGACGCTGCGCGAAAAAGCCACCTGAATATAACTACTGACCTGGAAAATCCCTCATCTCCCCCAACTCATACTCGATACGTCGCATAGCCCGCGCGCCATAGGATGGTTCATTGACGTGGGCGGAGAGCCAGAGCACGTGGCACATGAGCCGGGCCGCGATGAAGGTATCAATCAGGGCTTCGTGCTCTATAGAAAGCGGCCTCACCTGGCGGTAGCCATACAGGAAAGCCTGGCGAAGTGCAGCATAGTCGCTGCGAGCCAGCAGGGTGGAGAATGCAACGCCGATATCAAAGAGATAATAGCCCCAGCCACAGCCATCAAAATCAATAGCGTGGACCTCGCCTTTAGAGAAAAGATAATTGCGCTGATAAAAATCGGCGTGAATCAGCCCGAATACTTCCGACCCTTCGCCTAAAGTCTGCATAGTGTGCTGCACGCGCTCACCAACTGCATCTATGACATGACGCCCCTCTGACGATAAATACGCCCAACTCTGTGCCAGATCGGTACCCAGCACTTCATTGCGCAGACCCTCGTAGTCCCAGCGCTTGCGGAAGAAGTCTTGCGGGGGAACAAACCTTTCGGCGTGCCGGTGCAACCTCGCCATAAACGCGCCAACACGCTCCATCTGCGCTGGGCCAAGACGAGCATCGAGAAAACGACCATCGACCCAACGGAAGACCACACACGATCTCGCCTCCGGCACACCCTCTGCCACTGCGCACGTGACAAGCTCACCATCACGAGTCGCTACCGGCTCCGGCACAACAAGTCCGGCCTCACGCCGCAGCGCCAGCAGCCAGAGCAGTTCTGACCTGATCGTCGCTTCATCCTGAGAGCCGGGCCGATGAATACGAATAACGTAGCGCTCTCCTTTGCCTGTTCCCGTTTCTGAAGAGCCATTCTGATTCGCCTCTCCAGGTCCTGAGCAGGTATCGACGCGAAACGTCGTGTTAAAGAAATGCATCAATGGCGTCAGGCGCGTCTCACTGAGATCGTAGGAGGCAAGCGCGTTTTCCGCCAGCCGTTTCATGCGCCGCACCTGCCCGGCACGGGTAAGGTCTTCAAAGCGTTGCATCGTGCAGGTCACAATCCCTTCTGACTATTCATATGACACGTCACGCACATATCATTCTTCGCTGCGCTCAGAATCTAAGGCAACCACCTTGTCAGAATGGCGAGCTTCAGATTCTTCGCTGCGCTCAGAATGACATGCCTGCTGCTTTCCTCATGGCATGCCAGAAGCAGATTGCAAATCAAAGACCTCGGCGAGCAGTTCGTAGGTCTTCGCCCGGTTCTCGTAGCCGTAGACCATGGACGTGATCATTAACTCGTCGGCACCGGTCTCTTTTAGCAGTTTGAGCAGCTTTTCTCGCACTACTGGAGGACTGCCTGTTGTCTGACGGGTACGATAGCTACTGGCGATCTCTTGCTCGATGCTGTTGTAGCGATAGCTTCTGGCCTCTTCAGGGCTGGGCAAGGGGCCGGAGCGACCGCTGCGCATACGCACCCATGCCAGGGCCATCGAAGCGGCAAGTTCCTCTGCTCGTGCGTCTGTCTCAGCACAGATGACCGAGGTGGCGAGAATGGCCTGCGGCTGCGCAAGCCCCTCCTCCGAAGGAGTGAAATGCTCGCGGTAGAGATGGATGGCTGAAACGGCAAAGGTAGGATTGATGTGATGGGCGAAGGCAAATCCTGTCCCCAGGATGGCTGCGGCCTGCGCGCTGTAATCACTGGAACCGAGCAGCCAGATGGGCGGGAGCGGCACATCGTTGGGGCTGGCCTTCACCGAACGGAAGAGATGGCCCTCCGGGAAGCCTGCACCCTTATCCGCGAAGGCGAGGAGTTCGGCCAGTTGCTCCGGGAAATCATCGGCTTCAAGCGCCTCTCGCGAGCGGCGCAGGGCCAGAGCAGTACGTGGATCGGTGCCGGGCGCGCGTCCTATGCCGAGATCGATGCGTCCGGGGTAGAGCGCCTCCAGCACGCGAAATGTCTCGGCCACCTTTAAGGGTGAGTGATTGGGCAACATGATGCCACCCGAACCCACACGAATGCGCTGTGTTGCCTGCGCAACCACGCCAATCATGACTTCAGGAGCCGAACTTGCCAGCATACCATCAGTGTTATGGTGCTCAGCCAACCAGTAGCGCGTATAGCCCAGCCTGTCGGCAAGCTGCGCCAGATGAATCGTGTTCTGCAATGCCTGGTGACTGCTCTCGCCAACATTGATTGGTGACAAATCGAGTACAGAAAGTGGAACGTTCATGAGATATATCCTTTGCTAGAGCTTTTGATGCTCAAATATCCTCTTTACAAGCAAGAACAATGCGCTGGCGTTCAACAATTCCCTTACCAAGAAAAAGGCCATCTAACATGTCATTCTGAGCGCAGCGAAGAATCTGAAGCGACCATGCCGACCCCCTCGTGGCCTTAGATTCTTCGCTGCGCTCAGAATGACATGTCCTTGTCAAATTTTAATGGTCGGGCAAGGCTGAGAGGCAGAACTGGACTCACCGACTTTGTGATACACTGAATTGACAAGTACATGTTCTAGAAGGGGTATCTTAACGTGAGTTCTCAACAGCAAACAAACAATAACCTGCAAAACGGACCAGTAAGTGGAGAGAGCACCTCTCCCTTTTTCACCTCGCTTGAATGGCGCTCGATCGGTCCCTATCGCGGGGGTCGTGTCGTAGCGGTAGCGGGTGACCCGGTACACGAGCAGGTCTTTTATTTTGGCTCGACCGGCGGTGGCGTCTGGAAGACGAGCGATGGCGGCATGTTCTGGCAGAATATTTCCGATGGCTTTTTCCAGCGAGCCTCCGTCGGTGCCATCGCCGTTGCGCCTTCCGACCCCAATGTGATCTACGTTGGCATGGGCGAGACAACCATCCGTGGCAACGTCTCTCATGGTGATGGCGTGTATAAGTCGACCGATGGCGGCAAGACGTGGCGGCATATGGGGTTGACGGATACGCGCCATATCGGCAAGATTCGCGTCCATCCACACGACCCGAACCTGGTGTACGTGGCGGCATTGGGACACGCGCACGGGCCGAATAAGGAACGCGGCGTCTATCGCTCGACCGATGGCGGCATGAGCTGGGAGCACGTGCTGAATCGCGGCGAGGATGTGGGTGTGCATGATCTGGCGATGGACCCCAATAACCCGCGTATCCTCTTCGCGGCTGCCTGGCGCGCTCGCCGTACACCCTACTCTCTTGAAAGCGGTGGGGAAGGCTGCGGCCTCTTCAAGTCCATCGATGGCGGGGATACCTGGGCAGATATTACGCGCAGTCAGGGCCTACCAGAGGGGATGGTTGGCAAAATTGGCGTGACGGTTTCGGGCGCGCAGCCTGATCGCGTCTGGGCGCTCATCGAGGCCGAGGATGGCGCGCTTTTCCGTTCCGATGATGGCGGACAGAAGTGGGAAAGGCTGAGCGAAGAGCGTGACCTGCGCACGCGCCCCTGGTACTACATGCACGTCTATGCCGACCCACAGGACGCCGATACCGTCTGGGTGCTCAACGAGAAATGCCTCAAATCCATCGATGGCGGGCGCACCTTCTCCAGGGTGCCGACGCCGCACGGGGATAATCATGACCTCTGGTTCGACCCGGAGAATCCACAGCGCATGATCGAGGGCAATGATGGTGGGGCCTGCGTGACCTTCAACGGTGGCCAGACCTGGTCCTCGATTTACAACCAGCCGACTGCCGAGTTTTATCATGTCATCGCAGATACACAGGTGCCCTATCGCGTCTACGGCGCGCAGCAGGACAATACGACCATTACGCTGCCCGGTCGCTCGCGGCACAGCGCCATCGTCCAGGCTGATTACTACGAGGTGGGCGGCGGCGAAAGCGGCTACATTGCCATACGACCCGATAATCCGAACATCGTCTTTTCCGGCAGCTACCTGGGCTATCTCACGCGCTACGATCACAGCACGGGCGAGTTGCGCGACATCACTGTGTGGCCGGAAGCCACGTTGGGCTGGCCCGCGAAAGACGCAAAGTACCGCTTCCAGTGGACCTTTCCCATTCTGCTCTCCCCGCACGACCCCAACATTCTCTATGCCACCGGCAACCACGCCTTCCGCTCCACTGACGAGGGCAATAGCTGGCAGGAAATCGGCCCCGACCTGTCGCGCAACGATGTGAGCAAGATGGAGTCTTCTGGTGGCCCGCTCACCAAAGACAACGTTGGCACTGAGTATTACGGCACCATCTTTGCCTTTGCCGAATCACCTCTTGAACGCGGACTGTTCTGGGCCGGTTCGGATGATGGGCTGGTACATATCTCTCGCGACAATGGCCAGTCCTGGCAAAACGTCACGCCTCCTGATCTGCCTGAATGGGCGCTCATCAGCATCATCGAGCCGTCGCCGCACGACCCGGCCACGGCCTACCTCGCGGCCACACGCTACAAGCTGGATGACTTCCACCCCTATCTCTACAAGACGCACGACTACGGGCAGACGTGGACACAAATCACGAACGGCCTGTCCGAGCACGTCTTTACCCGCGCCATTCGCGAAGACCCCGAGCGCAAAGGACTGCTCTTCGCGGGAACGGAGACAGGCGTCTCTGTTTCTTTCGATGATGGCGCATCCTGGCAGTCGCTCAAGCTGAACCTGCCCGTCGTCCCTATCCACGACCTCGTGATTAAGGACAGCGACCTCATCGTGGCAACACACGGGCGCTCGTTCTGGATTCTCGACGACATCACCCCTCTACGCGAGTTGAACGAGGAGGTGCGTACTAGCAGTACATACCTGTTCCCACCGCGCCCGTGTACGCGCTTCACGTCTAGCGGTGGCTATGGCCATGCAGCAGTAGCCGGGAAAAATTATCGTCACGCCGGTGTGTTTACCGTGACCTATGTACAGGAGGAACTGCCAACCGGCGAGAAGGCGAACAGGTATCTCGATGCGGGACAGAATCCTCCCGAAGGCGTCATCGTCCATTACTATCTGAAAGAGCAGCCGGAGGACAAAGTGACCCTGGCCTTCCTGGATGCCGAGGGCAAAGAAATTCGCTCGTTCGCCAGCGAGGAAAAGCCACAGAAGCCAGCACAGGAAGTCAGGGAATCTGGAGCGGCTAGCGAGAGTGGCGACAAGAAGGCGAAGAAGAAGGAGCCTCATGTAGTCAAGGAGGCGGGTAGCCATCGCTTCATCTGGGACACGCTCTATCCAAAGCCGGTCAAAATTGAGGGCGTGGATGACTCAGACGAGATCATGAAAGGCCCGCTTGCCCCTCCGGGTACCTATCAGGTCAGGCTCACCGTTGGCGATCAGGTCTATAGCCAGCATTTCCAGATCCAGAAAAACCCGCACATTGCGACTTCGCAGGAGCAGTTGCAGGAGCAGTTTGCGCTCCTGCTGGCGATCAGGGATAAGATCTCTGAACTGCATACGGCGCTCAACACCATACGTGCCATCCGCAGGCAGATTGACGAGTGGCAACAGCGTGCCAGAGGTCAGCAGGTGTACGAGTCTATTGAAAAGCAGGGGAAAAAAATCAAGCAACAGCTTTCTCCAATTGAAGAGGAGTTATTCCAGTCAAAAGCGAAAGATCAGCTGGACACGCTGGACCATCCAATGAAGCTGAGCGCGCAGCTTGCCTCGCTCGCCGAAGTGGTTTCCAGTGCCGCCACCCCTCCCACCCACCAGGCCGAACAGGTTTTCGACGAACTTTCTGGTCGCCTCGCTACTCAAGTCACGAAGCTGCACGAAGTCATTGACACCTCAGTCGCCGCATTCAACACGTTGATTCGCGATGCCAACCTGCCTGCAATTGTGACGACAGTAACGGAACCGTAGGCGCTTGATTTATCATACGCACCGCCAATTTATCGGCTCTCGTACCCCACTGGCCGATAAATCGGCGGTGCGCACAATAAATTGCGCGCCTACAGAAGCGAACGCGCTGGATGACGGTCAATCGACGTCCGGCGCGTTCGCTTCCGTCTCATAGGGCAAACATACAGGCAACCCATCTACAGGATGGTTGATAATGATGGCCTTGACCTGAAAGACCTCAGCAAGCAGGTCGGTAGTGAGCACATCGCCTGGAGGGCCGTCGGCGACGATGCGCCCTTCTCGCAGGGCAAGAATGCGCTCGGCGAAACGAGCAGCCTGGTTGAGGTCGTGCAGGACGAGAACAATGGTCTTGTTCTGCGTGCGGTTCAATTGCTGGATCAGGGTCAAAACCTCTAGCTGGTGGCCGACATCGAGAAAGGTGGTGGGTTCGTCCAACAGCAGGATGGGCGTTGACTGGGCAAGGGCCAGCGCGATCCACGCTCGCTGCCGTTCACCACCAGAAAGACTATCCAGTCGCCGGTCTCTTAGTTCCAGCATGTTCGCCTGGGCGAGAGCATCTGTAATGGCATCGTGATCCTGTTCGCGCAGCATGCGCAATGGCCCGGCATGCGGGATAGCGGCCTTGTTCCACCAGTTCGCCGACGGTCAGTTCCTCCGGTGCCGTTGGCCCCTGTGGCAATATCGCCAGTTGCCGCGCTACTTCTCGCGTGGGCAGGCTGGCAATAGCCCGGCCATCGAGGTAGACCGCCCCGGTTCTGGGAGCAATCAGACGCGCTAAGGTCTTGAGCACTGTCGATTTCCCCGACCCGTTGGGCCCAACCAGGGCCGTAATCGTTCCCATTGCGATCTCTAGCGATAATTCTGGAATAACCAGCCGCTCGCCGTAACCGACTGAGAGCGATTGCGCCGCCAGAACAGTTTTGGAAGCGGGCTGATCGTCCGCGTGCTGGTTCATGAACTCCTCCGCCAGACAAGATAGAGAAAGAATGGTACGCCCAGCAGGGCAAGCGCTGCCCCCACAGGAATCGTTACCGGCTGCGAGACTGCCTGCGTCACGGTATCAGCAGCCAGTAAAATAGCGGCCCCTACAAGCATGCTGAACGGGAACAGGCGGCGCGCATCAGCTCCCACGACGCGGCGAGCGAGATGTGGCGCGAGTAGACCCAGAAACGTGATGCCGCCGACTACTGCGACAGCGCTGGCCGTCAGTAAGGCAGCGACAAAGAACAGGCTCAGGCGCGTCCAGGTGACGTTCAGGCCCAGGCTACTTGCGCTTGCTTCCCCTAATTGTAATACGTTCGCAAGGCTGGCACAGGTTAGACCAAGCGGCAGCGCAATCACAGCCCACGGCCAGAGAATATTCAACTGCGCCCAGACCAGCCCGTTAAGCGAGCCAATTAACCAGAGCAAAACTGTACCTATCACCTCCTGCCGCAACAACAGGATGATGGAGATGGCAGAACGCAGTACGGCACTGATAAGCACGCCCGTGAGCACCAGCCGCACCGGCTCGTTATGTCCCTGCCAGCTAAAAAGATAGACCAGTGCGCCCCCGGCAAGCCCACCAATGAGGGCAACGAAAGGCAGAATCGGTCCCGGCTGCGCCAACTGATCGGGACTGTGGGCAAGCCAGAGCACGGCAAAAAGCACCGAACCTGAAGTTGCGCCGGTCATTTCCGGTTCAGCGAGCGGATTGCGCATAATGACTTGCAAGATAGCTCCTGCCAGGCCGAACATAGCTCCCGCCAGCAGTGCAATCACCGCACGTGGGAGGCGTAAGTCCCAGACAATGATACGCTGGAACGGCTCAACTGGCTGGTTGAACAGGGCTGCAATCACCGTGGAAGGCGAGATAGGGACGCTGCCAATAGCCACGTGCAAGACAAGCAGCACAAAGAGTACGAGCAGGCTCAGGAGCATGAGCAGTGAGTAGTGGCGGACAGCAATTTGCTGCATCATGGCGCGCCTCCCTGCTTTCCCATCTGGCGGCGCAGCAGAAACAGGAGAAATGGCCCACCTACCAGCGTCGTCCAGATGCCCACGGGCAGTTCCCGGGGGGCAAAAACCTCGCGGGCGAAGAGGTCGGCACCGGTCAGGAGCACAGCACCAAGCAGGGCGGCGCAGGGCAAGATCAATCGGGCATCATTCGTCTTCAGGACACGACGGGCCAGATGCGGAGCGAGCAGTGCAATGAAAGCGATTGGCCCGCAGACCGCGACAACGGCGGCAACCAGCGCCGTACTGAGCACCAGCATGAGCAGGCGCACGCGCAGAACTGGCAGGCCAAGTCCTCGCGCCACATCGTCTCCAAGTTGCAAAAGATTGAGCGGGCGCGCGCACAGCAACGCGAGCGGAATAGCTACCAGCGCCCAGGGGAGGACAAGCTGCACATGCGCCCACGTGCGATTCGCCAGGCTACCGACGAGGAAGAGAAAGAGAACGCTGAGATCGTTTTGCGAACCCAGGCTCATGAAGATAATCACACAGGCGTTGAGCAGAGCGGTCAGCGCGGCCCCGGTCAATACGAGCCGCACGGAGTCACTCACCCTGCGCATGGTCAGAATAACCATGCTGCTGCCGATCAACCCTCCGGCAAGTGCAAGCCACGGAATCGCGATCAAGAGTACGGGGAGATGGAAAATAGTGATGGCTGCTACCACTACCGTCGCTCCGGCGCTGACGCCTAACAGTTCCGGCCCTGCCAGCGGATTGCGCAAGCTATCCTGCAGCAAAGTGCCGCTGAGAGCCAGCATCGCACCCGCAAGCACGCCGAGGACGAGACGAGGGAGGCGCAGTTGCGTCACGACAAGCCGCACAAGTGCTGTGCCTCCTCCATGAACGATTGTCCAGAGATCAGGCGGCGAAAGGTTCGGAGTACCGAGAAGCAATGCCAGTAGACTTATGGCTATAAGAAATATCACGCTTCCAGATACCAGGAGAAGCAGTTGTACCCACCTGCTGTGCCGGATGAATAGTGTCCTCATGTCAAAGGTGTTGGGAATACGTTCGGATAGAGTTTGTTCATGGCATCGTCCAGGGCCAGGGAGAGCGATTCGGTTCCCCGGCCAAAGATATAGTAACTCGGATTGACTTCATATACTCGATGGTTTTGCACCGCCTTGAGATGGCTCCAGACGGGATTGCTCGCCAGTTGCTTAGAAAGTGGCTGTGGTGCTCCTACGGAGGCGATAAAGAGCGTATCGGGATTCACAGCCAGGATTTTTTCCAGTGAATATGCCTCCGCTCCCGGTTCGTGATCGTTGGCAGCGGGAGCGCCAGAACCTGGAGCGGGCCAGGGATAGCTGGTCACTTGCGCGAGTACGCTGCCGGGAAGCGAGGCAGCCGTAAAAATATTGAAGTTCACATCCGAGCCATACAGGAGCAAGGTAGAGGCATTTCCAGGTGACTCCGCTTGATAGGCGGCCAGTTTGTGCAGAAAACGCTGTGCCGCCTGATTGGCCTGCGCGCTCCTGCCGGTCAGACGACCAATATCCTTGAGGTAGAAGATCGAATCGTTGTAGCTGACAGGATTCATGATGTAGAGGGGCGCAATCGGCTGCAAGGCCGAACGCAAATTCTCATCGACATTGGCCAGGCCAATCACCAGGTCGGGATTGGCCTTAGCAATGTCCTCCACATCTGGCTGGAAAAATGTGCCTCCAATGGACATGAAGCTTTTGGCCCGCGCTCCGAAAAAGTGCGGGTCCTGCCCGAAGGTATCATTGACAGCGACCGGAGGCAGCCCCAGTTGCGCCAGAATATCCTCACAGAGTGAGACCAGGCAAGCAATACGTGTGGGCCGCTTCGACAGGGTGACAGTTGTATGGGTTGCGTCGGTAAACGTAAGCGATGCTGTTGTCGCAGGGGTTGCACTCTTGCTGTTGGACGACGCAGACGAACCTCCACAGGCCGCGCTGGCAAGCATGATAACGAGGAGAAGTGGAAAAATATGCAAAAGATAGCGCTTCAAAGAAACCCTCTCTCCCTTTGCTACTAAAGTAATTACCTTGATCTCTAGCATCAGCGTACTATACAGCCAGTTAGTGTGTCAATCTTAAATTCCCTCTTTTCTTTTCATTCACTTCTGCCGATAAGACACAGTGGAAATCTGCGCGGAGGACCAGTAGTGATATCTCTTGAGAAGAAATGAGGCTTGAACACATGCATCTGAAAAGAGGGAAACAAACAATCAGCTTCCTGATTGTCTTTGTAGCGGCATTGAGTATCCTGGTAGGTCGCATGCTGCTGCCAGCAACTGCCAGCCAGGCAGCATCTATACAGAAGGGGCCGACGAAAGGAATGCTCCAGATCCTGCCCAAACCTCTGTCTCGTCTGCACAGCACAGGGCTGCTCCAGTCAACAGCATGGAGCAGCGTTCCAACTCCCACTTCTCTCTATGAAGTGACAACCAATGCAAAAACCCTCTATGCCCAGGGCTGTAATGCCGCTCACGGCCCTGCTGGCCTGCTTATTCTGGATTGGGGCCAACCCGTGTATGTAGGCAACGGGCAATATGGCACGTATGATTTTGGTGGGCATGACGACTCGGATACCGCCATCCTGCACGCCGTTGCCAACTTTGCTCAGGGCGCATGGTACTGTCGTACAGCTACTACCAATATTGCCCTGGCTATCGGGCAAAGTAACTATTACTCCGGCCATGCCCTGCCGCTCACAACAGGTGCCTGGTATGCCGATGGCGTGCAATGGGGCCAGCTTGTCAACGCGGTCAACAGCTTTGTGGTCAACAATCACTATACTGTTCTTGGCATCTATGGTGCGGGCGATCTTGAGATGGGCTGGGAAAACTTTACACTGACCAGCAGTCTGGTCAATGGCTACAACAACAGTTCGTCGCGCATCTTCTTTGACTTCGGCGATGACGCGCCTGGTTACTGGACAAACTACCAGACCTGGTACGTGGCTTATGGCGCTCGGGATGATCTACCCATACCCGAAATTTACTTCAATGCCGATGCTACCTACGACTGGCAGGCATTAAACCAGTGGGCTTGCTCCCAGATGGGTGGCCCCATGTACATCAGAGGAGTAATGGCAACCTTCATCGGCAATACCCCGGCTCAGGCGTGGACAACCATGTACCGGGCTACAGCATCAAACTCGTGTACCGCGAGAACATTGCCCTGGTTTATGTTCTCCACATACATCGTCTAGCATCGTTGTAAAGAAACAGCGAGGGTTCAGCGGGCGCAATGAATTACGCCCCTACATGCTGAACCCTCGCAGACGATTATTTGCAAGAAAGTGAGGCGCACTGGCTATGCGAAACTCTTCGTCGACAAAGAAGG
Source organism: uncultured Chloroflexia bacterium (assembly GCA_963736995.1). Taxonomy (GTDB): domain Bacteria; phylum Chloroflexota; class Ktedonobacteria; order Ktedonobacterales; family Ktedonobacteraceae; genus CADDYT01. The sequence continues at coordinate 61,486 of CAVTRB010000001.1, forward strand.
CTCATGTCTCTACGAGCCGATCACATCTCCACTGGATACTTACTGCAGCGCTCCTCCCGCTGATCGGAATTGCTGCCTTTCTCGTCTTCACACCGCAGGTAGCGACGAAGATGAAAGCGTCTTCAGACACTGGACTCTCTCTGAAAACAGCCATCACGCCAGCTGTAAAAGTTACGAACCAGCCCACAGTCCAAACTCCGGGAACTCTACCCGGTCTGACCGGTAAACAAACCGGGAGCCAGGGGAAACAGAACGAGACAACGGCTTTAGCGACTGCTACGCCAACTCTGTTGTCGTCAACACCACAAACTACCCAACTCGGCGTGTTTTCCCTCACAGAGGGCGGTCCTCTCCCTGTCCCTGAAACTATCCTGCATCCGACGAATATTGCGCGGCTGATGCTCAATTCAACGCTCGTCTCTGTGTATGCCGGTTCGATGGCACAAAATCCACAGGCGGGCATCCTCTGTGTCCTGCAAGAGAACCTGACAACCGGCCAGTTAAACCTCCAGGTCTACCAGGACCCCCGCGCGGATGGCCCTCTGACCATCTTAGCCATCCAGAACACAAAACTGAAACTCACCGACACAACGAGTGAGGGCTATTTCGACCTCACTACCAATCAGTTCCAGTGGTAAGCCAGTCCATGATTGCACCTCTGCTGACTGGTGCGATCATGGACTACCTCCTCCCCTTTTATGAGAATTTTCTCATCTCTCTCCAATGCTCCTTCAATACAAGAACGTTATTCTCTATGAGAGGATATGCTTAAGTGCTCTATGAGCACATATTAAGGAAGGAGTCTTATGATGAAGAAATTTTCCCGCTGGATCATCGGCATCGCTGCTGTCGTGGTCATCGCCATCATCGGTGGGTTTATCTATTCCGTGCATTTCGCCAGCGCCGTAGTCACTCCGCATAAAGCGCCGGGAGCTATCGCGACGACCAGCAGTTCACCTATCCCATCAACCGGGCTGAGTACCTTTCAGATCGTGCCTGCCCAGACCACCGCATCCTACAGCGTCTACGAAGATCTGATCATTCAGAATAAGCCGAATAACGACGCAGTTGGCACAACGCACTCGGTGCAGGGAAGTTTCAAAATAAAGACCGGCTCATCACCGCTGGTTGCAGCCATGAATATCACCGTTGATTTGCGGACATTGCAAACAGATTCGCAGATGCGCGATAACTATGTACGTCGCAACACCCTGCAAACGGACACTTATCCATACGCGACTTTTGTCTCGGTCAGCACGCAAGGCTTACCATCCACCTACAGCGACGGGCAAACCGTCCATTTCCAGTTGACCGGCAATATGACCATGCACGGCAAAACCAACAAAGAGACGTTTGATGTGCAGGGCAAAGTCGTCGGTAATACCGTCACCGGAACGGCGACCAGCACAATTTATATGACCGATTTCGGCATCCAGCCGCCGAACCTGGCAAACATCGCCATTGCCCAGAATAAAGTCCTCATCACCCTCAACTTCACAGCAAAAGAAGCCTGAGCCTTTTGCCCGGGCTTCTTTTTCCTGTTCCGCTTTCATGAAGCAAAAGAAAGAGGGTCTAGACCGCTACCGAGGCTCGCAGCAGGTAGATCACGCTTTCGGTGAAGTCAATCCAGCGCTTGAGGCGCATGCCTTTGCCATTGGTGAGATCGGGAACCTCTTCACGCAGGGGTGAGGCATGAATGAAGCCCGCGCAAATAGGCAAGTGGTGCGTGGCAATGTGGTGCAGCGTGGTATACATCACATAGTTGCAGAGAAACTCGCCCGCCGAATCTGAGGTCGCAACGTCAAACTTGATGGTAGAAAGGAGCGCCACGATTTCATCGACCGGCAGCGTCGATTCATAGCTCGCAGGACCGTCTGCCACCACAGGCTCACCTCGTGGCTCATAGCCATCGTTATCGCCACCCTCCGGCGCACGGCAGCGGTTTACCGCGAGACGCTCAACCCGCACACCGACCGGCGCGCCCTGACCGAGGTTGAGCACCACATCGGGCCGCAGTGCGTCAATGGCCGCGATCAGCGGCGCAGCAGCGCGTTTGAACGAGACCGGCAAGACCAGCCCTGTGATCTCAGCATCAATAATGGTGGCACCATCCAGATGCCGGGCCGTCTCTCCGCTCGGATTGCGCTGCCAGGCACCAAACGGTTCAAAACCGGTGACCAGAATCTTCATCGCTTCTGAAACCCTCCGTAAAAAATCCCCTGTGCTATGCCTGTTTTTCGGTTTGTCTACAACAAGCATAGCACAGGGTCAGAAGCAAAGCCAGATCGGGTATCAGAGATTCTTCGCTGCGCTCAGAATCTCTTGCCCACTCTGGGGAACTATAGCCGCTAGCGATTATTCACCAGCAGGTACGCTAGTCACCACCGACAGCGCCACTAAGCGGGGTTTCAGCATCATTTGCCAGGTTCAGTTCGACAACCACGTCCTGGTTGCGCTTTTCCGCGTGTCCCCAGATATAGAAGACAACTGCGAGCAGGAAGATGACAGCTAAAGCCGCAAACTGGGTGACAATGTAGGTCGTTTTGTCAATGCCACTGACACTAATAGTGGCGGGAATGAGAATAAAGTAGCTACCAATGGCGGCATAGGCCAGGGGAAACAGAGTGACGATCCAGGCACCAACCATACCACCAGGCACTTTATAGGGTCGACGTACATTGGGATACTTGTAGCGTAGGATGAGGTAGGCGGGGAAGATGAACAGGTACGAAATTGTCGTCGTCGAAATCGTGAAACCGATCACCACACTGAAAAGTGATGCCAGGGTTCCACCGGAAAACGACGAGATTAAAATAGCTGCGGCCATGGTTAAAGACGCAACAATGCCGGACATGGTATTGACGGCAATGGGAGTTCCATATTTGCCGCTGAAGCGTCCCAGCAACCTGGGAGCCGTGCGATCAAGCGCCGACATCGCATAGGTGCGATCAGCACCTATGATCCAGGTTCCACCACTGGAAGCCAGAGAAAGGACAAAGGCCAGGGCAACGAGCCAGCCTAATACAGTAGCGAGCGGGCCGGGCAAAACAGAGGTAACGCTCTGAAAGGCGCTGAGGAAGCTGCCAACGTTGGAAAGCTGGCTTTTGGGCAGGGCCATGAGGATGAAAAAGAGAAAGGCGGCGTAGGCAAAAACAGCGATACCGCCCGCACGAATAATCGAGCGCGGCACATCGCGCTGTGGATCGTGCATCTCTTCACCGGCACCATTCTGCAACTCGAAGCCAACAAACTGGAAAATGATCACCGGCAGGATGACGCTTACAATCAAGCTAAAGTTGGAAGGAACGAGGTTGGCAGGGTTGAGGTTCGTACCTTTGGAGTGACCACTGATAATGAACACCAGTGCCAGAATCACGAAGACGGCGAGCAGGCTGAGTTTGATATAGGAGCCAAAAACGGAGAGCCATTTGCCGAATTTCAATGACATGATGGCGCACCAGGTTGTACCCCAGATAAAGACAAGGGCAATGATCATTTCGACGACGGCATCACTGACGGCACCTCCGCCAAACTTATAGCTTAAGCTGCCAAACCATAGGAGCTTGATGGCAGCAATAGCACCTACTGCCAGCGAGCCACCAACCCAGAGCGGATTGGAAATCCAGTACAGCATAGAGCCGAGGGCGGCGAAAAAGCGTCCCCCCGCCAGTTTGCACCACTCGTACATGCCACCTTCCTGGGTAAAAGTGCTGCCAATTTCCGCAGTAAGCAGACCATACGGAAGGAGGAACGTGATAGCGGCAATAATCACCCAGGTAAGGGCTTGCTCGCCATTGGCTGAAAAAGCCCCGAGCGTGTCGAGGCCAATAAGTGCGGAGGTCGTGTAGAAGATCATGTCGAAGTAGTTAAACTCTTTGCGGAGTTTCTTCTTCTCTTCGAGCGATGCCTGGGATGTAACTTCGCGTATGCTTGTTGAAGCCATGAGATGCATCCTCCTTCGTCACCATGTGGATGTGACGTTTGTTCTTCGTACCGGTAATGAAATGAATACGATCTACCATTCGCCATCACTGACCCGAGAATCAGGATAGGCTCTTCCAGATCAACCACGTGATACGGAAGCAGGTCTTCTTGCGGACAACCAACCCCCTTTCTAACCTGAATTCATAAAGAAGAATACAACAGAACGTAAGAAAGTAAGTATTTCTACTTCCCCTGTGGTACTTTTGTCTTGTGCGACATTATACTACACTCTGTCAAGTATGGCAGAGTTCTATCTCTCAATTCTTATACGGATAGTCTGTTACGTATGAGATAGTGCCGAATAGAGTATAATGCCGTTGGAAGCCCGATTGAAAAAGGATGCACTATTCACTTTGCACGGAGGATGCCATCCCTTTTCCGGCAACGTTTTCTGGTTCGCGCAAACGCCAGATGATCCACACCCCGATAAGCCCGAACACGCATAGTATCCCATCAACAAGCAGCATGATACTGTTGCTCTGACCAAAAGCCTGTGGAAGCGCAAGTGTCATGAAATCGATCAGCGCGTGGAACAGGATAGCCAGCACTAACCAGTACAAGTGTTGTCGACGAAACACCTGCAACACCAGCACGGAAAGCGCCACCTGCAGCGGGAAGCTCCAGAAACGCTCCCAGGCAGGCAACAAAGGAAGCCAGAGCGGCTGTGCATTGATAGCTGCAACCTGCTGAAGAATGGTCTGTCTCTGGGGAACTGGCAGCCTGTTGACGTTGATGACAGCAAGAATAGCAATGTTGAGAAGGGTGAGGATATGTCCTCCCCCAACCAGCGCGATCGACTCCAGACCCTCATGCCCCAGGCCAAACATCACCGCTTTCGACCATGTTTTTGGCTCACGACGCATGAAGAGACGAAACCCGACATAGCGTCCAACTTCCTCAAAAAGTCCGGCGGTCAGGGCCAGGATCACCAGCCAGATCCAGGTGAATGTGAGTGATGCGCGTAACAAAGGAGCCAGCACTGTAGCCTGCAGCACAACGACAAGAGGAATGCGTGTGAGCAACTGGAATACCAGAAAGACGAGGACACCATACCAGAAGTATTTCCAGCCCACGGCAAGCTTTTTGTGGGCAATGACCGCTGAAATGAAGGGAAAGACAATGACAAAGACAGTTACCACAACCGTCAAACTAATCCAGGCAGGAGAGATAGAGATAGCAGCTAACATATGTTTACTCCTGTGATTTCGTACATCATATAAAACATTCTATGACAGGAGAAGCATAAGTTCAATGAGCGCAACGATATCCTGCTGGCAGCACAACATCTTCCTGGTTCAATGTAGAAGCACGCGCTGTGGCGGCAAGCACATTAGTTGCATGCTGTTCAGCACTTCAAGCAGCAAAACGTGCTCTCCCAGTACGATGCCTGGTATCAACAGCTAGTGAAGCAGTGATGTGAGCTTGTGGGCTTTCAAGAGTACTGGGAAAAGGCGCGAGAAGTCATCAGGCAAGAGGATGCACATCCGAAGATGATGCTTGCTCGCATAGCGACAACTGGCGAGGTGCTCCCCATACGAACACAACATATGCTTGTGACCGTCAACAGCAAAATCTATCCGGCGGTCTCGGCACTGTTGCCAGTCAATGAGGCGGCGCGTGCCGTGTATGCCTCGTTAGGTATTGTGACCTCATCGCCTTCGTCGGTTGTTTGGCAGAAGATACTCCATTTCAATCCCAAACGGGCTGCTTGCTCCCTTGCCACCGTGCAGAGTCACGGACATTCAATGGGCTGTCGCATGCCATGCTAGGCATAGTTTCAATCCCAAACGGGCTGCTTGCTCCCTTGCCACCCGTAGATCGTATCCCGTACATCCTGGCTCGAATGAACCAGTAGTTTCAATCCCAAACGGGCTGCTTGCTCCCTTGCCACATCATCAAGCTCGTACATTCTGATACCGTCATCAGTAGTTTCAATCCCAAACGGGCTGCTTGCTCCCTTGCCACGACCATTGCCGAACATGGCGTGATGCTGGTCAGTTATGTTGTTTCAATCCCAAACGGGCTGCTTGCTCCCTTGCCACAGAGCCAGCTCGTGGCGAGTACGTGAGCTAGCCTGATCAGTTTCAATCCCAAACGGGCTGCTTGCTCCCTTGCCACTCATGAGCTCGCTGGTGGTGCTACGATGCGTGACGCATTGAGTTTCAATCCCAAACGGGCTGCTTGCTCCCTTGCCACGCCAATCATACTCGGCAGATGCCGACGATCAGCATAAGGTTTCAATCCCAAACGGGCTGCTTGCTCCCTTGCCACGCTCGAAGCAATGGCATGCCTATAGCGATTCGTCTATATGTTTCAATCCCAAACGGGCTGCTTGCTCCCTTGCCACGATCAGCACCTGCAAGTAGTTCAATCCCAACGGCTGCTTGTCCCTTGCCACCTGAATCCGGATCTGAGTTTCAATCCCAAACGGGCTGCTTGCTCCCTTGCCACTGCAACATCGTAGCAGCACTAACGTCCTGAAGCCGATTTGCACAGTTTCAATCCCAAACGGGCTGCTTGCTCCCTTGCCACTCATGCTGCAGGTATGTGTCATACGCACGTCCAGACATGCATCAGACGACAGTTTCAATCCCAAACGGGCTGCTTGCTCCCTTGCCACGGCGGGTGCCTCGCGGGGCTTGTCAAGCCTTTGCTTTGATGGTTTTGCGAGGCTGTCGCCAGAAGGCTTTCCTTTGAAGGATTTTTCTCTGGTCTGATGTAAATATACTTGATGTTGTGGGATTATGCAAGGGCTTGTAGAGGGTGTTGGGACTTTTTCCTTATGTTGCGAGGCAGCGTGCGTGATAGTATCACCACTGCGTGCCTCGCGGCGGCCCGGCCTGTGCAATCAGGTTCGTTAGCCCTGGCGACGAGAAATGGGGAGACAAAAAGAACAGGAATTGAAACGTTTATATTACCGTAGCGCAACCGGGCAAGGACAACAAGATAGAGCGTGATCCAGGCATCTCATATGGATGCGAATATAGTATAATAGCTCTTAAGCCTGATTGAAAAAGATAACACTATTCTATTATTAAGGAGTGGCATATGGCTTTTTGCGGTAACTGCGGTCTACAATTACCACCACACGCCTCTGAGTGCCCTCGCTGCGGTATGGCAACGGACTCGCGTTTAGCCATGGATGAATCCCATCCCTACGACCCAACGATAGCAGTGCTGCCAACGCCAGGGTCACAACTGCCCACTATACAGGCAACACCCACACCTCCAGCTTCTACACAACCAACCTATATCTCGCAGCCGGGAGCCACCATCCCCGGTAGCGGTCAGACAGAAGCGCCGACCTACATTACTCCTCTGCCACCGGTAACTCCGCAGATAAGCAACCAACCATCCTATTCCAGCAATCCGGGCTATCCCCCACCCTCCAACAGAGGTGCCAGCTACGAGCCTCCAGCAATAAGCGGAGCCAATTACCAGGCACGGGGCATCTCTTCTCCTGGCTATCCGCCACCTCCACCCGGGGGCGTGGTCTACCAGCCAATCGAGCCAGCTTACGCTCCGGCACCGCGTCAGCATCGAAGCGTCATAATCGCCCTGATTCTCTTCTTCATCGCCCTGCTCTTTGTGGGCGGTGCGCTGGGCGTGCTCGTGGCGAAACGCGAGGGCATCATCTTCGGTGCTACAACGCCGACACCAGTACCTACTTCAACGCAGGTCGTCACCACCACGCAGACTGTGACTTCAACACCGACGCCAGGTTCGACCCCTACACCTACGTCTGTTCCGATCACGCAGCAGGCACAAACGCTCCTCAAGAACTACTACAGCGATATCAACAACAAGGACTATCAAGATGCCTACGCTATGTTGGGCAGCCAGCTGCAGGCTCAGCAGTCCTACAGCAACTACGCCAGTGGCTTCTCCAACACACAGCAAGATACCATCACCATCACCAACACCAGCCAGCAGGCAGATGGCTCCGTCCGCTTAGATGTCACGCTCAACGCCGCTATGACGGATGGCAGCACGCAAACCTACACCGGCTACTACATCATCGGCACGGAAAACGGCTCACTGAAAATCCTGCAAGGCCACCTGCAACAGGCTTGATAACCATAAAAAGGGGCTGTCTCCATGCCATAGCACATAGCGCATTACAGCATGGACATGTCCAGCTCACCCGCCAGTTTCTGAAGCACGACCAGGTGAGAGACAGCAAGCGTCACAAGAAGATTTCTGCTGCTCCTGTAGAATGAAAGGAGAAAAGAAGATACCTGTTTGGTAGAAAGGGAAGTGGAGAGCCTATGGCACAGGCAACAAAGACCAACAACGCAACACGTCGCGTCATCGTCGTGAAGGAAAGAATACCGGCAACCTATACTACTCGCGCGCATTACCGGGGGCCGCGACTGCTCACCATTCTTTGCTCAATCTTCCTGTTGATCGCCCTGCTTCACTTCATCATCGTCATGCACATAGGCAATGCTCAAAGCGTCGCCACTACCTGCCAGGACCTGCTGCGCATAACCGACTATTCTACCGTTGTACATCTACAATCCAACAAACAGCAAATGGAGGCAGTACAATTTGTGAGTCAGCTTACCGGTGGGCAGCCGTCGGTACTGGTACAAATCTCGAACACAAGCACGCCATCAAAGCTCGATGCCTACGTTTTCGGCTGCACCCTGCGCGACCATACTCCCACACTGACAACGCTGTTTTCACAGCAGGGGCTTCTCCAGGGCAGCGCCAGTATCAGCGGGGCCAATACACTGATCATCAGCGAACAGGACGCCTCACTGCCAGCGCAGGCCGTTGCGGTCGAGCAGCCACTGCAACAGAACATTTACCGTGAATATGCCTGGCGCAACGGTTCGCTGGTAGAGGTCGCCTTTCCCGGCCTCTACCCCGTCGCCAGTCGCTATGAAGCCGAACAATTGCAGCAACAGGCCAATAACGGCCAACCCCTGCTGTGGAGCGACCCCCTGGCAACAGCAGAACAGATGGCAAAAGACATCCTGCAATGGCCCACTACCAGCTCGCAGGATCGCATCCTGAGCAACGATGGCCGCACAGCGCAAGTGCAGCTTGTTGCGCAACAACCCCCTGTTCAGCTTACCGTCACGCTCCAACGCCTCATCCAGCACGATAATCAGGGACTCTGGTTCGTCACCGGAGCCTCCACGCCGAACATCACCCTGGATAAATCGCACCTCAACGTCCCTGTTGCTTCACCCATCACGCTTCGTGGTAGTGGTGCGCTGCCAGACGGCCAGACCAGCTTCACCCTCTTCGATCACACCCTCTCTCCGCTGCCACAGAAGAACACCACAAACCTCAGCGTCGATGCCACTGGCAACTACACCGGCATGCTCTCCTATCCTGCCAATCTCGCCAACCAGCAAGCCCTGCTCCTCATCCAATCGCTCCCACCAGCCGACAGCCAGGAGACGGAGCAAATATTGCTCACAAGCGTGCTGGTAGCCTGGAATTTCTGGTGATTACTCGCATCTTTCTGTAGCCACTCCCCAGGCCGACCGCAAGCTGTCTCGTATATAGTAGGGCCGCTCCCTTGCGGTCGGCCTGTTCTTTGCAATCAGCCTGGGAAGCGAGTTCGGTTATCTTGAAAGATACTGGTAATCCACCAGATCTTTTGCTTGACAACAGGCTCCCAAAGCGGTATAATGCAGACGTTAGAACTGTTTGCATAGTGCGGAACAGATTGCTCACATAGCCTGTTCCCTGTAAAGACGCTAAAGAGCGCAGAAGCAACCCTCTATAGATTACTCGCTTCCTGCACGCATGTTCTCCCTGATATCAGCTAGCGGCATTGCTTCCGTATCCCTACGGCCTGCTTCTGGTACTCCCCGATGGCACTGTGCCTTCAGGGAGCTGTAGCGCGCCCACAAAGGGCGTAATGGCCGAAAGGATCTTTTTCATGCCAACTTTTCAAGACTTTCTTTTGCAGCCCGCCACACAGGCGGTTCTGGCAAATATGGAGATTATCGAGCCGACGCCTGTTCAGGCTGAGGCAATTCCTGCCCTGCTCGCCGGGCATAACGTTGTAGGACAATCCGCCACCGGATCGGGCAAGACGCTGGCCTATGGCATTCCCCTGGTGGAACGCTTAGCCAGAAATCAGCGCGTCGTGCAGGCGCTGGTACTCGTACCAACACGCGAACTGGCTATCCAGGTAAACATGGTACTGAGCAAACTGGCCGCCAGTCGGCGGCTCTCCACGGCACTGCTGGTTGGAGGTCGCGCCTATGGCAACCAGCTCTCAGCCCTGCGCTATGGAGCGCAAATTGTTGTAGGCACCCCGGGACGAGTGAAGGACCATCTCGATCGCGGCACCTTAGTGCTGGACCAACTACGAATGTGCGTGCTGGACGAGGCAGATCAGATGCTGGACAGCGGTTTCGCGCCAGAAATCGAGGCAATACTGGCAACCACGCCTGAGAATCGGCAAATGGCCCTCTTCTCAGCGACCATCCCGGACTGGGTTGCGAAAATCCAGCAAAGATTCTTCACCAATGCGGTCAAAATCGAGATTACACCGGCCTCAGGTATGCTCAGCAATATTGAACAAATTGCGTACCAGGTACCGCAGGAACAGAAAATCGAGGCGCTCTGCACCCTCTTGCATTCCACAGAGGGAGAAAGCAGCCTCATCTTTGGTAGAACAAAACACGGCGTCGAGAAGTTAGGAAAGCAACTCAGCAAGCTCGGTTTTACGGTGGGAACGTTGCACGGCAATAAGAGCCAGCGCGCCCGTGAAGAGGTGCTCACCGCCTTCCGCCAGGGAGAGGTGCAGACGCTGCTCGCCACCAATGTTGCCGCCCGCGGCCTGGACATCCAGGACATCTACCAGGTCATCAATTACGAGCTGCCCGAATCAAGCGAACTTTTCACGCACCGTATCGGACGCACAGGCAGGATGGGGCGAGAGGGCAAGGCGATTACCCTGCTGGCTCCGGCAGACCTTCCCCAGTGGAAGCGTATGACGCGCAGCCTGGGCCGCTCTGTCCCGGTGCAGCGTCTCGCCCTCGACGGAGAATTCTTTGCAACGCCAGTGCAGACAGGCCCAGAAACTCCGAAAAAGCCGGTAAATATTCCCGCGCCAGAACGTTCCTCCTCTCGCATTTCGAGAGATAATAATAGAGAAACCGGAAAGCAGCGTAGTTCCGGTAGGACCACGAGGAAGTACGAAGCGCCTGCTTTTGCAACGACCGCGCCTCAACGCAGTACATCCAGGAGAAAACTCCGTAGAGTCTGAAATTGCTCAGGACTTGGCCTGAGACCAAAAACATGATACAATAAGCGCCATGAGTGAACTTACCAATCAAATCGAACGCCTGCAAGACCGCGTCGGGAAGACAATGGTGCGTCTTTGACCTGGCGAACAAACGGGAATACATCCAGAAACTGGAAGACGAGAGCATAGCGGAGGATTTCTGGTCGGATAACCGTCGAGCGCAGGCGCAGATGCAACAGATGAATGCCCTGCGCGAAGAGGTGATGACCTGGGAGAGCATCGCGGCACAGCTCAACGACCTGCTGGGATTAGCGCAATTGCTGGAAGAGGAACCAGATGAGGAGATGCAAGTGGAGGTTGCACAATCTCTTTCCACCATTGAGCAAGAGGTCGAGAAGCTACAATTTGCCTTGATGTTGAACGGCGAACACGATGCTCGCAACGCCATCCTCAGTATCCACGCGGGCAGTGGAGGGGTGGACGCACAAGACTGGGCATCCATGCTGCTGCGTATGTACCTGCGCTGGGCCGAACGCCACAACTTCCGCACTGAAATCTACGACTATATGGAAGGTGAAGAGGCAGGCATCAAAAGTGTCACCGTGGGCATCACCGGGCGCTATGCCTATGGCTATCTGCGCTCTGAAATCGGCACCCACCGGCTCATCCGCCTCTCACCCTTCGATGCTGCACATCGCCGACACACCTCCTTCGCAAAGGTCGAAGTCATGCCTGATATCGAAGATACCATCGAGATCAACATTCGCCCCGAAGATATTGAGGTGGATACTTACCGTTCGACCGGTGCGGGTGGTCAACACGTGAACAAAACCGATTCGGCAGTGCGAATGCGCCATATTCCAACGGGGATTGTAGTCACCTGCCAGAATGAACGCTCGCAGCTTCAGAACCGTGAAGTGGCGATGCGCCTCCTGCGTGTACGACTCTACGAGTTGGAGCAGAGGAAACGCGAAGAGGAGGCCGCACGACTCAAGGGTGAGAATGTGCAGGCCGATTTCGGCACCCAGATTCGTTCAGTGACGATCCATCCCTACAACATTGTGAAGGATCATCGTACCAGCTATGAGTCGAGCGATACCTCTGGCTACCTGGATGGCGGCGTCGACCCCTTCATCCATGCCTACCTGCAGGCTCAAGCCGGAGGCGTCATGACAGAGGCATAGGGAATCGTACAAATACCAGAAGCGTCGGACGCATCCGGCGCTTTTTTGTACTGTATCGATTTGTCTATGCGTGTGCAAGATCACGCAGGTTGACGGCGCTTTCGTAGCGTTCAGGATAGCGCAGCTTGCGCAGGGCCTTGACCTCAATCTGCCGGATGCGCTCGCGAGTCAGCCTGTAGCGTGTGCTCACCTCATCGAGCGTCAGCGAGCGGCCATCTACGAGACCATAGCGCAGTTCAATGATGTCGCGCTCGCGCTCATTTAGCACCTCCATCGCCCTCTCGATATACTCGCGCTGCATGTGTTGCGAAACCTGATCAACGGGAGGAGCTATACTGACATCTTCCAGCGTATCGGCCAGCAGATAGAGTTCGTCATCGGCCACCGGCGCATCCAGCGACATCGGCTGATCGGCAACGCTGAGGAGTTCCAACACCTTCTCTTTTGGCAGCCCAAGTTCAGCGGCAATCTGTTCCGGCAGCGCCTCCGTTCCCTGCTCCTGGTAGATGCGACGGGCCACGCGCCTGATCTTGTAGATCACCTCCACCACGTGAACGGGAATATGGATGGTGCGCGAGTGCTCAGCAATTGCGCGGGTAATCGCCTGGCGAATCCACCATGTCGCGTAGGTGCTGAAGCGCAGGCAACGCCGGTAGTCGAACTTTTGCGCCGCTCGCATCAAGCCAATATTGCCTTCCTGAATCATGTCCTGCATCGACAACCCCTGGTTCGCGTAGCGTTTCGCTACACTGACCACCAGCCGCAGGTTGGCCTCAATCAATTTCTGACGCGCTCGTAGATCGCCATGTGCTATGCGCTCGCCCAGCGCCAGCTCTTGCTCGGCAGTCAACAGTGGAAACGAGCCGATCTCTTTGAGGTAGAGCTTCACAGAATCGTCAATCGCTGAGGCCCCCTGGTCCCCCTGTTCATCCTGCTCATCTTCCTCAAACTCCTCCCCAAAATCATCTATGAAGTCCAGTTCCGCTTCCGTTTCCGCACCCAGGTCGGCATCATCATATACACTTTCTTGCTTTGCATACCCCTGCTTACGTAGGACAGCCGTCTCGCTATCAACAATGGAAGCTCTCGTTCTTTTTGTTGTCATTCTCATTCTCCTTGTTTATCAATCCTTGATATAAGCGAATCATCCATTCAAACAGCATTGCATGTAAGTTCGGGAGCACCGCATATGCTGGCATTGCTTCCCACTTTTCTTCATTGCAAGAATCGTGCCAGAGAGCAAAACAGGCAGCGTATAGCACAACAGTTCAGCTTTTATCTGTACACATCAGAATCGTGCTTGCACCGTCACGCTATAATAATCGGCATTTCTGCTCGCTTCTTTAACGTTCACAAAGCACGTAGGCGCGGAATTTATTCTGTGCAGTGCCGGTTTATCGGCCTCTGGAGCGCTTTGGCCGATAAATCGGCGCTGGCCACGATAAATCGCGGCCCTACGAAGGTCGCGGTTGAACCGCAGGGAGGAACAGATTTCCAGGCATAGGGAAAATTCCACACCCGGGCACGGGAAGCCCCGCGAAAGGTCACGGAAGAAAAAACATATAAACTCATGAAAAAACTGTCACTGAACGCTTGACGTATCTTGTATCACCTGCTATGCTAAGAGTATGAAGCAGACAGAGCCAGGCTGCTTGCGAATAGTCATAGCTTGCGCTACGGCAGACCAATAGTGGGTTCTCATGAGGCTGAGCTGGAAGTAGAACCTTGAGGGACATTGGGAAAGAGATGAAAAAAACTTCATTTCCCTGCTGACAGAAGAGACAAACTATGATATGATAGCGGCAGTATGACAGGTGTCTGCATATAGTGGGGATGCGGATGCAGAGGCGGAGGCTCCCCCTCGGCTAACTTCTGCGCCGTTCTCGCTCCAGGAGACACGGCGGCGAGTTGTGTTGGCGAGTACAACCCTCCATAGTGAAGGAAGGAGGCGATTTCGTGGAAAATGCGTTTCCCCGGTGTCGCAAGTGTAGTGAAGGTGATTTAGTTCCGCTCTCGGATTTCGGCAGCCAGGGAGCTTCCATCGAGTACAAGGCGTGGGTTTGCACGAATCCTGCGTGCCTGTACAACATCAAGATCCGTAACGGTGATATTATCATCAACGAGCCTATCAGCGACGGATCTCTTCATTCGTATCGCGGCAGCCGCTCTTAAAGTTTTCCACTGCCCTGGTGGAAACGGAGCCGCGCCCGGTCGGAAGAATGACGGTATGGAGCAGCACAGAAGGCAAAGGGAGAAGGTCCTTTTGCCTTTTGCTCATGTCCGCTATCTACTCAAATGAGTGTTACCATCTCCAATTCGATTATGAGCATTACCACCTCGTGTCATGCTTCGCTCTCACTCAGTATGACATACCCTGTATGTTGCTATTAAGCGCATAGAAGTGATAGTATATGGGCGAACAGGGAAGGGAGGAATTTTTTATGCCTGAACGTTTGAATCCATTTAAAGCTAGCCTGAATCGCACCCGCCAGTTTTTTAACCGGATGGGAGGCCAGACACTTCATGAAGAAAAACCAATTACTGAAGATACATGGGATGAGTTGGAAGAGGCCCTGTTGAGCGCCGATGTGGGACCAGGAACCAGTACGTGGCTCATGGAGCGCCTGCATGAGCGAGCGACCGAAGAGAACATGCGCAACACCAGACAACTACAGAGCGCAATGCGCGAGGAACTGACGAAGCTGCTGGGAAAACCAGCTCCCCTCAACTTCTCCCGCCAGTCACCTCTCACCGTCATTCTGGTGATTGGCGTCAATGGTTCCGGCAAAACCACCAGTATTGCGAAAATGGCGTACCGGCTCACGCGCGAGGGACATCGCGTCGTGCTAGCCGCCGCCGATACCTTCCGTGCCGGGGCCATCGAGCAGCTTAAAGTATGGGGAGAACGCATCGGCGTTCCCGTTATCAGCCAGAATCAAGGCTCTGATCCAGGTGCCGTCGTCTATGACGCCATCCAGGCAGCTACAACACGAGGGGCCGATGTCCTCATCGTTGATACAGCCGGTCGCCTGCACACGAAATACAATCTGATGGAAGAGTTAAAAAAGATTCATAAAGTGATCCAGAAATTTATCCCTGACGGCCCGCATGAGCTATTAATCGTGATCGATGCCACCACCGGTCAGAATGCCCTGCTCCAGGCGCGCAAATTCGCCGAAGATATTGGCCTGACCGGCGTGATTATCACCAAGCTGGATAGTACGGCAAAAGGAGGCTTTGCCTTCGCCGTCGTCGACGACCTGGGCGTACCCATCAAATTTGTTGGTACCGGCGAAAAAGTCGATAACCTGGCACCATTTGATCCACAAAGTTTCGTCACCGCACTGATCGCGGAAGATGAATAAGGAGGCATATCTCATGGTCAAAGAGGCTGATCCCCCCTCAACTCACGTAACGGGCAACACGAAGCAGCTGGGGCCGGGATTGCCCATCAGTGGAAATCTGGCGGTCAAATGTCCAAAGTGCAAGGAGCTTCTGGTTGGGCGCGACTGGGAAAAGAATCTGAAAGTATGCTCGCGCTGCAACTTCCATTTCAAGCTCTCTGCCCATGAGCGTATTGCCTTACTGGTAGACCTGGATAGCTTTGTGGAAACGGACAGGGAGATCACCGCTGCCGACCCGCTTAAATTTGTCAGTCCTTTGCAGGTCTACGCGCAAAAGGTAGACGAAGAGCGGACAAACTCGCAACTGAACGAGGCCGTTGTGATCGGTCGTGCCACCATCGAAGATCTGCCGATTGAGCTGGCTATCATGGATTTCCGTTTTATCGGTGGCAGCATGAGTTCTGCTGTGGGAGAAAAGATCACCCGCGCCATCGAGGCAGCCATCGAGAGGCGAATTCCCTTGCTCATCGCCTCTGCCTCTGGCGGCGCGCGTATGCAGGAAAGCTTCTACTCGCTCATGCAGATGGCAAAAACGTCAGCCGCTCTTGCCAGACTTGGTGAGGCGCGCATCCCTTTCTTCAGCCTGCTGACCGACCCCACAACCGGCGGTGTAACCGCCAGTTTTGCCATGCTTGGCGACGTGATTCTCGCCGAGCCGGGCGCGCTCATCTGTTTTGCCGGCCCGCGTGTCATCGAGGGCTTTATGCATATCAAACTGCCTGAAGGCGCTGTCACCTCCGAATTCGTTCTTCAGCACGGCATGATCGATGCGATTGTCCATCGCCGCGACCTGCGTCAGACAATCGCAAAGCTGCTGCGCCTCTATGCCCACCGCGAGGACGAAAGCAGCAGCCTCACAGCTTTCAATAGCGAAATAAACTACTAGCAGAAGAGGGGAGAAAAGAGGAATGGCTTACGATCTTGAATTTGAAAAGCCACTTGCCGAGCTAGAAAAGCGCATCAATGCCCTGCAGCGCAAGGGTGATCGCCTCAAGCCGGAGGAGCACCAGCAGTTGCATGAGCTGGAACGCGAACTGCGTCGCCAGACCGGGCATATCTACAACCATCTCAGCGAATGGCAAACGGTGCAGGTCGCACGCCACAAAGACCGCCCCTACACCCTGGACTACATTCCCTTGATCTGCGACGACTTTTTTGAACTCCATGGTGATCGCATCTATGCCGATGACCACTCCATCATAGCCGGGGTCGCGAAACTGGATGGTCAAAGCGTGATGTTGATCGGCCATCAGAAGGGACGCGACACGAAGGAGAAGCAATTCCGCAACCTGGGCATGCCACATCCCGAAGGCTACCGCAAAACCGCCCGCCTGATGAAACAGGCCGAGAAGTTCGATCTCCCCATTATTTGCCTGATCGACACCTCCGGCGCTTTTCCTGCTCTGGGAGACGAGGAACGCGGTCAGGCCACAGCCATTGCCGAGAATCTCTATCTGATGTCACACCTGCGCGTCCCCATCGTCGCCACCGTCATTGGCGAGGGGGGCAGTGGCGGCGCACTCGCCATCAGTGTCGCCGACCGTATCCTCATGATGGAATACACCATCTACGCCGTCGCCTCACCGGAAGCCGCTGCCAACATCCTCTGGCGCGATAAAAACTTCGCGCCCCAGGCCGCTGAAGCCATGCGCATCAGCGCCCGCCAGCTCAAATCGCTCGGCCTGGTCGACGAACTCATTCCCGAGCCACTCGGCGGAGCGCACCACAACTACCACCTGGCCGCCGACAACCTCAAAGCCGCCCTATCCCACAACCTGCGCCACCTCCAGCAGCTCCCCATCGATGAACTGCTCGACCAACGCTACCACAAATTCCGCACCATCGGTGTCTTCGATATGGTGGAAGAGTCAAAAACCTATTGACTTCTCAAGCCAGATGCGTTATCATATTTCTCGCGAACTGAGGAAACTATTACAATTGTTCGCAACCACCCATGAATTGGCCAGTGTGGCGGAATCGGTATACGCGATTGTCTCAAAAACAATTCCTCGTAAGGGGTTGAGGGTTCGAGTCCCTCCACTGGCACTTCTCACAAAAAAAGTCTCGAGCCCAAAAGAAAAGGCTTGAGGCCCTTTTCTTTTTTTTGCCCATCTTATAAATGTAGCAACAAACATTATACTCTTGTTTCTTCTGCCTCACCCTATTGCAACATTATGCCAGAACGTAGCGCCGTGCTGCCCTCTGACCGGTGCCTTTTAACCTGCCACGCTCTACTAATGTTTCCAAATCCCTATGCGCTGTTCTATCTGAAACGCCAGTCAGTTTCCTATAGATACCATTGGTAATAAAACCATGTTGATGGACATACTCTACTGCTTTTGTCAAACGCTGCTCTCGTTGCTCAGTTTGACGATTTTCTATCGGTATTTCAGCATGAATATTCTCATCATCTCCCCAGAGAGTTTCTTCTTTATATGGCTTTGGCTCTGTTGCCGAGAGTAAAGCTGGAGCTTTCTGAAAGGTCACAACAAACTCGCCCATTTCTCGAAACTGCGGCCCAGGAAGCCCCCTATGTTTCGTTTCGTCCAACATAAACCTGATCCCACTTCCCAGGCGCTCCATATATCCAGGAATATCTTTGAGCAAACCCGCGAGCACCGGATTACGCAGCTTCGATTGCACTTCTCCCCGCTCCATTTGCTCAACTGTTATCCCTGGCAACAATAAGCCGGGACTATGAATCTCTACCCGGTCGGGATAACAAAACACCCGCACACTCTCGCCCCGCTTACTATAGTCGCGATGCACAACTGCATTGATCACAGCTTCGCGTAACACCTCAAGGGAATACTCTGGAATATCAATTCGCTTAAAACCTTCCATCCGTGCTCCTACAGCAATATATCGGCTCAGAAATAACTCTGCACCATCTATTAAGTCTTGAAGTGTACCCGTGACAATCCGGCGATCGGCGTATCTGCTCGCGCCAACTGTTTCGCGAAATAAAACACACGCTACATCACTTTGTATAAGATGCCCCTGGGGATAAGAGCCAAAAAATAAGAGGCCCGCATTTGTCGGCACAACACGTCCATCGCTTGTTTTAACAGCGCACTCCATGCCAATTAACACCCGTTCGATATCCTTGAAACGACTCGTATGTCGATTGTTCTCTGAACGACGCGCCAGATATGCTTTGACTTTCTCAAGATCAATGTCTTCCATCGTCGCGTTATGAACGGGCTGGTGTTCCCAATCCATCAAACCCCGGTCATTTGCCATTTCAAGCAATTCTGACAAACTCAACGACACAGTATGGGTACCACGCCTCACCCAATAAATCCCATGCGCCTGATAAACTGGCCCACGACTTGGCCTCACTGTAGCGACAACGAGTTGCTTCCCAGAAAGAGTATAAATCTCAGGCTCTGGAGGATCTAACACAAGTTCAGGCTTGATCATTTGCCGGGCGGCTCGTAAAAGAACATCCAGCGTTTCGCCAATACGACGATCGGACACGCCCACAATTTCATGATCGGCATCCTTGACACCAATGATAACAATCCCTCCCTGAGCATTCGCCATCCCGCATAATCGTTCAGCCATCTCAGTTGCTCTCGGAGCAGCTATCTTAAACTCGACTGTATTCGTCTCCCCCCCTCTAATAAGCTTCTCTAGTTCTATCGCACTCAGTTTTGCCATAATGTCCCTCTTATACAAACTATTATTTGTTCTAAAGTATCCCAATTGTAGCATAAGCAGCAGGCTTTTCATAGAAGATGGCGGAAAGGGTGGCGGAAAGGATGGCGGAAAGGATGGCCGATATACGTGATAATACGCGATTGTCTCAAAAACAATTCCTCGTAAGGGGTTGAGGGTTCGAGTCCCTCCACTGGCACTTCTCTCCATCAATGCAGTGTAAGTTTATTTCTTTTACCCTCGTACGTCTTTTTGCTTCAAGAAGTAGCCGATGGCGACGCCAAGTAGAAGAATCATGATGACCAGAGCTAGCCACATCAAGAGAAGGTATTGGAGAGCCTCATTGTGGGTGTAAATGGAATAGAGTGTTCCATGAGAGGAGGGACTACTACCCAGAATCTCATCACCGTTGACCTTATCAGCGTGGATGCCAACCGTTGAGGCCAACGCTCCCATTGCCCAGCGCACTGGAATAATCATGCCAATTATTTGTAAGGAATAGCTCGTGAGAGGAAAGACCGCACCAGAAAAGATGACCTGTGGCAGTAGCAGAAGCGGTATAATACCCGCCGCACGGTCATTATTTGGCGCGAGTGCCGAGACCATCAAGCCCAGCATCATACCAGCTAACGACGTCAAGGCAAGGGTAATATAGATCTCCAGGAAGGACGGCAAAAAGATGCTATGACTGAATGGATCAAAAACACTGACAAACGCCATGAGTATCAGCGTTTGCACCAGGCTCAACACCCCCAACACCACAATCTTCGAGAACATATACGGAAGAATGCCAACATTGACAGACCGTTCTCGTTTGTATATTACTGCCTCTTTGACGATTTCACGTACAGCATTGACACACCCGAACAGAATAGCGGCAAAGGCCATTAAAAAAAGAAGGGTCCATGCATAGCCGGGGCCGGATAGAATGAAAGCTTGCAGAGCCTTGTTGACTCCTCCCTGATGTGTTGCATACGCTATCCCCACCGGATTATTCGTCAGGAAATTCACCACCCGTGGGCAACTCCTTGAGACGACAGGATTTGCGGGCGTAGGAACATCAGGAAATCCACCGCTTGCGACAATTGCAGCGGTCGCGGGACATTGGACTACATTTCCCGGATCAAAACCTCCCGTTCCAACTCCCTTAATAAGGGCCAGCAGCAGCAGCCCGATTATTGGAGCCTGCAATAACAAAATGACGAGATTCACCCGATCATTGCCGAGCAATTCAAGATAGCGCCGCGTGAGGATGAGAAATTGTCGCCACCCGTTCCCTCTCTTCCTCTTGCTTCCCGACCATTGCGGTTCGCGGAGTTGTGTACTCGTCTCCGGTATTTGATGGAGTGGGTCGCTGATATACTGTTGATAGCCAGACGACTGCCGGAACTTTTCTGCTGCCTCTACGGGAATACGAGGGCCATCATCTCCTGGCTCTAACACACTATAGATCTCAGCGAAATCCGGTTGTTTGAAATAGGCCTTTGCCCCTTCCGACGGCCCAAAGTAGGCCTGATTACCGCCAGCAGCAAGGAAACAGACATAATCGCAGACATTGATATTATTGGTGGCGTGAGTGACCAGAATGATCGTATGTCCCTTATCTGCCAGCTTGCGCAGCAGAAGCATCATCTTGCGATCCAGGCCAGGGTCGAGACCCGAGGTTGGCTCATCCAGGAAAAAGACACTGGGTTTCGCCAGCAGTTCAAGGGCAATCGAGACACGTTTGCGCTGCCCACCAGAGAGTCGACTGATAAGCAGCGAGCGCCGATGCTTAATCTCAACATCATCGAGCACCTCATCAATGCGTTGCTCGATCTGCACTTCGGTAAAGTCTTCTGGCAGGCGGAGTTTGGCGGCATAGTACAACGCCCGCTCGACAGTCAAGTCGCGGTGAATGATATCATCCTGCGGCACATAGCCAAGCTGCGTGCTGAACGCGGCCTGATTCTGGTAGTAATCCTGCCCATTGTAGAAAACTGTTCCTTCGTGGGCAGGACGCAGACCACTGAGGGCATCGAGTAACGTTGTCTTACCAGCCCCAGAACCGCCAACCAGAGCCACAAACGAGCGTGCCGGAATACTGAGGGAAATATCATTGAGCAATATCGTTTGATTCGTGCCAACCTTCTTAAGATTCAGGGCATCAATGCGAATGCCCTCACTCTCATCAAATTGTGTCAGTTCAGTTACGGTATAGATGAATCTAAAAGGCCCGATACGTACTTCATCGGAAGGCTGAAGAAGATGAGTGGTTACAAGCAAACCATTCACATAGGTATGGTTCGTACTGTTCAGATCGGTCAAGCGATAGCTACCCTGCTCCTGCGTCAGCCGGGCATGGTGGGCCGAAACTTGCGGATGATCGAGCGCCACATCATTATCTGGCAAACGTCCAAGCGTAAGTTCCGCTGCCCCTAAGTGAATGGGTTGTACGGGAGGCGGAACTTCCTGCCGTGAGCCGCTCCCATCATTGTAACTGAGAGTTACCAGGGACCCGTGCTCATCGGCAATACGGAATACATCGCCGCGTTCCAGTGACCTGCGGAAGACCTCATTCCCCGCAATCTTGCGTCCCTGATACAACAGTCCATTTTCCGTCTCCTGTCGCTCAGGATGGGGATGAATCAGAACATAGCGATCGCCCTCACGCACAATCTGCACATGAAAATCTGAGACGCATTGCTCAGCAATTACCACATCATTGGTTGCATCTCGTCCGATGTTGATGACCTGCTGGGCAAGAGGATATTTTTGATGAATACTGCCTGTGCTATCCGTTATTTGCAGCGATGGAATACCAAGAGCCGTGAACGAAGCAAGTTCAGTTCCAGCAGGTTTTGCGGGCTGCTTTTGAGTGACATCGGGCCGAGGCAGTATTTGAGCCTCTGCCTGATGCTGGATATCCTCTCTCGGAGCATCTGCTATAGGAGATGCTACCACCATTACTGCGGAAGCATCTGCTGATGGACGCTCAGAAGAAGGAAGTTGCAAAGCCACGTCTTCAGCTTGCCCTTCATCAAGTGAGAGCAGAAACAGGAAGGCAGTATCGTCCCCTAACTCAATCAGAGCATTGTGGGAAAGAAGAGATTGCTCTATATTATGCTGATCGACAACAATAGAACTTGTCTGAGAGAGCTTTTCGATTTTCCATGATCCATTATCCCAGATGAGCCGTGCATGCAAGCGAGAGATTTTCGGATCGAGAACAATAATATCGTTACTTTTGTCACGCCCAATGGTTGTCGAGGGTTGGACAATATCAAAGGTGACGCCACTCAGTGGCCCTTTCTGGAATTTGATCCAGGCTATCGGTCGCGCTTGCTGAGCTACATCCATAAGTTACCTTTTGTCTTTCTTTGAAAATAATGACAAAATGTTCCTACTTTGCTCTACTTGAGATTATTATATGTGTTAAGTCATCCAACTGGCAAATAATCCTTTATCATCGATCGCTTTGAGACGTTCCTGAGCAAGCCACTGCTCTTACTTCGATATTATACAATATACTTGAAGTTAAAAAATAAGCAAGGCTGCTCATCATCGAGACAGTTATCAGCCTCAAAAGCAGGCGTGATGAGATCGTTATAAGCGAAATCGTTAGTAGCCTGAAAGTTGCTCTGGAGGATTACGTGTCATTAGCTTACTGGCTGGCCTGTACCGCGTACACCCTGGCAAAATGGACGCCCCGCGTCGTGCGACATGAAGCAGGCAGCATCGTTGGCGCAGCCACTTATATTGGGTGGCATGAGAAACGCCTGGCAACACAGAAGAATATGGCCCATGTCACTGGCTTACCTGTTGATGACCCCTACGTTCACCATCTGGCCCTCACATCCTGGTCTAACTACGGTCGCTATGCCTCCGACCTTGCGTATATTCCTCATGTTGATGTCGCTCAAATGGTAAAAAAGACTCTTGATCTGACTCAAGGGGTCAGTTCCTGGCTCGATTATGCCGAGGCCGCCTTAAAACCGGGGCGCGGATCCATTCTGGTAACCGCTCACTTCGGGAACTATGATTACGCCGGGTTCACCGTCGCCAACCGCTTTCCCATGTCCGCCGTGGCCGAAAAGTTAAAGGCCGATGACATGAATACGCTTTTGCAGACCCAGCGCACCGAAAAGGGAGTCGGGATTATCCCGATGGAAGGATCGGCGAGGCGCATCGTGCGCACACTGCAAAAAAACGAGTTTGTCGCCCTCGCAGTTGATCGTCCCGTCTCCGCCAGCGAAGGGGTGCCTGTCACCTTTTTCGGAGACAAAACCTATGTCCCGGCTGGCGCGGCGGCTCTTGCCCTCAAAACAGGTGCCTCTATCCTGCCTGGCTTTCTCTGGTATGGTTCACACAATCGCTTCTACCTGCGCACCTTCCCCCCCATTTTTCCTGAAGAGGTCAAGGGCAGGAACAGGGAAGATGCCATTGCCTGCCTCATGCAACGTATGTTTGACGCTGTAGAGGTGATGGTGCGTGAGTGGCCAACACAATGGTATATGTTCCGCCAGTTCTGGCCCTGATAAGCTTCAGCTGAGGACTTGACCAAATGACAACCATTAAGTAGACTTATGTACAGACAGGAAAGATAAGATGTGCTCTTACTCCCATATGTGATACGATTGGATATTTCTTGCAACAAAAAGATGCGAGAGGAACAACATTGGATGGATTAGCTCATCCTGGAAAAGAGACTTGATGATGCTACACAGCAGCCAGGAATTACTCGGTAAAGTACTGGGGAACGCTACACTTGAGCGACTGCTTGGACAAGGGGGAATGGGAGCAGTCTATCTTGCACGACAGGAACGGCCATTGCGCTATGTGGCGGTGAAAGTGCTGTTGCCGAGTCTCGTAATGGACAGCCAGATGAAAGAGCAGTACCTGGCTCGTTTTCGACGTGAAGCGAATATTATCGCACGACTGGAACATGTCAATATTGTGCCGATCTACGAGTATGGCGAACAAGATGGGATGGCGTATCTGGTGATGCCTTATCTTCAAGGGGGGAGCCTGTACGACGTCTTAGTGAAACGTGGGCATCTTCCGCTTGATGAGACCCTTCAGTATGTACAGGCAGCAGCAGCGGCTCTCGATTATGCGCATACACACGGTATCATTCACCGCGATCTCAAACCGGCAAACTTTCTCCTGCATAGTGATGGAAGGCTGCTTTTATCTGATTTTGGCATCGCTCGTATTCATGAAAATGAGATGAAATCTGCCGGAGAAATGCTTACCGTGGCGGGGACAATGCTAGGAACTCCGCACTATATGGCACCGGAGATGCTGAGCGGGGAGCAGGTTGATCACCGTGCCGACCTCTATGCGCTGGGCGTTATTGTCTACCAGCTTCTCAGTGGGCAGCTTCCTTTTCAAGGGGAGACTCCATTTGCAATCTTTGCCAGTCGCATGCAAGAACGACTGCCTTCGCTGCACCAGCTCAATCCGGCCATCCCGGCAGCAGTGGATACGGTGGTGCAGCAGGCACTTGCTAAGAAACGTGAGGACCGCTTCCAGTCCGCGCAGGCGATGGTACGGGCTTTATCTGCTGCCGTTCCCTTCCCTACGAACGCAGCTGGAATAGATTTAAATAATGCTCCTACTCTTCCTCCTTCCAATCTGGGACCATCCGTATCTCCGGTACAGCCAGGTTCACCCTTTATCCGACCAGGTTCCCCTGTTCGCCAGCAGTCAGAGACAAAGCTTTCAGAGGAAAGAAAGCTGGTCAGTATTCTCTTCGCCGAGGTAACAGAGGCATCTACCCTTGAAGAAACACTTGATCCAGAGGATGTCCGCGTATTGATGGAGCGCTATTATGCGCTTGTACAGCGTGTGATCTCTGATTATGGTGGCATATTTGAAAAGTTTGCCGGGGATTCGATTCTGGCTGTCTTTGGCTTACCGCATGCATATGGTGATGATGCCGAACGTGCTGCGGCTGCGGCACTGGCCCTGTGTGAAGCCATGGAGAACGATCAGACGCTCAGTGGGTGTTTGCAGCTACAGATAGGCATCAATACGGGTGAAGTAGTAGCCACGAGTAACCCTTCTAGCGAGATTTTTGATGTGAAGGGCGAGACCGTAACTATTGCGACCCGACTGCAACAGGCAGCTAATGCAAGTGAGATTCTTGCCGGTGAACGAACTGCTCAGGCAGCTCGAACAGCTTTCGTGTTTGCTGAAGAGCGGCAGGTCACGGTTAAAGGGAGGAAGAAACCTTTACGAGCTTTTCCCCTCACAGCAGTACGACAGCTTCGCCAGACCGATCGACCACCTCTAGTCGGAAGAAGGCAAGACCTGCTCCAACTTGAGCTGCTACAGTCTCGAACTTTAGAGGAGCAACGTCCGCAGTTAGTATCAATCATTGCACCGGTTGGTACAGGTAAATCGCGATTGCTGGAAGAGTTTCTCTCGCGGCTCGACCCGGAAGATAGTTTCCATCATGCCACAGCTCGCTGCCTGCCCTACGGTCAGAACCTCACCTATGCGCCCCTGCGCGGCCTTCTGTCCGAACTGCTTGCAAACAACTTTGACAGGTCACAAATTATCGATGTTTTTGTGCGTGGAGGATATACAACTGAAGATGCGTCAAGTCTGGCCGGACATGTGCTTACGGCATTGAGCGTGCAGGAAGAGGAAAACCATGACAGGGAAAGTATCTTCTCTGCCTGGCGTCTTCTGATCGAATTACTTGCCCGTCAGACTCAGCGCATCGTCATCTTTGAAAATCTGCACTGGGGCAGCGATAGCTTGCTCGATCTGGTTGAACATATCATGCATCCGCGCACTCAGGCCCCGCTTCTGGTTATGGTACTCAGTCGTCCCGAGTTGTTGGAGCGTCGTCCTACCTGGGGAGGTGGTCGTCAGAACTTCATCATGCTCACCCTGAAACCACTGACCGATATCCAGTCACAGGAACTCGTAGGACGATTGATGCCAGAACTATCTTCTGAGATACGTAGGCGCATTGCGCAGCGTTCAGGCGGCAATCCCTTCTTTGCCATTGAACTGATTCACGTCATAGCTGAACAAGAGACTAGCAGAGGAAAGGACATTGACCTGGATGTCCTTCCAGACACAGTACATGCTGCTATTCTGGCACAACTCGACCGCCTCTCACCCCAACAGCGCAGAATTGCCCAGGTCGCATCAGTTGTGGGTCCTACCTTTCATCCCACAACCCTGTATGCGGTAATCAGCGATCTCCAACCGGGTGAAATCGACGCTGCACTTGATGCATTACTTCTATCAAACCTCATCGTCCTTGCTGAAGATGGAAACGATGCTTTCCGCCATACCCTCATTCGTGATGTGGCCTATGAAACCCTTTCACGAACAGAGCGCATTCGGCTACACGCGGCGATAGTCAGCAACCTGGCACCTTCCGTAACAGAACATACAGACGAGTACATGGAACTGCTTGGTTATCATTATCGTGAAGCAGTACAGCTTGCCCGACAGTCAGCCGTACCAATTGAGCTTCCCTCCGAACTGACTCATGCTTTGCATTCCTGGCGGCGACGTGGGCGAGGAAGCTGGCTAGACTTGAACTTCTCCTAGATGCGGACTTTCAAAGCCTTGTACGTGTTCAGACTTGACCTCACTGGTAAACTGAAAACCATGAACCAGCAGGAAGAAATCAAAGCTTGAATCGCGTTGCGTTTCTCTCGTTGCAGGTGATATGATAGGCGCAGCCACAAATAAATAGCTTATTGCTACGAAAGTTATCGCATTTCGGCCCAGTTGATACGTTTGTCTGAAAGTAAATGAGTAACATGGAGAGAGAAACACCTCAACGTCAACCTGTTTCTGTTTCTACCGCTTCCTTGCTAATCGTAGATGACAACAGCATGAACCGCATCATGCTCTCACGTTATACAACCAGGCTTGGCTATCATTCGACGCTGGTTGAAAATGGGCGGCTGGCCCTGGATAAACTCCAGAATGAGTCATTTGATCTCATCTTGCTGGATGTACAGATGCCTGAAATGGACGGCTACCAGGTGCTGGAGCAGTTGAAAGCTCATCCTCGTCTGCGCGAGATACCGGTGATTATGATTTCCGCCATCGATGAACTGGAGAGCACCGTCAGATGTATCGAGCTAGGCGCTCAGGATTACCTGCCCAAGCCCTTTAGTCCGGTGCTCTTGCGCGCCAGAATCGCCGCCTGTCTGGAACGAAAACAGCTTCGTGACCAGGAGATCGATTACCTACAGCAGGTAGATCGAGTAACGGCAGCGGCGGTGGCCATCAAGAACAATACCTTTCAAACGGAGAGTCTGGATGAAGTGGCCAGCCGTTCTGATGAACTGGGGCAGCTTGCCCAGGTCTTCCAGGAGATGGCACTTCAGGTCTATGCTCGCGAACAGCGCCTGCAACAACAGGTGCAGCAATTACGCATTGAGATTGACCAGACCAGGAAGGCCAGGGAGGTCGCCGACATTACCGACAGTGAATACTTTCAGCAATTGCTCAGCAAAGCAGATGAACTCCGTAACAGAGTGAGAGACGACGAGTAGCACAAATTCGCAGAGCACTCTAAAGAACTGTACAGTGAAGCGTTAGAGGATAACAAGATGCACTGGCAATTTACTCCCTATGAGATTCCTTACGCTGTTGCCGCAGCTATATCGCTCTGGCTGGTGAACGTTGCATGGTGGCGTCGCTTTGTGACAGGCGCAGCAGCATTCGGCCTGCTTATGTTTGGGGTAGCTGTATGGTCAGTAGGGCATATACTGGTCCTGGGAAGTGCTGGCTTGCCCATCGTCATCTTCTGGAACAACGTTACCTTACTAGGTATTGTGATTGTGCCAGCGGCCTTGTTTGCCTTTGCGCTCCAATATACAGGTCGTACTCAATGGTTGTCATATTTGATGGTTCTCCTGATTATTGAGCCGCTCCTTACACTGTTACTTGTGTGGACAAACAGCAGACTCAATCTGAGCGTGAGCGGCTCCTTCCTTTCAGCACAGGCCAGCACCTATGGCTCCTGGTTCTGGATCAATATCGTCTATTCCTATCTGTTAGCCTTGCTCAGCACGCTCCTCCTTGCCTGGTTTATCCTGGTACGCATACGTTCGGCATCTCTGTATCGGGGGCAAATTGTTGCTTTGTTCATCGCCTTAGGAGTACCGTGGGTAGGAAGTGCAGTAGCGGCCTCTGGTCTGAGTCCATTTCGTCCTCTCGATTTGACTCCTCTGACGCTTACGATTACTGGTATGGCGTTGTCCTGGGCCCTCTTCCACTATCAGATAGACGAGATCGTGCCGGTGGCGCGCAACCTCGTAGTGGAAAGTATGAATGATGCTGTGATTGTGATGGATACACATCACCGCATTACCGACCTCAATCCGGCAGCGGAACGCCTGATTGGTCGCAAACTTTCAGAGGCGAAAGGGCAAACCAGTATACAGGCAGCCCCGGCTTTTGCCAACCAGATCAAACGCTTTTACGATCGCACAGCGGCCCATGAAGAACTCAAACTGCTGGTCGAGGGAACTCCTCGCTACTTCGATCTGAGCCTCTCACCCCTGCAAGACCGGTACGGGTCTCCCAACGGTCGCATGGTTGTCCTACGAGACGTCACAGAGCGGAAGCTGGCAATGCAGGCTATGGACGAGGCAAGAGCCGTTGCCGAGTCTGCTAACGAGGCGAAAAGCGCTTTTCTGGCCATGATGAGCCACGAGATTCGTACTCCCATGAACGCTATTATAGGCATGACCAGCCTGCTACTTGATACGAACTTGACTCCAGAGCAGCATGATTATGCCGAAACAGTGCGCTCAAGTGGCGAAGCCTTGCTGACCATCATCAATGACATTCTGGACTTCTCGAAAATTGAAGCCGGCAAAATGGAACTTGAACGCCAGCCCTTCGATCTACGTGAGTGCATAGAAACGGCCCTGGACCTTGTGACAACCAGAGCTACCGAGAAAGGTTTGGATCTGGCTTACTTCCTCGATGAATCGGGAAGCTACAACGAGCAGGTCCCTCCTGCTATCTATGGAGATGTGACCCGCTTACGCCAGATATTCGTCAACTTGCTCTCAAATGCCGTCAAGTTTACGGAAAAGGGCGAAATCGTGCTCTCTGTTACAGTCAGGCGTAAAGATGAAGAAGGGAAACTGGACGAGCATAGACCTGGTGAATTGCCTCTCTCTGAACTCTGTTTCGCAATCAAAGACACAGGCATTGGTATTTCAGAAGAAGGGAAGGCACGCCTGTTTCAATCGTTCAGCCAGGTGGATGCCTCGACAACCAGGCGTTATGGCGGAACAGGTCTTGGACTGACGATTAGTAAGCGACTGGCCGAGCTGATGGGGGGAACCATGTGGGTTGAAAGCAAGCCAGGAGTAGGTTCAACCTTTTATTTCACTATTCTCGTCCAGGCAGCCCCCGCTACCTCACGTCCTTACCTGGATGCCAGCCAGCCCCACCTGAGCGCGAAACGCATACTGATTGTGGATGATAACGCAACGAACCGCTCCATCCTGTCTCTCCAGGCACAATCCTGGGGTATGCTCCCTTATGCCTGTGCTTCCGGTCTTGAGGCCCTTGCCCAGATAGAAGAAGGTGTGCCTTTTGACGTTGCTATTCTGGATATGCAGATGCCAGACATGGATGGACTGATGCTCGCTGAACAGATACGCAGCGTACAGAGCACGCACAATCTTCCTCTCATTATGTTAACTTCCATGGGACGGCGTGACGTTTTGAATACACGCAATGTGGAGTTCGCGGCCTTTTTGCATAAACCAATCAAACCTTCACAGTTATATAATACGCTGCTTCCTCTCTTCGTCGGACAAAAACACCTGCGCTCTGCACCTTCTCTTATAGAAGCAAGAGAAAAAGAGTTTGATGCAGAACTGGGTCGGCGTCTGCCCTTGCGTATCCTACTGGCAGAAGACAACACAGTGAACCAGAGGTTGGCGGTGCGCCTCTTAGCGCGCATGGGATATCGAGCCGATGTTGCCGGGAACGGCCTGGAAGTGCTGGAGGCATTGCAGAGGCAGAGCTATGATCTGATTTTGATGGATGTGCAGATGCCTGAAATGGATGGTTTGGAAACGACGCGAGCCATTCGCAAGGATCTGGTTGCCCGGCAGCGACCGCACATCGTAGCCATGACTGCTAACGCCATGCAAGGCGACCGCGAGGAGTGCCTGGCTGCCGGTATGGATGATTACCTGACCAAACCTATCCAGGTGAAAGCATTGCATGAGGCGTTGGAGCGAGCCGGGCTTCAGGCCAAACGACATTCAGGTTCTCTACAGCCGCTTGAAAAAGCATCTCAGAAGGCGCTACCAGTTTCTCACGATGGAAAGCAACAAGCAGCAGCTTTACCGGCCCTTGATCCAGCGGTCCTGGCTGAATTGCGCCAGTTTCAGGGAGAAGGCGAACCGGATATCGTTCAAGAGCTAGCAGAGGCTTTCCAGCTTGAGACGCCCTCATTGTTAGAAACCTTGCACACAGCAGTGCGCGGGGACCAGCCGGAGTCGCTCAAACGGGCCGCTCACAATCTCAAAGGCAGCAGTTCCAATTTAGGGGCTCGCACTATGGTCACACTCAGTTCCGAACTGGAGTCGCTTGGCAAGGAAGGAACGGTCGAAGGAGCAGCTGAATTGTTGACGAAGCTTGAACAGGAATATCAGCGCGTTTGCCAGGCCCTTGCAGCCGAAGGAGAAAAGTCTCAGATCTCATGATAACAGGTTGTTCGCCTCAGGTGGCGAGAAATTATTCAGCGAACTGAAGGGTTTTTTTACTATGTCAACTATCGTTTCGATTCACTCCTACCGTGGTGGCACCGGTAAATCTAATTTGACGGCCAATCTGGCATATAGTATCTCCCAGCAGGGAAAACGCGTCGCTGTTGTCGATACGGACCTTCAATCTCCTGGCCTTCATATCCTCTTTGGGATGAGCCAGCAGCAGGAGAGTATGACCCTCAATGACTACCTGTATGGACGCTGTAGTATTGAGCAGACGGTGCATGATGTCACCAGTAAATCGGACACCAACAAGACAACACGGGGAGCATTGTTTTTGATTCCGTCAAGCATGAATGCTGGAGAGATTACACGGGTGCTACGTGAGGGCTACGAGGTGAACTTGCTTACTGACGGCTTCCGCACTCTGATAAAGACATTGCGCCTCGATTACCTTATCATTGATACCCATCCCGGTTTGAATGAAGAAACCTTGCTCTCCCTGCTCATTTCCGATATCCTGATCTTGATCCTGCGACCCGATCAGCAAGATTTTCAAGGAACAGCCGTCACAGTGGAGGTGGCACGCAAGCTGCAAATGAAAAAAATATTGCTCGTCATCAACAAAGCTCTCCCCAGGTTGGATTTCGTGAGTTTAAAGCAGCAGGTCCAGCAGGCTTATAATGCCCCGGTCGCTGGAATACTGGCGGTGTCGGAGGAAATGATCGAACTGGGCAGCGCAAATATATTCAGCCTCGTATACCCCGAGCATCCTTACAGCCGGGGAGTACGCGATGTCGCTGCACAGTTACTCAGTATAGCCTGATCCCGAGGAGGCAAGGCGAAGTGTTCAGTTCCTGACTCAAGCATGGTATGGTACAGACGAGATTACCTGATGAAGAACAGGGTCTCTAGCCCTTCCCTATCTGGGCTAGAGACCCTGTTCTATTTCCCGATAGTTCCGTAATCGTCCCTAACAGTGGTAGTTCTCGGCCAGTGTGTTGTTGTCAAAGTGGCCGACAGCCCAGACATCGGTGGATGAAAGGGCGGAGACGGCTACCAGCTGGGTGCTGTTCGTACCGGGGCTGGGACTGGTAACGACGCTCCATTGTTTGCCGTTCCAGTGCTCGGTAAGAGCAAGGTCAAAAGCGGTACTGCTACCATAGCTGCCCACCGCCCACACATCGTTGGCCGAGATCGCTTTCACGGCCCAGAAGGTGGGATGCATCCCGACATTGCGACTCGGAACGACCTGCCAGCTCGTACCATTCCAGTTTTCGACTAAGGTCTGGATGGAGCCGTTACTGGTGAAGTAGCCTGCCGCCCAGACATCACTGGTCGAGACTGCTGATACTCCCTCAAAGACGCCTCCTGAGCCAGGATTAGGACTCTTCACCACGCTCCACTGAGAGCCGTTCCAGTGCTCCGTCAACGTCTGGCTCTGCGTGCTGCTGGACCCCACGGCCCACACATTGTTAGCAGAAATCGCCGTGACACCCGAAAGAACGTCGTTGACCGGGCTTTTACCGGGGCTTGGACTCTTTACCACGCTCCAGGTCGAGCCGTTCCAGTGCTCGATCAGCGTCGTCTCGCTGGAAGAACTGCTGGCGGTGAATCCTACAGCCCAGACATCACTGGTCGAAACCGCTGCCACACTGAACAACTCGTTGTTGAATGAGCCTGGGCTGAGACTCTTCACCACGCTCCAACTCGTGCCATTCCAGTGCTCCATCAGCGTCTGTGTGGTGCCCATATTGTTGACATAGTAGCCCACGGCCCAGACGTCACTGGCGGAGACCGCGCTGACGGCATACAGGGAGTTGTCGATTGAGCCAGGATTGGGACTGCTCACGACTTGCCAGCTCGTACCATTCCACTGCTCGATCACTGTCACCTGGCCGCTCAACTGGCTGCCCGAGCTACCGACAGCCCAGACATCACTGGCCGAGACAATAGCAACTCCACTCAGGCCACCGCCTCCGTTGCTCCCATTGGGACTGGATAAGACGTTCCACCCACAGGAACTGGCACTGAACTGATTCTGGGAAACATTTCCGCTTTCGGTAGCAGCTCTTGCCGCTACCGTTTTGAATGAAAGAGCACTTAACAAAACTATCGCCGCACACAACAGCACGGCTACTTTGATAAAACGCGCCATCATCTCTTCTCCTGACTTCATTTCTCCTGCATCACCATACAACAATGGTTCTACAGTTAATAATGTAAACCTGATGCTTTTCGTCTCGTTTTTTAATGAAAGGATTCGTTGTAGCATTTTGGGTAGCGAGAGCGACATAGAGAGTGAGATATCAAAACATTGCGGGTGCGTAACAACACCCTGTGAAGGGAAAAAGGGATGCACGCTCCCCCATCTAGAGTAAATGGGCCTTCGTCTGAGACGGGCGATTCGGCCTCTGAGCAGCTCTATGCGCTGCATGCACCGGCTATTTTTGCTTATGTGCGCCTGTATATCGCTGCGAGAGAAGTGGCTGAGGACATCGTGATTGACGTATTTCTCTCAGCTCTCGAACACTCTTACCTGCTGGCGCGCAGCACAGAGGTTCAGCGAGCATGGCTGCGCAAGGTCGCGTACTACAAAATTGTCGATTACTACCGATTACAAAACCGTCGTCCAGTTGTGAGCCTGGAGCAGGTAGCGGAGACGCTGTACGAGGATGAGGCGCTCTCGCCAGAACAAGCGGCGCTGCTGCACGAGGCATACGAACAGGTTGTCAGCATTGTGCAGAGCCTGCCCGTATTTCAACAGCAGGTGGTACGCCTGCGCGTCGTCTACGGGCTGCATTGTACGGAGATTGCCTCCGTGCTGGGGAAAAAAGAGAGCACCGTGCGCACAGCACTCGCCCGCGCGCTGAACACCATTCGAAGAATCTATGAGAAAGAATGAGAAGGAGCAAGAGCTATGCCGCAAGAGGAAAAGCGTTTCACCGCTCGCCGGGTCGATGCACAGTTTGACCAGCTGGCACAGGTAGCGCAATCACCATCGTCGCCGCCAGATTCACCAGACAGCCGTGTCGTCGAGAGCCTGCAAACGCTGTATGGCAAGCAGATACAACAGGAGCAGCAGTCTCTTGAACAGATGCGCCAGCGCCTGGCTCTTTCCGTTGCCGCCAGACAACAAGAACAGCAAGAGCGCATAGATGAAAGCTCTTTGCATGAAGAAAAAAACGTGTTCGAAAAACCAGTTCCACTCCCTTTAGCCAGACCACGTCGTCCCTGGCTCCGGGCATTGGAACAATGCGTGGCCGCAATTCTCGTGCTGGGGATTATTGCTGGCTGGTTTGCTCTCAGCCACATGCCTCACTCATACAGTGGCTCACCGGTAGCCTTCAGTGACACGCATGCACAACCGCTGGGCGCGCCGATTTCTACGATCACCGGCAACTTTACCGGTGTAGAAGATTGGTCGCCCGATGGGCATACGCTTGCCCTACTGCAAGCCGATACGCAGAAGCACGAACTACTGGTGCGTATGGTGAATGTTACCACCAAAAGCACTACCAGCTACCCCGTGCTTGATTCGTCCTGGATGCCCGCCTTAAATGCGTCTGACCCTTTCCAGATTTTCATGGGGCGTTACCTGCTGGCGCTCCGTGCCGATGGGAAAAATCAGGCAACTCTGGAGATCTGGGATATTACCGGGCAACGTGCAGTCACAACGCAAACGATACCTGCGCAGATTCTGGGAAGTGGTCAAGTCTGGCTACCGTGGATTGTGCCCTCGAAAGATGAACAGAAACTGGCTTTGTTCTCACCTGATGGGACGGTGACAATCTGGGATATTGCAAGTGGTCAAAAATTGATCACCTGCGCGGGAAAAGTCACGTATGGTTCCCGTAATTCCCATCTTCTTCCCCCTCTTATCACATGGTATAACCACGACCAGAGTTTACTCTTCTCACCAAGAGAAACTGGTAGGATTGTAGTATGGAATACAGCCACGGGGATACGTGTATTCAGCCGGAATGATGCTGCTACCTATGGTCGTCCAATTGTTTCACCGGATGACAATTACCTGGCTATTGACCTGGGTCATGAACAAACGGCTGGTAATGTAACTTCATTCCACACCGACGGACTGGAAATTCTGAACGCCCACACCGGTCAGGTGTTGCATAACTATCCATTGAACGTGCCGAACAACACAGGAGAAGGCTTTACCTGGCTCCCTGATAGCCAGCGTTTACTGATGATGGATATATCCTACACTAACACCAGCTCATCAACTTCGTCTCAGTCACAGATATACACCTGGAATGTCGTCACTGACCAGAAAACGCTTGTAACTGCCTTTTCCCAGGCCCCGTTCAATGGCTCTGCTGCTGGTCCGGTCAACGTAACGCACAATGGTGCATACATAATCCTGAGCAGTCCCGATGGGCGCACAATGGAGATCTGGCAAACGAGCAATGGCCAGAAGATCGCTACAGTGACAACGCCAGGAGTATACGCCGCGACAGACTCGTTCTTCTACGTAAACAACCAGCAGATGGTTGTGGGCCTGAAGGGCGACTTTGACATCTGGGATGTAGCCAGCGGGCAATTGCTGTACAAATATCATGGTTCTACCCCCTTTTCCTTGCCTGGTGTTGACGGAAGCAATGTATTCTGGTCGCCCGATGGGAAGTACCTGGTCATGATGGCTGGAACGTCTAGTGCGATCGGCAACGGGATGGTGTCTATCTGGCGTATTCCCTGAACCAGTCCTTGTCCAGCATAGTCGATTTACCCTTATGCTGCGAGCTAAGAGCCGTGTGGCTCTCAGCTCGTGCGCTTTTAGCAACGCCTTCGTTCCTCCTTATATTAGATACTGTTGGCCAACTCCCTGTAGTGACTGCTCAGTGCCTGTAGCACTTCGCACAAGTTTGAGAGCGGGTTGGCTCGGTGGGCGGCTAAGCCGCCCACCGAGCCAACCCGCTCTCAAACTTGTGCCAGTCGCTGCGCGGCGAGCCGTCAAAGCCGAGCGTTCGCCAATGGTATCATATTAAGGAAGTCCTCTACTAAAAACCCATCCTCCCAGCGTATAACAAATGGATAATGCATCTTTTCGGGCTATTGCGCATCTGATAAGAGATACTGTATACGCTTCGGAGGAACGCCTCCTTTCTAAAGTTCTCGAGGAGGGACGGATGTATTTGTCACCTTTACCAGAGAGAAGGACACCCAGGGAGGCATCAGCCTTTGCCTCCTTGATCGAGCGTGGGATCGAATGCGCCAGAGAGGGGTCTTTTGCTGAAGCAGTGGCCTTCTTTGCGCTTGCTCGCGAACAACTTCCTCCCCATCAAACGCATCTTGCTGCTGTGTTGGATGCTTTTATCGAGAGTAATGCAATGTACTGGCAAGCGCAACAGATGCTCAATCTCGCCAGCAGGCGCTTTACCGAGGCCGACATCGAACAGCAAAATCGCCTGCTGAGCATTGAAAAGCTGTTGCCAGAACTGGATGCAAAGGCAGATCAAGTGGTGAAGCCCTCTCCCATATCCCAGCCACTGAGCATCTCCAATTGCCCACGGTTACAACAAACACCGCTCCAGCCCAGATATGGGCTGGAGAGGCATGCAGACGATACTTCAAATGAACCACCAGTTTCAGCCCCACCTTCTCCGCATGGTGATACCCTCCCAGGCCTTTCTATTACCTGCTTCGGGCATTTTGAGGTCAAGCGATTTGACCGGAGAGTGGCTCTTTGCCAGAATCGCAATGGACAGGCCATTCTGCGCTACTTGATAGCTCAGCCAGATTATAGTGCAAGCGCAGATGCGCTCATGGGTGCATTATGGTTGGAAGAACCACCAGAAGTGGCGCGTCGTAAGTTACAAATCGCCGTCAGCGCACTTCGTCGTTCTCTCAATGCTACATACTCCTCAGACCCAGGTGGCGGATACATTCTTTATAAGAATCATTTCTACCTGCTCAACCCGGCAGCCGTCATCCAGACCGATGTAAATGAGTTTCTCGCCTTATCCCGGAGCGGGCGATCTACCCACGGAAGTCAGGCCATCGAGCTGTATGAAAGAGCTTGCCTGCTCTACACCGACTCCTTCCTGCTTGAGGATATGTATGTCGATTGGTCCTTTCTCAGACGAGAACAACTGAGCCAGGCCCATCTGTTCATGTGTCATGCAATTGCTGATTACTATCTCGAGCTTGGACGCTATGAACTTGCTGCCAGGTGGGCCAACATCATTCTGAAAGAAGACCGCTGCGACGAGAAAGCTCATCAACTGCTTATGCGCACTTACGCCATGCAGGGGCAGCGCAGTGAAATCCTGCGCCAGTACCAGCGCTGCGAACGCATCTTCGCGGAAGAGTTGGGCGCAGCACCCGCGCTTGAGACAGTGAATTTATTGCGAACGCTGCTTGCAAACGAGCACAAATCTGATGAGGAAATAGAGCGGAAATAGAGCGGAAATAGAGCTTCGTATGGTAGACTACATGTGGGCTGAGTGTATGGTCAACGGCAAAAGCTACGAGCCAGAACGATTAACCAACGACGACTTTCATATGCAGCCCGACACACAAGGCAATGGGATTGATTGGCACACAGCATGGGCGATTTCTGGAGGGCCAGAACGATGAGCACGGCTATGCACCATCAGACGCAGGTATTACCAGCAACACACTCTTTTGCCTCCTCTCACACCAGTCGGCTCTTGCAACGCACATGTGCCTGCGGCAGCACCCCTGGTGTCGATGGCGAGTGCGAAGAATGCCGCTCGAAACAAATGAGCCTGCAACGCAGCCCTGCACAGCATACTACGCAATCAACAACCGTGCCCCCAATCGTGCATGAGGTTTTAGGTTCCTCCGGGCAACCGCTCGATGCCGGGACGCGGGCCTTCATGGAACCACGCTTCGGCCATGATTTCAGCCGGGTGAAAGTGCATACAGACGCGAAGGCGGCGGAATCAGCTCACTCAGTGAATGCGCTGGCCTATACAGTGGGGCGAGACCTGGTGTTCGGGCAGGGACAGTACGCACCAGAGTCGAGTGCGGGGAAGAAGTTACTGGCTCATGAATTGTCACATGTAGTGCAGCAAGGTAATCAGAGCGCGCCGCAAAGCAAATTGGCAATAGGGCAGCCTCATGACTCATTTGAGCAAGAAGCAGATCACATCGCGGCTAGCGTAATTGACGGTGCATCCGTATCAAGCTTGCGGCAAATGGGATGTATAGGTGCGCAACCTGCGCAGCTTCAACGTGCTCCCGCTGATGACGCAAATGCGTCTGCTGGTAACGAGAGTACAACCCTTACCTCACCTCGTTTCAAGGGGAATGCTGTTCTTGAAGCATGCTTTGAGAATAAAAGACTCTTGAGAAGCAGTGATCCAGACACAGAGGCGATTAAAATCATTCAGCAGGCTCTTGTCGATTCTGGCTTCTCTCTGCCCCAATTTGGGGTTGATGGCAAGTTTGGCAAGGAGACAAAGACTGCGCTTGAACAATTCCAAGTGAATGCGGGTCTCACAGGACGCGATGTTGATGGTATTATCGGCCCAATTACGATGCATCTGCTAGATCAACGCTTTGCTGAATCGCCGCAATCAGTCAAGGTTCCGGCACAACTTGATATCAAGACGTTGAGAGCAGGTCAGGTACCAGTAGACCCAGTTCCAGAAACCGCTATCACACCGACAACCTTCCGTGATATGGCACCAAATCAGCCTGGATCGAGCTTACCTGGAAATGCGTCTCTCGTCCAGATAACTGTCGAGGTTGGAGCAGAGGTAAAGCTTTTCTCGACTGGCGATAAGATCGACCCGAACAAACCCGATCCTTGCCGCAGTGGCGAAGTCAATACCCAACTCCATACAAAGTTCGAGTTAGATGGCGTCGGTCTTGGTAAGAGAGTACATCTTTTCTACCATGAACCCACATGGACGCTCACTTTGTCAGGTCCATGCGGTCAATTACCAGAAATCAAGTCTGAAGTAGACCTTTTGAATATAGAGATAATGCCTAAGATACTGGAATTCTCATTGAAACCTGGCCTGACATTTGCTGAGGGACAACTTAAACCTGGAGCAGGAGCAGAAGTTGAACTCAAGCCTTTTGGACGTAGTAATAGCTTCTTGAGTAATCTGAAGTTTACCCTTGGAGTCGATGCTACTTCAGAGAAAGACGCTGATAGCGATAAACGTGTGCTGAAGACTAACGGAACGGCAGGAGCAGCTATTGAGTTCTAATCACCGCGTTATGAACTGTAAAGGATGGTGAATATAGAGAGTCTGAGTGTACCACCTATGGGTCTCAACCTGAACGGTATGAGCGAGGAGTAGGTTGCGGATATCATTGCCGGTGCCTTACTTGAGGTACTGACACTGAAGCTGGGAGTGTATATCTACGCTTACGAATATATTAGAGCGGTGTACAAAAGGGCAGACGAACCATTTGTTATCCTTGCAACGCCATGCATAGCAAATTGGCCCCGTTCTTTCAATGAGATCTTAGATCTAACAAGTATGTTCGAGCTAAAGAAGCCCAAATTAGAGCGGAAATAGAGCTTTTCATGTTACTCTAATCTTGAGTGCCAATATGGGCAGGAAAATATCCTGGTGTAGCGCATTGCTCAAGCGCTACAGGTGTAGAGGGATTGGAGCCATTCATCGATGAATAAGCAAGCACCGGCAAGGATTACGACACAAAAGGCACCCGCTGTGTCAACTCCTGCCAGCCGTGTATTGATTGGAGTTGGCTCTTTGATTTTCAAAGACAAATAGCGACTCCAACTGGAAGTGGAAATGTGCAGCTGCAAGGAGAACAGCAAGGTCCCTTTACACCAATTACCACTGATCCGGTAGCTAATGATGTGAAGGTTACGAGTGATATCTGAGGCAGTGGGCATTGCGAAGCTATTTGACTTGCCTATCAAAGTTTTACTCTTCAGTTAAAGATCCCCAGAATAGAGCGAAAATAGAGCGAAAATAGAGCGTTCCATGTTAAGCTCATTCTCAAAGCTATCTGTAAAGCACGCACGGAAAGGCTGGAAAATGACATCTCTTGTTTGTAAGCTCTCTGGCACGGTGTGGACGAATTTCCGATGAGTGATGAGACTTTCTCTCTCATCGTCTGGAACTGGCGTGATCAACTCACACGAGCTACCAATCTCAAAGTGGTGCGGGTCGATACGAATGAGGAAGTCCTTCTCAACGCTGGCAGCTTTCTACTGCGCATAGCGCGCAACGAGAATGACACGGTAGTACGCTGCTATATTCGTCACATCCCCAGCGGTCAGGAAGCTTATATCCAGGGAGGACCTAACCTGCGTGCTTTCATCAAAGCTTGTTTGTTGGACAATAGAGCGTCTGAACCTGCCAGCGTGGATGAGTCTACTACTACAAAAACAAAAGAGGAGTAAATAGGGTGCAAAACTCTTCGAGGTAGGACGGGAGGCGCTGCGTCAGAATCGAGGAGACCGTGAAACCCTGCTACAAGGGCACCATGCACAGGTGCCAGGTAAGAACGGAGGATTGCCAATGCCCATCCAACCTACCTACCCGGGTGTGTACATCGAGGAAATCTCAAGCGGTGTGCATACCATCACCGGCGTTGCGACGTCTATCACCGCCTTCATCGGGCGCGCCTTACGCGGGCCAGTGAACCAGGCTACCACCATCAACAGCTATGCAGACTTTGAACGAAACTTCGGTGGGATGTGGCTGGAAAGCCATCTGGGCTATTCAGTCCAGGATTTCTTTCTCAATGGCGGAAGCCAGGCCGTGATTGTCCGTCTCTTCTCGCCGACAGCAGACGACTTGCTGGCCGCCAGAGCGATGGCAGCGCAGATCGCCGCCACGAAAGACACCGCATCTCCATCGACTCCGGCCACGCTCGCGGCTGCCATGCTTGCCGCCGTTGATTCCGCACAGTCGAAAGCCGCCAGAGAAGCGGGCATGTCCGTCGCGACAGCAGCGCAGCAGGAGACGCAGCGACCGTCGACTCAAAGCGTTCAGGATCAGGCGAACGCGGAGTCACAGGCCATAGCCGAAGCAGTACAGGCCGTGGCGAACGCGAGTGATTCGACATCGCCCTCCACAGCACAATCCCTCTCGCAGGCCATGCGGCAGGTTGCCAACGCCTACACTGCCGACCCGGCCAAGACCGTCGCTGACCTCGTCGCAAAAGCAGCGGAAGCAGCAGCCGCAAAGAAAGGCGCGGTCACCAGCGATGTGCAATCCGCGGCGAGTGACGCTGCTAACGCCATCAAGACCGCCGATCAGAATGTCGCCAGCGCGACCGACAAAACATCGCCCTCTACCCCACAGACCCTTGCCGCCGCCATGCGCACTGTCGCCGATCAATCAACGCAAGACCCGGCCAAGACCGCCGCTAACCTGGTCGCCACCAGCGCCGAGAACGAAAGCAAGTATACCCCTACGGTCAAATCTGTGCAGAATGCTGCTACGGCAGCAGCCAACACGTACACGCAAAACCTCCCGGTCACCATCGCCACTCTATCGGTCGGTGGCTTAACGCTTATGGCAGCTTCCGAAGGCTCGTGGGGCGCGAATTTACGGGCATCTGTCGACTTTAACAACATCTCGGCGGATGTCGCGGAGGCCCTGGGCATTCCGCAGAACCAGCTGTTCAACCTCACTATCCTTGAAGACATTCCAGGCGGCATTACGGAGCGCTATCTCAATCTCAGCGTCGCAGACAACGCACGCCGCATCGATCGCGTCTTAGCCGATCAATCGCAACTCGTGCGCTGGGGCGATCTGGACGATAACGGGAATGTCAATCCCCCAACCACAGCAATCACGGTGGTCGCGGGCAGCGACGCGGTAACGGTTGCCGAGGATGTCCTGAACAATGCCAGAAATACGTACCGTAGAGACCGAAACCTGGGCAAACAGTCCGTCCTGGCTCAGGATCAACAGACAATTACAGTTGCTCAGAATGCCGTGAACACTGCGAAGGTGCAGATTGTGATCTCTGACGGCAACCCGCTTGAGGAGAACGACTTTACCGGACCGGGAACGCAAGAAAATAAAAGAGGGTTGTACGCCCTTGAACAGGTTAACCTGTTCAATATCCTGTGTATCCCCCCTTACGACCCCGTCACCGGCGTCGATGTCACCTTAATCTCAGATGCGGCAGCCTACTGTGAAGCGCGGCGAGCGATGCTGCTGGTTGATCCACCCAGCGACTGGACAAGCAAGGACAAGATTAAAGCAGCCTTCCTGGATACGACTCAGGATAACGTGGGCACGCGCAGCAAGAACGCGGCGCTTTTTGTCCCGGCTCTTATCAAGCCGAACCCGTTGCGCAACAACCAGCTGGAAACGTTCGTCCCCAGCGGCGTAGTGGCCGGCATCTTCGCACGCACCGACGCCACGCGCGGCGTGTGGAAAGCCCCTGCCGGACTGGATGCCAGCCTGACCGGCGTGCCACAACTGGCTTTCAACCTGACGGACGCTGAAAATGGCGAACTTAATCCCCTGGGCATCAACTGCCTGCGCTCCTTCCCGATTTATGGGCGCGTCGTATGGGGTTCGCGCACACTGCGGGGCGCTGACGCATTCGCGGACGAGTATAAATACATCCCCGTGCGGCGCACGGCGCTCTTCATCGAAGAAAGCCTCTACCGGGGAACGCAATGGGTCGTCTTCGAGCCGAACGACGAGCCATTGTGGTCGCAGATTCGCCTCAACGTAGGTGCATTCATGCAGAACCTCTTCCGACAGGGCGCGTTCCAGGGCCAGACGCCACGCGATGCCTACCTGGTTAAATGCGACAGTGAGACGACAACGCAGAACGATATCGACCTGGGTATCGTCAACATCCTGGTCGCCTTCGCGCCGCTCAAGCCTGCCGAGTTCGTGGTCATCCAGATTCAGCAGTTGGCTGGTCAGATACAGTCCTAAGGAGGAGTGACAATGGCCGAATTTTCCGTCAATAATACCCGCTTCGATCCCTATAAGAACTTCAAGTTCCGTCTCAAGTGGGATGGCAAATATGTCGCGGGGATCAGCAAGGTCAGCGCCTTAAAACGCACGACTGAGGTGGTCAAACATCGCGAGGGCGGCGATCCCAGTTCGAGCCGCAAATCTCCTGGCAGGACCGAGTACGATGCGATCACCCTTGAGCGCGGTGTGACGCACGACCTGGAGTTCGAGCAGTGGGCGAACAAGGTGTGGCAGTATGGTGTAGCCCTGGGTCAGGAAGCGTCGCTCAAGGATTTCCGCAAGGACATCATCCTGGAGATGTACAACGAGGCCGGGCAACTTGCCATCTCCTACAAGATTTATCGCTGCTGGGTCTCTGAATTCCAGGCCATGCCCGATCTTGACGCCAACGCCAACGCGGTTGCCATCCAGCATATCAAGCTGGAGAACGAAGGATGGGAGCGCGATACGAGCGTGAAAGAACCAACTGAGCCGTCATACACCGTACCGTCGTCGTAGGAAACGCGCTAGAGAAGCAATGACATGCATACCTTAACCGGACAGGATTGCGTGCATCTCTGGGAGGTTGGCCTGCGGCAGCACCCGCTGGACCGGGCGCTGACCATCTTAATGGCTGCCTTCCCAGAGGTATCGCGAGAACAACTGGCGCTCTTAAGTATTAGTCGGCGCGATGCCTATCTGTTTGCCTTGCGCGAACGAACCTTCGGTTCCCGCTTGCGCAGCATGGCAACCTGTCTGAACTGCGGCCAGCAGAGCGAATTCACGCTCGACACGGCTGA
The DNA here is from genome assembly GCA_963736995.1 of uncultured Chloroflexia bacterium. Classification (GTDB taxonomy): domain Bacteria; phylum Chloroflexota; class Ktedonobacteria; order Ktedonobacterales; family Ktedonobacteraceae; genus CADDYT01. The sequence continues at coordinate 105,348 of CAVTRB010000001.1, forward strand.
CCTGCCCATTGCAACCAGTATCGCAGCACCGTTGGAAGAATACGCGCTGGAAGCAGACGATCACGAGGTACATTTCCGCCTGCCCAATAGCCTCGATCTCGCGGCCATCATAGGGTATGCGGACATGACCTTCGCACGCATGGAGCTAATGCGGCGCTGCATCGTCACTGCCACCAAGGCGGACAGCGAAATTTCACTAGAGGAGGTACCGGCACCGCTACTCAGTGCGATGGTGGACGACATGGACGCACGCGAGCCGCTGGCACTGGTGGATATTCCGCTTGACTGTTCGAGCTGCGGGCAGCAATGGACGCAGCTCTTTGACATCGTCTCGTTTTTCTGGACGGAGATCGCTGTGCAGTCCCGTCGTTTGCTGCGTGAAGTACACACGCTCGCCAGTCATTATGGCTGGAGTGAGGCGGACATTCTAGCGATGAGTGCGGTTAGACGGCAGTTGTACATGGAAATGGTGATGTAATGAGTGATTTCTTGCAACGTATTGCTGAGCGTACATTAGGTCTCGCGCCCGTCGCGCAGCCGGTCATCGCGCCTATGTTCGCACCGGAGCCAATGTCTGCCGACGCTGCATCCTCGTTGCGTGAAATCGATGAGGTTGTAGAGACGCCATCATCTCCGGCGCTACAACGCCAGCAGTTGCAGAGGGGCATCATGCAGTCTCACTCATCCCCAACGTCGCACCAACAGCAGATGCAGAGGGGTAGTACACGGTCTCACTTGCCAACCACGAGAGCCTCCGAGAAGCTCGCTCCCCAGCCTTCACAGCCTCCTGCTACTATCCCGGAAAGTCGTACCGATAGAGCAATTCATTCTCTCCATGTCCAGCAAACTCCTACCGTTGGGGATGCGCCCATAATGCCGGTTCAGACAGGGAATGTACCGGCGATACCGGTTCGCACAGAAGATGTACCAGCAACATTCGTTCATACAAGCGCAGATGATATTGCCGTCGCATCCGATCCAGTAGTTTCTCCTTCACCCGCTCAAACCAGATCAGCACTCAACACCGCTAGCCTTGAGGCAGCGGCAGAGAAGGGTCTGCCAAAGCCTCAGAGAGAGCATTCCCTCCCACCATTCCTGTCGGATGAAACAACGATGCCTGAGACCCATATAGCTATCACTTCTGTGGAAAGTAGCCCTGCTGCAAACAGCCTGACAGAAGGTGCTCCTGTCAGCAGGCACATGATAGAACCTCAACTTCCTGACGCTATGGAGCATTCATCAGTTCTATTGCTCAATGAAATAGTCGCCTCGCCAGCACTGGAGCAAATCACGGCTGGAAATCAACTTCCTCAAGGGATGGTCACTTCCCATATCATTCATGAAGAGCCGATCACCTTTCAACCGATCACTCCCCATATGATGAATGGGCAGCGCTCGGCCCTGCCCATTGAACCGTTGCACGAAGACCAGGTTCGAGAAGAGCATTCGCTGTTGCCACAGCATGTAGAGATTATCGGTAAAGGAAGAATGGTCGGTGAGGGGGAAGCAGAGCGCCGCGATACGAACGAGTATCCATCTCCCCGGCCATCTCTCGCTCCTTTGCAGTCATCGTCGAATCAAAGCTTGCTCGTGCCGCAGACGCAGCCTGCTGATCTGCCACAGGCAGCGCTGCTTTACCACGATGCAACCGAACGCTCTCAGGGTCACCCGTCGCAGGCTTCTCCGCAACGGAACGACGCGCAGGGAGAACAGTCGGCGGTACCTATGATCCGAGTAACGATTGGTCGCGTCGAAGTGCGCGCCATCAGCGCACCCATATCGCCCCAGCGCCAGCAGGCACCGCGTCCTGCCCCTGCTGTCTCACTCGAGCAGTACGCACGCCAGAACAGGGAAAGGCGGTGAGCGTATGAGTAATTCCCGAGCCATCGCCACCGCTACCGCAACCCTGCAGGCTATCCTCTACGAGAATGCTGCGACGGATGTGCCAGGCGTGAACGTCACAACGAAGCGGCCTTACTCAGAACTGAACCAGGATCAGTCGGCAGAAATTGCCATCTACCTCTTTCAGGTGACACCAAACAGTGCGTTTCGCAACAATGATCTGCCCACGCGCCGCGCCGATGGGACGCCTGTGCAGCGCCCAACCGCCGCACTCGATCTCTACTATATGATCAGCTTCTATGGCAACGAGCAGAAGTTGGAGCCACAGTTGCTGCTTGGCAGCGTTGTGCGCACGCTTTATGCCCACCCCTTCCTCACACGCGACAAGATTCGGCAGACGATTCAGAACAATAGCAGCGGCATGCTGGCCGACTCTGATCTGGACGCGCAGGTCGAGCTGGTCAAATTCTCGCCCATGCACCTTTCGCTGGAAGAATTCTCGAAAATCTGGTCGGTCTTCTATGAAATCCCCTATGTCCTCTCGGTCGCCTACCAGGCCAGCGTCGTTTTGATCGAAGAGGATGTAGTCACGCAGGCAACGCTGCCCGTCCTGACACGCAACATTTACGCGACGCCGTTCCACCAGCCGGTGGTCGAGCTAGTTACAGCCCAGTCCGGCGCGCCTGGCAAGCCCGGCAGCCCAACCGCACCGATTACTATTGACAGCACGCTGCTGATCAAAGGACACGACTTGCAGGGAGGAGCGGGTACACTGGTGCAGATTGACGGCATCCTGGTCGGGCCGGACACGGTTACTGATACCCTCATCACCCTTGCACTCAAAAGCGCCAGTGGCACGCGCTTGCAGGATGGCTCGACGGTTGCCCTGATAGATGGGATGCGCTCAGGGGTAGAGGGATTGCAGGTGATTCAGCGCACGCAAATGGGTACTGACCAGCCGGGCGACGAACTGCACTGGCATCGCGGGGTCGAGTCGAACGTCGCCGCCTTTGTCCTGCGACCAACCATTACCAACTCGACGGTCAATGCCGGGAAGCTCTCCATCACGCTCAAACCGGTCGTGAGCCGGTTACAGCGCGTGGTGGTGATGCTCAACGAATTCAGCGCAGTAGCTCGCCCGGCCAATGCGCCGTCTGCACGAACCTACAGTTTCATTGCGAAGCAGTCCGAGCAGACCTGGAAAGATGCAGCCGGACAGCCGGTCACGGACCTCACAAAAGCGGCTTATACCGATAGCACTGATACCATCACGGTCTCCCTGTCAGGGGTCGCAGCGGGAACATACCTGCTGCGCATGCAGATTGATGGCGCGGAAAGCGTTCTCGAGGTGGATACGAATAACCGTTTTAGCGGGCCACAGGTGACTATCTCATGAAAGATGTAGAGACTACAAAGCAAGCAGAAAGCATGACGTGGGCAGAGGCAAACCAGCACTACCTGATGGCAGCGCTCGTCCCGCTGCGCCTGGCACTGCAACAGCACGCCCAACATTTAAACCCGGGAAGTGATGTACCCTCTGCCGCAGACACTCAGCTCGCGCCTCTGCAGGACACAAACGAGATGTCCTCACCGCCCGCGTTAGAACTGCTCTGCTCGCTTTTCCACCTGTCGACTTTCGAGCGGGCAATCCTGCTCCTGTGTGCCGGTATGGAACTGGATAGTTCGTTTGCCTCGCTTTGCTCCGCCGCCCAGGGTTCCCTTTCGCACGCCTACCCGACCTTCGCCCTCGCGCTGGCCGCGTTACCAGAGGCGCATTGGAGTGCGCTCATGCCGAATGCTGCCCTGCGCTACTGGCGACTGATCGAACTCAACACAAACAATGGCATAACCAGTAGTCCGCTGCGCATCGATGAGCGCATCCTCCACTATCTGACCGGTCTGAACTATGTAGACGAGCGGCTTGCCGGGCTGATAGAGCCGGTAGAAGGAGAAAGCCAGCTTGTACCATCACATCAGTCCCTGGCAGACCGCTTGCTGAGCATCTGGATGCATGGTGAAGGCGATCATATGCCGGTCGTGCAGCTTTGTGGCAGCGAAGTCGCGAGCAAACGCGCTATTGCCCTTGCTGCCTGCCGCGCTCTGGGCATAAAACTGTATGCAGTACCCGCGTATGGCCTGCCGACGAACCCCGCCGAGCTTGAGGCATTCACCCGGCTGTGGGAGCGCGAGGTCATCCTGTGCGGAACCGCCCTGCTCATTAACGCCGACAATCTAGAGGTCAGTGATACAGCACACGAACGCTCACTGACAGGCATGCTGGAAACACTGGGAGGGGCGGTGATCGTGTGCAGCCGGGAGCGACGGCAGATCACGCGGCGGACAGTGGTCTCACTCGATGTCGACAAACCGACAACCAGCGAGCAGCGCGCCGTCTGGAGAAGCGCACTCGGTGCAGGTGGGCAGTTACTCAATGGCAAGGTCGAGATACTGACTTCACAGTTCAACCTGAGTTCCGCCGTCATCGCCGCGGCCAGCGCAGAGGTCATGGGACAGTTCGCGGGCGACGACGAAGTGAATGCGGCGGCGCTACAGGCTCTGTTGTGGGATACGTGCCGCACGCAGGCCCGGTCTCGCCTGGATGATCTTGCTCAACGCCTGACGTCGACTGTCGGCTGGGACGACCTGGTACTGCCGGAGACGCAGCGGGACATTTTGCGCGACATTGCCTTACATGTCCGGGAAAGAACCACTGTCTACGAAACGTGGGGCTTCGCGGCGAAGGGCGAGCGCGGACTGGGCATCAGCGCCCTCTTCGCCGGGGTAAGTGGGACGGGCAAGACCATGGCTGCCGAGGTGCTTGCCAACGAATTGCGCCTCGATCTCTACCGCATCGATCTGAGTCAGGTGGTGAGCAAGTATATCGGCGAGACAGAAAAGAACCTGCGGCGTGTCTTCGACGCGGCGGAAGAGGGTGGAGCAATCTTGCTCTTCGACGAGGCCGATGCGCTCTTCGGCAAGCGCAGCGAGGTGAAGGACAGCCATGATCGCTACGCCAATATCGAGGTCGGCTACCTGCTGCAGCGCATGGAGGCGTATCGCGGCCTGGCGATCCTGACGACGAATATGAAGAACGCGCTCGACACAGCGTTCCTGCGCCGCCTGCGCTTCATCGTGCAGTTCCCCTTCCCGGATGCCGCGCAGCGTGCGGAGATATGGCGACGCATCTTCCCGGCCAGTACGCCAACGCAGGGACTGGACATGGCACGTTTAGCTCGTCTCAACATCACCGGCGGCCATATCCGCAACATCGCCCTCAATGCCGCCTTCCTGGCAGCAGGAGCGGGCGAGTCGGTGCGCATGACGCACCTCTTGCGAGCTGCACGTGCCGAGTACGCCAAAATGGATAAATTGCTGACCGAGGCCGAGATCGGAGGCTGGCTATGAAGCGCTACAACCTTGAACTGCACATCAACGAGCTTGTCCTGCATGGCTTCACCCCCGGTGACCGCCATGCCATCGGTGAAGCGGTGCAGCGAGAGCTGACACGGCTCTTCACCGAACAAGGTATCCACCCATCCCTACACCGGGAACTGGAAGTCGAAAAGCTTGATGGCGGCGCGTTTCAGATCAGACCGGAAGCCAGAGCTGAGGGCATAGGGGCGCAGGTAGGGCAGGCGGTATATGGAGGGCTAGGGAAATGAGTGAGCAAGCAAAGAAAAGGAAAGGACCATAGCCTATGACCACCGGTTTCCCGCAGAATACGCCGCAGTTAAAAAAGGGCAGCATTACTATTGTTGACCCACAGGGGCGGAAAACGCCGATAGAGTTTCAGTATAACCCCGAGAAGCTGACACGCCGGTTGACCGCTCAGACTGCCAGCGGGCAGTACGACCGCAGCGAGGCGTTCCGCATCAAGGGACCTCCTGAGGAGACGTTCTCGCTGGAGATTGAGATCGACGCGACCAACTTCCTGGAGGCGGCGGAGCAGAAGACGCAGCAGTACGGCATCCATCCCCAGCTAGCGGTGCTGGAACTGCTGGTGTATCCCACATCGGAGCGGGTCAGCGCTAACGACCGGCTGGCGCAGCAAGGCGTACTGGAGATCGTGCCGCCGGAGGTTCCCCTCACGCTCTTATCGCTGGGAGACAACCGCACCGTGCCGGTGCGCCTGAACAGCTTCAGCATCACCGAGGAAGAGTTCGACACGAAGCTCAATCCCATCAAGGCTAAAATCAGCCTCGAGATGACTGCCCTGACGTATGACGATCTCGGCCTGCGCAGCCAGGGTGGCAAGGCGTTCCTGACATATCATCAGCAAAAAGAGAAAATGGCGAAGAATTTACCGAAGAAATCGGGCTAGTAAAGAAGGGGAGAGCGCATGTTCGGTTCAACCAGCAGGTACAACGGAGTGAAGACGACAACCACCACTATAGCGGCAGGAGATGGTACCACGCGCACGGTGCGCTATGTGCAACGCCGCATCATCCCGCCGCCGGACGACTCACTGACGGAGATCGAATACACCGTGACAGAGAGCGATCGGCCTGACAACATCGCCGCGTTCTACCTGGGCGACCCGACCGCCTACTGGATGCTGTGCGACGCGAATAACGTCCTCAGTCCCGACGACCTGACGGAGACGGTCGGGCGCGTCATAAAGATTGTGTTGCCACAGATATAAGGAGGAAGCCATGCTCAAGAGCTTGCGGGGCATTCGTCTTATCCTGAAAATGGGAAAAGGGCAGCCAAAGCCCGTGTCATATGATGTGATCATGGCGCTCACACACCTGGAAGTGACCGATAATGCCCTCGAGCGCGACGTATTCCAGATGACCTTCACGGCTGGGAAGAAGCAGAAGGATTACGGCATCCTGTTGAACGACCTGTTCGAGCCGTACACGCGTGTCGGCATCTCACTACAGCTCGGCCCACAGGTGGAACCGCTTCTGTCCGGGGCGATTACCCACGTGCAGCTCAATCCCACCAACGACCCTGGTACGACAACCTTTACCGTGACAGGCGACGGCCTCGACCTGATGCTTGACTTGAAGGATCGCACCAGAGCCCATCCTCAACAATCAGATACCACGATTGTACGCAATCTCGTTAAACAATATGCCAGTTATGGACTGCAACTGGACGTTGCGCCGGAAGCTGAGAATCTCGATCAGCCCGACAATAACCACATCGTCCCCCATCAGGATGCAACTGCTCTGGGGTACATCCAGCAACTGGCACAACGGAACGGCTTCGTCTTCTACAGCGACCCACTGTCTAACGGCGATGCGCTCTTCTACTGGGGGCCGGAGAAACGCAAGGGCAAGCGCCAGCCTGCGCTGTCGATGAATATGGGGCCATCCACCAACGTAAAGCAGCTCAATTTCACGGTGGACACGCGGACTGCCTTTACGACACAGGGAAACCGCTTGCAGGTAGACAACGATCAGGAAAGCGATGAAAAGGTTCCCCCGCCTTCGCGCTTCGATGTGAACGACCTGGCGAAAACGGTCACACCGTTTACCGAACGGGTCGTGGTCATGCGCGACATCGCCAAGTATACGACGCAGCGGGCAAAAGCGCGGGCATCGGAACTGATGAAGGAGCGATTTAACGCCGTCAGCGCCAACGGCGAGGTCGATACCGTCGTCTACGGGCATGTCATGCGGGCGGGCGAACTGGTCGGTGTGCGTGGGGCAGGCGCGCTCTACAACGGCGACTATTATATCAGTCAGGTAACACACGTCATTGAACGAGATAGTTACACTCAGCGCTTCACCTTGAACCGTGAGGGGCTGGGCGCGACACGCAACAAGGTACGGTGAGTATGCAGCAAAGAACGTTCTATGGCAAATACCGAGGCGTTGTGACCGATATTCAAGACCCCCTGGGCATGGGACGTGTACGGGCGCGTGTACCCGATGTTACCGAGAATGACGATACCGGCTGGGCCCTGCCAAATGTCCCGTTCGGCGGCAAGGGAATGGGTTTCGTGGCGCTGCCGATAATCGGATCGCGCGTCTGGATCGAGTTCGAGCAGGGCGATCCCGATTACCCCATCTGGTGCGGCTGCTGGTGGGCATCGAAGGAAGAGTTGCCGGACGAGGCCAGCGATGCGCCCAATGGGCGGGTATTGCTCAAGACGGCAGGCGGGCAGAAGATTATGCTGGATGATTCAGGCGCGAATACAAATACCATTACTCTCCAGACATCCGATGGGCAGAAAATCGTCATGAACGGCCAGGGCATCTCCATTACGCTCACATCAGGGCAAAAGATAGAGCTGAGCGCGGGCAAGATCTCTCTTGATGATGGAGGAGGCGCTACGGTGGAGCTTGAAGGGCCGCAGGTTTCGATCAATGACGATGCACTGGAGGTGATCTGATGCCGGGCTTTCTTTTACATGAGGGCGCGGTTGTCGAGTGTATGCATGCCGGGACCGCCGAGCCGACCGCTCCGAATCCGCGTGTGACGGTGAGCGGGCAGCCCATTACGACGCTGGCATGTCCCTATACAGTAGCAGGCTGCCTGGACCCGCCACCGATCATCGGCAATGGCCCATGCTCCATCTGCACCTGGATTATGGGAGCCACCCGTGTGACGGCCAGTGGCGTACCGGTGCTGCTCCAGGATAGCCAGGCCATATGCGTGCTGCCGGGAACAGGTTTATTGATCGTAGAGACACAGGTGCGAGTGAAGGGGACATGATGCAAGTCGATTATCCGTATCATTTCGATCAGCGCGGGCTGACCGCGCAGACGAGCACCGAGGATCACATCCGCGATATGATCGAGGAGATTCTCTTCACCACTCCCGGCGAGCGCGTGAATCGCCCTGACTTCGGCTGCGGCGTGCAGCAGCTGGTCTTCGACCCCAACAGCGACGCGCTGGCGGCTGCCACGCAGGTTGAGGTACAAAGCGCGCTGCAAGAATGGTTGGGTGAGTTGATCGAGGTCGAAGACGTGAGCGTGCAGAACATCGATTCGTCGCTGGTCATCCTCGTGCAGTATACCCTGCGGATAACGCAGCAACAGCGCACAGACCAGTTTGTGCTGGGAGGACGGGTATGACTATTTACACCTGCTGCGACAATCGACGACGCGATGCCGTGCGCGCGCAAAAAACGTACAGGGGCGTCGATTTCAATGGCATCGACTACCTGGAAGTGCAGGATGGAACTACGCTGCTGCTCCACTTCATTCACCCGCTCAAAGCGGCTGGTTTGAGCAAAGAGAACGTGCAGATCAACGGCGGCGAGCGCATCCAGGATATAGAGGTAGTGAGCATCGAAGAGGGGCGGGAAAAACGTGCCTCAGTCCTCTCTGTCACAGTGAATAAAGCGGGAGATGCTGCCGCCTATACCCTCAGTCTCTCGACCGATCCACGGCGGCTCGTGCTTGATCCGCAGCTGTCAGCGATAGACTTCACCTTCCACCTGGCCGACATCAGCTTTGATTGCCAGCAGGAGCCGCTATGCCTACCGGCAGCGCAGCCCGTCCCCATCATCGACTACATGGCGAAGGACTACAACAGCTTTCGCCAGTTGATGTTCGACCGCCTGAGTTTTCTCATCCCGCAGTGGCAGGAGCGTAGCCCGGCAGACGTGGGTGTCATGCTGGTCGAGTTGCTGGCCTACGTCGGCGACTACTTGAGCTACCGGCAGGATGTCATCGCGACGGAATCGACCTTGAACACGGCGCGCCGCCGTATTTCAGCACGTCGCCACGCCCGCCTGCTCGATTATCACGTCAACGATGGCTGCAACGCGCGCGCATGGGTGCAGATACAGGTCAACCAGGACATCGTTGCCGACAATAGCGATGCATCCGTCTTACCTGCTGATACCCAGCTGCTTACGCAAGTTGCGGGTCTGGAAAGAGCCATTTTGCCCTTCAACTCCGTCTTCTACGCGCAGGCAATCAGTTCCAATCCAACCATCTTTGAACCAATGATGAATATTGATAGCCTGTATGTAGCGCACAACCAGATGTTGTTCTATACCTGGGGCGTTCGCGAGTGCTGCCTGCCTCAAGGCTCGACCAGTGCGACACTGCGTGGATCGCTGCCAAATCTCAAGCCCGGCGATGTGCTGATTTTCAAAGAAATGGTCGATCCAGGTACTGGCGCGGAAGAAGACGCGGAGCCGACGCATCGCTGCGCGGTGCGACTGACGGCTGTGAAGCCGGACACCGATCCCCTCGGCACGTGGCCCGTCGATCAATCCAGCACAGCTGAGCCTGCTGGCAAGGTGATCGCGGAGTACCGTATCGTGGAGGAGGATCGCCTGCTGGTCGAGGAGGCGGTGATGAGCAGCAAGCGCTCGGGGCAGCACATTGAGAAAGTGGAGGAGCGCGTCGATAATGAGACGCGCACAGTGGTGCAGCGCTACGTGATCGAGAAACCGGATAAAGAGACGCTGACGGTCGAGGTACGCATACGACAGAGCGACCGGAAGGTCGAGGTACAGCTCTTTGAGCGCGGCCACGCGGTGCAGGAAGAGCAAGAAGTGGAAGAAGTCAGGGAGGAACAAGAGACTGAGACGGTCAGGGAGAAAAAAGAGTCACACCACGAACGTACGGCTAAAGATGAGGAAACGGAGGAGCCGACACAAAAACTACCCGGCCTGCCACAGCTACACGATCAGAGCATCGATGTGGCTGACATGGACACCATCGAGTTTGTTGTGCCTCCTCAGGCCGCCTCTGGAAAGTCCGCTTCAGAGGCATCCCGGCAGGCGCGAGAAGAGCACAAGGAGCAACGGCACGAGGCGGAAAAAGACAGACAGGAACACGATGAGAAGCACGAAAGCCGCACGCGCAAAGTGCGTGTCTATCGCATCATTACCGAACCCGACTACGCCTTACCTGTTACCGAAATTGTCTGGGGTTACGAGGACGCGCTGCCTTTCCCACTCTGCATCTCAGCCACGACGGACTATGGTCATGGGCATCGTTATATCGAAGATGTCAGCGTCGTGTTGGGAAATATTGTGCTGGCCGATCACGGCGGGAGCGTTGCGCAAGGGAACTCTATCCTCGTTCCCGACACTGTTCCGAACATTACCATGAACTGGGCAACGACGACAAACCAGCAGTGCCAGCAAAGCGAGGCAGAGGCAGTGTCGCCGCGTTATTATCCGCGCCTGCAATATTCGCCGCTGACCTTTGCCTGTTCGTGCGACACGAGTGATTTGACCCTCTCGGCGGCGGCATTGACAACTTCCGATGCCGGGCAGGCCATTCCCGCGATCACCCTGTTCAGCAGCGATAGTGGCAACTTCGACGCAAACCTGGCAAACTCGGCGAACCTGGCACAGTGGCAGCCGCAGCTCGACCTGCTCAGCAGTAGCGTCACCGATAGATACTTTACCGTCGAAGTTGAAGCCGATGGATCAACCTTTCTGCGCTTTGGGGACGATGTGTACGGCCAACGCCCCGCTGCTTGCACGCACTTCAGCGCGCACTATCGTATCGGCAATGGCAGCGCCGGCAATATCGGCAGGGACGCGCTCTACCATCTCGCCACCAGCAATCAGCAGTTGCAACAGGCTGTCACTGCCATCAACAATCCTATGCCCGCGCTGGGTGGAGTTGATGCAGAGAGTATGGAGGATATCCGCCAGCATGCTGCTGGTTCGCTAACGGAACAGGCGCGGGGAGTCACGCCGCAAGATTACATCACGCTGGCCCGGCAGGACGCGCAGGTACACCGCGCCAACGCCATCCTGCGCTGGACGGGCAGCTGGTATACCGTGTTTCTGGTCGTCGAGCGCGTGGGTGGCCTGCCTGTAGACGATACCTTCAAACAACAGGTGCGCCAGCGCCTGGAACAGTACCGCATGGTCGGCACAGACCTGGTCATCGTCAGCCCGGCATACGTCCCGCTCGACATCGCTATGAATGTTACGGTGCAGGCAGGTTACATCCCGCGAGACGTGCAGGATGCGCTGCTCAAGGCGTTCAATAACCAGCAGTGGCCCGACGGCAATCGCGGCGTGTTTTATCCCGACAACTTCGGGTTTGGGCAGCCCGTCTACCTCAACCCGCTCTATGTGGCTGCCATTGCTCTACCGGGCGTGCAGAGCGTCGATATCACCACATTTCAACGCCAGGGTATCCCCGGTACTGGACTGAGTGACGGGGTGCTGCCGATGACGTGGCAGGAACTGGCTATCCTGGAAAATAATCCCCTCTATCCAGAGCGCGGCCTGTTCCGGCTCTCGGTGACAGCAGGTATGAGCGAGGTGTTGTATGGATGAAATCGAGCGCAGCGATTGCAATTGCTGCTCAGGCGTTAGCCCGGCCACCCCGGTGCAAATCTACAACATGCCCGGACTGCCCGCCATTGCCTATCGCACCGGCACGTACTTCCAGTTTCGAGAGACGATGCTATCACGATTGAGCGACTCCGACTTGCCGGGACTGAACGTTCTGCGGGCGCGCCAGTCAGATGACTTCACCATTGCCCTGCTCGATGCATGGGCGATGGTCTGCGACGTGCTGACCTTCTACCAGGAACGCATCGCCAACGAGTCCTACAGGCGTACCGCGACGGAACAGACCTCGCTGATGAATCTGGCGCGACTGGTCAGGTACAACCTGGAGCCGGGCGTAGCCGCCGATACCTTTCTGGCCTTCACCGTGGATGTGACCCCCGGTGCGCCCGGTTTTGCCAACATCGGCATCGGTACCCAGGCACAAAGTCTGCCGGGACCGGGCGAGCTGCCACAGACGTTCGAGACCGCCGGGTCCATCGTTGCCAACGCTCAATGGAACGCGATCACGCCCATTCAGACTCAGTCGCAGCCCGTATCATCCGCAACGCTCGATATCTTGCTTGCCGGAACCAGCACGAGCCTCAAAACAGGCGACACCCTGCTCGTCACGGATACGGCAGCCGGGCAGTTTATCCTGCATCGCGTCCAGAGCGTGCAGATTGATACAGCATTGCAGCAGACTCATGTCTATTTCGAGAGCTACCTGCCACCTGTACCTGCACCTGTAACAGAGGCAAAGCTTCTGGAAAATGGTAAGTCAGAAACGATTACCGGGGCTTTTCAACAGCTCCAGCCGCTCACCGATTCGCTTGCCAGGCAACTCGTCCACAGTGGTGCATCGGCCAACCAGCTAGAGGCACTGGCAGTCTTTCAAGGATGGTCGACCAACGGCCTTTTCGCCACCGTCGGGGCGCAAGCAGCAGCGCCGACGGAAGCGGTAGCCCTGAGCGCGCAGGCGCTTGCCGCTCCGCAAATCTACGCCCTGCGTCTCAAAGCCTCACTCTTCGGCCAGAACGCGCCCGATTGGAGGCTCTTCCCTCAGAGCGTACAAAATCAGTACACGGGTGGCGCACCAGGGTCGGACTGGCCATTTACACCACCCGACCCGAAAATCCTCGATCTGGATCGCGTCTATAACCAGATCATCGCTGGCAGCTTTATTGCGATCTTGCGACTGGTAGCCGATACGCAAGCGAAAGCCGGTACGCAGTTGAAAGTCGATACGCAGTTTGCGAAAGTGTCGCAGGTGCAGGAGGTGACACGATCGGGGTATGGTATGAACCTGAAAGTGACACGCTTGCTGCTGGACAGAGAGATCAAGCAGCCGCAGAGTCTGAGCGAACTGCGCCAGGTGACCATCCTCGCTCAGAGCGAGCTGCTTGCGCTGGCCGAGTTTCCGGCCTCGGCACCCATCCAGGGAACGTCGATCATCGTCAATGGGGTCTTCAACGGACTGAGCAAGGGTCGGCTTCTTGTTGTGACCGGTCGTCGCACAGATGCAACAAGCGAGACGGTGAGCGAGATTGTAACGCTCGATTCTATTGCGCCACTGCCGGGGAACAGCACTCTGTTCTCCCTTCAGGACGGCCTGAGCAACAGCTATATTCCCACCTCGGTGACGATCAACGCGAATGTCGTTCCCGCAACGCAGGGAGAAAGTGTGCAGAACGAGATTCTGGGCAGCGGTGATGCGACGCAGGTCTTCCAGACATTCACGCTCCGCCAATCCCCTTTGACCTACGTGCAGGCTTCCACGCCAGAAGGGCGCGCCTCGACGCTTTCCGTTTTCGTTGATGGCATTCAATGGCAGGAAGTGAGTACACTCTACGGGCACGGGCCATACGAGCGCATCTTTGTCACCCACATCGGCGACGATCAGAAGGTCACGCTCCAGTTTGGTGATGGCAAGACCGGCGCACGCCTGCCAGGCGGGGAAGATAATGTGATTGCCTTGTACCGCACGGGCATCGGAACGCAGGGGATGGTGAAAGCGGGACAAATCAGTCTTTTGCTCACGCAGCCGCTTGGCGTGAAAAGTGTGAGCAATCCTCTTGTCCCAACCGGCGCGGTTGACCCCGATACCACTGAGGACGCACGACGCAACGCCGATAATACCGTGCGCACACTGGGACGCATCGTCTCCGTGGCCGATTACGAAACCTTCGCCAGTTCCTATGCTGCCGTGGCAAAAGCAAAGGCAACGCTTGTATGGAATAATCAGGCGAAAGGCGTTTATATTACGATCGCCGGTCCCGCTACGCCCCAGAATCAGACGGGTACGCCTATCTTGCCGGGAAGTGGCACCTACAACAAGATCTATTCTGGAATGCGCATGGCGAGCGATCCGACCATCCCATTGTTCCTGCTCACTTATACCGTGCGGCTCTTTCATGTGTCAGCCCAGGTCAGGGTACAGCCGGATTACGATCAGGAGACCGTCTTGAAGACGGTTGAGCAGGCGATCAAAGCCGCATTTTCGTTCGATGCGCGCACCTTCAGCCAGCCGGTCTACTTACGCGAGTTGAATGCTGTGAGCCAGAGCGTACCAGGGGTGGTGACTATCCGCTTCACCTCCTTTTACCGCGTCGATCAACCGCTATCGGAGCGTTCGGTGCTGGACGGCCAGAATACAAACCCCTATCTTGAGGCGGCGCAACCCATTTTACAGGATGATGGGAGTATCACACCGGCGGAACTGCTCCTGGTGGACCCGGTGCAACCTTTCGATGATCTGGAGGTGATGCCGTGAGTTTTGACCTGGAAACCCTTTATAGACTGCTGCCCGCCGTCTATCGCATTCGCGACCTGGAGCAAGGCACCGGCGACCTCTCGCTGCTCGGCGGCGACGTTTCCACCGACACCCCGGAAAACAAGGTCGCGAGGCCGCTCTATGCATTGATGGCTGTCCTGGCCGAACAAGTTGCCGTGCTGGAAGAAAACCTGGCACAGTTGTACGACGACCAGTTTATCGAGACCAGCGCGGAGTGGGTCATTCCTTACATTGGCGATCTCGTTGGCTATCAACTGCCGGAGTATGCCTCCTCGCAGAGCCTGCGCAGTGATGTCGCCAATACCGTGCGCTACCGCAAACGCAAAGGCACCGCCCTATTACTGGAACAACTTGCCCGCGACGTGACCGGCTGGGACGCCCACGTGGTTGAGTATTTCCCACGCCTTGCCACCACCGGACACGTGCAGCACCTGCTGCCACAGAACCACTTGATCGACCTGCGTGAGGTTGCAACTCCCGGCGATGTCTATCCACCCTCACCTTTTCAGACACTCCCGCGTGGTATTGAGGTTCGCAGTATTGAGACGGGTCGTGGACTGTACAACATCCCCAATGTCGGCATCTTTCTCTGGCGGCTGCAGGCCTATCGCTTGAGCAGCGTCCCACTCGTGGAAGCACCCATCCACGATGCAAACCGCCATCTCTATTATCTCAATCCACGGGGCGAAGATATGCAACTCTTCACGCATCCACAGTACGAAACGGAGGGTACGCAACTGGCCGGGCAACTGGATGTCGCGGCTCCCATAAACCGTACCATGCTGGCGCGCTCCTTCTCCGATTATTACGGCCACGAAAAGAGCCTCTGGTTGACCGCTACCGGCAGCGATGGCAACGAGCAAGATATCTTGCCCGGCCCATTGGATGCCCTGGTGCAAACCGGCGCTGAACTACACAAAGCCCTCACCTCCGGGCGGCTAGATTTTCAGAAGATCAGCGTGCTGAGCGAGACGCTGTACAAAGGGCTAACCTCTTTGCGGCAGATCGCGTATCGTCACCTGGTCGATCTGATTCTCAACAGTCAGGCAATGTACGAGGGATTGCGTAATAGTGAAAATCTGGATTTTCGCACACTGGCGGCACTGACGAAGCGCAGCGCCGACCTGGTAAGTGAGTTGAAGGCGCTGCAAACCAGCCAGGAAGTTCTACATCCGTCATATGCCTTCAGCGTCGCGGATTTAAGCGATGAGAAGGACGACGAAGGCCATCTCAGGTGGAAACCTTCGCCTGAGCATGCCATCGCCATCGACCCTGTGCTGGGGCGCGTGGCATTTCCACGCAGAAGTACACATCACAGGCGTACCGGTCCTCCGCAGAATCTGCGAGCAACCTTCTATTATGGCTTCAGTGCCGATATGGGAGGCGGCGAGTACTTTCGGAGCAACTCGTTCTCCTCGGACTTGAAGATTTACCAGCGAGTGCCAGCACGAACTGTCGATGTGCAGGCGGCGCTGGACGCATTAAGCGTGGCGAATCAGGACGGCGTGATTGAGATTACGGAGAGCGCCCGCATGGATGGGGTGCTGCACATCAACGCGAGCGCAAATCGGCGTATCGAGCTACGTGCGGCTGATTACAGCCGTCCTCTGCTTGCCCTGAACAAGAAAGAAGGCATTCCAACCCTGGAAATCAGTGGAGCGGCGGGAGCCGAAGTCATTATCAACGGCCTCATCATCGAAGGCGGTACGCTTCACGTCACCGGCGACCTCCAGCGTTTGGCCCTCAGCCACTGCACGCTGGTGCCATATGATGAACAGCGCGAGGAAGGACCGGCAGCTCTGCTTTGTGAAGCAACGGATACCACTATCGAGATCGACTCCACGATTACAGGGCGTATAGCTGTTACGGGCAACGCGCACGTCTCGATCAGCAGCAGCATCGTCGATGCAGGCCATCCCAATCGACTCGCCTATGGTGGTCCGCCGAGTTTTCCCGCACGGAATGCCGAACTCGATACGCTCTCTCTGAAGAACTGCACCATCATCGGGCGCGTGCATACAAGCATCTTGCAACTGGCCTCGAATACCATCTTTTACGCGCACCAGGGCGAACGCGAAGCCGCCCCTGTTGAGGTCGAGCGGCGGCAGGAAGGATGCGTGCGCTACTCCTATATTCCACCTGGTTCCCGTGTGCCATTGAGTCGGTACAGATGCCAGCCGGAGCCAGGGGCTGAGATGGTCGCGCCGCATTTTACTTCGCGCCACTATGGCAATGCAGGTTACGGCCAGCTCACCCTGAATACAGGCGATACAATCAGGCGTGGAGCAGATGATGGAGCTGAAACAGGCGCATTTCACGATCTATTCCAACCACAACGTGCCAGCAACCTGAGTCTACGCCTGAACGAGTATTTGCGCTTCGGCTTCGAGGTCGGCGTGCTTTTCATGACATGATTTTTGATCAGCAGGAGTACGGTTTATCCCGGACCATTGCAACCAGCATTGGCATTGAGCGGGCAGAGCAAAACCGCACACCGTTGAAAGATAGTGAGGAGTTGAGCCATGACGAGTGATATCAGTCGGCAAACATTTAATCCACGCAAGCACTACAGCGGAGTCGTAATGCAGCAAGGCCGCGTGCAACTCGACGCGGACTGGAATGAGCAACAGGACATCCTGCTGCATCACCTGCAAACACAGGCGCGCCGCGTGATTGGAGCAAACGGTGCCTCCCTGGGGCAGGACGGATTTTCCCTTACGTTCACCCCCGATGGCAACGACCTGATCATTTCTCCCGGCTCACTCTATGTCGATGGGATGCTGTGCGAACTGGAAGAAGGGCAGGCCGTGAAGGGGGTGCTATCCCTCAAATCTAACACGATCAGGCTCAGGTTATCGGAGATCGATAACCAACCCTTTCAGAACGATCACTGGTGTGAATTGCTTGACGGCCATCAGCAGCTTCTCTATTACTTCAAGATCATCTCCACGCAATCTGATAAAGATAAGGATGAACTTATTCTTACTATTGAGCGTTTGGACTTCCCTGAGAAGAAAGACGCAATCGAGCAAAATTGCTACGTGCGCCCTGTCCTGACCTATAAGACACAACCAAACTATCCCGTGCAGGATGCTTCCACGGCTCACCCCCTGCCCGATTTCCCCGGCAAGCAAAATGTCTTTCTCGCTTACCTTGATGTGTGGCAACGAGTTGTAACCGCATTCGATGATCCCCAGATGCGCGAGGTGGCATTGGGAGGAGCAGATACAGCTCAACGCAGTCAGACATTGTGGCAGGTGAAAATTATACCAATCGAAATTTCATCGCTCATCCAGTTTTCCGCTCAGGAAGCAGAGGCCAAAGAACTGGAAGAGGCAATCAAGCAAGAGAACAGGGAAATGCAAGCAGGCAGGGAGTACGAGTATATACGCAAGTTGACCAGGCTATTACGCATCCTTTCCTTCAGGTCGCTGCTCAACAACCTGGACGAACTCGTACCTGATTACAACGGCAAGTTGAGCGTGCGGACAGCAGACAGCGATGGCTCTGGCCCACAAGGGTATCGCGGACAGGATAATCAGTTGTATCGTGTGGAGATCCACGAGGGCAGCGACGATGCGAAGACTCCCACATTTAAATGGGCGCGTGACAATGCTTCAACACTGGTTCTGGCGCGTGTCGACGACAATCATCTGTTGACTATTCAGGGAAGCGGGCAAGGTTCCTTAATCGGCCTATCGGTCGGGCAATATGTAGAGCTGTTCACAGAAGGTATGGAACTGCTCGGCCAGCCCGGACATCTGGCGCGCGTTCAATTGATTGACGACATCAACGGTCAGATCACGCTCTCGTCACAGCCTCCTGATGGAATGAAAGAGGCTTACCTGCGGGTATGGAATGGGCAAGGTACGCTAGAGAACGAGGGGGACTCGGATGCCGGTAGCTGGCTCGCTCTTGAGAATGGCATCGAGGTGCGATTTTTGCCCGAGGGAACCTATCGCGACGGCGATTACTGGCTCATTCCGGCGCGCACCGCCACCCGGCAGATCGACTGGCCACATACAGCGCCGCAACCACCCCAGGGCGTGCAGCACTCTCTCGCACGTCTCGCCTGCCTCCTGCACACAGAAGCGAATGCGCTGGTCCAGGATACTCGCCCGCGTGCATTCCCTCTCGCGGCAAAGGCGCTGCATATTCTCGCCATGAACTGGCGCAATGATCTCCTGTATGATCGCGGCCTGCTGCGTTCCGGGCTGAGATTCACGCTCGATGGCGAGCCAGACCAGGAATGCGCCGGAGCCATGCAGGCGGCGATCATCGTGAGCCTGGAAACAGCTCTCCCCGGCGGCGGCTCCGGCATATTCCTCATCAATGGCCTTGTGGAGATCGAACGAAACGTTATTACCTGGCACTGGGATCGAGAGGAAAAAACGGGCATTATTCCCTGGGCGCTTTCAGCATTCGATAAGTGGAAAAACGAGTGGTTCGAGCGACACGAGCGGTACTTGCGCGTGCGCGTGACCATCAAGGGACACGCCATCTGGCAGACGATAAACAATCGCCGCCTCTACCTGGATGGGCAGGCGTTCGGCCTTCAGGGTAGTCAGGAGTCCGCCAACCGGCCTGGGCCACAGAAGCAGCCTGGACGTCACATCGATTTGCAGTTTCCATCCGGTGCTGGTCATGCTGCCAGCGACTTCGAAGGCTGGTTCTACATGAGAGAATAGCAGTTAGCGATATTCAGTTGTTAGCCATGTGCTATACTGTACGGGAATCGCTCGCTGGTTCAGGATGCGCTGGACGAGGGGGACGCTTCATCGAAGACACGTACAGGCCAGGAGACAATATGACGCGCAAGGGCTGGCTGCTGTTTATTGCCATGTCGGTGATCTGGGGCATACCATATCTGTTCATCAAAATTGCGGTACGGGAACTTGATCCAGCCGTGGTGGTCTTCGCGCGTGTCGGCATTGCCGCTCTCGTTCTCTTGCCCCTGGCAGCACGCAGTGGCGCGCTACGACAACTGCGCGAACGTTGGTTTATCGTTGCCGCCCTTGGTTGCGTGCAGATCGCCGCGCCCTTTCTGCTGATCACTTTCGGTGAGCAGCACATCGCCTCCTCGCTCACCAGCCTGCTCATTGCTGCCGACCCACTGCTGGTCGCGCTCTTCGCGCTTCGCCTCGACTCCCGCGAGCGTGTTGGCGGCCTTCGTCTGATTGGGCTGCTACTCGGCATGGTAGGGGTAATTGTCCTGCTTGGTCTCGATGTCGGTGGAGACGCGCAGCGCTTGCTCGGAGCCTTCCTTGTTCTGCTTGCCGCCGCCTTCTATGCCATCAGCGTGTTGCTCATACGGCGGCCAACCATCGCGGCCCTCCCCAATCTGGGAGTGGTAGCCGTCGAATGCACCACCGCAACCATCGTGGTAATGCCACTGGCACTAACCCGGTTTCCCAACCACCTCCCCAGCCTGACAGTGATCGCCAGCCTGCTCGTCCTTGGTCTAGTCTGTACCGCGCTGGCCTACGTGCTCTACTTCGCCCTCGTCGCCGAAGTGGGAGCCAGCAGGGGTACGGTCATCACCTATGTCAATCCGGCGGTCTCTGTTCTCCTCGGTGTGACTCTGCTGGGAGAGCCGCTCAACACGGCCATTATCGTCGGCTTCCTGCTCATCATCGCCGGGTCCTGGCTCTCCACCGGCGGTATCCTGCCCCCACAGGTATCTTTCCTGCAAGGACGCCGCATGCAGGCAGAGCTGGTAAGCCATGAAAAACGAAGGCAGATGTGTCATTCTGAGCGCCGCTCAGAATGACACATCTGCCTTCGTTTTTCATGGCTTACTATCACTCAAGCCCAAAACGCCGCCGCCATTTTGCTTTTCTGGCCGCTTTATCACGGACATGGTAGAGACGTTCTTCTTCAGCCGGACACCAGCCAGCTTTGCCACAGGCAGGGCAGAGCGGGAAGAGTTCGTAAGGTGGGCAGAGCGAGCCATCGCCATAGCGCAGCGCACCAACTTCATAGCGAATTTGCTCGCTTTCAAAGACCGCCTGACAGTGCTGGCAGCGCAGCAGCAGGTACTCGCGCCAGTCTCGCGCCTGACAATTGGGACAGATCTTCGGCAGCGCGGAAGATTGCCAGTGATGTCGGCAGCGATGACAGTAATATGTTCCACCCATGGAAGGAACCATCGCCCCACGCAGCATACCCTCCTCTTTGAGCCTGCGCACCTCCCTGGCCGAAAGCAGGTATGTGA
Source organism: uncultured Chloroflexia bacterium (assembly GCA_963736995.1). Taxonomy (GTDB): domain Bacteria; phylum Chloroflexota; class Ktedonobacteria; order Ktedonobacterales; family Ktedonobacteraceae; genus CADDYT01. The sequence goes on from CAVTRB010000001.1 coordinate 126,408, forward strand.
TCTCACTAAGATCGATTTGCGCCGGGGCATCGTCATTCAATACGGGGAATACATACGATTGCTGCTGACCATGCTGATCAGCAGCAGATACACTGGTGGAGTTTGCCGTCGCGACACGCCCGTTCTGTCCCGGCACCTTTCGCGAACGGTGCAGGTCATAACTGCGGCGCAGGTCGGAATCGCTCAGGGTGCGGTATGCGAGTAGTATTTCCCGCATCCGTTCCTGCGCATCCTCGCCTTTATACACGTCAGGATGATATTGCAGCGCCAGGTGTTTGAAGGCTTTCTTAATCACGTCTTCTGGTGCATTCGCCTCAACGCCCAGCACCGCGTAGTAATCAGTAATCTGTTCCATTCATTTAGAAGATAAAGATAGTCTAATACATGCCTTTCTAATAGTTAGACGTTTGAACGTTCAAAAGGTTGCACAGAAAGAAGCTAACGTGCCAGCTTACGGCGCATCCAGTCGGCCTGTTGCGGGCGATGCTTGAAGGGGATATTATTGCAGACGTGGTTGCCATCCTCGAACATCCAGAGTTCCGCTAGAGGGCTGGCTTCGGCGACCATGCGTTCGGCTGATTCTGGAGGCACGAGGCGGTCAAGCCGACCCATGATGACCAGCAGGGGGCTGTGGATGTGCTGCATGATGCCTTGCAGATCGAATGGCTCCAGCAGTTTGAGCGTCGTGGCCTCGTCGGGCGCTTTGAGGCGAGCTGTGAAGGCCGCTTTCGTCAGCGCGGGCAGGCGCTCAAAGGAGTCGGCGAAGCGATACGCGCCGCAGTTGCCGATGGCAGCTTTGACACGCGGCTCAAATGCTGCCGCACGCGGAGCGAAGTAGCCACCGAGACTGACGCCCATTAACCCGACCCGGTGGGCATCCACGTCTGGCCGCGTCTCAAGATAGTCGATGGCGTATTTGACCGGCACTTCGTAATCATGCCTGAGAGGGTAATCATACTCCATCTCACCCTGACCGGGGCCATCGATGGCAAGCACGGCCATACCCCTTTTCAGGAAATCGTCGCCATAAAAGTGCAGCTCCTCCTTGACGGAGTCGAGGCCGGGGATGAGGATGACCACGGGCGGCTTTGGAGCATGCCAGGGCTTGCGCAGGATGCCGTACATGGTGCCACCGTTCTCATAGGGAATAGCGACACGCTCAGCGGGAAAGTCGAAACAGGGCAGCCCTTTCTGGTAGGCGCTCAGCGAACGTTTATGGGCAGCATGCATCTCATCCGGTCGATGCACGAAGAGAAATTTGCCGAAGTGGTAGGCAATGGCCGCGTGTAGATAGTGGTAGCCAGCCAATTCGTAGTTGCCCGCCGCCTCGGCCTGCTCGCCCATCTGTTCGTGTACCAGCCCGCACTCAGACCACTGCCAGCACCAGTCATCCCAGCTTTCCACACTGCGCGTCACTCGTTGGAAGTCGTTGAGGTCGATGCCATTGGCAATAAAGCGCGGTGCCCAGTGATCTATCGCGCTCTGCACCCGTTCGTCAACTGCCATTGTCGCTACCCTTTCTCGTCCACATTGTGCCATTGAAAACCGTTCGTACATGTTATCCTGAGCACAGCGAAGGATCTAAAGTCAGCCGTGTCGACACAGTGGAGGCCTCAGATCCTTCGCTGCGCTCAGGATGACATGCGAGAAGGCATTCTTCAGAGCAAGCTTACACCCCTGAAAGTGTGCCGCCGAGGTAGAGATGTCCGATCTCAGGATGGTTCAAAATCTCGGTGTTGCTGCCTTCCAGCCGCACTTTGCCGCTTTCCATCACCACCCCATGTGTCGAGGCTCCCAGACCTGTGCGCACGTTCTGTTCGACCAGCAAGATGGTGCGCCCCGTCTCGTGCATCGTCTTGATGGTATCAAAGACCTGCTTGAGCGTCTTCGGGTCGAGGCCCATCGAAGGTTCGTCCAGCAGGATGAGTTTTGGATCGAGCATCAGGCAGCGAGCAAATTCGACGAGGCGCTGCTGCCCGCCGGAGAGACTGCCTGCCTTATCCTTTGCTCGCTCTTTGACTATAGGAAACATATCCTCGACCTCTTTGAGGCGACGACTGACCAGTGCAGAGTCATTGAGCATGTAGGCACCCAGGCGCACGTTTTCACGCACGCCCATATCGGTGAACAGGCTGTGATTCTGTGCTACCTGCACGATGCCCAGAGAGAGAATGCGGCGCGGATTCAGTCCAACGATGGAGCGTCCATCAAAGGTGATCTCGCCCAGTCGCGGCTTGAGCAGGCCGCTGAGCACACGCAGGACGGTGGATTTGCCCGCGCCGTTGGGGCCAACGATGCAGGTAATCGATGCCTGCTGCACTTCGAGGTCAACACCCTTGAGCACGTCACTGCCATCGTAACCAGCGTAGATATTCTGCAATTTCAGCATGGTTGTCATGTTGTTATCCTCCCAGGTAGGCATCCAGCACATCAGGATTCTTGCGCACTTCCTCGGGTGACCCCTCGGCGATCTTCGTTCCACGATGCATCACATTCACGGCATCGCACAACTTCATGACAAATTCCATATTATGCTCGACCACCAGGAAGGTCACACCCTGCTGGTTAAGCTCCCGCACACGACTGGCAATGTAATTAATCATCGTCGGGTTGATGCCTCCGGCGGGTTCATCCAGCAGGATCACCTTTGGTTCGGCGATGAGGATGAAGGCAAATTCCAGCAGTTTCTTCTGGCCGTAGGAGAGGTTGCCAGCCGGTACGTCCTTGAGGCGCGTAATACCGACGAAATCCAGTAGTTCGAGGGCGCGGCGCTGCTCGTGCGTGGAACTCCAGCGACTGAGCAGGCCCTTGAAATCGCTGCGCTGGGCCGCAATGTGCATGTTTTCCAGTACCGTGAGCCGGGGGAAGATGCGCGTCAACTGGAAGGTGCGGCCTATGCCCAGCGCAAACACTTTGTCGGGCGAAGAGTTGGTGATGCGCCTGCCATTGAACTGCACCTCACCCGTATCCACACGCTCATAGCCCGTGATGACATTGAAGAGCGTCGTTTTGCCGGAACCATTAGGACCAATGAGGCCGGTGATCTTGCCCTGCTCAACGGTGATCGAGCAGCTATTGAGCGCCTGAATGCCACCAAAGGCCTTCGAGACATTATGCGCTTCCAGAATGTTCATAGATTGGCCTCCTTCACCCCTTCGCTACTCTCAACAACCGGACGCGCCTCCTGATTGTTCGCAACCTGACCTCCTGCGACGGTGGGGACAATTGCTTCCTCCTGCCTGTTGCTGCGTGAGGCTTGCCAGCGCGTCCAGCGCTCACTGATGGTCGGTACAATGCCACGCGGGAGCAGGAGAATAATGACGAGGAACATTGCCCCGTAGATAACGAGGTACCAGCCATTTTCACCATAAGCGATGGTGAAGTATTGCTGCGTCGGCTCCAGGATCAATGCGCCGATGATGGGACCGGCGAGCGTACCAATACCACCCATGAAGGACATGAGAGCGATGGCGATATCATACAGTGGGTCGAAGACAACCGAGGGATAGATACCCACCTCGACAAAGTAGGCATATAAGCCACCGAGTATACCTACGAAAAAGGCAGAGATCATAAAGGCCGTCAGTTTGGATGGTCCCGTCTTGACTCCCAGTCCCAATGCCCGGTCTTCGTCGTCGCGAATTGCCAGCAGGCCCAGTCCATATTTGGAGTTACGTACCCACCAGGAAACGGCCAGGGCGAGCAGCAGGACTGCCAGCACGATATAGTAGAAAGGGTCGTTGTAGAAATCGCCACTCCACGTCGGGATAGGCAGGTCTATGCCAGACGAGCCGTTGGTGAGACCTCTCAGGTTATAGGCCAGAAGCTGGAAAATGAAGAAAAAAGCAATGGTAATCACGATAAACGTATGCCGCCGCGTGCGTAGAGCGATGATGCCGAGGGGAATGGCAATGATTGCAGCAGCCAGCCCGGCCAGTGGCAGCAGGTAAAAGGGCGTATAGCCTGCCGGGATATGCCAGTCCTGGCACATAATCGCCAGCGCATAAGCACCCGTGCCGAAGAAAACGGCATGGCCGAGTGCGATATAGCCGGTGTAGCCCGAAAAGATATTCCAGGCGGTTGCCGCTGCTGCGAACATCAGCGTATAGACCGCTATAGTAGTGACAGCCGGATTCGGAAACAGCAGTGGAAATGCGATGGCGAAAGCCAGCAGGAGCAGCAATCCTGCTATTCTGAATAGTCTCATTGTTTCCTTGCCTCCAACTGTCCGAAAATGCCCTGCGGGCGCACCAGCAAAACAACTACCAGCAGAATAAAGAAGACCGTGCTTGACCAGACGGGCGACCAGACAACGGCAGTCACGTCCTCCACAACCAGCATGAACAGCGAGGCAATCAACGCCCCGCGCAGGCTGCCCATGCCACCGAGAATGATGATGACCAGCAGGCGAGAGATCAGATCATAGGCACTGTTGGGATTGAAGCTGTTCGTGGCACCGAAGGCCATGCCACCGGCGGCTGTCAGCGCAACGCCAATGCCGAAAGTCACCAGCGATACTCGCTCAACATCGATGCCAATCAGTTCCGCCGCAGTACGATTTTGCATTGCGGCGCGCACGCTCTGCCCAAACTTTGTACGATAAAGCAGCAGGTAGAGACCCGAGAGCAGAGCCACGCTCAACAGGAAGCCCAGGATATAGATATATGCCAGGTAGAAGCCGCCAATATTCACCGATGCAGTAACATACCAGGCATGGAGCTGCACATAATTCGTACCGAAAATAAGGCTGAGCACACCCTCGATGATCAGTGCAATGGCGAACGTCACCAGAATTGAGAACATAACCCGCTCGCGCTTGAGAGGACGAATGAAAGCCCATTCGATCGCGAGACCCAGTAGAAACATGACAGGCATGGTGATGAGCAGGCCAATGAACAGGTCGATATGCAGGTACTGCTGCAATACGTAGCTCAAATAGCCTCCCAGAATCACGAGCGCACCAATAGCGATATTGATGATCTCCATCACGCCGAAGATAAGGGTCAGGCCAGATGACATGAGGGCATAGACGCCACCCGTCAATATCCCTGTTATAATCGCTTCAACAATGATATTCACAACAAAAACCTTCCTCAAATCTTTCCAGAATGACTCACCCCATGCCTCATGTCATATAGAAATACATTTCGTAGACGAGCGATTGATCGCTCGTCTACGAAACCTGTGTTACGGCCACGCGGGCTTCGGAAACTCCGGGGCAGCCGAAGCGGAAGAGGTCGGATAGACCGGAATAAAATTCCCCTTCTGCCATTGGAACAGGTAGGCCGTGGCAGCCGTGTTCTGGCCAGTTGAGTCAAACTTCACGGGTCCCTGTACGCTCTGGAAGGTATCGCCAGAGTGCAGCTCCTGCATAAGTTTGGCGTTATCAACTGTACCAATCTTCTCAAGAGCTTGCTGTACGACCTGGCCCACCGACCACGCCTCAGCCACGTCCGCGCTAATGTCGCTGGCTGAACCGCCATACTTTGCGATGTAGGCCTGTACCATCGTGGAGTTCTCAGGTGCGTTGAGTTGAGGCCACCAGCCATTGGGAACAAAGACACCCTCAGCCGATTGTGAGCCACCTATGGCCTTGAGGAACTCACTACCCTGATCGGGGCCAGCAGTGGCGATGACCGCCTGCGGATTGTAATGCTGCTGTTTCTCTGCCAGGATGAATGCCGAGATATCAGGCAGCATGGTGCCGAAAACGTCGACCTGCGCGTGAGAAGCAATTACCCGCTGGATGATAGGCGTGAAGTCCGTGGTCTCCGCCGGGTACACCTGGTAATAGACGGTCTTGATGCCGCCCTGCTCTAACAACTGCCTGGCCCTGTCAACCTGTGGCTGTGTGAACGGGTCGTCTTCGGTAGCATAGGCAACGGAAGTTGGACGCTGCGCAGCCGGGAGCGCGAGGATGTATTGCGCGAAAGCCACCAGATTATTCGCAACAGGCAGCGAAACGTCGAATACGTTGTTCAAGCCCTGTGTGAAGACAGAAGGGCCACCGCCCGCACCTTCAACCATCGCATAACCATAGCGATTGGCAATCACTGAAGCGGGCTTCGTCAGAAGTGTCGAGTAGGGGCCAAAGACCAGGTCATCTTTGTCAACATTAATCAGCTTCTGATAGTTGGTGGTTACCTGTGTGGTACTACTGGCATCCGAAACGATATCCAGCGTTACCTGGCGACCAAGGATGCCTCCATGTGCATTCACATAATCGGCCCAGAGCTGGTAGCCTTGCTCGAATGCTTTGCCATCGTCAGAGAAGTCGCCCGAAAGCGAGAGAGAAGCTCCGATCTTGATGGGAGTTTTAGGCTGAGGCGTGCTTCCACCCGTGGGAGCGCCCGTAGTCGCCTGTCCGCAGCCTACTAAAAATAGCAGAATCAGGAAAAGACTGGTACCGATACTGAGAAAATTTCCCCATCGGCTGCTGTGTCTTCCTTGCATGTTCTTTCACTCCTTGTTTCTTCTGGCACTGCTGCCATTATTTCAACGGGATAAATACGTTTTTGCGAAGAGTTTTCCTTACATTCGCTCCTCAGCATGTCGGGTAAACTAGCCAAGAAGGGCTAATGGCTCTTCCAGCATCTCTGCCAGCGTTGCCAGAAATTGCGCTCCTCGCGCGCCATCCACTACACGGTGATCGCACGAGAGCGTAAGTACTATCATGGGCTGCACCGTCGGATGACCATCCACCGCTATCACCCGCTCAGCAATGCGACCAACGGCGAGGATGGCGACCTGTGGCGGATTGATGACCGCGTTAAAGGCATCCACACCGTACATACCCAGATTGCTGATGGTAAACGTACCGTTATTAATGTCCTCTGGCCGGAGCTTTCCCTCCTGCGCCTTCGTCACCAGCGCCTGGCGTTGCTGCACAATCTCACCCACACCCAATCGATCCGCCTGGGGAATCACCGGGACAACCAGTCCTTCCCGGTCTCCGTGCCCGCCCATCCCGGTTGCCACTGCCAGTCCGATATTGATCTCCTCATTGAGCAGAATCCTGCCAGTGTGCCACGCTGCATTCAGTCGTGGATGCCGCCTCAGAGCAGTTGCCACAACCTTCACCAGCAGGTCGGTATAGGTCACGTTCTCGCCTGACCACCGCTTTGCCTGTTCGCGCCAGGTTATCAGTCGATTTGCCCGCACCTCGCGCACGAGATAAAAATGCGGTACGCTCGTCCAACTCTGCGTAATACGCTCGGCCATAATTCGCCAGCTATGGCTGACAGCCAGTTGCTGACTTCCCGCCGACCCAATTGTCACCGTCTCTTCGCCAGATGCAATTGGAAGCGTAGCTGGTGCGTCAACAGGTATGGCAGGAGCAACCGCCTGTGCATTGAGTACGTCTGCGGCAAGCACTGCTCCATCCGGTCCACTGCCGCGAATAGCAGCCAGGTTCTTCTGTTGTTCCCTTGCCAGCCGCCGCGCCTTCGGCGATGCAGCCGATAAACGCGCACCATCGCGTATATCGGCTGTTACCGCTTTTTCCCGATCATTGATATATGTTAGCACATCAGCTTTCTGGATGCGCTTGCCGGACGGTTTAATGCTACGCAAGTCCAGCTTGTGCTCGGCAGCAATGCGTGAAGCCAGCGGAGTAGCCGTAACACGCGGTTCACCAGAATCATTGCCAGAAGACGCTGCCACACCTTCCTGAGCACGAGGGACAGGAGTTCCGGCAGTGGCAGCGACACCATTTTCATTTCCCGCCGGAGCCGCAATTGCTCGTTGAGTGCTAGTACTTTCTGGTAGTATCTCGCCGGGGGTAAGGATTTGCGCGATCACCTGCCCAACCGGAATCTCGTCTCCGGCTGCCGCTGTGACGTTGGCAAGCACGCCCCCTGCCGCTGCCTCGATCTCGACCGTTGCCTTATCGGTCTCGATCTCAAGCAGCGGCTCACCCTTTTTGACGGTCTCGCCCTCGGCCTTGAGCCAGCGCACGATCAGGCCCGTCTCCTGTGCCATACCCAGCGCGGGCAAAATAACGTTTGTTGGCATGTATCAGCTTCCCATACTCGGTACTCTCGTGCCATCCCCAGTCGTGGCAGGGGTAATCGGCGTATTCTGAACGGGCGGTATTTGAGCGCCCATATCCCCGGAGTTGCCATAGCCGTTGGCGTTCAGGTTCGACTGTGTTTCACGAGTGGTAGGCAGCGGACCGGTGACGGTGTAGTAGCGCACGCCTGCCACCAGCAATTGCTCCGCGGGGAAGCGCGTGATGACCTCGCAGCCATCTTTCGTGACCACCAGTTGCTCTTCAATACGAGCGGCAGTCCAGCCGTCGCTGGCAGGCCAGAAGGTCTCCAGCGCGAAGACCATGCCTTCCTGAATGACCTCTGGATGGTCGAGCGAGACGAGGCGGCTGAAGACCGGCTTCTCCCAGATAGAGAGGCCCACGCCATGCCCATATTGAAGGGCGAAAGCCGCCTCTTCGTCCGGGAAACCAAATTCCTGCGCCTTCGGCCACAGCTTGACGATATCCGCCGTGGTCACGCCCGGACGAATCTCGCTGATAGCGCGGTCGAGAATGTCGCGGCAGTATTTGTAGGCATCGACCATCGCCTGCGAGGCGCTGCCGATAGCAAAGGTGCGGTAGTAGCAGGTGCGATAGCCATTATAGCTGTGCAGGATGTCGAAGTAAGCCGGGTCGCCGGGCCGCAGCGCGCGGTCACTGAAAACATGCGGGTGCGGGCTGCAGCGCTCGCCTGAAATGGCATTGACGCCCTCAACATGTTCCGATCCCAGATCATACAGCACCTTGCTCACGAGTCCAACGCACTCGTTCTCACGGAAGCCAGGTTTCATGGCACGATAGAGTTCATCATAGGCGGCATCGACCATCATACAGGCGGTAGCAAGCAGGGTAATTTCGTCCTGCGTCTTGATGAGACGCGCCTGCTGCATCAATTGCTGCCCATCGACGACCTTGATGCCTTCTTTCTGCAAGGCAAAGAGCACGGGCAGTTCGATGGCATCCACGCCGACAGGTTCATTGAGCAGGCCGCGCTGCTCCAGTTCGACGCGAATCTTGTGCGCCACATCCTCCGCGCGTCCTGCCTCCGGCAGCATGGCCCCACGCAGCGTGGAGATACCGGCGCGGGAACGCTCGCCCAGCCAGGGGCAGTAGAGTTGATGATGCCGGGCAGCAGAACCGAAGTCCCAGACAATCGGCTCATCGTCCTGCGGCAGCAGGCTGAAGCGCGCCAGCTTATCCATCGCCCACGTGCCAATATGCGTGGCAGTGATGTAGCGAATATTATTCATATCGAAGCAGAGCAGCGCGCCCAGTTCCGATTCTTTCAGCAACTGCTTGATGCGATTGAGCCGCTCGGTGCGCAAGCGCTCAAAATTGACTCGTTCTTCCCAGTCTACACCCATCAGGCCATAGGTCTTAAGTGCCATGATAAAGCTCCTTCCCGTTCGGGCGCAAATCATCGCGCCCCTACACACGACCACAGAGCGTCTTTGCCAGTTGGACAACAGTATCGGGCGTGGGAACGGTCTGATCTTCCAGTACGGGCGAGAAGGGAACAGGCACGTCCATTGCGCCCATGCGCTTGACCGGGGCATCGAGATAGTAGAACGCGCCCTCGGCAATGATGGCGGCAAGTTCCGCTGTGACGCCGTAACGTTCGTACCCCTCGTCCATAACAATAGCCCGGCTTGTCTTTTTAGCGGATTCAATCATGGTCTGTTTGTCTAACGGATACGTGGTGCGCGGGTCGATGATTTCCGCGCTGAGACCCAGTTCGGCCAGTTGCTCAGCGGCGGCGAGGGCAACCTGTACCATACTGCTGGTGGCAACGATAGTGATATCCGTTCCCTCGCGCTTGATGTCCGCGACGCCGAAGGGGATGGTATAGTCACCATCAGGCACCGGCCCCTTGAGCTGGTACATCATCTTGTCCTCAAAGAAAATGACCGGGTTCTCGTCACGAATGGCCGTTTTGAGCAGCCCTTTGGCATCGTAGGGAGTCGAGGGCAGCGCCACCTTCAGACCCGGAATGTGGCTGACCCAGGCGTGCAGGCTCTGGCTATGCTGAGCGGCACTGCGCCGGGTTGCGCCCAGCGTGGTACGCACAACCATTGGCACCTTGAGCTTGCCACCGGACATATAATGGACCTTCGCCGCCTGGTTGGCAACCTGATCCATGACCAGTCCCAGGAAGTCGCCGAACATGATATCCACCACCGGACGCATGCCGGTCATGGCCGCGCCAACACCCATGCCGGTGATGCCCGGCTCGGAGATAGGCGTATCAAGTATGCGCTGCGGGCCAAACTCTTCAACGAGGCCGGAGAGCACCTTGAAGGGAGTGCCAGCCTCGGCCACGTCTTCGCCCATGACGAAGACTCGCGGGTCGCGGCGCATCTCTTCGGCCAGCGCCTCGCGTATAGCCTGCGCCAGTGTGATCTCTCGCACGGCTTTGCCGGTAGTTTGACCGGTCACCACGTCAAGCGTAGACATCTTGCACCACCTCTTCCGGCTGCGGGTAGGGTGCTTGCAGGCCAAATTCGACACCGGCTTCCACCTCAGCTTGCACGCGCCCTGCTATCTGCTCAAAGGTCTGTTCGTCGGCCATGCCCTGCTCGCTCAACCAGTCTGCAAGTAACTTCAACGGGTCGCGCTGCGTCCTCCAGTGTTCTTCTTCCTCTCTGGAGCGATAGTAGGTACGCTGGATGTCACCGACGTGGTGGCCGTAGTAGCGATAGGTATTGCAGAGCAGGAAGGCAGGCCCTTCACTATGCCGCGCTCGTTCGATCAGTCGCGAGGCGGCGGCATAGACGGCACGCACATCCTGGCCGTCCACCTCCTCCGCGGGAATGCCAAAGGCTGTTGCCCGCGCGCACATGTCACCTGCTGTTGTCTGAGAATTGTGAGTGTACTCGTTGTACAGGTTATTCTCACAGACGTAGATCACCGGAAATTTCCAGAGTGAGGCCATGTTCATCACCTCGTACAGCACTCCCTGGCCCAGAGCGCCATCGCCAAAGAAGCAGACAACCACCTGATCGCTGCCGCGCATCTTGATGGACATGGCAGCGCCGGTAGCTATACCGGCGCTGCCGCCAACGATGGCATTGGCTCCCAGATTGCCCGTATCCTGGTCAGCGATATGCATGGAGCCGCCTTTGCCGCGACAGTAACCGGCTTCCTTGCCAAGCAGTTCAGCATACATACGGTCAAGCGACGCCCCTTTGGCGATACAATGACCGTGGCCGCGATGCGTACTGGTAATGTAGTCGTCGGTGCGCAGCGCCGAGCAGACTCCAACCGCTACGCCCTCTTCACCCGAATAGAGGTGTGCAAGTCCAGGCATTTTCGCGCTCATATAGAGTTCGTTGACATGCTCCTCAAAGAGGCAAATCTTGAGCATTACCTCGTACATATGCAGCCAGCGTTCGCGCTGTGCCCCGGCAGTTTCAGTTGTTATCTCCTGCTCAGATGGAGTTGTTTGGGATTGCGACATGGCATTCTCCGTTGTTAGAAAACCTTTGTTATGGTGCCAACCCGTAGGCGCTGAATTTATTCTGCGCATTGCCGATTTATCGGCGAAACGGGCAGCAAGAGTGTCAAGGGCCGATAAATCGGCGGTGCGCACGATAAATCGAGCGCCTACGAGATTGATTTCTCGTGCGTATTGCTAAGACCGGCCATACGAGCCAGCACTTCGTAGGTGATGGCGAAATCTTTCTTTGCCAGACCCATCGCACGAGCTGCCGTGAGGAACTGGTTGCTGATGGCGGTGGTGGGCATAGCCACATCCAGTTCGCGGCCCATCTCCAGAGCCAGCTGCATATCTTTCTGCATCATATTGACATCAAACCAGGCCTCTTCCGGCATGGCGAGGATGAACGGAGCGCGATATTTCAGTGACGGCGAGGCAACGGCGCTATTGAGCATAGCCTCCATCGCTACCTCGCGTGCAATGCCCCCCTTCTCGGCCAGCAATAGACCCTCTGAGAAGGCCATGAACTGCACTTGCAGGCTGAGATTAATGGCTATCTTCAATAGGACGGCCTGTCCATTGCCGCCAACATAGTTCACCTTTGGCCCAATCTGGAGTAGGATGGGTTTGACGCGCTCGCAGGTTGCCTGATCTCCGCCGACCATAATGGAGAGATTGCCCTGCTCCAGGGTGAGGATGCTGCCAGAAACGGGCGCATCGAGCATCTGCGCGCCCTTTTCAGCCACCTTTGCCGCCAGTTCCCGCGATTTATCAGGACTGACGGTGCTCATGTCGATGTACACCTTGCCTGCTCCCAGTCCGGACAGGATACCATTGTGGCCGCTAAAAACGTCTTGCAGGGCGGCAGTGTTGGTGACCATGGTAAAGATCACATCGGCCTTCTCCGCGACCTCTCGCGGCGTGTCAGCCCACTGCATGCCAGCCTCTAACAGCCACTGCGCCTTCGACCTGGTGCGATTGTAGCCAATGACAGTATTTCCCGCGTCTAGCAGACGCTTGACCACGCGGCTTCCCATTGCACCGAGGCCAACAAAGCCAAGAGTAGTCATGAGATACACTCCTAAAAATATTCTGATGAACCTGCCGTAGGGACGCGATTTATCGTGTCCACCGCCGATTGATCGGCCCCGTGACCTATTGGCCGATCAATCGGCGGTGCGCAGAATACATTCAGCGCCTACAGGAGTTAACGCCTGCTACACAAGACAGCCAATACAGCGCCGCAAAATCAGGGTACTATGGCTGTGGATGCAAACTGGCATCATCGCGCACCTGCGCCAGGTGCGCCTGCATCGCCTGCCGGGCAGCTTCAGGATTACGGCTCATCACCGCATCAAGCAGGCATTTGTGATGAACCTGGCCGCGTTCCGGGCCGCCCTCTACAGCAAAAATCTGCTCGCGTTGTTCGCTGAGCAGGTCTACAATAGAGTCTACAAGTCGAAGAATGAGGATGTTCTGTGTTCCTCTGGCCAGAGCGCGGTGAAAATCGTTATCGGCGACAATGTAGGCGTTGGCATTGGTCAGGTTGCCGTCCATGACCTCCACAGCCTTGCGCATGGCGGCGATCTCTTCTTCCGTTGCTCGCGCCGCCGCCAGGGCAGCAATTTCGGGTTCAAGAATCTCGCGTACTTCCACCAGATTTTGTGACCCATTCTCCTGCCCGACGCTTAGCATCAGACCTAGCGAACGCTTTACGGCTCGAGAAGTGCCATCAATGACGATCGTTCCCCGGCCTGGCCGCATATCAACCAGCCCCTTCTGCGCCAGCGTCTTCATGGCCTCACGCACTGCTGTGCGGCTGACATGAAATTGCTCACCCAGTTCGCGTTCGCTGGGCAGGCGATCTCCATTGTGCAGTTCGCCGCTCAAAATGCGCCGCTCGATTTGCTCCACAATTTGCTCAAAGACTTTGCTCGACTGTACCGGTGTGTAATCCAATGGAACGCCCCCACTCCTCGATGTGTCAATTGGTATGATGAACAGACCAGATACTACCACTACTGCTACGAGGATACTCAACAAATGTCATTTTGTCAATCCTTTTACCAGCTTTTTTCTGAGTTCTCACAAAAGAGAGGCTCGTGGGGAAAAATTTGTTACAGCATAGCGGCGATTGTCAGACTTCTTGCTTCAGTCGATCGTTTTCGCGACGGAGCATACCAACTTCCTGGCGCAACAACTCATTCTCACGCTTGAGGTGGTTATATGCACGCTCTAATTCCTGGCGCTGCTGCTCGCGATATTCGAGGCGACTGCGCAGTTCCTGGTGCTGGCGCTTCGCGTGATCCAGTTCCTCCACGCGCTGGTCGTGTTCCTCGCTCACATGCTCCAGATCTTCTTGCAAGCGCATATTCTCTTGCTGCTCCATATTTATCTCTATCTGTAAATTGCGCACATCCATCTGGTGTGCCTCACGCTCATTATGCAGGTCATTGAGCAGTTTCTGGATATACATCCCATAGCGCCAGCCGAGCAGCGCGGTGACAAGGTCGTTATAGCCTTCTGTATTTCTTGCGCGCAAATCAAGCAAGGTGGAAACATCCCAGTGACCGCCCGCCAGCAAGCCGCCAAGCGCCCGCAGCGCCACGTTGAGCTGGTCCCGGTCGTTCAGCATCTCCGGGCGCGCCACGGCTCCATAGCCATAGCCACCGATGTTTCTGACATACTCGGTGACGTTCTGCACCGGTTCAATCATGCCAAGAACAGCCACTGCGGCAGCCCGCAATTCTTGCGTCGCATTCGGGTCGCGCAGCATATCCTCCAACGTCTTCGCTGCTCCTCTCCCCAGCAGCAAGAAAGCCTGGATCATCTGCTCGTTATATACAGACTGGTTATACAGTGCCTGGCGCAGATGCTCTATGACATTTTGTCCACCGATAAGGAGGAGCAGGGCAAGAACCCGTAGCAGTGTAGGCTCGTGGCCCTGCTGCTGCACATATGCCAGCAGCGACGGAATCATCTCCTGTGCCGCAAACGCTAGCTTCGATTCACTATGGATGCGTTCCAGCAGCAGGGATACAGCCAGCGCAACCTCCTGTGGCTGATCGCTCATCAGGTTCCAGAGCAGGCCATCCAGCATAACCGGGATCGGCATCTGGTTCATAATAGAAAGTGCCGCTTGCCTCCTTCCCGTGTTGCTGGTGTCGCTGGCGGCTGCCCAGATAAAAGGAAAGGCGGGCGTGCCGATGCGTATCAAAATACCCTGCGCTATCATGGCAACAGAGGGAGTGCTATCGGTAATCAGGCTGCCCACGCTCTGAACTGCCGGTGCGCCAATTTTCACCAGCGCCCTCTCCGCGCCCCACTGCCGTTCGGGTTCTCGCAGAGCTTGCAGCAGTTGCTCCAGTACGTCACCAGTTCTCTCGTCCTCGCTTTCCAGGCGCACCAGCGCCTCGGATACGCCGTCCACCAGGTGAGCATCTTTCAGAGCGGTCAGCAGAGCAGGCTGGCTAACATCGGCCAGTTGCCCGGTCAGTGCCTCAAGCAGCACTTCCTGAGCTTGCTCTGAGAGCGTATTGCCAAAGAGTTGCACCACCCGTTCGATTTCTTCTGGCCTCTGTCGCACCAGTTCGACAATCACGCGGCCCGCGTAATCCTGCGCCTCCGGGTTATGCTCCGTCAGGCTGGAAAGCAGGGGATCAAGCACATCCATCCCGAACTGCGGCAGGATAGAGGCAGCGGCAGTATCGCGCAGAGGATCGCTGAGCAGGGAAACCAGGGGCGAGACGGCCTCTGGAAATTTCAGCAGCATGGTGGATACCACGGGCTGCCATGCCGGACGATCCAGTACCTCTAGCAAGGCGGGAACCACAATGGAGCCAGGCATGGCATCAAGCGCCTGGTGGACATAGGCATTGACACGTGTATCTGTATCCAACAGGGAATTGACGAGCGTCTGCGCGGCTTCTGGTCCTTGCTCGCTGAAGACCCGCACGATCTGCTCAGCCAGCGCATCGCCGCTTACGGCCAGCGCTGCCATCAATGCTTCGCCCGGGAAAGGAACCATGCACAGGAGAGCGCGGCGCGTGCGCTCTTGCAGTTTCGGCTCCTGCCAGACATCTAGAGCAGTCAGCAGGTCGGGCAAGGCCACCTCACCTAGATGACCAAGAGAGGTAATGGCTTCCTCGTAGAGTTGCGCCAGTGGTTGCTCCAACATACCCAACAAAGGCGGCACGACCTGCTGATCGGGAATCTGTCCCAGGGCGCGAATAGTTGTTACCGCCAGCAATAGCTCCGCCTGTGGCTCTTGCAGGAGAGAGACCAGTTCGGGGATGGCGCGTGTATCGGGAACCTCTTCCAGGACTTCGACAAGCAGACGCGTGCGCTCTGGAACGATGGGATACAGGGAAGAAGCAACCGGTTCGACGACCTCTTTCCCGATTGAGATCAGTACCTGCGCCGCCCGGTCCGCCACCATCTCATCAGGGTTGGTCCTGACCAGTTCGATCAGCCCCGAGATGCTGGCGGGAGCAAAGGCAGCGAGCGTTATTGCTACCTGCTGTTGTACCGTCGGCGACGGGTCTGCCACCAGTTGCAACAGAGCAGGTAGCGCCTGTTGGTCGCGGCTGCCCTTTAACACCTCAATAATGCGTACCCGCACCGCGTCAGGAGGCTGCCCGTTCAGGTATGCCAGCAGGCGGTCAGTCACTGGCGGGCCAATAGCCAGCAAGACCTGCACGGCATTGTTTCCCTGCACGTCATCTGGGGTCGACAGGGTATGAACCAGCAGGTCAAGCGCCTTTGCTCCCCGATTTGTCGTTTGCCGCCCCTGCCATACCAGTAGAGTGCGTGCATTCTCTTGCAGTGCGGGGACACCGGCATAATCGCTGCCGAGTAATGCGAGCAGCATACTCAGGACGTGCTGGTACTGGGAGAGCGTAAGCTGACGTTCCGCTTTCGGCTCCTGGAGGAAGCGAGTCAGGACATCCAGCACAGCCAGCTGTGCCGCCTCCTCTGCGGGCGTAGGCGAGGAATTTTCCAGCAGAGGCAAGATAAAGGGCAAAACCAGTTGTGGACCGGGACGAATCAGCGCACTGACAGAGGCTCTGGCAATGGACTGTTCGTTAGAACCGAGGAAAGGCAGCACTTTTTCTATCGCTTGCTGCGTACCAACGCGACCCAGAATTTGAATGGCCGCGAAGCGCAGGCGTTCGCTTCTCCCACCACCGGGCTGGCTCAATGCGCTCACGCGGTCAACCACAACATCGCCAAAGCGTCCCAGCACAACCAGCAAGCTTCTAACCTGCGCATCATACGATTGCCTGTTGACAATATCCACAAGGTAGTCACACAACAGGCCCGGTACAACTTCGTTATCCAGCCGCTCAATGAAATCGGCGATGCCCGGGATTGGAAGCAGCAGCGGCAGGGAGGAGTAAATTTCCTCTCCACCATTTTGCGCGCACACCATACAGAGCTGGACAAGATGCTCTCGCGCCGCCTGATTCTGCACCACCTGTGTCAGCGCCTCCTCCATACCCTCCGGCAGCATGAGCGGAGTCAGGTTTGCGGTTTTTGTGCTCGGCACGACATCACAGACACCGGCAGCGACGAGGCTCAAAGCCAGTGCGGGCAGCAGGGATGGGCCATTACGTCCCGAAAGCTGCAAGCGCCCGGCGAGAGCAAGAGGGTCAGTGACAAGGCCAGCCCAGAGAGCGATAGAGACACACCAACGTCCGACATCCACCAGGATATCTTCACGCAGTACATATTGTCCTCCCTGCTGCCGGGCGGTGAGAGCAAAATACTCAGCAATACAATATTCAGCAAACAGTTCATGACCAAAACTCAAGACGCCGTCTGTGGCAAGAACAAGCAAGTCGGCATCCTGTGCAAACTGCAACAGGAGCGGCACATCGTCGCTGGCAAATGAAAGCGTCTGATCTGCTGTGCCTGTGCTACAAGGATAAGGCGCGGGATGCTCGTCTAACCATGTTTGTAGCGCATCTGCCGCTTCGCCCTCCACAGATAACTGAATTACGCTGAGATTCCCATTGTAGCGAGCAGTGTAGGCCAGTCGACCCAGGAAGTCGATGATGTTTTGTGTGGACGGGGCCTGTTGCCTCCATGCCACCCGTTGTTGCTCGATGGTCTGTGTAACAAAGGCACGCAGCAGGCCACCACGAGTATCAAGCTGTCGCATCTGCCTGATACCCACCTTATCGACTATCTCAACCAGGCAGGAGAGCATCATCGGGTTGGCGCAGAGAGCGCACAGGCGACTGGAGACGATTCCCTGCATCACCTGTCCCACAGTATACTGCCAGGGATGCGTAGCGTTAAGCGCTGCACTTTCGACAAAGGAGCGCACCTGCTCCTGATCCAGTGGCTGAAGTTCCAGCCACTGCAACCGACCATCTTGCACCAGTTGTACGAGTGCTTCCTGCGCCCGGTACGCAGCCTTACGGCAGGCCAACACCAGGCGATTATCGCTCTGGCGAATTTCCTCCCCCAGTTCATCTACAATTAACGGTCGAAAGTCGGCATCCACCTCGTCCAGGCCATCGCAGAGCAAGAGCAGGCGTCCCTTCTCACTCAGGCGTTGTAGATACGGGTCAAGCCGGGAGAGACCGGGTAAGCTGCTCTCGCGCAGGAAATCGAGGAAGGTCACGTTGGGGGAAAGAAGCTGTCCCGTCTCCGGGTCGGTTTGCAACCGCGTCTTGAGGTAAAGCGCGTAGTGTTGCAGCGGCACGTAGAGTGGAAGACGCTCACGCCCTCGTATCTTTCCCCACCGGTTATGCGCAGCCTCGTACAGGTATTCGCGCAGCGCCATCGTCTTCCCCATGCCCGGCTCCCCCGTAAGCAACAGAGAGGTGTCCTGCTGCAGCAGGTCGAGAACGGGAGCCGGTTGCCCCTGATTTTGCTGAGGTCCCTGCCCTGGTGTCGTAGTATTTTGAGCCGGTACAGCAAGCGCGAGGGAAGTATAGCGCTGGTGATAGGGTTCCTGGGCGGCAGTAACATCGCGTAAGTAAGCTGCAATAGCGCGTGGCCTGGCTGCCAGCCAGAACAACAGGCTTAGCATTACCAGAACGACGGCTATACTTATCAGGAATAAGGGAGAATGGAAGAGCATAACGAGCAAAGCGACAAAGCGGCTTGTAGTTGTACCGGAGGCGCGATGAGACAGGACAACGAGCCAGGCGACAAGAATGGCGAGACAGGTCAGGAGAACAGTGACACCTGCTCCCAACAAAATACTGACAAACGTTCGCGACGGCACGCGCCGCTTTGTAGAAATTGCAAGCTGAGCTTCCCTCACCATGTGCAGCAAATTCCCTTTCAGCGAAGTTGCAGACCACCCGTGGGAACAGTATATCGCACACTTCCCATTTAAACAAGCGGTATGATACACCCTCTTTTCTATGAAGCCATTCTACGAAAAGAGACATACAAAGGAAAAGGATTTTAAATCGCTCATCGTGATATAGTTATACTGAGGAAAAGGACGGAAAATGTGAGCTGCTTCACAGTTTTTTTGCGCAGCATCTGTTTAACTGGACAGGTTAAAGTGTATCAACGTTACAACTTGTTCACACAGGCCGTTTAGTATTTGGATGACTTTAATACTGCTTGCACAGCATAATGCCTGGCCTGCCAGTTTCTATAAAGAGGTGTTTATGGACGAAATAACGTTCCAGCGCTCATTAGAGCCATCGAGCAACGAAGTTGACCCGGAAGTTACGCCCAAATTGGGAGCCTCTTCTCATCTTTCAACTTCCGGCATGCTGGAACGGTCATCCGCGCCATTACTCATCCCTGCTGTAGCCGCCAGTATTGCGGAGGCAAAACAGGAAAAGCAGCAGGTGAGCGATCAGAAACCGAAAGATACCTTTTCACGCTGGAGGACTCTTCCCATCATTGCCCTGCTCTGCATCCTTGTCTTCAATGCCACCAACCTGGGTTTCTCGCCAATCATTGGGACGCATGGATGGTCCTCTGTGCTGGCCGGTCCAGGTAATCCCGGTGTCAGTGTGCTCAGCAAGATTCGACGGCAGCTGCATGCTACACCTACTGTGGGAACGACCAGACCACAGATGACACCTCAACAATATATCAATCTGATCATGCAGGATATGACGCTCGATCAGAAGTTGGGCCAGATGATGATTGTGCAATTCGTCGGCCCGGAGTATTCGTATGACATCAGCACGATGGTCAGCCAGTATGACATCGGAGCCGTCCTACTTTACACAGCCAATAACAATATCGTCAGTAAGCCACAACTCAAAGGGCTGATCCAGCAGATGCAAAAAAACAGTTCAGTGCCGTTAATTGTGGCCATTGACCAGGAGGGCGGTCCCGTAGACCGGCTGGCCAGCCTGGATGGGCCACGTCCATCGGAGACAGCCATTGGTGCAACCAATGATCCAGCCCACGCTCAGGAAGAAGGAGTGCAGGATG
Source organism: uncultured Chloroflexia bacterium (assembly GCA_963736995.1). Lineage (GTDB taxonomy): Bacteria > Chloroflexota > Ktedonobacteria > Ktedonobacterales > Ktedonobacteraceae > CADDYT01. The sequence goes on from CAVTRB010000001.1 coordinate 146,294, forward strand.
CGCAAGACCTCGCCTCCTATGGCTTCAATTTGAACCTTGCTCCGGTAATTGATGTGAACAATGTGTACAATCCACAACTCTATCAGCGCACCTACGGCAACAATCCGGCGCTTGTGACCAGGATGGCGAGCGCGTATCTACAGGGACTGCAACAAAGCGGCAAGGTGCTGGGCACGTTGAAGCATTTTCCCGGTCTGGGCGATGTCGGCGTAGACCCGCACGTCAGCTTGCCACATCTGAACCGTTCACTGAGCCAGCTTGAAGCTATCGACTGGGCACCCTATCGCAGTTTGATTGCGCAAGGCAATGTTCACGCGGTTCTGGTCACACACGAGATTGTCCAGGCAGTTGATCCCAGTACCGTTTCGTCGCTTTCCTATAAAGTTGTGACCGGCATCTTACGCAACCGCCTGGGATTTCAGGGCGTCATCATCACCGATAGCCTGACAATGGAAGGCATTAGCGCCTACTATACTGAAGCCCAGGCGGCAGTCATGGCTATTCAGGCCGGTGACGATTTACTGATGGGTGCATCGACCCCCTCTGATGTCGCCACCATGATCCAGGGTATCAAACAGGCTGTGAATAATGGAGAGATCAGCCAGCAGCGCGTCGATGACTCGGTGCGCCGTATTCTCATGCTGAAATATCAGATGGGGCTACTGCCCTTACCACCAGGGTAGAGAGAACGTTTATGGTACATCCCGGTACAAAACATATTGAACGAGAAAAAGTCCTGGCAACCGTGGTAATCGTCCTGGTCATTATAGAGACGCTCCTGGTGACGCTGGCGCTGGTACCGGCGCAGCTCTGGACGCGCTTATTACCTCAATCAACCAGTGCGGCCCTCGATGGGCCATTTCCCGTCGTTATCGCCCCCTTCATTACCGCTCTTCTCTATCTACTTCCTGTCGCCGTCGGATTTTTGACGCGCAACTGGCAGCGCGCTCTGCTCTACGCAACTTTGCCCGCCTGGGTCGGCCTCGGCCTCTTCGTCATCGCGGCCACCACCAGAGTCGGTGTCTTCTACCTCGTCTCCGTCGATCATGTGACTGCTAACGTCAGTATACTAGAACTTTTTGCTGCATTAGGGGGAATTGGCTGGCTGGGACGTTCTATCTTTAGAATCAGGTAAGCATCCTGGTGTAGCTCAGATGGGCTACAAAAGCAAAACAGAAAACGAGATGGGATACGGAACGGAAGTCCTGTGTTATGCTAAGATTATTACGGTTAGTGCGTTTTGCTGCCAGTTAATGAGAAAATCAAATACATGCAGAGCAATCAGAGACGGAGAACTGAGGAACGGGTATAGTGGAAGAGGTAAACGAAGTGCAAGATACGGAGGGCATGTTCGCTCCCATTACCAGTGAGGCATTAGTAGAGCCTGCCCCCGGCGTCGGGGTCGAACTGCCGGCAAGCGAGATCGAGGCGCGACACCTGCTGAAACGCACGCCCAACAGCTACATGCTTAACCAGGTCTACGGACTCTGGGTTTTTATTTCGTTGTTCCTGCTCACCGTCATTGTCACGCGCAAAGTCTCCGTGGTGCAGTATGGCGTCTACGCGGTTGCGATGGTCGCGTTCAACACCGTCGCCTACATTGTCGCCTTCGGTCTGGAAGACGCCACGACCACCTTTGTGCCGCGAGTCTTTGCCGAACACGGGCGCGTATCAGCCGCCAACCTGATTCGCCGCCTGCTCGCACTGCGTATCGGTATTCTTGCTGCCAGTACCGCCATCATGCTCTTCGGTATGCCCGTACTGGCGAGCATCATTGGCATCATTCCCATGAACGGCACAGCAGCGATGGCGTCCAGTATGCGCAGCCCGCAATTGCTCGGCCATATCATTCCCATCGCCATCTATGTGCTGGGCAACGGCATCGGCAGCCTCTTCACCTCAGTCTGCGCCGCGCTTATGCGCATGCGTTTCGTCTTCATCGTTGGCAGCATCACCCAACTCGCCATACTCGTCATGAGCTTCGTGGTTTTGCAGCTCGGCTGGGGCATCGATGGTGTGCTCTGGGTGCTCGCGCTCACCTCGCTGCTCAACGGCCTGGCCTTTGTCGTCTGGCTCGCGCCACTGCTTTTCCTGCGCGGCAACAGCTACAGGCAGCCTCTGAAACCGGTGCTCGACCTCGGAATCTCGGCATGGCTGACCAACCTGGTCTCAGGCGCGCTGCTCAAGCAGGTCTCGATCATCCTGCTCGGCTACTTCGCCGTCTCACTGGTCGAAATCGGCTACTTCAACCTCTCCTTCCAGCTTGCGCACGCCGCCAGCCTGTTACTCGTCTCCGGCTTCGGCGGCGTCGGCGTCGCTGCCCTTGCCGCAGCCTTCGTCGGCCATACCTATGATCGGTTGGCCCGTTCCTGGCAGGCGCTCATCAAGGTCGAGACTCTGCTGGCCGCTCCTGGCCTCGTCTTCTGCCTGTTCAACGCGCAGAACGTCGCCCACGCCCTCTACGGCAGCAGCTATGACCCGGTCGGCCCGCTGCTGGCGATCTTCCTGTTCTTCAACATCCTGGTGCGCGTGCTCGGCACTACCATCCATCAATCCACCCTCTACGTGGTCGGCAAGCCCCGGCTGGTCGTGCTCGGCCAGTGGCTTGGCCTGCTCGTCGTCGCGCTCACCGGCATCATCCTCATTCCCCGCTGGGGTCCGGCAGGCGCACTCGTCGCCGACGGCATCTCACAACTTCTCACGGGCGCGCTGCTCCTGGCCTTCCTCTGGAATGTCCTGCCGCGCAAATACCCCCTCGGCTTCACGCTGCGTTTCCTGTTCGCCCTCGTCCTCGCCGCCCTGCCCGGCATCCTCTGGCACCCTGCGAGCCGCCCCCTGCTCGTCCTCTCCGGCCTCATCTTCCTCCTCCTCTGCGCCGCCCTCCTCACCCTCATCCGCCCCCTGACCACCGAAGACCTGGAGATGATTAAGACGCTCAACCCCAGACTGGTGAAGTATTTGAGGTGGTTTGCGAGGGGAGAAAAGGTAGTGACAAGCAAGGGGTGAAATACTGTTGAGTTTGAGAAAACTGGTTGAAGGTGTTATAGTACCTCTGTGCAAACCGGGGATTGAGAAACCCCCTGGCTGGAAGAGGACAAATGTTCATGGCAACACAAGCAAAAAAGCGCTCCAGACGCCCCACTCGCAAGGACACCCCGGAAAAACTGAGTATAACTCAACGCAAAAAAACGGAAGAGGTACTGCGCTTTCAGGCAACATTGCTTGAAAATATCTCTGATGCCGTCTTTTCAACCGACACAACCTACTGCATCACCAGTTGGAACAAAGCCGCCGCCGAACTTTATGGCTGGCAAGAGCATGAAGTGCTGGGGAAAAATGCATTTGAGATCAACCCACCCACACTTGTTGGTGCAACGATAGAAGATGTTCTGCGAGAACTGAGAGAGACAGGTAAATGGAGAGGCGAAGTCATTCAACAACGCAAAGATGGGAGCACTCTTTCCATTCGCGCCTCAACAACCGCTCTGAAAAATGCTAACGGTGAAGTGATCGGGTATGTGACGGTCAATCGCGATATTAGCGAACGGAAACGGGCAAATGAGGAACGTACCCGGTTGCTAAAACGCGAACAGGAGGCCCGACAGTCAGCGGAAGAGCTGAGCAGCCAGTTGGAGAAGGAGCGAGAGCGGCTCCGACTGGCGCAAAAGGCAGGTCGCATTGGCACCTTCGAGTGGCTTATCCATGAAAATACACTGGTCTGGACGCCAGAGCTTGAAGCCCTTTACGGGCTACCTCCCGGCGGCTTCGAAGGAAAATATGAAAACTGGGCCAGATGGGTGCATCCTGACGATTACGAGCGCGCAGAAAGCGGCCTGATGAAGGCTGCGACGCAAGGCTCGCCATATGAAGAGGAGTTTCGGGTGATCTGGCCCGATGGCAGCGTTCACTGGCTGCTGGCCCAGGGTGAGGTCTACTACGGCCTGGAGGATAAGCCGGAGCGCATTGTCGGCGTCAATATCGATATCACGGAGCGAAAAATCCTGGAACAGCGCAAAGACGAGTTCATCGGCATGGCCAGCCACGAGTTAAAGACACCTCTGACCAGCCTCAAGGGCTTTCTCTTCCTGCTCCAGCATAACCTGAACCAGCAGCAGGTCGACCCGCGACAGGCGCAGGACTACATCACAAGAATGGACCGCCAGGTCAATCGACTCACCGGGCTTATCAATGATCTCCTGGATATTTCTCGTATTCAGACCGGGAAGCTCATTTACCGCGAAGAATTCTTTGATCTGGATACATTGATGCGCGAGGTACTGGAAAACGTGCAGGCTATGACCCCTTCACATCTCCTGCTTTGTGAGCAACATGCCCACGCGCAGGTCTACGGGGATAGAGACCGCATCGGGCAGGTGCTCATTAATTTGCTCACGAATGCCGTCAAATTTTCGTCAGAGGCAGATAACGTCATCCTTCGTGTTTCCAGGGACGAGCAGCAGGTAACCGTCAGTGTACAGGATTTCGGCATTGGCATCGACGTGGAGCATCACGAGAGAATTTTTGAACGATTTTATCAGGTAAGCAGCCCGAAAGAACAACCTTTTTCGGGTCTGGGCATTGGCCTCTATCTTTCCAGCGAAATCATTCAACGCCATCAGGGAAAAATGACATTGAAAAGCGAGAAAGGCCGTGGCTCAACCTTCAGCTTCACGTTGCCGCTCGCAGAAACAGCGTAACCCTCGCAAGAAGTAGATGCCTCCTCACGAGGGTTACGCTGAAAGCCACGAGCCTTCCAGTTATTCCTGCGGTACAGCGTAGACGGCGGTACCGTAGCAGAGAACTTCGGTGACGCCGGAGGAAATCTCTGTGGCATCATAGCGCACACCGATGAGTCCATTAGCCCCCACCTGTTGCGCATGCTGAATCATCAGCTCATAGGCATCATTGCGTGCCTGCTCGCACAATTGCGTGTAGATGGAAATATTCCCGCCTACAATTTGCTGGAACGCTGCCCCGATATTGCCCACAACACTGCGCGAGCGCACGATAATGCCGCGCACAACACCAAATTGCCGAACGATGCGGTATCCCGCCAGTTCGAAGCCGCTGGTAACAAGATTGTGATCCATATATTCCTCCCATTGTTGTGATAGTTCTAAAAGGTATCACTATATTAGAACGAACGCAAAGCATTCGCTGCTATACAATTTGGAAGGAAAAAGGTTCAGTGAACAGTTTTCAATTCTAGTTGTTTGCTTTCGCCGCTCTCCCCGCTTCCCAGCACCTTTGCCCTCTTCCAGGGCCAGCCAACCTGCACGCAGAGCAGGCAGAGCGAGGAGAAAAAGACCGCTATCAGGGTCGCGTGGACAAGTGCCGCCAGAAGCTGCCCCTCAGTCCAGACGTTAAACATGCCGCTGATCGCCTGCAACGTAATCAAAATGAAGGCCCAACTGCTTGCCTGCACAATATCACGGCGTTCGCGGTAGCGGCGCACGACAACCACCAGCAGCCCGGCAATCAACAGCCAGAGCAGACCGGCAAAGTAGCGATGCAGCACCTGAATACCGGCCAGCGAAGCGAAAGTGGGGAGATAGGTCGAGTCACAGCCAGGAATGTGAGGCCCGCAGCCTACCACTGCCCCGGTATGTTCAACCAGCGCGCCCGTATATACCACGATATAGGTGTAGATAGCTAATCCCCAGACCAGCCATTGCAATCCCCTACCTACACCCCTGCTCCCGCCTGCCGATCTCTCTTCTGGCTTCCTGCCCAACTGGAACAGGCGAATGGTCAGCAAGATCACACTGGCAAAGGCAATCAAAGCGAGGCCGAAGTGAACGGAGAGCAGCCAGTTGAGCGCCCAGGTTCCCTCGTAGATAACGGTTAACGCGCCCAGCGCCCCCTGTAAGACCACAAAGAGCAGGCTCAGGAAAGCAAATAATTTTGCCTGGAAATCCCTGCGATACATGAACCACGTCCAGACGGTCAGGATCAACACCAGAAAGCCATCAAGGCCCGCCATAACGCGATGACTGTATTCAATCACGCCCGCGATAGTGATCACCCCGGGAATAATTTCTCCGTGACAAAACGGCCAGGAGTTTCCGCATCCATGACCCGAACCGGTCGTCGTCACGAGCACTCCCAGCAAGACCATCACATACGCCAGGATAGCGGTGATGACGGCAAATATCTGTATAAGGCGTTTTGTAATCACTGCTTTATTTCCTTAACTTCTCCCAAAGTACTTCATCATCTGGCATGAAAAGGTCTTCTCGCATGTCATTCTGAGCGCAGCGAAGAATCTGCGTGAGCCAGCCTGAGAATTGGTCGCCTTAAATTCTTCGCTGCGCTCAGAATGACATGTCTGCATTCGTTTTTCATGGCATGCCGAAAAACGATGTTTAATGAGAGCAAACCAGATTCTCATATTTGAGCATAGCGGAAGAATGGCTAAATGTCAAAGCATCGAGACGTATTACATCGGTGGCTTCCATATATTGACTTGCCTCCTATGGCCCGCCATAATACAGGCAGCGACTATCTTCCAGGACATAAGGTGTTGTATCTATGCCAGAAAAGAAACCGCAGTTCCTTGACCCCAGATTGCTGATCCAGGCGTATGCGCAGGGAATTTTCCCGATGGCCGAGCCGGATGGGCGCATCTCCTGGTACGCGCCCGACCCTCGTGCCATTCTGGAACATTCCAACCTGCACGTCTCACGCTCGCTGTATACGACTATAAGAAAGGGCATCTACGAGATCAGGATGGATACCGCTTTCGAGGCCGTGATGCGCTGCTGCGGAGCACGTGCCGAGACCTGGATCAATGAAGCATTCATTGCGGCCTACACCTCCCTGTACTATGCAGGACTGGCACACAGCATCGAGGCCTGGAAAGACGGAAGACTTGCCGGTGGCCTCTATGGCGTCGCGCTATGCGGCGCGTTTATGGGCGAAAGCATGTTCTCCCACGCCACTGATGCCTCCAAAGTCTGCCTCGTCGCCCTCGTCGAGCATCTCAAAACTCGTGGCTACACTCTGCACGATACGCAGTTTCTCACCCCTCACCTCGCCTCGCTGGGTGTCACGGAGATTCCGCGCCGCGAATACGAACGCCGCCTGGCAGAGGCGCTACAACTGGATTGTAGGTGGTAATGGCACATGCTACGCTTCTGATTCTTCCAGCGCGGCTTCCTCTTCCAGTTCCTCCTGCATCTTCTGGTCGGTGATCTTCGCCCTTGTCTCCATCTGTCCAAGCCAGCGGAAGAACAGGGGCGTCATGACGATCAGGTCAACGAGGCCGGGGATCATCAGGAAGGTGCCACCAGCAGCTTGCAAGGGGTAGGCGGTAAGGCCAAGCTGGGCGAGCGGCGCGGGAATCTGGTAATAGGGGTAGAAGATGGCACCGGTGAAGACGAGCAAGAAAGCGAAGATATCGACAGGCTGCCCATCCAGGAAGGCATAGAGCATTTGCAGCGGGTAGCTGAGGCGGCGCAGTTCGCGCACTGGCCCTATCAATGGCCACCAGTTGAGCAGGGAAGTCAAAAACAGGCTGATCAGCTCGATATGATAGACGGTTGGATGCTGGAGCGCGTAGTGGAACGGGTTTGGCGCGTGCCAGAAGAAAAAGGTCAGATTGAAGATCACCGAGGCCGTCAGTGGACGGGTGAGTTTGCCCAGAATATTGCGCGTCGGTGGCCAATGGAGGACAGGCTGCCAGAGCCACTCTGGACACGCGAGCAAAAACAACGGCGCGCAGAGCGTCACCAGAAAGACCACCTGCACCATATGCGCTATGAAAAGCTGGGTGCGGGCCAGCGTATCGAGCGGCGTCAATAACAGCAGCGCCATGATGACGATACAGGTTCCAAAGGCGACGATGTGATGCGGTTTGAGCAGCGCCTCCCGTGGATTATGACTCTGCCCATATCTGATACCCAGGATATAGAGCAGGCAGAGCAAGATAATGAAAATGAGCGTACCTGGACTCCATTGCCAGGTCAGATGTAAGCCAGGTAACATTTCCGGTCTCCGTGCTGAAATAGATCAGGAATTTCCTATTGTTTTGTTCTTTGCGTAGTATAGTGCAGAGTGACAGAGCTTGCAACAGAAAAGTTAATCATCCTCTAAGCCAGAAGACGTTCTTGTAAGCCGCTTCTAATCTTGAAAATGCATCTTGCGAGAAGCGGCAGACGTATACATAGCAAATAGACCTGCAAGCAAGGTCGCAAGCGAAAAACAGAACTGGTAGTGCGTTGCTGAGAACGTTGACAAACAAGAGGAGCTTCGTTATTATGGCTGAAAATATCTACGCCACCAACAATCGGGATTTTAAGCGCCTGCTTTCACTGGGTTTCGATGAGACGGAAGCTGCCCGGCTGGTCTATATGAGAAATCATGTTGATGAACAGACTGAATATCGTGAAATCATGGCCGAAAAACACCGCATGAATTTTGTGCGCTGGCTAATCGAGCATAACCGCATAAGCAGGTAGAAGATAGAAAAAAGGATAGCAGGCTCAGGAACGAGTCGAACCAGAATGTTCGACTCGTTCCTGAGCCTGCTATCCTTTTTTCCTCGCCGAGGAAGCAAAACTTTCACTTTGATCATTTCGTGATAGTTAATCTCTTGCATTTCTTGACAGTATGCGCTACACTAGAGCCGTTCCATCTGAAACTGTATATTTCCACTTTAGCACCACATAATCAGAAGAGTGATGTACAGTCCGCTATGGTTGCGAGCGGTTGAGGGTGGGAGCATCTACTGCCGTACTGGAAATGAGGTTGGTCGCCGATGGCGTCCCTGGAAGAATTGGTCCCCGGCGTGCAGGTCAAAGGGCTGCTGCCTGCTGCTACCGTAAGCATTGTCAGCGCGAGGCAGCATGGCTCCGTTGGCATGGAAGTGGTGTACCGGGATGCTGACGGGCGGCTGGGCAGCGAACTGTTGTATCAGGATGTTATCGCCAGCCTGGAGATTGTGCCTGCCGATTTACCCTGGCATTTCGATGCCGATGGCGCGCTCTTTCGACTCGCCTCCGAAGCCTACCGTATTCGCCTGGCGTACCTCTTCGACCCGCTCATCGCCGTACATACCTCGTTGATTGAGCCGCTGCCGCACCAGATCACCGCCGTCTACGAGACCATGCTAGCGAAGCAGCCGCTACGCTACCTGCTGGCCGATGACCCCGGTGCAGGCAAAACGATTATGACCGGGCTGCTCATTAAAGAACTGCTTATTCGCGGCGACCTGCGGCGCTGTCTCATTGTTGCACCTGGCAACCTTGTTGAGCAGTGGCAGGACGAACTTGCCCGCCGCTTCCACCTGGCCTTTGCCATCCTCACGAATGATCGGCTGGAAGCCTCCGTCTCCGGCAATGCTTTCCAGGAGATGCCACTGTGCATCGCTCGCCTCGACAAACTTTCGCGCAGTGAGGCCGCGCAGGAGACGCTGCGGCAGAGCGAGTGGGATCTCGTCGTGGTCGATGAGGCCCATAAGATGTCGGCCACCTTTGCTGGCGGCGAGCCGAAGTATACGAAACGCTACCATCTGGGCGAAATGCTCGGCACGCTCACGCGCCACCTGCTGCTGCTCACGGCTACCCCGCATAACGGTAAAGAAGAGGATTTTCAACTCTTCCTGCGCCTGCTCGATGCCGACCGCTTCGAGGGCCGCTTCCGTGAGGGCGTCCATACCGTGGATGCCACTGATCTCATGCGCCACCTTGTCAAAGAACAGCTTTACACCTTCGAGGGCAGACCGCTCTTTCCCGAACGCTACGCCTACAGCGTCACCTACCGCCTCTCGCAGCAGGAAACTGCGCTCTATCAGGCGGTGACGGCGTATGTGCGTGCCGAGTTCAATCGTGCCGACGCTCTGGAGAAGGCGCGCAGAGGCACCATCGGCTTTGCCCTCACGACCTTGCAACGCCGCCTGGCCTCATCACCGGAAGCCATCTATCAATCCCTGCGGCGCAGGCGCGAACGTCTGGAACGCCGCTTACAGGAAACAAAGCAGGCTCAACAGCAAAACGCACAGGCTCCGCTTGAACTGCTCGTCGATCTGCCATCCTTTGACGACGACGATCTCGACGATCTTGAGGACGCGCCGGAGGCCGAGCGCGAGGCGACGGAAGAGCAGGTCGTTGATCAGGCATCGGCGGCACGCACCATCGCTGAACTGGAAGCCGAAATTGCGACGCTGACCAGCCTGGAGTCCCTGGCCTTGCAGGTGCGACGCAGTGGGACGGATCGCAAATGGGAGGAACTGGCCAGCCTGCTCGACCGGCAAACGGAGATGTTCGACCCGGCAAGACAGCGCCGCAAGCTGGTGATCTTTACCGAACACCGTGATACCCTCAATTACCTGGCCGGGCGCATCCGTACCTTGCTTGGCCGTGCCGAGGCCGTGGTCACCATTCACGGCGGCATGGGCCGTGCCGAACGCGCTGCCGCGCAGGAAGCCTTCACGCAGGACAAAGAGACGCTCATCCTGCTGGCGACCGACGCCGCCGGGGAGGGTATCAACCTGCAGCGCGCCCATCTCATGGTCAACTACGATCTGCCCTGGAACCCCAATCGCATCGAGCAGCGTTTCGGGCGCATTCACCGCATCGGGCAGACGGAGGTCTGCCACCTGTGGAATCTCGTGGCTGTTGATACGCGCGAAGGCGAAGTATTCGATACCCTGCTGCGAAAACTGGCGGAAGAGCGAGAGGCGCTGGGCGGACAGGTCTTTGACGTGCTGGGCAACGACAAACTGTTTGAAGATCGCTCCCTGCGCGAACTGATCGTGGAGGCCATTCGCTACGGCGAGCAGCCCGCCGTGCGCGCTCGCCTCTCCCGCGTCGTTGACCAGGCGCTGGATCGCGAACATTTGCAAACCCTGCTGGAAGAGCGCGCCCTGACGCACGAAGTGATGGACGTGGTGCGCGTGCGGCAGATCCGTGAGGAGATGGAACGTGCGCAGGCACGACGCTTGCAGCCGCACTACATCGCCTCCTTCTTCCTGGAAGCCTTCAGACGCCTCGGCGGCAGCGTCTACGAGCGCGAACCGCAGCGCTATGAGATCACCAATGTCCCCTCTGCCATTCGTCAGCGCCTGCCCCGTTATGACAGCCGGGCGGTCATCCTGCGCCGGTACGAGCGTATCGTCTTCGAGAAGGAGCGCGTCAATGTCGAGGGCAAGCCTCCGGCAGCCTTGATCGCCCCCGGCCATCCCCTGCTTGATGCCACGCTCGATCTGGTGCTGGAGCAGCAGCGCGACCTGCTGAAACAGGGGGCCATCCTGGTGGACCCAACCGACCAGAGCGAGCAGATGCGTGTACTCTTCTATCTGGAAGAGACCATCCAGGATGCCAGCCACGACAGCGCGGGCAAACGCCACGAAGTCTCGCGCCAGTTGCACTTTATCGAGCTGGACCAGGACGGTCACCTGCACAGCGCGGGCTACGCACCCTTCCTCGACTATCGCCCGCTCACCGATGAAGAGCAGGCCGTCGCTGCCGAACTGCGCGACGCGTCCTGGCTTGCTAGCGACCTGGAAGGGCAGGCGCGCAGCTATGCCATTACCGAACTGGTGCCGCGCCACCTTGCTGACGTGAAACAGCAGCGCGAGGCCCAGATCAACAAGACCATCGCCGCTGTCAATGAGCGCCTGACGACCGAGATCAGCTACTGGGATAACCGCGCCGAGCACTTGCGCATGCAGGAAGCGGCGGGCAGGCTCAATGCACGCCTCAACTCGCGCAACGCACGCAGCCGGGCGCAGGAACTGCTCGACCGGCTAGAGCGCCGCGTCGTTGAACTGGAACAGGAGCGCAAGCTCTCCCCACTACCTCCGGTCGTCATCGGCTGTGCCCTCATCGTCCCACAAACATTGCTGGCACGCCTGCTGGATGTCGCTGCGCCAGCAAGCGATGAGCATGCACGTGACACGGCCCGTATCGAGCAACTGGCAATGGAGGCGGTCATGCAGGCTGAACACACGCTGGGCTATGTACCACGCGATGTGAGCGCCGAGAAGTGCGGCTACGACATCGAATCATCCATTCCCGGCACCGGCAAATTGCGCTTCATCGAAGTCAAAGGCCGCGTCAAAGATGCCACCACCGTCACCGTCACACGCAACGAAATCCTGACCGCGCTCAACAAACCCGACGACTTCATTCTCGCCATCGTCCTGATCGATGGTGAGACGACCACTACCCACTACGTCACCCGACCATTCGGGCGCGAACCGGACTTTGGCGCAACCAGCGTCAATTACCAGCTAGACAAACTCGTATCCAGAGGAGTTATTCCCGTATGACCATACAACCATCCTATCGCACGAAATTGATCGAGGTCGCCCTGCCGCTCAACGCCATCAACATCGCCTCGGCCCGCGAGAAATCCATCCGGCACGGCCACCCCTCGACGCTGCACCTGTGGTGGGCGCGTCGTCCTCTGGCTGCCTGCCGTGCCGTCCTCTTCGCCTCACTGGTCGATGACCCCTCGGCCCATCCTGAGCAGTTTCCAACCGAGCAGGAACAGCAAGCCGAACGCGAGCGACTCTTCAAGCTGATAGAACAGCTGGTGCTCTGGGAAAACTCCAACAACGAGGATGTCTTACGCATGGCGCGGGCCGAGATTTTGAAATCGACCAACGGCAATCCACCGCCGGTACTCGATCCCTTCGCCGGCGGCGGCTCCATTCCGCTTGAGGCGCAGCGCCTGGGCCTGGAAGCGCATGCCAGCGACCTCAATCCGGTGGCGGTCCTCATCAACAAGGCGCTGATCGAAATTCCGCCGAAGTTTGCCGGGCATCCGCCCGTGAACCCACAGGCGCGACAATCGCTAATGGGCGGCGACTGGCACGGCGCTCGCGGCCTTGCCGACGATATCCGCTACTACGGCAAATGGATGCGCGACGAAGCAGCGCGGCGCATCGGCCATCTCTACCCGCACGTGACACTGCCCCATGAATATGGCGGCGGCGAAGCAACTGTGATTGCCTGGCTGTGGACGCGCGCCGTGCAATGTCCCAATCCCGCCTGCGGCGCGCAGATGCCCCTGGTGCGCTCATTCTACCTCTCCAAAAAGAAGGGCAAAGAGGCATGGGTTGAGCCGCAGATCGATCACAGTGTCACGCCTCCAGCCATCCACTTCGCTGTGAAGACAGGTAAGGGCAAGCCACAGGACGGTACAGTGAACCGGCGCGGCGCTGTTTGCATCACCTGCGGCACGCCTGTACCCTTTGATTATGTACGCAGTGAGGGCAAAGCTGGACGAATGGGTACACAACTCTTGGCAATTGTTGCTGAAGGACAGCGGTGGACGAGCGTATATTGCGCCAAATGAATGAACAGATGGCTATTGCAGAGAACAGGCGAAATCTGAAGAGTACCAGAAGCAGTTGTACCAGATCAAGTCACTGATGTTTATCGCCTACCTATTATGGAATGATATACCTAGGGCGATTTATTTACTCCTCGCCAGCTTGTCGCGCTAACTACCTTCAGCGATCTCGTGCTGGAAGCCAGGGAACGTGTGCTGGCTGATGCACGAAAAGCTGACTGGCTCGATGATGGCGTCTCGCTCAATGATGGCGGCATGGGTGCGACAGCGTATGCTGATGCGGTAGCGACGTATCTGGGAATTGCAGTCGATAAGGTGAGCTGATGATTGGTCAACAATTTGTTCCTGGAATCGATTGCAAGAGATAATGTCACGTAGCACATTTGCACGTCAAGCTATCCCTATGGTATGGGATTTTGCTGAGAATAATCCTTTTAGCGACTCTACAGGGAATTTTGACGGCTCAATCGAATTGGGTAGCTGAAGTTACTGAACTAGTCTCCCGACAATTCCTTTGGATGAAGCGAAACAGCGTGACGCAACGACCGTCGATCAATGGTAGTAATCCATCCCTTGATTTCAACCGATCCACCATATTATGATAATATTGGCTATGCTGATCTCGCAGATTTCTTCTATGTCTGGCTGCGTCGCTCGCTTGGCAATCTCTACCCCGACCTGTTCAGGACGATGCTCGTACCAAAGGCACAGGAATTGGTGGCGACACCGTATCGATTTGATGGCAATAAAGATCGAAGCGCAAGAGTTCTTTGAGAAAGGGTTAGGTCATGCCTTTAAACAAATGCGAGAATGCACAGCATCCCGATTATCCGCTTACTGTTTATTACGCTTTCAAACAAGCTGAGTCCGAGACAGAAGATGATGAAGCTGACGAAGAACAGGAAACGGTAATGGAACAATAAATATTGCTTCAACTGGCTGGGAAACAATGCTTGAAGGTTTGATCAAGGCTGGCTTTTCCATTACAGGAACATGGCCTATGCGAACAGAGATGAGACAGGTCGAACTATCGGAATGGGAACAAACGCTCTTGCCTCGTCCATCGTTCTTGTCTGCCGCCCGCGTGCTGAACATGCGCTGGTGGCATCGCGCCGCCAGTTTCTCACCGCGCTCAAGGCGGAACTACCCGCTGCACTGAAGAAGCTGCAACATGGTAGCATCGCGCCGGTGGACCTGGCGCAGGCGAGCATCGGCCCCGGGATGGCGATCTACTCACGCTATAGTAAGGTGGTCGAGTCGGATGGAACGCGCATGGGCGTGCGCACGGCGCTCCAGTTGATCAATCGTGCGCTGGATGAGGCGCTGGCCGAGCAGGAGGGCGAGTACGATGGCGAGACGCGCTGGGCCATCGCGTGGTTCGAGCAGTACGCCATGAACGAGGCCGAATACGGCATGGCCGAGACGCTCTCGAAGGCCAAGAATACGAGCGTACAGGGCATGGTCGCTGCCGGGCTGGTACAGGCGCATGGCGGGAAGGTGCGCCTCGTGCGCCGCGAGGAACTGCTCGAAACCTGGAATCCGCGTTCCTCTCACATGACGGTGTGGGAGGTGGCACAGCGCATGATTGCGGCGCTGAATCAGAAAGGTGAGGTTGGGGCGGGTGATGTCCTGCGGCTGGCGGGCGCACGCGGCGAGATTGCCCGCGACCTGGCCTATCGCCTCTACACCCTCTGCGAACGCAAGGGCTGGGCGCAGGAGGCGCTGGCCTACAACAGCCTCGTCATATCGTGGTCAGAGATTAGCCGACTGGCGCATCGCGAGGCCGGAGATGCGGGGTTGTGGGAAGCGACGTATTTGGGATGAAGAAATGAAAGGAGGCGATGCAAAGCAAAAACTGAGGAATAACCTGTAGAGGTAGCAATTCATGTAACATTTTCGTTATGAGCGTTTCATGCTCGCATTCGTATCAAGGAGGGGGAATACCTATGTTATACAATGAAACATGCAAAGCAGGCCAATTACAGCTTGACGAGACAACGGTGAAGGTGGTAGCACCTTTTAATAAGCTGGTATGGATAGTGCCACGCAAGGATGTGACGTATATCGCGCTGAAAAAAGGTGCGGTGATGGCGGATCTTACAATTTATACAGCCAACAATCATTTTCCCGCGAATTTTATGGCGAAGCAAAAAGCTGAGAAGTTTCTGGAGTTTTTCCCGAACGTTCCGGTAGGGCCAGAACCACAGATAGGATTTGCACTGCCCGCTCAGCAAATGGTAAATGCATCGCAGCCACTGCCACAGGGGCAATGGCAACCAGGGCCTGTTCAGACGACGGTATCGCAGGCTGACCCAGTACCTCCAGCATCCTTTGTATCACAGCCTTTAAGCGATCAGGGGCAAATACCACCACCACCGCCGACGTCCGGTCAACTATCCCCATTCCCACAGTACACTCAGTACCCACAGGCCGGGCAATATCTACCCGGTCAACCGCCAACATATCCGCCTGGACCAGGAATGATACCACCAAAGCCGCCGCGCAAGAAATTGAGCCGTCGCGCATGGGCTATCATTGGGGTCATTGTGTTGATTTTCATCATTATTGGAGCAGTGAGTAATGGCACGAAGAGCAGTGATACTATTGCAACAGGTAATACCTCAACGCAAACCACATCGCAGGCGACTACACAACCCACTACACAACCAACGAAGGCTCAGACTCCAACTCCGACACCCACACAGGCTCCTACGCCCACGCCTACACCTTCATTTGCGAGCTTTGGGGATGGAACATATCAAGTCGGCAAAGATATCCAGCCGGGTACATATCGCACTCGCACCGGCTCTACGGGATGCTACTATGAGAGGCTGAGTGGATTTCGGCGGCACAATTAGCGATATCATCGCTAATAATAATACCGACAATCCCGCCATTGTCACCATTAGTGCGACAGATAAAGGCTTCTCTTCCCAGAACTGTGGTACATGGACAAAAGACTTGTCACAAATCACCACCAGCAAAACCAACTTTGGCGATGGCATGTACATCGTCGGCACTGATATCACTCCGGGAACGTACAAAAATACTGGTGCTACCGGATGCTACTACGCCAGGTTGAGCGGATTTAGCAACACAACAGACGATATTATCGCCAATAATAATGTCGATACTCCGACTATTGTCACCATTGCCGCCTCCGATCAAGGCTTTCAGTCGAATGGATGCGGTACGTGGACGAAAATATAGGCACCAGGCAACCATGTGACAACACATTGCGATAATAAGGAAACGTTGAAAAACCCGTAACGTTAGGGCGAGTAATCGGCGCTTATAAATCAATTGTCGTTGTCACCTGGCTAAATCATATTCAAGCGAATGGTCTGGGATGCGCAGGACTTATCTAGCAACGTGGATTTTTTGAGCTAGAAGGATACTAAATATGGCACAGAGCAACCACGAGCGCGTGGGACGCGCATTGAGTCTGTTGAAGCAGGGGTTGCAGCCCTTTGTGGAACGCCAGATGCAAGCCACCTATGGCGCACGCTGGCAGTATGAGGCGGTTGGATCACTACGCGATCAACATATTGGGGACGATGGTCTGCATCTGGATTTGCAGGCGCTGCTGCTGATACTATGGGATCAGTGGCAGCCGGTGTTCAGGAACGTGCTGGGACACGCGGAGCGGTCGCTGGTGAGCGAACTGCGCGAGACACGCAACGAGTGGGCGCACCAGCGTCCTTTCAGCACCGACGACGCCTACCGTGCGCTCGACAGCATGCAGCGTCTGCTCAATGCCGTCTCTGCTGGACAAGAGGCGAGCGAGGTGGAGCGGCAGAAACAGGAACTGTTGCGCCAGCGATTTGAAGAGCAGGTGCGCAACGAGACACGCAAGGTCTCCGCTACCTCCATTGAGGGACGACCGGGCATGGGACTGCGTCCCTGGCGCGAAGTGATTACACCCCATCCCGATGTCGCCTCCGGTCGCTACGAGTCCGCCGAATTTGCCGCCGATCTGGGGCAGGTGGCTCGCGGCTTCGGTGCGGAGGAGTATCGCGACCCACGCGCCTTCTACCAGCGCACCTACCTGACCTATGGCCTGCGCCGTTTGTTAATCGATGCCCTCCAGCGCCTTGACGGCAGCGGGGGCAATCCGGTGGTCGATCTGCAAACCAACTTTGGTGGTGGCAAGACGCACTCGCTGCTGGCTCTGTACCACCTCTTCTCCGGCGTGCCAGCCTCCGAACTGGTGGGCATTGATGCGGTGCTACGCGAAGCCGGGGTAGCAAGCCCTCCAGAGGCACAGCGTGCTGTGCTGGTGGGCTACCAACTCTCGCCGGGCATGCCCCGCATCAAACCCGATGGCTGCACGGTGAACACCCTGTGGGGCGAACTGGCCTGGCAATTGCTTGGCAAGGATGGCTTCGCGATGGTGGCCGAAGCGGACCGCCAGGGTGTCAGCCCCGGCTCGGAGGTGCTGCGCGAACTGTTTGCGGCAGCATCCCCTTGTCTCATCCTCATTGACGAGTGGGTCGTCTATGCCCGCCAGTTGTACAACGTCTCCGGCCTGCCCGCTGGCTCGTTCGACGCCAATCTCAGCTTCGCACAGGCACTGACCGAGGCCGCCAAAGCGGCACCGCGTACGCTGGTGGTAGCAACCATTCCTGCCTCCGATGCCGAGACGGGCGGCGAAGGCGGACGCGAAGCCGCCGAACGGCTCAAACGCATCTTTGGGCGCGTGGAGTCGCCCTGGCGACCAGCCGATGCCGAGGAAGGCTTTGAGATCGTGCGCCGCCGCCTCTTCCAGGATATCACTGAACCGGCCAACTTTGTCGCCCGCGATGCCGTCGCCAGAGCCTTTGTTGAGTTCTACCGCGGCCAGCCGCAAGAATTTCCTGCCGAGTGCGGTGAGGGGGACTACGAACGGCGTATTCGCCATGCCTATCCCATCCATCCCGAACTCTTTGATCGCCTCTACACCGACTGGTCGAGCATCGAGGGCTTCCAGCGCACGCGTGGCGTGCTGCGCCTGATGGCCGCTGTCGTGCATGCTCTGTGGGAGGGCCAGGATGGCAGCATCCTCATCATGCCAGCTACGGTGCCGGTGGCCGTACCGAAAGTGCAGTACGAACTGACCCGTTATCTAGAGAATAGCTGGGTGCCGGTGATCGAAAGTGAAGTTGATGGCATGAACGCGCTACCGGCGCGCCTGGACCGGGAGAATCCGAACCTGGGGCGTTATTCGGCATGCCGCCGTGTGGCGCGCACGATCTATCTTGGCTCGGCCCCGACGGTACGCAGCCAGAACAGGGGGCTGCCGGTGCGACAGATCAACCTGGGCTGCACGCAGCCAGGAGAGAGCGTTGCTATTTTCGGCGATGCCCTGCGTCGTCTCGCCGATCACTCGGCTCATCTGACAGTGGAAGGGCAGCGCTACTGGTACAGCACGCAGCCAACGGTCGCACGTCTGGCACAGGACCGCGCTGCCCACTACGATGATGAGCAGGTACTCGATGAGATCGAACGCCGCTTGCGGGCTGAGCAGGCCAATCGCGGCGATTTTGCCCGTGTCCATCCCTGCCCGGCGTCGAGCAGCGATGTCGCCGACGACGACATGGCGGCACGACTGGTCATCCTCAAGCCGCAATTTCCCCACGCCCTGCACGATCTACAGAGCAGCGGGATGGCGCAGGCGCGGGAAATCCTCAATGCACGTGGAGATGCCTTGCGTCACTACCGCAACACGCTGGTCTTCCTGACGGCAGATCGCGCCCGGCTGGAAGACCTGAAGCAGGGGGTGCGACAATTCCTGGCCTGGGACTCAATCCACCGAGAAAGCGAGTCGCTCAACCTGGACGCTTCCCAACGCAACCAGGCACGCACACGCCGGGAGGGTGCAGAGGAAACGGTGAAAGCCCGCATCCCGGAAACCTATATCTGGCTACTGGTGCCGGAGCAACTCGATGCTCACCAGCCTGAAAGCATCGAGGAATACCGCTTGCAGCCACAGCCTCAGAGTCCACTGGCGAGCAGTGCCAGTCGCAAGTTGCGCACAGAAGACCTCCTGCTCACCCAGTACGCTGGCACCCTGCTGCGCGGTAAAATGGACGAGATTCCGCTCTGGCGCGGCAACCATGTCACCGTTAAGGAACTGGCCGAATTCTTCGCCCGCTACCTCTACCTGCCACGCCTGAAGCATACCGAAGTGCTGCTGGTCGCCATCCGTGAGGGCGTGCAATCGTCTGACTGGAAGCAGGAGACGTTTTCCTACGCCGATAGCTATAATGCCGAGCACCAGCGCTATCTCGGTCTCAAGGTGGGCCAGCAGGTGCAGGTCGCGCTCAACAACAGTGCCGTTGTGGTGAAACCAGAGATTGCAGCAGCCCAGTTCGCGGCTGACGCTCAGGCCGCTCAACAGGCAAGTGCCGTATTAACCTATACAACTCCCGGGAGTGCAAGCGGCGTGAAATCGTCTGCCGTTAGCGAGCGCGGTGGATCAACACTGCTCGAACCTGCCCGCCCAACGCCAGTGCCAGCCTCAACGGAACAGGCAACCATACCGGCAGAACACGTCTCCCAGACTCAGCGCTTCCACGGCTCAGCCAAGCTCAATCCACGCATGATGGCCGGAAACGCCGGGACAATCATGGACGAGGTCGTACGCCACCTGACGGCCATCTATGGTGCAGACGTGCAGGTGACGCTGGAAATTCAGGCTACCATCCCCGCCGTCCCCGATGACATCAAACGCACCATCGAAGAGAACTGCCGCACCCTGCGCTTCGAGAGCTTTGAGTTTGAGCAGGAGGAACAATAAATGCACGACATCACAAACCAGATCACCCGGCGGAGTTCAACCGGATTTCAGGAGTAGCTATGATCACGTTAGATGAACGCATCGCCCGCGAACTCAAGGAACGATATCTCCAGTTGGAGAGCAAAGGAGCAATCCTCTCTCAGGAGCAATTAGCGCGCTATTTTAGCACCTTTCGTGCCAGGTTTGGCCCGGACAAACTCATGAGCCTCGGCGATGAGGCGTTGCTGGATACTGTCTATTCCTTCGGAAGAGATAGCCTTGTCTACTGGCTGGAGTTCAAAAATGATGACGAGTTTCCCTCGATAAACTTTGGCAGCATCGCCGGGGGCAGCGCCTTCAAATACGGGCTATTTCCCAGAAAGGAAACAGGAGTATGGACGACAGGTTCCCCTCAACATCCCGTCTCTCTCTCGCAGGAGCAAGCCATTGACCTTGCTAGAAGACATCGTTCTCAATTGATCAAAGGCGCTGAACTGCTAGAACGCCTGCCTGAACATGCAACAGAGGCTGACTATGCCGCGCTGCAACAAGACATGGATACCGTAGCGCAGGATATCAGTAATCTATCATGGGTTCACAAGTACTTTCATTTGCTCTACCCACAAAAGCTGGATGATTTCCATAATCCCGATTACCAGCGCTTTCATCTGTTCAGGCTGTTACAACTTCCTCCAGAGGGGAGGGGCAGGTATTATCTGGCAGGCTATTTTGTTGATATAGCGGAGCAACTTACCCTCCCCATGACCAGCCTGACGGCTACCCTCAACGAGAGGAATGGCCCTCCTTATGGCTGGTGGCGCATCGGAACAACCTCCGGTCCCGATGGAAAAGATTGCTGGGAGATGATGCGCGAGCAGAATTGCGTCGCCATCGGGTGGCTCGAACAAGATGATCTATCGGCTATCACCAATAATAGAGATGGGAAAGAGGCGGTTCGGCAGTTATTGCTTTCCCGTCATCCTTCCATGTCTCATCAAGCTGCAGGTAGAGTAGCACAGCAATTACTGTATTTCCGTTGGAACATTGTTCCCAACGATCTTGTCCTGGCCTCGAACGGCGCCACCGTTCTGGGTGTTGGCAGAGTCACCGGCAACTATTTCTTTAATCCCTCCTCCGGTGGTTTCTCGCATCGGCGACCCGTCCAGTGGCTTTCTCTTGACCCCTGGCAGCAACCCGACGTTGAGGGCAATCAGACCACTGCATACAGGATGAGGCGAGAGAAAAATCTGCTTGCAGCGGAAAAGCGCATTTATGAACATCCGATACCTGTGCCTTCCCCTGCTCCCGAACCAGGCGAGCCATCTCAGCCTCCACGCTTGCCGCCCTTACCGCCCTTACCTGCTATTGCCGAGCGCATTCGAGCCATCCTCGGCCGCAAGGGGCAGGTCATTCTCTATGGCCCTCCCGGGACAGGCAAGACGTACTGGGCCGAATATACGGCTCGCGAGCTGGCCGCACGTACAAACTTTGGGAAAACGCATGAGCAACTGACGGATGAGCAAAAAGCGTGCATTCTTGGCACAGATGAGCAGTCCAACGGAACTGTGCGCATGTGTACCTTTCACCCGGCTTATGGCTACGAGGATTTTCTTGAGGGGTTTCGCCCGGCGGCCATCAACGACCAGATGCATTTTATGTTGCGAGATGGCATCTTCAAAAAGCTCTGTGATGATGCGCAGCGTCGTCCCAATGAACGCTTTTTCCTGATTATTGATGAAATCAATCGCGGCGATATTCCCCGCATTTTTGGCGAATTGCTGACGATCCTTGAGAAGAACAAGCGTGGCAAAGCCATTCTCCTGCCGCTCACGGGCAACCCATTTCGCGTCCCGGATAACGTCTACGTCATCGGCACCATGAACACGGCTGATCGCTCCATTGCCCTGCTTGATACGGCGCTGCGGCGGCGTTTCGGTTTCATTGAATTAATGCCAGATATCGATACACTGGGCGACGTTGTACTCAGCGGCATTCCTCTAGGCCCCTGGCTCAGCGCCTTGAATGAGCGCATCTGCCTGCATGCTGGTCGCGATGCTCGTAACTTACAGATAGGCCATTCCTATCTGCTCGAACAGGGACGCCCCATCGGAGATTTCGCCACCTTTGCAAAAATATTGCAGGAAGATATTCTGCCATTGCTGCAAGAATATTGCTACGATGACTATACCGCTCTTGCCAACATTCTGGGGACAGGGTTCATCGACAGCCAGAAGCAACAAATCCGCGAGGAATTATTTCATCCAGCCAACCGCGATAAGCTGACTCTGGCTTTGCTTGAGCCAACCTCGGATATCATGGCTTCATGGCTCGCCCTCCAATCGGAGATGCAGGCCCAGCAAGAGCAGGATGAAGAGAGCAAGCAGGATGCGGAGAATGGAGATGGGTGGCATGATACCGATTCGCGTTGATCTGGAAGAATGGGAGCTTTGCTCGCCGAACGCTGCCAATTCGCCTCTTGCCGGGATATTCTTACACGATCGGACTGAGAGAGAACTGGCAGATCATCTTACAGAGACAGGGATGCTCGAAATCCTGGAACTACGCCAGGGTCTCTCTCTTCAAACATCGTCATACGTCGGGCGTATCAACCTGGGAAATATCGAGTTAACTATCCGGCCCAAGCTTCGCGGCTTGCCGTTTCTCCAGTTGCTACGCTATGCCTACGGGCTTCGCGACCTCAAAAGCATGACCCGGACCAGCTATAACAACGAGGAACTGACATTCCAGGATATGCTCATCCAGCAGCTGATCGCAGAAATTGAGGAGCTGGTAGCACGAGGATTGCATCGTAAGTACGTGCAAACCGAAAGCGAACTTGCCAGCCCACGAGGCAAAATCAACGTTCTGCGCATCGCCAAACAGGGTGGCATCCTTCAGGCAACACTGCCATGTACCTACTATCCGCGACTTGAAGACTGTTTACCCAACCAGGTACTGCTGCAAGGATTACATCTCGCCGCTCGTCTCACAGGCGATACCGCTCTGCGTATGAAGCTTTACCAGCTGGTCAATATGTTTCAAGACACCGTTTCTTCCCTTGATCTGGATGATCATGTTCTGGCAAAGTTGCAGCAGCAGATGGATCGCCTGATCGCAGCGTATCAGCCTGCCATTACGCTTATTGACATCCTCTACCATGCAGGCGGCATAGCACTGCAGGAAAATCAGCCGCAATTGAAGCTCCCCGGCTTTCTCTTCGATATGAATCTCTTTTTTCAGAAGCTGCTTTCTCGCTTTTTGCAAGAGAATCTGACAGGATACGAGGTGAGAGATCAATACAGGATACAGCATATGCTCTCCTATGACCCCTCACATAATCCGAGAAACCGCCGCGCACCAGAACCGCGCCCTGATTATGTCATCTTGCAGCAAGGAAAACTTGTCTCAATCTTAGATGCCAAGTACCGTGACCTCTGGAACAAGGAATTACCAGCGTCCATGCTCTACCAGCTCGCTATGTACGCCCTCAGCCAGCCTGATAGCTTCGATGCAGTGATTCTCTATCCGTCGCTCCAGCCTGATGTTCAAGAAGCGAGAATCACCATTCACCATCCTTTGCGTACAACGAACCGGGGATCTGTTGTGCTGCGTCCTGTGAATTTGCTCCATCTGGCAAAGCTCCTCTCAGAAGCAAAGACTGCTAAACAGGAGCGGGCGCGTACCTCTTTTGCCAGACAATTAGCCTTTGGAGAAGAAACTCAGGATTGATTGGGCCTTTGCGCACGTTTATCAGCTGCTCCACGAGGCGTAGCAAACGTTGATGAGGGAATGTTCACCTTAAGCGCGAACTTCCTGTAAGATGGCCTGGGAGTGGATGTGAGGAAGCCATAAGCCGAATTCTGTCCCCCTGTCGGCTCTCGACAACAGGGGTGGCAATCATCTATCCAGGACAGCAATTACTCGCTGCCTCAAGCAACCAACCCGGAGGTTGACAGGCGAGCAACCTGCAAGGAGGGATGCCGCGTCGCAAAGCAGCGCGGCATCTTCTCCTACCCCTCCTATTTGGTCTTGCTCCAGATGGGGTTTACCCGGCCAGCCAGTCACCCGGCTGCCGGTGAGCTTTTACCTCACCATTTCGCCCTTACCCGCGCTATGCCGTAAGCATGCACGGGCGGTATGTTTCTGTGGCACTTTCCTTCAGGTCGCCCTGACTGGACGTTATCCAGCATCCTGCTCTGTGGAGTTCGGACTTTCCTCGAACTGCCCCGGCATGCCGTGCAGCCCGCGATTGCCTGTCTTCCTCAAATCCACTTTCCCAAGCGTAACACACATCCACCGTTAAGTCCAGTCTTGTTGACGTCTTCCCGGCAAACGCGCTACAATGCTCCCATGGAAGAAAACAGTATATGAACGAGGAACATTCCAGTATGTCTACAGGCAGAAAGATTCGCCTGACCTCACTGGCAAGTTGTGCCGGTTGAGCGTCGAAAATGGGTCCCGAGGCCCTGGCGCAGGTTCTGCGTCCACTCACCTTGCATACTGCACCATCCGCATTGCTGGTTGGCCTGCACACTGCCGATGATGCGGCAGTATATCGCGTGAACGACCAGCAGGCGATCATCAGCACCGCCGACTTCTTTCCGCCGGTGGTCGATGATCCCTATACCTTCGGAGCCGTTGCCGCTGCTAACGCCCTGAGCGATGTTTACGCCATGGGCGGTCAGGTGCTCATGGCTATTAACCTGGTTTCGTGGCCTGACAATCTGGATGCAGGCATCCTCAGCGAAGTCCTGCGCGGCGGCGCGGATATCATGGTAGAGGCAGGAGGGATCATTGCCGGCGGTCATACCGTTACTGATAAAGAACCCAAATACGGACTTGCTGTGACAGGAATGGTTCACCCCGAACGCATCCTGACGAAAGGTGGCGCGCGGCCCGGCGACCTGCTCATCCTCGGCAAACCGCTCGGTACAGGGTTGATAACGACGGCACACAAGCAGGATAAGGTACAGCCAGGTGATCTGGAAGCTGCTGTCGCCTCGATGACCCGCTTGAACAAACAGGCCAGTCAAGCGTTAGTGCAACTGGGCAAGGGAGTTCACGCCGTCACCGATATCACCGGCTTTGGGCTGCTGGGCCACGCCTGGGAGATGGCCTCGCAAAGCCTTGCCGGTATGCGTTTCAACTTCGCCGCCCTGCCATTGCTCCCCGGCGCGCTGCGCTACGTGGAGGAGGGCTGCATCACCGGCGGCGCGTATCGTAACGAAACCTTTCTTTTACCACATGTGCGCTTCAGCAAGCAGCTCAGCGAGGTTGAGCGGCAGATTCTCTGGGATCCACAAACCTCCGGCGGTCTCTTCGCAGCCATCGATCCCGCTGTATGGCCTGAGCTTGCCATCCTCGCGCCCGAGGTCCCCTTCTGGCATGTAGGCATAGTCACAGAGCAGGTGCAGGACGAATCTGAGGTAGTATTGGAGGTTGTGTAATGTCTGAAACGCTGGAAGATATCCTGGGCATCCATTTCCAGAATCCAGCAATGTTGCAACTGGCCCTTACGCATCGCTCCTATATCTACGAAACGCCAGGAGCAGGCCAGGAATCAAATGAGCGGCTAGAGTTCCTGGGCGATTCTATTCTTGCCTTCATCAGCGCCGATTTTCTCTATCGCATGTATCCGCAGTTGAGCGAGGGCGAGCTGACCAATGTGCGTGCCATCCTGGTGAAAACGGATACGCTGGCAACGTTTGCCCGTGAAATCGATCTGGGTAAATTTCTGCGCATGGGCAAGGGAGAGCAGCACACGGGCGGCGGTCAGCGCGTCCTCGCCTCCGCTTTTGAGGCGCTGCTGGCGGCCATCTACCTCGATCAGGGTATCGAGGTGACGCGCCAGTTCCTGCTCAAGCGGTTGGAACCCCTGGCGCTGGAGATTGTCACCAGACGGCTCTTCAAAGATAATAAATCGCTCTTTCAGGAGCTGGCGCAGGCACAGGATGGCATCACGCCCGCGTACCGGCTCGTGAGCCAGGAAGGCCCATCGCACAATCGCGAGTTTACGATAGAGGTCATGCTAGGCGACCAGGTAGCCGGTACAGGTCACGGACGCAATAAACAGTCGGCAGAGCAAGAAGCTGCTCACAATGCCCTCCTCAATCGAGGCTGGCTTTAAACTGGACAAGCGCATTGAGTTGTTGTGTAATAATGTGGTAGTGGAGGATAGAGAAGTATGCGACTGGAACCAACACAAAAACCAGATCATGTCCTGCGCGTGAGCGCGAAGCTCATTACGTCGAGCACCATTCTGCACCTCTCGTCGGATGAACTGGAGCATGCGGTGAACCAGGAACAGATAGAAAATCCGGCCCTTGAGGTCAGTGAGCACCATATCTGTCTCTTCTGCGGCATGATAATGCAGGGACAGACCTGCCCATCCTGCGGGCACTTTGCCCACTCGCCTTCCCCTGTCCACGAAATGACCGGCAGCGAGGTCTACCCCACAGAAACTCAGTGGAGCGATCAATTTTTATTCTCCACCATCGATGCTTATGGCATGGGTGACAGCGATAGTGACGAGGATGACGACTTCGACCCGATAGCCAGCATTCCTACGGGAGAGACGCTGGCGGAGGTGCTGCTGCAACAACTGGAAGCACTGGTCTCGCCCGACGACGCACCAATCGCCGAACAACTGGTTGGCAATCTCAACGAGCGCGGTTATCTGGATATTGGCATAGGTGAGGTGGCCGAGCACCTGCACGTGCCGGTTGAGCGCGTCGAATACGTGCTGAGCCAGTTGCAAACCCTGGAACCTCTGGGCATTGGAGCGCGCAACCTGCGTGAATGCCTCCTCATTCAGCTACGAGCGTTGAGCGAGCTTGAAGAACCTCATTCCCTCGCCTATGCGCTGATCGAGCAATATTTAGACCTGCTGGGGCGCAGCCTGTTCGCGGAAATCGCACGCCTCATGAATGTACCAGAATCGGAGGTGCGCCAGGCCGCCCAGTACATTCGCAGGATGCTTCACCCCTATCCCGCCCATATCTATCGAGAAAATATCTACTACCCGGCTACCGGCAACAGCGCGACCTACATGCGACCGGATATCATCATCCGCAAGAGCGAGGCGGGGTTTGAAATCGAATTGATAGAGGAGAAACGCTATCGCTTCTCCATCAACAGCAGCTATGCCGTTCCTACCTTTTCCGAGGCGAATGGCAAAGCCGGGGGCGAGTCCGGTGAGGTACAACGTTACCTGCATCACCAGGGAGATCGAGCGAAATTCTTCGTAGACTGCGTACAGAGACGCTGGCAGACGCTGCGGCGTGTGGCCGAACTGATCGTGGACTACCAGCGCGAATTTCTGGAAAAAGGCGTGCGTTACCTGCGTCCCCTGACTCGTGCAGAGATCGCCGCTCGCCTGGGCCTCGACGAGGGAACGATCAGCCGTGCAACAGCCAGCAAATACGTCCTGCTGCCCAACGGTCGGCTCATCCCCGTTTCCGATTTCTTCGACGGCTCCCTCGGCATCAAAGACATCCTGCGCGAGCTGATTGTCTCCGAAAACCCGAAACACCGTTTCAGCGATGATGAACTGGCGCGCCTGCTAAGCGCACGTGGCATCCCTATGGCCCGGCGCACCGTCACCAAGTACCGGGAAGAAATGGGCATCGGCTCCTCACGCGAACGCAGCTAAAAAGGGAAAAGAGCGGTCGCTGATACCGCTCTTTTCCCTGACCTGAACGTTCCTGTACCTGTTATGGCCTTGCCATTGTATCTGTTCTGCCGGTTCCACCAGTATAACCGGAAACAGCATCAGTGACGAAGAAGCCTACCAGGGCGGCAACAAGACCGACAACCAGATGCAAGACATTATCAGCCCCATTGATTGCCATCAAGCCCAGCAGCTTGCCACCAAAGTAGAAGGCTGGCACAAGTCCCGCCAGACCCACCAGTATGTAGATGATACCGAAGACCCGGTTGAACCAGCGAGACCAGCCACCAAATGCTGCCCACACACCCAGGATACCGGTGAGCAGATGGACAAAGTTATGCACCAGGTCGACCTGGAAACCGAGGAGATAGCCGCCAGTAGTATCGAAAATCAGACCCAGGATACCCACCAGGAGAAAGACCACTCCGATTACCAGCGCTACAATGCGGTTCACCGTCCAGGCAGAAGTTGATTGTTGTACCATATGTACGTCTCCCTTCATTATGAAAACTTGAACAATTCAAAAAGTGGTTACATAAATCGTATCCACATATTCAATACGGTTAGCCGTGAATAAAGGATTACTGACAACTACTACGATATTGTCATACTAATCCTTTTCTAATGAAGGCTCAGAAACCTTCTGTTTCTCAGTATAGTAGTCTTCACAAATTTGTGAAGCTGGAAGAAAGCTTACTCGCTCACAACCCGGGGCGAATGTATATATGTGACGCTGGCGATCCGTAGAGCGGGTAAGATTGCTTAGCCATTCACAACTTCTCCGCCATTGGGGTGCAAGATTTGACCGGATATGTACGACGAATCGTTGGAGGCCAGGAACACGTAGCATGGCGCAACCTCGTCCGGCTGACCTGCTCGCTTCATAGGCACATCTTCCCCGAAGTGAGCCACCTGCTCGGGCATCGTTGAGGGAATCAACGGCGTCCAGATCGGGCCGGGTGCTACTCCATTGACGCGAATCCCCTTGCTTTCCAGCGAGAGCGACAGGGAGCGCGTAAAGGCGACAATGGCTCCCTTCGTAGCCGAATAATCCAGCAGGTTAGGCGCACCCTTATAAGCCGTGACCGACGTGGTGTTGACGATGGCGCTTCCCTTATCCAGATGTTTGAGTGCCGCTTTCGTCATGAAGAACATGCCAAAGATGTTGGTGCGGAACGTCCGCTCCAGTTGCTCGGCGCTGATCTCCTCGATGCTCTGCTTTGGATGCTGCTCTGCCGCATTGTTCACCAGAATATCCAGCCGCCCATAAGTCTGGATCACCTTCTGCACCGACTGCTGGCAAAATTGTTCATCGCCCACGTCGCCAGCAATGCTCAAACAGCGCCGTCCAGTCTTCTCCACCTCATTCTTTGCTTCCTGCGCATCTTCCGTTTCATTCAGATAAACGATAGCAATATCCGCCCCCTCCATTGCAAAGGCAACGGCCACTGCTCGCCCGATACCGCTATCTCCACCGGTAATCAGGGCAACTTTTCCCTGTAACTTATTGCACCCATGCTCGCCCGGCTTCACCGTCTGCGGCTGCGGTTGCATCTCCGACTGCCGCCCCGGCTCCTGATCTTGACGCTGTGGCGGAAATTCCGACTTCTCTGACTGTGACACTATCTTCCTCCTTACCTGTTGTATGTTCAATTGAACCCCTTTTTTCAAACCATGCTCGCAGGAGTATTACGACACAATCGTCAAAATGAGAGACAGCTAGAAGATAGCCTCTGAGCAATGTGCCCATCTCAACATACTTTCAGCACATTTACGATACGAAACAGTTGCGTTTTATCTATTTTTGTGGTATAATCATTCTATCAATACGATACCGTATTGTTTTGAAATTTAGACGAGGAGAATGTAACTATGAAGCATATTCATCAAAACATAACCATGCGGCCATTAGAAAAAGTGCTCATCACCTTTTTCGTGCTGGCCGCCCTCAGTCTGGTGATCGTCTATATCGTCGACCCATCCATATATATGGAAACGCTTAAACTACAGCCATCGCTGGCAAATCGCTATTCCCAGGCAGCGACACTTTTTCTCGTTGCTATTCTCGGCTTAATCGCCTTCGTGATTACCGGCGTGCTTCGTCACTGGCGCTGGCTGTTCTGGTTAATCCTCCTCGCTTTTGGAGCAGCCATTCTTGATATCCCCACAACGATTTTGCAATTCACGGGCGTCATTCCCAATACATTTCCAGTATGGTACAGCCTGTACCGTATGGGCGTTGCCTGCGTTCAGGTCGCAATTTTTGTCTGGATGGTGCGCATCTGGCGGCACGAAGGTGTGTGGGGAATGGGCAAGAAGAAAAAGTCCGAGAGCAAGCGAACTTGACGGGCCAGCAGATCAAAGCTACAATGGAGACACATAAAGAGGAGGATTCATCGATTTCATGACCACGCCTGACAGCACAACCCGTAAGGCTGGACGACCGCGCAGCGCCCGCTCTCATCAAGCTATTCTGGAGGCCACCATCGCATTGCTGTCCGAGACGGGCTACGAGGCCATGAGCATCGAGGCTGTGGCGTCCCGCGCTGGTGTTGGAAAGGCCACCATATACAGAAGGTGGCCTTCCAAAGTGGAACTGGTTACCGGGGCTATTCAGACTCTGCACACCGAGTTAGCTTTTGTCGATACCGGCAACATTCGAGACGACCTCATCACGTTCTTGAGAAGCACCTTTCAGGCCCGCCCATCCATCATCGATAACCTCCTGCTCAAAATGGTCAGCGAGATGAGAAGCAATCCCGAAATCTACTCCACCTTCCATGCCTCAATCATCGCCCCTCGCCTGCAAGAACTTTCGCAATTCGTAGAGCGTGCCCAGGCACGTGGCGAGATTCGCGCTGACCTCGACCCCCTCTTCGTCATCGACCTCATAGCCGGTCCCGCTCTATACCGGCTCCTCCTCAGCGGCATCATGACCTCACCACCTCCCCCCGATCTCCCGGAACAGATCGTCGATGCCGTCTTGCATGGAATCGCAACGGAACAGGCATAACCAGTCCCCTTATCCTCAACTTTGCGGATGGAGATTGAGATCAGGGTGCAAGCTCGCCGGGTTGGGCTGCGCTGGTGGATTGGGCTGCTTCGCTCTGGGCAACGCGTAGGCATAGAGATGATTGTCGTCTGAGCCGACATAGACCATCCCGTTAACTACTGCTGGCGAGGAGTTGATGGCACCTCCAGTGGTACTCGACCAGAGCTGCGCTCCCGTTTGCGCGTTGAACGCATAGAGCGAACCATTTTGCGAACCGATGTAGACCACCCCGTTGGCTACCGCCGGGGAAGATTGGATGGAACTGCCCGTGGCAGCCGACCAGAGTTGGGTACCCGTCTGCGCATTAAAGGCATAGAGATTGCCGTCTTCTGAGCCGACATAGATCACCCCGTTGGCTACCGCCGGGGACGATTCGATGGAATTGCCTGTGGACACCGACCAGAGTTGGGTTCCGTTTTGAGCGTTCAAGGCATGGAGAGTACCATCCGTTGAGCCGATATAGACTACTCCATTGGCTACCGCTGCCGAGGAAAGGTCCGGATAAAAGCTCCCAAACACTGACCAGAGCTGGGCACCCGTCTGCGCATTGAAGGCATAGAAGCTACCATCTAACGAGCCAACATAGACCACCCCATTGGCTACCGCTGGCGAGGAATTGACGTAACCAATCGCAGCCGACCAGAGCTGGGCACCCGTCTGCGCATTAAAGGCATAGAAGGAATAGTAATCACCTTCTGAGCCGACATAGACCACCCCATTGGCTACTGCTGGCGAGGAATCGATAGGACTATACGTGGCTGCCGACCAGAGCTGGGTACCGGTTCTCGTATTGAAAGCATAGAGGTTACCATCTAATGAGCCGATATAGACTACGCTGTTGGCTACCGCCGGGGAGGAGGTGTAGATGATATTGCTGGTAGCCGCTGACCAGAGCTGGGTACCGTTCAGGGCATTGAAGGCATAGAGGGAACCATTATAAGAGCCAACGTAGACTGTTCCGTTGAATACCGCCGGAGAGGAGTCGATGGCACCGCCAGTGCCAGCCGACCAGGACACATCCATATTGGAAACATTGGACGTGCTGAGCACATTCTCCGTGGAATTGAAACCAGTGTGATTGGGAAGATCGCGGAACTGCGCCCAGTTGGTTTGCACTTTGAAGGGACTCTGTGCGCTCAGTCCACTCTGACGACCCACGCCGGTGACCCAGTGTGTTCCCGGTACGGCACTGGTCGGAACCGGGATGCGAATGCCGGAGAAGCTTCCAGTGGGATTGGTGGAGGCCAGAGCCTCGTCCGTCGTATCGAAGTAGATGTCGACAGCCTCATTGCTGCCAAAGTTGCTGCCGCTCACCTTCAGCGAACTGCCCGGCGCTCCGGCGGCAGGAGTAAGCGTGATGGTCGGTGCTACAGCGAAACTGTCGGCACTGGTGAGCTGTGTGCCAGAGGTGGTCGCGGCGATTCGCCTACTGCTGGCGAAGGCACCGGGTGCGAGGGCAAGCACTACGGCAAAACACAGGGCACTTAACAGGACAAGACGGTGAAATCGCGAGAGCTGCATACGTTTCCCCTTTCTCTGCTTGACTTCCATTTCTGAGAAGAATCCCACACGTTTGAGAATGGTTAGTTCTTCAATGAAACAGACGATGCAAGCTCTCTTTTTTTCGCCATCAATTTCTGATGCTATTCCGCCCCTTTCGGTTCCACGTAAATCGTGCGCTCGCGTTCGTAGATGACCATGCCGGGGCCACCGCCTTTCATGTGGCGGATGTGGCGCTGGAGGGTATAGTCGACGGGAACGCTGGTGCTGCCTCGCGCCTGGCTGTAGTAAGCGGCAAGGGAGGCAGCCTGCTCGATGGTGCCACGGGGGATTTCGCGGCCCGCCGCCTTGATGATGACATGCGCCCCCGGCACGCCACGCGCATGCAGCCAGAGGTCGTTGGGCGCGGCCTGGTGAAAGGTCACATCCTCGTTCTGGCGGCTGTTCTTGCCGATTAAGAGTGTGAAGCCCTCGCGGCTCTGCACGTGCAGTGGCACGCCACCACCGGGAGGTGTTGGCTTGCCCTTGACCTGCTTGCCTCCCTTCTTACCTGCTTTCTGACTTTTCTGGGCTTTCTGAACTTTTTGCTGTTGTCTGGGCATACCACGCATGTAGCCTGCCGTTTGCACTTCGGCTTTGACCAGCGCCACCTCGGCTGGCGTCTCAGCGAGCATGAGGTCGGCCAGGAGTTGCTCAATCGTCGCCAGTTCCACCGTGTTCTGCTCAATCTGCGTAGGAACCAGTTCCGTCGCCCGCCGCAGCTTGTGGTAGCGATTGAACAGGCGATTGGCATTGCCTACGGCATCGAAGCGTGGATCGAGTGGGATAACCACTGCGGGCTGGTTGCCGTCTGCATCGCTTTCGGCATAGAAGTTGGGCAACGAGATGTTCGGCTGGCCCTGCTGCACCTCGTGCTGGTGCGCCAGTAGCAATTCGGCCTGCAAGCGGTACTGCGCCGCCTCCTCCGCCTTCGTCAGTTCCTGTTGCAATAGCTCGGCCTTGCGCCTGCCACGTTCGAGGTGTGTTTGCAACGCCTTACGAATGGGAGCGCGCACGTCTTCCATCGCGTCGCGCCACTCGGCACGGGCATAGAACTCATCCAGCGCTTCGTTCATAGAGGGCAGTGAGCGAACATGCATATCTGGCACCGCAGCATACTGTTCGAGCACATAGGGTGCAAAAGCGACGGGAACGAGCGATGAGCTGGCCTCACCCAGCGCCACACGCTCCACAAGCTGCGGTTGCCAGGCATGCGTATCGTAGAGCGCGGCCAGCGAGCGCACATTCCAGGCCAACTCTTCCCAGCTCTCTTCAGTCATTGCGCTCCGATCAAGCGCGGTCCCGGCATCGCCCGTCGCGCGGAAAACGGCCTCTTTAGCCGACAAAGCACTGAAGCCGAGCAGGTGCCAGGTTAGAAGTTGCCAGAGCTTTGCTTGCTTTGTCTGTTTTGCCCCGGACTTGCGTCGTGCTGCTTGCTCAGCAGGAACCACGGTTTCCTTGTCTTCTTCCGCCGCACTGATCGCAAGCTGTGCGGCGGTAACGGTCGTAGGCTCAAGGCGAGGGAGAGTCTGACCGGCAACAACGCGCTGCTGTGGTGGCGGCGGGAGGTAAGGAACGTTCGCGGCAATCGTGCGGTAGCGGTTGACTTCCGCGCCAACACGCCTGAGGCTGCCTAAAATCATGCCCTGCTCATCGACGAGAATAATATTGCTGAGACGCCCCATGATCTCGATGAGAAGACGGAAGCGGACGCGCTCATCGCTTTCAGGACTCTTGCGATAGCCCGCGACGATTTCCAGTACGCGCTCCCAGCGGGGCTGGTCAATTGACTCGATGCGAGCGCCCTCCAGGTGCTTGCGCAACAACATCACAAACGGCGGCGGCTCGCTGGCGATTTTCTGTGGTTTGCGCGCCGTCAGATGCGTCCGCGCCAGTTGCGGGTGGGCCGAAAGATAGAGCCAGGAATTGCGCCCGGCCTGCCCCTCGCTGCCAGGTGTGTAGCACTGCAAAGCTATGGCAAATTCTGTGGGCTGAATGATTGTATCGATACGCGCACCGGTAAGCAGCGTGCGCCATTCGCCGGCCACTGCTGCCAGCGTGAGAGCATCTACATGCATAAAGGTTTTCCTCAACGGGCGCTATGAAATGCACCCCTACAATCTGGAAACTGTTGTACAATAGTATATAGAGCTTACTTACTCATGAAGCATGGTGAATCGCGGCATATCTCACCTGCACAGCCCGTAGTATCCTGCCTTCATAGTTTGGCGTAGTGATAACAGAGCAACGGTAGCGCAGGTTCCTGCTGTGGACATACGTACCTGCATTGAAAGTTAGTATAGCAAATGGGAGTCTATCCGTACAGATGGGGGGAACAATAAATCGCTATTGTGCGTAGGTTTCCCCACAGTGGAACGTTTCACCGCATCGCAAAAAATACACTATTTTAAGGAGGGCGCAGCATGTCAGATGTGCGTTTCGAACAATCGGGTACCAAAGAGCGCAACCTGGGGTTGGAGCTGGTGCGTGTCACAGAAGCGGCAGCATTGAGTGCAGGGCGTTGGATGGGCAAAGGCAATAAGGAGATGGTCGATCAGGCTGCCGTAGATGCTATGCGCCAGGCCGTTGAAGCTGTTGATATGGATGGTGTTGTGGTCATCGGCGAGGGAGAAAAAGACGAGGCCCCTATGCTCTATGTTGGCGAGCATATAGGAAATGGCCTGCCACCTGAAGTTGATGTGGCAGTCGACCCGGTTGATGGGACGCGCCTGCTCGCGCTTGGCTTGCCCGGTGCGCTCGCGGTGATTGCTACTGCTGAGCGAGGGTCCATGTACAAAGCACCGCCCGGTGTTTACTATATGGAAAAAATTGCCGTTGGCCCGGCGGCACGCAACGCCATCGATATCAACGCCCCGATTGCCGTCAACCTCGACCGTATTGCGCGGGCGAGAAGCGCACGCATCGAAGACCTGACCGTTGTGGTGCTCGACCGTCCACGTCACCAGGAGCTAATCCGGCAAATTCGCGAGGCTGGAGCGCGCATTCGTCTGATTACCGATGGCGACGTGGCAGCAGGCATCCAGGCGGCAATGGAAGACTACACCGGCATCGATGTCCTGATGGGAACGGGCGGCGCGCCTGAAGCGGTGCTGGCCGCGGCAGCCATCAAATGCGTCGGCGGTGAAATCCAGTGTAAAATCTGGCCGCGCAACGACGAGGAACGCGAAAAGCTGAAAGGCGATGGCATCGATCTTAACCAGGTTTTTCGCACCGATGATCTTGTGAAGAGCAACGACGTGTCATTCGCGGCCACCGGCATCACGAAAGGGGATTTGCTTGATGGTGTCTACTACTACGGATGGGGAGCGCGCACAAATTCGGTCATGATGCGTTCGCGCTCCGGTACCATTCGCTACATGCAGTCCCGTCATAAGTGGCGCAAAGTACAGTAACGAACAGAATGAGCGCCCGAGGCGGCTAAGGATTAAGTCCCTTAGCCGCCTCGGGCGCTCATTCTGTTCGTTAGCACTGATGCTTAGAGTTTCTGCATCTTCTCAATGATGGCGTCAGCTACTTGCGAGGTGCCAACAGCGGTGGGGTCATCAGGGCGCGGCTTGAGGTCATAGGTAACGTATTTCCCCTCGGCGATCACCTGCGCCATGGCTTTGTCCATGAGTTCGGCAGCTTCGCGCTCACCCAGATGACGGAGCATGAGCACGCCGGAGAACATCATTGCCATCGGATTCACTTTGTTCTGACCCGCGTATTTGGGTGCGCTCCCATGCACCGGCTCGAAGACGGCATACTGGCTGCCAATGTTCGCGCCCGGTGCAACGCCGAGGCCACCAATCAGACCGGCGGAGAGGTCGGAGATAATATCGCCATAGAGATTGGGCAGCACGAGCACATCATAAATTTCCGGCTTCTGCACCAGTTGCATGCACATGTTGTCAACAATGCGGTCCTCAAACTGGATATCAGTATATTCTTTCGCGACTTCCTGGGCAGTAGCAAGGAACAGGCCATCGGAATACTTCATAATGTTGGCTTTGTGAACTGCTGTCACCTTGTGACGACCATTGGCGCGGGCATAATCAAAGGCGAACTTGACAATACGACGCGAGGCCGCAACGGAGATAAACTTGATGCTGATGGAAGAGTCGTTGTCGAGCTGCGTGCCAGTAGTACGGGCGATAGTCTCGATAATCTCTTCCTGCGCGGGCGTCCCCCTCTGAAATTCGACCCCCGCATAGAGGTCTTCTGTATTCTCACGGACAATGATCAGATCAATATTCTCATAACGAGAGCGCAGTCCCTGATACGATTTGGCCGGTCGCAGGTTCGCATAGAGATCGAGCTTTTTGCGAAGCGCGACGTTGGCGCTACGAAATCCTTTTCCTACAGGAGTGGTAATGGGACCTTTTAAACCGACCCGGGTACGTTTTATCGACTCGATTACCTCATCAGGCAGAACCGTGCCTTTTTTCTCTAAGACATCCAGTCCCGCCTGTTGCACATCCCATTCAAATTCAACGCCCGTTGCCTCCAGCACACGACGTGTGGCTTCAGTGATTTCTGGCCCGGTGCCATCTCCGGGAATTAATGTTACCGCGTATGGCATGAAAACCCTCCAAACAGCAGAGATTATTTTTCATCAGAGTGCATTTCGACTCTACAGAGATTATAGCACAGTGATGGTAACAGAATTCCTGCATCCTGATGAATAAATAGCATGAAGCAGAGAAACTCCTCATATCTATCGAACGGAGGTAATTTCTTTCTTCATGCTATTTCTCACTTTATAGCGTTTTCCCGGTCGTCCTGCCTCTGGTACTACTGGTTGTCTTTTTCGCGCTCGCTCTGGTTGTTCGCGTCGATTTTTTGGCGCTAGCGGTCTTGCGAGACGATGCCCGCGTGGTAGTGGTACGCTTTCTGGTAGTCGTCCTGGCCGCTGCCGTTTTTTTCGTTGTTGTACCGGTTCCTTCAGTATTTCCGGTGGTCTTCGTTGTACGGCTTGCACCTGTTGTTCTGGTCCTTGTGCGTGTTGGTGTTGGCTCGGTTGCGCCATCAGTTGCAGCGGCTACCCGCCTGCGCGTTGTGCTCCGGGCCGTTGTAGTTTTGCCGTTTTGTCGCGGCATTTCCTCTGCATTGCGCTGTGGCACCACCACCTCTTGATAACAGACGGCCTCCTGCCCGGCGCGTGGCACAACCATCAAACCACCACAGTTGGGACAGGGTTCGGGAACTGGCTTCTCCCAGATGGCAAAGTTGCACGTGGGATAGTTGCTACACCCGTAAAAGATGCGTTTCTTCTGCCGCGTCTTGCGCTCCACCAGATCGCCGCCGCACTGCGGACAGAGCGCACCGGTCTTATTGACGATGGAGCGCCGGTAGCTGCACTCTGGGAAGCCTGAGCAGGAGATGAATCGACCAAAGCGACCGGTGCGAATCACCAGGTTACGCCCACAATCCGGGCAGGTTTCGTCGATCTCTTCCAGAGGCTTATCTACACGCGCCATCTCCGCCTCGGCGCGCTTCATTGCCTCTTTGAAATCGCCATAGAAACCATGCAGGAATTCGCGCCAGGGCTGCCTGCCCTCTTCCACATCGTCCAGCTTACGCTCCATATCCGCCGTAAAGCTTACATCGACGATTTCAGGGAAGTGTTTATTCATCACTTCATTGACGGTCTCACCAAGCCACGTGGGAACAAAGCGGCGCTGTTCCTGTTCAACATAGCCACGATCCTGGATGGTGCTGATAATGGTGACATAGGTGCTTGGACGACCAACTCCCTGCTCCTCAAGCTCTTTAATCAGGCTGGCCTCACTATAGCGTGGTGGTGGCTGCGTGAAGTGCTGCTCCGGTTTCAGACCGTGCAGGTCAAGAACCTCATTCGCGCTCAGTTTCGGCAGTTGTTTCTCATCTTCCTCACGCGGCCAGACGGCATAGAAGCCGGGAAACTTCAGATTCGAGCCATTGGCGCGGAAAACATATTGCGCGGCCACGATGTCGACCCGCACCGTATCGAAGATGGCGGGCGTCATGAAACTGGCGACAAAGCGACGCCAGATCAGATTATAGAGCTTGAACTGATCGGCAGACAGGTAGTGTTTGACGATCTGGGGGGTCAACGTGACATCGGTGGGACGAATGGCCTCGTGGGCATCCTGCGTCGTCGCCTTTGCCTTGCCCGTGCGTCCCTGTCCAACATAGGACTGCCCGTATTCCTGCCCGATATATTGCTTGACTCTGGCCTGCGCCTCTTCCGAGATGCGTGTGGAGTCGGTACGCATGTAGGTAATCAGGCCCTGATGGCCGCGCTCGCCCAGTTCAATGCCTTCGTAGAGCTGCTGTGCCAGGCTCATGGTCTTCTTCGGCTTGAAGTAGAGGCGAGACGATGACTCTTGCTGCATGGTACTGGTCGTATAGGGCGGATTTGGCTGGCGGCGTTGCTCCCGTTCGTCCGCCTTCAACACTTTGTACGTCGCACCCTGTAAATCCGCCAGGATGGCGTCGGCCTCTTCTTTCGACGAGATTTTGATGCGCCCCTTCTCGGCCTTCGCTGCCTTCGCACCCTGCTGCGCTGTTCCCTCCTCGCTTTCGTTCTCCTCACCATTAAGCGACGTCATCTCGGCAAGGCGCGTGATCAACATGGCCTCGAAGCGTTCTGCCTGCTTCTGTTTGCTCAACGTCGCGGTAATACTCCAGTATTCTTCAGGCACAAAGGCGCGAATCTCCGCTTCACGGTCGCAGATCAGGCGCAAGGCCACCGATTGCACGCGCCCGGCACTCGTACCGGACTGAATGCGCCGCCAGAGCAGCGGGCTGATCTTGTAGCCAACGAGCCGGTCGAGCACGCGCCGCGCCTGCTGGGCATTGAACAGGTCTTCGTCGATCTCTCGTGGATGCCGGATAGCATCCTGTACCGCCCCCTTTGTAATTTCATTGAAGACAGCCCGGTGGGGATGCTGCAAACCCAGGATGTGCATCAGCGACCAGGCAATAAACTCACCTTCGCGGTCAGGGTCGGGTGCCAGGTAGACTTCCTCAGCCCGTTTTGAAGCAGCTTTGAGTTCATCTATCAGTTTGTCTTTTTTCTCGATGATTTCATAGGCAGGCTCAAAATCTTTGCGCGTATTGACGCCAAGTCCTTTTTTGGGCAAATCGATGATATGCCCCATCGAGGCTTTTACTTCAAAGTCGCGCCCCAGAAATTTTTCAATCGTTTTCGCTTTTGCGGGCGACTCTACAATAACCAGTTTCTTTCCCATAGATCTTTTTACCTAATCTCACAGAATGTCGAAGCGCCCCTGGCTTGCGCCACGATTTGCCTCACTACTTACTAAGAACGCCGATCCATACAAGAGTATTCCTTTTGATGCATAGAATAGCACATGTTGACAAGGGGGGTTTGAGAAAAAATACAACAACAGGACTCTTGACCGGTATGCATGGGCATGCTATGCTGAATGCATTGTTGTAGAGAGTAAGGCTGGTTCGGAGGAGCAAGACAGCATGCCAAAACGGAGTCCATCACGCATAGGGTCGAAAGAAAAGCGCTCACGGTGGCAGAAAAATGAGACGACGGACGTGCAAATCGCTGCCGGATCCTCGGCTCAAACAGGCCAGCAATCACCCAGAGCTGCCAGGCGCAAGCGCGGCTCGTTACCGGTTGGATTACGGGCAGGCTTCGCCGTTGTGAGCGGGCGAGCGGCTGGAGCCTTGAGCCGGCGTTTGCACCTGGGCGGTGGGACAAGCATCACCGGAGTCGTTGCCGAGCGCCTGTATCCAGATATTGTGGACCACCTGGCAGCTCAGTTGGAGTACGGGAGCATCCTGGTCACCGGAACGAACGGCAAGACGACGACCGGCGGCTTGATCGCTGCCATTTTGAGTGATGCCGGGCTGCGTGTGTGGCGCAACCGCGAAGGATCGAATATGATGCGCGGCATCGCCAGTTCGCTGGTCATTCGCGCTCTGCCCAATGGTCGCCTGCGCCGCTCAGGACATGCCATCTCTATTTTTGAGGTAGATGAGGCCGTTGTTCCCCAGGCCTTGAGGTCGATCACTCCCCGCGTCGCTGTCTTCACCAATCTCTTCCGCGACCAGTTGGACCGCTTCGGTGAGGTAGACAGCGTGGCTGCACGCTGGGAAACAGCGATTCAGACGCTGGCAACCGGAACAATGCTTGTACTGAACGCGGACGATCCGGCAACTGCGCAGTTGGGAAGAGAATATGAAGGGCCTGTGCTCTACTATGGCATTGATGCATCCTCCGTCGACCTCGCCAGCCAGCAGGTTTCCCAGCTTTCCGGGATGTCCTCCCCTTCTCAGACGCAACACCAGGCAATCGATACGCGCACCTGCCCAAAGTGTGGCGGCGAGTACAGCTACGACATGCGTTTCTACAGCCACTTAGGCCACTACGTCTGCACGAACTGCGGGCTGAGTCGTCCGCGACCAGATATACGAGCCGTCCAGGTCGAGGCCGATGGCTTTGATCGATTGCGCATACAGGTTGCGACAGCCATGGGTCAGCAGACTATCATCGTTCCGTTGCCCGGACTGTATAACATCTACAACGCTCTCGCTGCTATTGCCGTAGCCCAGGCCCTGCAAATCAGCTGGGAGCCAATTAAAAGCGGCATTGAACAATTCAAACCCATCTTTGGGCGGGGAGAGCGAGTGCAGGTCGAGGGACGCACCGTGCGCCTGCTGCTGGCAAAAAATCCGACTGGCTTCAACGAGGTGCTCCGCACCCTCTTCAGCACCGGGACAGCGCGCAACGTGCTGTTCGTCCTCAACGACAACATCGCCGATGGACGTGATATATCATGGATCTGGGACGTGGATTTTGAACGCATTTCTGGACAGGTCACCACACTGGTGATAGGAGGAACGCGCTCCCTCGACCTTGCTCTGCGTCTGAAATATGCCGGGATCGCCGGAGAGGAGATGACCATCATTCCACCCGCTCCGCTGCGCACTCTACAGCACATTATTTCACATGAACGCGAGCGCGACACGTCGCCGGGCAAACGGGGCGCGACAAAATCGGTATATCGAGGGAAGTTTCTCCAGAGCCGCCGCGAGAAGGCGCTGGCAGGCCAGCAGGTGACAGGCTCAACGGTAGAGGCGCAAGCACAGAGCCTGGCAGTCTCTGAATACGACCTTGAGGGAGCCTCTGACCTGAAGGGAGCAACCGCATCCGCTGCTACAGTGACGGTGGCATCTGCTGAGCCTGCATCCGAAAAGGCGACAAAGCATGCCGGGCTTGCGGAAGCTTTGGATAGCGCGATTCGTCAGACGCCGGTCGGTGAAACTTTGTTCGTGGTACCAACGTATACTGGCTTATTAGAAATACATCGTTTGCTAGAGCAGCGCGGCTTGACGCCTCATTACTGGGAAGGACGGGACGCATGAAACAGGGCATCTCTTCACGGCTCACGTTGACCCTGGGCCATCTGTATCCCGACCAGCTCAATCTGTATGGGGATCGCGGCAACATTCTGGCCCTGTCCCAGCGGTGCGAGCGACGCGGCATTGAACTGCGCGTCGTCGACCTCGGCATCGGCGATGCTCTGGCACCGGACGAGTACGATCTGTTGTTTATCGGCGGAGGACAGGACAAAGAGCAGGCACCCGTTGCGCATGACCTGTTTGAGATGAAGGGCATAGGTTTGTGGGCAGCTATCGAGGACGACATGCCCGTACTCGCGGTCTGCGGCGGCTACCAGTTGCTCGCGCATTATTACCGCCCGGCCAATGGCCCCGATATGCGCGGTCTCGGTGTGTTTGACGCCTGGACTATCCATAAAGGGTCACGCTCGCCGCGCTGCATCGGCGATATTGCTATCAGTTGGAACGGCGGCACACTGGTCGGCTTCGAAAATCATGGCGGGCGCACGTACCTGGGAACGGCTAAGCCGCTGGGGCGCGTGCTCAAGGGCTATGGCAACAACGCGGAAGACCATACCGAAGGGGCAGTCTATCGCAATGCCTTCGGCACCTACATGCACGGCTCGCTCCTGCCCAAAAATCCTCACCTGGCTGACCACCTGATCAGGCTTGCCTTGCAACGCACTTATGGCTTTGATATGCTATTTAGCGAAAGCGAGAACGAGAACGAACTCGCGAACGGAAACGGAAACGTGAATAGCAATGGCGCTACACCACCAGAGCCGGAGGCGAAGAGTTTTGATGCGTCGACCATCCTCACGCCTCTTGATGATCGGTTGGAATGGGAAGCCCATGCGGCAATGCTTGAACGCATGGGGTTGCAAAAAGTGGCGGTAAGCGCGTTAAAAAATTATGAGACGCAATAGCTTCATTCAACGACGAGGACTATCACAATGAGTTTTGATCGGTCACAGCCACGCTGTTCTTTCTGCGGTCGTCGTCCGCCAGAGGTTGGGCGCATGGTAGCAGGTCCAGGTGCGGCATACATTTGTGATACTTGCCTTGAACTCTGCAATGAAATTATCAAAGATTCCACGCCTTTCTCACCCAAAGCACTGGAGCTGGCCTCGCGTCCCCCGGTGGTGATAGCTGCTCCACAGGGGCTTGATAGTGAATCACGTAAATCGGCCCGTCCCAGAGCAGCCTGGCGTACCATCAATGTAGAGCTGGAACAGAAGCAGCAGGGCATGCTCCTGTTGCTGCACCAGCTCCAGTTTTTCGAGGAGCACTTCGAGATTCACTACCTGTGGATGCGGCCACCACTGACGGCGGGCTTCGCCTTTGTGCCGCGTATCATTTTCTTCGTCAAGGATAATACCGGCATGCAGTGGAATGGAGACCGTGGCGGCATGCTGCTGGCCCGGCCTGAACTGGCAAGCGATCCCAATCACGCGGTCTACCAGGGCAGCGCCCGTTTCCGCCCCCTACCCTCTAGCGACGCTCACCTGCTGACCATCCGCGCCGCCGACCCCCTGGGTCAATTTGAAGACTCACCACCACGTCCCTGGCAATTTGAGGTGACAATATAAAACAGAACAATAAGCTATTCGAGTTCAGGTAAGAGGAGACCATATCCTCCCTTATCGAGGCGATACATCACATGGAC
Source organism: uncultured Chloroflexia bacterium (assembly GCA_963736995.1). GTDB lineage: Bacteria > Chloroflexota > Ktedonobacteria > Ktedonobacterales > Ktedonobacteraceae > CADDYT01. The sequence continues at coordinate 189,639 of CAVTRB010000001.1, forward strand.
GGTATCCGTGGCTTCGTTATAGAATGGGAGAAATGACAGGCCAAGCGCCTCCATCTGGGCGATGACCTCTTCGTGATTCATCGGTTTGCCGGGAACACGGCGAATCTCAAGCACTCGCGACCAGATCTCCTCGTTACGCTCCTGACCAAGCGAGGTTTCCGATTGTGCTGCGCTCTTTGCGCGTTTCGCACCTTTCGTCCTTGCCCCTACCGGCTCGGCTTCCTGTTCCTCCACCGTAGAGAGCGAACCAGTTCTCGATAAGGAAAGCACTCTGATGGGTGGGGTATGGTGTCGTATGGTCGTCGTCTGCCGGTCTTTCTGGCGACCAAGTTGCTTGATCACTTTGTCCAATCCCACATCAAGCGCTCCATTGACACTGGCCGCGCTCACTTCGCTGCGGATGAGATGAGAACCGTGAGAGATCGCAAGCTGCACAGTGTAGCGATCCTGTGCGCTGCGCGTCTGCTCTTCCGTGACAGTGATCTCGACACGCGTGTCTTCATCGACAAGGCGAGATAGGCGCTTCGTCTTGCGCTCAATCATTTGATGCAGTCGGGGAGTGATCTCGAACTTTTTGCCCTTGATAACGATTTGCATGGCTGACCCCTCTTTCCATACTGGTGCAACAACATACAAACATCGAAGCTGGCGTTTCCTGACGTGAATGGAGAAACGCTCCTTCATCTATCATTATACCACCAGCACCTTAAATACAGCTTATCGAGCAAGGGCCAGAAATATATGAAAAAAGCTTTAGAAAACGAGGAGGTTATCGGGAGAAATCTGGCTCTAAGATGAACATTATCTCATTTTTTGACTGACCTGATTCAGAAAATGTTCATACATTGATGATATCCTGTGTGACAGATTGACGTTGATTGTTGTAACATTGTATTTACAATGTTATGAACTGTTAAGCATTGTAAAAACCGGGAAGGAATTTGGCCTATGACTCAGCTTCCGAGTGACCACCACATCACATATCAGTTGCAGTATCGCAAATGCGGAAAAGCATCGTGTAGCACATGCCGCGAGCGAAAGGGACATGGTCCATACTGGTATGCCTACTGGCGCGAAGGGTCACGCCTGCGTTCGGGTTATATCGGGAAAATCCAGCCAACGCAGATTGAGCAGCATTCCCCCGCTAAGCTGGAGATGTCGCCAACCATTCCCCCTGTTTCTGTCTCGCTCAATTCTAGTAAGGTCGAGTCCGGTCAAATTCCCGCCCTTATTTAAGACTTTACCATTCTGTTCTCCGCTCATTCCCCTGTGATATTGCTTACTGTGATACAATATTTCTACTATATGAAAGAGTATGAGGGTATCCGGGGAGCACTGGGATGAAGTGTCCATTCTGCGGAGGCAGCGAATCGCGGGTGAAGGACTCGCGTGACATCGGTGATGCTATCCATCGCAGGCGCGAATGCGAGCACTGCAAGGGCCAATTCAGCACGTACGAACGAGTTGAAAAATTTCAGCTTCTGGTAATTAAACGCGATCAACGGCGCGAGCCATTCGACCGCGAGAAGCTGTACAGTGGCATACGCAAGGCCTGTGAGAAACGCCCACTATCGACCGGTGAAATTGAAAATGCCGTCGAGGAGATCGAGCAGGAACTCTACCGCCTGGGGAAACAGGAAGTGGTCAGCAGCGTGATTGGCGAGCTGGTAATGGAGCATTTGCGCAGCCTGGATAAAATTGCCTATATTCGTTTTGCCAGCGTCTATCGCTCCTTCGCCGATGTGCAGACCATGTTCGAGGAGCTTCAGAGCCTACTCAACCACGATAATCGTGTCGAACAACGCAACGAGTAGGCGCTGAATACATATCATTTTATTTAATCATGAGTCTGCGTGGGATGCTCAGCATTGCGCAGCCGGTGGCTGAGCACGGAAAGCAGTTTGAGGCCAATTTCGGGATTGCTGCGTAAGGCAGTACGAAATTCCCAGACAGGTAGCAGCACCGCTGTCACTTCGTCTTCAGCAACGACGTTGGCTGAACGCGGTAAATCATCCAGCAGGGCCATTTCACCAAGTACGTCGCCGGGACCGACCTGATTCAATACAACTTCTGCACGATCGGGGTCTTGTTCCTGAGTCACCTTCGCATGCCCCTTCGTGATGATATAGAGGCCAACTCCTGTATCACCCTGCCTGATAATAGTTGCTCCTGGCTGGTACGTGCGCTCCTGACTACTCTTCGCCAGCGTCTGTAGTTCCTTCTTGCTGAGGCCTGCAAAAAGGGGTACTTGCTTCAAGGTCTCTTCGTCCATGATTCCTCTCCTTTTATCAATGATGCCCGAATTCATGAAATAGTTTGCATCTGGTTTGCCAGAGCTATTTTACCACAAGTCTCTTAATGCTGCCTACCCTCTTTATTGAGCCATAGCGATTCTTTCAGTCACTCTCTGTTTTCTCTCCTGGACCTGAAGAAAGGAGCGTATGTATCACCTCAAGCAGTTCTTCAAGCTCGAAAGGCTTGTAAAGGACGGGAACGTCTTTCTGCCGCAAGGTCTCTTCCTGCTCACGTATCATGTTAGTAGCCGCCGTGCAAAGAATCACAGGAATAGTACTGGTAGGAGGATAGAGCCTGAGCTTCTCTAAGAGGAGCAAGCCGTCGTAATGGCGTCCCATCATGATGTCTAGAATAATCAGATGGGGGTCGATCTGCTCCACTTCGCTCACATGCTCGAAAGCCGTCTTCGAGGTCACCACTGTGTAACCCTCCTCTTCAAGCAAAAGTTGAAATAAGTCGAGGAGGGACTCGTCATCATCGATTACAAGAATAGTAAATGACATAAGCTCTCGTTTCCCGGGGAAGTCTCCCATTCCCCCTACGTGATACATTGGTGTCAAAGCAAATCGAGAGGGACTTCTGTTTGTCAGTCAGAAGTCAACTATAGTATAACATACGTTAACCGTATTGCAAATAACTTTTTTTCAGCACAGGTCCCGGCTCCGTTTTGACTTTCCGCCCACGACGCACTACAATGAAGGAAATGCGGAAATCAAAGCAAAACTCTTCTTAAGCGAGAGAGAGAACATAGAGAAGATGACAACACAGGATATAAAAGCAGCAGAACAGAGCTGGCAAAAAGGGATCGATGCCCTCAATGAGGGGAAACTGGATGTGGCCTCGGAGGCCTTTACCAATGCTGAGGTGCGCTTTCGCCTGGCAGGCGATTACAAACGCGCCGGTGATAGTCGCTTCTTGCTGGGAGACGTGCAAAGACAGAATAACATGCTCGAAAAAGCGCTGGCCAGCTACCAGCGGGCCGTCAAGCTCTATCAAGAGGCGCAGCGACCCTTGAATGAGGCGGCGGCGAAACTGGCACAGGGGCATGTTGAGCGGCAACTGGCCCACCTGGATCGAGCGCAGGATGCCTATGAAGACGCCGGAAAACTCTATAGTGCCGGGCATGACGCACGGGGACAGGGCAATGTTGCCCTGGCGCTCGGCCATATCAACTCGCAGCGTGGCAACTATGAGCGAGCGGCAGCATACTATCAGCAGGCTATCCAGGATTATGCAACTTCCCATGATGCCATCAACGAGGCGGATGCGCGGCGCAGTCTGGCCGATATTCAGCGTCTTCAGCGCCAGTTTGCCGCGGCAACGGAGCATTACCAGCACGCCCTTGAGGTATATCGCACCAACCACGATAACTTCGGCGTGGTGGATGCCCTGCTCGGCCTCGGGCGCATCTATCTCGACGAGCGACATCTGGATCAGGCAGCAGATGTGTTCGCCGAAGCGATGAAGCTGGCGCGAGTCATTGAGTACGAACTGGGAGAGGCCGATGCTAATTTTGGCCTGGCGGAGATTTCCCTGCTGCATGGGCGCGTTGACCAGGCGCTCATCAGCACCCAGTCGGCGCTGCAACGCTATACGGACAAACAAAACGTGCTGGGAGTCGCCAATGCGAACCGCTTGCTCGGCGCGATCAACATGCGGCGCGGCCAGCTTGCCTATGCAAACTCGATGACGGAACGCGCCCTGCGCACCTACAAATCAATTGCCTATCGCGAAGGACTGGCGAACACCACCGTCAACCTGGGCGAAATTCAGCGTCGCATGGGCCTGCTGGAACGGGCGGCAAGAACCTTTGACGAGGCGCAGCAGTTAGCGCAGGCAACCCGAGATATGCAAGCGGAAAGCCGTGCGCTGCTCGGACTTGGCGACATCTACCGTCAGCAGGGACGCACCATCCAGGCCCGACTTGTGTATCGGGACGCGCAAGAGATGCTGGCCCAACTCGCGGAACCGGCGGGAGTCGCCCGGGCGCAGACCCGACTGGCAAGCCTGGCCATCTCCGCCGGGCAACTGGGCGAGGCTGCATCCTACCTCAAGCAGGCTCAGGCCAGCGCGAATACTGGCCCGCTCAGCCAGCAAATACTCCCCGACATTTTACTAACCGAGGGACAATTGCTCCTGACCGAAGGAGACTTCGTGCAGGCCGAGGCGCGCTTTAGCGACGCCCATAATCAGGCTGAAGGGCAACAGGAGCCGTTGATCGGAGCCGAGGCGCTGGTCGGTATGGCCCGCTCGCGCCTGGCACGTGACGAACTGGACGCGGCTGCTTTGACCTTTCAGGAGGCCGCACACCAGTTCCAGGTGCTTGAAAGTCTCAACGGCGACGGAGCCACGCTGCTGGGTGTTGCCCAAACGTTGATCGGGCGCGGAGAACGCTGGGAAGAGGCCATCGAGCAGTGCGAGGCGGCCCTGACCCGTTTCAATCAGAGTGACGACCTCGTCGGCCAGGCTGAAACTATGCTCTCCCTCGGGCTAGCTCACCGGGGCAACGGCCAGTTGGACGAGGCGCAGACCAACCTGCAACAGGCTCTCACGCTCTACCAGCAACAAAACCAGCCCCTGGGCCAGGTCGATACGTATTATGAACTGGCCGCAGTCTTGTTGGCACGTCACGAACTCCAACAGGCCTCGACTACAATGAATAAGGCCATTGAGCTGGTCGAACAGGTCATGAAAACCCTTCCAACCGCGCAACAATGGACTACCTTCCTTCGTCAATATAATGAGTTGTACGCTCAGGCTGCCATCACATTCGTGGTTTTGCAGCAGGAGGAACAGGCACGTACACTTCTGGATGGCTATACGCGCATAGCAGGAGCTACAGAAATTGCCAGGCAGATCAAAGACTACATTGAGAGCATCCCAACTGGCGGCGAAGACATGAGCAGAGAAGAAATTGAACAGAACAAAAAACTGGCCGCACAACTCAAACGGTTGATAAAGGGGTTATAATAGCGTTGTCATAAGCAGCATAACGGCCTATGTTACTTAGGAGCAGATTGGGGAGGATTTTCTTATGAGCTTTCGTTTTGTACGGGGTAATTCACAGGCACCAAAGGGTCATGCCATCTTTTATGCCAGCAGCAACACAGACCCTCGTGCCGTCTTTTGTACGTACTGTGTTGTTCCACCCACCCCGCTCTCACTGGCCAAATACCTGCCTTCCTTCCTTGCAGCGCAACTGCCGCCGGAAGAATTGCGCGAGGCGACGAATGTACCCGTGATGCCCATTCCACCCATGCTGGAAGAGGGACGCAGTCTTGAGCAACTGCGCATGCTGGCAGAACGACGCGACGATGATCTGTGCGACCTGGGAACGATCAATCCCAGAGACGAGGCGGCACGCATGCAGCTCGTGGCCGAAGGCTGTCAGGAATATGGACAGTTGTATGTGAGATATATGCAGTCCGCCGGTACGGTTCCCACGCTTGAAGAAGCCGGAGAAGAGGAGGAGCTGCCACCCCTGGACGAACTGGATGCCGAAGAGCTGCTCTTACAATCCATGTCCGATCGGCAGCGTCTGGCGGAACTGGGCAAGCTGGTAGGCATGGCCCGCTACGCGCTGGAAGGACGGGATAGCCGTCTGCTTCAGGAGACGCGCCAGAAGATGCAGCACATTATCGGATTTCTTCCCGAAAAGTATCGCGGTTCCGACCTGCTGGCGGCGGCCTTCATCAACGGCGACCGGGGAGCGCGGCTCACGGAACTGTATATAGAGCGCGGCCTCAAGCTGGCGGACGAAGAGTATGCCGAGATACCACGCCTCGATCGCGCCATCCGCGAACAGCAAGAGGCAATCGATCAGCAATAAGCGACATCTTTTTTTTAAGGAGTTGGTTTTATGGCACTGATAGGAATGAGCGCTGACATCTCGGCGCTCCTTGATGCTCTTGCCGATGGCACTACCGAGCAAATTATTTCCACAACCCGTGATCTTTTGCGCCAGGGCGACCTTGCCTACAGACTGGCAGGACGTATTGGCATGATCGCCTGTCATGGTGACCCGGATGGTAACGCTATCCCGACGCTTACTGCCGCCAGCATGGTAAGCTTCTGGCTCAATTCATTACCCCGCGGGCCAGAGTTTGACCTGATTAACCGCGAGCGGGAGATAGCCATTCTGACTTCGGCATTCGCTGGTACGCTGCCAGCAGTGCGAGCGGGCCGCCATACGCAGGACACCTATCCTGAGCCGTTCTTCCCCAGCGATCTGCCGGAAAACAAAACCATGGCCGATATGATGCACGACGCCATCTTCAACAACGAGCCTGCTATGGTTGAACGCCTGCTCTTCGGCCTCTATGGCACCGGTGCAGACTATCGCACGATGCTGGTGCGTATCTATGATGGTATCTCCACCACCTTCCAGAACGGTGGGCATCCCCTGATCTTCGCGGTGCGTGGCTCACAGTTACTCGACAGCGTCGAGTGGGGAGATCAAGCCCCCGGTTATATCCACTGGCTCACGCCACACCTGCCGCTGCATACCAGCGAGCCAGATTGGGTCAACACCGTGCGCGCCTTCCTGGCCGACCCGGCCCACAGCTATGCCAGTTACCGCACGCGGCTGGCAGCTCCGAAAAACGAAAACGCCCTCCCGCTGCGCGCCTTGATTGCCAGCAATGCCGACGCGGGCCAGATCTGCCAGGGTGTCTATAACGCGCTCATTCCTGGCGGCGCTTCCACTCGCGGCGTTGGCTCCGTCATCTCTATGGCCGCCGCCGATGTCATGCTCAAGGTCGCTGATGGAGACCGCGAGGCCTTTATCAAAGCAGCGCACGGCTTGCTCTTTGCCGCCGCAACACGTGTTGTTTTCGCACAGTTACAGGATATCGAGGCAATCCCGCTGCTCTTTACCGCCGCCGTGTACATCAACGCGCTCAGCAAAGAGTTGGGCGAGCAAAAGGCTACGGTGCAACTGCCCGCTGCCCTCGGTCTGGGTGGTGGGCTGCTTGCTCCCGCCCTGCTCGACACGCTTACGCAGCAACTGCTTGAGCGCGATCTGGATGAAGCCTTCGGCACTGCCCGTCGCTACCTCCGTGTCGGACATGATCCGCGTGCCCTTTTCGCCACTGTGGGCCTTGTGGCCTCGCAGGCCGACACCACGCTCGATCAGGGCCATACGCTCCAGATTGTGCAGGCGGCAGGCGAGGAGTTTATGGCCTGGCCACGAGACCTGACTGGAACCAGCGCCGATGGTATCCTCCATGTCGCTCTGCGAGCCGCCGCCTTCCCGCAGCGCAATATATTAGCGCCTATTCCACTGCCGGATTATTAAGCCTGATCAGTCCTGCCACCACCCTTACCAGGCCGACCCACCCCAGGCCACTCGCAAGGGGTGGCCCTACTATAACACAAGTGTGCTTGCACGCACGGGGCGGGGTGGTAGTGCCGTATATAGTAGGGCCACCCCTTACGGGTGGCTGGGGTGGGGCCGGGTGATCTGGGGTTATGATATAAGGAATGACCATCATGATACTTCACAAAATAGATATGAAAATCATTACCCTATTTTTGCTCTGTCTGATCGCTCTAATCTGCTCTTCCTGCAATCTCTTCGGTGACAATACTCCTATCAAGCTGGTCAAGGCTCCGGCCTCAAAACAGGTGTATACTACACCGGTGACGGGACTCTCTGATTTCACCGCTCTTGATCCGGCCCTCGCTACCGACCAGCCCTCGATCAATGCCATCTCGATGATCTTCACCGGGCTGGTCTCACTTAACGATAAGCTGGATGTGCAACCACAACTTGCGCAAACATGGAGCCTCGGCAGCGACGGCGTGACCTGGACCTTCCACCTCAAACCAGAACTGAAGTTCAGTGACGGCACACCCCTGTCCGCAAACAATGTTGTTTACAGCATCGACCGTGCCTTACAGCCCACCACGCAGTCAAGCATCGCCCCCATCTATCTCGCACTGATCAAGGACTCTGATCAACTGCTGGCAGGGAGAATTTCAACCCTGATCGGCGATAGCTTGCTCGCGCCAAATGCTTCCACGGTGCAAATCGTCACCAGAAAGAAAGCAGCCTACTTCCCGGCCATGCTCACCAACAACTGCTCCTACGTCGTGGAGAAAAGCCTGATTACTACCTATGGCGAAAAGTTCACCGATCACCTGAATCAGGGTGGAGGCGCTGGCCCCTTCAAAGTCTTCCAGTACGTTCACGGGCAAAAGATCGCATTTGTCCCCAATTCCAACTATTATGGACCCCTACCGCAGTTGCAAAAAGTAATCATCCCTTTCTACAGCACGCCCGATCAAACCTACCGGGCCTACCTGCAAGGGCAGGTACAGATGACGGGCGTTCCCCTCTCAACCTTTGCCAGCGACAAAAAACGCCAGGATTTCCACCAGGTGCCGCAATTGTGGATCGATTACTACACCATGAACTACCTGGTCAAGCCTTTTGACAACATCGACATTCGCCGGGCCTTCGCGCTTGCCATCGACAAAACAGCCATTACGAGCAGGGTCTGGAAGAGTTCGGTCATTCCCACCAATGCCATCGTGCCTCAGGGTATGCCCGGCTACAATCCAGACCTGACCGGCCCCGATGGCACAACCAACCTCAAAGGCAATCCCACCCTGGCAAAATCGCTCTTGAGCCAGGGCCTGAAGGCGGAGGGCTGGAGCAGCGTTGCTCAGATGCCACCCATCACCCTGACCTATGCCACTGGCCTCTCTACCATGGATCAGGAGGTCACGTCGCTCATCCAGATGTGGCAGCAAGTGCTGGGCATTCACGTCATACCCGCTCCCGTCGATTACAATACCCTGCTCGATAGAGTGACGGCAGCCACCAACAATCCCAATGGCCTGCAATTCTGGGGCCTGGCCTGGGTAGCTGAATATCCCGACCCGCAGGACTGGTTGACTCGCCAGTTTGATGCAGCCTCACCCAACAACAACATGAACTACGGGCAGAACGCCACGAGTGACGCGGCACGCCAGCAGCTTACGCAGCAACAACTGGAAAACGCCGACGCCACGATGCAGCAAAACAGCCGCTTCCAGACCTATGCGCAGGCTGAGCAGCAACTGGTCAACGATGTGGCCTGGCTGCCCATCTATCAGATCACCTCTACCTTTCTCCGCTCCCCCTCCGTCAATGGCATCGTTGACAACGCTCAGAGCATCATCCCACCCAACGACTGGGGCAACATCTACATCGTACAGACCGAACAGCAAACCTGAAAAGCAGTTTTATCCAGAAAATCTCATCTATTTCAGGAATTTTTCATCTCCTGTGAGATTTATTTCTATCAGTACGTACTATATGAGACCATTGTGTTCGCGGGTCTCAGCATGCTGGTTAAAAGGTGCCTTACAAAACCCTGTTTCCCATTTTCAGTTCATGTTCACTATCTCTACAAAGGAGAAATGACGAATGCGTCTCAGCAAGAAACTGAGCACCGGGATTTTGCCCCCCCTGTTCTGCCTGCTGGCCATGCTTATGGTCGCCTGTGGCAGTGGCGGGAGTGGCAATACGAGTTCCGGTACCACTACCAAAGCTCCAGCCTCCCAGCAGGTCTTTATCTACCCGGAGGCCGGCGTCTCTGACATCGCCACCTTCGACCCTGGCCTCTCGACTGATGCCCCTTCGATTTATGCCATTGACATGGTGTTCACGGGACTGGTGCAGTTGAATGACAAGCTGCAGGTCGTGGGACAGGAAGCCGCCTCCTACAATGAAGGCAGCGATGGCCTGACCTGGACCTTCCACCTGCGCCCCAACCTCAAGTTCAGCGATGGCACCCCGCTGACCTCGGCGGATGTGGCTTACAGCATCGACCGTGCCCTGCAACCGGCGGAAAAGTCGACCGTCGGCCCCATCTACCTGGCACTGATCAAGGACTCCGACAAGCTGGTGGCCGGCAAGATCAAGACCATCATCGGCGATAGCGTCATGACCCCCGATGCCAACACGGTTGTGCTCGTCGCCAACAAGAAGGCCTCCTACTTCCTGGATGCCCTCACCTATCCCTGTTCCTGGACCCTGGAAAAGAGCCTGGTCGACAAGTACGGCAAGAACTTCACCGATCACCTGACCGAGGGTGGCGGCGATGGCCCCTTCAAGGTCAAGAGCTATACCCACAACCAGGAGATCGACTTCGTACCTAACCCCAACTACTACGGCCCCAAGCCGCAGTTGCAGACGGTCAGGTTCCCCTTCTACAAGGAGTCCGATACCACCTATCGCGCCTACCAGGTCGGTCAGGTCGATATTAGTGGCGTACCTGCTGCCGATATCAATGCAGCCAAGAATCTGCCTAACGGGCAGTTCCACCTGATTCCGCAGTTGTGGATCAACTACTATAACATGAACTACCTGACCAAGCCGTTTGACAACATCGACATCCGGCAGGCCTTCGAGCTGGCCATCAACAAAACGGCCATCGCGCAGGCGGTCTGGAAGGTCTACATCCCCACCAACCACATCGTGCCCGAGGGCATGCCTGGTTACGATGCCAACCTGACGGGACCCGATGGCGTCAAAGGAACAACCGGCGATCCAACGAAAGCCAAACAGTTGTTGCAGACTGGCTTGCAGCAGGAAGGCTGGAGCAGCGTCTCGCAGATGCCTCCTGTCACCCTGACCTACCCCTCTGGCTCAACCGAGGCCGACAACGAGGTCGCGGCGCTGGTACAGACCTGGCAGACCGTGCTGGGCGTCAGTGTCAAAGCGGCTCCCACCGACTTCAACAAGTTGCTCGATGAGATCACCGCTGCCACCAACAACCCGCATGGCTTGCAGTTCTGGGGCATTGCCTGGATCGCCGACTATCCCGATCCGCAGGACTGGACCACCCTGCAGTTCGACAAGGGCGTTCCCAACAACAACAACAACTATGGCCAGAACAACACCTCTGATGCTGCTCAGCAGCAGGCGACGCAGCAACTGCTCGAACAGGCCGATGTCAACCCGGATCAGACGGCTCGCCTCCAGCAGTACAATCAAGCCGAGCAGCAGTTGGTCAACGATGTGGCCTGGCTGCCTATGGAACAGGTGACGGCTCCCACCGTGCTCAAGCCCTTCGTCCAGGGGTTGACCTTCAACGCTCAGAGTTTGATTCCACCCAACGACTGGGGCAACATCTTCATCGCCTCTCACTAATTTGTGATTGGCACTAGCAGGAGAGAGGAGTGATCGCTTGATCACTCCTCTTGTTTATATTCGTTGCCTCAGGCAAATTTAGTACTACCGTTTACAGATGAGAGAATTAGCAGGTATACGAGCGTAATACATTAAGGGAGCAAAAAAGTTATTTGCTTGGCCCCGATCAATTGATTTGTTTACCTATTTGAACAAAGGAGAAGTCACGAATGCGTCTCAGCAAGAAACTGAGCACCGGGATTTTGCCCCCCCTGTTCTGCCTGCTGGCCATGCTTATGGTCGCCTGTGGCAGTGGCGGGAGTGGCAATACGAGTTCCGGTACCACTACCAAAGCTCCAGCCTCCCAGCAGGTCTTTGTCGACCCGGAGGCCGGCGTCTCTGACATCGCCACCTTCGACCCTGGTCTCTCCACCGACCTGCCATCGATAGCGGCCATTGACATGGTGTTCACGGGACTGGTGCAGTTGAATGACAAGCTGCAGGTCGTGGGACAGGAAGCCGCCTCCTACAATGAAGGCAGCGATGGCCTGACCTGGACCTTCCACCTGCGCCCCAACCTCAAGTTCAGCGATGGCACCCCGCTGACCTCGGCGGATGTGGCTTACAGCATCGACCGTGCCCTGCAACCGGCGGAAAAGTCGACCGTCGGCCCCATCTACCTGGCACTGATCAAGGACTCCGACAAGCTGGTGGCCGGCAAGATCAAGACCATCATCGGCGATAGCGTCATGACCCCCGATGCCAACACGGTCGTGCTCGTCGCCAACAAGAAGGCCTCCTACTTCCTGGATGCCCTCACCTACTCCTGCGCTTATACTCTTGAGAAGAGTCTGATCGACAAGTACGGCAAGAACTTCACCGATCACCTGACCGAAGGTGGCGGCGATGGCCCCTTCATGGTCAAGAGCTATACCCACAACCAGGAGATCGACTTCGTACCTAACCCCAACTACTACGGCCCCAAGCCGCAGTTGCAGACGGTCAGGTTCCCCTTCTACAAGGAGTCCGATACCACCTATCGCGCCTACCAGGTCGGTCAGGTCGATATTAGTGGCGTACCGACCGCTGATATCAATGCAGCCAAGAACCTGCCTAACGGGCAGTTCCACCTGATTCCGCAGTTGTGGATCAACTACTATAACATGAACTACCTGACCAAGCCGTTTGACAACATCGACATCCGGCAGGCCTTCGAGCTGGCCATCAACAAAACGGCCATCGCGCAGGCGGTCTGGAAGGTCTACATCCCCACCAACCACATCGTGCCCGAGGGCATGCCTGGCTACGATGCCAACCTGACGGGACCCGATGGAACGAAGAGTACCAGCGGTAATCCAACGAAAGCCAAACAGTTGTTGCAGACTGGCTTGCAGCAGGAAGGCTGGAGCAGCGTCTCGCAGATGCCTTCTGTCACCCTGACCTACCCCTCTGGCTCAACCGAGGCCGACAACGAGGTCGCGGCGCTGGTACAGACCTGGCAGACCGTGCTGGGCGTCAGTGTCAAAGCGGCTCCCACCGACTTCAACAAGTTGCTCGATGAGATCACCGCTGCCACCAACAACCCGCATGGCTTGCAGTTCTGGGGCATTGCCTGGATCGCCGACTATCCCGATCCGCAGGACTGGACCACCCTGCAGTTCGACAAGGGCGTTCCCAACAACAACAACAACTATGGCCAGAACAATACCTCCGATGCCAGCTCAGCAGCAGCAAACGCAGCAACTGCTCGAGCAGGCTGATACCAACCCGGATCAGGCGTCTCGCCTCCAGCAGTACAATCAGGCCCAGCAGCAGTTGGTCAACGATGTGGCCTGGCTGCCTATGGAACAGGTCACCAGTCCCACCGTGCTCAAGCCCTTCGTCCAGGGGTTGACCTTCAACCCGCAGGACTTGATTCCACCCAACGACTGGGGCAACATCTTCATCGCCTCGCATTAAGGAATGAGTTGAGGGTGTGCGTCTAGCGCATCGCTTAGAACTCGTTACTTTGCATGAGGAACAGGAGATGGGGGGAACGATCAATCAATTGATCGTTCCCCTTTTTTGCGCGAACCATAGGTTCAATGCGTCGGGACGTGATATATCAGGAAGAATAGGCGTAGTAATATACAATGTAAGCCAGAAATTTCGAGGTCAGCTAACTTGACTTTTTGGAGTAGTGTCAATTACAATACTTTTAAATCAGGTTATGTAATGCTCACTATCCGTACCTGTCAAAGTATCTATGAACATGTGCCACTTCATAGATAGCGTGTTGGATTACAGACAAGGCGTTAGGGCTAACCCGTAGAGCAAGGGGCCTGTCTGGCCTTACTCTACACAATTGTAACCTCGACGAGGGAGTAGGGGGCGAAATTATGGTTCAGTTTCTGATCAAAAGGTTCATCGGGCTGATATTTGTAGTGATCGGTGTAACCTTTATCACGTTCGTCCTGGGGCTTAACGCGCCAGGAAACCCCATCCGAGACATGCTTGGAGAGCATTTCAATCTGGTTCTCTATAACCAACTCCGGCATGCCTATGGTCTGGATTTACCCTGGTACCAGCAGTATTTCAACTTCTTAGTGAATATGTTCCACTTTAATTTCGGGTACTCGTTCAAGTATCCGAATCGTTCGGTAATGGACATCCTCAAAGGTGGCGTACCGGTCTCAGCGGAGCTAGCATTCTGGGCGCTGATTTTGCAGGTAGGTATTGGCATACCTCTGGGGATCCTATCAGCACTGAAGGCCAATTCCTGGATCGATACGACCAATATGGGGATCATCCTGGTCCTGTACTCTATCCCGGTCTTCGTACTGGGAGTCTTCGCACAGGTGCTTATCGTCTGGTTCGACCAGCATACCGGGGCGAGCTGGCCGGTCTCGAACTGGGGAGCGCCCTGGCAGTATTCACCGGCGGACCTCTCCTACAAAATCGTGCCGATTATCGTCTTCGCGGCAGGTGGTATCGCCTACATTGCACGCCTCTCTCGCGCCAGCATGCTGGAAGTCCTGCGTCAGGACTATGTGCGTACCGCACGCGCGAAGGGATTGAAAGAGCAAGTGGTGGTCTATCGACACGCGCTGCGCAATGCCTTGATTCCCCTGCTGACGGTTGTCGGCCTTCTGCTCGGTCTGCTGGTCACCGGAGCATTCTTCATCGAGAACCTCTTCAACATTCCAGGTATCGGTTATGAGACGATACAATCGATTGGAGACCGCGACTATCCAGTTATACAGGCAACGGTGGTCCTGCTGGCAGTAGGCGTCGTACTCGGTAATATGCTGGCGGATATTTTCTATTCGGTAGCCGATCCACGCATTAAGATTCAATAGCAGGGAGGCAGGTACAAGATGGATACGAAAGATAAAAACACCGATCTGTCCTCTTCGGGAGTGATGTTTCCCGACTCAAGCGTCTCACCTGGGGAGATTGTCGAATTAACCAAACCGCAAGACAATGTGGAAACAGTTGTAACGCCTCCTGCCATCGCAACCGAGGGTGGAAAGGGTCCGCAGAAAAAATCACCAACTCCCTTGCAGGAATCATTCCAGCGGCTCTGGCGTGATAAGAGAGCGATGGCGAGCGTCGGCGTGATTCTATTCTTCGTTCTCCTCGCGATTGTTGGCCCGACGATCTACCAGCATATTGGAGGAGCCTATACTAGCCCGACCAATGGAGTGATTGGCCCGAATAAATATCACAATCCCTACTGGGATGAACTCGGCAACCAGGACCAATTTATCTCGGGTATGTACTGGCTCGGCACTGATTCCCTTGGACGTGATATGCTGGCCCGTTTGATGCAGGGCGTGCTCATCTCGCTGACGGTTGCGGTGCTGGTCGAGATTGTAGATATCGTTCTGGGTGTGATGGTAGGTGTGCTTGCCGGTTACTATGGAGGATGGATTGACCAGATTTTAGCGCGTGTGACCGATATTGTGTTCGCGTTCCCCGGCCTGCTGTTCGTCATCCTGCTTACCGGTATCTTTGGTGGCCAGGCGGACATTGTATTCAGCAAAATCCCCATTATTGGAGCAAACGGGAATGCGCGCCTCATACTGGTGTCAATCGCCCTGGCCTTCGTTGCATGGCCGCTGATGGCCCGCTTCGTGCGTGGCCAGACGCTACAATTGAAAGAGCAGCAGTTTGTCGAAGCGGCTCGTACCTCCGGTACAACCAACACGCAGATCATCTTGCGACATATCGTTCCCAACCTCTTGAGCATTGTGATTGTAGCTTCCACTCTGGACATTTCCAATACGATCATCGGTGAGGCTGGTATCAGCCTGCTTGGTCTGGGCGTACAACCTCCCGGCTCCAGCATTGGCCTCATGATTGTCAATGGTCAGGCTATGATCGACAGCAATCCCTGGGAGGTCTTGCTCCCCTCCATTGTGCTGGCCATTATCGTATTGGCCTTCTCATTCCTGGGTGATGGCTTGAACGATGCCTTCAACCCACGTTCCAAAGATTAGTGAGCGGAGGGAGAAAATGGCAGAAAATCTGCTGGAAGTAAATAATCTGAAAACCTTCTTTTTCACCCGTGGCGGTGTCGTCAAATCTGTGAACGATGTCTCATTTACCATTAAGCCGGGTGAAACACTGGGGGTGGTGGGAGAAAGCGGCTGTGGGAAAAGCGTGACCGCTCTCTCTGTGATGCGCCTCGTTGCCACCCCCCCTGGTAAAATCGTTGATGGAGAGATCCTTTTCAACGGCGAGAATATTCTAGAAAAGAGCCAGGATGAACTGACTAACCTGCGCGGCAGCAAGATCTCTATGATCTTCCAGGACCCGATGACCTCGCTCAATCCGGTCTTTACCGTCGGCTATCAGATTGCGGAGACGGTCAAGCGCCACCGCAAGGATGTGAACAACGACCAGGCATGGAAACGCGCCGTAGAAATGCTTGATCTGGTCCGCATTCCCGATGCCAGACGGCGTGCCAAGAACTATCCTCACGAGTTTAGTGGCGGCATGCGCCAGCGCGTAATGATCGCTATTGCCCTGGCTTGCAACCCCCAGTTGCTCATTGCCGACGAACCAACCACCGCACTTGATGTCACCATTCAAGCCCAGATTCTCGAACTGATGAAGGGCCTCTCAAAAGAGTTCGGTACGGCGGTTATGCTCATTACGCACGACCTGGGTGTAGTCGCGGGTACCTGCGAGCACGTCAATGTGATGTACGCGGGCCACATCGTGGAATCGGCTCCCGTCAAGCAGATTTTTGAGACACCGGCCCATCCTTATACCGTTGGTCTGCTCCATTCTATTCCACGCCTGGATGAAAAACGGGGAGCCAGATTGACACCGATTATGGGGCAGCCACCCGATCTGACCAACCCACCTCCAGGTTGTCCATATACGCCTCGCTGCCCCAAAGTGCAGGAACGCTGCCGTCGCGAACGCCCCGAACTTCAACCTGTAGGACGTGGTGAGCAGGTCGCGGCCTGCTTCTACCCGGATTAAAGGGGAAAGAAATATGGCACAAGAAGTCACAACAACACCTCAGACGCGGGAAACAGGAACTACCCTGGTCGACGTCAAAGGTCTCAAAGTCCATTTCCCCGTGAAGGGGGGCATCCTGGGGCGGACTGTTGCCCAGGTCAAAGCGGTCGACGGCGTAGACCTGTTCGTCAACCACGGCGAGACGCTCGGACTGGTAGGAGAAA
Organism: uncultured Chloroflexia bacterium; assembly: GCA_963736995.1. Classification (GTDB taxonomy): domain Bacteria; phylum Chloroflexota; class Ktedonobacteria; order Ktedonobacterales; family Ktedonobacteraceae; genus CADDYT01. The sequence continues at coordinate 206,733 of CAVTRB010000001.1, forward strand.
GCGGTTGCGGTAAATCAACAACGGGCCGCGCTATCCTGCAACTCATCAAACCCACAGCAGGCAGCGTCAAGCTGAACGGAGTCGAACTGACGAAGCTTTCGTCCAATGAAGTGCGCAAGATGCGTGCGGACATGCAGATGGTCTTCCAGGACCCTTACGGTTCGCTTGATCCGCGCTACACCATTGGACAGATCGTTGCCGAACCACTGATCAATTTCAAGCACGGGAACCAGAAAGAGATCAGCGACCAGGTCGCACACCTGCTCCAGGTAGTGGGCCTCAATCCCTTCTTCGTCAACCGTTTCGCACACGAGTTTAGCGGTGGCCAGCGCCAGCGTATCGGTATTGCTCGCGCCCTCGCCTTGAATCCATCCTTCATCGTTGCCGACGAGCCGGTCTCTGCGCTCGACGTCTCGATTCAGGCGCAGGTACTCAACCTCTTAAAGGACTTGCAGGGACAGTTCGGTCTGACTTACCTGTTCGTCGCACACAACCTTTCCGTTGTGAAGCATATCAGCGACCGCGTAGCAGTTATGTACCTGGGGCGCGTCGCAGAACTGGCGGATAGCGAAGAACTCTATGAGCTGCCCTTGCACCCGTACACGCAGGCGCTGCTTTCGGCTATCCCTGTCCCCAATCCAGAGATCGAGGCCAAACGCAGGCGTATCATCCTCGAAGGTGATGTGCCAAGTCCCGTCAACCCTCCCAGTGGCTGCAATTTCAACCCACGTTGCTGGAAGGCTCAGGCGATCTGCCGCGAGGTCATTCCACCCCTGGAAGAGAAGAAGCCGCACCACTACGCGGCCTGCCACTTCCCAGGATAGGATAGGGAAAGAACTGCGGAGGCAAGCTCATGGCCCTGCTAACCACGCTCCGTGGTTAGCAGGGCCATGAGCTTGCCTCCGCAGTTCTTTCATTACATCTACGCATTTTCGCTCTGTTCAATGCGCTTGATACGCGACAGCAGACGAATGCGCGCCAGCAAATGACGAGCATCAAATGGTTTCACCACGTAATCATCAGCGCCCGCATCAAAGCCCGCAATTTTGTCCTGCAATGCCGCCTGTGAGGTAAGCAGCATGATGGGAAGGTGACGCAGCAAGGGTTGTCGTCGGATAAAGCGGCACAAATCCAGTCCGCTTTCTGGAGAGAGTAATACCTCGGTGATCAAGATATCGGGAAGGTACGTCTCAAGGTAGGTTTTCGCCGCGGGGAGGGAAGACGCACAGATAACCTCACAACCGTCGGCAAGAAATTGTTGCAGCCGTTCGCATATGCTCTGATCGGCATCTACTAAGAGAATGTGTAATCTGTGCAATTCCCGTGGTTCATGCGCCATTGTCAGTCATCCCCTCTGGCCTCTCCCACGTCCCACAAACCAGTCCTCACCGGGCAGCAGGCCTATTCTCCATCGGCCAGACTCTGCACCAGTTGATCCATCCGGCGCTGACGGTCATCGGGAGTCAGACGCAGAACCCGCTCAATGGCAGCATTAAGCGCGCTTGGCTTGAATGGCTTTGTCAGGTACTCGTCCACACCTGAAAGCATCCCCGTCATCTGATCCTCCTCGCGGGTCATGGCGCTGAGAATAATCATCGGGGTATCCATCGTTCGTGGATCGCCTCGCAGGCAGCGCACAAGCTGGTAGCCATCCATGCGCGGCATTTTCACGTCGATAATCACGCAATCAGGTCGCTCTTCATAGACACGCTCCAACCCCTGCACGCCATCGTAAGCAACGACCACATGGTAGGCCCCGTGCAGGTTAACCGCGTATTTAATCAATTCAACGATCGTCGGGTTGTCATCGATAACCAATACTTTTTTCATCGGTTCCCATCATTTCAAGGCTGCCTTACACAACGTACTGGTTACTGGTTCTCCAGGAAGAGATCATCTCCCTCATTGTAACATAGTTGTGCCATGCTGCCAACTAACAATCCTTCCAGTACTACTCTAAGAGCAGTATACCTATCCTTTCTATAGATATCGGCTAATCCCCTCACTTTGTGTAATGGGCGGTTCTCAGTCCTTGCGAGGGAAAGAGGATGCTATAGGGGCGATGCCCTGTGCTCGCCCGCTGTTGATGGGTTCAAGCAGCCTCTCACGGGCGAGCACAAAGCATCTCCCCTACAGCCTGTGGTACAATGAAAAGGAAAGATAGTATATGGGCATGGCTAAGTTTTAGAGGAGTTTATCGTGGCAACACAGGCGAAAACCATTTCTCCCCGCCACAAAACGTTTCATTTTACCGGCGGGTATCCACTCATCGGAAATATACAGGACTTTAATCATGATCGGCTGGGCTTTATGGAACGTATGGCACACGAAGGAGATGTCTGCGGCATGCGTTTCGGGCCGTTTCCGGTCATTCTGTTCAACAGGCCGGAGCATGTTCAGAGCATTCTGGTTGAACACGCCTACGATTTCGATAAAGGGATAGCCATCCACAATACCTTTCGTCCGGCTATCGGCGATGGCATTTTCAGCAGCGAAGGAGAGTTCCATCGCCGCCAGCGCAAGATTATGGCCCCACCCTTCCAGCCGCGCCATATCACCAGCTACGCGGATATCATCGGTCATTACGGTGAGCAAATCCAGCAAACCTGGGCTAATGGCAGCATTATCAACATCAACCAGCAAATGACGAACCTGACTATGAGCATTATCGGCAAAGCCCTCTTCGACGCTGACGTGTTCAGTGAAGCCGACGAGCTGGGCGCGGCCATGAGCATCACCCTGGAGTACGTCTCGCATAACCTTTCGACGTTGCTGGCACCTCCGTACACCTGGCCAACACCGCGCAACAGCCGCACGCACAAAGCTACCGGGCTGCTGCGCAAGCGCATTCAAAGTTTTATCGACGAACGGCGTGCCAGGCCGATGGAACGCAACGACTTCCTGAGCATCCTGCTGGAGGCCAGAGACGACGAGGGCCATCCCATGAGCGACGAGCAGGTAATGGCTGAGTGCCTGACCCTCTTCGGCGCTGGCCATGAGACGACCGCAACTGCCCTCACCTGGGCCTGGTACCTGCTCTGTCAGCATCAGGAAATCTATGAAAAGGTGCGGCAGGAAGTCGATAGCGTCTTGCAGGGACGCACACCTACTTACGCCGATCTGGCGCGCCTGCCCTACTGCTTGCAGGTTCTCAAGGAGTCAATGCGCCTCTACCCGCCGGCCTACGGCTTCTCGCGCCGTGCCTTGAAAGATGTTGTGATCGGCGGCTATCTTGTGCGAAAAAACTGGGTTGTCATGCTCGCTCCCTATACGCTGCATCGTCGCGAGGAGTACTTCCCACAACCGGAGCGGTTTGATCCTGAACGCTTCACCCCTGAACGGGAGAAGCTGCTGCCACGCTATGCATATATGCCTTTCGGCGCGGGACCGCGCATCTGCATCGGCATGCACCTGGCCTTAATGGAAGGCCACCTGCTGCTTGCCGTCCTCGCCCAGCGTGTAAGCTTTTCCCTGCTTCCCGGTCAGACCATGAAAGTAGACCCCGTTCATAACCTGACGCTGCGGCCTGCCGGAGCAGTCAATGTCAGGGTGGAAAAACGATGACCAGCTATCCAACCGATCGCGCTTCACTGGAGCGAGATAGCGATGTGGAATTTTTCATAGCCAGCGGGCCGGGCGGTCAGCACCGCAACAAGGTCGAGACCGGCGTTCGACTCGTCCACCGGCCAAGCGGCATCACCGTCACGGCGACGGAGCGGCGCTCGCAGGCAGCCAATCGCGAAATGGCTTTCGAGCGCCTGGCAAGACGCCTGCAAGAGCAGCAGCGCACGCTGCCACCACGCAAGCCTACACGCCCTACCAGAGCAAACCGCCTGCGCCGCCTTGAAACCAAGCGCCGCGTTGGCCAGCTCAAGAAACAGCGCTCCACCTCGCTCGATAGCTAACTTGTAGCAAAAAAACAGAAAAAAGGGAGAAAGATAATGCTTGCACTTGTGAATACTGGCTCGGCCTCCAGGCCGGTTGAATTGCGCGAAGTTCCCGAACCGAAACCGGCTCCTGACGAAGCAATTGTAGAGGTTCATGCATTTTCCTTGAACCGTGGCGAACTGACATTGATCACCACCAGACCTGAAGGATGGCGTCCCGGGCAGGATGTAGCGGGAGTGGTCGTTCAGGCGGCGGCAGATGGCAGTGGGCCACAGTCAGGAACACGAGTTGTTGCCCTGGTGGATAGCGGCGGCTGGGCGCAGCGAGTAGCGGCACAAACATCACGTATGGCAACCTTACCGGACACCGTCAGCTTTGCCAGCGCAGCACCACTTCCCGTCGCCGGGTTGACGGCCCTGCGGGCCTTGCGCCAGGGAGGCTTTCTGCTGGGAAAAAGAGTGCTCATCACAGGAGCTTCAGGCGGAGTCGGCCAATTTGCCGTGCAGTTGGCTAAAGTGGCCGGTGCTCAGGTCACAGGAGTAGTTGGAAAGCCTGACCATGTTGCCACTGTCAGCAAGCTTGGAGCAATGGCTGTTGTCACGAACATCCAGGATGCGGAAGGCCTGTTTGATGTGATTTTAGAGTCAGTCGGAGGAGCCTCGCTGTCGGGAGCAATCAGCAAAGTTGCCCCACGTGGCACAGTCGTGGTATTCGGCAATTCTTCCCGCCAGGAAACGACTATCAGTTTCCCCAGCTTTTCCGGACACGCTATGGCACACATCATCGGCTTTTTTGTCTACGAGTCTGGCACAACCCCTTCTATGGGAGAAGACCTTCAATCCCTCGTCTCACTGGTTGCCACCGGCAGACTTACGCCTGAGATCGGTATGGAGGTAAGCTGGCGCAATGTAGAGCAAGCCGTGAAAGCCCTACAAAACAGGCAGGTCAGCGGGAAAGTGGTCTTTGACGTGGACTAAAGGGCCTTTACCTTGATAGGAGTATAGTGTGACTGATACATTCTCCTCTACACGGTTTGCAGAGCATATCGTTTTGATCGGTGGAGGCGCTTCGGGCGCTCTAACGGCGGTTCGGTTAGCTGAACGGGGCTTTCGCGTTACAGTGATTGAGAAGGCGAAGATTGGCAATGGGTCATCCAGCCGCTCGGCAGCGGGCATTCGCGCCCAGTTCAGCGTTGAAGAGACGGTGATCGGCATGCAGTATTCCAAATGGTGGTACAGGCAGTTTCACGAAATGCTGGTCACGCCCGCTGAGAACAGGCAGCCAGTTTTCAGGCAAAACGGCTACCTCTTTTTGTACGAAGACCCCGAGCAGGCAGCGCCGGTCTGGAATGAGGGCCGCAGAAAAGAGGCAGCGCATATCTGGCAGTTGACCCAACGCAATGTGGCAATGCAACAACAACTTGGCGAACCAGTCGAAATGCTGACACCACAGCAGGTGCAGAGCAACTGGCCCCATATCGAGCCTGACCGCCTGATCGGAGCCACGTGGGGGCCAACCGATGGCTTTCTCTATCCTCAGATGATCTATATGGAAGGGTTTCGCCGGGCGCGGGAACTGGGCGTCACCATCATGCAGGATACCGAGGTCATTGGCGCAACTCTGCGTAATGGACGCATTGTCTCGCTTGAGACGACAAAAGGCACCATCGAAGCCGACTGGTTTGTCAACGCGACTAATGCCTGGGCTGCACGGGTCAGTCGGCGTATTGGCGCTATGCCCCTACCCGTTGCCCCCCTCAAACGCTACCACTATTTTATGAAACCCGCAAGACAGATCATGAGTAGCGAGGCGTGGCATAATTTACCAATGACGATCTACGGCGTCGGCAGTGGTCGCGGTGCGCATTCTCGCCCTGAAGCCGACCTCCTGTTGCTGGCATGGGCGCATGAGACCGGGCCTGAGTTCGATTTTCGCGATGAGGATCAGGACCGCATCGATCCCCCCTTTAACTGCCAGCATGGCATCGATAACTATGGATACGCCATTCTTGAACAGATGATGGACTTTGCTCCACTGCTGGCCGAAGCTGGTGGCTTAACAGCCACCAGCAGTGGCTTTTATGGCACGACACCGGACGCCAATCCCCTGATAGGTTTTGACAGCAATCTGGAGAATTTAGTACATGCTGTTGGCTTCTCTGGACATGGCCTGATGCACGCCCCCATCACCGCCCTGTTAGTCGAAGCGCTGCTCACCGGCGAGGTTGAAGAGGGCAAAGTGCGCCTGCCCTCACCATTTTCCGAACACCTGCTCGATCTGCAAACCTTCGTCCCTTCCCGGTCATTCGCGCATTCAGATAAGGAAGCCATGGTACTGTGAAAACAAGCCCACATGCCATCTTTCGCTCAATATCGCTGGCGAACACTCGGCTTTGACTCCTCGCCGCGTATCGGCTCGTTTCTCTTTAGAACGGACTGGCTCGCTGGGCGTCAATGCCGCCCAGCGAGCCAGTCCGTTCTAAAACTGTGACGAAGCGCCGTAGGCGCTGAGCAGTAACTCCGCTGAGTTCGCTAACAGTACCTCTGTTCAGGATGACATGCACGTAGAATGACAGGTAAAAGTGCTTTCCCAATCGTCGATCAGTACCCTTATTCCTTTGTCCTGGCGTGTAGTAACTGATATAGAAACGTCAAACCTATCAGCAAAGAAAGCGAGTGAATTACATCATGGAGTACAGACGATTGGGACGCGCCGGAATGAAGGTCAGCACGATTGCGCTCGGTAGCTGGCTCACCTTCGGAGGTTCCGTTGAAGAAGAAACTGCGATTCAATGTATTCATACCGCCTACGACCTCGGCATCATCTTCTTTGATACGGCGAACGCCTACAACCGTGGGGCAGCCGAGCAGGTTGTGGGACGCGCTTTGAAGGATTATCCGCGTGATACATATGTGCTGGCAACGAAAGTCTTCTTTCCGATGGGAGAGGGACCAAACCAGCACGGGCTGTCGCGCAAACACATTATTGAACAGTGCAATGCCAGCCTGCGCCGCCTGGGAACCGACTACATAGACCTCTACCAGTGCCATCGCTATGATCCAGATGTCCCTCTGGAAGAGACGCTGCGCGCGCTCGACGACCTTGTCTCGCAGGGCAAAGTGCTCTATACCGGCGTATCGGAGTGGTCGGCGGTAGAGATTTCCGATGCCCTCTACCTCGCCCGCGAGTACAATCTGGACAGAATTGCCTCAAACCAGCCCATCTATAACATGCTTGATCGTTACGTGGAACAGGAAGTCTTCCCACTGTGCGAGCGTGAGGGTATCGGCCAGGTTGTCTTCTCGCCGCTCGCAGAGGGCATCCTGACAGGGAAATACAAACCAGGCCAGCCACCGCCCCAGGGAACACGCGCCGCTAATTCCCAGACAAACATGTTTATGACAAACAAGATGAATGATCGGACGCTGACCGCCGTCCAGCACCTGCAAAAGCTGGCGCAAGAGGCTGGTTACTCGCTGCCGCAAATGGCCCTTGCCTGGGTGCTACGCAAGCAAATTGTCAGCGCAGCCATCATCGGAGCCTCACGCCCGCAGCAGGTAGAAGAAAACGCGAAGGCGAGCGAGATCACGCTGGAAGATGATCTGCTCGCACGCATCGACGAAATACTGGGCGATACCGTCTCGTACAATCGATAATCAGGAATGCCAGGAAAAAGGCCCTGCCATGTCATTCTTCGCGAAGAATGACATGGCAGGGCCTTTTTCCTGGCATAGTTATTACTTTTCCAGCACATATGTACCAGGGGCAGGAGTAATTGGTGGATGGGCTTCGCTGCCCATCGCTGGCGGCTTAACCTGCTCACCAGAGCGCGGTTTGAGCCACTCCAACCAGTTGTTCCACCAGCTGCCATCATTATGCACCGCCGTCTCAAGCCATTCCTGCGCACTGCTGACAGGCTTATCATTGGTCCAGTAGCCGCGACCTTTGCTCGGTGGGTTGATGATACCGGCAATATGGCCACTGGCAGCCAGCACAAACTCGGAATGTCCTCCGGCAAGCTGCGTGATGCGCCAGGCAGACTGCCAGGGAACGATATGGTCCTGGATGGCCCCGACGGCGTAGACATCTTGCTGAATCTGCTTCAGGTCGATGGGAACACCATCAATGATAAGCTTGCCGGGTTTGATCAGGTTGTTTTCCAGATAGGTGTTGCGCAGGTAGAAGGAGTGGGCAGCGCGAGTCATGCGCGTGCCATCGTTGTTCCAGTAGAGCAGATCAAAGGCTGGCGGCTCTTTGCCCAGCAGGTAATTGTTGACAACGTTGCTCCAGATCAGGTCGTTAGCACGAAGCATGTTGAACATCGAGGCCATCGAACGGGCATCCAGATAGCCGCGCTCCATCATCTGCGCCTCGATATAGTTCAACTGCGGCTCGTCAATGAAGACCGAGGTCTCACCTACCTCGTTAAAATCTTGCAGGGAGACGAAGAAGCTGGCAGCGTTGACCGTCTCATCGCCTTTGGCCTTCAGATAAGGCAGCACCATCGAGAGTAGGGTGCCACCAATACAATAGCCGATCACATTCACCTTTGCCGAGTTAGTAATTGCCCTGATGACCCCAATGGCCTCGAGCGGCCCCAGCTTCAGGTAATCCTCGAAGCCGGTATCTTCCATCGAGGGATCGGGGTTCTTCCAACTGATGACGAAGACGGTAAAGCCATTATCGACCAGGAACTTGATCAGGCTATTCTGCGGCTGCATGTCGAGAATGTAATACTTATTAATCCAGGGGGGGATGAAGAGCAAAGGGATGGAATAGACCTGCTCCGTGGTAGGGGTATACTGGATCAGCTCGATCAGCCTGTTGCGATAGATGACCTGTCCCGGCGTGATGGCCAGGTTCCGACCGGGCTGGAAGGCTCCGGTATCGGTCATCTTAATCTGCCCCTCTTTAATATCGCGCAGGAGATTCTCCGTCCCTTTGACCAGATTTTCGCCCCCGGTACGAATAACCTCCTCCAGCACCTGTGGATTGGTGAAAGCAAAGTTGGTCGGGCTGATGGCATCCAGGAATTGACGCACGTAAAACAGCATTTTGCGCTTTTGATGCTCGTCCAGGTCCTCCACATCCGAAGCCATCTTGAGCAAGGTCGTGGCAACCAGCAAATACGTTTGTTTGAGCACGTCAAAGACGGGATTTTCCGTCCAGGCGGGCGCGCTGAAACGCTTATCTCCCTTTTCCGGCTTGATGACCGGCTCCGGTTCCTGTGTGGCCCCCATGAGCCGCTGCGTTGTTGCCACCATCAATTGATTGTAGCGCTGGACAAAATCTACGTAGTTGCTCCAGGCACGCTCAGGATGAAGCATGGTATCGAGCCAGACGCGCTGTAAGGACAGAACTGTCTCACCCGGATCAACAGGCAGTAATTGACGATAGGGATGAAGCTGCCAGAGTTGATCTACTAACTTGAGCCAGGAGTCATCCATCTTCTCAAGGGCCTGCTCAACATCCTTCGTCCGGGGTGATGTACTCTGCGCATTCCGGGTATTCTCAACCAGCTTGTTCCATGCCTCAAGCGGACTCTGTTCAACTGCCATAGTAGTTATTCCTTTCGCTATCAACCATCCTCGCTTCCAGTACAGCTTCTCAACTCTAGAAATTAATCCGAGCCGTCACATCCAAACAAATATGGCGTTCTGCACTTCTAGAATTCTATTATAGTTTCTCGCAATGAGCGGTGTAAAGTCTAACGCTCACTCGCCATAAGGAATGTTCCTGCTTGCTATATACCACTTCTTGTGGCATAATCAATAGAGCAGGAGCAACAAGAAAGGGCAAGTCCTGATGTTGATCTACGAGTACAAGTTGGCAGCAAACAAGGCCCAATATGCCGCGATCGATGGGGCGATACGCATCACACAGTTTATCCGCAATAAGTGCCTCTCCTTATGGATGAGTACCCGTGGGGTAAGCAAGAACGATTTGCAGTGCTATTGTGCGGTGCTTGCCCAGCGTTTTCCCTTTGTCTCCTCTCTCAATTCTCAGGCTCGTCAAGCGGCGGCAGATCGAGCATGGTCCGCTATTTCCCGCTTCTATGATAATTGCAAAAACCACAAACCAGGGAAGAAGGGCTATCCTCGTTTCCAGCACGATAATCGATCGGTGGAATACAAACAAACGGGTTGGAAGCTGGAACCGGACGGCAGGCACATCAGTTTCACCGATGGCTGTGAAATTGGCAGGCTCCGACTCGTGGGCAACAAGAAGCAATGCATCGAAGCGTTCCCTGTCAAACAAATCAAGCGTGTTCGCATCATCAGAAGAGCAGATGGCTACTACTGCCAGTTTGCTTATGAACACCTTCAGATACGCAACCTCGTGAAGAACCACAAGCTCTCCAAGAGCATCAGTGATGCCTCATGGGGCCGTTTTCTGTCGTGGCTCACCTACTATGGGCATGTCTATAACATTCCCGTCATAGCGGTTGAGCCAGCATTCACGAGTCAAGATTGTAGCGTCTGTGGAACTCGTATCAAGAAGGCCCTCAGTGTCCGAACCCATATCTGTTCTTGCTGTGGATTGGTACTTGACCGAGATCACAACGCTGCTCTTAACATTCTGGCAAGAGCACGAGACCGTACCGCAGGGCATGCGGAAACGGGTACTCCGCAGAGAGTACACAACGCTTCTGGACAGACACCCGCTACTCGTTCTGACAGGGTCAGAGCGGGCAAGGTGTCTGAGTGAAGGAAGAACCCTCGCTCTTTTAAGCGGGGAGTGTCAGTATCTCTATAGATAGACGCGAAACTCAATGAGTTGCGGTCTTCTCGTCGTTCGTTTTCTCTACGGAGGTAAAGACTATGCCATTTCCATAATCGTAGCAGAGACGGTACGATTCCTGCGGTCGGGGTCAAACAGGAAGTATTTCTGCTCGATGAGCATGCCTGATCAGAAACCTCTCTGTGAAAGAAAGACAATCACGTTCAGTTTCCCCTTTATAGAAAGAAACAAGCCAGGAATAACCCTCTGGGGAGAAAGGAAAGTGTTCTCATGGGAACGCTTGAAGGCGCAGTAACAGTTGTCACCGGTGCGGGAAGAGGCATAGGTCGCGCAATAGCGGAGGAACTGGGGCAGGGCAAGGCAAAGGTAGTGGTTAACTACTCTCAGAGCAGGGAACAGGCGGAGGAACTGGTACAGAAACTCCAGGAACAAGGGTCGCCACATGCCATAGCGATTCAGGCGGATGTCTCTGACGCGGCGCAGGCAGCCAGGCTGATCGAGGAAACGGTTCGCCAGTTTGGCCGCATCGATGTGCTGGTCAATAACGCGGGCATCAATATTGACCGGACAATGAAGAACCTGACCGTGGAAGACTGGAACAAGGTGCTACAGGTCGACCTGAACAGCTATTTCTACACCCTTAAAGCTGCGCAACCCCATTTCATGCAGCAGAAAAGCGGTCGGATCATCAACATCAGTTCCTTTGTCGGACAGATGGGCAACTTCGGGCAGGCCAATTACTCGGCAGCCAAAGGTGGCATTATCGCCCTTACCAAGACCGCCGCATTGGAGTTTGCTCGCTATAATGTCACTGTGAATGCCATCTGCCCCGGCTTTATCGAGACAGACATGTACACCTCAGTTCCAGATAAGGTGAAGGAGACAATTCTCAAGAGGATCCCTCTCGGTCGAGTTGGCACACCCCGGGAAATCGCCCGAGGAGTGCGCTACCTCATCGTGGATGGTGACTATATCACCGGTCAGACCCTCAACATCAATGGCGGTATTTACATGTAATCGCCTTAATGGCAACAATCTTCAACGTTGAAGGAAGGAGTAGCTTGCACTATGAGCAGCAACCTCGGCTTCGAAAACACCGACACAGTCCTGATCGAAAACCGTCTTTTCGTGCCCACCCCTCAAGAAGTCAACAACGCGAACATCACAGCCTACATGAAATCCAAAGGCTTCGAGCCAGACAATTACGAAGCCTTCTTCCAGTGGTCGCTGGAACACCGTGAAGAGTTCTGGAACGATCAGGCCAAAGAACTGCACTGGTTCCAACCCTGGCAAACGACGTTCCAGTGGACCAACCACCCCTTCTTCCAGTGGTACGTGGACGGCAAAATGAACATTTGCTACAACTGTCTCGACAGGCATATGGACACCCCTGTGCGTGACAAAGTGGCCTTCTACTGGGAAGACGATACAGGCAAGAAGACACGCACCCTCACCTATCATGACCTCTATGTCATGACCAACCGGCTGGCGAAGGGTCTGCAAAATCTCGGCATAAAGAAAGGCGATCGCGTGGGCATCTACATGCCGATGGTTCCCGAATTGCCAATAGCGCTGCTGGCTTGCGCTCGCCTGGGCGCGGTGCATAGCGTCGTTTTCGGTGGCTTTGCCGCAACTGCCCTCTCAGAGCGCATGAACGACTGCGAGGCGTCCGTCATTATCACTGCCGATGGCAGTATTCGAGGCGGTAAGCTCATCGACCTCAAGAAAATCGTCGACGAGGCAGCTGCCAATTCGCCTACCGTGAAAAACGTCGTCGTCCTGCAGAATACGGGCGAGCAAGTTCCAATGCAGCAGGGCCGTGATGTCTACTGGCACGATCTGGTTCAGGATATTCCCGAAGATACCGAGGTTCCCTGTGAGCAGATGGACAGTGAAGACATGCTCTACATCCTGTACACGAGCGGCAGTACTGGCAAGCCCAAGGGCGTTGTCCATGTACAGGGTGGTTACGCCGTCGGCACCTACGCCACGACCAAATATGTGTTTGATATTAAGCCAGACGATATCTACTGGTGTACCGCCGACATCGGCTGGGTGACGGGCCACAGCTATATCGTCTATGGGCCGCTACAAAATGGCGTGACCAGCGTGATGTTCGAGGGAACTCCAACCTATCCCGCCGCTGATCGCTGGTGGGAAATTGTTGAGAAATACAAGGTAACGATCATCTACACAGCGCCAACCGCCATTCGCAGCTTGATGCGCCTGGGTGAGCAATGGCCCGCCAAACACGATCTCACCAGCCTGCGCATGCTCGGCACAGTAGGCGAGCCGATTAACCCTGAAGCCTGGATCTGGTATCGTCAGAATATCGGGCGCGGCCAACTGCCCATCATGGACACGTGGTGGCAGACCGAGACGGGTGCTATCATGATCAGTCCGACGATCATGCTGCCACTCAAACCGGGAAGTGCTACATGGCCGCTGCCAACCATCGATGCTGCTGTGGTAGATAAGAGCGGCAACCCGGTCGGTTCCGATAAAGGTGGCTTCCTTATCGTTCGCCACCCCTGGCCGAGCCTGATGCGCACCATCTATGGCGACCCGGCCCGCTACGAAACCTACTGGAACACGATCGAAGGCGTCTACTTTGCCGGTGATGCCGCGACAAAAGACCAGGATGGCTACTATCGTATTCAGGGGCGCGTTGACGATGTGATCAAAGTCAGTGGTCACCGCCTGGGTTCGATGGAAATTGAATTGGCCCTGGTCAGTCATCCAATGGTAGCAGAGGCAGCGGCTATTGGCAAGCCCGACGAGATCAAAGGCGAACGGGTCAAGGTCTTCGTTATTCTGAAGAATACTGCCGAGCCTTCGGACGAGCTGGCACAGGAACTGAGACGACATGTTCGGACGATGGTCGGTCCCCTGGCCACGCCAGATGAGCTGGAGTTCGTCCCCAGCCTGCCCAAAACTCGTTCAGGTAAGATTATGCGCCGTGTCGTGCGCGCGCGCGAGCTGGGCGAACCGACCGGCGACATCAGCACGCTGGATGCATAAAGAACTGACTATATCGTATACTTACATGTAAGTACGATGCAGGAGAGACTCAATCTCAACGGGGAGAAAAAGTCTCTCCTGCGCCAAACGTTGGCATAGCATCTTAGAAAGAGCTTTTCCAGTCAATTCATGGTTACAACAGCAATTTCTGACAAAGGAGCGGAGGCAATGGCCGAATTACAGGATGCGGTTATTGTGAGTGGAGTGCGCACTGCGATTGGCACCTATGGTGGCGGATTAGCGGAAGTACCGGCTGTGAAGCTGGGTGAGATTTGTATTCGGGCAGCTTTGCAACGGGCTGACCTCCAGCCAGAACAGGTTGATGAGGTAATCATGGGCAACGTGCTGCAGGCAGGCCTGGGACAGAATCCCGCCCGTCAGGCTGCTGTCAATGCCGGATTACCGGTCGATGTTCCCGCGATGACAATCAACAAAGTCTGTGGAAGCGGACTGAAGGCCGTCGCCCTTGCTACTCAGGCTATCAAGCTGGGCGATAACCAGATCATCGTTGCCGGAGGCATGGAGAACATGAGCCGCGCCCCCTATCTGGTCAATCAGGCTCGCTTTGGTTATCGTATGGGTAATGCCGAGCTGGTGGATGAGATGATCAAGGATGGCCTGGAGGATGCTTTCGAGGGCATCCACATGGGCATCACCGCCGAAAATATCTGTACGGACTGCAATTTAACCCGTCAAGAGTTGGATGAGTTTGCCTTGCAAAGCCAGCAACGGGCAGCTCGCGCTATTGCAGCCGGAGTGTTCAAGGACGAAATTGTGCCGGTAGAAGTGCCAGGCAAAAAAGGCCCTACCGTTTTCGAGGTCGATCAGCAGCCCCGCGAAAGCACGGCGGAAGCCCTTGCCAGATTGCGCCCCGCCTTCAAGCAGAGTGGTATGGTCACGGCGGGCAACTCTTCTGGCCTCAACGATGGTGGTGCCGCGCTCATCATCATGAGTCGGCAGAAAGCCAGTGAGCTGGGTCTGAAGCCGCTGGCAACCGTGAAAAGCTATGCCTCCGCCGGTGTCGAACCCCGCGTGATGGGCCTGGGACCTATCCCTGCAACCCGAAAGGCGCTGCAAAAGGCCGGCCTTACGATAGACGACATTGACCTGATCGAGGCCAACGAGGCATTTGCTGCGCAGTCGGTCGCGATAGGCAAAGAACTCCGTTTCTCCCCTGAGAAACTGAATGTGAATGGCGGGGCCATCGCTCTCGGTCATCCCATCGGGGCCAGCGGCGCTCGCATCCTGGTGACTCTGCTCTACGAGATGCAACGGCGCAACGCTCACTATGGCCTTGCCACCCTCTGTATCGGTGGCGGACAGGGTGTCGCGATGATCGTGGAACGGTAAAGCGTTCACTTCAGTCAGTCAAGGTACCCGTAAGAGCCTGCCAGTCAGGCAGACTGGCAGGCTCTTACGGGTACCTTGACTCAATAATTGAGATAGAGAGGCATTCTATGGCAGATACTACTGACAATCAGAAGCAACAAGGGACTGGCAGCGTCCAGGAACAATATCAGCAGATGTGGTCACAGTCACTGGAACAATTTCAGAAGGCTCTGGAGACAAGCACATCGTACCAGAAAAACTGGCTCCAATCAATGGAGCTATTTCAGAAGACGCTGGCCGCCAGCGCAACCTACATGAAGGATTGGATGGATTCGCTTGAACAATTCCAGAAGATGATGGAAGCTAGCTCCCCGTATCTCAAGGTCTGGGCGCAGGCACTGGAACAGTATCAGAAAACGATGCAGGCAAGCCAGAGCTATATGAAACCCTGGAGCGATTTTCTTGAGCAATATCAGAAGACGATGGCGAGTTTTATACAGCCTCCTGACCGCTCATAACAAGCGTTGCCCCTCTGCTGCTCGCATAACGCGAACAAAATCGGGCAGTGCCACTTCGGGTGCTTCGATTTCGGGATGCCAACGTTTCTCCCACTCGAAGGAGATCCAGCCATCATATCCACCATCGAGCAAGAGTCGAAGCACCTCATCGAGCGGAATAACCCCTTGCCCCATCAGACAGTATTGGACTTTGTCACCTGTGGATACCGAGTCCTTCAGGTGAACATGTTTGACGTAACGCTTGAGCTTGTCGTACGTATCAGCCAGCGGTTCAGCAAAAAAGCGGTACGGATGATGCACATCCCAGAGCACGCCAACCAGAGGATGCTGAACTGCCTGCATGACCGGGAGCAGGTTCTGTAATTGCGCAAAATCACCATGCGATTCGAGCAGTACCTGAACGCCAGTTCCTGCAGCATGTAGAGCGAGGGCTTGCAGACCGGCGATGACCTGTGCGAGAATTGCGCCCCGCGACCGGGTATCAGGAATGCGATCGCCAAATACGCGGATATAAAGCGCTTCCAACTCCATTGCCAGATCGATATGCCGCTTCCCCTCGTCAATATTAGCATCAAGGGCACTGACCCGATCAAAGTGACACGAGGTATCCAGACAGGGAATGGCCAGGCCACGCTCCTTCAGCTCGCGTTTTGTGTCCGCTAACCGACTATCTGTAAACGGTGCAGCCTTTGTCAGGTCCATCTCACCCTCAACGCCGCGTAGTTCGATACCCTGATAGCCGTACTCAACGGCCTTCCGAACAATCTGCTCCCACGACCAATCTGGACACGCCAGGGTGGAGAATGCCAGAGGATATCCTCTCGATTTCTGCATGCTGTCTCTTCCTTAATTAAGGCTTTAATATTGTAACTCGTCTAACTGCTTCAGCTCCTCATCTATCTTCTGTCGGTGCACGCGATGAATACGCGCCCGCTCGATGATCGCCTTCTCCTCATCATCGGCAGGGACAAGCGGCGGGACGGGCGTTGGTATGCGATTCTCGTCTAAGGCAACGTAGATGACATAGCTGCTGGCGATATGGCGCACCTCGCCGCTTACCAGGTCTTCGGCCATGACCTCGACCCCCACCTCCATGCTCGTTCGCCCCACGTAGCGCATTTCGCAGTCGACAGAAACCACATTGCCGATATATGCCGGGGACAGAAAATCAAAGCGCGCTACCCTTGCCGTCACCACACGCGGATTACGGCTATGTTTGATAGCAACGATGGCAGCAGCCTCATCGACCATGCGCATAATCACGCCACCATGCACATTCCCATGCGCGTTCGCATCGATCAACTCCATCAGCCGTCGTGTGACGCTGCGTGAGTAAGCAATGCTGCGTCCCTGCGTCACATCTCCAACAGGAGGAGTTTGCTTGCTTCTGGCTATTCTCTCAAAAGGATCCATGACTGCACCTGTTCTCCTTACCGCAATTAATCTTGTGCTTCCAACCTTAATTATGACAGTCACAGCCAGTAAATGCAAAATGGAACATTTTCCTCATCATCGAACAGGATGTGCTGTGCCACGCCATCATACGCGAGTAGTTGCATCGAGTGGAGGAATATGCCCCCATCGGAAAAATCAGGCAGAGTTCCCATGTTGCGTAATCAGGACGCAGACTGACCGATTGAGCGAGTATACTGAAAGGAAACATCATACTCGTAAGTCTCTCTAAGAGCTACACAAACGGAGGAGAAAGCTATGTCAGCTACGTCAACGTCAAAGGAACAACTCCTACAGGAGCTAGCAGCCGCATTTGAGCAGTTTATAGTAGCTGCGGCTGAAGCAGAGCAACGGGGCTTGACCAGCACAGGAGATGCATGGGGGCCGCGTGAGATCGTAGCCCATCTGGCAGGGTGGGAAGTGATGGCAACGGTGCGTGTTCCCCATATCGCTGCGGGTATGCCACCACTGGAGTACGACGACGAAGCACAGCAAGCCATTATGGATGATGCCATCAACGCCACAATTGTCACGATGATTGGAGATCAGTCGCTGGATGCCATTAGTAGCATCTTACGTAAGGCGTTCCGGCGCGATATCGAGATACTCCGGGGACTGGACGAACACTTCTTCCAACCTGGCGAATACGTATATGAACGCACGAAAGGCGTCATTGAGCACTGCCAGGAACATATGGAGGCGCTCGTTCCTAACGACTAATCTGGTATATACTAGAGAAGGAAGATATATGTCATCCATTGAGTTTGGCTTAGTACTCCCCGCTCAACCTCGCAGAAGTTTTGCCACGAATTCATGCTTAAGCTTGCCAGCATGCCCCTGGACATGCATTACGCTTGAGAAGTTACACTCAGGATGACATGCAAAAGGGTCTTTTTCATGGTAAACTGAGGGAAAAGTTGGATATAGTAGCAGGAATATGATGGCTATATGAAAGACACACCGGAGAAAACTATAACTACTGATAGTGAGAACACACTTCTGTCGGCAAGCGGCGACCAAGTCCCTTCTCTCGAAACAACAACGCTGCCTCATGTGGTTATTGTTGGGGCAGGCTTCGGTGGACTGCGGGCGGCAAGAGCTTTAAGGGATGTACCAGTGCAGGTGACAGTGATCGACCGCAACAATTATCACCTGTTCCAGCCCCTGCTCTACCAGGTGGCAACCGCATCGCTATCGCCGGCGGATATCACTGCTCCAATTCGCCACGTCTTGAGGAAGCAGAAGAATTCGGAAGTGCTGCTGGGCGAGGTCACGGGCGTAGATGTGCAACAGCAGCGCGTCCTCATGGGCGATCACTCAATACCCTATGACTATCTGATCCTGGCAACGGGCGCGCATGATAGCTACTTTGGTCACAACGAATGGGCGCAATTCGCACCGGGACTCAAATCGATTCGGCAGGCGACGGAACTGCGCAGCCAGATTCTGCGGGC
The DNA here is from genome assembly GCA_963736995.1 of uncultured Chloroflexia bacterium. Taxonomy (GTDB): domain Bacteria; phylum Chloroflexota; class Ktedonobacteria; order Ktedonobacterales; family Ktedonobacteraceae; genus CADDYT01. The sequence continues at coordinate 225,136 of CAVTRB010000001.1, forward strand.
CTTTGAGCTGGCGGAGGAGGAGCCGGATGAAGAGAAACGGCGGGCGCTGCTCACCTTTGTGCTGGTTGGTGCCGGACCGACCGGCGTCGAGATGGCCGGTGCCATTGCCGGTCTGGCGCATCAAAGCCTGAAGGGCGAATTTCATCATGTCAATCCTGCCGATGCTCGCATTATTCTGGTCGAGGCCCTGCCGCGTATCTTGTTGGCCTTCCCCGAACGGTTAGCGGTAAAAGCGAAGAAGGCGCTCAACCACCTGGGGGTCGAAGTGCGCACACATTCACCCGTTGAGAATGTCACAGGTGAAGGGGTCATCATCGACGGCAAGCTACTGCCCGCCAAAACGGTGATCTGGACTGCCGGAGTAGCAGCATCACCGGCAGGAACGTGGCTGGGCGTCGAAACAGACCGGGCCGGTCGCGTCCTCGTCTCAAGCGACGCGAGCGTTCCCGGCCATCCCAACATCTTTGTGATTGGCGATACCGCGCATTTTGAGCAGAAGGGGAAACCACTGCCGGGCGTGGCACCGGTAGCCATCCAGCAGGGAGAGTATGTGGCCGCAGTCATTGCCGATCGTGTGGAGGGAAAAGAACATAGCAAGCCTTTTCATTACTTCGACAAAGGCAATATGGCGACCATTGGACGCCTTCACGGCATTGTCTCCATCGGCAAGCTGCAATTCGCCGGGATTGTCGCGTGGTTCATGTGGCTTGTGCTGCACCTCTTTTTCCTGATCGGCTTTCGCAATCGCCTGGTCGTCCTGCTGCTCTGGTTCTGGAACTACACCACCCTCCAGCCCGGCGCGCGCCTGATCACTACCACCCCGTAGGCACCGATGTATCGCTCACATGGCGTATTGATCGGCCATCGGGGCCACGGGCCGATCAATTGGCTGTACGCACAATGAAATGAGCGCCTAGGGAATACATCTACTTCAGCTTGTTGCCTGGGGATCAACTGTTTCGGGCAACTGCGGTACAGTGAGATTGTCGGCGTCACGCTGATACGTCGTCTCGCCAGTTGTCGCAAGATCCTGCTGGAAAATCTGCACTGTGCGCGCTATGGCACGCTGGCGTGCGGAAGGGCTGCGCCGGTTCCAGGCGCGCTGCAGGCAATTGGCAAGTGTGAGCAGCGGCATAATCTTGCTTATCCACGTTCTCTTGATGCCAAGCTGATCAGCCAGCCGGTCCCCGTGCAGGTGACGGGTGAGTGCGCTCACCAGATCAAACGTGATGGGAGCAGGCAGCTTGAGCATGGGCTGCAGGACTGTTGTGAGCGCGTCAAGCATGGCCTGAGTCAATACTTTTGAATCTTCGTTCGCGCCTTCCATCGTGCTATCAATCAGCGCGAGCATTTCCTGAGCGCGCTCCTGCTCTGTAATTTCACGGTAGAGCCGCTCGTCGATGCCGAGCAGGTAGGCAATGTACTGCCAGAGGTGGTACAGATCGGCAAGTTCGTCGCGAGTAAAGGTGATGCCGAATCTTTGCAGCGCGTTGAAGGGGACATAGGTGAAGTCCAGCCAGGTGCGCGTCATCTCCATCTGATTGATCGGGATGCCTGTTGCCTGTGTATCCCACCCCCGCTTGAGAAGCGTATTGCGAACACGGGCATGCAGCAGCCGTACCTGCAAGTTGTGAACGTAGCCATTTGCACCTACTGTCAGGCTATCCGGCAGCACCGACTCTATATTCCAGCTACCCGTTTCGGCGAGGCGGCGCAAAGCCATCCTGGTGAGATTGCCGGTTCTGACGAGGATGCTGGCAATCGAGGGCGAACTGTAAGTGTGAGTAAGCGACCCCGGTCCGAGTGAGAAGATAATCCAGATGTTGCCAATGGACAGGTATGCCTCACTGCCCCGCTGCAAACGTTGTGGGTCTACCCACTCTGGAAGGCGCTCAGCTGCTTCAAGGAACTCCCGAACAGCAGGGGAAGGGTCCTCCACCATCTTGAGACCCTGGCTGATGCCCAGGTTAAGCTTACGACTTGCTTCCAGGCCACGCACTTCGATTTCCTTGATAACGGCATCAGCGAGGGCATCGCCCGTGTGTGTCAGTTCGATCAGCAGATTCACTTTCTGCTCCCCGCAGCGCTGCCTGGCCGTATCCAGGTTGATAAGGCTCGCTGGTGAATCGAATGACCCGGGGGAAGATGCTTGTTCCATAGAGTTTCCCTCACTGTTATACTCACAAAAGTCGCATTACGCTGAGCAATGCGACTGGTAGCGATAGATTAAATACGTCTTTCCTCAAGCATTTTTTACCACAAGCACATGCAGGGTGCGCGGGCCATGCACGCCCTCAACACGATTGAGTTCGATGTCGCTGGTCGCCGAGGGGCCGGAGATGAAGGTGATCGGGCGTCTTTCCCCCAGAACGGCGTCGCGCAGGTGGGTGATGGCTTCCGGCACGAGGTCAACGATCTGGTTCTCAAAGACGACGCACAGGTGATAATCCGGCAGCAGCGTGATGGCGCGTCGCCCCTGAGAGGCTCCGCCATTGAGCACAATCGTGCCAGTCTGAGCAATCGACAGCGCGCAACCTGTGAGCACGCCATCGCTTGTGTCCAGTTGCTCATAGCTCAGGGTGTTGGTGTCTGACAATAACTCAACCTGCGAGGGACGCCAGGAAGTGGGCAAATCCGCCGGAATGACGAGGCGCTGTACACCTCGCGCCGTGCAAGCTGTTGCGATAGCCTGCGACAATCCCTCTTCCTCGACCCGTTGGACAAGCACCTTGTAATCGGCAACGCGCTCAATAAATTGCTCGACCACCTCTTCCCGTGCCGCCGACCCGCTCTGCCGATAGTCGCGTGCAACAGCCGCATCCTCAGGCCGCTCGTCGGCAGGAACATCGTGTAGTGCCGCACGAATGCTTTGCAGGATTGCCTCACGCGCCGTATCTTTTCCCATCTCTGATGCACTCATGATGGCTCCTCCTGCGCTGGCTGCTCCGTTTGCTCTGCTGAAGCCTGTTGCGAACGCCACCATTCACGGAAGCTCTGGGGCGGAACAGGGGCAAGATCGCGCAAAGCCGTCCAACCTCCCAGCGGACCGGGGAGACTGGTGATCGCTCCCTTATGCACAAATGGCAACTGTCCCAGCCGGGCGAGTTGTTGCGCTTCCTCGTACTGCTTCGGGTCGGCAAAGATGTGGGCCATCAGTTTCATCGCCATCGCTTCAGGACTCAGACGACCGAGCGCGCTCTTCTGCTTGTGCTGCACCACGCGCCCGCGCAGGTAAATCAGCACTTCAGGAATGTTGATTTTGACCGGGCAAACCTCGTAGCAGGCCCCACAGAGCGAAGAGGCGTAGGGCAGCGTGCTGGCATTTTCCACACCGAGCAACTGCGGAGTCAGGATCGCTCCAATCGGGCCAGGATAGACCGAGGCGTAGGCATGACCCCCGGTACGCTCATAGACCGGGCAGATATTTAAGCAGGCGCTGCAGCGAATGCAATTGAGTGCCTGCCGACCAACCGTATCAGCCAGCACCTGCGTGCGTCCATTATCCAGCAGCACGAGGTGGAACTCCTGCGGGCCATCTCCCTGAGAAACGCCCGTCCAGAGGGAGGTATAGGGATTCATACGCTCTCCAGTGGAGGAGCGGGGTAGCAATTGCAAAAAGACCTCCAGGTCCTGCCACGTTGGAATCACCTTCTCGATGCCCATGACGGAGATCAAGACCGGCGGCAAGGTCACGCACATACGCCCGTTGCCCTCCGATTCGACGACACAGACCGTCCCCGACTCGGCTACCGCGAAGTTCGCGCCACTGATGGCCACTTTCGCCGAAAGAAACTTGCTGCGCAGGTAGGCTCGTGCTATCGCTGTCAAGGCTCGCGGCTCATCGGACAGTTCATCCACCTCGGTTCCCAGCAGCTCTCGCAGGCCGGGTACCAGATCATGCTCAATCAACTCGTGCAAGAACAGTTCGCGAATCTCTGAACGGTTCTTATGAATGGCAGGCACCAGGATATGCGAGGAACGCTCACCGGCCAGCTGGATAATCAGTTCGGCCAGATCGGTCTCAATGGCCTCAATGCCCTGAGCGGCCAGCGCCTCGTTGAGCCGAATCTCATCGGTCGTCAGCGATTTCACCTTGATGACCTCAAGTCCTCCCCAGGCGGACGCCTGCAAGGAATTGGCCACAATCCGTGAGATGATGGCATTGGCCTCCCCGGCGTCTCGCGCCCAGTGGACGTGACCACCCGCTCGCTGTACAGAGTCTTCCAGTTCCATTAAATACGTATCCAGGTGGCGCAAGACCCGCTCTTTGATTGCCCGGCCCGCCTCACGCAGTTCCTGCCAGTCAGGCACTTCCCCCACCACTGCGGCCCGCTTGTTGCGAATGGTATGCGTTGCCTTGTACAGGTTGCGTCTCAACTGCGGATTTTCAAGCGCCTGCCTGGCTCCTTTCTGGAACATGGGCAACGGGCGCTGACGCCTGGCGGGTCTATTAGCAACAGCAGGGACAGTTGGAACGCCTTGAGCGTTTGGAACACCGGGAACACTCACGGTTGACTCCTCTCTTCGGTAGCTGCCAGAATCTCGGCGATATGGGCAGTGCGCACTCCGGCGCGCTGGCGATGCAGCGCGCCTCCAATATGCATCAGGCAGGAGCTATCCGCCGCCACGCAGATCTCGGCTCGCGTATCCAACACGTGGCGCAGCTTATCGCCGAGCATTGCCAGCGAGGTATCGGCATTCTTGATGGCGAAGGTGCCACCGAAACCGCAGCATTCCAGCGCCTCGGGCAGTTCCACAAAATCGATGCCACGCACGGCCCTGAGCAAGCGCACAGGCGCATCGCCTACATGTAAAAAGCGCAGGGAGTGGCAGGTCGGGTGATAGGTCACGCGGTGAGGATAGTAGGCTCCAACATCCTCCTGACCCAGCTTATATATGAGAAATTCGGTCAGTTCATAGACGCGAGGAGCCAGTGCGGCCACATTCGCCGCCAACTGCGGATCATCAAACCACTCGGCGGCACGGGCATAGAGGTCGCGTACCATGCCAACGCAGGAGGCCGAAGGGGACACCACCACCTCGGCATCGCCAAAGATCTGCACAAAGCGGCGGATCAGTGGTAAGGCTTCCCGTTGATAACCAGTGTTGTAATGCATCTGTCCGCAGCAGGTCTGCGCCTCCGGGAAATCCACCGTGTGACCCAGCCGCTCCAACAGGCGCACCGTGGCGATCCCAACATTCGGAAAGAGGGTATCGTTGAAGCAGGTGATGAAGAGTGACACGCGCATGCCAAACCCTTCCTTTCAATGAACGCGGACACCGGTAATCGCCCTGTAGCGTTGTGCCGCTTCCTGCCACCGGGCAAATTGAGCCTCTCGCGGCAAGAATACCTGCGTGGGCGCGTTGCGTGCGATGGTGCGCACCTCTTCCAGCGTCTGCAGTTCGCCCAGACCCACCAGTTGCATCAGCGCGTTGCCCAGCGCCGTCGCCTCATATGGCCCGGCAATCACCGGTACGGCCAGCGCATCTGACAGCCACTGATTGAGCCTGCTGTTACGTGCGCCCCCACCCAGGACGTGTACTTCGTTCATTATATCACCTGTTAGCGCGCTCATCTGCTCAAAGACCTGGCAATAGCGCAGCACAAGGCTTTCCATAATGGAGCGCGCAAAGGCTGCCGGAGCCAGCAAAGGAGCCTGTCCAAGCTCAACCAGGTACGAGTTGATAGTGGCAGGCATATCCGCCGGGGCCAGGAAGCCCTCATCATCAGGATCAATCAGGGCGGCAAACGCCGGAACCGCGTCCACGTCCGCCAGCAATGTTTCATAGTCCGTGCTACGGCCCTCATACTCCCAACGACGCTGGCATTCCTGCAAAAGCCAGAGTCCCATGATATTCTTGAGGAAGCGTGTGGTACCGAAGACGCCGCCCTCGTTGGTGAAATTGGCGGCAAGGGCTGCCTCTGTCATCACCGGTTGCCCAAGCTCTGCCCCGACCAGCGACCAGGTACCCGAACTGATATAGCCCCAGTTGCCAGTCGGGTTCGCTGGCGTAGCAGCAATAGCCGAGCCGGTGTCGTGGGTGGCAGGCGCAATGACCAGGGCATTGCCAAGCTCCTCTCGCCACTCCGGTAAGACCTCACCCAGCACCGTACCTGCCTCGACCACCGGCGGCAGCATGGATGTGGGAATCTCCAACTGCTCAAGGAGATCCGCTGCCCATGCTCCAGCGCGCGGGTCCCAGCATTGCGTGGTGGTGGCATTGGTGCGCTCCGTTACCAGCGAGCCAGAGAGCCAGCTATGCAGTAGATCAGGGATCATGAGCAGCCGGTGCGCATGGATCAGCACTTCCGGCTGTTGCTGTTTGTGTGCGTACAACTGGAAAAGCGTGTTGATAGGCAACAACTGAATACCCGTGCGCCGGTAGAGCTGCTCGCGAGGGATGCGCGCAAACACCTGCTGCATCACCCCATCGGTGCGGGAGTCGCGGTACTGGAAGGGCAGCCCAAGCAAAAAGCCGGAGGTATCTACCAGCCCATAATCGACCCCCCAGGTATCCACACCAATACTGTCCAGCGTTCCCGCCAGCTTTCGAGCCTTACGCAACCCGATCAGCGTCTCGTCCCACAGACTCAAGATATTCCAGAAGCGATGCCCGCGCAACAGCACCGCCCGATTGGGGAAGCGATGCACCTCTTGCAGTTCAAGATTGTGTCCATCGAAGCGAGCCAGCAGCACGCGCCCACTGCTCGCCCCCAGATCAACAGCCGCCAGATTGCGTGTCTTCATCGCCCCCACCTTCCATAGGGGTGACCTTCAGGGTCGCCCGCTGCCAGCATACCGTAATGGCGACCTTCAGGGTCATCGAGAAGCCTGTAGGGGCATCCTTTATGGTTGCCCGAGGCCAGGAGCGCAGCAACTGGCCTAAATGTATTGACCAGGACTGCCGCCGCGCTTCGCTGGCGGTAGCGGGCGATACTGAAGGTCGCCCCTACGGGAGTTTGCAACATTTGCACACACATGAGCAACATCCCTTCCTAGCGTGGATAAGCCGCCGCGACGCCACCATCGACATTGAGGATGTTGCCCGTGCTCTTGATAGAGCGCGTCGGTGAGGCAAAGAAGGCCACCGCTTCGGCGATATCCTCCGGCAAGATATTGACGCCCAGCGTGGTACGTTTGCGGTACACCTCTTCCAACTGGTCAGGTGCCACGCCATAGGTGGCGGCACGCTCTTTTCGCCACGTACTGTCCCAGATGCGCGACCCGGCCAGCACAGCGTCGGGATTGACGGTATTGACGCGAATGCCGAATTGCCCACCCTCTTCCGCCAGGCAGCGCGCCAGGTGCGCCTCTGCTGCCTTGGCCGTCGAGTACGCTGCCGCGTTCTTGCCCGCCACCAGCGCATTCTTGCTGGCGACGAAGACCAGATTGCCGCCTCGTCCCTGCGCCTGCAAGAGCCGGAAGCCTTCACGAGCCACCAGGAAGTAACCGGTGGCCAGGATATTCCAGTTTCTGTTCCACTCCGCCAGACTCGTCTCCGTGATTGGTGCGCTGGAAGCTATGCCGGCGTTACTGACGATGCTATCGACGCCGCCAAAGGCCAGAGCCGCCTGCGCAAAGGCTGCACACACGCTCTCTTCGCTGGTCACATCCATCTTCACAGCGACGGCCCGTCCGAAGCCATACTGCTGGTTGAGGTAGGCTGCCAGTTGCTCGGTGCCTGCCAGGTCGATATCGGTTGCTACGATATGTGCACCATCTCGTGCCAGGCGGCGACAGATGGCCGAGCCAATGCCGCCCGCCGCCCCCGTCACCAGCACGACCTGGCGGGAAAACTCCCGTTCGGGCGGAGCCTGCTTGAGCTTGTACTGTTCCAGCGGCCAGTATTCCACCGCGTAACTCTCGGCATCGCTGAGCGAGATAAAGCCACCACAAGACTCGGCACCATGCATGACATCGATGGAGCGGTGCGCGAGCTGAGCCGAGACATCGGCCATCAAGGCATCCTTGCCGGTAGTGAACATCCCCACACCAGGGATGAAGATGACTCGTGGATGTGGATCGGTGGGGGCATCGGCCTCACGATAGACTGGCACAGAGGCATCGGGATCCAGGTTCTGCCCGGCATTGGACTGCAGATAGCTTTCATACTTCGTCATATAGACTGCGACACCACGATGCAGAGCCTCACTGAGTGCTGCAACGTCCTGTTCGGGCGTCCAGTCCACCAGTAGCGGCCAGGGTTTTGTATGCACGAGATGGTCGGGACAAGCCGCCCCAATCTGAACCAGACGCGGCGCATTCTGGCTGCCAGCAAAGGTCAGCACGTCCTCGCTGTCCTCGAAGTGCAGTATCTGGCGTCTGTCTGTCGAAACCAGTCCGCGCAGGACAGGGGCTATTTGCGTTGCGATGGCGCTACGCTCTTTGGCTGTCAGGGCAGGAACGCGCACTCCTCCAAATACCGGGCAGTCGGCGCGAGCGATGCGCTCCTCGACAAAGGTGCGGGCCTGTGCAATGGTCTCAATGGTCGAGGCATAGCAGGACTCGTCGCTCTCGCCCCAGGTGATGAGGCCATGTTTGGCCAGAATGACCAGTCTGGCCTCAGGATGCTCGTCCACCGCCAGGGCAACCTCGCGAGCCAGCCCAAAGCCGGGACGCCGGTAGGGAATCCAGATCAGCGCGTCGCCGAAGCAGTCGCGGGCGAGTTGCTCGCCGTTGGCGGCGCAGGCAAAGTAATTGGTCGCGTCGGCATGCGTGTGATCGATGTGCGCGAAGGGCAGAAAAGCATGCATTAGCGTCTCGATGGAGGGACGCGGTCTGCCCGGCTCGTAGAAGCAGTGCGCCAGGTAATCCACCATCTCCGCGTCGCTCATGCGCTCGCGTTCGAGCAGAGGTACTACATCATTGAGGTAGAGGCCGGTAAAGGAGGCTTCGGTCACACTCGCCAGATCGGAGCCGGAGCCTTTGACCCACAGCACATGTGCCGGACGCCCGCGAAAGTCGACCTCCTCGGCCTTTGCGGACGTATTGCCCCCACCCCAGTTGCAGATCGAGCGGTCTGCACCCAGCTTACGCGAACGTGCGACCAGTTGCGCCAGCACCGATGGCGCGGAAATGCTTGTCATTGTGATGTATCCTTCTGTCTATACAGATAATGAACTTTATTCAATGAGGACGGATATCACTTCCGTAGGGCTGCGACTGATCGTGGCCGCTGCCGATTATGAACTTCCTCGACCAGGGTCGGGAAGGCAATCCTGTAGGGACAAGGGGTGGTGAGGAGTTGGGATAGGGCCTTGTGCTTGTCCCCTCTTGCCGATTCGTTGGAATATCGAAGCGAACAGGACAGCTCACCAGGGGGACAGGCACAAGGCCCCCTCATCCCCTCGGCCCCACCCCCTGTCCCTACAGAACGGCCCACCTTTCATTTTCGATTCCAAAACAACTCCTTACGCCCCGGGGTAGCCACTGGAAGAGCCACTCGCAGGCCGTTCAGATGCCACTCGTTCGGCATAGCCACTGGCACGGAAGGCCGCGATGGGGTCGGGATCAATGCCCTGACGGATGCGAAACTCCACAAGCAGTGGCCTTACATCGGTTTCGTAGGCGGCCTGCAAGACGCGATAGCCTCCCAGCACATCGCCTGTCTCCTGTGCCTTCCGCAGCGCCTGCCGATCTACCAGCAGCGCCTTGACGTAAGCTGTTTGCACATTGAGCACACTCTGAATCATGGCCTCAATCTTCGGTTCGATGTTGTGCGACTGGTCGATCATGTAGGCGATGCGGTTGGCATTGACATTGCCCTCCGCCTGCGCGCCGACGATCTCATTGAAGATGCAGAAGAGGTCAAAGGGGTTCTGCGAGCCAACGATCAAGTCGTCATCGGCATAGCGGCGGTCGTTAAAGTGGAAGCCTCCCAACCGCTCTTCGTCCAGCAGTTGCGCGACAATCTGCGCAATGTTGGTTCCCTGTGCATGATGGCCCGTATCCACCAGCACATCAGCCTGCGGCCCCAGCTTTTGCGCCATCAGCAGGGAGGTTCCCCAGTCGGGCAGGTCGGTCGCATAAAAGCCCGGCTCGAAGAACTTGTACTCGATGAGCAGGCGCATGCCAGCAGGTAAAGCAGTGTAGATGGCCTGCAACGCTTCCAGCAGGCGATGACGGCGGCTGCGCAGGTCGTCCTGTCCAGGATAATTGGTGCCATCAGCCAACCAGAGACTGATGATGTCCGAGCCAACCTCATGAGCAATCTGGATACACTCCAACACGTGATCGATGGCCTGCTGCCGCACTGCCTTATCGGGGTGGCACAGACTCCCGAGTCGATAGACGTCTTCCTGGAAGAGATTGGGGTTGACGGCACCAATTCGCAGCCCCAGATCGGTAGCATACGTCTTGACCGCCTGCCAGTCTTCGACTTTATCCCAGGGAATGTGAATTGCCACACTGGGACACACGCCCGTCACCCTGTTAACCTCGGCGGCATCGGCCAACTTCTCCCACAGCGTGCGAGCCGCACCGGGCCAGTGAAACACCTTGAAGCGCGTCCCCGAATCGCCATAGCCCCACGAAGGCGTCTCCACCGTAAGCTGCTGGATTTTTCCTACAATTGAGTCGACATCAATGGTCTGTTTCTCCAAACTGTCTTTCATAAGCAATTTCCACCTTATCTATAAACGGCCTATCCACATTTTACCTATGGCTTCACATTATCCACTGAACACGTCCAAATACCTGCATACTTTACCTTTTCTCTGTTCCCCACTTTTTAATCAAGATGAAATACTTCAGGAAGAACGTAGGGGAAGCCGGTATCTGGCTCGGTTTCCCTGATCAGGATATCTTGCATATGGTCTTCCCAATGCTGGCTTGCCTGGCTGACAGCCATAGCGGAGAGGAAACGTTGGAAATCTTCCACTTCCATGTAGGCAAAGAGGTCCAATCCTTTGAGAAAGATTGAGTAATTGGAACAGCCAGCAGCTTTCAGATCTGCCAGTAGTTCAGGCCAGACCTGTTGGTGCCGCCTGCGATATTCTTCCTCAGTTCCTGGCTTGATCCTCATCATAAAAGCAATGCGCTGCATTTGTTCATAGCTCCTCCTGCTCATGCAACCAGTCCGCTTGCAGGGTGGCATATGTATGAGCCTCCCTGCAAGCAGCCCTTGCCTAGAAGTTAAACTGGTCGATATTCGAACTGTTGAAGACGGTTGGAGGGCCGAGAATGACGGTGTTACTGGCACCAATTGTATAGCTTCCCAGTTTGCCTGCGGTAAACGTCTCGCCCTGTGTTCCCTTGATCTTGCCCTGAACGAGCAGGGCGGCAACATAATAGGCCAGGTAGCCCAGTTTGCCAGGATCCCACAGCTCAAAGCCCTTAATCGTGCCATCTTTGACGTACTGGCGCAGTTGGTTCGGCGTGCCGAGACCTGTGAGCGCTACCTGCCCACCCTTGTGTACCGACTCGATCGCACGGGCGGCGGCAGCGATGCCCACCGTGGTGGGAGAAATGATCCCTTTCAGGTTCGGATACTGCTGCAAGAGCGCCAGCGTATCGTTAAAGCTGGTCGTGTCGTCATCATTGCCATACGCGATCTTCACCAGTTGCATCTTCGGATACTTCGTCAATTCCTGTTTCATGTAACCGATCCAGGCGTTCTGATTCGTTGCAGTACTGGCTGCCGAGAGAATAGCGATCTGACCCGAGCTATTGATCTGCTGGGCCAGTAAATCGACTTCGCTAGTGCCAATTTGCGCGGTATCAGCCTGGTTAACGAACACGTTGCGTGCATCAGGTGCCACATCAGAGTCGAAACTCACCACTTTGACTCCCTGCGCCATAGCCTGCTTCAGTGACGGTGCGACAGCATTAGGGTCATCACCAGAGATGACGATGGCACCGACGTGCTGCTCAGTGAGAGAGGTGATGAACGGCACCTGAGCCGCAGCGTTGGCACTGGACGGGCCAACCTGCTTGAATTGTCCGTTCAGGTCCTTAGCAGCCTGCTGACCACCCGAAGCGGCAGTGTCGAAATACGGGTTGTTGATCTGCTTGGGCAAAAAAGCAATGTTGAGATTGCCGCCAGAACTCGTACCGCTCGTAGCAGTACTTCCTGTCGTGCTGCTGGGAGTGCTTCCGCAGGCTGCCAGTAGCAACATAACAAAAACCAGAAAACCGGGTACCAGTGTTTGAAACAGCTTCTTCACTGTCTCCTCCTTTATACTTGCTTTGAACTTCCCACGGCAAGACGCCGACGGGTCATAACGACGACCTGGATGCGCTGGGCAATATTAGGTCCCAGCACAGAGAGGATCAACAGTAAACCAATCACGAGACTCTGGATATCCCCACTGATGTTCAGCAAGCTCATCAAATTCTGTATCACGCCGACGATAAAAATAGCCAGCACCACGCCCAGCAGTGTGCCGCTGCCACCGAAGATATTGACGCCGCCCAGCAAGACAACCGTCACGACGGTGAGTTCAAACCCCAGTGCGTTGTCTGGACGCGCGCTTGAGAAGCGCGCGGTAAAAATCACCCCGGCGAGCGCTGCTATCACACCGGAGAGCACGAAGAGCACGAATTTCAGGCGGCTTACGTTGATCCCTGAAAACCGCGCCGCTTCTTTGTTATTACCTATGGCATAGAGTTGCCTGCCTACGCGGCTGAAATGCAATACCACCACAAAAATCACTGCCAGGATGGCGAAGATCAACCCCGACCAGGGTATTTCTGTACCGGGGATCGTGCCTATGCCCAGGTTGGTGAAAGAGGAGGGAAAGCTGCTGACCGCCTGGTCGCCCAGCACAACGTAGGCCATGCCACGATAGAGGGCCAGGCTGCCGATAGTCACAACCAGCGAGGGCAGGCCCAGTCTCGTGACAAATAGGCCATTGAGGCTGCCAGCGACCAGACCAACCAACAGCGCCACCGCTATCGCAAGCCACATCGGATGCCCGTCCTGCCAGAGAAGGCCCAGCACAACACTACTCAAACCAAGCACCGAAGCGACCGAGAGATCAATCTCACCGGCGATGATAATCAGCGTCATAGGAAGCGCCATGATGGCTATCTCCATGATGTTGCTGGTAATCGCATAGAAGTTAAAGGCACTCAAGAAGTAAGGCGAAAGAATACTTCCGATCACAACACAGATCACGAGTAGCACTACCAGCAGTGCCTCCCAGGAAAACAGCAGCGATTTGAGACGGTTCATGCTTTCTTCCTTCCTGCAAGGATGGTTCGCTGCAACCAGCGAGTAATAAAGGCATCTAGAACGACAGCACCAATAATTGCCGCGCCATAGATCGCCTGCAGCCAGAACTGGGAAACGTTCAGGATGTTGAGCGCGTTTTGCAACGTACCCAGCACAATCGCGCCCAGCACGGCACCCAGAATGGTCCCTGAGCCGCCAAAGATATTGACACCGCCGACCACGACTGCCGCGATGACCTGGAGTTCCAGGCCAGTGGCCGCGGTCGCATCCACGGTGGCAAAACGCGCACCCCAGAGCACTCCGGCTAGACCGCAAAGGAGTCCCGACGCACTGAAGGCTCCGAAAACAAGCCAGTCGCGGCGAATGCCGATTATGCTCGCCGCCTCGGGGTTGCTTCCCACTGCATAAAGCTGGCGTCCGACCTGGGAGGCATGCAGGAAATAGCCGACGATGATCGCTATAGTAGCCGCGATGAGGATCAAGGCCGGTATACCAAAGATCTGAGTCGTTGCCAGCCCCAGGTAGTCAGCTGGCACATCAGAGGCATTGACCTGCGAGGTGGTGTTGGCCGAGAAAACGAAAACCAGGCCACGGTAGACGTAGAGCGTCCCCAGTGTGGCTACAATTGCCGGAACGCGCCCGAACGAGATGATCAGCCCGTTAACCATGCCCAGCACTAGCCCAAGGACACAGCCCAGCAGGATGCCCAACAGGAGATTGGCACCTGGAGCCTGCTTAAAGAAATAGGCCGTGACGAAAGCGGTGACACCTACCATTGAACCAACTGACAGGTCCACGTTGCGCGTCAGCACCACCAGTGTCTCGCCCACTGCTACGATGGCTAGAATGGCAATCGAAAGCAGAATCTGCTCGAAATTGCCGACGCTCAGAAAGCGCGGTGCCTGAACGCCGACAACGAAAATAATGAGAATCAATACAATCAGCAGGCTCAGTTCACGCACGCGAGTGACCAGGCCAAGCAGACGTGCATAGCCCGCCTGTCCACCTTGCCTGGCGCGCTCCACTTTCTGACTCGTAGAAGTCATACCATCACCTTCCTTGTCCTGTAGCGGCGAACATCACACGTTCCTGGGTCGCTTCGGAACGCGTGAACGTGCCGGTAACATGTCCCTCGTGTAGCACCACCACCTCATCCGCCATAGCGAGCACCTCAGGGAGCTCACTGGAAATCAAAATGATCGCCAGACCACTCGCGGCCAGGTCCGAAATGATGCGGTGAACTTCGGCCTTAGCGCCTACATCGATCCCACGGGTCGGCTCATCCAGGATCAGAACGGTGGGGTTGGTAGCCAGCCATTTACTCAGCACCACTTTCTGCTGATTGCCACCGGAAAGGGCACTGACAAGCTGCTCTATGCTGGCAGAACGAATTCTGAGTCGGCTCGAATAGTCGTCAGCGACCTTGCGTTCCCGGCGCGGATCAATCAGCCCCAGGCTGGATACTCGATCGAGGATAGCCAGGGTCACGTTGGAGGCGATGCTGAAGTCCATGACCAGGCCCTGGAGGTGGCGGTCTTCTGGAACGTAGGCGATGCCGTAGTCCACAGCTTGCTGCGGCGAGCGGATACGCACCTTCTTGCCCTTGAGCCAGATCTCGCCGCTCTCGGCCTGGTCAATCCCAAAGAGCACCCGCGCGACCTCGGTGCGCCCGGCACCCACCAGCCCCGCGAAGCCAAGAATCTGACTACGACGAAGCTGAAAGCTCACGTCGGCAAAAACCCCGGGGCGAGTCAGGTGGCGCACATCGAGCACCACATCACCGATCTCGGCCTCGCCCTTCGGATAGAGATTGGAGAGTTCGCGCCCGACCATATGCTTGATAAGCTCTTCAGTAGTCATCTCGCTCACCGGGGCAGTAATGATGTGGGTGCCATCGCGGAAGATAGTCAGGCGGTCGGCGATGGCGAAAACTTCATCCAGGCGATGGCTGACGAAGAGGATAGCCGCACCACGCTCGCGCAACTGCTTCACGATAGTAAATAATTCTTCGACCTCGTGCGACGATAGAGCAGCAGTAGGTTCATCCAACACCAACACACGCGCCTGAATGGAGAGCGCCTTGGCGATCTCCACTAGCTGTTGCTCGGCCACTGAAAGCCCCTGTACAGGAGTGTGGGAGCTGAGCGGTACGTCGAGGGATGCCAGCAGTTGATCGACCTCGCGATACATGCGCCTCCAATCGACGCGCCCGAAGCGATCGCGAGGATGGCGACCCATGAAGACATTCTCGGCAACATCCAGATCTGGGAAAAGCATCGGCTCCTGTTGCACAACTGCGATACCCAGAGCCTGTGCCTGGGTAGGCGAGCGCAGTACGGTCGGCTCCCCGCCAACTTTCATCACTCCTGCGTCCGGCCTGTAAACACCTGCGAGGATTTTCACCAGCGTACTTTTGCCTGCACCGTTCTCACCTACGAGCGCATGCACCTCACCCGGGAACAAGCGAAAATCTACGCCTCGCAAAGCCTGCACAGCACCAAATTGCTTCGTAATACCGACAAGCTCAACAATGGGATCTGGAGGTTTCGTCACGTTCCTTGCCCTCCTCTGGACGCCCTTGACGGACTGGCATCCTATACCGTACAATTATCAATGAGTTGAAACGTTTCAATTACAGGCAAAAAAAATAAGAGACTTTCAGATGTCAGGAACTGATTATGCTTTATCAGAGCTAAAGGTTTGGGTAATTGAAACGTTTCAATTACAAGAAGTATAAATTCTAATAGTCAGATTGTCAAGGGTTTCGCAGGCGAATTTTTAAGGCATATTTGTCTTTCTGTGACATACTAATTATATACCTGAACTGGAGGGAGTATGTCATCTGAAGTAACCTTCTACTACGTGAGCAGGCGGGAAAGACGTTAAGGATGAGTTCAATATCAAGTATCCGGGAAGTAGCAAAACGAGCCGGTGTTTCACTGGGAACCGTGTCGAATGTCCTGAATCGACCGGAAATCGTCGCTGAGGAGACACGGCAACGGGTCCTGCAAGCCATCGAAGAGATCGGCTTCGTTCGCAATGGCTCGGCTCGCCAGTTACGCGCTGGCAGAAGCCAGCACATTGGCCTGGTGGTACTTGATGTGGCTAATCCTTTTTTTACCGAGGTCGCACGAGGTGTTGAAGACCTGGCAAATGAGAAGGGTTATGTTGTTATCCTCTGTAACTCCGATGATTCTGTAGAAAAAGAAAGTCACTACCTGCATGTCCTGACAGAACAGCGCACGCAAGGGGTGCTGATTACTCCGGTACAGAACGATGCTGGTTACTTACAGCAGCTTCGCCAACATGGTACTGCGGTCGTTCTACTGGACCGTCCCAGCCGGAGCAAGGACCTTTGCTCAGTTTCTGTTGATGACGTGCAAGGAGGTGAGCTTGCCGTCGCACACCTGCTGGAACAGGGACACACGTGTATCGGGTTTGTGCATGGCCCACTCAGTATTCGCCAGTGCGCTGACCGGCGGCGTGGCGTGCTGAAAGCAATAAAAGTCGTTGGCCTTGATCCCGATCATGCTATCATTGATATCACCACTAAGGCGCAGAATGTCAGGGAGGGCGAGGAAAGTGTCGAGAAACTTTTAAGCACTCAGACACGGCCAACGGCAGTCTTTTGTGCCAACGATCTCCTTGCGCTTGGCGTGATGCGTGGTTTGATGAAACTTGGGCTTTCCATTCCTGGCGATATGGCCCTGGTAGGCTATGACGATGTCGAGTTCGCCAGTGTTCTTGCTACGCCCCTCACCTCAATTCGGCAGCCAAAGTATGAACTTGGACGTACAGCTACTGAACTACTCCTCGACGAAGCAGATAATCCAGCTTCTCACAAACATCAGCACATTGTCTATCAACCCGAACTAATCGTCAGGGCATCAAGTCACTGGTAGCTGGACTTTTCCTCATACTCACACCCAGGGCTTTAAGGCAAGTATCAGCTATCCTCTAAGGTAGACAGCGTGACTTCGAGAGCTATGCGCAACTCGTCAGCATGCGGCAGAAGGATCAGTATCTGTCTTAAAGTCATATTGAACATGTAAAAAATACGGAAAACAGCCTGAGGTTAGTAGCGACAAAAAATAATCAGGAGAAGCATGTGAAGTATGCAGTAGACTATGAGCTTTAATGCTAGTGACAAAACTTGAAAAACAAAGCCAGGCGCACCCGGCAGGATTCGAACCCGCGGCCTACTGATCCGAAGTCAGCCGCTCTATCCACTGAGCTACGGGTGCATTACAGCTTCTATGATAGCATAAATGTCAAGGAGTTGGGACTTGCTCTAGCTCCCTTATTCGCTCTTCACGAGCCTGACGAAGCAGCTCCACAAAATCTTCAAAATCCTGATTGGGATGAGCAAGCCTGAGTTCCTCGCGAAAACGTTTCAGATCTTCTACCGCAGCGCAATTGAGTCGACCACTACGCTTTTGCGCTTCATCCGTTTCAGGATAACGTTGAATTCCCATATAGTGCCTCCTCTCAGGTTGCTGCTCTAAAAACAAGCTTCCTCGTTACGAAATCATAATACCATGTTATCGGAATACAACATAGGTCTCAGGGAATTACATAGCTTTCACTTGAATTATCATCCTTCATCGAAGCTATAATTGAGGAGAATGAACTCAGGTCGCTATAATGCACCTGATACTTTGTGCCGCAAACATCGTGGAGGTTACCTGTGCTGCCAGTTTCTCTGCTCAGGCGAGGATTAGTCCTCGAATATATCACACTTGGCTGGAATGTCGTCGGCGTCATCATTGTCGTTATTGCTGCCTATCTGTCACACTCCGTCGCCCTTGCCGGATTTGGACTCGATTCGCTCATCGAAATCTTTGCCTCGCTAGTTGTTGTATGGCAACTGACCGGAGTCAATTTGCAGCGCGAGCAGATGGCCTTGCGCCTCATTGGGATCGCGTTCATTATTCTCGTGATCTATATTACGGCCCAGCTCATCTATACTCTGCTCACGGGGACGCATGCAACCACATCGTTGGGAGGAATAGCCTGGCTGGCAGCCACCTTTATCGCTATGCTTTTGCTCGCTTTTGGGAAGCGCGTCACAGGGCAACAATTGAAGAATGAGGTGTTGCTCACAGAGGGAAAGGTGACTCTGGTCGACGCCTATCTCGCGGGAGCCGTACTCCTGGGCCTCATCCTCAATGCCCTCTCTGGTTGGTGGTGGGCCGATCCAATTGCCGCCCTCGTTATCATCTACTACGGTCTGCGCGAAGGAATTCACGCAATGAGTGAGAGCGCGGAAACTTGACGCACATTCGCTGGATTCCATATACTATGAACAGGGAAAAGACGATCTGCGATGAAGCTCGCGTAATGCCGCAAGGCTAATGGCTTCTATGTTCTCTTCTGTTGAATGTGGCAGAGGACGTAGAAGCTTTTTTTACAGGTAGGTTGAAGCAAGACAAGAGATGAGGAGAGAAAACGATGGGACAGAATCAAGATGCCGAAGTACATCCAACCCGTGATTCAGAGACGTTGCAAGTGGCCTTTGGGCGTGAGGGGTGCCCGGTTTGCAACGTGATGTTGGATGCCATGAATCTGTATATGGATAGCTGGCAATACGAAGGCTTTACTGACGTGGAACATCGCCACCACCTGATCGCTTCACGTGGATTTTGCCCCTTACACACCTGGCAACTGGCGCAGCGTCCCACCGCCTTCCCGCTCGCTCTGGTCTACCGTGAGGTGCTGACCGATGTGCTGGCGACAATCAAACATGATCGGGAGGGGAATAAAGGCGCAGGACAATCCTCAGCCAGACACGGACTGCCGTGGACACCCTGGGGAAAGGGAGGACAGGCTGCCGCAAACGACGTGGAACCTCAGTTTCACCTCTGTCCTTTCTGCCAACTGCGCACAAAGGTGGAAGAGCGCCTGATGCAGACGCTTGTCGAGCAACTGACCAGGGAAGATGTTCGTACAGGTTTCAGCCAATCCACGGGTCTCTGCCTGCTGCACTTCACGATGGCTAGAGAATACGCCCGGCAGAGTTACCCCCATCAGCTACCAGCTCTGCTGGATTGCCAGGAGACCTGCATGCAGCGCGTCCTGGCCGAGCTACAGGAACTGATTCGCAAGCATGATTACCGCTTCGAGAACGAATCCGATGGCCCTGAGATGGAATCGTGGCGTCGTGGCGCTGAACTGTGCGCGGGCAACCCGGGTGTGCGCTAGCCGGAAATATGAACAGGAGGCATCAACTAAGAATTGCTGCTTTGTGCGAGAATGGTAATAGAGATCAATTTGATCCCGGGGAGTTACGTAACGATGACATATATCACTATCTTAGGTGCAGGTAGCACCGTATTTGCCCGTCAGCTTATGACCGACATCTTGCAGATCGAGGGACTGGACGAGGGTTGTTTTGCGCTGGTGGATATTGACGCCGGTCGCCTGGAGTTAGCGCGGCAAATAGCAGAACGGCTCGTTGCCGTGAGCGGCAAACGCTGGCAGGTGCGAGCCTCCACTGAGCGCCGGAATCTGCTGGCGGGAAGCGATTTTATTATCAATAGCATCGAGGTAGCCGGTCTGGCCAATGTGCGTCACGACTTCGATATTCCCATGAAATACGGCATCAATCAGTGCATTGGCGACACCATTGGTCCCGGCGGCATCTTCAAAGCCCTGCGCACCGGCCCTGCCTGGCTCGATATCCTGCACGACGCTGAAGAACTTTGCCCGCGAGCCTGGGTGCTCAACTATACGAACCCCATGTCGATCCTCACCCTCGCGGCCCTCAAGGGAACAACGATGCGAACTGTTGGTCTGTGCCACAGCGTGCAGGGAACCTCAAAGCAACTGGCAAGCTATCTGGATGTTCCCTACGAGCAACTGGAGTGGCGCTGCGCCGGTATCAACCACAATGCCTGGTTCACCGAGTTGCGCTATCAAGGGCAGGATATGTACCCTCGGCTGCGCAAGCAGGCTGAGAAGCCCGAAATTTACGAGCTTGATCCCGTGCGCTTCGAGATCATGCGCTACTTCGGCGCGTTCGTCACAGAGAGCAGCGGCCACTTTTCCGAGTACGTTCCCTACTTCCGCAAGCGTCCCGAGCTGATCGAGCAGTACTGCCGCGCGGGCTACCTGGGCGAGACCGGCTTCTACGCCAATAACTGGCCTGCCTGGCGCGCACAAAACGAAGTCTCCATTCGTGAAATGCTGGATGGCACTCGCGAGATTCCCTTCAGCCGCAGCCACGAATACGGCTCCTACATTATCGAAGCCATGGCGATGCACCAGCCAACCGTCATCTACGGCAACGTGCGCAACAGCGGCCTGATCGACAACCTGCCCGATGGCTGTGTCGAGGTGGCCTGCCTCGTCGACCGCAATGGCGTGCAGCCCTGCCACTTCGGTCCCCTGCCAGAACAACTCGCCGCCCTCAATCGCAGCCACATGGCAGTTCACACCCTCATGTGCGAAGCCCTGCTCACCCACAACAAAGAGGCCGCCCGCTACGCCCTCCTGCTCGACCCACTCACAGCAGCAGTCTGCTCCCCTGCCGAGATCAGCGCCCTCTTCGACGAGATGTGGGAGGCCGAGCGAGAGTATCTCAAGCCGTTTGAGAGATAGGTCAGGCTTACCGGCCAATTGTTAGCTACGTCACAGCAACTCTTACATTTTTCTGTTATGTTCTCTGTAGCAGGTATGTCATGGTTAATCACCCAGAAATGAGCCATCGTACCGTCTATACAATAGATAAATGACTATGAAAAGCGGCACGTTAAACAGGAGTAATACTATGCAGAAAAAACACTATGGACATCGTTTCTTTCTCTTATTCGGTTGCTGTATGATCCTTTCACTCATGCTTGCAGCCTGCGGGCAAACCGGCACTTCCGGTAGCCCGGGTGTGAGCAATGGGCAGACTTCCAGCACTCCGAGCAATAAAAGTACGGTCACGACAGGTACCGGGTCAACACAGACGCAGAATACGACCACCACCTCTTCCAACCCAACAACGCCGGTGACAACGACCTGCCCGACAACTGGAACAGCGCATGTAGCTATACTGCCATCACTCCCGGCTGGAAACCAGGCCAGTATTGTGTATATCATCAACAAGGGCGGTTCGACCAATCCCACCTCCGCTACGTTGGAGCGCTATGATGTAGCATCTGGCAAGAGCTTCGTCACGGCCTCATTCCCCAACACGTACATCTCGAACGCCCAACTTTCCTCTGACGGCTCCTGGATACTCTTCGTCACTATCGCCAATCAGCATGCGAAGCTCCAGCTTGTGCGTCGCGATGGACAGTACCTGCAAACGCTCTACTGCGTTGCCACCGCTACAAACGGTGCGAATGCGGCAAATTCGCTGAGCAACGTGCAGTGGTCGACCAACGAGAAGTTGATCATTTTCAACACCTACACCTACAGCAGTGCCAGTGGCGGCAATAACCAGGTGCTTTTGCTCAATACGCAGACCGGCAGCGTGCAATCTGAACTGACGATGGCGAGAGGCGGACAACTCTACCCGGTCGCTACCTGGCTGGATAACACCCGCGTCTACCTGCGCGGCCCAGAAATTGATTCCCCCGCCGCTAGCTTATACCTGCTTGATACCAGTAAAGGCGCGAATCAGCCACTGAGCAACCTGACGCTGGTGTTTCAGGATCAAACGACGAGTAACACCTATCCATGCTGGGATTTCGACAGCAGCTACGATAGTCAGCAACTATACACCGCCCGGTGTACGCTCACGATGAGCAGCTCAGGGCCGGGAGAAGGGACGCGGGTTGGTCCCAGCCAGCTCAGTGTTCAACCGGCAACGGGCGGAACGACTATGACCCGCTATAACAATGCCAGTGTCGCAATCACTACCGTGCGAGCCATCAGTAGCAGCACGCTCCTGCTGCTGTTCGAGAACCAGAACTACACCGGCATCTCAGTGGACACCAGCCAGAACGGGCTGTGGAAGATCAACACGGATGGTTCAGGGCTGACGCGGCTGACCTCGAACGGTAGCGGCGTATCGGCAGGGCCGAGTGCCCTCAACCTGTACAGCCAGTATTCCTGGTCAAATGTCTCTCGTGACAGCAGCATGTACTCATTGCAACAGTACAGCGCCAACGGCGGCATCGCCCTTGAGTACGGCGCGCTGAACGGCGGCAACCCTACCACGTTTGCCTCCGCCTCCGGCGGTCCCCAGTTATCAATAGTGGGCTGGACTACCGCGTAAGCAACCGGCTAATGGCATAACATTGAACAGGAACGGAACAATCAAAAGGAAGCCAGGAGAAATATTCCTGGCTTCCTTTTTTGCCTGTTTCGCCTCCTACTGCTGCGAGAAAAAGATGCTCTTCACTTCTGTATAGAGCTGCGCGGCATGCATGCCCATCTCGCGACCGATGCCGCTCCTTTTATATCCCCCGAAAGGAGCCTCCGTATGCACACTGTGGTTTGAATTGACGGAGAGCACGCCCGCCCGGATGCCCTTTGCCACGCGAATGGCCCGGCCCAGATCGCGCGTCCAGAGCGAACCGGCCAGACCATAGGGCACATCATTGGCCAGCCGCACAGCCTCATCTTCGGTATCAAATGGCAGCACGCAGACGACCGGCCCAAAAATCTCTTCCTGTGCCACACGCATACCATTATCAACCCCTGTGAGGATGGCCGGTTGGAGGAAATAGCCGTCGCCGCAGGCAGGAGGAATCGTCCCACCCATGACCAGCTGCGCCCCCTCTTGCTGGCCGAGGGCCAGGTAATCAAGCGAGCGCTGGCGCTGCCCCGCTGAAATGAGCGGGCCAACCTCTGTTTGCTCATCGAGCGGCTGGCCGACATGCAGCGCCTCGGTGCGGTCGACAAAACGCTGCACAAACTCCTTGTAGATCGATCGCTGGACAAGGATGCGAGCGCGAGCACAACAATCTTGCCCGCAATTGCCAAAGACGGCAAAGATGGACGCTTCGATGCAGCGATCGAGGTCAGCGTCGGCAAAAACCACATTGGCTGCCTTGCCGCCAAGTTCGAGCGAGACACGGGTAATATTGTCTGCACACAGGCGCATAATCTGAGTGCCAACCTCGGTCGAGCCGGTAAAGGAAACCTTCGAAATCAGGGGATGCGTGACCAGTGCGTTGCCAATGACCGGGCCGGGGCCGGGCAGAACGGAAATCACTCCTGGCGGCAACCCGGCTTCCATCAGTATATCGGTCAGGGCAAGTACCGAGAGCGGAGTGAGTTGAGCCGGTTTCACCACTACCGTATTGCCGCAGGCCAGGGCCGGAGCGATCTTCCAGGAGGCGATGACGAGGGGAAAGTTCCAGGGAGTAATCAACGCGCACACACCCACCGGCTCGCGCAGCGTCACTTCGAGACCGGCATCCTGTACCGGAATGGTCTCGCCAAAGATTTTGTTGGCCGCTCCACCCCAGTATTCCAGCACATTCGCCACCAGTCCGATCTCGTCGCGTGCGTCACGCACAGGCTTGCCAGCATTACGCGCCTCAAGCGTGGCCAGCTCTTCCAGCCGCTGCCGCACCAGAGCTGCCGCTTGCAGCAGAACGCGCCCTCGCCCCGTCGCGCTCATTCGCGGCCACGGCCCCTCTTCAAAAGCGCGATAGGCCATGCGCACCGCGCGTTCGGCATCTTCAGCCCCCGCCTCGGCCACCTCGGCAAAGGGCTGGCCCGTTCCCGGCTCAATGACGGTAAACGTCCTGCCATCAACCGCAGGCACTCGCTCCCCGCCAAGCACTAAATACTCCACCATAGCGCCTCCTTAAGATGATCAACAACGCAATATAGGCTCATTCTACGAGTCAGCTAACCTCAACGTCAAGAAAAGACGATAAAGCCACTGCCAATAGCTTTGGTACAACATAACCCATCCAACATCTGTAACATTTGCAACATTCGCAACATTTGTAACAATTACGAAAAAGCACACAGAAACAGAGGACCCGCAAGAGCCGTGACTCTGCGGGTCCTCTGTTTCTATGTAAGAATAGCAGCTTACTGGCTAGCCATTGACGCTCACATCATCAACAAAGAACTCAGAAGTGACATAGGAACTGCTGGTCTTTGCCTCGAAAACGAGCGTGACCGTCTGGCCCGCGTAACTGGCCAGCATACTGCCTGCATTGAAGCTGACCTGCTGCCACTGATCGTTGGCATCGGTGTTGCAGGCTTTCTTCACGGTTCCAATCACTTTGCCATTACCATCCACGAAGGAAACGGTGAAGGTATCACGGCATGATTTGCTCGTGTGGTTCGTTTGACCTTCCCACCAGTAACTCACTGCAACATTGGAGGCATTACCCGGTACGGTAAAGTCCTGGCTTATGGCATCATCGCAGGAGCTGTAGCCGCAAAGGTCGGCGCTGGACTGGCCGCTATGGGGATTCACTGTGTCGATCAACTCGTAGCCATTGCCGGAGGATTCCTGCCACGCGCCCGTTCCATCCTCGAAGCCACCATCCTGAATCAGCGAGCCAGAGGGCGGTGGAACGGGCGTGGCCGTGTCGGTTGGTACGGGCGTGGGAGGCGGCGTACTGGTTGCCGTGGGTGATGGACCGGGCGTAGGCGTCTGCGTCGGCGCAGGTGTTCCCGTTGGAGACGGCGTAGGCGTTGGGCCAGGGCCTGTGCCACCTGCCAGGTCACGAGCGATATTGTATATATCGGGCGAACCCCAGCCGCTGGCCTCGTCATAACCAGCGGTGGCAGGATAGTAGAGATTGGTGCCGCTGGTGACGTCGTGGAACGGCGTGTACGACTCTTGCGCGTTTTCCAACCCGTAGAGGGCAGGATTGGCATAACCCTCTCTTGACTTCCCTTGCTGCTGCAAGTACTGGTCAATCAAGGCCGTACTGCCTGCCCAGAGCGGCGCGGCGGCGCTGGTGCCGCCAACGACGATCCAGCCGCTCGAAGAGCAACCGGCGGCGCTCACGGTACAGTAGACAGCGTAGCCGGTAGCAGGATCGGCATCGGCAGAGACATCGGGAACCTCGCGATTGCCGTTGCTGTACTGATTCTGCACGCCAGGGCCGGTCTGCCATGAAGGCTGCTTGAAGGTATTGCTGATACCACCACCGCCGCCTTCGCTATTGCTTGAATTGCCCCACACCGTCTCGCTGCCATAGGTACCGTTGTTGATTTGCAAAGTTGTACCACCAACGCCTGTGATGTAGGGATCAGAGGCAGGTGAGTCAACAGAGAGTGTACCATCACCGCAGTCATAGGCACCGGAGTCACCGGCGGCGGCAAACATGGAGATGCCTTGCGCGGCCCCCTGCTGGAAGATACCGTCGAGGGTCTGCAACTCTGAAGCCCCGGATGCAGTCTCGCATTCACCCCAGCTAACGGTCATGACCTGCGCCCGGTTGTCGGTCACAATCTTATTGTAGGTATCGTTGACACCCTGGGTCGTATTCGGTCCCTCGTAAACGACCTGGTTGGCATGCGGAGCCATTGCCGCGACCACCTCGATATCCAGTTCCACCTCAATAGCGCCCTGGCCAGCCGAGCCATCATAGCTATCGACCAGCACATTGCTAATGTTGGGCGTTCCGAGATTGTAGTTCTGGAGATACTGCGTGATGTCGCTGCTCTGGTAGCCATCCAGTTCAAATACAGCCACCGTCTGGTTGTCGCCCAGAATATTCGCCTGGTGCAAAGCGTTGCCATCGTAGGCACCAAGCAGGTCGGACGGGCCATAGCCACTCGGCGTGGCATGGGCTTTGTGCGACGTGTGCGGCTTACCAGGGCTGAGTACCAGTTGTTGCTGGCTCAGATCCGACTGAAGAATTGGCTTCCAGTGCGTACTGTTGTCAAGACCACCGATTGAGAGAATGAGAGAAGACAATGTACCGGGAATAGTGGGGGCGCTGGCATTGGCAAAAAAGCTATTCGCGCCCACCTTGTAGTTATTGATGCTGACCTGAAAGGCACTTTCAGCCTGTGCCACCGTCGCACTGGCATCAATCAGCATGCCATTAGAGGAAACGTGCGTGACGCTGAAGCCCTGACTGCGCAGGTAGCTGATTACCTGCTGCTGCTGATCGGCAGTGGGGCCAAATTCAGCATTAAACTGTTGAGGGGTCAGAAAATGATGATACATTGATGAGCGTGGATCATACAGGTTGCTCAGCAGGTTCTCCAGTTCCTGCCGGTTGCGCAACTGCAAGCCTACTGAGAGATTCAACTGCTGCTGGCTATTAGCAGCGCCAAGCATAGTTGCATGGCTAACAAGGGGAACGGTCTGGCCCGTGAGGGGGACGCGCTGGGGAAGCGTGGCATGGGCAATGAGCTGAATACTGAGGACGCTCACCCCTACCAGGAGCAGCGCAACGCCCGCAATCATAAGCCTGTGTACAAACTTACGCGGCATGTAACACTCCATCCAAAATAGACACACTACGATACGTTAATCTACCAAGATAAACGCTGACATATCTCTGCTTGGGGGATTTTCGTTGGGAGGAATAGATAGAACTCTATTCCTTTCTACGCCCGTACTCAGTAAAAATCGGTGAGAGAAATTACCTCTTGTGCTTACACATCAAATTACATATACTCTTGAGCAGGTCACGTTTCAATTTCAGTCCTTTACAGCACGTCTCGTCGTAAGGTCAAAGTAGCGCACTCAAACGTTTTTATCGTTCCGTATAGTACTCACTCTACAGTTGAGTCCGGGAAAGCGTCCGTTCAACAGGTAGTAGTCCCACGAGCGTTCAACCAGGCAGTAAAGAATGTGAGGAGAACCATGAACCGTTTGAAGATCAGTATGCTTTCTTGCGCAATCGCGACCATTCTGGCTACCCTGCTTTTGACAACTGGCATGACAAAAGCCGCTCCAACGAGCGGCTGTGCCTGGACGCTTGTTTCCAGTCCGAACTCAGGCACAGGTGCCAACGCCCTTTCAGGCGTCGCAACCGTTTCCTCCAGCAATATCTGGGCGGTTGGCTATGCTACCAGTGGCACTGCTCAGCAAGCATTGATTGAGCACTGGAACGGCACCAGATGGAGCATCGTCCCCGGCCCAAATCCAACAGGATCGACTTCTAGCCTCCTTTCCGCCGTTACAGCCATCTCTGCAAACAATGTCTGGGCCGTCGGCTACTATTTAAACAGCAGCAATGTCGACGAGACGCTCATAGAGCACTGGACTGGTACCAGTTGGAGTATCGTCTCCAGCCCGAACGTCACCGGGTCGAGCACCAACTTACTCAATGGTGTAACAGCTCTCAACGCCAGCAACATCTGGACCGTAGGGGAATACTTTAGTAGCACTGGCCTGTATCAGACGCTCATAGAGCATTGGAACGGCACGAGCTGGCACATCGTCCCCAGTCCAAACGTCCCCTCGGATAACAACTTCCTCGATGGAGTGTCAGCCGCCTCAGCGAACGAAGTCTGGACCGTGGGAGAAAGCTTCAGTAACTTTACCCCTGCAAAGACGCTCATCGAAGAGTGGAACGGCACCAGTTGGAGCATCGTACCCAGCCCTAACACTAGCTCAAATGGCAGCAGCATCCTTTTTGCAGTCGCTGCTGTCTCAGCAAACGACGTCTGGGCCGTAGGAGACGGCTACAATAGCCAGGGCACCAGTAACAATACGCTGACCGAACAATGGAATGGCAGCAGTTGGAGTATCATTCCCAGCTATAATCCACCAGGTGCTACCAACAGCGTCCTTAATGCTGTCACAGTTGTCTCCCCGACAGACGTCTGGGCAGTAGGAACGGCCTTCATCAGCAGCAGCAACACCCGTGAGACGTTGACCGAGAACTGGGATGGCACAACCTGGAACTACGTTCCCAGCCAAAGCCCCAACCCGAACTCCCTGACCAACGACCTCACCGGAGTCGCCCACGTGCGCGGCACCACAAGCTCTGCCTGGACTGTAGGTTACTATGCCAACACCAACAACGTCGATCAGACCCTGACCGAAGTCCACTGTTAGCGAGTGAAGAGTGTCAGCACGACAAAAAACTGGATGTCTGGTTGGACATCCAGTTTTTTGTCGTGCTGACACTCTTCTCGAAGTCCTGGCGAGTTTCTCTGATCAAGCAAAGCAACAAGTTCTCTCCTGCCTTAAACATATCCAGACCAACTACGCCGTCATTGTTGCTCACATGCTATAATAGAGCACACACTCTGGAGGTTGTCAGGAATGAAATCAGAGCAGATTGAGCAATATTTAGCTGAGCTTGGGGAAGAATTAGAGCGCCAGGGTATCAAAAAGCCTGTGCGCATACTCCTGATAGGAGGAGCCTACATGATGCTTCTCGCAAACGCAGCGCGTAGCACTGATGACATCGACATTTTCTGGCTAGAAGAAGGTGAAAACTTCCAAAAAGCCCGTCTTGCATTACGAGACGGCGTGCAAAGCATTGCGAACAGGTACACACTCCCACCCAATTGGTTCAATTACCTCACTCAGATGCTCATCTATGATAAAATTATCATGCCGAGAAGTACTCTATGGAAACGCTATGGGCTGCTGCACGTGTATGCTCCGCCCAAGGAGTACATACGCGCACTGAAAATCCTGGCTGGACGCGATCAAGATCTGGCGGATTGCAGAATTCTCCTGCCACAAACACGTATCAGAACACGCCAGCAGGTCCAAAGGGTGTTAGATCGCTATATTTTGCCTGAAGCACAACAGGACGAAGCCGAAACTATCGCGTCCTCACTCGACGTACTGTTCGGACTAGAAAGCGAGCATAAGTCATGATGCCGAACAATATTCAAACGATGAGGCGGGCATACCAAGACATCTGTGCTGGGGAAGACCCCTGGACGGCTCTTGGAAACTTTAAGAACGCCTGGTATGACTATGCAAAGGACATGCGCGCCACACTGGTTAGTGACCCCCTGGAAAAGCCGAAAATGGAGAGCGAGCATAGCCGTCATTGGGCCGCCTTTTGCGCAGCCTCCGTCGAGTTCCTTTGTGACTGCTATAGAATACCTTGCCCGCAATGGATCCAGGACTCGCACTACCTGCTTTCAACTCCGTGGTATGGGGACAACATCGTCAATCTTGCCGATATAGATGTACTCCAGCATCGCAGGAAAACATCTCCACCTCATTTCGCCCGTCGTAATGTCTTTTGCGGAAACCGGCTCTTTCAGAACAAGTATGAAATGAACGAGTGGGCGCAGGAAGCGCGCAATAAAGGCATCAGCAATCCTCGCGACATCTGGCGCTATGCCCGTCAAAAAGAAATGGCTTTGCATGGAGCCTGATCTGCCTCATCGCCCTATATTGCAATCACTGGAGTACCATATGCCAGACAATTCCACACTCTTTGACATACAGGGCCATACAGCCGTTATTACTGGTGGTAGTGGGGAGATTGGGAAAGGATTGGTGCGCGGGCTGGCACAGGCTGGCATACGTGTGGCTATCGTTGGACTGCGCAACGAGACGACGGCACGGGCGGCGGAGCAGGTGCGCGCCGTGGGCGGCGAGGCGATCGGCATTGCCTGTGACGTGAATGATCGGGGAGCGCTGGAGCGGGCGTTGGAGCAGGTGACGAGCGCTTTTGGCACGGTGGATATTCTGGTCAATGCAGCGGGAGGCAACCGGCCACAGGCGACGACTTCTGCTGAGCGTTCCTTTTTTGATCTGGATATGCAGGCGGTGGAGGGCGTCTTTGATTTGAATTTTATGGGAACGTTTCTTTCCTGTCAGGTCTTTGGGCGCGGCATGGCCGAACGGGGCCGAGGCTGCATCGTCAACATCACCTCAATGAACGCTTTGCGCCCGCTCACACGCATTCCCGCTTACAGCGCGGCAAAGGCTGCCGTTGCCAACTTTACGCAGTGGCTGGCCGTGTATATGGCGCAGGAGTATAGCGCTCGCATTCGCGTCAATGCCATCGCGCCCGGTTTCTTTTTGACGGAGCAAAATCGTTTCCTGCTCACTGAGGCTGGTAGTGGCGCTCTCACCCAGCGTGGTCAGGCTATCGTCAGCCATACTCCGATGGGCCGGTTGGGCGCACCGGATGACCTGGTGGGCACACTACTCTGGCTGGTCAGCCCCGCCTCAGCCTTCGTCACGGGCATTGTCGTACCGGTCGATGGCGGATTTTCGGCGTTTAGTGGCGTGTAAGCTGGCATGTCATACTGAACGCAGCGAAGAATCTAAGCGAGACCGACAGGAGGATTTGTTTGCCTCAGATTCTGAACGCAGTGAAGAATGACATGTTCGAGTTACTTTTTAGTTCAAGTTACTTTTCAATAGAAGACTGGTGGTGACACAATGATGCAAACAAAACCCACACCGTATGCAAATGTCAATGCATTGCTGGAACGTTTCCTGGCTGAGTTGCGAACAATTCTCGGCGAGAAGCTAATTGGCCTGTATCTCTATGGCTCGATTGTGACCGGGGATTTTGACCCCACATGCAGCGATATTGACCTGCTGGCAACATTGACAGCTGATATTGATGAGAAGGAATTTGCGGCCTTAGACGCGATGCATCAGGGGCTGATTCAGGAGTATAAGGAGTGGGAAGGCAGGATTGAGATAGCGTATCTTTCGGAACGTGGATTAAAGACGTTCAGAACTGAGAGTAGTCCGATAGGCATCATGAGTCCAGGTGAGCCATTTCATATCATAGAGGCAGGAAAAGGGTGGTTGATGAACTGGTATGTTGTGCGAGAAAAAGGCATTACGCTGTACGGACCACCGCCTGCATCCATCATTAGTCCGATTGCGAAGGAAGAATATCTACAGGAGGTCAGACAATACGCTCTGTCGTGGCGGGAATGGGTACGTACTGATGCACACAAGCGCCCTTCGCAAGCCTACGCGATCTTGACGCTGTGCAGAGCCTTTTATGCCCTGAAAAAGGGAGAAATTACATCAAAGAAACAGGCGGCTACATGGGCAGAGCACGAGTTTCCTGAGTGGGCGTCCTTGATCCGGCAAGCTCTTTCCTGGCGCGAGGCATGGCGAGACGAGAACATCGATCACGCGGCAACGCTGCCGGAGACAAGACGATTTGTCTCTTTTATGCTCAACACGCTTGATACTAATGGCGAATGACGGGTGGTGAATGCGCAAACGAAGCGTGACTTCTGGAGCCAGAAGTGCGCTTCGTTTGCGCATTCACCACCCGTCTCATAAGAGCTATTCTGGTGAGCCTGAGGCTTCCGACTCATCAAGACGCGCTGGGTTATCTACCTGATTGAGACGATTCCAGAGCACATAATCGGTATGCTTTTTAGGGACGTAGTAATGATCCTCGTCAGCAACCATGTCCGCTGTAGCGACGAACTCTCCATTCTCCAGGTGCTGCAGGTCGATGTACTTTGCCCCTTGCTCCAGGCGCTCTCCAAGAGGCAGGATCACAATATTGCGCAGTTCGTCATCGGTAAGATCAGCCAGTTTCTCATGCATGTCTTTGATATCACTGGCTCGCAGCCCCGTATCCTGCGGCTCAGAGCGCAAACCGTCGTTGGCCCCTGCAAAGTTCTCTGGCCTCAGATCCTCGTCAAAGTCGTCCATCTGAGCGGGGTGGGGTGCTGGCTGCCTCTCTGCACTCTCATGCAATCTGGAATTCTTGCGCCCGCTGTGTGCATTCGAGTGGCTCCCACTGCGTCGCTCTCCCTCCTCCATCATCTTCTCCGAATCCTCTCGATTCGTCGTCACGTCCGGGTTCATTACCCTTTTCGGAGGAACTTTGGCTTCCTGCGGCAATTTAGCGGAGTTCTTGTGCTCTCGCGCCTGCTCTTCAGAAGTCTTTTTCTTCTTATATGTCCCGGTGGTAATCACCGTGCTCTTATCAGGATTATTGCGACCCTGAATCTCTCTGGCCGGTCGCTGCTGATGTCGCTTTGGCATGTTCGTCTCCTCTCTTCTACGCTTTGCTGAAATGTCCCTTTACATATCAACCTTCACTACCTAATACTCCATTTCCACTTAAAAAGGTTCAAGCCTGCCACAGAATATGTAGAGGTGCAATGTGCATGTGAACAGCCAGAATGGGTCAGGGAATTCTGTAGGGACAAGGGGCAGACAGTCTGGGAGACTGTCGGAGATGAGGGGCCGGGTGGGGGCCTTGCGCTTGTCCGCCACACCACAAGAGATGTTCAGGTCTACTTAAGCGAACGAATTGGCTTGCCGAGCGGACAGGCACAAGGCCCCCTCATCCCCCAGCCCTACCCCCTGTCCCTACAGGACGGGCCACCCCCTCATTTCCGATCTTGATTGTTCATATTCATAATTGCGTCCATACGCTATTGTGCTATGATAAAGAGTATGGATACAGTTCTGAGCAAAGGATCAACATCAGGAATATTGACAGATGAGGATGTGCGGGAGCTGGTAGCTTCGGCTTGCGAGCGGCTGCCGGTGGATGACAAGCGCGTGCTGGTCATCATACCGGATGGCACGCGCACCGCGCCGATTCCGCTCTTTTTTCGCCTGCTCTACGAACAGCTTGGGAAGCGCGTCTCTCAACTGGATTATTTGATCGCACTGGGGACGCACCCTCCTATGGCAGAGGAAGCTATCGAGCGGCTGGTAGGCGTTACGGCGGCGGAGCGAGCGGAACGCTATCCTGATGTGCGTATCTTCAACCACCACTGGTCGCAGCCGGATATGCTGCGCACAGTCGGAACCATCTCGCGCGAGGAGGCGGCGCAGCTCACGAACGGGCTGCTGGTCGAGGAGGTGCCTGTCACACTCAACCGGCTGATCTTCGAGTACGATCAACTGCTTATCTGCGGGCCGACCTTTCCACATGAAGTGGCAGGCTTCTCCGGCGGCGCGAAATACCTCTTTCCGGGCATCGCCGGGCCGGATATCATCAATTTCACACACTGGCTGGGCGCGCTGGTGACGAGCATGCATACCATCGGCATCAAGGATACGCCCGTGAGGCGCGTCATTGAACGGGCGGCGCAGTTTGTGCCAACGCCCCTGCTCGGCATGACAATGGTGCTTCAGGGCGATAAACTGCATGGCCTGTATATCGGGTCGCATGACGAAGCATGGAGCCAGGCTGCCGATCTTTCCGCGCAACTCAACATCATCACCGTCGACAAACCCTTTCAGCGCGTGCTTTCAGCCCCTTCGAGCATGTACGATGATCTGTGGACAGCCGCCAAAGCGATGTATAAGACCGAGCCTGCCATTGCAGACGGTGGCGAAGTCATCATCTACGCGCCGCACATCAGCGAAATCTCCTACACGCATGGGCGGCTGATCGACCAGGTGGGCTACCACGTGCGCGACTACTTCCTGAAACAGTGGGAGCGTTTCAAAGATGTGCCGGGCAGCATTCTTGCCCACAGCACGCACGTCAAAGGCATAGGTACCTACAACGCAGCCACAGGTATCGAGACGCCCCGCATCCAGGTCACGCTGGCAACCAGCATCGCGGAAGAACGCTGCCGCCGCGTCGACCTCGGCTACATCGATTACCACGACATCAACCCACAGGCATGGCAGGGCCGCGAGGACGAAGGCATTCTCTACGTCCCTCACGCAGGCGAGATGCTGTATAGAGCAAGGAGTCAGGAATAGTTGGGGTAACCGTAGGTGCCGATTATGAACTTGAACAACCAGAATGGGTAATGAAATCTCGTAGGCGCCGATTTATCGTGCGCACCGCCGATTTATCGGCCCGCCGCCCCTTGCCGATAAATCGGCGCCTACGGGTTACGAGGTTACCGCTTTTGTTCGTTCAAATTGATTCTCGGTCCTCATAGTCCCTGGGCAACAAATCGGTATCCGAAGAAAGCGGTAACGTCAATGGACAGTAGAAATAATTCTCCATCAATGCAGAGATTGATTGACGAGGATGCTGTCGGGCAGTTGCGCAACCGTTCCGGGTTGATGGAGCAGCTGGGCAGCGAGAATGGGGAGATCAAGCTGGACTGGGTGGATGGTGTGGAGCGGCTGCTGGCAAACCCTGAGATGCTCCTGTCAGTTGAGGCGGAGGCGCGAGACCTCTGGCAGCGCGGCATGCGGCACCTGATCTGGGCCGGGATGGGCGGCTCCATTATGGCCGTGCGCGTTCTCACCAATCTCGGCTTCTGCAACGGCTCTGAAGAAGGGCATTTCACCATCTATCCCCTGGACAGCACCGATCCCGCCGCCCTCAACCAGATCGTGCGCAGGATAGTGGAGGCGAAAAAGCTTACGCTGCCCACGCAAGCAGGAACCGTCGATGCAGCTTTCTTGCGCGCCCTGCTTGACGATGTGATGATGGTTGGTGTCGCGATGGGCATGACCTCGGAGGAGCCAATCACGCACCTGGAATGGTTTACCGACCTGCTCAAACAGGCGGAGTTGCGACCTGCCGAGCACCTGCTGGTCATGACGCTGCCCGGCTCGTACCTGGACAAGTTTGCTCACCAGTACGAGGTGCCCACACGCCCGCTGCAACTGGATGGTGGCACTGGCACAGGAGGGCGCATGAGCGCGCCCGCCACGCGAGTCTTCCTGCTTCCCGCCGCTCTGTATCTAACACGCCTCTCTGATGAAGTAGGACAGTTGCAAGAGGTATTGAGCCAGTCGTGGAAAGAATATAACCTCGATCTCTCCACCTCGCAACCGCAGGATTCGTCGCCTGTACGGCGGGCTGCCACGCTTGCTGATTTCAGCGTGCGCGGCGTTGTGCGCCTTTTCCTGTATTTTCCCGGTGACTGGCACATGCTCATTCCCTGGATAGAGCAGTTGATGGAGGAGAGCCTGGGCAAAGGCGGCAAGGGCATCGTCGTCTTCGAGGGCCAGCCGCTCGCTCTCCAGGCTCCCGGTTATACCATGGATGGCACCGTCCCCGTGCAAATCACGAGCGGCCTGGGCGATCAGGAACCGCAAAGCCGACTGGTTGGCATTACCACCGCCTTTCTGGACTGGCAACTGATCATGGCGCTCTACGGCTATCTGAACCACATTACCTTCGCCGGACAGCCCGCCGTAGAGAACTACAAGGCTCGGGCCCGTACCCTACGCACACACGACAACCCGTTAGACGTGTTGCAGGACTGGCCATCTTCGACGAGCAGCGGTCAGGTAACGCTCTACGCACCGCCAACAGTCGAAGCGCAGGATACTCCCGCTCGCGTCTTTGCCCGAACGCTGCGAGAGGCCATCTCAGCGCCTCAAGCAGAACGCATGATCTACCTTGATCTGACCATCAATGGTGAGGCCGCACCTGAAGTCTGGTCAATGCTCGAAAAGCGCCTGCACCAGATCAGCAATGGGTTGCTGGGCGTACCAGTGAAGCTGCGTCAAGCGCCCGCCGCGTACCATTCAACGGAGCAGAGCGAGATGGATGGGCCTGCAAACCTGGTCAGCCTGCGCCTGCTGGCAAGGCAGCACGAGCCGAGCCTGCTGGGGAGCTACAACGATACCTTCCTCTGCGCTCAGGCCGTCAGCACGTGGCAGGCCATGATCGAGCAGGGGCGCACCTGCTTCCTGCTTGTCTTTGATGGTGCTTTTGATGAGACATCTCTTCCTCCGCTGGAGCAATTTTTCGAGGATGTGGAGCAAGCTTTGCGGGAAGAACTGGAAAACAGGGAATAGAAACCATGACTGAGAAACTGCGCTTCGCTATCGTTGGGAGTGGAGTCATAGGCCCCATGCATGCTGAGGCTATTAAGAGCCAGCCCGATGCAGAACTGGTGGCCGTGGCCGACGTCGTTTTCGAGGGGGCGCAAAAGCTGGCTGCTCAATATGGGGCCACCCCCTACCGTGATATCGGAGAAATGCTGGCCCATGAGCAACTGGATGTCGTGACCATCTGCACACCAAGTGGCATGCACGGGGAACACGCCATCCAGGCCATGCGTTCGGGACGGCACGTGATCGTCGAGAAACCGATGGAAATCACCCGGGCGGCGTTGGATGAGATGCTGCGCGTGCAGCAGGAGACGGGGGTAAAGATGGCGGTCATCAGCCAGCACCGCTTTGATCCCGCCACGCAACAGGTATACGCGCTGCTTCAGGAAAAGGCATTTGGACGGCTGGTAATGGGCAACGCACTGATTCCCTGGTGGCGCTCGCAGGGCTACTACGACAGTGGGGCGTGGCGCGGCACCTGGCAACTCGATGGCGGGGGCGTCCTCATGAACCAATCTATCCACTCCATCGACGTGCTGCAATGGCTGATGGGTTCGGTACGCAGCGTCTTCGCCTATACCGATACCCTGGCGCATCGTATGGAGACAGAGGATGTAGCAGTGGCCGTGCTGCGCTTCGCAAATGGCGCGCTCGGCACAATTGCCGCCACGACGGGAGCCTATCCGGGCGTGTCCACGCGCATCGAAATCTTCGGCGATCAGGGTTCGGCCATCATCGAGAACGATGAACTGGCCTACCTGCACCTTGCCCGCGACGACCGCGAAGAGGTGGGCGCGTATGGCATCAGTCCGAAGGCCGACAGGGCGACACAGGGCAAGAAGCAAGAAGGAGCAGCCCAGAATCCTGCCGCGCTCAACATACGCTCCCACGCCATGCAGTTTGCCGACATGATTCGTGCCATTCGTGAAAACGGAACGCCGCTGGTTGATGGCTATGCCGGGCGCAGAACCGTCGAGGTCATCCTCGCCATCTACGAATCGGCGCGCACCCATCAGGAGGTAATACTCTCATGATTCGACTTTCCGCCTTCGCCGACGAAATTTCACCCGAACTTGACGAGCAGATCGCTGTGCTGCAAAGAGAAAACATCCACTATCTGGACCTGCGTGGCGTCTGGAACACCAACGTGCTCGACCTCAGCGACGCGCAGGTCCAGCAGGTGAAGCAGACACTCGATAAGCAGAGGATCGGTGTGGCCGCTATTGGCTCGCCCATCGGTAAAGTATCCATCGATAGTCCCTTCGATGAACACCTGCGCCGCTTCGAGCGAGCTATCGAGCTTGCGCATACCTTTGAAACGCCGTTCATCCGCATCTTTTCCTTCTATCCTCCTGCCAACACAGTACACGGGGCTGAGCCAGCTCTGTGGCGAGATGAAGTGCTGCGGCGCATGGGAGAATTGGTGAAGCGAGCACAGGCTGCCGGTGTAACCTTGCTGCATGAAAACGAGAAGGACATTTACGGCGACACCATCGCTCGCTGCCTCGACCTCTTGCAAAACGTCGAGGGACTACAGGCGGTCTTCGACCCGGCCAACTTCATCCAGTGCGGTCAAACGCCGTATCCCGACGCTTACGAGCAGCTCCAGCTCCTGGCTGCGCTACGTCCACGTCAAGGATGCCCGAGCCGATGGCAGCGTGGTGGCCGCAGGCGAAGGCGTCTCGCACTGGCCCGATCTATCTAGCGCGCTTGCACCAGGACGGCTACGACGGCTTCTTCTCACTCGAACCCCATCTCGCCTCAGCCGGAAAGTACCAGGGCTTCAGCGGCCCCGACCTCTTCCACACCGCCTCACAGGCGCTACAAACGATGCTGGGTGAGATGGGCTGGACGTGGGAGTGACAAAACCTCCTGCCACGCCATGCCATTAAGAAAGTCCGCTCGTATGTCATTCTTCGCTGCGCTCAGAATCTAAGCGAGCCATTCTGACAAAGTGGTTGCCTTAAATTCTTCGCTGCGCTCAGAATGACATGTCCCGCTCATCCTGCGGCCCCCAGTAAATGCTCCACTCAGGAGTGGACCCAATAGGAGCCGTGCCAATCCCAACTCTGGTAATCACCATTTCGCTCTGACCCAATCTTCTGCTCTCGAGTGTCATAGCCTATCTCCCCTCTCTTTATAATGACGCATGTTCATCTTATTTCCATAGTATCCAATTCGCACAGAGTTACACCGCACAAACGGACAGAAAATAGCTGTACTTTAGGGCAGAAAGGGCCAAGCCAGGTCAGAGGTATTGTTGCCAGGGCGCAGGCCAGCTCCGCCCCTACCAACTTACGGGTACGCGCCGGGACTCCGTGGTTGGTAGGGGCGCAGCTTGCCTGCGTCCTGAGTACGCCCCTCCACTCTCCCGCCTCAACTTGACTCCAGTTCCAATTGACTACTTGTTACATACTTGTTATACTCTGCAAGAACCTGAAGGACCAGCAAGAAGGGGTAGCAGTATACGCTGCAAGGCAGGACAATGGATTGGATGAATATCCGAAACGAACGTTTATTCCAGTAATGAAGATACTTTGATGGCGCTACCCGCTCAACAGGCAAACATAGATCAATTTGATTGTTTCGTAGCCAGATAGCAGGGAAGAAGGAAGTTGACATGGCTTCGATGGAACTGACGCTCACACGGCAGGCAAACACTATGACCGTCAAGGTGGCTTGCAATGGACAGCCCTCTCACACGTTTGATCTGCGCGCGCTTTTCCCCGGCCAGAAGGGATTGCCGCAGCCGCTCGATGACCCCATTGCTTACGGCAAGGCCATCTTTCAGGCGCTTTTTCCGGCGGGAACAGCAGCATACAAGGCACTAGACGCCGTGCCGGAACGCATCCTGCTCGTCGCCCTTGATGATGAGCTTGATGCCGTTCCCTGGGAGTATGCTTACCGGCCCGATGGTATCGGCTCGGATGGCTTCGTTGTACTGGAATGCCCCTTCGTGCGCGGCCTGCCTGCCGAGCAGCGCATAGACCCGCCGCAGCTTGAGGGCGGGCTGCACATCGTCGCCGTGCCTTCCAACCCTCTCGATAAGCGCGTGGAGCCGCTCAACATCGATGGCGAGTGGCTGCGGCTGAAAGAGGCTGTTCGGGAAGGTTCCCTATGCCATCTCGCTTGAGCGATCGCGCCCGCCGACCATCGAGCAATTGCGCAGCCTGGTCGCGGGCCAGCGCCTGCGCGTCGTACATTTCATGGGACACGGCGGGCAGGACAAGCAGGTGGGAGCCTTCCTCTGCTTTGAGCAGGAGAACGGCGCGCTTGATCCGGTAACTGCCCAGCAATTTGTGAGGCGCATGCGCAACAGCGTCTTCCTGGTCACGCTCAACGCCTGCGTCACCGCCAAACCGGGCGAAACGAAGTTCGGCAACCTGGCCTCGGCTCTGGCGCGGCAAAAAGTCCCCTACGCCCTCGGCATGCGCTTCAGCATCTATGACGACGATGCCCGCGCCTTCTCCCACTCCTTCTATAACGAACTGGCGCGTGGCGTTCCCGTCGAAGAGGCGCTGCTCCAGGCCCGCATGACGCTTGCCAGGCAAAGCCGAATCCTGGGTAGTAGGCGTCCCCGTACTCTACAGCGCGCTCTCGGCCCCCGCCGCCGGTTTTGCCTGCCAGCCAGGGGAGCCAACCATCAAAGAACACCAGCCGCCAATCGAGGCCACGGCCCTGCCACGAGCGGAGGGCGTCTTTCAGGGCCGCATCGAAGAGTTGGTTTGCAACTTGGCAGCTACCTCACCGGCGACAGCCGCCCGCGCCTGGTCACCATTCATGGCAACGGCGGGCAGGGCAAGACGGCCCTGGCGCGTGAGGCCATTGAGCGTTTTGCCTTTGCCTGGCCCGGCGGCGTCTGGTCTATCTCACTGGAGAACCTGCCATCCCGCGCCGTCTTCCTCACCGACCTTGCCCGCTTCCTGGGCCTCGCCTTCCCCGACGGCACCGAGCTGACCGAAATAGAGCGACAGGTAGCAAACCGTCTGAGCCAGCGCCGCACCCTCCTCGTCCTCGACAACGCCGAGACGCTGGTGGATGCCGTCAACGCCAACAACGAAGCCGCCAGAGAACTCGCCCAATGCATTCGCGAACGTCTCTCCACCCCCACCGTCGGCCTGCTCGCCACCTCACGCACCTTCCTGGGCTGGGACGGTGAAGTCGGTCTCAAACACGACCTGGAGGGGCTGTCACCTGTAGAAGGCGCAAAGCTATTCCGGCAAGCCGCCCCTCGCCGCGCGAGCGAAATAGACCTCAAAATAGCGGCAAAGCTCAGCGAGAAAGTCGGCCGGTCACCCACTCAGCCTGCGCCTGCTCGCCGGTGCCTTCAACAACATCTCCCTCCCGCTCGCCGACTTCCTCAAAGACTGCGAGCACCACCTGCTGCAGGCCGAAAACAAATACGTCGGCCCCGACCACCGTCACCGCACCCTCTACGCCTGCATCGACACCAGCGTCCGCTACCTCAGCGACGACCAGCGCACCCTGCTCAGCCGCCTCTGGCTCTTCCACGCCCCCTTCCTGCCCGAAACAGCCGTCGCCATCTTTGATCCCGAAAGCGAAGATAACGAAACAGAAAGCGAAGAGGACGAAAAGCAACGCTCCCCCATCTATGACCAGCTCTACGAACTCGCGAGCCGTAGCCTGCTCACACTCGAAAGCACCACCTTACGCGAAGGTTCCCTGAGCTACTACCGGCTGCTGCCCGCGGTCCATGCCTACATCGAACACTACCTCGCCCACGATGAAGAGCGCGAACTCCTGCTAACTCGCTTTGGAGCCGCCTATGCTCAACTTGTCAGCTATCTTTATGATGAACTGGATCATGGCAGCACAGCCGCCTTCATCGCCACCTTATGCAACGAAGACCTTGAACGAGGGCTGGCATATGTCTCAGGCGTAGAACAAGGTTATTACCTGTTGCGCTGGGGCTGGGTACTCCGAAGGCTGGGCGTTACCATGCATGGGTTGGAACTGACCGAACAGGCTCTGGAAATCGGGCAGGAACAGGAGCAGCGATTGTTATTGGAGGCGCTCAACAATCTGGCATGTGGGTGTACCGGGCCATCGGCCAACCCACAAGCGCGCTCTGGAGTTGTATGAGCAAGCCTTGCCCATCATGCGCGAGGTCGGTGATCGTGCCGGGGAGGCCACTACCCTCAACAATCTGGCAGGGGTGTACCGGGCCATCGGCCAACCCACACGCGCTCTGGAGTTGTATGAGCAAGCCTTGCCCATCATGCGCGAGGTCGGGGATCGTGCCGGGGAGGCCACCACCCTCAACAATCTGGCAGGGGTGTACGGGGCCATCGGCCAACCCACACGCGCTCTGGAGTTGTATGAGCAAGCCTTGCCCATCACGCGCGAGGTCGGGGATCGTGCCGGGGAGGCCACTACCCTCAACAATCTGGCAGTGGTGTACCGGGCCATCGGCCAGCCCACGCGCGCTCTGGAGTTGTATGAGCAAGCCTTGCCCATCCGGCGCGAGGTCGGTGATCGTGCCGGGGAGGCCACCACCCTCAACAATCTGGCAGCGGTGTACCGGGCCATGGGCCAACCACAGCGTGCTCTGGAGTTGTATGAGCAAGCCTTGCCCATCACGCGCGAGGTCGGAGATCGTGCCGGGGAGGCCACCACCCTCAACAATCTGGCAGGGGTGTACCAGGGCATGGGCCAGCCCAACGTGCTCTGGAGTTGTATGAGCAAGCCTTGCCCATCATGCGCGAGGTCGGGGACCGTGCCGGGGAGGCCGCTACCCTCAACAATCTGGCAGCGGTGTACCAGGGCATCGGGCCAGCCCACACGTGCTTTGGAGTTGTATGAGCAAGCCTTGCCCATCACGCGCGAGGTCGGAGACCGTGCCGGGGAAGTGGCTACGTTGATTAATCTAGCTTACATATTTCAGGACATGCAGCAGTACAATCGCTCTGGAAACCTTCGAACAATCCATCACAATTGCGCGAGAGATCATCTACCCTGCTGCTGAAGTTGCAGGACTGGTTGGTGCGTCATTGTTGCTCTACCAGCATCTCAGCAGGCAACAGGAAGCAGTGGCGTATATGGAACAGGCTGTTACTGTGCTGGAAGAGACGGGGTTGCCGCAGGATGCTGCCGGACAAACTTTAGAGCAATTGCAGCAAGTTCTTGCTGCTATGCTTCAGGGGATATCCTCTTCTGGCTCAGCTACATTGCCTGCTGAGCAGCTTCGGGTGGTTGTTGCCAATACTGTTGCTGTGATGACAACGG
This sequence comes from uncultured Chloroflexia bacterium, assembly GCA_963736995.1. Lineage (GTDB taxonomy): Bacteria > Chloroflexota > Ktedonobacteria > Ktedonobacterales > Ktedonobacteraceae > CADDYT01. The sequence goes on from CAVTRB010000001.1 coordinate 267,113, forward strand.
TACAGGAGCGTAGGGGTGAATGGCGTGAGATAATAGCTAGAGTGATTTGCAGGATGCGCAGCAACAGGGAGCCGATTGGCAGATTGAGGTAGACTTTTACACGGCTATCCTGGCCTTGCTGGATGGGCAAACGTCTGCGCTGCCTGCTGACCATCCATATGCGCCTGCTTTGAAGGAGATAGTGGATGGGATTGCCGGGGTGGTGTGCAGGAGGATGAGGATGACGAGGATGACGAGGATGAGGGTGAGGAGCTGCCTTTTGATGAGGAACTGATTCGACGGAGTGTTGTGGCGCTGCTGGGTGGGCCGACAGAGAAGATGGCACATTTGCAGTACTTGACGGAGATGAGTAAGCAGGTGACGGATGAGGGGGTGAAGGCGCTGATTGAGACGATTCAGCTGGCGCTGTTCGGGGGGAAGCTGGAGCAGTTGGGGCAGAGCCTGGAGGGAGTGTACAGGGCAGCGTGGGAGACAATTGTGCAGTTTGTGGAGACGGGTGGCGTTGATCCGCGCTTGCTGGCGATGATCGTGCAGAACACGCGAGCGGTACTTGGGCCTGCCGCAGGGCAGCGAGATGAGTGGCGCGAGGCGCTGGTGCAGTTGAAGGGACAGATGGCCGAGCGTGGTGCGGATGAGTTGGTGAAGCTTATTGAGGCTGTGATTGCGCTGCTGGACGCGGGCGGGAAGGCAGATGGATTAGGGGCGAATTTGACGGGGGTGTATGCGCGGGCGTGGGATGCGATTGTGGAGGGAGATGAATCGGATAAATAGTAGGAGGATCATGATGGTTGGCATTTTTGTGGCTTTTGCGCAGGAGGATGCGGGTTGTGCAGAGGAGATTATGAGTGGGTTGGAGGCGAAGGGGTATGGAGTGTGGCGGGAGCCGAAGGGGTTGAGTATCCAGTCGATGTCGTATCCACGCAAGGTTGAGAATGGCATCGTGGGCAGCGTGGCGGTGGTTGTGCTGTGGAGTATGGACGCGGCACAGTCGGAGACGGTGAAGCGGGAGATGCTTTTTGCGCAGCAGCTCAAGAAGCTGGTGGTGCCGGTTGTGCTTGATGCCACTGAGCTGCCCAATACGCTCCTGGCGGTTTCGCCTGTGCCTGTGCAGTCTACTTGTGCAGATGTGGTGACGCAATTGCTGCCGGTGTTGCCTTCGCCGCAGAGTGATGATCCGTTGATCTCCATGCTCGAGAAGGCCGCGAAGGATTCGCTGATCTCTATGCGCACCCGTTTTGCTGCTATCGATCAGGCGAAGGAGATGTTACAGCGCGGTGAGCACCGCGAAGAGGCGCTGGCTCTGCTGGAATACCTGGCCGCTAGAGATGTCATTGAGCGGGTGCGCAGGCAGGCGCGAGAGGTGCTTAAGGTGGAGGTGGATAAGGCTATAGGGCTTGCACCGCAAGGACAATCAGGTCTATCACACCATATCGTTGAGGTTCTTTGCAAAAAGTGCGGGAAGATGAACTACTTCAATAAGTACCGCGTGTGCAAGGATGAGCAACTTGTGCGCGGCAGCCGACAGAGTGGTGGTAGCGATATATGCCAGCTCGATCTCAAATGTGAGCAGTGCGGAGAAAATTTGAGGGTGACAACCGACTGTGGAGGCTACCGATGAGTGAGATGGGCAAGCAACAACAACAACAGCTACCCGGCTATGAGCGGCTCGAACCTGAGTTTCAAACGCAGGATGAGATCGAGGAAAACAAACGTATCAAGGCCATCTTCGACGACATGGATGGCAAGCAACTCGATTTTCTTGATGAGTCTGGCAAGAGCCTGATCGAGCGGGTCGCCACCTTCCTGGCGGTACTGTTCGCCGTCACGGCCTTTGGCGGCAACTTTCCCCCGGCCTACCTGAAGAACAGCAACTGGAACAAGGGCTACGTGATCGCTATTCTCGTCTGCTACCTGCTGGCGATGTTCCTGGCGCTGTTCGCCATTCAACCGTTCAATCGAAAGTTCAACCGCTATGATGCAAAGAGGATGAAGCAGACGCTCCAGAGGATGATTACCCGCAAGAAGTTGCTGGTGCAGGCAGCGGGCATCCTGTTTGCCATTGGCACGGTCGTGCTGGCGCTGCTCATTTTCTCCATCATCTTGCATGTATAGCAAGATTAGTATCTCCGTCTTTGAGGGGGATGTCGTAGGGGCGATGCCTTGCGCTCGCCCGCCATGGTCAGGCCTGGAAGGGACGCGGGCGAGCACAAGGCATCGCCCCTACGGTATTCTGCTTCCCCCGCAAGGATAGAGAGTCTTATCAATAGTTGTCAAACGAAGGCGACAGGAGTAGAATCGGCGGAGAAAGGGAGCTTTAAGGAAGTACAGGATAGGAGAGAGCTATGGTTTTGCCGAAGTTGACGGAGGCGATGGTGCGCCAGGGCGCTACGGGAGAGTCGTTTGAGCGTGGCTATGAGTATTATGACGAGGGGGCGGTGCTGTCGCTGATTATGCGCGAGGGCGTGCTGCATGCCCGCGTGGAAGGGAGCGAGCCGCTGCCCTATAGCGTGCGCTGTATATTCAGCGAGCAGGGGGTGATCTCGGCGACGTGTAGCTGCCCGTATGATCGGGGCGGCTGGTGCAAGCATATTGTGGCAACCCTGCTGGCGGTGATTCGTGAGCCGGAAAGCATTGAGGAACGCCAACCACTGGCAACCCTGCTGAACGGGCTAGCTCGCGAGCAGTTGCAGAGCCTGCTGCTGAAACTGGTGGAGCTGGTGCCGTCCTTGCAGGAGACGATTGAGGAGCAGGTGAGCCGACAGGGTGTAGGTGCGAAAACGGTGGATGCTTCCAGTACTGCTAGCACCGCCGGTGCTGCTAATTCTACAAGTGCTTCAACGGGAGCCGGCGCAAGCGGTGGGAAGAGCCAGCGCGTGAGGGTGGATGCGAATGCGATACGGCGGCAGGTGGGATCGGCTTTGCACAGTCTGGATCGCCTGTCCGGCGTGCAGGCCTACTACGGTGTGAGCAGTGTTGTAGACAATGTGAGTGGCATTGTGGATCAGGCATGGGCTTTTATTGAGGCGGACGATGGGCGCAACGCCTTGGCGGTGCTGGAGGCAGTGACGGATGAGTACGTGGCTGAATGGGAAATTCTGGATGATTCGGATGGCTATGCAGGTGATTTCTTTAATGAGCTGGGACGCGCCTGGACGGAGGCCATACTGACGGCAGATTTGTCGAAGGATGAGCGCGAGAGCTGGATTAAGAAGCTGGATGCATGGCAACTGGCAGCCGATGACTACGGTGTGGATGAGGTCTTCATGGCGGCGCAGGAGGCAGCGGCTCGCGGCTGGGATTATCCCCCGTTGCAGGATATCTTACAGGGCAGGATCAGCGACGAGGATTATGAGGAGGAAGAAGAGGTCTCCGACTATCCCTCGGACTACGCCGGTGAACTAACGACGGCGCGGCTGAATGTTCTGGAGCGGCGAGGGCAGTGGCAGCAGTACCTCAATCTGGCAAAGGCCGAGGGGCAGGTGGAGGCGTATACAAGGGCGCTGGTGAATCTGGGACGTGTTGAGGAAGCTGTGGCCTATGGACTCGCCTACCTGAATACGGCACAGGAGGCGCTGGGGCTGGCGAAGACGTTGCGGGAGAAGGGCAGAGGCGAAGAGAGCATGCAGATTGCCGAGTATGGCTTGATGCTGCCGAACCAGCCGGGGTCTCGCCTTTTGCTGGCAACGTGGCTGCGTGAAGAGGCTGCCGTGATGGGCGATAGAGAACGAGCGCTGGCTGCTGCTGAGATCACCTTTCAGGATCAGGTAAATCTTGCCAACTACCTGCGCCTGGCAGAACTGGCCGGAGAGCAATGGCCTGAATGGCGTCCAAAGCTCCTCAACATCGCTCGCACAAGCGGCGGCTATGTGGTAGATGGCAAGGTGGATGTGTTCCTGCATGAAGGACTGGTCGATGATGCTATCGCCGCGCTGGGGGAGAATCCATCGCATACTCCGCTGGAAAAAGTGGTGGACGCTGCCATTCAATCACACCCGGACTGGGTCATCAAGATGTGCAAGCGGCAGGCGGAGTATATCATGGACAACGGCAAGTCCCAGCTTTACGGCGCAGCGGCCCGCTGGCTCTCAAAGGCCCGGCAGGCCTACCTGGCAACGGGCCGCACGAAAGAATGGCAGGCGTACCTCGATGAGCAACTCAGAGAGCACAGCCGGAAATACAGCCTGGTGCCACTGCTAAAACCTTTACGCTGATCATGAATGATACCAGATAAGATCGGAACGGCATTCCGGGTGGAATGCCGTTCCGATCTTATCTGGTATCATTCATCAAAAGATTAGACGTGGAACGCTCTACGCACGTAGGGGTCGATGATGAAGTACAGCAGGATGATAACCGGAATAGCAATGCCAATGATGGGTCCGACGAGACCCGTAGTGGAATGCGCGAAATCAAACAGGTGACGGATCAGGCTGATAACCTCGATAACGATGGTGAGCCAGAAGGCCCAGCGTTTAAGCGTCCACAGACCCCAGGCGAATATGAGCGTGAGTATACCAACGATGATGGAAATACCGCCCAGTACGCCCGCAATTGTGTCTACGACCGTGCGTACCGTCGTGTGACCATGCACAGCGGCGGCATGACCGAGGGCAAAGACAGCCACGATAGCAATGATACCGACGATGAGTTCAAAGATGCCCTGGATGCCCAGAATAACAGAGATGATCGTTACTCCCAGTGGGCGCTCACGACGCGAAACCATTTGTTGCATGTGTTCCTCCTTAACTTGTTCTTAAATAAGGACTGTATCAGCAAGATGAATCGTTCGAGCTAAAACTCAGCCCCTATAAAGTATAAACGAGAATATTCCATAAAACAACACTTTCTGACTCCTCGCCGCCAGGCAGCTCGTTTTGCTTTGAGTGGGCTGGTGCAGCGGGTGTCTTTCACCACCCGCTGCACCAGCCCACTCAAAAACATTTACGAAGCGCCGCAGACGCTGAAAAGCAGGAGAGACGAAATCGTTTGTAGAAACAAACTGGGCGGCCTGTTCACGCCAGTATAGCAGTTCTGTTGTCAGAGGATGGTGTTGGCGATGCACTTGCATGCGGACGGGCAAGGACGGAATCGATGGTATCGAGCAGATCATCCAGCTCGAAGGGTTTGCTCATGCATGTCAGGTGGCGGCTTTCGATTTCTGGCAGAAAGCGAGTAAAATTGGTACTGAGGATAATGGCAGGGACGTTTTCCAGTCCCGACAGCTGGTGCAGACGATCATACAGGGCAATGCCATTGATGGGAGAGATTTCATAATCGAGCAGAAAGAGGTCAACCTTTACCTGCTGCACGAGATCAAGGGCCTGCTCGCTAGTCGTAGCCAGCAGCGTATAGTCAAGCATTTCGCCCTGGATGACTGCACGCAGGAAAGAGGCAATGGCATCATCCTGCTCAACGATCAGGATGCATTTGTGCGTGATCTGCTGACTCATATTTACACTCTCTTTGAGAGCAAGCATTGCTTCTCACTTTCCATACAACAAATCCTGTGTAATGTCCTCGACTTTAGTATAACAGATGAGTCTTAAAGATACAAGGTTTCGCATGTGTTAATTTTCCATTTGCTGGAACAGCAGATGGAAAGCTGTACCCGAAGAAACGATGTAGTTCATCATGAACCTGGATACATTTGGCGAACTCACCATCTTGACTACTCAGAGCCTACGGCGTTTCGCATAAGTTTTAGAGCGGACCGCACCGCGGCGAGCAGTCAAAGCAGAGCGTTCGCCAACTGTATCGAATTTGAACATGATATGGAGGATAATTTGGGGTATGTGATGCAACTAGTCAGCCTGTTCCAACTTCTTTTCGGTTGGCGCGTAGTCTGGCGCTTGCTGCGCAGCACGGGTGGGCAGCGCATCGTGCCGGAAGAGAGAAAAGAGGTCGCTGTAGAGCAAGTCGCAGTTATCGTGCCTGTGCTCAATGAGCGCCAGAGGCTTGCGCCTTGCCTTAATGGATTGATGGCGCAGGGAAGTGAGGTTGCCGAAATTTTGGTGGTAGATGGAGGCTCAGAGGATGGCACGCAGGAGCTTGTTACAACATACAGGCGGCACGATGGCCGTATCCAGCTCATCGATGCCAGCCCTGTTCCTTCTGATTGGAATGGAAAGGCATGGGGCTTGCAGGTCGGGCTGGATACGCTGCACTCCAATATACAATGGGTACTCACCATCGATGCCGATGTGCGCCCTCGGGAGCAGCTTGTGAAAGCCTTGCTGGGCAGGGCCAGCCGCGAGCGCCTCGATGCCCTGAGCGTTGCCACGCTGCAAGAGATTGGCAGCGCCGGAGAGGCCCTGTTGCATCCAGCGCTGCTCGCGACGCTGGTGTACCGCTTCGGCATGCCCGGCAAGGTCTTCCGGCACGTAAGTGAAGTCCAGGCTAACGGGCAATGCTTCCTGTTGCGCAGGGAGGCGCTGGCGGCAGTGGGCAACTTTGCGCCGACACGTCACTCGCGTTGTGAGGATGTAACCCTTGCGCGCCTGCTTGTTAAGAAGGGATATCGCGTGGGTTTCTACGAGGCTGGCTCACTTGTGCGCGTCAAAATGTACGCGAACTGGCGTGAAATGTGGATCAACTGGCCGCGCTCCCTGACCATGCACGATCAATTCTCCGGCCTCAACACGCTTGCTGGCTGGTTGGAGGTCATGTTTGTGCAGGCGCTGCCCCTGCCACTGCTGCTCTTTCTCCTGCTGCTCTTCTTGACACGCGGGCGTTCTCTGTTTTCTCTACCCTCTGGTGCTCCATCTCCATGGGGGAATCATCGCCCCTACTGCTTCCCCCTCAAGGATGGTTATCTGCCTGCTCTCCTTATCAACATGGTACTCATTGTTATGCGGCTGGGAGTGCTGTTTGGGACGGCCAGGGCGTATGAGCAGCGACCCTGGTCGTACTGGCTCTCCCCACTTTGTGACACCGCCGTTGCGTTCTGGCTGGCAAAGATGGCGCTGCAGCGACAACATACCTGGCGTGGTCGACCCTTAGTTCCTGAAATGGGAACACGTTCATGAAATCACTGGCTCATTATCTCTCTCCAGTCATGAAAAGAACGCTTCAATGGCCGTATAGAGCCTTCTGGACTATCATTGCGGCCATCTCACGCCTCGTCATCTACACCGGATGCCGTATATTTCTGGCAAGAGATGCGCGGGTGACGGTTGAGGGACTTGAGCACCTGCCTGCCAGTGGCCCGGTGCTCATCGTGGCGCGGCATTTTCACCACCTCTACGATGGCTGCGTGTTGCTCACGCGCCTTCATCGCAGGGTGCATATCCTGGTCGCGTTGGACTGGATACAGAGCCGCCGCACTCGTTTCCTCATGGAACTCGTCTGCTCGCTCGCCGATTGGCCCATTGTGCTAAGAACCGAACGGCTCAGCAGCGATGGGACTGCTGTAGATCAGCATCAAGTGGATAACAAAGTGAGCGTATACAGCGCCGACGAGATCAGACGCTACCTGCGTCACGGCATTACCAGGGCCGTTCGCCTGCTGCGATCAGGGAAGACGCTGGCAATTTTCCCCGAAGCCTATCCCACCATCGACCCGGTTTTCACCTCCAAACAAGGGCAAAACAGCTTTCTCCCCTTCCGACCCGGCTTCGCAAAGATTGTAGAAATGGCCGAGCGCGACAGGACTACCCGCGTGGTGGTCATACCCACTGGCTTTTCCTACGAGCATCCTGGCTATAAGAAAAACTGGCACATCACGCTTCGCCTCGGCCCTGCCCTCTATCGCAAAGATTTTTCCTCATCACAAGCTTTTGTACAGGCCATTGAGCAACAGGTTCACGAGCTATCAAGTTAGAGGTAAGCCATCACAACCCGGCATTTGCCAGTTCCTCCTTCAATGCGCGTAGGTTGCGGTTGTGCTCGCGTAGAGTGGCTATGTAGGTTGTCCATGCCTCACGTTCGCCGAGTCTCTCGTACAATGTACGCACCCTTTTGAGGTATTCGATGGCCTGCTGGTAGTTCTGTCGCCCGCGCATGGCAATCAGGCGTTCGGCATATTGACGGTACAATTCTAGTGCCTCACGTGGGTTCATCTCCTCGGCGGCTGCAGCGACTACCAGAGAGATGTCGCGGTATCCATAATAGCCGTAACCACTGCCATAGGTGTAGCCATACGTATCCTTGCTGGCAGTACCTTTCAGCAATTGCAGGGCTTTTTCGATGTCGCCTTCATCCAGGGAAATCTCAATTAAGATAATGGCCTTCCCACTTTGTTGCAGGAAAGCGAGCAACTCTAGTCGGAGAGTCTCCCATCGATCAAGCTGCCTGGCAAGGGTTCGCAACTCCTGGTAATATGCGAGACCGGGTACAGTGCGGAACAGGGTTTCGGTGACCTCCAATTCGGCATCGAGGTTGCCGTTAGCCCGATAGTATTTTTGGAGCCATTGCAAAGCAGTCGTATCCGGTTTTTCGTTGTTGCGCTCTTTCACCATCCGCTCGGCAACGGCACTCTGTCCATGCTGCATAAAGAGATCAACCAGCCGAAAGAACTCATAACTATTAGCACGGTGAATTTCTTCCACAGCTTCGTCAACACGCCCAAGCACCAGCAGTCTATCAATCAGGTCGGAGGTGCGCCCGGTCTCTCGACAGATACGCAGGTATGTTTCATCGTCGAGGGTATCTTTCTCCAGGTCTAGCAAAAAGCGACCATATGCCCGGCGGCGATAGTCGTCGACCTCTTCCTCTTCATCGTTCAATATATCGTGAATCCATTCTGCGATAGTTGGCCGTTCCAGCGGCTCGGTATATCTCACAAGTTGCTCTGCCGCCTTAGATGCAAAGTCGTATTGACCTGAGGCATGTAAATCTTGCACGTAGATGTCAAAAAGCGCCTGGATAATCTTCTCTCGCGCTACTTTATCGTCACGTTCGTCGGCTAAGCAGTTGCCCAGCGCTGTAATGCACTCCTCGACGAACTGGTCTAAACCCTCCTCTTCTGGATAGTATGCCTCTTCTTCATAGTACTCAGCAGCTTCCTCGTTAATATGCAAGTGGGAATGCTCGAAAATCTCCTGTACCAGTGCTTCGTAGATAGTAGCCGCTCCGAGATAGTCGTGCTGTTCTGCGAGGTTGTCAGCCGTCTCTTTTAGAGGAAGCAGTTTCTGGACAATCGGCGTAGTATCTTCGAATGCATCCGCCACCTGACGGCGATAGGTAGCTGGCTTCACGGAAAGGATTCTCTGTGCTGGTCGGATGAGGTAGCCATCGGGGTGGCGCACCCAGAACTGGCGCATGTGCCAGGGATAGTTTGCAATGGGGCGGGCAATCTCTGCCCCCGCCTGCTGAGCCTGTCGATAGACCGCCTCTACGTTGTCTACGAGCAGGACGATTTCAACGCCGCTGCCGCGCTGGCCTGGCGGCAGAAGATGGGGACGTTCGGATGCCCAGTATGGCGCGCTGTCTGTTGCCAGTTGAATGGTAGTCTCCCCACGTGCCAGTTCCGCGTACTCATCCGCGTCACGAGCAATGACTCGAAAGCCGAGCACCTGCTCAAACCATTGGATTGATTGCTCGAAATCGCTCACACACAGCTCGACGTAGCTTGTTTTAGCCATTGCTCTGCCCCCATCTAGCTGCTGCCTGAAGGTAGCAGCCATTGCTGTTTCCGGGTGAGCTGATACAATGCCTCTGCCAGTCGCAGTTTTCTTCACGAAATGAACTCACTGGCGAAGAGGCGTATCTGCTCAAGGTCGGTTTTCTTCACGAAATTGAGAATTAGTTCCTGCACACCGGCGGCTTCAAGGTCAGCCAGGCGCTTGCGAATCGTCTCAGGGCTGCCGATCAGCCCTGAACTTATCCGGTCGGCGAACATCCTTTTGGCCGCCTCAGGAAGCTGAGCAAAAGCCTGCTCATCCGTTTCTGCAATGGAGCAGGAAGCCGATGAGGTTCGATGAATACTCTCGTAAGGCCGTCCCACAGCTTCACAGTGTTGTTTGATCACATCGAACTTGTGCTTAATCGTCTCCAGATCGCCACTCACATTGCAGGCATCACCATACTGCGCAACTAACTTGAGCGTGACTTTCTCACCACCACCACCAATTAACAGGGGAATATGCGGCTTCTGAACGCCTTTGGGTTGATTGATCGCACCATTGACATGATAATATTTCCCCTCAAAGACAGCTTCTTCCTGCGTCCACAGCGCAAGAATGACCTGTAGAGCCTCGCGAAGATAGCGTAAACGCTCAGGAGCATCAGGATAGTCGTAGCCATAGGCACGATATTCGTGTTCATACCAACCGGCACCGATGCCAAAATTGAGCCGCCCGTGGCTCAACACATCCACAGTGCTTGCCATTTTTGCCAGCAGGGCGGGATTACGATAGCCGTTACAGGTCACCAACTGACCAACGCGTACACGTTTGGTATCGCGCGCAAGGGCCGCAGTGGAGGTCCAGCACTCAAAAGTCACTTCCTGTGACGGTCGAGGGACCGTGTGAAAGTGATCGACGAGCCAGACAGAATGAAAACCGCTTTCATCGGCAGTTTGAGCAACACGAGTCATCGTCTCATACGCTTCAATAGGGTCTTTGATCCCCACCAGGTCCATAGTCCAACCCTGGGGAAGAGATAAACCAAATTTCATGGTCATGCAACAAAACCTTTCTATTCACCGCTCTTCCAGTGTATGGTGAGGCATCCGATACGCCATCTGCCCAGCATCCATCATACGCTGCCTGATATATTGTAGCGAGATGTTAGGAAATCTGCCATTGTGAACGCTCGTTGATGCTATAATGGGGCAGAGGAGGTTAACATATAGCTATGAAACAGGCAACGGATGTGGCTATTATTGGCGGGGGCGTTGAGGGCTGCTCTATTGCGTACCAGTTGAGCAAGGCTGGCGTGCAGGTCAGCGTGATCGAGCGGGCGGAGATCGCGGCTGAAGCGTCGAGCGCGGCAGCCGGTCTGCTGGCTCCAGCGGGTGTGCTTACCGGGCCGAAGGCGGGTGCCAATCTCTTCCTGGCAAGCTGGTCAATGACTCCTGCACTGATCGAGGAGATTGAGGCCATAAGCGGCATGCAGGTCGAATACCAGGTCACCGGCTCTTTACACGTGATGACAGATATGGATGAAGAGACCCACCTACGTAGTTATGAGCAGGCATGGAGAGAGCACGGAGCGGAGGCTCGCTGGATAACGGGCAAAGAGCTTCATGAATACGAGCCATTATTGCCCCCTGAGATCGATGCTGCCCTCTACCTTCCACACGCGGCGAGTATCAGGCCGCGCCTGATGACTCGGGCTTATGCCGGGGCTGCGCGCAAACTGGGCGCGAAGTTCTATCAGCAGACAGAGGTAACGGGCTTCCGGCAGAGCAACGGCACGGTCACTGGGATAGAGATAAGGCAGGGAGAACAGGAAGGGATGATCAATTGCGAGCGCGTTGTGATTGCAGCGGGCGCGTGGTCGGCGCAGGTTGGAAGCTGGTTGGGCCTGGATATCCCCGTTTTTCCGGCTCGCGGCCAGATTCTTTCGCTCAAACAGCCCGCGACACCACTCAAACATACCATTTTTGGCCGAGGTCTCTACCTTGTTCCCAAAGTGGATAACACCATCTATGTCGGCGCAACGGTGGAGCAGGTGGGCTTCGACAAAAGGAATACGGCAGGTGGCCTTCTCTGGCTGCTTTCTAGAGCTATCGACCTGCTGCCTGGGCTGAGAGAAGCCGCACTGGCGCATATCTGGTCTGGCCTGCGCCCGTGGTCAGCCGATACCTACCCCATTCTGGGCAAAGTTCCAGACTGGGAGAACGTTTTCCTGGCAACCGGGCATGGTCCTGGCGGCTTTGAACTGAGTGCGATTACCGGCAAGACAATGGCCGAACTGCTCACCAGCGGGGAAACATCAGCCCTGATTCAGCCATTTGGCCTCGAACGTTTCAAAGGGCAAGCCTTAAAAAATATAAGCCTGGAAGCGAGCTACTGATGAAGACACATGACTTACCACAGGGTACGACGGCAGATAGTATTCCTCTCATGCTTGGACATCCAGACCCGGCAACCTTGATGACGCCCGAACTGCGCGAAACCATGCTGCGCTTCATCAGTTCCCCCCAGGCCTATCTGGCGCTCCAGTATGGGGCGGAGCAGGGAGCGCAGAGCCTGATCGATTTTCTCGTCGCAAAGATCAACCAGGAACAGGGCCTGGCGATTGGGTCGGCGAACGTGATGGTGGTGGCCGGTTCAACGGGAGCCGTAGATATGGTGGCGCGGCTGTTCGCAGGAGCGGGCAGCACAGCGCTGGTGGAGGCTCCAACCTATGCCGATTCCCTGCATATTTTTCGCGATCAGCAGATCGAGTTGCATGCAATTCCCATGGACGAGCACGGCCTCATTCCTGGCGAACTGGAGAGGCAGGTGGCGCAACTCAGCGAGCAGGGCAAAGCGCCCAGCCTGCTCTATACCATCCCAACCTTTCACAATCCCACGGGTAGAACCTTGCCGGAGGCGCGGCGGCTTGAGATTCTCAGGCTGGCGCGTCAATATGACTTCCTGATTGTGGAGGATGATGTCTACCGCGACCTCTCCTTTGAGGGAGCGGTCCCTGCCAGCTTCTACGCGCTGGACACTGGCAAGCAGGTATTGAGCATTGGCAGCTTCTCGAAGACGCTGGCCCCCGGTCTGCGCCTGGGCTGGCTGCTCAGCTCCGAGGAAAACATTGCTCGCTGCGTCAATTGTGGCACGCTGCAAATGGGAGGCGGTGCGAACCCCTTCACGGCGCAGATGATTGCCGCATACTGCCGCTCCGGCCACTGGGAACAGCACATTGCACAGTTGCGCTCGCTCTACAAAACGCGCCGTGACGCGGCGTTGGCGGCCTTGCAGCGCTATATGCCCTCAGATGTTAGCTGGACACACCCGGCTGGTGGCTTCTTTATCTGGCTCGATTTGCCCGAAAGCGTTGTCGCCCAGGACATTAAGCGGCTGGCCCTGCAAGCAGGCGTTCTGGTATCGGCAGGCGAGGGCTTCTTCGTTCATCCTGCCGAAGGCGCGCACCACTTGCGCCTCACTTACAGCTTTGCTTCAACTGACGACATTGAGGCGGGAATACGCATCCTGGCGCGAGTGATTGAGCAGGCAAAAGCGGCTGCAGGGTGAAGTGACACCTCTACCGGCTTTCCGTTATAACTAATAGCTAGCCGGGAAACAGAAACCTTCTCATTACCTGTCTCGTATGCGATATAGACAAGTTGATGTGCTGATGTAACGGCATAGCGAAGATTATGTATAGAGTAGAAAGTGTAGTAACATATGGCAAACAACCCACCACAAGGTTATAGCATGCTTGTCGGCAGCGAACGCAGGCCCCCCAGACTGGGCCAGCCAGTTGGCACGTTAAACCCGGACGAACAAATTGAGGTCAGCGTCTACCTGCGCGACCCGGCGCAAAGTTCTCTGGTTGGGAACGTGCAGGATTATGCCCAGAGTCTGGGTGCGAAGATAAGCAGGGAAGCATATGCAGCCAGCCATAGCGCATCGCCTCTCGATATAGCGAAAATCGGGCAGTTTGCAGGGAAGCACAATTTGAACGTCGTCGAGGTAGACCCTGTCAGTCGAAAAGTGGCGCTTTCTGGAACAGTTGCCGCGATGATGTCAGCCTTCGGTACGCATTTGAGACGCTATGAGCATCAAGGGCAAATATTTCGGGCGCGCTCAGGGCACCTGTATATTCCTAAAGAAATTGATGGCATTGTGACTGGCGTCTTTGGACTTGATAATCGCCCTCAAGCTGAAGCGCATGTGCGACCTCAAGTTCCCGTGGCTGCTCCTCCTCGCGCAACGCCACAGGCAACTCCCTATACTCCACCACAACTGGGACAGCTCTACGATTTTCCAGCGGGGCTGGATGGCAGCGGCCAATGTATCGGACTGATCGAACTTGGCGGTGGCTATAAAGACCAGGACCTCACCACCTACTTTCAACAATTGGACATTACGAAGCCGCAGGTTGTCGCAGTCTCCGTAGATGGAGGACAAAACAGCCCAACCGGTGATCCCAATAGCGCGGATGGCGAAGTGGCCCTTGATATTGAAGTGGCTGGTTCGCTTGCTCCTGGTGCGCGCATCGCCGTGTACTTTGCGCCGAACACCGACCAGGGCTTTATTGATGCCATTAACCAGGCAGTCCACGATACCACCAATAAACCATCTGTGATTTCGATCAGCTGGGGAGGTCCTGAATCAACCTGGACAGCGCAGGCAATGCAGACGATGGATCAGGCCTTTCAGGCCGCAGCCTCACTCGGTGTCTCGGTCTGTTGCGCCGCCGGTGACAACGGGTCGAGTGATGGAGTAAGCGATCAAAAAGCGCACGTGGATTTTCCGGCTTCCAGTTCCTATGCGCTGGGCTGCGGCGGCACACGCATTACAGCAGCGAACAACCAGCTAACCGCTGAGGTAGTATGGAATGAAACAGCGAATGGTGACGGCGCAACGGGTGGTGGAGTGAGTGATGTCTTTCCACTACCTACGTGGCAGCAGAACGCTCATGTGCCTCCATCAATCAATGATAACACACATGTAGGGCGAGGGGTGCCAGACGTGGCCGCAGATGCCGACCCGGAGACGGGCTACCAGGTCTATGTCGATGGTCAGCAGGCTACATTTGGTGGCACCAGCGCCGTTGCCCCGCTCTGGTCGGCACTGATCGCACAATTCAATCAGAAGCGCGGACAGGCCGTTGGCTTTCTGAATCCCTACCTCTATCAAAACTACCAGCAACTCTCCCAGAATCAAGCCTTCCATGATGTGACGAGTGGCAACAATGGGGGCTATTCAGCAGGGCCGGGTTGGGATGCATGTACGGGCCTGGGCAGTCCCGACGGTGCAAAGCTCCTGCAGGCGCTGCCAGCTCCCACCTCGTAAGGGCCTACCAACAGAGTGGTGAATCAGTTTCACCACTCTGTTGTTTTTCTGAGAGCTACAGTTTTACGGGTTGCCGGGTTGTAAGGTTCCCGTTCCTGGTTGCGTGCCTTGTTTCGCCGCAAACTTCTGGCGCACCTGCTCCAGGTATTGTCTGGCTTCCAAACGTGATTGAATGCCCCGGTAACGCTGCATGAGTTGCTCCCTCTCCTGTGGCGGCGATAAATGTAAATCTCTTAAGAAGGCCACGTGTAAGAAAGCCTGGACGGATGGATCCGGCGGCGCTGCTGCTCTGGCCGGATTTGCAGCCATCTGTTTCACTGAAAGACTTTCTTCCGTCTCGTCTGCGCACGGTATCCCCGATTGGGCCGGTTCGGGCAGCGTGAGAGGCGCGTCTGTCCGAGCAGTGGCAAGCGAGAAAAGGTGGTTGAACGAATGGGCCACCTTGTCGCGGTTGGTCAGAGGCAGCAGGCCAAAGAGGCTCTCGACCGTGGCAAGGACGGAGGTATGATCGTAGACGGTGTGATCAATGGTTCCCCTGGGAATAAGCGGCGAGACAATAACGGTGGGAACGCGCACGCCCAGTTGCTTGAAATCGAAGGAGAAGAGGTTATTTTCCGGGTCGCTCGGCGTATCGCCCGGTGCAACAGTTTGCGGCGGCGGCACGTGGTCGTAAAAGCCGCCGTGTTCATCATAGGTGATGATGAGCAGGCTGCTCTCCCAGTGTGGCGAATTGCGAATCGTCTCATACACCTTCTTGATGAGCGCCTCGCCGCGTGTGACATCATCCTTTGGATGCTGCGAATTGCCACACACGAAGTCGGACGAAATGTGGTAGTCCGGCTCGATGAAGGTATAGGCACTGCTGTAGTTGGGGTCATTGACACGCTCGCTGAAGTCGCCGAAGCCCTCGAAACATCCCTCGGCGGCGCGTACCGTCATGCCGCTAATCGCCAGCGCCTGCGGAAATAAATCGCCGCGAAAAACCTTCCAGCCGAGGCCCTCGTCGTCAAGCCGGTCATAGATGGTGCCATTGTCAAACTTATAGCCATTGAAGAGGATAGAGGTAGTAACATTCTCTGTTGTTGGACTGTGATCGAGACCCCCTGAGGAGGCGGCGTGTATAAAGAAGCGATTGGGCCAGGTCGGGCCGGGCATCGAGGAGAACCAGCGGTCGCAGACGGCAAATTCACGTGCAAGCGCATTAAGCACAGGGTAGTTGCTCGGGAGCATAACACTGCATGATCTCGCCTGGATTGGCCGGGTTAATCCTGGCAAAGGCCGCGACGAAGCCGCTATTATCGATAGCGGGATAATTGCCTTTAACGCCGGTCAGTTGTATCTTCACATCAGGAAACTCGTGGCCGGGGTCGTAATCCATCGCCCATTTAGCCGGCGTGAAGACTGGCACCCTATTCCCCTGCGGATCAAGATTCCAATCCTTTGCCGGGTCAACCCCATCGATAGTGGTAGGTTGCCCCGTAATGGCATCAATGCCCTGGAGATTGGAGAAGCCGAGCATATGGTCAAAAGACCTGTTTTCCAGCATGAGCACAAACACGTGTTTGATGCGCTCCGGCTTCTGCCTGTTGTGCGCAAACATCCTGCACGCGAGCCACATCACCTGTGTGACAAGCAACCAGAACGTATTGACCACGGCAGCAAAGAGCAGCACAGCAAATTTCGCCACAGTATAAATAGCCTTACTCACCACATTCCCACTTTGTTTGCTGCCGTCATCCGCCCACTGCGTCACCTTATACGTAACATCAATCAGCCACCGACTGCGAGCGCGATCAGCCTGTAATTTCCGATATCCACAGAGCGACATAGGTGTACCTCATTGAGAATGCACTTTTATAAAATAACCCGTCTCACCCGTAGGCGCTCAATTTATTGCGCGCACCGCCGATTTATCGGCCAATAGGGCTACAGAAGCCGATAATGATTTTTGCCAATCAAAACCGGGATCCCCATGTCATCCTGAGTGAAGCGAAGGATCTGAGGTAATGGCCAGGTCTAGAGAGCGACTTGAGATCCTTCGCTTCACTCAGGATGACATGAGAAGCACTTTTCTGATACCTGGATTGCCGATCTTGTCCGTTCACATTCATTATCCATTCACCCTGGTTGATCAATCGGCACCTACATGATCCCATACCTGTGCCTTTGCTGATTATACCATACCCGCCCGCTTCCAAACTCTTTACTTTGCGAAGGTTTTCTTTCTCGTGCTGAGATGGGATATACTACTGAGAGAGCCAGGGAAACGAGAGTGGGCGTATGCAATCAAAAATTTCTGGCCCGGTATTTGTACCTCAAGCATTAGAAAGGAACAGGGGCATGGCATCACAGTCGTATGAGCAGGTTGATCGGGCGATTGAGCAGGTCACGCCAGAGATGGAACGGATTGCGCGGGAGGTGTGGCAGCTTTCCGAGCTTTCGCTGGAGGAGGTGAAGTCGGCGCAATTGCTGCTGGATATAGTGCAGCAGCATGGCTTCACCATCACGAGCAGGGGAACGGCGGGAGTGCCAACAGCTTTTATCGCGGAATATGGTTCGGGAGGGCCTGTGATAGGCTTCCTGGCAGAATACGATGCGCTGCCGGGACTGGGCAACGAGGCCGTGCCGTATAGAGAGCCGCGCAAAGATCATGTCACGAGCGGGCATGGCTGCGGACACAACCTGCTGGGAGCCGGATGCGTGGGAGCAGCTCTCGCGCTCAAAGAGGTGATGGCCGAGCAGCATATTTCAGGGACGATACGGCTGTATGGGTGCGCCGCCGAAGAGACCGAGGGCGCGAAGGTCTACATGGCGCGTGAGGGACTGTTCCGCGATCTCGATGCCGCGCTGCACTGGCATCCCGGCCCGTTAGCTAAAACCAGCAACTATCGCTCCACTGCCGTAGACCAGTTGCAGATTGAGTTTTTCGGCAGGAGTTCGCATGCCGCTTCCGGTCCCTGGCTGGGACGCAGCGCCGTCCACGCGGCAGAACTCTTCTCCCACGGCGTCAACCTGATGCGCGAGCACGTGGAGCCGACCGCCCGCATCCACTACGTCTACGAGCAGGCTGGCATGGCTCCCAATGTCGTACCGGATTACGCCCGCATCCGCATGTACGTGCGTGACACTGATCGCCAGCATGTCGAGGCGACGACGGCCTGGATCAAACAGATTGCCGAGGGTGCAGCGATGGCGACCCAGACGACGGCAAAGGCTCTTGTCTACACCGGCCTCTACGACCTGCTGCCCAACACTCCCCTGGCCGCTGCCTTGCAAGTCCACCTGGAACGTGTCGGCATTCCCACGTATACCGAAGAGGAACAGGCCTTCGCACGAGCACTCCAACAGAGCTTCGGCGTGGAACCGAAAGGCTTGACTGAGAAAACGGAGCCGCTGGGTGACGAAAACTTCTTGATGGGCGCGTCAACCGATGTGGGTGATGTCAGTTGGAATGTGCCGACGATGGGCTGCGGCATGCCAACAATGCCGTTAGGGGTTGCGGTACACACCTGGGCAGCTACCGCCAGCCACGGCACAGGCATCGGGCTGAAAGGGGCCATCCACGCCGCCAGCGTACTCGCCGCCACCGGCCTCGACATCCTCACCGACGCGGAATTGCGGCAGGCCGCCCGCGCCGACTTTGAACGCCGTGTCAGCGAACACCCCTACGTCTCACCGCTCCCACCCGAGATGCAGCGCCCACTCGGCCTCCCCGACTGGCTCAACGATGATGTCCTGCTGGTTGGGTAACTACCATATCCCGCCGCCCAGCAGGCCGACCACCACCCCAGGCCGACCGCAAGGGTCGGCCCTACTATATACGGGCGTTCGCTCTACGAGCGAACGTAAACGCGAGCCAACGACGCGGGTAGTGGGGTTGGGGACGTGTATAGTAGGGCCGACCCTTGCGGTCGGCCTGGGAAGCGGTGGGAGCTAGCTATTTACTCTTACCCGCGTGACATACGGCGCTGGCCCATCCTGACTAAAAGCAGGCGTTCCTGGCAGCGCGGGCGGGAGGAGCGCCTGCTGCTCTATCGTTTCCTGCAAAAGATCACCGGCGTCGAGACGGGCCAGCTCGGTCAGAGCGGCACGCAAAATGGCCCCGGCGGTACGCTCTGCCCGCTCACCGGCGAGCCGCGCCCAGCCTTCGCCCAACCAGAGGCTGGCCCGAATGCGCTCGCGCAGGGCTTCCTGTCCCTCTGAACTACCCGAAGCCCTGCTCCACGGACGCCAGATGCGCCACGCTCGTGAGAAGTGCATCAAGCTTACACCTGGATATGCACGGCTGAGTTGCAGGACGCCACAGGCCATTTCCAGCCAGCCCCATGCTCGCGCCTCCGCAAGCGAGCGCGTGGCGAAGGCTCTACCCTCGTCACTCTCTTTCTCGATCTCGCTATGGCGCACGATAGCTAAATCACCACTCGTGCGTCTCAAGAGTGTGCGTACCGGTAAGAGCAGCGCTTCAGCCTCGACCTGCCGACCCAGCAGGCAAAGCCGCAATGCCTCCTGCGCGCTCACTCTCGCCCACTCAAAGAGTTCATCTGTTGCCATCGCTGATGTTTGGAAGTTACCGTCAGTCATTGTCACCGGTGAGATGAGTAACTATAATCTCTTTAGAAAGTAGAGCGTAGAGTGGAGGATGTCAAGGAGAAAGGTGCTTACATGTTTCTTCAAGGAACGACACAGTGGCCCTTACAGCATGTGATAGGCATAGGGGTAAATTTTTGTACCTGGGTTTTGACCGTTGATGGATTACAGGTTTCCCCTTTTGATCTCCATCCATCCGGTGATGGCTCATTACAGGCACGGGGTTTGAATGCAGACAGATGGGAAAGATGGTTTACAGAAACAGTAATAGGGCAACGAACGCCAGCTAACCCCTCACTTGCCAGAATTGGTACACCTCTTTTGCAACAACGCCTTCAAGAATTGTGGGTGCAGTATCTCCCAGATGCTCAATTATGGAGGAAGTCGTTGCTGCATAGGCATCATCCATATGGCTTATCATTAGAAGAGAGCAAATTGCTCTGGAATGATCTTCTTCCTTTCCAATCAAAACTCGCTTCTTTACGCATCTACTATGTAGATTATCCTCGTGTTGTTTCTAAAGTTGTTCCCCCAGTCTCTGTGGTTCTAAGTTTAGGAGACGAAGACCGTTCAAACGCTGACTATAGAGACCATATTCTCTGGGCCGCGAGAAAATTATCGAGAGATCCTTAAGCAGAACGATTGGAAAGACTAAGGAACTAGCGAATGAAGGTGTAAAACTTGTGCGAGTGAAGAAAGGAAACTGCTATTGGGTTCGCGGACATTCGTTTGACTGAGCCGGAGGGTTTGACATCCAAGAACTCCTAATTTCATCTCCTTCAGCAATGTTTTTCCACGAAAGAAGTCGAGACGATAGATGAGGCTGCCCGTTCCAAGCGGGCAACTCATCTTAGGTGCCACTGGCAGCGTATAAGCCTGCTGATAAATGTATTGGACTGCTGGCACATCCTCTATGGTCTGGCTTAATGGCGGGTATTGTGCCTCATATGGATTCGCGTTGATACGAACGACTTGCAGTGACGTTGGACCGGACGCTGAAGCTTGCCCGCTCTGGTCTGAACCACATCCTACGAGAAGTAGGGCAAGCAAGAGAATAACAAATATTCCTCGCAATCTCATCAAAACCTCCTTTTGCGAATACTCATCGTCATTTAAGCCTGTGAAAGAAAACAAAGCTCCGGAACCAGTTTGGATGGGAATACCTGAACTGCATCCCTTGCTTAGATTGTCTTCAAAGTGGTTCCTGAAATATAAGATGCACAGGCACAGCCAATTGTGACGAACTTCTCGTGCAAATTGCATGTCATCTGAGCGCAGCGAAGGATCTGAGGCAACGGAGCAAGACTCACGATAAGCTTCAGATCCTTCGCTGCCCTCAGGATGATATGTCCAGGTCGATTCTCAATGGCACACTCAAACAATATTGCGTTCCCTTCTTTGCTGCTTACCAGAGAAGCGCGTGATACGCAACAGATCAATATTGATCGATTGCGCCTTGCCCAGAATGACTTCTTCCGCGATCAGGCGTCCGATGACGGGGGCCTGTTGCACGCCGTGGCCGGAGAAGCCGGTGACGTTGATCCAGTTTTCGACGCCGGGGAGCCGACCGAGAATGGGGTTGTCATCGGGGGTGACTTCGTAGTAGCCCCACCAGCAGGCCTGGCTGTCCAGCCGCGTCTCCGCCAGCCAGGGGAAGCGTTCGATGCCGGGGCCGATCGTTGGCTCGAACCAGTCCCAGTCCACGCCTTCGGTGAAGCCGGGTGGCTCGTCGGGGTTGGAGCGGCCAAAAAGGATGCGCTGGCCCTCGCTGCGCAGGTAGAAGCCGCTTGCCAGATCGATGGTCAGAGGGTAGGTATGCTGCCAGGGGGTGGGAGCGGTCATGTACACGATGCGTCTCACCGGCTGCACCGGTACCGCGCCTTCCAACCCGGCCCGCTTCGCAACCTCACCTGCCCATGCTCCTGCCGCGTTGATGAGATATTCGGCTTCAAAGTTGCCCTTCGGCGTCATCACCTGCCAGGCATTGCCGATGTGCTGCGCGCTGGTAAGAGGTGTGCTTGTGTAGACTGACGTGCCTCTTTCCTGCGCGAGTCTCAGGTAGGCAAAGGTCACGCTGTGCGGGTCGACGATGCCATCTGCTGGGCCATAGGTGATTCCAGTAATGCCCGTGGGGTCAAAGGTGATAAGTTTCTGTGCCTCTTCGAGAGAGTGTACGTTGACCGGAGCGCCGAGGCGTTGCTGCAAGCTGACGCTCTCTAAATGCTCGTCCCAGCGTTCGGGTGGCACGAGGAAAAGGTAGCCGATGGGGCGATAGCCAATGTCCTCACCATACAGTTCCTGAAAATGCTGGTATTCCTGAATGCTTTCCCAGGAGATACGAATGTTCACCTCTTCTGTATACTGGACACGCACCCCGGCAGCGCTGCGCCCCGTTGACCCCATAGCCGGTGATGGCTGCGCCTCCAGCACCGTCACTTTTAAGCCCTGCTCGCTCAGACGAAACGCACACGAAGCGCCCATTATTCCGGCCCCGATGATCAATACGTCTGCCTTCTCTCTCAGCGCCATGCCCTGTCTGCGTCCCTTTCGGATTAGTCGACCTCTCGTGCTTCTTATCTTATCACGTTTTTCATCTTGCTCGTAATATCGTTCATCCTGGCCTATAGCGGCATCACCGGTTCCTACATCTTCGTCGCCATCCTGGCCGTCGGCGGGCTGATCGCCATTGCATTGCTGGGAACGGAGACACGCGGGCAGGCTATCGAAGATGTTTCTGATCTGCGAGAAAGGGAAAGAATCGCCTCATGACCGGTATGAGGGCAAACGGAGCGCCCGTCCCAGGCTCGCGGCGCAAACGAGCAAGGTGAAGAAGGCCAGGACCATAGCGATGAGGGAGAAGTTGAAATGTGTCGCTCCGATCTGTCCCTGCATGTAGAGTTCATGGCTGACCGGGTTGAGGAGAAGCGTGTGCAGAATCAGGGCGATGACATTGACCAGCAACACAGAGAATACGCTTACGCATGCCCCCAGCATCCCTGCTGCTCGTTGTCTCAGTCTGCTCGCTGCACGCCTTGCCACTGCTCGACCCAGCAGCAAGCTGAGCAGGACAAGAGCGAGGAAGACGACGAAGAAGACCAGAAACGTGGTGGCGTGCCGCACAAGCAACCCGCCAAAGCCGCCAAAAGCGACAAGCAGCGCTACAACGACGAGGCCAACGGTCACAAGGTCCATCCGCTGCACCAGAGCATAGCCGATGATGGCGCACATGGCGACAGCGGCTACGAGTGCTGACAGATAGATGCCATCGTAACTGAAACGCAGCAAGGGCGAGGCACTATACGCGGCCTGGGTAAGAGTGCTATCGTCCTCAATCAAGTAGAGATTGATGCTGGCTACCAGTGAGACAAAAAAGGCCAGAACCGTTGCTGCGAGTGCAATCCACAGGCGCAGCGGTACAGTTCTTCCGCTATTGGAAGTGGTCATAGTGCGAATTCTCTCCTTTATAACATACCCGTGCTCCAAACAGGCATTCAGGAACAGGTCAGACAATGCCTGGAACCAGAATGGAATGAGGGCGATGATACCGCGTTGTTGCAGCACATCCCGGCAACTATCGTGAAAGACGTGGGCCATGCGCGAGCCATATGTACGCCGGAAGGTCGCGGGGTAGGCACGCAGGAAGAAACCATAGAGCCATTCGGAGAAGGCAAGAACCCTTTGCGCATTTCTCGCTGGAAGCTTCGATCTCGCCATTACCTGCCTCCTTCGAGTGGCAGCACTCTCGCTTCGGGCAGCAATTGCCGCGCCTGAGCAAGCTGAACAAGTGCAGCCAGACGCTGTGCCTCTGCCCGGGCGACACGCAGGCCAAAGGGAGTCAAGCGGTAGTAATGGCGGCGTTCATCGTCCAGGTCAGGAGCCGGTCGCTCTTCAGATTCTTCAATCAGGCCATCATCCAGCAGACGCCGGATCGTGCGATAGAGCGTTCCCGGTCCGAGGTTAATCCTGCCCTCGCTATTGTGTGCTGTCTCCTGCATAATGCTATAGCCATGTCGCTCCCCTCCAGTGAGCGACAAAAGGATGTGAAAGGCAGCCGGAGAAAGTGGGAGAAATGCTTCTGGCTCACCTGTTCTGTGATTCATCGACACTCCTTCTCTCTTCTCCACAGGTAGCTATCCAACCTGAATATACTCAAATCGGATATACTCAACATGGATATAATAAAACGAAAAGAAAGGTTTGTCAAGGGGTCTCTTGACACTCCCTTTCAAAATCAACCTCGACGCGACTAGATAGCTTTCTCGCAGAGCCTCGCTGATCTCGACGGCTCTGATAGCGTGAGCGTGGCATCGGCGTAACGTTTCTCCCTCGTCCTACATTAAAGTTTGCTTATAAAATGCAGCACTTGTTAGCAGCTAAGTTTCATTCACAAGACGTGGTAATGATACTGTGCTGTCTCTACAGGCCATTGCAACACCGATCCTTTCTCTTCCGCTTGCATCTTCGGAAGAAAAGGCATCTTTTATTGCAGAGAAACCTGCTTTAACATGCAAAAGTGTTACTCATATATTTATCCTGGCAGAAATCGCTATTTTTCTGCGAGGATTTTTACGATAAAGTAAAGGACAGCAATTGGATTACCTCCGAAATTTCTTAGGGAAAAGTTAACACTAGTTGATCAAGTTGCAGCGAAGCACAAGAGGAGGCTCTCATGAGCGATTCAATTGTAAATACCAATGCAGAAACACAGAAACCTATTCGCTCCACCATTCCCACACGCCTCGATCGCTTGAAATGGTCGCCGTTTCACACCCGTATGGTGCTCGGACTTGGAGTGGCATGGGTACTTGATGGACTGGAGATCACGATCGCCAGTGCGGTCACTGGAGTTCTCACCCAGTCCAACACACTCCATCTAACATCAGCCCAGGTAGGACTGATCGCGACGATCTACCTGTTAGGAGAAGTGATCGGCGCGCTCTACTTTGGGAGGCTTTCGGACAAGATGGGGCGGCGCACGCTGTTTATGATCACCCTGGGCGTGTATCTGATTGGCAGCGGCCTTTCAGCCTTTACCTTCGGTCAGGGTCTCGTCTGGGTCATCTACTTCTATGCGACACGCGTCGTTGCTGGTCTCGGCATCGGCGGTGAATACGCGGCCATCAACTCCGCTATCGACGAGATGATGCCGGCGCACTATCGTGGGCGCGTCGATATCGGAGTCAACGGCACCTACTGGGCGGGTTCGATCCTCGGCACGTTCGCTACCCTGCTGTTTCTCAACCTGATACCCGTACCGCTCGGCTGGCACCTGGCCTTCCTGCTCGGTCCGATCCTGGCAATGGTGATCCTGTTCGTACGCCGCAATCTTCCCGAAAGTCCGCGCTGGCTCATCACTCATGGTCGTGCAGAAGAGGCGGAAAGGGTGATTAGTGGAATTGAGGACGTGGCGAGAAGGTCGGGACAAGAGCTTGTGCCGGTCGACGACATGGCTGCAATCAATATAATACCAGAGAAGCAGTATGGCTATCTCACGCTCCTGCGCGTGGTGTTCCAGCAGTATCCGACGCGCGCTATCCTCGGTGCATCCTTGATGATCACCCAGTCGTTTCTGTATAATGCGATCTTCTTCACCTATGCCATCGTGCTCACGAAGTTCTACCACGTCAACCCAACGGCGGTGCCTGCATACGGTCTTGCGTTCGCAGTCGGTAATCTAACGGGGCCGCTCTTGCTGGGCAAGCTCTTTGACACCCTCGGACGCAAGAAGATGATCGCGGGTACGTACATTCTATCCGGCGCTCTGCTGGCAATCAGCGCCTTCTTGTTTGACATTGGAGCACTGACCGCGCTCACACAGACAATCGCGTGGGTGATCATCTTCTTCTTCGCCTCCGCTGGAGCGAGTTCGGGCTACCTCACTGTCAGCGAGATATTCCCGATTGAGATCCGCGCAGAAGCCATTGCAGTGTTCTTCGCCATCGCGCAAATTGCTGGTGCGACAGGCCCATTGCTGTATGGAGCGCTGATTGGAAACGCTACGAGTAGGACCGGACTCTTTGTAGGCTATCTGATTGGAGCAGCCATCATGATCCTGGGCGGACTTAGCGAGGTGCTGTTCGGGGTCAAAGCCGAAGGCTTATCGCTCGAATCCATCGCTCAACCGCTGAGCGCGGTCCCTGTCGACCATCCATTGAGTCCCCACGCTGGGCATGCATCCGCTATGGTTGCTCCACCGCTCCACGCAGTCTCTGTCGAGCAGCATCCACCCCACCACCAGGAAATGAGAGAACGTTTGAGGCAAGTGGTTGCGGATAAAACAACCACTAGCTGAGCCAATTCAAGCTGTGCTTTATGGCAAGATCAGGTGCAAATCGCCGAATTCGTGCCAGAGGTAGCGCTCGCGCAGGGCCGCGGCATAGGCAATTTTGAGGTGCTCTTGCCCGGCGCGGGCGAGCAGCGACTCCGGCAGGTCGGCGTTGTGCGGCACCTGCCTTGCCAGGGCTTCGAGCATGGCGAGGTGCGAGGCACGAGGTTCGTGCAGGCCGGTCAGCATGGCATTGACGGAACGGATGCCGCGTTCCGGCGTGATGACCAGTCGCGTCCAGCCTTCGCCCGGATGCGCTATCCCCTCCTCGTCGGTGACGGTTTCGAGCGAGCGTACGACGGTGGTGCCTACGGCGATGATACGTTTGCCTGCCGCTCGCGTCTCATTCACGATGCGCGCCGTCTGCGTTGGTACGTGGTAGTACTCTTCGTAGGGCGGTTCGTGCGATTCGAGGCTTGAGACGCCGGTATGCAGGAGCAAGGGGGCGAACTGCACGCCCTGTGCGACCAGCCTTGTAATCAGTTCTGGCGTGAAGGCGCGGCCAGCCGAGGGCATCTCTGCGCTGCCGACCTCTGTCGCGTAGACCGTCTGATAATAGCTGGAGGGCCAATCCTTGCTGACATAGCCGTAGCGGATCGGGAAGCCGTGGCGCGTCAGATACGGGTGTAATAGCTCCGGCAGGTGCAGCGTGGCAATCCACAGTCGCGTCGGAGTGATGGTCGCAATGTTGCGATCGGTGGCATAGGGAGCAAGCAGCTTCACCGACGCTCCTGCGGGAAGAGAGAGCGTCTCGCCAGCCCCGGCCTCGTAGAAGGGCTGTGTGCTCGTTTCGTTCAAGCGGCGCACCTCGACAATCCAGAGGTCGGCGGGCAGGTGCGTTGAGAGGTGCAGCCGTACAGGAATGCCGTCTGCGCGTGTTGCATCCAGCGCGGCATTCATGGTGCCACTGGTATTGATGACCAGCAGATCGCCCGCCGTGAGGAAGTTGCCAAGCTCGCGAAAACGCGTGTGAACGACGCGGTTATCCGAGCGATACGAGATCATCAGGCGTACCTCGTCGCGGGCCAGTCCGCGAGCTTCTGGCGGCTCGCTGGCCTCTAACTCCGGCGGCAGCTCAAAATCAAACGACCCGGAAGTTAACATCGTTGTCATATATTTCTGATAATCTGGCAGAAGATGTTTCGTTGTCATATGGTTCACTCTATTCTTGAGCCGGGAGAGAGCGAGCAGAGTAGCGCCCGCTCGGCAGGATGCCGGTCAACAGTTCGAGCAGCCCCGGTACGCTCACCTCCGGCAATGGACGATCGCTGATATCCTCACCTGGGAACGCTTCCTGGTGCATTTGCGTGCGCATATCGCCCGGATCGACCCAGTAGATACGCCAGGAGGGATTTTCAGCGGCCAGGATGTGGGAGACCTGTTCAAGCGCGGCCTTGCTGGAACCATAGCCGCCCCAGCCTTCGTATGCCTCGACCCCCGCATCGCTGGTAATATTTATAATACATGCATGCTGTTTCAATTCGTGGCGCACTTCCTGCAACAGTCCAAGCGGCGCGACGACGTTGGTGCGATAGACCTGTTCCAGCACATCGAGCGGATAATCCAGCAGGTTTGGCTGCGGGCTGGGTCCCAGAATGCTGGCATTGTTGACGAGCGCGTCTAAGCCACCTGCCTGCTTTGCCGCCTCCGCCAGCGCGTGCCGGTGGCTGGCATCGGTCACATCACCGGGAACGGCAATCACCTGTGTCAGGTCGGCCAGCTCGGCACGGACCGCTTCCAACGCTTCAGTGCCACGTGCATCAATTATCAACGTCCATCCCTGGCGGGCCAGTGCGCGAGCCAGCGCCAACCCCAGGCCACGAGATGCGCCGGTAATCAGAATGGTACGAGTCTCCTGTATCGTCATCCTCTCTTCTCCTCTATATCATCAGGTTTTTTAAGTGGAATTTGTTACCTCATTGTAGTCGCAAGACGCAATAAGATTGCAAACCTCATCTATGCAAATGCTTATTTATAAAGCAGAGCAATCCGTTCTTGATTGTTGCCTGTCTTCACTCTACCGCAACGTGGCGCATCTTACCTCGTACAATTGGCCAGACTTTACGCTGTACGAAAGAACAGTGCTGTATGACGCACTGTAAAAAATTGGGCTTGATTATGAACTTTAATTTCCAGAAACCAGGATTGATCCTTGCAATTTTACAGTTTTGACTCTATACTTGTTATTGGCAACCCTCTCTTTTCAAGCACGTGGTCATGTTTTTGTCTACACCCGGTATCTCAGCTTTCGCATCGCTCTTTCTATGAGCAAAACAGCAATAGCCGCAAAAGGAGGCAATCATCATGGCACTCTACATGGTTCAAGGTGCGTACACTGCCGAAGCGTTAGCAGCCATGGCGAAAAATCCCCAGGACCGTAGTGTCCCTGTGAGGGAACTAGTACAGAAGGCTGGCGGACAGTTCATCGGCCTGTACTACTGCTTTGGGGAGTACGATGTCGTTTTGCTCTTCGATGTCCCTGATGACATGACTGCCTCAGCAATCGCGTTAGCAGCAGTTAGCCCAGGACACCTCAAATCGTATAAGACGACCAGGTTATTCACCGTCGAGGAAACGATGGAGGCAATGCACAAGGCGGGAAGCCTTGCCTTCCAGGGGCCATCGAAAGGGTAGATCAACCCGACGCACACAAAACGTATACATGGAAGACAAAGAACTCGGTAGTAGAATGCTGCCGGGTTCTTTGTTACCGGTCGCAGGTGTTGGTTGAAGCCAGAAACAGCCAATTGATGAAAATACGTTCAATTGTCTCTGGAAAGACGGTTGCCGACAGGTTATGCTTAAGGTGATAAATGCAAGGTTGCGAACGTATACATTCTATGTTGGCCTTATGGCGTGTGAGAGGTGAGCCTATGTACATGCCGGAAGCGTTTCATGAGCATGATCTTGAACTATTGCAATTGTTTTTCTTGTTGCCCTTTCATTGGAAATTTTCTGGTTCAAACCAGAAGAGAGGAGGGCAGAATGGAATTTTTCATCCTGCTACTTGGCTTCATCCTTTTAGACCTGGCCGCACTGCGCTGGGGCGTCGATAGCGGCGACGGAATCAACAGCCGCGAATGGAATCGCCGCTACACGTGGGCATTGCGTATGGTTGGCACCACTACAAGCTACATCAGCCGCCCATCAAGTGGCGGCTCAACCCTGACGCTGCGCCTTCCCCCACTGCCGAGGAATGTCATGCTCAACATGCTATAACATTCGGTGGATGGATGAAAATGGCGGTGTCGTGCGCTCTGGCGCACGACACCGCCATTTTCATCCATCCACCGAAAAAAGATCAAGATTGTTCAATCTTCCTGCTCGAAGCCTTCTGATAGGCTTCGGTATCGATGCCCCAGGAAATGATGCGGGTGGGGGTAATACGAATCATTTCCGGGCCAAAATTAGGATTGATAGCTTGTCCGCCTTCGGAGAGAAGTTGCGCCCGTCCACGAATTTCGATGCCACGCGGCTGCCAGGGCGGCTGCACATCATCGACAACAAAAGCCACGTTGGGATTGCTGGCGATATCGCGCACCTTCTTCGTGCTGCCCAGATTTCTACCACCGATATCGATAGTGTCAAGTTCGGGGTTATAGCGAAAGCCCATCGGTACTACGTGCGGCTCCCCTGCCGCATTGACAGTTGCCAGCCTACCCAGGCGCTGGCTGTCAAGATAGGCAATCTCTGCCTGAGAAAAGTTACTCATATGCTTCCTTCCTCTCATCATTACTCAACTCGCCAACCAACTCTCATGGTGAAGGGTGGCAGTCGCTTTTGTGTTGTTCCTGGTCTTACTTTATGATACCACTTACAAAAATGTAATGTCCTTACGGACAGTTAGCAGATTAGCGAGAAAATAAGAGAGGTTTGCAAAAGGAAGCACATCCCTTCGTGTAAAAGGCTGTAGGTGATGAAAGGCTAGAAAGTAATATATGCCTATTTTGCAAATAACAAACCGTTCAATGGTTTCTACTATTTCACAGCCAGTAAGATGGACCTGGAAGCGTCTCTTGTTGCTGTGTGGGCTGCTCCTGCTCTCCATCGCTCTTTATGTATGGATGAGGGTTGTAGCGCCGCCAGATGTTGAGAGAGTTCCGACCTTTATGCTGGTCTGGATTCTCAGTTTCGTTCCCTATCTCGCCGCCTGTGCCTGGGTGTTGCTGACGAAACCGGGTTCGGGACGCTGGCTCTGGCTGGAACTGGCAATTATTTTGTCGGGCGCACTGTTGATACGAGTTCTGTTGCTGCCACTGCCGCCCAACCTCTCGCACGACTCGTGGCGCTACCTCTGGGATGCGCGGGTAACGCTGCTCGGCTACAGTCCGTATGTCAACACGCCGGGCGACCCGCTTTTCATACACCTGCGCGACTTCATTTTTGTCAACAGCCGCTTCCGCAACGTGCCAACCATCTACCCGCCGGGCGCGCAGGCCGTCTACCTGCTCAGCTACCTGATCGCGCCGAGCAATCTCTACATCCTCAAGAGTATCTTTATCGGCTTTGATATGCTGACGTGCGTGGCGCTGGCATATTACCTGCATCGCCAGGGGCTTGACCCACGCCGCGCCATTCTCTACGCCTGGTGTCCGCTACCCATCGTCGAGTTCGCCATCCAGGGCCATGTCGATGCGCTGACCGTAACATTCACCGTGCTGGCCGTGCTGTGCGCAACGCGCGAAGGTCTCGGTTGGCGCGTACTGGTAGGGTTTCTGGTGGGCATGGCGACGCTGACGAAATTCTACCCCATCCTCCTGCTGGTCGTCGTGCTGCGCCCGCGCTGGCGCGACCTGGCACTGATCGCCACCTGTTTTGCCACTATCGTTCTCGCTTACATCCCTTATTACATCCTGGGGCATGGACAGGTCTTCGGCTTTCTCTCCAAATATGCCAGCGAGCAGGGAACGGACGCGGGCATGGTGCAGCTCGCCATGCAGTGGGTGGGACAGGTAAAACATCTCAGCCTGAAAGCGGCCCTGTTCTGGGAGCATGCAGCCGACCTCGCGGTGGTCTGTATCGTCTCACTGGTCGCGCTGCTGCTGCGCTGGCGAGAGCGCCTCAGCATGGCTGCTGCGGTGCTCATCGTCTATAGCACAGCGCTGGCCGTTTCGTCGCACGTCTTCCCCTGGTATACAACGACGCTGTTGCCCTGGATTGCCGTACTCATCGGGCCATTATGGACGGGAAAGCGACTGAGCGGCAAACACCTGGCGGCGGCAATGGCCTGGTACTTTGTCTGTGTCTCACTGAGCGGCTACTTCTTTGATAGTTCTCCTGATTGGCGTCCCTACTATGCGTTCGCGTATGATGTTGTTTTTGCCGGATTGATCGTAGCGGCAATCTCCAGCCTCGTCTGGATGGTCAGACAAAAGAGCGTATTTGAAACGGGTTAAACATGCAAAAGATTAATACAACAACTTCCACACCATCTCCATTAACGTCAGCGAGCGAGACGTCAACGCGCTCTCGCGCAATCAGGCTGTTGATCTCGGCCCTTTCAGGGCTGCTGGCTGGTCTGGTAGCCTGCATGGTGGCAGTGATGTTGATGGGCATTTTCCGGCTGGCGTTCGGTATCCCATCGCCGGTGGAGCTTTTCGGCGATTTCTCTCTCAAGCACATGAGCGCGGGGACGTTTGTCCACTTGCTGATTGTATTCGCGCCGAATTCCAAGACAGCGCCGCTTGGCCTCGCGCTGCTCGGCATGATTGGCGCAGGTACCGTGCTGGGTCTCGTCTACGCGCTAGCAACGCGCATTCAACCTCCTGTAGCCAGCAATCGCCCAATCAGGCGCGAATGGAGTACGGCGGCTGTTTTAGCCGCGCTGATGGTGTTATCAGGCGTGGTCCTCTTCTGGGGCGAGCTGGGACAGAATTTCCTGGGGTTGCCGGGTGCATGGGCGCGAGCGGTCACTATTCTCGCCTTACTGGTCGAATTTAGCGCCTACGCTCTCGTACTCTGCTTCTCCTACCGGGCGCTGCTGCCGAAACAGCCTGCTCCCGCGACGAATGGCGCGACGAGCGGCAGCGGGCGACCACAAGGGATCGCCCCTACGGGAAGGCGACAGTTGCTGGCTCGTGCGGGCGTGGCTATACTGGGTCTGGGCGGTGCGGCTGGCTCGTTGGGCGTAGTCAAGTCTTACCTGAACAACTATTCGAGCTACGATGGCATGACGACGCCATCGCAAAACGGCTTTACCGCGCCCATTACGCCCAACAGCGAACATTATGTGGTAACGCAGAATGCTATCGACCCGACAGTCAAGCTGGATAACTGGCGACTGGAAATCACTGGACTGGTAGGGCAGAGTGGCAGCTATACCTACGATCAGTTGATTAATCTGCCCTCTACATCGCGAGCGATTACCCTCGAATGCATCTCAAACAGCATCAGCGTCCCTTCACGGCTCATGAGCACGGCTGTCTGGCAGGGCGTGCCGCTCAAAACGCTGCTCGAACAGCATGGGGGAGCGCAGCCGGGTGCGCGCTACATTGCCTTCTATAGCGTTGATGGCTACTCGACCAGCCTGCCTCTGGCTGACGTGCTGGCGGTTGACCCACTGATAGCCTGGCGTATGAATGGTGTGGAACTTCCTTCCCGGCATGGCTTTCCCGCCCGTGTACTTATTCCCGGTCGCTTTGGCGAGGAAAATCCCAAGTGGCTCACACGCATCGAGCTGACCGATTCTTTTGTCGGTGGCCTCTATGCCGATCAGGGCTGGTACAATGGTCCAATCCATACGATGTCACGTATCGACCGTCCCACGGGGCATGTACCTCTGGGTCAGCCCATTAACATCGGCGGCATCGCCTTTGCCGGTCCTCGTGGCATCCAGAAAGTCGAGGTGAGTACCGATAAGGGTGCGAACTGGCATACAACCACGCTGCAGCCACCGCTTTCGCCGGATGCCTGGGTCTTCTGGTCGTGGCAGTGGACACCGATACTACCCGGCACCTACACGCTCTCCTCTCGCGCCACCGACGGCACAGGAGCAGTGCAGACCAGCCATGTGCAGGGAACCGTTCCCAACGGCTCAACGGGCTACAACCATGTTACATTGCGGGTGGGGTGAAGCAGCGAACAGGCCGTCCGCCTTTTCCTGAACAAAAATGGCACCTCCTATGCTGATTCTTTCCGTTTGCTGTTCATGGGGTATATACTGTGATAAGCCTGTACCGTATTCATAGTTACAGTATTTCCACGCAGCGAAAGGAAGAGCACGGCATGGCAGACGCGAAGATCAAGATGTACGGCACGTACTGGTGCAGCGATTGCAAGCGGAGCAAGAAGTTTCTGGGCGAGCAGCGCGTCCATTACGATTTTATCAATATCGAGGAAGATGTCGAAGGGCAGACATTTGTACGCGAGCTACAAAACGGCGGCATGAGTATCCCGACGATTGTCTTCGAGGATGGTTCATTCCTCATCGAGCCAACGAATGCGCAACTGGCGGCAAAACTTGGTTTAGAGACAAAGGCGAAATGTGATTATTACGACCTGATTACCGTTGGCGGTGGGCCAACCGCTCTCACCACCGCCATCTATGCCGCTCGTGACGGCTTCGATGTGCTGGTGATTGAGCGCAGCGGCCTGGGAGGGCAGGCAGGCATCACCGAATGCCTGGACAACTACCCCGGCTTCCCGGAAGGCGTGACAGGCACCGAGTTCGCCGACCGCATCATTGAGCAGGCGAAACGCTTTGGCGTGGAACTGCTTTCGGCGCAGGACGTAGTAAGCATCAGCAAAGACATGGAGGATTACCTGGTCAAAACCGATGCCGGGCATATGTATCGCGCCCATGCCGTACTGATTGCCACGGGTTCGACCTATAAACTGCCCGGGGTGCCAGGCGAGGATGACTATATCGGCGCGGGCGTCCATTTCTGTGCCACCTGTGACGGCCCATTCTATAGAGGACAGGAGGTGGCCGTCATTGGCAGCGGCAACAGTGCAGTGGAGGAGGCGGCATTTCTAACGCGCTTCTCACCAAAGGTGACAATTCTGGCTCGCGGCCCTGAATTGCACGCCAGCAAAGTCGCGGCTGAAAAAGCGTTTGAGTCACCGCAGATCGAGGTACGTTTCAACACCGAGGTGGTGGAGTTCAAGGGTGCGAATCATCACCTGAACACAGTAGTCATCAAGAACAGGGAGAGCGGGGAGGTCAGCGAACTGCACGTTTCCGGCACCTTCGTCTTCATCGGCCTCACGCCCAACAGCAAACCCTTCCGTAACACCGTCGAAGTCGATAGCCAGGGCTTTATTATGACCGGCATCGATTTCCAGACTAGCGCCCCCGGCATCTTCGCCGCCGGGGATGTGCGTGCGGGCAGCACGAAGCAACTGGTCAGCGCAGCTGGCGAAGGTGCGGCTGCCGCCATTGCCATCCGTGAGTACCTGCGCGGCCATACTCCCCACACGATGGCCGATGCGCTTGCGAGTAGCAGTGTCAAACGTTAGATTGATTGCCATTGATGAATTTGAATGAATAAGATCAGCAATGAGAGGTGGTGTCGCTCTGTAGGGACAAGGGGCGGTGCGGAGGGGACGTGGGGGCCTTGTGCTTGTCCGTGTTGCTGGTGGGTCACAGCAAGCAAACAACTTTGCCTTTCAGGCGGACAAGCACAAGGCCCCCACCCAACCGCTCCTCCGCCCCTTGTCCCTACAGCATCCTCTTCCCAACTTTGTTTGTTCAAAATCATCACGCCATCACTGACCACTGCTGTACGGCGTGACATCAAAGGTCGCCAGCTTCTGTATCTGGAGGTAGATCTGTGTGTAGCCTTCCTGGAGCTGACCCGTAGACGGGTTGGAGGAGCCATTGAAGGCATTGGTCGCCTGCGTAACTATATCATTGATGAGCATGAGCGTCGATTGCTGTGCAAGGCCTGTGAGTTGTTCAGCTTAGCCAGTTGCACGGCATCCTTGCGCATCTGCCCTAACCACGTCTGCTCATTCTCAATGCCCTTATTGATCTGAATCGCCAACTGACGCTGGTACTGCGTCGAGCCGGGAGAGTTCAACACGCCGCTCAAATGAAAGGCGATGTGATTCAGGTAGCCGGGTGGGGTCTGTAACTGATTGAATTGCAGCAGACCAATCTTTGCAATTGTCGGGTCCGTCATGATTGGTGTACCCGGTAGCACATCTTGCGCTACCTCTGAACTGCCATCCAGATAATCAAGGATTTGTATGGCTTTACGATGTACCGAGCCAAAGTTCTGCTGCTCCCAGTCATTTCTGGCATCGCTCGACCAGGCCTGAACCTGCTGGATATTCCTGTTGGCCCAGACATTTAAACCGCCTTGCAGCCCAACAGCCTGCAAATCGGGGTCTTTCGCCAGCAGATGGCGCAGGTGATCGAGCAGACTATATGGTGGATTTCCCGGCCCCGGTGTCTGTGGAAGCTGGGCATAGTAGCGCCAGGTAGTCTGATCGGGTGAAGGCGTAGTCGGCGTCACATTGGAATCTTCCTCGGTAATTAGAAACTGACTGGTGATGCCCAGCAGGTTTGTATGCTGGCTATCTCCCTGGTAGAAGTAGTTGATGTTGCCATTATTGACCGTAAGTTTGCCTAGCAGCAGAGAAACACCCTCGCTATTGCTCTTATCGGGCA
Source organism: uncultured Chloroflexia bacterium (assembly GCA_963736995.1). Classification (GTDB taxonomy): domain Bacteria; phylum Chloroflexota; class Ktedonobacteria; order Ktedonobacterales; family Ktedonobacteraceae; genus CADDYT01. The sequence continues at coordinate 302,535 of CAVTRB010000001.1, forward strand.
GTAGCCAGGCATAATAGCTCTTGCCCGACTGCGGCGTAGGAATGTTGTGCAAACTAATCTGAAACTGATCATTGCTGCCAGCATTCGATGTCAGATTGATCTGCCCGCTGCTCACGAAGAAGGCCTGCCCGACGGTGGCTGTTGATGGCGTGCGATGGCTGAAGGCGAGAAATGCGCCCAGTCCTCCACCGAGCAGCACGAGCACCACCAGAGCTATCAATGCCACGCGCAGTTTTCCATTCATCCCGCCTCTTGCAGGTCGTGACAGCGCAGGGGACACTGGAGGAAGCGGAGATACCGGTGGAGGTGAGGCTGCTTCTGAAGGCGACCGGACTTCTTCTGCCGGGGCAGAAAACGATGGTGTCGCCGGTACCAGTGGCATCGAGCTTCTTGTCGGTTCTGATGCCACCGTCTGATACTCCGATTGATTTCCTTGAACAGGCTGAAGCAGAGCGTCTTTGCGAGATGGTTGAAAAGCTGCGGGCCTCTGCATAGCCTGATCGTCTGAGGATGTTGCTCCAGCACGTTGTGTCATTTCCGCATCGGAATCCGGCAAACTGATTGAATCACTCACTGCCCCACTGACAGGTGGAACTGTATTCGGAGTCTGAGGTTTGCTGTAGACAGTAGCGGCTTCCGCCATATCAGTTGCCTGCCTACCAGCCTGTATTCCCTGGAAAGCTGAGTTGCTTTGAGATGAACTGGAGATTTGTGTCTGATATGCCGCTATGTCGGAGTTCCCCGCTGAGGCAAGGATCATCCTCAATTCTTCAGGCACCGGCAGCCTGAATGCCTCTGCCACCGCCGCCGTCATAGCTGCTGCACCGGGGTAACGATCCTGAGGATTTTTCGCCATACTTTTCATAAGCACTGGCGTGACCGCGCTGGGAAGTTGCGGGTTAAACTGGCGCGGGTCTGGCGGTGCGTTCAGGATATGTTGCATCATGATACCGCTTAATGTGTCTCCCTGGAACGGTGGTCTGCCGCTCAATATCTCATAGAGTACAACACCCAGCGAATAGAGATCGGTGCGGTTGCTGATTGGCTGGTTCTGTATCTGTTCTGGAGAGATGTAGAGTGGCGTACCCAGCGTGGTGCCGGTAGCAGTCTGCCGTGCTCCACCCAGCAGCCTGGCAAGGCCAAAGTCTGAGAGGATGGGTTCGCCCATCAGGTTGCGTGCCGTATTGCGCTCGTCGAGCAGAATATTTGCCGGTTTGATGTCGCGGTGAATGATATCTTGCTGGTGCGCATAATCAAGGGCCAGGCTGATGGAGGTAAAGAGCCGCACAACCTCGGCACCGGAGGGAAATCTGCCCTTATGTGAGGTTTCATGAATATAGTGGGCCAGCGTTCGTCCCTGGATATACTCCATTACCATGTAGGCAATAGTGTCTGATTCTTGAGCAGGTGTTGTCCCTTCGCCTATTGCCACTCTCTGCTCATACTGCTCAGAAATAAAGAAGTCGTAAATCTGCACGATGTTCGGGTGGCGTAAAGCGGCAACCGTCTGCGCCTCGCGGGTGAAGCGTGAGACAAAGTCGGCATCCGCCTGAAAATCAGCATGGAGGAATTTGATGGCAACATAGCGGCGCAATTGTGTATCAAATGCCTTCCACACCTCGGCCATCCCCCCACGCCCCAGTCGCTCCTGCAATTCATACTTACCAAGCCGTTGTGCTGAACTCATAGCTCTTCCTATCTATCCACAAGCAATTTGTCTCTGCCAGTATAGAAGATACTGAAGGGATGGTCAAGGGGAATTTTATATCCTCGCCTCCCAGGGCGACCGCAAGGGTCGGCCCTACTAAATACGTTGGCTTCTCAAGCGGCTTCGTATTATAGTAGGGCCGACCCTTGCGGTCGCCCTGCTGGGGCGGTTGCAAGTCGCAGCCGCCCTGCTCATCAATCCAAAACGAAGATGGATAGTAGCGTTAAGAGCTATTGCCTACAGCAGCCCCTGGCTTTGCAGGAAGGACGTGGCTACCTCCTTGACCGCCTGGCTGGTGGATTCGCCGCCGGTTTTCTTTGTGGCTACCTGCTGCTGGAGCTGGATACTCACTTGCGTCGTCAGGTCCGGTGCAAGTTTATTGAGTACAGCCGAAATGCCGGGGTCGCTTTGTAAGATGGAGTCACGCACGATAGGCGCTGGATGGAATTCGGGGAAACCGTGCTTATCATCGGTGATGAAGACGAAGTTCTGGGTTGCCACCGAGCCATCGGTTGTGTAGCACTCGGTGAGTTGCGCTGCTCCACTCTTGACAGCAGCAAAACCGATTGCGTAGTCAACCTTCTCCACTTTTTTGAAGCTACTGGTATCAAAGCCGTAGGTCGACTTCAAGTCATCGAAGAAGGTAATACCATCACTCTGCGTTGCCAGCGTCAACTGCGGCACCCTGGAAGCAACTTGTGAAAGGGTAGTACCGATTTTCTGCGACTCTGCCTGTGAGGTGCAGAGGGCGTAACCATCGTTCAACGGGGCCATATTGAGCCACGTGATGTGGTACTGCTGCTCGAAGTCGGTTTTCACCGTATTATAATCCGTCTGCGGGTTGAACGACGACTTCACGCCCAGGATATTCAGTCCCGTTGCGGTGAACTCTGGATAGAGATCAATCGCCCCGCTCTTGAGCGCAGCAAACACAGTAGGAGTCTGCCCCAGAGCTAACTTGGGCGTTACCGTATAGCCCGCCTTTTGCAACAACAGGACGTACATCTCACCCAGCAACTGCGCCTCCGGGTCGAGTTTGCTGCCAACGACGATCGGCACTTTCGATGTTGTTGGTGTGCCGCTCGAACCGGTAGTGGTACTGTTACCGCATGCTGACAGCAACAGCATGGAAACGAGGGCGAAGAGGAATAAGAGCTTCGCCCCTGCAAAACGCTTGAAAAGGAACATTTCAACCTCCTTGAACCTGTCAATAACTCGAATAAAGCATGCAGTATATACGATACTGCACGGGTTATTATCACGCTCTGGCTCATGCTTTCGCTACCGCGAACTGCCCCTGCACTTTCAGACCCGCAGGAGTCAAAGCATTCTCTAACCGGCTCATGAGCACTTCTACAAGGATTGCTATCACGGCCACGGAAACCGCGCCCACGATGAGTTCCGTATAATTGAAGACGGTGATGCCGTCCACAATGTAGTCGCCGTAGCCTCCTCCTCCAATAAACGCGGCTAGCGTAGCAGTTGCCACGATCTGCACCGCCGAGGTACGGATGCCCGCCGCGACAAGCGGCAGGACCAGCGGTGCCTGGATGCGTGCCGCGATCTGCCAGCGTGTCATGCCCATGCCCTTCGCGGCGTCAATCATAGCCGGATCAATGCCGCGAATGCCGGTGTAGGTGTTGATCAATATGGGCGGAATGCCCAGGACGATCAAGGCGATGATGGAAGGCTCAAAACCCAGACCTAAAATGGGAACAAAAATGAGCAGGGCGGCAATAATAGGCACTGCACGCATCAGACCGCTTATGTTTATAGCAATGAAGGCGAGCAGGGCATTGCGCGAAACCAGCGCGCCTAACAGGACCCCGATGATTATGGCGACTGCAATAGCGAGACCGCAGAGCTTGAGATAGGTAAGCGTTTCCCCGATAAAATCATTTTTGGGGTCAAGAATAAAGTTAATATATGCCATCGCGTGTATCCCTCCTTTCTACGCAACTGAGACCGCGCTGCGCCCGCGGTTCAGCCAGACTTGCAAGGCCAGCAACAACAGGTCGGCTGCAATAGCGAGAAAGGCGGTCAGGATGGCACCGGCTGCAATAGCATCGGGATCAAAGGCGGCGATATTCTGGAAGATGAGGTCGCCCAGATCGCTTTGCCCGACCAGCGCCGCCAGCGCCGCTATACCCACGGTTGTCACCGTTGCAATACGGATACCGGCAACAATAACGGGCAGAGCCATTGGCAGGGTCACGCGAAACAATATCTGGCGCGGATTCATGCCTATGGCCCGGCCCACCTCAATCAGTAAAGGATCAATAGCATTGACGGCTGCCGAGGTGTTACGGATCAAGACAAGCTGGTTGTAGAGCACCATGGGAATGATGGCGGTTGCCGGTGAAATGCCGGTAATGGGAATCAGGAGCGCGAAGGCCGCGATGCTGGGAATGGTGTATAACAGACCGGATACTGTTACAGTCGGGAAATAGAGCCTCCGATAGCGCGACACCAACAGGCCCAGCGGAATGGCGATGGCAAGCGAAATCAACATCGTGATCCCGACAATGGAGAGGTGTTTCAGGAAGAGATTAGGAATGCTCTCCGGGTCCGACAGATTGTAGTTGTAGGGTTGGAGGATATAATGCATAAAACTCCTTCCGAAAGCACAAAAAAGCCTTCATCTCGCTCTACATAGCCGCCTTTTTGCGCATGGCTTCGTTGCTCTGGTACGTTAGTATTACCGTGCTGTTACAGGTTAGAGAAGCAGGAAGATTGTACGTATCTTTATGCTGAACTGGAAGTGCGAGGACATTGGGTGCGAGGAAATTCAATACAGCTTGAAATAAAGTGCTACTAGAAGAAGCTAATGCAGCATCTCCCCAGTGTGCCGATGACACGGCAGCGGGACGGTGAGTCCCATTGTTACCTCGATCTCCCCAATGTGCTGAAGAAACTGCTTCGGGGCGGTTATCTTTCATCAGCATATGTGCGAACATACATCAGACTCCCTTGTTCCTGATCCAGATTATGGTTAACTGTTGTTTGCTTGCTGAACCTACACATTGATTATATTCATACACACGTTCCAATAATCAAGGTTTTACAGGCCAGGCAAGGTTTTTGTGGATAACTCGAAAATTTGATCTATCCACCTTTTTCTGCCTTGTGGTTTTCTCCTGATTCGCTGCTACTGCACGGCGGTTTCTGATTTCACGCGTCCTCCTGACCTGGTGATCTCACGATTAATGCTGCTCAAGGTGACGTAGCCGATGACCTTGCCGCTTTCCTCCTCGTAGATACTCAGGGCCGTCACGTTTTTCTCGATCAGCATGAACATGGCCCGTAGGAGTGTGGCATTAGATGAACAATGTGGAGGTTCGCCGTTGACGGGGGCAGCATCCGGGTCCAGTTCCTGTACCATTGCTGTTGTGACGGGCAGGTATTCCAACTGGCGCAGGATGTTGTCCGCGCCGACCAGCCGACCGACAAAATCATTGGCCGGGTGCGCGAGCAGTTCGATGGGCGAGCCAACCTGCATCAGCTTGCCCTCCGACATAACAGCGATTTTATCGCCCAGGCGAAAGGCTTCTTCAACATCGTGCGTCACAAAGAGAATGGTTTTGCGCACGCCGTGCTGGATGTTAAGCAATTCTTGCTGCATGTGTTCGCGTGTGATCGCATCGAGCGCCCCGAAGGGTTCATCCATCAGCAGGATGGCCGGGTCGGTTGCCAGGGCGCGAGCTAACCCCACACGCTGCTGCTGTCCGCCGGAAAGCTGGCGCGGGTAGCGCGAGCGGTACTCGGCAGGCTCCAACCCCACCAGTTTGAGCAATTGATCGACGCGCTCCCTCATCTGCTGCTTCGACGAGCCGCCGGCAATCTCCTCCGGTACGCGAATATTCTCAGCAATGGTCATATGCGGAAAGAGACCAACCTGCTGGATGACATAGCCCATACGGCGGCGCAGCTCAATGGGATTTCCCTTGAGAATGTCCTTGCCATCTATGATAATCTCGCCGGAGGTTGGCTCAATGAGCCGGTTTACCATGCGCAGCAATGTCGTCTTGCCGGAGCCGGATGTTCCGAGCAGCATGCAGGTTTCGCCTTCTCCCACCTCGAAGGTGACATCATTTACCGCCGCCTGGCTCGCATTTGGATAGTGCTTGGTGACATTACGAAAAGCGATCTCTGCCATGCCGCCGGATCTCCTTTACTCTTCACATGGCTAACTTACTGCCCAACTGAAAATAAAATGAGCAATCTTCACAGATTATACGAGACGCTGACGATAAATGTAAAGTGGTAGTGTTTTTTTGCGTGACGGACTGCTAGTCGCCAACCATTTGCGGCGTCTGTTCCGTTTTATTCTCGCGCTCAGTACGCCTGCCCTGCATACCCATGGTAGCGGCTGCATCGCGGTCGTGAATGGTCAGGGCGATGGTCGCGGCGATGATTTCAAGAGCAGCAGCGGCCAGAAATGCGGCGTGATAGGCGATCAAATGCGGGACAGGTGTGCCGCCAGCGCTCACTTGAAACGGGCCTATAGCACTGAGGACACTGCTCAATACAGCGACGCCGAAGGCGGAACCCAGCTGCATCTGCGCACTATAAAAAGCTGTCGCCCTGCCAGTGGAAGCCGGGGAGATAGTGGAGAAAGCGGCGGCCTGCAGCGGTAGGAAGGCATAGGCCATGCCAACACCGGCCAGGAACATGAGCAGCCGCATGTACCAGAGGTTGGTATCCATTCCAATGAGTGCCAGCAGAGCCATCACGATTCCTGTACTGGCTATACCGAAAGCCATGAGGCGGCGCGGCCCAAATCTGGGATAGAGGCGAGCCACGATCTGGGTGGAGAGCACCACGCCAATTGCTTCGGGAAATGTGGTTAAACCGGAGACAAGTGCATCGACTCCACGCCCTTCCTGCAAGAACAACGGCCCGATGAAGAGCACGCCGAGGAAACCGGCGCTGGAGAAAAAGGAGATCAGGTTACAGGTTCGGTAGATACGATTGCCCAGCAGATGCAAATTGATCAATGGTTCCCGCTTACGCAGTTCGGTAATGACAAATGCCACCAGCAAAAGCACGCCTAGGATGATGGAACCGAGGATAAGAGGCGAAGTCCAGCCAGTAGAGGCTCCCTCACTAAGGGCGTACATGATAAGCGCCAGGCTGATACCCGCCAACAGGAAACCCGGCAGGTCGAAGTGTCCCGCACCGGGTTCCTGGTGCTCTTGCAAGTAGACGAGTCCAAACAGGAAGGCAGCGATGCCAATCGGCACATTCACGTAGAATACCCAGCGCCACGACAACTGATCGACCAGCAAGCCGCCGAGTACCGGGCCGACTGCCGGGGCAAGGACTGTTGGTATGATCAGGATGCGCGAAACCTGCACACGCTCGGCAGGAGGAAAGGTTCGATATAGAATGGCGTTGCCTACAGGAGTCATAGCTCCACCCGCCGCCCCCTGCAAGATGCGGAACAACACCAGCATGGGAAAGTTAGGAGCAATACCACACAGGGCAGAAGCCAGACTGAAAAGGGCGAGGGCCGAGAGAAATATACGCTTCGTTCCAAAGCGATCGCCCAGCCAGCCGGAGACTGGAATGATTATCGCCAGGCTCACCAGGTATCCAACTGCCACCGCGTCGATAGCTGTCGTCGCTACATCTAACTGACGCCCGATGGAAGGCAACGCCACATTTACAATCGTCGTATCCATGATGCTCATGAACATGGACGCGACAAAAACGATACTCACACTGACTTTCGGGCTAAGCTGACGCATTTGATAGGCTCCAAAAATAAGGTTATACGGCTCTCGATAATGAATTTGAATGTCCAATTCGGTCACGGAAACTCGTACTTAACGAGCAAAACCGGTAATAAAATCCCGTAGGCACCGATTTATCGCGCGCACCGCCGATTTATCGGCAAGTGGCCACGGCCGATAAATCGGCGGTGCGCGCGATAAATCGGCGCCTACAGGTCGACATTGTTCCTGAGTTGTTTGTTCAAAATCATTATCCCACTATTAGCAACTAACAAAAACGAAGTGAAGAAGCATTCCCAACGGAGAAACCTTATCTTTATCACGCCTTTATCTGCAAAAACGTGGCAAGAATCAAAAAACCCGGGCCGCGCACCGGATAATGGTGCGCAGCCCGGGTTTTTGCAATACAATTGAAAAGATTTTTACCTCAATTCTGCTCAGAGCATAGGAAGCAGAGAGTGAAGACACCGAAGTGAAACAAGCCGTACGATCATTAGTACCACTTGGCTGAGTTGGTTGCCCAACGTGCGCTCGTGGTCTATCCACCAGGTCGTCTTCCTGGGATCTTGACTCTACAAAAGAGTGGGAAGATTGATCTAGAGTGCGGCTTCGCGCTTAGATGCTTTCAGCGCTTCTCCTTTCTCGACGTAGCTATCCAGCTCTGCTCCGGGCGGAACAACTGGCGCACCAGCGGTCGAGCCATCTCGGTCCTCTCGTACTGGAGATGACAGCTCGCAATCTTCCTGCGCCCACGACGGATAGAGACCGAACTGTCTCGCGACGTTCTGAACCCAGCTCGCGTGCCGCTTTGATGGGCGAACAGCCCAACCCTTGGGACCGACTCCAGCCCCAGGATGCGACGAGCCGACATCGAGGTGCCAAACCCTATCGTCGATGTGAACTCTTGGATAGGATCAGCCTGTTATCCCCGGGGTAGCTTTTATCCGTTGAGCCACACTCCTTCCACTCGGGAATGTGGGATCACTAAGTCCGACTTTCGTCCCTGCTCGGCGCGTCTGCCTCGCAGTCAAGCTCTCTTATGCCTTTACACTTGCGCGGGTGATGTCCATCCACCCAAAGAGAACCTTTGAGCGCCTCCGTTACCTTTTGGGAGGCGACCGCCCCAGTCAAACTACCCACCTGACCCTGTCTGAAGGCCGGATCACGGTCGTTCATGAGAAACAACTCATTGCAAGAGTGGTATTTCATTGCTGCCTCCCCACCCCCCACAAGGGATAGTTCGTCGGCTCCCACCTATGCTACGCAAGCCACAAATCGTTTCCAGATCAGGTTGTAGTAAAGCTCCACGGGGTCTTTTTGTCCTGTCGTGGGTAACCCGTATCTTCACGGGTACTTCAATTTCGCCGAGTCCTCTGTCGAGACAGTGCTCAAGTCGTTACTCCCTTCGTGCGGGTCGGAACTTACCCGACAAGGAATTTCGCTACCTTAGGACCGTTATAGTTACGGCCGCCGTTCACCGGGGCTTCGATTCGCAGCTTGCACCGCTCCTCTTAACCTTCCGGCACTGGGCAGGAGTCAGCCCCTATATGTCCACTTTCGTGTTGGCAGAGACCTGTGTTTTTGATAAACAGTCGCTTGAGCCGATTTTCTGCGGCCTCCTCGCGCTTCCCGCAGGTCACGCTACTAAGGCACCCCTTCTTCCAAAGGTACGGGGTCAATTTGCCGAGTTCCTTGACAGAGGGTCACTCGTTCACCTTGGGAGAGTTCTCCCGGCCTACCGGTGTCGGTTTGCGGTACGGGCACAGCTACGTCTGGTTAGCGGCTTTTCTGGGCGGCGTGGGGGCTGATGACTTCTGCCCTCTTACGAAGGCTCGTGATCGGCGTCATGCATCTGAGGAAGGGATTTGCCTCATCCTCGCACTTCGCTCGACCAACCTCTCCTGTCCAAATCGAAAGGCTCACCGTCCCTACCGCGTCCCCGCTTCACTCATTGCGACGCGCTGTGGGGCAGGACTACTCACCTGCTTGCCATCGCCTACGACTATGACGTCCTCGGCTTAGGACCCGCCTGACTCTGGGTTGTTTGACAGAGCCCAGAAACCCTCAGGCTTGCGGTGTACATGGTTGTCACATGTAATGCGCTACTCATTCCGGCATTCTCACTTCTCTTCGCTCCACCAGTCCTCACGGTCTGGCTTCTCTGCTTGAGAACGCTCCCCTACCATGCTCATTTACTCGTCCCATAGGGAACTATGAGCATTCACAACTTCGGTACGATGCTTGAGCCTCGATACGTTGTCGGTGCCAATTCACTCGACCAGTGAGCTATTACGCACTCTTTCAATGATGGCTGCTTCTAAGCCAACATCCTGGCTGTTGCGGCGAACTGACCGCCTTGTCCACTAAGCATCAATTTGGAGACCTTGGTTGGTGATCTGGGCTGTTGCCCTCTCGACGATGAAGCTTAGCCCCCATCGTCTCACTCGCGTGCATCTATCGGTGGCATTCGCAGTTTGAGTAAGTTTGGTAACCTGCATCAGGCCCCTGGCTTATCCAGAGCTCTACCTCCACCACAGTTTTCACGCGGCTGCACCTCAATGCATTTCGGGGAGAACCAGCTATCTCCAGGTTCGATTAGCTTTTCACTCCTATCCACAGCTCTTCCCCCAGTTTTGCAACACTGGTGGGTTCGAGCCTCGACGGATTGTCACATCCGCTTCACTCTGGCCATGGATAGCTCACCTGGTTTCGGGTCGTATCTGCGCCACATACGTCCATTTCGGACTCGGTTTCCCTCTGGCTCCCCAGCTTTAACGCTGGTTAACCGGGCGACGCCGATACACTCGCCGGATCATTCTACAAAAGGCACGCCATTAATCCAACCCTCCCCAGGCGGGTGCCTGAAAAGAGTCAATGATCTCTGGCTGCTTGTGAGTGCGAGGTTTCAGGGTCTGTTTCATCCCCCTCTCGGGGTGCTTTTCACCTTTCCCTCACGGTACTTGTACGCTATCGGTCGCTGAAAGTGTTTAGCCTTGGAGAGTGGTCTCCCCAGCTTCCCACAAGGTTTCACGTGCCTCGTGGTACTCAGGAATCCGGCCTGGATCATTGGTCTGTTCTCTACAGGATTCTCACCTTCTCTGATGGTGCGTTCCAACACCTTCGAGTGGACTTCTGATTCGTTTTTGCCGGTCCTACAACCCCGCCTGGCCCGAAGGTCAGCCGGTTTGGGCTGCTCCCGGTTCGCTCGCCACTACTACGGGAATCTCTTTTGATTTCTTTTCGTCGGGCTACTGAGATGTTTCAGTTCACCCACTGCCCTCCACTTTGTCTATGTGTTCAACAAAGGGTATCCAGACATCACTCTGGATGGGTTGCCCCATTCGGATTCTCAAGGCTCATCGCTTGTATGCAGCTCCCCCTGAACGTTTCGCCGGTCTCCGCGTCCTTCTTCGGCTTTCAGCGCCAAGGCATCCACCTCGTACTCTGTGTAGCTTGTTTCTCTTACGTGTGTCTTGTCTTGGTCTCTTCTCATGTCTGAGAAGAACTTTCCTCTGCTTCTCTTTTGCTCTCGGGCAAAATTGAAGTAAAAAACTTTTCAATTGTATAAAGTACAGCGCCGGTTCCCCGACAACTGGAGAGTGGAAAACAGCTCGCGCTGTTTTTGAAATGAGCAGGTCTGTTCGACCTGGGAGTGGATGCCGTTGAGCGATCTCTTTGAGGAGATCAGGCACCAAAGCTCCCTAGAAAGGAGGTGATCCAGCCGCACCTTCCGGTACGGCTACCTTGTTACGACTTCACCCCAATCACCAGCCCCACCCTCGACGCCTACCTCCCTTCGTGAAGAAGGGTTAGCCCGGCGGCTTCAGGTGTGACCGACTTTCGTGGTGTGACGGGCGGTGTGTACAAGACCCGGGAACGTATTCACCGTGATGTGCTGACTCACGGTTACTAGCAACTCCAACTTCATGCAGGCGAGTTGCAGCCTGCAATCCGAACTGAGACGCCGTTTGCTGAGATTGGCTCCCCCTCGCGGGTTGGCTACTCGTTGTCGGCGCCATTGTAGCGTGTGTGTCGCCCAGGATGTAAGGGCCGTGCTGACTTGACATCATCCCCACCTTCCTCCATCTTCCGATGGCGGTTTCGCCGGAAAAAGCAACCGGCAATAGGGGTTGCGCTCGTTGAGGGACTTAACCCAACACCTCACGGCACGAGCTGACGACAGCCATGCAGCACCTGTGACGTTGCCCCGAAGGGAACACGATTTCTCGTGCTGTCAACGCCATGTCAAACCCTGGTAAGGTTCTTCGCGTTGCATCGAATTAAACCACACGCTCCGCTGCTTGTGCGGGTCCCCGTCAATTCCTTTGAGTTTTAACCTTGCGGTCGTACTCCCCAGGCGGACCACTTATCGCGTTGGCTGAGCCACGGAAGGGGTCGATCCCCCCACGGCTAGTGGTCATCGTTTACGGCCAGGACTACCAGGGTATCTAATCCTGTTTGCTCCCCTGGCTTTCGCACCTGAGCGTCAGAACATCGCCAGCAGAGCGCCTTCGCCTCTGGTGTTCTTCCGCATCTCTACGCATTTCACTGCTCCACACGGAATTCCCTCTGCCTCTCGATGTCTCAAGTCCAGCAGTTTCCCTACACCTTCCTCAGTTAAGCTGAGGATTGTCAGCAGAGACTTGCTGCACCGCCTGCGTGCCCTTTACGCCCAATAAATCCGGAGAACGCTCGCTCCCTACGTATTACCGCGGCTGCTGGCACGTAGTTAGCCGGAGCTTATTCATCGGGTACCGTCCTTACTCTTCCCCGATAAAAGCAGTTTACGATCCGAAGACCTTCATCCTGCACGCGGCGTTGCTCGGTCAGGCTTGCGCCCATTGCCGAAAATTCCTCACTGCTGCCTCCCGTAGGAGTCTGGGCCGTTCTCAATCCCAGTGTGGCTGCTCATCCTCTCAGACCAGCTATCGATCATTGCCCTGGTAGGCCATTACCCCACCAGCTAGCTAATCGAGCGCAGGCCCCTCTTCAAGCGCCTCTTGCGAAGCTTTGCTCTCTCGCGAGAGCACATGCGGTTTTGTCACCGGTTTCCCGGCGGTATTCCTCACTTGAAGGCAGGTACCCACGTGTTACTCACCCGTCCGCCACTCCCTCTTCCCGAAGGAAGAGAGCGTTCGACTTGCATGTGTTAGGCACGCCGCCAGCGTTTCTCCTGAGCCAGGATCAAACTCGCCATTCAGGTTGGTCTCAACATGCTTGTGCCTGCTGAGGCCGAAGCCTGCGAGTTCAATCAGGTTCTGATTGTTCGCTTGCTTGGTTTTCTTTTGAAAATTGACAGAAACTGCTCAAACAGTTTGCTGTTCTGTTTTCCACTCTTCAGTTGTCAAGGTTCCAGACGCGCACGTCGAAACGTGCGATTTCCCTTAATTTAGGAGAGAAATAAACTCCCGAAGCCCTGTCCTCAGTCAAAGGGACAGAAAGCTCTGGTCAATGAAGTCTGTCATTGGGGTTGTACTAGTGATAACACCAGGAGGAATGTCTTTATTCCGTCCTCACCCACAGCCATCACTTCCACCGTAAAGGGGAGATTTCGATGTCGCATGTATAATAACGCAGAGAGGAGAAGATTTATTCCGTCCTGCGCATCTCATCGCATTCATTTGTCAGAGAGACATCCTGATTTTTCATCAGGTGTTGCTCTTATTACAACGTTGGAGGCTGGAGTTTTATTCCCGCTCCTGATACTTCCCTTTCAGGTCGTATCAACCGTTGCTCTTACTACAACGCTGGAGGCCGGGGATTTATTCCCACCCCTGATACCTCCCCTGTAGGAGACATATCAGGTATTGCTCTTACTATAACGTTGGAGACTGGAGATTTATTCCCACTCCTGATCTTTCTCAAAAGAGATGTTTCAGGCGTTGCTCTTACTACAACGTACCAGTTTCGGGATTTATTCCCGCCCCTGACAGTCTCCGTTCAGGGCTGTACCAGTCGTTGCAAGTATTACAACGTCGTGGAGCAGATATTTATTCCGCTCTCGATGATTACCCACATCTTTCTCTTCCCGCCGCAGGCCGACCGCAAGGATCGGCCCTACTATACGCGCTCGGTTGCACATCTACGACGCGCAAACGACGAGCGGCGCTGGTGGCAATGGGGTGGAGCGTATATAGTAGGGCCGACCCTTGCGGTCGGCCTGGGGAGCGGAACGGGATCACAAACTTTCCAGAAAGTCCAGCACAGTCTCATTGAACAACGCGGGTTGCTCCAAATTAAGATGGTGGGCGGTGTTGGGAATGACCACCTTTTTCGCGCCCGCAATCTGTGCGTCCAGCTTGTCCGCTATGAGCAAGATGGTGCGCACATCCTTATCGCCGACGATGATGAGCGTTGGCACCTGGATAGCATCGAGCCTTGTCGCGGCTGGCGGCTCCATCTCCTGCGGCCCAACATCCTGGTCATCGCCGCGTTCATAATTATGCATCGTCATCTCACGCACACGCTGACGCACCGCCGGGTCCACCTGCCCCGGTGAGCGCAACGGGCCATCGGTCCACATTTTCAATGAGACATCAACGGCTCCCGCCAGGTCGCCGCGCTTGAGCGCCTCCTCCTCCTCGGTCCAGAGCTGCCGATTCCTCTCCTCTTCGTCCTTTGGAGCCTCGAAGCCACCCAGGCCAGCCGCTACCGGAATAAGCGCGGCCACCATTTCAGGGTGCGCGAGCGTGAAATTGATGGCCATCCCGCCTCCCATCGACAGGCCTATCACATACGCTTTTTTCACGCCAAGAAATTGCAGTAGCTGGTACAGGTCTTCCTCCAGAGAAAACGGAGTATCTTTTTTGACCAATCCTGAATCGCCAAAGCCGCGCATGTCATAGCGAATGACGGGATAGTGCAGGGCGAAGACCTCGAACTGGTCATCCCATAGCCTTCTATCGACAAGCCCGCCATGAATCATCACAATGGGATATTCCGCGTGCTCCTCGCCCGCCACCTCATAATACAGCTTTGTGCCGTTCACCTCAGCAAACCCTGTCCTCACCTGAGTTGACATATCTAAACCTCCCGTTCGATTTCTACAATACGCACCAGTATATAACAACTATCTATACCTCGGAAACAACGTCTTCAGCGACCCTTTTCTCAAATTCTTCCCGTAGTTTTCGGTAATCCTCCGGTCGTTTTATGGGTGCGACTCCTCCAAATCCTGCGAGAAGTTTTGAGGATGCTCGCTCGATTCTGATTACGTTCCCTTCAACCTCAAAACGCACTCTATCTTGCGGACGCAGCCCCATCATACGGCGTATTTCGACCGGAATCGTCACCTGCCTTTTTTCGTAACGGCAGCCTCAAATTCTTGCATTGGTAATATCTCCAGTCCTGGTTTTACCTACAATGTATCCCAATGCTCATCAAATACCGTCCAGGTACGAACACTCTGGACATCCTTCTGAACGATATACCCAAATATCCTCCCAGCTATTTAGGCAACCTATCCCTATCAGTATACGCTTGCCCAGATTATACTATCTTCATGAACAACGCTGTTGAGCAACAGGCAGCAACGAGCGCTGCCAGAACGCATGTGATTGTTTATGCCGGTATCTGGTTTGCCGTCATTAACTGGGGAGCATCCTTTGTCGCTGCCCGGTTCCTGCTACACCCGGCTTCTACGGCGCTGGTCGCGCTCAGCCCAACGCTGTTGGCGGCGCTGCGCTTCAGCATTGCTTCGCTCTTTTTCCTTGTTCCGCTGATTCGGGCCATTGTACGCAGGCAACTCTCACTGCGCGATATATTGCATATGATGCTGCTTGGCCAACTGGCTTTCTCGCTCTACTTCTGGATGCAGTACACCGGCGTCCAACTGACGAACGCCAGCATTGCTTCGATTCTGGTCATTGGTCTCATCCCGACTTTTACCACGCTGCTGGAACCGGTTTTCGGCGAGACGCGGCTGGCTTTCTCGCTCTTCGCGGCGCTGCTGCCTGGCTTCACTGGCGTCGTGCTGATCGTCTTCCAGCAGCCAGTGAAGGTGACACTGCAATCAGGCTTTCTATTCGGCGCGCTCTGCCTGCTGGGTAATGCCTTCTGCTTCGCCCTCTATTCTCATCTGAGCAAACGCTGGATGCGCGTTATGTCCCCCGTCGTTCTGACCGGAGGTACGATGTTCAGTGGTGCCTGCGGTCTGATCGTGCTCACGCTGCTTGATCCGACGCGAAATCGCTGGCAAGAGGTCACACTGCTCAACCCTGTGCAGTGGCTTGCCCTGCTCTTTCTTGCCCTGGGCTGTTCGGTCCTCTCCTACTTTGCCTATAACACCGCCCTCAGTAAGCTGGAGGCCTCACGTGTAGCCGTCTACAACTACTTCGAGCCGGTCGTGACCGTTCTGCTGAGTATTGTGCTGCTCGGCGAACAGCTGAACTGGCAGATTGTCCTCGGCACGCTCTTTATTGCATGCTCCATCGTGCTGGTCACGTGGCTCAAAAGAAAAGAGAAAGCGGGTATCCTTTCACATGAATAATACCCGCATCAGCATCGTTTCAGCCGAAGACCGTCTCGCTAGCAATAGTGCTCAACCAACGTCTTGTAGGTTTTGGAGCCATTACTACTATAGTAGTATCCAACAGCCCACACATCGCTGGTCGAGACTGCTGCCACGCCAAACAGATCATTGGTGGTCGAACTGGCGTTAGGGCTGTCTACCACGCTCCATTTCGTCCCATTCCAGTGCTCGGTCAACGTCTGGTCGGCAGCGATACTGCTCTTGAAGTAATCTCCTACTGCCACCACGTTGCTCACAGAGATTGCGGCCGCACTATAAAGATAGTTGGCGCTTGGACCGACGTTAGGGCTGGATACGGCACTCCAACTCGAGCCATTCCACTGCTCGATCAATGTCTTGCCGCCAAAGCCAGCGCTGGTGTAGTAGCCCACTGTCCACACATCGCTGGCCGAGACCGCCGTCACACCGTAAAGATCGTCAAAATCTGAGAGATTAGGGCTGGCTATCACACTCCAACGTGTGCCGTTCCACTGCTCGATCAACGTCTGGTCAAAACCACTGCTATTTTTGATATAGCGCCCCACCGCCCACACATTGTTGGCTGAGACCGCCGTCACACTATAAAGGTCATTGGTAGTGCTGACGTTGGGACTGGTGACGATACTCCAACTAGTACCATTCCACTGTTCGATCAACGTCTCATCGCTAAAGGTGCTGCTATTATAGTAGTCGCCAACAGCCCACACATCGCTGGTTGAGACTGCCACAACGCTGTAAAGATCGTCACTCGTACCGACATCAGGGCTAGGTACCACACTCCAACTCGCGCCATCCCAGTGCTCTATCAACGTCGCGTAATTGTTGCGGCCAGTGCGGTATTGACCCACTGCCCAGACATTGCTGTACGAGACTACTGCCACTCCGTTAAGAATGTTGTCAGAGGTGCCAATATCCGGACTGGCTATCACACTCCAACTAGTACCATTCCACTGTTCGATCAATGTCTGCTCGACGTTGTTGCTCTTGCCGTAGTAGCCCACTGCCCATACGTTGCTTGACGAGACCGTTGCCACGCTGGAAAGGCTGTTGCTCTGCGTGCTGGGATTGAGACTGGCTACGATACTCCAACCCGAACAACTCAGCACAGCAGTCCTACGGGAGGTTGCTTGCGTGCTATACGCTCTGGCGAAAGCGACAGGTGTCCCAGCCAGGGCGATGAGCAGAGCTACCAGGAAAAAGAACGAGGAAAAATACCGTATGAACGCTTTTCGCATGGCTATCTCCTTTCAAAAGAAAGACATTTACTGTGAGAAAATTTCTCCTCTTTGTCAGAAAGGGCCTGCTTCAAGACTTCGATCAACTTCGTCCATTCACAGCTAGCACCCTAGGAATTGAGCATAAGCGAAGAGTGTGGGTTAAAAAGTGCCATTGGTTCTGGCTCGTCAATGCAGTACAATAGCATTGTACGTCCCTATGGAAGAGCTGTCAAGAAATTGCGTAAAAAGAGACTTCCCTGTACTTCTCAGGTAGAAGTACCGAGTTCGCGACTTGAATGCGAGGAGAAAGCATGCAGGAATTTCGCTATACGGGCTTTGCGCAGGAGATTCTTTTTGGAGCCGGGAAGCTGGCGCAGTTGGAAGAGGCGCTTGATCGCTTCCAGTGGCAGCGAGTGATGCTGTGTTCAACGCAATCACAGCGGCGCAATGGACGCATTACGGCTATCGAACGGCTACTGAAGGGAGGGCTGGTGGCTATTTTTGAGCATGTGCAGCCGCACGTGCAGGATTTCCAGGTTGAGGAGGTGTTGGCGCTGGCAAGAGAACGCAAGGTTGATGCCATCATAGGTCTGGGCGGTGGCAGTCCGATTGGCATGGCGAAAGCGATAAGTTTCGCGCTGGAGGAACAGAATAGGGGACAACAACAGGCGAGCACACCTTTTGAGCAGCCGTTAGTGCCGGTCATTGCCATTCCCACAACCTATGCCGGTTCGGAAATGACGCCGGTCTATGGCATTACCAGCCATGTTGATGGGCAGGCGCTTAAGGTGACTGTGAGCGATGCTAGAATTGCGCCCAGACTGATTCTCTACGATCCCCTACTCACGCTCGATCTGCCGCCAGAGCTGACCGCCTCTACCGGCATCAACGCGCTGGCGCATTGCATCGAGGCGCTCTACTCGATTACACGCAATCCGCCTTCCACCGCCGTCGCCCTGAGCGGTGTGCGCGCTATCACCTCATCCCTGCAACGTTGCTATGAGGCGGGAGGCGACCTTGAGGCGCGCACGGAGATGCTAACCGGAGCGTTCCTGGCCGGAATGGCGCTTGCCCATGTCTCGATGGCACTGCATCACGGTCTGTGCCACGTGCTTGGTGGCAGCGCCGGAGTGCCACATGGGGTCGCCAACAGCATCATCCTGCCCCACGCCATGCGCTTCAACCTGGATGCAACGGCTTCTGAACTTGCTCTAGCCGCCGAAGCAATGGGCATTGCGACGACGGGACGCAGCGCGAAGAGTGCCGTTGAAGAGGTCATTCAGGCTATCTACGACCTGATCGGTCGCATGCACCTGCCGCAGCGCCTGAGCGACGTTGGCGTGCAGGAAAGCGACCTGCCCCATCTCGCTCAACTTGCGCTTTCAAACCGCAGCGTGCAAAACAACCCCAGACCTATTACCAGCACCGCGCACATCGAGGAGATTTTGCGAGCAGCCTGGTAAAACAACGCACAGCCCCAGGCCACCTCCAGGCTGATGCCTTGTGCTCAGCCTGAGGTGCGGGGTGGTGCGTTCAAAGTGATTGATCAGGTAGACGCCTCTTTTTTAGGATATAATAATGTAGCATAATTGTGTAGCATGTCATGAAAAAAGGTCCTCTTGCATGTCATCCTGAGCGCAGCGAAGGATCTGCAGCCGACCAACGAGACCAGGTGGTGGCTGCAGATCCTTCGCTGTGCTCAGGATGACATATCCCGACTGGTTTTCAATGGCATACCATCAAGAGGAGGCTGTGATGTCTATCATTCAGACGCAAGGTGTGCATCATATCACCTTCGTCGGTTCCAATCGCGAGGCGACTATCGACTTTTATCAGGGGGTGCTGGGCATGCCGCTGGTGTTTGAGCAGCCCAACCTGGATGTGCCGAGCGAAACCCACCTGTACTTCGACCCGGGCGATGGTCGGCTCATCACCTTCTTCGTGCGATCAGAGCGTACCGCCGATCCAACGCCCAATCCCGAAGGCATTGGAAATCTGCATCACCTTGCTCTGACGGTCTCTCGCGCCACTTATACGCAGGTGGCTGAGCGGCTGAACGAGCGCGGCATCTGGAACACCGGCAACATTGATCGCGGCTTCATGGATTCAATTTACTTTCGCGACCCCAACGGGCAGTTGCTCGAAATGGCCTGCTTCAAATTCGTGCCGCCTGAAGGCTACACTGTCTCCGATGTCCTTGCCATGGCTCACCGACTGCGACTGGAGGCCGGAGATTACGCCATCGCGGACAAACACCTGGCCGACGCCATCGCTGAACTGACGGAACGTAAGACAAGGCGTTTGCTCTTATCAGCGTACTGATGCTTTTTGCAGGAAGCCAGCGCCATACAGGTGCTGTGCAAAGCAAACGTTTATTTTCTTGTGGAGATTCCATTTCTATGACCATGCCTTCCGACCTCGATGCGCAGCATATCGGCACCTTCTGGATGCTCGATCTGACGGGCGCTCTGCCGCCAGCAGTCACAGCCCGTGTGCCTGCTGCCTTCAGGCGCGCCGGGTCAGAAGATATACCCGAACTGACGCAGGCAATGGGTTTGAGCGATCAGGCGGAAATTCTGCGCCGCTTCACCGCTGGCAAGCAGTGTTATACCGGCAGGGTCGATGGCAGGCTCGCCACGTATGGCTGGGTCACGTTTGATAAAGAGGATATTGGAGAACTTGGCCTGAGTTTGCGCTTGCAGTCGGGTGAAGCTTACATCTGGGGCTGCGGTACACCTCCGGCCTATCGTGGGCAGCGCCTCTACCCGGCATTGCTCTCCTACATGCTCAACGAGTTGCGCGCTATGGGCCTGCGACGCGTCTGGATCGGGGCGGATAGCGATAACATACCCTCGCAGCGCGGCATGATCCTCGCCGGTTTCCATCCCATTGCTGACTTCCTGCTTGCCAGTTCCTCAAGCCCGCGCCGTTTCTGGTTACGGACCTGTGCGGGCGCGACGGAGCAAGAGATACAGGATATTCATACCACAATTTTGGAGAAATGAAAGAAATATGACTGACTTTTCCTCTTCCATTAGCGGGCCGCACCGGGGACAACCCGTCCTGGTGGCAGGCACACCACTTGAGCAGGCACAAGCTGCTATGATTATGCTCCACGGGCGTGGAGCGACCGCAGAAAGCATTCTTGAACTCACAGACCTGTTCAAACAGCCCGATTTTGCCTATCTCGCTCCCCGGGCGGCAAACAACGAATGGTACCCGAACAGGTTTCTCGCCCCTCTTGCCAGCAACGAACCCTATCTTTCCTCCGCGTTGGCCTTCATCGCCTCGCTGCTAGAGCACGTTCAGCAGGCGGGGATACCGCTTGAACAGACCATGCTGCTCGGTTTCTCACAGGGCGCGTGCCTTTCGCTTGAGTTCGCCGCCCGCAACGCTCGCCGCTATGGTGGCCTCGTTGGTCTCAGCGGCGGACTAATCGGCCCCGAAGGCACACCCCGCGACTATCCTGGTTCGCTTTCCGGCACACCCATCTTCCTCGGTTGCAGCGATGTTGACCCTCATATCCCGAAGGAGCGCGTCGAGTTTTCAGCAGAGGTTTTGCAGCGCCTGGGCGGCAACGTCACCATGCGCCTCTACCCGCGTATGGGCCATACTGTCAACGTCGATGAAATCCGCTTCGTGCGCGAGATGATGGCAACAATTCTCCAGAAGTAACAGATCCCCCCGCGTCACACCCTGAAAAGTGGGCCATTCCCCGTTTATTTCTGAAGGAATGGCTCTCTCACCAACATAATACATGGTTGTGCCTGCAAGCGAATATATCCTCAATATGGTACTATTTCACGTTTTAGCGAAAACCCTTAATTCTATTGACAGCAGATAGCTCAGCATATATAAATATGTTATACAAGCGAGCAAGGGAGCCTTCCATAAGTAACGTTAGTGGATTGTGTGAGAGGGAAATATTCCTTCCTATCTGTCCCTGAAAGGGGAAACACATGAAGAGTCGCAGGTCATCATTTTCCACGAGGCTTTTACTCAGAGGCCGCAAAGGAATCGCTATTACGAGTGTGCTCCTCGTGCTGCTCGTAGCGGCCCTCACGATCGGTGCGTTCGCTGTTGCTCATCCGAGTAAGAGCGCGTCAGCCAGTGCCGTTTTGAATGTCTATGTCAGCACAGGTGACGGCAAACTCTATAAACTGGCAGGCGATAGCGGGACGGCCTTCTGGCATGTCCAGGAGACAGATCGCAATCTGCCTGCTCCTCCGGTCGTTGCTAATAGCATGGTCTACCTCACCACGCTCACCGGAGGCGTCTCTGCTCTCGATGCTGCAACGGGCCTGACGAAATGGTCTGTGCAGCTCGGCGGCAACATTGTCTCCTCGCCTGTTGTTGCCAGTAACGTGGTCTATGTCGGCTCCGCTAATAACTACATCTATGCGCTGAATGCCAGCACTGGCAGTCTGATCTGGCGCTTCGATACAGGGATTGGCAACGAAACGGTCACGACTCGTAGCGTCGCCATCGCCAATGGTGTTGTCTACGGCAGTTCCTCCGATCAGGTCGACCACAGCTACCTCTTCGCCATCAATGCCAGCACGGGTCAGCAAGTCTGGCGCGTGAAGGTGCTCAGTCAGCTTTTCACCGACGTGCAGGTTGTCAATGGCGTGATCTACTTCGCCGCTACCGCTATTGCCAGGGAAGGCGGACCGCGCACAACCGTTAGCTACGTCTATGCCTACGACGCTACAACTGGAACCCGGCTCTGGATTTCCCAGATAATCGGCAATATGATTCTCTCTCCCCCGGCCATCTCTAACGGAGTGGTCTATGTCGGCTCTGAAGATACGTTCGTCTATGCCCTCAACGCAAGCACGGGAGCGCGTCTCTGGCTTCACCAGCTTGGAGGGCCAATCGATACCAGCCCGGTCGTCGCTAACGGCGTGGTCTATGCCGGAGTTACGAGCAACCCGAGCACAGCACCGGCGAGCAGCACGAGCGACGCCACTACCACATCCGGTTCTGTTGCAGCCCTCAATGCCACCACAGGCACTCTCATCTGGCAGCAAGAAATCAATAAGTACACCGGCACTCCACTGGCATATGCGAACAACCTGATCTACTCTGGCACAAATGATAACCATGTATACGCGCTCAACGCCTCCAACGGCTCTCAGGCCTGGAGCTATCAGATGAGCAGTGCTATACCATTCGATAATGCCCCTGTCAGCATTGGGCCATAAGCCCCGTTCAGGTCAGGTTGAACGCGCTGATTGTCAGCTTCGCCTCCTCCAAGCATGCAAGAACTTGCTTTGAATTGACGGTAAGGAAGCTTTTGCCTGCACATCAAGGAGTATTCGGTTCTTCCAGCATCTCACAACAAGAAAGTGATACTATCATGAAGGAAGCAAACGGGGTACCGGTCGAAAAGACATTCATACAAAATATCTGGCGTTCGAGGTTACGGGTAGCAGGAATCGCATGTGTTGCGTTGTTACTCACCGTGCTGGCACCAATGATGGTGTACGCGGGCGGAGGGCCAGACTGGACAACATATCAAATCGATAACGGTCGCAGTGGCGATAATACTGCGGAGACGGTTATCAGCCCGTCCACAGCTCCCAAACTCAAGCTCCACTGGACCCATACTGCTGCTGGCTCCATCTCGACACAGCCGGTTGTCGCCAATAACCTGGTCTACTGGGGATCATGGGATAATGGAACAGAGCACACAACGGATTTCAACAATAACCACGTCTGGACATATGGTACCGGCGTCACAACGGATAATAGCTGTGTACCTCCGACGGTCGGTATAGCCAGTACAACAACCGTTGCCACCGAGACCATTAACGGAACCTCCACCTCAGTCGCCTACTTCGGCGGCGGCACAGCCTCTATGTACGCGCTCAATGCTCTCACCGGCAAACTCATCTGGAGCACCGTTCTGGGTTCCTCGCCCAGCCATTTCATCTGGAGTTCGCCCGCCGTCTACAACGGCAGCGTCTACATCGGTCTCTCCTCTTTCGGCGATTGCCCCCTGGTCGCGGGTCAGGTTGTGCAGTTGAATGCCTCAACCGGGGCCATTCAGAATACCTTCAATACGGTACCCGCTAACTGCGTTGGAGCCGGTGTATGGGGTTCGCCCACTATTGACCCGACAGGAAACGGCGGCAAGGGAGCCATCTACGTTACCACTGGCAACAGCGGCAACTGCTCCAGTTCCGAACCCTATTCGGTGTCTATCATCGAACTCAGCCTCACCAGCATTTCTACCGTTCTTGGCTCCTGGCAGGTTCCAACCTCACAACAGGTAAGCGATAGTGACTTCGGAGCGACGCCAACATTGTTCACTGCCAACGGCCAAAACATGGTTGGAGGCGTCAATAAAAATGGCATCTTCTACGCCTTCAAACGTGACGACCTCGGTGCTGGCCCCACCTGGACAAAGCAGGTCGGCAACGGCGGTGACTGTCCGCAATGCGGTACCGGCAATATTTCCCCCGCTGCCTGGGATGGCACTACACTGTACGAGGGCAGCGGTAATATAACGATCAACGGCACCGCCTGCCTGGGCAGCGTCGATGCCATCAATCCGGCGAACGGCAGCTTCATCTGGCAGCATTGCATGCAAGATGGGCCGGTGCTCGGCCCCATTGCCTACGCCAATGGTGTCGTAGCAGCCGGGCAGGGGCGTTACCTGATGGTACTCGCTTCCTCAAACGGAAGTACGCTCTATCGCTACGAGGATACTAATAGCGGCTCCATCTTCTACGGTGGCCCATCGATCTCGCATGGCATCATCTACATCGGCAATATGGATGACCACCTCTATGCCATCGGCACCTGACCTCTCATAGCTGGAAGGGCGCAATGCATTGCGTCCTTCCAGGTTCGGCTCCCGGTACCTGGCGGAGCCTCACTTATCCCCTTATAGTTGTGCTTGACCAGCTACCTCAAGCATGAGGTACTTGTGCATCCTTTTCTTCAATGAAAGGCTGCCCTGCCTCGTCACAGGCAGCTTTCATTTCACTTTGTTACCCTTTTCTTGCATCATGTATTATGATGTAATTCATGGGCAAGCATGAATCTTAAATCCTGGGAAATATATGGAGAGTATATCGATGCATATAGGCCAACAGCCTACAACTGAAGAAATCCTGACAGAAATCAACCATCATTTTGGCTTTATTCCCTCTTTTTTCACCCCTGCGCTGTCGATACCTCAGCTACTAGAAACCCTGTGGCAGCAGATGCGCACCGGCTATATAGAGAACCCGCTGCCGTCTCTCTTCAAAGAGCTGCTTTTTGCCTCCCTCTCCCGCTATTGCCATGTCCCCACCTGTGTCGTTTACCATAGCTGTATGCTGTACGCGGCAGGCATGACGGCTACAGAGATACTGACACTGCTCGAAGCACCGCTTCCAGACGCGACCCAGATTGAACAACATCTCGCGGTCCTGGCAGCAGAACCTGGCCCTCTTACGGAGTGGCCGGAGCGCGGCTCAGCCCTTGAACGAGCGCTGTTTGCCTGTGCCATCGACCTCTTTGTGCAGTTAAATGCTCCCTTACGCTCACAGCAATCTTCATCTATGCTGGCCCCCGACCTGGCTGCACGCAGCAGGAGCGAGCTAGAGCGGATGCTCGGCGTGTCTTACCACTACCTGACAACCCTGCTCGCCTGTATCAAATGGCACCACTTCTGGATAGAATCTCACCCGGAAATCTCTCTTGAAAACGATCAACCGGTGCAAGAGCAACTCAACTTCCTGCTAAACGAGGAACCTCGACTGGTCGATTTTTTCGAGACGCCCGGGAAAGGTGAAGAAACACAGCAGCGTCAACTGGTCAAGCGCATGCACGAGACCCTGAATGCGCTGCTGGAAATGGCGGAAGCAATGGTGCAGATAGGCGGGAGCACACATGATCTTGAAATCCCGGCTTCATACCGGCCATCTACTGCCAGCATTGTTGGACACCGGCTGGCCGAAGTGACATGCAGCGTCCTGGGATGCAGCCGGGTTGCCATCAGCGCCATAGAACCGGAAACGGAGATAATACGAGCAGTAGCCGTCGTCGGCCTCTCGCCGGAACAGGAGCGGCAGTGGTGGATTGAGCAGGAACAACAGGCAGCGAGTCTGCGTGATAATCCCATGCCTGAAATGGTCGCACGCCTGAGAGCCAACGAAATTCTCATGATCGATATGACACAGCCACCCTTTAACGCCGCCCCCAATCCCTACCAGATATACTCTATGCTGATTGCTCCTTTGTGTGTGGGAAACGAGCTTGTCGGTCTGCTCACCCTCGATTATGGCTCAATGGAGCATACGTATACCCCTGATGAAATTGTCCTTACGCAAGCTGTCGCCCGCCTCGGTGCCCTGGTCATCGAACGCGAACGGCTCCTGCACGAACAGGCAAAGGCGCACGCCAGTATCATAGCGTTGAGTGAAGCCAACCGGCGCATGGATGACTTCCTCAGTATGGCAAGCCATGAACTGCGCACGCCGCTTACCAGCATCAAAGGGAATATCCAGCTGGCGGAGCGCCGTTTGAGCAACTTCATTCGGAAGGAAAGCGAACAAAACGAGCAGCTGGTCAACACAATCAAGCCGGTACACGAGATGTTGGAACGTTCCGACCGGCAGGTAAGACTGCTCAATCGCCTGGTCGGCGATCTGCTTGATGTCTCGCGCATCCAGGCAAGCAAGTTGGAAATGAAGGCAGAATCTTTCGACCTGACAGGCATTGTACGTGAGGCGGTGCAGGAACAGCGTCAGGCTCATTCAGAACGCATCATTACTCCTGAGTTTCCGCAAGGGCCGATTCCTGTCTCCGGTGATAGCGACCGTATTGGCCAGGTCGTCACCAATTTCCTCACTAATGCACTAAAATATTCAGATGCAGATAGACCCGTCGAAATTCATCTGCGCATCGAAGGAGAGAACGCCCGGCTAAGCGTGAAAGACGAAGGACCAGGGCTGCCTTCAGAAGAGTTGGGGCGCATCTGGGAACGCTTCTATCAAGCGCCAGGGATAGAGGTACGATCCGGCTCAGGGGTTGGACTTGGCCTCGGCCTGCACATCAGCAAGACAATTATTGAAAGACACCAGGGACAGATCGGCGTTGAGTCCACTGTGGGCAAGGGATCGACCTTCTGGTTTACTCTCCCACTATCCCTTCAAGGCTAGCGTGAAGCGACAGAGGAACAGGAAACGTACAAGCTGATAGGTATTACAATGCAATACTAAAAAACAAAACTGAGAGAACTTTCTGGAGGCTATTTCTATGGCACAGATACGCGGCGTTATTCTCGATGTCGATGGAACGTTTATCGACAGCAACGATGCACTGGCAAAGGCCTGGGTAGAGGCAATGGCACAATATGGTCACTTCGTTCCTTATGAGCAGGTACGCTGGCTGATCGGCGAAGGTGGCGATAAATTGATGCCACAAGTCCTCGGCCTGTCATCTGAGAGCGATGAGGGGAAAAAGATCTCCGCACGACGCAAGGCCGTCTTTAACCAACTCTACATGCCCACTTTGCAAGCCTTCCCCGACACACGTGAACTCGTCCAGCGCATGCACGACAGAGGCTTGAAAGTGGCCATCGGCAGTTCGGCAAAAAAGGACGAACTGGAAACAGAGCTGAGGATTGCCAGCATCGAGGACCTGATCGACGTCGTTGTCTCCGGCAGCGATGTGGAGCAGTCCAAGCCCAGCCCTTCAGTAGTGGAAATGGCACTGGAGCAGCTTGGCCTGCCTGCTGATGAAGTAGTGATGATCGGCGACACGCCCTACGATATTGAAGCTGCGGCAAAAGCCAGTGTAGGAACCATTGCCATGCGCACCGGCGGCTGGACAGATAAAGAGCTTGCCAGTGCCATCGCTATTTACAATGACCCGGCTGACCTGCTGGAGCACTACGATACATCGCCACTTGCGCGTTGATTGCAAAATAATTTTTCTAACTCTGCAACTTTGCATTGCTCAATAACGTGAACATTACAGGGTTGATGATCTTTCATCAACCCTCTGTAAACTTATCCTTTTGTGACATTTTTGCCACAGGAATAGCTATTTCTGTCAGGTCAAGGGTATGAGTACGCAACACGAAAACGAAATTGATAGAGTGCATACACCACGCGATACTCGGCCCTTGCCGACGTTCTCATCACCTGAAAAGAAGCAAGATGCTGGACAGGAAGCTATGATGAGCAAACACTATCCCCCGCTGCGTATCTGGCGCTTCCTGCATAACTGGTTTTTAACAAATACCTTCGCACCCTCCTGGCTTCCCGCCACATTGCGCCATCCCGTGGTTGGCTACCTCGCCGCCATCCTGCTGCAAACAGTGGCGACTATCATCACCTTTGAAATTTTTCATCTGTTCCCCGGTTACTCGTTCTTCAGTCTGCTGGAAGTACTGGCTATCCTTCTGGTGGCTCTCAACTGGGGAGGTGGTCCCGCCTTCATCACTACCCTGCTTGGTGCTGCGCTGCTGAGTTTCGTCCTTCTTCCGCCGGTATTTAGCTTCACGCTGAACACAACTTCTGAGGCAGTGGAATTTTTCGTCTTCCTGCTCGTTGGTTGTGCTATCAGTATTGGAGCCAGTCAGACCGAGCGGGCGCGTCAAGAGAGCGAGCAGCTGGCTCATTCTCTTGCCGCAGAGCGAACGCGACTTGTAACCATCATCGATACTTTTCCCGACGCCGTCTCCATCCATGATGCAATGGGCACCGTTGTACAACTGAATCGCGCAGGCCAGCAGAACACAGGAACGAAGGGCGAAGACGAGACGCTAGAATTTTCGCAACAGAAATATCAGGTACGCGCCGTCACGGGAAGGCCGCTGCACAGGGAAGAGATTCCCGTAACGCGGGCGCTGCACGGCGAGACAGTTACGAATAGAGAGATCATTTTTCGCGACGCCGACGGAAATGACCGGCAGGCATTGCTTAGCGCAGCACCCTTAGTCAATCCACAGGGTACTATCGATGGCGTCGTGCTTGTCACCCGTGACGTTACTGCCCTGCGCCAGGCAGAACGCGAACAACAAAATCGCGCCGCCGAAACGCTGCATGCCTTGCTCACGATGGCTGAAATGCTGGTCTCGACTTCAGCTAGAACCGGAAAAACCGGTGAGCTTCTCCCTGGCCAGACTGGTACCATCTCGCAACGTATGGCTGAATTGACGTGTCGTGTACTTAGCTGCCAGCGTGTTGGCATCACCACCATCGACGAGGGGAACCTGCTCATTCCCCTTGCAACCGTCGGACTTGCCCCGGAACTTGAGCAGCGTTGGTGGCAAAGCGCCGGACAAAGCCGACTGAGCGATTTCCTCGATCCTTCGGCTATCGAGCGGCTGCAAGGCGGTGAAGTCCTCATTATTGACACCAGGCCACCATCTTTCAAGGCCATATATCAAACCCATCACATCACTTCGATGCTCTACGCCCCTATGAATCTCGGCGATCAACTCCTGGGTTTGATCTTACTTGATTATGGAAGCGCGGACCACGACTACACGGAAGAGGAGAAATCTATCGCGAAGGCAATTGCCAGGCTCACTACTCTGGTCATTGAGCGCGAACGCCTGATGCGCGAGCGAGAAGAGGCTCGCGCCAGCGAACTGGCACTGCGTGAATCAACACGGCGTATGGAGGAGTTTCTCAGTATCGCCAGCCACGAACTGCGCACTCCTCTCACAACTATCAAGGGTAACACCCAGCTCGCAATACGGCAGATGAGAAGTACCTTCGAGGCATTTGACAAAATGCTCAAGCTCTTTGAAGGTACGGATCGTCAGACACGGAGGCTCAACCGGCTGGTTGACGATCTCCTTGATGTCTCACGCGCACAGGCCGACCGCCTGGAACTCTTCTCCGTCTCCTGCGACCTCGTCACCATTGTACGCGAGGTAGTCGAGGAACAACGCTCTTCCTGGCCCCAGCGGACGATCTTGCTCGACATCGATGATGATGTCAGCGCGCCCATCTATGCAGACGCACAGCGCATTGCCCAGGTAATCAGCAACTATCTCAACAACGCGCTCAAATATTCAGAGGAGGAAAAGCCCGTCCATATTACCCTGCAACTGGAGGAGAAGCAGGTGCGGGTCTCCGTGCGGGACGAAGGGCCAGGGCTTTCGTCCGAAGAACAATCTCACATCTGGGAGCGCTTCTACCGCTCACCCGGCATTGAGGTGCGCTCTGGCTCCGGTGTCGGGCTGGGGCTTGGTTTGCACATCACACGAATAATTATCGAACAACATTCCGGGCAGGTTGGCGTCGAGTCGACACAGGGAGAGGGTTCAACCTTCTGGTTTACCCTCCAACTCGCTCAATTGGATGAATAGATTGACTGGAAATGTGCTCCTTATTACGGAACATGCCCTCCTTTCTTCCTTTAGGCTATTGACACTAGACCCCTGCTATGGTAGGATAACCTCGTACAAGGAGAGGTCGCATAGTGGCCTAGTGCGGCGGTTTGCTAAACCGCTGAGGGTCAAAAGCCCTCCGAGGGTTCGAATCCCTCCCTCTCCGCCCATTGTCTGTTCTGCAACAGACGGTGAAATATAGGGGCATAGCTCAATTGGTAGAGCACCCGTCTCCAAAATGGGTTGTTGCGGGTTCAAGTCCTGCTGCCCCTGTCAGCAACGCCTGAACATTGACCGTTTGGGCGTTTATCTTTTGCTTCAGCATATACCCTTCTCTCGGTAAATCCATCTTTTTACCCTATTCCCTCGAAGATTTATTCTAAATCTGCTATAGTTCTCTTACCAAATATTTCTACGGGGAACTTGATTATGAAGAAGGTCTGTTCTCGCTGTGGCGAAGAAAGAGATGCCGAACAGGAATTTAGTTGGAGGGACAAGGAGAAGGGCAAGCGTCAGCCACGTTGCAAATATTGCCAGTCAGAACTCAGTAAACAGCACTATAGAGACAACAAACAGATTTATAATGAGAGAATTCGCATCAGTAAGGCGAAAAGGATAGCTGCGAACGCGTCACGTATTTCCTCTTATCTTTCCACACATCCCTGTGTTGATTGTAGTCAGGCAGATATACGCCTTCTTGAGTTTGATCACGTCAACGGGCAAAAAATCCGTGGGATAGCCAATCTTCTAACCTGGGGTTTTAACTGGTCCGCTATCGAAGCAGAGATTGCTAAGTGCGAAGTACGCTGCGCCAACTGTCATCGTATTAAAACAATTGAGCATGATAGAGGCTGGCGTAGTTCTCAGCCACTTCATCAAGCACCTGAAAGTTATCAAATGGTGCGGATCTACTTTAGTAATCATCCCTGTGTTGATTGCGGCAACTCCGATATTCGTGTTCTCGAATTCGACCACGTTCGAGGTCGTAAAACAGATGGCATATCTCACTTGCTCTCTCAGGGCTATGGATGGCCTCGCATTGAAGCTGAAATTAGTAAGTGCGAGGTGCGTTGCGCCAACTGCCATCGCATTAAGACAGTTGAGAGTAGGGGTTTTTGGCGTGGTCTTTCTGGTCTCTAGTTTTGGAAAGACACTGGAACGAGGCAAGTGGTGGCGTTCGGAACTTGTGCAGTAAGTGGGTTTCTCCCTTGCCCTGTCCCAGCTTAAAAAGGCCCCCTCACATGTCATCCTTCACTGCGCTCAGAATATGCAGCAGGCCACGCTGACGGAGTAGTTGCCTCAGATTCTTCGCTCGCGCTCAGGATAACATGTCCAGGTTAGTTTTCAATGTCACGCTTGTGCCGCCAGCAAGCTTCTTACAGTAGCTCGACGGTGGGGGCGTTTGCTCGTTCGTTTGCCATGAATTGCTCCTGTTTGGCAGCGTCGTGCATGGCGATCATGGCGACTTCGGGGTGCTGGTGGGCGAAATGATGCAGGTCGATCAACGTCTGACGGGCGGTGGCATCGTCACTGGTCACTTTTGACCAGATGAAGGGATGCATGGTAGCCGGGCGCAGGTAGTTCTGGGAGACCCAGGCGGCATCGCCCAGCAGGAAAAGACGCGGCCCATTGGCACGATTGATGAACATACCGGTGTTGCCTGCCGTGTGACCGGGCAGTGGAACCAGCACCACCGAGCCATCGCCGAAGAGGTCATGGCTGGCACGGAAACCCTCATAGCATAGCCCATCAACATCAAATAATTCGACCGGATTCTTGCCCATCAATCGATTGACGAGACCCCCGTTTGCCTGCAAGAGTCCGAGCTGTGCCGCGTCGTACTCCACACGATTGATGCGCAGTGGCACTTCGGGCAGATCAGGAATGCCGCTGACATGATCCCAGTGCAGATGGGAGAGCAGCGCAAAGTCGAGATCGTCAGGCTCCAACTGCTGCTCCATGAGATGGCTGCGCAGCGATTGCACGAAGCGAAAGTTCGCCAGCGTCTTGCGGAAGAACAGCGACTGCTCCTCCAGGAAGCTGAAAATATCGGAGCAGAGACCTGTATCATACAAAAAGGTTGCTCGCGGATGACGCACGAGCACGGTGCTATGTGTAATAGTGCATGGGGCCAGCGAGAGCGAGCCACGCACAGCAATTGGTTCGGGAATGGAAACGCTGCCACAGCGCAAGAATTCCACCTCTACCTCTGGTAAGGCTGTATTGACTGATAGTGAACTGCCTTCAACTTCTCTCTGCGGCCAGCGATACGTCTCAAAACGCTGTGGCAAGAACGTGCTGATAGCCAGTGCGATGGCACCGGCAGCAGGCACACTAGCGCCGAGAGCGATCCAGTTACGTGCTTTCATATCTATGTCCTGTTTCTATCCTTTTCTCATCAAAATGCTTGAGAGCAGGTTCTCCCCTGCCTCAAGCGGCAAATAGAGAACCACACAACTTTGTGCTAGCTAAGACGATTATAGCAGGTAGAGCTACAGCAGTTCAATTCGCCTTATTGAATCGCTCGGTGTGCTCCTGATTCAGCGCCACGAGCAGGTCGTGGAACGCACGTATCAGCATGTGATTGCTCAGGCGATAGTAAATAGCATTACCTTCGCGGCGCGAGGCTACCAGCCCGATAGTTGCCAGCTGGCGTAAATGGCCCGAAACCGTTCCAGGCGAAAGCCCCAGTTCCCTGGCAATATCACCTGAGCGCCGCTCCAGATGTGAAATATGTTCTGCTGGCGGAAGCTCGTCGACCGGATTCGCCAGCAGTTCGAGAATTTGCCTGCGACTATGGTCGCACATGATCGAGAGGAAATGATCCACAAAATGATCCAGCTCAGTTGGATATTGCCAGCCGCGCTCTGTATTCTCGATTGATGTGGATGCACTTACGTCGTTGATGGACATATGATACCCTCCTGTAGAAAGTGAGTGATATCCATGGTTGTACCCTCTGTCCCCTTCTTAAATAACCAACCTGATCTGCTAAATTATATACTATCTCAGACGAAAGTGCAGCAACTTTTTCCAGCACAAGGATATTTGTCTTAGAAAAACCTGGAAAGCAGACAAGACATAAGGAGATAAAAAAGCTCTCAGACTCCAGTTAAGGGAGCTGAGAGCTTTTTTGTTTATCACAACCAGATTGCTCGCTGACGTTATGCAGTCTGGATTACGGGTTGCGCTTCGACAGCAACATTGTCGTCACGTACAACGAGGGTCGCGGCCTGACCGGGAGCGACTTCACCGGCTAGCAATGCATCAGCCAGCGTGTCGTCGACATAGGTCTGGATGGCGCGGCGCAGAGGTCTGGCACCGAAGGCTTCGTCGAAGCCCTCACGCAGCAAGAGGTCGCGCACATCGTCACTGACCACCAGTTCGATGTCCTGCTCGTTGAGGCGCGTGCGGACATCGTCTAGCAGCAGATCAACGATGCGGTAGAGTTCGGTCTTACCCAGAGCGCGGAAGACCACGATCTGGTCGACACGGTTGATGAACTCAGGACGGAACATCTGCTTCAGGTGCTCCATCGCCTTCGAGCGCATGGCCTCGTGCTGCTCGTCGCGGATATCCTCGTTCTTTTTGGCCGAGAAACCGATACTTGCGGCACGCTTGAGATCCGAGGTACCGGCATTGCTGGTCATAATCACAACGGTGTTCTTGAAGTCGACCGTGCGACCCTGACCGTCTGTCAGGCGACCATCGTCCATGATCTGCAAGAGCGCGTTGAAGACTTCAGGATGCGCCTTCTCAATCTCATCCAGCAGGATGACACTGTAGGGACGGCGGCGTACCTGCTCGGTCAGCTGACCACCCTCGTCATAGCCCACGTAACCAGGAGGGCTACCGAAGAGGCGAGAGACCGTGTGCGGCTCCATGTATTCCGACATATCCAGGCGAATCATGTTATCTTCTCCACCGAAGAGTTCGGTGGACAGCGCCTTTGCCAGTTCCGTCTTCCCGACACCGGTTGGACCGAGGAAGAGGAAGGAACCGATGGGACGGCGTGGATCCTTCAAACCAGCACGCGAGCGGCGAATGGCACGAGCAACGGCGCTAATCGCCTCATCCTGACCGATGACGTGCTTACGCAGGTCCTCTTCAAGGTTACGCAAGTTCTGGCGCTCGCTCTCAAGCATCTGGCTCACCGGCACACCCGTCCAGTTCTCAACGATCTGGGCAATATGCTCAGGCGTGACAATCAAGGTAACAGCATTGGCAGATTCGGAGCGGGCCTGATCAAGCTTTGCCTGCACCTGCAATTCCTTCTGCCGCAGCAGGGCCGCCTGCTCGTAGTTCTCGGCATTGGCGGCAGCTTCCTTCCTCGCCTGGATATCCGCCAGTTCCGTTTCCAGATCGGCAATCAAGGTCGGACTGATAATGCCCTTCTCGGTCGCCTCAAGACGCAGAGCGGAGCCAGCTTCGTCCATTACATCGACGGCCTTGTCAGGCAGGAAGCGGTCATTGATGTAGCGGTCAGCCAGCTTAACCGAAGCCTCAACAGCCTCGTCGGTAATGCTGATACCGTGATGGGCCTCGTAATTGGGACGCACCGTCTTCAACATATCGATGGCTTCTTCTACGGAAGGCTCATCAACCATGACGGGCTGGAAACGACGCTCCAATGCAGCATCTTTCTCTATATGCTTGCGATACTCGTCCAGCGTCGTTGCGCCGATACAACGCAGTTCACCACGCGCCAGAGCAGGCTTCAGCATATCAGCTGCGCCAACCGCACCTTCTGCGGCACCGGCTCCAACGACGGTGTGCAATTCATCAATAAAGACAATCACATCTTTCGCTTCGCGCAGCTCCTCAAGGATGGACTTGATGCGCTGCTCGAACTGGCCCCGGAACATCGCTCCGGCCACCATACCGCCAATATTTAACGTCACAATGCGCTTGCCACGCAGTGTGGCGGGAACTGTTCCTTCGTTAATTCGACGGGCCAATCCTTCGACAATGGCCGTCTTACCAACACCTGGCTCACCAATCAGCACAGGATTGTTCTTCTGACGACGACCGAGTACGGTAATTACCCGGCGTAGTTCCCGTGCGCGTCCGGCAGCGGGGTCGAGTTTTCCCTCGGCGGCCTCGTTCGTAAGGTCACGTCCATACTGATCGAGAGTAGGAGTTTTACTGTTATTTTGTGCTTTTCGTTCAGCAGTAGTTGTATTTCTACCCTGTTGAGAGAAGGGAGGCCGATTGTTCGGGCCAAATCCGAAGGAAGCCCCCGGCATCTCCTGGCCCTCATCGAAACCTTCCGACTGTTCCATCGCGGCGCTCATCAACTCATCAAAACAGGATTGACAGAGGTAATGTTGCTCTCGCTTCCCATTGACTAACTGATCAACGCGCACGCGGGCGGGGTTCTTTTGACAACGTTCACATTTTTGCATGTATGTATTTTGCTCCTCACTATAGACGTTTTTTTTGTTCGTCCAGTTTTTAGCAAACTCGTAAAGTGATTGCTAGCATTGTAGCATATCTTACCGTCTTTGTCTAGCACTCCTCCGTCAAGATTGCTAACTCACCCGTTACAACACCCCTGTTAGCTAAGTTATTCCTCATTCGCAAAAAATTACGTTCTTCTATAGAAGACGTTGCGAGTGAAGGGTCAGTTGCAAAAGTGCGGGGGAGAGAACTAAGTGAGATTTTCTTATTCTTTGTTATCGGCTAGTTCCTTACATTTTCATAGTTGATAACACCTGTCGTCTGGAGCCTATTCCATCTAATGAGGAGACTTCTCCTGCCTTTCTCTCCAGTCGAAGCTAGCGCAACAGTTCCACATGGTTAAACCGTTCAACCTGTAGGTAGAAGACAGGTATATGCCTCATAGAGAGGACGAATGCTGCGAGGCCCTTGCGTGCGCCAGCGCTCATTCCAGTCTTTGCCAGCGCGGTCTGTCAGTGAGGGTAAGCTACGCACCGAGACACCCGTCTGAAGCAGTTGCTCGGCCAGCCTGCGGGCAGCCTCTTGCCCGGCCTCGTCCGAATCCAGGGCCAGGATAACGGACTTCACCTGGCAGGGGAACCAGTCAAGCTGGATGCTCGTGCCAACCAGCGCAACCACCTGCGTCCTGGCAAAGCCCCCGGTCAGCAGGGTCAAGCGGTCAAAAGCTCCTTCAACCAGAATGAGCGTGTTCGCGAGCTGATCAAGGTTGGGGCCGAACCAGCCAGCCGGATTCGTCTTGATCCAGCGCCTGGGTCGATGCGCCTGGTCGAGCAGCTTCTTGTGCTCATTTTCGTGCATGCCCGGCTTCCAGTGCCACAGCGAGCGCCCGATATAGCCTCTCCCCACCAGCGAGTTCAGGGGAAAGACCAGCCGTTCAGACCAGCGCTGCAAAAGCTCTCGCTGGCGCTTCGTCATCAGTTGCTCGAACAGAACCGGTTCGAGGTAACCAACCCCTGCTGCCCGCGCCACTTCCAGCGGAATGCCCCGCTCCTCCAGATAGGCCCGCGCCCGCTTCGAGTGGCCCAGCGAGGCGCGCATTGGTCGCTCAAAGGAGCGCAATGCCGCCAGTTCCTCTCGCTGCCACTTCTGAGGCGTTGCAGGAGGTTGAAGCAAGACGAGCTGCCGGGGCTGTTGTCGGAATTGTGAAAATTGTCGCGCCTGGAGCGGTTGTGGCCGGAAGCGCTCGTCTGAAACGTATGCGGGCAAATCGGCAGTGGTATGAGCATGAAGTAGCCGTTGAGCTACTGCTGGATTCCATTCCGCCACTAACACCGTTGCATCACAACCCGCGTTAAAGCAGTGTCCCCAACCGCTGGCTCTGTTGATCGAGAGCGAACGCTGGTGGTCGCTGCCGTGAATATGGCAATAGGCACGCACGTGCTCTCCCACCGTGATAGGATCGCATAGTTCCGATTGCAAGAGAATCTCAATTTTTTTGCCCTGCCGGGTATAGACCGTAATCATTGTTGCCTGCCTTTGTGCGAGTTACCAGTCCTTTTCATACATTTTTCTCAGCAATTTTAGAACATATATTCTATATATTCTACGAATGAAACACGAATATGGTAGCATTCTGGCACGCCGTTCATTCCATGTCATTCTGAGCGCAGCGAAGAATTTAAGGCCGCTACCTGGTCGACACGACCCACTTCAGATTCTTCGCTGCGCTCAGAATGACATGTGAGAGGGTCTTTTTCAGAACATGCTAGAAGCTAGCATCGGTTAAACCGATGAGAATGTGATATATTCTAAGCGTTGAGGATTGAATCTGACAGAAGGAGAAATCACGATGGACTTTGCCTATTCGGATAAGGTCACCGGGCTGTTGAAGCAGCTTAATGACTTTATGGATCAGTATATTTATCCCAATGAGCGCACGTACCAGGAGCAGATCGCCGCCTCGGGCAATCCGCACCACCATGCTGAGATCGTCGATGAATTGAAGGAGAAGGCCCGAGCGCAGGGGTTATGGAACCTGTTCCTGCCGGATGAAGAGTACGGGGCAGGACTGACCAATCTGGAGTACGCCCCACTGGCAGAGGTCATGGGGCGCGTCGGCTGGGCCTCGGAGGTCTTCAACTGCGCTGCCCCGGACACCGGCAACATGGAAATCCTGGCCCAGTTCGGCACGCCGGAACAGAAACGCGAGTGGCTGCTGCCCCTGCTCAACGGCGAGATTCGCTCCGCCTTTGCCATGACCGAGCCGGATGTAGCAAGCTCCGACGCGACGAACATCCAGTTCTCCATCCGGCGCGAGGGCGACGAATACGTCCTCAATGGCCGCAAATGGTGGATTTCGGGCGCGGCCCGCGAACGCTGCAAGATTTTCATCGTCATGGGCAAGACCGATTCGGACAACCCTGACCGGCACCGCCAGCAAAGCATGATCCTCGTCCCACGTGATACCCCCGGCCTGACAATTATACGCAACCTGCCCGTCATGGGCTACGTCGATAACGAAGGCCACTGCGAGCTGCTCTTCGAGGATGTGCGCGTTCCCGCCAGTAATCTACTGGGCGAGGAGGGCAGTGGCTTTGCCATTGCGCAGGCGCGACTCGGCCCTGGCCGTATCCATCACTGCATGCGAGCCGTCGGCTCCGCCCAGCGCGCTCTTGAACTGATGTGCCAGCGTGCCTCGACACGAGTGGCCTTTGGCAAACCACTTGCAGAGCAGGGCATGATTCAGGATATGATCGCCACCTCGCAGATCGAGATCGAGCAGGCCCGGCTGCTGACGCTAAAAGCGGCCTGGATGATCGACACCCAGGGGAAAAAGGCGGCGCAAAACGAGATCGCCATGATCAAAATTGCCGTACCACAGATGCTGACCCGCGTAGTAGACCGCGCCATCCAGGTCTTCGGCGGTGCCGGTATGAGTGACGATTTCCCCCTGGCCTCGATGTACGCGCATGGCCGCACCCTGCGCATCGTCGATGGCCCCGACGAAGTGCATAAGCGGTCGCTGGCCCGCACTATCATTCGCCAGCTCGGTCAATAGCGTTTTTGAGGTGAGTTTTGAGACATCAGGGTACTTCTGTGATCTGTGTCAGAGGGAGGAAATCTGGAAAAGTAATGAACGACCCATTTCTCTTCAATTCGGCCAACGCAGCCGAACTCTACCTTATCCGGCATGCCGACGCCCTGCCCGGCCCCGATGAAATCATTCCCGGCGGCGTCTATAACGACCTGCCGCTCAGCAAGGCTGGACGCGAGCAGGCTCAGGCCCTGGCCGAACGCCTGAGCCAGCTGCACTTCGACGCCCTCTACAGCAGTCCCTTACGCCGCTGTCTGGAAACCGCCGCGCCACTGGCCGAGCGCTTCAGTCTGACTCCTATCATTGTTGATGATCTGCAAGAGATTCGCCTGGGCGAGGTGCTGCCACTGCCAGAGGACGGGCAAGACCTGGATACGTTAAGCCAGGTCTTGCAGGAACGACAACGCGAAATCGTGCGCAAAGTCGGCGAAACTGGAAGCTGGGATGCTATTCCGGGCAGCGAGCCAGCCAGAGCCTTTCGCCAGCGCGTGGTCGAGGCGCTGGACAGCATCGCTCGCGGCCATAAAAGCGAGCGCGTTCTCATCTTCGCCCATGGTGGCGTAATCAATGCCTATGCCGCCGAAGTGCTCGGGCTGGAAAGAGATTTCTTCTATCCAGCCGCCAACACCTCTATCAGCATCGTGCGCGTAAGAGATAAACATCGCGTCCTCTATGTGCTTAACGACATCGGGCATCTCAAAAAGCCGCGTTAAGTTCTGTATAGATTACACGGCCTCTATACTTCTATGGGAGTACATACGGAGCGTTCAAAATTCAGTTGGAATCAGTCCGTGGCGAATGGCAAAGCGCACCAGATGGGTAATGTCGCGCAGGCCAAGCTTCTCCATAATGTTGGCTCGATGGGCCTGCACCGTTTTGACGCTCAGCACCAGTCGATTCGCTATTTGCTGGCTCGTATAGCCTTCGGCAACCAGCGTGAGCACCTCCAGTTCGCGGGGTGTCAGGATTTGCGGCGTGCCGGAACTTTTCGCCACCGGCTGCGAAGCCCTCGCTGATTGCAGCGAGGGATCTGAAGAGGGCACCTGAAGTGCTTCCTGTGTTTCACTGTTAGTGGCGGACTCTGTGACATAGGCGCGGACGAGAGCCTTTGCCAGCCCGGGATAGAGAAATGCACCGCCGCGTGCGACGGCCCGAATTGCCATCTGCAGGTCAGTCGGGGCGGCCTTCTTCACAAGGTAGCCGACAGCCCCCACGCGCAACGCCTGCAGAAAATACTCTTCACTCTCGTGCATGGTCAGAATTAACACCTGCG
The DNA here is from genome assembly GCA_963736995.1 of uncultured Chloroflexia bacterium. Classification (GTDB taxonomy): domain Bacteria; phylum Chloroflexota; class Ktedonobacteria; order Ktedonobacterales; family Ktedonobacteraceae; genus CADDYT01. Next base: position 341,814 of record CAVTRB010000001.1, read on the forward strand.
TGGTTGGCTGATGCTTGCGAATGTGGCCACTGGCTGCCAGGCCATCAATATCGGGCATGGTGATATCCATAACCACGACATCAGGTGCCAGTTCCTGCGCCAGGGCGATGGCCTCGCGGCCTGTACGCGCCTCTCCCACCACCTGTATGTCCGGTTCTCGACCAAGCAGAAGCTTGAGTCCTTGCCGCAGGATATCGTGGTCGTCGGCGAGCAGAACGCGAATAGGCGTGTCTCTCCCTTGCTGCTGCTCACTCATATGCAGCTTCTTTCCCGACAGAAAGGGGCAATATCGCCTCGACGGTCGTTCCTTTGCCCGGCTGGGAGCGCATCTCTATTCTGCCACCAAGCAGGGCCGCTCGCTCGCTCATGCCGAAGACTCCCAGACCCTTCTGCTGCTGTCGAGAGTCGTAGCCGCAACCGTCGTCACGTACCTGCAGGTGAAGTGCCTGCTGATCATGCCAGAGACGCAACCATGCTTGTTGTGCCTGCGCGTGGCGAGCAACGTTGGTCAGGCTCTCCTGAGCAATGCGAAAAAGAGTGGTCTCATAAAGTGGAGGAAGGGAGAATTGATGCTTACCACTTGCGTTCTGCTCCATACCATCCAGGTCGAGTTCCACAGGCAGATGCAAGCGTTGCTGGCAATCTTCAGCCAACCAGCGAAAGGCGGCAGACAGGCCGAGATCATCCAGGACACTGGGGCGCAGTTGCTGCGCCAGTGTGCGAATATTATCCAGGGTGCGGTACGTCACCTCCACCAGTTGATTGAGTTCTCCATGCAGCTGTGCCTGCACCTCTTCTGAGAGGGCTGTCTCCGGCAGCAATTGGCTGAGTATCTCGCTGTGGATGAGCAGAGCGGTCAGATTCTGGCTGCTTTCGTCATGGAGTTCAAGCGCAATGCGCCGCCGTTCCTCTTCCTGCGCCTGTAAGATGAGCATGCCCTGCTCTCGATGCATCGTTTCCAGCCGATCAAGCATTGCATTGAACGCCTGTGCCAGCTCGCCAATTTCTGAATCGGCAGCGGTGACGGCAGCACGCGCCTCCGTCTTGCCCGCACTCACCTCACGGATAGTGCGCAGCAGACTAAAAAGCGGGCGAAAACTGGCACGCAGCAACACGACGTTTGTCAGCAAAGCCAGCACCGTCGCCAGTACGATAAAGCTCGTATCAATCAAGTAGTGATGCGCTTCCAGGTTATGACTGGTCACCCACAAACCAACCAGCGCCTCACCGATGACGATCACACTATTAGCAAGGATGACTTTTTCAAAGAGGGAAAGACGCCATCGAGCAAGCATGGCTCTGAATCTGGACACTCCTCTCCCTCCTGCTTTACCATTAATGAACCTCAATCTTCGCCTTTACTCCATCTGCTCTGCTGTCACGGCCAATGAAACGCTAAAGCAGCTCTCTACAATTTCACCTTACCTGGACAAACAGGGTTTGTTTCAGGGATGTGAAGCCATTGGCCTGCGCGGTTACAGATATTTCCCATGGGCCGACCATATAGAGGCGCAACTGGGTAATGTACGTTCCCTGTCCGAGCGAGATCACCTTGCTTTGAGGTGATTGCATGACCATGTTCGTCATCCAGGCGGTCGAGAATACAGCAGCATTTTCGATTGGCACACCCTCGGGATCAGTCAGGCGCAATTGCACATTGGTTAAGTCGCTGTGAATCGCTGGCTGCTGCTCGATTTGCACGTGCATGATGGCGGGATCATGCGGTTGGTAGAGGGCAGCAAAGACCAGCACACCAGTACAGGATACAGCAAGCAGCAGCCAGAAAATCCATCGTACACGCACACACTCCCTCCTTTTCATGCATCATCATTGCTTTGCCTGGTTTGTGCTCTCAAGCAGACAAAGCCCGGGGAAAAGTCAGCACATTCTATGTGAGTATACGCCAACCGGGCATTCTTGCCTACTGGGATGAATCCCTATTTCTCCTCAGGTGCTCCCCAGCAAGGGAAAATTCAATCAATCGGTTAGCGTTTGCCATGAGCCTCCCCCATCTACGCTAGACATGACGAGCGCAGGCAGGAAGAAGCCCGCATAGAGATGCGTTGGCTGCCTGGGATCGACGACAAAAGCGACGAGGTCTCCCCGATTGAAATGAAAACGATGAACCCAGGAGACACCGCTATCATCTGAAGACCACAGGTCTTGCCCTGAGACACCGTACAGGAGATGGGCTGAGGGATTGGCAACCAGGCGTGTCAGCGAAGAGGGTGCGTTTGCCAACCGTGTGAGCTGTGTACTGCCATCTTGCCAGCGGTACAATCCCTGATCGGTAGCGCAGTAAATGAGGCGAGGAGTGGTGGCGGAGGCGACCATACTCAACACGTCTCCCGCCACACCCGCGATCTTCTGCCAGCTCTTGCCATCGTCTCGACTCTCAAAAAGTCCCTGGTCACCGCCGAGCAAGAGGTGGTTGGGGTTGGAAGAGTCGGTGAGCAGGCTGGGAGTCTGCATGGCTGAGAGGGTTTGACCGGTGATCGGGTACCAGCTCACGCCCATATCTTGCGTCTCGTACCAGCCGACAAACTGGTAAAAGGCGTAGAAATGGCCTGCACTCCCTGTTCCTGCCTGAAGTGTGTAGGGGTAGGCCGAAAGCGGAAGGCCAGCAGGGGTACGATGTTGCCAGTGCGTCCCCCCATCCTGACTGAAGAAGATGCCAGACTGCGTCCCAATGCCTCCATCCGGTAAAGTAATAATGCCCAGTACATTCGAGTTAACCGGGCTGACGGCGATGGACATAATCATCAGATTATTGAGGACACCACGGGTCTGTGGCCATGTGCGTCCGCCATCCTTACTGGTAAACAGGCCAAAATGAGTGCCAAGATAGAGTACACCAGGCTTACCACCCAGAGCGATAGTATGCAAATGAGTATGTGGATTCGAGAGCGGTCGTCCTGCCACGGTTGGATCAGTACTGTTGAGCGTGGCGTTAAGTAATTGCCAGACGAGAACGATAGCGGCGAGTAGCAGTACGATGGCTCCTATACGGACAAAACGTTTCTGCACACTCTGTGAGGCTGATGGTTTACTCTGCCCGCTATCTTGCCGATGTGAAGTTGATGGTACCAGTGGCATTTTTGCCTCTTCCTCGTGCGTTTGTGTCTCTGGATAGTCTTTCGGAAACACAATCGTGATTATAGCATAATCTCACCTATTAAAAATCTACATCCTTGCGTCAAGTGATGCAAAACGCTCCACTTTCTAAGATGAGCACTATTGGGGAACAACTGGCACTTTTCTTAGCTGCTATGCGTGCCACTCGTAAATGAAAAGTGGGCATTCTACAAGTTTGCAAGCTACTTCCTCGCTCCCTTCAATGGTCTGCGGAGCACAAATGCGCAGGCGACTCAGGTTGCGGGAAATAGTATCAGGAGGGATGAGATGGCAGGCATATCTTCTCGCACACAGGTTAGAGAACTGACGCTACCGGCAGGAACGGGGCAGCCAGACATATCGCATGGCTCAATCTTTTTTATCGGGACGGCAACGGTTATTCTGCGCTTCGCGGGCTTCACCATTTTAACTGACCCGAATTTTCTGCATAAGGGTGACCAGGTACATCTGGGTTATGGACTTCACTCAACGCGCCTGACAGACCCGGCAATAGAGATCGATGAATTGCCAGAGATTGACCTTGTTCTTCTTTCACACTTACACGAGGATCACTTCGACCGGCTCGTCGTGCAAAAGCTCAACAAGGCTCTACCAATCGTGACGACGAAGAAAGCATCCGATGCTCTTACACAGAAAGGATTCACTTCAACTTTTCCACTCGATACGTGGCAGACAATGACTATTACTAAGGGAGAAAGCGTGTTGCACATTACAGCAGTACCGGCGAAACACGGGCCTGGCTTGCTCTCAAATCTGCTGCCACCCGTCAACGGTAGTATGCTGGAGTTTCAAATAGAGACGGGGCAAAAGCTGCTGCGCATGTACATCACCGGAGATACTATCCCATTTGAGAAGCTGAAGGAAATTCCGCAACGCTACCCTGATATTGACCTTGCCCTCTTTCATCTCGGCGGCACACGACTCTTCGGCATTTATCTCACTATGACCGGAAAACAGGGAGTGGAAGTGCTTCAGCTTATCGATCCACGTACAACCATCCCGATCCACACCAACGATTACACCGTCTTCAAATCGCCAGTCTCTGACTTCCTGAAGGAGGTTGAAAAAGCCGGTTTGAGTGAGCGCGTAAAATACTTACCGATAGGAGAAACCTATATCTTCGAGGTAGCCTGACACAGGTGAGCGCCAGCAGTGCTAAATATCTGGCACTGCTGGCGCTCACCTGTGTTTTGGGACTTCATTTTCTTAAAAGTTTGAGGTCAGATTGGAGAGATTTTCCCGCGCCTGTTGGAAGAGGTCTGTCAGCTTCGCACGAGTCTCCGCACCCGGCCAGGGCGTGTAGAGCAAGATCAGGACAAGCCCGGTCACGATGCCGACACGGAATAAGAAGCTGGAGGTCTTTTTCCCCACCGTCTCTCCCACATCCTGCACGCTCTCACCGGCCTTCTTCAGTTGCTTGCTGGCACGCTTCACGTTCTTTTGCAGGGCATCCTGCGAACTACCCAGACTCGACTGCAATACGTCCTGAGCGGTATCCAACCCCGATTGTAATACATCCTGCGTCTTCGACAGGGCAACTGTCGAACCTACCGCAGCCACTTTCTGGGCGGCCTTCATACTCTTTTGCGCCTTCTTCAGATTCTTGCTGGCACGCTTCACATTCTTTTGTAAGACATCCTGCGCCGTACTCAAGCTCGATTGAGTCACATCCTGCGCCGTGCTCAAGCCCGACTGAAGAGCGCTCTGGGTTGTGCTCAGACCTGATTGTGCCATATCCTGGGCCGTGTTCAAACTCGATTTTGCCTTGTTAGCAACCGTGTCCTGAGCACTGCCCGCATTTTTCGCGTTGCGCTTCAAAATCTCTTGCATCAGCGCCAGGCCCGCCAGCAAGATGGCCTGTATCTTTCCTATGTTGGGCAACAGCATATCTTCGATGAAGGTAGAAACTGTATCTACAACATCACCGCTGACACTTTTCGCTTTATCGGCGACTGGCTGCGCCGCATTCCCGTTTAACTGATCAACTGCCGATTTCACACTCATGGTTATCCTCGCTTCCTTTCGACTTAATTTCGCTGTACGACAGAAATGGGAATATACATCAATCACATTAGAGCACGGTGTATGAGCTAATAGCGTTTCAAATGGGGTACTTTTTGGCCTTTGGCAGGTCATCCTTCGCTGCGTTCAGGATGACAAGTCCGAGGCTGTTTTTAAACAACAAGATGGATGATTTCTCAGGCTGACGGTGTTCTCATGATTGGAGAGATAGCCGATGAGCTGCCTGCTGCACAAGGCGGCGAAACATGCTATAATAGGAACCATGAGACGCCTTTTTACTACTCTTAATCAACCTCGCACCACCGTTGAGCGCTACCTGCTGGCGGCAGGATAGCGACGCCCCGCTTTGTCCCTCATTGTCTCTATACTACACGAACTTTGCACTATTTCGTCCGTGTCGAGATACCCGCAAATATGATACCATGTGTAGAGAGCGCAATATGCGCTCCTCATATCCACTATGCATGGATCATCCAGCGTGATTAATCTTTTAACCTGGTGGCGCTCGGCGGATGGGAAAATCTGGGAGGAATACAAACTATGGATTTAATGGATAAACTGGCGAAGCTGGCGCAGCGTTATGAAGAACTGAATAGCTTGATGGCCCGACCGGAAATGGTCGAAGATTTGCAGGCACTGCAACGCTATGGCCGCGAACATGCAGAACTGGAAGAGATCGTCCAGAAATATCACGAACTGACTTCTACGGAGCAGCAACTTGCCGAAGCGCAGGAACTGTACGAGAGTGGCGACATGGACATGCGCGAACTGGCAGGTGAGGAGATCGAGAGCCTCAAAGAACACCACGAGAATCTCCTCGAAGAGGTCAGGGTCTTGCTACTGCCCAAAGACATCGTGGATGAGAAAAATGCTATCGTGACCATCCAGGGTGGTGCCGGGGGAGACGAGGCAGCGCTGTTCGCCGCCGACCTCTTCCGCATGTACACCCGCTACTCGGATGCGAGACGCTGGAAGGTCGAAATTCTGGATAGCAACGAGACAGGGCAGGGCGGCATCAAAGACATTACCTTCGTCGTCAAAGGCAAGGGCGCGTATAGCCGCATGAAATACGAAGGTGGTACGCATCGCGTGCAGCGCGTGCCGGTCACCGAGGCCAACGGGCGCATTCACACCTCTACGGCCAAAGTCATTGTCCTGCCGGAGGCCGACGAGGATATCCAGATCGATATCAAAGAAGGCGATATCCGCGTGGATGTCTACCGCTCAACCGGGCATGGCGGCCAGAGCGTGAACACAACCGACTCCGCTGTTCGCATCACGCACCTGCCGACCGGTCTGGTGGTGACCTGCCAGGACGAGAAATCACAGCTGAAAAACAAGGCCAAAGCCCTTACCGTGCTCAAGGCCAGGCTGTGGGATATCGAAGAGGCCAGAAGGCAGGAGGAACTGAGCAAGACGCGGCACTCGCAGGTGCAGACCGGTGATCGCAGCGAGAAGATTCGAACCTATAATTTTCCACAGGACCGTGTGACCGATCATCGCATCGGCCTCAGCCGTCACAATTTACCCGGCGTGCTCAATGGTGAGCTCGACGAATTTATCGACAACTTGATCACAGTCGATCAGGCGGATAAGTTGCAGCACCTGTTCGAGGAGAACAACGACAGCAACAGCAACGGTAAGGGCAAGTAAGCCTGTAAGAGCATCCTTTACAGTTGCCTGTAGGGGCAATCCTTTATGGTTGCCCGCTTCCAACACGTCGGCCTGCTGGCTGTGGTCAGGGATAGTCTTACGGGGAGGCAACATCCCCGCTGAAAGGTAGGCAGTTTCGATGGCACAAGTGGTACAAGGCAAAGTTGAATTCACACCCTACGCCACGTCCGAAGTCAATCCACACTACAGGCTCTTGCTCGGACCCGGCCCGTGCAATGTTGATCCGCGTGTCCTGCGGCTCGCTTCCGCGCCCCAGCTTGGACACCTCGACCCGGAGCTTTTCCGCATCCTCGTGGATACGGCGGAGATGCTACGCTGGATGTTTCGCACAAAAAATGAGATGACCCTCTGCGTCTCCGGTTCCGGTTTCTCCGGGGCTGAAGCGGTGCTGGTTAACCTGCTCGAAGAGGGCGATACGATTATCGCGGGCAGTCTGGGTTTCTTCAGTGGCCAGATCACTGAAATTTCGCATCGGGCCGGGGCCAATGTCGTGAACCTGACGACGGAACTGGGCAAACCGTTGGAGCCGGAGGTGCTCGAACAGGCATTTAAAGAGCATCCTGAAGCCAAAATATTTGCGACGGCCATAGCCGAAACCTCGACCGGCCTGCTCCAGCCGATGGCCGAGTTGGAACGTGTCACGCACGAACACGGTGCGCTCTTCGTCGTCGATGCCGTCTGTGGTCTCGGTGGCGTGCCAATGGCCGTTGACGAAATGAAGATCGACGCCTGCTATGCCGGAAGCCAGAAGAGCCTCGGCGCTCTGCCTGGCCTGGCCCCCGTCACCCTCAACGAACGGGCCGTCCAGACCATCAACAATCGCAAAAAGCCCGTACAGAGCTACTATCTGGACCTGTACAATCTCAATCGCTACTGGAATGGCGACCACACCTATCATCACACCTCATGCAGCAACCTGATCTACGGACTGAACGAGGCGCTGCGCATCGCGCAGGAAGAGGGATTGGAGGCTCGCTGGGCGCGCCACCAGTTGAATGGAGACGCGCTAAAAGCAGGCATTGAGGCTATGGGTCTGAAAATCTTCACCCAGCCCGGCTATGCACTCTCCGTACTGACGGCCATCAGCCTGCCGGAAGGCGTTGATGAACAGGCAGTGCGCAATGGCCTGCTGGAAGAGTATGATATTGAGATTGGCGGCGGCTTCGGACCGCTCAAAGGGCGGCTGCTCCGCATCGGCCTGATGGGCTACAACTCCAACCGCAAAAACGTCGAAATCGTGCTCTCCGCCCTCGAACATATCCTGCCGCGCTGCGGCTTCCAACCCAACGTCGGCGCGGCCCTGCCCGCCGTCGATAAAGTGTATCAATCAAAGAGCAAGTAGAGTATCCTGCGGTGACATGGCGATCAACGCCCGTCGGCAATGATCGCTATATCACCGCCATAGACCTCCAACCCGGTAAAAAGGACCGAATCAGATGGCATTTGATCAGCCTCAGGCAATTCGCACCGTGTTTTTTGACGCAGGCTTCACCCTCCTCACTCCCAACCCTTCGACACCCGAGATCTGTCGCCAGGTGTGCCAGCGCCTCGACCTGCACATCAATCTAGAAGCAGTGCAGGAGCGTATGACAGAGGCACAGGATTACTACCTGCGGCACATGCGCCTGAATCGTCACACCTGGGACAGCGAGGAAGCCATAGCGGAATTCTGGACCGGTTACTATATGAATATCCTGCGTCCCTTCGTCGAAGAACACGACGAACAGCGCCTCTACCAGCTTGCGCAGGCCATCAACGAGGAATTTGATAAGCATACAAGCTGGCAGATGTACGACGATGTCCTGCCCACCCTCAAAGCGCTCAAACAGCATGGCTATTCGCTGGGAGTAATCTCCGATTGGGGTATCGGGCTAGGACCTATTCTCAGTCGCCTCAAGCTCACTCGCTATTTCGATTGCCTGCTGATCTCAGCTGTGACCCGCTACGCCAAGCCCTCACCGTTGCTCTATGAGCTTGCGCTGCAGCGCGCTAACGCCATCGGCGATTACACCCTTCACATCGGTGACTCCTATATCTATGATGTGCTGGGCGCACGCGCGGTCGGCATCATGCCCGTCCTGCTCGACCGCCCTCATCATCTCAAAGCAGAACATGTGGATTGCCTGCTTGTCCACTCTCTTTACGAACTGCTCGATCTTCTGGAAGTACCTCGAGCAGAATCTTGATCTATAGACTTCTCCATATGCCAGATTTCCTATATTTACCTTGATAGCTTTGCCTGATATACTATACTACAGCAGAGAGATCGGTATGCTGCGTATTTCCTCAATGGAGTGCGTCTATGTCTAACAGGCCAGGAATGAATACGGGAGACGGACAGTATACTCCCACCGTGCTGCAAAACGCGATGGGTGAACCTTTGCGTTCCGAACAGCGCGCCGGGAAACTGCTGCCCCGAGTTCTCTCACGTCTCGATCTCCTCGTTATTTTCATCGCCATCGTCCTTTTCATCCCCAACGCATCCGTGGTGCAGGCAACGCAGGGGGCTGGAGCTGCTACCTTTCTCTACTGGCTTCTCGGTACCCTTTCCTTCCTGCTGCCCGGAGCGCTTATCTGCGGGCAGCTCAATCGCTTCATGCCGGTCGATGGCGGCATCTATGTCTGGTCACATCGTGCGCTTGGCCCGCTCTGGGGCTTTTTCGCCGGCTTCTGCGCCTGGTTCCCTGGCGTGCTGGTCTTGCTCAGCGCCGGAGCCAGCATTCTCTCACTCATTCAGGGCATCAGCGTCAATTTCTCAGGCAATAACCCATCCTGGCTGACAGCGCCCTGGCAGCAAGGGATGCTCACCGTCGTCATTTTTCTGCTGATGGGCTGGGTCTCCACGTGGCAATTGGCACTCATCATGAAATTAGGCAAAGCAATTGTTGGCCTCTACCTGCTGAGCATCCTCATTCTGGGTTTGGCGGCAGTGGTGTGGCTAGCCAGTAGACATGCTCCACAACCAACGCTCGTCAGCCCCTCTGGTCTGGGTTTAAGTGGCCACAATATCGCCCTCTATGGCCTTATTGTACTGGCCCTGCTCGGCGTGGAAGTCCCGTTGAATATGGGCGCTGAAATCAAGAAATCGGGTGCTGCTTCACTTTTCCTGCGCTGGGGTCCCCTGCTTGTACTCGTCGCTTACCTGATCGGCACCTTCGGCGTTATGGCCATCGTACCTGCCAGTGAGGCCAGTTCAAATTACTCGACGCTCACCGCCATCTCAATAGCCTTTGGCACGCCTGTTGCTACCCTGGTAGATATCATCTTCATTGCTTTCTTTCTGTACGTCATCGTCATCTATAACATTGCGTTTTCGCGTATCCTCTTCGTTTCAGCTCTGGACCAGCGCCTTCCCCCTGTTCTGGCAAAGGTGAACCGCAATGGCGTTCCCTCCACCGTGCTCATCGTGCAAATAGTCATTGCCACTGCAATCGCGATATTCACATACATTATCGGACCGTTACTCTATCCGGGGCAGGGAGCTGCTTTTTCCGAAAAGGTGTATGATGTCTTTCAAGCAACTGTGACCGTCATCTGGTGTCTCTCGATGGTCATTCTCTTCCTCGATTTGCCTGTGCTTCTCTGGCGCTTTCGCGGCTTCCTGGCAAACCGGCGCGAACAACTGATCGCCCCATCCTGGCTGCTCTATCTTTGCGCGCTTGTAGGCGGATTCGCCAGCCTCCTCGGCATCTGGACAACCATCAGCGCCTCCTGGAATAGTGCCCTCATCCCCAATGATCAGTGGGCGCTGCTGGTAGGAATGGCTGCGCTCGTTTTCCTCCTCGTCGGCCTGCTTGGCTCTGCCTACCCGCGTCTGTTGGGCAGCCTGAACGAACAGACGGAGGCCGCAAGCGAAAATGCTCGTCTCTATAGTGAGTTGCAAAATACGTATCAGAAACTGAGCGAACTCGACCGGATGAAAGACGCTTTTCTGACAACGGCCAGCCACGAACTACGCACCCCGCTGACCATTGTCCAGGGCTATCTTGAACTACTTTGCGAAATGGACGACGAGGCGACACCGCCCGAATTGCGGCGCTCCTTCCTCAACAAAGCTCGCCGCGCCTGCGAGGAACTGGTGCTTTTACAGGCTAACATTATGGACGCCAGCCGTATCGAATTCGATGCAGCAACCTTAAAGTGCGACTCTATTCCGCTCAGAGAAACCTGCGCTACCATGTTCGACCTCTTTGAACCCCTGATCCTGCAGGAGCAGCGCCAGGTAGAGCTGGATATCGACGAGCACATCACCGTCTGGGCAGACGAAACACGTTTGAAACAGGTCTTGCGCAACCTGATTGCCAATGCCCTGCGCTACTCACCGCAACGCACGATCCTGCGTATTACCGCCTTGACAGACCCTCTCCAGGAACAGGTCAGCATCAGCGTGATCGATCGCGGCCATGGTGTACCGCTCGATAAGCAGGAGGCCATCTTCGAGCGTTTTGTGCGTCTGGAACGCGATATGCAAAGCACCGTGCGCGGCAGCGGCCTGGGTCTCGCTATCACCCGCCAGTTGATACAGGCTATGGGCGGCACCATTCGCGTTGAAAGCAGTGGCGTTCCCGGCAAAGGTTCAGCCTTCATCTTCACGCTGCCAACGCTTGTAAAAGTGAAGGCACTCTCTTCTGCCGCCGAAAGGCCTGTATTTGAGAAAGAGACATCAGAAACTACCTGAGAGATTCCCCAGGTTCTTTCTCAGCTCTATACCATGATTTTTGAAATGATGACTTTGCACATTACTGCCGTTTCTCCTATCATAAGGGATACGCCAGTTATCTCACGAGATATGTAACCATTTTTGCCCTTATTAGCTAGATGGAGAGACATACGCTATCATCATGTCGAAACAGTACGTCGGGCATCTATCTGCCCGCGATCCTTTACACGACTATCTTCAATACGATATCTTGCCCCAGTACGGGCAAAAAGAGCGGCATCCCGCCTTTCGCGTCTTTCACATGGGCGGCTCCAACGACGTGTATCTCTACCAGGAGAAAAACAGCCGGGTAGAGATTGTCGGGAAATTTTATACGATGCATGGCGGCAGCGCGATGGAGCGGGAATTCCATAATCTTTGCTTGCTACGCAGTTATGGGCTGGCGAATAGTCCCCACTATGTTGTGCGCCCACTTGGCTACAACGGCTGGCTCAATGGCATCCTGGTCGAGGAATACTGCCAGGGGCGCTCTCTGGGCGATGTGCTTCTCGCCGCCATCTTTCGCGGGCAGCGCGACCAGCTCTACAAAAAGCTGACCTCCCTGGCCTACTTCCTGGCAACGCAGCATAACCGCACCGCCAACGGCTACGGTGTCAACTTTGACGAGGATTGCTCCTATCTTGACCATATCGTCCGCAAGCTCGCCGGGAAGCACTACATCAGATCTGACGAGGTTGAAGAGTTTTCCTGGCTGCGTGACCGCTGGCGCGAGCAGTCGCGCATGTGGGAAGATCAGCAAGTGCTGGTGCATGGCGATGCTACCCCCTCGAATTTCCTCTTCGGCAGCGGTATCAATGTCATCGCCATCGATCTAGAAAAAATGAAGCGGGCAGACCGCGTCTTCGACATCGGGCGCATCGCCGGGGAAATTCAGCACTTTTTCTTGCAGCACACAGGCAATAAATACGCAGCCGAACCCTTTATCGGCCACTTTCTCTGGGAATACTCCTGCCATTTCCCTGATCGCTACAGCGCCTTCCGTTCCATCAGCAATCGCATCCCCTACCAGATGGGCCTGACCCTGCTGCGCATCGCCCGCAACTCCTGGGTCGGCGACGACCATCGCCGCAAGCTGATCGAAGAAGCCAAAATTACGCTCAGGACATACTGGCAGACACACAGCTAATGTGCTATGCTCATGCTTAGAAACAGGAAAAGGTGGAAGGATATTGAACATTTATGGATATCCAGGCACTGATCTTTGATGTGAATGGCACATTGATCGATATCGAGACTGACGAGGGGATGGAGGAAATTTACCGCGCCATCGGTCATTTTCTCACCTATCAGGGCATTATGATGCACCGTTGGGAGGTGCGCGACCTTTACTTCGAGATCATGCGGGAGCAGCGGCGCAACAGCCACGAGGACTATCCGGAATGGGATGCCGTCGAGCTCTGGCGCGAACTGATTCGGCGCAAGGCCACCGACTATACACGCTCACTGCCAGCGGAGAAGCTGGAGCAATTGCCGCTGTTGCTGGCGGAACTCTATCGCGGCATCTCCCGCAAGCGCCTGCGTCCCTTTCCTGGTGTCAAACAATCGCTGGATCTGCTTAGCCCCCACTATCACATGGCGGTGATCTCCAACGCTCAGAGCGCCTATGGCGTTCCCGAACTGAACGCAGTCGGACTGCTGCATTACTTTCACCCTGTCATCATTTCGGGCGATTATGGATTCGGCAAGCCGGACAGGCGCATCTTCCAGAAAACTCTCGACACCTTACGGGTTCAGCCGGAGCAGGCCCTCTTCATTGGCAACGACCTGTACGACGATATCTACGGCGCGCAGCAGCTTGGCATCAAAACCATCTTCTTCTCCCCCGGACCACAGGAAAGCCGGCAGGAGATTCAGCCCGACTACATCATCTACAACTTCGCCGAGCTTCCCACCGCCGTCAACTACTTCGTTGAGCGCAAACTACTGTATGGATAACGGTGTACACAAAGTCACACAATCTCGCGCACAACCTCGATGCCGTTGAGCCGCATGTGGTAGAGGAAGAGCAGGTGCATCACATCGGCGTCGTGCGGCAGCGAACCGAGGGCATTGGCCGTCTCAACCGGCATATCGTAGGTCTGCACCGCGTTCTCCGGCACGATGACGCGCAGAGGAAGATTATGGGCATTGGCGTAGAGTTTCAGGTGCATCGCCATCTGGTAAATACAAAGATCGGTGCAGTCGCCTACCACAACAGCAGCTCGCAGGTCATTATGAGCGTCCAGCCATTCACCCAGCGATGTGCCATGAAAAGCATTGAGCGAATTCTTCGCGACAACGGTAAACAGATTGGCAAAGGGCAGTTTCGCCAGTTCGGGAATGGTATTGGCCTCGCTCGTCCCGGCCTGACAATGGGGCGGAAAATCGGCGAATTCGACAGAGGCGGGCGTGTGGCAGTCCTGCGCCACAATGAAGTCGCGCACTCCTATGCTATACGCTCCCTCAAAAGCCGAAACCACCGCCGGAATAATGCCCTCCACACGAGGACTGGAGAGCGCGCCCTCGTGACAGAAACCATTGATCATATCGACGCTGAACAGCGCCACCTTCCCCTGTTGTGCATCCTGTCGCAGGTCATCCCACAAAATGGTGGGCAGACTGCGCTCCCATTCAACCAGTGCGTGCAGGAACGGCTGAGACTGCTCGATAAAGTTTGCCGGAATGGTCGAAGTTGCCATACCTAGGACTCCTATCTATAATTTGCCTTCAGCCGCCGGGTTGAAGCGGTACAGGCGAGCAGGACGGTGCGTTCCCTCCATCTTTTTCGCGCCCGTATCCTCCAGAATGCCAGTCGAGAGCACCTTCTTGCGAAAATTGCGCTTATCCAGCTTCTTGTGCAGAATAATCTCGTAGACGCGCTGCAACTCGCGCAAGGTAAACTGCTCGGGCAACAGGCTAAAGGCAATTGTCGTGTAGTCGAGCTTGCCCCGCAGGCGCGTCAGCACGTACTGAATGATCTTCTCATGATCGAAAGCCAGCGGCGGCAGATTGTAAACCGGGAACCAGTGTACATCGACGGCATCATCCGCCGCCCGCACCCCCTTGAGCCGCTCGTAATCGATCAGCGCAAAGTAGACCACCGTAATCACGCGAGTACGCGGGTCGCGGCCAGGATCGCCAAAGGTATACAACTGCTCGAGGTAGACATCCTGCAAGCCCGTCTCTTCCTGAAGCTCGCGCATGGCAGCGTCCTCCAGCGACTCATCGATATTCACAAAGCCGCCGGGAATCGCCCACATGCCCTCGTAGGGCCACGAGCGTCGCTTAATCAACAGCACTTGCAGAGTCGCGTTGGCGCAGCGTCATCATCACCACATCCACCGTCACCGATGGCCGCTCATACTTGCTTGCATCGTAGTGATGCGCCTTCGCCTCCGATGCCTGCCCGGAACTCTGTCCATTGCGAGATACTTCGCCCTGTTCTTCCGTTCGTTCCATAAAAGTCAGTAATCTCTTTCAACAATTAACAGTGCCAATCATTCACCCAACAATTCCGGCCTCCCAACCACGCGCCCATTATATACCCATCAGCCACCTTCAAGGAAGTGGTCCTTCACCCATTCACCGGAATCAATTTAGTGTATGATATACACTAATATAAACGGAAGAGAGCTTCCCTGTCAATGCTCTTTGTGCCAAATTATTGGGGTCTTTGCTTACAAAGTGCTGTTTGCTTCAGGTAGTCATGAGGCTCTGCGGTGGGCCTTCTCCTGCTCGATCCGCTCCATGAGCCATTGACGAGCCAGGGTAGATTTCTTAAGGTGCGCTTCGGCGGCGAACATTTCCAGGTCGCGGTCAGCGACCTCATCAAGCCGGACCTGCATCGGTCGGCTGTAAGTGCGTTTGATGTTGACCGGTTCCCCTTCCTGCCAGAATTCGAGAAAGTGGCGGTCTAGATACTCAGCTTCTTCTTCGCGGCTCTGGAAGTCGGTCATGTTTGTGTCACTCATCTGGATGTCTCCTTTGGTACTCTTGCCAGTACGCAGGTCGTTCGTCTATCGACGTCTTGCAGCTCAAACATACTCATATTGTAAACCAAAACTTTACAAAGGCAAGTTCCATGATTCTCTATCCCGGCATGCATGGCGAGGTAGAGGACTATGCCACTGTCTTTTTATGAGATGGGAGAAGTATCAAACATTCTGGAAAAGGGCAGTCAAGCCATTGCCGCCCACCACATCCTATGATATACTTTCCATGCAAGACAAACATTCGTTCGCAAACACCATACGACAGGAGCAGGGGGAGCATTCGGAGCAATGGCAAATGTAGAGCTGCAGCAGATCGGAGAATATAGTATCAGCCGCCTGCTCAGCACAAGTTCTACCCAGAGTCTCTATTTAGGCAAGCAGTTACAGCGCAAAAAAGATGTCCTCATCCAGCTCCTGCACACACCGCTTGCAACACCCGAAGCCAGGCAAGCCTTTGTGACATACGCGCAACAGCTTCGTCGACTCAAACATCGCAGCATCGTCGAAGTGCAGAAAGCCGACTTTCTTCAGGACACCGAGGAACACGATTGCGGCTACCTCGTCACCGAATACATCACCGGAGAGCCACTACGCCAGCACATCCTCCCGGGTTCGTGCCTGGGCACCGACGAGGTGAAACGCATCATCACGCCCATCGCCGACGCGCTCCAGTACGCGCATACCCTCGGCATCGTGCATGGCAACCTGCACCCCGGCAACATCATCAAAAGCGCCCGTGGCGAACTCTTTCTCACCAACTTCTCGCTCGCGCTCCCTGCAACCAATCTCCCGCTTGACCCCGACGAGGAAGCCATGGTGCTGCCCTACACCGCGCCCGAAGTCCTGCAAGGCGCTGTACCCACTGCCGCCAGTGATCAGTATGCCCTCGCCGCCATGGCCTACCAATGGCTCTGCGGCCAACCACCCTATGATGCCACAGACCGCGCAACGCTCCTGCTCCAGCAAGAGCAAGCACCCATACCCGCTCCACGCAGCCTCAACGAAGCCATCTCCATTGGTATCGAGCGCGTCCTGCTCCAGGCTCTCGCCCGCAACCCCGAAGAACGCTTCCAGAGCGTCTCCAAATTCTCTGATATATATCTGCGCACGTTGATGGGGTTGCCAGTTGAAATAAAGGCAGAAACAAGGATTTTAACAACACAGACTTCTATGCCTGTATACCCTGTACTCAAAGATAGAGCAAAAGTAAGTGTAAACGTCCCAGATAAAAATATTGAGGCAGAAAAGGAATACAAACAATCACTACCTGACAGGCAAATAGAGCAACATAAAGGAAAGATGCAACCCAAAACTCGTATACCCTTCAATCCTAAAAATGCTCAAACAACCTCGAATACTGAAGAAATATCTATAACTGTTTCCAAGCGAACTACATCACAGGAAATTACCAATGATACTGTCTCAAAACACCTTTATACGAATCGCTTGCTTAGACAGCGCTACCGGATTGTCAATAAAAGAGGGCATGGAGGATTTGGTCATGTATACAAAGCTGAAGACACTCAAATTGGAAACCGACTTGTAGCAATCAAGGAATTGCTTCTTCAAGAAGGGCTTAGCCCACAAGAGATAGCGGAAACTACCAAAACCTTCAAAAGCGAAGCAGAGATGCTTGCAAGTCTTAAGCATCCTAATCTTCCTAGCATCATAGATTATTTTGACGAAAATGGGATTTGTTACATTGTAATGGATTACATTGAAGGGCAAACACTGGAAGAATATCTGAACAAATTGCCAGATAGCCGTCTTTCACTTAGAGATACTCTCACAGTAGGCTTAAATCTCTGTAATGTACTTAACTACCTGCATAACCGACAACCGCCTATTGTCTACCGGGACCTCAAACCAGCGAACATTATGCTGACATCCGAAGGGTATCTTTACCTGATCGACTTTGGTATTGCTCGTCATTTTAAGCAAGGGCAAGCAAAAGATACTAGACCGCTTGGTACTTGGGGTTATGCCCCACCAGAACAACATGGTCATGGACAAACAGATGCAAAATCTGATATTTATAGTTTAGGAGCAACACTTCATCAACTAATATCGGGAATAAATCCTTCGGAAAATCCTTTTAGTTTTATATCACTTCAATCGTTTGATCCATTGATCCCTGCCGGGCTCAGTTCACTTATCGCTTGGATGGTAGAGAAGGATACAAACAAAAGACCTCCTGACATGGTTTTTATCAAGCAAGAGCTAGAAAATATTGCAAATGAATTATCTACAGACCATTCAGCTTTCTCTTCCAAGAAACTCATTTTAGGCCCTACTTATGGTGATACAATACATGATGAAATCACTGAGGAAATACCGTTTGTTCAGATCGGTGCTACAAGTGAAACAAAAATTTCTTTTAATAAAATGAACTCAGTTTCACGCCCACAATCTCTCACTCTTCATCAAAAGGTGGTAGCCGATCTTGAACAGGGCGGTGAGCTTTCAAAGAGCTTGCCAGGTTATGAGGAGAGACCTGCACAAGTGGAGATGGCTACTGTAGTTGCACGATCTCTTACAGAAGATATTCCATCTATTATTAGAGGCTTCCACAGGTACTGGAAAATCTCTAGCTTACCTGATCCCTATAGTGCGTTCCGGCAAGATCGCCATCATCAGTACTGCGAATAAGGCGTTGCAGGAGCAGTTGTTTTACAAGGATATTCCTTTTGTGCAGCAGCATATCCAGCCGTTTGAGGCGGCACTGGTGAAGGGCATGGGCAATTACGTCTGCCTCGACAGACTGGAAGAAGAGCGGCACGGCATGCAGTTCTATGCCAAAAATGCCGATTTCATGCGCCTGCTCAACCTCACCGAGGACCCTGATGCACACTTTAACGGCGACTTTGAGACGCTGGGCTTTCCCCTGCCGGGCGATATTCGCAGCCGGGTCTTCGCCGATGCCGATCAATGCGCCTGGAGCAAGTGCGGCTTCTTCGCCGATTGTTATGTGCGGAAGATGCGCACAAAAGCCGAAGAGGCACAGATCATTGTTGTCAATCATACTCTCCTGCTGCTCGACGCTGCTTTGGAAGGCAACCTGCTGCCGGAACGCGATGTCATCGTGATAGATGAGGCACATCACCTGGAAGAGGAGGCCAGCCGCGCTTTCACCGTCACCATCAACCCCAATCAGGTCAATAGCCTGCTGTCACAACGCCTGCTCAAAGAGTATAGCGATCAGAAGCTGCAATATGAAGTCAACAAGGCGATGAATGAAACCTGGGAACGCCTGCGCTTTATGCCCGACCTCCATTTCAAAGGGCGCGTCAACCTGCTGGAGCCAATGGAGGAAGGTCTGCACCTCGCCACGGCTATTGCGCAACTCGCAGATTCGCTGCGCAGGGAGCGGCCAAAGGACATGCCGGAAAAAGAGAGCACGCTCTACGATAAGTTGCTCAAACGCACACAGAACCTCGCCGAAAACGTGCGCCTCGTCTTCTCGGTCGAGCAGACAAACAAATTTGTCTACTACGTCGAGCGCGAGAACACGCCGGGGGCGCGTGGCAACTACCTGCTCCAGGTCTCAGCCGCTCCTCTGGATGTCACCGAGTGGCTGCGCGAACGGCTATTTGATAAGTGCAACATCGTCTGCACCTCAGCCACGCTTGCCACCATCGGCGCGAGCAGGAGCAGGGGTGACGAAGGCGGTAGCAGCAGAACAGAGGGAAAAGGGCCGAATTTCTCATATTTCCGCCGCCGTGTGGGCCTCGATCATGCGAACTATCCCGAAGTGCTGGAACGCATCCTGCCGCTCACCTTCGACTACGAGAACAATGCCCTGCTCTACATCCCGCGCCACCTACCGGAACCGGCCTATGGTGACAGCAATCCAGCAGCCGATGCATATGCGACAGCCATTGCGCGCGAAATGTACAAACTGGTCAAATGCTCGCGGGGGCGAGCCTTCCTGCTCTTTTCCAGCAAGCGCATGCTCGACAAAGCCTTCGACCTCATGGCACCTCACCTGGATTATCCCCTCCTGCGCCAGGGCGATATGACGCGCATCGAGCTGACGCGCCGTTTCCGCGAGGAGGAGGGAGCGGTCCTTTTTGGCCTCAAAAGCTTCTGGGAAGGCGTCGACATCGCCGGGGAAGCGCTCTCGCTGGTCGTCATTGACAAACTGCCCTTCGAGCCGCCGGATGACCCCGTTCACGAGGCGCGCGTCGCTCAGATGAAGGCGGCAGGGGAAAACTGGTTCGGCACCTATGTGCTGCCGCAGGCTGTCCTGCGCCTCAAGCAGGGCCTCGGTCGCCTGCTGCGCACCCGCGAAGATCGCGGCGTCATGGCCATCCTCGACACCCGCCTGCACACCAAAGGCTACGGCAAGCAGGTCCTCAACGCCCTGCCACCCGCCCGTAGAACGTCCAGCATCAGGGATGTAGAGCAATTCTTCTCCTGATCTGCAATATACCCATATCTTTCTCATCTTTGCAAGAAAAGCAAATTTGGGACCGCAGCATTACAGAGCTTCTCTTTCGCACTCTTGCAACTGATGTTCAACTTCTTGGGCAAAATGTTCAGCTTACTACCCAAATAGTCAGTCCCTGAGACAAGAGGGTCAATCCTTCCGACAAGAGGTTCAGGGGATTGAACGTACTATGAATAGCCGCTTCGAGGGACAAGATAAAAAGTTTGATCAAATTCTGCTCTTGCTTAACACGCTGACGGGCAAACCAGATCAGCAAGCATAACCTGCTTGGATATGACAAAGCGCATGGACGATATACCACCATGCGCTTTATTATTTTCCCTTCCACGGGCTAACATTGAGCATTAGCTAACAAAAAATCGATCTTTAAGCTCTGTAATCTTGGTAATAGAGCTGACATCCACGCATAATGCTTCTGGCGGGACTGCGGCCCGCGAGGAGGAGAGAGTGTGTGGGCGGGTCCCCTCCACACGGTCTCCCAGACCGCGTCCCCGCTCCCCGGCAGGGGCCATGCCCCTGCACCCCGAGTTATGAGTGGATGTCAGAATAGAGGGGTAGACAAAGAGCACACAAGGGTCTAAAATAGGAGGTGCATTCCGACGCAATAGTTTTTTTAGTGGTACGGGGAGATTCGCGCATGAGCAAAATCAAAATGCGTTGCAACACCTGTGGCAAGTGGTTCCAGTCGGCAAATGCTAAAGAAGTCACTTGCCCCGATTGTCTGCAAAAGGCCAGAAGAGAGAAGCAGGCGGCAAAAAATGCGCCGCCCGCCAATCCGGCAGGTAGTGGTTCACCTGCCATGAGTAACCCGAATCAGGTACGACCTGCTCCGCCGCCGAAACCCAAACCGGCAGCAAGCGGTGGCAATCCCAATCGCTGGTTCGACACCATCAACGATATCAAGGTTGGCCAACCCGATCAACCAACACGTCCAAAGATACCTTCATTCCCCGCACCACGCCCCAATCGAGGCGGGCCAGAACGAGAAGGGGAACCATACGAACGCGAATCAAGCGGCCCCGGCAACTACCGCGAGCGCGAAGGGCAGTCGGGCAATTATCGCGATCGTGAGGGTCAGGCGGGACGCGGCCCTGGTGGGTACCGTGACCGTACCCCCAACAACTTCCGAGAGAACGAGCGAGGAGAACGTGGAGAGCGTGATTATCGCGGCCCAGGTGCCTATCGTGTAGGTGGCCTGTCCGGGACAATTGGACAACGTCCTCGCCAGCCATCCGAAGGTGGCTATCCTCGCGACAGGCCCGGCATGGGTGGCGACCCGGTGGCCGACCGGGTGGGCCTGGTAGATCAGGAGGGCCAGGAGGAGCAGCTACCGGAGAAAAGCCCTTCAGGCCGAAGAAGCCAAATCTGGCGAAGCCCAAAACACCAACGCCACCAAGACCCAAAAAGGAGAAGCAGCCACCTCCCGCTCCGTTCGTACCCACGACCGAGCAGATCGCTCAGGTGGAGGCACGCTACCTCGAACTGGCCGTTCCCAGCGAGTATGATGGCATTCGCACGCAGATCTCCAAAGAACTGAGCATACCGAAGAAGGCTGTCAAGAAGATCATTAAAGACCTGCGCGACCGCGAGGAGATTCCAAGCTGGTGGGATCTGCAAACCTACAAGGGACCGAGCGAGGAACTGGAAAAGATTCGAGAACTCTATATCCCGTATCTTCCGCTCCCACCAGTCGGAGTACATCGCCAGATTGCCGAGAAACTCGAACTCAAGCCCGTCACCGTCTACCAGGCAATCAAAGTGATCCGCCAGGAGATGGGCCTGCCGCAGTACAACGACCCGACCCTGCACGGCATCGAGTTGAAATCACGCGGCAAAAAGGCGCAAACAGAGGCTTCTGAAACTCCTGAGCCAACTGAAGCAACTGCAACTCCAGAATTTATAGAAGCGAAGGAAGCTATAGCGATCACCCCGGTAGATACAGAAACACGGAGAATACACCAGTTGCCGCTGTAGCTTCAGAAACAGAGGCGAAGGAAAGCGTACCTGACTCCTCGGCAGCTACAGAAACAGAGGCCAGCACAACAGTTCCGGCTACGGAAGCAGTGGATACTGCGGCACCCGTCATGACAGAGACAGCAAATTCACAGAGCGAGTCGGTGACAGCAACGCCGCTAGTAGAACAGGAGGCAACGACCTCATCGACAGAGGAGACAGTCCCCACTGCCACAGTCGAGCCAACAACGGAACCCGTCGCGGCAATGACTGAAACGAGCACAGAGCCGACAACTGAGGCTGAAACAGTTGAAGCTGTTCCCGCTGCCATTGATGGTAATACTGATCAACAGCAGTAATAAGCATGGAATATGATCCCGTAGGCGCTCGATTTATCGTGCGCATCGCCGATTTATCGGCCCCGGTAGCCCGATTACTAGAGCAGCCCGGGACGTGGCCGATAAATCGGCAGTGGCCACGATAAATCGCGGCCCTACGTGATTTCATGTTTTGTTAATCAGCGGATCTCGTACTTTGTCAGAAAGGGACGTATGGAAAATTGCCTGTTCTGCAAAATTGCAGAAGATCAGATACCGGCAAAGATTGTCTTCCAGGACGAGAATGTGGTTGCGTTCGAGGATATCAACCCGCAAGCACCCGTGCATGTATTGCTTATCCCCAGGCGGCACATCAGCTCCATGGCCGAATTGACGCCCGAAGACGGTCCAATACTCGTCGATCTCTTCACCACTGCCAGCAAACTGGCGCAGGACATGGGACTGAGTGAGCATGGCTATCGCTTCGTGACTAATGTTGGTCCCGATGCGGGGCAGTCCGTCCTTCACCTGCACTTCCACCTGCTGGGCGGGCGCAAATTTGGCTGGCCACCCGGATAGGAGTTGATGGTTTTTCCATGCGTATCGCCATTGATTATACGGCAGCTATGCGGCAAGGCGCGGGCATCGGCCAGTATGTGCGCAGCCTCGTAGACGCCCTGCTTGCCGAAGACAGCACCAACCAGTATACCCTGCTCACCAGCGGACGCCCCACAAAGGAGCGTCCATTTCCTACCGGGCCGAACGTGCGCGGGCGCAGCATCTTCATCCCCGACCGCTACCTGAACATCCTCTGGTATCGCTGGCGCTTACCGCTCTCTGCCACCCTCTTCTCAGGACAGGTCGATATCTATCATGGCCCCGACTTTGCGCTGCCTCCACTGGGCAAGAAATTGCGCAAAGTCGTCACCGTCCACGACCTCGCCTTCCTGGAACATCCTGAGTATGCCGTTCCTGAACTGGTCGCGTATCTCAACAAGATCGTGCCGGAGGCGGTTGAAGCTGCCGATGTCGTCACCGTCGTTTCAGAGGCGACGCGCCAGGGGCTGATCAAATATTTTCATACCCCGGCTGAGAAGATTACGGTGGTTCCCATCGGCGTGACCCCGCATTTCCGGCGCATCACTGACCCTATCCTGTTGGGCGCGACACAGCACAAATACGAGCTGAAACATCCGCTTGTGCTTGGCGTCGGCACGCTGGAGCCACGCAAAAACCACCTCAACCTCATCAAGGCCTTCGCCAAAGCCACCCACAAGAGAAATGGTCCGGCCATGCTTGCCATCGCTGGTGGCAAAGGATGGCTATACGAAGAAACACAGCGTGTGGTGGCCGACCTGAAGCTGGAAAACAAAGTGCGCTTCCTGGGCCGCGTCAGCGACCTGGAGCTGCTCACCCTCTACAGCATGGCCGATATCTTCGCCTTCCCTTCGTTCTTCGAGGGCTTCGGCATTCCACCACTGGAAGCGATGGCCTGCGGCGCACCCATCATCACTTCAGATACGTCGTCGCTGCCGGAAGTCGTGGGCGATGCCGCCATTCTGGTCAATCCACACGACGTTAATGCCCTTTCTCAGGCGATCACTCGTTTAATAGATAATGAGGGTCTGCGCGAGGAGTTGCGTCAAAAAGGCTTCCAGCGCATCCAGAACTTTCGCTGGCCCCAGATCGCCCGCAAAATGCTGGCCGTCTATCAGCGACTTTACGAGGGAGCAACAGATTTTTCTGCTTGAGGTTTCTCTATGAAAATCGGTATCAATGCCCTGTTCTATCAATATCCAGCCAGTGGGAGCGGCCAGTATCTCTCTCACCTGCTGCACGCTCTTTCAGAAATCGACTCGCGCAATGAATATATTCTCTTTGGTCCGCGACCTCTACCACAAAACAATGGCTTACCGCAAACAACGTTTTCCTATCGAGTGCAAGCCGTTCCCGGCCTCGCGGCTCGCAGCGAAAATATCGAGAAAGTGGTCTGGGAGCAGTGGACAGGCCCGGCAGCAGCGCGCAAAGCGGGGGTTGATATCTTCCATGTTCCTCACTTCGCACCGCCGCTTTTCCCGCGCACGCCAACCATCGTTACCATTCACGATGTGATTCCCCGGCGCCTCCCGCTCTACCGTGCCGGAACTCGCGTGGGAGCATACTTCCGCCTGGTGGAACGGGCAGCGCACAGCACACAGCTCATCATCACCGTCTCACAGCATGCCAAACAGGACATCATCGATGCCCTCAAGTTGCCAGCCGAACGTATCCGTGTGATCTACGAAGCAGCGGCTGAAGAATATCAGCCCGTCACCGATCCGGCAGTCCTGGCAGCGGCGCGCAAACGCTACGACGTGGGCGAACGTTACGTCTTCTACCTCGGTGGACTTGACCAACGCAAGAACGTGCAGCAGTTGGTACGCGCCTTCGCTCGCGTCTATTCACAGTTGAACGATCCCAACTTGCGGCTGCTCATCGCGGGCAATCCTGACAGGCAGAGCGGACCACTTTTCCCTGATCCACGCTCGGTCGCCGCTGACCTCGGTATGTCGGGCCAGATCGTCTACCGCTTCATTGAAGAGGAAGACAAGGCTGCCATGTACAGTGGGGCCAGCCTTTTTGTCTTTCCATCGCTCTACGAAGGCTTCGGGCTGACGCCTCTGGAAGCGATGAGTTGCGGCGCGCCCGTCGTCTGCTCCAACCGCACCTCGCTGCCAGAGGTCGTGGGCGATGCCGCTATCAGCGTCGACCCCGACAACCTGTCAGCCCTCGTCGTGGCTATGTGCCGCGTGCTGACCGACGACACGTTGCGAGCCGACCTGCATGAGCGTTCATTGAAGCAGGCGGCAAAGTTTAGCTGGCGCAAAACGGCGGAGCAGACGCTGGCAGTTTATGAAGAGTCCTATGCCAGGAGTAAGAAATAATGCGTATCCTGATGATCTCAAAAGCCCTGGTCGCCGGTACCTCGCAGCGCAAACTGGAAGAGCTGGCGCAATGCCCCGACGTCGAACTGACACTGGTGACACCAGCCTACTGGCTGAGCGACGATGGCAGCAAACTGGTGCTGGAACGACTCTACACAACCGGCTATCAGATGATCGTCACGCCCATAAAGCTGAACGGCAACTTCCACCTGCACTACTATCCCGAACTGGGCAAGATTATGCGCGAGGTGCGACCAGAGATCGTCCACATCGATGAGGAACCCTATAACTTCGCCACCTTCCAGGCCATGCGCCTGGCCGCCGGTCAGAAGGCCAAAGCGCTGTTCTTCACCTGGCAAAACCTCTATCGCAACTATCCGCCGCCGTTTCGCCAGATGGAGTTGTACAACTATCGTCGTGCCATCGCAGCCCTCGCGGGCAATCGCGATGCCGAACAGGTGCTGCGCGGCAAGGGCTACCGGGGGCCAATCCATATCATCCCACAATTCGGCTTCGATACCGATATCTACAAACGCACGGAGCCGCGCAAACCTCGTGCCGCCGCTGATCCCTTCACTATCGGCTGCGTCGCTCGCCTTGTTGAGAGCAAAGGTCTGTCCACGGTCATCGACGCCCTGGCAATGCTGCCCGACTATTGCCGCGTCGTCTTTATCGGCCACGGCCCCATGAAAAGCGAGCTTGAGAAGCAGGCGGCGCGCCTCGGCGTCTCTGACCGCGTCACCTTCAAAGGCGGCGTTCCCACTTACGAGATACCCGGCGAACTGCAAAAGTTCGACGCGCTCGTGCTGCCCTCACTGACACGCCCCAACTGGAAGGAGCAATTTGGTCGTGTGCTCTGCGAAGCGATGGCCTGCGAAACGCCCGTCATCGGCTCCGATTCCGGCGAGATTCCTTACGTCATCGGCAACGGCGGACTCGTCTTCCCCGAAGGCAACGCCACAGAACTCGCCGCCCGCGTGCGCCAGTTGCTCGACAATCCCGACCTCTACGCCCAACTCGCCCGCAACGGTCGCCAGCGCGTCCTCGACAACTATACCCAGCAACACATCGCCCGCCAGACCTACGAGGTCTACCTCGAAATGCTGGGAGAGCGCGTAACCGAAGGAGTGGTAAGAGGGTAGCAGTGCAAGCAAATGGGCATGGCAGCGCCAATGCTGCCATGCCCATTTGCTTGCACTGCTACCCTCTATGTTCTATTGTTGTGCTTCAGCCTTCTCTTCCCAGAACTCAGTGATGTTGTCGTAAATCTTCTCGGGGAAGCGCAGGTCGCGGTAGACATCGCAGGCATTGGGTTCATCAGGCGTGGGACAGATCGGAAAGTCCTGCTGGCTCTGCCACTGGAGAATGCGTGCGGGCTTCGGCGGATTGTAGTCATGCGCCTTCACCTCCAGTACCAGGGCCCGCGCCTTCTTCTCATCAAAATCGGGCTGCTTGCTGAGCAGCTGCACCATTTCATCGTCACTCAAAAAGAAACGCGCCACCATCACAAAGGTCAGCCGACCATAATGCCCGATATCCGCTCCCTTCTCCAGCGCATCCAACAGATGCACCATCATCGGAGAATTCTGAAGCTCGTCACTCTGCCCATTCTGAGCTGCCTGATTATTCTGAGTATCATTCAATTCATGCTGCTGTGTTTTCTGTGATTGACTCAAGATACTGCTCCTTCCTGGATGAGATTATGCATCTCAACACTTCCATTCAACATGCTTTTGCTTTCATATTATAGAACATATATTCTTATTGGAGCAAGCTGAACAGTATTGAAATAGTTTCTCACCTATCTTCACTGGTCTATGTATCTCAGGAAATATCTCTCCATTCTTTAGCACTTACAAATTGCGAAAGATGGTTGACATTGGTTGTGGCTATGATTACGTCGTCCCCTCAATTCGTTAAAACTGTAGCCTGAGCAGCAAGAATTACATCACCGTCTAGAGCCTTATTATGAGCTGTTGGTCTTCCCTGCTTGCGAACTCGCGCCCAAAATTCGGCGGCTAAAAGCATTGCTTCGGTGGTAATGGGAATATAGCCAAGAATGTTTTTCAGGTTATCCAGGACTTTAATATCGCCAAATTTATCCATGCGCAATAGCTCACGACGAATTTCATAGTCTGCAATTTCAGGAACTTTTGCTTCATACCCCTTCATGGACAAAGATAGGAGCCATTGTCCGCATTCATTCCCATCTCGCGAAGCTCTGGGATAAGTAATCAATCCCAGTACACCAGTATCAAGAAGAATAACTGTAGTCATGGAAACAGCTTCCGTTCAGAAAGTCTATCTTCGTCTAACGCTCTCTTCAAATCCTCCCACGTCTCTTGTTGCTCTTGCTCATCACCTTCACGTCTCGACTTCAATAGTTGAGCAAGCGCCAGATTCTTTTGTTCCTGTTTTGTAGGACTATAAACCTCGGTCGTCTTTATTCCACGCTGAGAAATCTCCTCGTAAGCGCTATTAACCATACTTACCAGTATTGACTGCCAAAGATTTCCTGCAGAAGTCACTGCAGAACTTTGCATGACTATTACATGTAGAGAGCGAATAGAAAAACGTCCATTTAAAGGTTCGTAAGCCGCTCTAGAGTTTTCTAAAATGACATTACTCATCGTTATTTCCCCCTTAGTAGCTTTTCTAACTTCTCTCCCTTAGAGGATGAAAAGACATTCCAGACATCAGTATGCAATTGCTCCAATACCCTTTGAAAGACAGCTTGCTCAAAGGGCATATCTTTTTCTACAATGCGATCAATATCAAAAACAACAGCCCTATAGCCGTTATTCAAATCGGTTTTGGTATCTCCAAGTGTAATAATAAGCACATTTTCAATATCTAAGCGCACTTGCTCTCGCAGGAAAAAACCTGGTTCAGAACTGAGTACACTTTCGGGGATATAATAATTTGCTTTTAACCATTCTCCCAAACCGTCTTCTGGCGTTTCAACTGTAAACCTATTAATATACCTAAGTCCTACACGATTGATTGCTTCAGGGTTGAGAACATCAAGAACTTGATCCCATGCCGCTAAAATATCCCTACTCATTACCTCCCAGCCTTGATAAGGTGGAAGAATGCTAACACTAAAAGAATTCTCAGCAAGCTGAAGAATAATTGGACGAACTTTATGTTTGAAACGGAACTTCTGTGATTGAGGCAAAATTTGAGTAGCAGCACCAGTAGGGCCAAATTCGAGCTGCAAGCCCATTTCAAGTACAGGCTCCATTTCTGGATATTCATTTTGTATATGCTTGAAAAGCTCACCTGCCAAAGAAGGTCTCCACTGCTGCCCTTGAGAAAGCCGAAAATGTATATCACAGACAGACTCTATAATAGTTGGATTAGGATACGTTGGATGGTCATTCCTCATGCTCTTCTCCCCGCAAAGCATATTGTAAATAGCTTTGATGAAAACGTAAATTCTAGTAAGGTAATATCATAACAGACCTCTACCTGCTTTGATTATAATACATCATCCATATTTTGGATAGGGCCGCTTGCTAGCAATCTTCAGCGAAAATAGTATTACCTTCTCAGGTGATATAATATAGCAGCAAAGACACACGAAGACGTAAGGTGTGTTAGATATCTACAATGAAGTAATGTTAAGGAGTGAATATCTCATGCAAACAACAGCTAATAATGTTGTGGAACGCGGACAGACACCTTTTAAGAATGAGCCGTTGCTCGATTTTACAAATGAGGCGAATAGTGAGGCACAGAGGAAAGCGCTGGAGCAGGTAAAGAGCGAACTGGGGCGCACCTACCCGCTGATCATCGGCGGCAAGCATATTACCAGTGAGGCAACCTTCACATCGGTGAACCCATCGAATCCTGACGTGGTGATTGGCTATTTTTCTCGTGCCACTACCGAGCAGGCCAACGAGGCGGTACAGGTTGCCGCGCAAGCGTTTGAAAGCTGGAAGAAGGTTCCGGCGCAGGAACGGGCGGGCTATGTCTTCGCCGCCGCCGACCTCTTGAAGCAGCGCCGCTTTGAATTTAATGCCTGGATGATCTATGAAGTGGGCAAGAGCTGGGTCGAGGCTGACGCGGACACGGCGGAAGCCATCGATTTCCTGGAGTTCTATGCTCGTGAGATGTTGCGCCTGGCGGAGGAGCAGCCAATTGTGCGCATCGAGGGTGAAGATAACCAGCTTGTCTACATCCCCCTGGGCGTTGGCGCGGTCATTCCACCCTGGAACTTCCCTGGCGCGATCATGGTTGGCATGACCAGCGCAGCCTTCGTGACAGGCAACACCGTCGTACTCAAACCCGCCAGCACATCGCCCGCCATCGCCTACCAGTTTGTGCGCATTCTGGAAGATATCGGCCTGCCCGCCGGTGTCGTCAATTACCTGACCGGCTCCGGCTCAACCATCGGTGACGCGCTGATCGAGAATCCCCGGGTACGCTTCATCGCCTTCACCGGCTCGCGCGAAGTGGGCCTGCGCATCAACGAACTGGCGGCGCGCCCCCAGAAGGGTCAGCGTTGGCTCAAACGCACCATCCTCGAAATGGGCGGCAAAGATGCGGTCGTGGTCGATGAGACCGCCGATCTCGAAGCGGCAGCCAACGAAATCGTCGCCTCCGCCTTCGGCTTCCAGGGACAGAAGTGTTCAGCAGGCTCCCGTGCCATCGTCGTCGAGTCCGTCTATGACGACGTTTTAAATCGCGTTGTGGAGAAGACGAAGCAGTTGACGATGGGCGATGTCACGCAGCCAACAACCTACATGGGGCCGGTCGTCGATGCCAACGCCTTCAAGAAGATCAACGACTACATTGATGTTGGCAAGAAAGAAGGTCGCCTCGTGACAGGTGGCGGTCATCACAGCCCTGGTTACTTCATCGAGCCAACCGTCATCGCCGATGTCGACCCCCATGCGCGTATCGCTCAGGAAGAGATATTCGGACCCGTGCTGGCCTTTATCAAAGCGAAAGATTTCGATGACGCCCTGCACATCGCCAATGACACAGAGTACGGCCTGACCGGTTCGCTCTACTCGAACATTCCCGAACGCATTGAGCAGGCCAGAGAGGACTTCCACGTCGGCAACCTCTACTTCAACCGTAAGAGTACCGGCGCGCTTGTCGGCGTCCATCCCTTCGGCGGCTTCAACATGTCCGGCACCGACTCCAAAGCCGGTGGTCACGACTACCTCCTGCTCTTCACCCAGGCCAAAGCCATCTCAGCGAAGAAATAAATATTGCCAGGCACAATGAGACCAATCAAGCCAGCGCGAACGCGCTGGCTTGATTGGTCTCATTGTGCCTGGCAATATCATAACCAGATCGTTATACAAACCATCCAGAACATTCATCCAATTTTCTGGACATTTCGGGGCAGACCCTGTTATACTTCAAGTGTGAAGAACAAGAAACGCTCGCATCGCTGATTTGAGAGAGCGTTGTAGCTACCGCCCACATTGCTGCTTAATGAAGCCGGTAGCTACTTTCTTATTTTTGGGCATAAGTAAATGATTATCTTCCCTCATGCTCCACAGACCCACACAACGATCAGGAAGAGTTCTATCCGTATCCTGTAGGGACAGGGGGCGGATGTGAGGCCGGGAGGGGGCCTTGTGCCTGTCCGAGTCCTGGAGCGATTGGGTGCCTCTGCTGTTACCACGCGGACAGGCACAAGGCCCCCGCATCCCCTCTACTCCACCCCCTGTCCCTACAGCGCGAGACCACCCCCTCACTGCCGATCTTGTTCTTTCGAATCCATCATGCACACTACAAAGAATAAGAGCAAACCATGTGATAAAATGCGAGAAACGGGTTTATCTACGCGCTCAAGAGGTTTGTTCTTATGTCGACCGTTACGAAATTGAGCTCGGGATTGTGGCAGATTTCGCTGCCGTTCCAGGGCGAACACGAGATTGTTGGCTCCTACCTGTTCGCAGGCAATAACGACCTGGCGCTCATCGATCCAGGGCCGGGCAGCACGTTGGAGCCCCTGCTGGCCTCCATTCGCGAGGCCGGATTCGAGCCACGAGATGTCACCCACATCCTCGCCACGCACATTCACCTCGATCACGCGGGTGTAGCTGGCTCGCTTATTCGTCATATGCCGAAGGCGCAGGTCTACGTCCACACGCTGGGCGCGCCGCACCTGCTCGACACTCGCAAAGTCATTGCCAGCGCCACCCGCATCTATGGAGACCGCATGCAACTGCTCTGGGGCGATATCGAGCCGGTACCCTACGAGCGCCTGCGCGTCATCGACGACGGCGACACCCTCAATATCGCGGGCCGTACTCTCAATGTCCACTACGCACCGGGCCACGCCATCCACCACGTCATCTTCTTCGACCCTCAATCAGGTGAACTCTGGGCAGGAGACGTGGCCGGTGTGCGCCTCCCCGGCGTCGATTACGTGCGCCCGCCCACCCCACCACCCGACGTTGATCTCGAAGCCTGGTCTGCCAGCCTCGACCTCATTAACCGCCTGCAGCCCAGCGTCGCCTACATAGCTCACTTCGGCCCGATAACTAACGTTCCTCAACACCTGGACTGCCTGCGCGAAAAGCTCTACACCTGGGGCGAATTCGTCCTCACCGCCATGCGCTCTGGCAAAACCGAAGCCGAAATCATCTCCCTCCTTATCGCCCACACCGAACCCGAACTGCAACAGGTCGCAGGCAACAACCCTCAGGTTCTCAAACGCTACGAAATAGCCACGAACTACGCTATGACCGTGCAAGGATATATACGCTACTGGAAAAAGAGGCACCCGGAACGGCTATAGAAAATTTCATAATTTGCACTATCGCACCCTGGTAGGTTACAATATACTAAACGTTATCCTGAAACGTTATATCCACAAAGAGCGTCTATATTATCAAGACTCTCGAAAGATTTAACAGAAGAAGGAATTCAGACCATGTTTCGTGCTCATCAGGCACACACGAGACCACACGCGACCATTGGTCCATGCCAGTACCTCATCTACCTGCCTCAAGACTATGACCCCCGGTCGGCTAAACGCTGGCCGCTCGTGCTCTTTTTGCATGGGTCGGGCGAGAGAGGCGACAATCTGCATATGGTTGCTCATCACGGGCCATCAAAACACGTTGAAGAGGGGCTGCATTTCCCCTTTATTCTCGTCTCTCCACAATGTCCATCACACGGCTGGTGGAGCAGGGAAGCGGATGTCCACGCCCTGGCTGAACTGCTGGACGAAATTGAGCGCGACTATGCCGTCGATCCAGATCGTGTGTATGTGACGGGCTTAAGTATGGGCGGCTATGGCGTCTGGGCGCTGGCAGCCGCCTATCCCCGACGCTTCGCGGCCATCGCTCCCATCTGCGGTGGTGGCAACCCCTGGACAGTCTCCGCCATTCGCCATATCCCCGTCTGGGCGTTTCACGGCGACCAGGATCAGGCAGTACCGGTAGAGGATGGCAAAGCGATGGTCGATGCGCACAGAGCCTGTGGCGGAAACGCCAACCTCACCATCTATCCAGGCGTCGGGCACGATTCATGGACGCAGACCTACGCTAACCCCGAATTCTACAACTGGCTGCTCGCCCAGCGCAGAAATGCGCAGGAGGATGATCTGCTGGAGAAGAGCGCGTAAGTTACTATTACCATAGCACGCTGCCCATAGGCCGAACCGTGCGGTTCGGCCTATGGGCAGCGTGCTATGGTAATAGTATCCTAACCTTCTTTTGTCGGCTCCTGCATGACAGGTTCCTGTTTTGACACTTCCGGCTGCATGGAGACCTGTTTTGCCGCTTCCGGCTTCTCTTCGGTGACAAGCATTTTGATAGCCTGTTGTGGGCTGGTGGGGAGACGCGGCACCGACCGTGTGACTTCAGATAACTCCTCCACGGGGAGTTCCGCCATCATCTTAGCTTTGAATTCATTGACCTGATTCATCATCTTGCCCGTGCTGCGCGACATATCCTGGAGCTTTTTCGGGACCAAAAATCAGCAGGCCTATCACTAAAATCACAACCAGGTCCATAAAATGAAATCCCATAGTCGCTCCTTCCTCAAACGCAACTGCTGCCCACCGCCATTACCATAACCAGTTCCTGCACTAATTCTTCCCATATCATACCATACCTGTGAAGGAAATGTTCAATTTAGTCGAGAAAATCATCCAAAAAAAGGGAACGCCGCGTTTACTTTGTTAGAGAGTCTACAAGAAGCCATGAAATGGCGGGTTGACTTGATATCGTGTGATGGAGCGTCGCGCTCATATCATGCAGGGGCGACCCTTGCGGTCGTCTCAGGGCGCTCTCAAGGGTCGCCCCAATTATTGAGAATATCTGTTGTTTGTGGTGGGCAGTAGTCTATGGCCCAGGACTTCCCCCACACACCCCTTAAATCTGGGTACACCGGTCGCGTTTCCCCCCAGAACGGCGACCGGTCTCTTTTTTCCATAAAAACATATCAATTCATAGACCCATCAATTCATAATAGGAGGGTTGCCCACTTCTTCGCTTTCAAGTTGAGCATTTATCCTGCTTTCCCCTCTTGCCAACACCGTCTCTTTCTCATATACTGCATGTGGGCTTATAGATGTGGCAGCATTGCAGTAGAAAAAGGGCCTATGTATGGCTGATATGCGTAATAATTTGCTAGAGTTAATATTATATGACTTATCCTTTATTATTGAAGAGGTGAGGATGCCGTAACACCTCTTTTTCTTGTAGAAAGGGCAAAAAAAGAGATGGCTCTTGAGAATAGGGAACGCTGGCAAAACGAGCAGCAAGAATACTGGCAATCAATGCTCATGCAGTCCGCTCATGACGCTTTTATCGTCCATGCCAACGGCGGTTGCGTGCTGTTCTGGAATCAGGGAGCAACCAGACTTTATGGTTGGAGCGAACAGGAGGCGCTGGGACAAAACCTCCATAAGCTGCTAAAGACCGATGGCCCTATCCCACCACAGGAGCTTGACCGCATGCTGCGCGAGGGAGAGACCTGGGAAGGCGAACTGGAACATACCCGGCGCGACGGCAGCCCACTCATCGTCAATAGTCGCTGGGTTGCCTTGAAGCAGCCGGGGAGCCAGTCTCTGGCATTTCTGGAAGTCAATCGCGATGTGACTGAACTCAGGCGTACCTTGCAGCATTTGCGCTTCCTGACGGAGGCCGGCAAGCTGCTAGTTTCTTCGCTCGATTACCCGGAGGTACTGGTACAGATAGCACAACGCGCCGTGCCAATGGTGGCCGATTGGTGCCGCGTCGACCTGCTCCGGGAGGACGGGACGCTTTACCCACTGGTCATCACACATGTTGACCCGGAAAAAGTGGCCTGGGCCTATGAACTGAATGAAAAGACGCCGTATGACCCGAATGCGCCTACGGGAACTGCCGCCGTGCTGCGTAACAAGAGATCAGAATTCTACCCGGACATTCCCGATGAAATACTGGTTGCCGCCGCGAAAGACGAGGAAGAGTTGGCCCTGTCGCGCTCTATCGGCCTCTCTTCCGTCATTACTGTTCCCATCGTAGTGCAGGATAAGAGTATCGGCGCAATTACACTGGTAACAACGGAAACGAAGCGTCACTACACGTCAACGGACCTGGCCATGGCGGAGGAGATGGCTAGCCGTGTCTCCCTGGCTATGGAGAATGTTCGCATCTATCGCCAACTTCAGGAGTTCAATGCGAATCTGGAAGCGATGGTGGCCGAGCGCACTGCTGCCCTGAGCGAGTCGAGCGAGGCGCTGCGCCAGCTCAACACCGAATTGCAGCGCAGCAACCAGGAGCTACAGGATTTTGCTTATGTCGCCTCACACGATTTGCAAGAACCGCTGCGCAAAATCCAGGCCTTTGGCAACCTGCTCGAAGATGAGTACGGCCCCGTACTTGGTGAAGGCAAAACCTATCTTGATCGCATGCGCAACGCCGCCTCACGAATGCAGATACTGATCAACGACCTCCTGACGTTTTCTCGCGTCACCACAAAGGCGCTGCCTTTTTCCCCGGTGGATCTGGACGTGATTGTACGTGAAGTCGTCATTGACCTTGAAACGCTCGTGCAGACGACGGGAGGAACAGTCACGATTGGTGAGCTTCCCATCATCGAGGCCGACCCCTTACAAACGCGACAGATGCTGCAAAACCTGATCGGCAATGCCCTGAAGTTTCACAGGCCCGATGTCCCTCCGGTCATATCTGTCTCTGCACAGGTGCAGGTTGATGAGCAGACAGGCGAAGAACAATGTCTGATCGCCATCCAGGATAACGGCATTGGCTTTGACGAGAAATATCTTGACCGTATTTTTACCGTTTTTCAACGGCTGCACGGAAGAGGAGAATACGAAGGAACCGGTATTGGCCTCGCCGTCGTGCGCAAGATCGTCACTCGACATGGTGGCACGATTACTGCGAGGAGCAGCGTTGGAGAAGGCGCAACATTTCTGGTGACATTGCCGCTTCGCCAGAAAACAGCAGGAATAATAGAATAATAGCATGACGTCGTTTGTAAGGGCGGAACTGGCCTCCGCCCTGGCTCTATAGAAAGACTGAGCATATGACACCAAAGGATACGATTGTGATTTTGATGGCAGATGATGACGAAGATGATATCCTGCTCACGCAGAAAGCGCTACGACAGGGAAAACTGCTCAATGAACTCTACTGCGTGCGCGATGGCGAGGAATTGCTCGACTACCTGCTGCATCGCGGGGACTATACCGATGCGTCGAATGCGCCACGTCCGGGCGTCATCCTCCTTGATTTGAATATGCCGCGCAAAGATGGGCGAGAGGCCCTCAAAGAGATCAAGGCCAATCCCGACTTGAACGATATTCCCATCGTTGTCTTCACCACCTCGAAAGCAGAGGAGGACATTTATCGCTCCTACAAACTGGGCGTCAACTCGTTTATTACCAAGCCGGTAACATTTGAACGCCTCATCGAGGTCATGCAGATGATTGGCAAATACTGGTTTGAGATCGTTACTCTACCACCCGAGGAGGGCAAAGGTGGCTACTGAGACAGCACAGACGGTCGTTCTGCTCATCGAAGACGACGAAGAAGATTATATCCTGCTGCAAAAGGTACTGGCGAAAGTGCCGCATAAGCGGTACAGGGTACTGTGGGAACAGCGGCCCATGAGCGGGCTTGCACATATGCTGCTGGAAGATCATGATATCTGCCTGGTGGATTATCGTCTGGGAGCAGCCAGTGGCATCGACCTCTTGAAGGAGGCCAGGCAGCATGGGTACAGCCGCCCCATCATTATGCTGACAGGGGCAGGTGGAGGAGACATCGATATTCAGGCCCTGCAAGCCGGCGCAGACGATTACATCACGAAAGACATGCTGCAAGGCGAGCTGCTGCACCGCCTGATTCGCTACGCCATCGAGCGCAAAAAAGCCGAACAGGAGCGAGACCGGCTGGTGCGCGAGCAGATCATCAGGGACGAGCGAGAAGCCAGGAGAGCCGAGTTTATCAGTATGGTCGTCCACGAACTCAAAACGCCGATCACCAGTCTGAAGGGCTATTCACAGCTCCTGGGCAAACGCTACGAACGAATGGGCGATGAGCAGGGCATAAACCTGGCTGCCAGGATGGATCAGCAGGTCAATCGCCTGACCGGTCTCATCGATGATTTACTGGACATCAATCGCATGGAAGGCGGAAAGCTGCGGCTGCGCGAAAGCGATTTTGCCTTCGATGAGCTGGTGGAAGAGATCATGGCAGATATTCAACTCACGACGGAGCAACACACCCTCGTGAAAGAGGGACAGACTCATGCAATGGTACAGGGAGATCGGGAGCGTATCGGCCAGGTACTCATAAACCTGCTCACCAATGCCATCAAGTATGCTCCTGAATCCGGAACGATCATAGTGAAGCTGGCACGCGATGAGCAGTCAGTGATTGCCAGTGTGCAGGACTTCGGCCCCGGTATCCCTGAAGAGCAGCAGGCGCACGTGTTTGAGCCGTTCTACCGCATTGAGAGAGCGGAGTCCAGCGTCTCCGGTCTCGGCCTCGGGCTGACAATAGCGGCTGACCTGATCGAACGTCATCAAGGAAAAATCTGGGTAGAAAGTGAAGAGGGGGCCGGAACCATCTTCAGTTTCACGCTGCCGCTCGCTCGCCAGCAGGTAGATCAGCCCATGCTGGAGGTAGGCACGTAGGAAAGAGACGAAGGAGAGGGAAAGGAGAAGTGTGTTGCTGAGTGGCAGCAATCTTCGTCCTCGACGGGCTTGCACCCTGCTGGTAACGTAAGTAAGAGAGACTACCAGCCAACGTTCTATGCAGACCCGGCTGTTCTGCTGGATAAGGAAGAAACGATCATGATGCCACGTCGTACTATCCAACTTACTCGTATCCTGTTTGCCCTTCTGCCCGGGGCAGTATTTCTCGCCAGTTGCAATGCGACACCCACACCTTCCTCAAATGCAGTCCCCACTACACCTCCTGTCACGAGCACTGAAGGGACAGTGGGAACGGTCACGCCAATGACCAACCATGCGATAAAAACAGTTTTTCTCATAATGATGGAGAATCACAACTGGTCAGAGATCAAGGGCAATGCTTCGGCACCCTATATGAATAACACGCTGCTGCCAATGGCTTCCTACGCGCAGCAGTACTACAATCCTCCCAACAATCATCCGAGTTTGCCAAATTATCTCTGGTTAGAGGCAGGAACCAACTTTGGCATCGCCGACGACAATGGCCCTTACATCGATCATCAGAACACAACACAGCACCTCGTCACACTGCTCAACAATGCGCATATCTCCTGGAAAGCGTATGAAGAGGGCATAGGCGGATTGACATGTCCCCTCACCAACAGTGGAGTGTATGCCACCAAACATAACCCCATGATTTACTTTAACGATGTGACGAATGACAATAATACGCATTCAGCTTACTGCATTGCGCACGAGCGTCCCTTCACCCAACTAGCCTCAGATCTGGCGCACCACACCGAGGGGCGCTACAACTTCATCACACCCAACCTGTGCGATGATATGCATGACTCCTGCTCTCCATCTTTTAATGCAGTCGAGCAGGGCGATAGCTGGCTTTCACAGCAGATACCAATGATTATGAACTCAACGGCGTATAAAGATGGCGGCGTGATCTTCATTACCTGGGACGAGGCTGCATCCGGCGACGGCCCCATCGGCATGATTGTGCTCTCGCCCGCTGCAAAGGGCCATGGCTATTCCAACACCATTCACTACACCCACAGTTCGACGCTGCGCACCGTTGAGGAAATCTTCGGCGTCACTCCTCTGCTAGATGATGCTGCTAAAGCAAGCGATTTGAGCGACCTGTTCCGAACGTTTTCATGAACTGGGACCGCGTGGCTTCATAGCTGTGTTCGACTTTCTATTATCAAATGGATTACAATATAGCTATCCCATGTAGTTAGTGAGGACGTGAAAATTCACAATCGGGCTTCTTTCAGCAAACTTTTGAGCGGGCGCACGTTTTCAAGTCTGCGTGAGCATCATAACTATCGACTCTACTTTTCGGGCCAGTTTCTCTCACAGATCGGCACGTGGTTGCAAAGCGCGGCTATGGCCTGGCTTGTGCTTGAATTGACGCACTCGGCCTTTGCCGTAGGTGCCCTGGCTTTCTGGCAATTCGGCCCCTACCTGGTGCTTGGCCTTTTCGGTGGCGTTCTCAGTGACCGGCTCGATCATCGCACGACACTTATTGTTACGCAGGTCGGGCTTGCTCTATGTAGTGGTTTGATGGCGATACTGACCTTCGCCCACGTGGTCACTGTGTGGGAGGCGTATGTAATCGCGGCAATACGCGGACTGATATTGATTATGAACAACCCGAGCCGCCAGGCATTCATCTTTCAGATGGTCGGACGCAAGGAACTACCCAATGCAATCGCGCTCAATTCGAGCGTGGCGAACGCCACCCGTATCATCGGGCCGGGCATCGGCGGCCTGCTCATTGCCGCCTTTGGCGTTGGCATCTGCTTCAGCATCGATGCCATTAGCTATATAGCCGTCATTATCGCCTTGCTCGCTATGCACGTCAATGAGTTGCTGCCGATCGAGGGGCATGGGAAACCGCCCGTTTTGCGTGGCATTGGCGAGGGGCTCAGCTACGTCTTCCACAACATGTCAGTGTGGCTGGCACTGACCATCTTCCTCTTTATCTGTACCGCCAGCATCAACTTCAGCGTGCTACTGCCGCTCGTCGCCAGCAACACTCTGCACAGAGGAGCAGAGATTTTTGGCCTGCTGACCGCCTGTTTTGGCGCGGGGGCGCTGATAGGTGCGCTGGTTTCCGCCTCGCTTGGCCGGGCAACCTGGCCTATTCTGCTCTCCGCCGCTGCCGGGTTTGGCATAAGCGAACTGCTGCTTGCCCTGCAAACCACCGTCATTGGCACCGTAGTCTTGCTGATCATTACCGGCATCAGCTACACGCTTTACACCTCCAATACGAACGCCATGATCCAGCTTGCCACACCGGGCTACCTGCAAGGACGTGTGGCGGGCCTCTACAGCTACATCTTCTCCGGTTCCAACTCCATCGGATCGCTACTGGTCGGCGCGCTGGCAGAGACAGGAGGGACACAGCTTGCCTTCCTCGCCGGCGGTGGCACAGCAGTTGTCTGCGCGATCTTCGCTCTCTTCTTCCGCCTGTACGAGTCTCACCACACGACTGAACCAACCTGAGAGTGCATTCTCAATCATGGAGCGGAAAAGGGGGCCATTTTTGGCTAGTGGAGGGTTTATTTCAACAGGAGAGCGAGCAAACATGGTATCCTTTGGAGAAAAGAAAAGATGTATGAAGATGTTAGATACCAGAATCTGAGAAACCTGAGAAGAGAGCGAATCCTGAGAATGCAAACAGTAACGAGACCAAATTACAGTCCTGCCAGTAGTAATTCAGACGCTTCACAGGCATTGAGAGTCGCCATACTGGCCGTTATTCTCTTTGCTCTGTCCGGCCTCATTACCGGCTTTGCCTTCGGTGCCTTCGTGCATTTCTCTCCGGCAAAATCATCCAATTCAACGGCTGGCATCACCACTAACCAACAAAAGACAGGTGGCACGACACCTGTAGCAACGCAGAAAGTGCATCCTGTTCAACTGGGTGTGCCATCCACTTCCATTTCTGCCTCTATAGAAACTGCCAACGGCAGCACGGTCTATAATGCGAAGACGCAGGTGACAGACCAATCAAAAGGTGTCGCATTTCAAGGGAAGAATTTACGAGCCACTGGCATTACTTGCAAACTCTGGTTAACAAAAGACAAAAATGTCAATGATATACTCCAGGGAAACAATTACCAGATTCCGAGATCAATCACCGCTTTACAACAGCCGTTTCCGGGTGAAGTTCAGGGAGGGTTGGTCTTTGACAACACTACTCCACAGACACACATGTGTAATTCCAGCGGACAGGCAAGCTGGAACTATACCATCAATCCGTCAGTTAAGCCCGGTCATTATACCTTAGCAGTGATTACAGACTGGAATGGACAACATTTCAACTGGGGCTGGGTATATATCACCATCAAGCAGGCAGATTAGCGATACCACTGACAATGCCACGCACAAGGGCCACAAACAGGGGTTGCGCGGCCCTTGCCGTTTCCAGTACCCCTGCGTGATCGACCTCTTCGCTTTCCTCGCCCGTCGCCGTGTTAGTAATCAGGCTCAGACCGAGAACACGCATGCCCATATGGCGGGCAACAACGACCTCAGGCACGGTTGACATGCCAACGGCATCGGTACCGAGCGCGCGCAAAGCTCGAAGTTCCGCTCCTGTTTCGAAGCTGGGTCCTGCCACCATCGTGTAGATGCCCTCGTGCAGTGTCATTTCCGGCCATTTGTCGGCCACTGAGCGGGCAAGGGAGCGCAAGCGCGGATCGTAGGCCTGGGCCAGCGCGGGGAAACGCCGGCCCAGGCGCTCTTCATTTGGCCCTATCAGGGGATTGACTCCTGCCATGCCCGGGATGTTGATGTGGTCGCGAATGAGCATGAAATCACCGGGATGGTAGGTTGGGTTGACGCCGCCTGCCGCGTTGCTCACGATGAGCGTCTGCGCGCCAAACATATGCATAACGCGCACAGGGAAGGTGATGACCTGCGGTGAGTAGCCCTCGTAAAAGTGGAAACGGCCCTGCATGACCACTACCGGCACATCTTCCAGCGTACCGATGAGCAGGCGACCAGCATGTCCCGCCACAGTCGAGTGGGCAAAATGGGGAATCTCCTCGTAAGGAATGCCCGTCGCGTCGCGTATCTCCTCTGCCAGGCTGCCCAGTCCAGAGCCGAGAATGAGCGCGACAGCGGGTTTCAGGGAAGTACGTGCCTGAATGGCGGTCATTGCCTCCAGTATCTGATCATAGAGCGGCATAGTCGTTTCTCCTAAACGCCAGAAGTTGTTTTCATACGGGCTAGCTGACTGTACACCTGGGTCGTCGAAATATGAGCATGGCCCAATCGCTCCTGCACCGAACGCAGTTCCATGCCGTCATTGAGCATGTGAATGGCGAACGAGTGGCGCAGCATATGTGGAGTAATGGACGTGATGCCAGCCTGCCGCGCATAGCCTTTGATGATCAACCAGAAGCCCTGGCGCGTCAGCCGTTCACCGTGATGATTCAGGAAGAGCGCCTGCTCAGTGGGATGATGAACGATCAGCACAGGCCGCGTGTTTGCCAGGTATTGCTGCGTAGCGATGACAGCAATTTCCGGCAGCGGCAGGACACGCTCGCGTTTACCGCGCCCATTGCCCCCGGTGCAAGTGATAGTGGACTTCACCGCATCGAAATTGTCCAGATTTAACGAGACCAGCTCAGAGACACGCATACCGGTGGCATAGAGCATGTGCAGCATAGCGAGGTCGCGCTGCCCGGCAGAAGTATTCACCTCCACCTGATTG
Source organism: uncultured Chloroflexia bacterium (assembly GCA_963736995.1). GTDB lineage: Bacteria > Chloroflexota > Ktedonobacteria > Ktedonobacterales > Ktedonobacteraceae > CADDYT01. The sequence goes on from CAVTRB010000001.1 coordinate 383,842, forward strand.
AACAGGCGGTGAATCTGCTCAGCGCTGAGAACGTTCGGTGGCTCTTTCTGCACGCGTGGTGTCTCCAATCCTTCCGCCGGATCAACCTCCACGATACCTTGCTCGTGCATAGAACGAAAGAACGATTTCAGGGCCGCCAGTTTGCGTGCTATCGTCGTCGGACGATAGCCGAGATGCTCACGCATATTTTGTATGTAAGCCGCGATATGCTCCTGAGTCGCCTGCGACCAGGCCATGACGCCCTGTCCCTCAAGGTAGCCTCGCAACTGATTGAGATCGTTCCGGTAGGCCAGCACCGTGTTCTGATTATTGCCACCGCGTCCCTGCTCTCGTGCGGAGCGCGAAGTGATAAATTCATCAATGGCATCTTGCAACATAAAATACTTCCGCCTCTACCTCAATAGATATTCACCACAACCAGTTTGTTGATAGTGATAACGAAGGCATTATAATCCATCCAGAAAAGACGTGGCAAGCAAATGGAAAGAAGATTACCTGACCAGAAAGTGCTATAATAAACTACACTACTGCCTTGCATGCATTACCAATCAATGCACATCATCGTTTATCAGAAAACTGACAGACTGATTAAGTGATGTGATGAGGCTATAAAGGAGACGTAAAAAGAGATGAGTAAGTTGTTAGATATGTTCAGGCAGGCTCGGCGGGCGCAGGCGGGCGGAGGCATGGGCTTCCTGGGTAAATCAAAGTCCGAAATCAAACCGCGAGCCGCCGCCATTATTGTTGCTCTGCCCACTATTGATACGAGCAGCGCGGAGTCTGCGATCAAGGCGGGGGCCGACAGCGTGATCTTTAGCTGGGACGGCGAGGATACAGCGCTGTTCGATGCCCTGCAAGAGGCCATAGAGGCCGCTAAAGCTGCGGCTGAGAACGTCATCTGTGGGCTGCAAATCACTGGCAGCGGAGAGCAGTTAAACCATGATAAAATTGAACACCTGAAAGATCAGGGGGTCAGTTATATCATCCTGCCGCTTGATGCTCCGGCGCGCCTGCTGGCCGTTCCCACCAAAGACGTTGACCTCGTCGTCACCGTTCCCATGCGTGAGGGAGAACTCTACCCTTCCTTCATTCGCAACCTGACAGCTTTCGACAGCATAACGGCGGCGCTCTTCGATTTTGAGCTTCCCGGCGATATCGAGTCGATCAGTATCGAGGACCTGCTGCACTACCGGGCGGTACGCGAAGCAGTTCGTTTCCCCGGCATGCTGAATGTCAGCGGCAACCTTGACGAAAAAGATGCTTTCACCCTCGCCGCCCTTGATATGCAGGCGGTCATTCTACCTGCCAGCGGCAGCAGAACAAGCATCCAGCAGCGCATCGAAACCGTGCGCACCCTGCTCGAAGAGGTCTACAGCAAGGTAAAGGAAGCGACCAGCGCAAATAAACCTTAAATATTCCGCGAGACGAGCAAGCAGACGAGCGCAGGTGGCGCCACCTGCGCTCGTCTGCTTGCTCGTCTCACTGGATACACTTTCATCTCCAGTACAACTGGCGGCGTGGGACCTGGCGTAGCAACGCATGAGTCTTCTGCCAGACGCGCTCCGGGCTGACATTATTGCGCCAGTAGTAATAACAGCCAATATCGTCGGGTTCAGCGCCCACCGCCTGTGTAAAGGCGCTTTCCAGTTGCGCCTCGTCCTCTTCATCTAGATTGAAATTTTGCAGCCAGAGCTGGCTGCGTTTCCCGGCCCGACGTGTTGACTCAGCAACGCGCTGACTCCACTCACTCACCATCGATACGTCTGTTTTAAACACTTTCCAGAAGAGATGGCAGCCAACAGTGTCAAGGTGAGGCAGCCCGGCCAGTTCGTCCAGTTGACTCAGGTTTTCGGGTACGATAGCCACTGTGGTTTTCGCGTGGGCGTCTACCTGCTTGACACGCGCACAGAGCGCGCCCAGAAACTCGATCATCGAACGGCGGCGGAAGCCTGGCAGGTCAACGACATCAGGGCAGAGGGCACGGCAGACAGAGCAAAAACAGGGGATATCGGCTCCTCGCGGCTCATCGATGAAAATACCATTGATGGGAAAGGCGCGCAGATATTTCTCAATCTCCTTGAAAAGCCAGGAACGAAACGACTCGTGGTTATAGCAGGAAATATCGTGATAGCGTCCATTACTGTCCATGACACGCGAACGGGGATGGCGAAAGGTGTACCAGCTTGGCATGGGAATCGGCCCGGAAAACACGTTTCCGTAGCGGCCCAGACTTAGATATACTTTCAGCCCGGCATCCTGGGCCTGCTGCATGCCTCGTTCCAGGTCACGCGGCCAGCGCGTCCCCTCTTGTTCGTGGATGGCATACACAATGCCGCTCGCTCCAGTAGCGCGTATCTGATCAAAATCGCGCTTCACAAATTCCGGGTGGTGCAGGGGATAAAAATAGGCAATAATAATATCCATAGTGTCCTTTGTTCTAGAAAATTTGTTTCGTCAAGAGTATAGCATAACGCAGCTTTCCCGTGTGCTCTACAGGTATTTCGGGCTATTTAGTATCTCTTCCCTCCCACTCTGGTCATCTCAAATCTGCTCAAACTTGACAAGTATGTACCATCAAGGCACAATGCGAGCATGAGTCACGCACAGCGAAGTATTCTCCCTGAGAAGAGCAGCGGCTGCTTTATCCGGGCGCATGCCAAGATCAATCTGACGCTCGATGTACTGGGGCGCAGAGCAGATGGTTATCACGAACTGGCGACGGTGATGCAGGAGATTGATCTCTACGATACCCTCTGCCTCACAGCCAGCACGGAGCGCCATGCGCAGCTGGTCTGTTCCATCCCGGAGCTAAGTGGCCCGGCGAATCTGGCCGCACGCGCTGCCGAAATGGTACGCCAGCAGTTGGGATTGGAACAAGGAGTGAACATCGAACTCCTCAAGCGCATCCCTATGGCTGCCGGATTAGGCGGAGGAAGCAGCGACGCCGCCGCTGTTCTGCTTGCGCTGCAACGCTGGTGGCACCTGCCGACAGGCAACCAGGAGTCTGAGGGCGAGCAGGGATCGGCGGGCAACCACAAGGGATTGTCCCTACAGGAGATGGCAACTGCGCTGGGTTCGGATGTGCCATTCTTCCTCACGGGTGGGTTGGCCCTCTGTAAAGGACGCGGTGAACGAGTGCAGCCCCTGGCTGCCCATCTCCCGGCCTCAATGCGCTGGCTGCTCCTGCTGAAGCCCGCCATTGGCATCTCCACCGCAGCCGTTTTCCGCAACCTGTCGGCAAGCGACTATACCGACGACTCGCATAGTCAGGCTGTTGTCGCGGCCCTGATAGAAGGTCGCAGTCCACGCCCACAGGACCTGCATAACGGGCTGGAACGCGGCGTTCTGGAACACTATCCAGAAGTCGCACAGGCCAGAGAGGCCATGTTGCTGGCAGGCGCACCGCTTGTACGCCTCTCGGGCAGCGGGCCAACGCTTTTCGCGCCATTCGCGACACTGAGCGAGGCCGTGACGGTTCAGCAACGTTTGCAAGCACAGGGATATGAGGTCTACCTTTCGCGTGCGGTTTCCCTCGAACCGGGGAATGTGTATCTCTTTTAGTTCAGGTCATGTAAGGAGGCAACAACAGTGGCAGATCAGTATGATAGAGTGCATGCAAGCAAACAGGGTTGATGAATTGGACGCATCCAATTCATCAACCCTGTTTGCTTGCATGCACTCTATCAGCAATGCTACTCTCAACAGGTGGAGCGCCGGAGGAGATACGTACCACCAGACGAGTGGGTAGGGCAAGGTGGACAGGCTTGCCCTCGCCTGCAACAGACCGTATGGCGTCTATTGTCCCGGTTCCTTCCTCGGTCTGAGAAGCCGGTATTGAAACATTGCCGTTACTCTCTTCTCTGAAGGAGGGGCCAGGAGCCTCAATCATGGAGAGTAGCAGTTCGATGCCGCGCCGCCCCATTTCAGCAAATTCCTGTCGTACCGTTGTCAGAGGTGGGTGAATGTATGGAGAAAGCGGTAGATCATCAAAGCCGACCAGCGCCATATCGCCAGGAATGCGGATATTGTACTCTTCGGCAGCCGCGAGCACTCCATAGGCTGTCAGATCGCTGCTGGCAAAAATGGCGGTCGGGCGTTTTTGCGACGACAAGGCAAAGAGCTTTGCCGCGCCAGCACGCCCGCCCATCATCTGAAAATCCCCTTCCACCACCAGATCAGGCTCAAGCGTCAACCCTGCCTCACGCAGTGCCTGGCTATACCCTTGATGGCGTTCTTGTGAGACAAGATACCCCATCGGTCCCTGGATATGCGCGATGCGCTGATGGCCGAGCTGGATCAGGTGCTGCACGGCAGCATACGCTCCACCCACATTATCCGATCGTAGCCAGGGAATATCTTTTGGTACTGTCTGGTCGTCGATCATGACGACCGGGTAACGTTGATTATAGAGCCGGACCAGGTATTGAGCAACCGGGCCAGGGAAAATCGCCAGCAAGCCGGACGTAAGCTTGGACGCCAGGATATGCTCAATGAGCCTGCTGCGGTCCTGATCGCGCATAGAGTCGTTGATGGTGTAGAGCACGAGTTCAAAGGGCGTCTGGGTGACGGCTTCCGCGACCCCGCGCATGACATCGGGCAGCATCGGCCAGGTAAATGGAGGAGCCAGCACGCCGATGAGCCGACTGCGCCTGCCTGCCAGATCAGCTGCAACGATGCTTGGGACAAAGCCTTGCTCCTCCACAATGCGCAGAACGCGTTCGCGAGTCTCTACATCCACATCCGGTTTGTGATTCAAGACACGAGAAACCGTCGCCTTCGACACGTTGGCTAAGCGTGCGATATCATTGATTGTGACCCCGCGTTTCCCTGCCATACTTCCTTCTCTCCGCTCAAGCCTTCCCCTGACCTGTTCCATTACTGGAAGCGCTCTGGGGTTGTACTGCGGCAGGTGATACCGGCGCAGCAGAGTCGGCCAATGGCACCCGTTGGTACGCTCTGCCTCCATCGCCATAGAGGAAACAGTTCGTCCAGTGCCCATTGCCTAGATCTGTCGTCAACGGGAAGCGCTCCTTGCAGACCTGCATAGCATGTGGGCAGCGCGGGTGGAAGCGACAGCCGCCCGGCGGGTTAATGAGGCTGGGAATTTCACCGCGCCGCTCAGGCAGCTTCCTCAAGCCTCCTTCGGTATCCACCCGGTCGGGGTCAGGGGCGGCAGAGAGCAGCAGCTGGGTATAGGGGTGTTTCGGGAGCCTGGGTAATCTCCTCGCTTGGCCCGCCTTCGACCATTTGCCCGGCATACATGACCAGCGTCTCATCGGCAAAGTAGCGCGCGCTGGCGATGTCGTGCGTGATGTAGAGCAGCGCCAGCCGCTCTTCCTCTTTGAGCCGCAGCAGCAGATTGAGGATCTGCAAGCGGATAGAGACATCAAGCATGGAAACCGGCTCGTCGGCCAGCAGCACATCCGGCTCCGCCGCCAGCGCACGGGCAATGGAGACGCGCTGGCGCTGACCACCACTGAGCTGGTGCGGGTACTTCTGAATGAACTGATCGGCCGGCAGCAGGCTCACGCGCTGGAGCAAAGCCATCACACGCGCTGACACGTCGGCGCTGCCATGAGCATGACCAAAGACGCGCAGTGGGCGGCTGAGAATATACTGGATATTATGCACCGGGTTGAGCGAGCTAAAGGGGTCCTGGAAGACAAGCTGCACCTGCCGACGGAACTCATGCAGTTGTCTTCCTCTCTTCAAGTTGATCGGCTGGCCCAGCAAGCGAATGGTACCAGACGTCGGCGGATAGATCCCGGCCAGCATGCGAGCAATCGTCGTCTTACCCGAGCCGCTTTCTCCCACCAGCGCCGTCACGCGTCCGGCGTAGAGGATAAAGGAGGTATCTTCCACCGCGTGAACGCCCAGTGTGGTGGCAAACGGATTGAACTGGTTGATCGGAAAGACCTTGCGCAGGTGCTCGGCCTCCAATACCGGCGTACCCTCCTGCCGCGTCCCGGTTGGTCTGGCATGTTGAGCGGAAACACTCATCGGAGTCGGCTCCTTTCTAACAGCTTGCGATAGCCTTCGGCAAGTTGCTCCTGTGTCGGCGGTCCTTCGGGACGGTATTTCGCATTATAGAGATGACAGGCCACCAGCTGCTCCGGCGTTTCTGCCGTCGAAGGCTCCAGCTCGGGTCTGTCCGTCGGGCAGGGGCTGAAACGGAAGGGGCAGCGAGGATGGAACGGGCAGCCCGACGGAATGGCGCGCAAATCCGGCGGCGAACCAGGAATGCCTCCTGCCTGCGTACGCGGCCCGCGCAGCGACGGGAACGAGTGCAGCAGGCCGAAGCTGTAGGGATGGCGCGGGTGCCGGTAAAGGTCGCGATTGCCCGCCTTTTCCACGATACGCCCGGCATACATGATCGCCACCTTATCGGCCAGTTCCAGCAGCAACGAGAGGTCGTGGGTGATAAAGATCACCGAGAAACCGAACTCCTCACGCAGCCGGATGATCTCCGTCAGGATTTCACGCTGCACCACCACATCGAGCGCCGTCGTTGGCTCGTCCATGATAATCAGTTCGGGGTTGAGCGCCAGGGCAATAGCGATGATGGCACGCTGGCGCATGCCCCCTGAGAGCTGATGCGGATAACTATTGATGCGATCAGAAGCGATGCCCACCAGCCGCAGCAGTTCGACGGCCCGTTGATGGCGCTCGTCAGGTCCCATTTGCGGACGATGCGCCCTGATCACATCGGTGATCTGCCTGCCAATCGTCATGACGGGGTTGAGCGCGTTCATGGCACTCTGGAAAACGATGGAGAGTTCGCTCCAACGGAAGGAGCGTAGTTCCTCCGCGTCCATTTGCAAGACATCCACCGACTCCAACGCTTCATCGGTGGAAGCCTGCCGGTTCGCGCCATTGCCGCCATGCTTCGCATGCTGCTTACTATGCGCCAGGGAGACCGAGGAAGCCAGACGCTGGCCCTTCTCATCGAGACGGTAGCGCGGATAGTAGATCACCTGGCCGCCGGTAATGTAAGCAGGAGGACGCAGCATGCGGGCCACGGCGTAGGCCAGCGTCGATTTGCCACAGCCACTCTCCCCGGCCAACCCCATGATCTCGCCGCGATTCAAGCTGAAGCTGACATCGTTAACGGCGTGAACGACGCCACTGCCAGCAATGTAATCCACCGAGACGTTTTTGACCTCCAACAGCAGGTTCGTCTCCATACGACTCTTCTTGTCGGTATCTGGAAACTGCATCATGCGACCACCGCCTTCTGTTCTTGAGGAGCTTGCTCTACTGTTTTGAGCGCCTTCGGTCTGCGTTCGGTACGCAGCTTGGGATTGGCGATCTCGTCGATGCCGTTGTTAATGAGCGCCAGGGACGCGCCCAGCAGGGCGATACAGACTCCGGGCGGGACAAACCACCACCAGGCACCCAGCAGCAGCGCATCGTTGTTGAGCGACCAGTAGAACATGGTACCCCAGCTGACAGTAGTGACATTGCCCAGACCGATAAATTCCAGGCCCGCTTCGGCCAGGATGACGTAGGTGACCGTGCCGACGAAGCCAGCCGCTACCAGGGCAATCTCGTTGGGAAAAATCTCAAAGAAGATGATGCGAAAGGCGCTTTCCCCGTTGGAGCGAGCGGCCTCGACAAAATCGCGATTGCGCATGGTCATCGTCTGGGCGCGCAAGACACGGGCACCCCAGGCCCAACTGGTAATCAACAGCACAATTGCGACCGTTTGCGGGCCTCTGACGGGAATAAAGGAGGCTAGCACAATGGCCAGTGGAAGGCCAGGCAGCACGAGGAAGATATTGGTCACCAGGGAGAGCGCCTCATCGACCACGCCGCCAAAGTAGCCAGCCGTCAGGCCGACGGCCACCGAGAGAATGGTCACGAGGATACCGGTCAGAAAGCCCCAGAAGACCGAGGCCTGCGTGCCGTAGATGACCTGGCTGAAGACATCCTGGCCCGTCTGCGTGGTGCCTAACCAGTGCGCCGCCGAAGGAGGCCGCAAGGTATCGGAAGAAAGCGCGTTGGGATCGTGATGCAGAGCAATGGGGCCAAAGATAGCTACCAGCACAAAGAGGGCAACGATAGCCAGGCCAAAGGCAGCCTTGCGATTACGTGTCAGGTTGTTCCACAGATCGGCCAGCCGTCCGCCAACCGTCGCAAAGGCGAAACCACCGGCGCCTGGCATGGGCGCAGCAAGAGCGCCACCGCTCGCGACCGGAGCATCGACGGCGGCCATAGCTTTTTCATCCACCGGCTCCGTGACCTGAGGGGCGATATCGTTTACTTCGACCGTGCTCTGACCGGGCAGATCGGCATTATGCTCATCCTCTGACCAGGGCGGCTGAGGTGAAGGAGATTGTGTTGTCATAGGTTATGGTTCCTTCCTGTTCTAATGCTAACGGGCACGAGGGTCGAGAGCGGTATTGACCAGATCGGCCAGAAAGTTTGCAGCCAGCACGGCAATCGCAATCACCAGGAAAATCCCTTGTACCAGCGGGTAATCCGAGTTCTGCACGGCCTGCAAGAGGGCATAGCCAATGCCGGGATAGGAAAAGACCATCTCGGTGAACAACGACCCGGCAACGACGAAACCGAGGGCGAGGGCAAAGCCGGTGATATTGGGCAGGATAGCATTGCGAGCCGCGTAGCGGTACATCACCTCGCGATCTGGCAGGCCTTTGGCCTGGGCCATCAGTACGTAGTCCTCAGTAAGAGTGGTAATCATCGTATTGCGCATGCCCAGCATCCAGCCGGCAATCGAACCAACGACAATGGTCAGGGCTGGCAGAATGGCATGGCTGATAACGCTGGCGATAAAATCTCCATTCAATCCCGGACTGACATTCGTATTGTAGCCGCCACTGAGCGGTAACAGATTGAGCTTGAAGCCGAGAATGTAGAGCAAAATTAAAGCCAGCCAGAAGTAGGGTACGGCGGAGAACAGGATCATGAAGGGCGGTAAAGCGGAATCGAGCAGCGAACCACGCCGCCACGCAATGACCATGCCGATCAAGGTTCCCAGAATAAAGCTTATTACCACCGCGACACCTACCAACACGAGTGTCCAGGGCAGGTCCTGCGACATCACCTGGGCGACGGAAGTGGGGTAATAGGTAATGGAGAGACCTAGATTCCCATGCAACAGGTTGCCCAGATATTGCCAGTATTGCAGCCAGATGCTCTCGTTGGTAATGCCAAACTGAATTTCCAGCGCATGCAGCGCCGCTGGATTGAGTTTGCCCTGAAAACGAGCCATCAGCGCCTCTGCCGGGTTACCGGGAGCCAGGCGGGGAATGAAAAAGTTAATGGTCACAGATGCCCACAGGGCGACGATGTAAAAGAGGATACGGCGTAGCAATTGGCGCATCTCATTACTCCTTCTATCGAGCAAACGCCATGACTAGAGAGTTCTAACCAGCGGCTTCTCTTCTGGCGTCGCGTCCAGCTATTGCTTGATCGATGCGATTGGGCCGCCAGGGAGAGATGAAACAGAAGATCATCTCTCCCCGCTTTGCCGTAGAACAGCCAACTGTGGTGGGGTCAAAGCCCCTTATCTGTGCCTGCTGGCTAAGAGGGCTGCAAGTGCAACACCACAATCTCTGAATCTGGATACTGGAATGGAGCGGGCATGGCATACGGGTTGCTGGATGATGGCCAGCCCGTGAATTTTGCCGTGCTGAACTCATTCCAGTTTGCCCCGTAGACCAGCGGAATAGCAGGTACCTGCTCAACCATGATCTTCTCTATGCCGTACATCGCTTGCGTCTGTGCATTGGTATTGGTTGTACTGGCATATTGATTCAACAAGCTGTCCGTTGTCGAATTTTTCCAGCGCTCCCAGTTCGTGGGTGCAGATTGGCCGACCGGCGCCGTGTACTTGCTATCCAACAAGGCATCCAGCGTAAAGAAGGGACTGGGGCCAGTGCTCGTCCAGGAGATGGCCGTATCAAAGTTGCCCAACTGCAACGCGCTGTAGTAGGCGTTGTACGAGATAGCATTCACGTTGACATTCATGCCAATAGTCTTGAGGCTGCTGGCGATGATCTGGCAATCGGTGACCCAGTCGGTCCAACCTGTGACCACGTCGAGGTTGAAACTCAGCTGCTTACCGCTCCTGTCAACATAGATGCCATTGGAGCCTTTCGTGAAGCCCGCGCTTGTTAGCAACTGATTGGCCTTGTTGGTATCAACGCTAAAGCTCGTGCCAGAATAGGCTGGATTCAGGTACTTCTGCTGGTTCGGCAAGATCAGCCCGGTCGGACTGGCAGGTGGCTCATAGCCGCTCTCGCCGGTAGTCGTGAGCTGCTGGCGATTGATAGCCATGCTGATTGCCTGTCGTACAGCCAGGTTGTTGAAAGGAGACTTGGTCAGGTTCATGTAGAACATCACCAAACTGGTAGGTGGGAACCAGTAATGGTTGGTGGATGGGTTGCGGCTCACATACGTCTGCTGAACATTGGGCGTAAACAGGCCGATCCAGTCAAGATTACCCTGATCAAGCTGTAACTCGGCTGTCGTATTTGTATTGTACGCCGGGTAGCGCAGTTCCGACACCTTTGGCAAGCCAGGCTGCCAGTAGTTCGGATTTTTGACCAGGTCGATCAACTGCGAACTGAAGGACTTGAGTGTAAAGGGGCCTGTCCCAACCGGGTTCGGGTTCGTGAACTTGGAAAGATCGCCAGCAGTGCTCCACTGGTGCTGCGGAACGATCCAGGTCTGACCTCCCAGGTACCAGAGAATGGGGGTATACGCCTGTTTGAGGGTGACCGTCACAGTGCTGGCATCGGGGGCGCTGACAGTATTGATGTAGTTCCAGAGTCCACTCGTGTCCAGAGCCGGGTACTGCTTCAACGCATTGAGCGTGTAAACGACATCGGCGCTGCTGAAGGGCTTTCCATCAGACCATTTCACGTTCGATTGGAGATGGAACGTGATGGACCTGGCATCACTGGAGAACTGATAGCTCGATGCCAGCCAGGGATGAATTGACCCATCCATCGAGTTGAAGAACAGCAGCGTTTCGAAGATCATGCCGCGTGCGCCAGGATTGACGCTGGCAACGACAAACGGGTTGAAGTTCTCTGAAAACGCGCCATTCGGACCAACCGAGAGCGTGAGAACTGAGTTCTGCGAGGTGCTGTTATTTGAAGAGGAACCGCTACCACAGGCAGCGAGTGCAAGAGCCAGAATTACCAGCAGCGAAAGCAGTACCCCCCCCGTCCTGGTTCTTGTCTTAAAAGCTGAAGATAAGGAGCCAAGAAACATACGTAATCCTCCTGGATAAGCAGATCTACCGTTGACCTGAAAGAACTACCTACTACGACGTAAAAACTGTCCCTACACCTGTGAAAGAAACAATACTCGCATCAGAGCTATGCGGCTCCACATGCATCACTTTGCAAAAGCCAACCACAACCATATGTAGAAGGCGCAATGCAACTCCTTCTCTAACTTCCCTCGAACTACGCTCCTCTCAAGAGGGCCAAAGCCCCTTCAGGCAAACAACATACGGGACAAGCCAATCCTATGGAAGGCAACTATGAAGCAACTACTACCCTACGAAGCCAGCAGCAGTAAATGGAGGAAGTGAAGTAGCTGGAAGGGAGTCTGGTATAGTCAATCTCGTTGCCAGGGCATGTTGAGCACTGCAATTTTTCTGATGTTAAATCAGCTTGAAACCGCTCACGGTAACGTTCTCACTCACTGGCAAAATGAAATTTGACCTGATACCGCCGAAAACTGCCATTCTCAAATCACGGTTCCTGCTAAACTTTCCCTTCATGGTCAGTTCTCTCTTCCTATGCTCTTCAGGCTCATTGTAAGAGAAGGTTTTTTCCATAGTCATTGACCTGGAGCCAGAAGAGTTTTTCACTTCCACTCTACAGCTTTTCTACTGACTCAACAATATATATGCTTCTGGTACTAGTTACATAAGTAGCACGTCAATTTGTATTTGTCAATGTTAAAGGTCTTATTCGTCCTAACTAAGAGATTTTCTAAGCTGTTTCTAATAGTTTTAATTGTAGAGATTTCTTAAATTAGAAGAGTTTTTTGAGAAATCTGTATACTTGTTTCTGTTTTTAGCTCATTGCACAACTCGATAGACCTTCACGCCGAACGCCGGTAATGCGATTGTACCTTGAGCGTCTTCGCCTGTTACCACATCGACAAACCCTGTTGCGTCACTTCTATTGGGAGTAACTGTCAGTGGCTGATCGGCCTCGCTGATGAACCAGACGAAGCGCGTGCCATCGTCGGCGACAAGCGAGTCGACCAGCACTCGCGGGTTATCCACGGTCACCGGCAGTTCGACGTTTGCCAGCCGAATTAGCGCCTGGTAAAGCTGGCAGGTATCGTCGGGATTGGCGTTGGGACGCGAGGCGGCAAAGTACTCAAGCGGGTAGGTGCAGAGGACGATTTTGCCCTTGCCTGTTGCGCGTTCCAGCAGGGCGGGATTGCCATGTGCATCGGTGGCGATGACCCGTGCCGAGGTCGGGATGCAGGGGAGAAACGCTCGCCCGTTCTCATTGCCCGCCGCGACAAAGGACAGCTGCTCTCCAGCCGCGATACTGCCGAAATTGCTGTTAAAGGAAAACGTGACGATAGTGTCCTCGACAGCATTGACGAGGCCATAGCTAAGCTGGTGTTCAATGCCGAAGAACTTGTCGAAGAACGAGTGCCAGGGACCGCGATGGACGGGAACCGCGCCAGGGAAGTAGGAGACGTAGATGGTTGCTCCCTCTATCGCTCGCGCCTCAAGCTCTTCCCATGTCGGGCCAGTGAGTTGTTTCGTCGATGGTACCAGGATCAGCTGTGCCTGTGGGACGCCATCCAGTTCGCGTACAAAGGCCGCGCCCGTGTCGGCTTCTCGCGTCACGACATAGGATTGCAGGAGAATGTCACGCATCGCCTGCCGTTCGACCTGAGAGGTAAAGGGGTAATCGGTATCAAAATACGAGGAGATGATGACGGCAACATCCGTGGGCGAGCGGTGGCAGCGTGTAATATCAATCTTGTCCAGCACCTGCCGGAACTGCTCCAGTTCGAGCAGGGGAGCCTTTGGCGTACCAGTGGTTGTCGTGATGCCGAAATGGAGTTCAAAAGGATGATGGCGATAGGGGTCCTGATGGCTCAGGTCAAAGTCGGTGTTGTTCCAGGCAATCCAGCCGACTGTGCCTGCCAGCAGGGAGGTATGCAGCACCTGCCGGTAGTAGTCGCCCGCGTGCTTATCCGAGGTGAAATCGGTGGTGACGCCAAATTCTTCCAGCACGACGGGTTTTCCCACGTGGCAGAGTTCGCAGTTGAAGGCCGCCGTGAGATGCTGGCGCACCAGGTCATTGCTCAGCGGGTAGACGTGCGGGCCGAGAAAGTCAACGGTACGCGCAATCTCGCGCAGGCGGAAGCCGTTGTCCCGGCCCGTCATCTCGATGCCCCAGGCACCGTCACCGGTCGATACCGGCTGTTTGGCCCCGGCAGCACGCACCGCCTGCACCAGAAGCTGCGCCCAGCTACGACCCATCTCCGGCGTCGTCTGCCCTCCATAGATCGGAACCTCGTTGGAAAGCAGCCAGCCCGCTACTGCTGGATGGTCTTTGAAGCGGCTGACCGTTTCTCGAATGAAAAACGCCTGCTGGGCAAGCATCCAGCCATCAGAGTAGAGATTGCGTTCGCCTCGCCAGGCTACATCCCAGTTCTCGCCGGACATGTGACCGACGATAAATGTGGGAATCGTAGCAATGCCGACCTCCTGACAGAGGTCCAGAAATTGACCATACCGCGCAACATATGTCTCATCGATAGTATCGGGCGCGGGCATGAAGTCCGGCCAGTAGAAAAATGAGCGTGTGACGTTCAAACCATGCTTGCGCAGAACACGTAGTTCGTCACGCCAGACATCCACATCAGGTGTGCGCCACATCAGCGGCCCGCCAACTCGTGACCAGAAATTTGCACCCAGCCAGGTACGCGGCTTAGTATCAGAGTTAAGTTGTAAAAAAGGTCTTTCGATCACAAATGTCTCCAATCCGGGCTGGCAGTAGATGCCTGATATTCTTCGCTGCACTCACAATGACATATTCAAGCCAATTTCTCACAACATACTGTTTGCCTGTGCGATACTGCCGAGCCAGCGAGCGCTGGGTTTGACGGTGCGCTGCTGTGTCTGGCGGTCGACAGCGATGAGGCCAAATTTGGGATGATAGCCCGCCTGCCACTCGAAGTTATCGAAGGCAGACCAGTAGGTGTAGCCGCGCACGTCGATACCCTCACGCAGGCAGGCAGCCACTCCCTGTAGTGCTCGCTCGACGTAAGCAATGCGGCGAGTGTCATCCTCCGTAGCAATACCATTTTCCGTCACGACCACGGGCAGGCCCGTTGCCTTACTGGCGTAACGGATCGTCGCTTCGAGCGCTTCTGGCCAGAACTCGTAGTCCATTTGCGTGATTTCTATCCCTTCTTCCGGCCCTAGCGGACCCTGCGGGCCGAAACGCTGGCGCGAGTAAGTCTGCACCCCGATAAAATCGTCCCCTCGCGTCCCTTGCAGGTACACATCTAAGAGTTCATAGCGCATGCGCGCCGCCATCTCCTCGCCGCCCGGTCCGGCCTGGATATCCTGCATTGCCAGTGTCAACCCGACCTGGCAGTTGCCTGGCCCCGCTTTGATGGCCTCCACGGCGCGCCGGTGCGCCGCCAGAATGGTCTCACGCCCGCGCTGAACATCAGCATACAAAAATGGGACGAAATGCGTAGCATCGCTGCCGACCCGGCGCGCCGCCTCCGCAAACCAGGGCTGCGCGTGATCAGTGCTCATGCTCTTTCCCCTCATAGCCCCAATGAGCGGCCCGATGTTGACCTCGTTGAGCGTGCAGGCCAGGGGCATCAGGTCGCCCAGGTGGGCCATCGCCTGCTCGCAGAAACGGGCAAACTTGTCCGCCGTCTGCTGCGCCTCCCAACCACCTTGAGCAGCCAGCCAACGCGGCGAGGTGAAATGGTGAAAAGTGACCATTGGCGTGATGCCCTGCTCGTGACATGTCGCCAGCATGCGCCGGTAATGTTCAAGCTGCGCCTGGGAAAATTCTCCCTCCTCCGGCTCGATACGAGACCACTCCAGCGAGAAGCGATAGAGATTGAAGCCCAGCTCGGCCAGCATGGCGATATCCTCGCGATAGAGGTGATAGTGGTCGCAGGCATCGCCCGAAGACTCGACATAGGGGGTGCCGGGGACGTGCTCCATCACCCAGTTATCGTTGTAGACATTACCGCCCTCTACCTGATGGGCCGCGGTTGCCGTTCCCCAGAGAAATCCGGTGGGGAAAGTATATTCCATCGTTTATCCCTTTCTCGTTCCGATCATGCTTGCGCTTTTGCTGGAGAACTGTCAAAACGACTCGTAGCAGTCAGTGTGAACGACGCGCTGGCACGGATGTCACGTGAGGACGCGCCAACCAGCGCCTCGAACGCTCCGGCTTCAGCCACCCATGCGCGAGCGAGGTCATCATAGTAGGCCAGCGCATCACGGCCAAGCGAAAGTGTCACTGTTTTGCGCTCGCCCGGCTCAAGCGACACTTTGGCAAAGGCTTTGAGTTCTTTGTCCGGTCGCTGCAAGCGCGATTTCACGTCCCGTACATACACCTGCACCACCTCCTGCCCCGCTCGCTGGCCCGTGTTGGTCACGTCAACCGAGACCTGTAGGGTGTCATCCGGGCCGATTTCCTGAGCGCTCAATCGCAAGGAATCATAGTCGAAGGCCGTGTAGGAGAGACCAAAGCCAAAGGGGAAGAGCGGCGCGATTTCTTTCCTGTCATAGTAGCGATAGCCGATGAAGAGTCCTTCTCCATAGTAAACCTTGCCATTCTCAGGGGAGAAGTTGAGATAGGCGGGATTATCCTGCACGCGCACCGGGAAGGTCTGGGGCAGCTTGCCTGAAGGATTGGTCTTGCCGAAGAGCACATCGGCAATGGCGTTGCCACATTCCTCGCCGGGGTACCATGCCTGCACCACTGCCGCCACCTTCTTTAGCCAGGGCATCGTGATCGGGGAACCGGTGTTGAGCAGGACAATTGTGCGGGGATTGATCTCTGCCACACGCTCGATCAGTTCATTCTGCCGACCCGGCAACTCCATAGTGGGCCGGTCAAAGCCCTCGCTTTGCCATTCTCCCCCAAAGCCCACACAGACGATAGCGACATCCGAGGAGGCGGCAAGCTGAATCGCTCGTTCCAGAGCATCGGCAGGAACGGGAGGCAGGCAGCCCAGGCGCATCGCCGCAAGTGGGGTAGAATCCTTGCGAGCAAATTCGAGAGCGAGCAGGTAACTATGTCCCGCCTCAAGGGTGACGGAGGCCTGCACCTCTGCACTGCCCATGCCGAAATATTCCTGTCCCGGCGTCTGCTGCGTCCAGTTATCGATCACCTCCCGCTCATCAATGGAAAAACGACTCAGCCCGGCGCTAATCAGCCCGAAGAGGTAGGCATCGCTAACTTGAGGCGTGTAGCGAGCCGTAGCGCGTACCGAGAACTGCTGCCCGTTGACCCCTTGAGGCAATGCATCGAACCACATTAATTCTGAGCTTGTTCTTATCTCGCGGTAAACAGGGGTACCACTCAGATCGTTGTTATTGAAGTACTCGAGGTGGAAACCCTGCTCGTTGCCCTGCGTACCAGCGAGAAGCTGTGCGCTATCGAGCAAGGGCAGCAGGCGAAAATTGGTGCAGCCCTGTTCGTAGCGCACGCTTACCCGCTCTCCCGCCTGGGTGGCAATACCGTCAAAGGGCGTCACAACGTAATGAGCATTGACCTGTGCGCTGCCACCACCCATAATCTGCGCCACCTGCGCATTGGGGCCGATCATGGCAATCGAGCTAAGATGCTCGTTCTGTAAGGGAAGGAGTTGACGTTCGTTTTTGAGCAGGACAATACCTTCGGCAGCCGCTTCTCGTGTCAGAGCGCGCTGTTCGGGCAGGTCAGTCCCCTCTTCCGGCGCCTGCTGTGAATGCTCGAAGAGACCGGCCTTTTCTATCATCTGTAAGATGCGGCGCACGCTGGCATCAATGGTTGCCTGTGCGACCGATCCCGCCTCGACAGCCCGCAGCAGTTGCTCCCCACGCCAACGAGGCACCGGCATCTCCAGATCAAGCCCGGCATTGACGGAAGCGGCAGTGCTCTTGACGGCCTCAAACCAGTCAGAGACAACGACTCCATCAAAGCCCCATTCGTCCCGCAAAATCCCTGTAAGCAAATATGCATTTTCTGTGGCAGGAACGCCGTTCACATTGTTGTAGGCGGCCATGACCGTCCACGATTGGGCCTCACATACGGCAGCTTTGAATGGCGGCAAATAGATTTCGCGCAGCGCCCGCTCGCGCACCTCGGAGCTAACGGTAGTACGCTCGGACTCCTCATCATTACAGACATAATGCTTGACAGAAGCACCGACGCCCTCACTTTGCAGGCCCCTGATATAGGCAACTGCCATTCGTGCGGACAGATAAGGGTCTTCGGAGAAACACTCAAAATTGCGTCCGCCCAGTGGCGACCGCTGCATGTTGACGGTGGGAGCCAGCAATATTTGCGCCCCCTTCATCTTCGCCTCCCGCGCCAGGGCCTTGCCGGTGCGCTCAATCAGGTCCAGATTCCATGTCGAGGCCAGCGCAATCTCCGCCGGGAAGCAGGTTGTCTTCACTCCAGTCGTGAAACCTCCGGCTCCGCGAGCGCCATTCGGGCCATCGGTCATCTTCAACGATGGAATCCCCAGTCGTTCCACTGGCACGGTATACCAGCCATTGGTTCCGGCCAGCAGGGCAACTTTTTCCTGAATGGTCATCTGACCGAGCAGGGCTTCTACGCGATTGCTCATTACCTGTTCCTTTCGTCTCATCTCATGCCAGTTCCCGATCCTGGTTGTTAAATTTCATTACAGGTCACATATGCTGATAGCTTTAACACGCAGGCTCTAACCAGTATGTAACCAGGAGACCCGCAAGGGGTCTCCCGGGCGGTTCGGTCTCCCCAGGCCTTCGCTTTGAGACAGTAAACTGACTCTATGAAACAGGTCTATAAATGGGTACCTCGCTCTGGAGGTCGCTAGCCTGTGCCAGCATCCCTCGCTCAACCAGGAAGTTCAGGAGTCGTGCAACCTCTGTGACCTCACCGCCGCTGACCTCCATCAGTTCGCGCGCAGTCACATGTCCCCAATGCGTTACATAGGCAACGGCGAGATCCTCTGAGCACATCTGGGCACACTGACGTAAGCCAGGTGCCAGATGCTCCACTGCCTCACAGAGTGCCTCATAAGGCCGATACCCGACCAGTATCAAACCACGGCCATTCTGCGAATGGAGAAGCAGCGTGGGGAAGCGGCCTATGTCGTGGTAGGCGGCATCGCGCAGGTCCTGGCGAAAGGCATCCAGAGTTTCGGGCATGCTGAGATCGTTGCGGAACTGGTCGAGATCAAAGTTGCTCATTTGAGCAGTCTCACGAGCTACTGCCAGCAAGACATCCTGGCGGGCGATATTGCGGCGCTCCATCATCACCGCCTCACGCAGTCGACGCAGGTATGCCTCCGTCACGGCCTGTCCCTGGCGTTGGGCAGCTTTCACGGCAACACAGGCCGGGTATGACGAGGACGGTGGGTCTTCCTGCCAGAGACGAGCGTCCAGTGGCATCCCGGTTAGCTCACCCACCTCAAACCATTGCGGCCCCATCTGTGCCGGAAGGCGAATGTCGTTGAGCGGGTCCTCATAATTGCGCCAGTTGGCGATCAAGCCGCCCATGCGGTAGCGCCAACCAAGCCGCGAGCCGCACTCGTAGCGTAAGCGCCGCCACTGCGCCTCGAAAGCCCAGCTCCACGAACAGAGTGGGTCCGTATAGTACTCCACGAACACAGCAGTTACATCGACTGCCCCACCTGTTCCCTCTATCTGCCTGCCCGATAGCATTGCATCCTGTTCGTTTACTGACACAAAGACCTCCCGAAAACCAGACCGGGTCTCCATCCCCGGAAATGCCGTAGGGGCGATGCCTTGTGCTCGCCCGCGGTGATTAGATTCAATCCGCTTACGACGGGCGAGCACAAGGCATCGCCCCTACGGATTCCGGTCAACTACGACTACGGCTGGCCGGAAAAACCCCATGGATTCTGATTCTTCGCGACGGCCTGGTTCACTTCCTGGCTCTTCTGCTGGCTAAGCTGCTTGTTGGCCTGGATCACTTCCTGATCTGTGACGTTCGTCCCCTTCACCTGCACCTGCGTGTTGCCCTGCGTCTGCATCACTTCCTGTACGGGGTCGGCGATATATTCCCAGCTCTGTCCAGGCCCCCACGGACCCTGCCCCTGATTCCACGGCCCGCGCACGCTGCGTCCATTGGACATATTGAAGTAGAGGTGGGTGTAGTGCGGATCAGTTAACAGGACACCCGGTGGGAAGTTAGGCTGAATGGTGGAAAGGGCAGCTGTGAACATCTGCATATGAGCGACTTCGCGTGTCATCAGGAAATTGAGGCTTTCCCTGACTAAAGGATCATCGGTAAACTGCAACAGGTACTCATACACGATCTTGGCCCGCGACTCGGCTGCAATATCGGAGCGCAGGTCGACAGTGAGATCACCATTTGCATGGATATATGCGCTCGACCAGGGAACGCCCTGCGCTATTCGTCACTGTCGGGCCACCACCTGAAATGGCGAGAAACTGCGGATTGGTTGCAGCCTCCTGAATAAGCTGCTCCTTCTCACTCTTGCCCTTAAGCAGCCGCATCAGGTCGCTTTGGTCAGCTGCGTCTTTTAACTCGCCATTAATGCCAGTTAATAGCATAGTGATGGTAGCGCCCACGATTTCCAGGTGACTGAACTCTTCGGTGGCAATATCCATCAAGAGATCATACTTATCTGGAAAGGCCTGGCGGGCGGCGAACGCCTGGGTAAAGTACTGCATCGCGGCTGACAATTCACCGTTGGCCCCTCCAAATTGCTCCAACAGCATGGTGGCAAAGCGGGGATCAGGGCCAGACACACGGGCGTTGAACTGCAACTCCTTGACGTGATGGAACATGCTAACTCCTTCTTAAAAGATAGGCTTTGAGATACTACGCTCGAAGCAATCAGAAACGCTCCGATCTTCCGGCTTTAGAGGTCACTTGCATAGCCCTGGCACACGCGATCTGAAATACTTCTTATTTCACGCGAGTATTACGCTGCGCTGACAACATTCGTAGACACATGGGAGAGGAACTTTCAAAATTCCATTTGTCCCTTTCGCTCGACCTGGCAGGATGACTCTGGTATAATGGGAAGCGATTAGCGAAGAGGCGGCTCAACACGGGAACACAATCACATCATGGGAGGAATAGGATGAATCTCTGGGATTCTGTCCAGCGTGGCCTGGAAAAAGCCTCACAGGAGGCGGCGCGTAAGGCAAGGACGCAGCGACTGCGCTCTATTATTGACGGCTTGACACGGCATATCAATTCGCAGCAAACAGCACTCATCAGCAAGACAATGGAGCTGTATGCGAGCGGGCAACTGACACAAAGCGAGTTGCTTCCCATTTGCCAGACGCTGGCAGAACTTCAGCAGCAAATGCAGCAGGCACAAAACGAATTGAAACAGCTTCAGAGCAACGCGCCAGTGCCACCGCCGCCGCCACAGCTACAGGGGGGAACTGCTCCTCAGTCAGGGGAGACCGTACTCTACCCTGTGACGGGAGAGACTGTCATTACCGGCCCCTATGCACCGCCATTTGATTACCAGCCCTATGCCGATGCAGGTCCCCTCACAGCCCCTCCACCACCGGACATGGAATCCTTCACGAGCAGTGAAATGGAAACAGTGATAGCACCGCCACCTCCACCGGACATACCTGCTGCACCGCCAGCGCTTGCCGGGTCTGCTATGGACGCGCCGCGTTATTGTCCGGTCTGCCAGGCTGAACTCAACCCCAGCTATGCCTTCTGCCATAACTGTGGCACGCTGATACAACACAATCTCGCGCAAATGCCAACTATGCGAGCAGGCGCGGATGCGGAGGGAGCAGGGCAGGTCAACACACAGACGAGCGAGCAGGAGACAGTACGGGCGGGCGGAAATGCAGAGCCGAACCTCGCTACGCCGCCCGCAGAAGAGAACGAAGGGGTGTAAAAACTGCGCCAGCAACTGATTACCGCGCTCTGTGTATTCCTGCGTATGCCATTTGCGCTCTTCAATCGCCTACAGGCTCTTTTTTCGCGACGAGCCAGTCCTCGCTCCATCGTCGTCATGAAACCCTGCTGCCTGGGCGATCTGGTAATGACCACGCCGCTGTTGGACGTGCTGCGTCATGCTTATCCACAGGCGCGCATTGTCTATGTTGCCAGTTCATGGTCAAAGGTCATTCCAGAGCACCATCCCGCTGTTGACTCCGTGATCGATTGCGGCAATGTCGGCATTCCGGGCCGCTATAGCCTGCGCGCATATCTACAACTCGCCGCGAAACTGCGGAGAGAACACTTTGACCTGGCCTTCGTGCTTGATCGCTCACCCATGCTCACCCTGCTGCCCTGGCTGGCCGCTGTACCTCGCCGCGTCGGCCTCGATAGCCTGGGACGCGGCTTCTCCCTGACAGACCGCGTGCCGACCTCAAGCAGCCCTGATACCCTCCAACACCAGGCTGAAATCTATCTTGACCTCGCCCGCGCCATCGGGCTGCCGGTTGACTCGCCCCGCATGCGTTTCGTGCCGACAACCGCAGAACGACAGGTGGTGCAGCAGCAGGCGCAGCCCTATGGACAGCGCAAGCTGGTGGCGCTCTTTCCCGGTGGTGGCAGCAACCCTGGCATGGAGTTGACGGCGAAACGCTGGCCGCTCGATCGCTACCGGGAGATAGCGCTCAGGCTGGTAAATGAACTCGACGCGCAGGTACTGCTGATCGGCGGCGCGGACGACGAGGCGCTCAATGCTCAACTACTGACGGGACTTAACGTTCCGAAGGGACGAGTTGTCAATCTGGCAGGCCAGACCAGCATTGGAGAACTGGCGGCATGGCTCGAACGCTGCGCCCTCTTCATCGGCAACGACAGCAGCCCGATGCATCTTGCCGCCGCCGTCGGCATTCCAGTCATTGCCATCTTTGGCCCGACCAGTCCACAGGAATACGGCCCTTACCCACTCGATGACCCCAACCACATTGCACTGTGGCAACACCCAGCAGGCAGGCCCTGTTTCTTTCTCGGCAAGATGCAAACCTGCGAGAACTGCACCTGCATGCAATCGGTGACGGTCGATGACGTCTGGCAGGCAGTGCAGCGCCTCATTCCCCGTCCACAGAGCGAAGAGGTTACGCCTTGAAACGCCTTCTCCGCATGCTGATACTACTGCTGGTGCGTATAGTTGGTGCGCCGGGAGCATTGCTCGCGGCTCGTCGTGCAGAGAAACCTGCCTCAAAGCCGCCGCGCATCCTGCTCGTACGCCCCGATCATCTGGGCGATCTGCTGCTGGTCACGCCGGTACTGGATGCCCTGAAGGCTCAGGCACCGGATGCCCACATTACGATGATGGTTGGCCCGTGGTCAAGCGAAATTGTTGCGCGCCATCCCGCCATTGACCGGCTGATCACCTGCCCGTTTCCCGGCTTCCTGCGCGCCCCGCAGAAGGCGCTGGCTCCCTATATAATGCTGTTCAACGTCGCCAGACAACTGGCGCACCTTAACTACGATCTCGCTATCAACCTGCGGCCCGATTTCTGGTGGGGAGCAGCTCTGCTCTACCTCGCTCGCGTACCACGCCGCCTGGGCTATGCTCTTGCTCCCGGCAGACCATTTCTTACACACGCGCTTCCATTCCAGGCACCAGAACACGCTACCACCTCCAATCTGCGCCTGGTAAGCGCCGGTTTGGAACTGCTGGGCTATCAAGCACTACCACAACCTTACACGCCAGTCGCGTATCCCTTACACTTCGAACCAAAACCAGAGGAACGCTCCTGGGTCGCGGAACACCTGCTCAAAGAAGGCATAGATAAAAAGGCCTCCATAGTGGTCATCCATCCCGGCAGCGGCGCTCCCGTCAAGCTCTGGCGCGCCATTGCATGGTCACATCTGGCCAACACCCTCGAGCAGACGTTGACAACAACTCCTCCTGCGCGTATCATCCTCACAGGCAGCAAGGACGAACTGCCCCTGCTGGAGGAGGTTGCGCAGGGTATGGAAACACCGCCGGTAATGATTACCGATGCGACGGTGGGACAACTGGCAGCTCTACTGGGACGCGCCATGCTCGTGCTGGGTGTTGATAGCGGACCACTGCACCTGGCGGTAGCGCAGGGAACGCCAACTGTCGCGATTTTCGGACCAACCGATGCCCGCATTTTCGGTCCCTGGGGCGAGGCACAGCAGCATCTCGTGGTCGCCTCGAAACTGCGTTGTCCAGATTGTCCGTTCATTCCCTGCGGTCGCCTGGATTTCTCGCCTGCTGAACTGGCAGCCCATCCCTGCGTGCGCCTGGTACCGGAGCAGGCCGTGCTGGCAGCCATTGACGCACTGGGCCTGTTACAGCAGCAAGGTGATGTAGAATCACAACTATAACCCGTTTCAGCTACAAAAACCATTATGGCAACAACACAGACACAAACACCGGCACAATCGAATAGCAATACGCTGGATGATTACGGCTATCCACTGCCGCCATCCAGGAAAGAGAAGCTGCGCAAGCTTGGCATCCGCACCAGTAAGGGTCTGCTGGGATTCTGCATCTCCGTGCTGCTGAACATTGCCGGATTGTTGCTCTGGCTGCGTAGGCGTGGCAGGCATATGCCCCCTTTGTCGCCGCAGACCTTCCATCCTCGGCGCATTCTGGTGATTCGCCTCGACCTCATCGGCGACCTCGTGCTCTCGCTGACCGTCGTGCGCTCCCTGAAACGCACCTATCCTGACGCGGAAATCGATCTGCTGGCCGTACCCGCCAGTGGCAGCATCGTCCTGCACGATCCCGATCTGCACGAGGTCATCGGCTACGACCCGAACATCTGGCGGCGTCCCAGGGCGCTCCTGCGATGGAAAAACTGGCGCGAGGCATGGAAGCTGCTCAAACGCCTGCGCAGTCGCCACTATGATCTTGCCATAAGTGTCTTTGGTCCATGGGCAGCGCTGCTCGCTGTCCTGAGTGCTGCGCCCCGCCGCCTCGGATTCGGGCGCGAGGGCTACTTCGGCTTCATGACCGACAGCGTTCCCGGACGCCACTGGCATGGCGACAGAAAGCACGAGGTTGATTACTGCCTCGAACTGGCTCAGGCCGCAGGCGCGACCGTCACCCCTGAAGACCGCGTACCCCACCTGTATGTTGAGCCGAAGGCCCAACAGGCGGTGGAACAACTCTTAAGCGAGGCGGGGGTGCAGGAGTGTGAAGACAGACCGTTGATTGCCTGCCACGTCAGTTCTAACAATGGGCAGTCCAAGCGCTGGCCCCTTCCCTACTGGGCCACGCTGCTTGACAAACTCATTCGCCAGCAACACGCCCGGGTCGTCTTAACCGGCACAACTGCCGACCTCCCATTGATCGCAGAGATCACGAGGCGCATGAGCGAGCAGCCGATCAATCTGGCCGGTAAGACCAGCCTGCCACAACTGGCCGCGCTTTTACAGCGAGCCGACCTGATGATTACGGGCGACAGCGGCCCCATGCACATCGCCGCCGCCGTCGGCACACCGCTCATCGCCATCCACGGCCCTACCGATCCAGCCCAAAGTGGCCCCATCAGCCCGAAGGCGACCATTCTGCGCAGCCCCATCTGGTGCAGCCCATGCTACCGGGCAACAAACACGGCGGATTGTCGCTTCTACACAACTCAATGTATGAAAAATGTCACGCCTGCACAGGTATTTGCAGTGGTACAAGAGAAACTCAAAGCATGAGCAAGGCAGATATAGAACAGACAGGGCAGACACAGGGAACGCAAGAGACGCAGGAGACACAGATAACATTGCCTCCCGACGCCCGCATCCTGGTAGTCAAGATGGCCGGCATCGGCGATCTATTGCTGGCTACTCCGGCCCTACATGCCTTACGCGAAAGCTATCCAGATGCTCAGATTGATCTGCTGGTGACGCCCGCGTCCGCTGGTATCCTCGACAACTGGGAGGTTATCAATCGCACCATCGTGCTGGACAAATACCTGTTTGATTATCCCCAGCGGATACTTAAAAACCCGCGCAACCTGCTCCGGCTCGCCCCGCTCTGGCACGATCTGCGCGACAGCCGCTACGACGCCGTGCTACTCATGCACCACCTGACGCTGCCCTTTGGTCGCCTCAAGCACCAGTTACTGGTGCGGGCAACGAGTGCAAAGTGGCGCGTTGGCCTGGATAACGGACATGGCCGCTTCCTCAACGTGCGCATCCCCGACAGAGGCTTCGGGGCTATGCACGAGGCCGAATACAATCTGGCAATAGCCAGAGCGGTGGGAGCAACAACTGGAGACACACGTTTGACCGTCCCTTTGAATGAAGACGAACGCAGACAGGCACGGCAACTGGTTTACGGCGAGCAGGAACCGGAGAATGTGATCCATCCCATCATCGCCATGCATCCGGGCAGCGGTGGCTATAGTACAGCCCGTCGCTGGAAACCAGAACGCTTCGCACAGGTAGCTGACACGCTCTTCCGTGATTGCGGCGGCCAATTGCTGCTGCTGGGTGGACCGGAGGAAGCTGAATTACACGAGCAGATACTGGGCATGCTGCAATCAGGCATCCCAGCCCGCAGTCTGGCAGGCAAGGGCAGCATCAAGGAGACAGCCGCTGTGCTGGAACTGGCAGATCTCTTCATCGGCAACGATTCCGCGCTCATGCACCTGGCGGTCGCGGGCGGCACCCCGACCGTCGCCATCTTCGGCCTGACCAATCACAAAGCCTGGGGACCGTTTACTGGCAACGACCCTCACCGCAAAGCCGTTATCGTGCGCCTGGACCTGCCCTGCATGCCCTGCTTCTATCGTGGCCACAGCCTCGGCACCCCCGAAGGCTGCGCCACCCGCGACTGCCTCGCCCAACTGGGCGTCGATCCCGTCGCTGTAGCAGCAAGAAGGTTATTACGAGAAACACAACAATCCGAACAGAAAGAGGAAACAAGGAGGCTAACATGAGTACAGAGTCCTATACTCCGCCCGTGAGCCAGTTGCTCACCTATGGCGGAAGAGAGGTTGCGGAGTCAGCAGAATGGCCCGATTACCTGGCACTCGGTTTCGGGCAGGAAGATATTCCTGAACTGATTCGCATGGCAACAGACCCGGACTTTCAGCGCGAGGAGGCCAGCGACGAGGAATTCTTCGCGGCTCTCCATGCCGCACGTACGCTTGGACAGCTTAAAGCAGAGGCAGCCGCAGAGCCGCTTCTGTCCGTGCTGGATATATCGACTGATAATGAGTGGTTTCGCGAAGACATGATACGCATCTACGGTATGATCGGGCCAGCCTCTATTCCTGCCCTCCGCGCATTTCTGGATAAACCGCATCATGATATCTTTGATTCTGGCTATGCGGCTGAATCACTGACAGAGATTGTTCGACAGCACCCGGAAGCCCGTGCCGAGGTTGTTGCAGTCCTCACAGATAAACTGGCTCAGTTTGAGCAGAACAGCGAAGAGTTGAATGCCTCCCTCATCGGCAGCCTTGCCCATCTGAAGGAAGTCGATGCATTGCCTCTCATCGAGCAAGCTTTCGCAGCCGATAAAGTGGATACCTTCATTATAGATCTGGACTTTGTGCTGGTTCTTATGGGCCTGAAAGAGCCGAAAGAACCTAAGATTGACGTGAATGCACTTTTTGCCAATCCTGTGGCTTACGCAACAAGCCACAACCCTGCCAACACTAGCACTCCACGTGATTCATCTCTCTTTTCCAACACCGCTTCCCCATTTAGAAGGGCATCGCATCTCGAAAGTGCCAGCAAGAAAGAAAAGAATAAACGCAAGATGGCGAAGCAAGCTCGTAAGAAAAACAAACGGAAGAAGTAAACAAATCAGCATACACTTGAAGGTAGGGAAGCAAGATGTCTAATCAACAATTGCTGTTGGGTATTGCATCCTACACACCAGAAGAATATGCCAGACTCCTGGTCACAGCAGCGGATGCTGCTGATCTGGAAAAAACATGGGAGGAATGGCACCAGGGCATGGAACGCCTCAAACACTCTCTGAGCGCAATGGGGTATATTTGTGTCGAAGTCCCCATTGAGATAGCAGCTTTAGAGGCGTTTTGCCTGAAAGAAGGGATGCAAAATAACAGTGAGACCCGCTCTCACTACACGTCTCTGCTCTTACAACAACGGCATCAGGAGTCAGCACAGCGTATCCCCTTGAAGCCCAGGCGCAAGTTCAAGAAGAAACCGAAGCGGCGCTAGCTGTAGTTCTCCTTACCGGGCGCGAGAAATTGCCGATCTCAACTTCTGGGGCTTCGCGCCGCAGCGTCTCAATGAGCGTGGGCATGCCGAGGGCCTTGCCCATCGAGTCGAGCGCGGGCATGCGCGGGAGCAGGACTTCGGGGTCGATGTTGAGGTTGCGCAGTTGGATAAGCCGCAGCCCCGTCTCCCTGACGAACGAGAGCAGAGCTTCCACTTCGCGCTCGCGGTCAATCAGGCCGGGGAAGCAGAGCAGGTTGATCGAGCTAAATACGCCAGCGTCCCGCGCACGCTTGAGCGATTCCTTCACATCCTCGAAACTGTAGCCGAGGGGGCGATAATAGGCGCTATAGGTCTCTGGATGGCCGGAGATGGTGCTGGCGCGCAGGGTATCGAGACCGGCATCGTAGAGTCGCTGCAGCCAGCGCGGATTGCTGGCATTGGTGTTGATGTTGATGACACCCTTATTCGTGCGCTCACGAATGGCTGTGATAGCTCGTGCGATACGATGATACTGCAACAATGGCTCGCCTTCACAGCCCTGGCCGAAGCTGACGATGGCCTCCTCCGCCTGTTCCAGGTGCGGCACAGCCACTTCCACAATCTCCTCGACGCCTGGAATGAAGGTCAGGCGATCCTGCGGGGAGATCAAATTCTCCTCTTCCTGCTTCGAGATGCAGCCAACGCAGCGCGCATTGCAGCCGGGCGAGACAGCAATCGCCATCTCCCAACGCCCAAAGAAGAGATTGCTGGCGGTGGGGCAGGAGTAATCAAGCGCGCAGTGAGCATGCTGCGCCACCACACGGTTGTTGGGATAAGCCTGCTGTTTCTCTCTGACAAGCCGCGTCAAAGCCCGGCGATTGTAGGCGCGTGGCAGCCACTTGTGGGGGTCATCCGTCTTGATGGCTGCGACATACAGGCGGCCATTCATCCCGGCAATGGCCGTGTAGCCAAAGAACGGCAGCGGCTCCGTTCCCGGCACCTGCTCATAAGCAGGCAGCAGCGTGCGCGTATAGCCAATGGGCAGCAAAGCGGCAGCCGCCCATCCCCGTGCTTGCGCAATCACCTGCGCTTCTCCATCGCGCCTGCGACCGACCGCCAGCCGATCAGGCATCATCGAAAGCGTCACCCCATCGGGCAGGGGAATCAGGTCAGAAGCTTCCAGGAGCCGATTGTCAAACGCCAGTGCCTGCAAACGCGGCTCCTCGCGTATCTCCCCCTCAGGGGTGCAATAGATCAGATATGGGATATGCGTGTTTTTATGGTTCTCCGACATGAGTTTTCGAGTATTACTCCTTTTCATTCGCCAGTCTCTTCAAGAAGACGAGTAATGAGATCGGTGTGAAATCGTCTTCCCTGGTTGAGCATTTGAGTGATATATGGCCCTATTGCAGTAATGTATCCCTGCTGCCTGGCGCGTAGCAGCACAGCCAGCGTTCCAGCTAATGGCAAACCCAGGCGTGCAGCGATCCTCCGTGCCTTGCGTTCATCTAGTAGGATCAATCGCGCGCCAACTGTTTGTGCGAGAGAGATTGCTGCCGCCTCACCAACATCCAGGAGAGGCAGAGAGGGGTCGATCGTGACATCTACTACTGTAAGCCATGACACCTGAGTCAAGTCAGATTCGGTTGGCGGTGCCTTACGACAAGAGCTTCGAAAGCGAGCACCTCTAACTGTTGCTGATTTTTCCCTGTAAGTTGCTCAGGAACCTGCAAGTGCAATTGCATCGTAACCTTCTCCTTTGTTGGCATCCACCCCTTGTATTAACGCACTCATTATACTACACTTAGTCTGGAGATATCACACATGAAAAACGCCGTCATTCCATCCGGGCATTGTGCCGCTTAGTTGGAGAAACTCAGGCAATGAAAAATGAAAATGTATGATGAACTCATCATGACCTTTCAGAAAGGGCTTTTCGAGTTGAGAAAGCTCGATGAGCAGCCCTGGATGGCGGATAAACAGGCTTTACGGTTAAAGGAAATAGGACGCCATTGCTGCATAGCGGAGGAAATTTTGAGTACTGCCGATCTCAAGTTGCTGAAACGGAGATGCGGTATCAGCGAAAGACAATGGCGTGCATACAAATCACGCTTTACTCA
The DNA here is from genome assembly GCA_963736995.1 of uncultured Chloroflexia bacterium. Taxonomy (GTDB): domain Bacteria; phylum Chloroflexota; class Ktedonobacteria; order Ktedonobacterales; family Ktedonobacteraceae; genus CADDYT01. The sequence goes on from CAVTRB010000001.1 coordinate 413,282, forward strand.
TTATCCACCTGAAAGAGATTGAAGGAGAATAATTTATCGCTTCAGAAGTAATCTCTAGTGCATTTGTGGTGGCTGTACCGAAGGAATATGCGCGCTGGGATGCTCGTCGATAAAATCCTCGTCGTCGAAGAAACGGGGTAAAGGAGAGGTTTGCGCCTGTGCAGAAACACGCCTTTCCAGTTCGCGGGATTCCTCAAAAACGAAGCTGAGAATGACATGGTCCCCTCGCATTGTCTGACTCATGTACCGGATACGAGGTCGCTCCGCTTCCATCCATGCGTTGATCATCGCCTCCAACGCAGATGTGCTATCCCCACACTCGGCACTATCAAAGCATTTAAACCTGTACACGCGCACTCCCTCCAGGGTATCAAAACTCTCTTTGGCCTCTAGCAGTTCCCTCGTCCGTCCTATGTATGTGTACTTGCGCTTCCCTGTAATCGAAGGATATTGTACCATTACAGGAAACAATTTACTAGAGATTGCTGGCTAATGGAAGCACGCCAAATTATCATGAGATATAGAGTTACACAGGGAGACAGTATGCAGCAATATCCTATACTGGAGTTTGATAGTACACCGGAAGCAATTCTTGAACCGGCCCGGCTCTTTCAGCCAATGGATATCCCTCAGCACGCGGTCGCCTGCTTCTTTCAGGACGTGATTACAAAGCTTGTGCAAGAACACAAAGCCAGAGTGATCCAGCATTTGAGAAGCGAGATTGGCACGCATCCGATTTACGAACTGGATGTAGATGGCAAGCGGCTGGCCATTTTCCATCCAGGTGTGGGCGCGCCACTGGCGGCTGGTTTCTTAGAAGAGGTGATCGCGCTGGGGAGCAAGAAATTTATCGCCTGTGGAGGCGCAGGCGTGCTGGCCCCGGATATTGCTGTCGGGCATATCATCGTGCCATTTGCCGCCATTCGAGACGAAGGCACATCCTATCACTACCTGCCACCAGGACGCGAGGTCAGCGCCAGCCCGGAAGGGATTGCTGCCATCCAGAAGGTGTTAGAAAGCAATCATTGTGATTACCTGCTCGCTAAAACATGGACGACCGATGGCCTCTACCGTGAAACGGCGGCGAAGGTACGCGAGCGGAGGGCAGAGGGCTGTGTAACCGTTGAGATGGAGGCCGCGGCCTTCTTCGCCGTAGCGCAATTTCGCGGCGTGCTGTTCGCTCAATTGCTCTATGGCGGCGATGACCTCAGCACCGAGCAGTGGGACTCGCGCCACTGGGATACGCATACCTCTGTGCGAGAAAAACTCTTCTGGCTGGCAGCCGAAGCTTGTTTGCTTTTGTAGGTGCGATTGATCGCGGTCCTACGATTATCATACACATCTACCACATCAATGCCACACATTGCTATCACGTCTGGTAAACATGTGTTCGTTTTCTGTTCCCTTTTCTGCTTACCTTGTATACACCGTGATACTTCCAAAGATATTACACTGTTATTACATTTTAATACAAACTTCTATCTTATTAATGTCAGCATATCTAATTATGGTTTTCCAGATTTCTTGACTATCAGTGTATTTCCTGCTATACTGAGAAATATCAAAGCAAAAAGTGGAGGCATATGTCCTATGCGCCAGCAAAGAATCGTGATTGTGGGAGCGGGCATTGTTGGACTCTCAACAGCCTATGCGTTACTCTTACAGGGGAACAGGCAGGTAACGGTGCTGGAGCAGGAGGCAGTGGATCACCGGCGCGGAACGTCGCATGGTCTATCACGACTCCTGCGCTTTGAATATGGGAATGATGCGTTCTATTCTGAGATGGTTCGGTTGAGCTTAAGACGCTGGAAGATACTGGAACAGAAGGGAAAGCGGCGCATCTACACCCGTAGCGGCGTGCTCTTGCTGGGAAGAGAAGATGATGGCTATACGTTACCCGCTTACTCCATCGCATGTCAGATGGGTCTGCCCATCGAGCAATTCAGTTGGCGGCAATGCCAGCAGCTTTTCCCCCAGTTCGCGAGTGAAGACTATGATTACGTCACCTACAATCAAGAAGGAGGCATATTACACGCTTCAAACTGCTTGCAAACCCTCAAAGAACTGGTGATCGAACTTGGGGGAACGGTGTGTGAAGGATGTCGCGTCAATCGTATTGTTCATGATGATTACTCGCGACCCGTGCGCCTGCTCAGCCGAAATGGTGCTGAATTTGCCGCCGATCGCATGGTGCTGGCGACGGGACCCTGGGTCCACAAACTCCTGCGAGACCTGCAACTACCTGTACACCTGACACGACAGTACCTGCTCTATTTCTCTGGCTTGCCTTACTCGTTATTTGGCGTTGGAGCCTTCCCTGCCTTCATGACCAGCGATCTATACGGTTTTCCCATCATGAGCAATGGACATGGGCCATGCTGGCTCAAAGCGGCCTCGCATAATTTCGGTACTCCGGTTGACCCGGATGAGATTGCTCCGCCGGAAGAACGTGTCATTGCCAGGGAGGCTTACAAACTACGCGCACTGCTGCCCGCGCTCCAGCATGCGGAACTGGTGCAGGTCGATAGCTGTATGTACGATGTCACGCCGGACGAAGACTTCATCCTGGATCGCCTGCCCGACGACCCACGTATCGTCTTCGCGACGGGCCTGTCGGGCCATGGCTTCAAGTTCGGCCTCCTGCTGGGAGAGTTGCTCAGCAGCATGATTTGTGAGACGCAGCCAGTTATTTCGATGCAGCGCTTCCGGCTAGCACGGTTCGCCTCCTATGAGCGGCAGGCACAGCTTGCAATGATTGGAAAAAGCTCCGTGGCATAGTCGCTCTGGCTATTGAAAACCAACCCTCACCTGTCATCCTGAGCACAGACATGTCTGTGCTCAGGATGACAGGTGAGAGAGCGTTCTCAATGGCCAACTATCAAGCATCGAGAAATTCTACGCCGTTGTTATGCTGCTTGTGCGGAGGAACGCGGTAATCGCGATCGAGACCCAGTTCGGTGTCGGCGGTCACATTGGGGTCTACCGAGACATCGGGTGCCACTGCCGTATTGCGATTGAGCATTTCCTGGCGCTTCATCTCGGCGTAGTCCTCGTCCGGCGCGACATTGCTATTGAGCGAGAGTTCTGAAAGATTTACCGGCTTGCCACTCAACAGGTAGTGCGCCGAGTGAGGGTTGAGCGCCCCCTCAGGATAGCTATTGACCCAATGCCCAAAATCGGCCAGGTCTTTCTCCAGTGTGGCCTGAAACTGCTCCTCACCTTCCACCCTATCCGGCGTTTTGAAGTTGATCGACATGGTGATAGTTGTCTTGTCCTGCTCAACCTCCTGGAAGGTGATCTTACCCACGTTCTGGAAGCCATTCGTGGCACTCCAGCCAACTTGCTGGCTCTCCTGCCATCCCTGATTCACCGCGTCCCATTCGTCGCGGCCCATGATATCAGCCACCCAGTGACTGCGTTCGTGGTCGTGGTAGGTCACATTTTTCACAAAGCTCAAAAATCTGGGGTAATCATTGAAATGGGTAAAGAATTCATACACCTCCTGAACAGGTGCATGAACCGTAACAGATGCGGAATGTTCTCCCATATCTTCCATACCTTCTTTCCAGCTACTTACTGACTATCATTTACACCCATAACACGCATAAACACCAGGTAAAGATGACCCCGATTGCAAGCTACACCTACCTCAAGAACTCCACATAGCGCACTCACGTCCTTGACCGCCATTATGCCTATCCTGCATACTACCTGCGAACTTTTTCGTGAGTAGGCGCTACTCACAGAGCAGGAAGTGCTCTGTGAATAATACGCTTTGTGCGTATGGTATTAGAATGTCACTAACTCAGGATGAGTGGTGTCTTATATACATCATAAATTTTTCTCAGACAAAACGAAAGGAAGCAGTTAAAAATCTATGCCTGATATCCCTGACGCAACTCTGATAACAACGAGTGCTCCGCGAGCAGGCACTTATCCAACTCGCTCGGATGAAGTGGTGCTGCGCACGCGCAATTTAACAAAACACTATGGACAGCGACTCGCCGTTGATCATTTAAATCTGGAAGTGCATCGAGGAGACATCTTTGGTTTCCTCGGCCCCAATGGCGCGGGCAAAACCACCACGATTCGTATGGCGCTCGGGCTGATTACTCCTTCGGGAGGAAACGTTGAGATTCTCGGCCAGGACATTGCCACGCACGGCTCGCACATTTTACCAGGAGTTGGCGCGCTGATCGAAACGCCAGCATTGTACCTCTATATGTCGGGGCGCAATAACCTGCGCGCTGTAGCCTCCGTACTTGGCGGCGTACCAGAGAAACGTATCGATACCGTACTGGAACTGGTCGGGCTGCGCAACCGTCAAAAGGATCGCGTGCACACCTACTCGCTCGGTATGAAGCAGCGCCTGGGCGTCGCCATTGCCTTGCTGCAAGACCCCGAGGTGCTCATCCTGGACGAACCAGCTAATGGCCTTGATCCTGCCGGTATCGTCGAGATGCGCGACCTGATGCACCAGCTGACTTTGGAGGGGAAAACCGTCTTCATCTCCAGCCATCTGTTGAGCGAAGTTCAGCAAATCTGCACTCGCGTCGCCATCATCAACCTCGGCAAACTGGTGACGGAATCCTCGATTGAGGAACTGACAGGCTCACATGGGGAGTTTACTGTTGCCGTTGAGCGGGCAGGAGAGGCGCTCAAGCTGGTACAGGCGCAGCCCTGGGGTACAAATGCGCGCCTTGACGCGAAAGGCATGCTCATTACACCCGCGCCATCAGGTCGTGGACGCGACCTCAATCTCTTTCTCAGCCACGCGGGTTTCGTTCCCGATACTCTCGCACAATCAACCGAAGATCTGGAGCAGGTCTTCCTGCGCCTGACGAATAGCGGATCAGGAGATATACAGTGAGTACAATGATTGCATCTACACCGGCCAGACAAACGATGCTGCATACTGCCACGCCCAGCTTTCCCGGCATCCTGCGCGGCGAAATCTTCAAGATCACGCGGCAGTGGACAACCTGGATTACCCTCGTCTTCCTGACCGGCATCCTCTTCATGCCTTACCTGCTTTTCCTGATTGCACCCAACGCTAAAGCTTCGCTGGCGGCTGCACCGCTGCCATTTATTACCAACCGTGTAGAGGCGAATCTGGCGGTGCTGCGCGTCTTTAGCGGCTTCTTCCTGCTCATCCTGACTGCTCGCGTCATCGGCCTGGAATACCAGCTGGGTACCATTCGCATTCTGCTGGCACGGGGTGTTGGCAGGCTCCAGTTGTTCAGCGCCAAGGTGCTCGCCATCGTGATCTTCGCCCTGCTCATCCTGATTGGCGGCCTGCTGCTCGATGCGCTGCTGACCATTGCGATGGTCGCAATCATCGCGGGCAACCTGAACGCTCTGAATGCGCTCACCTCTACCTTCTGGTCAAGCACCTGGCTCTACATCGTGACCATCATGATCAGCATGGGGGCCACCATCCTGCTGGGAGTAGTCATGAACGCCATTGGTCGCTCGCAGGTGTTTGGTCTGAGCGCGTCCCTGGTCTGGTTTCCGGCAGACAACATTGGCACCATTGTCATGCTGTTCGCGTTACGGCTGACCCACAACGATTTCTGGCAGAATGTCACCGGCTACTTTCTGGGGCCAATCCTGAACAACCTGCCCACCTACCTCCTGCCTAAAGGTGCCCTCACCATCGGCGCTCCCCCGCTCGTAACCATCAGCAGTACGCAGGCGCTGCTCGTCACCCTCGCCTACTCTCTCATCTTCGCAGTGGTAGCAATAGTTCTAACATGGAAACGTGACGTGCAGGAATAATAATAAACTGCTCATAGGACGCAATCTATGGCGCGTCCTATGAGCAGTTTAGAGGACCTTGCTGTAGTCCTACCAGACAACTGCCGCCTGGGAAGACGCCGAAACGTGTCGGAACCTACCAGTATTATAACGTTTTCCATAATCTAATGCACATTTGCTATGGCTGTATTAAATTTAATTGTTGAATTTTATTTTAATATTGATGGGATTACCACTGATAATGATAATCTTGACAGACACCCTCTATTTGCGTATATTTTTGAAGGTAGAAAACTAATTGAGTGAGCGAAAGGCTTTTATCCTATGCCAACAAGTAAGAAAGTGGCTCTGATTACCGGTGGAACCGATGGAATTGGCAAAGCCGTTGCCAGAAAGCTCCTGACTGAAGACTGGGAAGTGGTCATTGTTGGCAGAGACCCGAAAAGATGCGAGAATACCGTTAATGAACTCAAAGACGAAACCTCGCATAAGGACATTTCAGCAATCACGGCTGATCTATCAATCATGTCTGACACAAAGAAAGCCTCAGAGGAATTCTTAAAAAATCACAACGTGCTCGATTTTCTGCTGTTGAATGCCAATGCCATTGCCAACAATAGAGTGCTAACCAGAGAAGGCAATGAGTCAAATTTTGCTCTCGGTTATTTGTCGAGAGCGCTCATGATTAACAAGTTGCAAGATGCCCTTAAGTCCTCATCTCAAGCACAAATTCTCGCCTTGATTAGCTCAAACCAGTCGAGGTTGGATTTTGAAGACCTCACGATGGAGCAGAACTATTCAGGTATGGCTGCGTTATCTCGATGGCAATGGGCGATGCAGGTATATACAAGAGAATTTAACCAGAGAAGCTCGATCCCGCTGAATCTCTATATGCCAGGAGTCGTAAAGACGAAGATTCTGGCACATCAACCACTTCCTATGGGCTTATTTGCCAGATTGGTGATATCTGTCTCTGGCAAATCAGCGGAAAATTCGGCATCGGAGATCTGGACGGTAGTGACAGAAATCAACGAAACCAGGACACACGGAGCTTATTATGATCAGGGGAACAGGAAGTCAAATCCAGACTTGAAAACCGAAGCGAATGATGGGCCTGCACTCTGGGAATTAACTGAAAAACTCCTTGCTAAATACCTTTAGCTGAAGATTCCTTAAGAAGGAAAACTGCACAAGAACGTGTATCGCGGAAATAAGGAGCATATTTATGTCCGATTTGCGACCTATGGTTGACGACAACCAGGTGCTTGCCCTGCTCAACCAGCATTTTATGGACCCCATTACCAATCTGACTGCGGTAGAAGGCGGCCAGGTGGCGCGCACGTTCGCCTTTCGTGTGACTGAACAGGAATATATTGTCCGTTTCCACAGGGACAATATGATGACATCCAATTTCCCAAAAGAGGAATATGTCTACCGGAAGCTGGCCTCGACCCGCGTTCCCATGCCGCCACTTTTGCAGGTTGGACGATTGGGCGAGTTGCATTTTGCCATTTCACAGAAAATGCCGGGAAAGATGGTAGAACAACATACTCCACAGGAGGTTGAACAGCTGATGCCGCAGCTTATGGACATACTCGATGCCATTCACATGGTCGATGTCAGCGATACCGAAGGCTATGGCACGTTTGACTACCTGGGCGAGGGCATGGCCTCAAGCTGGCATGGTTACCTGTTGAGGGTGGCTCAAGAGGAAGACGAGCGTGATTACTTCGGAAAATGGCACCACCTGTTCGCCGATACCTTTCTAGAACGCAACTTCTTCGAGGACATTTACCGACATATGCAAAGCCTGCTCCAGTACTGTCCGAGTGAGAGATTCCTGCTGCACGGGAACTACAGCCTGCGCAATATCCTTGCTCAGAATGGCAAGATTACGGCTGTACTCGACTGGATTGACGCGAAGTATGGCGATTTTATGTACGATCTTGCCCCGTTCGATTTCTGGTATCCCTGGCTGCACATAGCCGAACGCTTTCAGCAGTATTACCAGGAACGGAAGAGAGAGGTACCCTTTTTTGAGGAACGCCTGCTCTGTTATCAGTGCTACCACGCCCTTGACGGGCTGCGCTTCTTTGCAGCAAGCTCAAATGAGCAAAGCTATCAATTCACCAGGTCGATTATCCTGCAGAAGTTGAAGGCGTTTGCCCCATAAAAGGGATTATGTGGGGGGTTGGAGATTCTTAAGCTTTGAGAAGAAGTGATTCCAGCCCTCTAGATGGCCTGTTCGTTTTTCCTGGCTTTCCGGGGTATCGGTGTATGGCTCATGGATAATGGTTATCCGGGTTCCACCGCCAGCGAGAGGAGAGAAAGTGACGGTGACTAAAGTGCCGGATATGTTCTCCGGGTCATGATCCCAGCTCCAGGTAAAAGCCAGTCGGTGACCCGGCGCAAAACTGGTATAGTGACCGTGGAGATGCCAGTTCATGGTAGGCCAGGAAAGATGATACAGGCCACCTGGGCGCGGATCAATGCTCGCTTCCTGAGGCCACCACTTACAAAGCAATTCGGGTTTTGTCCAGCAGTCAAAGAGGTATGCTGGAGTAAGGTGAGTGATCTCACCTACAAGCACCAGTTTATCGTTACCAGAAGAGGTTTCCGTCATTGCCATTGGACAACCTCCGGTGTCCTTGAACGTTCTACTGTTGCTCTATTCTACCAGCTACTGGGTCATTACGCAACTGAGAGCCAGTCTTGTACACAGGTGCTTACTTGAGAACGGACTTCGGGTGATGGTTCCAAAATGGAGAAGGTATTGCCGTAAAGGTCTTCAAATATGGCTTCTATGCCGTAAGGTCGCTCTATTGGCGGACAGAGGAATTTGACGCCGCGAGCGAGCAGCGTCCTGTAAGCTTCACGACAGTTTTCTGTATCAAAGACCCAGGTGGTGCCACGGCCAATTTGTTCCATAAGGGTCTGTAGGCGTTCTTCACCGTGCAGGGAAGCATCTGGCTTTGCCAGGGCGATTTCGGGCGTTTTCAGGCCCTTCGGCGCGACGGTGAGCCAGCGCATACCCGGGCCAAAGGTAGTATCGGCTCGTTTCTCCAATCCCAGCTTCTCGGTATAAAAACGCAGGGCCTCATCCTGGTCCCGTACAAGAATTGATACTATGGATAGACGATTCATCAAGCCTTTCTTTTCGATGAACACTCTGTTTGCCTGCCTCTCTATTCCTCGCGTTCCAACCTTGTCCGCTTTTCATCAAAATTGATTACTTCATTATATCGAACTATTGTTCTAATTGCAAGTGGACAACGCGCCATTTCTCGACATAAGACTTCTTGATGAAGTATTCTTTCTGGCAATATAATAGTGGCAACGATGACCAGCATGGATAAACAGAGGTGAGCTATGAGCGAAGTCTGGGCGATTCTTGAATATCGAGAGGGAAAGCTGCAAGAAAATAGTGTGGAATTGCTGGCCGAACTTGCAGAGATAACACTACGCCAGCAAGAGCGAGCAACGCTCTGTGCTGTTCTGCTCACCACACCTGCTTCAGTGCCGCCGGATACCACCCTCCTCATCAGTTCAGGCGTGCAACACCTCTACATACTGGAACATCCGCTCTTCGATTACTACACAGGCCAGACGTATATCAACTCATTGATGTGGCTGTTGCGAGAGCATGCTCCATTACTGGTCGTGACAGGTGCCACAGCCAATGGACGCGACTGGATGCCGCGACTGGCGGCTCGCATGCGCCTACCCTTTGTTCCCGGCTGCCTCGGCCTTGACCTGCACAATGACAGCCTGTTCGCCCTGCGCTCGCTCTACGAAGGCCGTGCCTATGTACAGACTCGAACCCCGCTGCATAGACGAACAGGGCTGGCAACGCTCGTCCCAGGCGTGCGCGGTATTCCCGCAACGCTACAAGAGGGTCGAGATGCGCAACTGACATTTACGCGCCTGACACCTGAAATCGAGGTAGAGGCAGGGAGAGAACGCGTACGTCAACTGGGCGTGCAGCCACCATCGCCGGAGGTAGTTGAACTTGAGGAGGCGGAGCGTATTGTGGCGGGCGGGCGCGGCATCGGACGCGAGGGCTTCGCACACGTGGCATCATTCGCCCGGCTGGTTGGTGCCGCAGTCGGGGCAACACGAGTGGCAACCGATCGCGGCTGGATCGAGCACGAGCGGCAGATCGGGGCAACGGGTAAAAGCGTCCACCCCAGTCTGTATATCGCCTGTGGCATTTCTGGTGCAGCACAGCATACAAGTGGCATGCGCGAAGCACAGACCGTCATCGCCATCAACCCCGACCGCAGCGCGCCCATCTTCGCACTGGCCGATCTGGGATTGCTCGGCGATGCCAATGCCATCCTACCCCTGGCCGCAAAGCTACTGGAAGAGAGTGACAGGAGCGACTAGAGGCCGAGCCATGTTTAGGAAGGCAAAATGCCGCCGCTCCCATTCTCAATCACAGTACTGGCTGTGTTTGCTATCCGGTCAAGTTGTTCAGATGGTTGATGGTTCTCCGTTACCACCTGTGGACAACGCAAACAGGCTGCCTTGCCTTCTTGCTGCCACCAGCGGCATCTGGAACGAAGACGACAGGGTGGAAGCCTCTCCACTTTCGCAGGCAGGAACTGGACGATACGGGTTGCTAAACGACAGTTTACGCCATCGAAGTGTCGACAGGCGGAACCTGCACAGGGCGCGGCGAAGCGGAAAACCTCGGTCGGATTGACCGGAGCCGTGAGCGCAAGCAGCTCCTCACTAACCGGTTGTGGCTCTTTCAGATAGTCAAGCTGCGGTTTTTCGACCGTCCCACTCACAACGCCGAAAACCACACTTCCTGCCATTTCTGGCTGAGCACTGGGGCAAAGCGGTGATGCAGGAGGAACCATACCATCTTTCATAATGACAGCCTCCCTTGATGGGTATCTTTCTATTTTCCGTCTTACACCGCTGCTAACCAGCGCCTCCCTGACCAGCAGTGGCTTCAATCTGACCCGCCGTCACATTTCCCAGTCCCTGCGGCAAGTAGATAATGCCGATGACAATGGGAAAGGGAAGCCGTGTTGCAGATTGAGTAGTGCTACGAGCTTCGACGGCACGCATGACGGCGGCTGAAGTAGTTTCAACAAACTCATCAAACCCGATGCTACGCGCAGTCTGAGATACTGAGGTACTGACATTCTGTGGAGTTAATCCTTCTTGAGCCATAGCGTCACCTTCTCCTTTGATTGCTCGTCACAAGTTCTCCATTTCGGCTATGAGATAGCCCGGAGGCAATTTCATAGCCCTACAAAGGATAGACGCTGATACCTTATATTTTTAGCAGATGACTTTTGCGAGTTTAGAAACCTCTAAGTTTCTGCAACATGCTCACTTCCATGTTCTGTCGAGAACACGGAGCCAGTTTTCGTAGGCGAGTTTGCGCAGGGAAGCCACGTCGTAGCCGTGTTCAACCAGAGCGGCAATAAGTTTGAGCATGCCCGTCACGTCGCCGATGGAACTGGGGATGAGAGTGCCATCGAAGTCGGTACCAAAGGCAACGCCGTCGATGCCGAGGGCATCCACGAGGTAATCGATGTGGCGCACGATGATGTCGAGGGGTGTGTCTTGCTCCGCCAACCCATCTTCGCGCAGGTCAAAAACACCGAAATTGATGCCCACGAGACCCTCTGAGGCCCGGATGGCAGCCAGTTGTTTATCAGTCAGGTTGCGCGTCGATGGACTGATGGCGAAGGCGTTGGAATGCGTGGCGACGAGGGGAGCATCGGACAGGTTTGCCACGTCCCAGAACCCCTGCTCGTTAAGGTGCGAGAGGTCAAGCATGATGCCGAGGCGATTGCAGGCCCGCACCAGTTCGCGTCCGGCTGCGGTCAGGCCAGGACCAGTATCGGGCGAGTGTTGGAAGCCGAACGGAACACCGTACGCAAAAGCATTGTCACGGCTCCAGACAAGGCCGAGCGAGCGCAATCCGGCCTGATAAAAGACTTCGAGCGCGTTCAGGTTGAGATCGATAGCCTCAGCTCCTTCAAAATGCAGGATGGCCGCCAGCACGTCGTTTTGCAGGCAAGCCACCAGTTCATCCATCGCACGCACAACTTTCATCTGACCGGCAAATTCGGCTTCCAACCGGTACAGATCAGCGACCATCGCCATTGTGACGCGCAAGGCGTAGGAATGCTCAATGCTCGGCGGCTGGCGCATTTCTCCCGCCTTGCGAGGTTCAGGTTTTGGAGGTGTTGCCCGCTGCTCTTGCGCCTCCTGTGGAACAAAGACGGCGAAGAAGCCGCCGACCAGTCCGGCTTCGCGGGCGCGCGGCAGGTCAATATCCCCCCGTTCGCTGCGTTCAAAAAAGCTGCGCTCCTGTCCATACTTAGACAGGGCGAGACTTAAAAGCGTATCGTTGTGACCAATAAGCAGTGGTAGCTTATCCAAAACGGTATCCTTTCTGCATCCTCATATTCGGTGCCATCAGTATATCACGTTGTGGTACTGTTAAAAGAAAGAGCCTGTATGGAGATTTACCAGGGCGGAGGCCAGCTCCGCCCCTACGAACCTACGGCAGAAGCCCCGTCTCGTAGTTCGTAGGGGCGGAGCTGGCCTCCGCCCTGGCTCACTTTGCAAGCTGCTATTGACTTCCTACTAAACATAACATACAATAGATATAGAACGAACATTCTAATCAGAAAGTGAGGGAAGTATGAAAAAGAAGCTGAGCGTAACGCAGTGCAAAATCTTGCAGGCGATTATTACATATATGGAAGAGTACGAGGGCAGATCGCCTACCAATCGGGAGATTGGCGAGGCTGTGATTACCTCTGGCTCTTCCGGGCATATTGCGTACCATCTACAGAAGCTTGAGGAAGAGGGCTATATCCGGCATGAAAAGGGGAAAAATCGCAGCATTCAGGTGTTGAAGGATTGCCAGGGATTACCCTATCAGGCGCAGCGTTACCAGTATGGTCTCCCAATTCATGGCGACGTTGCGGCAGGTCTGCCGCTCGCCGTTTCCCAGGAGCCACAATATACCCTCGATTTGATTCCATCCACCCTTACAGGGGATATCTTCGGACTGAGGGTGCAGGGCAATTCGATGATCGACGCGGGTATCTACAACGGCGATTACATCCTCGTCGAACGTGGGAAGCATATCGAGAATGGCGATATCGTGGTGGCGACGCACCGCTTGACGGGCGAGGCAACAGTGAAGCGATTCTACAGAGAGAAGGAGCAGATCAAGCTCAAACCGGAAAACACGACGATGAGTCCCATCTTCGTGAACGCTGATGAGTGGGACGACGAGTGGGAAATACAGGGCAAGCTGAAAGCGGTCATTCACCTTTTCGCGTAATATTCCAATCAAACGCCGTCGTTAGTAGGGGCGGAGCTTGCCTCCGTCCTGGCCCACCAATCCTCCACCCTGGCCCCATCACCTCTTCACTTTTCTCTTTCTTTGCATTTGTAGCCCTATCAAGCATACAATGGTAATAAGAATTATCTATACGCCTCACGGTAATGTTTTTGATAGAGGGAAAAACACATGAAAGCAGTACAATTCGATCAGTACGGCGAACCCGATGTTTTGCAGTCGAGAGAAGTGCCTGAGCCAATTCCCGGCCCGAATGATGTGCTAGTACAGGTAAAGGCGACAACCGTCAACCGGCTGGACACGTTCCAACGCAACGGCAGCAGGCCGGTAGAGAAGTTGCCCTTCACACCGGGATTGGAGGCATCTGGAATCGTGCTTGCAGACTCCAACGGCTTCCATAAAGGAGAGCGGGTCATGACGACTCGTGCCCTGGCTTGTAAAGGTGGAGGCGGTTACGCGGGTGTGATTGCCGTGCCTGCTCGGGACCTCGTGCATATCCCTGATGGCGTCAGCTTCCAGCAGGCTGTGGCGGCTGGACTCACCTCATCAACCGCCTGGTCAGGGCTATTTGATATCGGACACCTGCAGCCGGGCGAGCGGGTACTGATCTGGGCCGGTGCCAGCGGAGTGGGATCGCTGGCGATTCAACTGGCGAAAGATCAGGGTTGCTGGGTCGCAACAACAGCGAGCGGTGAAAAGAAGGCGCAGAAGTTGCGTCAATTGGGAGCAGACCTTGTAATATTTTATCGCCAGGAGAACGTTGGTGAGGCTGTACAACAGGCAGGCGGCGTTGATCTCGTGCTGGAACTGGTTGGCGCTACGCTTCAGGAAAGCATTACAGCCTGCCTGCCTGGTGGGCGCGTCGTGCTGGTGGGCAATTTAGGTGGGCGTGAGTCCACTGTCGACACACAAATATGGCGGCTCAAACGGGTCAATGTACTTGGCGGCGGTCAGATGCATACGACGGTGGATAAAGAGCAACAGATCATGCAAAAGATCGCCGATCACCGCATCAATCCCGTCATTGACCGGACGATGCCGGTGGAGCAGGCAGCGGAAGCTCACCACATCCTGCAATCAGGAGAGCCAATTGGAAAGATTGTGCTGGAACATGCGTAAGAACTATACCCTGTCAACTATCGGAGTTCATCAGGTACACAGCCTCATTGCTGAGCCACATGAGCGTCGCTTCAGGCTGACAGCCTCGCACTTCTCAGCTGAATACCTTGCTTTATTTGCCCGGATAAAAGTAAGGGTGCTATAATCTTGTTCACAGGAAATGAGAAAGCTATTTACGTTGCTGAACAGGAGTAAGCATCCATAATGGAGGGGAAGCAACAGTTTGATGCCATCGTGGTGGGCGCTGGTCCGGCAGGGAGCAGCGCGGCGCTGGCAATGGCTCGCGTAGGATTGAACGTGGCGCTCATCGAGCGGGGAGAGTATCCTGGAGCGAAGAATGTTTCGGGTGCTGCACTCTACGCCCCGCAACTACTGGCTGAACTGCTGCCCAACTATCTGGAAGAGGCCCCGGTAGAGCGCTACCTGACGCGGCGCGTGATTACCTTCCTCTCGCAAGATTCCGCCTTCGCCTTCGACTTTCGCACAAACCATTTTGCCGAACCGCCTTACAACGGCTTCACCATCCTGCGCCCCAGTTTCGATCGCTGGCTCGCCAGCAAGGCGGAAAAAGCCGGGGCAATGCTTATCCCCTCGACGGTGGTGGATGACCTGCTGTACAAAGGAGAGCAGGTAGTAGGCGTGCGCTGCCGGCGCGAGAACGGCGATCTCTACGCCCCCATCGTCATTGCTGCCGATGGTGCAAACTCTTTTCTAGCGAAGAAGGCCGGGCTGCAAAAAGAGTTTTCTGCCCGTGAAATGACGCTGGGTGTGAAAGAGGTACTGCGGCTGGATGCACGCACGATTGAGGAACGATTCAACCTGCATGAGGACGAGGGCATGACCAACGAGTATGTCGGCTATGCCTCCGGCGAGGTCAAGGGCGGCGCATTTCTCTACACCAATCGCGACACGCTTTCCATCGGGGTGGTGACGCAGATTGCCTCCCTGGCCGAGAAGCGTGTGCGGGCCTATGACCTGCTAGACCGCTTCAAGCAGCATCCGGCGGTTGCGCCACTGGTGCGCGACAGCGTGACACTGGAATATTCCGCGCATATGATCCCTGAAAGCGGCTGGTCGATGATGCCAAAACTCTCTCGTGCTGGCATGATGGTAGTAGGTGACGCGGCAGCGTTTGTCTTCGCGGCAGGTCTCTTCCTGGAAGGCATGAATTTTGCCATTGCTTCAGGGTTGGCGGCAGCGCAGGCAGCGCAAGAGGCACACGCAGCGGGCAATTTTTCGGCACGCAGCATGGCACGCTATCGTAAGCTGCTCGAAGAGAGCTTTGTGCTGCAAGATTTGAAACGCTTCCGGCGTGCGCCCGCCTTCGCTATGAACGAACGTGTCCAGAATGTCTATCCTGACCTGCTCTGTGAAATAGCGGAAAACGCCTTTCGTTCCAGTGGCAGGCCACGCCGCAAGCTCGGCCACGTCATGCTCGACACGCTGCGCGGCAAAGTGCCACTGCGCACGCTGCTACGCGACGGCTGGCTGGCAGGACGAGCACTATTTTTCTAATGGCAATATGAATGAAAAAGGTGACTCTCCATCCAGGGATGGAGAACCAAAAAGGTCATCCAGCATGTCATCCTGAGCGATAGCGAAGGATCTAAACGAGCCAGACTGAGCAAGTGACCGCCTTAGATCCTTCGCTATCGCTCAGGATGACACCCGGGAGAAGGACAGGATAGAACAGGAGCACAGCATGCAACCGATTGAGGAGCGACTGGAGCTGGTACGCTTCAAAGTGGACAAAACGCCGCACATTCGCGTCAGGACGGAGGAATGCAGGGAGTGCGATACGACGCCGTGTGTGTTTGTCTGCCCGGCTGGCCTGTTCGAGCTGCTCGGCGACGAAATACACTTTTCCTACGAACACTGCCTTGAATGCGGCACCTGCTACGTGGCCTGCGAGCGCAAAGCGATTGAGTGGGACTACCCACGCGGCGGCTGGGGCGTCAGTTTTCGCGCATCTTAGTAAAGCTATTTATGAGGCAGGAGAGCAATCGTGCGCATATGTGTATGTGTCAAGCAAACACCGGATAGCAGTTCGGTCTATATCGATCCCATCAGCGGCGAGGTGGACGTGGAGCGTTTTGTGCAGGTGCTCAACGCAGCCGATGCCTGCGCCGTTGAGGCGGCAGTGCGGTTGAAGGAGCAGGTAGGCGGAACGGTGCTGGCACTGACGCTGGGTCCACAGGACGCCGAGGGCGCGCTGCGAGCCGCGCTCGCCATTGGAGCCGACGAAGCAGTACGTTTGTGGCATCCTGCCGCTGTCGAATGGGGGCCATTTACCTTTGCTGCCGCACTTGCCGCGAGCATTCAGCAGGTCTTTCCCGCGCCCGACCTCGTACTGTGTGGAGATAGCGCCAGCGACTGGTCATCCGGTGTCGTAGGGCCAGCACTGGCGGAACTGCTCGACCTACCACAAATCACAAGCGTGTCGCATCTCTCTATCAGGCTGGAAGAGCCAGGAGACGAAAGCGCGGAAGTCTTGCAAGTAACGCGCAAGCTTGAACGCGGCTACCGCGAACTGCTTGCGGCCCAGCCACCGCTCCTGCTAGCTGTCACCGCCGACCTGAACGAGCCGCGCTACCCATCACTGCCCGCTCACATGGCCGCACTCAAAACAAAAATCCCCGTCTATGACCCGACACTGTGGTTTGACAGCACTGCTATGCAGGAAGCCGACGAGACAACGCTGCTGGAAATACACGTCCCACGTCCACTTCCCCGCCATATCCCCACGCCCAACAGCCACCACAGCGCCTTCCAGCGCATCGGTGAAATCCTCACAGGCGGCACAACCGGTCGCCAGACGAGAATTATCGAGGGGAGTAATGAAGAATTAGCGGGAGTGCTCGTCGAGTTCCTGCGAGAGAAGGGAATACAGAAAAACAAACAGTAACATGCAGCCGATCAACCTTTTCGATTATGAAACGCTCGCGCAACAGCGTATGGCGCACATTCCCTGGGCCTGGGACTATTATCAAGGTGGAAGTGAAGATGAAGTGAGTCTGCGCGCCAATCGGAGGACGTAGCTGGTTGCCCTACCACCCGGAGCATCACTCGCTCCCTGATAGCTTGAGAAGAGAAAAGACTCGACAACTGTGCTTGAGTATGGCACAATAGAACAGGGAAAAAAAGCTCAAGAGAAGGGAAGGAGGGATTACTATGCGGCAAGCACCACAAGGTATACCAGATGCTAAACCGATCCTGAAAAAACAGCCGAACAACAGGCGCGCCCTCATGATCGGGGGTATTCTGCTCGTCCTCGTCCTGGTTCTAATAGGCGGAATAGGCTTGTGGAACAGCAATCCAGGCTTTCAGCGCATCTTCGAGCCGAATTGTACCGTTGGCGTCGTTGGGACGGGTGTGACCATCACATTGGAGGGGTGGAAAGCACCCCAGGGGTGTTCTTTCTTTGTGAATGGGTCGCCGGTACCAGGGATGCAGTTCACTGCCTCTCCGCAAACGCCGACAGGCCCGGCTGTCTGTGCTGGTCAATGGAAAATCGTGTATATCATCGTGCGCGATCAGAGCAACACCACGCCTACTTCTACTGAAATCTGCAGGAGACTTTTGCACACTACCCCAACCTCTGGCGGTTGATCTGACAGGAAGAGTGGGAAGAAGACAACGAGAGCGCGGGAAGCCACGCTCTCGTTGTCTTCTTCCCACTCTTCTTCCATCTTTGCTAAGGTGTCACGCCCGTACTGAGCAAATCCTTGCGAATGAAGAGCAGCATATCGTAGGAGCCGTCGGTGGAACCGATGGCGCGGCGTTGTGTCTCCCACTCCCAGACATGCTGGACGGCAAGGCTGAGGTTGAATTTCGCGTTGGGCGGCGGATTGTCGCCATAGCTGAGCCAGAGACCGAGGCCAACACCCCCGTATTGCTGTTGATCGGCGCAGTTATTGTTGGCGGTATCTGGAATGCAGGGGGGCGGCTTGTAACCTTCGTCCCACCAGCTACGCATGTGATACTGCTGGTAGGCATAGCTTTTCTGATACGTTGCGATATAGCCCCCGATATCGTCACCGCCCGTGATGACGACCGGCATGTCTTTGGCGCTGGCGGAACAACCGCTGGGATAGTTGAAGCAGACGTTGGTGTAGTCGCGCAGGTACCAGGCATAAGGCCAGGTGGCATCGTTAGTCAGACCAATGGGCAGGAGATGCTTGCCGCCATAGAGCTTCTGATCCAGCGCGTCCACTTTCGCCATGACGATGTTGACATCAGTCGTGGTCTGCACGTAAATCATCATCTCGTGCGGACCATCCGCAGGTTCAACATAGCTCACTTCATACATGTTGTGCAGGGTTGGCACCAGCAGCACAACGGCTGCCAGCAGACCCAGGATTGCACCGGTTCCCACGAGCGCACCCACCCGCTTGCGCGGTCGCGGTCGCGGTGGCAGGACAGGAGTTGTACCATAGCTACCCTCTACCGGCTGCTTCTCCGTTTGCGCAGTTGTTCTGACGAACCATTGCCTGACAAAGTTGATGGCCGTGGCGACGATGGGTTCCAGGCCAACGGCGGCAAGGAGCATCATGGGCATGGTAATGAAGATCATCAACCAGGGCATCTTCTCGGCTGCCCAGGAGTAGATGACGAGGTTGCCAAAGGTCCAGTAGAGTATGAAAAGGCGGAAGCGGGTGGGACGCACGATACAGCGCATCGCGCCCACGATGCCGAAGACGAGACCGATCTGCTCGTAGAGAGGAATCAACATCAGGTAGTAGTACCAGGGCTGACCGCCACGAGCCACTTCTTGCTGTTGGAGCCAGTAGTAGATACCTGCCCAGATGCCGTCACCGATACCGCCTCGAATGTTGGTGAATTCGACGGTGAAGAGGTCCAGGAAAATAGCCCAGGCCACCAGCACGGCAAAGAACCAGTGCGTCCAGGGCATGGTCAGGATGGTATCGAGCGTGCGCTGCACTCGTGGATTGAGCTTCGCCGCCAGTCCGTGCCTGCCCTCCATCGGCATCTTCCCGTTCATCTCACGCCAGAGGATAGTCAGAACGTAAATGCCGAGCAGGATACCCAGCCAGGGAATAATATCGACCGTGATATTTTTCAGGTTCTGTACGAACAGATTGGAGGCTGTCGTGTGTTGCGGGTTGGTAATGTAGATGGAAAGCGCAGTCAACCAGCCGAAGAGAATCTTTGCCGCAATTCCGGCTACAAGTATATAGATGAGCAGCAAAAATGGTGCGGATGTTCGTGGCATATACCAGGGATGGTTGCCCTCCTGGGTCTCGTCTGAATCATCGAATTTCAGCCGTGTTCTCAGGCCAATCTCCCAGATGAGCAGGCCAACGAGGAAGCTGCCGAAGACAGCAATAGTCAGAAAGGTGGCTTCTGCCGTCGCGTAGGAAAGAGAAAAGGCTGCCGCTCCGATGATGATCCAGCGCATCTTGCGCGTGCGGATGTAACGGGCAGTAGCAACAACCAGCAGCAGCGTGAAGAAGGCCATGTAGATATCTTCACGAGCGAAGCGCGAGAAGTAGACCATGCTGGGAGAGACCGCCAGCAGGAGGCAGGCCAGCCACGCACCAATCTTTCCCAGGAAGTCGCGCAGGAAGTAGGGCAGGGCGACAATGGCGCTGCCAAGCGTTGCCGCACCAATACGCACGGTGGTTGTATTTACACCATTATCGGGTGCGCCCAGCAACTGGCTGATTCTATAGACGGTGGCAATGAGATGGAACTGGAAGGGACCATGCAACAGGGGATTGTACTGGTAGCACGAGGCTCCCGGCGCATAACAGCCGATCCAGTTCTCCAGATCGTGCAACAATTGCAGGGAGAAATAGGCGTGCAGGCTCTCATCGTGGTGCAGCGGCTTGGCACCGAGATCCCAGAAGCGCAGGATAACAGCAAGCAGGACAACCGCCACAAAAGGCAGCCATTCCATTACCTGCTCGCGAGTAGGACGCGAGAAGCGCGGCTTGCGAGCCTCAGGTTCTAGCGGCTCCTCGTCCTCATCCCTATCAACAGGGACCACCAGTTGCGATGGGCTATCATTGACAACCTCATCATCAGGAAGATCGATGACACCTACCTCTTCGCCGGTTGCTTCGACCTCCCCGGCTTCCTGTATATCCCGCATATCGTGGGCGTCCACCTCTTCATTCACAGAGGCTCTTACTTTATCACCTTGTTCTGTTTCATAGCTCTTCAAAGGACTTCCTCCTCGAAACTTTCCTGCATGGTTTCTCCTCTATACGAGTATCTATGACCTGACTTTATATATCGTATCGCCAAAAGCGGAATAGACCACTTGCATATAAACGCCAAAACGCTGCAAATTGACCTTCGGGTATTTGGCGTGCTCTAATGCCCCCACAATCAGGTACTGAGCATGATAATAGGACATCAGAGAAAGCACAACCTGCGGATTGGTGCTGGTGTAAATCGCGTCGATATCACTGCTGCGCCGGTTGAACTCGGCAGCATTATTGTCTTTATTGAACCAGTTGACGCGCCACTGGTACTCGTGTCCCACCCAGCCCATCGGCGTTGGCAGGCCAGTAAAGGCGGAGATACGAGCATAGTCGCTGTAATCAGCCCCTATCGACTCGATGATTACTGGATCGCCGCTCACATGCGTGTTCAGCCAGGTAATCGCGCCATAATCGCCAGGACTGTAGGTTTGCATATAGGCCAGGCCGTCCAGGCTGTTGGTACGCTGCGCAAAGCCACCTGTACGCGCATAGCTGCCTGCGATTGGATAGACAGCCCCGGCCAGCAAGAAAGCCAGCAGGCAGAGGGACCAGACGATGGCAAGGCTCCGCTGCACGCGTCGCTGCGCAAGCGTTGCCTGCACAGCATGGCGGAAACCATCCAGGATAAAGTACAGCCCCACACCGGAGGTAATGGAGAGCAGCGCCCAGCACTGGAAGTAAAACTTAAAGACGGTATTCATGCGCGGGTAACTGTCCGCGAAGACATCTTTCAGGAAGAGAACTTCACACCCTGCGATGAGGGCGAACGCCAGCGAGCCGAGCAGCAAGGTGAAGGCCAGGGAGCGGTCTTGCAGGCGGTTCAGCAGCAGCACGACACCCAGGCCGCAAATGATGCCAGCCGCGACAAACGTGTCGCTGTTGCGCAGGATGATCAGCGCCAGCAAGCCCGCCAGTGCAATGCCCCAGATACTCAGTAAAGTGGCACTCGGCCCTCGTCGAGCAGGTTGTATCGCATCATCCTCATCGTCGGGAGAGCCAGAAAGCGGACCCTTCAGCACGGTGACGGCAAGCAGGGTAATGAACATAAAGGCGAAGAGACCGTAAATCAGCAGTTCATCATTGAGGGGCGTGCGGTCGTTGGGGCCAACGAAGCCCAGGCCCTGCGATGGTGAGATGAAGGTGAGATAGAATGGCGCGTAGAGAATGAAGGAGAGCGCGACCAGAGCCGCCCCGGCGGTGAAGATATCGAGCGCCAGTTCGAGCCGGAAGGTCGATTTGTAGGCCAGCCACTGCTGGAGCGCGAGGCAGACCAGCGTCAGGCCCATATAGGTCGGGTAGTCCCAGCCGTTCATCACAAAGAGGCCGCCGATCATGAGAGCCGTCATGCCAAGCGTGAGCGGCAAGCGCCAGCCATGTCCAAAGGCGTGCAAACCCTTGCCGTCACGTTCGAGGAACAGGTTGAAGGCGAGAGCGATGCCAACGATGGTGAAGGCCAGTGTGAGCACGTGAGCGTGAAAGCAAGACAGCAAGAAGCTGAATGCCGGAAACTCGTTGATGGTCTTATCGATGACACGCGAAGGCGCGAACCAATCGTACTGCGAGAGATCGCCATGCAGTTGGAACCATTGCTGCGTTGCGGCAAGATTGCCCAGCACAAGACCCATGAGCATCGTGAGCAGGCCGTATGGAGCGGCAGGCAGCAAGGATGGATAGACAGTTGAGGTTGGCTCATCGGCAGATTCATGATGGTGTATGCGGTTACGCCGGTAGCGCGCCCAGGCAACGATGTTGCAGGTGACGCCGAACAGGTTGACGGCAGTCAGGCCGAAAAAGATACAGATACCTGTATTGAAGACAATCGAGGGTGCTTGGCCGAGCAACTTCCCCAGTGTGGCAGCCGTAAAGTGGGCATAGTAGTAGTAATTGATAGAGTAGCCGGAGAACCACATATCGTTGGGCGGCAGGTGCGGGCTGCGCATGATGGCCGCGATAAATCCTTCGTCCATAAACATCTCGAACGAGCGAATATCCGGCCCATATGAGCGAATCCAGCCCAGCAGGAAGACCATTCCCAGAAAGACGACCTCAGTGGCAAGAATGTAGCCGATGTTGACCCGTAACTGCTTGATGATTTCTTGCTGCACGCGCAGGAAACCAATGATATTCAGCGCAAGCATGATGAGCAAAACGCCAGAGATAAAGAGCTGGCTATATGGCAGAATCTGCAAGCACATCAGCGGCAGCCAGACAGCGAAGGCCAGTACGGCCACACCAATTGCCTTGCTGAAAGCCCAGCCACGATCCGGCAGGTTATGAAAGACGGTGAAGGTGAGCGGCAGGCACATCAAGCCCAGGGCTTCGACCAGCACCCACATCTGCAATAACTGGATCATCTTTTCTCTCTAGCAAGCGTTATGATTCTCAAATATCACGTCTCTCACACAGCGATTTTTGCACCGAAGAGTTATCTATCGATTTCATTATATCTCTTGACGAACAAGACCCCAAACTGGTTCCGCAACATACCCCTTCTGGTCTATTGAACCAGGCGATTATAGCACTTTGTAGATTATTATACCATTGTACCAGTAGACAATTTTCAAAGTCAGGCTAGAGGTGGCAACTTCACCCCCTGTAACAACAGTTGAAAGAGCTGACCTGACGTGTAGGGATAGGGGTTGTCACGCACGAAGATGCGCACATGTGGATGGTCGAAGACGGAATAGCTCTCGTCGGCATTGCTGTCATCGAGCGTGATGCCAAAGAGATTCGGGTGGTTCTGGAACTGCGCGGCGAGATGGAAGCCGAGCTTGCCACTGAACAGCAACCGGTAATAATGAATGGTCAGCGGATACTGGGCTGGCAGGCGTGGAATAGATTTATCCAGCCGGTCTGTTGCCATTGTGAGGACATCGACGCCTGGGAGCAGGTTGGCCAGCATCTGCGCCTTCTCAACGGTATCATCGCCATACAGGTCCAGCCCGGTCTCCGGCTGCTTGCTGGCATCGAGGTAGGTGGCCTGCTGGTAGATGTCGGGGCTGTAGCCAGCCACCGGGAAGGGCAGGGGGTCATCCCATTGTTCATACGTGAGCACGCTGCCCGGCTTGATATGGGTATAGATCCAAAGCGAGGCCTGTATGCGCGTGTTGGACTGGCTGTACACATTGAGCAGCGCCAGTCCCTGGAACATCGTCCCACCCAGCACGATAGCAATGGCAACATAGGGTAAAAAGGTCAGCACTCTTTTTGTGAAATTCCTGTTGCCGTTGTTCATCTTCGCGCCAATGTAGCGGGCAAGGGCAAGCAGCAGAGCAGCAGCCATCAGTGCCAGGAAGGGATAGATAGGCAGCATGTAGCGCATGTATTTGACATAGAAGCTGCCCGTGATGGCGAAAAAGACGATGACCCAGGAAAGAATGACCAACCAGGGACTGACCTCCCGCCTCCACACGCGCCAGAGCAGCCAGACGAGTCCAGCCAGAGCAGTCAGACCAGGCATCAGGCCAAGACCCCAGAGCACCATATTCTGTAATTCATAGATGTAAGGCGTTGTTCCCGCAAACTGCTCAGTATATGGCAAAATCAATGTACCTCGCGCCAGGCTACCCTGCTCCTCCACCTGCTGCACAAAATTGCTAAAATCAAGCAGTGCATAGGGCATGACTATAAGAAATATAAGAGCTGTGATGGCAATGGAAAGCAGAAAGGAACTGAGGGCGCTGACCAGATCAAAGCGATACCAGCGCAATAAGGCGGCGATGAAAAGCGGGACAATGAGTGGAGCAGCGCTGAACTTGGTTGCCATTGCCAGCCCGAAGCCCAGTCCGGCTATCAGTGACCAGAGCACGGCTCTATCCGTGTTGACAAGGGCAACACAGGCGAGCAACGTCAGCACAACGAAGAAGAGCAGCACGCTATCAACGGCGTAGAAGTGAGAAAGCTGCAACTGAAACGGGGTAAAGGTGACGAGGGCAGCCGAGAGGAAGGCAAAGGCCCAGGCGTAACGGCGCGCCGGGGTGAAGTCATCCGCCAGGAACAGGGCCAGGCAGCCAGTGAGAAGAATGGTGCCGCTGTCAAAGAGGGCAGAGAGAACGCGGCCAACCAGCGTGAGATTGGCGAAATCGCCGATGGCTGGGAAGAAGTGGGCGAGAATGTGGCCGAGCAGGGCCAGCAGGTAGAGTGGGAAAGAACCATAGGCGAAAAAGTGCGGGTTCAGCGGCGAATTCGCCGGGTCCAGGAATTGCGCAAAGCTTTTCGGCCAGCCGAGGGCAACAACATGAAAGAGTATCTGTCGCTCATCGGGATGGAAGCTATTGCCATCATCCCAGTTCAGGCCATAGAGACGCAGGGCAAAACCCAGCAAGGCAATACCAGTGAGCACAAAAGGTCGCCAGTGAGCTTCAAACGTCTTTTTCACTATTGCTCTTCGCTCTCTGTTCTGGTTACGGTTTCTCGCCGGTGACTGTGACAAAGTACCAGAGGGCAGAGAACTCATCAGCCATCATTTCTGCCATCGCTTGCTGGTAGAGAGAATCCAGTTCATCCTGTGTGGCGATTCCCATTTTGACCAGGAATGGCTGGACAAACTTGAGAGAAATCATCCAGTTATGGAACATACCATCGTGCGCCTCAGTACCCGTCGAGTAGTCGATCACATGCGCTCTCTGCTGGATATGTTCGCAGCCTGCTTCCCGCAAGAAACGGGCGAGCATGGGAGTGATGCCCCAGTTTCGACCTTCGGGCGAGAAACTGCGTCCAGCGCGCAGGTAAGCGGCATTACCCATCATCGAGAGTTTTTCAAAAGCCGGACTGGTAGTGACTCCCAGATCATCACATTCGGTGAGGCGAAGCATGCCTCCGGAACGGCTGATGCGCACGCACTCCTGCACGAAGTTTGGCCATGCACTTGGCGTCATAAAACCGACCGCACCTCGCAGGTTGACAAGGTCGAAGTGGTTCTCGGAAAAATCGAGAGGTCTGGTGGCATCCATCACGAGGAAACGCACATTGTTCAGACCCTGGACTTTTGCCTGGGCGCGGGCATACTCAATCATCGTGCGGCTGATGTCAATGCCAACTACCTCGATCTCTGGATGAGCAAAAGCAACTTCGATAGCCCAACCACCAGGACCGCAGGCAACATCCAGCACTTGTTTGATGCCGGTAAAATCGGGGTTTTCCGGCAATAAACCACCCATATATTTTGTGACCAGCAGATCCTGGGACACCAGACGTGCCATTTCAGCCGCGCTTTCAGAATCAAACAAATAGGTATTCTCATTTTGAGAAGCATCCTGCATAAAAAAACTCCTTTCACATACTGTGTGTTTGCGCAACAACCCTTCGATCTTCTTTCAAAAGGACTCAGATGCTAAGAGTTCATCTTCTATCTGCTGCCAGACCAGTTGCTCTGCCTGAACAATATCCATCTGAACGTGTTTCCGTGCAGCCTGGATCAATATTTGGGAGACGCGCTGGCGAAACGTAGCAAAGGCTTTCCTCTGCACATCATAGGAGGGCATGACGTAGAGTTGAATATCCTCGTGTCGATAGAACTCGTCCGGCTCAATGGCCAGAGCCATCAGTTCGGCGTAACTGCGAATGAGGGCCTGACGGGCAGGCCTGAAATAGTTGGCCTGCGCGCAGGAAACATGCAGGCAGCCAGCAATACCGGTACCACGGATAATGGGGTGGCCTGCGGCGCTCCGTTCTCCCTCCATCCAGCGAACAGGATAGGGACTCTGCCCTTCTTCCACATTTTGCACGGCGACGGGATGGCTAGAAGTGACGATATAGCCAACAAGCGATTCCGCGCCGAGCAGCATGGGAGGACGTTGCAGTTCATTATTCCAGGGAGGCGTACCACGACCCATCGCCTCATGCAGACTGCGCACCTTGCACTTCTCCGTGTGATACATGCAGCGTACAAAGGTGATTTCCATACCAACGCGATGCGGGTCAAGTTGCCGCAGCGCCTGCTGCAAGATGAGATCGCATATGGACCATGCACGCATAGGAGGTTGCAGTTCTCCATAAGCATGGAAGACACGCTGGTAAAAGCTAGAAGGAATTTCTTCCGGGGTATCATCAACGATGCCCAGTTCATCAAAAGCATCGCCATACTCCGCTTTAAGCAATGGGAGAAGCGCGACACGGTGTTCGGGCAAGGCATTGAGCAGGGGGAGCAGGCTCTGCGGACGCGGTCTTACCTCTCCATTGATCCAGCGCGAGAGTGTAACAGGGCTTACCCCCAGGAGATCGGCAACCCGCTGTTTCTCCTGGGTCTTGCTAAGCACGTTTCTCAATAGTGCGCGCCAGTTCTCGAAATGCTCTCTATCCGCCATGTGCCACTCAATCAACAAATTACGCTGCCTGCACCCTTTGCACCCACATGATACCAGCTTGCCTGCATACCGTCAACGCCAGCACGTACATGCTATCACCCCGGCCTTTTCAATTTCAACTATATTTACCCCTATTTCCTTTATCAGATACAGGAAACGAGTCATCTTGCGGAAATTAGTCCGCATGGTATTGTCAGGGGGAACAGAACATGGTAGCATACAGCGAGTAGGAGCAACTGTTCTACGAAAACAAGCTTGTGTTGAGGAGATGTATGGCAATAGAGCATATCCAAAGTTATCAGTTGCCAATTCATGATCTCCGTCGCCTGGCACCAGATATTACATGGAGCAATATTCCTGTTCTCCCACCTGATCTCTCTCCTGTCCAGGTATGCCAGACTATCGCTGATTGGTATGTAGCTCAAACAAGCCACTTACATCGTCATGCAGCCGGGCAATACTTTACACCATCTATAGTTGCACGTTACATTGCATATCTCGCCGGGGCATTGAGCGATCAGGTACAGATACTTGATCCAGGGGCAGGCACCGGTATATTAACGAGCGCGCTATGTGAAGCAGCTTTTAAGCAGGGAATTTCTGCGCTTTCCATCGTAGCTTATGAACTTGATCCGGTATTGTGCGCGCTTTGTTCATTCACACTAACCTGTACACAGCATTGGCTACAGGAGCGGGGAATCGCGCTGACTTTTGAGGTACGTCAACAAGATTTCGTGCAGGCAATGGCGGAACAACTGACACAAACAACACTCTGGTCGAATTCTCCACAACCACAACAGCCTTTTGATCTCGCCATTCTCAATCCCCCATATTTTAAAGTAAACCAGAAAGACATACGCGTTCAAAGCGTCAAAGACATTGTGCATGGACGCACAAACATGTACACCATGTTTATGTCTCTAGCCGCGTCCTCTCTACGGGTTGGCGGACGTTTTGTCTCAATCACGCCTCGTTCCTTCGCTTCGGGTGTCTATTTTAAGCATTTTCGCCACCAGTTCTTTAGTATGATCATGCCTGACGTGATTCATCTCTTTGATTCGAGAAAATCTGCTTTTGAAGAGGCTAACGTTTTACAAGAAAACATTATCCTTACTGGTACCCGGAAGAGTATTGCCTCTGTAGATTCTCCCACTATCACTATTTCACAAAGCCGTGGACTGGATGACCTTTCATACCCACTGATCCGGGAGATGCAGCGAAATCTAATTATCGATCAGAAGGAAAAGGACCCTATCCTCAATTTACCAACAAGCGATCTCGATACGCATCTTTTACAGACCTTTAGAGGCTGGAAAAACACGTTAGCAACTTACGGGCTAGAAATTTCTACAGGGCCAGTTGTTCCCTTTCGTAGCACCGATATGCTCACCTCTACTGAGGTGGTCAAACAAGGTGAAGCTGTTCCACTGCTCTGGCTACAACATGTTCACAGAATGGACATCCAATGGCCGCTTCAGGACTTCGATAAACCACAGGCGATACTCAGGCAGGCAGGGCATAAGCTGCTGGTAAAAAATGTAACACAAATTGCCATTCGGCGTTTCAGTGCTAAAGAGGAACTGCGTCGCGTTACGGCAGCGGTTTTACCGGAAGGCGCTTTTGGCAGCGAATATATTGGCCTGGAAAATCATTTGAATTATCTTTACCGACCTCATGGAGTTCTTCCTTACGATGAGGCTGTAGGACTGGCAGTCTTCTTAAATAGCTCACTCGTTGATCGCTATTTTCGCATTGCCAACGGCAACACTCAAGTCAATGCCACCGAATTACGCAAGCTTCCCCTACCAGCCTGGCAACAACTGGTTGCCATAGGAAAACAGGTTGTAAGTCAACGCCTGGAACATGACTTCGATGCAACTGAGCGCATCATTATGGATGTACTGAGAAAAGATTTAATTCTCGGGGACGAAGAAAATGATCTTCAGCTTCCGATATTTAGAGATTCGAGGATACAGATGGGGAAAATTCAAGAGGCACAGCGCATCTTACGTGAGCTTGGCCTTCCACCCGCACAGCAAAACGAAATAAGCGCACTCACCTTGCTTGCACTATGCAATCTAGGCGAAGAAGCCGAGTGGTCAACAGTGACACAGCGGCCCATTACTATCCACAATATGATGGGATTTATGAAGGAATATTACGGCAGAACCTATGCAGAAAACACTCGTGAGGTCGTCCGTCGCCAGGTCATCCATCAATTTGAGCAGGCCCGCCTGATAGATCGTAACCCTGATGAGCCTTCTCGTCCCACCAACAGCCCTAATACCAGTTACGCAATTAATGAAGAAGCTCTTCGCGTCCTGACCCAGTATGGCAGCGAGGGGTGGGAAAAAGCCGTTACATCTTTCCTGGAACAGCATGATGCCTTATGGGAACACTACCAACGAAGTCGCCACGCGATGGCGTTGCCATTAAAGTTAGCCGATGGCAAGCAGGTCTACCTTACTCCTGGGAAACATAATGAGCTACAGGTTGCCATTATCGAACAATTTGGTCCGCGTTATGCACCAGAATCGACTGTACTTTATCTGGGAGATGCAGCCAGTAAGTTTGTTATTTTTGAACAAGAGAGTCTGGAACGCCTGGACATACCAATCACCATCCACGACAAGCTCCCAGATATCATCCTGTATGATGAATCGAGGAACTGGCTGTATCTCATCGAGGCTGTTACCTCACATGGACCAGTTTCCCACAAGCGCAAATTTGAATTGGAGATTCTACTGAAGGACAGCCATGCGAAACGTATCTATGTAACTGCTTTCCTTACATTTGCTGAGTTTAGGCGGCATAGTCCAAATATTGCATGGGAGACGGAGGTCTGGATAGCAGAGACTCCAGAGCATATGATCCACTATAATGGAGAGCGGTTCAGGGAACCGTATGAGTGAGGAGAAAGCCATGAAATGCCTCATTTGCAAGCATGGAGAAATCCAACCCGGAACAACGACTATCACCCTTGAACATGAAGACACCACCGTTGTCTTTAAGAACGTCCCTGCCGAAGTCTGTCAGACATGCGGTGAAGCGTATCTGGATGCGGCAACCACGAGACAATTGCTGCAATATTGTGGAAGAAGCAGCACGAGCAGGGGTGCAGGTAGACGTGCGCTCGTATGTAACTCAGGCATCACTGCGTTCAGTTCATCATTCTGCGTCGTTGTATTGGCGGGATGAGACGTTCTCTGAACAGTAGCGCTGTAATCCTGCTTCGCCTTCTTCCATAACATGATCGTGGCTGGCACGGAACATCGGCTCGAATACAAAGCCCAGAGCGTTGAGCAGGGGGTTATGCACGCGGACATACCAGTGATAGACAATGCGCGTGCCGCCATCTGCTCGGCTGTACAATAAGGTTTCCAGCACTCCTACCAGGTCGCCGCTGACAACCGTGCGCAGGCGGCGCTCTTTTTCAATCTCGGCGGTGACGCCAGTGATCTTGAAAGGAGGAACCAGGCGAGCAACGCTTTGCGCCTGCTGCACCCGGTATTCTATCTGACGTCCATCAGGAATACCGGCAAGAGGGCTTACGCGATGCACTTTCATGGATGGCCACCACCTGTCCTGTTCTTCTGGCGTGGTCAGCACTTGATAGACGGTTGCAAGCGGCGCGTCGATTAGCCACTCGGTTTCCCAATCATAGACCCGGACGAACCTGCCTCCACCGAAAATAGCTCCAGCACCGAAACCGAGTGCAGCCAGAGCCAGTGAGCGCATCCAACTGCTGTGCTTGTCTCTACTCATGCCTGTGTTCTCCTTCTATTGGCCTCTTTCTTGCGCCACATTTCCCTTTTGTCGGAGCAGCACGCTTCTCAATTGCTGCACTGCCTGTTTCAATTCGGCCTCAATACGGGGTCGAAGGACGAAGCGGTCAAGGAGACCCAGCAGGAAATTGGGCATGCTATAGACAAACTCGCGCTCGAAGTAGGTACCGTTGTCTCGCAAGCTCAGGGTGTAGGTAACGATGCCCGACTTCCTCCCATTGATCTCTCCCTCGATGACCCAGCGGGATGGAACGACGCGCTCTTTCACAGTCCAGATGGCCTGCCCGCGCCTTCCGGCAACAAGGAACTCTTCCGTTACCTGCTCGCCTATCTCAAGGGAATGAGTGGTGGCACCGCTCACGCCCAGCGACGAGGGATGCCACTCCGGCCAGTGGCCCGGCGTAGTCACATACTCAAAAACGGCCTGGATCGGTAAAGGAATTTGAACCGGCGTAGAAATACGTGTCATACTTCCAATAGTCCTCCTTTCAAGGAGATCAAGCAAAAGACTCGTTGTGTTCTCTGTACGTAATGGAGCAAGAAAAAGATCATCAGATAGACGTCTTTTCTTCTCTCAAAAGCCGAATCGCAAGAAAGCTTTAATTGATTTGCTCATGTCAGCTTCCTGCGCAGGACGCAAGTTCAACAGTACGTATAGCCAGTTCTCCAGCAGATTCATCGACGATGATGGTGTCGCCGCTGCCAAAGGTTCCTTGCAGGATGGCTTCGGCAAGGGGATCTTCGAGAAGGGTCTGGACGGCACGGCGCAGGGGACGCGCACCATAGACAGGGTCGTAGCCGCGCTGGACGAGCAGGTGACGAACGGCCCCGGTGACCTGGAGGGTGATAGACTGCTCGGAGAGGCGACGCTGCGTTTGCGTTATCATCAGGTCAACGATCTGGTGCAGGTGCTGCAGCTGCAAGGGGTGGAAAGCGATGATTTCATCGACGCGATTGAGCAGTTCGGGTTTGAAGAGGCCCTTTAACGCAGGCAATACGGCAGCATTAATACGCTCGCGCTCCTTTGAATCGCGTTCTGGCGCGCTGGGATGGGGCAGGCTGAAGCCCATTGCTCCCCGTTCGAGCGAAGCGGTACCGGCGTTGGAGGTGATGATGACGATGGTGTGCTTGAAGTCGACCGTCTGGCCATGCGAGTCGGTGAGGCAGCCATCATCGAGCAGCTGCAAAAGCAGGTCGAAGACTTTAGGGTGCGCCTTCTCAATCTCATCGAAGAGAACGATGCTGTATGGGCGGCGACGCACGGCCTCGGTCAATTGACCGGCCTGATCGTAGCCAACATAGCCCGGAGGCGAGCCGATTAGCCGCGTGGCATGATGGCTTTCCATAAATTCGGACATGTCGAGCTTGATGAGCGCACCTTCGTCACCAAAGAGGGTTTCCGCCAGCGCCCGCGCCAGTTCGGTTTTGCCAACACCTGTGGGGCCGACGAAGATGAAGGAGCCAAGCGGGCGCTGGCTATCGTGTATGTTTGTGCGCGAGCGGCGTACGGCACGGGCGATAGCTCGCACTGCCTCGTCCTGACCGATGACGCGCCGGTGCAGTTCGTCTTCCAGGTGCAGCAGGCGCTCGGCCTCCTGAGCGGCAATCTGTGTGACGGGAATGCCTGTCCACAGGGAGACGACCTCGGCGATGTGCTGCTCGCTGACGGTGGGCCGCTCTTGTTGATTGGTCGCCATCCATTCCTGCTCGCCGAGGCGTAGTTCTCGCCGCAATTGTAGCTCTCTATGACGATGCTTCCCCGCCTCCGCAAAGTCCCGGTGCATGATAGCGATATCTTTTGCCTTCTCGGCCCGCAGAATCTCCTCACGCAGCAAACGCACCCGTTCGGGGGCGACCACGCGACTGACGCATACTCGCGCCGCTGCTTCGTCAATAAGATCAATGGCTTTGTCCGGCTGGAAGCGGCTGGCGATATAGCGCGAGGACATCTGCACTGCAGCCAGCAAAGCCTCATCGCTGATGGTGACCTGGTGAAAATCGGCGTAACGCGAACGCAGACCCTGGAGGATCTCTAAGGTCTCCTGTGGCGTCGTCTCCGGTACCTGCACGGGCTGGAAGCGGCGCTCAAGAGCAGGATCGGCCTCGATGGTTTTGCGGTAATCGTTCAGGGTTGTCGCGCCGATGCACTGGAACTCACCACGTGCGAGCATGGGCTTGAAGAGATTGCCTGCGTCAATTGAGCCTTCGGCCACGCCCGAGCCGACAAGAGCATGCAGTTCATCAATGACGAGAATGATGCCCTTGTTCTCAAGAATCTCTTGCATAATGCGCTTAAGCCGTTCCTCGAAATCACCGCGGAAGCGAGTGCCAACGGTGAGCATACCGGTATCGAGCGCAACCACACGGCAGTGTAAAAGATTTTCAGGGACGCGGCCCTGTACAATGCGCAGCGCCAGCCCTTCAGCGATTGCTGTTTTGCCAACGCCCGCGTGACCGATGAGCACAGGATTGTTCTTTGAGCGACGAGAAAGAATCTGCATGGTGCGTTCCAGCACTGCCTCGCGCCCGATCAACGGGTCGAGTGTTCCCTTGAGAGCCGCGGCTGTCAGGTCGCGACTGACCATGTTGAGCGTGGGAGTGCTGTCAAAACTCGCCTGATACTGGCTGGAAAGGAGCAGACCTTCCATACTGGTATCCCGCAAAGCAAGCAATTGCTGCGCTACGTTGTCTTTGTTGACACCAAAGCTTTCCAGCACGCCAATTGCTACACTGTCATGCTCGCTCAGCAGGCTCAACAGCAGGTGTTCCAGGCCCACTGCGTCAGCATGGCCAACCTGTGCCTCCTGCTCGGCGCGTGTCAGCGTTGCTCGCGCTGCTGCTGTCATGGTTGGATCAGATAAGAATGGCCTGCTACCACGACCGAGAACAAAGTCTAGCGCCTGGACAATACGCGGTGTGCTAATATGTAAGGAAGAGAAGAGAGCTTCAATCAATGGATCGCGCAGTTTGAGCAGACCTAACAACAGGTGCTCCGTATTGATCGTCCTGTGCCTCAGCCGCTTCGCCTCCTCCCGAGCGCCTGCTAACGCCTGTCGCACTTCGTCAGAATAGGAATAGCGTTGATTTTGTTGTTTTTCTCGGCTCATTACATTTACACTCCTTCTAAAATAGAGAGAATGCTATCCTTTTCTCTTCGTTTTTCTCTTTTCTACAAGGTAGATATCGGGCAGCCAGGAAGCTTAGATAAGGGGATAATGTGTGATAAGGGCCACTGGAAGGAGAAATACGGTACAAAGTCCCTTTGCGTACTAATGGATGATCGTCTCTTCAGGAACCGACAGCAAGATGGCAGCGCCAACGAGCGGGGCATTTTCGCGCAAGCTTGCTGTGTAAAGGGTGAGGGTTGCACCTCTTATGCGGGCATTGATCTGCTGCTGCACACGCTCAAGAAGCGCGGGCTGATTAAGTGCGATGGCCCCGCTGACAGCAACGGCTTCGACGCGAGTGAGCATGGCGAGGTTGATCAGGCCGAGGGCCAGTTTTTCGCTGAACTGCTCCCAGAAGGCTTCCCCGCTTATCTGATCCGCCGGGCATCCGTAGCGCAATTCTAGCTGCCTGCCGCCGGTATACGTTTCCAGGCAGCCCGTTTGCCCGCAGAGACACTTCCGCAGGTTGCCATCGAGAAGCTGGTGGCCGACCTCGATGGAGACGGTCAGGGGGGTTGAGGTCCCGTCCTTGCGCAACTGAAAGGCAGCTCCAGTCCCGGTAGAGACGGTCAGGTAGGCGCAGCGATCAATCGGGCGCAACGAGCCGCATTGCTTTTCCGCCAGGAGACCACAGACGGTATCGTGCGCCAGCCGTACCGGGCAGCCGAAATGCCTTGACATATCTTGCGCAAATGGTTTGCCAACATAGCCGGGTAAATTCGGCGCAACATCTACACTACGGCCATCTCTCGTAATGCGCCCGGCCACAGAAACGCCAACGCCTGCTATATCTGTCCCCCGCAACAGTTGCAAAGCAGCATAGATATGTTGAAGCTGCTGCTGGTATTCCTGCTGCGTCGGGAACTTCGCGAGCAGAGAAAAATCTGGTGCGTCCCGTGATGGAAATATTCCAATACGTGTATTGGAGCCTCCAATGTCAATACCGATGTGCATACGTTTCCTCAATGCGCGTATTATCTATTTTATAGCTACATTACTAGCACAGGCTGTGCTCGCGTTTCAGGCTTGCCAGTTGCTCAGGCGCGCCATAGACCATGTTGGCGTCTCCCGCTTCAATGGCAAGTTACCCTCTTCACCCTCTGTTCATGTATGGTAAAATTGTAGTACGAACCAATCAAATTGTACAGGCGCTCCTTTGTTCGGAAGGGAACGAGGGAGCGCCTGTGGTATGCATGCAAGCAGGAGAAGAACAAACAAACATGACCCAGAAAACACGTACACACGGTAGATACGGCCTGGAAGAGATCGAAGCGAGCCAGCTTGAGGCCTGGCCCAACTCGAATCCCGAACGCGACTATGTGACCCATTTCGAGATCCCAGAGTTTACCTGTCTCTGCCCGCGCTCCGGCTTTCCCGATTTCGCAACGATTACCGTTGACTACGTACCCGATCAGTCAGTGGTGGAATTGAAAAGCCTGAAGTTGTACATCAATACGTATCGCAACAAGCAGATCAGCCACGAGGCTGCCACCAACCAGATTCTGGACGACCTGGTGGGATTGCTCTCGCCGCGCTGGATGCGCGTGGTAGGAGATTTCACCGTGCGCGGCAATATCAAGACAATCATCTTTGCCGAGTACGCTCACCCTGATTACGCGGGACCCCGACCGGAGTACCGGCGCTACATGCCCGGGCTTTGAGTGCATTTCATTCCCGGCGATTGATCCAACTCAGGCTCCGCTCTCACTCTTTGCCCTGTCAGAGCGGAAGAGAATGGGGCTGAAGTTGGTACGGTAATCGTAGGTATCGAGTCCTTCGCGCCGTTTGAGGAAGCCAACGACGAGATAGGTGAAGGGCGTAGCAACAACCTCATAAAGCACTTTGAAAATCCACTGCGTCAGGATAGCCTGCAACATTGCACCTGGAGGAATGATACCCCAGAAGGCAATAGTGATAAAGATAAGGGTGTCAAAGCCCTCGCCAATCAGCGTCGATCCTATTGTGCGCGTCCAGAGCCAGCGACCCCTCGTGGCGATCTTGAGCCGGGCAAGCACGAAGGAGTTGGTAAACTCACCAACCAGGTAGGCAACAAACGAGCCAAGCAGGAGGCGCGGCGTGAAGCCCAGAATGGCGTTGTACGCGCTCTGCTGCGTCCAGAAGGGCGCGGCAGGCGCGATACCGCCAACGTAGATAGCGATGACAGCAAGCAGGTTACACGCGAAGCCGAGCCAGATGACCCGGCGCGTTGCCGCGTAGCCATACACCTCGGTCATCACATCACCGAAGAGATAGCTGAGCGGGAAAACGATGATGCCGGCTGGCACCAGAAAACCAAGCAACAAGATAAATTTGACGGCAATGATGTTGGCCGTGATGAGACAGGTGATAAAAACACCGGCAATGACCACAAACCAGAATGAGACTTTCAAGTGACCTCCCTCTATTGTTCTTTCCGAACTGGCACTTGACACTATTTCTCTCCTTAAAACATAAACAAGCATAAAAGATGCGCCCTTTCTCTTGCAGAGACCGGACGCTCTCTCCGTACAAATTCCTATTTTCTACCCGATAGGCTATCACATCCAGGCCGTTCTGTCCACATCCGGCAATTACGCTAAAACCTGCTCGAAGAACGAGCCAGGGCGATAGAAAGCGACCTGAACCGCGTGATTATGGCGCTCCATCCAGAAAAGATTGTCACAGGGGGCTAAAAGGATGGAGCGCCCAGATGCTCACTGCTTGCGCTGCTCAAGATCGTTGATGAACAGACGAATCAGGCGATGGAAGCTTTCATCTATATCCAATGGGATGCCAAAGCCACCGGCGATTTCTAGCGAGACGAAGCCATGCACCATGCTACGTATCACGCGCACGGCATGAATGGCCTCGTCTCCTTGCAGGTGGTAGGCCGCGAGTACACGCAGCACGATCTCAACGATCTCCTGCTGCGCCACCTCCAGCTCTTGATCGCCCGGCTCCGCCGACCGTATGGTAGCAGCATAGAGACCGGGATGCTCTTTGGCGAAGGCGCGATAGGCATCCGCCAGCGCGAGAATAGCATCTTCACCGGCTTTGCCCATCACTGCACGGCCAAGCAGCCGGACCAGTTCCCGCGTGCCTAGTAAGGCCAGGTCACGGCGCATACCAGGCAAGCCCTCTACGTAATGGTAGAGTGTAGGCGAGCGTACTCCCAACTGTGTCGCCAGTGCCGCCAGGCTGACCTCCTCCAAACCCTTACTGTCGGCCAGTTCTGCCGCCGCCTGTACCACTGCAGTGTGATCTAAGCCCGCTCTAGCTGCCATGTGACACCGCCTCCTGCATCTGCTGGAAGAATGAGATGAGCAGAGGCGCGACCTGCTCCGGCATCTCCGCGTGGGGATAGTGGCCCGCGCCCTCAATCATATGTATCGGGGCATGCAACGAGGTGCCGAGAAACTGCGCCTCCTGAGCTGGTTGCTTGAAATCCGGGTCTTTCGTGCCCATAATGACCAGCGCCGGGGCCTTGACCCTTGAGAGGCGGTCTTCCGAAGCCTGTTTGGAGGCCAGCAGCATACCACGAAGCGCATGCATACGTCCCGGCTCGCGCAGGTTACGCTTCAACTGCTGGATATATGCTTGCCAGTCAGTCGGTTTGCGAGTTGGATAGAGGCTGGTATAGTATCTTGTCCACATCGCAGGACCCCACAGGTCGGCAAAGAGCGTCGGCCAGAGCAATCTTCCCGGCCAAAGTGGCCCCACATCACGCACAAATGCGTCAATGAGCACAACCCCGAAAATCAGCTCGGGAGCCTCAGACGCCGCCCATACAGAGGCACCACCTGCCATTGAGTCGCCAATGAGTAGAGCAGACCCGGCATTCAGGTGACGGATCAGCGCGATAATATCGGAACCGATGGCGGCAACCGAGTAATCCGGCCAGTTGGCGCTCGATGCGCCCAGTCCGCGCAGGTCCATCGTCACCACGCGATAACCTGCCTCGACCAGCATCGGAGCCAGGAAGCGATACTCCTGGCGCACATCGCCCATAGACGGAACACAAACTACCAGTGGCCCTTCGCCACGATCATCAAAGGCCAACCTTCCCTGTGCAAGTTCAAAGTACTTCGTATTCATTTCCGTCATCCTTCCAAAGAAAAACTATCATCATTAGCAATTTATCTAACTGTATTAGATAATAAACGAATGTTATTAGTTTGTCAAGGATTTCTGCTCTGGTTTTCTCAGAAGTGGGAAAAGTGACGGAAGTTTTATTTGAGAAAGCTATGGGTTGTCTATTTTACCGACGGATCTAACAGGCCAATGTGAGCCAGGTCCAGGTTATGCTATGTTCAACACGCATGGGTCTTCCTACCACGCCAACAGGTGAAAAACGCCCGTTGAGATGTGATCAACGAGCGTTTGTAGAGATTTATGAAGGCCTTATGCCTGCTCTACTTCGGATTTATCCTCAGTATTCGTCTACTGAGGTTGCTGGCCAGTTCCGTCGATGAGATCGGAAAGCTCTTTACGGGACCGCTCCATGAACGAGCGCAGTTGAGCCTGTTGCTCTGCATTGCCCTGGCTCGTGTGAGCTGCAATCATGAAGAGCCGCGCAACTTCTGTCACAGTGCTACGTAATGTGCGCTGTTCTGCTGTTGGCTGTTGCCGGTGACTACCGAATCTGGGATGCCCAGGATGACCTGAGAAGAAGCCAGGTCGCTGATGCCCACGAAAGATGCGGGGATCAAGCCGGTTGCTTCTATCAAACCGTCGTCCAACATGTCTGTCAAAGTGATTAATCATATTTTTTCACCTCCTTATCTGTTTTAGTTTTATAACGATATATCGTTATCTATCCGAATCAACAATACGATATATCGTTATTATTCCCAAAAGTGAGATCGACTCGGACGAGTGATAAGAACCCTTACACTTTTTGAGCTTGAACTGGCTCTTGAGCTTGTACCGGCTTTCCCACATCGTCAATGAGGGACATATAGAGCTTGCGCAGACCAGCGGTGGAGGAGGCCCAGCTCCATCGCTCGGCGCGACGGCGTGCGGCATGCCCCATCTGCCTGCGTTCGTCCGCGTGGGTCAGCAGGTAGTTGAGAGACCTCACGAATTCATCCAGATCATCCGGGTTGAAAAGAAGGCCCGTCTCTCCCTCCACCACGCTGTCAGTTATGCCTCCACTGCGAGCGCCTATCACTGGCAGCCCCGCAGCCATCGCCTCTATGATGACAAGGCCAAGCGTTTCGGTCGATGAGGGAAAGACAAACACATCGGACGACGCATAGGCAGCCCCCAGGTCTTCGCCATACAGCAGCCCCAGAAACGTGACAGGGAAGTCCTTCGCGGCATGTCGAAGCGTACCTGCCATCGGCCCATCACCTACCAGCGCAACATGATAACCCTCTAGTTGCGGCAGGATAGCCATGAGACGATCAAGCCCTTTCTCGGCTGCCAGTCGGCCCACGTACAATATAATGGTCGCCTCGGGATGTCCTCCAGTCAGGCGCGAGCGCCAGGCATCGGAGCGCAATTGCGGGTGAAAATGATTGGCGTCGATGCCGGGTTCCCAGAGCTGAACAGAACGAATGCCATGCGCCTGCAACTGCTCGCGTACAAAGCTTGAAGTACAAAGATTTAAGCGGGCACGATTATGGAGCAGGCGCAGATACCACCAGAAAGGACGCTCCAACATCCCCAGTCCGTAACGATGGACATACGCGGGAATATTCGTATGGTACGAGGCAACCAATGGCACGTGCAAGCGTCTCGCGTGGTAAAATGCTTCCCATCCGGTCAAAATCGGATTGACGGCATGGATAATATCGGGCGCGAAGGCGCTAACAGTTGCGCGTAATACTTTATTGGTGAAGGGCACGCCAAGTTTGAATTCCTGATACAAAGGAAATGAGAAACTGAAAAGATCGACCACTTTTGCGCCATGATAGCTCGACGGAAGCCCAGGTGCTTGAGGTGCCACTACCAATATATCATCGCCCGCTCGATGCAACTCCTGAATGGTTTGTGTCAGTCGAGTGACGATACCGTCAGTATGCGGTAAAAACGTCTCGGTGAACAGAGCGATGCGCATTTCTTAGAGCTCCCGCCTGAATAAGCTAATCAGATGCTCAGCGCCATCTAAGGTGAATGCGAGCGCCAGCTCATAATATTGACCTCTGCGGCTGTGATGTTCAGGATGACCTGATTTCCTTTCACCTCCTTTACCATGCTAAACGGCACAGAGACATTGGCATCCGACGTCCGATCCACCAGAAAATCATCCTGTCGCACATCTCCAACCCTGCCCAGAGGCATCATATCCGCACCAAATACGTCCATCTCTTCGTGAATCTGCGTCTTTGCATTGTCCGCCATCAAAATACTCCTCTCGTCTCCTTACAAATAAGCAAACATATCTCTGCTCTATACTTGACACGGGAGAACAGAACAGAAAAGGGACAGGAGATCATAACAACGGTTCCACCAGCGCAACAATCTCCCGATGAATCTCCTCTGGTGTTTGTGAGGCGTCGATGACCTTGATACGATCAGGGGAGGTGCGGGCGAGGGTGAGGAAGCCTGCACGGACGCGGCGGTGAAATTGTTCAGCTTCGAGATCAAAGCGGGTCTGAGCTTCACGCTGGCCGCTGGTATCATTGGTTGTGTCGGTGCGGCTGTGTACAAGTGCGGGATTGAGATCAAGCAGGATGGTAAGGTCGGGAACGCGGCCCTGCGTAGCAAGCAGGGAGAGCCGCTCAATCAGGTCGGGGTCGAGGCCGCGTGCGTA
This sequence comes from uncultured Chloroflexia bacterium, assembly GCA_963736995.1. Taxonomy (GTDB): domain Bacteria; phylum Chloroflexota; class Ktedonobacteria; order Ktedonobacterales; family Ktedonobacteraceae; genus CADDYT01. The sequence continues at coordinate 453,723 of CAVTRB010000001.1, forward strand.
GCCCTGGTAGGCGATGCTGGCGTCGAAGCAGCGGTCGGTGATGACGAGTTTGCCAGCTTCCAGTGCGGGCAGGACGAGCGCGGCGAAGTGCTGGGCGCGATCGGCCTGGAAAAGGAAAGCTTCGGCCAGCGGCGTCATGCCGTATTCAGGATGATTGAGCAGTAACTTACGTATCTCAACGCCCAGTAGAGTGCCGCCCGGTTCGCGTGTGCGCACATACGGTATTTCACGCGAGGCCAGCCACTTTTCGAGCATCTCCATCTGCGTCGTCTTGCCCGCGCCATCCAGGCCCTCAAAGGAGATCAGGCATCCTCTACATATAGCTTTATCACTACCCGCATTCGTACTCACGACCGGCTCCTTCTGTCGGTGCGATAGAGGTCGTAATCCCAGTCAAAGTAGGGTTTGGGCAGCATGTCTTCGGGCGTCCATTGTGAGGTATCTTTGCCGTATTTGCCGTGATACTCTTTGAGCGTTTCACCGACATACTCAAAGGTGAGCTGGCAGATGCGGAAGCCGACGGGTATCCAGATGGTCGTCTGCGTGTGATTGGATATCTCCATTGTCCAGCGACTGATATAGCCCACGTCGCCAACACCGGCGCAGCGACAGACGGAGAGGCCGGAGCGGGCCACGGTGCTGCGCGAATACATCTTCGCCAGGTAGCCGTTGTGGCCGCCGATGATCTCCTGCGTGTGCGCCAGGATGGTCGTGGCGGGACGGATGGAAATTTTGCCGTCCTGCGCCTTGCGCGGCTCGCCCCAGTAGCGACGAATATCGTTGGGATTATCGAGGTGAATCACTTCCACGTTGGCATCGCCCTGGAAATACCACTCACCCAGGCGACAGTCATAGGAATTGGTCCCAAGCTGGCGCTCATCAAACGGCTCAATCACGATGTTGCCACACTGCAACTCTTCCAGAATACGTTTGTCGGATAATAGCATCTAGTCAGATCTCCTCAGATGATGACAGGGTAAAAATATGTGATGTCATTCTATCATAACGTATCGTTCCCGTCATCTTCGCCGGCATTGACCAGATTTGGCAGGGTGCGCACGGTATCGATCTCGACCCAGATGCGTTGGGCGAGCAGGCGCGCTTCATCCTCGTCGGCGAGGGCCTGCTGGAAGGGGAAGAAGGCGCGGTCGTCGCTATGGCGATGTATCCAGCGGCTGATGATATTAATCTGATCAACCTCGGCCCGGCCCACGATTTTTGGCGGCTCCCCCAGTTCAGTGGCAACTTTGAGCAGCTCACGTACTGTCTGCCTGGTTATTTCCGGCTCGTGGGGAAGGGAACGCTGCTCTACAAGGCGTCCGTGCCGGATGAGAAAAAATTCGTTGTGACCCTCTTTCGCCGAGGGGTAAACGATGAAGAGGTTGTTTGCCTCGACCGCCCCGGTAATGAGGCGCTGACCGATCAGCACCTCGTCGACGCTGCGGATGGTGTCGCGCAGCCACGCCGCCCGCTCGAAGTTGAGTTGTTGCGAAGCTTCAAACATCTGACGGCGCAGGCGATCGAGCAGGTCTTCGCGCTCCCCACCCAGGAAGGCACAAACCTCCTCGACGGTCTTGCGATATGGTTCCGGGTCAACGCTGCCGCGACAGGGAGCCGGGCAGCGATCCAGGTGCAGGCGCAGGCAGGGATCGGAGGGTTTGGCCTGCGGCGGCAGAGAACGAGTGCAGGTGCGCACGGGAAAGATTTTCTGCACGACATCGATGGTCAGGTTCACAATGTGTCGGCTGCGGAAGGGGCCAAAGTAGCGCGAGCCATCGGCTGCGACCTCCCGCGTGGCGTAGACGCGGGGAAACGGATGCTGCACATCGATCTTAATGAAGGGGTAGTGCTCATAGTTGCGTAACTGCACGTTGTAGGCAGGCTGCAACTGCTTAATCAGTTGTGACTCCACCAGCAGCGCCTCCAGCTCGGAGCCGAGCACGCGCGTCTCGATCTCATGTACGTTCTGCAAAAGGCCATCCATCTTGCGCGTATAGCCCAGTGGCTGGCTGTAGTAAGAGGCCAGACGATCTTTCAGACACTTGGCCTTGCCAACATAGATCACCTGCCCGTTGGCGTCCTTCATCAGGTACACACCAGGTTTCGTGGGAAAGTGCTGCTTCCAGGCAGGATTGAGGAACAGGCCGCCGTTCGGACGTGGTGGCGCGCCCTGCGAGGACAGCTTGCCATCGGCGCGCCATTGCTCTACCTGGCGTGTCATGCTCAGATCAGAGATGGCACCGTTCCAGGCGACGGGAAGCTGCAAGCGGCGTCGCAATTGCCCGAGTGTTTGCAGGCCCTGCTGCTGCGCCCGCTCCACCAGCTTGAGAAAGATGGCTGCCGTGACCTTCGCATCGCCCATCGCCCGGTGCCGCTTTGTGACGGGAATTTTGAGATGTTCGGCCACCATATCCAGCTTGAAGCGTCGCAAACCAGCAAGGTAGCGGCGCGCAAAAAGGATGGTATCGATACCATCGAGCGGAAAGGGCTGGCCGAGCAGTTGCGCCTCGTATGTCAGGAAACCAATATCGAAGCCGACGTTATGACCGACGAGGATGGCACCCTCGATGAAGCTGAGAAAGTCAGGCATGACCTCTTCGGCAGGGGGCGCGCCCTCCACCATCTCCTGAGTAATGCCCGTAAACTGCACGATGAACGGCGGCAGGCGGCGACCGGGATTGATCAGGCTTTGAAACGAATCAAGTACCTCGCTGCTGCACAGGCGAATCGCGGCAATCTCGATCACACGGTTCGGGCCGGGACGCAGGCCGGTGGTCTCCGTGTCCAGCACCACGAACTCAACCTCATCCAGTTTCTGCTGCGTGCTGCGCCACTCACACAACGCCCATTCCTGCTCGCCAACCGGCTCAAACAGGGTAGAACTGCTCAGCGCCTGGCGCAGCAAGGCAGTCCACATGGAAGGCTTGCCCGGATTGCTGTTCGCGCCGAAGAGATGCTGCACCAATGCCTCCTCGGCAACCGGTCGGCCCAGCGTCTCCAACAACTCGTGCGCCCGCCGCAGCAACGTCCCACGCTGTGGCTGTGCTGATACACCACTCCTGCTAACGTCCTCTTGCGCCATTTGAAATAACCCTCTTTACGATCAGGAGGTGAAGTAGACTGTTGTACAATTGTACGAAATCAGATTAACATATCCGTTGGCATATTGGCAAGAGAAACATGACTTTTCTGTACCCAAACAAGCTGAAGTATGCTACTATACCTGATAATGTCGTGCTTTAAAACAGAACCAGCGAGACGAGGGGAAGGCTATGAACACACAGGTTGAGATCGAACTGATCAGGCTCATACCCAACATTTTATGGATACTGCTGATCGCAGCCATTGTAATCGCTTTCTACAAGCCGGTACGCAATCAAATTCTGCCGCGCGTGGGTGGTCTGAGCGCCTTCGGTGTGCAGGTAACATTTATGCAGCAAGAGTTGGATAAAGTCATCGCGCAGCAAGGCCCAGACGTAACCGATAAAGAGCGTTCGCAGGTTTTGCGGAGAGCGCAGCGTGTGACGGCGATCACGCAGAAAGCGCAGATTCTCTGGGTGGATGACACGCCCGACAACAATATCTACCTGCGCGAACTGTTGCGTTCGCTCGGCATCTTCGTTGACCTGGCAAAAAACACCTTCGACGCCGTCTCGATGGCTGCATTGACAAAATATGATGTGATCATCTCGGACATGAAGCGTGATGGCGACAGCAAGGCGGGCATCAAAATGCTGGCAGAATTCCAGCAGCGCAACCTGGACGACTTTCGCTGGACAGTCTTCTACTTCTCGCAGTTTGACCCCGCTCGCGGCATCCCCACCTACGCCTTCGGCGCCACCAATCGCCCCGACGAGTTGATACACCTGGTGCTGGACATCCTGGAACGGAAACGGAGTTGAGGCGTCAGAAAAAAGACCCATCATACGCTATGTTGTTTCAGAAACGTAGTGTAAGCTATCATTGTACAGACAGTCTTGATCGTGCCAAACCTTTTGTTTGAAGGAGGCAAGCATGTCCTGTCATATCTGTGCAAACATTGCCATCGGCCTGTGCCGCCAGTGCTTCAAGTTCTATTGTCAGGAACACGGGGATGGTTTCTGCTCATCATGCCAGCAGTGTATGCTACTTGCCATGCTGGTCGGAGTTGGTGTAGTCTTAATTATACGAATGTTGGGTCTGAAGTGAGAGGTTAAGGAGGGTAAGCGTATGAACAGTAATTCCGTGGCATTACAGCTTTATACTGTGCGCGACGAGACGGCCCGCGACTTTGCCGGCACGCTGCGTCGTGTTGCTGAGATAGGATATCCCGCCGTAGAATTTGCGGGCTATGGCGGCCTTGCCTCTGCGCAGATGGCGGCCTTGTTAGCAGAAACGGGCTTGCAGGCCGCGAGTACGCATGTCGGGCTTGCGAACCTGGAACAGGACCTCGAACAGGCCATTAGCTACTGCCTTGAGATCGGCTGCTCCTTCCTGGTGATGCCCTGGCTGGCTCCAGAGTCGCGGAGCGCCGAGAGCATGCGGGCGCTCGCGCCGCGCTTCAATGAAATTGGACAACGCTGCCGGGAGCGAGGTATCAGCTTCGGATACCACAATCACGCCTTCGAGTTTGCCGAAAGCAATGGCCATTACCTGCTCGATATCCTGCTCAATGAGACCGACCCGGCATTGGTCGCGCTTGAATTCGATGTGTACTGGGCCGCATTCGCCGGAGTTGATCCTATTGCATACCTGCACAAGTATCCCGGTCGTGTGCCGCTGGTTCACTTGAAAGACATGACTCCTGAACGAACATTCACCGAGGTGGGTGAGGGGACGCTTGATATAGAGGGGATCATTCAAGCTGCACAGCAAGGAGGGACGCAGTGGTTTATGGTGGAGAACGATGCGCCATCCATTCCTTCGCTTGAGAGCGCTCGCCGCTCTTACGAAAACTTGCACCGTTTCCTTGCGGAAAACTGAATAGCTGAACATACGATGAATAATCGCCTTCTAACCGGCTTTCAAGAGCATGTCCGAGCTTTTCCCTCCCTTGGGAGGTAACAGTTGCCCCCTTTTGTGGGGGTGCTTGCCTCCTTTTGTAGGTAACACCTGGCCAACCATCGAACTATAATGAAATTGTTAAGGTTTGTATGCTCTGTCATGTTTTCGCAGGAAGCAGGCGGATATGCCAGAAGACGGACTCAGTGATGAGTTTCTTATCGATGCCATCGCTGGCAAAGCTATGTGGGCGCTGGAACGACTCCACGAACGCTATAGCGGACGACTGTATATGTTGGCCTATCGGCTGACAGAAGACCACATGGTCTCGGAAGAGTTAGTCCAGGATACATTTCTCGCTGTCTGGCAATGCGCTCCCTCGTATAATCCTCACGCAGCTCCCGTTCATAGCTGGCTCTTCTCGATCACCTACCATCGTTCTATCACCTATTTGCGCAGCCAGCATCGTCGCTCTACTCTGCAACTGATGCCGTTAGAACTGGTTGAAGAGGAAGAACTTTGTGCCATCTCCGAAGTATGGGAGCAGACATGGAAGAAGGTACAGAACGAAGAGTTGTGTAAATGTCTGTCACAATTGCCAAAAGAGCAACGTTCAGCCATTGAACTCGCCTATTTTGAAGAATGCACGCACAACGAAATTGCGCAACGCTGTCAGATTCCCCTGGGCACTGTCAAAGCACGCATCCGTCTGGGCATTCTTCATCTCAGGCGAGTCCTTGAGAAACGTTTGCAAGAGGAGAAGGTTACTCCTGTCAGAACGAGCAGCAGATAAGACGATATGCTTTCATCTCTCCAGTCAAGAGCAGTATGTGGTATACTGGCAAGCAACAGTTCCTCATAGTTGCAAAAGAAAACAGGTTAGAAGGGGTCGTTGGCTATACAGGACAGGAGTATCCCTTTACCCGGCGGACCGGGACACCGAACGGGACCACTTTTAGCGAACACCGTCGCTGCACCGCTCACTTCACTGATTGGACGAGAACATGAGGTGAAGATGGTGTGCCACCTTTTGCACCGCCCTCAGGTGCGCTTCGTCACGCTCACAGGTCCAGGCGGGGTGGGCAAAACGCGCCTGAGTCTGGCAGTGGCGAGTGAGTTACAGGAGGACTTTGCGTACGGTGTCTGTTTCGTCTCACTGGCTGCCATCAACGACTCTCACCTGGTCATCTCAACTATTGCCCGAACACTGGGATTACGAGAAGCTGGCGACCGCCCTTTGCTGGAGCAATTACAGGCGTATTTGCACGACCAACACCTGTTGCTGGTGTTGGATAACTTTGAACAGGTGGTCGCGGCAGCCCCAGAGCTAGCTGAACTGTTAGGCACCTGTCCCCACCTGCATCTGCTGGTGACCAGTCGCGCTGCTTTGCGTATTCAGGGTGAATACGAGTTTGCGGTATCTCCCCTGGCCGTTCCAGACCTCAAGCGCCTTCCCACACCTGAGGAGTTGGCGCAGGTCCCGACGGTGAGCCTCTTCCTACAACGAGCGCAGGCTATTCAGCCAGATTTCCAGTTGACTACGGCTAATGCTGGCACCATCGCCCAGATTTGTACTCGTCTGGATGGTCTGCCTCTGGCTATCGAACTGGCTGCTTCTCGCATTAAATTGCTTCCCCCCCAGGCTCTGCTCAAACGCCTCAAGGATAGGTTCCAGGTGTTGACCGGTGGAACCCAGGATCGACCAACGCGCCAGCAAACTCTGCGCAACACGTTGCAGTGGAGCTATGACCTGCTCAGCCAGGAGGAGCAGCGCCTCTTCTGTCAGCTCTCGGTCTTCGTCGGTGGCTGCAGCTTACAGGCCGTAGAAGCGGTAGCGCAAGGAGTTGACCAGCTGGTCATCCCAGAGAGTAATTCGACTGCGGGGGTGTTGGATGGCATTGTATCGCTACTGGACAAGAGCCTGTTGCAGCAGACGGAGCAGGAGGCTGAGGAGCCGCGCTTGACGATGTTGGAGACGATCCGGGAATACGGCCTGGAATGCTTACAGGCCAGCGGGGAGTTGGAGACGACGCGGCGCATCCATGCGGCCTACTACCTGCGATTGGCAGAGGAGGCAGCAGACCATCACTTCGGTGCCGAGGCGGGCAGGTGGTTCGAGATACTGGGCCAGGAGCAGGAAAATCTGCGTGCCGCGCTCCAATGGGCACTAACTCGCCAGGGCGCGGAGGCCGAGAGCGGTATTGAGATCACTATGCGCCTGGGCTGGGCCCTGTGGCGCTTCTGGAGTGTGCGAGGACTGCTAAGTGAAGGACGCACACTGATGGAACGTGTGCTGGTGACCTCTGAGGGCAGTAGCGCACCTTTACGGGCAAAAGCGCTTTCTGCTACAGCCTTAATCGCTTCCTATCAAGGCGACTATGTGCGAGCAGAGCAACTCTGTGAAGAGGCTCTTACCCTGTTTCAACAGCCTGGAGACCGGCAGGGTATCGTTCATGTCCAGGCTGTGCGCATAGGAGTTGCATTGCATCATCGCCATTCTGCTCGTATACGCGCCCTGGCCGAGGAGTCTCTGGCTCTTCTCAGAAGGGACGGAGACCGATGGTGGACAGCTTACTTCCTCGTAGTGCTGGCCCGTGATGCCTCTTTCAAGAGAGAGTATGCCAGAGCCTCTCAACACTTCGAGGAGAGTCTGGCCCTACTCCGGTCGCTAGGCTACGCGGGAGATGTTGCCTGGCCACTGCTCTACATGGCACATGACCTCATTATCCAGGGAGAGCATCTACGAGCACAGCCTCTCTTAGAGGAGGGCCTGATCCTGTGCCGCGAGGCCGACAGCAAAGGGGGGCTGGCCTATGCACTCAGTCTGCTAGGACAGGTGGCCCTCGAACAGGGTGACGTGGCTCGTGCCAACACTCACTTCAGTGAAAGCCTGCTGCTCAACCAGGAGGCCGGGCATCGGCAAAGTATTGCTCGTTCGCTTTTCTCCCTCGCCGGTGTAGTGGCACTGCAAGGGGATCATGCACGGGCGCGTATCCTCTATGAAGAGAGCCTGTCAATTGCCATCACTCTGGAACATCAGGGATTAATAGCTTCCTCTCTAGAAGGGTTAGCTGTTGTGGCGGCGACGCAGGGACAATCCGCCTGGGCAGCACGCCTGTGGGGAGCAGCCGAGACTGTTCGTAAGGGACACGACATAGCACATTCCCAGATGCTGCATCCCGGTAGTGAGCAGGCACGAACAACTGCGCGTAGCGCTCTCGGTGAACACGCTTTTGCCGCCGCATTAGCTCAGGGCCGATCCCTGTCTCCGCAAGAAGCTCTGACCGCCCAGGCACCGGTTCCAGTAACCCGGGAGGAGATCTCGAAACCGGTGGTTGCCAGCGTGAAGATGCGCTTTCCCAATCAATTGACACGGCGCGAGGTAGAGGTGCTGCGCCTGGTGGCAGAGGGGCTGACCGATGCCCAGGTGGCCCAGAAGCTCGTCATCAGCTCTGGCACTGTCAGCTGGTACATGCGCTCCATCTGTGGCAAGTTGGGCGTCTCCTCACGCACAGCAGCTACTCGTGTTGCTCTGGAGCAGCACCTACTCTAGAGGCCGGTTTCCTTTGTATTGATCTTCTCTCAACTCCCATACTTCCCTCTGTTTTGTAAAGAACCTCTCCTCCTCCTACAATTCTACAGGGTGCCTCTTACATTCATTCCCCTTTCATCCACTTTCCCTTCCGCAAAAAAATCCTCTAATTCTGTAGATGTGCTCTAGCCTCGTGCCAGGTAGACTTTGAATAGTGGTTCTGAGCAAACGCAGTAGAAAAAAATTACAGATGAAGGGAACATTTCATGAGCAGCAAACAACCAACACAGCGTAGATTTGTCGGCCACCATGCGGTGGTAATCGGTGCGAGTATGGCCGGACTGCTGGCGACCCGCGTTCTTTCTGACCATTTCGAGCACGTGACGGTGATTGAGCGCGACCGGCTTCCGCAAGAGACGCAGCCTCGCAAGGGAGTGCCACAGGGGCGGCATGTCCACATATTATTGCACAGGGGCGCGTCTATCCTGCAGGAATTCTTTCCAGACCTTTTTCCGGCGCTCATTCAAGATGGCACTACCCCTATCGACACGGTTGCCGACTTCCACTGGTATAACTTTGGAGCCTGGAAGGCGCGTTTCAACAGCGGCATTACCTTCTACTCTCAGAGCCGCCCTCTGCTCGAAGGACATGTGCGCGAGCGTGTGGCGGCAAAAAGCAATGTGCAGTTTCTCGACGAGTGCGATGTGGTGAAACTGTGCGCAACGGATGATGCAACACGCATTACCGGCGTTCAGGTGCGGCATCGCGCTGGCGAACAACATGAGGAGCTGCTTAGCGCCGATCTCGTCGTGGATGCCAGCGGACGTGGCTCACAAACGCCTCAGTGGTTGGCAGCGCTGGGCTACGACAGGGTAGAGGAAAGCACAATCAAGGTGGATGTTGGATACGCAACACGCATCTACCGTCGTCCTGAACACACCAGCTTTGACCATAATGTGCTCGCGATCTACTCAACTCCTCCTGTTGAAAAACGTGCTGGCGTTCTCGCTCCCATCGAAGGGGACCGCTGGATCGTAACCTTGATGGGCTGGGTACGCGATTATCCACCCGATGATGAGGCCGGTTTTCTCGCTTTTGCTCGCAGTCTACCACAGCCTGATCTTTTTGAAGCGATCAAAGATGCCGAGCCACTCGCGCCTATCACCATCCATAAGTTTCCGGCCAATCGTCGGCGTCACTACGAGCGCCTCTCGCGCTTTCCAGAGGGCTTCATTGCTCTTGGCGACGCGGTGTGCAGCTTCAACCCGGTGTATGGACAGGGCATGACGGCAGCTGCTCTGGAAGCCGATGCGCTCAATACGCTCCTGTATCAGCAGCGAGAGGCGCAACCAGGTGCGGATATCACAGGTTTCTCGCGTCGTTTTCAGAAGAAGATCACAAAGATTGTGAATACCTTCTGGCTGCTGGCGGCGAGTGAGGATTTCCGCCATCCCGAGACGCAGGGGAAACGACCTCTGGTCCTCCCCCTGCTCCACATCTATACGCAGCGCGTGCATGAACTCTCAACGTTCGACCCGCAGGTGACGGTGCTTCTGTATCAGGTTCTGCAGGCGATCAAACCGCCGACAGCGTTGTTCAGTCCACGTATACTGGCGAAAGTTCTCTTCAAGAAGAAGCCCCGGCCAGATCATCAAATAGTAACACGTACTTCACAAGAGGCAGTAGCAGTCTCTGCTCCCTCTAAAAACGAAGAATTTACACGAAAAAGCCATCAAAGCACAAGTTTAGTGAAGCTTTAGCAGCTTCAGAAAGGACCTTACCAATGCGAGTAGTACACCTTTGTACCCTGTTCATCAGGCTGAGTTTTATTATCATTGCGCTGATCGGAGTAGTAGGTCTGGCTGCTCCTGTTGCCCGGGCAGCAGTACCCGGTGGCAATGGGCCAAGAAAAGGGCAAAGCGATGCAGCATGAGCACCGACCAAAGCCAACAAGTGCAGACCTGCCAGGGTACCTGGCAAGCGCTCGTTATGATTGCAATCTGGCAAACGAGAGAAAATCACTTGAAATTATCACAAGGATTGATTATACTTGTTAAGGTGAACTATAGAGTGAGCATCATTCCAGTTGTTTCCTCACTACTATTTCGGCATCCCCTCTTTTTGCTCGGTTGTCCTCTGTAATCCGTCCTGTAGAGGTCTGAAGTGGTTATCAAGTTGGATGAGTAATTTACTCTCAGAAGGAGGAAGAGCATGCCTCACACCCGATTTATGAGATTTCGGTACCTTCTCATTCTCGCCTCGGTTCTTTTAGCTGTTGGCGTTATGATGCCTGGTATCAGCTTTGCGAAATCATGGAGTATCGTGCCCAGCCCCAACCAGAGCTCGAATAACGACTACCTTTCCGCCGTGGCGGCGGTCTCGGCTAACAACATCTGGACGGTAGGATCCTACTTCACTAGCAGCGGTGTCCCACAGACCTTGATTGAGCAGTGGAACGGCACCAGCTGGAACATCGTGGCTAGTCCCAACCAGCAGGGATCGATTGAAGACTACCTCAACGGCGTGGCGGCAGTTCCTGGCAACGCCAACGACATCTGGGCCGTGGGACACTACGTCGATAGCAGTTATTACGCACATACTTTGATTGAGCAGTGGAATGGCACCAGTTGGAGCATCGTGCCTGGCCCCGACAAGGGATCGAATGGTAGCAACCTTTACGGTGTGGTCGCCGTCTCGGCCAACAACGTCTGGGCGGTAGGAGACTACAGCACTAGCACCGGAGCCGATCAGACCTTGATCGAACACTGGAACGGCACCAGCTGGAGCATCGTCACTAGTCCCAACGTCAACTCGAATTTCAATGCGCTTTCGAGCGTAGCGGCAGTCTCAGCTAACAACATCTGGGCCGTGGGATACTACCAGAGTAGCAGACCCTCTGCTGACCAGACCTTGATCGAGCAGTGGAACGGCACCAGCTGGAGCATCATCGCTAGTCCCAACCAGGGAACACGTAGCAATGTACTTAACGGCGTAGCAGCTGGCTCGGCAAGCAACATCTGGGCGGTAGGCGACTACATCAATAGCAGCACCGGAACCGATCAGACCTTGATCGAACACTGGAACGGCACCAGCTGGAACATCGTGGCTAGTCCCAACGTCAACTCGAATTATTACAACTACCTTTACAGTGTGGCCGCAGTCTCGGCCAACAACATCTGGGCCGTGGGCAACTACCTCAATGGCAAGGGAAGCCACTTCACCTTGATTGAGCACTGGAATGGCACCAGTTGGAGCATCGTGCCCAGCCCCAACGTCGGCACGATTGACAGTGTGCTTTCCGGCGTGGCTCGGGTGCCAGGTTCCAGCAATGTCTGGGCGGTGGGATACGACGCCCCTGTCAGTATCGCCGCGACAGAGACATTGACTGAGTACTATGGCTAGAATATCGGTCAAGTTGATCAGAGCGTAATAAGTAGCCCGATGGCGATGCCGAGTAGGCCACCGACGAGGACCTGGATGGGAGTATGTCCGATGAGTTCGCGCAGGCGTTTCTCGCCGATAGGATGCCCCTTCCAGACCTCGTCGATCATCTGATTGAGAATACGCGCCTGGATGCTCACGGCGCGCCGCACACCCGCGGCATCGTACATGACGATGCTCGCCAGGACGACGGAGATAGCAAAGGCGGCTGAACCGGGGCCAGCGACGCGGCCCGTGGCTGTCGCTAAGCCGGTCACCAGGGCAGAATGCGAGCTGGGCATGCCGCCAGCGGACACGAGTCGACTCAAGCTGAGCTGGCGAGAGCGGATCAGTTCATACATGGTTTTGCTCACCTGCGCGACAGCCCAGGCAAGGAACGCTGCGATCAATATGCGGTTCTCAAAAAGTGCAGCCATTGTTGTTCGCGCTTTGGCCCCTTCTTCAGCTAGCAGGCTGTTCTATTCTTATGGTAGCTCAAATGGGCGAACTATCAAGATGCCGTTCTCATCGACATCCAGTTGCTGTACGCGCAGTTCAGCTTTTTGAAGCAACTCGTTACAATACTGAGCGAGTTTCATACCTTCTTCATAGTGGCGCAGGGCTTCCTCTAGCGGCATCTGTCCATCTTGCAACGCGGACACTGCCGTCTCAAGCTGCGCATAGGCTTCTTCATACGATAAAGATTCCATCATTTACTCCCCTGACCCATTATTGTTGTGGGACTGGCGCACCGCAACAGGGATGAAGCCATCCCTGACCTGAATGGTTAATTGTTCGCCCGGCTGCACCTGGTGCGGGCTGGTAATCACTGCCTGATCGGCATCGCGACGCACAACGGCGTAACCACGCGCAATTGTTAGTAAAGGACTGAGCGAGTGGAGGCGCAGCGCCTGCCCGTGCAGGCGTTCCCCACGCAGGGAGAGCAGATAAACCATCCGTGCTCGCAGTATCTCCATCAGGTCGTCAATCTGCTGGCGGCGCTGATTGAGGATGCTCTTTGGACTGGCGCGCTGGAGATCGTAGGCAGCGCGTTCAAGCCGTTCTTTCAGGCGTTCCAGCTTATCATCCATGATGGCGCTGAGTATCTGCTGCTTTTCGTCCAGGTCGGCCTGCAAATCAGCAATATCGGGTACGGCACTCGACGCTGCTGCCGTTGGCGTGGAGGCACGAGCATCGGCCACAAAATCGGCGATGGTAACATCGGTTTCATGGCCAACGCCGCTGATGACCGGAATGCGCGAACGAGCAATAGCCCGCGCCACGACCTCTTCGTTAAAGGCCCATAGTTCTTCTATCGAGCCGCCGCCGCGCGCCACGATGATTACATCGGCCTCACCATGTTCGTTCAGCCGGTCAAGAGCAGCAGCGATAGCGGCGGGAGCTTCGGCTCCCTGCACCAGTGTGGGTGAGAGAATCACCTGGACGAGCGGGTAATGGGTGCGCAGGACGCGCAGCATATCGCGCAGAGCTGCACCATCAGGCGAGGTGACGAGACCGACCACCGAGGGCTGCTCGGGGATGGAACGCTTGCGCTCTGGCTCGAAGAGACCTTCGGCAGAGAGCCGGGCCTTCAACTGCTCGAAACGCAGGAAGAGCGCACCTTCGCCCACCAGTTCGACGCTCTCGACATAGAGTTGCAGTTTGCCGTCGCGTTCGTAGAGGGAGATGGAGCCGTTGGCGGCAATTGCCATGCCATCGCGCAGTTGGGGAGCGGATGAACGCTGACGGGCGTGCTTAAAAAAGACGCAGGGCAGTTGCGCCTCTGCATCCTTCAACGTGAAATAACAATGGCCGGAAGCATACGTCTTGCAGCCGGAAATCTCGCCCTGCACCCAGACATTCTGGAGGATGTCATCCGTCTCCAACACTTCTTTCAGGTAGCGCGCAAGGACGGAGACGCTTAAAATTGGCGGTGCCTGGTTCACGAACATTACGCCTCCTCTACCCGCTCAATCGTCATCAACGGCTGCCCGTACTCCACCGGCTGGCCGTCATGCACCAGAATCTCACTGATGCGACCAGCAATACTCGATTTCGACCTCGTTGAGGACGTTGAGCGATTGGATGGTTCCCACCCGTTGCCCCACTTTAACCTGATCTCCGCTGGCGACCAGAGCCTTACCTTCAGGCCTGGCCCAGCTATGAAAGACACCAACGAGGGGCGCAACCACCGTGTGTTTGGTTTCCTTCGGTCTGGCTGCTTGCTCCTCCAGTACAGGAAGTGCAGTGGGAACCACGGTTTGTCCGGCGCTTCCTGCGGGAGCTTTTGCCTTGCGCAGCACGAGACGTGTGCTTCCATTGTCCTGCTTTACTTCCAACTCAGACACTTCACTGCGGTCGAGCAGGCGCACGAGATCTCGCAATTGCTCGATATCGATATCGCTCGCCGCGCTTCCTCCCTGCTCCATCCTGGAACGCGAGTCGCCATTGTAGGAAGATCGTTGGTTCCCATCCATGCTCAAAACCTCCGGGCATGATTTCAAGTCCACCCCTACATACACTGAATCATACCCATGCAATAAAACTTCCCCTTAGGACAGTTATACACGCTCCACGTATTGACCTGTAGTAGTGTTGATGCGGATGCGGTCACCTGTAGTGATAAACAGTGGCACCTGGACAACTAGCCCCGTCTCAGTGGTAGCAGGTTTAGTGCCGCCGGTGGCAGTATCACCTTTGAACCCTGGCTCCGTGTAGGTGACGGTGAGCACGACTTTTTCGGGAAGGTCAACGGAGATCGGTTCACCTTCGTAGAGCATAATATCAAGTTCCAGGTTATCGATCAGGTAATTTTTTGCCTCGCCAAGCTGTTCTCCGGTCAGCACGATATCGTCAAAGGTGCTGGTATCCATAAAATGATACTGATCGCCATCCTGATATTGAAAGGATGCCGTGCTGCGATCCAGATAAACGCGCTTAAATTTATCGCCAGCGTCGCAGGTGCGATCAAAGATAGCTCCTGAGCGAATGTTGCGCAGCTTCATACGCACAATTGCGCCCCCACGCCCTATCTTGACGTGTTGCCAGTCGAGGATATTGCACAACTGGCCCTCAAATTCAATGGTCAGACCCTTTTTCAGGTCACCAGTAGATATCATGGTGTAAAACTCCTTACATCTATTAGCCTGTTTACATTTTATCATAGTCATTTATGGAGAAGGAAGGAAACAGCATGCAGGCCCGCTTATAAGGACTGGTAGAAGCCTGCATGAAACTGTCACAAAGGGTTCATTCCTTTCGGCTTTGTGCGAAACACCTGCCGCAGGGATAGGGTGCCTCACCGTTGAATAACCAGCTCGGTTGGTGACTGTGTGAGCACCTCGTGGCCGCCTTCTTTCACTAGCACGCAATCCTCTATGCGCAGGCCGCTCCAGCCAGGGATGTAAACGCCGGGTTCAACGGTAACGACGCTTCCGGCGGGCAGACCAACAGCTTCGGGAGAGTGAGATGAGAGCGAAGGGCCTTCGTGAATTTGCAGGCCTACGCCGTGGCCCGTGCTATGAATATAATATTCACCCAGGTTTGCGGCCTCCAGGACATTGCGAGCCAGCGCATCGGCCTCCTTGCCGGACATCCCGGCTTTCAGTCCGGCCTCGCACGTTTTCATAGCGTTGAGCACAGTATTGTAGAGTTCTTGCATGCGTAGCTCGGCAGGCTCACCCAGACAGATGGTACGGGTCATGTCCGCGCAATAGCCTTTGTAGCGAGCGCCCATGTCGATGGTGATAAGTTCACCGCGCTGGATAGGACGGTCGCTCGGATGCGCGTGCGGCATCGAGCCATTGGGGCCAGAAGCGACGATGGACGGGAAAGCCACATCGTCAGCGCCCTGGGAGAGCATGTAGCGGGAAATCTCAAAGGCAACCTCTTTCTCCGTCATGCCGGGCTGAATCCACTCACAGAGATGGGCGAAAGTCTGGTCGGTAATAGCGATGGCCTGTTTGAGCAAATCTATCTCCTGCGGCTGCTTCACCACGCGCAATTGCCTCACGATACTGTCTTCAACAGGCTGCAACATGTAGATACCCTCACCGGCTTTGCGCAGCTTCTCATATTCTGCAACAGTCATAACGGTCGCTTCGATGCCCATTTTTTGCCAGCCATGCTCTTTCATCAGCTTAGCGATGAATTCCGCGTACTCACGCGTTGGTGGCACCACCACCTGCCAGCCCTGAGCCTCTTTCCCCGCAACCTCAGCGTAGAGCGGGTTGGTGAGCAAAATCTGCTCTTGCTGCCCGATCAGCAAGGAACCCGCACCCTCAACGTCGTCGTTGAGCCAGCCGCTGAGGTACGAGCGATTCTGGGGCTGCGTTACCAGAAAAGCATCCAATTCCTGCTCCGTCATCCACGATCGGAGCGCATTCATTGTCTCCTGGCTCATAACGTTCCCTTCTGCTATGCATACAGTTAACCATTAGAAAGTCCCCAACCATGTCATGCTGAGCGCAGCGAAGAATCAGGAGTGAGCTATTGCAATCAGCTGGTGCCTTGATTCTTCGCTGCGCTCAGCATGACATGCGAGAGGTCCTTTTTCAGAGCATACATGCCACTAGAGGAGGCTGGAAGTCTCGCATAAACGCCGCGTGCGCCTCACGCCGGACAAATAATTCGGCATCGAGTATGATACCATACTTTACCATTTCTGCCCACCCCTCAGTTCGCTCACATTCAAGCAGTGTCAGCAAGGTGGCAGGGTCGGCCAGGACGAGGCGAGAATGGTAGATGGCCCCGATCAAAACGATAACGCTATGGTAGCGTAGCGTATTCCCCGGTACGCATCGCCATCAATAGAGTTCTTCACCATGAATAGAGGTGGGAAGAGTCGCTATCAAGCTAAAGCTCGTGGTATCGACCATATTCAGATGACTCTTCGTGTCAGGGGCAAGGCCTTCGCGCACGAAAGGCTGCACGCGATTATCAAAGACCTGGAACTGGCGACCGAATGAGAAGAGATACTGTTGAATCTGACCCGTCTTCCGGTCCAGCACCAGGATATCATCGCCTGTCGTACAGTTTTTCGTTGATACGCAGCGTGAAAGATCAACGAAGGCACCGATAAGAATCTGCCAGTGGTTATTCCAGTTCTGGACGGTATACTGGTGAACGACCTTTAGTGACGTATCAAAAGCCAGGAAGCTGACATCACCAGCCTGGGGATCAAAAAGCATCACGCTCAATGCGGGCAAGCCAAAGTGACCCACGTAGAGAACCTGGTTGGTTTGCCAGCCACTGTAGCTCTTTTGACCGGCCAGAGACAGGTCTGACTTCTTGAAGAGCAGGAATTGAGCCTTACCACTCCCTGGGTCGTACATGAGCACCTGTGCATGGCCGGAGCCGTTGAAATCGCCGCTATAGATCTCCCAGTTGCCGCTCAGATTATGCATCTTCTGATAGTGCTTGACCTGCAAGCTGGCATTGAAGCTCACCATGCGCGCCTCACCGAGGATGCGATCATAGAGGAAGAGGGCATCCTGATTGGCACTCACAAAACGACCAACATAGACCTCCCAGGCGTTATCCATGAGGGTATATTCTTGCTGGCGTGCAATCTTAAAGTGCTTGTCGAGGCTGAATACCATCACATCAGGTGTCAACCCATGTGTGCTCATGCCAGGCAGGCTCGAACTGAGATCGGCATCGAGAGGAGCGCTTACATTCGTCTGTGCAGAGGACAGACCAATTATGCCATCACCCTGTAATGTTTTTGTCGGCGTCGGGCTTGCAGTGCCTCTGGTCGGAATGGCCGTTGGCGAAGCGGTAGGGCTGGCAGCCGGTGTTACTGTACAGGTCGGTGTCGCAGTTGGCGTGGGCGTCACGCTTGGTGTCACGGTTGGCGTTCTGGTTGGTGTTGGCGTCACCATGCAGGTCGGCGTTGCTGTCGGACTGGGCGTCAGACTCGGTGTTGGCGTCGCCGTCTTACCCGGCGTCACACTCGCATTCGGACTTGCCGTGGGCGTTGGCGTCGGTTCAGATGGTGCTGTAGTCGTTGGCGTCAAACTGGGAGTCGCCGTTTTGCTCGACGTAGGAGTCGCGCCGGGCGTCACCGTCTTCCCGGGTGTTGGTGTCGGATCAGGCGTTGCCGTGGCCTTTGAAGTTGGACTTGGCGTCGGACTCGACGTCGCCTTTGGCGTTGATGTGACTGTTGGCGTCGCCGTACAGGTCGGAGTCGGTGTCACAGTCGGAGAAGCGGTTGGCGTTCCAGTCGGCTTCGGCGTCGGCGTCACCGTACAGGTCGGCGTTGGAGTCGGGGACGCACTTGTACCTGGACTTGACGTTGCCGTTGGACTCGATGTAGCTGTTGGCGTGGCGGTTTTGCTCGGCGTCGGACTGGGCGTACTCGTCGATGTTGGGGTGACCGTTGGCGTCGGCGTCGTCGTCACCGTGCAGACCGGCGTTGGCGTCACCTTTGGCGTTCCCGTTGCGGTTGGGGTCACGGTTGGCGTTCTGGTTGGTGTTGGCGTCACCGTTACGGTTGGCGTTCTGGTCGGTGTCTTCGTCACGGTCGGGGTCACGGTTGGCGTGCTCGTTGGCGTCGGCGTCACCGTGCAGGTCGGCGTTGGCGTTCCTGTTGGGGTCTTTGAAGGCGTTGGTGAGGATTTGACCTTCGGCGAGGGCGGAGGTGAGGATTTAACCTTCGGCGAGGGCGATGAGCCAACGGTTGTCGTTGAAGATGGACCAGGCGTTGATGGTGGTTGGTTTGACGGTGTTTGTATTACGGGTACCGGCACGTTCACATTCCGATTGAACATGAAGATGTCGCTGCGCTGGCCGTCAAAGCGACCGATATAAACTTCCCAGTCTGGACCCCAGCCAGGCAGGATCACATGCTGCTTGATCGTCAATTGTGGCGTCAGACTGATAATCTGTAGTGTGCCGGTGACACGATCATACAATAAAATATCGGACTGACCGGAGTCGGTAAAATCACCAACATGAATATCCAGCGTAGATCCCCAGCCGTTTACAGGCGTTATGGAGTCATGGAGAGCAACCATCTGCGGCAAATTGCTCGGTCTCATATCCCCATGCAGTTCACCATTCACAAAACGAGGGGCGCGTATCGGCTTAAGCGGCGCTTCACTTGAGAGCCGAAGAATATCCAGGTGGCCTTGCTGGCGGTTATACAGCAACAGGTCGCTCAAACCAGTTCCAGTAAAGTCGGCATTGAACTCCTGGTCTTCGGAAGGGGGGAGGCCCAGCGCCAGCTGATTGCCGGTCAACGTATTAGAATTGGTTTTAGTACCGGTACTGCTACTGGTATTGCCTGTATTCGTACTGGGAGCAGCCGAGTTGAAGGAGCTAGCCATCTGGCTGTTTGCCAGTGGCAGCTCGGCCAGTCCATTGCCATCGACGCCCGAAAGATGGGCAAAAAGATTGCTATCGATTGCTCTGGGGAAATAGATGAAACGGAGTTCACCTGCCTGGTACTGTGGTTCATTGATGATGGAGACATTATAGCCGGTCCCAATATACATTGGCTTCGGGTCGCCGTAGTTCTGGTAGGTAACATTGAAGGTACCGCCATCCGAACTGACGTATGTGACGAAAGCGGCGTGGCCAGCAGCGCCAAAGGCCCAGACACCATCAGCCCGAGGAAAGATGGCAAGTGCCCCAACGCGAGGAGTTGTACCTACCGGCAGACCTGCTTGCTCGGCCTCAACAGCCCAACTGGCAGCATTACCCCAGTTGAGGGGTAAGTTATAGCCCAACAGATGCCACTGCTCCCACGCCCACCAGATGCAATTTCCACCAACTGGAAAGGGTCCGGGACAGATAGGATAAGGGTTGCCATCAGGCGAATAAAATGTCTGCTTACAACTTACATCCACCGTTGGTGCCGTATGGTCGAGTACAGGCTGGGCATGTACAGGCGGGACATCCAGCAACACAAGATAGGCGAAGAGACAGAGAAGCACAACTATCAGCAGTGAACGCAAACATCTCCCATCTCCACGACTACTTGTTGGCTTATCAAAGCCAGTAGACAACCCACAAGCTGGAAAGCGCATAGAAATAACCTTTCTGTCTCTCTTAGAAAGGATGATATTCGAGGGTTTCCATCAACCTCGAACTCCGGCACATTCTGGTGTACACCCCGTATCAGCGCAAGCATGCTGAACAGTGTCATCGCATATCATGTTGTTCTCGTAAGAGCATACCATAACATATATTGGTACACAAGGGTAAAAACCCTCACGTATAATAGGATTTGTTCCCTTTTATCGGCAAAATTCCCGAAAAATCTAGCCCGGCTGTACAATACCTGATCGTTTTCACCCTGCTTCCACACCAGGAGGCTTTTCTATAGGCCAATACGAACGCCGTTACAGGGAAGATTACACCAGATTTTCCCGCAAAAATGCTTGACAACAGCAGGAAGTGATGCTATCATTGTTGGCGTTCAAGGGCGATTAGCTCAGTTGGTTAGAGCGCCACGTTGACATGTGCGCCCTGAGACGCGTACCCTTTCCAAGCGGGAACGTCCCGTCACTCTGATACTTACTCGTAGGAATACGGATTGTAGTTCAGCCGGTTAGCGAGTGATGCCGTGAGGCATTCTCTTTCAAACCGTAAGACGCGGTTCCTGATCCCTTACGGGGGCGATTAGCTCAGTTGGTTAGAGCGCTACCTTGACATGGTAGAGGTCACAGATTTGAGTTCTGTATCGCCCACTTTTGAAGAGAGACAACCTCACAAGGGCTGTCTCTTTTTGATTACCGTGGGGTAACTACGAGAACAACGAGTGTAAAGCAGCGGCTCACCTTGCGCCGAAAGGCGGCAAGGGACAATAGCAGGCCGCAAGTAAGGCAGGATGGGATAAGTACCTATTCCCAGGTCTGTCAGCTAATCTCCATATGGTTAAAGCTGCATTGCTTGAACCCTAGCCGCGTGGGCTTTCGTGGGCCTCACGTCATGACGGTACTATTCGACGTGTGTGGTAGTCCAACGTAAACGATGTCAGTACGGCGGAACGTATCCTACCACAGCGACCCTCAATGAGAGGGCAAAGGCGAACGGGGAACCTAAGTGGAGACAAGGAAGAGTACGTAACCAGGGGATCACCTGTGGGAGGAGACTCCTATGGTGACAGAACACCCATAGTACTCAAATGATCGGGGTAACGCCCGGTACACGGGGAAGGGGTGTAGAAGGTGTCCCACCGACTTGTTCAAGGCTGTCCCGGAGGGGGCATCGGGCCAAGAGTGAGGCCGGTGGCTGAGCCACCCAAGCCACAGTAGGGAATTCGTAGGAAGGATTTTGTAAGGCGTTGGTTTGTAGAAAACTGAATGAGGAGAAAAACCCACATGAGCAATGCGGGTAACGAGAACGGTCTGCAAAGACTAGAAGTTATCCGAAAGCTCAACGGTGAAAACCGTGAGTGGGATAACTCCGAACTCTACAGACTCATGTACAAGCAGGATTTATACATCCTGGCGTACGAGCGCATTAAGAGCCATCCCGGCAATATGACGCCGGGAACAGACGACGAAACGCTTGATGGATACTCGCTAGCGGCAATCGAGGAACTCATCCAGGAAATGAGAGCCGAGAAATACCGCTGCAAACCCGTCCGTACGGTATATATTCCCAAGAGCAACGGGAAAATGCGCAAGCTAGGTATCCCATGCACAAGGGATAAAATCGTACAAGAGGTGGTACGCCTGATACTGGAGGCAATCTACGATAGCCCCCACGGCAGCTACTTCAAAGCGGAGAGCCACGGCTTCAGGCGCTCAAAGTCCTGCCACAGTGCGCTAAAGGACATCCAGGCCCGGTGGTCTGGTGTGACGTGGTTTTTAGAAGGCGACATCAAAGCTTGTTTTGACGATATCGACCATGAAATACTGATCGGTATCCTCAGAAAGAAGATCAAGGACGAGCGATTCCTATCAATCATCCGAAGCTTTCTCAAGGCGGGTTATCAAGACCTCGATGAAGCCCGAAAAGAGTCACTGGCCGGAACGCCACAAGGCGGCATAGTAAGCCCGATCCTGGCAAACATCTACCTGCATGAGCTAGACGAATTCGTTGAACGATTGCAGAAAGAGCTAGAGAAAGGGGAGCTGCGCAGGCCGAACCCCGCATACCGCAAGTTGCAGAAACGGCGGCAATACCTGGCGAAGACCGGAAAGATCGACACCAGGGAATACCGGGAGTTAGGCGTGCAAATGCGAAAATTGCCGTCCCTGGACCCTCAAGACCCGAACTTTGTGCGTGTCAAATACTGTCGCTACGCCGATGACTGGCTAATTGGGATAACCGGGCCGCATCAGCTTGCAGAGGAGATCAAGGAACGAATTGGACAATTCCTGAAGTCCAGACTGAACCTTACTCTGAGCGCTGAGAAAACCCGCATCACCCAGGCCAGAACAGAGGAAGCCGAGTTCCTCGGCTACCGCATTAGGCTCGGAAGGTCCGGCAAGGAACCGAAGCAGACGCTTTCGACGAACGCGTCCGGGAAGAACTTCAAACGGAGATCGACCGGGATGCAAATCGTGTTGAAAGCCCCAATGGGAGAGTTGGTAAAACGGCTATACCTGAAGGGCTTCTGTGATAAGAAGGGCCGACCGTTGCATAAAGCAGCCTGGATACAGCTGGACGAAGATCAAATAGTGTCGTTGTACTCATCCGTAAACAGGGGACTACAGCAATACTACCGACCTACGGACAACTGGGAAGGGATGCATCAGGTACAGTATATCCTGAAATTCAGCCTGGCTAAAACGCTCGCAGCCAAACGGCAACGGCCAATAACCCAGGTAATACAAGGGAAAGACATAAGCATCAAGGCCAAGCGCGCGAATGGGCAGGAAAAAACGATCACGTTCTACAGGAATACAGACTGGTCAGTCCGCAGAGGGGCCTTCACCGACTCCCCCGAAGTTGACATAGTTCGCATGAATGTACGTCTACGAACGAGATCAAAGCTGGGATGGCCCTGTGTCATATGTGGTGAAACGCAAGCAATTGCCATGCACCATGTACGGCACGTGAGACAAGGTTTAACAAGCCGAGGCTCAAAAGGGTTTACGCGGGTAATGGCAATCTTAAACAGAAAACAAGTGCCCGTATGTATGTCCTGCCACAACAAA
This sequence comes from uncultured Chloroflexia bacterium, assembly GCA_963736995.1. GTDB lineage: Bacteria > Chloroflexota > Ktedonobacteria > Ktedonobacterales > Ktedonobacteraceae > CADDYT01. The sequence continues at coordinate 476,769 of CAVTRB010000001.1, forward strand.
ATCCACCGGGGAGAGTACAACGGTCTGGCACCAAAGGACTTGATGTACGATCCGCGAAAACCGCTACCAAGCGGTAATGGCACCTGAACAACTGAATGAAGACAACGCGCCTATAACCGAAACCTCTGTCTGTCGCTGAGCGTGCTCGCCGGGAGCTGACGGTTTTGGGAAAAACGCGGAGTCGTATGGATTGTGTAAAACCATTCGTTGATGGGATTCCGGTTTAGTGCGACATGCTCTACGTCGCCGAGCTACCCGGTTTAAAATCTCGCAGAATGGAAAAGCACAGTCAGCAGTGGCAGGTCCCATGAACTCCCCTATTGGGTAGAAGAGCAGAAAGACAGGCCGCACATACGACGACGCGCAGCGTTGTACGATGGCGGTTGTTTTGTTTTATTGTCCTTTTACGGTGGTTTGGGCGGCGCAGAACCGGCATCTTTGGAGAGCCGGATACGCTGAAAGGTGTCCGTCCGGTTCGGAGGGGGGCAGTTGGAAACGTGCTCGCAGGAGTAACGCGCTGGCTGCCTACCCTATCGTGGAGGTCACAAATTCGAGTTCTGTATCGCCCACTTATGAAAAGAGACGGCTTGATGAAGTCGTCTCTTTTCATTTCATAACTTGTTTAAGAGGGCTACGAGGACTGGAAATGGATTTAACACCTGAAGAAAATAGGCTCGTTGAATATGCAAAAGAAGCTATTGTCAAATACAATACAATCCGTCATGCCAATGGCGGTATAGATACCTTATATTCTTTCCTCCTTTCCGATAGTGGTAGAAATCCACGATGGAACGCCAAGACAACTGTTATCCTCATGCAATATATTCAAAGAAAAGATGGCTGGACATTTCCAAAGCTAGAGAAATACACCATCATAGACTTCTACCCGTTTGCTTATGAAGAAAAGGAAGGATTGTGGGATAACTGGCAACCTGAATAACGAATTTGAATGAACAAGAACGGCAACCCGGGGAAGCAGAAAGTCCGCACCATGTCATCCTGAGCACAGCGAAGGATCTAAAGTAGCCCTACAGATCAGATCGTTGCCTCAGATCCTTCGCTGTGCTCAGGATGACATGGTGGTTACTGGTTTTGGTTGGAAAAAATCATAATTTTACTCTCCAAAAGGCAGAAATGGCTTTATTCTTGCGAAACCATTTCTGCCTTTTATATTTTGTGTGAACAGACCATCATCCTATTTCAAAATCGGCAAACCTGTGCCCTCTTCGCGGGTGCGATGGTGGCCGACGGTTTCTTTGATGCCGCCTTCGGGGTAGATGAGCTTTGCCTCGCCCTCCGGCAGCAGGCTGGCAACCTCTTTCAACACGGCATCCAGGAACTGATCTTCGGGAACGGTTTTGATTACCTCGCCTTTGCGGAAGATGACGCCGCGCCCCTTGCCACCGGCGAGACCGACATCGGCGTCGCGGGATTCGCCGGGACCATTGACAACGCAGCCCATGACGGCCACGTGGATGGGCGTCTGCACTCTGGCCAGACGGCGCTCAACCTCGTTGGCAACCTCGATTACATCGATTTCGACACGTCCACAGGAGGGGCAGGAGACGAAGGTGACGCCGCGATTGCGCAGGTCGAGCGAACGCAGGATTTCGTAGGCCACCGGAATCTCTTCCTCCGGCTCCGCGCTCAGGCTGACGCGAATGGTATCGCCGATGCCATCGGCCAGCAGCAAGCCGAGGCCGACAGCGGATTTGACCGCGCCGGTGACAAGCGTTCCCGCCTCGGTGATGCCGAGGTGAAGCGGGTAGTCCGAACGCTGCGAGAAGAGACGATAGGCCTCCACAGCGGTGAGCGGCGTCGAGGATTTCAGAGAGACCTTGATTTCGTGAAAATCCAGCTCCTCGCACCAGCCGATGTATTCCAGAGCTTTGCTGACCATGCGTTCCGCCAGGCGTGAGCGCTCAAGGCGGCGCGCTTCGGCGGGATCGCTGCGTTCCAGCGTACCGTCATCACGCAGCTTCACCTGGATGCGCTGCATCCTGCCGCGCTGGTCGAGCGCATCAATGGAACCCGAGTTGACGCCAATACGCATGGCGATGCCATGCTCTTTACAGGCCGCCACAATCTCGTCCAGCGATTTACGACCATTAATAAGATTGCCAGGGTTGATGCGCACGCAGTCAACACCCTGACGAATGGCTTCCAGAGCCAGAGAATGCTTATAATGAATATCGGCAACCAGTGGGATATGGATGCGCTTTTTGATTTCACCGATAGCCAGCGCATCCTCCTCTTCCGGCACGGCCACGCGCACCATCTCACAGCCAACGTCTTCCAGGCGATGGATTTGCGCCACCGTGCTTTCAACGTCGCGTGTATACGTGGTGGTCATGGATTGCACGACGATAGGTGCGTCGCCACCGATAGCCAGATTGCCTACATGGATTTGCCGTGTTTTTCGTCGCATGATTGAATTACTCCATTTTTACGGGATATTCCAGACATCCCGTAGAATTAACTGCCCCAGTGCATGATGTCGCTAACAGTGATAACAACCATAAGGGTCAATAAAATTGCCATACCGATAAGATTGATCAGACCTTCTCGCTCCGGTTTGAGTCGCTTGCCTCCGCGCAGAATTTCTATCACTATCAACAGGACGCGCCCGCCGTCAAGAGCGGGGAAAGGCAAAATGTTGATGATCGCCAGGTTCAGGCTCAGTATTGCCGTCAGGCTGAGGATGGGCCACCAACCGAGGTCAGGGACCGACTGGGCTACCTCGCCCGTAATCTTGACAATGCCCACAGGACCGGCAAGCTGCGGTTTGATCGCGCCCGTAATCATCTGCACTATGCTGTTAATGAATTGACCCGTCACCACGACAGTATTCTGTATACCTTTGAAGGGCGCTTGCCAGACAGGCGAACTGACATAGATGATCTTCTCCTCAACGCCCATTGGCCCCTGATTAGCAGGCGGATTCACCCGCGCCTGCACCGTAGTGGTGATAGGAGCCTTCTGGCCCTGGTGCTCGATGACAAGTTGCACCGGAACCGTTGATTGTTTGCTATGGTCTGCAATCTCTTTGTCAACAATAGTGACGACATCCGAGAAGAGTTGTACGCGCTGCCCGTTGACTGAGAGAATGGTATCGCCAGGACGCAAGCCAGCAACAGCAGCGGGCGAGCCGGGAACAACGGGACCGATGACGGCGGGGTAGGTCGGCTCGCCAAGTGTGTAGGCGATGGAGAAGAGCACCATTGCCAGGATGACGTTCATGGTGACACCTGCGACGAGCACGATAATGCGCTTGCCAGCCGGTTTGGCGGCGAAGCTCTGAGCGTCGTACTTGCCATCGACATCGTACATGTCGCCATTCTCGCCGGGCATACGCACGAAACCACCAATAGGCAAGAGATTGAGTGAGTAGATGGTGTGATTATCGGGCTGTGTACCGGGTTTGCTCATGCCGCCACTTGTGCCACCAGACGGCGTCTGTTCCAGGCCGTCGTACTCATCCTCTTCGTTGTGCGAACCGCCGAACCAGATGACACGCCAGCCGCCGTCCTCTTTCTTCTGAATGCCCACAATGCGCGGCGGGAACCCCAGACCAAATTCCTCGACGCGAATACCCGCCCATTTGGCAGTGATGAAGTGGCCAAACTCATGCACGAGGATACAGATGCCAAAGACGGGGATCGCGGCTAATAAATACCAGTTATTCATAATGCTTTTTATACCTCATTATAAGGGGCCAGGCCCTTGCCAGGGCGGAGGCAAGCTCCGCCCCTACTAACCACGCGACATGGCGCTGCCGTCGGTTGGTAGGGGCGGAGCTTGTCTCCGCCCTTCACTTCCCCAACCAGAATTCTCAAGCGCCAGTTCGCGTACTGTTCTACGCGCCCAGGCACAGGCCTCAAGAATCGTCTCGACATCAGGCTGCTCAACCGCTTCATGACGCTCCAGCACAGCTTCTATCAATTCTGCGATACCCGGAAAGCCAATCTTGCCCGCGAGGAAAAGCGCGACCGCCTCCTCGTCAGCACCGACCAGCACACTGGGATAGGTGCCGCCGCGCCTGGCTGCCTCCAGCGCGAGACGGAAACAGGGGAAACGCGCAATGTCCAGACTCTCAAAATGCAGTTGCCCCACCTCAGGCCAGCGCAGTTCGCGCAACAAGCCTGTCCCACCGGTATCCAGCCGCTCTGGGTAGCTCAGCGCGTGCAGGATGGGCAGATGCATGGTGGGCAGGCTGGCCTGCATCTTGATGGAGCCATCAATGAACTCGACCATCGAGTGAATGATGCTTTCCGGGTGAACGACAACCTCGATGCGCTCATAGGGCATAGCAAAGAGCCAGTGCGCCTCAAGTACCTCTAAGCCCTTGTTCATCAGCGTGGCGCTATCAATGGTGATCTTTGTCCCCATGCGCCACGTTGGATGAGCCAGCGCCTGCTCAACTGTAACCGAGCGCAGCTGCTCGAGCGAGGTGCGGCGGAACGGGCCACCAGAGGCGGTGATCAGCAGGCGGCGCACTTCTGCCATGCGCTCGCCGTGCAGGCTTTGCCAGATGGCGCTGTGCTCGCTGTCGATTGGCCGGATCTCTACACCAGCCTCTCGCGCCTCCTCCATGACGAGGTGACCGGCCATGACCAGCGTTTCTTTATTGGCAAGGGCAATCATCTTGCCCGCTCGTATCGCCTCCAACGTTGGACCGAGGCCAACAAGACCAGAAGTTGCAGCTACGACGACATCAGCATCAGGTTGTGTTGCCACCTCGAAAAGGCCCTGTTCGCCGGTAACGACACCCGGTAAAGCCTCTCGCGCCGCTTGCACAACCTCTGGCCTGTCGGCGGTACACGCGACCAGCACGGGCTGGAATTCGCGCACCTGCTCCGCCAGCAGTTCAACATTGCTACGGGCCGCTAATGCGACTATATGAAATTGCTCAGGGAAGCGTCGCACTACGTCCAGCGTCTGCCGACCGATTGAGCCAGTACTTCCGAGCAAGGCAATACGTTTCGGAAAAGTGGTCATATTCCTGTTTCCATAGCCATACAACTGTTCAATCTCTATACCTCGATTATATCATGCATTGGCTATTTGATTTTAGAAATTCATGTGACTACGATATCATCCTGTAGGTGCCGATTTATCGGCAAAAGGCGACGAGGCCGATAAATCGGCAGTGCGCTCGATAAATCGGCGCCTACGAGATTCCAAATCCGCCTGTCAAGCCGTTTACGCACTTTACTACTACTTCCCTACGAATGATGCAAAGAAATAGACCACCAGGACGGCGAAGAGGATGCTGTCTATGCGGTCGAGCATACCGCCATGACCGGGTATGAGATGTCCGCTGTCCTTGACATGTGTTTGCCGTTTGATCAACAATTCGGCAAGGTCGCCCAGAACGGCGGCGATGCTGATGAGAATGCCGAGGACGATGGCAAGATACCAGGAAACTCCCAGAGGGATGCTAAAGAGGATGGTAGCAATTGTTCCGAGTACTAGGCCACCAAAAACGCCCTCCCACGTTTTGCCGGGGCTGATACTTGGCGCAAGCTTATGCCGCCCGATGAGACGCCCCGTGAAAAATGCGCCCGTGTCCGACCCCCACACACTGAAGAGAACGACCAGCACCCACCAGAGACCTCGCGGCAGCACCGACCAGGGAGTATGTACAAAAGGCCAGCCCACCTGAAAGCCGCGCAATAAGATGAAGCAACTCAACGGCCAGCCCAGATAGATAGGAACAGCGATGGTCATCGCCCAATCGACCAGCGATCCATCCTGCGCTTTACGGGCGAACAGGACGGGGAAAGTGACGAGCAGCGATGCACTCAGGCCAACCTCCAGCAGGAGAAGCTGCCAGCGAGGAAACATGGCGGCAAGCAGCAAGAGGACGCTCAAGCCCAGGCTCATCCACATCACGGGATGATAGCCAGCATGCAGCAGCATTCGGTGAAATTCGTAGATGCCCAGGAAGGTGATAAGCAGCAAAATAGCGAACGTCCACCAGCCGCCGAGCCAGGCAAAAATTACAATAATGGGCATGCCGACAATAGCTGTAAGCCACCGTTGCACAAGAGAGCCAGGCTCTTTCTTGCTCGTTCCGCTGGCCTGTTCGGGAGTGTCCTCTTGCGTATTCTGTTCTCCTGTGCTTTGCACGCGACGTATTCCCCCTGTACCCTGCCATAGGTCATGCCCAATTCTGGAGGTGCAGGCACACGCCTGCACCTCCAGAATTGGGCATGACCTATGTATTTTATTTTGTTGGCGAGGTGGAGAGACGGCCAAAACGTCGCTGGCGCTGACAGTAGTTTTCTATTGCTGCCCGCAGGTCCTCTCGCCCGAAGTCGGGCCAGAGCGTCGGGGTCGAATAATACTCACTATAGGCGCTTTGCCACAACAGAAAATTGCTGACTCGCATCTCACCCGCCGTGCGAATCACCATATCCGGGTCCGGCAAACCGCGGGTATAGAGGTAAGAAGCGATCAGCTCTTCGCAGACGTTTTCAGGCGCATGCCCATCAGCGATAATCTGGCGAATGGCGTCTACGAGTTCAGCCCGTCCACCGTAGTTGAAACAGACGTTGAGAGCGATGCGGGTATTGTTGCGCGTCAGTTCAATCGAGTCCCGCACGGCTTTTTGAATCTCGGGTGAGAGATCCTGCAAACGACCAAGATGGCGCAGGCGCACTCCATCGTGATGCAACTTCTCTAAGTCGATGCGGATCGTCTCCCAGAAGAGGCGCATCAAGCCATCCACTTCCGCACGAGGGCGACCCCAGTTTTCGGTTGAGAAGGCATAGACACTGAGCATTTCGATGTTTTCATCGGCTGCGCATTCTACCACCCGCTTCAAGGCGGTGACACCCGCTTTATGACCGGCGAGACGGGGCAGGTGACGTTTCGTCGCCCAACGTCCGTTGCCATCCATAATAATGGCGAGATGGCGCAGTTGCGGCATGCTGGAATTTTGCTCAGCGGCAACAGCTTGTTCCTGCACACTCCCTTTTCCCTCTACGATTGACGAGGGAGCAAGGTTCTGTATCCTGGTCAACGTTAGACCTCCAGTATCTCCAGTTCCTTGGCTTTGCCGACCTTATCCATCTCGTCGATGTAACGATCGGTGAGCTTTTGTAACTTTTCCACGTTACGTTTTAGCTCGTCCTCGGAAATTTCTTTCTTTTTTTCACGATCGCGCAGTTTGTCGTGGGCATCACGACGAATGTTGCGAACGGCAACTTTATGCTCATCCAACTTTTTGTGGAGCATCTTGACCATATCGCGGCGGCGTTCCTCGCTCATCGGAGGAATGACCAGGCAAATCACCTGTCCATCGTTGTTTGGATTGATGCCCAGGTCAGACCGCTGAATGGCCTTCTCTATATCCGTCAGGATTTTGCGATCCCATGGTTGGATGACCAGTTGACGCGCATCCGGGACAGAAATGGTGGCAAGCTGATTGATGGGGGTCGGCGCTCCATAATAGTCGACCTGAATGCGCTCAACCAGGGCGGCATTCGCACGTCCGGTACGAATGCTCGATGAATCCTGTTTGAGGGCCTCAACCGCTTTGCTCATACGTCGTTCCGCATCGCTGAAAATATCTGCTACCATTGCAATGCTCCCTTGTAAAGGCGACACCCTTACGGTATGCCACCCACACATACGCACACCAACATCAGGTGATCTTTTACCATCACTCTGCTTCTTCCATGTTATGGACGAGCGTGCCATACTTTTCGCCACGCATGATGCCTTCCAACGCACCCGGCTGATTCATATTGAACACCACGATAGGCATGTCGTTATCCTTGCACAGCGAAAGGGCAGTGCTATCCATGACCTTCAAGCCCATGTTCAAAGCTTGCATATAGCTCAGTTCATTGAACTTACGAGCTTCGGGGTTACGCATGGGATCTTCGTCGTAGATACCATCCACTTTGGTAGCTTTCAGCAATACCTGAGCGTTGAGTTCAACAGCCCGCAGCGCCGCCGCAGTATCGGTGGTGAAGAAGGGATTGCCGCTACCGGCAGCCAGGATCACCACACGACCCTTTTCCAGGTGGCGCTCCGCCCGGCGGCGGATAAATGGCTCGGCCACAGGCGGCATTTCGATGGCCGTCTGCACGCGCGTCGTCATGCCCAGCTTCTCCATGGCGTCCTGTAAAACTAGCGAGTTCATGACCGTCGCCAGCATCCCGACATAGTCCGCTGTTGCACGATCTATGCCGGTGGAGGCGGCATCGGCCCCACGCCAGAAATTGCCGCCACCAACGACGAGCGCCACTTCGACCCCCTGATCTTGCACGCGCTTGACCTCTCTGGCAATGCGCTGTACCATCTCGGCATCGACGCCCGCTCCGTGACCGGAACCAAGAGCCTCACCACTCAACTTGAGGAGGATACGCTGATACTTCAGGGATGGTGCTTGTTGAGACATCATTCCTACTCCCATGCGCCGCTACATTACTCTCCCAGAGCGTAGCGACTGAAGCGACGCACTACAATAGGCTCTCCTGTATCAGCGCTGACCTTGCGCACGAGGTCGGCAACGGTGACAGCTTCGTCCTTGACGAAGGGCTGCAAGAGCAAGACCTGCTCGCCCAGCGTCTTCTTCAGCTTGTTGTTGACAACCTCTTCACGCCTTTCGGCTGGCACGCGCGCCATCGAAGGCTCCTCGCCAATAGCGCGGCGAGCTTCCTCAACCACATCCTCAGGGACATCATCCATGCTGATGTATCTGGGGTTGAGTCCGGCGATCTGCAGGGCGATATCGTTGGCAAGCTGGCGAAATGCCTCGCTGCGCGCCACGAAATCGGTGCTGCAATTGAGTTCGAGCAGGACACCAAGCGCGTTATTGTGGTGGACATAGGCGAAGATACCACCCTGCTTGGTCTCACGGCCCGAAGCCATGATCTTCTCTGCCTTACGATTGCTCTTTGCTTCAAGAAGCTTGACGGCCTCGTCCCAGGACCCGGCGTCGGCGAGCGCATTCTTACAATCGTTAAACGTTGCGCCCGTCTCCTCCCGCAACTTCTTCACATCTGCTGCTGCGTAGTTCATACGGTCTGTTTCTCCTCAATCTCATTTTCTATCATACTCAGGAAGCAGGACAAAGTACAATTACCTCTGTCCATCTTTTCTTGCACCTGAGTGCTTGACAAATTCCTATCTTTATGTGCCTCATCGTCTCTATCTCTTACTATTACGTGAGAGCGACCAGGAAACGTACAGGAAAAAGCGGGAGGCAGGAGGACAGTCTGCCTCTCTACCTCCCGCTATACGCTTGTGCTTACATTGCCTCTTTTGTGACGAGTTCTGGCTCAGGAGCCGCTTCAACGGCAACCGGTTCTTCGTCAACCGGCAAGGCGGGAGGAGCCATATCAAGCGCCCCAACATTGATGGCAGCTTCGGGCATCACCTCTGTCTCACCTACCTCGATTGCAGGCTCTTCAGAGTCCTTCATATGGGCCTCGAGTTCGCGGCGTCCTTCGATGGCAGCATCCGCGATCTTGGCGGCCAGCAGGCGAACGGCACGAATGGCATCATCGTTGGCCGGAATGGGATAATCCATCTCATCAGGATCGCAGTTGGTATCGGCGAGAGCGATAATGGGGATTTCCAGGCGACGCGCTTCCAGAACGGCTGTGCGCTCTTTGCGCGTATCGATGATAAAGAGGGCAGCCGGCAGGCGCTTCATGTCTTTGATGCCGCCCAGCAGGCGCTCCAGACGGGTGATGTCATCCTGAAGACGCTGCACTTCTTTCTTGGGCAGCCGCTCGAATTCACCACGGTCACGGCGGGTCTCAAGCTCGCGCAGGTAACGAATGCGAGACTGGATGGTCTGGAAGTTGGTGAGCATGCCGCCAAGCCAGCGCTGGTTGACGTAGTACATGCCGCTGCGTTTGGCCTCATCGGCCACAGCCTCCTGGGCCTGCTTCTTCGTGCCAACAAAGAGAATGCTCTCACCGTTGGCAGAGAGCTGCTTGACGAAATTGTAGGCCTCGTTGAGGCGCGTGACCGTCTGCTGAAGGTCAATGATATGAATGCCGTTGCGGTCCATGAAGATGAAGGGTGCCATCTTCGGATTCCAGCGGCGGGTCTGATGCCCGAAGTGGACACCGGCCTCAAGAAGCTGCTTCATTGAGATAACGTTTGCCAAAAAACAATTCCTCCCTTAATTCCTCCGCTCTCATCTTCACCAGCGAAGGGTTCCCCACGGCAAGACCCTACATCATCAACGAGCGAGGGGTACCAGGGTTTCTACTGATCCGAGAGCGTGTGTATTTCCCTGTGATTACTCAATCACAGTGGCGCGGGAGATACCTGCTCCCGCTAAGCAGTAAGTATAGCACACTTGAGGCGCGCTGACAAGCAAAATTCACCATTTCGGGCTACCTCTCTCACCCTCTTCCCATTCGCCCATAAATCCAGTATACTTCAGTCAGGAAACATATTCTGCTATACGAACGAGATGCGGGGAAGATGATGGGGGAGATTTATGCAGCATAGAACGCAGCATCGTCGAACACAACTGCTGGCCTATGATTTTGCTCCGGCCAGCGGCTGGAGTCTACCGCCCGTCGCGCCAACACCTACCCCTGTACCTACACGTACCTCAGTAACTATAACATCGCGCACCCCCCTGCCTATTTCACCCCCGAAGCCATTACCGCGCAAAATACACCTCCTACACATATCGTAAAAAGTTCCCTCGCATGTCATTTTGAGAGAAGATACTGTTGGCGAACACTCTGCTTTGACTGCTCGTCGCAAAGCGGCTCGTTTCTATTGAGAGTGGGCTGGCTCAGTGCGCGGCCCGGGCCGCGCACTGAGCCAGCCCACTCTCAAACTCTTGCGAAGCGCTACGGGCGCTGAGCAGTCACGCAGACCTATCAAAGGGCGAGAGAGAGTCTTCGCTGTGCTCAGAATGACATGTCCAGGCCAGTTTTCGTCAAATCGATAAGTGAGTATGATACAATCACTGTACGTCTCTTACGCAGGAGACGAGTTGCAATATCCAGGAGCAAGCATGAAAGTCAAAGCGGTCTCGACTTTTTCCCCGTCAATTTCCCTCGCTTTTTTCGGGTTTGTGCTGATTGGCGTCTCAGGCGGCGGAAGTGGAGTACTCATACCAAGTATGAGCGGGTACTATCACGTGGGCGATGCCATTATTGGCCTGCTTTTCCTGGTATCTTCCCTGGGCTATTTTCTCTCGGCGTTGAGCAGCGGCCTGCTGACGGAACGGCTGGGACTGCGCTGGCTGCTGGTACTGGGTGTCGTCATACTGCTACCCGGCCTGCTCGGCTTTGGACTGGAACTCCCATTTGTGGTGCTGCTCTTTGCCCGGCTGCTGATCGGGCTTGGGATAGGAATAGTTGAGACTGGCTTCAACGTCTTTATCACGGCTATCCCGCGTCACACAACGCTGCTGAACTTCCTGCATGCCTTCTATGGAGTTGGTGCGCTGGTTGGCCCCCTGCTCGCCAGTTCAATTCTTGCGCTGGCCTGGGGCTGGAACAGTTTCTACCTCTTGATGCTCGGATTGAGCTTGCCACTCCTGCTCGGCCTCAGCACCTTTTTTCATTCACCTACCACCGCGCCATCTACGCAGGAAGGCGAGGTGGTCAGCAAAGAAAATGTGCTTCGTGCAACGCTCAAGCTGCCCATCGTCTGGTTCGCGGCCATCTTCCTGCTCGTCTACGTCGGTGTCGAGGTGAGCCTGGGCAACTGGACGTACACCTTTTTGCTGGGAGCGCGCCAGCAGGGAACGGTAGCGGCGGGCTGGATTGTCAGCGGCTTCTGGCTTGGCCTCACACTGGGCCGTTTTACCTTACAGGCCCTGGCTGAACGTTTCGGCATCGGCACAAAAACCCTGATGTACGCCTGTCTGGCAGGCCTCAGCGCGGGCCTCCTGCTGGTCTGGCTCGTCCCACTCGGAGCCATAGCCGCCATCGGCTTCTGCTTCATCGGCTTCTGCCTTGCCCCCATCTACCCGCTCACCGTCTCCATTGCCCCCAAACTCGTCCCTGCCCGCCTCGCCCCCAGCACCATCGGCCTGCTGGTCAGCGTCAGCATCATCGGCCTCGCCGTCTTTCCCTGGCTCGCCGGCATCCTCGCCCAATTCATCGGCATCTGGACCCTCCTCCCCTACACCCTCGCCCTGACAATTATCATGGTTGGCCTCTGGCAATACCTGACACGGCACGCCACCATGACTGGTTAATTGCGCTCAGAGCCTTCAGCTTTCGATGACATTGTCTATCGGCACCCATCCACAGTTCCCTTGTTGATCGCTACACCAGAACCAACCGCTTTCCTCACGCCCCACAACCAGTTCATCCCCAACGGCCACACTCAGTTCCCTTGCTACATACTCGTAACGAGCCGTTCCACTCCTTCCATCAGCACTAAAGTCGATAACACCACTGGGAACCCACCCACTCTTCCCTCGCTCATCAGTACACCAGACCCACACCCAGGCAGGGTTGCCATTCCAGTAATCGACCTTCTCACTCACTATGAACGTTTCACCACGTCGCATCGAGATAGGATCAAGATACTGGGCCTGATAGTCTCTAATGACCCGACACACCCGTGGTTGCCGGGCAGTTTTCGCGTCAGTTCTTGCTTCACCTTCGTTACTCATCGCATCGCCTCCGGCAAGCTATTGAAAACAAGCTCACAGATGTCACCTTGTAAAGGTAGTATATCTTTCAATACTCGACACCTACTGTCAGGATTCTCTTCACTTAAACCCTGTTACCTTCACCCGTATGGTACAATATGAACTGTTATAGACAATTCCAACCAATCTAACTGGTAATCATTTCGTGAGAATGGAGAGATGCGAGAGAAGCAGGCGCAGACGCAGGGGCAGCGATTTTCCACAGCGCAACAGAGGGCAGAGAGTATCGCCGGGAAGGCAGCGTTTCTGGGGCAAAGCCCGCTTTTTAGCAGCCTCGACACGGTGGAAATCGGCGAACTGGACCGCATTACGAAAGTGATGACGTGCGCGCCAGGGCGCATTCTGTATCGTCCGGGCGAGCACTGCACGCAGCTCTTTTTGCTGAAAAGCGGGCGCGTGCAACTCTATCACCTCTCTGCTGATGGGCGCAAGTTGATTATGGCGACGATCGAGCCGGGGACGTGCTTTGGAGAGATGCCACTGACAGGGAATAACCTCCATCAGAATTTCGCAGAGGCGGTTGAGGATGCGCTGGTCTATGTGATGAACAGAAGCGATGTCGAGCGTATGCTGGCGCACAAACCTGCCGCGCTGCTGACCCTGCTTCAATTGGCAGGGCAGCGCGGCGCGCAACTGGAGACGCAACTGGTCGATACAACCTTCAAGAGCACGAATGCGCGGCTGGCGACACTGCTGCTGCAACTGGCGCGTTCAGAGCAGGTAAACGGCGAACTGGTTGTGGTTGGCTTCAGCCAGGGCGAACTGGCGGACCGCCTGGGAGTTTATCGAGAAACGGTGGCCCTTGCCCTGCGCGAACTGAAGGAGTGCGGGGCCATCGAACTGGGCCGCAAACATATCACCATTTGTCGCCCGCAACTGCTGCAAGAGCAGGCAGCCGGGCAATGAGAAAGCATACTTCATGGCAACCGATTTTACCGAAAAGACACGCATTATCGAGGCACATCACATACGCAAAATTTATCGTAACGGACAACTGCGAGTCGAGGCCCTGAGCGATATCAATTTAGAGGTGGCGCAGGGCGAGATGGTGGCAATCATGGGACAAAGCGGCTGCGGCAAGACGACGCTGCTCAACTGTCTCTCAGGATTGGATACCATCGACGCGGGAGAAATTTTCATCCAGGGTGAGAACCTGCGCGACCTGAGCGACAACGAGCGCACGCAGTACCGCGCCCGTCACATGGGCTTTATCTTCCAGGATTTCAACCTGCTGCCCGTGCTCTCCGCCGTGGAGAACGTGGAGCTTCCCCTGCTCGTCTCTAAAGTTCCAACCCGTAAGGCGCGCAAACGAGCGCTGGAAATGCTCGATCTGGTGGGACTGGCCGACCGCGCCCGCCATCGCCCGGCGGAACTTTCCGGCGGGCAGCGCCAGCGCGTCACCATTGCCCGCGCCCTGACCAACGACCCCTCCATCGTCTGGGCCGACGAGCCAACCGGCAACCTCGACAGCGAGACCGCGCTGGACATCATGGAACTGATCTCACGCCTCAACCGCGAGAACGGCCAGACCTTCGTCCTCGTCACCCACGCCCTTGAGGTGGGCAACCGTGCCAACCGCATCATCCGCATGCGCGATGGCAAAATCGTCGAAGAGAGCGTTGTGATTTGACCGCCGCTGTTCGTTTACACTGAACCGGCACGTTTCTGCGCGCTCACACCATACCTCAAGGGCAAAGAGGGCAGCTCTTCTGGAGGAAGCCACTTTCCTTCAGAGATTTTACGCATCCTTTCATAAGCATCGTTGGTGTAGGCGTACTGATATTCTTGCAAGGCGGTCAACGTTAAGCCCGCTGCCAGCAGTGCCGTCACAACCTCTCCAATTCCCCAGGAAAATTCGTATGATGGATGCGGATTGACGTATTCTTGCACGTCCTGAAGATCACCGTCAGGATGTTTCACAAGATCACCCATTCCCTCCTCGAATTGCAAGACTGTTCCCTTTGAAGAGTAGGGAAATTTGAGCGTCCAATCTTTTTCAAACATCAGGAGCAGCGGATGCATTTCCAGAAGGACAAAGCGACCACCTGGTTTGAGGATGGCAGCTATTCCTCTTGCCCACGAGGTAAGGTCGGGCAGCCAGATGACCGATCCATAGGAACAAAACACAACATCGAAGCGCTGCGTTGTCTGCGCTGTCTCTTCCAGCCAATCGTAGACATCCGCTCGATAGAAGGTTACAGGGATGCCACAGGAAAGCGAAAGACTGCGAGCAGTGTTGATGGCCGTATCGCTGATATCAACTCCTGTGACAATCGCTCCCAACTGCGCCATACTAATGGTATCCTCGCCACAGTTACATTGCAGGTGAACCACAGCTAACCCCGTAATATCTCCCAGCAACGCTCGCTCTTCAGGATCAAGCGTACTACCTCCCTCGCGGAAAAATGCCGCCTCATCCCCTTTATGTTGATTGCGCGCCTGTACCGCCTCATTCCATGACAGGCGATTCGCTTCACGAAAGTCTTTGTGCTGCATTCTCTGTTGGCGCGCTTCCTCCATCAATGAGGGAAAGTCCGGATCCCTCTTTGTCAATTCTTCGATCATCTCATCGAGAAAATCTTGCTCCATTGCTTCCTCCTTCACAAAGTAAAATAGCTCTGGTATCGTGGCAGATACCAGAGCTATTTTACTTTATCTAAAGCTTACTGTGCCACCGTATGCCTCTCAGAACGCACCAGGTCGCGAACAACATCTTTGATGTGGGAAGCAGAGAGACCGTAGAGCTCTCGCAGGATGGAGGGTGCGCCGTGTTCGATGGGTGTGTCGGGCAGGCCGATTAGCCGGACATTGGCGTTGAGCAGGCGGCGACTCTCCAGCAGTTCGAGGACGGCGCTGCCGAAGCCAGTGGCGATGACGTGATCTTCGACAGTGACAATGCGACCAGTGCCTTGCGCGAGACGAATGATGAGGTCTTCATCAAGCGGCTTGGCCCAGCGAGCGTTGACGACGGCAGCGGAGATGCCCTCTTCAGCCAGTTCTCTGGCCGCCTCTTCGGCGGCAGCCACCATTGAGCCGTAGGCCAGGATAGCTACATCCTGCTGCTCCGCCTCCTCAAGCGTGGTTGGAGCGAGCAGTTCGGCTTTGCCGATCTCCAGTTTGTGCAGCTCGCTGTCCAGCGGGACGCCCAGGCTCTTGCCACGCGGATAGCGCAGGGCAACGGGACCGTCCATGTAGACGGCGGTGTAGAGCATGTGGCGCAGCTCGTTCTCGTCCTTTGGAGCCATGAGCTTCATGTTGGGCATGGCACGCAGGAAGCCGATATCGAAGACGCCGTGCTGCGTCTGGCCATCTTCACCGACGATGCCGGCACGGTCCAGGGCAAAGACGACGTGCAGGTCTTGCATGCAGATATCATGCAGTACCTGATCGTAAGCCCGCTGCAGGAAAGTTGAGTAGATGGCAGCAACGGGTTTGAGACCGCCGACGGCAAGACCACCGGCAAAGGTGACGGCGTGCTGCTCGGCGATGCCCACATCAAAGTAGCGGTCAGGGAAGCGTTTATTCAGCTTCTTGAGGCCGGTACCCTCGGCCATCGCTGCCGTGATGCCAACGATGGAGGCGTCCTTCTCCGCCAGTTCGACCAGCGCATCGGCGAAGATATCGGTATAGTTCGGAGGGTCGCCCGCGTTCTTCTTGATGATACCCGTATTGAAGTCGAACGCGCCGGGGCCATGCCACTTGGTGGAATCCTCTTCGGAGAACTCCCAGCCCTTGCCCTTCTTCGTCAGCATCTGCACAATGACCGGACCTTCGATCTTCTTGATGTTTTCAAAGACATCGAGCATCTGGGCAAGGTCGTGGCCATCGAAGGGGCCGAAGTATTTGAAACCAAGCTCCTCGAAAATGGCGCCGCTCTTGCTGTGTAGCACAAATTGCTTGAAGCTGGTCTCTGCACGTCCCGCCGCCTCACGCGCTTTATCGCCAACGACGGGCAGCTTCACAATCGAACCTTTTGCCATCTCACGCAGGCGCTGGTAGCTGGGTGATGTCTGCATCTGACGCACCTTGCCGAGATAATGGTGCAAGGCACCAACGTTGTCCGAGATAGATTTATCGTTATCATTGAGGACAATGACGAGGTTTTTCTTGAGGCTGCCCGCATTATTGATAGCTTCGAGAGCCATTCCGCCGGTGAGCGCGCCATCGCCGATAACGGCCACGACTTTGAAATCCTGGCCCTGCAGATCACGCGCCACGGCAAGGCCAAGCGCCGCTGAGATGGAGGTGCTGGCATGACTCGCGCCAAAAACATCATAGGGGCTTTCTTCCCGCCGCAGATAGCCGGAGAGACCGCCGAACTGGCGGATGGTCTGGAAGCGGTCTCGACGACCGGTAAGTAGTTTATGGACATACGCCTGGTGGCCGATATCCCAGACCAGCAGATCTTCGGGCGTGTTGAATACATAGTGCAGAGCCATCGTCAATTCGACCACGCCTAAATTCGGAGCCAGATGACCACCCTTCAATGAAACTTTTTCGATGATTTCGCGCCTGATCTCCTCAGCCAGTTGCTGCATCTGAGGAATCGAAAGAGTGCGTAATTGCGCTGGATCATTAATCGTGTCTAAAATCCTCACCAATGGTTTCCTCCAATTATAGGGGCATGCAAGTTGAAGATCGCTTGCCCAGTTGCGTCGTCTCCTATCATTCGTGACCGGTTGACGCCTGTAATTTCCAGATTATATGCATTCCTGCAAAGAAGACGCTTGAAATGAGCGTTCAGGGTGTCACTTTTTACTACGTAAAAACACATATCTTGTATTATAGAGACATTTTCCGTTTCGCGCTATACTCTGCACAAAAAAATTCATGCACATGAGGTCTTGACAGATCATAAATGACCGCAAGAGGCGCGTTCAAGAGGTATTTCAGGCATCTTGACAGGAGATTAATTTGTCCTTATTATTCATGCACAGAAGGGGCAATGAAAATGGAGAAGCGTATATCGCTTCTCCATTGGAGAAGAGTAAAAGTAAGAGCGGGTGAACAAGCTTCACCTCGCTAGGAAAGGAGGAGCGGTGCCTCCACGCCGGAGCAGGGAAGGGAAACCGGCAAGGTATCACTGAGACACTGTAACGAGGCACCGCAGTGGAAATGACGAGAAAAGACAGCGAAAAAGATTCAGAGAGGCCGCATTACTATTCCCAGTTCTGGCTGGATGTGGCGGCGGGTCGGAAAATTATTGGCGCTTCCAGACCTGAAGAGGAAGTTGCTGAGCCGGAACCGCAGGAGGTTGCGCCTCGTAGGAGCATCCGCAGTGCTTCCGCGACCATAGAGCACGAGGAGCCAGCTTACAACGAAGTCGAAATACCGGCTGCGGAAGAGGAAGCATACGAGACTGAGACATACGCTGAACCGGAACCGGAGCCGGAGACAGATTTCCTGGGCGGTGAGGAAGAGTTCGAGCAGGAATTACCCAACATCGTCGTAGATGAAGAGGAGGCCGAAGTTCCCGATGTAGAGTTGCTGGATGAAGATGAGGACGAGGACTTCTACGACGAGGAAGAGGAGGAGGAAGACGAGGATGTGGAATGGGGACGCGGGCGCAAGAAACCCAAGCCCGGTCGCCAGACCAAACAACCGCCCAAGCAAGCGCCTAAGCGGCCTAAGCGCGATCGAGATCGGCGCTACTAATGCATCGCCCATAAGCGTGAGCTGAAGTAGCAATGCCGCGACAAGGGGATGGCCCTACTATACGCAATATGGCTCGTTTGACTCGTAGAGCCTTCGTACATAGTAGGACCATCCCCTTGTGGGCAGAAAGCCTCCCAGCTTATCGGAGCCTGGGGTTGAGCGGATGGCTTGCCCGCATTGCCTTGAGGCTTTCCTGCTCTCGGACTAAGGGTAGATGCCGCGAATTTGCGTGGCTTCGGCGACACGGGAGATTGCCAGCATATTAGCGGCAAGGCGCAGGTCGCAGTGTGACTGCTCAGCTCTGGCCGCGACAGCGGCAAAAGCGCGATTCATAATCACTTCGAGCCGCTGCGTAATCTCTTCGACGCCCCAGAAGAAGCTCTGGATATCCTGCACCCACTCGAAGTAGCTGACGGTGACACCACCCGCGTTGGCAAGGATGTCGGGAATGACCATGATGTCTTTCTTGAAAAGGATCCTATCGGCAGCGGGAGTCGTGGGACCATTGGCAGCTTCTGAGACGATACGCGCCTGGATGCGATCGGCGTTTGCTTCGGAGATAACTCCCTCGGTAGCAGCCGGAACCAGGATATCGCAGGGAACTTCCAGCACATCCTGGAAGCTAACCGTCTGCGAGTTGGGAAAGCCAACGACGGTGCCGCGCTCCTGCTTGTAGCGCAAGACGGCAGCAGGATCAAGCCCGCGCTCGTTATAGATGCCACCACGTGTATCGCTGACGGCGACGATTTTGCAACCCTCGTTATGGAAAAGACGAGCGGCAATGGAACCGGCGTTCCCAAAGCCCTGGATGCTAACGCAAGCGTTTTGCAAGGGCATGCCTATACGCTTCGCAGCCTGCCGTGTCACAAAGAGTACCCCGGTAGCGGTAGCATCGTTGCGTCCTTCGCTGCCACCTATAGAGAGCGGCTTGCCGGTAACAACGGCGGGAATGGAGTAGCCCTCGTGCATGGAGTAGGTGTCCATGATCCAGGCCATCACCTGGGAATTGGTATTGACATCGGGAGCGGGAATATCGCTGTGCGGGCCGATCACGATGGATATTTCGGTCGCATAACGGCGCGTCAGTCGCTCCAGTTCAGCCGAACTCATCTGCTTCGGATCGCAGATGACGCCACCCTTGGCACCACCATACGGAATGCCCACGACAGCGCATTTCCAGGTCATCCACATCGCCAGAGCTTTGACCTCATCCAGCGTCACCTCGGGACTGTAGCGGATGCCTCCTTTGGCGGGGCCGCGATTGACGTTGTGCTGTACACGATAGCCGGTGAAAGTGCGGATACGCCCATCATCGAGACGTACCGGGAAATGAACAATCAGTTCGCGTTTGGGCTGCCGAAGAATTTCGCGCATATCCTCGGAGAGGTTCAGCTGATCAGCCGCCAGCTCGAACTGCTCAACCGCCATGTGATAGGGGTTGATGGAACTCACTTCTTTGTGCATACCTGTGCAATCTCCTTCTTCATGGAAGTCCTAAGTGGACCAACAACGTAGTTGGTCTTTCTTTATCAAGCAGAAAAGGCACCAACTATGATGCCGGTGCCTCGTCCAATTTTGCACGCAACAGTTTCTGTACCAGGTCCGCCTTTGCCTGGCCGCGAGTCTGTTTCATGACCTGACCTACCAGCGCCTGCAAGGCATTCGTCTTGCCGCCGCGGTAGTCGTTCACAATCCTGGTGTTTTTTGCTAATACCTCCTCCACGATCTGCTCCAGTTGGCCCTGATCGCTGATCGGGGGTTTAATGCCCTTCCTGACAACGACGGCCTCAGGCATTTCGCCGCTGGCAAAGGCTTCGTCCAACACCTCCTTGCCTTGCTTGCCCGTGATGCGCTCACTATCGAGCAAATCGAGCAGGTTTGCCAGGGCCACGGGAGAAACCGGACTTTCCTGGATGGTCAGGCCGTTGGCTTTGAGCAGGCGCACGAGTTCGCTGAGCAGCCAGTTACTGGCCGCTCTGGCGCGGGCTTTGCGATCCTTGGCGTGCGAGACCGCCATGACCTGCTCAAAGTAATCGCCGAGCGCTTTGTCTTCAGTCATGATGTTCGCATCTTGCTCGCTGATGCCATACTCAGTGACCAGGCGCACGCGCCGGGCATCGGGCAGTTCAGGCAGCTTTGCCCGCAGTTCCTCGACCCATTTCCGGCTGATTATCAGTGGCGGCAGGTCGGGTTCGGGGAAGTAGCGATAGTCATGGGCCTGCTCCTTACTGCGTTGCGGCACCGTGACCCCTCTCGCCTCAACCCAGCCTCGCGTCTCTTGATGGATTGGCTCTCCGGCTTTGAGCATAGCGATCTGGCGCTGCGCTTCGTAGGCCAGGGCACGCTCAACGGAACGGAAACTGTTCATATTCTTGATTTCGGTCTTGACGCCCAGTTCCTTTTGCCCGCGAGGCCGTACTGAGATATTCGCATCGCAGCGCAGGCTCCCCTCTTCCATGCGACCGGAGGAGACGCCCAGGTAGACGAGAATTTCACGCAATTTTTGCATGTAGAGACGGGCCTCCAATGGACTGCGCATATCCGGCTCGCTGACAATTTCCATCAGCGGAGTCCCAGAGCGGTTGACATCCACCAGGCTGTAGCCCTCGTGATGCAGCAGGCGCGCCGTGTCCTCCTCCAGGTGAACGCGAGTAATGCCGATGCGGTGCTGCTGGCCCTCATATTCGACGGTGAGATAGCCATTCTTGCTGAGAGGAATATCGTACTGGGAAATTTGATAGCCCTTCATCAGATCGGGATAGGGATAATTCTTGCGATCAAATTTGGAGTATTCGGGAATCGTGCAGTTGAGCGCGAGGGCCGTCATGATGGTGTAGGTGACAGCCTCCTGGTTGATAACAGGCAAAACACCCGGCATCCCCATGCAGATCGGGCAGACATGCGTATTGGGAGCGGCATTTGCATAGTCGGGACTGCACGAGCAGAACATTTTGCTCTTCGTCAATAATTGAGCATGCACTTCGAGACCAATGACGACCTCGTAATCTATCTCAATTCGGGTAACTTGCGTATCTAGTGCCATTGTTTCAAAACCCGCCTTCTCTTCACACGTTCTTAAAAACACGCTTCGCGCTTTTTTCTTTTTTCGTAGTCTAGTCTTTTCTGGCCTTTAAGTCAAGAAGCCAGCAGACACAATTTGATAACAAAACAAATCTTGAACAACACAATCTAATCACAAAAATAGTTCTTTTAGGAAAGAGAGGGTAACGTGGAAAACATAGCAGATCAGTTTAGAAACGTTTTCCCTACTCACTATACCTTATCAACGAACGCGAAGATGAAGATGTACAGTCAGAGCCATGCTACCAACTCTGGCTATAGGAAATACATGATATGACACCTACCCAAAAGTACTATACAAAAAGAAGGGACGCAAAGCAGGAAGCGATCGGTATTAGAAAGGATACGTATGCGGCTCAACAGCATGTACTGAGATGAAAAGCGATGCGGATTTGCATGGAATATCAGATTGTTGAGAAATTGCTGCTGCAATTGAGGGAAAGCGCGCTAGAGCTTGATTGACATTTCACTAAAATAGGGTATACTACTGCTTAGCAAAAAGATGCGGTTAACTCCGCGACGGTGAGCAGGCGACCGCACGGGTCGTCTCTCTATTCAGAGCGGAAACGATATAATTTTGTGAGGAACCATGGCGGTTTCTCCTATTTCTGGAAGTGGCACCAAAGACCGGGCAGGAGAGCAACAAGCTATGTCTCTAATTAACATGGCGAAACGCGAGATCAACTGTAAGATTGTGTATTACGGCATTGGTTTGTGCGGCAAAACAACCAACCTGCACTACATTCATAGAGCAGTGAATCCGCAAGATGTCGGCGATATGGTTTCCATCGATACGGAGACCGAGCGTACCCTGTATTTCGATTTACTTCCCCTTGAACTGGGCAAAGTGCATGGCTTCCAGATTCGCTTCCAGCTCTATACGGTACCAGGGCAGGTACTCTACCAGCAAACGCGCATTTCTGTGCTCAAAGGTGCCGACTGTGTGATCTTCGTTGCTGACTCTCAGGCCAGCAAATTGCAGGAGAACATAGAAAGCTGGAACGAACTGCAAGAGCAACTACACCGCATGAATAAGAACGTACGAGACTTTCCGCTGGTCATGCAGTGGAATAAGCGAGACTTGCAGGAAACTTTGCCCGTCTCCGTCCTGGAACAATACCTCAATCCCTATCGAGTACCCAGCTTTGAAGCTGTGGCCGTCACGGGCCAGGGGGTGATCGAGTGCTTGCGCGTCGGCATTAACTCCACCCTGCGTAAGCTGGAACGTATCTAAGCGTATCACCTCTTCTCACTGGAGAGACAAGGTGGAGCGACTCATTTGTACCTGCGATTATACTGATATGTGTAGCAGTTGTGCGGCTGAGGTTTCATTTAGACTGCACCTACGAGGATTTACATGGATACAATTCGCGCCATAATCGTTGATGAGCAACCGTTATTTCGTCAGGGCATTCGTTCAGCACTTGAGCAGATGGGCAACTGTGTCATTCTGGGCGATACGATCGACCCCAATGAAGTACTTGAACTTGCCCGCGTAGGGAATCCCGATGTCGCCCTCATCGATGCCGGACTGACGATGGTGGACGCTCTGGAGTTAGCACGACAGATGCGCCACCTGATTCCGCACATGGCAATCATCATCCTGACCCCCTCCGAGGACGAGGAACGGCTTTTCCAGTCCATCAAAGTTGGCGCTGCCGCTTACTATACACGCAACATCTCCGTGCCAGAGCTGACGGAGGCGGTACGCAAAGTCAGCACCGGCGAATATCTGATCAATGACGATGTACTCTCCAAACCACAACTTGCCAGTCGCGTGCTTCGATCATTTCGCGAACTGGCAGTTGAAGAGGAAGAGGGCGCGCCCAAAGACCTCTACTCGCCGCTTTCCACACGCGAAGTGGAAATCCTCGACTACATCGCTCGTGGCAATAGCAACAAGGAGATCGCGAAATCCCTCAAAATCAGCGACCAGACGGTGAAGAATCACATCACCTCGATTCTGAAAAAGCTCTCGGTCAATGACCGGACGGCAGCAGTCGTGCATGCGTTGCGCCACGGCTGGATCAAGATCGGCGATAGTTAGAGATATCCAGGTCAGAGGTGATGGTGACCATGCTGACGGAGCTTGAGACTTCGATATCGTAGCATGGTGTACCGGCTTCATAGCCAGGACTTTGCAGCCGCACGTCGTTGCCCACATTGCTAAAGGTTTGCTCGTCGAAGACAAAATAGGAAGCCCAGCCTTTGAGATGGACTCGTGCGGCGACTCCTGGCGGTCGTCGAACGATAATCGATGATGCTCCTCCGCCGATCCGTATGGGAACCACGCGGGAAGGCACAGGAAGTTCCAGGCGGATCATGCTCAGTCCCCCCTTCACCTCCAGATCGGCGAGCTTGAGATTGCCCAGTTCGGCAGTAAAATCCGATGCTCCCCCTTGAATCAAGATCCGCCACTCCGTGACGGTGTTGAGCTTAACCTCCGCTATACGTTTCTCCACGCCCAGAGTCCATAGACGTCGTGGATAGCGAATCGTGACTACCCCGTCTTTGTCCTTCACGTCCGGTAACGGTCCCTCGAAGCGGGCCTGATAGAGTCTGGCCATAGCCTCAGCGCGCACGGTCAGCAGCGAGACTCCGGCAGAGACAACAAGCTGTGCGCTCGCCAGGCTTTCCAATGGAGCGGAGAAAATTTTCTCCTCGCTCTCTGGTGCTTCTCGTAATCGGAAAATTTCATTTCTGGATAGTGCGTTGCTGCGTTTGAGAAATTCCAGGAGGAAGGCAAGCTGCTCATCGTTGTACTGCGATATCATGTCATCCCATGCCTTCCCGACGGAAGCGAAGATTGCGTTTATCTCACGCATTTCTTCCTTACCTCTTTCGAGTTGGACGATAACCCTGCGCCCGTCCTGGGGGTCGCGTTCACGACGCACCAGTCCAGCCTCCTCCAACCGGTTGAGCATTCCGGTGATCGCTCCGGTTGTAAGCCCTGTGAGGTCAGCCAGTTGCCCGGCAGTCATTGGACCCGTGCTATCCAGGCTATCAATGACCTCCATGTCTGTGACGGTCATTCCGGTGCGACCAGCCGCTGCCCGGAAGAAGGACGCACCAAGTTCATTGAACTGCCGGAGTTCCCGCGCCAGCCCCTCAAGTAACTCTGCCCGTTTTTCCTGAGAACCACTTGACAATTTCTCTTCCTCCGCGTACAATTATCTTAGTCACTAAGGTAAATATTTTCAGTAATTTACTTAGTAGCTGAATGATTTATATTATAGCACATGGAGGCACCATGAAGATGATTGAAACGCGAGGATTGCGCAAAGCCTTCGGCAACCTCGTAGTACTCGATGGCATCGACCTGAATGTAGCCGAGAGGACGATCTTCGCGCTGCTGGGTCCCAACGGCGCGGGCAAGACAACGTTTATCAAAATCCTCACCACGCTGCTCAAACAGGACGGCGGAACTGCCATCGTCAACGGCTTTGATGTGGCGTCAAAGCCATACCACGTGCGGCAATCACTCAGTCTGACCGGGCAATTTGCCGCCGTGGATGAGATATTGACCGGGCAAGAAAATCTGATCATGATCGCCAGGCTCCGACACCTCAAACATCCGCGCCAGGTTGCCGACGATTTGCTGACACGCTTCGGTTTAACCGGTGCCGCCAGCCGCCGTGTATCGACGTATTCAGGCGGGATGCGTCGCAGGCTTGACCTCGCCATGAGCCTGGTGGGAACACCGCAGATCATTTTCCTTGACGAGCCGACCACCGGGCTTGACCCCGAAGCACGTATCGAGGTGTGGAAAATGGTGAAGGAGCTTGCTGATGGTGGCAGAACCATTTTCTTGACCACGCAATACCTGGAAGAGGCTGAACAGCTTGCTGATCACATAGCCATTCTCCATGAGGGAAAGATTATCGCCAGCGGCACGCTCCGGGAGCTACAAAAGCTCTTCCCACCTGCTCAGGTGGAGTATGTGGAAAAACAACCGACCCTGGAGGAGATTTTTCTTGCCATTATTGGCAAAAAGGAGGAACAGTAAATGGAAACGATACAGAACCACTTTTTCAGCGATCTAAGCGTGATGCTTGGTCGTTCCATGCGTCATATATTCCGCAGTATGGACACCATCATCACGGTCACGATCATGCCTATTGCCTTTATGTTGCTGTTCGTGTATGTGTTCGGCGGTGCCATTCAAACCGGGACGGCTAATTATGTCAATTACGTGTTACCTGGGATCTTACTGATTGCTATTGCGAGTGGGATATCCTATACGGCTGTCCGTTTGTTTACCGATGTGCAACGGGGGATCATTGAGCGATTTCGCTCCATGCCGATTGCCCCTTCTACCATGCTGTGGGGACATGTCCTGACCTCGCTGGTCTCCAACGCGATTTCGGTGGTGGTCATCATACTCGTCGCATTGCTGATGGGCTTTCGTTCGTCGGCGGGCATCCTGTCATGGCTGGCCGTCGGCGGCATCCTCGCGTTGT
This sequence comes from uncultured Chloroflexia bacterium, assembly GCA_963736995.1. GTDB lineage: Bacteria > Chloroflexota > Ktedonobacteria > Ktedonobacterales > Ktedonobacteraceae > CADDYT01. Next base: position 502,626 of record CAVTRB010000001.1, read on the forward strand.
TTACGCTGGCATTAACCTGGGTGGCAGTGATTCCCGGCCTGACCGCAAAATCGATAGACGGCGCAAGCGCCTTTTCGTATCCGCTGATCTTCCTGCCCTTTATCAGCTCGGCGTTTGTGCCCACCAGGTCGATGCCGCTGGTCGTCAGGGTCTTTGCTGAAAACCAGCCAGTGACGGCAATAGTGGAAACCATTCGTGCGTTACTGTCTGGACAGCCAGTATCTCATGAGATATGGGTTGCTCTTGCATGGTGCCTCGGCATTCTGGTGGTGGCCTACATCTTTGCGATGAGGGCATATAAAAAGCGCGTGTGACCGGCAATTTTCATGACATCCAGGAGAGGGAGTTTAAGCCCAGATAGCCAGCAATTCTTTGCCCGTACTGGCGTCCAGGAAGAGATAGAGGTCTTGATGGGATTGTGAAGAGTAGGTGACGGGTACTTGCTGGTAGACGACCATCCAGGCCGGAACGTTATTGAAACTGGTGGAACCATTGCCACCGGCAGGATAGTTGAGCAAAACATACGTTGCTTTCGTACTTTTTGCTTGCCTGGCCGCATCCGGCTCCCACTGGCTGGCAATGAGCAATGCTTGCTGCTGTGACAGCCCCGGAGCCTGTGATGGATGGGCAAGTGTGATCCCCTCCGCCTGCAAGGCAGAAAATTGCGTAGTAGGAGTGGAGGCTACCCCCGGCAGCGGCGGCAGCGATGAAGAGATACGAGAAGCCAGCGAAGGGTGAAACACCAGTAAGAATCCCCATACCAGTGCAACCGCGAGCAAGACCCCCCCCACAATCCCGGTCGCAAGATTGAGAGATGATGTCGCTTTCCGACGCTTTCTTGCCATATCTGGTCTCAACTCTCGAATGTTCTAGCAGTTCCTCTATGATACCTCCGCGAAATCAGTATAGAAGATTTTCTTTCACAAGGCAAATCGAACGAAATGCCTCTTTTGTAACCAAGTTGACCTCGCTTGGTCAAAAGTATATACTGTTTACTAGCAGATAGTATTAGCCTCTGTGCGGAAACAAAAGATATGGAGCAAATTTGGAGTGGGATGTTCGACCTGGGGGCCGCGACGGCTGTCGGGTTTTTATGTCGCTGCCGACACTATAACCACCTCCTATGTATCATTTCCCATTTGAAAGATAAGAAAGGAAGCTATATCCTGTGAAAGTATTTGGCCGTATGACGGTCTTCCCTATAATGCCTGCACGCATTAGCAGACTCTATGAACTGGCATATAACTTATGGTGGAGCTGGCACCCCGAAGCACGCGAGCTGTATAGCAGCATCGACCAGCAACTGTGGGAACAGGTCGGGCATAATCCGGTGCGTTTCCTGAGCGAGGTAGAGCCTGCGCTGTTGGAACGTGCTGCCGAGAATGCCGACTACCTGGAGCGCTACGATAACGTCCTCAGCGCCTTTGATCGCTATATGCACCCCCGCGCTGACGAAACCTGGTTCTCACGCACCTATCCCGAACTGGCCGACAAAACCATTGCCTACTTCTCGGCGGAGTTTGGACTGAGCGAGGCGCTACCCATCTACTCCGGTGGTCTGGGCATCCTGTCTGGCGACCATTGTAAGGAGGCCAGCGATCTAGATCTGCCCTTTGTTGGCGTTGGCTTCCTTTACCCACAGGGCTACTTCCAGCAGCGAGTCACACGCGAGGGTGTGCAGGAGGCGGTCTATGAGAAGCTGCATTTTTCAGAAGCTCCCGCCACTCCGGCGGTTGGCCCGGACGGCAACGAGGTGATGATTAGCGTCGAGCTGCCCGGACGCCGCATTCATGCAAAGAGTCTGGAAATTGCAGGTGGGACGCATTGTCCTGTACCTGATGGATACCGACGTTGCACCGAACGCGCCCCCTGATCGCGAGCTTTCCGCACGCCTGTACGGTGGCGACCGCGAGATGCGCATCTCTCAGGAAATCGTGCTCGGTATCGGCGGTGTGCGTGCCTTGCGTGCGCTGGGCATTTCACCTTCAGCCTGGCATCTCAACGAGGGACACGCGGCCTTCCTCAATCTGGAACGCGCCCGCGAACTTGTCGCCTCTGGCCTGACCTTTCAGGAGGCCCGCGAAGCAGTGGCCGCGAACTCACTCTTTACGACGCACACGCCCGTCCCCGCCGGAAACGATACCTTCAGCTACGACCTGATCGACAGGTACTTTGGCTCCTACTGGGGACAGCTGGGCCTAACCCGTGATCAGTTCCTGGAACTTGCCCGCGAGGATCAGGGCTGGGGACCGGTCTATAGCATGACGGTGCTGGCGTTGAGATTGACGGGCCAGCATAACGGTGTAAGCGCGCTCCACGGAGCCGTTTCCCGCAGCATGTGGCAGTTCCTCTGGCCGGGCATCGATGTTGACGAGGTTCCCATCGATTACATCACCAACGGCATTCATAGCCCATCCTGGGTCGCGCCCGAGATAGACGAGGTATTCCAGCGCTACCTCGGTCAGGACTGGAAGGAACACGTGGATGAGCCAGAAATGTGGGCGCACATCACGGAGATCCCCGACGAGGAACTCTGGCAGGCCCATTTGAAACGCAAAGAGGCATTGATTGCCTACTCGCGCAAACGCCTCAAGCAGCATCACCTGCGCCTGGGTGAAGGAACGTTCCAGATAGCCGAGTTTGACCGCATGTTTGATCCCAACACGCTGACCATCGGCTTTGCGCGCCGCTTCGCGACCTATAAACGCGCCACGCTCATTTTCCGCGACCTCGAACGGCTGACACGTCTCGTGAATAACCCGCAGCGCCCGCTGCAGGTCATTTTCGCGGGCAAGGCGCACCCCGCCGATGAGCCGGGCAAGGCGTTGATCGAGCAGGTCTATCGCCTCTCGCGCAGCGATGCCTTCCGGGGGAAGGTCATTTTCCTGGAGAACTACGACATCGACATGGCCCGCTACCTCGTCTCCGGCACCGATCTATGGCTGAACAACCCTATCCGCCCGCACGAGGCCAGCGGCACCAGCGGCCAGAAGGCGGCGTTGAACGGTCAACCCAACCTGAGCATTCTCGATGGCTGGTGGGACGAGGGCTACAACGGCAAGAACGGCTGGGCCATCGGTGAGCAGCGTGAATACCACGACGCAAATGCGCAGGCCGAGGCGGACAGCCTCTCGCTCTACCAGTTGCTGGAAGAGGAAGTTATCCCCACCTACTACAGTCGTGGCAGCGATGGCATTCCCCATGCCTGGATTGCCATGATGAAGGAGGCCATTCGGACGTGCGCGCCTCAATTCAGCATGCGGCGCATGGTGAAGGAGTACACAACGCGCTTCTACGTGCCCGAGATCGAGCAGGGCATCGCCATTGAGCAGGATCGCTACGATAAGGCCCGCGTCCTGGCCGAATGGAAGGAGAAGATCAACAGAAACTGGCCGAGCGTCCAGGTCTACGCTGATGGAAAGCGAGATGGGCAACTCAGCCTGGGTGAGTCGCTGGACGTGAAGGCCTGGGTGCGAGCCGATAACCTGCAGCCCGATGACTTGTGCGTCGAGCTGGTCTACGGTGAGGCCAGTGACGACCATCCCACCGCGCAGTTCGCGCTGCCCATGGAGTACTCCAGACGCGAACTCGACGGCTCGTACCGCTACGATCTCCGCCTGCAGCCCGCCGAAAGCGGCAGCATCACCTACGGAGTGCGCGTCCTGCCCAGCCACTCCGCCCGGGCCGGCAAACACGACATGGGTCTCGTCCGCTGGGCATAAGAGGAAGTCTGTCAGCAAGCAGAGGACGAGGTGTTCAAAATGGCGCTACCATTTTGAACACCTCGTCCTCTGCTTGCTGTCAATATAGTGTGATTAGTGCCCGCGCACGACGGAGGGAAGTACGCGCAGGGCGGTCGAGTACTTCAAGGCGAAGTTTTCTGGCGTCCCGAAGCCGCGAGCGATGAAGTCACGATATTTCTCGACATAGGTAGCCACCTGGTTGGCGGGAAGTTCGTCAGGACTAAAGCGCGCCTGCCCGCTGAAGACGATGATATCGCCGCCGGAGCCATTGCCATCAAAGTTCAAG
>CAVTRB010000002.1:0-1268871 GCA_963736995.1 uncultured Chloroflexia bacterium
CCTTACAGCCTGGTGACGCAGCAGCCCTTGGGCGGCAAGGCGCAGTTCGGCGGCCAGCGCTTCGGCGAGATGGAGGTCTGGGCGCTGGAGGCCTACGGCGCGGCATACACCTTGCAAGAGATGCTGACGGTGAAGTCGGACGACGTTTCGGGCCGCACCAAGGTCTATGAGGCGATCGTTCGCGAGCAGGACAACTTCGAGGCAGGCATTCCGGAGAGCTTCAACGTGCTGGTCAAGGAACTGAAGAGCCTTGGCCTGAACGTCGACCTCGACCAGAGCGCGGCCTGACAGGAGACAGCGTGATGAACGAACTGATGAAGATCCTGGGCCAAGTCGGCCCAGCGGTCACCTTCGACCAGATTCGCATCCAGATCGCGAGCCCGGAGCAGATCCGCTCGTGGTCCTACGGCGAGATCAAGAAGCCGGAGACCATCAACTACCGCACGTTCAAGCCGGAGCGGGACGGGCTGTTCTGCGCCCGCATCTTCGGCCCGATCAAGGACTACGAGTGCCTGTGCGGCAAATACAAGCGGATGAAGTTCCGCGGCATCATCTGCGAGAAGTGCGGCGTCGAGGTGACGCTGGCCAAGGTGCGGCGCGAGCGGATGGGCCACATCGAGCTGGCGAGCCCGGTCGCGCACATCTGGTTCCTGAAGTCGCTGCCGAGCCGCATCGGGCTGATGGTGGACCTCACGCTCAAGGAGCTGGAGAAGATCCTCTACTTCGAGAGCTACGTGGTGCTTGAGCCGGGCGTGACCGACCTCAAGCTGCACCAGCTGCTCACCGAGGACCAGCTCATCGCCAAGCAGGACGAGTTCGGCGACGATGCGTTCGAGGCCGGCATCGGTGCCGAGGCGATCAAGAAGGTGCTCCACAAGATCGACACCGGCGCCGACAAGGTGCGGCTGCGCGCGGAGCTCAAGGAGGCGACGAGCGAGGCCAAGCGCAAGAAGCTGGTCAAGCGCCTCAAGCTGGTCGAGGCGTTCAGCGAGAGCGGCTCCAAGCCCGAGTGGATGGTGCTGGACGTGGTTCCGGTGATCCCGCCCGAGCTGCGCCCGCTCGTGCCGCTGGACGGCGGCCGGTTCGCGACCAGCGACCTGAACGACCTCTATCGCCGGGTCATCAACCGCAACAACCGGCTGAAGCGCCTGATCGAGCTGCGCGCGCCCGACATCATCGTGCGCAACGAGAAGCGCATGTTGCAGGAGAGCGTGGACGCGCTGTTCGACAACGGCCGCCGGGGACGTGCGATCACGGGCGCGAACAAGCGGCCGCTCAAGTCGCTGTCCGACATGCTCAAGGGCAAGCAGGGCCGGTTCCGCCAGAACCTGCTCGGCAAGCGCGTGGACTATTCGGGCCGCTCCGTGATCGTGGTCGGCCCGGAACTTAAGCTCCACCAGTGCGGCCTGCCCAAGAAGATGGCATTGGAGCTGTTCAAGCCGTTCATCTACAGCAAGTTGGAGAAATACGGTCACGCGACCACCATCAAGGCCGCGAAGCGCCTCGTGGAGAAGGAGCGTCCCGAGGTATGGGACATCCTGGAGGAGGTGATCCGCGAGCACCCGGTGATGCTGAACCGGGCGCCGACCTTGCACCGCCTCGGCATCCAGGCGTTCGAGCCGGTATTGATCGAGGGCAAGGCGATCCAGCTCCACCCACTGGTCTGCACGGCGTTCAACGCGGACTTCGACGGCGACCAGATGGCGGTGCATGTGCCGCTCAGCCTGGAGGCGCAGCTTGAGGCGCGCGTGCTCATGATGAGCACGAACAACATCCTCTCGCCCGCTAACGGCAAGCCGATCATCGTGCCGAGCCAGGACATCGTGCTCGGGCTCTACTACCTGAGCCTGGAGACGGCCGAGTTCCGCGCGACCGAGGACAATAAGGCGCCCGCCCTTGGGACCATCGGCGAGATCGAGTATGCGCTCGCCTCCAAGGCCGTGAAGCTGCACGACAAGATCCGCGCCCGCATCCACGTCGTGAACCGCGATGGGACGACCCGGCGCGAGCTGGTGGTGACGACGCCGGGCCGGATGCTGATCGGCCAGCTCCTGCCCAAGAACCCGGACGTGCCGTTCAGCCTCATCAATCGGCAGCTCACGAAGAAGAACGTCTCCGACGTGATCGACGTGGTGTATCGCCACTGCGGCCAGAAGGAGTGCGTGATCTTCGCCGACCGCCTGATGGGCCTCGGCTTCGGCCAGGCGGCGAAGGCCGGGCTGTCCTTCGGCAAGGACGACCTGATCATCCCGGACAGCAAGCCGGAGCTGATCGCCAAGACCCAGGCCGAGGTCAAGGAGTTCGAGCAGCAGTATCAGGACGGGCTGATCACCGCAGGCGAGCGCTACAACAAGGTGGTGGACGCCTGGTCGCGCTGCACCGATGAGGTGGCCGGCGCGATGATGAAGGAGATCAGCAAGCAGGAGGCTGGCAAGCCCACGAACGCGGTCTGGATGATGAGCAACTCCGGCGCGCGCGGCTCGCCGGCGCAGATGCGCCAGCTCGCCGGGATGCGCGGCCTCATGGCCAAGCCGTCCGGCGAGATCATCGAGCAGCCGATCATCGCCAACTTCAAGGAAGGCCTGTCGGTGCTGGAATACTTCAACAGCACCCACGGCGCCCGCAAGGGCCTGGCCGACACGGCGCTCAAGACGGCGAACTCGGGCTACCTCACCCGGCGCCTCGTCGATGTGGCGCAGGACTGCATCATCGTCGAGCCGGATTGCGGCACCGAGCGCGGGCTGACCGTACGCGCCGTGATGGACGGGGGCGAGGTCGTCTCCAGCCTCAGCGAGCGCGTGCTCGGCCGCACCACGGCCGATGATGTGCCTGATCCCCAGGGTGGCGAGATCATCGTCCCGCGCAACACGCTGGTCGAGGAGGCCGAGGCCGAGCGCATCGAGAAGGCGGGTGTCGAGAGCGTCCGCATCCGCTCGGTGCTGACCTGCGACGCCCGGGTCGGCGTCTGCGCCATGTGCTACGGACGCGACCTCGCGCGCGGCACGCCGGTGAACATCGGCGAGGCCGTGGGCGTGATCGCGGCCCAGAGCATCGGCGAGCCCGGCACCCAGCTCACCATGCGCACGTTCCACATCGGCGGCGCCGCGCAGCGGGGTGCTGAGCAGTCGAGCGTCGAGGCGAGCCACGAGGGCACGGTGCAGGTCAAGAACCGCGCCGTCGTGACGAACAGCCAGGGCGTGCCCGTGGTGATGTCGCGCAACTGCGAGATGATCCTGCAGGACAACCTGGGTCGCGAGCGCGCTCGCTTCCGCGTGCCCTACGGCGCACGCCTGCTCACGGACGACGGCCAGGCCGTCACCCGCGGCCAGAAGCTCGCCGAGTGGGATCCCTACACGCTCCCGATCATCACGGAGCGGAACGGGACGGTCGAGTATCTCGACCTGCTGGACGGGGTCACGATCGTCGAGCGCGTGGACGAGGTCACGGGCCTCACGAGCAAGGTCGTCGTGGACTACAAGCAGTCCGCGAAGGGCGTTGACCTGCGGCCGCGCCTGCAGCTCAAGGACGAGCGGGGCGAGGTCGTGCGCCTGCCCAACGGCGCGGAGGCCCGCTACTTCCTGGCCCCCAACTCGATCCTCTCGGTCGAGAACGGCGCGCAGGTAGCGGCCGGCGACGTGCTCGCGCGCATCCCGCGGGAGGGCAGCAAGACCCGCGACATCACGGGCGGCCTGCCACGCGTCGCCGAGCTGTTCGAGGCGCGCCGGCCCAAGGACCACGCGATCATCGCCGAGACCGATGGGCGCGTGGAGTTCGGGAAGGACTACAAGGCGAAGCGCCGGGTCATCGTGAAGAACGACGAGACCGGCGAGGAGACCGAGTATCTCGTTCCCAAGGGCAAGCACGTCTCCGTCCAGGAGGGGGACTTCGTCCGCCAGGGCGACCCGCTGGTGGACGGGCCGCGCGTGCCGCACGATATCCTCAAGGTGCTCGGGGTCGAGGCGCTGTCGGACTACTTGGTGAACGAGATCCAGGACGTGTATCGTTTGCAGGGCGTGAAGATCAACGACAAGCACATCGAGGTCATCGTCCGGCAGATGCTGCAGAAGGTCGAGATCCTGGAGCCTGGCGACACCACCTATCTCACCGGCGAGCAGGTGGACCGTCTGGAGTTCGAGGCCGAGAACCAGAAGCGGTTGCAGGCCGAGGAGCGCCCAGCGACCGCCATGCCCGTGCTGCAAGGGATCACCAAGGCGTCCTTGCAGACGCAGAGCTTCATCAGCGCCGCCTCCTTCCAGGAGACCACGCGCGTGCTGACGGAGGCTGCGACGGCAGGCAAGGTGGACAGCTTGCAAGGGCTGAAGGAGAACGTGATCGTGGGCCGGCTGATCCCGGCTGGCACAGGCAGCGTGATGAACCGCCTGCGCCAAGTCGCAGCCGGGCGGGACCAGCGCCGCGTCACCGCGGACGTGCCCGCCATCACGGACCAGCAGGCTGCGGAGTAGGGGAGGGGAGGCCGGTGCCGGACGGTGCCGGCCTCCTCCACTTGCCAACCACCCTCATCACTCAGGACGGGGCGCGTCCGGAAAGCGTTGCCTTGCCAGGGCTACTGCGGCTCGCCTGGCTGCAACGGCATCCGCAACGTGAAGCCGGCGCTGGGCAATAGGCGACGGTTTTCGTCGCTCTCCACGGACTCGCTCTTCGAGAGGGCGTCACCACGATAGCCGTCGCGGCGATGAAACAGGCTGGGGGAGATCTGGGTGCCCCCGCTCTCCGCCCGGCGCGGGGCGGCGATGTCGGGATTCGGGAGCGGCGCTGGCTCATAGACAGGGCCAGCCTGCCTCGGCGGCGCGGGCGCACGCACTGGCGCGCGCGTCGTGAACGGGTAATCCGGCGGCACCTGCAGGCTCAAGGTCTGCGGTGGTGACGCAGCAGAGAGTAAGGGAGTCGTGAGCAGCAGGAACCGCTTCTTCATGGTTACAGGCCCTCCCCACCAGGTAGCGGCCGCGTGCCGCGCGGGTCCGCCGCCGCATTGCCGATAGGCGCGCCGAGCGGCCCATCGCCCACCCGGCGCCAAGCATCCAACGACCAGCGCACGGAGGGGAAGGCGATCTCACCCCAGGGGATCGCCTCCCATCCGAACAGGCGAACGTCCAGGCTCTCTATGCCCGCCTCGAAGCGGGGCAGACCAGCTGCGAAGCGGGCGCGGTAAATAACCTGCACCTGGCCGATGCGGCTGAGGCTGAAGAGCGCCAGCACGCCGTCCAGCTCGATCTGCGCTCCCGCCTCCTCGGCGGCCTCGCGCATGGCGCCTTCCTCGCAGGTCTCGCCCAGTTCCAGGTAGCCCGCCGGCAAGGTCCAGTAGCCCCGCCGCGGCTCGATCGCCCGGCGACACATCAACACCTCGCCCGCGTGCGCGACCACGCTGCCGACGACCACTTTCGGGTTCTCGTAGGCCACGAAGCCGCATTGCGTGCAGACAGCACGCTCCTGCGTGTCTCCGGGTACCGCGCGACGCTCGAACTGCGGCATGGCCTGCAGCGTGCCGGGCGCGGAGCGCCGGGGCAAGTGCCCGACGCGAGAGTTGATCGGATCTAGACGGCGAGGTTGAGCAGGGAACCTCGGGGCAGGGGACCCTTGGATGGCGTGCCGGGGAACGGTGAGGCGGCTGCTTGCGGCTGCGCGCCTGGCGGCTCCGCCCCGCCGCGCAGCAGCCGCGCGGGCTGGACGCCGCCAGCACCGCTCACCGACGAACGGTCCAGGGGCGCCGTGGCCGTGGCGCCGGAGAAGGCCGAGAGCGAGTTCGCTGAGATCATGCACAGCAGGGTAAGACGCACTGGTTATGATCCGGTTAACACACCGACACTGGGGCGGGCGCGCTCCTCCGTCAAGCCCCACGGCAAGCCCCGTGGCCGTCTGACCTCTTGCACCAGCGCCCCGGATGCCGGACGTTCTGGGCACTGCCGCCTTGGGAACGACCATGTCCGTTCGCCCGCTCCGCCTTGCCCTGCTGCTTCCCCTCCTGCTCGCAACCCTGCTCCTGCCCGGCCTCGCGCGCGCCGGCCAGCCCGCCGGCCAGCCCCATGTCAAGATCGGCATCCTCAACGACCAGAATGGCCCGTTCGCGGACCAGTCGGGCAAAGGAAGCGTCGCCGCCGCCCAGCTCGCCATCGAGGAATTCTCGAAGGAGGACGCCTCGATGGACGTGAAGCTCGTCTATGAGGACCATCAGAACAAGCCGGATCTGGCCCGGCAGATCGTCGGCGCCTGGCTCGACCGCGATGGCGTGACCGCAGTCGCCGATGTGCCCAACTCCGGCGTCGGACTCGCCATCAACGACCTGATCCACAGCCGCAACAAGACCTTCCTCGCCACCAACGTCGGCACCAGCGATCTCACGGGCAAGTTCTGCCAGCCGACCACCGTTCAGTGGAGCTTCGACACCTGGGCGTTCGGCAACAGCGCGGCGCAGGCGTTCAAGAAGGGGCCGTTCTATTTCATCTCGTTCGATTACGCGCTCGGCACGGTCACAGTCCGGCCCGATGGCCGCGCGATCCATCCCATGCTCGTCTTCCGCGTCAAGTCGCCCGCCGAGAGCCACCGCCGCTGGGACGACTACGCGCCGGTCGCGACGATCGCTGCCCGTTTGTTCACTAGCGGTTGCAACCGGCGACGCAGCCCTCTCGTTCCAGGGGGGATTTTTCGGCGATAGGGCAGGGGCGATGCTCGGCACAGCTTGGTCCATGACCAAGGAGACCGTTTATGAGTTCATAGACGACAGTGCGCTCTCACGCGGGGCGGCAATCGCTTACTACACGCTGTTCTCGCTCGCCCCGATCCTGGTCATCGTCATCGCCATCGCCGGGTTCGTTTTCGGCCAGGACGCGGCGCAGGGCGCGCTCGTGGGCCAGCTCCGTGGGTTGATGGGCCAGCAGGGCGCCGACCTCGTGCAGTCCATGGTGAAGGGCGCCTCCAACAAGCATGCCGGCACCGTCGCGACCGTCATCGGCATCATCACCCTGGTCATCACCTCGACCGGTGTATTCAGCGAGCTGCAGGCGGACCTGAACGCCATCTGGAAGGCCCAGCCGCCCACGAGCGTCTCGGCGATCGTCAAGACGCGCGCCCTCGGCCTCGGCCTCGTCGCGGCGCTCGGATTCCTGCTGCTCGTCTCGCTTGTCGTCAGCGCCGCGCTCTCGGGCCTCGCGCAGTATGCCAACGGGATTTTCTCAGGCATGGCCGTGCTGTTCCAGATCGCCAATTTCGTCATCTCGTTCGTCCTGATCGCCACCATGTTCGCCGCGATCTACAAGGTCCTGCCTGACAAGAACCTCTCGTGGCGCGACGTCGGCGTCGGCGCGGTCGCGACCGCGCTGCTGTTCACTGCCGGCAAGTTCCTGATCGGCCTCTACATCGGCAGCAGCGCCATCGCGAGCAGCTACGGGGCGGCGGGCACAGCCATCGTGCTGCTGCTGTGGATCTATTACTCGGCCGAGATCTTCCTGCTCGGCGCCGAGTTCACGAAGATCTATGCCCGGCACCATGGCAGCCCGGCGGCGCCGCCCGCGCCCGGCACGGCGCAACCCGCCGAACCGACGCCAGCTGCAGCCGGTGCCCCAAGGCAAGCCGCCGTCCGGTCCGCCCGACCGGGGCGCCGCCCGTTCGGAGCAGTGGATGTGATGGCGCTTGGTGTGCTCGCGGTCGCCTTGCTGCGCGGGCGGGAGCGGTCCTGACCCCTTGGCCCATAACCAAAGGCCATAACCAAAGGCCATAACCAAAGGAACGTCTCCCGCCCGCATCTCAGTCCGGAAGAGGGATGAACTCGCGTTCGTCGCCCGGCACCGGGGCAAACCGGCCCGCGCGCCAATCCGCCTTCGCGGCCTCAATACGGTCCTTGCGGCTATGCACGAAGTTCCACCAGAGATGCCGTGGCCCGTCCATCGGCTCGCCGCCCACCAGCAGTACCCGGCTCGGCCGGCGCGCGCGGAGCGTGATGGCGTCGCCCGGCCGGAACAGGAGCAGCCGCCCGGCCGCGTAGCCTTCCCCGGCAACTTCGACCTCGCCCTCGATCACGTAGGCGCCGCGTTCGGCGTGGTCGTCCGGGAGCGGCAGGGCGGCGGCCGCCTCAAGGCTCGCATCCACATAGAGCGTGTGGGAGACGACCGGGACGGGCGAGCGCGTGCCGTAGGCCTCGCCAGCGACGATGCGGGCCGTGATGCCGCGATCCTGCAGCACGGGCAGGCTGGCGCCCTCGTGGTGCGAGAAGCCTGGCGCGTCCTCCTCGTGCGCCCGCGGCAGCGCCACCCAGCTCTGGATGCCCTGCACCTGGCGCGGTAACGTCCGCGTGACCTCCCCTGTGCGCTCGGAGTGAGCGACGCCGCGGCCCGCTGTCATCCAGTTCACGTCGCCGGGCACGACCTCCTGCAAGCTGCCCAGGTTGTCGCGATGGACGATGCTGCCTTCGAGGAGATAGGTCACGGTGGCCAGCCCGATGTGCGGGTGGGGGCGCACATCCATACCCTCGCCGGCTTCGAAGCGCGCCGGACCCATGTGGTCGAGGAAGATGAACGGCCCGACCATCTGCCGCTCCTTGCTCGGCAGCGCCCGGCGCACCCGGAAGCCACCCAAATCCTTGACGCTCGGCTCGACGACGATGTCCACGGCCTCGCTCGCGTCCGGGGTGGCGTCAGGGAGCCAGCTCATCGCAGCAGCGTCCCGAGCGCCATCCGGGTCAGCCGTCCGTGCGGCGGCGCCAGATACTCGAAGCCGACGAAGCGGCCTGGCCTAACCGCGTGGGCATGGGAGAAGCGCAGGAACTCATCGCGCCCGTGATAGGCGCCCGTGCCGCTCGACCCTACGCCGCCGGGCGCGCTCAGCGCGCGCTGACAGGCCGGGGACACGTTCGACGCGTTCCGCCGCAGACAGGCCAGCGCCGCGGCACCGCCAGTCGGGACTCCCATGCAATGGGCCCGGTAGTCCGCTCGGCAGGCCTGACGGATAGCAGCGATCTGGCTCGCGGTCGGCCGCTGCGACGCGGCTGGACTGGCCAGGGCGGAGAAGCCGGCCAGGGCGCAGATGACCTTGAAGGCGGACACTCTCCGCGGCGGGTCATCTCGCCTCGTCTGATCTCGGTTCATCATAGCGCTCCTCGGCTGCATCGCCCGCCTCAGCGGAGCGAAGGGGCTGGGACCGCCGACGGGAGGATCCAGCCCTGCTGTACGAAGAACTGGCCGAGGTTGTAGGCGAGACGATTGCCAAGGCGTTCGCCTTCCCCGGCCACACCTGCCTTCTTGGTCTCACCGTGCAACCCCATGAGCCCGCCGACCACCGCCGGAGCTACGCTGCCGCTGCCGGCCGCCATGGCACCCCCCATGGCGAGACCCGGCTTCCGGCCGCTGTTCGCGTCGGCATCGTAGGTTTGCAGGAGCTGCGGCGGCGCATTCGGGCGCAGATAGTAAACCTGCACCTCCGCCTGCACGTCGCTCTTGCCGGCCCCAAAGCCGACGGCGAGGCGGCGGGTGCGGTTGCCTTCGTCAATTCGCGTGATCTGGCCCCGGATGACGAGAGCGGTCCCGCCCGGCACAGCACCGGCAGCCGCGCGCTCGGCCGGCAGACCCATCTTGCGCAGGTCCTCGACCAGCGTCTCAGAGATCGCCTGCTGAACGTCCAGCGACGTGCGATACTGCGCGGCAGAGGGGTCGGCGCCGCTCATCTCGCGGTTCAGGCGGGCGGCAATCCCCTGCTCGAGCTGCACGCCGCTCCAGTCGGCCGCGAAGTCTGCCACCAGGATCTTCCGCGGACGCGGCAGAGGCGCTGCGGTGTCCTGCATCGGGGCAACGTAGGTGCCCGTGCTCTGCACCCGGGTGGAACACCCGGCGACGGACAGGGCGGCCAGCAGCGTGCAAGTCATGGCGAGGCGGCCTTGGAACGCGCGGATGACGGTCACGAGACCACTCCTCGGATGCGTCGGTGTGAAGCCAAACCAGGTATTGGTCGCTACCGACGATCGGCCGGCTCACTCTCGATGTCGTGTAGCATGGGCTTGGAGCAGTCGCCAAGTCGAGTCGAAATCAGCATTGTCACATATCCAGGTGGAGCTCGGGGTTGAGCGGCATCTCCAGCGCTGCATGGCCGGTGTAAACGGTGCCCTGCTGGTTAATAGCTGCGACGTGACGGTCGACACCGCTTCGGCGCCAAGCAGCAGAAATGCAAGCTGGATCATGCCGCAGCATCCGATCCCGTTTCGTACGGCCGGGTAACATGGGCGCCAACTCGCCGGCAAACCATGCGACGACCCTCCTGTGGCCCCGATAGCGAGTCCACAGTCCCACCCTGCTTGTTTAAGTGGCGTCCCGTAGGGGATTCGAACCCCTGTTGCCGCCGTGAGAGAGGGACAAAGATAGTCCCAAGCTGTCCGGTTCCGTCGCCAGAAGTCTCGCAAAAGCGGGCATATTGTCCATGTCCATCCGGTTGCGTCCGGTCCCGTCTATGCCGTATGCTTGCCATGCATGCCGTATGGAGGCGAGCCATGCCGAGGAAGGCGAGGGACGAACGGCTTGATACGCGCGCGGCGCGGCTGCGGCTCACGCCGCGGAGGGAACCCTACTGGCGCACGCTGCAAGAGGGTCGCGCGTTGGGCTACCGCCGGCTGACGGGCGGTAAGGCCGGCACCTGGATCGCCCGGCACTACGATCCCGGTGAAGGCCGGCTCTATCAGGCCCTCGGCAGCGCCGACGACGTGCTCGACGCGGACGGGACGAGCACCCTGACGTTTGCCCAAGCCCAAGAAAAGGCCCGCGCATGGTTCGCCCAAGTCGAGCGCGACGCCGGGCGCGTCATGGACCCGATCACGGTGCGAGAGGCGCTGGACGCCTACGTGAGTGCCTACCAGGCTGGCGGTGGCAAGGCGCTCGGCACCATGCTGGCGACCATCGAGGCGCACATCCTGCCCGCGCTGGGCGATATAGAGGTTGCCAAGCTCACGAAGCGCCAACTCGAAGTTTGGAAGAACCAGCTCGCCGAGGCGCCGGCCCGGCTGCGGACGGGTGTCAAGGCGAAGCGCCGCCGCGTGCGTGAGGCCAGTAGCGACGATGAGCGCCGGGCGCGGCGGGCGACCGCGAACCGGGTGATGACGGTGCTGAAAGCCGCCCTTAACCTTGCCTTCCGGGACCAGCGCGTGCCCAGCGACGATGCCTGGCGCCGGGTGCGGCCCTTCCCGAACGTGGACGCGCCGCGGGTGCGCTATCTCACGGATGCCGAGGCCGCGCGGCTGGTGAACGCCTGCCCGGCGGACCTGCGCGCACTCGTGGTCGCTGCCCTTCTCACGGGCTGCCGCTACGGGGAGCTGGCCCGGTTGCTGCCGGCCGACCTCGACCTGGACGCGGGCGTGCTGCACGTGCGCAAGAGCAAGAGCGGCAAGGCGCAAATCGTAGTGCTGACTGCGGAAGCGCAGCGGTTCTTTCAAAGCGAAGCTGCTGGCAAGGCGGCGGACGCGCTCGTGCTGTCGCGGGCGGACGGCAGCGCATGGGGCACATCGTATCAGCACCGGCCATTGCGTGCGGCGTGTGCTGCGGCCCGGATCGCGCCGGCCGCAAGCTTCCACGTCCTGCGCCATACCCACGCCTCAAGGCTCGCCATGAAGGGCGTGCCTATGGCCGTGATCGCGGCGCAGCTTGGGCACGCCAGCCCTACGATCACGGCGAAGCATTACGCCCACCTCGCGCCGAGCTACGTCGCCGATACGGTGCGCGCGGCGTTCGGGGAGCTGGGCTTCGCACCGGAGCCAAGCGTTGCGACGCTGCGGCCGAAGGTGCGACGAAGAGCCTGAGATACCGTGCCCGGCGGCACCGGGCATCACAGGGCGGCGCGGGCGGGCCGTGAACCCGGTCCCGCGCCTGGCCCCGCACACGGGAGAGGCATTCCCATGCACGAGGTTGCTGAGACACCTACCACACCGGGCGCCGTCGTGGACGCCTTCGCCGAGGCCGCGACCCGGCCCTTGCTCGACCTGTTCGGGGGCTTGGTCGCGCTGCTTGCTATGGCGGAGGACGAACATGGTTCGCGCGTGGTGCGCGCGGACGGCGTGGCCTGGGTAGCCTCACGGCTGCGCACGGACGCGAACCGGGTTATGCACGAGCTGGACACCGGCCGCCGGCTCGCGGCGGAGCGCCTGGCTGCCCTCGGCACAGCGCCCGAAGCCTAATCCCCCTCGGCAGGGGCTAGTCAGTCGCGAGCCGAACGTCGGGCCACTCCGCCCCGGCTGTCCCTGCCAACCCGAAAGCGGAGCGCGCTGCGGAGGCGTACAACATGACAAGCAGCAAGAGCACGTAGATGGGCCGCTCATCCAAGGTCAGGCCCCCGCCACCCTCAGCGCAAGGCAGCGGGGTTGCGCCTTCGCTAGTGCGGGCCGACGACCTCGCGACATTAGCGGCAGATGTAGGATTGAAGCACGCCGACGGCGCGGACCTGGCTGCCAGGACCAATGCCATCAACAAGCACCTTGATCATTACGCGTTCGGGAGGCGCCTCGTATCGCGGGGTGCGCCTCCCGCAGAGGTGCGAGACTGGTGCAAGCAGGTATTGGGCCAGTCGCGCGATCTGATGCACGCTCTGGGTCATGACCGCCCGGAGCCGCTTGACGCACGGTTCCGGGACGTGCTGCTGCACCTGCAACCCGCGTGGCCGCACCCTCCGAAACACTCGAGTGGCTCAGACCGCGAGACGCCCGCGCTCTACAAACTAGAACGCCTGGCCCGTCTTGCTGTCCCGGAAGCCTACGCGGCAGCCGACCGGCAAGGAACTAGCGAGCCTGGCCGTCTGCTGTCGAAGCCTACGCGCAGCCGACCGGCAAGGAACTGCAGCAGCGACGATGTGCTGGGAAAGTATTGGGGAGCGGCTTTCTGCCACGTTGCAGCTATTGGAGTTTCTAGCTGAGCGCGGGGCGAAATTTCATGCCGGCCGGATCAAGCATGGCGGGAGTGAGCGCGAGGAAGCCCGAAAGCGCCTGTTCTACCTGTTGGCAGGCGAATACAAAGGGTTGTTTGGAACGCTGCCGACCGGTGGCTCTCCGACTGTCTCCCCAGCGGTGGAGGGTGAGCCACGCGAGACCCTCCCGGGCGGCCCGGCGATCCGCTGGTTCAGCGCGCTCCTTGGGCTTGTAGGAGAGCGTGCTCGTGCAGCCGTCCAACCCAGGGAGCCAGCGACTCACATGCCTCAGATTGCCGACTGCAACGCGCTTCTGGCCGAACTGGTAGCCTTGGTTTCGGCTGCTAAGGGCAAGAGCGGGAAGAGTGATGCGCTGGCGCACTGGATACGCGAGGGCAGCGCGGACTGGGCGCGTCCCCGCGAGAAGCAGCAACCCGAGTTTCACGATCCCGACTTCGATCAGCCATCGCTCGATGAGCCATTCGGTTGACCACCGGTTTCCGGTGCTGTTCCGCGAATGGAAGGTCGATTTCGCCCCTTCACTCGCATTTTCCCAATGCTTGGCGGAGGCGTCACGCTTCGCCTGTCCGACGTGATAGGAGCGAACACGGATGAACACGCAGAAACACCCTGCTTACGCTACGGTGCCGGATTGGTGCGCCCTGTCTGGCATGAGCCGGAGCGGCAGCTATGAGGCGTTAGGGCGCGGCGACCTCCGCGCGGTCAAGCTGGGCAGCCGGACGTTGATTGACGTGCAGCACGGGCTTGCTTGGCTCGCCAGCCTGCCCGCTGCCGCGGTGCGCCCGCATGGCGCCGCGAAGAAGGATGCCGCCTGAAACGAAGCCGCCGGTCCCGGAAGATGAACCCGAGCCGGCGGCGGATCGTGAAACAAGCAACGTGTCGCGACCGCGCTTGTAGCACGCTCCCCGCTTCGCGTTCCAGCCTTTCGAGGGCCGGGCTTCTCTCCATGGAGCCTGGAATGCCCACACCTGTGAACACTCTTGATCGCATGCGCCTCGCCCGCGGCGCCGAGCACTTGCACCAGCTCGGCGCGGGCAGCATCGCCGAGCTGCTGAACGAATTGACGGCGCGAGTGGGCGGCGGGGCGGCCCTGTTCGCGCTACTTGCCGAGTATGAGCGGCGGATGCCTGTCCCGATCCGGGCGCCCGGCGCCGGGCGTGTGCCGTCCCTGCCGCGGCGCATCGCAGCGGGAGGCCGAGCATGAACGCTGTAGCGAACCTCGCCAGCCGGCTGGGGCTAGACAAACGGCCCCACTCATGGGCTGGCACCTGCCCAGTGTGCGCCTACCCGCGCGCCTTCTCCATCCGCTCTGGCAAGGGCAACCGGGTCCGCATTTACTGCGCCAACGGCTGCACCTTCCCCCAGCTCGCGGAGGTGCTGGAACGGGTGGCGGGTGCGGACTGGACCCCGCCCGCGCCGCCGCCGGATAGAGCAAGCCGAGGTTGCACGCGGGCGCCAAGCAAGCCGCCGCGCTTCGCATGTGGGCGCGCAGCGTCTCGGCGCCGGGCACGCCTGCCGACCGCTACCTCGCAGGCCGCAGCCTGTCCGGCCTGGCCGCCTCCGCCGCCCTCCGCTTCCTCGCCGACTGTCAGCATCCGGAGGGCGGCAAGCTGCCGGCCATGATCGCGCTCGTAACGGACACCGCCGGCCAGCCCATTGCGGTGCATCGCACCTTCCTGGCGCGCGACGGGTCCGGCAAGGCCAAGATTGATCCCGTGCGGGCAAGCCTTGGCGCCGTATTGGGGCGGGACGGTGCGGCTCGACCCGCTCGATCCTTCGCTTCCCCTTGTCGTGGGCGAGGGTATTGAAACGAGCGCCAGCGCCGGGCGGCTCATCGGCGCTCCGGTGTGGGCGGCCCTGTCCGCCGGCAACCTGGCCCGCGGGCTTGTCCTACCGCCGGAGGTCCGGCGCGTGGTGATCGCGCTCGACCCCGACACGCCAGGCGAGCGGGCGGCCCGCGATGCCGCCGCGCGCTGGGCAGCCGAGGGCCGCACGGTGCAGCTCGCGCGTCCGGCCGGTCCTCGCGACTTCAACGACCTGCTGCAAGCGCGCGCGGGTCGCCCGGCGCCGGAGGTGGTCCATGGCTGACGGCACGATCCCGCCAGGCGCGGGCCTTCACCATCGAGGACGTGGACGCGAGCCGCGCGACTCGTGACGCGGAGCTGGCCCGGCTCGCGGCGCTCGACCCCATAGACTACGACCAGCAGCGCGAGGAGGTCGCCAAGGCGCTGGGCTGCCGGGTCTCAACTCTGGACGAACAGGTGCGCGCGCTGCGACCCATGCCGGAGATGGGCACCGGGCGCGGCGTGAGCCTGCCCACGGTTGATCCCTGGCCGAGCCGGTGACGGGCGGCGCGGTGCTGGACGCGCTCGCGGCGGCCGTGCGCCGGCATGTGATCCTCCGCCCCGCTGCAGCCGATGCCGTGGCACTGTGGATAGCCCACACCTGGGTTGCCGAGCGGTTTCAGCACACGCCGCGGCTCGCCATCACCAGCCCAGCGAAGCGATGCGGCAAGAGCACGCTGCTCGATGTGCTGCACGCGACCTGTCGGCGGCCGGTGAAGGCGGACAACATTTCGGCCTCCGGGGTGTTCCGCACAGTGGAAGCCCTGCGCCCGCTCACGCTGCTGCTGGACGAAGCTGACGCCTTCCTCGCGGAGAACGAGGAGCTGCGCGGCGTGCTCAACTCCGGCTTCGAGCGCAGCGGCGAGGTGATCCGCGTGGTCGAGGTGAAAGGCGAGTGGCAGCCCATCCGCTTCGCCACCTTCGCGCCGCTTGGCGCTGGCCGGCATCGGCACGCTACCCGGCACCTTGGAGGACCGGGCCGTGCCGATCCCGTTACAGCGCAAGGGCGCGGGCGAGGACGGCGACGAAGCTGCGTGCGCCCGGCGCCCGCGGCAACCTCGCCGAGGTTGCACGCAAGCTCGCGCGCTGGGCAGCAGACCGTGGCGCGCTGCTGAATACCGACCCACCCATCCCGGACGCGCTCGGTGACCGTGAAGGGGACATCGCCGTCCCGCTGCTCGCCATAGCCGACGCCGCGGGCGGGACATGGCCGGCGCGGGCACGCGCGGCGCTGCTCGACCTGTTCGGCCGGCGCACGGGGGCGGAGAGCAACATGGAGGCGGGCGCGCTGCTGCTCGCCGACCTCCGGACCTTGTTCCTCGGCACCTCGTCAACTCGGATGCTGAGTGCCGACATCGTGACCCAACTCGCGACGATGGAGGAACGTCCCTGGCCGGAGTGGAAGCAGGGCAAGCCGATGACCGCACCGCAGCTCGCCCGTGCACTGGCGCCGTTCGGGGTGCGGCCTGGCACGGTGCGCATCGGCACGGAGACAGCCAAGGGCTACTACAAGGAGACCTTTGACGACGCCTGGGCGCGCTATCTGCCCGCCGAGGATACCCTTTCCGCCCAAGAGGGGGGTTCCGAGCCGTCACACCGTCACAACCCAGGAACGACGGGGGTTTTGGGCCAATCCGGAGCCGTCACACGCCTTCCGGATGTGACGGCTCGGAATCAGCCGAAAGTGCCGGAAAATGGGCGTTGTGACGGTGTGACGGCTCCAGGAGAGGGGAGACGGGCGGGAAAGCATGGGAGGCTACCTGTGACGGCGCGTGCCGCCGCGCTGCTCGCCGAGGTGACGGCGGCCGGGACGCGGCTGGAAGCGCGGTTGTGGTGGGACGCTCCCGACCGGCTCGCGCCGGAGCTGCGCGACGCACTCGCCACCGAGCGCCCGGCCGTGCTCCGGCTGCTGCTCGATGGGCAGGCGGGCGAGGGCGGGACGGCGACCCGGACCACGGAAGCTGAGGCAACCGCCGCTCCGCACCCGGCACTGCCCCATCCCAACGATGATCTCGAGCACCGGGCCATGCTCGACGGCTACCGGCACGCGGCGCTGCGCCGGCCGCCGTCGTGGACGCCCGCGAGCGCGCTGCCGTCGCCGGGGTGCTTCTGCACCTGCTGCGCCGGGCAACAGTGGTGGTGCGAGCGGGAGGCACCTTCGGGCTGGCGCTGCGCGACCTGCTACCCACCTGTCCACCTCGCGGTCGAGCAAGTGCGGGAGGTGCTTACGTGACGATCATTTGCACCAGGACACCCGCCGGGCTCGACGCGGGAGAGGCCGCGCACTTCGAGGCCCTGGCCGCGCACAAGCGAGAAGCGGCGGCGCAGGTGGGCGGCAACCCGCAATGGGCGGCGCAGCAGTGCGCCGAGGCCGCTGGTCTAGACGCGCTCGCCGCGGCGCTCCGCGACCCTGCTGCTCGCGACGTCGCTCGCGCCTCGCGAGGGTCGTGGTGGGGAGACCGCGCCGCCCGATGATGCCGACATGTCCGGCCGTGTGCGAGAGGTGATGCAGGCCGTGGCGGAGCCGCCTGGGATGCTCGCCGCCGACGCGAGCCTCGCCCGGCTGGGTTTAGCGCGCGACGCGGGCGTGCTCGCGCTCGCCGTGGAGACTGCGGAGAACGCGCGGGCGGCGACGGCGGCAGAGAAGATGCTGGCCCATCAGGTCGCCGCCGCGCACGGCTTAGGAATGGAACTGCTGACGGTGGCAGGCAACGAGCTGCACCGCCACCGAAAGGCGCCGCACTTGAACGCGGGCGCGCTAGACCGCGCCACACGCACTGCGACGGCGGCGGCGCGGATCATGGACGCCTGTTCGCGCACGGCACTTACCCTGGACCGGCTCCGGCACGGCGGCCGGCAGGTCGTGACCGTGCAGCACGTCAGCGTGGCGGACGGCGGTCAGGCGGTGGTGGCCGGCAGCGTGGCCTCATCCGCGGGGACGTGAGGTTTGCACATCCAGAAAGACTAGTCACGGGTGTGCGGCGTCGGCTTTGGAAGGACGGCTTCGGATGGTATCAGGGGTGCAAGCACCCACGCGAGAGCCTTGGTTCAGGCACCCGACATGAGCGAATGCCAGCAAGCGCTATATCTTCGTGCTGGAGGTGGCGCCGTTCAGGGCGCGAGGTAGGTGGCGAGCAAGCAGACCTCGTCCAGGTCGTGAAAGGGTCCCCGGTCAACGTAGCCGTCGAAAGTATCAATCAGGATCGGGCCGCACTCACGGTCCCAGCTGATCAACAGTCCGTTTGCAAAGCAGCAGAACTCTGCGCCGCTGCTGTCCTTACCGAACCGTAGAGGCAAAGCGCCGCGGATGTTGGGTGCCAAGCGCACGAGGCTGTCGCGCATTTCCGGAGTGAACGAACCGCGTGTGCGGACCGGAAACTGAACCACCGTCCCCATCTCTCCCCCATCTACTCGGTGGGCTTATTGATATCGGGGCCGCCACGCTCTGTCCACGTTGCAGGTTGAGATCGATGCAGCTTTCCCCCTCAGCCAGCCGCCCCTATCGCCAAATCTATTGCGCCCGCATGGGCTTAGAACTCCCACCCAGGGCGGCGCCTCCGACCAGCTGAAACCCTGACGGTGGTAGAATGCTCGCCGCTTCACCATTGTCGCCAGGATCATGCACTTCGATGTCGTGCTTCAGCGCCGCCCGCCGTAGCCGCTCGATATCCTCCGGTGTTGGTGCAGGTGGAGGTGTTGTGCGATCCCAGGCCGGCACGCCCGCCTCCGTCAAGAAGCGCTCCAGACCGCCTGGAGTGACCATACACAGCAGGCAGGCGTCTCCCGTTCCGACATTATGGAAGCTATGCGGGATGCCGCGCGGCCCGAACACCACGGAGCTAAGTCGGGCATGGGTGGTCTGACCGCCCGCGCTGAACTCGACCTCGCCCTCGAGTACGCGGAAGGTCTCGTCCTCGCGCCTGTGCGTATGGAGTGGCAAGCCGCGACCGGCGGGCACGACGAGCTCAATGAGCGAGAAGGCGCCACCGCTATCCTCGGCCGTCAACAGGAGGGTGTAGCGACTGCCCAGCACCCACCATACCGGGCACCGTTCGGAACGCAGGTGAAGTGGCGCCAGCGTCGTTACATCTGCCGAAATCCTGGCAGTCCTGCCCATAACACACCCGTTATTCTACAATACTCCTCTCATAACATACATTTTGGGGCCTTTCCAACAAATCGTAAGCGGTTCCTGCACCGTGAGATTGGTCGTGCGAACACCTAGGAGCTCGGTTCGCGCGCCGATGCGTCCCGCTGAGACTATGCTGCCGATGCCTCGCCCGTTTGCGGTAGGCCTGTCGGTCCATGATTTGGCCACATGGTTGCCAGCGGGTATTTCGCCATAACCGTCTTGCAAGACCATGGCAGGCGCGAACGGGAAGGCCCGTCAGAACACGGTGCGCCACGGGCGCGGCGGGTCATTTATCCGACCGGCCATCATCCTGGCCCCCCAGCGGGGCACGCACTGGAGAGCGCGTTTCCGAGACGCTCGGGAGATTGAAAGCGGTAGTTAGCCAAACGATTTCGGAAAATCCTGAGCGGAGGGACCTTGGGCATGGGCGGAAGCAACTCCGGCCGTTGGGGCGGCACGGCGACCAAGGAGCGAACCGGCGCCCTGCCGCTCGACGTAAACCGCATGGTGCGGGCGCTGCATGGCCGCACCTCGGCGCGCATGGGCTGGCACTGGTTCATCGACGAGACGCGCGTCACGGTGGTCCTCACGGTGGCGCTCGACCCCGATGGCGACTGGGGCACGGTGCGCATCCAGCACGCCGCATTCGACCATCTCACGGCGGAGGTGCCGGCCGCTGACTACACTGTGCGGCTAGTCGCTCGACCTTGCCGCTACGGCGGGCGGCGCTGGTTCTTCCTCTGCCCCCAGACGCGGCGGCGCTGCGCCAGGCTGTTCTTGCCCAACGGCGGGCACCGCTTCCTGAGCCGGCACGCCTACCGCCTCGGCTACCAGTCCCAGCGCGGCACGGCGCTTGATCTCTGTCACGCTCGCATGGCCCGGCTCTATCGCAAGCTGGGCGCCGACTATGACGGTCCACTCGATGACGAGCCACCGCGGCCCAAGGGGATGCGGCGGGCCACCTACGAGCGACTGCTAGATGAACTGGACGCGGCGGGGGAACGGCTGGACGTGGCCTGGCTCATGAGCTCTGCGCCGTTGTTGAAGCTGCTGCCGAAATAGCAACCGGCTGCGCCGAGGCAAGCTGGAGGAGTTTACAGCGCGATACGCGCACGCACGCGCGCGCGTATTTCGTCCCAAAATCAGCGATCTCGCGCGAAGGGGAACAGCGGCGTGGATGGCGCCGGGTATTGCAAGCAGATAGAGCGCGCGCGAGGATGGATCAGCAGAGATCGGGAAGGGCGGACGCGGCAGCCGAGCTTTCCCGGCGCCGCCCACTTCCCCGCTCCCGCGGTCCCCGGCTAACGTCCGCTCCCATGAACCAGGTCGAGGCCTCAATCCTTGAGCGGCAGCCGCGAGCGACTAGAGATTCCTATTCAGATCTGGACCTAGCATACCAGCTGCCTCGGCAAGAAAAGATTGAATGTCTGGGGAATTAAATAGGTCGTGCGCAATTGTCCAAACATGTTGCTCTAAGATATTTACCTGCCCATTTCTGATTTCTCCAAAACCTTCGAAATCTGCCAACTTGATGGATTGAGGGTCAAATATGCTGACTAGGAGAGAATACACCCACCTCTTGTCGCTCTGGCCCAACTGCCAGTCGATCTGGTGACCGCCGCCGCGCTTGTGGCGTAAGAAGGCGACAGCAATGTTCCGCGGAATGGGAATTCCACCCACAATCAAGCCGGCTGACATGGCGAACGTGCGCAACGGCTGGACAACCTTGTCGAACTCAGGGGGAGTCGGTCGGTTGCCTTTCGGTCTCACCTTCTCAAGGTGAGCGTCGTCAGGCCCGGCGGCAATCGGGTGGATCGTCATTGCTCCGTTCGGCTCCGAATAGGGAAATGCAACCGTCGCTGGCCCTATGCGGTGTGAAGTTCCCTTCATCACCTTGCTATACCTTGCTGGGCAAGCAACGCTCTTGCCGCCGACGCTTGGCTCGCCTGCGCGACCGATCGCACGCCACGCACTCCCAAGGGCATCCTCGTTCAGGAATTTATGCAGCGGCACCGAGAAGTCGCGAACAGCTCGCGGAGTAGGTTGACCCTTTAGTCCCTTCCCCAGGTCATCGAGATCCCAGACTGCATCCCGGATGACGCAAATCGTCTCCCATGACATCCCGTGTCATCCTCGCAAGACGGTAGTGACAACTTGCGGCGCCGACACGCTCGCACCCGTGATCGGCGCATCTCAGGACCGCTCTTGTCCGGCCCCGTCCGACAGCGTGTATGCCGCAGAGTTGCCGTATGCCATCCAGCACCAGACGGCAAACATCGTCTAAGTCCTTGAAAAGAAGTGGCGTCCCGTAGGGGATTCGAACCCCTGTTGCCGCCGTGAGAGGGCGGCGTCCTGGGCCTCTAGACGAACGGGACAGGCCGGAGCGCGCCTAGTAGCCGAAGCGGCGCCCGCGATCAACCCTCCCCATCCCGGCGCCCCACGTGCCGCCACGCGAACGGCCGACCCCATGCGGCACACAGCTTCTGCGGCAAATCCTCCTTGGCCATTCCCTTCACGGCCGCAACCCCACCTGCGCCACCACGCGACCGCTGCGGAGGTCGAAGACCACGACCCGGTCCGGTCCGCCACCCTGGAGCGCGACCGCCATCCGATCCCCCGCAAGCGATGTGCTGGCGATGTGCGTGCCGGGCAATTCATTGAGCATGGCGCTGGTCGCCGCGGCGCCGATGGTCGTGGTGCTGGCGACGGGGCGCGCCGCACCCGACATGCGCTGGGTGATGACCACTCCCAGCAGCGCCGTGCCGCCCACGATGAGCACGCCCATGACCACGACAGCCACCTTCAACGCCCGCAGTGCGCCTTCGCCCATGCCCGCATCCTTCCAGGTCACGGCCCCGCCCGAGGCCGCGGGCGGGCGCGCGGACCGCTTCCTCGCGGACGCCATCGGCACCCTCTCCCGCTCGCGCGTCAAGACCCTGATCGAGACCGGCGCCGTCCTGCTTGGCGGCGTTCCTCTGCAGGATCCGGCGCGCCTCGTCCGCCCTGGGGACATCTTCGTGATCCAGCCGCCGCCGCTGCGGCCGGCCACGCCGCAGGCCGAGGCGATCCCCTTCGCCATCCTGCACGAGGACGCGGACCTCATCGTGCTCGACAAACCGGCCGGGCTCGTCGTCCACCCGGCGCCGGGCAACGAGAGCGGCACGCTGGTCAACGCGCTCCTCGCTCATTGCGGGGAAGGACTCCCCGGCATCGGCGGCGAGCGCCGCCCCGGCATCGTCCATCGCCTCGACAAGGACACCTCGGGCGTCATGGTCGTCGCCAAGACGGAACTCGCGCTCGACAAGCTCGGCGCCGCCTTCGCCGCCCGCGACCTCGACCGTGCCTACCTCGCCCTCGCCTGGGGCCTTCCCGCCCCTGCCGTGGGCGAGATCGAAGGTGCGGTCGGGCGCGACCCGCGCGACCGCAAGCGCATGGCCGTCGTCGCCCGCGGCGGCAAGCCGGCGCTCACCCGCTACAAGATGCTCCACACCTGGCAGGGGGCGAGCCTGCTGGAATGCCGCCTCGCCACCGGACGGACACACCAGATCCGTGTCCACCTCGCCTCCCGAGGACACCCGCTCATCGGCGACCCCGTCTATCTCCGCCGCATCCCAGCCGCGGCGCGGCTGCTCCCGTCAGATGCCCGCGCCGCGCTGCTCGATTTCCCGCGCCAGGCACTCCACGCGGCAAGCCTGGGTTTCCAGCATCCCCGCACGGGCGAGGCCATGCACTTCGCATCGCCCTTGCCGCCCGACATGGCAGCTCTGCTCGCGGCATTAGGCCGTGTCGTCGAAGCGGGATGAGTAGGGTGAGATGTCCCCCGAGGGCGCGGCGCTCGCTGCCTCGCGTCGGCTCTGCTCCTTGAGGACGCGGCGCAGGAGCTTGCCCGTCTCCGTTCGCGGCAGGCGTGGCACGACGATGACGGAGCGGGGGCACTTCACGTGCGAGAGGTTCTCGCGGCAGAAGCCGATCAGCTCATCGTCGGCGGCCGCATCGGTTTCCGGCTCGCGCAGCTGGACGAACGCTCGGACCTGCTCGCCGAACTCCGCGTCGGGCACCCCGATCACGGCTACGTCCGCGACCAAGGGATGGCGCGACAGCACGGCCTCGACCTCGGCCGGGTAGATGTTCACCCCACCCGAGATGATCAGGTCGGCTCGCCGGGCGCTAAGGTAGAGATAGCCGTCCTCGTCGAGCCAGCCGAGGTCGCCGTAGGTGGCCCGGCCCTGCGCGTCGTAGGCGGCTTCGGTCTTCTCCGGCGCGCCCAGGTAGGAGAAGCGCGGGATGCCGGAGAAGCGAACTTCCCCGACCTCGCCCGGCGGAAGGTCGTGGCCGGACGCATCCACGACGTGCAGCGTGCCGGAGACGGCGCGGCCGACTGATCCCTGGTGCTCCAGCCACTCCTCGCTGGTGATCCACGTGCCGCCGATGCTCTCCGACCCGGCGTAATACTCGTGGATGATCGGCCCCCACCACGCGATCATCCGCCGCTTCACCTCCACCGGGCAGGGTGCTGCGGCATGGACGGCGATCCGATGGCTCGCCCCAGAGTAGCGTGCGCGCGTCGCGTCGGGCAGCGCGAGCAGGCGGACGAACATCGTCGGCACCCATTGGCTGTGCGTAACCTGGAAGCGGTCGATCAGCGCCAGCGCCTGCGCCGCGTCGAAGCGGCCCATCACGACGGCCATCCCGCCCTCGGCGATGGCGGTCAAGGTCACGCGGTTCGGGGCTGCGTGGTACAGCGGTGCGGTGGATAGATAGACCGTGTCGGGGCCGAACTCGAACCGCTGCAAGACGACAGACGCGCTGGACGCAGAAAGCGCGCGGGTCTCCGCTGGTGGCAATGGCCGGAAGATGCCCTTCGGCGCCCCGGTCGTGCCGGACGAATAGAGCAGGTCGCGCCCGACCGGCCGCAGCGGCAGAACCTCGACGCGCGGGTAGGCCGCCAGCGCGCCCTCATACGAGGCGGCGCCAGGTGTGGCGGCACCCGTGACGAAGAAGCCGAGGTCGAGGCCGGGCAGTCCGGGCGGAATGTCGCCGGCGACCAGCAGCCTGGCGCCGCTGCCGCGCAGGATGGGCCCCAGCTCGGCCGGCGTGAGATGGGTGTCGAGCGGCACGTAGTAGAGCCCGGCGCGCTGGGCGGCGAAGCTGAGTTCGAGCATCGCCGGCTCGTTTCCCAGCAGCAGCGCGAAGCGGTCGTCGGCTTGCAGGCCAAGCCCGATCAACCACTGGGCCGCCCGGTTGGCACGCGCGTCCAGCTCGGCGAAGCTGAGCGCGGTCTCCGTCTCGGGAAAGATGCACGCCGGCTTGTCCGGGCAGCTTCTGGCCCAGTGCGCGAGGTTGTCCATTTCAGCGCGGCGCCATGCGCAGCGCGCCGTCGAGCCGGATCGTCTCCCCGTTCAGATAGGGGTTCTCGACGATCTGCTGGACGAGGAGCGCGAACTCGTCGGGCGCGCCCAGGCGCGCGGGGTTCGGCACGGCCGCCCCGAGCGAGGCCCGCAATTCCTCGGGCAGGCGCGCGAGCAGCGGCGTGTCGAAGATGCCGGGCGCGATGGTGCAGACGCGGATCAGCCGGCCAGCGAGGTCGCGGGCCGCGACCAGGGTCATGCCGATCACGCCCGCCTTGGACGCGGCATACGGGATCTGGCCGATCTGCCCTTCGTAGCCGGCGATGGACGCCGTGAGCACGACCACGCCGCGCTCCCGCCCCTCGACTGGCTCGGCGCGTGCCATGGCGGCGGCGGCCAGGCGCAGCACGTTGAAGCTGCCGATCAGGTTGAGCCGGATCAGCCGCTCGAACGCGGCGAGCGAGCCGGGCTGCCCATCGCGGTCCACGATGCGCAGCGCCCCGCCACCGCCCGCGCAGTGCACCACCGCGCGCAGCGGGCCATCCGCGCAGGCGGCCGCGACGGCGGCCTGCATCTCGGCCTCGTCGGTCACGTCCGCAGCCACGAAGCGGGCGCCGATCGCGGCAGCCGCGGCCTCGCCCGGCGAGGACGGAAGATCGCAGATCGTCACGCGCGCGCCGAGGCCGCTCAGCCGCTGCGCGGACGCGAGGCCGAGGCCCGAGGCGCCGCCCGTCACCAGCGCCGCGATCCCCCCGACTTGCATTACCGCCTCTGCATCGGCCTCAGAGCCGCTCGATGATCGTGGCGTTGGCCATGCCGCCCGCCTCGCACATCGTCTGCAAGCCGTAGCGGCCGCCGGTGCGCTCCAGCGCGTGCAGCATGGTCGTCATCAGCCGCGCGCCCGACGCACCGAGCGGATGGCCGAGCGCGACGGCCCCGCCGCACGGGTTCAGCCGCGCGGGATCGGCGCCGATCTCCTTCTGCCACGCGAGCGGCACGCAGGCGAACGCCTCGTTGACCTCGAAGTGGTCGATCTCGTCGCGCTTCAGGCCGGCCTTGCCCAGCACCCGGCGCGTCGCCGGGATGGGCGCGGTCAGCATCAGCAGCGGGTCGTCCCCGAGCACGTCGAAGCCCGCGAAGCGCGCCCGCGGCCGTAGGCCCAGCCGGGCCGCCGCCGCCTCGCTGACGATGAGCAGGCCCGCGGCGCCGTCGCTGATCTGCGACGCGTTCCCGGCCGTCACGGACCAGCGTATCTCGGGGAAGCGCTGCCCGAGTGCGGCATCCTCGAAGGCGGGCTTGAGGCCGGCCAGACGCTCCGCCGTGGTGTCGGGCCGTATCGTCTCGTCCACATCCACTCTCGTATTACCGGCTTCGACGGGCACGATCTCGGCGTCGAAGCCGCCCGAGGCGGCCGTCTCGGCGGCGCGCCGGTGCAATTCGGCGGCGTAGGCATCCATGTCGTCCCGGCCCACGCCCCAGCGCGCCGCCACGATCTCCGCGGAAACGCCTTGGCCGACCAGACCCGGCGCGTAGCGGGCCTCGACAAGCGGCCCGAATGGGTCGGCCCCCATGCGCGCGCTGCCGATCGGCACGCGGCTCATCGCCTCCACGCCGGCAGCGATGACGATGTCGTAGGCGCCGGCCATGATGCCCTGGGCCGCGAAGTGGACCGCCTGCTGGCTGGAGCCGCACTTGCGGTCGATCGTGGTGGACGGGACGTGCTCGGGGAACCCGGCGGCGAGCCACGCCATCCGGCCCGGCCCTGCGCACTGCTCGCCGACTTGGTTCACGCACCCGCAGATCACATCGTCCACCTCGCCGGGATCGAGGCGGTTCCGCGCGACAAGCGCGGTCAGGACCGTCGCGAGGAGATCGGTCGGATGCACGCCGGAGAGAGCGCCGCCCGCGCGGCCCCGCCCGACTGGCGTCCGGACGGCGTCAACGATCACGGCTTCGCGCATTCGCGTCTCTCCCTCTGGGCAGGCCGCCAGCAGCCCGCTCGTTTCGGCAAGACGTAGCTCACGTGCTGGACGCCGAGCAAGCCTGATGGATCAACGTGCTGATCCATCTTGAAAGTACAATCAGGCTAAAGCGCCTGCCGCCGCTCACCAGGCCAGGGGCTTGCCATCGCGGAAGAAGCCGCCGCTCGGTCCATCATCGGGTAGCAGCGCGGCCCAAACCACGCTTGCGGCCCCATCCCGCACCGGCCGGCCACCCGTGCCGCCCATGTCGGTGGCGACCCAGCCCGGGCATACTGAGTTCACCAGCACGCCCGTGCCCGCCAGCTCCGCGGCCAGCAGCCGCGTCATCGCGTTCAACGCCGCCTTGGACGTGCTGTAGCCGGGCGGGCCGCGACCCATCTCGGCCAAGCTGCCGGCGCCGCTGCTCACGTTGACGATCCGCCCCCAGTGCCGCTCCCGCATCCCCGGCGCGAACGCCTGCGCCACGGCCCATGCGCCGAACAGGTTGGTCTCGAAGGTCCGGCGCACGCGGGCGAGGTCGGCCGACAACGCGGTCTGGTCCGTATCGTAGTCCACGCCCGCGTTGTTCACCAGCACGTCTATCGGACCAGCTCCGGCTGCGAGCGCCTGCAAGCTCGGCGGGTCCGCCACGTCCAGCGCCACGGCGGACACGTCCAGGCCCTCCCGCGCCAGCGCCGCCGCGGCCGCGCCGCCCTTCGCCCGGTCGCGTGCGCCCAGCAGCACGCGCATCCCGGCCTGGGCGAGCTGGCGGCATACCTCGAAGCCGATGCCGCGATTGGCGCCCGTCACGAGTGCGGTGCGTGCCGTCATGCGGCTGACTCGGTGCTCTGCATCGGACCGGTAATCTCCAGCAGGTTGCCGTCCGGGTCGCGCCGCCTGTCCCGTGGACGGAACAAATGAAACCGACCCATCACCTGTATTGGGGGCTGGGCCATTCTCTTGTAAAATCCTCCTGCTCCTCCCTGATCTTGCCATCACAAGATGGAGAGGTAACCGAGACACCACCGCTCCGTGGGAGACCCGATGCCCGAACGCCCCTTCACCCGCGACGACCTCGAGGCCCTGCGCGCCTGGGACACGCCAACGATCTGCAACGGCCTTGAGGTGATCGCGCCCGAGCGCCAGGCCATCGGTTTCACGGTCGAGCCGATGGTCGCCGCCGATCGCACGCTCAAGCCCATTGTCGGCCTCGCCCGCACCGGCACGATCCGTGCTCGGGAGGCTCCCCGCAGTGCCGTTGCCGACCGCGCGGACTGGTATGAGTATGTGGAGAACGCGGACATGCCCACCGTCGTCGTGATCCAGGACCTCGATGACAGGCCGGGTTACGGCGCCTTCTGGGGCGAGGTGCACAGCGCCGTCCACAAGGCTCTCGGCGCCGAGGGCTGCGTCACCAACGGCTCGTTCCGCGACTGCGACATGCTCGCCCACGGCTTCCAGATCGTCGGCGGCCGCATCGGGCCGAGCCATGCCCACGTCCACCTCGTGAGCTTCGGCGATCCGGTCAACGTGTTCGGCATGAACGCGGCCCACGACGACGTGATCCACGCCGACTTCCACGGAGCGGTGGTCATTCCCGCGGCGTGCGTGCGCCAACTGCCCGAGGCCATCGCGCTCGTCGCCCGGCGCGAGCGCCTGATCCTTGACCTCTGCGCGAGCCGCGATTTCTCGGCGGCGAAGCTGCGCGACGTGCTGCGCCGGGTCAGGGAAGTCCACTAGCGAGCGCCGCCACGATCTCCGCCGCGCTCGCGATGACGGGCGGCCAGTCGCTGGCGCGTGACTGCCGCAGGAGACGCACCGTCGGATACCAAGGCGTGTCCTCGCGCCTGTAGAGCCAGCGCCAGCAATTGTCGTAGCGATCGAGCAGCAGCACGGTCTTGCCGAGTGCGCCCGCGAGGTGGGCGACGGCGGTGTCCACGGAGACCACTAGGTCGAGCGCCTCGACGATCGCCGCCGTGTCCATGAAGTCCCGCACGCCGTCCATGACTTGTAGCGCACCGGGCGGCGCCGGGGTGTCCCATTGCAAACTCACGGGGATCGTGCCCGGCACGGCGAGCAGCGGCGCGAGCAGGGCGGGGTCGAAGCTGCGCAGCCGGTCGGTCGCGAGCGCGGCGGGATCGCTCCTGCGTGCCGCACCCGCCCAGACGAGGCCCACACGCAGACCCGGCCGAGATAGTACGCTGGGCCACTCGGCGAGGCGACCGGCCCAGCGCACCATCTCGGCCGGATCCGCGCGCAGGTAAGGCACCGAGGCCGGGATCGTCTCCGGCTCGGTGCCGAACGCGGCCGGCAGGTCCAGCATCGGGGCGACCAGGTCGCATTCCGGCGGTGGCCCGTCCATCACGGCCACCTCCGCGACGCCCGGCGCCGTCGCGACCAGCCGCATGAGCGGCGGCGGCACCCAGGCCACCACGCGCGCGCCCCGCTCCGCGAGCAGGGCGGCGTAGCGGATCAGCATGATGGTGTCGCCGAACCCCTCCTCGTGGACGAGGAGCACGGTCCGGCCCTCGACGGAGTGCGTAAGGTCGAGACGCGGCCCAGGTGGCATCGCCGGGTGGCCCGGCAACTCGTGCCGGCACTGCCAGGCAGCGAAGCCTTCCGCGAAGCGCCCGGCCTTGAGCAGGCTTATCGCCCGGTTGAGCCGAAGCTGCGGCTTGGGGTCCAGCGCGACGGCGTCGTCGTGCGCGGCGCTCGCCTCGGCGAAGCGTCCCTCGGCCGCGAGTGCCTTGCCTAGGTTGCTCCGAGTCGCCGCACTGCCGGGCTGCGCCGCGGCGGCGGCCTCGAAGCAGGCGATGGCACCCGGCGCGTCGCCCAGCTCGGCGAGCAAGGCACCGAGCGCCACGTCGTCCTGGCGCAAGGCGAGCACGGCGCGAACAGCATTGGCGGCGTCATCGAGTCGCCCGCGGCGCTGCAGGATGCCAGCGAGGTCGCGCACCGGATGGGCATGGTCCGGCCGGACACGCGCCACCGCGTCGAGCAGGGGCGCCGCCTCCTCAAACCGGCCCATTGCCCCGAGGCCGAGCGCGTGGAGCAGGGCCGCCTCCACGTCGCTCTCGCCTTGCACATACGCCCCGGCAAGGCGGGCCGCTTCGTCGAACCGGCCCGCATCGAGCGCCGCGAGGGCCGCCCGCAGCGTCGCGCGCCGGATGCTGTCGTCTAGGAGCGTTGCCATCCCCCAAAAGGAACCCGTCCGCGGGACGGTTGGCAAGGGAGATGATGCGGGTAGCTCTCCGATGCAGCGCGCGGAGCTCTTCCGACTGGGTCCGGGGCGGCATGGCCGATGGCGCTTGTCGCGGCCAGTATTGACCCGCCCTGCCGGGTGCCCAAGATGCCCTATCCTACGAGCAGGAGGCATCCATGAACGTCGTCACGCGCCCAGCGCCGGAAGGCGTCTCGGCCGAGGAGTGGAAGATCCGCTGCGACCTCGCCGCCCTCTACCGCCTCGTCGCCCACCACCGCATGACGGACCTGATCTACACCCACATCAGCGCCCGCCTGCCCGGCCCCGAGCACCATTTCCTCATCAACCAATACGGCGTGCAGTTCCACGAGATGCGCGCCTCCGACCTCGTGCGCATCGACCTCGACGGCCGCGTCGTGGAGCAGGGCGAGCCTCAAGGCGCCTCCAGCCGCCTGGTCAACGCCGCGGGCTTCACGATCCACTCCGCCATCCACATGGCGCGGCCCGACCTCGCCTGCGTCATCCATACGCACACCGCCGCCGGCATCGCGGTGAGCGCGCAGAAGCAGGGCTTGCTGCCCATCAGCCAGCACGCGATGAAGTTCTACGGCCACCTCGCCTACCACGGCTACGAGGGCATCGCGCTCGACCTCGACGAACGCGACCGCCTGGTCCGCGATCTCGGGCAGCACAAGGCGATGATCCTGCGCAACCACGGACTGCTCGCCGCCGGGCGGACGATCCCGGAGGCGTGGGGCGAGATCTACTTCCTGGAGCGTGCCTGCCAGGCCCAGGTCGCGGCGCTCGCGGGCGGGTGCGAGCTGGTGCTGCCGCCCGAGGAGGTGCGGCGCTACACGGCCGAGCAGTTCAACCAAGTCGGCAGCCTGCAGCACGCCGAGCTGCTGTGGGCAAGCTGCCTGCGCCTCATCGAGGATGGGCGGCCGGATTACCGGAGCTGAGCGTGGCCCAGCGAACGGAGCCTTCCCGATGGCGGCCTCCGGGTATCGGGAGGTCTGGGCCGGAGAGGTAAATTAGCCACAAGGCCGGCAGGCACGCAGACCAAGGCAGGAAACGCCTTGCCACCGCAGAAATCTCGTTATAGCGATTCAGGCATAACGGGAGTTCGCAACGATGCCTTTGGGCCAGCTACATCTGAGAATCGCCTTCGGGATTGGTGCGCTTGCTGCATCCCTGGCCCTTCCCGCCTTCGCCGACCAGACCACCACGGACGCGCCGGCGGGGAATGCGATATCGGAGTACTTCGCCCACTGGTTCGACCGGGTGCGTGAGGCCCAGGCATCGCAGCCGCACTGGATGACGCCCTTGGTCACGGTCACGCCGCGGCTGGAGCAAGAGTTTCGCGCGGACTTCTACATCGAAGAGCTGGGCAACGGCGCGACGGTCACCTCCTACGGCAACGGCAAGGGGCTTGAGCTGATCCCCACCACCACCAACGAGCTCCTCCTCAACGTCCCGACCTACGAGGAGCGCGGCACGGTGAAGCCGGCATCGGGGTTCGGCGACTGGCCGTTCATCGTCGTCAAGCAGCGGCTCCTCAGCGCCAACGAGCAGAACGGCAATTACATCGTGACGGCCTTCCTCGGCCTAACGGCGCCGATTGGTTCCCAGAAGTTCACCAACCATGCCTACGTGATCACGCCCACGATCGCGGGCGGCAAGGGCTGGGGCGATTTCGACGTCCAGGCGACGGTCGGCGTCGCCGTGCCTTTGTCACACGAGAGCACGATCGGCACGTCCGTCCTCACCAACGCCGCATTCCAATATCACTTCCTCAAGTATTTCTGGCCCGAGGTTGAGGTCAACTGGACCTGGTGGGCCGATGGCTTGCGCGGCGGCAAGAATCAGGTGTTCATCACGCCCGGCATCATCTTCGGCCGCTTCAACCTGGGCGTGGGCGAGCGCGTCAACGCGATCTTCGGCTTCGGCTACCAGCAAGCGGTCTCGCCGAAGCTGACCAAGGAACCTGTGCTGACCCCCTTGTATGACCATGCCTGGATCGTGACCGCGCGGGTGTCCTTCTAGGGGGCGCCGGTATAGCGTGATGCTGTGCTGTCGTGACGGTGCCGCCGGGCGGTTGTCCATCCGCAGGTGCGGCGATACCGTCCTGCTCCCTGGAGAGCATAGAGATGATCCACGTCGTAGCCATCATCACCGCCAAGCCCGGCCAGCGCGCCGCCGTGCTGGAGGCGTTTCACGCCAACATGCCCGCGGTTCATGCCGAGGCGGGCTGCATCGAATACGGCCCCGCGATTGACGCCGACGGCCTGGGCGACGCGAGGTTCGGCCCCGACACCTTCGTGGTGATCGAGAAGTGGGAGAGCCCCGAGGCACTGGCCGCTCACGCGAAGTCCGCGCACATGGCGGCCTACGCTGCCAAGACCAGGGAGATGGTCGCCGGCCGCGCGGTGCACGTGCTGCGGCCAGGCTGAGCGTTCGCCGCGGCGGCGCTGTTGATCGGGGGTGGAAGAGGTCTGGGAACCCGCCACGTACTCCAAGGAATAGGGGAACGGTGAACCTAGATAACGGGCAAGCTGCCCTGTTCCCTTGCACCGAGGTCGCCCGATGCCAGCCACTGCACCTCCGCTCCTGCCCGATGCGGCGCGTGTGCGTCGGGCGGTCGGGGCTGGGCTGCACCGCTACTACGCCGAGCGCCGGTCCCGCGTCGGGCCGTTCGTGGATCGCCACTTCTGCCTGAGCGGGGCGGCGCGCATTCATCGGGTAGCCCTCGGCTGGGACATCGCGCGGGCACCGGCCAACCTGGTGCTCGCCGGACCCCACGCTGGGCTGAAGGCCGCCGGAGTCGCGGCCCGCGCGCTCGGGGCCGCCAGGGTCGGCAAAGCCCTCGGCGGTCGCGACCTCATCCTCAAGACCGCGGTCTCCCGTGAGATCGAGTGGCTGATCCAGACCGAGCTCCTCGAGCTGCCCTACCGGCAGGGTGCGCGCGTCGCCACGCGTGACGCGCTGGCGGCGGCCATCCTGGACGACCCGGACCTTGCTGCTCCGCTGACCGAGCTGCTCGACGCCGTGGGACGGCGGGCGGATGAGCCGGACTTCGCCCGGCGCCTAACCCAGGCGTTGGAGGCCTATGCCGGCAGCCGGGCCGCAGCCGCGGAGATCGCCACCGGGCTGCTGACGTTGTCGGCCGGCGTGCTGACGCTGAACAAGCTGACGCCGGGTGCGGTCACGCTTGGCCCGGCGCTGGCGGGAGCCTTGGCGCAGCAGGCAGCGGTCTCGGCCTTCCCGCTGGGAGCGGGGCTCGGCAGCCTGTGGTATGGTGCGTTCCCGGCAGCGCCCTCAATCGCCCTGGTGACGGGGCTGACCGGCGGGCTGATGCTCGGGGCGGCGACGTTCGCCGCGTTCGCCGGCGTGGTGACCGATCCGCTGCAGCGCCGCCTTGGCCTGCACCAGCGACGCTTGCTGCGCCTGATCGACGCGCTGGAACGGCAGACGGCGGATCCGTCTGCCCCCGCTTACGCCGTGCACGACCACTACGTCGCGCGCCTGCTCGACCTGTTCGACTGGCTGGGCTGCGCGTATCGCGTTGTGCATCATTAGAACTGCGGATGGTGGGCCTGGCCGGCCGCGCAGTTTTGGAGCAGAGTTGCTGTTTCGCCTCGGCTCAGGAATATTTCTTTCAAGCTCCTCGTTAAGGCGACTGCGGCGGCGATGCCGCAGCACGGAGCCGCGGACGCGGACGCCTCAGCTTCTAGCCTCGCCGAGGCGGATACAGCGTCGCCGCGGGAACGCCAAGCTGGAGACCGGCCCATGACCGCTGCCCTCGACCTCATCACCATTGGCCGCTCCTCGGTGGACCTCTACGGCCAGCAGATCGGCTCGCGCCTGGAGGACATCGCCACCTTCACCAAGGCGGTGGGCGGGTGCCCGACCAACATCGCGATCGGCACGGCGCGGCTCGGCTTGCGCGCCGGCCTCATCACCCGCGTCGGCGACGAGCACATGGGCCGGTTCATCCGCGAGCAGCTCGCGCGCGAGGGCGTGGCGCTCGACGGCGTGCGCACCGACCCGGAGCGCCTGACCTCGCTCGTCCTGCTCAGCGTACGCGACGACCAAAGCTTTCCCCTCATCTTCTATCGTGACAACTGCGCGGACGGTGCGCTCGACGAGGGCGACGTGGATGCGGCGTTCGTGGCCTCGGCCGGGGCCGTGCTGGTGACGGGCACGCATTTCTCGCGGGACGGCACCGCCGCGGCGCAGCGCAAGGCCATGCGCATCGCGCGCGAGAACGGGCGCCGTGTGGTCCTCGACGTGGACTACCGCCCCAACCTTTGGGGTCTCGCCGGGCACGGCGCGGGCGAGAGCCGCTACGTGCGCTCCGCGGCGGTCACGGCGCGGCTCACCCCCGTGCTCCCTGGGTGCGATCTGATCGTGGGCACGGAGGAGGAGCTGCACATCGCCGGCGGCAGCGAGGACACGCTGGAGGCAATCCGCTGCATCCGCGCCCTGGCACCCGGCGCCACCATCGTGTGCAAGCGCGGCCCCATGGGCTGCGTCGCCTTCGACGGGGCGATCCCCGACCGGATCGAGGATGGGGTGGCCGGGCCGGGCTTCCCTGTGGAGGTCCACAACACGCTCGGTGCGGGCGACGCCTTCCTGTCCGGCTTCCTGCGGGGCTGGCTGCGCGGCGAGCCGCTCACGACCTGCTGCACGTGGGCGAACGCCTGCGGCGCGCTCGCCGTCTCCCGCCTGCTCTGCTCGCCGGAGTTCCCGAGCTTCATCGAGCTGCAGCGCTTCCTCGCCGAGGGCAGCTCGTACCGTGCCCTGCGCCTCGATCCCGAGCTGAGCCACGTCCACGCCGCGACCACCCGGCGTCCGGCGCCCGGCACGGTCATGGCGCTCGCCATAGACCACCGCGCCCAGCTCGAAGCCATGGCGGATCAGGCCGGCGCGCCGCGCGAGCGCATCGCGGCCTTCAAGGTGCTCGCCGTGGACGCCGCCGTGCAGGTCGCCGCCGGGCGCCCTGGGTTCGGGATGCTGCTCGACGGCACCTACGGCCGCGAGGCGCTGTTCCGGGTTGCCGATCATGCGCTCTGGGTGGCGCGCCCGGTGGAGCGCCCCGGCTCGCGCCCGCTCGACTTCGAGACGGCGAGCCTCGGCGCGCACCTGGCCGAGTGGCCGGTGTGGCAGACGGTCAAGTGCCTCTGCTTCTACCATCCTGACGACCCAGCGGACCTTCGCGCCCGCCAGGAGCGCGAGCTGCTGCGCCTCGCCGACGCCTGCCGTACCGTGGGCCGCGAGCTGCTGGTCGAGATCATCGCCGGCAAGCACGGCCCGCTCGGCGACGACACGGTGGCGCGCGTGGTCGCGCGGCTCTACGACCTCGGCATCTACCCTGACTGGTGGAAGCTGGAAGCGCAGCCGGGCCGGCGCGCCTGGGACGCCATCGGCGGCGTGATCCGTGCCCGCGATCCTTACTGCCGCGGTATCGTTATGCTGGGATTGGACGCTCCGCTCGACGACCTCGTTCGCGCGTTCGGTGCGGCTGCAGGGGAGAAGCTGGTGCGCGGCTTCGCCGTGGGCCGGACCATCTTTGCCGAGCCGGCGCAAGCCTGGCTCGCGGGGCAGATCGGCGACGCCGAGGCGACGGACGAGATGGCCCGGCGCTTCGCCACGCTCGTCGAAGCGTGGCAGGATGCGAGCCGCGCCGACGCCGCGTGAGGAGGAAGCGATGGACACGATCCGGCTGACCATGGCGCAGGCGCTCGTCCGCGCCATGGCCGCGCAGCGCACGGTGCTCGCGGGCCGCGAGCAACCGTTCTTCGGCGGCGTCTGGGCCATCTTCGGCCACGGCAACGTCGCGGGCATGGGCGAGGCGCTGCACGGCGCGCGCGACGCGCTGCCCACCTACCGCGCCCATAACGAGCAGGCCATGGCGCACGCGGCCATCGCCTACGCCAAGGCGAGCCGGCGGCGCCGGGCGATGGCCTGCACCACCTCGATCGGCCCGGGCGCCACCAACCTGGTGACGGCCGCCGCGGTCGCGCACGTCAATCGCCTGCCCTTGTTGCTGCTGCCGGGCGACGTGTTCGCGAGCCGCCGCGCCGACCCGGTGTTGCAGCAGGTCGAGGACTTCGCGGACGGCACGGTGAGCGCCAACGACTGCCTGCGCCCGGTCTCGCGCTACTTCGACCGGCTGACCCGGCCCGAGCAGCTCATCCCCGCCTTCGCCCGCGCCATGGCCGTGCTCACCGACCCGGCGGAGTGCGGCCCCGCAACGCTCGCGCTGTGCCAGGACGTGCAGGCGGAAGCCTTCGACTACCCGACGAGCCTGTTCGAGCCGCGCCTCTGGACCCCGCGCCGCCTGCGTCCCGACGAGGACGAGCTGGCCGCTGCCGTCGCGCTGCTGCGCGCCGCGCGCAAGCCGTTCGTCGTGGCGGGCGGCGGCGTGCTCTACAGCGAGGCCGAGGACGCGCTGCGCCAGTTCTGCGAGGCGCACGGCTTGCCGCTCGGCGAGACCCAGGCGGGCAAGTCCGTGCTGCCTGACAGCCATCCCCTCAACTTGGGTGCGATCGGTGTGACCGGCACCGCGGCGGCCAACGCGCTTGCCCAGGAGACGGACCTGGTGCTCGCCGTGGGCACGCGGCTGCAGGACTTCACCACCGGCTCCTGGGCGCTGTTCCAGGGCGAGAACCGTCGCCTCCTCGCTCTCAACACCCAGCCCTTCGACGCCATGAAGCATCGCGCCCAACCCCTCGTCGCCGATGCCCGCGCCGGTCTCGCCACGCTGGCAGCGGCGCTGGGCGACTGGCGCGCGCCCGAGGCCTGGACGCGTCGCGCCCACGCCGAGAAGCGCCGCTGGCAAGAGACCGCCGCCCGCTACACCGCCGCGAGCAACGCCGCCCTCCCGTCCGACGCCCAGGTGATCGGCGCCGTGCAGCGCCAGGCGCTGCCCTCTGACGTTGT
This sequence comes from uncultured Chloroflexia bacterium, assembly GCA_963736995.1. Taxonomy (GTDB): domain Bacteria; phylum Chloroflexota; class Ktedonobacteria; order Ktedonobacterales; family Ktedonobacteraceae; genus CADDYT01. The sequence continues at coordinate 36,333 of CAVTRB010000002.1, forward strand.
GGTCTGCGCCGCGGGTGGGCTGCCCGGCGAGCTGCACATGCACTGGCAGGCCGCCCAGCCTGGCGGCTACCACATGGAATACGGCTTCTCCTGCATGGGCTACGAGATCGCCGGCGGCCTCGGCGTGAAGATGGCTGATCCCTCGCGCGAGGTGTTCGTTCTCGTCGGCGACGGTTCCTACCTGATGCTCAACTCCGAGATCGCGACCTCGGTGATGCTCGGGCGCAAGCTGGTCATCGTGGTCCTCGACAATGGCGGCTACGGCTGCATCAACCGCTTGCAGCACGCCACGGGGGGCGAGAGCTTCAACAACCTGCTGCGCGACGCCGTGCACGAGACCCTGCCCGAGGTGGATTTCGCCGCCCACGCCCGCAGCCTCGGCGCCGAGGCCGAGCAGGTGAACGGCCTGGCCGACCTCCCCGCCGCCCTCGGCCGCGCACGGGCGGCGCGGCGCACCGCCATCGTCGCGATCCGCACGGACCCGATGCCGACGACGGATGCGGGCGGCGCTTGGTGGGACGTGGCCGTGCCGGAGGTCTCGGCCCGGCCCGAGGTGCGCGCGGCGCGCGAGCACTACGAGGCGGCGCTGGTACACCAGCGCCTCGGCGACTAGGAGGCTGCGATGACGATCCGCATCGGCGTGAAGCTGGGCTATGCGAACCTGCGGCGCTCTCTCGCGGACGCCGGGCTGGGGCAGCCAGCATGACCGCGCCCCTGCTGCGCCGCCCGGCAGTGCCCGACGCGGATGGTGCCATCCACCGCATCACGCCCGAGGTCGCCGGGTGGCGCTACGTCGGCTTCGAGGTGTTCGATCTCGCGCCGGGCCAGGCGCTCTCGCGGCGCGCCGAGGGGCGTGAGACCTGCCTCGTCCTCGTGGCGGGTCGCGCCGCGGTGCGGGCCGGCGACCAGGACTACGGCGTGATCGGCGGCCGGGCGAGCCCGTTCGAGGGCAGTCCCTGGTCGGTCTATGTCCCCGCCGGCATGGCGTGGGACGTGCAGGCGACGGAGGGCTGCGAGCTGGCCGTCTGCTCCGCCCCAGCCCAGGGCACGCTGCCCGCGCGCCTGATCCAGCCCGGCGAGGTCGGCCAGGAGACGCGCGGGCAGGGCACCAACACCCGGTTCGTGCGCAACATCCTGCCCGACACCGCCGCAGCCGAGGCCTTGCTCGTGGTCGAGGTGGTGACGCCGGGCGGCCACTGGTCCAGCTATCCGCCGCACAAGCACGACGTGGACGACCCGCCGCGCGAGACCTACCTGGAAGAGACCTACTATCACCGCCTCGCCCGGCCTGGCGGCTTCGCCGTGCAGCGCGTCTATACGGACGACCGCACGCTCGACGAGACGATGGCCGTCAGCGACCGCGACGTTGTCCTGGTGCCGCGCGGCTATCACCCGGTCGGCGCCACGCACGGCTTCGACCTCTACTACTTGAACGTCATGGCCGGCCCCGTGCGCGCGTGGCGGTTCACCATCGCGCCAGAGTATGCATTTCTCGGGTGGTGACGCGCGTGCTGTCCCGGACCGGCGTCGGCGTTCTCGGCACTGGCTTCTCGGATTCCCTCACGGCGTCATCCTTGCCGAGCTCGACAGGCTGCCGGTATCGTCCGTGTAAGTCAGTGCATTAGGCTACTCGAACCCGAGGCAGCAGCCGCACGGAGGACAGAAATGGTGGGCTTCTATGCGCACTGCGTCCTGCCGAGGCTGCTGCACATGGCGATGCGGCAGCCGATGCTGACGCCCTACCGGCAGCGTGCCGCCGGAGCGGCCGAGGGACGGGTGCTGGAAGTCGGCATCGGCTCGGGGCTGAACCTTGGCCTATACGGCCCGGCGGTCACGGAGGTGGTCGGTATCGAGCCGTCGTCGGCGCTGCTCGACCGCGCGCGCGAGGCCGCAGCCCGCGCGCCTGTTCGAGTGGAGCTGATCGAGGGTTCGGCCGAGGCGCTGCCGCTGGAGAGCACCAGCTTCGATACGGTGGTGACAACCTGGACCCTATGCACGATCCCTGATGCCGCGCGAGCGCTGGAGGAGATGCGCCGCGTGCTGAAGCCTAATGGCAGCTTGGTGTTCGTCGAGCACGGCCGCGCGCCGGAACCTGGTGTCGCCCGCTGGCAGGACCGCCTCGACCCACTCTGGACGCGTGTCGCCGGCGGCTGCCACCTGAACCGGTCCATCGCCGATCTCGTCGCGGGCAACGGCTTCCGCCTCGACGCGCTCGCCACTTCCCGCGTTCCCGGCCCGCGAACCCACACGTTCCTTTACGAAGGCCGCGCGCGGCTGGCATAGCCGAGGACGTAAATCGGGGCGAGAACGGTATCCGGCGGAGTGCAGCAACGCACGGTGCCACGGGTGGACTCAGCACCAGTCCAGATCTCGCCAGTCCAGATCTCGGCAGCCAGCAGCGGGGCAGCGGGTCTGTATCACTGCAATCACGAGATGAGACACTCCCTGCCTCGTCTGACCTCCGCCTTGTGGCCCAGCCGAGGATACGCTAATGCCCCCGCCCTGACGCAAGCGGCCCGGCGGGCGTGGTGGAATTGGCAGACACGCCAGATTTAGGTTCTGGTGGCGCAAGCCTTGGGGGTTCAAGTCCCTCCGCCCGCACCAGCCACCCGGCGGCCGTCGAGGGGAACAAGGAACAACCGGCACTATGCAGGTCACCGAGACGCTGAACGATGGGCTGAAGCGCGGCTTCACCGTCATCCTGTCCGCCGACCAGATCGAGGGCAAGCGCGCCCAGAGGCTCGCCCAGCTCGGCCGCACGCTGCGCCTGCCGGGCTTCCGCCCCGGCAAGGTGCCGCCCCAGGTCGTGCGCCAGCGCTACGGCTCGGCCGTGACGCAGGAGGTCGTCGAGGAAAGCGTCGAGGGCGCGACGCGGGAGCTGCTGAGCGAGCGCGGGCTGCGCGCCGCCGGGCAGCCGCGGGTGGATCTCGGGCAGGTCGAGGAGCAGAAGGACCTGGAGTTCAAGGTCGAGGTCGAGCTGCTGCCCGACATCCAGCTTCCGGATTTCTCCCAGTTCCACCTCACGCGGCTGCGCGCGACGCCCTCCGACGAGGCCGTGGACCGGGCGCTCGCGGAGATCGCCGAGCGGGCGGGCACGCTCGTTCCCGTCGAGGAGGACCGCGGCGCCCAGGAGGGTGACACGTTGGTCGTGGACTTCGTGGGCCGGGTGGGCGACGAGGCGTTCGAGGGCGGGACGGGCACGGACATGCCAGTGCCGCTGGGCGGCCAGGGCTTCATCCCCGGCTTCGGCGAGGGCATGATGGGGATGCGCCCCGGTGAGACGCGCACGATCCCGGTCCGCTTCCCAGACGAGTACCACGCCAAGGAGCTGGCCGGGAAGGACGCCACCTTCGAGATCACGGCGAAGAGCCTGCAGCGTCAGCAGCCGGCCGAGATCAACGACGAGTTCGCCAAGCGACTGGGCTTGGACGACGCGGGCAAGCTGCGGGACGCGGTGCGCGAGCGCATCCAGCGCGAGTATGACCAGGTCTCGCGCCTGCGCCTCAAGCGCGACCTGCTGGACAAGCTGGCGGAGCAGGCGACGTTCCCGGTCCCGGAAAGCCTTGCGAACGGAGAATTCGACGCCATTTGGCGCCGAGTCGAGGCGGACCGCAGCAGCGGCGAGGGCGACGCCGAGGACGCCGGCAAGGACGAGGATACGCTGAAGCAGGAATACCGTGCCATCGCCGACCGGCGGGTGCGGCTCGGGTTGCTGCTCTCCGATGTCGGGCGCCAGAACGGCATCCAGGTCGGCGCGGACGAGATGCAGCGCGCGATGCGTGCCGAAGCCGGGCGCTATCCGGGGCAGGAAACCCAGGTCATGGAGTTCTTCCGCAAGAATCCCCAGGCCGCGGACGCGCTGCGCGGGCCGATTTTCGAGGACAAGGCGGTGGATTATATCCTGGAACTCGCGCACGTCGAGGACCGGGACGTGCCTCCGGAGGAGCTGTCCGCCGAACCCGAGGCATCCCCCGCTACGGCCTGACTTGGCGTGGCGGTGCATCGGGGCCACATAGATTTGGCGTTGCCCGCCCATCCGGGGGGCGGCCAGAAGGGGACGTTTGGGATGAGGGACCGCAATCCCGTCGAGATTTACCAGCAGGCACTCGTGCCGATGGTCGTGGAGCAGACCTCCAGGGGCGAGCGGGCGTTCGACATCTACTCGCGCCTGCTCAAGGAGCGCATCATCTTCCTGACCGGGCCGGTCTTCGACCAGGTGAGCGCGCTGATCTGCGCGCAGCTCCTGTTCCTGGAGAGCGACAACCCGAGCAAGGATATCGCGTTCTACATCAACAGCCCGGGCGGCGTCGTTTCGGCTGGTCTCGCGATCTATGACACGATGCAGTATATACGCAGTCCGGTGAGCACGCTGTGCATCGGCCAGGCGGCCAGCATGGGCAGCTTGCTGCTCTGCTCCGGCGCGAAGGGCAAGCGCTATGCCACGCCCAACGCGCGCGTCATGGTGCACCAGCCCAGTGGTGGCGCCCAGGGCCAGGCGGCTGACATCGAGATCCAGGCGCGCGAGATCCTGACCTTGCGCAAGCGCCTGAACGAGATCTACGTGCGCCACACCGGCCAGACACTCGAAGCGATCGAGGGCAAGCTGGAGCGCGACTCCTACATGAGCGCCGAGGAGGCACGGGACTTCGGCTTAGTGGATCAGGTCGTCGAGAGCCGTCCGCCAGCGCCGGGCGACGGCAAGAGTTGAAAACGCAGCGGTGCTCGCCGCGTGATCTGGCGCGGCGACTGCTTACGTAGTGTTAGGTTACGTAGTGTTAGGCAGAATAGCGGCTATTGGCTTTCTGGACAGGGTTGCTGCAAGGTTCCGGCAGCCCTTTGGGGTTAGCCTTGTCCCGGTGCGTGGGCGCCGGTTAAAGTCCACCGCGGTTGCCCCCGAGAGTCCGGGGCAGGAGTTGGTATGAGCAAGTCCGGCGACAGCAAGAACACCCTCTATTGCTCGTTCTGCGGCAAGTCGCAGCACGAGGTCCGCAAGCTCATCGCGGGCCCGACCGTGTTCATCTGCGATGAGTGCGTCGAGCTTTGCATGGACATCATCCGCGAGGAGCACAAGACGCACCTCGTGAAGTCTCGCGATGGGGTCCCGACACCGCGCGAGATCTGCAAGGTGCTGGACGATTACGTGATCGGCCAGACCTATGCCAAGCGTGTGCTGTCGGTGGCCGTCCACAACCACTACAAGCGGCTCGCCCACGGCGCCAAGAACAACGACGTCGAGATCGCGAAGAGCAACATCCTGCTGGTCGGCCCGACCGGCTCGGGCAAGACGCTGCTCGCGCAGACGCTCGCCCGCATCCTCGATGTGCCGTTCACCATGGCGGACGCGACGACGCTGACCGAGGCCGGCTACGTCGGCGAGGACGTCGAGAACATCATCCTGAAGCTGCTGCAGTCCGCCGACTACAACGTGGAGCGGGCGCAGCGGGGCATCGTCTACATAGACGAGGTGGACAAGATCAGCCGCAAGTCGGACAATCCCTCGATCACGCGCGACGTGAGCGGGGAGGGCGTCCAGCAAGCGCTGCTCAAGATCATGGAGGGTACGGTCGCCTCCGTGCCGCCCCAGGGCGGGCGCAAGCATCCCCAGCAGGAGTTCCTGCAGGTGGACACGACCAACATCCTGTTCATCTGCGGCGGCGCGTTCTCGGGCCTGGAGAAGATCATCGGCGCCCGCGGCAAGGGATCGGGAATCGGCTTCGGTGCCGAGGTGCGGGCGCCCGACGAGCGGCGCACGGGCGCGATCCTGCGCGAGGTGGAGCCCGAGGACATGCTGAAGTTCGGGCTGATCCCGGAGTTCATCGGGCGGCTCCCCGTCGTCGCGACGCTGGAGGACCTCGACGAGCAGGCGCTCGTGGAGATCCTGACCAAGCCCAAGAACGCGCTCATCAAGCAGTATGCGCGCCTGTTCGAGATGGAGGGCGTCAAGCTCACCTTCACGGAGGACGCGCTGCGCTCGGTGGCGGTTCGCGCCATCGCTCGCAAGACCGGGGCGCGCGGCTTGCGCAGCATCATGGAAGCGATCCTGCTCTCCACCATGTTCGACCTGCCTGGCCTGGACGGGGTGGAAGAGGTGATCATCAACCGCGAGGTTGCCGAGGGGCGGGCCAACCCCCTCTTCACCTACGGCAAGGAGCGCGCCGAGGGCAGCGGCTGACCCGGCGACTGCCCCTGAAAGCCTTGCTGCGGCGCCACAGCGTGCCGATATTGCAGCAAGGTGACCGGGAATTCATCCCTTTTACCGCTGGACGTGCCATCTTGGGCGTCCTGCGGCCCCGACTGTCCGATAGGAGGTCCTATGAGTAATTCAGACCGGCCAGGAGGGCCTGGCGAGCCTGTGGCTAGCGAGCCTCTGCCTAGCGAGCCTCTGGCGGTGCTGCCCCTGCGGGATATCGTCGTGTTCCCGCACATGATCGTGCCCCTGTTCGTGGGGCGCGAGAAGAGCGTGCGCGCTCTCGAGGCCGTGATGAAGGACGACAAGCAGATCCTGCTCGTCGCCCAGAAGAATGCCGCCCAGGACGACCCTGCAGCCGACGACATCTTCCGCGTCGGCACCGTCTCCACCATCCTGCAACTCCTCAAGCTGCCGGACGGGACCGTGAAGGTCCTCGTCGAGGGCAACCGCCGCGCCCGCATCGCCGCGTTCGGCGAGACGGAGCGCTACTTCGAAGCCGAGATCGAGCCGATGCCCGATGAGGACACCGACCCGAAGGACCTGGACGCGCTCGGCCGCACGGTGGTCGGCCAGTTCGAGCAGTATATCAAGCTCAACAAGAAGATCGCCCCCGAGGTCCTGGTCTCGCTGAACCAGATCGAGGACCCGGCCAAGCTCGCCGACACCATCGGGAAACGTGCGGGTGTTGCTGCAAATGCGGCAAGCGTTTCGCCGTAGAGAGACTATAAATAAGAAACTCCGCGCTGGCCTCATCCCACAGAAACCAGACGGGGGTTGGCTGTGGCGTCCCCTTCTCGTCAACGGTGGTGAACCAGATCACTCGCTCATCGCGCAACCTGCGAGCCACTCTCTCACCAAAGGATGTCGATGGGTCTGGAAGCTGAAATGCCATAAATTTTCCTTTCACAATTATCTAGAAACCTCTTCTTCCCACGTCCCCATTATATAGTCGTCAAAAGGTAAACTACAATGGTTACGATCAGGCCAAAGTTGGTTGACTACCATTTTCCGCTGTGCTACTATGAGAGCGCAGGGCGTGCGAAAACGGAAACGCAACCAGGAAACAGGTTATGGCTACTGCTACTCTCTATTGTCATGCATGCGGCGCGGCCAATCAGCAGCAAGCAAGGTTCTGCTTCTCTTGCGGTAAGCCCTTCTTGCATACTTCCACGTTACCTGGTCAGCCTCCAGTAAGTGACCCTGTACATCATTCCTCCAGCATATCTACCGGGACAGCTACTGGCAATCTGCTTGCGAGCCATCTGCTTAAGCAACGTTATCGAATTCTCTCCCTACTGGGCGAGGGAGGCATGGGTGCAGTGTACAAAGCGGAGGATGAGCAGTTTGGCAATCGACTGGTAGCAGTGAAAGAGATGAGGCTGGTATGCATTCCGATCATGCTTCCTGGATAAACGCGGTGGCATGGTCGACCAATGGCAAACGCATTGCCTCCACGAGCAACGACTGGACAGTTCATGTCTGGGAGGCCAACACAGGACGAGAAAGATTCACCGATCGCACCTTCTTCACCTACGAGGGCCACAGGGACAATGTACGAGCGGTGGCATGGTCACCGGATGGCACACGCATTGCATCGGGTGGCCATGACACACTTGTGCAAGTCTGGGACGCAGGCTAGGAGACTCGCCTACATCACCTGAAAGGTTTCGTAGACTGCGATCTGGCCTCCTCCTTGCAGTACCGGACAGCCCTGAGCCATCTCAGCTGCCGAATCAAGAGAATTGGCTTTGATAATGGAGTAGCCTGTTACCATCGACCCTACCGGACCATTGCTAACCTGTCCATCGCTCGCGATACTTTTGACCTGATCCCTAAACGGATTACCACCATCCACTACGGCGCTGCCAAGCTTGCCATACCATGCTCCCCACGCCTGTAGGATTGCCTGCCGCTCAGCTTCGGTCGCTCCCATAGCGCCACCGTAATACAGAAGAACATAATTTGCCATTGTTAGATCCCTTTCTTCTTTCCAGTATCGTTGAAGGACTACGTTTATTGCCCTCCAAATAGAACGACGAATAACGTCTGATTGAATCGACATTGTTGGTGAAAAAATCTCAAAAAATTGAGAAGCAACTCCAAAATGAGATATACTATCTCCATGCAGAACAGACTCTTCCAACCAATCCAGATAGGGCCGTGCGAGGCGCGCAACCGCATTATTTTTGGCAGCCATACCACGAACTTTGCTCGCAAGAACCTGCTCAGTGAGAAGCATGCAGAGTATTACGAGGCGCGTGCGCAGGGTGGCGCGGGAATGATTGTGCTGGAGGAGCATATCGTTCACCCCTCGGATTGGCCGTACCAGTATGCGCTACAGGGCTATTTGCCGGAAACGGTGAGGGCAATCGCAGCTGTTAGGGAACGCATTCACGCGCATGGGGCGCTGGCACTCGTGCAGTTGAACCACAACGGGCAGCAGTCGATGAGCGATCTTCGGCAGGCGGAGTTGTGGGCACCATCGGCAGTACCTGACGTCTCCTCGCGGGAAGTACCAAAGGTGATGGAACTGGCAGATATGGATGCCGTCATCGAAGGTTTCGCGCTGGTGGCAAAGTACGCCGCGCTGGGCAATGCCGATGGCGTGGAGCTACAGATTGCCGATCGCTCGCTGCTGCGCCAGTTTCTTTCGCCGCTCACCAACCAGCGCAGTGATGCCTATGGCGGCTCGCTTGAGAACCGGATGCGCTTCGTTCAGGAGACTATCGAGGCGGTTGCTGCCGCGCTGGGCAGTGAGCGCGTACTGGGCGTGCGGCTGTGCGGAGACGAATTGGCTCCCTGGGCGGGATTGACGCCGGAGCAAAGCCTTGAGATTGTCCGCCTGCTGGCAGCGACGGGCCGTATCGATTATTTCACCATCACGATGGGCAGCATCTTCAGCACGCACATGTTTCCCTTCCATGCCTCGATGGCAGTACCTCGGGGCTACGCCGTTCATCTTGCCGCCGCCATAAAAGCCGCCGTCTCTATTCCAGTGTTCGCGGCGGGACGCATCATGAACATGGTGCAGGCGGAGCGCATAGTAGCAGAAGAGCAGGCCGATGGCGTGGAAATGATTAGACCCTTGATTGCCGACCCGAATCTACCGTGCCTCTCTCTTGAGGAACACGCTGAAGAGGTACGCCCCTGTCTCGCGTGCAACCAGGGCTGCCAGGTACGCGCAACAATGAACATACAACTGGGCTGCAATGTCAATCCAGATGTCGTGCATGCACAGCCGATTGTACACAAGCGCGGTGAGTTTGCAGGCAGGACGAAACAAGCGCCTGTGCTGATCGTCGGCGGCGGCCCAGCAGGCATGGAGGCAGCGCGTACAGCAGCCATACGAGGGAGACATGTAGTGCTTTACGAACGCGAACCAACGTTGGGTGGAACGGTCGTACTGGCTGCGAAGGCTCCAACGAGGGGCGAACTGCGCGCTATCACCGATTATTTGCAGGAGCAGCTTGAGATGCTGGACGTAGAGCTTCACCTGGGAAACGAGGTCACAGCAGAAATGGTGCTGGCGCAGCGACCGGAAACGGTGGTGATCGCCACCGGCGCGCAGCCCGGACCGGGTCTGCTGCCCATAGCCGGACATGATCTGCCACACGTGATCGATGTGCGTCGTATCTTGCACGGCGAACGCGTAGCGGGACAGCGCGTGGTAGTCATCGATGAAACCGATGGACACGGCGTGCTTTCGGTAGCGGAATTGCTGGCATCTGAAGGCCGCAGCATCGAGATTGTGACGGAGGACTGGTACGTGGGACGCGACCTTGTCGCCACGCACGACATCGTCGGCTGGATGCAGCGCATGCTGGCATACGGCGTAGCAATGACAACGCACACAAGCGTAGTGCGCATAGAGCCGGAACAGGTCATCGTAGCAGACCGCTTCGCGGCGGGCGAGCGGGACATTCCTGCCGACGTAGTAGTGCTCGGCACCTATGATCGCCCGGCACAGGAACTCTACTACGCACTCAAGGGCCGCGTCCCTCGTCTCTACCGCGCCGGTGATTGCATCTCACCACGCCGCATCGAACACGCCATCACTGAAGGGCGACACATCGGCGAATTATGTTAGAAAAGCAGGGGTGATAATATGATGATGGAACAAATAGGGTAGAAGTTGCCAGGGCGGAGACCAGCTCCGCCCCTACCAACCTACGACGCCAGGCGAAGCCCGTAGTTAGTAGTTAGTAGGGGCGGAGCTGGCCTCCGCCCTGGTACCTCCCTCAATTCAGTATTGAGATTGACAGGATAAACCGTATGGCAGGGCAATACCAGTACCTATTTACGCCAATACGCATCGGGCAAACGATTGTGCCGAACCGTATTGTGTTCGCGGCGCACCTGACGAATCTGGCGGAAGAGAATATGCCGGGACCCCGGCTGACTACCTATTACGCGGAACGGGCAAAGGGGGGCTGTGGGTTGATTATCACGGAGGAGCAGTCAGTTCACCCCAGTGACTGGGCGTACCAGCCGCTCATTCACGGCTTTGACCCGAAAGTGGTTCCCCATTACCGGCGCATGACACGAGCGGTGCATGAATATGGCACGCGCATCTTCGCGCAGATGAATCACAATGGCATGCAGGCCAGCAGCATCTATTCGCGTCGCCCCGTGCTCGGCCCCTCGCCTCTGGTCGACCCCATTCACCGCGAGATGTGCAAGGAGATCGAGCCGGAAGAGATTGCCGAAATTGTGCGCGGCTTTGCTCTCGTCGCACGGCACGTGCGCGAGGGTGGCTTTGACGGCGCAGAACTGCAATCTTCGCACAGTTCGCTGATCCGGCAGTTTTTCTCGCCCTACTTCAATCGTCGCAGCGATGCCTATGGTGGTTCACTGGAAAACCGCATGCGCTTCGCCCTGGAGGTCATTCAGGCGGTGCGCGCCGAGGTTGGCCGCGACTTCACCCTCGGCATCAGGCTCTGTGGTGATGAACTGATACCGGCGGGGCTGACCCTGGACGATGTACGCGAGATTGCGCGCCGCTTAGAGGCGACGGGGCAACTGGATTTTATCAACACCAGTATTGGCGAGTTTCACAACCTCTACATGGTTGAAGGTTCCATGCACACGCCGCCGGGCTACCAGCTTTTTGTCTCGGCGGGCATTCGCGAGGTGGTCAAACTGCCGGTATTTTGCACGGGCCGCATCAAAGACCCGGTGCAGGCGGAACGCATCCTGCGCGAGGGACTGGCCGACATGGTGGACGTGGTGCGCGGCCAGATTTGCGACCCCGAATTCGCCCGCAAGGCACGCGAGGGGCGCACAGAGTCCATCCGGCTCTGCATCTCCTGCAACCAGTACTGCATCGGACGCATGGGCCTCAACCTGAGCCTGGGCTGCATCCAGACTCCCGCGACGGGCAACGAACTGCGTTTCCCGCGCCTCATTCCGCCACAACATCTCAAACGCAGGCCAACGGTGCTGGTTGTCGGAGGCGGTCCCGGTGGCATGCAGGCGGCGAAGGGGGCGGCACAACGCGGCTTTCGTGTCCGCCTCTACGAGCGGCAGCAGGAACTCGGCGGGCAGGTCAACCTGCTGGTGCGCGTGCCAGACCGCGTGGAGTTTGGCGACTCAGTGCGCAACCTGCAACGCGACATCCTCGCAGCCGGTGTTGAGGTTCAGCCGGGAACAGAGGTAACGGCGGAGATGATCGAACGCGAGCAGCCCGATGCCGTCATTCTCGCCACCGGTTCATCACCCATCCTGCCTCCGGTACCAGGAGCAGATCTCCCTTACGTGGCAACCGTCTGGCAGGTGCTGCTAGGTGAGAAGAGTGCGCAACCAGGAGAAAACGTGCTGGTTTACGACCAGATCGGCTTTCACCAGGCAACGAGCGTCGCGGAACTGCTGGCCGAAAAAGGCTGCAACGTCGAGGTGGTCACGGGGCAATTCTATGTCGGCGGCGACCTCGGCATCACTCTCGACCTGGAACTGTGGTATCGTCGCATGCTGGCAAAAGGGGCCAGGCTCACCCCCAACCATTTCCTGGCCAGTCTGGGGCCGAACAGCGCCACCATCATGAACAACTACACCGGGCAACCGCGCCAGCTAGAGCCACTCGCCCTCGCCGTAATGGCTATCCCCCAGGTCGCAAACGACACCCTCTACCAGCAACTCCAGGGCAAAATCAAACATCTCTACCGCGTCGGCGACTGCCTCGCTCCCCGCCGCGTGGAACACGCCATCCTTGATGGTGAACGAGCCGCCCGCAGCCTCGAGCTTGCGGTCTAGCACAGGAGACTGACACATGGGCCATACATTCCAGATTTCTGACCATATTTACGCTGAGATTGCTACTCATGCGGCAAGACATGGACAAAACCCGAACGAGCTCCTCGTTGAGCTGATAACAGAAGCAGTTGAACAGCTTAAGCGAACAGATTCTTATGTAGAGGTATATGCAAAGCCATACGATCCAGCAAACGATCCACTGGCCCCATTTATCGGCGCTTTTGACAGTGGAGAAGATGACTCCAGGTGGATTGAACAGCACGACACATATTTTTCTCGTGATTATGGAGAAGAGCATGGTTGCCTCAGATGTTCCCCTGACAAGAGCAGATGTTGAGCGGCTTCTCAATGCAGTTGAGTCCAGTGTCATGCTGGATTTGAGCGCACGGAACCTGAGAGGCATCAATCTCTCCTACGTTGATTTGCATGGAGCCAATCTGCGGGATGCAGACCTGCGCGAGGCAAATCTGCGGGGAGTGAATCTCAAGCATGCGGATTTGCGTGGCGCTCGCCTCAACCATGCCGACCTTGATGGAGCCGATTTGAGCTATGCCAACCTGGGAGACAATGAAACGAACCGGGTCGATCTCCCCGAAGCGCGATTGAGCTATGCAACTCTGAGAGGGCTTGACCTGCGTGGCTTCGATCTGCGCGGGCTGGATATGCAAAATGCTGATCTTAACGAAACCGACCTGCGAGGGGCGCTGCTTCATGGTGCTCGTTTATGGGGAGCAGACTTGAGCACTGCCAGAGTGCAGTGGAGTGAACTGCGCAATGCAAGACTGCATGAGAGAAGCAAAAAGCTTTGAGCAATTGAACTTCTAATGCATCTAGTACCACATGGCTTATTATCGAGGTCTGGCATATGGCCTGATTTTCCTCGCTCTTTAGCAGGCAGTGAAAACAAAAGATTGTCGGCATCGCTACTCACGCCCCTTACTGATATCTATGTTATAATCAGGAAAAACAAAACTACCACAGCACAAGGAGAAAGGCACATGCCTCTTAATAAGCTTTTAGAGGAGAAGCGTGAGGACATTTTACGCATCGCAGCAAAGCGCGGTGCATACAATGTACGTGTGTTTGGATCAGTTGCACGCGGGCAGGACGACTCGAAAAGCGATATCGATTTACTGGTGGACCTGGAACCTGGACGGAGCCTCTTCGATCTTGGAGGATTGCTGATGGACTTGCAGGAGCTACTTGATCACAAAGTAGATGTTGTGACTGAGCGCGGTCTTCGGGAGCGAATTCGTGCGCGTGTCTTGCAAGAGGCTATTCCACTGTGAGAGATATATCTGAGCAATTGCGCGATATTCAAGATGCCATCGCACGTATCATGAAGTATACACAGCAAGGGCGATACAGATACGATCACGATGAACTCGTACAAACATGGGTCACCCATAATCTTTATGTGATTGGAGAGGCAACTCGCGCTATCGCAAGTGACTTTCCAGACTTCAAAGAACAACATCCAGAAATCATGTGGACCGAAATCATAGGGTATGCGCACTATTCTCGCCCATAGATATTTCGATACCGATCCGGATGCCCTGTGGGAAGCAGTCAGTCAAGATCTTCAAGACCTGAAACGCAGAATCGATGCAATCCTGGAAGAGGCAGAAAATAATGACATCTGACAGACAGCAGCGTGTTCCCATCACTACTGAAAGGCTGAAGGAGATTCGTTTTGTTGGCGATATGCATCTTTCGACTGATGGGAAGCGCGTCGCGTTCGAGGTGCGGGAATGCCCACCAGGGCAAATAAAAGGACGAACGCGCATCTGGACTGTTGAGCGAGAAGAGGCACCAGGCAGCCAGCCGCTGCTTCTGACGCACGGCAAAAAAGACGATGTTTGCCCGCGCTGGTCGCCCGATGGCACGCAACTCGCATTTATCTCAACCGGCGAGGGAGAAAAAGACAGGCCTCAATTGCATCTCATTGCGGCCACGGGAGGTGAAGCCAGGCAGGTATGCAGCATGCCCAATGGTGTAAGCGACTTGGCCTGGTCGCCCGATGGCAGTCTCATCGCTTTTCTGTCTATGGAAGGCGCGGAGCCGGGCAGCGATCCAAGAGTTTTTACGCCTGCCGACGCACGGCATCGCCGCCTCTGGACGGTTCGGGTAGATGACGATATCCCAACGGCGGTGACGCCTGATGGTATCACCGTCTGGGAGTATGCATGGTCGCCTGATGGCAAACAATTTGCCCTGTACTACTCGGCGAGGCCGGATGAGAACGGGCTGGTATCATAGCCAGATCGGGGTCGTTGACGCTAATGGAGGAGCGATTCGTCAGCTCACGAATTTTGCTCCGGTGAGTTTGCAGGCGCGAGGGCTGGCGTGGTCACCGGACGGGAAGCAGTTGGCCTTTCTTTCAGGGAAATGGAGCGATCCGGGGCGTGGAGCTGGTGATATCTACCTGCTCTCGCTGGAAAACGGCCAGTCGCGCAATCTGACACCCGGCATTACGTTCAGTCCGGCGTGGTGTGCCTGGTTCCCCGAAGGTCGCCGTTTGCTTTACGCTGCCGTCGATGAAGTGAGTCACCAGTTTGGCATTCTTGATACGCTTGACGGGACGATTACGGTGCTCGACCGCGACTTCACCACGCGCTGGGATCAACCTGGACCTTCACCTACCCCCGACTTGCGCACATTTGTCACTGTGCATTCCACACCACAGCAGCCTCCTGACGTGTACAGTGGGCAGCTCGTAGGCGAGAACGGCAACATTCCGGGCATAGAGTGGCAGCGACTCTCACGTCTCAATCCCATTCCTGAGGAGACCTGGGCATGGCCTATCACCCAGCACATCCACTATCCCGGCATAGACGGCCACATTGTCCACGCGCTCTTCACGCTCCCGATCAACTACACAGGTGACCCGCTACCGCCGCTCTTCGTCGACGTGCATGGTGGGCCTTCCGGGGCTTATTGCGCTACCTGGGGAGGTGGCTACCCGTTGATACTCTCCTCGGCAGGCTATGCCGTGCTGCGCGTCAACTATCGGGGTAGCTGGGGCAACGGCGCGGCCTTTGCCGATGCTGTGATGGGAGATGTCGGTGGCAAAGATCTTCAGGATATTCTGTCCGGCATCGATTACCTGATCGCGCAGGGACTGGTTGATGGCAACCGGCTCGCTATCGGCGGCTGGAGCAACGGCGGCTTCCTCAGCGCCTGGGCCGTGACACAGACAACGCGCTTCAAGGCAGCTATGATGGGAGCAGGCATCTCCGACTGGCTCAATATGCACGCCCAGACCAACATTCCCGATGCCGATGTGCTGCAACTGCTCGTTGACCCGCTCGAACAGCCCGCATGTCTACCGCCAGCACTCACCAATCACCTTCGCAAATCGGGTGAAGACACCCACGCTGATTCTGCACGGCGAAAACGATCCTGCCGTGCCGGTCGCGCAGGCATACACCTTCTACCGCGCCCTCTGCGAACGCAACGTGCCGGTCGAAATGGTCATTTACCCCCGTGAAGGGCACGGCCTGGATGAGTGGGAGCACATCATCGACGCCGACCACCGCCTCCTGCGCTGGCTTGAACGATATGTATAAGAGGTGGATGTCCGTCCGTAGGGGCGATGCCTTGTGCTCGCCCGTTTCTGCAGAGTACGGCGGGCGAGCACAAGGCATCGCCCCTACGGGCTTTCAGATTCCCCTACAACGATAGAGAGCCTGTAAGATTAGTGCTCACCTCTTGAGGCAAAGTATGTTATAATAAGCGACGATAGAAAAGGCGAATGCCAAACGGTAGTACATTGTTTTTCTTTAACGCCATACACGAAGATGTACTGCTGTCTTATGTAGAGAGGAGCCCCGATGTCGAGCGGGAAATGGATTAGAACGAGTTTTTTCTGGCTCCTGATTGCCCTGGCCCTTGTTCTGATCATTGTGTTCGTCTTCCGACCGACTTCCGATACAAATTCGGTGACGGTATCGACGGTATTGAGCAATCTGAAGACAGACGTGCAGAGCGGTCATAAAGATACGTTGGAAGTCGGCACCGACCTCCTGACGCTCACACGGGCGAATGGGACGAAAGAGTCGGCGACGGTCAACGATTCGTTCGATGTGACGCAGGTGCTGAAGGACAACGGCATTAACTATACCAGTAACCCGTACCTTTCACTGCAATATGACTCTCCCAGCGCGTTGAGCGCCTGGCTGAATATCCTGGGCGGGCTAATTCCCTTCATCCTGATCGGTGGCCTGCTAATCTTTATGATGCGACAGGCTCAGGGAAGCAATAACCAGGCGCTCTCCTTCGGCAAGAGCCGAGCGCGTATGTTCATGGGCAATAAACCGTCCGTGACCTTCGCGGACGTGGCTGGCGTGGAGGAAGCGAAGCAGGAACTGCAGGAGATCGTGGAATTTCTGAAGTTCCCGGAGAAATTCGTGGCTCTCGGCGCGCGCATCCCGAAAGGCTTGCTGCTGGTTGGCCCGCCAGGAACTGGCAAGACGTTGATCTCACGAGCGGTGGCTGGCGAGGCAGGTGTACCGTTCTTCAGTATCAGCGGCTCCGAGTTCGTCGAGATGTTCGTCGGCGTGGGCGCGAGTCGCGTGCGCGACCTGTTCGATCAGGCCAAGCGCAATAGCCCCTGCATCGTCTTTGTCGATGAGATCGACGCGGTTGGCCGCCAGCGCGGTGCGGGTCTTGGCGGTTCGCACGATGAACGCGAGCAAACGCTGAACCAGATTCTCGTTGAGATGGACGGCTTCGACACGAACACCAACGTCATCGTCATCGCCGCCACCAACCGACCCGACGTGCTTGACCCGGCGCTGCTGCGCCCTGGTCGCTTCGACCGGCAGGTGGTGCTTGACCGGCCCGATATTCGCGGGCGCATCTCCATCTTGCAGGTACACGCCAAGGGCAAGCCGTTGGAGGGCAACGTTTCGCTGGAGACGCTGGCGAAGCAGACGCCCGGCTTCTCCGGTGCCGACCTCGCCAACCTGCTCAACGAGGCTGCTATCCTGGCAGCGCGGCGCAATAAGCGTAAGGTTGGCATGAGCGAGCTGGAGGAGGCGATAGACCGCGTGGTAGCTGGCCCGGCCCGTAAGAGCCGCATCATCAGCGAGCGCGAGAAGGCGATTACAGGCTATCACGAGGTGGGACACGCTCTGGTGGCGCGCATGCTGCCCAACACTGACCCGGTGCATAAGGTCTCGATTGTGGCACGCGGCCAGGCCGGTGGCTTTACCATGCTGCTACCCACGGAAGATCGCTACCTGTGGAGCAAGCCGCAGTTCGAGGACATGCTGGCCTACGCCCTCGGCGGACACGTGGCCGAACTGATCATCTTCGGCGAGGTCACAACGGGTGCCTCCAACGATATTGAGCGCGTGACAAAGATTGCCCGCTCGATGGTGACGGAGTACGGCATGAGCGGTCGCATCGGGCCAATGGCGCTGGGCCACAAGGACGAACTGGTCTTCCTGGGCCGCGACTTCGGTGAGCAGCGCAATTACAGCGAGCAGACGGCCCGCGAGGTAGACGAGGAGATACGGCGCATCATCCAGGAAGCCTTCGACAAAGCCTACAACATCCTGCTCCAGAACAAGACGCGGCTCATCATGATCAGCGAACGTCTGATCAAAGAGGAGACGCTGGAAGGGCCAACCTTCGAGGCCCTCTTCAACCAACCCATCCAGGAGGAGCAAGACTACTCAACCGAGGTTGTGGCAGGCGCGGGTCTGGGTATGAACGGCACAGAAAGAGATGGGACCATCAACCTGCTCCCCGAACCCGGCGGCTCCTATGCCATGCCCCCCCAGTTTCAACCACCCTATAATAGTGGGACGAGCGAGGGATAGGGCTAAGACACAAATAGCCCCATCCCTCGCTCCAGGCCGACCGCAAGCGGACAGTCCGAGAGGGTGGGACTGTCCGCTTGCGGTCGGCCTGGAGCGTTCGGCAAAGCTGGGCCAATTAGCTCTTTTCCATCCCTGTCTCAAGAACCTCAGAGCCAAATGTGTCTATATGAAATTGAATAGCTGACCTCACATCTGCTAAGGCGTTCCCCCATTCGCTTACCGGACCATGCAGAAGAGATATCCCACTAAACAGGGGTTGTGTCAGCTATGCTCTGCATTGTACAATGAAGCCAGCTTTGCAGTTCTTGATTCCCGGTTTCTGAGCTCCCGTTCCATAGTGGTCTGGTCTTATTTGACTGGGAACAGGTGTATGTAGGAGGCCGGGAGCCTGTCATGATAGGAGGTTTTTCGTTGTCGAATAGCGATACGTTCCGTGTGATCGATAATTGTGTGACGGCCCCACTGGGCTTCCGCGCTGGCACCATCGCCAGCGGCATCAAATCCGATGCGAGCATCAAGGACCTGGCTATTCTGGCCTCAGATGTGCCCTGTGTTGCGGCGGGAACATTTACGACGAGCCATACCCGCGCTGCCCCGGTACTGGTCTGTCAGGAACGATTGAAAGGTGGCAGGTCGCAGGCGGTGATTGTCAATAGCGGCAACGCGAACTGCGCGACGGGTGAATTGGGCCTGCTAAACGCATTTCGTATGACCGAACTGGCAGCGCAAAAACTGAAGTTAGAGAATGCGATGGTAATATGCTCCTCTACCGGCATCATCGGGCGGCAACTGCCGATGGAGAAGATTGAGGCAGGCGTGGCCCGGATCGAACTGAGCAGCGAGAACGGGAACGCTTTCTCCGAAGCGATCATGACAACGGATACACGTCCCAAGCGCATCGCGCTGGAATTTGAGATCGAGGGGCGCATGGTACGGCTGGGCGGTGCGACCAAAGGGGCAGGCATGATCTACCCCAATATGGCGACCATGCTTTGCTACCTGACCACCGATGCGGCCCTTGATCAGCAGTGGATGTACGAGCAACTGAAGCAGGCTGTGGATGATTCCTTCAATATGATTTCGATGGATGGCGATATGTCCACCAACGACACCTGCGTGCTCTTTGCCAACGGGCTGGCGGGCAACACCCCCATCAACGGGCAGCATCCTGAAGCGAGCACGTTTCGTGAGGCGCTGCGGCGGGTGACGCAATACCTGGCGATAGAGATGGCTCGCGACGGCGAGGGCGCGACAAAGCTGATGGCCGTCTATGTACGAGGAGCACGTAACAGGGACGACGCGGTGAAGGCTGCTCGCTCGATCACGCTCTCCCCGCTCTGGCAGTGCGCACTTGCAGGTGGCGACCCCAACTGGGGCCGCATCGTAGCTGCCCTCGGTGCCAGCGGCTGCACATTAGACCAGCAGACCTATGACATCTTCATCGGAGATGTACAGGTGATGAAACAAGGCATGGCGGCTGACTACGACCAGCAAGCTGCGCGCCAGCAAATGGCAGGCAAAGAGGTCAGTATCCTGATCGACCTGCACCTCGGCGACGGCGAAGCTACAGCCTGGGGCTGCGACCTGACGCACGGCTATATTGACGAGAATACCCTGTACACGCGCTAGTTGAAATACAACGAAGTATATCCTCAAAGGCAGAAAGTGAGAACACACATGACGACCACAGAGACGAACAAACGGGACTGGGTAGAGTTGGAGCACAGGTATTACCAGGGAACGTTCAAGCGGCAGCCACTTACGCTGGTACGTGGACAAGGGACGCGCGTCTGGGATGTAGATGGCAAGGTCTACCTGGATTTCGTAGCGGGTATTGCCGTCAATGTACTGGGACATTGCCACCCGGCAGTCATCAAGGCGGTGCAGGAGCAGGTGGAGCAACTGGTCCATGTCTCCAACCTGTACTACAATGTGCGACAGATCGAACTGGCCGAGCAGCTTGGGCAGGTGAGCGGTGGCATGCGCTCCTTCTTCAGCAACAGTGGGGCCGAGGCCAATGAAGGAGCCATCAAGCTGGCGCGCAAGTACGGGCGGCTGCATCGCAACGGCGCTTTCGAGATCATCAGCATGGAGCGCAGCTTCCACGGGCGCACGTTGGCGACAACTGCCGCAACAGGTCAGGCCTCCTACCAGGCAACATGGGCACCACTGCCCGATGGTTTCAAGCAGGTGGCATATAACGACCTGGATGCGCTCAAGGCTGCCACGAGCGAGAAGACGGTGGGCATCCTGCTGGAAGCAGTCCAGGGCGAGGGTGGCATCTGGCCAGGCACGCAGGAATTTATCCAGGGCGTGCGTGAGTGGTGCGACGAGCAAAATCTGGTGATGATCTGCGACGAGGTGCAGGCAGGCATGGGCCGCACGGGCAAATTCTTTAGCTGGGAAAACTATGATATCGTACCCGATATCGTCACCATGGCGAAGGGACTGGCCGGCGGCATTCCCATTGGTGCGATGCTAACGGGGCCGCGCACAGATATATTCGAGTATGGCGATCACGGTACAACCTTCGGCGGCAACCCTATCGCCACGGCTGCCGGTGTAGCCACGATTCGCACCATTCTCGACGAGAACCTGCTTGAGAACGCGAGTAAGATGGGCGCGTACTGGCGCAGCAAACTGGAAGCGGCCTGCGAGCAGTATCCCTTCATCGACAGCCCCCGCGGCATCGGCTTGATGCAGGCGGTAAACGTCAGCAACGACCTCGCTCCCGTCATCGTGCAGAGAGCGATTGAGCACGGCCTGCTGCTCAACAACCTCGGCACCTCAACCCTGCGCATGATTCCACCTCTGAACCTGAGTGCAGAGGAGATCGACGAAGCTGCCGCCATCCTCGACAAAGTCCTCGCCGACATAGCACAACTGCCTGCTGCGAACGCATAAAAAAATTGATGTGTTTTGACGTAGAGAAGCAGGCAAACGCCCGGCGTTTGCCTGCTTCTCTACGTCAAAACACATCAAGAAAGCTGTTTTTCGCGTTTTGTTTGTCCGGCTGTCTGCTCCAGCACGAGTTCGGCGCGGATGCGCTGGATGCCCTGGCCGATGGTCTCCGCTTTCGTGATGTGGAAACGTCCCATACCGGCGGTGTGCTGCACGTGTGGACCACCACAGACCTCTTTGGAGTAATCGCCAATGGAGTAGACCTTAACGAGGTTGCCATAGCGTTCGCCGAAGAAGGCGAGCGCGCCCTGATCGAGCGCCTGTGGCAGGGGCATGACCTCCATATAGGTGTGCAAGTCGCGCTGGATCTGCTGGTTGACAATCTCTTCGACACGCCGCACCTCTTCAGGGGTCAACTTCTGTGGATGAGAGAAGTCGAAGCGCAGCCGCTCCTGTGTGATGTTGCTGCCCATCTGCCCCACGTGCGTACCAAGTACGTCGCGCAGGGCCTGGTGCAAGAGGTGCGTGGCCGTGTGCAAGCGTGTAGTAGCTTCACTATGATCGGCAAGTCCACCGGCAAACTTCTTCTGCGCCCCCTGTCGTGAACGCTCTTGATGCTGCCTGAAAAGCGCGTTGAAGCCCTCCATATCGACCTGCAAGCCGCGCTCCTGCGCCAGTTCCGCCGTCAGCGCCGGTGGAAAGCCAAAGGTATCGAAGAGATGAAACACGTCTTGCCCGGAAAGGGTCGTCTCCCCGTTTGTTCGCATACGCTCCTCCAGCTTTTCGAATTCGCGCAGCCCTTTCGCCAGCGTACGTGCGAAGCGTTCCTCCTCGCGGGTCAGCTCATTGAGAATGGCGGCGCGGCGCTGTTCCAGTTCAGGATAGACTGGAGCAAAGCGATCAATGACTGACTGCGCCACTTCAGCAGTGAAGGGCGTTGGCAGGCCAAGTTCGTGACCACTGCGCACTGCACGACGAATCAAGCGACGCCCGATATAACCCTGCTCCACGTTGCTCGGTACGATGCCATCGGCAATGATGAAGGTGGCCGCACGCAGGTGATCGGCAATGATGCGCATCAATTGCTGCTCCTGCTCGGGCGAAAGTCTTGTCCTGGCCTCATGACCCTGGCGTAATTGTTGGATGCGCTGCACAATGGGCAGGAAGAGATCGGTCGCATAGACATCTTCGGCTCCCTGAAGCATACTCAGGATGCGTTCCAGACCGAGGCCCACATCGATGTTGCGCTGCTTGAGCGGCACGAACGTCCCTTCCAGCGTCTTATTGTACTGCATGAAGACGTTGTTGCCGATCTCGACATATTTGCCACAGTTACAGCCGGGTCGACAATCGGGACCGCAGGCAGGCAACTCTGTGTCATAGAACAGTTCGGAATCGGGGCCGCAGGGACCGGTCTCGCCGACGGGTCCCCACCAGTTGTCTTTGCGAGACAGGTAGTAGATGCGCTCCTCTGGAAAGCCCAGTTCGCGCCAGACCTGAGCCGCCTCCTCATCACATGGAGCCAGTTCATCGCCCGCGAAGACTGTTACGGAGATGCGCTCTTTTTCCAGCCCCAGCACCTCCGTGAACCATTCCAGCGTCCAACGCTGCGACTGTTGTTTCCAGTAGTCACCAAGCGACCAGAAGCCGAGCATCTCGAAAAAGGTGTTGTGGCTGGCATCGCCCACCTCCTCGATGTCGTCGGTGCGCAGGCACTTCTGCACATTGGTGAGCCGCCGACCCAGCGGGTGGCTCTCGCCCAGCAGGAACGGAACCAGCGGCTGCATGCCCGCGCTGTTAAAAAGGGCGGTCGAGTCGTTCTCCGGCACCAGCGGAGCCGATGGAATCAGCGCGTGACCGCGCTCCATAAAGAATTCCAGAAATGATTGTCGTAGTTCGTCTCCCGTCATAATACGCTCCTTTCTTGTTTTTATCCCACATTTCTATAGATTGAGAGGGGCAATTTGGGGACACCCCAAAACTCCGGCAAAGGGCTGCTGCCCTCTGCACTCCCGCTCCTTTCGTTATGTGGACACATAAAAAGCCCGCCCCGGAACAATTCCGGGGCGGGCTGAATATACATCTTGTGGCCCGTGGTACCACCCTGATTGGAAGTGGACTGCACATAACAAACGTGCAGACTTCCCACTCGACAGGCACGGAATGCAATGCGTGGTAGCTTCATGATGACAGATTGCTAAACAGGCACACATTCGATGCCCCGCCTCTTGATAACGGGAGGCTACCGGCGAAGATTACTGACTACCCATAGCTCGATAACATCTTCAGATAAGGTCGGGTAGCGTTCGTCTCGCATCGTGATCTCAAATTCGCTTACCTGAGATCTGAGGGTGGCATTCCACGTGGAGCGGATGCCGGGCTTTCACCATCTCCGGCTCGCTGCCTCTCGCACCTTGCGTGTACTCGTCCCTCGTGCGACTTGCTCTATGCGATATGTCAAGTATACTCTAATAGAGAGAAAATTGCAACAGAAATTTTGCGGGAGAAACGAATGATCAAAGTGCTGCAATAAACTCAGACAGGCCTGTTCCCTCCGACCATTCTTCCTGAATTCTGCCTTCAGCAACGCGGAAAATCTGGATCATGGTTCTGTTGATGGCCCTACCCGTCGGAGCAATGCCTTCATAAGTTCCCAGGTGTGTACCGCGCCAGGTAGTGCGCACCACTACCTTATCGCCCTCGGCCAGCAGGTCGTCGATGGTGACGTGCATGTCGCGGAAGCCTGTGCGGACGGCCTGAAAGTAGTTTCTGACACCCTGCGGGCCGGGAAGCTGTTCGGGGGTGGCGTTATCAACGAAGTCGCTGGCAAAAAGCTGGTCGAGCAGGGAGAGCTTGCCAGCGTTCAGCGCTTCGTCAAAGACGCGGCGTATAAGAGCTTTGTTCTCTTCTACTGACATATTCTCTCACCTCCGCTCTCATTTAGGGCTGAGGATGTAGCCCACGACTTCGTAGCCACGTCCGAGCTTCTCGTTTTGTGGGAGGTCGGTGAGCCATTCCCAGTGGGCTTCCTCTTTGAGAGTAAAACGCTCCCGCACAAGATCGAAGGTGGCGCGGGGAACGAGGGGAATGCTGCGGCGGTGGCGTGCATCATGGTCCGTGCCGTAGACATTGAAGGCGAAACCACGTATGTCACTGAGCAAGACAGTCAGGCCGCCCACGTCCACCAATTCGTGAAGCAGGTTGAGATGCGCCAGGATGATACGAGTGCGGAAGGACTGCGCTGCCTGCTGGTAGCGATGGTGGCGCTCCTGTTCGCTGATGAGTTCAGGAGCAGCATGCTGGATGGCATCGAGCAGGTCGAGCAGGGGATAGCTGAAAAGCTGGGTGAGGACGAGCGAACTGAGAACAAGCCCGTATTCACCCCTGTACAGGCCCGCTATCTGAGGAGGGTTGGGAGCAGGGCATTGATCGAGGCAGGAAGCGGCAGCATCGAAGACTGCTCTCGCCCCATGCGCGACAAATTGCTGCCAGGGCTGGCGCGAGATGATCTGCTGAAGGTTGGTGCTAACACCACCTGTAAGATCGCACTGTAACAGGCGCACATTGCGACGCAGCGCGGGCGAGGCGAGTTCGGCGCGGCCCTGCTGCATGGCGGCCAGGTCAAAATCGGCCAGCACGACCTCGTCGGAGGTACGGGCGAGGTCGGCCAGTGGCACCTCGGTGCAGGCACCTGCACCGAGTACAAGAGCGCTGCGCGAGGCGGCGGGAGAACGATCGCGCAGAGCGGCAAGGATGAGAGCGGCGGATTGCTCAAGATGCTGCGAACTGTGCTGCCGCAGCCACTCGCGTCGCCGCGCTCCCTGTGTCTGGATATTGCTGTACGTCAGATTGTCGATGCGCAATGCCGCCCCTTCCCACGTCTGCTCCCGGCTATCAGTAACCGGTGTAGTTCGCAGGACGCTTCTGCAAGAAGGCGGCTACGCCCTCGCGATGATCTGCCGTCTCGATGGCGATATCTTGCAGCGCACCCTCCAGCTGCAGCGTCGTTTCCAGGTCGCTCTGGATAGATGAGTTCAGCAGTTCTTTGATGAGGCCGTAGGCGCGGGTCGGCCCTTTTGCCAGGCGCTGCGCCAGTTCCCGTGTGGCCTGCTCAAACTCATCAAGCGACACACACTTGTTGACCAGCCCGATGCGCTCGGCTTCCGGCCCGCTCACTTCATCGGCCAGCATTGCCATTTCCAGCGCCTTGCCGAAACCAACCAGGCGCGGCAGGAAGAAGCCGCCTCCGGCGTCAGGGATGAGGCCGATACGGGCAAAAGCTTCGATGAAGCGAGCGTTATCGGCGGCGATGCGCAAGTCGCAAGCAAGGGCCAGATTGCACGATGCGCCAGCCGCTACACCACGCACAGCGGCAATAACAGGCTTAGGCATGTTGCGAATCGTCTTGACGATACGATGATATTTTTGCAGGTGTTCGCTGACCTTGATTGGCTCGCTGCTGCTATGTAGTTGGGCAAAGCCGCGCAGATCCGCACCAGCACCAAATGCTCGCCCCGCGCCCGTAATCACGACGCAGCGCACCTCCTCATTGCTCGCGGCACCCTCAAGGGCCTCGTACATTTCGTCAAGCATGACATCGTTGACCGCGTTGAGCACATCAGGTCGATTCATGGTGATGGTGAGCACGCCACCATCCTGTGAAATAAGCATGGTCTCGAAGTCGGTTTTCATCATAGAGTGTTCCTCCTTTAGCATAGTTTACCACGTAACAGCTTATTATTGAGAACATCCTCTGCCATGTCATTCTGAGCGCAGCGAAGAATCTATGATAGCCACATGATCAACACGGCGTACTTTAGATTCTTCGCTGCGCTCAGAATGACATGCCTGGGTTAGTTTTTCATGGTATAGAGCAACGGAAGCTACTTGATTGCAGGCATGTCGAGCATCAGGACTTCGAGGGCGGTGCGGGCATTGACGTTCTGGTCTAAGACTTCGAGGGTGCGCAGGATAGAGCGTACCATGCGCTCACACTCGCTGGAGCCAAGTTTTGCGGCCTGCGTTTTTAAGAGGTCGCGCATGTCGACGTTGACGGTGAGGTCGAGGCATTTGTTGGCAGTGAGCACGAGGTCGCGCCACCAGAGCAGCCAGAGTTCGAGCAGGGAGCGCGTCTTATCGGAGTCGCCGCCCAGACGCCCGGCAATTTCGAAGCGCTGTACTTTGCCGACGGCTGGCAGCGTAGCAAGCAGGTTGAGCTGCTCCTTACGCTCCGCCAGCAGGTCTTCATCTTCAACGGCCTGCACGGCCCAGCCCATGCGTCCGGCGGCGAGGGCAGCAATTAGCGCAGCTTCCTGTGGCTCAACCTCCCACTGCTGTTCTAGAGCGGTCTGGATGTGCGAGTTGGTGAGCAGGTGCATGGTGACGGGCTGCACCCGCGAGAGGATAGTGGGCAGGAGCAGGCCGGGGTCAGGTGTGGTGAGTAGCAGGACGACGTCAGGTTCGGGTTCTTCCAGCGTCTTGAGCAGGCAATTAGCGGCCTGTAAATTCATTTCGTGCGCGCCCTCGATGATAAAGACATTGCGACGCCCTTCTAGCGTCTTGCGCGCCGAGTCGCTTTGCAGGGCGCGTATCTGCTCGATCAGGATGAACTGCTTATCGGCTGGGCGGCGAATGACATGCAGGTCGGGATGGTTGCCATGCATCACCTTGCGGCAAGAGAGACAGGTATTGCACGGGTCGGTGGGAGCAACACGCGCATCAGGGCCACCGGTGCAGAGCAGGGTTTGCGCGAACCGATGCGTCAGCAACGTTTTGCCGATATGTTCGGGGCCGGAGAACAGGTAGGCATGACGCACCTGCTCGGCAGCAAGGGTGCGGCGCAACAAATCAACGGAGTGTTCGTGGCCGACAATATTCCAGCCAGGTCCCAGCTGTATGCTTTGCAGAGGTTTCTCGCTCATGCATACATGGTACCAGAAACGAGGAGGAATGGCAAGCTTTGAAAATGGCCCTTCCGCATGTCATTCTGAGCGCAGCGAAGAATCTCTTTTTTGTGATGCCGACCACGTAGTTGCCTTAGATCCTTCGCTGCGCTCAGGATGACATGTGCGAGCCGGTTTTCAATGGAGTGCTATATTATGTTTATGAACACTCATTACAGCTATCTCACTCACTTAATATGCAGCGTCTGTCAGAGCGAGTACAATGCCGATCAACTCTGGAGCTTGAGCCCATGCTGTGGAAGGCCGCTGCTAGCGCAGTATGATCTGGCTGCTGTAGGGCAGAACGTGAGGCGGGAGGAGATTGCGGGGCGGGAGGCGACAATGTGGCGTTACCATGAACTGTTGCCGGTGCGCTTCCCCGACAATGTGCTGACGTTGGGCGAAGGGATGACGCCCCTGCTGGCCGCGTCGAAACTGGCCCCTGAAGGGTTGGAGAAAGGTGCGCGGCTGCTGGTGAAAGACGAAGGGCAGAATCCTACCGGCAGTTTCAAGGCTAGAGGCATGGCTGCTGCCGTCTCACGCGCTCTAGAACTGGGCGTACAGGGACTGGTGACGCCGACTGCCGGGAACGCCGGGGCGGCGATGGCTGCTTACGCGGCTCGTGCCGGTTTACCCGCGTATGTCTCCGCCCCACAAGACGCACCGCAGGCTTGTATCCGGCAGGCAACGCTTTATGGAGCCGAAGTGGCGCTGATTTCGGGATTGATCAGCGATGCCGGGCAACTGGCGGCACAGGTGGCGGCAGAACGAAGCTGGTTCAATGTCGCCACGCTGCGCGAACCCTACCGCGTGGAGGGGAAAAAGACGATGGGGCTGGAACTGGCCGAACAACTCGGCTGGCACCTGCCCGAAGCCATCATCTACCCTGCTGGCGGTGGCACCGGTGTGGTGGGCATGTGGAAAGCCTTCCAGGAACTCCACACACTGGGCTGGTTGGAGAATAAGCATTTACCGAAGATGATTATTGTGCAGGCGGAAGGATGCGCTCCCCTGGTACGAGCATTCGTGCAGGGACAGGATGAAGCAGAGGCATGGCCTGCCTGCGAAGCGCACACAGCAGCGGCCGGCCTGCGTGTGCCTTCAGCCATAGGAGATCGCTTGATCCTGCAAGCGGTGCGGGATAGTGGTGGCACGGCTCTGACAGTGAGTGACGCGGAAATGTCGGAAATGCAGAACTACGCGGCCCGGCGCGAGGGCATCCTGATCTCGTTGGAGGCGGCAGCCACACTGGCAGCATATCATAGATTGTTGGCACACGACGTTTTATCTCCCTCTGAAGAGACGGTTTTATTTTTTACAGGCAGTGGACTGCCTGATCTTCAGTAGCAGAAATACACTTTTCCCATCTCAGGAAACTTCAAAAGCATTATAGCCGTAGTATAATTAAGAAATATAACTCTGATGCTAAGAAGGAGGCGATGGGGGGAGTATGGATGAAGAGCAAAATACTAACTTGCCTATAGTTACTAAAACGATTCTCATTGTTGATGACGATGGCGATATTGCTTCTGTCCTCGCTGAAGCAATATCCTCAGAAACACCCTATCGACCGGTGGTCGCTGCCAGCGCCTCACAGGTGTCGCGGCTTGTCCAGCGCGTGAAACCTGACCTGCTCGTACTCGATTATCACCTGCCCGGGCTGAACGGGATCGAACTCTATGACTGGCTGCACACCGACCCTCTTTTTGAGAACATCCCGGCCCTGCTGCTGACAGCAAGCAAGCACATGCCTTACCGCGAAATCACGCAACGCCAGATTATCGGCCTCGGTAAACCCATCGAACTGGACGAATTTCTGTCAATCATTCACCTGCTTCTGGGTGAAGCATAGATCAGCGTACTAAAAATCTTGACATTTTCTTTCACATTATCCTATAATATCAACAGAAAAATGAGAATGATTATCATTATTAGGACACCCTAATATGCAAACAAAGGCTAAAACACAACTGAACAGGAATGCGCAGGCAGTGCTCGCTACGGTGCGAGCGGCGTACAATCACCCGACGGCACAGGAAATCTACGAGGCGGTGAAGCTTACACAGCCAAAAATTGGCCTTGCCAGCGTCTACCGCATCCTACACGCGTTAGTCAGAGAGGGCTATATCAAAGAGGTTGGACGCAGCGACGACTGCACCGGTTATGATGGACGCATCTCTCGCCATGACCACGCTATCTGCACCAACTGCGGCGCATTGCTGGATGTGCCTGTTGATGTCCTCGTATCAGCGGAAACTTTAGAGCAGGCCGCGCTCGCAACAGGAATGAGGCTGGGGACGTATGAGGTCAGGTTATATGGCCTCTGCCCGTCATGTGCAGTACAAATCAACGAATAAGAGGGCTTCTTCGTGCTCTTTTTATAGATTCATTCAAACGAGTAAGAGAGCTTTTTCTGGCTCTTTTGCATATCAAAGGAGTTTACTATGGCGGAGCAAAATACAGAGGTAAATAGTGCCAGCAGCGTCGAGAATCAGACCTCTGTGCCGGATAAACTTGAAAGAACTGAGGGTGATACTATGGCCGAGGCTGTACCCGAAACCACCTGGGGGCAGCTGGCTGAACTGTTCCATGCCCTCAGAACAAAAGATGTCTCTTCCCGCAATTTTCTGTTGCGTGTAGTGCAGCCTGGACTGGCAGGATTGATGGATGGCTCCGTCTCGACGTTGGCCCCTATTTTTGCCACGGCCTTCGTCTCGCACCATACCTTTTATGCCTTCCTTGTCGGCATTGCCGCCGCGACAGGCGCAGGCATCAGTATGGCTTTTTCAGAGGCGCTATCAGATAATGGTGAGCTGACGGGGCGTGGCAGTCCGATTATCCGGGGAGGGATTACCGGTCTCATGACCTTCTTTGGAGGGGCGCTGCATACTTTGCCATTTCCTGA
The DNA here is from genome assembly GCA_963736995.1 of uncultured Chloroflexia bacterium. GTDB lineage: Bacteria > Chloroflexota > Ktedonobacteria > Ktedonobacterales > Ktedonobacteraceae > CADDYT01. The sequence continues at coordinate 66,348 of CAVTRB010000002.1, forward strand.
TCAGCAATCTGCATATTGCCCTGGCCGTTGCATACGTGGTGGTTGCTTTTGAACTCATAGTGATTGCCGCCATACGTCATCGCTTCTTCGGGACGAACTGGCTGATCTCCATGGTTCAGGTGGTGGGAAGCGGCGCGCTCGTCTTTGCTGCCGCGTATATCTTCGGCAATGCCTGAACTGTCCAGGCATGCATCTACTCTATGAGCCGGGAGAGCGCCTACCTTCTCGCGGACAGCCCTGCCTGCTGCGAGGAGTGCCGCGCAGCCGGGATCAATGTCATGCTCGCATCCCAACAGGCATCACAGACCGAGATAAGTACAGAGCTGTGGGGCGCTCTCAGCAAACGCGCGCAATGGCCACACAGCTTTTTGCCACAGCGAGAACATGTAGAGGTACGCCACGTCGTGAGCGACGTATCACAACAAGAGCATTTTCCGTGTGTCTGAAAAAGACTCATAGCCCTCTTCTCCATTTCTTGAAGGAAGTGACCAATCTTATATCCGACTTCCTTACTCAGATATTAGCACACCCTAATTATTTCGTCAAGGGCAGCTTTCAAGATAGATTAGCTTTGACAGAGCCTGCTCAGTCATATATACTACGTTGGGAACAGAGAAATGAAGTCTCTGCCATTAGAGGACATTCCTCTGATGAAACCAGACGTATTGCTCGCTCAAATTAGAGAAATCCAATGTCTGTTCAAATTGAAACTGTTCTGCTCTCTGGTATTATTACCATTGTTGTTGCCCTTGTAACAGCGATAACCACACTTTTCATCAGTCACAGGCAACTGAAGCAAAACGAACAAACCTTCCGACACGAACAAGAACAGGAGCAAGCACGATTCCGACAGGAGCAAGAAAATACACAAAGGGAGCTCCAACAAGAGCTAGAAAAATTCCGCTATGAGCAACAGAGATGGATAACGGAACTGAAGACAACCTACGAGACGGAAATCTTCAAGACGCGCCTTGAGTCCTACCCCAGAGTCTTCGAGATTATCGGGCAATTATCCCATAAAGCACGTGAGCCTCTCACACCGGAGGCAGCCGGTGAAATTGCCCACCAACTGAATGATTGGTTTTATTCTACGGGCGGCATGTGCGCAGAAACCAGTACACGAGGAGCCATCATGCTCCTTCGCCGAGCGTGTCTCGACTGGCAAAGACGGGGTAGTCGACCCCAGGACTTATATAAATGGCGTAACTATGCCTTACTTCTCCTGAGAAATGACTTAGGCATTCAAGGGCTTGAGTCTTTTGACTTCGATAGAACAGCGAATCTCATCACGAGGGTGAAACAGGAGGTCGCCCAGGCAACCGATGCCGATACACTGGCCCAGGAAAAATGAGGGCAAAATTCGCAAAGGGGTTGCCGTATCTGATACAATAGTAACCGTAATGTCTGCTGCTTCACAGCTTTTTTGCTGTGTGTATGTTATGCTACGTTATAATAGATATGTTGTATTATGAAAACTCGTCGAAACGCAGAATGAAGGTTGATGTAACCAATGGATGCCTCTATCCGTTTGTACAATACGAATAGCGGTTTGCAGTCGGTTCTGGAGACGGAACGCGAAAGCAGGAGCCGCCCAACGACTCCTCTGCCGGTAGAACAGGACAATAGTAAGGCTGGTGGGGAAGTGGTCGATACCTCTGCTGAGGTGACGGTAGTTGCCCCACAGGAAAAGGTACAGAAGGTGGATGTGGCGGACTTTGAAGCAATTTTCTTGCGCTTCCAGGCCCCCATTACGAACTTCATCTATCACCTGATCGGGAACCGGGAACAGGCGTATGACCTGACGCAGGATGTCTTCGTGAAAGCTTACCGTGCCCTGCTGGGTGGTACCGTCGTACAGCCGGGGGCGCTTTCGGCCTGGCTCTATCGCATCGCCGCTAATACGACGACCGATTCGTTACGGCGGAGACGTCTGATCTCCTGGCTACCGCTCTCACTGTTCAATGAAGACCGGGGTATCGGCGCGGGCATGCTCTCCGACTCCGGTGGTACGGCGACGGAAGGTATGAGCGCCAGCGATGAGGTGAGCGAGGGACGCGCCAGTTCGGTCAGCGCGCTGTACGAGCGCAATGGGTACGATGGCGGCGTCTTCGAGAGCCGGGTGGCAGACCGCGAAATAGTTCAGCGTGTGTTTAACAAGCTGCCGCAGAAATATGCCGTTTGTTTATGGCTATACGAAAACGATGGCTTTTCCTGCGCGGAGATCGCGCAGGTATTGAACATCAGCCCGTCCGCCGTCAAAATGCGATTGATGCGGGCGCGCGAGCGGTTTATTAGCTTTTATCAACAAGAAGTGAGCGACGAGTGAATTGTAATCAGGCACAGGCATTGATCGCCGCATATCGCGACCTACAGGATAACGCTACCTCGACTACTGAGACTGCCGAACTCGATGCACATCTAGCACAGTGTGCGTCGTGTCGAGAGATGCTTGCTCGCTATCGATCTCTCGGGGAGCAGATTCGCTCCATTTCTGTGCTTGAGCCACCAGCGGATATGCACGCGAAGCTGATGCAAGCGCTGGCCGCCGAACACACACGCTTCCTGCAACGTTCGGCCTCTGCCACTCCACCTCCTCCAGAGTTTCTCAAACCATATGTACAGGAACACCTGCGCCATGCCCCCGACACCCACCCGCTCGTTGCATTTTCAACAGCAGAGACCGGGCCACTGCCCGTTCTGCGCGAGCGCCACACGAAGCGGCAGCGCAGACAGGTACCACAGATGGCAGTGCTTGGCCTGGCTGCCATGTTTTTGATGGCGATCATGATGGGCGGCATCACCTCACTGTTGCTGCTGGGCCATACCACGACTTCCCCACTGGTGAGTACCAGCCTGGACCAGCCAGCCTTCATTGTCAGGGTTCCTTATACGACGACGACGCAGTATGATCACGTGGTTAGCGCCGTGGCTGATAGCAACACTATTTACTACACTGCTTATGCCGATACAGCAAGTAGAGGATGGATGCTGGAAGAGCTTGATCGCACGACGCAGCTGAGCATACCTTTGCTGGATACTCCTGTCGATGAGCCACTGATTGTGCTGGGCAGTGAAAATGGCTGGTTGGTCTGGCTACAATTCAACGTACCATCCGCTACGCAGCAAAAAAATCCCCTCAAGCCGGGAGAGAAGTCACTGGCTCGCTCGTGGAGTCTCAATTACCTTCCGCTCCAAACCATACAACAACTGACCAACACCGGTCAGAAGAAACCGGTGACGTTGGCCAGTGGAACCTTCAATCAAAGCCTCGTTCCCGGCTGGGTGCATACCCCCATTCAGGGTATCTGGTTTGCGCAGAATAGTCTGCTGGTCGCGATGATCGATAACAATGGTTCTTCACATCTGGTAAGCTACCAGCCGGGCGGCAAGGCAGCACCGGTAGATATTGCGGAAGCCCAGGCCAATCACATCCTCACCTCGCCAACAGCCACCAATGATGGCAGCCAGATCTACTGGGCTGACGAATGGCAGACAGATGATGGTTTCATGCACAGTGATATCTGGACACAGTTGACGCTGACCGCTCCACGCAAGGCGCATGGATTCTGGGCAAATCATCTCATGACGGTCAAACAACCCTTTACTCAGGATGGTATGTCGTTCCGCCCCCAGATGGCCAATAACACGCTTTTCCTTTTGAGCACTGCCGATATCAATACGCTTACCGTGCCAGCAGCTACGACGGATACAACAAAAGCGACAGCTACAGTAGCTCCGACTCCCATATCCACTGCTCCCACAGTTTCCCGGGCAGATCAGGCAATCTATGAAGCACAAATCGACGAAGCTGTACATGGTACCATCCTCTCCTACGCACTCGATGGCAGTACGCAGCAGCCAACGATTATCGGTTCGCATGCAGCATCCTTACAGGTGGGGCAGCGTTTCCTGCTCTGGCAAAGTGATACCGGTTATGAAATGTATGATGCAGTGGAAGGCATCCCTGTAACGACCGGGAGCGCGCTGGACAACGCGCAGTTCCTGGCGGTGAATGGTGATACCACCGTCTGGATAACTCCGCCAGCCGTTGCAACCGGCAGCAGCCCGCTAGTAACATTCAATGTCTTCAACTGGCCGAGATCCAGTGGGAAATAGCGCTTATAGCCGGGAGAAGAGAGCAAAAGCGAAGCAATGCGTAGAGATGCCAGTGCGGAGGGTTTACCCTGGACGGAGGCAAGCTCCGTCCAGGGTAAACCCTCCGCACTGGCATCTCTCTATTCTCTATACACGTCTACGCATGCCGACAAAGAGATTGTAGAGAAGAACGATGACTGCCACAATGAGAAGCAGATAAATCAGGAAACTCGATACATGCAGGACGAAGAAGCCAAGCAACCACAGGACAACCAGGACGACAACGACGGCCCAGAGAATACCTACCATTCTTGTTCTCCTTTATCACTATTATGATACAGGGATGGCATGTCAACAATCCTTATCCACAAGGAAGAGGTACCATCCACAATAGTCACGGATGAGCAGGTAAAAAAGTTTTAAAGCTCAGTAGGAAAAGAGAAGTTGACTGTGTACTTGCCAGAAATTTGCAACTGCTGTACTGTATATGCAGGTTGGTTTAGATTACCTGCCGGTATTTATTGCTATGAAGGAGTAACAAGCAATGTCTGCTGAGGCGCAGACAACGACACGCGGCAAACCTTTCCCGGTAGGGCAGACCCCGGAGAATATGGCGATTGTCGTTGAGAATTTTAGTAAAAGTTACGGCTCTCATCGAGTCGTTGACCATTTACAATTTACCGCGCAAACAGGCGAGGTTTTTGCGCTGCTGGGACCAAATGGTGCCGGCAAGACGACGACGGTTGAGACGCTGGAAGGTTATCGCAAAGCCGACGAGGGAAAGGTGCGCGTGCTGGGGCTTGACCCGATACGCGACGCGACAGCACTGAAGCCTCAAATTGGCGTGATGTTGCAGCAGGATGGATTATATCCCGCGCTGACGGCCCGCGAGGTACTACGCCTGTTCGCGAGCTATTACGCACAGCCACAGAGTGTCGATGCATTGCTTGAACGAGTCGGCTTGAGCGATGCCGCAAAGACACGATGCCGCAGGCTTTCCGGTGGCCAGAAGCGCCGCCTCGCGCTAGCAGTCGCCCTGGTGGGCAATCCACGGCTTGTCTTCCTGGACGAGCCGACGGCGGGCATGGACCCACAGGCAAGGCTTGCCACGTGGGAGATTATTCGCGAACTGCAACGCGGAGGCGTCACTGTCCTGCTGACAACACACCTGATGGATGAAGCCGAGCGATTGGCTGACCACGTGGCAATCATCGATCACGGGCGTTTGATCGCGCTGGACACGCCCGCGAATCTCACAGGAGGCCAGAACGCAACCATCGTCCGCTTTGTCGCCCCTTCTGGACTGGATTGCCAGCAACTGGCAACGCTGCCTTCAGTGAGCAAAGCCGAGGAGGTGCGTCCCGGCAGCTACGTCATCGATGTAACCGAGGCAGCAGCAGTTTCTACGCTGCTCGCCGAGCTGACGGCCTGGCTGCGCGACAACACTATTACCCTCTCTGAACTGCGCGTGGGGCACGGCTCACTGGAAGACCTGTTCCTGCGACTGACGGGAACGGAGGTGAGGGAATAGCCATGGCGACAACAACGACAAACACCTACAACAGCAGCGTCAAAACGGGGGCCGCACCATTGAGCAGGCAAATTCTCAAGCAGACACAATATGAATTGCTGCTCACACTGAGGCGCGGCGAGAATATCCTGGTGACGTTGATCGTTCCCGTGCTGCTGCTGATCTTTTTCGCGTCGCTGAACATTATACCGGCAGCCAACGGCAGCGCGATCAACTTCCTGCTGCCAGGCATCCTGGCGCTGGCGATTATTGCGGCGGGGATGGTGAACCTGGGCATTGCAACAGCCTACGAACGCTATTACGGTGTGCTGAAACGATTGGGAAGCTCTCCACTATCACGCGGCGGACTGGTTGTGGCAAAAATTCTCTCCATTCTTGTGCTGGAGGTGGTACAGGTGATCTTGCTGGTGGGCGTCGCAGTACTGCTCTATGGCTGGCGTCCTGCGGGAAACGCCGGGCTGGCGCTGCTGGTTATCGCGCTGGGTACGGTGATGTTCGCTGCGCTGGGGCTGGCAATGGCGGGGGCGTTGCGGGCCGAACTGACCCTGGCGGGGGCCAACGCCCTCTTCCTGCTCTTTGTCCTGCTCGGAGGCGGTATTCTGCCGCTCAACCACCTTCCGGCGGCGCTGGCAGCCTTCGCGCAGATACTGCCTGCGGCAGCGCTCACCCAGGCGCTTCAGGCTGCCATGACCAATGGAGCCGCTTTCCCCGGCTTTGCCCTGCTCGTCCTGAGCATATGGGCCGTTGTGATCCTGGCCGTCGCCGTTCGCACGTTCAAATGGGAATGAAGCAACGTGTAGATACACAAATGGCACGCTGGTCGGCGTGCCATTTGTGTATCTACACGTTGCTTAAATTGCGCTGACTTCCTCAGAGAAGTGGCAGGCGGCATAGTGATTGTTGCCCTCTTTGCGTTCAAAGGCGGGTTCCACTTCGCGGCAAATCTGCTGGGCCATGGGGCAGCGCGTGTGGAAGCGACAGCCCCTGGGAATGTTAATCGGACTGGGCAGGTCACCGGAGAGGATGATACGCTGGCGACGCTTCTCGATTTTAGGATCGGGAATGGGAACCGCCGAGAGCAGGGCCTTTGTATAGGGATGTTTGGGCCTGATGTAGAGTTCCTCGCGGTCGGACAGTTCAACGATTTTGCCCAGATACATCACCGCGATACGGTCCGCAACGTGGCGCACGACGCTGAGGTCGTGAGAGACAAAGAGGTAGGTCAGATTAAACTGCTGCTGCAGGCGCTGCAGCAGGTTGAGTACCTGCGCGCGAATGGAGACATCCAGCGCCGAGACCGGCTCGTCGGCAATCACGAACTCCGGGTTGATGGCGAGAGCACGCGCCACAGCGATACGCTGGCGCTGCCCACCGCTAAACTCGTGCGGATAGCGGTCGATATATTCGGGACGCAACCCGACGACGCGCAAGAGTTCCTCTGTGCGCTCGCAAATCTCTTTGCTCGATGCGACGTGATAGACATGCATCGGCTCGGCAACCAGCGACCCAATAGTATAGCGAGGATTGAGTGAGGCAAAGGGGTCCTGGAAGATCATCTGCACTTTGCGGCGCATCTGACGCAGTTGCTCGCCTTCCATCTTTGCCAGGTCCTGGCCTTCAAAAAGCATCTGGCCATCGGTCGGCTTATACAGGCGCACAATGGTACGCCCGATAGTGGTCTTGCCGGAACCACTTTCACCGACCAGGCCCATTGTCTTGCCGCGCTCAATGCTAAAGCTAATGCCGTCGACCGCACGGACGTAGCCCACGTTGCGCTGGACAATGATGCCCTGTGTCAGCGGGAAGTGCATCTTAAGGTCGCGCACATCGAGCATGGTTTTGCTCGCAACTACTGTATCTACCATCGCTACTACTCCTTACGATGCTGATTGAGCAGTTTCACCTGCCGCTGCTGTTAGAGTTGCCTGCATAGCATCCAGACGCGCCTGTCGTCGTTGCTGTGCGTAAGCCTGCTCTTTGGGGTCGGTTACATCTACCCAGCAGGCTTTGCGATGAGCAGCAATGCCAGGTAGGGGATCGAGTGGAGGCATGGTGCGACAGATGGCGCGGGCGAAGGCGCAACGCGGCATGAAGGGGCAGCCGGTGGGCGGATTAACCAGATCGGGGGGCGCGCCCTCAATGGTTTTTAATGAGCTGCTGCGCTGCTCATCCAGCCGTGGAACTGATTCCAGCAGGCCAAGTGTGTAGGGATGGCGCGGATTGGCAAAGAGTTCATCGGTTGGCGCGGTTTCGACCACTTTGCCCGCGTACATGACCACCACACGGTCGGTCATACCGGCAACGACGCCGAGATCGTGCGTGATGAGGATCACTGCCGTGCCAAATTCATTACAGACACCGTTGATCAGTTCGAGTATCTGCGCCTGCACCGTAACATCGAGGGCGGTGGTTGGCTCATCGGCGATCAGGAGTTTGGGATTGCAGGCCAGGGAAATAGCGATCATCACACGCTGGCGCATACCACCACTAAACTGGTGTGGATAGGAATTGATGCGACGAGCAGCATCTGGAATACCCACCTGATCTAGCAGGCTAATGGCCCGCTTAAGGGCCTCGTCTTTGCTCAATTTCAGGTGGATGCGCAGCCCCTCGGCGATTTGCGAGCCAACGGGCATGGTGGGATTCAGGCAGGTCATCGGGTCCTGAAAGATCATGCCGATTTTGCTGCCGCGGATTTTGCGCATCTGGCTTTCCGACAAATCCAGCAGGTCTTCATCCTGGAAAAGGACACTGCCACCGGCGTATTCGCCGGGAGGCTGAGGTATCAGGCGCATGATCGAGAGAGCGGTCACACTTTTGCCACAGCCGCTTTCACCGACGACCCCGACTTTCTCGCCGGGCTTCACCGAGAAGCTCACGCCATTCACCGCGTGTACGTGACCGGCCTTCACCTTGAAGTAGAGCTTGAGGTCCTGCACCTCCAGCAAATTTTCACCCAAGTTTTTACTCCTTCCGCCACATTAGCGTTCCGTCATGTAGGGGTCAAGTGCGTCGCGCAAGCCATCGCCGACGAGGTTAAAGCTGAGCACCGTAAAGAAGATGAGCAGGCCTGGGATGAAGACAAGCAAGGGATCGACATCAATCAGGTTGTCCCCCACCTCAATCATGGTGCCCCAACTGGCAGCCGGCGGCTGAATGCCAAAGCCAAAGAAGCTCAACACCGATTCGGTAATGATATTGGTACCAACCAGCAGGGTGGCGCTGACGATAATCGGCCCGGCAGCATTGGGCAGAATGTGGCGAAACATAATACTGAAGTTTTTTGCCCCGATAGTACGGGCCGCCAGGACATACTCGCGCTCCCTCAAAGCCAGAAATTCTCCACGCACCAGGCGCGCGGTATAGGTCCAGCCAAAGGCTGCTATCAGGAAAATCACGCTCCTCGGCGTGCCATCGGTAAAGGTGGCCGAAAGCACGAAGAGCAGGAGGTAGAAGGGAACCGCCAGGATAACATCCGTGAAACGCATCAGGAGGTTATCGACGATGCCACCATAGTAGCCAGCGAATGAGCCGATGCCAATGCCAAAAACGATAGCCATGAGCATCGAGAGCAGGCCAACGATGAGGGAGGTCTGCCCGCCTACCATCGCACGTGCCATCGTATCGCGGCCAACGTCATCGGTGCCGAAAGGATATTTCCAGGAGGGACCGGCAAGTGTGTCACTTACGCTGGTGACGTGCGTAACATTGGGGTTGTTATGGCCGGTAATGGTAGGACCCAGGAAACAGAAGAGGAACAGGAGGATTAAGAAGACCGCACCAGCGATGGCTGCCTTGTTGCGTATAAAACGATCGAAGATGATGCGAGCCTGGCTGCGGCGCTTCTGTATCAGGGCAGGTGTGACTTCCAGAAATGGCTCGATCTCTTCCTGCGTCGTATTCGAGAGGTTCAGTTGTTCCGATATGTCCATCGATGTCTCCTTTTGGAAGCATACAACCAGCTTCTACACAGGCTACGAGTAACGAATGCGGGGATCCATAACCGCGTAGAGGATATCTGCAATCAGGTTGAAACTAATCACAAAGACGGCACTAATCATCAACATGGCAAGCAGGACGGGATAGTCACGCGCTTCCAGTGACTGGAAGAAAAGGAGACCCATGCCAGGCCAGGCGAAAATACCTTCGGTGATCGTTGCGCCACCTGCTACTGTGCCGAAGTCGAGAGCCACGACGGTAATCAGGGGAATAACCGCGTTGCGCAGGGCGTGACGGATGAGAAGGCGCACGGGACCAACACCTTTCGCCCGCGCCGTGCGCATATAGTCCTGCTTCACCACCTCGATCATACTGGAGCGCATATAGCGACTCCAACCCGCGATGAAGAGGATGGAGAGCACCAGCATTGGCAAGATGAGGTGTTGGAGATGGTCGATAAAGGCATCGAAGGGATCAAGCTGGTAGCCCAGCGTTTGCATACCGGAAGTGGGTAGTAGATGTAGCCAGACTCCGAAGATATACTGCCCGAAGACACCGAACAGGAAGACCGGCATGGCAATGCCAAAGTAAGAGAGGGTGGTCAAAGCGTAATCGGTAGGCGTACCTTGTTTGACACCGGAGACAATACCGAAGAAGAGCGCGAGCACCAGCGCGAGCACCAGCGCCGGAACAAACAACTGCAGCGTAGCCGGGAAGCGCTGCCCGAGCAGATAAGAAACCGGCAGGTTCGTAGCGAAGGAGAAGCCGAAATCGCCGACGAGGGCACGTCCCATCCATTTAAGATACTGAATAGGAATGGGGTCGTCCAGACCAAAACGAGCGCGCATGGCCGCTCGTGCTGCCGGGGTCAGGTGCGGGTTAAATATCACCTGGTCCGGGCCACCTGGCATCAGGTGAATTAAAGTGAACATGAAGACGGAGAGCAAAAACAACAAAGGAATTGCCTGCAAAAGCCGCCTGATGACGTATCGCCCCATAAGCACCTCCGTAAAAGCAACCATAACGAGGACGAAATGTTGCATATAGTTTAACATATTTCTATGCCTGTATGCCAACATTTTATCTACTGAATCCGGGAATCGGCGTACATATCCTGGTAATTACCTGTGATTTTACTATAAGACTTGACAATAAGCATGGGGTCGCAACGGAAAAAATCATTCGCAAGAAACCTGAGACCTGAGAGTGCTCTCTATAATGGTACCTGCGCAGCACAAATGCGAAGGAGCCTGAGAGCGGATACCCGGGCAGGTATCCGCTCTCAGGCTCCCTGCTTCAAAGACAGTGTATTTCACTCGCTCACTCACTACGCGAGCAAGACTTACCTGCCCGAACTATCAAAACTAGCAGTGACCGCCATCACACCACCACTGCCAGATGTTGACGGTTTCCGAAGCGCCCTCCGGGCCGGGGGCATAGTTATGCGTGATGTTCTTGTGCATAGCAATGTCGACCGGGCTGTAGAGGGTGATAAAGGGGAACTGCGTCAGATAGATCTGGTGCTCCTGGTTGAAGATCTGCTGACGAGCAGTAGGATCAGCCGTTGACTGCTCAGAGATGAACAGCTTATCCAGGCTGGGATTGCAGTAAAAGTTGATGTTGAAGCCGTTGGGCGGAATCTGGGAGCATGAGAACAGACTTGAGTCGTCGGCATCATAGGTCAACGAGTCCTCGAACTCACCGATATCATACCTGCCCGAAACCGCACCGGTCGCCGGAGAGGCTTTGCCGCCGCTGAGGAAGGGACCAAAGAAGGTGCTGGCCGGGTAGTTCTGGATGTCCAGCTTAATACCGATGGCCTGCATGTCCTGCTGGAGGATCAGTTCGTCGTCGGCGCGCCACAGGTTGTTGGCCGTCGTCGAGTACTCGAACTCCAACCGCATACCATTCTTGGCCATTACGCCATCAGAACCCGGTTTCCAGCCATTCTGCGTAAGCAGGTTCTTGGCTGCTGTCGCATCAAAGGTGGGACAGGGGGCGTTGCCCTGGTAGCCAGGCTTATAGGCCTGACCATGATCAGTACAGAGGGGAACGGCTTCTCCGCGCCTGGCTGTCACGATCAGAGCCTGATGGTCAACCGCCATGGCCATAGCCTGTCGCACTTCCGGATACTTGCCCAGAATGGGATTGTGGAAGTCGAAGTACATAGCCTCGAAGTTGGAGGCGTTGGGGTTGGAGGTCAGCGAGTAGTTGCTCAACGTCTTGTAGGCGGGCACTTTGGTCACATCCAGGAACCAGGAGGAGTCGATACTGCCCGACTGCAGGTCTTTCAGGATGGTGTTCTGGTCGGTCACGACACGGAACACAACGCTATCGAGGTAGGGATAGCCCTGAGAGGCCAGGTAATAGTTGGGGTTGCGCACCACCGTGTAGTGGTCGCCCGGTTTGCTATCCTTCATCATAAAGGGGCCGCTGGTCACTGACGGATCCAGGTTGTCTGAAGACGAGAGGATCTTGTCGGGAGCAACGCCACTGAAATGATGAGCCGGCATGGGAGCTTCCAGTCCATCTGCCCAGGCCGAGAGGAAGGGAGAGAAGGGCTGCTTCAGATGGAAGGTGATGGAGAGATTGTCGGATGAGACATCCGCGCTGGTGATGAGGTTCAGACCGACGGTACTGGCCGGAGTAAACTTCGGATTGGTCCACAGTTTCCAGGTGAAGTCGACATCGCGGGCATCTTCCGGCTGTCCATCAGACCACTTGAGGCCGGGGCGCAGGTGGAAGGTCCACGTCTTCAGGTCGGAGCTGATCCCACCATTGGCCACCGTCGGTATTGTGGTAGCGATACCAGGCTGAATTGTACCATTATAGGTACCTACGAAAAGCGGGGCCCAGATCGACTGATCGACCATGTCGGAGAAGGTTTCAGACGAGGCATTGGGGATCAAAGAGTCTGGCTCTTCATACAGGTCATCGGTCCAGGTGCCGCCCTTGACCGCTGTTCCACTGGTAGTGGTGGACGAAGGAGTCGTAGGAGCGCCGCACGCGCTGAACAGTAAGATCAGCAGCGAGAAGAGGGAAAGGACAATCGCCAGAGAATGGGGTCTTGATCTCTTGAGCATTAGATCCTCCTCAGATAAAATAACAACGACATAAGAGGCTTGTTTCCCAAACGCCGGGAAACTACACGCACAGGTGCCAGGAAAGTAGCCTGCCACAAGCTGCGAGCAACGTATATAGACGCGAGGCACGATACTTCACCCAATTGATGAAACTTTACCAGCGTTATACATACTACGTAACTCATCATGTCACTTCTCACACTAAATTCAAAAATATTTGCAGGTGATAGAATATCCAGAGGGAGGTATATGTTATGGGACAGACGATTACGCAGGTTGATGCTTTTACTGACCAACCCTTCGCGGGCAACCCGGCAGCGGTCTGTGTGTTGCCAGAGGCGCGAGACGAACGCTGGATGCAAAACGTGGCACTGGAAATGAAGCTTTCGGAAACGGCCTTTTTGCTCAGACGACCCGATGGCGATGGCTTTTCCCTGCGCTGGTTCACGCCAGCGACAGAAGTTGATCTCTGCGGGCATGCGACGCTGGCAAGCGCGCATGTCCTGTGGGAAGAGGGCTATGTGCAGCCGGGAGAGCAGGCTCGCTTCCATACACGCAGCGGTCTGCTCACAGCTCAGCGGCAAGGAGACTGGATCGAAATGAATTTTCCCGCCGAGCGGGCTGAAGCCGCCGACCTGCCGCCGCTGCTGGTGGAGGCGCTTGGCCTCAACCCGCAGGCTATCCACTACACTGGCAAGAATCGCTTCGACTACCTGCTTGAGGTCTCTTCAGAGGAGATCGTGCGAGCATTGCAGCCGGATATGACGAAGCTAACGGCAGTGCCTGCACGCGGCATTATCGTAACCAGCCGAGCCTCGACAGCTGGCATTGATTTTGTCTCGCGTTTCTTCGCGCCGCAGGTTGGTGTAAATGAAGACCCGGTGACCGGCTCGGCCCACTGCTGCCTCGCTCCCTACTGGAGTGCGAAGCTCGGCAAAGAGAGCCTGACCGGCTATCAAGCCTCTCCGCGAGGCGGCATCGTTCGCGTGCGCATGACCGGTGAGCGCGTCTACCTCGGTGGTCAGGCCGTGACGGTGATGAGAGGGGAATTAGTGTAAAACAAACGAAATCGGTAACCAACCCAATCCGTAGGCGCGCGATGAATTGCGCGCCTACGAGATTTCATATCCGCATTATGTGAAGGCGGTGGCGCTCGATCAATCAGCTGCCTGCTCTAACAGGTGGTTGGCAATAACAACATCAACGGCGAGAGTTTTGTAGCCGACGGAGTCGAAGAGAACAACCATCTTGTCGCCTTCGTAGCGCATGACGGTGCCTTCGCCCCAGGTCCTGTGAACTACTTTGCTGTTGATGGGAAATGGCTCGTTTCCCGCCTGCTCCTCAACGTTCAGCCCGGCCTGACAGATATCGCAGAAACCGCAGGGACCTTGATATGGTTCGCCGAAGTAGTTGAGCAGATAGGCACGGCGGCATGCTGTTTGCAGTTCGGCATAGCCGCGCATCATTTCGACGCGAGATTGCTCAAACTCGCGATGGCGCTCCTGAGCCTCTACCGCCTCCTCAGCAATCTCCTCAGGCTTCAGCGCTTCCTCACCGGGGGCCAGTTCAACCGCGCCGCCGGGAAGCGGTTCGACAACGCCGACCTCTTCGAGGCGATGCACCACCCTCTCTACCCTGGCTTCGGGAAGATGGGTCTCTTCGCTCAATTCCTCAATATCAACCGGGCCTTCACTTTCCTCAATCGCTTCGGCTACCTCCTCCACCTCCTCTTCCTTCAGGTGGCCGCTGCTGGCAAGAAAGCGAATCAGGCCCACATCTTGCGGGCGGTAGAAGAGAACGGCCTGTGCCTCTTCCCCATCGCGACCGGCGCGGCCAATTTCCTGGTAATAGGCGTCGACCGACTCGCTAATGTCATAGTGGAAGACGAAGCGCACGTTGGGTTTATCAATGCCCATGCCAAAGGCAGTGGTGGCGACAATGACCTCAAGCTCGTCGTCCATGAACTGCTGCTGCACCCGCTCGCGCTCGCTCGCCCTCAAACCTGCATGATAGTACGCAGCTTTGATGCCGCGCTCGCACAAAGCCTCGGCTATCTCCTCCGCGTGCTTGCGCGTCCCGGCATAGACGATACCAGGCTTTTTTGCTGCCAGCACACGTTCGATGAGCGCATGTTTTTTCTCCACCTCATCATGGAATGTTTCGACGCCTGGCCAGATATTGGGGCGATCAAAACCCTCTACGATGACCTCTGCCTTGCGCATTCCCAGGCGCTCAACAATCTCTTCACGCACAGGAGGAGCGGCGGTGGCTGTCAAAGCCAGGAGAGTTGGGTGGCCCAACTCCCCGATGACAGAGTCGAGCCGCAGGTAATCGGGGCGAAAATCGTGTCCCCACTCGCTGATACAGTGCGCCTCGTCGACGACGAAGAGCGAGGGTTTGACAGCTTTGAGGCGATTGAGTATCTCCTCGTTAGCCAACTGTTCGGGAGCGAGGAAGAGAAAATCAAGCTCGCCCTCTTTCAGTTCTTGCAGCACCTCGCGCCGCTTGCCCTCCGCCATCGTCGAGTTGACGACCGCCGCCTCACCGATATCCGTTCCCTCTATCGCTTCAACCTGGTCGCGCTGCAAAGCGATGAGCGGGGAGATGACAACGGTGGGACCAGGCAGCAGCGGGGCTGCGATCTGGTAAATGGCCGATTTTCCAGCCCCGGTGGGCATGACAACCAGTGTATCATGCCCGGATAGCACAGATTGAATAGCCGCCTCCTGTCCAGCATGCAGTTCTTCATAGCCGAACTTCTCACGGGCAAGGCGGTGAATATGATGTCTATCTTTTTTCATGCAACCCCTTCTATTACGTGTCATTCTTCGCTGCGCTCAGAATCTGGTCTATCATACCAACACCCGCACTTACTCTACGACCAGCCAGTCGAGGTCGCGGGGCACGATGGCGGAGAGCCGCTCGCAGCCTTGCTCGCGCACAGCGACATTATCGTTAAGGCGGATGCCGCCTATGCCCTCGAGGTACACAGCCGGGCTCGACATTATGCACCATGCCCGCCCTCAATCTATCTTCTGAAGCTGGATGCAGGATCGGGGGCGCGTTGTGGTTGATCGCCTGGAAGCCAACGCCATGCCCTAAGCCGTGTTTGAAGGCAGCGCCCAATCCAGCGTCTTGCAGAACCTTGCGAGCAGCCGCGTCAGCATCGCGAGCAGCCACGCCCTCCTGGATGCTCATAAGAGCGGCATCCTGGGCAATGACGCAAGCCTGATGTGCGTCGCGCCACTGGTCGTTGATGCCACCGGCAAAGAAGGTGCGAGTGAGTTCGGCCCAGTAGCCATTGATGCACACCTCCATTTGCACCAGTACAGGATCACCCAGATTGATAACAGCATTTGAGGTAAGGTTAAAGGCACGGTAGGCGAGGGCGGAACGCTGGCCAGCCATGACATGCACATAGGGGAGTACGTGGTACGCACCCTGAGCGGCATAGCCTGCACGCAACAGAGCTGCCAGGGTCGCGCTGGCTACATCAGCCTCGGTCGCGCCAACGTGAATGGCCTCACGAGCGGCTTTAAACCCTTCAAAGGCCACAAGTTCGCTGCGTTTGATGGCATTGATCTCCGGCTCCGTCTTGATCGATGCAAATTCTTTGATCACAGGAGTGGCATCACGCAGAAAGCCTGCCAGGAAGAGCCTGCGGTACATATCGATGGTGGTCTGACCGGGAATGCCTACCTGGGTATAGGCCGGGGCAACCGTCGAATAGATGCCCTCGTAGCCGATGACGGCGTTTTCACGAATATGCATGGCGCGCAGCATGGCATCCAGCGGGACGTAGGCCATACCTGTTACGTCACCGATGAAATCCATCGTTTCCACCGAGTATGTTCTTACATCCACCGCCAGACCGGGCGGTACCAGGTCTCTTTCGTCCTCCGGCACCACCAGGCGAATCTCCACTTCCTCTGATGGGCTTACCGAAACGAAACAGAAGGAGTTACCAAGAATAGGCTGGTAACCGGTGAACATCACAACATTCTGGGGCAAGCGACAGATAATGCCATGATAATCTTCCCCTCTTTTTGTAAATGCCTCAATAATTTGTGGATAGCGACTGTTTTCCATTGAAAAAGTTCCTCCATATTTTTTTTGTAGTGTTCTTCTAATTTTGCCACGCACTCTGTTCAAAGCCAGTTTCATAACAATTGACATCAGTTCTGTTAATAGAGAAAAACTCAAGCACGCTTCAGGCATGTCATTAAGCCGGGAAGGGATACTCTGCTACTTTTTATAGCGAGCAGGACTGTTATCTAGAACAGAATGGGCAGAAAATATGTTACACTTCCCCTACAATGCTATTTCTCTATCTGGATACTGGAGGAGACTGATGATATCTGACCCGAGGCATAAAAGTCACGTGATTCTGGATGGGCGCGAGCGGGCAGGGGCGCGAGCCATGCTCAAAGCCATCGGCTTCACCGATGATGATCTGTCACGACCAATCATTGGCGTTGCCAATACCTGGATCGAGACGATGCCGTGTAATTATCGTTTGCGCCACCTGGCAGCGAAGGTCAAGGAGGGCATTCGCGCCGCCGGTGGCACGCCGATGGAATTTAATACTATTGCCATCAGCGACGGGGTGACGATGGGAACGGAGGGGATGAAGGCTTCACTGATCAGCCGCGAGGTGATCGCCGATTCCATCGAACTGGTGGGACGAGGGCATATGTTTGATGCCATGGTGGCACTGGTAGCCTGCGATAAGACGATACCGGGCGCGGCTATGGCCCTGGTGCGACTCAACGTGCCATCCATCGTGCTTTACGGCGGCTCGATTCTGCCGGGCCGTTTTCGAGGCAGGGATGTGACGGTTGCCGATGTCTACGAGGCCATCGGGGCGAACGCGGCAGGGAAGATGAGCGATACAGACCTGCGCGAACTGGAAAATGTGGCCTGTCCCGGTGCCGGTGCCTGTGGTGGCCAATTCACGGCCAATACAATGGCGATGGCCATGGAGTTTCTCGGCCTCTCACCTATGGGCAGCGCCAGCATTCCAGCAGTTGACCCACGTAAAGACGATGTTGGCACACACGGCGGCATGCTCATCATGGACCTGCTGCATCGCAGCCTGACCCCGCGCAACATTCTGACCCGGCAGGCGTTTGAGAATGCCATCGCGGGAGTGGCGGCATCGGGTGGCTCGACCAATGCCGTGCTGCACCTGCTCGCGCTGGCTTATGAGGCGGGCATTCCTTTGACCATCGATGATTTCGATGTCATCAGCAGGCGCACACCGATGCTGGCCGACCTCAAGCCGGGCGGGCGCTACATGGCAGTCGACCTTGACCGGGCGGGCGGCGTGCCACTGCTGATGAAACGACTCATCGAGGGCGGCTATGTTGATGGCAGTCAGTTGACGCCGAGCGGGAAGACGCTGGCCGAGGAGGCGAGCAAAGCAGTGGAGACACCAGGCCAGGACGTGGTGCGCCCGCTAATGGAGCCTCTCAAGCCAAACGGTGGGCTGGTGATCCTCAAGGGCAACATCGCACCTGAGGGCTGCGTGATCAAAATAGCAGGCCACGAACGGCTCTATCATCGGGGGCCAGCACGGGTCTTCGACTGTGAGGAAGATGCGATGCAGGCGGTGACGCAGCAGAAGATTCAGCCGGGAGATGTGGTGGTTATTCGCTACGAGGGGCCGCGAGGCGGACCTGGCATGCGCGAAATGCTGGGCGTAACCGGGGCCATCGTGGGCGAAGGGCTGGGCGATGCGGTGGCTCTGCTCACCGATGGGCGTTTCAGTGGAGCGACTCACGGCTTGATGGTCGGCCACGTCGCGCCGGAAGCAGCGGTCGGCGGCCCCATCGCGGCTCTGCGCGATGGCGATATCGTCGTTTTTGATATCGCAGGACGCGGCCTCAACGTGGAACTTTCCTCCGAAGAGATCTCCGCACGACTCGCTTCCTGGAAGGAGCCTGCTCCTCACTACAGCAGTGGCGTCTTCGCCAAATACCGGGCGCTCGTCTCCTCAGCCTCTGAGGGAGCAATTACGCAGCCAGAATAGGAGCATCCGTAGTCCCTCATGGCCGATAAATCGGCAGTGTGCAGAATGAATTCAGCACCTACTCTGCTCCCAGAGCTTTTGAGATAGCTTGAGACTCAAGACGGAGCTGCTGCGCCGTGCGCTGCATGGCCTCATCGCCAAACTGAGAGGCAAAGCCCACGATCCAGATGAGGGAGATGAGAGTCTGGTTGAGGCCGTAGATAGGAGCCGCAACGGCGTTGACACCGACAAGGTATTCTTCGTGGTCGATACCGATGCCGCTGCGGGCCGCCTCCTCGACGCTGATAAGAAATTGTTCCGGGTCGGTGATCGAGCGTTCGGTGAAGTGGGGCAGGGGATACGTTTGCAGGAACTGGCGGCGTTTTTCTTCCGGCCAGCTTGCCAGCACGAGGCGACCAATGGCAGCCGCCAGCAAGGGAACGCGAGTTCCTTTCCGGGCGGAGATATGCAAAACCGTTTGATCGCTTTCGTCCTCGATACGTTCGATGATGCGCACACCATCCTGCTCCACACGACCAAGCAGAACGGTTTCGCCCGTCAGTGTCGCGAGTCGATGCATAGCGGGAAGGGCAAATTGACGCAGACCCGCGTGCCGCACGTAGGACTGCGCGAGGTCGTAGATGCGCGGGCCAAGCACATAGCGCCGCTCTCCGGCCAGTTCGATCACATGCCCACCCTCAAGTGTCTTGAGCAGGCCATGAATACTGCCCTTGCTCATCTCAAGCGCACGAGCAAGATCGGAGAGGGTCAACCCTTCCTCTGAAGTGCTCAACAAATCCAGCAAACGGAAGGCGCGGTCAACCATGGGCGCAGGGGCTGTAACGGCGCTGATTTCGACAGACTGTCCCAATTCGGCCTGGCGTTCATTCTGTGGAATGATCTGTTCTTGCATGCGAACAGTATAGTGGGGTGATATTGCACTGTCAAGCAGAAGGCACAAATTGCAATGCGGAAACCTTGACATCTGTCCAATCGAATGGTTATAGTGTTCATTATTCAGAATATAGAAAAAGCATTTCATCTTGAAGATCATACTTGTTGACAGGCTTTGAGAGAAAAGGAGGTGAAATAGCGTATAATACCATATTCAGGAAGGATATCCACGAAAAGCTGGAAGGAATAAGCGTAGTTCAACTGTTAAGCCTTACATCAGGTCGTCCTCGTAGTAACCCTCTCGTAATCGTCAGCATAGCCGTTCGTTCTCTTAATTCGTTCTCCCAGCTAGAAAGAGATTACGAAAACGATGCAAGCGATGCTCAAATCCCCCCGGAATGTTCCGATGTACATCCTGCTGGCGTCTACACTGGTGATCGCCATGTTGAGTGCTGGCTGCGGCAACAGTTCGACCAGCTCCACGAAGGCGACGAAGGCACCAACGAGCAAGCAGGTGTTGATCTGGCCGATTGAAGGTGTATCAGACATTGCCACGCTCGACCCGGCACTGAGCGAAGATGTCTATTCCGGTCAGGCCATCAGTATGGTCTTCAACGGACTCGTCCTGTATAATGACAAAGCCCAGATCGTTCCTGATCTCGCCTCGTCCTACTCACTTAGTTCGAATGGCTTGACCTGGACATTCCACCTGCGCCCCGGCCTCAAATTCAGTGACGGCAGCGCACTCACTTCAGAGGATGTGGTTTATAGCATCAATCGAGCGCTTGATCCCGCCACCAAATCCGGCTTTGCGGCCAGTGAACTGGCACCGATCAAGGATGTTTTGCTATTTGGAGCGGGCAAGATCAAGACGTTAATCGGCGATAGTTTGCTGGCACCTGATTCACAGACCGTCGAAATTGTCACGAGCGTGAAAGCGGCCTATCTGCTCAGTTCGCTTACCAGTTCCGTGGCAGATGTGCTGGAAAAAAGCTTTGTGCAGAAGTATGGCAGCAGCAATTTCACCAGCCATTTAGTAGGCGGTGGAGGTGGTGGTGCCGGTCCCTGGACCGTCTCTTCATACACGTCAGGGCAAAACATCCAGTTCGTGCCCAACCCGAACTATTATGGAGCTAAGCCGCAACTGGCGAAGGTCATTTTCCCCTTCTACAAAGTTGCAGATACCGGCTACAAAGCATATGAGGCCGGTCAGCTAGATCAGACAACGGTGCCAACAGCCGATCTCAGCCATGCGAAGACGCTGCCCAATGGTCAATTTCGCCTGAGTCCCTCACTCTCAGTCGAGTGGTTCACCATGAACTATCTTGTCAGGCCATTTGACGATATCAAAATCCGGCAAGCGTTTGCGCTGGCTCTCAACAAAGACCAGATTGCAAAATTTATCTGGAAAGGGACGGTCATTCCTACCAACCATATCGTCCCTCAGGGGAATGCTGGCTACAATCCCAATCTTACTGGGCCAGACGGGGTAAAGGGTACGGCAGGCGACCCCACGCTGGCGAAACAGCTCTTCAACGAGGGGCTACAGGAAGAGGGCCTGACCCGTGCTACCCTGCCACCCATCATCTTCAGTGTTTCAGCCAGTGGCGCGCAAGACCTGAGCAACACCTACGACACAGCCCAGCAGATGTGGCAGAATGCCCTGGGCATCAGCGTCAAGATAAATGATCTTGACTTCAACAAGCTGGTAACCGACATCACAGGTTCGATTGGCAATGGCAATGTGATGGCGCTGAGCGTCGGGTGGAGCGGCACGCCAGACCCGCATGACTGGACAACGATGCAATTTGGGAAAGGAGCCGGGGTCAACCTTTCCAACTACGGGCAAAACCACTCGACGGACGCAGCCAAACAGCAACAGACGCAACAACTGTTGGATCAGGCAGACGCGGAGGTGGCAAATCCGTCGCTGCGTATACAGGAGTATCAACAGGCGGAGCAACAACTGGTAAATGATGTGGCATGGCTGCCAATCTATCAAAATACCAACGTTTATGTCGTGAAGCCATGTGTAGTCGGTTGGCCCAGCAACCCCTTCGGCAGTGTGCTGGAACCAGATTGGCCCAACATCTACATCTCCACGGCAACGCCTTGCGGGAGTTCGAGCAGCTAATTGTGAATTTGTAGACAGGCAACACGAAAAGTCAGTTGAGCGGCGACCGCCGCTCAACTGACTTTTCGTGTTCGTCTTGTATGCCGACTTATCCATGGTTCTCCTCGTCAGCGAAAGGAGACCATGACCTCGTCGAGAGATTTTTTGCTGATGGCCGGGACGGTGGTGCCAGCAGCGGGATAGCCAACAGGAATGAGGACATAGGCTCGCTCGTTTGGCGGTCGTCGTAGCGCTCTGGCCAGGAAACCCATCGGGTTAGGCGTATGGGTGAGAGTAACCAGACCAGCATGAGTGAGGCTTGAGAGCAGCATACCAACGGCGATACCGACCGATTCCTGCACATAGTAATGCTTGATCTTGCGCTGCGTTCCATCGGGCTGCGTCACGAGACCATAGAGTTGCGCAAAGACGACGATGAGGTAGGGTGCTTGCTCGATATGCGGCTTATGCCAGTCAGTACCAAGTGGTGCTAGAGCCTCCAACCATGCGGGCGACATGCGATGTTCGTAGCTCTCCCGCTCCTCCTCCTCGGCAGCCAGGCGAATCTCTCGTTTCAAGGCAGGGTCGCCCACTACAACAAACGTCCACGGCTGCTGGTTTGCCCCACTGGGCGCGAGGCTGGCAGCACGAATAGCATTCTCAATCAACTCAAAGGGCACAGGTTCGCTGGAATACTCGCGGATCGTGCGCCGCCTCGCCATCGTGTCCAGAAAGCGGCGGGAAGCCGCCAACTGCTCCTCTTCGCTCATTCGAGTATACTGGAAAGGGACGGGCTGATAGCGCTCAGGATGGGAAGTGACATCAGCATCACTTTCGGGCATGGTGTGTTATCCTTCCTGTTTTCCTCGTCGACAGATAGTCATATTATATTCCAGAAAATCTTCTTGTCAGGATTGCTTTTACCTGCTATACTGTAGGCATAGCAGGGCAGTTCTCTGCAAAGAGAGCAGAAGTTACCATGCTGGCGTAGCTCAGTGGATAGAGTGCTTGCCTCCGAAGCAAGAAGTCGTGGGTTCGAATCCCGCCGTCAGCATTCCATTTCCTCTTTTTCATTCTGAAAACAGAAGCATTTTCAGCGTTTGCAGGCTCAGATTTGCCCCACAGAGCACAACGACAACGTTCTTGCCCTGGAACCGTTGTATCGATTTGAGCAGGGCAGCCAGTGCCACGCCTGCCGCTCCCTCGATGAGCATATGGTGCAGTTCAATGCACAGGCGCATGGCTTGCCGGATCTCTTCCTCTGTCACGAGAATATAGTCATCGACAAGTTGCTGGCAGAGCGGGAAGGTAATGGCCTCCTGCTCAACGCCGCCTGCCGTGCCGTCTGAAAGTGTGGGCAGCGATTCCATGGTCAGAATATGCCCGGCCTGCACAGATTTTGCCATGACGGGCGAATTTTCCGGCGAGCAGCCGAAAATTTCGGCCTGTGGGAAAACCATCTTTACGTATTCTGCAATGCCGGAGATCATGCCTCCTCCACCCAACGCGACCAGCACTGCATCAATCCTCTCGCTCTGCTGGCAGAGTTCTACGCCAATGGTTCCCTGCCCACCGATGACGTAAGGATCGTTATAGGGTGAGATGTAGACCATTTCGTGCTGCTCTGCATAGAAGCGAGCATATTCCTCCGTCACAACGCTATCGTTGCCCTGGAAACGCAGGTCCGCACCATAACGACGAATAGCTTCTAACTTAGTTGGTGACGTGTTTTCAGGCACAAAAATGATACCGGGAATATTGAGCGTATGCAGCCCGAAGGCGACAGCAATGCCATGATTGCCAGAGGAAGCTGTCACTATCCCCAGCGCTCTCTGCTCCTCTGAAAGCGAGAGCAGCGCGTTCATCGCCCCTCGCACCTTGAACGAGCCGGTATACTGGAGATTTTCCAGCTTTAAGAAGACCTCACTGCCCGTTAGCTTACTCAACGGCAATGAATACTCCAGTGGGGTTGTGCGAATATAGGGACGTATTCTGTGTTCTGCCTGTAGGATTTCGTGTAAGATGCTCATGTCGATGTGTATACTCCAGACTCGATGTCACCAAGAAGGCGAAAAAAACCTCTATTCTTGCTTCGCTCATACTATCCTGAACCCTGGCAGGATGTCAAACATTGATAGCCAGGACAAAGTATACGCCACTGAAACGACGAAGACGGGAACGACGCAGAGAAGTTCCTGATGTACTCCCAGTTAAGCTATCAAGAAACGAAACATTCTCAACAATGAGGCGCATATGACCAGTATCGCCGATTTTTTTGGCAACCCTCGCTTTTTGGTCAGAACCTCTGAAATCAGGACCAAAAATGGCCGCATTGGGTGCTAGACTCCTGATCAGTACGATAGTGTTGAGTTGTGACAACATCTGATGATCAGGAGGCAAATCTATGGCTGGCGCAAACGATTTCGATTTTTTACTGGGAACCTGGACGATTTACAATCGACGACGGACCAATCCGTTCGAGAAAGAGGGAGTCTGGGAAGAGTTTCTCGCGACGCAAACGGGTGAAAAGTATCTCGATGGCCGAGTACAGATGGAATTTTTTGAAGGGGAGACGCTCCCAGGTGGAGAGGTCTACAAAGGACTGACGATTCGTACGTTTGATGAACGCAGTCAACAATGGTTTCTGCGCTGGCTCGACAATCGCGATCCCCACGATTTCAGTCCGCTGGTCGGAGCATTTCAGGACGGCATTGGCCTCTTTTACCAGGAGATCACGTCGCCGATCACCGGTCAACCCGTCCGCCTCCGCTTTACCTGGGATCACGGAAGTTCAGGGAACCCTCGCGGGACTCAGGCGTTTTCCTATGACCAGGGGGAAACGTGGGACACAATCTGGATTGCGGAGTTAACCAGGCCAGAAGATCTCCCAGTGGCGGGTGCATGAAGCATCTGTCCAGTCCCAGGGACCTCATCGTCATGTAGATGACGATGAGGTTTACCAGAGAGGTTGTAGTAGGATCAACAATGAGTTGCGAATTTTGACGAAATGATTTATAGTTAGCTTGAAGACCAAAGGTAGAACTTATTTTGCATACGAAACACCCGGCGGCGCAAGAGGTATCGGATTAGAGTCTGAGTGTTCCCACAAGGAGATGCAGATGGCACGTGTAGCAATCTATTTGCAGGATAAACATGATATTCGTGAGGGGATGGCATATGTGCAGTACGCGGAGCAGCGCGGCTTCGAGGCGGTGTGGCAGGCGGAGTCGCGGCTGGTGCGCGACGCCATTGTGCCGATGGCTGCCTTCGCGGCAGTGACTTCGCGCATAAAGATCGGCAGTGGGGTCATCAACAACTGGACGCGCAATATCGGCCTGCTGGCGGCGACCTTTCTAACGCTGGATGATCTCGCGCCCGACCGTATCATCTGCGGACTTGGTGCGTGGTGGGACCCACTGGCGAAGCAGGTGGGCATCGAGCGCAAAAAGCCACTGAAGGCGATGCGCGAAACCATTGAGGTGATGAGACAGCTACTCAGTTTGCAGCGCGTCACCTATTCCGGCGAGTTTCACCACGTGGATAATATCGAACTGGATGTCGTGCATGGACGGCGCGAACCGCGCAATGTGCCAATGTATATTGGCGCGACGCACATGCGCATGATGGAACTGGCGGGCGAAATCGCCGATGGCGCGGTGCTCAATTATTGCGTGCCGCCGGAATATAACGCAGAGGCGCTGGAACACCTGGAAATCGGGGCCAGAAAGGCCGGGCGCACACTGGAAGAGATTGATCGCCCGCAGTTAATTGTCTGCTCGGTGGATCAAGACCATCAGCGGGCGGTGCAGGCGGCAAAAGAATTGATTACGCAATACCTGGCGCAGCAGCCGCATATCGCACAGGCCAGCGGCACACCGCCGGAAACGGTGCAGAAGGTGCAGAGCATCCTGGGCTGGCCCGCGACAAAGGAGCAGATTCACGAGGCCATGCAGTTCGTGCCGGACGAACTGATTGAGCGCATCACCGCCAGCGGCACGCCCGATGAAGTGCGTGCGAAGGTGGAAGAATACAATCGTAATGGCTGCACCTGCCCGATACTCTACCCGTTAGGCGATGATGTGAAGCTGATGATTGACACGTTTGCACAGGCGTGAGAAGCATGCCAGAACGGGCGAGGCTATGTCGAAGGGGCATGAGTGCCATGTCGAAGGGGCTTGAAACCAGGGCGGAGGCCAGCTCCGCCCCTACTAACTACGGATGAGATTCGCAGCATCAACTGCTAATACTGCACCTGGGGTAGTACGCTTTCGCTGAAGGCACGCAGCCCCTCGATATCGTCCTGGTCAAACCATTGCAGCATCAGTTCCTGCACGCCCGCGTCTGCATATGCTTGTATCTGTTTGATGACCATGTCGGGCGTACCGACAATCGCCTGGCCGCTCGAGTGCAGCGTTTCGAGCACCTCGATCAGCGGCCTGTCGGCCATCTCCGGTACGTTCAGACGCCAGCTCAGGCGGCGATCAAGCTCCTCCATGTCACGCCCAAAGTAGAGGGTGGTCATCATTGTGCGTTTGACCTCGTTGGGTTGCCGCCCCTGCTCTAACAGCAATGTATCGAGGCGTTGCGAACGATCGCGGAAAGCCTCCGGTGTCAAACCGAGACAATTCCAGATGTTGGCAAAGCGAGCAACGAGCGGCAGCGTGCGCTTGATGCCGTTACCCCCGATCATAATTGGCGGGCCAGCGGGACGAGAGGGGCGTGGGAGCAGCGTCGCGCCGCGCAACTGGAAGAACCTGCCCTCGAATGTCACCGGCTCGTTGCTATGGAGCAGGCGCGTGATGACCTCAAGCCCCTCTTCAAAACGGGCCATGCGCGTCTCAATGTCGCCCAGCTCGAAGCCAAAAAGCGAGTGCTCACGCTCCTGCCAGCCCGCGCCCACCCCCAGAATCATGCGCCCACCGCTCAGATCATCTATCGAAGCGGCCTGGCGCGCCAGAACAGCCGGGTTGCGGAATGACAGCGGGGAAACCAACGGACCAAAGTGGATGCGCCGCGTGTGATCGGCCACATAGGTGAGCGAGACGATCATCTCCAGTGAATCCTTGTCCGGCGGCCTCGCATTGGTAAAATGGTCGGAGCGAAACAGCCCCGCGAAGCCAGAATCTTCCGTTGCCGCCATCAGCCTCTGCCAGCGCGGCCACGTCAACCCATCCTGCCCCTCAATCATCACAGCAATGTCTACCATGAAATATTCTCCTGCCGATACAAATCAGGTTACCGGTTAATACTCAATACGATCGTGATAATTATCTTCTATACCTACTTCAGCTATCAATATAAGCTCCTCGATGGTATCACCAATGCTCATGTCTGCATTGAGTACAATGATTCCTGGAATATGTCGACCATCCGTCAAATGCTCAATAAGGTGGACAGGCATGGATTTACGATTGTTGGTGATCAATATAAAGTTATGCTCTTCGCACCAACACAAAATTTCCGGGTCTAGCGTCCCCTTGGAGGGAGATCCTGGATCTCCAACAGCATAAACAACAAGGTCTTGCTTCTTCGAAAGAAGTTGTCTTTTATAGAGAAGCTTGAGATTCTCATCGAGTAGATATCGAATACTCATGCTGTTTCTTTCTGGGCCTGCCTCTCTGCTTTAATCTTACGCAGTTTCTGAATAATGGGGGATGGATTAGCTGCCTGCTGCCTTCGCACCTCTCTGCTCCACTCTAACCAGTCGGTCAAATATCTAGTGACAGCTTCCTGGTTATGCAGATAATACAAGATCGTAGCATACACCTGCTCAAGGGTAAGAGAGCTATATGTGCTGGTAATGGCTTCTGGCGATTGTGCGCGATGGATATACTCGTAAAGTATCGTTTCGATGCCAACACGTGTGCCTTTGACTCTAATATCATCTTCTGCAAGAAAATCGAAGTAATCTTCTAGTTGCATAGCTTCCCTCCATACTTTTTAGCCACAGCTATCACTCAATTCCTCAAATGAAGAATACCATATCACCAATGCCCCTGCAAGCTACCTGGTTTGAAGAGGTTGTGCTATCTTACACGACTTCCTCAAAGTCCTGGATGAGCAGCGCATCATGGCCAGTCTGAACGAGTAATCCACCCTCGGAATTGTCGAGCAGGATGCCGCGCTGGCTTTCAAGCGATGGAGAAATGACGCGAGCACGATGGACAAGGAAGGTTCTGCCGCTGATCCCGGCAAATGCGCCCATGCGACCCCAGGCCCGTACCTGGTTGCGTAGCTCGACGGCAGAACGGCTCCAATCGAGTTGGCGGTCAGCTGCGGTGGGGATGGGAGCGTAGCTGCCCTCTTCCGGCTGCGGTACACCCGGATCGCCCCTGGCAACGCTAGCCAGTGCAAGTGGAATCATTGGCACACTCAGAGGCAACAGCTTCACAAAGATGCTGTCAATATCGTCGTCTTCTGCAATATCAATGGCCCGTTGCACCAGAATGGGGCCGGTATCGAATTCGGCATCCATGCGATGGATGGTCAGGCCAGTCTGTTTTTCACCGTTCATGAGCTGCCAGAAGAGTGGTTCGGGGCCGCGATACTTCGGCAGGAGGGCGGGATGTGCATTGATGCAGCCGAGGCGCGGCAGTCCCAGTAGAGCAGGTGGCAGTTTCCACGGAAAGCCAGCCGTGAAGATCAGATCAGGTTCCAGCATACGCAGCAAGGCGGGCAAGCGGTCTAAATGATTTGTCACTAGCACGTCCAGATCGCGGTGAGCGTTGGCAACAATTAGATGAAAGTTCTGGTTCGGTCGGCGGCGCGGCCCTGCCGTGGTAACAAGAAGTGGTACCTGCTGGCCCAGCGCCTGCAAGCCCTCGATAACTCCATTCACTACTGGTGGCGGCTGATTGGAAAAAAAGATGATACGTAGAGATGGCAGCGTGGATTGTGTCATACTAAACCCCCTTTCTGTTTTCCCTTGCCATCATAACTGTATAACACCGGTAAGTGCCGCCGCAACCTCCTTCCGCCCGCTGGGAGATGCGGTGCATTTGTTTGCATTCAAATTTATTGACAATTCTGAAAACTGCTGCTATCCTGTAGGTGTAATTAGAAGAGAGACTGACCCGCGTTGAACGAAAAGAGTACGAGGGTGGCAGCCGACAGCGAGCCGGAGCAGAGTGGAAGTCCGGCAGGAAGATGCCTCCTCAGAACGCCTTCGGGAGCGGCTGGCCGAAGAAAGCCTGTACCATCAGGCAAGTAGGATCAGGTGGGTGGTTCCCACGCAGCAAGATAACCGGAAAGTGGTCATCGCCATTTCGTTTCGATGGTGAACGAAATTATGCGGGCAGCAGGGCGTGACAATCAGGGTGGTACCACGGGTGTGTAAATCAGGAAAGCCGCGAGCAACGCTATTTCCAACTATTGCACTCTCGTCCCTTCAATGTTTGTTCAGGAAGGGGCGGGAGTTTTTTGATGCTCGACTTCTTCCAGATCTTCTTTCGTTGAAAAAGGGATGCAGCTATGACCAAACTATGGCAAAAAGGCTACAAGCTAAATGAGCAGGTCGAGCGGTTCGAGGCGGCACAGAACAGCGCCCTCGACAACCGCCTGATTCGCCAGGACGTGTGGGGATCTCTGGCCCACGCCGCCATGCTCCAGCATATCGGCCTTCTCACAGAGAGCGAATACGCGGCCATCCACGACTCGCTCTGCCATATCCTCGAACTGGAGGCGAACGACGAGTTCACCATCCTGCCCTCAGACGAGGATGTGCATACGAGCATTGAGAACTTCCTGACGGCCACAGCAGGCGTGGCGGGCAAGAAAATCCACCTTGCCCGCTCGCGCAACGACCAGGTGCTGGTAGACCTGCGCCTCTATGGTAAAGAGCGACTGCACGCCGTTGCCGCAAAGCTGTTCGATCTCTGCTCGGCCCTGCTGAAGTTCGCCGGGCAGCATGCTGATGTGGGCATGCCGGGCTACACTCACATGCAGCGCGCTATGCTCTCCTCCGTCGGTCTCTGGGCAGCCAGTTTCGCCGAATCACTGTTGGATGATGAGCAGTTGCTGGCGGCAGCCTACAGACTCAACGACCAGTCGCCGCTCGGCTCGGCGGCAGGCTATGGAGTTCCCATCGCCATTGACCGGCAGTACAGCGCCGACCTGCTCGGATTCTCGCGCGTGCAGAACAACGTCATCTACGTACAGAACAGCCGGGGCAAGGTTGAAGCCGCCATCGTGCAAGTGCTCGCCCAGATCATGCTCGATCTAAGCAAGCTGGCGCAAGACACCCTTCTTTACACTACTGTAGAGTATGGCTTCTTCACGGTGCCGCAGGAAATCTATGGCGGCAGCAGCATCATGCCGCAGAAGCGCAACCTGGACGTGATGGAACTGGTACGAGCGCGCACGCAAACCATGCTGGCCCTGCAACAGCAGATACTCGGCATTGTCAGCGGCCTGCCCTCCGGCTACAACATGGATTATCAGGAGACTAAGCGCCCCTTCATGGAAGCGCTCGACCTCGCGCAGGAGAGCCTGGACATTTGCACGCTGGTCGTCAGTTCCCTCGCAGTCAACACGGAACGCCTGGCCGCCGCCTGCACCTTCGAGCTATTCGCAGCCGACCGCGCCTACGAGCTGGCCCACACCGCGAAACTGCCCTTCCGCGACGCCTACCGCATCGTAGCCGCCGAGGTCACAGCCCAGCTCGACCGTCAACAACTACCCCCCAACGAAAGCCACGAGCAACTGAAGGAGCGGCTGGCGGCCCGCAACCACCTGGGTGGTGCAGGCAACCTTGGTCTGGAGCAGACACAGCAGCAACTCGAGCAGGCAAAACAGGTCTGGCAGGAACAAGTGGAACATTTTACAATGGCTATAAGAAAATTAGTGGAACGCTAATACAGGAGTACCAATATGTCAACAGTTGTACTGGCCTATTCGGGTGGCCTCGATACTTCGGTCGCTATTCGCTGGATTAAAGAACAATATGGATTGGACGTGATTACGCTGACCATCGATGTTGGCAATGATCGCAACCTGCCATCGATCGCGGCGAGGGCTGAGAAAATCGGCGCGGTCAAGGCGCTGGTGGTCGATGCGCGAGCCGATTTTGTGCGCTACTTCGTCTGGCCCGCTTTGCAGGCCGGAGCCATCTACGAGGGGCAGTACCCGCTGGCGACGGCTCTGGCCCGCCCGCTCATTGCACGGCTGCTGGTCGAGGTAGCCCGAGCGGAGGGCGCAGTAGCCGTGGCGCACGGCTGCACGGGTAAGGGCAATGATCAGGTACGCTTCGATGTCTCCATTAACACGCTGGCACCCGATCTCAATATCATTGCCCCGGTGCGCGAGTGGAGCATGACCCGCGACAACGAGATCGCCTATGCCGCCGAGCATGGCATTCCCATTTCCGTGACCAATGCCAGCCCCTACTCGGTCGATCAGAACCTGTGGGGACGCAGCGTCGAGTGCGGTATTCTGGAAGATCCCTGGGCCGAACCACCCGCCGAGGTCTTCGCCTGGACCAGCAGCCCCGATGGCGTTCCAGCTGAGCCTACCTATATGGAGATTACCTTCCAGCAGGGCATTCCCACTGCCCTCAATGGCGAGGAGATAGACGGCGTGGCGCTGATCGAGGAACTGAACATGATCGCGGGCAAATATGAGATTGGTCGCATCGACCACATCGAAGACCGGCTGGTAGGCATCAAGTCACGCGAGGTCTATGAGACACCGGCAGCTACTGTACTGCTCGCTGCCCATCGCGCCCTCGAAAGTCTGACGCTCAGCCGCGAGCAGATACGCTTCAAGGAGATCGTGGCCGGAGAATATGCGCGGCTGATCTATAACGGGCAGTGGTATAGCGCGCTGCACCAGGATTTGCTGGCCTACGTGCAGAGTACCCAGCGTTTCGTCAGTGGCACCGTACGCGTCAAGCTTTCGCAGGGCAATTGTGCTACTGTCGGTCGCAAGTCGGAGCACTCGCTTTACAACCACGGCCTGGCAACGTATGATAGCGGTGACCAGTTCGATCACAACGCCGCCCTCGGCTTCATCAAGCTCTGGGGCCTCCCCCTCACCACGCAGGCACAGGCACAACTGCTGCCTTCCATCGGTCTGGAAGGCAACCTGCTCAAAGAGGGCAATTTGCGCAAGGCAATAGAGCAATAACATTTACGAGACCATTCAAAACAGCGCGGGCTAATAAGTTAAGGGCCAGCACTGTTTTTGAATGGTCTCCCCGCATCTACAGGTTCACCTGTCGCAAGAGCGTACCGTTGTTATTGAAGACATGCATGGCTATTGATGCCTGACTCATCGTTCCCGCATCCCAGTTGCCCGGTCGAATACGGGACAGCGCACCCGCCTCAAGCGTAATGTTTGGTCGGCTGATCGCGGATTGCGCCTCGATGCCAGCATAGATCGTCAGATTACAGGTGACGGCGCTGCCAGCGTTGTTCAACCATAATTCCTTCCCGCCATCATTGATGCTCATAACAAGCGATTGCCCCGGCGTCACCGTCAGGTTATCCAGCACATATGATCTGATCTGCGGATTCTGGTCACCGCGCCAGCCAGCGACATTGACGGTGAACTGGCGAGCCTGTGCATTCTGATCTGGTTGGAAGGAGAAGGTTTGCGCTGCTGCTCCCGGCTCTCCAAGCGTCACGGTATCAATTGCGTCCGTGACAGTCGGTGTGGAAATGGTCACGGCCATGCAAGGGGAGAATGCTGACCAGACATATGACCCGGTCTGCTGCCCCTTTGTCTGGAAGGTGAGTGCCGACTGAAGAAGCTGAGAATTAAGAAGATGTACCGGGATCGAATGCTGTGATGTTGATGCAGCCGGTGCAACTGATGAAGAAAGGGCCGTTACCTGTTTATCGTGTGCAACAGCGGTCACGGATGTTTGTGAAGCGGGATGGCTTGCTGCCACTACGATATCATGAACTGGAGCGCTGTGTATGCCTGCAGCCAGCGGTTGGGGCCATTTTACAGCAGGAGTGGGTCGCTTCACATAATAGAGCTCAAAAGGCCCCTCCGCCTGGTTGTCCGGGTTCAAGTTGGCCGGAAGGTTCTGACCCACCTCCGTCCCGGCGATGCTATGTATCGTACTGACGACGTTGTTGTTTACTCTACCTGTATTGCTTCTACTACTCAGATGGGTAAGTGGAGCGGCGATCATATCCGGTATGCGCGTCTTCGCGTCAGGATTGACCATTCTCGCCTGCCGTGCCACCACCGTTGAGGGCATAGAAGCTACCCTACTGACTGCAAGTTCAGCTTTACCGGCTGCGAGTTCGGTCCTACTGCCTGCAAGTTCAGCCTTACCGACTGCAAGTTCAGCCTTACTGGCTACAGGTTCGGCCTTCAAT
This sequence comes from uncultured Chloroflexia bacterium, assembly GCA_963736995.1. Lineage (GTDB taxonomy): Bacteria > Chloroflexota > Ktedonobacteria > Ktedonobacterales > Ktedonobacteraceae > CADDYT01. Next base: position 99,340 of record CAVTRB010000002.1, read on the forward strand.
GGCTGAGAGGCGTAGAATGTGCGTCCCGCCTCGTCAGTGATCTGACTGGTCTGCCCATCACCGCTCATGAAAATGACAGTTCCACCTGCGATGAGCGCGAAGACGGCCTCGCCGAGCGTGACAGGTTCATAGTTCAATTGTGAGAACGAAATCGACAGCAGTCTGCCGCCGGAGGAGTTTGTCCCCGTCCATGTAGAGCCGTCAGTATGTTTGTAGGTGAAGACCTGGTTGCTGGGATCGATCGTGATCAGGCAACTAGGATTGTCGTTAGAGCCAATCGGCACGTTTGGATTGGCGACATATATCTTCCATGTTTGCCCGGACATGGGCTGAGAGTTGATCGCCGCTTCCGTCGGCGGGTCCCACATGTACGGGATCACCGCATGACCATCCTGCGATAACTCGCTACCGGTCGACAGGGTCAAGATTGGCCAGTCGCCCCTGGCGAAGGCGTCGCGACTCTCACGAAATGCGCGCACGGGGATCATGTAAGGCACCCGCTGTCCACTTGCCCAGGAACCACTCGATCATGCCCGCACCAAGTTGATAGCCCATTTTGATGTTGACCTGTTCCACCACGGGAACGTCTCCAGGTCTGCTCGGATCGGCGGCGGTACCGTCAGTTCTATAGGTGTTGAAGGGACTGCTATAGATAGGCTCTATAAACGGCGTCAGCCGTTCGCGGGCGTAAAGAGCCTCCAGGCACATGCCAAAGCAGTTCCCACCCTTCGCCAGGGTTCTATAGACAAACTGGTAGAACGCTCGCTCGAAAAAGTGCCAGTTCCAGGGGAATATGGTACCCAGATTGAAGTCTTTGTCGCTGGCCCCGACATCAGCGAATGTCTCCGAGTATGTTTCCCAGATCAGGGGATTGGTGTCAAAGTTGCAGAACGGCCAGAACAGGTTCGTGCGAAACTGAGATGGATCGGTTGTGACAACCTGTGGCTCGGGCGTTGGTTTCATGACTACGTGCAACGACGAGTTACTGTAGTCCGGGCTGCCGGTCATGCCCCAGATGTTATCGATGTCGAAATGCTGCGTGACAGTGCCATCTTCATCATCCTTGCCAAAGGTATTTTCGTGAATACAGAGCATCCAGACGTCGAGTGCGTAGTTGTTTGTGAGCTTGCCAATGCTCAGCAGATTTGTCGGCGGCGCGAACTGTTGATTGCCGTTTGAGTAGTTCCCGTCAGCAGGCATGCGACCGTGGTTTACCTGACTCGTCGAGTCCGTAATGTTGATCTGGACATTGAAGTCGCCATTGGCCGTATCAGCGTAGCTGAACAGATCCAATTGGAGGCCACCCTGGATGGGATAGGTACCGGCATAGGGGCCGTCCGCGTGCCACACCACAAGGCCGTTCTGAAACGTGTTGTAGCGTCCCCCTCCCGGCGTGTCAGTCTCCCCGGAAAGCGGAAACCCCAGCGGCCCGGCAGCACCGCCGCTCTGAAGCCATTGGGTCTTAATGTCTCCGTACACCTCCCACGCTCCGGTGGCTCCGCTCCAATAAATTCGTGCCTGACCTGTCGGGAATCCATTGCGCACAGCGCCCTGGAACGTATTGTAGCGACCAATCTGGGTTGAGCCTTGCATAACGGGCATTTCATCGCTCGTCGGATAGCCCGGTAGACTCCCAGCACCACCAAGCGCTATCCAGCGATCACGGATTGCCCCATGAATCTCCCACGCCCCTGAGTCGGCGCTCCAGTAAATATCCCCGCTGTCGAAATGCGAACAACGTCCGTTAGTAACCACTTCCTCGTCCGATGTAGGTAGCCCAACCACAGGTGGATTGCCGTTTCCTTGCGCAATACTTCCCAGATTCCGGTAATGGAGATAAATCATGCCGTAGATGACGAAAGCCTGCTGGCTCGCCCGCTCGACAATCATCCCCTTAGCAAAGTAGGCGGCCTGGCCACCATTCTCTTGCGTCGCAAAAGAATCGCCCGTCGGATAGCCGAGATACTCGCGGATAGCCTGACCATCTGCAGTTTGACCTGCTGCAACCGATGGAGAGGTTAATTTAGCATAGATGGCTTGTGAGATCAGGACAGCGCCAAAATCAAGCGAATAGATGATCGTGCCGTTGGCAAACTCCTGAAATGCGCCCACACCGTCGGGCATTCCCTGAGCATTTGCGAGTACGGTGCCAAGAACGGGCAAGCCACCGGCCTCGTCCCACTTGATGCCTATAGGAGTAGATTCATCGACGCTGATAAAGTTCACGGTAAACTGCACTGTAGAGGAATCCCCCGTGTCACTCTGGATGGTCAAGCTTGCTGTGAAAGGACCGGGCGTAACCGTTTGATCGGGTACTTTCAGTGTAACGTACACAAACAGTGCCTGTCCCGCAGCAACTTGCAGAGGAGTAGTACCATCGGAACTGCCCGTTTGCGTATACACCTTCTGCGTCGGAAGGGGTCCTTTGTGGCTCGGTGGAAGCTCTGATGGATCGACCGGCTCCAGCGACACCGTGTCGGCCACCAGTTGTAATGTGAATAACGACCCTCCACCACTGATACTTGCGCTCACTTTCGCGTCAGTCAATACCTTATCAACCGACATTTCTCGACTGACTACATTTCCATAGGTAACAGACCCAAAATCAAGAGAAACTGGGAAGTTCATGTGCGCCTCTTTTCTGCTCCTCTGATAGAGGATTGGAAGAATTTAAGACAAATATCTCACGGTTCGCTCATTTTCTCGGCAGTTCGTAAGAAGTACCCCGCCAGGAGAGGGTGTTTCGAGCGGGAAGTGGAACGCTGGCTCTACTGAGACTTACTTTGGTGCCGATCAACGAACTATTTTGTTCAAGCTATTTTCATTATAGTGAGAGAGCGTTAAGAAAAGCGTTAAAAGAACGTGAATAAAAACGTACGTTTCGCTCTTTTTCCTGGCTTCTCGACGTTTTTCGCTCACAAAAAGGGAAAACAATTCATTGTATGCTTGAGAAAATGAGTGAAATGATGCTTCCACATCGGCATGATATAATGAAATACATCCGGGCATGCAATGAACCCGCTCGTACTGAACTATCTGGGGTGATATGCGCGAAGCTGACATGAAGTGCAGATGAGCCGTCTGCTTGCTTCCAACGAAGCCAAAGGCAGCTCCCCCTGAAGTCCCTTCCCTCTTGCGTTTTCCCCCTCTAGCTGCTAGAGTAACTAGGAGCAGAAAAGTGGCAGCAGAAGATGCTTTCTGCTGCGAGTCGGGAGCACCGGCGCATTGCTCGCACATCTTTGTACGTTCATATTTTTCTCAAAGGCTCAGTATGCAGAGAGATGATGCTAAAAATGAGAGTACAAAACTCGCCGCAGAAAATTTTGTAGGGGAAAATGACCAAAAATGACGGAGCCAACAAACAGTGTTCCCTTCCTCCAGGTTGGGAGTGAGGAATGGATCGAGAACTACCACCAGGCATATCTCACCAAGCTCAACGAGGCGACGATTGATGCGTACCTGCGTATCTTGCATCAATTCACAGAGTGGGTCGCCCAACGCCCAGGACATGGGAAACACTTTCAGCCCGACCAGCTCACCATGACGATCGTCGAAGGATATCTGTCCCGGCTCAAAGAACAAGGATATAGCGTCAGCCATCGCACGCGTGTCAAGTCTGTCATCAAGCACTTTTGTCAGTGGTTGATTGACGAAAAGGATGCCTTGAAACGCAATCCGACCACCGGGATTGAGATTAAGGCACAACAACAGCTTGCTCCTCGTGTCCTCGAACCCGATCAACGATTGGTCTTGCGGAATCTGGTCGAGAAGGCTGATGACCCACGTGGAGCAGCGCTCTTTGCGTTAGGGTACTTCGCAGGGTGTCGCGTGAGTGATGTGGCACACCTGCTGATGGAGCATACCCATATCGGTCCGAAAATTGGGTGGTTACATGTTGGACACAAGGGGGAGAAGTTCCGTGATATTGATCTCTTGAACGAAGTGCGTCGCCCTCTCTACGATTACATTCGACATGGGGGACGTGAAAAGGAGAGCCCTTACGTCTTTACTTCTCAACGAAGCTTACACCTCACCGAAGATGGCATTCATCATTGGTTTCGCACCTTGAAACGACGGGCAAACAAAGAGGAATGGGAATTGATCAACACTCTCAGCTTCCACGACCTGCGGCATGATTTTGCCCATCGTGCTCGTGATGCAGGATGGACACTTGAAGAAATTGCCTATTACCTTGGGCATGTTACCATGAAAGGGACGCCCGCGATTCAGACCACTGTTCGGTATACCCAGGTCAGTCGCGCACATGTCAAAGAGAAACTGAAGCTGATAAAGGGATAGGAAAGATGAGCGGAGAGAAGCGCAAGGAAACGCCGTCGGTTATGCAGCAAGCGACGTCTGTTCCTGGTTCCAGGCAAGAGACAAAGCATCATCTCCCGGCGCAGCCGACGCCGCTGATCGGGCGAGAGCGGGAGATTGCTGTCGCGCGCCAGCTCTTACTTTCGCCAGAGGTGCGCCTGCTGACTATCACTGGTCCCGGCGGGGTCGGTAAAACGCGCCTGGCGGTGCAGCTGGCAGCAGAACTCCTCGGCAGCTTTGCCGATGGCGTCTTCTTCGTCTTGCTAGCTCCTATCAGCGATCCTGGCTTTATTGCCTCCACCATCGCTCTGACATTGGGACTGCGGGAAGCCGGAGGTCGGAAGGTATCTGAGCGCCTGAGCGCCTATCTCCAGGACAGGCAGCTCCTTCTCCTGCTCGACAATTTCGAGCAGGTTTCGTCGGCGGCACCGCAGATAGCAGGGCTTCTAGCTGGCTGCCCTGGGCTGAAAGTGCTGGTGACCAGCCGGGCAAGCTTGCACCTGCGCGCTGAACGTGAGTTCCCGCTCTCTCCGCTCGCATTACCGGATCGCAAGCAACCAGCAGCTATCGAAGCCCTGACGCACTATGCCGCGGTACAACTTTTCACCGAGCGTGTGTTGGCTGTCAAGCCCGATTTTCAGGCGACCGATACCGGTCTGCTGGCGATAGCAGAGATTTGTCAACGCCTGGACGGACTGCCACTGGCAATCGAACTGGCAGCAGCTCGCGTGAAACTCCTCTCGCCTCTGGCGCTGCTTGCGCGACTGATAGGAATGCATGGTTCCACATCGCTGAAGCTTTTGACAGGAGGACCGCAGGACTTGCCGGTGCGACAGCAGACACTGCGGAACACCATCGAGTGGAGCTACAACCTCTTGAGCGCGGCTGAGCAAAAGCTGTTCAGGCGGCTCTCTGTCTTTGTAGGTGGCTGCACCATAGAAGCGGCGGAGAGAATGGGGAACGCGGGAAATGGAAACGGTGAGCTGATGGTGGATGTGCTGGACGGGGTAGCTTCACTGCTTGATAAGAACCTGCTCACGCAGGTGGAGAAGCAAGGCGAGCAGGGTGGCCGTTGCCTGGTGATGCTGGAGACGCTTCGCGAGTACGGGCTAGAATGCCTGGCAGTCAACGGGGAATTAGAAGCAGCGCAACAGGTCCACTCGGCCTACTACCTGGCGTTGGCGGAAGAGGCCGAGCCAGAACTCACAGGCGCCGGGCAGACGCTCTGGCTGGATCGCCTGGAAGCAGAACACGATAATCTCCGGGCAGCGCTGCGTCGGTCTTTCGCCTGGGAAGAGCCGCTGACCACCCTGCGCTTCGGCGCAGCGCTGTGGCGGTTCTGGCTCGTGCGAGGCTACCTGAGCGAAGGCCGTCGCTGGTTAGAGGAGGCGCTTGCCAGGACTGGCGGTGTAGTGGAGTCTGTGCGAGCAAAGGCCCTCAGCGGCGCCGGGACGCTGACTTTCTACCAGGGAGACTATGGTCCGGTGACAGTCTTCTTTGAGGAAAGCCTGGCGATCTTTCGGCAACTGGGTGAACAGCAGGGCATTGCAGCCGCGCTCAACGGCCTGGCGCAGGTTGCCAGCGTGAAAGGAGACTATGCCAGGGCATGTGGCCTCTGTGAGGAGAGCGTCACGATCCTGCGGCACCTGAGTGACAGGTGGAGCCTTGCCAACGCGCTGTGCTATCACGGAATTGCCCTATGGATGCGAAGCGATTCCTCGGCGCGCACGCTGTACGAGGAGGCCCTGGCGATTTTCAAGCGGTTGGGAGACAGGTGGGGTATGGCTTTCTCGCTGTACTCCCTGGGATATGTGGCTGTCAGCCAGGATGAGTACGCAGCGGCCCACTCCTTCCTTCAAGAGGCGCTGGCAATCATGAAGGACCTGGGGGATAGACGCTCCATCGCCCGGTGCCTCAACGGTTTAGGCGATGCTGCCTTCGGTCAGCACGACTATGGGACGGCACGATCGCTGTATGAGGAGGCGGTGGCTATCCACTGGGAGGTAGGTGACAGGTGGTTTACTGCCATAGGTCTGAACGGGTTAGCGGGAGTCGCTACAGCAGAAGCGCAGGGAGAGCAAGCAGCACGGCTTTTCGGAGCAGCGGAGATGCTCCACGAAACTCTGGGCACCATGCTGCCGACACCGTACCGCTCCAACTATCAGCGTGCCCTTGCGGCTGCGCGCGCGGGGTTAGAGATGACAGCGTTCGCAGCAGCCTGGGCGCAGGGCAGGACGATGGAACTTGACCAGGTGCTGGCAGCGGAGAAGGAAGGGTCGGGTTCCGCGAAAGCCTCGAAAGCCCTGGCTTCGCCTGCGAAAGAGTATCCCGGTGGGTTGACTGCCCGCGAAGTGGATGTGCTGCGCCTGGTAGCAACGGGGCTGACCGATGCCGCAGTGGCCGAACAGCTCGTCATCAGTCCACGTACCGTCCATACCCACCTCAATTCCATCTACAGTAAGCTGGGCGTGTCCTCCAGAGCCGCAGCCACGCGCTACGCCGTTGACCACCATCTCGCCTGACGTGTCGCCGCCTCCCTACGCTATTCAGTCTAGACTGACTCAATGCCTCTTGTTTCCAGGATACGCAATGAAAATACGCTCTTCTATGGATGTGTTGTTGCATCGTTCAGTGTACAGTTCTTCCATGACTGGCAGGTGAGAAGAAGGAAGCGTTTTCGTTCTCGCCATAGTATGCCGTCAAACGAAGGGAGATGATTGTATGCAACATCATTCAACAGGCATTCGAGGTGTGCTGGCTCTGCCCCTTTCTGGATTGATAGGGATCGTGAGCATTTTCCTGCGTGGGCCGTTCATTGACCCATCGAGCAATCCTCTCGGCTTTGCCCAGGCCGCGCACTCTAGCTACACCATCGCGGGTATCCTCGGCATTGTAAGCACGATCTTGACACTGATAGGCTTCGTCGGCCTTTACCTCTACCTGGCGAACAGCTCTGTGGAACGGTCAGCGTTTTGGGGGATGGTCTTCAGCCTCGTGGGCAGTGGGATCGTGCTGGCGCTCATCGGTGTGTTCGTCTGGGTGATGCCAGTGATAGGGCAGCTGTACTTACAGGGGCAAAAGGATGTGATGGCCGTGGCCATCGGCTCTTCAGGAGCGCTCTTCCTGGCTTCTGCGCTCCTGTCTGGTCTCACCGCCTCCGTTGGTGCCATCGGCCTCGGCCTCGCCATGTGGCGATGCGGCACCTTGCCGAAATGGTCTACGCTGCTCTACGTGGTCTCCATTCCCCTCTTTTACTTCGCTCCCCCTATGCCCTTCATCGTTGAGTCGATTGGTTTCGCTATGTTCCTGGTGGCAGGATGCTGGATTGCTTACAGCATCTTGCTGCGAGAAACCACCGCGAAGCAGACCCAGGTGAAGCTAACCTAGATGACGTATTGTTGAGTAGAGGGTATCACTTCTACGGAGGAGAGTAATATGCAAGCGACCATCAACAACAACGAAATATTCTATACCACTTTCGGTGAGGGCCGCCCAATGTTGCTGATGCATGGCGGGTCGGGGTTGGATCACACCTACTTTCGACCCTGGTTCGACTCGCTCGGCGACCGTACTCACCTGATTTACTACGATCAACTGGGCAACGGGCGCTCGACCAGGCCCCAGAGCTACGAAGAGATCGGTTTCGATACCTTGGCGGACGAAGCTGATGCGCTGCGAGCCGAGCTTCGATACGATCGCATCATCCTCTTCGGGCATTCCGTCGGCGGCTTTATCGCCCTGGAGTATGCCTTGCGCCACGCTGACCACCTGGACGGCCTGATCTTATGTGATACAGCCCCCGTTCTGGACTATATGGATGTGGTGATGACCAATGCTCAGACACGCGGGACACCTGAGCAAGTGCAGGCCGTGATAGGAGGCATGAGCAATCCGATGGCGCTGGCTGAGGATAGCGCCTGGCGGCAAGCGTGGATGACCATCCTGCCGTTGTACTTCCACACATACGATTCGCAAGTGGGTGCGGCCATGGACGAAACGACCCATTACAGCGGAGGAGCCTTCAGTCATGCTTTCAGCAAGTGCCTGCCCGTCTTTAACGTCCTGAACAGGCTGGGCGACATCCAGGTACCGACGCTCGTCCTGGCGGGACGAGACGACTGGATCACGCCGCCTGCCCAAAGCGCGGAACGCATCCATGCGGCGATCCCGAACTCGCAGCTGGTGATCTTCGAGCACAGCGGCCACTTCCCTTTCATCGAGGAACACGACACATTTGTGAATGTTGTCAATGAGTGGATGGCCAGCTTGCAATAAGCACAGCTGACCTCCCACATCTTCGCTGACGCTCATGAACCGCCTGCTCTTCGATATCGTACTTCCTTATGCGGACTGTTCTTCCTCAATCCGAAAGCTGGTGATGTGGATGGCCTTAGCCATCGATGCCAGCAGTCGACTCTGGTTGGCAGGAGTGGTGAGCGTGCAGCGAGACCGAGGGCTGGCAGATGCCTTGATGGAGCAGGTGCGCCGCTGTGTGCAAAGCGTGCAAGGGCTGCTGGTCTGCATTGATGGCTGGGCGGCCTACCCCAAGAGCATCAAACGAGCCTTTCGAGACAAAGTGAAAACGACTCCCGGACAAGGACGCTGCTCGTTGGTGCTCTGGTCGCAGTTGTGCATTGCCACGGTTATCAAGCGCACACAGAAGAAGAGGGTGGTGGAAGTCACGCGCAAGCTCAGTTGGGGGGTTCTTGAGCAAGCCGAGCACTTGCTGCACCGAACCGTCGGTTGCCAAAAGTTCAATACCTCCTTGATTGAGCGTTTCAATGCTACCATGCGCGAGCGGTTGGCTTCCCTCACGCGCAAATGTCGGCATGCGGCTCAGCGTTTGCAGACTCTGGAGACGGGCATGTCCTCATCCGTTCAGTGAGATCTAAGCGGAACAGACCATACGGAGTCACATGACTATAGATAAGCGGCGTGAGTGCTCGCAAGTCCTCTTTCTTCATCTGCTGGAACTGTCGTGGTTCGGCCAGCACGCGCTGAATCAGTAACGTGTTCATGTAGACCAGGCAAATTTGCAGGAGGTGCAAGGATAAGGCAGCGACTTCTTGCTCGTCGAGACGATTGGTCGCAAAATCCCCACTGTGCCCGTAAAAGATGAAGCTATTGGCAGAGTTCCAGTTCTCAATGACATTGAGGCCTTCGTGAATTTCTCGGCGTAGAGCTTCAGATTGTAAGTACTGAAATAAGAAAATCGTCTTGACTGCCCGGCCTAGTTCAGCAAAGGCCCGATAGGTGGGATGCTGCAATTCTGTTTGCGTAAAGCGGCGTAAGATGGCCTCTGTTTCAGCCGTCCCTAAACGCAGTGCCGTCGCGAATTTGATCATCTGGTCATACTGTTCTTTGATCAGGTCCCAGTCGATGGGGCGCGTGAGGATGAGTTGCAGATTGGGATAGGCATCGGGATCACCGCTCACCGGACGTGCCAGTTTTTGAGCATAGATGTTTTTCAGGCGAGGCATCAGCTTGAAGCCTAACAGATGACAGAAGCCAAAGGCGACCTCGTTCTGACCGTGGGTATCGACAAACTGCTTTTCGACTTTCATCTGGGTACAATGCCGCAACACGCCTTTGATCATCGCCGCCACCTCAGATGACGAGCAGGTCTTGAGTTGGGAGTAGATACAGGTGGCATGCTTTTCGACATGCCAATAGATCATAATACCTTTCCCTCCGTACCTCATGTGCCATTCGGTCATCAAATTCTGGTCCCACGCCCCGAATTGTGTGGAGTCAGAGGCACATGTGGTTGTCCCTTCTCCCCAAATGTGCGATTGACGCACCTGGAAAATGGCATTGGCCACATCGATAATGGCAGCTCTGAGATGCTCCTGATTGATATAGCGGCGGCGGGTGTAGATCAACTCATTGTGGCTTTGTCCATGATCTCCCTGACTAATGCGCTTGAGCCCCGTATTGGTGCCCATCCCATAGAGACACAACAACAGGCGTTTTTGCAAGATCTCTCGGTCCAGTACTTCACGGGAAGCAGGGCTTTTGAAGTGCTCTGCGAAGCCAATGCGCAGAGCTGCTTCCTTGAGGATATCTAGCAGCGATGTCACGCCCCATCGTCGCACGATTTCGGCTTTGAGCTTGCGCAGATTCTGTGGCTCGGGTTGGGCGGTGAGCGGAGTGAGGCTGATCCACCCTCCCTTTTTATCCAAGATACGCACCTGAGCAGACAGTTTGGGAAGGGCCTGATCAAACGACGTTAAGGCATCAATCATCTCCTGGCGCAAGGTGGCGATAAACGCCTCGGCTTTCTCTGGATGCCCTAATGCCTCGTAGTACTCCGTGCGCTTATCTTCGAAGTCCTTGGGCAGATCGTCATCAGGATTACAGTTATGTGGAATGTCCTGAACCGTTGTATATAAGTGAAAGGGATGCACACATGAGTGATACAATGGGGGAACCGTTCCCCACGATAGCGACCTGTATTCCGGCACAAAAGTGGGTGCAGCTTCAGGCGGACTTTGGTCGAGCGCCTCACACGGTCGATGCCTACACACAAGCGTTGGAAGATTACCTCGCCTTCTGCTCACGTCAGGCCGTTCATGTTGAAACCGCGAAAAGAGAGGATATTGCGCGATACGTTCATGATTTGTCCTCTCGTCCGAATCCTCGTGGCATCACCACGCGTGTCCTTGACTCAGGTGTCGGGCTGGCCAATGCCACTATGCAGCAGCGTCTGACCGTCGTTCGTTTGTTTTACGACTACCTGATGGAAGAAGGGCTTCGCCAGGATAATCCAGTGGGACGCGGTCGCTACACCGTCGGGAGAGGATTTGGAGGCCAGCGGGAACGTGCGCTCATTCCGCGCTACCAGAAACTGCCCTGGATTCCTGATGATGAGCAGTGGAAAGCAGTGCTTGAAGCTGCACGAGCGGAACCGCTGCGCAATCGCGTCATGCTGGCCCTGGCCTACGATGCAGGGCTTGCGACGGGAGGAACTGTGTTCCCTTTCCACCAATGACATTGACCCTGCCCATCGCCTGCTGCATATTCGTGCCGAACACACCAAGAATCGGCGGGCGCGCACGGTTCCCTACTCGGAAGCGACGAGTGTGCTGTACATGGCCTATCTGAACCACCGACGCGAACTGAGCCGAGCACGCGGGCCGTTGTTCCTCTCCGAGTCTCGCCGTAATCGCGCACAACCCATTTCGATCTGGACATGGTCCAAAGTGGTTGAAGGCCTTGCCCAGCGTTCGGGCGTCCACCAGTTCACAACGCATACCCCGCGACATCTCTGTTTGACCGATCTGGCCCGGGCAGGGTGGGATCTGCACGAAATCGCCACCTTTGCTGGTCATCGCAGCATTCAAAGCACGCTGCTCTACATTCATCTCAGCGGGCGTGAGCTGTCTGCAAAGCTCGCACAGGGGATGGCCGAGATTCATGCTTGGCGGGTCTCCATGCTGAGGGAGGTGCTCGCATGATCGCACTTCCGAGAACAGAACCGTCCTCATCGCCTTCCTGGACATGGCCTGTAGACCTTTCATCATACGACCGTACGGCAACCCTCAGTGCTGAAGAGTACCATGCCCTTGCTGAACGCGTACAGCGCTCGGATGCCGGACAGGCGTGTTTCTCTGTCCACATGCCTCCAGCGCTCGCCCGTCTCACCCGTCCACTCTACGATGTCCTCGATCTCACCAAAGCCATTGCGCAAGTACGGCGGGAAGTGGTGCATCTATTCTTGCGAGAAATGTACTTCCGACAGCGGGCCCTCTGGGGCTGGACGCAGGAGGACTGGATCGATCTCTTTAACGTCCAGCGTCCACAGAAGCTGGCGCATCGGCTAAGCCATTACCGCCATCAGGTCTATGTGATCGGCTATGTGCTCTGCGATTTCACCGACTTCTCAGCAACCGGCAGGAATGTCATGCGCTATCCCATTGCCAAGAAAGTCTTTGGGCAAGAGGCCATCGACATAGCGGTCGAGCGGGTGAAGAGCAGTCATGCATCGCCTGGGGCTACAGTAAGACGCGAAGCGATGCCTATCTGCTGAGAATCATGTGCGCGCTCTTTCTGGCCAATCGCAGTCCACGGCTTGAGGATCTGACCACCGACATCGTTGCACAGGTAGCGCGTCGGGACATGCCTTTCTACGAAGACGAGTATGCGGTCGTCTCACGCGTACTGGTTCACCTCGGCATGTTAAGCCACCCCATTGCGCCATCGAAGCAGCCAGAAGGTAGCGGCATCCCCACAACAGGTTCCACCAGTATGGGCCGAGTGGTGTCAGCGCTGGCATGCCACTTCAACGCTCGCGGCATCGACGCGAGGCGGGATCTACTCGAAGCTGCTGACGGTCGGACGCTGGCTCGCGCAAGCGCATCCAGAGATCGAAAGCCCGGGGCAGTGGACGCGCGAAGTAGCCCTGGAATTTGTTGCGGCCGTGGATCGCCTCACCGTGGGAGCCTGGGCACATCGCTCACTGCCAGCCGATATCGTTAGCAAGCCCCTGAAGCCCAAAGCCAAGGTGCATCATTTCTCCAGCATGCGTATCTTTTTCCGCGATCTCCAGGAGTGGGAGTGGATCCCGCGTCGTTTTGATCCCTTCCGTTGCTTCGCGACTCCCCGCTCCATCAAAGCCCTGGTTGGGCCCGACCCGCGGGTCATCGCTGATGACGTGTGGGCCAAGCTCTTGTGGGCCGGACTCAATCTAACAGCAGAAGACCTCGCGTCGCGTTCGACGGCTCCCTCACGACCACGAGAGCATCGCTATCCGCTTGCGATGGTGCGGGCCATCGTCATGGTCTGGCTCTTCTGCGGATTACGCCGAAATGAAATTGGTCGGCTGCGGGTCGGATGTATTCGTTGGCAGAGCCGCGTTGGGCTCCTGCCTGAAACCGATGCCGCGATCTCCAACGAGGCCATTTGTTTGCTGGATATCCCGACCAACAAAACGGGAACTGCCTTTACGAAGCCAGTGGACCGGGTCGTGGGTGAAGCCATCAAGGAGTGGGAACGCATCCGTCCAAAGCAGCCTCCTGCGGTAGATGCGAAAACGGGAGAGCTGGTCGATTACCTGTTTACTTACCGAGGCTACCGGGTTGGCCTTGACTACCTGAATCGGACGGTGATCCCTCTGTTGTGTTATAAGGCCGGAGTTCCTTTGCAGGATGCTCGTGGCTCCATCACGACGCACCGAGCGAGATCGACCATTGCCTCGCAGCTCGCCAACGCCAAAGACCCCATGACCTTACTGGAGTTGCAGCAATGGCTGGGACACCGGTCGCCCGAGTCAACGAGGCATTACGTAATGGTTTCGCCAACGAAGCTCGCGAAATCCTACACCGAGGCTGGATACTTTGGGCGCAATGTACGAACCATCGAGGTGCTGATCGACCAGGAAGCAGTGACAAGTGGTGAGGCGGCGCATGGTCAACCCTGGAGGTTTTACGACTTGGGGCACGGCTACTGCACCTACGACTTTTTCGATCAGTGCCTGCATCGAATGGCCTGTGCCAAATGTGCCTTCTACCGACCCAAAGGATCGAGCCAAGCCCAGATGCTAGAGGCGAAAGTCAACCTGCTACGGATGAAACAGGATATTCCTCTCTCTGAAGAAGAACAGGCGGCTGTAGATGATGGACTAGTAGCCCTGGAAAAGTTATGCGAGAAATTGGCTGACGTTCCCACGCCTCCTGGGCCAACCCCTCGAGAACTGAACGCGAGGGGTACACGTATGCTGTCCATGTTCAATGTTGCCGAGAAGCACCGAAATTGAAAGAGGATCAAGGAATGGATAGGAAACAACAAGGCCACAAGGGAAGGTTTCGGAAGCACCTCTTTCCCGTCCTCATAGGTGTAGTTGCTCTGAGTATTACCACTCTAGGACTACTCAGTATACTGCAGATTATCCCACTCAGTACTGCTATTATCCTCTCTCTACTTGCAACTGTTCTCGGATTTGTCATACCTGCTTTACAATCCCATTATGCTACTCAGGCATCCTCATCATTGGAGCAAAAACCGTCATCTGCGTCCAATATGGTGTCGACAAATGAGGCAGCGCCATCGTCTGCTTGGCACGTTCCGTATCGTCGCAATCCATTCTTTGTGGGGCGAGAGGACGTGCTCAATCAGATACATGATAACCTCATGAGACACGATAGCACTCATGAGGTTCAGCCTCAAGTCTTGATCGGCTTGGGGGGTATCGGAAAGACGCAACTGGCCATTGAGTATGCCTATCGCTATCGAGAGGTGTATGACTGGGTGTTCTGGCTGAGAGCAGAGACGCAAGGTACTCTCATTGCAGATATTACCAGTATATTAGATCGCCTCTCTCTTGCAAAAGGGGGTGAACAAGACCAACATACTATTCTGTCCTCTTTTAAGCATTGGTTGACGACACACAGTCAGTGGTTGCTCATCCTTGATAATGTGGATGATTTACAGGTCATATACGACTTGCTCCCTGAAAGCAAGGGACACATCTTGCTCACCGCTCGTGCTCAAGCACTGACCTTTGGGAAGAGTATCGAGGTGAAAGAAATGAAGAGAGAAGAAGGAATGCTTTTCCTCCTTCGACGAGCCGGGCTCATTGAGTCAAACGCATCGCTTGATGCAGTCCCTCAAGAAGATCGTGCTGAAGCCCAGGTAATTGTAGAAGAGGGCCATGGCCTCCCTTTAGCCCTTGACCAAGCAGGGGCATATATACGTGAGGTGGGATGCCGTCTATTAGAATACCGGCGTCTTTATGCTGATGAAAAGGCGCATCGTCAGGAACTCTTGAGCCGCCGAGGGAGTTTTCCTTCTGACCATCCTGAGTCTGTTGCTTCCACATTCTTACTTTCTTTTCAGAAAATCGAACAGGCAGACCCCGCTGCTGCCGATCTACTTCGCTTCTTTGCATTCCTTTCTCCCGATACCATTCCTGAAGAACTGATCCAGGGAGGCTTAGAAGAGCTGGGAGCCAGGCTTCAGAAGCTTACTGCTGAACCGCTACAACTCAACGAGTCGATTGCAAAACTTCGCAATTACTCACTTGTCCATCGCGACTATGAGAGTCAGGCATTCACTATCCACCGTTTAGTACAGGTAGTCATCAAGGATATGATGGATGAGGAGACACAATGCCAGTGGGCAGAACGAACAGTGCGAGCCGTTAGCCGTGTCTTTCCAGATTGGAAGGTATCGAAGCGACTGCTTTGTAGGCGATTGTTCCCTCAAGCTCAGGCATGCTTTGAACTCATTACGCAGTGGAATATGATGTTTCCAGAAGCTGCTTCTTTGCTTCACCGAGCAGCAAGATACTTGCATAATTCGCCCCGGCGATATAGGGAAGCGGAGTTGTTTGAACAGCAAGCCCTGAAAATGCAAGAAAAGGTGTTAGGGAAGGAACATGTGGATGTAGCCAAAACCCTTTTTGGACTCGCTGTAACGTATAGTGAATTGAATAAATACCAACAGTCTGAAACTCTTTATCGGCGAGCCATAGCAATCCATGAACATGTATTTGGGCTGCAAGCTCTCGAAACGATACGCGTACTGAACAGTTTAGGTTATATGTATTACAAACAGGAGAAGTATGACGAGGCCGCATCACTCTACCAGCAATGCTTAGCGTTTTGGGAACAGGTCCCCGATGCAAACGATAAGGTTGCTACATCGACCAGCCTTAACAATCTGGCCTTAGTCTACTCTCAACAAGGAAAGTATGACGAGGCGGAAGCACTGTACAAGCGTGCGTTAGAGATTCGTGAAAGAGTAGCAGGAAAGCAAAGTGTCAATGTAGCAATAACCCTAAAAAACATGGCAGACCTCTACAAAAAGCAGGGGAAGTATGAACATGCTGAGCCTCTTTATCAGCAAGCACTTGCCATCTTTAGGGAAAAGTATGAAATGGAAGATCGATACCCTGCGAGGTGTTTGAAAGGCCTAGCAGATCTTTACTGCAAGCAAGGAGAGTACAAAAAGGCCGCCCCTCTTTATCAGCAAGCTCTATCCGTATGGAAGGAATTTCTCGGACTCGATCATCTCGAAGCCGCCGAGGTTTTAGAGGGTTATGCTGACCTGGTTCGAAAAATGCGACGAAAGAAAGAAGCTACACGTCTCGAAGCAGAAGCTAAAGCAGTGCGAGATAAAGTAGCCTCTCAGGAGGGGTCACACTGAGTAGTTAAGATGTTCACTAGCAAATGGCATATTCCACATAATTGCGATATTTGTTGGCCCCCACCACCCAGAGCTCGCGGCAGCGAAGTTTCTCCTGCAGTGCATCGAGCACGCAGAGTTCATAGTTCACGCGGTTGAGACGAGTCTCACCTTCCTTATCTTTTTCCACGACGAGATCGCGCCACATTGGACGGACAACTCCTGCAATGGGAATGGTTTCGTCAGTTGGATAATAAATGCTTGCAGTACTTGCATAGCGTTTGACCAGAGCCAGTGCATCAGCGACAGGCTGGTGAGCGGTATTATTGGAACGAATATCGAGCATGTTGACGAGCAGAGGTACCATCCGACGATAATGGCTGCTGTAGGAAGCACGCATCCGCTGATAGACTTGCTCTTGATACTCCCCTTTTCCCTGGTACTCTTTGAGAATCGCTTTACATTTCTCCTCACTCATCACTGGAAAGATACCTGCTCGAATGGTCTTCTCTGGGCTTGCAAGTGAGGCTTCCGCAACCCGACGTAGGAGCCGCTGTTTCCCTTCGACGGTTTGGATCTCATCAAGGTACTGCTTTTTGACGTGCTTCTCGGCCTTGGCTCCAATACGGCGAATGACCAAGAGTAAGAGATCAACCAGACTATCCATCACTTCTCCTGTTCGTTGCTGGCAAAAAGCTGAGAGCAGCGTATACCTGGTGGCGTCAGGATGGCGGCGCAGTTCGTAGAGGGTATCGGTAGCTGCCCGCTGTCGATACAGGGTCACTACTTTGGGGGAAACCTGCTCAAAAAGGTCTGCAGGAAGCGCGAGTTGTGTGAGCACCCGTATCTTATCAATCTCGTGGAGCACACTTTCCAGACCAACCGCTCCAGGATTCGTTTTCAAATCCTGCCAAGTAATGGGAATTTGGTGTGCCTGGGAGGTGTTTCGCGCTGGCTCCTCATCTTGGAGTGGCTCTTCCTGTTCAGCCAGAGCGGTGCTGCGTGCAAGCAAGTCATCGAGCAACGTGTGGGTCGAAAGGGGGAGACGCTGCATAATCTGCGCAAACAGGATTTGCTCATAGGTTGTGCAAGCAGAGCGAATGAGTCGTTCCATGCGATCGATTGTTGGAGGTTCGATCTTGAGGTCTCGAAAACGCTTGATCACGGTAGCCTTGAGATGTTCCATATTCTGATCGGATGCCAACTTTTCCGCAATGAGCCAGCTTTTCATCTCCTCTGTGTCAAGGACCGTGACCTCACGAAACGAGAGGTGTTCCCGAATCTGTGTGCGATGACCCTTGATAGTACGCCCCTCCCAGTCATACTGGGCTAAGAGTCCCGTATCGAGTTTCAGTTGGCGAGCCACATAGTCAATAATGGCCTTTGGGATATCATTCCGGGCGGGAGGAAAACGCCCTTCCTGCTGGAAGCATTTGAGTAAGAGCGCACACCCAAGTCGAGTTGCACCTGTCTTATTGATCAGAACCTCATGATCCTCTTCAACGAGCGTAAAATGCTCAATGAGTTCTTCGATGTCCCACTGCCGCTTCATATATTTCTATCCACACATATATTCTCTCATCAACACCAACGTCGCTGAAATCAGGATCTGCTGGCTGTTCAGGCCAATAGTAACAATCACATGAATATCCTGGCAAGTGAATGGGGGAAAAGAAGTACTTTGATACTATACCTCTTCTTGTAGAGTATTTAGGTCGCTTGTTTCTATTAACGGGACGAAGATAGTCAAACTCGTAGCTGATGGCATTTTCTGCTGTGTCTTTTCTGCTACGAGTCAGCACTACAACAATAGCGGTAAAACGCAAGGGGGAAGTGGTTTCAATGGGAGTGCTGTGCCATGAAAATGGAGACAAGCAAACGGCACCTTTGCACTTCATGTCAGCTTCGCGCATATCACCCCTATCTGAAAGAGCCATCATTAGATATGAGTGTTTTTGCAACGATTAAACACAGGCGCAGTATCGGGAAGATGACGCAGGAGCGGCCAACGCGCCAGCAAGTCGAAAAGTTACTGGAGGCCGCGACCCATGCTCCCAACCATCACAAAGTAGAACCCTGGAAATTTATCGTACTTGCGGGCAAGGCGCGTGAAGAGTTGGGCGTGGTGATGGAAGAAGCGCTGGAGAACCGTCTCAAGGAATGGCTGGGGTTGGAACCGGAAGAGCACATTGTCTCTTTTCTCTACCTCGGCTTCCCCGCCATCCCATACCTTGAGCGCCACCCCATTCCTTTCGAGGAAAAAACGACCTGGCTCGGATGGGAATAACGTAGGAGAGCAATTGATTGCCCTCCTACGTTAGGTTGCCTAATACTTGATGAGGGCGAAGACATCGTGCCCTTTGAAATGCTCTCGGCCCTTGAGGAAAGTGAGTTCAACCAGGAAGGCGATGCCTGCGATATGTCCTCCCAGTTTCTCCACCAGTTCCATAGCTGCGTCGACAGTGCCGCCAGTCGCGAGCAAATCATCGACGATCAGTACGCGCTGGCCGGGCTTGATAGCATCGGTATGCATCTCGACCACGTTGGTACCGTATTCGAGCGAGTATTCGACGCTTACCGTTTGTGATGGCAGCTTGCCAAATTTACGCACGGGGATGAATCCGCAGTTCAACAGGTAAGCCAGGGGTGCCCCAAAAATGAAACCACGCGATTCAACGCCGACCACCGCTTCGATGCCCGCACCGCGATAGTGAGCGGCCATACGATCTAACGCCGCGTGAAAGGCCGGACCATTCTGGAGCAGGGGTGTGATGTCTTTAAAAAGGACACCCTTCTGCGGAAAGTCTGGAATGTCACGAATCCAGTCTTCCAGGTGTATCGATTCCGATTCAGCTGTTGAGGACATCGCTACATTTCTCCTCTACTTGAAATTACATATAGCACAAGAAGGCAGGGGCAGTCATGAGAGGAGTCTATCTCCTTTGACAACCCCTGCTGTATTCAAAATAGCCTGCTACATACGCGCACCTGCTTGACCTGCAAGCCCGCTATGCCCATAGAAGTATACCGCAGCATGCTGATCTCCGCAAGATGCCATGTCAGGTCACACGTTGCTCTCGCTCAGCATGACCTACTACGAAAATGCTCCCTGGCATGTCATTCTGAGCGCAGCGAAGGAGCTTAATTCAGCTATGTCGAGCTAGCGGTAGCCTTAGATCCTTCGCTGCGCTCAGAATGACATGTTCAAGTCAGTTTTTCGCGCCATATCGATTACTGGTTTGGACTATGAAACTTCATCATAAGGTGGTGGAAAAATGAAACTTTTATGCAAGAATTGGCGTGTACCCTGTGCTGTACAAAGTCTCTAAACAAAGTACAGTCATCTAGCACTATGCTGCTTGAACAGTACCCTCTATTGGAACATTTCCAGAGTATTTGAGTCTGTAAGAAAGTTCTTCCACCTCATCCAGGTTGTTGTATGCTTCCAGAGTTGGAGAAGAGAGGATAAATCCTAATGAATTACCAGAAGAGAGAAGAAGACGCAAAGCGAATTCCCGGTACGCGGGGCAAGGCAGTTCCCATTGTCAGTGCCAGAGGGCCTTTTGAATATGTGCCGGGAAATCAGGAAGGGCCGGTACAGCTGACCAGCGTATCGGATATGCTGAACTGGGCGAAGAACTGGGCGCGCTCGCGCTCCGTCTGGCCGCTCGGCTACGGACTGGCCTGTTGCGCCATAGAAATGATGGCGGCTGCCTCTGCTGCTCAGTATGATCTGTCGAGATTTGGCTCTGAAGTCTTTCGCTCCAGCCCGCGCCAGGCGGATTTAATGATTGTGGCGGGAACCGTCTCCATCAAGATGGGACCGCGCCTGCGCCTGCTTTGGGAGCAGATGCCCGATCCCAAATGGGTGCTGAGCATGGGTCAATGCGCCAATTCCGCCGGGGAGTTTTACGACAGTTACTACACCGTGCAAGGAGTGGATACTATCGTTCCCGTCGATGTCTATGTTCCAGGCTGCCCGCCACGGCCTGAGCAACTCATCGAAGGAATACTGAAGCTGCGTGAGAAGATTCTCAAACAGGGCCTGCTCATCCAGGGCGAGGATCCGTTTGAGGAGTAGGCAGAAGACGAGGAGATTATGTCAACAAGTTATAACAATCTCAATACCAGCGCTGATGTTTACACAGCAGAATCGGCAGAGGATCTCAAATCTGAGGAGATGTTACTGAACATGGGGCCACAACACCCCAGCACGCACGGTGTGTTACGCCTTGTCCTCACACTGCAGGGAGAAACAATTGTCGAGTGTACGCCCGTCATCGGCTACCTGCATCGTGGAATGGAGAAGATTTTTGAGAACCGTACACTGATGCAGGGCATTCGCTACACCGACAACTCGGATTATCTGTCGCCTATGCTCTGCGAGATCGCCTACGTTGGGACCGCTGAGCAATTGATGGGCATAGAGGTTCCCCGGCGAGCGCAATACATTCGCCTGCTGGTGGGAGAGTTGCAGCGTATTGCCAGTCACCTTGTCGCTGTCGGAACCTACCTGCTCGACCTGGGGGCTGTCACACCGGTTCTCTGGGCTTTTACCGCCCGTGATGACATCCTCGAATTATTCGAAGCCCTCGCCGGCAGTCGATTCACCGTCAACTACATGCGGGTTGGCGGTGTGCTGCATGACTTTCCGAAAGGTTGGCTGCAAATGTGCGAAGCCTGGCTTGACAACTTTGAAGGCAGGCTGGCCGACCTCGATGGGCTGATCACCACGAACGAGATCTTCGTATCACGCACACAGGGAGTGGGCTTCGTCGACACGCAACAGGCGATTGCCTATGGTCTTACCGGCACCAATGCCCGTGCCAGCGGCGTCAACTGGGACCTGCGCGTCAATCGGCCCTACATGGCGTATCGTGAAGTCGCCGTCAACCCCGTCGTGATGCAAGAGGGGGATTGCTTCGCTCGCAATGAGGTACGTATGCGGGAAATGACTGAGAGCATGCGCCTCTGTCGGGTTGCTATTGATCAGATGCCTGCCGGGCCGATCGCTAACCGTGTTCCGATTGCCCTGCGACCACAACGAGGCGAGACCTACTTTGCCATCGAGAATTCGCGTGGGGAATACGGCTTTTACATGATCAGCGATGGCAGCGAGTACCCCTGGCGGGCAAAGATGCGTGCTCCTTCCTTCGTGAACCTGCAGATTCTGCCAGAACTCCTGCGCGGACACAAGATGAGTGACGCGGTCGCCATTATCGGCAGTCTCGATATCGTGTTGGGGTGTGTCGACCGCTAGAGCACTTCCTGAATTTGTGCTACAATTCAGAGGTCGACTCAATAACGCGCCGCATTGTGTCGACCTGTAATGTAGACAGATGGGCAGTGATGAAAGGATTGACCATGCTTCAGCAAGAGGAAGAAGCCTCATCAACACAAAACCCTTCGGGATCGCTCCTGGCAGATCGTCTTATTCTTGTGACAAACCGTGGTCCCGTTGAATATGACATTGGCAAGGATAAAAAGCTGAGACGTCGGCGAGGGGCAGGCGGCGTGGTAACGGCATTAACGGATGCCATTAATCGCATAGATACCACCTGGGTGGCACTGGCAATGACTGAAGGGGATCGGCAGGCGATGCAGGAAGCAGAAAATGGCTTGCTGCCTCCGCCTGCTGGCAAGCAGAACATGCACCTGCACTACGTCACCGTTCCGAAGAGGGTCTACCACCAGCACTACAACGTGATCAGCAACCAGGTGCTCTGGTTCTTACAGCACTACCTCGATCAGCATGACAATGGCTCCTCCTCAAGCGAACAAATCCGTAAGGCCTGGGAGAACGGCTACGTCAGGACCAATCAGGCTCTTGCCGATGCCGTGTCTGCCGAGATTGAGCGTGGAGAGGGTTCTGTGGTGGTCATGCTTCACGACTATCATCTCTACCTGACCTCGACAATGATTCGCGAGCAGAATCCATCTGTGACGATGCAGCAATTCATTCACATCCCCTGGCCCGAAGTGCGCTACTGGCAATCTGCTTTACCCACCGCCATCATAGAGGCCATCTTTCACGGCCTGCTCGGCAACGATATTATTGGCTTCCAGACGAGGCGCGACGCCCAAAACTTCATTGAAGGCGCGGGAACCTTACTCAATGGTGTGGAAATCGATACGGAAAGCGGAATGATTACTCACGACGGAAGACACACGCTGGTACACGATTATCCCATTTCTATCTCTGTGACAGAGGAAAGACGCACTGTTGAGAGCCGGACAGGCAAGCGAGCAGCAGAGCGCATCCTGCCCCTGCTGGGCAAGCAGACCATCATGCGCGTTGACCGCATTGAGCCGACAAAGAATATCCTTCAGGGCTTTCAAGCCTATGCATACCTGCTGGAACACCATCCCGAACTGCATGAACAGGTCAAGTTCCTCGCCTTTCTTGTCCCGTCTCGCCAGACGGTGGCTGCCTATCGCCGTTATCAGCAGGATGTGCTTAAGCTGATCGAGGAGATCAATCAACAATATAGCAAAAATGGCTGGACACCCATTCAGGTGTTCGTACAAAATGACCGCGTAATGGCGCTCGCTGCCATGCAGTTTTACGATGCCCTGCTGGTCAATTCGCTCTTTGACGGTATGAATTTAGTAGCAAAAGAGGGAGCTATTGTCAACAAAAGGGATGGTGTGCTCGTGCTCTCGCGTACAAGCGGAGCCTTTCAGCAACTGGAGAACGCCTCAATTCCCCTCTCGCCGGGCGATACCATGGAAACAGCGGAGGCGCTGCACACAGCGCTGACACTCCCGCCGGAGGAACGACGACGGTTGTCAACGCTGGCACGAGAAGAGGTGGAACGCGACGACCTGAGAAACTGGATTGTCCAGCAGATACGTGATATTAACAGCGTGATCGATCCTAGAGATGAAAATGCAAAGTAGGAGTAAGCAATGTTATCCGGTGATGCAAACAGCCAGCAGCCCGATCAATACGGGAATCGCGAGGAATCCGCCAGTTCGCAACAGCAGGGTGCCGATAATGCTGAGTATATTAGCCGTGACGAGCAGAAACAGTTTGGCACCCGCCCTGAAGATCAATATGGCGCTCAAGACCAGTTTGGCGACGTAGATAATCAAGACCCTTATAGCAACCTGTATGACGATGAGATGGTAGATACGCCCGGTGGAGAAGGAATCCAGACCCCTGAAGGCATCCTTTACGGTCTGGAAGCCCCAACCGGGGAACCTTTGCCTACAGGTGAGGCTGACGAACTGCATGGCTTTGATGAGCCGGATACATCCAACAATCAAAGCTGAATTTGATCAACAAGTTGAAACAGGCCGCATTTACGAGAGGTGCTGAACCCTCGCAAATGCGGCCTGTTTTTGCTTGCGCGAATAATTCAGTATGGCGAAAAAGAACTTACTGCGGCCTGTAGGCTGGTGCTGTGGCTGGAGGCTGCTGTGGTGGTGGTAATGCCGAAGTACAGTAGGGGCAGCGCGTCGCTGCTAGCGGTACATTGCTGATGCAATAGGGGCATTCTTTGGTCGTCACAGCCTCTGGCTGTCCCTTTTTATACAGGCTCATTAATCCATTCACCGGTCGAATAACGAAAAAATAAACGATGAAAGAGACTATCAGGAAGCTGATCACTGCATTGATGAAAGCTCCGACCAGAAGATGGCTACCAGTTGGAAGCGTAACAATCCAGGTCGAAAGGCCGTTCTTGCCAACGGGAACAAGCGGTGTGATGATATCACTGACAAAAGCATTGACGACGCTGGTAAAGGCCGCGCCGATGACGATGCCGACGGCCAGGTCAACGACGTTGCCACGCAGGATGAACGTCCTAAAGCCGCCCAACGTACTCCCCACGCCCCTCTCTACTCGCTGAACATTGGGATTGTTCCAGGCAGACATAATTCCTCCTCTGTTTTGATTGCTTATTGTTTGTCTAAAATCAAGTTCTTGCTAGAGAACCCTATCTTATACAACGCATAGCATACCATCATTGCGCCGGTTGAACTAGAGGGTACGGGTCACTACACATAAGCAGAGCGAACAGGGTCTCTCAAGCCACTTGAGAGACCCTGTTCGCTTCGCTTACTCGTACTAAAACGGTCCACTACGGTAGACTACGCGACCAGGAATAACGCGGCGCAGGCCGGGAGGAAGCGCATTCATCGCATCAGGAGGAGGTACGGCGGCTTCCTCGGTGCTGGCGCTGACCATCTGCTCGCGCAACGTCTCGATCTGGGCGGTCATGAGCACGTCCATATTCTGTGATTGAGAGAGGGCGATCCAGCGCATCATGGAGGAGAGGAAGAGTTCCTTGAGGTAGGCGAACGAGAAGCCTTCCGTAGCCTCAGCCACGCGCGCTACGGCTTCAACTGAGAGACGTAGAGCAGGCTGCAAGGAATTGTTCCACATGGCGATGTACGCCTGGCGCTCGGCCAGTTCAGGCAGATCGAAGGGATATTTGCGGTCGAAGCGGCTGGGCCTGTCGAGGATAGAGGCATCCAGCCGTTCGGGATGATTGGTCGTTGCCAGCGTGACGATGCCCGCGTTAGAGGCGAAGCCGTCCAGTTCATTCAGGAAAAACGAACGGCTCTGCGGCGTAATCAGCGAGTCCAGGTCTTCAAGCACGAGAATGCATGGAGCTGACCTACGCGCCCGCTCAAAAACCTGTCGAATATTGTGCTGATCATCGGTGCGGTACTCATCGCGGAAACTCTTGACGTAGAGGCAGGGCTGCTTCATTGCGTTAATGATGGCCTTGACGGTGTGCGTTTTCCCGTTTCCAGGCGGCCCAACGAAGAGAATGCCACGTTTCCAGGGAATACCATAGGTCTCGTAGGTCTGGCGTGCGGCAAAGAAGTGGGTCAGGTCGTCATAAATCTCCCGCTTGAGGCTGCCACGCAGGATGAGGTTATCGAATGTTGAGTCTTTGATGACCCGAAACAGTTCTTCATCCTTGCGCCAGCAACCGCCATCAAAGACGAGCACCTCGCCGCGCACCTCCATATTCCAGCGACAGACAGCGGCGAGAAAATCGTGCGCAATCTCTTTACTATCCGACAGAATCCAACAGTGGTAGACGCGGTTCATGCCGTCCGACCAGTTCATAACCAGCACTTCGAAGCTGGCTCCCTGCCATTCGACGACAAACCAGGCGTTTTTGGCCCGTTCCACGATTTCCTTTTCTTCACGGGTCCCATGCATCGTGGGATCGCCCATTCTCGCCATTCCCGCCCAGACCATCGAACCAACATCCATCGCCCGTCCAAACCAGCGCGTCAAGATCTGATTGTAGACAGTAGCTCTGACCTCAAGCTGGCAGAGCTGGGCCTCTGCGTACTCCTCGACGTTGAAGAGGGGATCACCGCCCTCGATAAGCACTTTATCGGGGAAGCGTTCGCTCAGGCTCTGACTCACATAGTACTCAATCGCGTTGGTTGGAAGACGGAGCGCCTCGTTGATAAGCTGTTCTTCGTACATAACTCCTCCAAAGATGATATTAACAGTACACAGCTCTATATACGCTGCACAACTTTTGAAGGTTGTTGCTTTTATCAGGCGCTCAACTTGACGATGGTTACACCGTCGCCGCCATCGCGTGCAGGGGCAGAAGCGAAGGATTTGACCAGGGGATGATGGGAGAGCTGCTCGCGCACGGCTGAGCGCAGCGCGCCCGTCCCCTTGCCGTGAAGGATACGCACCGAGGACATGCCGGAGAGCGCAGCATCGTTCAGGTAGGTTTCCAGTTCTTCCAGCGCAGCCTCAACGCGCCAGCCGCGCATATCAAGCTCCGTCGCCACTTCGGGGCGATCCTCCATGTTCGGGCGCACAACTGCTGGCACACTATACTCGTGTGTCCGCTCCCCGGCAGCCGCCTGGCGCTTGCTCACTCGCTCCAGGTTTTCCACGCTGACGCGGATGTGCAGCGCGCCCATCTGCACGTCGGCCTCGCTGTGGTCTGCGGAGAGGCCCAGCAGTTCGGCATTCTGGCCGAAACTGAGAACGCGCACGGTATCGCCGATCTGCAACGGGCCTTCCAGCCTCTCCTGCTGCGGCTCCGCACTTCTCGTTCGACGCGGCTCCGCAACAGGCGTGACCTTCTCTTCAAGGTTGCGCACGCGCTGGCGGGCCTCGCTCAGACGCTCGCGGCTGACACTGCTACGGTTGGCATCCACTTTGACCTTTGCCAGCGCCTTCTGCACCTCGTCCAGTTCGCGCCGTGCCTGCGAACGCGCCTCATTGAGGATGCGCACGCGCTCCTCTTCCAGCTTCTGCCGCTCCGCTTCAAGCTGCTTGCGCTGATATTCGGCTTCGGCCCGCTCCATGCTCAGATGGAAACGCTCGTCCTCCACTGCCTTGCGATCGGATTGCAGCCCTTCCAGCAGGTTCTCCATCCGCACGCCTGCACTGCCTACAAACTCCCGCGACCGCTCGATGATGCCATTATCGAGGCCCAGCCGACTGGCAATTGCCAGCGCGTTACTGCGCCCCGGCAGGCCGATGCTCAGCCGGTAGGTGGGAGAAAGCGTCTCGATGTTGAACTCGACCGAGGCATTGACCACGCCCGGCTGCTCGTGCGCGAAAGCCTTGAGTTCCGAGTAGTGCGTGGTGGCAACCGTGGTGATGTGTCGCTCCAGCAGATAGGTAAGAATGGCACGCGCCAGGGCAGAGCCTTCGCTGGGATCGGTTCCCGCGCCCAGTTCGTCCAGCAGCACCAGGTATTGCGTTCCGCGTCGCTCCTGCCTGCTCAGCAGTTCCTCCGACTTCGCGCCGCGAATATCGAGTCTGCTGCTCTGCTTCTCCTGCTCAATTGTGCGCAAAATCTCGATGATGCGGCTCAGGTGAGATGAGAAGGTGCTCAAACTCTGTTCGATGCTCTGCTCATCGCCAATGTCGGCAAAGACATCCTCGAAGACTGCCACTTCCGAATGATCTTCCGCCGGAATGTGCAGCCCGGCCTGTGCCATCAGTGCCAGCAGGCCCACTGTCTTCAGAGCTACTGTCTTGCCGCCTGTATTGGGTCCGGTGATGACGACCATGAAGAAGTCACGCCCTAGATGGAAATTGATCGGCACTACGTTGCCGGTCAGCAGTGGGTGACGCGCATTGCGCAGTTCGATGCGGCCCTGATCGTTCAAGACCGGCTCAGTTGAGCGCGTCATGCGACCATAGCGCGCCTTCGCCAGGTGAAGATCAAACTCAGCCAGCTGCTCCACTGCAGTCGTGAGCGGCTCGGCCTCGTGGCCGATCTCAAGCGAGAGGACGCGCAGGATACGTTCGATCTCCTGCCTCTCCTCGATCTGCAACTGGCGCAGCTTGTTGTTCAACTCCACCACGACCATCGGCTCGATAAAGACAGTCGCGCCACTGGAGGATTGGTCGTGAACGATGCCGCGTACCTGCCCGCGACTCTCCGCCCGCACCGGAATGACGTAGCGATCATTACGGATGGTGATGATTGGCTCCTGCAACGCGTGGCCGAACTCACCGACCAGCGTGCGCAGCCGCTCCTGCAAGCGCTGGTTCGCGCCGCGAATGTCGTAGCGCAACTTATGCAGCGTTGAGCTGGCCGTATCCAGAATCTCGCCCTCTTCGCTGACGGTCTCTTCAATGCGCCGGACGATGTGCGGGCGGCGCGGTATCTGCGAGCCGAGGGCGTGCAACAGCGGGAACGATTCCTCGTCCAGCTTCTCTAGCAGGTTCGCCACGTAGATTGCGCTGCGTGTCGTCTCCAATACCTCAAGCAAGTCAGCAGGATTCAAGATGCCTTCGCGAGCAGCACGAGTCAGCAAGGGGCGAATGTCGTGAGCGCTGCGCACGCCTGCATCGGCCTGCAAGTCGATCAGGCGCGAAGCCTCGGTGGTATAGGCGAGGCGACGCCGCGCCTCCCCCAGGTCTGGCGTTGGCTCCAGCGCCATCACCAGTTCTTTGCTGGCCGAAAAAGCAGCCTCTTTCGCCACCTTCGCCAGGATTTTGGGATACTCCAGCGTGAGTATACTTTTCTCGTGCATACCTTTTAACAACCCTTTTTATACCTTATAACATTCTCACCCAATCAAATAATTTCAGGCAGCAAAAAACATCCACCATCCTACATGATGCTGGACCCGATCAGTGAAGCGTACCTGTAAGATACCACATTTTGCGTCACATGAAAAGTAGGCGCGCGATCAATCGGCCCTTGCTCCAGGCTAATAAATCGAGTGCCCATTTTGAACTTCTCCACTCTTCTCTCGTATAGTTAAGGAGAGAAGCACCAGATTAGCAGAGAAGGGGAGAAATACGTGTATGATTCTCCACATGGGAGAGCGTGTATACTGGGGCGCGCCTGAAGTCATCTATCTCGAAGGCCCCATCGTCAAGCTTGATGACGAATCACAGAGCGTGACCGTGCATATTGAGCGAGCTACGCCGCATTCAGCGCACCTCATCGGCTCCAACGTCGTCTTTGCCGCCAACGGCCTCACACCGCTCAAAGGGGACAGTCCACCGGGAACAACCGGTGAGCATAGAGCAGAACCCCTGCCGCCGCGTATCATGAACGACGATGAAAAGGTACGCAGCGCAGCTGCCGTCGCCGTCCACCAGCAGTTCGGCTATACCTTGCCATCCGAGCAGGAAGGGGCATTGATCGATCAGGTGGCACGGGAACTGAATAGTGACCCGATCACGCGAGCGCGCATTATTACCTCAATGGATGCCATCTTGCAGCGGGAACACCCGCTGGATCAGACACAGTGAAAATTCGGTACAAACTATGAAATACACTACTGTACAAAGTGAAGAGTATAAGGTAGACTCTGTACAGCGGTGAATATATTTCCACATTGAAAGATAAACCTTACAGGGCGAAAGGGAGAAGCTGACTTATGAACTGTATACGTTGTAACAAGCCCCTGGAAGCGAATGCGCGCTTCTGCCGCAACTGCGGCCTGCCCGTCACTAACCCGGCCTCGACGCCAGAACCGAGGGTGCCTGAGGGAACCGGGAGTTCTGGCAACGCTTCTCCCTCGCCATTCTATCAACCTGTATCGAGCAATACAGATGCGCCTACTGTTCCGCCAACCCCGTGGCAAGCGCCCTCGAATACGCCACGCCAGCAGCCGCTCTATCTCCCAGGTCAACAAGGGCAACCAGCACCGCCTGCGCAGCCAGTACAACAGTGGCCACAGCAACAGCAACAGCAGCAGGCATGGAGGCCAGCGCCACCACAATCGTCTTCTTTTGCTCAGCCGGATAAGTTGAATGATGGGGCGGGAACCATGCGTTCAGGGCTGCCCGGTCAAGCTCAGAAGCGCCGCAAACGACGGGGACGAGGACTGCTGATAGGGTTAGCAATCGTCATCGTGCTGCTTTTAGTGCTCCTGATAGGAGGCCGCTTCGTCTTGAATGCGTACGCCATAAACCAGATCAACCAGACATTTTCGGATGCCATCAACACTATCCCTTCGGCAGTAGCTATCCTGCCAGAGAGAGACCAGACCATCACGGAGGGCCAGGTCAACACTCTGATTTCCCTGAAAAGCTCAGCATTTTCTCCAGTGCAGAACCTGACCGTTCACTTCACACCGAACGATGTGGAGGTCGATTTCAACGTCTTTTCCTTCTCCTCGACCATCACCACTGTTCCAAAGATAGTGAATGGCGAACTGGTCGCGACCAACGTGACGATACAGGGCCTCGCCGGATTGATTCTCTCGCCCGACGACATCACCAATCTGATGAACACCCAGTTTCGTAATCTGGAGACGCATATCCAGCACACTATTACGGCGGTAACACTTGAGAATCAAGCCATCGTGCTGCATCTCAAGCGCGACAGTTCCTTACCGACCAGGCCTACCACGCTTCCCACGAATGTACCAACTACTCTCCCTACCGGCCTTCCGACGCTCCCATCCGTTCCCTGATAGCTTGAAGTGACCGGGGCAGGGCAGGAGAGAGCAGGGAACGGGTGTGTTAACAGGCGGCAAAATTGACCGGCGGGCTGGTCCCCCGTGAAGCAATAACGTTACTACCTGGATGAACAGCGGCGAAGACGGAGGTATAGTTCGGCAAGAGGCCGTCGTTGCTTTGCCCGAACGGCCAGTAGACAAGGGCAGCGCGCCCGATGATGTTCTGGCGCGGCACAAAGCCGAAGGCACGCAAATCACAGCTCCCGGCGCGGTTATCACCCATCACCCAGTACTCGCCAGGAGGCACCACGAGGTTAGAGATCGTCTTAAAGGCATAGGGATTGCCCTGATATGCTGCATTCACATACTTCTCGTTGAGCTTTACTCCATCAACGAAAACAGCCGTTCCCTGAATGGTAATCACATCGCCCGGCAGGCCAATGATACGCTTGATATAATCTTGAGAGGGAGTGCGGGGAGCGACGAAGACGACGACATCGCCTCGTTCGGGGGCATGGAAGAGGTAAGACCATTTATCAACCAGAATCAGTTCGCCATTATGCAGGCTCGGTTCCATACTCATGCCATCGATATTAAAATTCTGCACAGCAAAACAAATCACCGCGAACATAAGCAGGGTCAATACAATCGTCTCAATCACTTCGCGCACAAGTCGGAAGCGTTTCTCAAAGTCTAGTTCAACGTTCACGCATGTTCCCCCGTGTCTCTCTTTGTCTCTTTCTGTCACCTGGACATTTTAGCTCACCTGAAATGTACCAGATATTACAAGAAGAAGCAAGTTTTCCCACCACCGGGTGAAGAGCTATTTCGGCGTCACCACGGCGGCAAAGCCTTCCCACCACGTGAGGAACTGGCTCCGGCTCAACTTATGACAATTCCAGAGAGAGAATCGGCAAGATAGACATAATTACTATCGCCGCCTGTGACGACCAGAATGTGGCCCTGAGGATACCTGTCCGGCGGGAAGCTCACAATTACCGGGTTGCCCTGATTCGCCGTGGCGATCACTGCGTCGAGCGACCACGAGTTGCCCCAGTTCGTCTTGAAGCCAAATGGCGCGGCAGTATTCGCAATTCCCTCTGGCCTCAACAATCCCTGCGATGGCGTAATCTCCCCGATGCGGGACTCCACCTGCAAAACATTCGAGATGCGCAGCGAATCGCCATAGGCATTAAACACCTCTGTCATCGAGGCTGCGGAACAGGCTGAATACGCCCAGATAGTATATTCGTCGGTCGAGCTATATTGAGTCGGGTCAAGCTGCGAAATACGCACCAGTTGCTGCGAGGCATTGAAATGAACCGGGACGCTCTGTACACTGGTATTCAATTCAACGCCAGTCGCCGTCTTACTCAACAGTGTAAAGTTCTGACCCAGCTCCTGTAATGTGTCATCGACCAGCCCTGTCTGCACAAAGAGGGTCAGCGCGATCATACAGAGAAAGCCAAGCGAAACCATGATACGCCAGCGTTTGTACCAGGCTAGCGACAGTTGTAACATACTCTCACCCTACTGAAAACAAAATACAGGGACAAACAAACACTCACAAAAACACAGGCAATTCCTCTTGCTCTAGTATACAGGAAAAAACGGAACAGACGAGGTAAATTTCCGTGTAACTAGCCAGATAGTACACCTTTCTGATGTGCAACTATTTTGATGTCAACAACAACGACCTTATACTTAAGGAAGCATCCAGCAAGTAACTAACTCCGTATTATCCTGATAGAGGGTGTAAAATAGCTCTTCAAATACACGGCTCTGCTATTTTACGCGCTCTTGCCATCTCACATCTGATCAACAAGGGCACGAGCCTCGTCTGCCAGCTCAAGCAGGTAGTAGACCCAGCGAGCCGCATTGCGGACAAACTCTTCCATAGAATGCCCAACCCTCCGTTCCCACCAGCCATACCTGCTCTCATCCCAGATATCGCGGACCCAGAACAGCAGGCAACCATACTTGAGAGCGGCCATCGTGGCAAAGGCATATCGCACCATGTGCCGCTCTCCCTGCCAGCCAACCTCGCGCAGACCTTGCAGGTAATTCTCGAACACTTCGTCGGCAAAGACACGAGGCTCGCACTCCTCAACGCCCAACATGCCATAGCTCGCACCTGCCAGATCACCCGCGTCCGTGCCAAGCGTTCCCCTGCCAACATACGACCAGTCGATCAACACAATCCGCTCCCGTCCATCTTCCCCACGAGGCGCAAACAGGTTTCCACGCCACGCATCCAGGTGACACAAC
The DNA here is from genome assembly GCA_963736995.1 of uncultured Chloroflexia bacterium. Lineage (GTDB taxonomy): Bacteria > Chloroflexota > Ktedonobacteria > Ktedonobacterales > Ktedonobacteraceae > CADDYT01. The sequence goes on from CAVTRB010000002.1 coordinate 131,920, forward strand.
GTCTGCGGCAGCCGCTCAAAGACATCCAGCAATCGCCCCCGATCATCCCACAATCGCACAAGGCGATCAGCAACCGGAACAGGGAAGGCAGACCGCAGCAACGGATGCTGCCAGACGTGGGTATCCTGCACAACCTCACGCAGCCCCACATAGGCCTCAAGTACCCCTCGCGGCGAGCCAACACCCGTCAACCAGGGATACACCGGCATCGGACGGGTGGTCAGGTAAGCTCCATTAAATTGCCCAAGCAGACGTGCCGCCCACCTATACTGCTCCAACGGCCAGCGCCACCCATAGCCATCCCGCACATCCTCCAACCACAGCCACAATGTTTCATCCTCCCGCTCCACCATCCCAAAACAGCGCGGCGCAACCAACCCCTCCGGCAAATCAGCCAGCGAGCCAGACTGATAGGCCAGTGCCTCACGCCTCCAGTACAGCGCATGAGCCACATCCTTCCCCGCCACCATCCTTCCCGTCTCCGTCAGACGAATAACCTTCAATATCAACGACCACTCCCTCCATTGCCCCCCCTCCCACCCAACACCACTCACCCGAAACACCCCACCAGTCGCGATACCCGTTGCGTTATGCAATGCCTCCACCCGCCAACCCTCAACCTCAAACGCCTCACTATCCAGAGCCTGCCGTACAAAGCCCGTCAACGCGGCTCTATCAAACACCTGCAATTGTGCCTCAATGGGAATGTCGTTCATGCCACTTTCTCCTATAAGCTATCTTTTTTCTATAGAAGAGAGTGTACACGAAACCAAGCAAAAACACACAGTCCGGTGGGACAATGTGCAATTCTAGAAAGAGGAGTATAAAAGATGACGTAAAGAAACCTCTACATCACCGGCATGTTATAATATAAGACATTCAATTACCTTTTCTCAGAGACCGAGCCAGCAACCGAAAGTGAGCAAAGCACAGATGGAACAAAGCAAAACCACGGTCAGCGCCAGCATAGACATAGCACTTGCGCCCACTGAAGTGTTCAACGTATTCGTCGATGAATTGACCACCGCGCTGCACCAGGCAGGGATGGATATGGAGGCAAGTCCCGACGGAAAAATAGTCCAGGACGATTTTGAAGTGGGCCGCGTTATAGCGTGGCAGCCAGGCGCGTTGGTCAGGCTCCAGTGGCACCAGGCCAACTGGAACCCCGGTGAGTTGACGGAGGTCGAGATACGGCTTGAGCGTATCGGTGGCGGCACGCGAGTGACAATTGCGCATCGAGAATGGGGTGGTCTGATCGACGACCCGGGCGAATTGATGGGCTGGTTCGCCAGTACCATAGCCGCACCGCTCCTGCAAGCAACGGCACCATCAGGCTTCGGAAACTGGATGACCGACCGCAGAGCACGTCGTCCCTCAGGTGCGCAATCGCGTGCAGTCTACCGCGACCCACTCTACCACTACCCCAACTTCTATGCCATCCTGGCGGAACTGCACCTCTCCTCCGATGATTATCTGCTCGAAGTCGGTTGTGGAGGAGGCGCGTTTCTCCAGCTGGCCCTCAAGAGCGGATGTCGTGCGGCTGCCGTTGACCACAGCCTGGACATGGTACGACTGGCACAGGAAGTAAACAACGGAGCTGTGGCACAGGGACGGCTCATCATTCAGCAAGCAAGCGCAGATCACTTACCCTTCCCAGACGCAACATTCACCTGCGCGGTGATGACAGGCGTCTTCGGCTTTCTCCCTGACCCGGTTGCAGCCCTGCGCGAACTCCGCCGCATCCTGGCTCCCGGAGGTCGACTAGTTCTAATGGGCAGCGACGCGGCCTGGCGAGGAACACCCGCCGCCCCCGAACCAATGGCCTCACACCTGCACTTCTATCAAGATGACGAACTCTTGCAGCTAGCCAGAGATGCTGGCTTTGACAATGCAGAGGTGGTGCGACGCGAACTGCTGCCGTTCGCTCAGCAAGCAGGCTTGCCAGAGGAAGTGACCATGTTCTTTGCGGGACCGGGCGCGCCATTCCTGCTGGCTCAAAAAGACTGAGCAGTACATACCAGGCGGTAGGGCTTGTTTACAAGGTTAGTGAGCAGGTCGGAGCGGGAAAGCTGAGGAATAACGTAATCTATAGTTCAAAATCGGCTGACGATAAGCCTCCTCTGGTGTACGCACCCCTCTTGGCAAGCGCCCCAGATTGCGTCGTCTGGCAGGTATGTTTGTTTCTCCCGCCTTATCTCTCTGTGCTACCGCCAGGGTCTCCCATTCCTTACGGAGAGATACTATCTTATCACGAAAAGTCGTAGCTTGAGTCGCATGATCAATGGCTTCGCGAGCACTATCATAATCACGCCTCTCCATAGCTCTGGTTGCAGTTTTATTAACCAGCTCAATCTCCGCCTCGATCTCCTCCAGGACTTCCTGATCTAACTGCGCTAGTTGATTAATGATGTGAGACCCTGACTATCTGGCGAGATAGCATAACCGCCCCATTTCCATGAACACCATTGAACAGGATTGGACAAAAATATAATCTCTCCAAGCTCGCTCACATCTTCAATACATCCCCTCCAAATCTCTCCAAAAATCATGACACAAGATGTCAGGTTTGCTGTTGTATGCTTATAGTGACAGGCTGACGAACCCTTGTTCGTATTCTGTAGGAGAGGGAGAATAGGAAATAAAGCCTATGGGCTGAAGTGTTTTACTAACAGGAAGGATGGTCTCTACTCGTCTTACTGTTCCCATGCCTCTTGACTGAGATAGTATATTGTAGTATGGGAGTTGAACGTTTGTATCAACTGGAACGGGTGGAAGAGATGTTATTTCAGTTAGAGGGTCTGTTAGTTTGCCTGTCAGTCTGTGATTGTGTGCGCTGATGTTGTTTCTATGGATGGTTTTGCCGTATGCCTCAAGATAAGATTGTTATTCGCGGCGCTCGCGAACATAACTTAAAGAATATTGATGTGACGATCCCGCGTGATCAACTGGTGGTCATCACGGGTCTCTCCGGGTCGGGTAAGAGTAGTCTGGCTTTTGATACCATTTTTGCCGAGGGGCAGCGCCGCTATATCGAGTCGCTTTCCGCTTATGCGCGCCAGTTCCTGGATAAGATGGAGAAGCCAGATGTCGATCATATCGATGGTCTCTCACCCGCTATCTCGATTGACCAGAAGGGAACGACGCATAATCCGCGCTCCACGGTTGGCACGGTGACGGAGATTCATGACTATCTACGCCTGCTCTATGCGCGCATCGGCCACCAGCATTGTCCGCAGTGCGGGCGCGAGGTGAGCCAGCAGACCATCCAGCAAATCGTCGATGCCATCCTCACTATGCCAGAAGGCACGCGCATCATGCTGCTTGCTCCACTTGTGCAGGGACGTAAGGGCGAATATAAAAACATCTTTGACGAGATGCGCCGCTCCGGCTATGTCCGCATGCGCGTCGATGGCCTCCTCGTCGATCTGAGCGATGAGATCGAACTGGATAAGCAGAAGAAACATACACTGGAAGTCGTGGTTGACCGCCTGATTATCCATAAGGGACAGCGCCAGGCCGAAAAGGCAGAGCGTGTATCGCCCTTCCCGCTTAACCAGCTGCCGCAGCTTAAGGCGGTGGCCGAGCGTCCGGCACTGTATGACGTGAATGCCGATCACCATGCAGGCGAGAATGGCGCGACGGCAGGGCAGGAGCAGTCACACGACGTAGGGGCGCAATTCATTACGCCCGACCAACAAGACGAGGTTGATCCTGCCTTCAGGCAGCGGCTGTCGGATTCGTTGGAGACGACGTTGAAGCTGGGCAGCGGCGTGGTGCTGGTCAAGGTTGTGGATGGCGAAGAGATTCTCTTTTCGGAGAAGGCGGCCTGCGTCTATTGTGGCATCAGCCTGCCGGAGATTGCGCCGCGCACCTTCAGCTTCAACAGCCCGCATGGTGCCTGCCCGACCTGCACAGGTCTGGGAACGCAGCAGGAGATCGATGCCGAACTGGTCGTGACCCATCCCGAGCTGAGCCTGAGTCAGGGGGCGATTGCCCCCTGGAGCAAGGTGGTCAACGGCAGCCAGTGGCACGCCTCCATCCTGGCAGCACTGGCGAAGCAATATAACTTCAGCCTCGATACGCCCTGGCGCGAACTGACGAAGGAGCAGCAGCAGGTGGTGCTCTACGGCAGCGAGGAAGCTTTGACCATTCGCTACACCCCGCAGCACGGACATTCGCGCAACTACACTATCCACTTCGAGGGCGTCATCCCCAACCTTGACCGGCGCTACAGGCAGACCGATAGCGATATGATTCGCGAAGAGATCGAGGGTTACATGTCGGCGCGTGTCTGCCCGGACTGTCATGGCGCTCGTTACAAGCCGGAGGCGCTGGCCGTCACAGTGGGCGGACGCAACATCTACCAGGTCTCGCGGCTCTCGATTGTACTGGCGCAGCGCTTCTTCAAGGAACTTGAGGCGGAAACGCAGGTGGTTGCGCCACAGCTACCTGCGAGCAGCAATGGCAACGGGCATGCCAACGGTGAAGAACAACGCGCCCCCGATCCACTTGTACAGATCGACCCACATGGGCCGTTAGTGCAGGTGACGCTGACAGAGCGCGAGCGCTTCATCGCACGGCAGGTGCTGAAAGAGATTCGCGCCCGCCTGCAATTCCTGGTTGATGTGGGATTGGATTACCTGTCGCTGGACCGGGCAGCCGCCAGTTTGTCAGGCGGCGAGGCACAGCGTATCCGGCTGGCAACGCAGATCGGCTCTGGTCTGATGGGCGTGCTCTACATTCTGGACGAGCCGAGCATCGGGTTGCATCAGCGCGACAACGAGCGGCTGATTAAGACGTTAGTACGCCTGCGCAACCTCGGCAACACACTGCTGGTAGTCGAACACGACGAGGATACGATGCGGGCAGCCGACCACATCATCGATATTGGGCCGGGAGCAGGCGAACACGGTGGGCGCGTGGTAGCGGAAGGCACTTATCAAGAAATCATCACCAACACCAACTCGTTGACCGGTGATTACCTGTCAGGGCGCAAGCAAATTCCAGTGCCAGAGCAGCGACGAGAGGGTAATGGCACCTCGCTGCTTATCAAGGGCGCACGCGAGAATAACCTGAAAAATATTGATGTTGAGATTCCATTGGGGAAGTTCGTCGTCGTCACGGGCGTCTCCGGGTCCGGCAAAAGTACGCTGGTCACGGATATCCTTTACCGCAAGCTGGCGCACACCTTCTTCCGGGCGCATGAGAAGCCAGGTAAACACGACAGCATCGAGGGTATGGAATATCTTGATAAGGTGATCGATATCGACCAGTCGCCCATAGGACGCACACCACGCTCGAATCCGGCCACCTATACCAACGCCTTCACCGGCATTCGCGAACTCTTCGCCCAGGTGCCGGAGTCGCGCATTCGTGGCTACATGCCGGGCCGCTTCTCGTTCAATGTCAAGGGCGGGCGCTGCGAGGCATGCAAAGGTGAGGGCATCGTTAAGATCGAGATGAACTTCCTGCCGGACGTGTACGTGCCGTGCGAGATCTGTAAGGGGAAACGCTACAACCGCGAAGCGCTGGAAATCCACTACAAGGGCAAGAGCATTGCCGATGTGCTGGATATGACGGTGGAAGAGGCCAAAGACTTCTTCTCCAACGTGCCTTCAATCTACAACAAGATGAAGACGCTCTACGATGTTGGTCTTGGCTATATCAAGCTGGGACAGCCCGCGACGACCCTCTCCGGCGGTGAGGCGCAACGCGTGAAGCTGGCAACGGAACTCTCACGCCGTGCAACGGGCCGCACTATGTATATCCTTGATGAGCCAACGACGGGCCTGCACTTCGCCGACGTGGATCGCCTGCTGGAAGTGCTGCAGCGACTTGTTGACGCGGGCAACACCATCGTGGTGATCGAACATAACCTGGAAGTCATCAAGAGCGCCGACTGGCTGATCGATCTGGGACCAGAGGGCGGCGATGCGGGCGGCCAGGTAATCGCGGTGGGTACGCCCGAAGAGGTTGCCGAAAACGAGCAATCCTACACAGGTCACTTCTTAAAGCGCATGTTTATAGAAGAGGCTGCAAGTCGACCATCTCATGACGTGGAAGCTGCTGAGGTCGCCACACACGTAGGGTAAGACCAAAGTATTCATAGTCTTCAGCTCAAATTGATAAAAGAGGGAATAGATTAGTGCATCAATCTATTCCCTCTACATTTTGTACAGCAAGTTGTTAAGGTTTATGGCTCACTTGCGTGTTTTCATCTTTCCTCTCTATATTCCCCTTAAAAATAAAAAGCCTGCACTGCAACTACCAGGTAATAGCTAGTTTTATTTTCTACTCGCTTTTCCGTCATTCATTAGTGAAATGTTCAATTGTATGCCCTCTCTTTTTGTCAGTAAGTAGGATAATTCTGTAGTCCAGTCTCTCTTTATCGTTCCCACAAATGTGTATGTGCAGTGTCGCAAGACAGGCTTGTTCAAAGAGAAAGGAGAGAAATCCATGCTTACTATCAGTAGCATCCTGCTGGCTTTAACAAGTACAACAACAGAAGATCCGAATACCATCTTCGTTGTTATTGGCATTGCTGTTGTCGTGCTCTTATTACTACTAGTTTCATTAGGATCACCTGCAAAGAAAGTGGTGAAGAAATATTATTGCCCACATTGTAACCGGCAAATTGACGCGGCTCCCCCTTCAGCCCCTGTAAAGAGACAGGGAAAAAACCTTCGTCTATCAAGTCAACCCGTTCAGGCATACTCTGGCTCTAACCAGAAAAAGCAGAAACCTGCTCAGGTTATCGCAAGAGATGGTAAAAAGTACTGCCCATACTGCAAGAAGAAAATTATCTGGGATTGAGAGATATATGTTCTCATGAGCAACGTTCGCTGATACAACTTTCATGATGTATACACGGAAGAGTTTTGCATCTGGACTTACTCATGGGTTAAATATTTTCTATAGAATTATTTTCAATTTCTAATTACTTATTTGTTGAAACGGAGTAGTTCTATCGTCCGTATCAGAATTGTAGGCGGGTTGATAGTCATTCATATCCCGAACCGGGAAGATAGCAGGGGATTGTAGATAATTCTCAAGAAGACGCTTACAAGGTTTCATGGATATGGAGGGAAAAGAGGTGGAGCAGATGAGCGAAGATATACTTCCTGAGCTTCGTCCTTATCTGGAGGGCATTCTGGATGAGGCGTTAGCACGTGGGGGAATGACGATGTGCAACGCACGCCGGAGAGAACATGTCATCCGTTGGCTGCATAAGCAATTTGAGCATTTTATGATCTACCGACTGCTCATGGCAATGCCTCTTGCAGCGCGCCAGCACTTTGCTTTCCTTATTGAGCACAATGCCACTGATGAAGAACTGAAAGCCTTCGCCAGAAGATATATTCATGATATTCCAGTTCTAGTACAGCAGGTATTCGTGGATTTTCGCCTTCAATTCCTGAAATCAGGACAGATATACCGTACCTGAGATTTCCAGCAGTCTTATCTCTGTAAAGTGTCAAGGCTGATAGGAGTGGGGCAGATCAGAGAGTGGATGGCCTGTTTCAACTTCGTAGGAGGTTTGAGTGTCAGATACATCAGGGACCCCCTCCTGAGTGATCTTCCCTGCATTCTCATCCAGTGCTTCCTGTTGCGAAACTAATTGTCCGCCAGAGCCAGGACCACCGATTTTGATGGGTTTGCCTTGCTGGCGCTGTTTGTAGTCAATCCAGGCAATCAGACCGATCATGGTGAGGACGACGAGGGCGATGCCTGCCAGTTTGTAGATGAGGTGGAGATTGAGGGCCAGCACGCCGAAGATGAGCGTCAGGGCATAGAAGACGTAGCAGATTTGCCGGGGACTAAGCCCGGTAGCCAGCAGGCGATAGTGCAGGTGCGTGCGGTCGTAGTGCAGGGGATGTTGGCCGCGCCGCACGCGGTTTATCATGACGATTGCAACATCAAGAATGGGTAGGCCAACCACCATCAGGGCCAGCGCGACCTTTGCTCCACCCACAATTGAGAGCACGGCCAGCGTTAGACCCAGGAATTGCGAGCCGCTATCCCCCATGAAAATGCTGGCAGGGTTCCAGTTGTGCAAGAGGAATCCGAAGACCGCGCCGGTGAAGATGGCAGAGAGGACAGCGATACTATCCTGCCCAAGCTGCCAGCTAATGATGGTAATAAAAAGGCCGGTGATTGTTACTACGCCCGTGGCTAATCCATCCAGGCCATCGATAAGATTCACGGTGTTCATCATACCGACGATCCAGAACCAGGTGAACAGGACAGCAGGAATTGCCATCCAGGACATAGCGGTGCTCTGAATGAAGAGGTGGAATTGCGCATCGTGCGACCAGAGCAGCCCGGAATGATAGAAAGGGTTGTTGAAGGTGTAGAGCAGCATACCGTGAAACATCGTGCGACCAGGAGCGAGAATGATAATCACAGCTAACGTCTGCGCCAGCAATTTCAACCAGGGACTCAGCCCTTTGATATCATCATAGGCATGTACCACGACGATAAGGGTGGCAGCGACGATGAGCAGCCAGTAGTCAACCAGCTCATCAGGGATGTGCAGGCCAAAAAGCAACTGGAATTTGTCATTCGGGCCATAACCCGGTGTATAAAAGAGGAGTGAGACCAGCACGAAGGCCAGGAACATCCCGACACCACCCAGGCGTGGCACCGCTTTTTTGTGTATCCTGCGCACGGCAGGTTGATCGAGCCAGCCCATCTTGAAACAGACAGCCCGCACGGCAAAGGTGAGCAGGTAGGAAAACAGGAAGGCGCACGCAGCTCCGATGAAGAGGGTAGCTTGATCGGGTAATACGGGGAGAAGCAACAAGAATGGAATATGCATGATGCTTGCCTGTACCATAAACCTGCCCTTCTGTTAAGAAGATATCTACCCTTCCCCTTGAACAGCGGTCGGGTTTGCTCTTTCGTCCTCGATTATAGACTTCTCCTGAAGAAAACGCAACTTGATACTGGTTCCCCATTACTCTTTCACTCAGACAATCCCCTGAATGTGCTATTCATGGCTACAGTGCAACCTGTAACAGGCGATCCCAGCCGGTGTAGTCTTTCTGGAAGGTGATGCTGGCGTGGGGCCAGAGGCGGCGCACGAGGCGGGTAAGGGGGACGCGCTGGCGGTAGCCGATTTCGAGCAGCAAAACGGCCTGATCTTTGAGGACACCAGGACGTTGGACTTCGTCAAAGAAGCGTTCGAGCAGGTCCAGGCCATCCGGGCCGCTGAAGAGGGCAAGATGTGGCTCGTAGGCGCGTACATCGGGGGCTAACCCGCTTATTTCTCCGCTCCCGATATAGGGCAAGTTGGCGGTAATGATATCGACGGGTTCCGGCAGCGGCGCAAGCAGGTCGCCTTGCAGAAAGCGAAGACGCGACCTCGACATGGTGACGTTCGGCGTTGAGGCGGGCAACGGCGAGAGCATCTGCTGAGATATCGGTGGCGTAGAGATAGGGCAGGCGCGGCTCCTGTATGGCGAGCGTGACGGGAATAGCGCCAGAACCAGTACCAATATCGGCAATGAGGGGAAAGTGTCCGCGCGACAACATCTCGCGTCCGGCAACAAGCGCGGCCTCCACCAGCAATTCGGTCTCAGGGCGAGGAATGAGCACGCGGTTATCGACGAAGAAATCAAGGCCATAGAACTCTTTCTGGCCGGTGAGGTAGGCAACGGGTTCGCCCTGCACACGGCGCTCGATCAGAGAGAGGTAGCGCTGGGACTGCTCTGTTGTAACCTCTCGTTCAGGATAGGCATAGAGCAGTGAGCGCTCCATGTCCAGCACGGAACTCAGCAGCACCTGTGCCTCCAACCTTGCGCTTCCCGTGCTCTCCCGACCGTTTTTTGTTAAGCGCTGCACTCCCTGCTCCAATAGTTCGCGAATGGAACCCATATCGCTCCTTCTATCTAAAGAGGCTGGCGACCGGCGAAACCCGTGTGGAGATAGTGCCAGTAGTTGATATGCCCCTCACCCAGGTACCAGCAGAGATAGATTTCCTGGCCGTCACGCATGCTAAGAAAGTCGATCAGGCCCATATCAGGGTCTTTCAGTTCACAGCCAAACTCGTCTAACTCAGCAGCTAACTGATGCAGGGTTTGTATCTCAGAAGTCACCTGCTCTTGCAACCTGACCATGCGCCCATGCAAGTGATGCCCATTGCCCATGGACTGAATGCGCAACTCTTCCAGTTCCTCTTCGGCCTGTTGCAAAACCTTCCGGCTTTCCTGAATGTTGCGCAAGATCACTGATATCTGCGGCAACAGGGCCTCGGCCTCTTCACGAGTAAAGTAATGCGGCATATCTCGCCTCTCTTTCTGCTACAGATGTGCCTGCTCAATCATACCATGCCTTCAGGAAAGCGTCCAACCATGTCATTCCGAGCGCAGATATCGTTAGCAAACACTCTGCTTTGACCGCTCGCCGCAGAGCGGCTCGCTTCTACTGAGAGTGGGTCGGCTGGCTGCACGGCGTGACCGTGCAGCCAGCCGACCCACTCTCAACCCATGGCGAAGCGCCGCAGGCGCTGAGCAGTCACCAGGGTTAGTTTGCCCAACGGTATCTACGCTCAGAATGACGTGCCAGAGGAACTATTTCACAGCAAGCCCTTTTACCTTCCTTCCACTATGGTTTTGGTGTAGGTGTAGGCGTCAAAGCGGGGGAAGGCGAGGCTGTGGGCGTGGAGGTGCCATTCGCCGGTGCGCCCAGGTTGATGCTCAGATCATCGAAGGAGGTGAAGTTCTCGACAGTACCGCCCGTATTCAGGTAGGTGCCGGTGATAGTATCACCCTGCTGGACAAGCGGCAGCTTGGGCGAAAGCGTGAGATTCGCCGTAAAGATCACGTTCTGGCCCGCAATCTGGATGTAGTAGAGGGTTGCTGTACTCTGCTGCACCGAAGAGATGCGCAACACCTTCCCCTTCACCGTCTGCGTCGTCCCGCCCGTGGGTGCGCCAGGATTACTATTTCCCTGCGAAGTGAGCCATTGCTGGTAGTCTTGTAGCGCCTGTGTGAGTGTCGGCTCAAACTGCACATTGCTGCCATTCAGGTTGCGCGCATCCACGATACCCACGTCCTGGAAGATGTCACCGCTGCCGGTACTCTGCACAAAAATGGCCACCCAGGTGGGTGTGTTGTAGATCTGGTACAACTGGATACTCGCTACACTATAGCCACGAATATTAGCGCGTGTCGACTGAATGGTATCCTCTACGTTACTGCCGATACCCAACCCCGACAGCGGATAGAAGAAGCCCTGGTTTTTATGGGTATCGAAGAGAAAAACGCCGGTGCTGGAATTATCATTTGACGACGAGGAGGTCACAGGCACAAGCCAGACCGGAGTATCAACGCTGTTGTAGAGCAACTGCGGATCGCTGGCAGGACTCTGCTGGCCTGCCCCCGAAGGGTTGAACCACGGGGCGGCATGGTAGAGGCCCCACCACGTCAGGTACTGCGTCACCGTGCTGGCCGGCATGACACGATCAACCCAGGCAGGAACATCCGTCGGCTTGTAGACCTGGATATCACCGGTATGGGCATCGATGAGCAACACCTGGCTCAACACATTGCCGGTATAGCCTCGCGTTGGCTGCATGATGGAGATCGTCCAGTAGGGGTGAAGCTGGTCATTCAGTTCCAGCGTGGGATCGACCAGGTTCCCATAGGTGTAGCCGCTCAGGTAGACGTGGCGCAGCAGGTCCTGATTGAGGATCGCCCCTGGCAGGTAGGCAAGGGAGGAGCCAGGAAGATTCTGGTTGGTGTACAACTGCGGCACCGCCTGCGGATTCTCAGCATCCACCACGACAAAGCCGGGTGTGGAAGAGTTGCTTAAATTGACAAAGAGGTTGTTGTAGATCAGCGGCGCTACATAGTAGAGATGGTGGTTGATCGATTGCAGGGTATAGCTGGTAGAGTCAATGCTGTAAGCCGAACCCAGGTTCTGTCCGTTGGAGCCAAGCACCTGCTGCCCCTTGTACGAGGCCACGCTTTGACTGACCAGCACGATATGGGTGGGATCGGTCGGCGGCAAGGTTGGAGCTTTCTCTATCGTGACATGAGGAATGGCGGCCAGTGCCTTCGCATTGGTATCAAACCAGGTCGTGAAAATGACGATCAACCCACTCACAACGATAGCGATAACGGCAGCAAAGATCAGGCCAAAGATGCCCGCCGCAATAGCTCCCCGCGAAGCCTGTGACGGCATAGAAATGGTCGAACTGCCTCCGCGTCCACGCCCCTGGCTGGCAGCCGAGGCATCCTCTAATACCTGCATAGCGGGACGAGCAAAGGCGAACAGATTCGCAATGCTGCTCAGTATCAGCGGCCAGAGCAGCCACTGCCAGCCGCCGAAGGGACCGGTCAGAGCAGGCCCCGAAAAGTAGAGGATGGCAAGGCAGAAGATGAAGTTGAACACAAAGTACCAGGCAAACCACCTGATGAACTTTTGCGCTACAAACTTCTCACGCCTGCCAAACCCAAGCCGCCCGATAGTCAGGATCGCCATGACGATGATTGCTCCAATCAACGCCAGTAAGACGATAATCATATGTCTCTCCTAACATGTATTTTTTAAGGAACGTTACAACTATTCCAACACCTGAGCAGGAGCCGCTTTCGAACGGCGACTGGCTCAGAAGGCTTAGAGTTCCATCAGCTATCAGGGCAAGGTATTGTTGCCTGCCTCCGACCATCACCAAACGTTGCTCCAATAACCGATCTATTTACACGCTCTATTGTAGTCTACGCAAGCACCATTGACAAGCAAAATGTTATCCAGGAATAACCCGTTCTGTACTGTTGTTCTCCTCTACAGAACGCGCCGTTCTCTTTACAGTTAAAGGAGTCATTTATGCAATTATTCGGCAAGAAGTCGGCAACCCAGGTTGAGAAGCGTCCTGATGGACGGGACCGCCTGCCTGCCGGTCAATACCTGACCAAAAAGTGGCCTGTGCTGAGCTATGAGGCCACGCCAAAGCAACTGCCACCGAACTGGAAATTGAAAATCACGGGCCTGGTGGAGAATCCGTTTGAACTGACCTGGGAAGAATTCCTCGCGCTGCCGCACACGGTGCTGACGGCTGATTTCCACTGCGTGACCACGTGGAGCCGCTACGACAACACGTGGGAGGGCATCCATATTCGCGAGATTTTGCAGCGCGCCAAAGCCTTTGTCCCAGGCGCAGTATGTCATGGCCCACTCCTGGACCGGCTACACCACCAACATGCCCTTCGCCGACCTCAACGACGATGATGTGCTGATCGTCTTCAAGCATGATGGTCAGGATCTGGCACCTGAGCATGGTGGCCCCGTGCGTCTCATCGTGCCGAAGCTCTATGCCTATAAAAGCGCCAAATGGTTCGATGGCCTGGAATTTATGGAGCGTGACCGCCCCGGCTTCTGGGAGCAGCGTGGCTATCACAACCATGCCGACCCCTGGCAGGAAGAACGCTACTGGTAACCTGACATATACTGGCGAGAGCAAGCAGGAGGAAATATATTTTCACCTGTTTGCCTACTTATTTTCTCATAGATACCAGCCAGAGAGTTGCAGGTAACAACGTGGCTCGTGCATCCCTTCAGGCGTCCACCAGCGTGCAAGGGAAACGCGCATGAGCGCACCCGCCGGAATATAGGCAACAGTTTCGGCATAACCAACATAGGGCAAAAGATATGCCCCCTGCGCTGACTGGCCGTAGCTGTAATAGACCTTATTCCGATCATGCACCCGTTTGAGCTGTTTATCGGCAATCCAGAAACCCACACTGCAACTGGATATACCTCTGAGCCGAGAAATATAGCCTCTGCCGTTCCTGAAACTAAGCAGGCCATCGAAAAGTTGAGTGGGTGCGCCTCGCCACGGCTGCACCTGTTGTAGCACTGTACTGCTGGTATCGGCAGCCCGCGAGATGTATTGCTCCCTTGTCACAATGACATCTTCAACGTGCGGGGGAGTAATCTCAGGGGCTGGATAAAAATCTATCTCCCAGCTTTGCCCGACATCAAAGGGAGTATCGCTCAAATGATGTAAGCGACCGGGAGGTATCAGGCGAATACTCTTGCCGGCATCACAATCAAATCCACCGATACAGGCACCGTTCCCCATATGCGTTTTTGCTACAATCAGCACTCTTGCCACAGGCTACCTCCTCCATAGTTTCATTCCATGACCAACATGCTTTCCGGCGTGATATGCTCTACGCTCAATCCCAGATCACGTGCCAGATGCTTTGCCGCTAACGAGCGGTGGCAGGCTTGCGGCTCACGTTCGACGCAAAAAAGGGCCACGACCTGCGCCGCCTCACCTATTGTTTCGAGAAATTGCCGTGTATCATAGTGAGATAAGCATTCCTGCTCGTAGGCCTGGACAAACTCCTCTCCCAACATTATACGCTTCCTTCTGGCTATATGAAGTTTCTTATCTTCCTTCTTCTGCTTCTCCCGTATCTCCTTGCTCGGAGCCAGTTCCTTAATATAAACATAGCGAATGCTATGTTCACCTAAGCGTCGTTGCAGATTTTCACTGTTGGCAAAGGCATAGGCCGAGCCACGCACACTTCGCCGCCTGCGGATATCGCAGAATGTATCTACCCTGGCAGCCTGCAAGGCCTGAAAAAAACTATCCCTGTCAAAGCCATAGACTCCAATTGTCACAATTTTTGGCTGCATTTATCATCCCTCTTGTCCGGCAGTATACTTTTTGCGCGAATGGCCTGCTTCATCATTGGAAATGCCCCATGCCTCAAACAGTGTAGGCACATCTTCATCAGGCGCGCCATCTCTAATCCGGTTTACCTGGAGCTGCGTTTTCTCGTTGCCTTCCTCGTCGATATGCACGACCTCAATGCCCTGTTTGCTCAGTGTCTTGCCTACCAGTTTTCCCCGGTGGCACATCGTCGGCTTCAATTCACTGCACATGAGCACGACGCGCAGTTGTTGCTGCCATGCATGCTGCACGCGCTCAATCCCCTTTTTGTATGCCTCCGACTGAGCAAGCTTTTCATAATCGATCTGACTTTTTTCTCCAGCATCTTCTCTATGAACAGAACTATCATCCGGTCTGCCGCCCAGTTCCTTGCCCATGAAGATATAGCCGATACCATGCCTCTTCAGATGCTGTTGCAGGGCTTTTTGGGAGAAGTCGGGGTTGAAGCGAGAGTAGGGTTGAGAGCGGATATCGACGAGGTACTGGATTTCATAGCGTTGCAGCAGGGCTATGAAGTCCTCTATGGAGCGATTGCCGTAGCCAATGGTGTAGATTGGAATTGTTGCCAAAGCCTTCTCCCCCTAACTCGATTTAAACAGAAGTATACTGCAAAAGGAACCGGGCGTCAATAGGAATTGTGAGATACACAATCGAATGATGAGCGCGGGCATGTCTGAAGCATGCCCGCGCCCATATTCGATTGTGTATCTCAACCCTACTTTTCCAGTGAACTCTTGGAGTTGCGTTCTCCATCGTAGGAGAGCAGGATGCGTTTGCCTTCGTAGAGGGTTTCGAGGTGGACGGGACGACCCCAGATGGTGTAGACATGCTGGAGCGTCTTCTCGGCGTAGACAAGGTCGAGGTCCTGGCCCTCGTAGAGGTGCTTGAGGTAGAGTTCGCGGTTGCCGCGATAGTCGCCGTTGTCGACCACCAGGTAGGGATAGCCGAAGTTGGTCATGCTGGCGACGATGCCATCGCGCACCTTCTCCCAGTTTTTCTCGACGATCACCCACTCATCGCCCTCTTTCCTGTAAAGGTAGAGGTCGAGGTCTTTGATCAGGTCTTCGGTCAGGTAGTTGCGCAGGAAGGAGACATCGTTGTCGAGTTCGCGCACCTCGAAGATCTTCTGTTTGCCCATGCCTGGCTTGCGACCAAGCCGCTCCTGCTCCTCCTTCGTAGGATTATCCCAGCGCCGTTCGATATCCTCGAATATCTTGTAGCCCAGGTAGTAGGGGTTGAGCGAGGTGCGTGATGGTGAGAGCACGCCGGAATGCAACTGCGCGAATTCCATGAATTCGGAGTCATTTATGACGCCCTCGTCGCTCAGTTGCCGCATGATGCGAGCATGCCAGGTGCTGTTGTGGTGCAGCATGCCGTTGGCAACGTAGCGATGCGAACGATCTACCGTAATATCGTACACATCAGCCACGTCATGCTCGATACTCACCACCTCGTCCGTTGGGTCTTCCTTCACGAACCAGCGATGGCTATCCAGGTAGTGTTGCAGAATGTCGCGCTTGCGGGCAAGCCCGAAATCGATCTCTTGAGCAAAGAGACGAGCGGAGTTGCCCTTGATGCGCACATTCGGCCCATAGCGGCGCGACAAAATGCCATAGTTGATCAGAATAATTTGTAACGTTTGCGCTATATCTTCGCTGAAGGTAGAGAGAATCACGCCATCCGTGAGCGAGGCGCAGCCATCGCAGTCAAAGTAGGCGCGCAGGAAAGCGCTCATAACTTCCTTAGGAGAGCGCAAGATGGCATCAGGAATGCACTTCTTCCGCGCCTTCGCCTTAAGATCAATGCCGAGCGATGAAATGAGGTCGAGCACGTTGGCGGAATAGAAAACGACGCGCCAGCGCCCACCCTTGCCATTGATCGTTCTATCATCCCAGAACAAGGTTGGCTCGATAGCGAACAACCGGGTAACCAGTGAGGCGTAGCGATCCGCCAGTTCGCGGTCGCCAGTTGTGTAGCCAATGGCGCTCTTTGAGGGGTGAATATTGCCATCCCCGACGAGATAGCCAAGAAACTCGGCAAATTCCTCCGTGACGTGCCTGGGCGCAACGAGTGGCAGGCGAAGACTGTACTGGGGCTTGCCCTCGTGTCCAAACGTATAGCCAGTGCTTTCAATTGCAGTTGCAATGCGGTCCTTAGCAAATTCCGTCTTACCACTCATTGAGCGATAAACTGTATGAACACCCACGCCTGCTGCCCGTGCCACATGGGCTACAGTCGGCTTCGCTTTCTGCCCTGGCGTATCCACAGATACCAGTTGCTCCGGCCAGACATTATCGCCTACGCTTAAGGGGATGCGCTGGCCGACTTTCACGTCTTTGAGCGCGGTCCATTGATCGGGGCCGATGCTTAACTTGTGTTCTTCCGCGCCCTCAAGCACGAGGCCACGCCGTGTGCGCAACCGAATCGTGGGAGCATTGCGCCGGATATGGCGATCGGTGATCATATCCTGTACACCTTCGCCACTGTCAACCGTAATGGATTCATGCTGCGCTAATAGATCGTGCAAGGCATCGTAACGCAAGAAACCAAGCTCGGTTAGAACAATACTGCTCCCATGGAGACAGGCCCACCCTTCGTTCATGGTCTTAGTTTGCATTTGAGGGACGAAGTAGAGCATTTCGGTGTGTACGATTTCGATGACATCGCGCTGCCAGGGCTGCAGGTGGGGAGCGTGCTGGAGAAGGAAGAGCAGCAGGTCTTTTTCTGGCTTCTCTGGGAAGCGCGGCGTCTTGCCCGGTCGGCGGTCACGTTCCTCCTCCGCCTTCTTCCTGCTTTTATCCAGGTTCCAGAGGTCATCATATTCGCTGGTCAACTCAGCGAGCTTTTCCTCCTGCTTCACATCGTCGCTGCGCAGGAAGAGGTTGTAGTCGACATGTTCTTGAATGGAGAGTACGGCGTCCAGGAAATGCTCGACCTCGTCTTTGCCATGATCGAATTCGTATTTGGCGATGCGCTCGGCATGGATGCTCACCTTATCGATCATGCGGCGCGAGGTGTGCTGGAAGTAGGCGTTGTTCTTGAAAAAGTCCGTATGGCCGAAGACGTGCGCCGCCACGAAGGTATTTTGCAAGAGGTCGTTCATCTCCATCAGGAAGGCATAACTTGGATTAGTATTGACGACCATCTCGTAGATTTTGCTCAACCCGAAATCGTAATGCATCTTTTGCCGGTAGTAGGCTTTGCCATGCGTCCAATGGCTGAAGCGTCCTGGCAGGCCATAGGAGGCAAATTCGTACATGATGGCTGCGGGCACCAGTTCGAAGTGCGTGGGAAATGGGTCAAGGCCAAAGGCCAGTGCATCTTCCCACGCGCGATCAATCGAGTCTCGCAACCGTTCCAGTTCACTATCTGCCATATGTGCAAGCTCCTATTCGGATGCGATTTTTCCACATTACACCCGTATACTATCTCCCGGCAGGGACGGCGTCACCACGTGTTGAGAAGAACTTTCTCAGCGCGGGATAGACCTCCTTCTTGTCGGAGATGGTAACGGCGATGAACTTCTTATCGTTGATTTTGTTGTAGGCCGACATGAGGGTGCTGGGGGAGCGATAATGGCCCTCACGAATCTCACCATAGCCAAAGATGTTGCAGAGTTCCATCAGCCTGTTGACCAGTTGCACGCAGCGGTCGTTGTCCCAGGGCAGGTTATCGCCATCGGAGAAGTGGAACGGGTAAATGTTCCAGTCGGTCGGATTGTAGCGTTCCGCGATGATCTCCAAAGCCAGTTCATAGGCTGATGAAACCTGCGTGCCGCCGCTCTCGCCCCTATGGAAGAACTCTTCCTCCGTGACCTCCTTCGCCTCCGTATGGTGGCTGATAAAGACGATCTGCACGTTGTTGTACTTCGTGCGCAGGAAGCGTACCATCCAGAAGTAGAAACTGCGTGCGATATACTTTTCAAACTCACCCATTGACCCCGAAACATCCATCATGGCTATCACGACAGCATTGGATTGATAGCGGATAGTCGGCTCCCAGACTTTGAAGCGCAAGTCTTCGTTCTTGAGGTCCTGAAATTTCGCAGTGCCTCTGGCAGCGTTACGCTTCATATTTTCGATGATGGTGCGCTTCTTATCCAGGTTGGTCATGGGACCTTTCTTGCGCACATCGGTGAAGCGCACGGCATCGGTTTGCAGTTCTTGCTGGCGTTTCTGTTCCAGGTTGGGCAGAGCTAGATCCTCAAAGATCATGGCCGCGAGTTCTTCCATAGAAATCTCAGCCTCGTAGTAGTCGTAGCCAGCTTCTTTCCCGGCATCGCCTTTCTTGCCCCTGCCCGGTCGCGGCTCCTGCGCCACGACATCGCCTACCTTACTCTTGCCATTACCCTGTCCGGCGTGTTGCTGACGACCTGGATCAAAGCGGAAACGGTATTCATCAAGGGAGCGAATGGGAACGCGCACCGTCTTCTTGCCATCAGATAGAATAATGCCCTCTTCGCTGACAATTTCCCCCAGATTTTTCTTGATGGCCTCACGAATCTTCTCTTTATGCCGTTCCTGGTCGATTTGCCCTTTCCGATGTAGCGACCAATCATGTTGTGAGACAGACATCAGCGCTCTCCTTATATATAGCCCGTCAAAAGACAGAGGGCGCAATGATGAAACTTGAGAACATGCTGTCAAAGTTCATCACCGCGCCCCGCCTGTTACCGGTTGAGCAAGCTTCCCGTGTACCGCAGGATTTCGTTGGCGCAGACGTGGCAGTAGCCATGCTCGGCCATCAGACGGTCGACCACCTCGTTGATCTTGCGGAGTTGCTCCTTGTCAGGCGTGCGTGTGGACGTGGTGATCTTAACCACATCACGCAGGTCGGCAAAGAGCTTCTTCTCGATAGCTTCCTTCAGACGCTCGTGGCTGGTATAGTCGAAGGTCAGGCCCTTGCGCGCCAGCGACGAGATGCGGATCAGAATCTCCTCACGGAACGAACGCTTGGAGTTTTCGGTCACGCCGATCTGCTCCTCGATGGAGCGCATCAACTGCTCGTCGGGTTCCACCTCCTCATCGGTGATGGGGTCGCGCAGTCTGGTCTTGTTGCAGTACGCCTCGACATTATCCAGGTAGTTGTTGAGCAGGGTGCGGGCCGACTCCTCATAGGAGTAGACGAAGGCACGCTGGACCTCTTTCTTCGCCAGCTCGTCGTACTCTTTGCGCGCCTCACTGATGAAGTTGAGGTAACGCTCGCGCTCCTCACGGGTGATGCTGGTGTGCTGATCGAGGCCATCACGCAGGGCGCGCAGGGCATCAATCGGGTTAATGCAGGTCACGTTCTGCTTGACGAGCGCGTTGGAGAGACGATTGATGACATAGCGAGGCGAGATGCCATCCATGCCCTCGCGCTGCGCCTCCTCTTGCAGCTCCTTGATATCCTTCTGCTTGAAGTCCTCGATATCCTCGCCATCGTAGAGCTTGAGCTTCTTCATCGTGCTCATACCGGCCTTCTTGGACGGCTCAAGGCGAGTCAGCACGGCGAAGATGCTGGCAATGCGCAGGGTGTAGGGTGCAATATGTACATCCTTCAGTGAACTCTGCTTGAGCAGCTTCTCGTAAATCTTGACCTCGTCGGAGGCGCGCAGGTTATATGGCACCTTGACCAGAATGATGCGGTCCTGTAACGCTTCGGATTTCTTATTGCCTACGAACGACTGGTACTCATGCTCATTGGTGTGACTGACGACTACCTCGTCGGCATAGATCATGCTGAAGCGTCCGGTCTTGATGTTCTGCTCCTGACTGAGCGTGAGCAGGACATACAAAAATTTCTCGTCCGTCTTAAGCATTTCAACGAATTCCATCAGCCCTCGATTGGAGATATTCAACTCACCATCGAAGCGGTATGCCCGTGGGTCACTTTCAACTCCAACTTCACCAATTGTAGAGAGATCAATTCCACCTACGAGTTCACTGATATCCTGGCTTTTGGGATCTGACGGCGTGAATGTGCCAATACCTATACGATATTTTTCACTAAACGTCATGCGTTTGACCGGCACATCTTCGATATGGCCCTTGAACTGATTGTCAATCATGTAGCGGCAATGCGGGCACAGGTCGCCTTCAATGTAGAGACCAAATTCCCGTTCGACATCGTCGCGCAGGTCGTGAGGAATCAGGTGAAGAGGCTCCTCGTGCATCGGGCAATCGCGAATGGCATAGACCGCCCCCTCCTCACTGCGGCTGTATGCTTCCAGACCGCGTTTGAGCAGGTAGACAATCGTGGATTTGCCACCGCCAACCGGGCCCATCAAAAGCAGAATACGCTTGCGTACTTCCAGTCTCTGAGCAGCAGAATGGAAGTAATCGACAATTTGCTGAAGCGGCTTCTCGATGCCGAAGATTTCCTGGCTGAAGAAATTGTAACGCGGTTCGCCAGAACGGGTCGTTTCAACCCCCGCGTCCATAATCATATGATACACGCGCTCGTGCGACAAGCGGCCCACATATGGCTTCTTGCTCGCAATTTCGAAGTACTGCGCAAACGTCCCCTCCCATAGGAGTCCCCGTTCACGGTCTCGATATTCTTCCAACCGCTTCACCAGGTCCATAGGTTATCCTCTCTGTTCTATGCTGCCTCAACGGTTTCGCGAGAAACCGCCAGACAATCGGGAAAACGCACTGCACGCTCAGATTACCGGTCTTGACCAGATGAGATTGTAACACGTTATACAATTCTGCCCTTATTGCGGAAGCGGGAACTTTCTAGATCCAAAACTGAACTGTATGAGGCCAAAAAGGCCGGTTTCTCGCTCGCCAAACGAGTAGAGAACCAGCCCTTTCCTACGTTGCAGAGGATATCTCGGTATGCAATTGTAAGATGCATCGTATGGATGCTCCCGCAATGTTTATTCTCTTGTGTGTTCGTGCGCCCTGAACCACTACCAGCTTAGGGTCAAATCTCATTACTAGCAAGAAACGAGCTACCTTCACGCTTACTATCAGGTAAGTTACCTATCTTCATCATTTCCTCTTACCCCCGCCACATATTTTCCAGCCATAGAACTCACTCACCGGCTTTCGTCTCAAGGTACCGTCACTATCCATGCGTAGCAAAACATTGCTATAAACGTAGCATACAGTACAGATAAGCCTCTGTCAAGGGCAGCAGGCACAATCTCTCTATATCCACCTGTCCCTTCTACCTTAAATACGCTAAGCGGCAAGAAGCGGATACAAATTTTACATGGACGACCTACACTTTTTCCAGACGATTACGTATTCTCGATGACTAACAGCACAGGCATACCAACGTCCACGCCCAGCGCCCTGGCCGCGCTGCCATTGCGGACCGCAATGCCGACGTAGCCTGAGCTGTCGCCGTAAATAAAAGGAACGCCATCAATATCACCTCCGGCAAAAAAGCGCCGTCGCTGCGTGACCATCTTCTGATGACCCGGATTTCCCGGAAATTCAGCCCGCACTTCGTTTCGATCAAACAGGTCCGGCACCAGCGAGAGTGGGACGCTGGTAATGATATTGCCGAAACGGTCTACATGCACAACAAAGGCATCAATTGAGGTTTTCTTGCGCGTGGGAGGTTCTATGTTGATCCGTTGCAGTGCCGCAGGCTCTACCGGCGAGCCAAAATCATACAGGGCAACGCCACGAGCAAGATACGCACCTGCCGGAGCAAAAATGTCTCGTCCATGAAAGGTCGAACTGACCTGCGGGAGCTGGTAGACGGGATTTTGCAACAGCACAGCGCCGGAAATGGGCTGCTCCGCATAGACGTAACTGAACAGGCCGTTATCAGGCCCGACGAAGAACCAGTTCCCGGCGGCCACAGCAATTGCCCCACGAGAACTGCCAACGCCAGGATCAATCACGCAGACAAAGACGGTGCCCGCCGGAAAATAGCGATAGGCCGAAGAAAGAATCCAGGCGGCGGACGGAACATTTTGCGGCGCAATATCATGCGTGATATCAATGATCTGCGCCTGCGGGGCTATACCGGCAATCACGCCTTTCATCACGCCGACATCGCCGTCACCCAGCCCGAAATCGGTCATCAGGGCAACCACCGGTCGCTCCTGTGGCTGAACCTGAGTTTGAGAAACTACTTGCTGTTCCATATACTGCTGAACTCCTGAAACAAAAACCTGTTCCTGTATTCTTACATTATCTCTGTGCTAAGATCAGGAAGCTATGAAAAAGGTCCTGACATGTCATCCTTCACAGGCGAGGCGCTCAGGATACCATGTCTCAGTCAGTTTCTCATGACCGGTGATGCTTCCCTATCTCCGTTTTACCGCGCAGCAGCAGGCGATGTCAATAGTTCTCAGAACAGGCAAGAGGTGCTGGCGACTATGTCGCATCTTTCAATAAGGATCACCACCGTCCGGGAGTGTCCTGCTGATAAGGCCATTGGTACTACTTCACTCGACTTTATCTCTATAAAGTGCTATAGTTTGTCCGTATTTATACCTAACTCAGTCCGAGCTATACGTATACATATGGGAGCACCTGGTTGGATATTATCACTAATACCACTGCAAAAGAGTCGTCTGTCGACGAAAAGATACGGCAACTTGCTCCAGAGCATAAAACATGGCGTACTCGATTGACTCGCTTCCAGGCGACAGGGATTGACGTACTTCTTCTTGTCGCGCTGGCAATCGCAGCCTTTATTCCACGCATCATGCTCGCGACACAGCTCGACATGGTGACCGACGAAGGAACCTACATCAAGGCCGGCAAAACATATCTCCCTCTTCTCAGACATTTCAATATTACTTCAGGGGGTTGGACATTCAATTATGAACATCCTCCCTTTGTCAAACTGCTCATCGGGCTATGCATCGCATTGAACGCGCACGTAGGTCATCCTCTCAGTGAATTGCTGGCGGCGCGCATCCCCAGCATCATCGCTGGAACGCTGCTCGTCGTCGCCATCTACTGGCTTGCACGAATCCCGTTTGGGCGAGTGGTAGCCCTGCTGGCCGCGCTCTGCCTTGCGTTCAGCCCCTGGCTGGTTTACTTCAGCGCGCTCGCATATTTAGATATGACTATGACCACTCTGATCACTGTAGCTTATCTCCTGCTCTGGCCTGCCCTGCGGCAGCCGCGCCTGTATCTGCTTGTAGCTGCGCTGGTAGGTCTGGCAGTTGCCAGTAAATATACAGCGGCGCTTGCTATTCCTGGCATCATACTGTTCACTGTTTACTACTATTTCATCGTTCGCTTCAAACTTCCTCCCGATCAGCGTCCGGCCATTCCCTGGCGCTGGTGGATTGCTGCTCTGGTTCTGGCCCCCATCGTTTTCTTCCTCATGGATGCAGCCATCTGGCGCAATCCGCTCAGCCTCTTACTCCACAGTTTCCTTTTCGAGTGGCACCACTCGGTCGATGGGCACCTGACTTTCCTGGCAGGTCACTACAGCGGGCATGTTCCGCACTGGGCCATTTTCTACATCGTCTTCGCCAAACTGAGCATTTTCGTGACCATCCCTGCTGTTTTCTTCATAGTGTATGCACTGGTACAACTCGTCCGTTTCCACCTGAGCCGTTCAACCATACCTGTTTCGCAAGCCGCAAGCACCGCCTTTCTCTTTGTATGGGTGATCTCGATTCTTGGTATGTTCAGCCTGCTCAATATTGTCGTCGGCACGCACTATCTCCTGCCAGCGGCGCCTCCGGTGGCCCTGGCTGGTTCCTGTGGTCTGGCTATCCTGCTACGTTACAGGCGCGGAGCACTATTTGCCAGCGATAAACCGGGAGTGCAGGAAACACAGGAAACAGCTGCAGGCGCTGGGCTGGCAACACCCACCCATTCGCGGCTCAATCCGCGAGCCGCGCTGTTAGTGATTGTGATGACAGCCCTGCTGGTGATTTCTCACCTGATCGGGGTAACGACGGTCTATGGGGCAGAGGGATACACCAGCGAGGTGTTCCACGGCGAAAACAACGTTTTGCAGGTGGCATACCCTGCCTATCGAGAGGCAGCACTCTGGCTCTTAGCACACACCCACGGCACAGGCAAAGTCGGATTGGTCGCGCTTCCTGGAACGTTAGAACCGGGTTATTCCACTGAGGGGTGGTATGTGTACAACACTGACCTTCAGGGCAGGCTGAAATATATCGAGGTTCATCCCGACGCTGCCAGTTTCCCGGTTGATTACCTTGTATGGCCTATGCATCTGGTGCAGCGCGGCTATACCATACCCTCATTCTGGCGTTCCCATATCGTTCATATTATCATGGGCGGAAGTACCATCTACTGCTATATCATGGCACGTGATGGAATGCATGTATGAAATTACATCAACATATATCAATAGTCCCATTAGCTATCACTCTTGTACTGGTATGTGCTATACTAACGCCTGAGTTCTGAGTTGATAAGGGATTGCTTTGCAGACTGGCTGGAGAGTTTAGAGTGGAGACCAGTTGGAGGTCAGTCGAAGGAATCCATAGAGAGAAACGGGGCGTTCTGGTGAGGCATGCTCTCACTGCATCCGTCATGGAGGAGGCGTAGTTTATGAATTTCAGCACCGGTGGGCCTCACATCCTGTTTTTTGAACGTGATCAACAAATGGCGACCCTGCTGAGTAGCGAGTTCCAGCTTGCTGGCTACGAATGTCATTCTGCACGCACAGCAGTGGAAGTGTTTGACGCCATAGCACGTTATTCGGTGCGCATTTTGCTGGTCAATCTTGCCCAGGCGGCAGCGGGACGGCGTGAGTTCTGGGTGGCACTGGATACACAACGTCGTGGACGCGGCGTCCAGGTCTTCACCTATCAGTGTAAGAATATCGCCAGCTATGGCTCTTCCATCTCAAGTGACGATCTCGACGAACGTCCATATATCATCAAGCCGGATATAGAGGTTGATGGAATGCTCGGCGTCGTGAATCTGTTAGAGGCGGTGAAGCGAGGTACGCGCTCGCCCGGCAATGGCACAGGAGCGAACGCAGGCACTGGAGGTATGCCTCGTATCGCCGCTACTCCCCTCGTCAACGGAAGAGCGATGCAGGCACAACCTGTTGCACAGCCAATGATGCCTATGGCTCCTCCCGGCGATAAAACAGCCCCCCTCCCAGCCGTCAATCCAAACGGGACACCCGGCAATTCTGGCTTTCAGCGACCCACTCCATCCTCCCAGCAAACGACCGGACCTGTTTCGGTGGTAAACGCGACTCAGCCTTCTCAGGCAGAGATGGTAGCTGGCAGCGAAACGTTTCAATCTCCACCCGTGCAATCTGTCCCGCAACAATTTCGGGCCGTGATCTATCCAGGCCAGCAAAGCTGGAGCAAAAATAACCAGGCACCAGAAAGGCAAGAGAGTAGTATCATCGACAATGGCCAGAAAGGGCAGGCAACTACCATGGAATCGGGCCTGGCTCAGCTTTCGCGCATGGTAGAAGAGCAAAAAGCCAGCGCGCAGGATAATATGTATGATGGTCTGCCAACGCCAACAGCACCAGTTCTGCCTGTCGAAGAAACCAGCGCACCGTGGCAGATAGCAAGCACAGTTGCTCCTGCCGCTCCATCGTCCGCAAGTTCGCTGCCTTTACGTGCTTCACCAATTCAAGACATGCCCCCTGGACGAGACGATTACTCAAATAGCAACGGCATGCGCAGCGCTTCCATTGACAACAGAGACCGTACAGAAGCAATGCGGTCAGAAAACCCGGCTTTTGCGGGCAATGTGCAGGCCCCACCGGCAACGCCACTATCAGTGCTTGCATCCATGATGGAAACCGCAGCATCCCCGGTTCCCGTTTCTCCCACACCGTCCATCATCGAGCGGGAAGTATCTCCTACCGCTGTGACATTGGAAACGACAATGAGTAAAGGCAATGGCAACGGGCGAGCAGGCGAGCACAGGGCAGATGAGGCCACAAAACTGCCGAACGTTGATAGCAGAGAAGGAAACGTCAACGGACAGGGGTTACAGGCCAGTTTGCAAGCCGCCCTCCAGGCACAGGCACAGCAAGCTCAGGCAGCCAATCCACCGGCTTTGAAAGCAGCTGTTCCACCAGCAGTACCAGAGCCGAGGACGCAACAAGCAACGACGACACCAGAAGTTGAGGCCGATTTATCGCCAGCCGCCGATACAACGCTGCTCGATATCATGCAGAGCCTGCCGCCGATATCTTCACCATCACCACAGCAGTCATCCCAGTCATCTGTCCAGGCATCCGTGCTCACAGGCCGTGCAACTCGCTCGCTTGAGAGCGTACTGCTAGAGGGCCATCTGGTGCCACAGGACCGCCTGGAAGTCGCGGAGAATATCCAGCGTATGTTACGTGGCGTTGATATGAACTACCAGCTTGGAGAAATCTTACTCATGTTTAAGCTGCTCACACCCGACCAGCTTCTCGCTGCCAGCCTCGTCAGCTATGGGCTGCTTACGACCACGCAGATTCGCGCCCTCGGTCGTATCCGTCAGGAACTCCACTCCATTGGCCTGGAATACGACCTGGAAAATCTGCTCATACTCTTCCGTATTCTCTCCCCTGAACAACTGCGCGAAGTGCGAGCCAGTTGGACTGCCTGAATACCAGTCGAAGTCAAACCAGCAATCTTTCCTCCAGTAAAGAGGGCGACCCCCAGGATGGGTCGCCCTTGATCTATAGCTTTGTATGGAATGAAATCTATGCAGTTGAGTCAGGTCGGGGGTGAGCCTGATCGAAAGATAATCTTTCATGTGCAGTAAGCCGATCATTCACTGCCCCATTCATCTCAACGAAATCCTTCGCAAAGTTATGCATTGATGAAATTGCAATGAAAACAGTAGTTTTGACAAACTGCTCCCTATCAGGAACTGCTATGGTTACCTTGATCTCCGTCAACGGCAACTGGCTGCAAGGGGCGGACATGTTCGATTTGCGCACCGAGGGCGCTCAGCTTGGCATCCAGGTGCTCGTAGCCACGTTCGATGTGTTCTACGCCATAGACCTCGGATTCGCCCTCAGCACAGAGGGCGGCGAGGATGTAGGAGCAGCCGGCACGGATATCGGGAATATCCAGTCGCGTGCCATGTAGTGGTGTTGGCCCACGCACAACGCAGCTATGTACGTACTGCTTTTCACGAAAACGGCACGGCACCTCGCCCAGGCACTTTGAAAATAATTCAATTTGCGCTCCCATCCCCTGCAGTGCGGTGGTATAGCCGAAGCGGTCTTCATAAATCGTCTCATGCAAAACCGACATGCCAGTTGCCTGCGTTAAGAGTACCGTAAAGGGTTGCTGCCAGTCGGTCATAAAACCGGGATGGACATCGGTCTCCAGGGCAATAGAAGGTAGCAGCCTATCATCCCCGATAAAACGAATGCCCTCATCATCAATGTGGAACCGGAGATTCTATCTTGGAGAGCGTATTCAGAAAGGTGAGCAGCGTATCCTGCTGCGCGCCGCGCAGGTAGACATCCCCTCTGGTCAAATAGGCGGCAATAGCCAGGGATACGGCCTCGTTGCGGTCGCTCAACAAAGTATGATAGGCATCGTGCAAGCGCTCTCTGCCTTCGATGACGATGCGCCGGTCAACCTTCAACTCGATGATGGCCCCCATCTTCTGCAAAAGCTTGATGAGGTCGATAATCTCCGGTTCCGTGGCGGCATTCTCGATGATCGTCACTCCTCTGGCCAGGGAGGCCGTAATGAGGAAATTCTCCGTGGCCATGACGCTGGGAAACGGCAGGCGAATGGTTGCACCGTGCAGGCCATGTGGAGAGGTGCAGAGATAGCGTCCCTCTTGCTCAACGATGTGCGCCCCCATCTGTCGCAAGCCAGCGATATGAAAATCGATGGGGCGCGGACCAATACGATCGCCCCCGGGCCGGGGAATACTGGCCTCGCCAAAACGATGCAGCAGGGGGCCAATGGTCATCACTGCCATGCGATTGAGGCCACCCACCTGTGTAGCCACATAGCCGTCGGTAATAGCAGGAGTGCGGATATAGAGCGTATGGTCATCCAGTTTTATTTCGGAGCCCAGAGCGCGACAGAGAGCAATCGTTAAATACAGGTCGCCAATAAGCGGGACATTGCGCAAAATGCAGAGTTCATCGGTCAGCAGGGAAGCAATCACCATCTTGGTGACTGCGTTTTTAGCGCCACTGAGCCGCACTTCACCCTGCAGCGGCCTACCACCTTGAATAAGGTAAAAGGGAGATGATTTTTCCATATCCATAAGTCTCAAGCTCTCCTCAAGAATTTCCAGGGGCCTTCCATAACCAACGGAGGGCATTGAGGCGCGATGCTGGCTTCATCACATTGCTTCGCCCGCCGACATCCAATAGATCAAGAAGCGTGTTGACACTCTGGGCTACACCTTCGACCATCAGATACCCTGACGGCTTCACTGCATCTCCCACCAGATACAGACCCTCCACAGGGGTTCTTACAGCCACGTCCGCGCCCTGAGCAACCCTGTTCACAGGCCACTCGCCGCGATAGGCGCTCATAGTGAGAACACGGCACTGTTTTTCAAAAGTTTCACCGAATAGTTGACGAAGATCGGCCAGCGCCAGCGCCTTCTCCTCTTCAATATTATTGCTCTGGATCACCTGGTGACTGATGAGCAGATGCTTTCCCGCCGGGGCTAAACGAGGGTCACAATTGGTCGGCTGCACAATGCCGGCGATACGTTGCGTATCCAGGCAATACATAATGCCCCTGTGCGGTATCAAGGATATATCGCTGAGAAAATGGACTTTGAGGCCGACAGCCTCCTCCAGTTCCTCCTGAGACACATCGTCCGGGCTGCCCTGATCGCTGGTACTATGCCGGTTTTGTTCCTCAGTATCTACAATACCCGCAGCAGCATGCTTCAGCTTTTTCAATACATCTGCCTGCTTCACCTGCCGGTTCTCCAGTAGTCCGTTGGTAGCGCGAGGCCCGATATCGCTGACAAGGAGCGGGGAAAAATAGAAAGCTTCCTCGCCACTCTCTTTATCACGCACACGTACCCCCGTCACGCGCCCGTCTTCACGCAAAATCTGCGTCACGTCGCAGCGCAGGCGCACATCTGCTCCTCGCTCACGTACCTGCTGTTCCAGTTCGCGTGTCAACGCGCCGCAACCACCTTCAACAATGCCGGGCGCGCCGAAAAGAAACATGTTTTTCGTCGTGCGCACCACCTCATCCGTGGAGACGTCGTCGAGTTCAAGGCTGAGGGCAAAGCGGGAGATGCGCTCGAAGAAGGCGACTAATTCCGGGTTGCGGTCGATATCGATATGGCGCGCCAGCCACTGGCTGAAGGGAAGTTTCTGCCCGGCAGGGGGAAGCCGCCGGAAGAACATGAGATAGCCGAGCCGCGCAAACCAGAAGAACTGGCGCAGGCCAAGAAACTTGTAGACACCAAGCAGGCCACGCGAGCGATACTGCCTCCCATGTACGTGAAATGAGCCAAAAACATCGGCATCAAAGATACGATGAGGAATGTGCAAACGGCGCAGCATGTGGGAAAGCACGCCACTGCTGCCAAAGGGTAACATGTGAACAGCCCCGGTACTGACCTGCACCCCTTGAAAGGTTTTGGCGGTGAAGCGCCCACCGCAATGGGGCAGTCGCTCTAAGACGAGCACTCGTTTGCCGCGTTGTAACAACTGTGCCGCACTGAGCAGTCCGCCCAGTCCAGCGCCAATAATAATTGCGTCGTAGTTCTGTACCTGCATAGTAGTCCGACACCGTGTTATGCTTCAGAGGCGGCACCAGAGTGTCAAAAGCGCCTCTGAAGCACAACTGGCCCAGTTACTTTTCCTCTCCGATCAGGCTGCGCAGCAGACTGTTGCATTCAGCCATCGTACTGAGCACATTCTGGTGCATCTGGAATACTTTACGAAGTTCGCGCGCCTTGCGTGCCAGTTTGGTCACGTATTCGATGTCGCGAGGATTATTCTCCACGTCCTCCATGAGTTGCAGTAACTCGGCCCAGGAAAGCTCTTCGCGCCTGCGTGCCACATCGGCAATCGTACTGTCCATACGATCAGAAACACGGCGCACGCCACTGCGAAGTTGAGTAGTGATCTGCGTCAACTCGCTTTCGTGATTGCGCAAAGCCTCCTGCGTAGCGCTCAACTGTTCCTGCAAGGACATTACCTGACCATCCAGCGTGGAAAGCGCAGCCGTCAGCGGAGCAATATCCGGCAGATCTGGCAAGGGAAGCTTCGTAATGCTACCAAAGGTTATTCCACTGTCCTGCGATGCTGGCAGCGACGACCCAGATGCCGATGAGGCCATCGACGTGGGCGTGGATGCCGGAGCAGGAGCCGACATTACCGCAGGAGAGACAGGGATTGGCGCGGGAGCTGGAGGTGGCGGCTGCACTGGAGCCTGGTTGCTCTGCAAGGGAGCGGGCTGGCTTGCCACCGGAACAGGAGGGACAACAGAGGTCCTATCCTCTAGAGTATGAGCAGATTCCCCTGCAGGGGAACCATTCTGATCTCCATTCATCACACTTGTACCATAATCCTCAATAGTCGAAGCTGTTGCCAGATCGTCAGCACGGGTCTGGTAGGTCAATTCGCCAGCATCATACGGGACGGCAATGGTTGGCAGGTCTTCAACAATGGCTGCATTAGAACCATAAGCGCGGTAGATCAATTCATGCTCACCAACGCCCAGGCGGTCGCCGTCATGCAGTACCTGTGACCCCATTCCTTCCAACTGCTGTCCATTGACAAAAGTACCATTCGAGCTACCTTCATCATGGACAACATAGTTACCATTCTCGTAATGGATGGTGGCGTGACGACGTGAGGCCAGTTTATCCTTTGGAAGCAGGATATCACTACCAGCCAGGCGACCAACAGTCATTTCCGGCTGATCCAGGATATATTCCTTAACGACCTCGCCATCCTCAGAGCGCAAGATCAAGCGCCCCGGATTTTCTATCCGGTCAAGTGTCGCCTGCCCGACAGGTGCCAGTCCCTCGGACCGCTGTGTCTGCTCGTAATCTAAACCTTCAGCCACGGTCGACTCACTGGCATTCGACCAGGGTGGGGGCGAAGCAGCAATAGTTCCCTGATCATATTGATTTCCCGACCAGTTCGGCGGCTGCTCAAGAACCGTTGCCTCACTGGAAGTCGGCTGCGCCTGCTGAGGTGAGGAAGATGCAGGAGTCAGGCGGTTTCCACATTGCAGGCAAAAATTATCTCCTGGCCGCGTCTCCGCACTACAAAAGGGGCACTTATCCATGATAAAACGTTCCTCCCTTTACTAAATGGTACCACGCTGTGTACACCAAACACAAAACTGTTGCCATTATATCAGAAGAGTACAGGTTAAGGGAAGCATGATAGGAATACTCACTATCTTCCCTGGCTGGAAGCTGGCATCCAATCAACATTCGGCTGCAATGCATTGAAAAATTGCTGCAACTGAGTTGTTGTTCCGGGAGCCGAGAAAAAGATGTTGGTATTGCTCTTCGCACCAGAGCAAAGCTGCGTTGACGTTGCAGTTGGCGTTGCTGACGGCTTCGCGGTGGCCACTGATGTGCCGCTCGTCGACGGTGTTCCGCTGACCGTCGAAGATGGACTGCACTGGAATTGCTGGCTCTGCGAACGCAGTGGAGCCTCCGAAAGGCTGATCGAGCTATGATCTGGCAGCAGATAGCCAATAATAAAGCTGCCACCAAAAATAGGATCATGTACGGTGCCGGAAACACTGACCAGGCAGGTATGGTTCGGAAGCGTAGCTGGTAGATAGACCGTAAAACCCAGTGCAGGCTGCACCTGTGACCAATCGGTAATGGTCGTGGGGCTGCCGCTTGCTGTCGCCGTTCCCGTTGCGGTCACGGTTCCCGTGGGAGTGCTGCTCGCTGTCGCCGTTCCTGTAGGCGTACCGGTGGCGGTGGCTGTCACGGTTCCCGTCGCCGTCGCGTTGGAGACCGCGCCCTCGTCACGAAACAGCACCAGTGGCTTGCCGCACCAGCTCAATTGAGAAAGAGCCTGGGGAGGAGCTGTCGATGCCGGCGTGACGCCACTGCTACTACCGTTGCTGCCACCAAAATTCAGTCCTGAGCAGGCAACCATCACCATACTGACTATGAACAGGAGAAACATCAGGCCGAGAGCTGACCCCATTTTTCTCCAACGCGCTACAAGAGATATTATTTGAGATACCAACATACAAACCGCTCCTTGCCAAAGACAATCTCAACACCCATCCTCAAAGACACCTTTCCTAACCC
This sequence comes from uncultured Chloroflexia bacterium, assembly GCA_963736995.1. GTDB lineage: Bacteria > Chloroflexota > Ktedonobacteria > Ktedonobacterales > Ktedonobacteraceae > CADDYT01. The sequence goes on from CAVTRB010000002.1 coordinate 164,758, forward strand.
GATTGGTCAGTTGAATATCCAGTTTAGCATGTCAATGCGAACTAGTATAGAGTAGAGCAGAGGGAAAAAGCTGTGAGCCATCTCTCAATGTAGTACTAAAAGAGGGCTTTACAGCGTTTTGATTTAATGCTACCATTACTCTCTGTCTATCTCAGAATACCTGTCTATCTCCGGGCCTTTTTTATCCCGGTACACTGTATACTATCCAATAAGATACAACGCACAGCACTGGCAACTGATACCAGAATCACCTGAAGAGGTGGATGTACGTGAATGCAAAACAAATCTGGCAAACAACCATAGCACGCTTGCAGGCAAAAGTCTCGCCTGCGGTCTTTTCGACCTGGTTTCAGGGTACTTCAGCCGTCTCCTTCCAGGATGGCGTCTTTGTGGTGCGCGTTCCCACCACCTTCGCCAAAGCCCACCTGGAAGGGCGCTTCATAGATATCATCCGTAGCAATCTCACAGACATTACAGGCCAACCGGTCGATGTCCAGTTCGTGGTGGCAAAAGATACGGCACCTGCTACAGGAGACACGGGTGAATTACTTTCCGGCAAACAGCCCCCGCAGCCGCAGCGCACAACAAGAACGCGCCATCCAGTAACACCTCCGTCAATAGAGCAGGAGTCATCTCAACCCATCGCTATGACTTCCAGCGCACCAGTTCCTGCTCGTCCCACCGTGCATCCCGCACATCGCAGCATCGAAAGCAATAATGATCGTGATGCGAATGGCAATACCCATAAGAAGCGATACAGCGAACAGGACAATGGACGGGCCATGCCAGAGCCACTACCGCTCAGCGAGCGCGAAGCGCTGGCTCCCTCACCCTCACCGCCGCTCAAGCCGCCCAACAGTGAGGGGCTGCTGAATCCGCGCTACAGGTTCAGCACCTTTATCGTGGGAAAATCGAACAAACTGGCCCACGCTGCCTCGCTGGCTGTGGCGGACAATCCTGGTCGTACATATAACCCCTTATTTTTCTACGGCGGCGTGGGACTCGGCAAAACCCACTTGCTGCACGCCATCGGCCACGTCGGCGAGGCCAACGGGCTGAATGTGCTCTATGTGACCTCAGAAAAGTTTACCAACGAGATCATCAACGCCATCCGCTACCAGAAAACCGAAGATTTTCGCATGAAATACCGGGAGATCGATATCCTGCTGGTCGACGATATCCAGTTTATCGCGGGCAAAGAATCGACGGAGGAAGAATTTTTCCACACCTTCAACACGCTGCACAACGCCAACAAGCAGATCGTGGTAACCAGTGATCGCCCGCCGAAGGCCATTCACAGCCTGCAAGACCGCCTGCGCTCCCGCTTCGAGTGGGGGCTGCTGGCCGATATCCAGCCCCCGGAGTACGAGCACCGGCTGGCCATCCTGCGCTCCAAAACGGAGTCGCTGCGCTTCAGTGTCCCGCCCGCGGTGGCCGAATACATCGCCCGGCCAGAGTGCAAAAGCGTGCGCGAACTGGAAGGCGCGCTTAACCGCGTCATCGCCTACGCCACGCTGCACGACGCTCCACTCACCGTCGGCCTCGCCATGCAAGCCCTTGAACACCTATACACCGACAGCAAACCGCTCGCCAACCTGACCGTCACGGAAGTACTGGAAGGCGTCTGCCACTACTACGGCCTCGACCCGGCCCTCATGCGTGGCAAGCAGCGCGACCGCGAGATCGTCTGGCCGCGCCAGGTCGCCATGTACATCATGCGCGAAGAGACTGATGCCTCCTGGCTGCAGATCGGCATCGAGTTAGGCGGTCGCGATCACACCACCATCATGCACGGCTGGGAAAAAGTACACAACGAAATCGTCAACAACGACAACATCCGCCGCGAAATCGCCGCCGTCCTCGAATCGCTGTCGCAACCAGGTACGTAGCCACCTACGAGATACCGTCCTATGATCTGGTGGTAAAGCGGTCCTCAAATCGCTGTCGCAACCGGGTACGTAGCCACCCAGCCCCAGAGTCCAGGTGCAGGGGCCACGTCCTGTAGGGACAGGGGGTGGAGCGGAGAGGTGAGGGGGCCTTGTGCCTGTCCGCGTGCCCCGCAGGCCAGATGCCTTCAGGCGGACAAGCACAAGGCCAGATGCTCCCGTTGCTCCCTTCAGGTCGCAATGACAAGCCCCCGGCTTGTCTGCCTCGCATAGGACAGCCTCTCAGGCTGTCTTCCTCTCGTCCGCCCCTTGTCCCTACAGTATCCCCTTCCCGACCTGGTTTGGTAAAAATCACTATATGCTACCCATTAGCGGAAACATTAGCTATAATAGACACAGAAACGACTTGATACATCAAATTTCAGGAGTGGAGTGTGTTATGCCACAGCAACAACAGCAACAACAATTCGCCGACCTGGACCTGTTGGCGGTTTTTTCTGATCGGGAGAAGGCGGAGACGGCTACCTCGAAACTGCGTAAGGAGGGCTTCAGCGAGGAGGAGATCGTGCGCCCGGAAGCCGGGACAATCGTGGGCAGCAGCCAGTTCCGCGAGCACGGTCCGAACACGAACCGGGGGGCGCAATTTCTCCAGACCACGCGCAGCGGCCCCAACATCGGTCTGATAATTACCCTCGCCCTCGTCCTGGGCCTCGTGCTGGCGCTCATCCTGTTCGCCCTGCACTTCGCCTTCGCCGCCCTGCCGGAGCCGGGAGCCACCATTCTCGGAGCCGTCGTGGGCATCATCCTTGGCGCGCTGCTCGGCCTCCTGCGGCGCAGCCCCGAACGCGGCAACATCGGCCAGGACATGTCCAGGGTTCAGGCAACCATGCGCCCGCCCGCTCCCGGTGACTACATCGCCGTCGGCGTCCGCTTCCAGGACCCGACCAACATCAGCCGCACCTCCCGCGCCCGCGCCATCCTCATCAACAACGGCGGTAAAATCGACCGCAGCGTCGGACGGAGGGAATAATCCCGCCACTCAAAAAGAGAGGCTGGCATCTGTGCAGGGTGCCAGCCTCTCTTTTTCGCTATTTCCTGGAGTGAACAGGTTATCCGTTCTGGCCTCACACAGAGCGATATGTGTTTGGAAGGAGCGGGATTGTTACACATGTTGCACATGTTGCACATGTTACAGATGTTTCAGTTGTTGCAACCATTGTGATGTAGGCAGTAGGGGCGGGGGTTGTGGGGAGCGGTGGTGGGGGAGCTTGCTCCGCCCCGGCCTGGAGGCCGTCACGTCAAGCCGACGAAGCAATCCGGGTTGTGGTGGACGGACGGTGGGGGAGCTTGCTCCGCCCCGCCGTGGAATGGCGCAAACGTCCACCTTCTGATAATCGCTCCCTCCTCGTCCAAATCTGAGACAAGTACCCACCTACAACCGATCATGTTTGAGGTCGTCTTTGAGCGGGTTGTTCCGGATATACGTTCGCTTTTGCTCCAATTCAGCTTCATTTCTTATGACGCGGTCGTAGAAACTCCTTTGCCAGAATTGACTGCCTACGCTATGTCCTTTTGATCGAAGATAGCTGTTGGCTGCCCTGGCTGTCAGGGACTTATAGACTCTCACGATGTCTACGAGTGAAGAGCGATTTTTTCCTCCCGGCTCAAGCCAAAGAATAAAGTGGATATGATCAGGCATGATGACAAATTTATCGAGAGTAATTTCCGGAAAGCGCTCAGTCAGGCTTTCCCAGATTTCCTTGAGAATGTTGCGTAGTTGTGGATCTACAAGATAGGGATGTTTCTCTTGCAGGCAGATAGTGACGAAATAAGCTCCTGGTGAAGCGTAATTGTAATTGGGCAACCGTGGTGAAATTCTCTGGTGTCCCGTGGGATCATACTGATGATCGCTCATATAAATTCCTCCGATGTGCTTGCAATGTGTTTGAGGGAATTGAATATCTTTATAACGGAGAAGTTTGTGCCACTCCACGCCGGGGCGGAGCAAGCTCCCCCGCCACCACTCCACCACAACCCCCACCCCTACTGGTATCCACACTTTCCTAAAAAACCTACACCTAAAAGCCCCCTTCAGCCTCCTGTTCCTCCGTCACCTCCCTAAAATCCTCCTCCACCTCAGCAGGCTCCATCTCCATAATCTTCGCAACAGCAGAAACAATGCTGCCATCACCACTGGCTCGCCACAGTCGCGCTAAACTACGGAACACGATACCCCCGCTATACTCATCGTTATAAGCCACAAACGTCTCCAACGCACGCAAAAAGTAATCACGCGCCTGCTGCCACTGCCTCTGCTCCTCTGCCACCCTGCCCAATTGATGATACGTGCCCGCCTGCTCATAGCGCTCGTTGTACTCGATCTTGATCTGCAAGGCCTGCTGGTAGTACTGCTCGGCCTGCTGCCACTGCCTCTGCTCCTGGGCACTCTGCCCAATTGATGATACGTACCCGCCTGTGCATAGCGCTCGTTGTACTCGATCATAGATCTGCAAGGCCTGCTGGTAGTACTGCTCGGCCTGCTGCCACTGCCTCTGCTCCTGTGCGACTCTGCCCAATTGATGATACGTGCCCGCCTGCAATAGCGCTCGTTGTACTCGATCATAGATCTGCAAGGCCTGCTGGTAGTACTGCTCGGCCTGCTGCCACTGCCTCTGCTCCTGGGCGACTCTGCCCAATTGATGATACGTGCTCGCCTGCGAATAGCGGTCGTTGTACTCGATCATAGATCTGCAAGGCCTGCTGGTAGTACTGCTCGGCCTGCTGCCATTGCCTCTGCTCCTGGGCGACGCTGCCCAATTGATGATAGGTGCTCGCCTGCGCATAGCGGTCGTTGTACTCGATCATAGATCTGCAAGGCCTGCTGGTAGTACTGCTCGGCCTGCTGCCACTGCCTCTGCTCCTCTGCCACCATGCCCAATTGATGATATATACCAGCACCTAGCCTTCTTGAGTTCATCTTTATCGAAATCTCTTAGTCTCAAAGCAAAGAGAAAGAGCCTTTTGATATGATGCTTCCGCCGCTTCGTATTGCTTAAGTTGTAATTGTCCTAGCGCGATGCCGTCAACAACAGCGACAAACTCAGCACCTAACTGACCAGATAGTTTTTCAGTCGGATAAGCTTCCATGCCCCTTAATACAGTCTCCCCCAACTCCAATCTACGTCGATGATCCTGTGTAGCATCAAGGTAGCCGTACAGCGCATTATAGATATTACTGATTCGAGACCTGATCAGCCAACGCCAGTTGCAAAGCTGTCATCAGATTTTCATATTCCAACTGCGTCAGAACCAGACCAACCTGCCGTTCCTGCGGGTCTTTGGATTTCTGCAACTGATACATAGCCTTACCATACTCGTCATAGTACTCTCGAAAGGCAGTTTCTATTGCGCGTTTGATTTCGGCCTGCTCTGGAGATTGCAGGCGGTTGCGCAGGAAGTAGGGGAGGGTGGGTTGCAGGTGCAGGTAGACTGAGATATCAGGGTCGCGGCTGAGCAGGCCCCAGTTCTGGGCTTCGTGGAGGACTTCAGGCCAGCGATCAAAGGGGAGATCGGCAAGAGCGGGTTGCCGCTGCAAACGGGCTGTGTATTGTTTGAGCGTATCCTCCCGGACGACGGAGGTGAAGGGGGCGAGGCAGAGGAGGAGTTGTTGGGCGGAGGGAGAGAGGTTGCTGTGGGAGTAGTCGATGCAGCGCAGGATGTTTCTGGTGCGCTCCTGGCTGTCTCCCGTTTGCAGGGTGACGTCTCCGGCTTGCAGGGCGGCAAGGACTTCCTTCGGGGTCTGGTGCGCGAGGTTGGCGAGGACGACTTCGAGGGCGAGGGGGAAGCCGTCGAGCAGGGTGATGAGGCGGCGCAGGTCATGGTGGAAGTTGGCATCCTGGCGGTATTTCGTGGCTTTATGGCGTTCGAGGATGAGGTCGGCCAGCATGGAGGCGGCTTCGGGGTCGAGTCCGCCGAGGTCGTAGAGATTGTCGGCAAAGGTGCCTTCCGCGAGCCAGGCTTCGCCGCTGCGCGAGCCGAGCAGGACGAGGGTGCGCCCGCCCACGAGGTCGTGCAGCAGGCGTTTGAGGGCCTGTTGTTCCTCGGGCGGCAGCGTGTTCTGGATGGACATGTGCTGGCCGGTGATGGATTCCAGGTTGTCCAGGATGAGCAGGTGGCGACTCGGAGCGCAGGCGCTGGACGATCATGGCCTGCTGTGCGTCGAGGTTGAGCGGCTGGAAGGTGCCGACGTATTGCACGGGGCTGAGCAGTTTGCGGGCGAGGGCGTCCAGCAGTTGCTGGCGGTTCCAGGCTTTTTCGTCGTAGCCGAAGTAGAAGACCTGTTTGACCAGGCCTGTGGTCTGCCACCAGGAGCCGAGGTGCTGCAAGAGGCTGGTCTTGCCAGCGCCACCCATGCCGCGCACGAGCACGAGGTTACGCTGCGTGAGCAGTCGCTTCTCCAGGTGCAGGATGTCGAGGTCGCGGCCCACGAAACCGTACTGGAGCGTTCGGGGTTCGTAACGTTCGGCTATGGCTCCGAAGTGTTCTCTTGCCTCTTCAGGGGTGAAGTCGCGCACGCGCAGGGAGGCTGGCTGGTTCTGGTAGACGACGGGCAGCAGCCAGTCTTCCAGATCGATGGTCTGGTTGAAGTAGGCCTGCCGCCCCTTGTTGTTGTAGAGTTCCTGGCGGGCGCGGCGAATGGCGGTGGAGAGGTCGTGCCGGTCAAAAAGCTGCCCGTAGAGCGTGCGCATCATCAGTTCCGCCGCGCTGACGGTCACGGAGTAGCCCATCGCCAGCGCCACCTGCACGCCCGCCTGCATCAAGCGGCTGCCCAGGCTCGTCTCCCTGACCTCTACCTGCTTTTCCTGCTCCTTCTGTTCACTCTGGATATCCTGCCCGGCGGCCTGCTCTCCTGCTTTCCCAGCCTGTTCAGCCTTCCCTGTCGCAGCAGTCTGTTGCGCGGATAGACTGGCTTCTATTTGCTTACTACTCAGCTGCTTGCCGGACTGGCAGGCGTTGAGGATGGCAATGGGGATCTGGTAGTTCACCAGCAGGTCTGCCAGTTCTGCTGCCTCGACGAGATCGGCCTGCTCGTCGCGCTCGCCTTCCAGAAAGAGGAAGGCTTTGTGGCCGTCGAAGGGTGCAATATCGCCTCGCCCATAGCGGGACTGGAAGAGGTAGCGGTTGCTCTTGCGTCCCTTCTGCACCTGTTCATGTGTGAGTAGCGCTCCATGCACATCGAAGTGGATCACGTGATAGTAGCCGCCAACCGGATCATCTTCTCCCTGCTGCTGTTGCTGGCGCAGTTTAACCTCTTCCAGGTGATCGACCAGCGCCTTATACGTGGAAGGGCGCAGGATGTCGATGCGCACGGGAATCTGTGCGTTGCGCAGTCCCTCGACCAGGGGGCGTGAGATGGTGCGATAGCCCACGTCTCCTTCTCCGAATGGACGGGCGGTGACTACCAGCAGGTTGATGGTGGGTGATGTGCGCACTCTCGCTCGCACGGTCTGCGATTTCAGGTTTTTGCGGATCATGGGAGCCTGTACTGTGAGTGGCAGCGGCATATTCGGGTCTTTGAGCGCCTCCCAGTGCAGGGCGTGGAAAGCGGGGTTGCCGGCAATCTCCACCTGCAAGTTATGCAGGCCCGCCTGTAGATACTCTTTGTAGCGGGAGTAGGCGTCACGGTCGGCAAAGACCTGCTGGAAGAGTTTTTCCCCATAGCTGGTGACGCTGGCACCCGCATGCTGCGCCCTTACCTGCTCGACGAAGGGAAATTCCAGAAACTGCTCGAAGTACCATTCCAGCAGCCGTTCCTCCTGTGGTGAGAAGGGGTCTTGAATGGTGATAGGGATATTCTTCGCCTCCTTCAATGATCAGGGTTGCCTTGAAGTCGTTTGCCTCCTGTGCCTGTTCGCGGATGCGTATCACTGCCATGCCCGCTGCTCCTTTTACGTACTAATGATACTATGGTGGTTACCGAGAGCCGATAAATCGGCGGCGGACAGTCTGGGGGACTGTCAGGTTCACAATAAATCGAGCGCCTACGGGGTACGAGGGTACCGATTCTGGTTGTGAAAATTCATTATTGGCCCCGTGGTCCCTGGCCGATAAATCGGCGGTGCGCACGATAAATCGCGCGCCTACGGGGTACGAGGACGGGTGACGGTCAATCCATCCAATTACGAAATAGCGCGATTTACTCGTCGATGTCCAGGACGATGATGTGGGTGCCGTCGGGTCTGGTCACTTCTGTGTAGCGGGTGTGCTTGTGGACGCCTTGCTTCTGCATGACTTGCTTGACGAGGTCGTAGAGGCCGCTGGCGGTCATGCCAGATGCGACGCCGATGATGAAGTCAATGGCTAGACTCACGGCAGTGGGATCGAAGCTCTTGCTGCTGGCTTCTGCAAGGCGCGCCTCGGCTTTTGCATGTGCTTCAAGATCGTCATTCCAGGCTTCGACAAAATCGGCGGCATTCATTTCCAGCCTCGGTGAGAGCATCAGTTGATACTCCATAGTGTCTCCTTCTCTGGTAGAATCGCTGCATAGACGAAACAATCTTCAGGATGAGATAGCATCGTTAGTGTACCACAACTTCATCTAAAAACAATACGGCTACCTGAAGATGGCCCTCTCGCAAGTCATTCTGAGCGCAGCGAAGAATCTCTCGCTGACTGTGTCGACAAGGTGGTTGGCGCAGATTCTTCGCTGCGCTCAGAATGACTTGTCCTGGTATGACTTTGCAGTGCTGACAGCGTAATCAGGCCGGGGGTTAATCTTCGTTGAGACGCAGGGTCTGGCTCAAGGATGGGCGGGAGACGATGCGAGCCATCAAGAGCAGCGCCGTCAGGCAGATGATGACGAGGAGCGCCAGCAGGAGTGAGAGGAGGAGATAGGGGATGATGGTTTGTACAGAAGGCACATCATAGGGATTGAAGCTAGAGCTTGCTCCTGTCAGATCGAGCAAGGTGACGGCAGGATCGATGAAGACGATGAGCAACGCTGCCAGAGCGGTTCCCAGCAGAAACGCTGTGAGATAGATGAAGCCCTGCTCCCACAGCAGCAGAGCGGCGACCTGGCGCGGCGACATGCCCAGCGCGCGCATGACAGCAAAACTTGTGAAGCGGTTCGAGGCATGGAGCCAGGATGAAAGCAGCGTGCCGATGAGCGCGAGGAGCAGCGCCGCGCCCACGCCAATCGCCAGCGCGCCGATAATATCAAGGTGAACGCTGTTCTCCTGGTTGCTGGTAGTCAGCATGCGCCGGTCTTGCAGATCAGGCAATAGCGTGCGGATATGGGCAAGCGCGGCGGCATCACTGCCAGTACGCAGCCAGACGGTGTTTGGAGCTAGCGGCACGCTGCTCTGTCTATTGTAGACGGTGGCATAGCTCTGGTAATCGACGATGATGCCTACATCGCTGTTTGGGTCCAGTGGCGAGTTGTAGGTGCCGGGGATGTAGTTGACCTCGGCGAGGGCAATGAAATGCACTTTGATGGTATTAGCATCGTTCATGTATAACGCGAAAGGCTCACCGGGCGAGAGCGCGAACTTTTGCCACAGCGACGCATCAACCAGGGCGTAAACGACGTTGTGCGTGCTGGCGTCGGTACGGTGGCTGGCGAGCTGCGCGCTCAAAGCGGATAGCGACTGCGCAGAGTTGTGTGCGGGCCAGAGAGCAGTCTGAGCGTAAGTTGCAGTATCGAGCGCGAAGATGTGGATATCTCCTATAGGATTGTTAATGTCATCGCTGTACCCGAGGGTGGCCGCTTGCACTCCCGGCAGGCTGCTATACTGCGTTTTCAATGTAGCGAATGTTTTAGAGGCATCAGAGGCGGGAAGAGGGCCGCTGAAATCTGCCCCCACGGCGAAGGTGGCGGCATCCGAAGTACGCGCCTGCTTTGTTGCCATGAGCGTGAGCAGGAAGCAGGAGGCAGCGATTGCCAGCGCCAGCAGCACGATGACGCGGGCAGCCGGGCGCGGCGTGCGTTCCATCTGCGCAAAAGCCAGCACGGCAGGCGCGCTGCGTTTCTTCGCGGCAAGGGCGGTTGCCAGGCGCAACAGCTGTGGAAAGAGACGCAGGAACAGCATCAGGAGCGCCGCGACCAGCAGCGGCGGCGCGATAAAGCCCACTATTTTCACCATATTAAAGACAATGGGATCGCCAGCCTGTGCCGCCACCAGCGTCTGCCACACATACGTATAGATGATATAGCCGGCAATGATCAGCACCACGACAAACATATCCAGGTTGAGACGCCGCCAGAGCGGAATACGCTTTACGCGAGAAGATTCCCGCCGCAGCGTTACGATGTCCAGTTTCGTGGAGCGCCGAATCGCCGCGATCATCACGACAAGGGCCACAACGACCGCTATAAGGGCAAACCACCTGACATCAAGGGCGGTCGCAATGGGATTGGCGGTAATCACGGCGGCTGCCGACCTGCTGGCAGGAGGAAACAGCACCTGGACAATAGCGCGCACGAGCAGGATGGCCAGGAACGGGCCGCACAGCAAAGCCGTCAGGCCCAACGCAAAGCCCTGCATGATGAACAGGCCAAAGACCTGCTGCTGCCTCGCGCCGCGACTGCGCAGCGTCGCGATTATTGCTGCCTGTCGCTCAACCAGAATGTCCGACATCATACCGACGAGAAAGAGGATGATGGCGAGGATCAGGAGCAGCAGGACGGCAATCACAATTTCCAGGATGACGATTTGCTGGCTATAGCTGCTTAACGTGTCGAAGAGGGAGCCGACAGGAGTGGCGAATGTTATGCCTTGAAGCTGTGTCAATCCGTTCAACACTTGAAAATCAAGATCGGATGTTTGCTGTGAAAGCGCGGGTATGGCGCTGGCATCCAGGTGCGAGAAATCAAAGGGATAGCTCCAGAAGAGTTGAGTAGCGTCTTTCCCTGGCAACGTTTGCAGGGCTGCGATGGTGGCTCTGAGGGTATCACGAGCCGCCAGCACATTCTGGGCAGTCGCGCCGCTTTCGCTGCTATAGAGCGCGCCAAAGGGGTTCGCGGGCGCTAACCAGAAGGGGTCGTGCGCCGATCTGGACGCGACGATGCCCGTCACGCGCAACGTCCATGTCTGCGCGCCAAGCACACTGGAGGCCTGGCCCTTGACGATGGAACCGGCGTGCAGACCCAGGCTGGTTGCCTGTTCCTGCGTGAGCGCGATCTCTAGCACACCGTCAGTCGTGTTGCGGGGCAGTCGGCCCTGCACCACCGTCACATGCTGCGCCGTCAGGGTGGGATCATAGCCATCAAGCACAATGGTACCCGCTCTCCTGTCCGTTGCAAGGATGTTGAGAGGTGGCGTCTGCACGATCAACTGCGGCGCGCTATGCAGGTATGGAGCCAGCGCGCCCTGGTGCAGCAAGCGGTCAAGCTGCTGTTCAGCCTGCTGCACCTGCCTGCTGGTAGGAGAAAGGCTGATGGCCTCGATGATAATGCTCTGTCCATCGGGAGAATTGGCAACGACATTGCGCAGGTCCGCACTGATTGCCACGTGCGAGAACAGCGGCGGAGCACAGGCAAGCACGACCATCACCAGCATGCCCAGCCAGGTGACCAGCAAGAAACGCCACATCTGCTTGAAGCGCCAGTTGGCAAGTCGAGCGATGGCCAGCAATTGGAGCCAGCCGTTTTGTTGTGCCAGTGTCGAGGGTAGCGAGGCCATAACCAAACTCCTTTTTCTTGCTATCGTAGCTCGTCTGATCGATGCTAATCTTCGTTGAGGCGCAAGGTCTGACTCAGCGATGGACGCGAAACGATACGAGCCATCAGCAGCAGCGCGGCCAGGCAGATGAGCGCCAATATGCCCAGTACAAGTACAATTTGAGTGTATGGAACAACGACCTGAATGGGCGGGATGTTGAAGCCAATATCCAGGCCAGAGCCGACGGGCAACGTTCCCACGATAGGCGCGACGAAGATCAGCAGGACAGTCCCCAGAGCGAGACCGAGCAGCAAAGCCAGCAGGTACACAAAACCCTGCTCCCAGAGCAGAAGGGCGGCGATCTGGCGCGGTGCCATACCCAGTGAGCGCGCCACAGCAAAGTTCGTCAGCCTGTTGGAGGCATTCAGCCAGGACAGCATCAGCGTGCCAACGAGGGCAAGGATCAGCGCCGCTGCCACGCCGATATACAACTCACCGACGACGCCGAGGTAATTGGGATCATTCTGCACGGTTGCGATAGTCAGGTTCCTATCGTTCAGGTTGGGCAGGATATTGCGCAGGCGGGCAAGTGAAGCAGCGTCATCACTGGTACGCAGCCAGATGTAATTGGGCGCCAGCGTTGAACCTGACACTCCTGTTGCTCGCGCTTTCACCACGATATAGTTCTGGTAATCGACGAGCAGCCCCATACCGCTCCAGGCTTGCGTAGGTGTGTCGTAGACGCCGGGAATGTAGTTGACCTGCGCGAGGGCAATATAGGTGATATGCCCGCTTTGCGCACTGTTTGCGGGCAGCGTGAAGCGCATACCCTGCGTGAGATGCAAGCGCTGCCAGGTGGAGGCATCAACCAGGGCATAGACAACATTGCCCGTGATGCCAGCGGAGCGATGGGCCACGAGTTGCGCCGTCAGCACAGAGAGCGGTTGGGAGGAATACGACGCCGGCCAGATGACGGTACGGGCATAGCTGTTGCTATCGACTGCGTTGACGGTGAGCGATCCCTGCCCACTTGCGTCCTGGGTGGCGCTCAACTGAATCACGTCATGATAGCCGGGCGTTGCCGAACGGACGCCTGGCAACCCACTGTAATAGGCCATCACCTGGCTAAAGGATTTCGCTGCATCAGAGGCGGGCAGAGAGCCGCTAAAATCTGCCGCCTCTGTGGCAAAGGTGGCAAGGTCGATATTGCGCTGCGCTTTACTGGTGATGAGCGTGGGCAGGAAGCAGGAGGCGGCAATTGCCAGCGCCAGCAGCACAATGAGGCGCGCCGCCGGACGTGGGGTGCGTTCCATCTGCGCAAGAGCCAGCACGGCTGGTGCGCTGCGCCTCTGCGCGACCAGAAGCGTCGCAAGATGGACAATATGGGGAAAGAGGCGCAGGAAGAGCAGCAGCACCGCAGCAATAATCAGCGGTGCCGCAAAGAATCCTACGCTTGTCAGCACATTGTAGACGACCGGATCAATGCGCGCCGAGGATTGCGTCAGTACCGCCCACAGGTAGGTGTACGCGGCATAGCCAGCCAGCAGCAGGACAACGACGAAAAGGTCCAGGTAAAAGCGCCGCCACAATGGAACACGCTGCGGGCGGGCGGATTCGCGGCGGAAGGAGACAATATCCATTTTCGTGGCTCGTCTGACTGCTACGACCAGGACGAACACGGCCACCACGACCGCGGCGAGGGCATACCACTTCAGCTCAAGCGCGGTCTGGAGTGGATGGGCAGTAATCACGTTGATGGCCGATTGATTGTCGGGAGTAAGCAATGCCTGCGCAATTGTACGTGTGAGGACGATTGCCAGCAGCGGCCCGACTAACAGAGCGGCAATCCCTGATACAAGCCCCTGCGCAACGAAGGCACCGAAGATGTGCCGCCGCGTCGCCCCACGACTGCGCAGCGTGGCGATGATCGCCGCCTGCCGCTCGACCAGCACATCCGACATCAGGCTGACCAGGAAAAGCACGAGGGCAAAGGTGATCAACAACAGGAAAACACCCGCGATTTGTCCTACCGTGTTGTAGGATGCACTGAATTCCAGTGTCGTGAAGAGGGTGCCAAAAATGTTGGCATAGGCCAGGTCTGAGGAATTACGCTGTATGATGTTCTGGAACTGATTATCCAGAGTAGTCGTTTGCTGAGACAGTGCGGGAATATCGTTCGCGTCAAGATGCCCCAGGTCGAATGGATAGCGCAGGAAAAAGACAAAGGCGTTGGTAAAACTGCCTCCGCTCACCTCTGCCTGCAGGACGGCGATCTTCGGCTCGATGGCATTGCTGGCCACCAGAGCGTTGTACGAGGGTGAGCCACTGTCCACGAAGTAATAGCGCGAGGCCAGCTCAATGCTCTGTTTGGAAAATGGGTCCGCCATTGCCCAGAAGGTGTCATGCCCTGTCTTTGGGGCAATAATCCCCACGACGCGGAAGCGCCACACTTGCGAACCGACCGCGATGGGGAAGCGTCCCTGGATGAGCGAGTCTACATGCAAACCAAGTCCACTGGCAGCCTGCTGAGAGAGCGCGATCTCTACCGTGCCGTCGGTTGTTGCCTGTGGCAGTCTCCCCTGCACAACGCTGCTATGCCGCGCTGCCTGTGTGCTGTCGTAGCCGACCAGGTCGAAGGCTGCGGGCGTCGTTTTGCCATTGGACAGCATATCAAGTGGCGGAGTTTGCACGATGACCTGTGGCGCGCTGTGCAGGTAGGAACCCACGACCCCTTTTTGCACGGCTTGACCGGCTAGCTGCTCGACTTGCTGTAATTGTTCCTGCGTTGGATGGCTGCTGATCGCATCGACCGTGATGTACGCGCCATCGGGGGCGCTGGTTATCAACGAACGCACGTAGGCGCTGGTCGCGACACGCGAGAGCAGTGGGCTTGCGCACACGAGTACAACCATTGCCAGCATCCCCAGGTAGTTGACCGCCAGAAAACGCCACATCTCTTTGAAACGCCAGCGCGCCAGTTTCGCGATGGCAGGCAGTTCGAACAGACTATTTTGCCGTGCTAACGTTGATGTTGGAAGCGACATGATAGACTCCTTCTCTGTTCCGTGGCATTTCTATCAGGCAATGCGACCATCGCTGATGCGTAAGACACGGTCGGCTGTGTTATAGACAGTGGCGTCATGAGTAGCCACCAGCAAGGCGATGCCTGTCTGCTGCACAACATCGTGGAAAAGCTGTACGATCTTGCGTGCAGTAAGCGAGTCGAGGTTGCCGGTTGGCTCGTCGGCTATGACAAAACGCGGCGTATGCACGAGAGCGCGTGCCAGCGCCACGCGTTGCTGCTCGCCGCCGGAGAGTTCCAGGCCCCGATGACGGGCGCGTGCGCTCAGCCCCACAAGTTCTAAGGCTTCTAGCGAACGCCGCGAGCGTTCGCTTGCGGGCGTGAGTTGCAAACGCAGCGCTACTTCGACGTTTTCCTGCGCCGTCAGCGTCGGAAAGAGGTGCGCGTTTTGGAACATAAGGCCAATACTGTCCCGGCGCAGCGCGGCACGAGCGGTCTCGTTCAGTTGCGCAAGATTGTGTCCCAGCGTCATCACCTCGCCTTGCGTCGGATCGTCCAGCCCGACCAGGATATTGAGCAGCGTGGTTTTGCCTGAGCCAGAACGTCCGCGCAGTGCTACGAATTCGCCCGGCTGGATGAGCAGATCAACCCCGCGCAGCGCATGGACAGTTTGCGCGCCCATCTTGAAATCTCGCGTCACACCCCGCGTCTCGACGACCACTGTGGCTACGGATGTTGCATTCGTCATTAGTTGTCTTCCTTTCTGCTTGCGGGCTGACCCGGTTGTGGCGCGACAGGCATTTCAACGCTGACAGGCCACAGTTCAACGTGATAGCTGGAAATGCGTACTTCCGCACGCCCCTTGAACGGGATGCGCTCAAGCGCCACGTGCGGCAGTTGCAGGCGACCGACGCGATCCACCAGGATTGTCTCATAGTGCGAGTGCAGGGAGAGACCGATCACCGCGCTGCCGCCATCATTGTCCGCGCCATCCTCGTTGTGTACGTGCAGGCCGGAAGGCCAGATTTCGATATGGTCGCCGCTCATGCGCACATCGGCCCGACCGCGCAGTTCTACCTGCTCCATAGCTTCTGCTGGCAGTTGCAGAATACCCACGCGATCGATGAAGATGAACTCCTGGTGTGTCTCATCCGGCAGGCCGATGATCGCGCTCGCTCCCTGCACGCTCTCTATGGCGAGCGGTTGATTGCGGCGCACCGTCTCGGTGCTGGTGCGTCCATCGCGAATGGCAAGCGTGCGATCAACAATAGCGGCAACCTCAACATCGTGGGTTACAATCAGAATAGTGATGCCCAGGTCGGTATTCAGCTGGCGCATGAAGGTGATGATATCTTGCGTTGTGGCTGAATCGAGTTCGCCAGTCGGCTCGTCGGCGAGCAGCAGGGATGGCTGGTTTGCCAGCGCTACAGCAAGGGCGACACGCTGCTGCTCGCCGCCGGAAAGCTGCGCCGGTTTCTTCTTTGCCATATCCGCAAGGCCAACGATCTCCAGAAGTTCAGCCGTGCGGTGTTTATAGCGTGCCGCGCTGGTTCCTTTGAGTATCTGGGGAAGATTCACATTGTCAGCGACGCTCAGGTCTGCCAGCAGGTTGCGCCCGCTTTGTTGCCAGACATGCCCGACAACAAGGCTGCGGTAGCGCGTGCGCTGCTCTTCATTCAGGCGCGCCAGATCGTAACCGGCGACTTTGACACGTCCCGCACTCGGCATATCCAGCCCACCCAGGATGTTGAGCAGGGTTGATTTGCCCGAGCCGGACGCACCAACGATGGCGATCATCTCTCCTCGTGCGACTTCAAGGTCGAGTCCTTGCAGGGCGACGACTTCAAGGTCATCAACTTTGTAAATTTTGATGAGATTATCACAGACGACGTGCAGATCTTGCATATTCGTTCCTCCATTGCTTAAACGGACTACCGTACATCAGCCTGACCGTAAGAACAGTAAGCCGTTCATAGTGCTGCCGGTCTGGCTCTTCACTCTTGCATCCTTTTTGCGTCAGGGAATGGCACCTCCATAGACATTCCACACCCCGTTGACATAGTGCAACATTACCCCGGCATCGGTGGTTTTGTAGCTATAGATGCCGCCGACAGCCCACCCTTCGCTGGCGGAAGTGAATGCCACTGCATACAGGGTGAGATTATTCTGTGCTATGCCAGGATAGGATACGCTGAACGGGTTGCTGGCATGGTCCGGTTCTATCCATGCCTCCGCGCTGTAGGTCAGGAAGTGTTGACCGGCCACAATCCAGCCGGATCGTATGGAGTTCATAGCGACTCCGAGGAAATCGACTGACTGGTACGCTTTTGCATTGCCATAAAAGCTGACCGGATGCACGCTCTCCCATGTTCCGTCACGGTAGTGTAAAATTGTACC
This sequence comes from uncultured Chloroflexia bacterium, assembly GCA_963736995.1. Classification (GTDB taxonomy): domain Bacteria; phylum Chloroflexota; class Ktedonobacteria; order Ktedonobacterales; family Ktedonobacteraceae; genus CADDYT01. The sequence goes on from CAVTRB010000002.1 coordinate 181,722, forward strand.
TTGCCTGCCAACGGCCCAGCCCTCGCCGGCAGAGAGCATCGCTATGCTATCCAGTGTCTCGCCTGTTGGTGCATGGTTGATGCGACTCCAGGTACCATTGGAATAGTGCAGGATGATTTCATTATTCCCAACGGCCCAACCTTCCCGGGCAGATACCATGGCGATGCCGTGCAAGTCTGCTGTCGTCGGACTCGCTACCTTCATCCATTGTTTGCCATCGTAATGAAGGATGGAACCACTGTAGCCAACAGCCCACCCATCGGCGGGCGAGAGCACGACAATACCTGGTAGATTTTGCTTGAAGTTCGCCGGGCCGGGAACAGTTGACCACGTATTGCCATCGAAATGAACCAGCGTTCCATCCCATCCGGCAGCCCAGCCATCGCGTGGCGAGTCAAGCGACACACTGAGCAGAGGCAACTTCAGAGGAATCGCTACCGTGGCCGCCGACCAGATGTTGTCAGCATAATGCAGGATTATGCCACTGGCAGGCTCTAAAACGGCTCCCGTTCCACCCTGCCCAACTGATTTTAAGGAGAAGGAACCGCCAACTGCCCACGCATCACCGGATGAAAGCGTCGTAATGCTGTATAGAGCAGAATAGTGACCGTATGACGTTGGGACCTGGTAGAATGGGAACGCCGGTACTGTCACCGCCGGTGCTGCCTGTTGAGCCATTCCCGCCATGTAAAGGCGCAGGGGAATGAGGAGCAGCGCCAGGATGAGTAGTGGGACGTAGCGCAGCGCGTATCTTACCATTGTTGGCGTTCTCCTTTCCCTATAATTCGATATCTTCCAGTGAGATGAGGCCGTATTTGAGGGCGTAAATAACGGCCTGGGTGCGATGTGCCAGGTGCAGTTTCGCCAGAATGTTGCCAACGTGTGTCTTTACGGTTTCGGGGCTCACCATCATCGTCTCAGCGATTTCACGGTTGGTATGTCCCAGCGCCAGCTGTCGCAGCACTTCCTGTTCCCGTTCCGAGAGGACAACTTCTGGTTTCTCACCGTGTGCCAGTTCCTGCAGCACTGCGCTGGCGACCACCGGTTCGAGCAAGGATTGGCCGGAAGCCGCTGCACGAATGGAGGTGAGCAAGACATTCGGGGCAGCATCTTTGCGCACATAGCCTATAGCTCCCGCCCGCAGTACGGCGATAACCCGCGCATCATCCGTATAGCTGGTCAAGGCGATGACCTGTGTGTGTGGCGTGAGCTGGCGCACGCGGCGGATAGTCTCCACGCCATCCATGCCTCCCGGCATCAGCAGATCGACCACTGCGACATCCGGTAGCCACAGCTCGATGCGGCGCAACAACTCCTCGCCACTGGCTGCCTCACCAACGACTTCCAGATCGGGAAACGACTCCAGGTAGGTGCGTAATCCCTGGCGTACAACGTGGTGATCGTCTACGAGCACGACGCGAATATGTTCTGTCATATACTGCCTCTTTCTCATACCAGTCTAGCCGATGCTCTTTCCGCCAACCGGTACCAGCGAGCGGTATGCAGTGATTTCACAAGCAGAGTGAGGAACCAGGCGCAGAGCACAACGATCCCCGTACTCTGCGTTGACGAGTCAATCTGCAAGACAGGAAATAAGGTCAGGAAAGAGATTGACAGCGTGGCCATAATTGCCCAGGCTGTCCAGTCTATTACAAGGTGCTGCACGTGCTGCTGCACCAGCTCTCGCTGTGCCTGTCCCGTTACTGTTTTGTAGTAGCGATCGCTTAATTGCGCGTAACGTACATAGCTGACGATAATTGCGATGATAGCTGCGCCTGCAAAGACCCCTACCAGCCATATATTGTCCGGTGGCCTCTTTTTGAAGGCGAAATCAAGATACGTGTCATAACTCAGGTGCGCGAAATAGTTGGCATAGAGCAAACAGAGCAACAAAATGCCTGAGAGCAAGCCGTAGCTCTTTGCCAGCAGCGCGAGCTGCTGCGGGTGCTTCTGACCAAACGCTATAACGAGCTGCATCCTGCGCTGCTGCAGCCATAGCAGGGCGGCAAGCGCAACAGCGATACAGCAAAGAACAGCCCACACGGCGATGAAGGCAGGCGTATAGAGCAGTATAAGTATGGCCGCCAGTTCGCTAGCCGCCATACTGACCTGGAGGATGCGACGAGTGTTAAGGGTAGCAGTGTCAGTTTCCTGCTGCACGCTCTCTCGCTTTTGCTGATCTGCACTGACTAATGGGATGCTCAGGTGCAGCGTTGTGCCTTTGTCCGGCTGGCTCCAGACTGTCATGATGCCGCCGAGTGACCTGATGCGCTCGCGCACATTGCTCAGTCCCATGCCCCCATAGGGGTTAGGGCGCTCGTTCGCTTGCGCGAGGTCAAAGCCCTGCCCGTCGTCACCGATCTCTACCAGCAGCGCGTCTCGTTGTCGTCGCAGGCTAAGCCAGACATGCGTGGCGCGTGCGTGGCGGGCGATATTGGCAAAGCCTTCCTGCACGATGCGGAAGATCATCTCTTGCGCCCCCAACGGTAACAGTTCGTCAGGCGGGAGATCATCGAGTTCAACCGTCACCTTAGCCCCGGTACGATAGCCCAGAGCCTGGCACTGCGTCCGCAGCGACTCAATCAATCCCACGTTCTCTAACGCGGTAGGTCGCAGTTGCTGCAACAGAGCCTGCATTTCCACTTGAGCTTCCAGTGCAACTCGTTCGATATCATCAACAACTTTACGTGCTGCGGCGGGATTAGATTCCCAGCGTGCCTTCACAGCAGCGGCATTGACGGCAATGCCAAACAACTGCTGTTTGATAGAGTCGTGAAGGTCGCGCGCGAGACGATTACGCTCTTCCTGTGCAGCAGTTTTACTGACCTGTTGCAAAAGCTGATCGCGGTACGCGACATTGCGCTGCTCCTCCTGCAGTTGCTGTACGCTATAGTGTCCAAGCATATTGACGAAAACGAAGAGACTAGATAGCGGCCAGCGTGGTCGCGGCGCCACTGGCTCAACAGGAAAGCCGTGCGTGAGACGATCAAGCGCAATCGCGAGCAAGTGCAAGTTATAGGGCAGGTTGAGCAGGAGCAAGAAGCTGAGCAAGCAGGCGCAGAGAACAGGTAAAAGCTGGCCCCTGAAAACCACAGCCGTGCTGACGATCAAACAATGACAAAATAGAAGTTGGAGCACAACTCCCCACTGCACCGACGTCGTTTTGAAGGCCTTTACCTGCGCGTCTACCATAACTGGCTCCTCCCGATCATGGCATCAGTTGATGAACCCGATAGCATTGCTCACATGCACAGTATAAGGGGAAGAGAAGAATTTGCAAACACCTGAGCAGGTGAATCTCACTCCCCCACACAGGGGAATTACCCGGCCAGATAAATCAGTGAAGCAGTGAGACAGGATGCAGGGGCCAGATCAGCACATCCTGCTGGCGGGAGTAGTGCAGCAGGGGGGCGATAGCGGGCAGGCGGACGCCATCGGCGAGGGCGACGGTGTTGGTGACGGTTTCCAGTTCGGCGGGTTGCAGGGGCCATTGGAGATGGTGGATCTGGGCGCGATATACCTGATTGCCTTTCGCTACCGCATAGAGGCAGTAGCGTTCGGTGAGCCAGTATTCCAGGCTGTCGCGCTGTGAGTGGAAGACCGGGCCCGTCGGGCGGTAGCTGGCGATAAAATCTGCCGAAGAGGGTGGGTAATGGAAGCGATGGCTGCGATAGTGGATGGTGCCTTTCACGTTTTTACACTGCATGGCAGCGTGAAAATAGGGGAGGTGGAAGAACTGACGGGCGAGCTGTACGGCGATACGGTTGCTGGCATCCAGGCTGAAGAAGTAGACACCGGGGATACCGTTCACGGTGACGTAGGTACGCACGTTCAGTTCGACAAACTGCGAAAGGCCGGGCACTGATGGGAAACCACGCGGATGCACATTGCTCATGCGAAACGGGACAACGCCGACCCAGCACTGTCCCTCGAAGGTATCCAGGGCCAGGACGGAGGGAATCAGGGGACGCAGCGTTTCCGGCGCGAAGGGCCAGTGGGCGAAGAGCAGTTCGTGCCAGGATTGCGTCATGAACCAGGCTCCGCCGGGAAGAGGGTAGGGTCGATGGGACACATCCTTCAAAATTGCATGTGGATTCATCTGTATTACGAGCCTTGTCCGGTTGCCAGGCCATAGAAGAGCAGGCAGGCCGCGGCAGTCATCACCAGCACGGTGATGACCAGACCGGTGTTTGTGAGAAGCCCGAGACGGCGCTTGCCCATGATCTTGCGGCTGTTGCCAACGAAGAGCAGGTAGACAACCAGGATAGGGGCCAGTACCCCGTTCAGCACATTGGCCCAGAAAATGAGTTGAATGGGGTCGAAATGCATGAGGGCGATAACCACACTTCCGACCATCGCCACTGTCAGGATGAGGTAAAAGCCTTCACTCTGCCACGGCTTCCTGGAAAGGCCAGCAGGCCAGCCGAACGTGCCACTGACAGCATACGATGTGCTGGCGAGCAGGACCGGAATAGCAATGAAGCCCGCACCGATCAGACCGACGGCGAACAGGTACTTTGCGAATGGGCCCAGTAGTGGCTCAAGCGCCAGCGCCGCGTCGGCAGCGGTCGTAATACTTTTATGGTGCGTAAAGAGCGTTGCAGCAGTGCTGATGATGATAAAGAAGGCGATGAGATTTCCGCTCACTGTCCCAATGGCAATATCTAAGGCCGCGCCGCGCATTTGTTGACTGGTTGTACCGGCGCGGGCCTCCTCCTTTTCTCCCTGCACCTGCCAGTAGATGGTGTAGGGAGAGATCGTTGCACCCAGCAGGGCAACGGCGGCGCTGATACTGGCAAAGCTGAGCGATACATGGGGGACAAATGTGTTGAACAGAACTGCTGCCCAGTTCGCCTTTGCGAATATAGCGGTGACAATGTAGGTGACAAAGACCAGGCTCATGACGATGAAGATTTTTTTGATCGTCTCGAAGCTCTCATACACGGTAAGGAACCAGAGAATAAGCGCAATGGGAACAATGAACCAGAGCCAGTTGATGCCTGTGATGAGCTGGAAACCACTGCCAATCGCCACCAGGTCGGCGGCGGTGAGGGCAACGTTGGCAACGATCAGAACGAGCGAGGCAAAGACGGCGACCCAGGGGCTATAGTGCTCGCGCAGTATCTCGGCCAGCCCTTTCTGGGTGATGCGGCCAATTTTGGCGCAGGCATACTGCACCGCCTGATACAAGGGCGTCGCGAGCAGCAGGAGCCAGAGATGGCCGTAGCCGGTGGTTGCTCCATCAACAGAGTAGGACGTGACTGCCGAAGCATCGTTGCCGGCCATACCGGCCAGAAAGCCTGGACCCAGCACGCGCAACAGCAAACTCGTTTTCTGTTTAGCGGTTGGTGCCTGTTCTCCTCCTGCCATAACCAGAGCAGCGTCTTCCTGGTTCTGAATAGCACGATTGCTCCGGCGGGCATGTGCAGCATCTCCACTGGATTCCAGCTGGCGCAGACCTTCGGCAGTGGGGATTTCTTGCTCTACAGTGTCAAACAAGTCCCCTTTCTCTTTCTCAGAAAGAGGCTCCTCGCCGACCGCTTTGAGGGCAGCTATTTCTCCTTTGTCGGTATCAATCGTGATTTTCCCCTCGTCAGTATGCCCATCTGGAGCTGGTTCGACGGATTTGATGCGATCGGTGGGGACATCGATTTTCTTCCTGAAGAAGACGCCTTTGCTTACCACAACATCCTTGACGTTGCCATGCTGGTCCCTGATGACCTCACTTACCCGTGGCTGATCGATATCTTTTTCACCAAGATCCCCTTTTGTTGCTTCGACCTGCATGCCGGGTTCGATATCCTGAGTGTCTTTCTCCTGTTTTTTTGCCATAGCTATTACTTCATCGCGCTCCATCACTGCCTCGATCATTATAAAATTACTCTAAGCACGAGCTAAAGCAAGACAAGGTTTCACAAGGTATCTAAAGGCTTCTATAATGTGAGGGAAAGACGGAGATTTTCTTGCACTATGTTAAATAATGATGCGCATCCGCCAGAAGATAGTAGGAGATTTTGTACCGGGACTGGCAATAGAGAGCCTGTTCGTTTACAATATAGCCATAGTGACACAAGGCTTTTCTGGTAATACACGGCATGAGTTTACTTTTGGAGAAGAAGCAGTGCTATGACCGATACTTCGTTTATACGATCAGGGCCAGAGATAGATATCGAGGAACTTCAGCGCCTGCGAGCCAGGCTGCTACCACCATACCGGGTGATTCTTTTCAACGATGATTACAACGAAATGAACTATGTCGTGTTCGCCCTCCTGCACGCTGTCAGCACTCTGACACAGCAAGAGGCCGAGCAGATTATGCTGACCGCTCATCTGATGGGCAACGCGATCGTTATTGTCTGTCCGAAAGAGACGGCGGAATACTATCAGGAGCGCCTGCTCAGCTATGGCCTCACTGCGACCATCGAACCCGATTAGGGCTATCAAGCTAACACACAAACCCGTCTATTCTTGTACAAATCGGCCATTGACGTTCAGACAGTTTAAGAGTAGAATCACTAGTAACCTGGGTGGAATGCTCTGACAACGATGCGAAGCATTAAAACGAGGCATGTCGCTGACAATAACGAGGCTCGAAAGATACTGTTTATCATGCTCCACCAGGAGGAGAGTCATAATGGTTCAGTTCTGGCGAGCGAAAACCAGGGATGGGGCAGAAACGCTCAAAACCGCTCCTGAGGTAGGAGCAACGGGCGATATTGCCGTCATCGTCGATGGGAAGAAGCTCGATAACGAATTAGTACGTCTCGCCTGCTTTATGGCGAGAAAAGCGAAACGCAAAGTCCATATTGTTCATATAATCGAAGTTCCACGCACGTTACCCCTCCACGCAAATATCCGCACCAGAGAGACCGAGGCAGCCGATAAACTTCTGCAAGACGCCCTGTCCATCGCGAGCGAAACCGGCTGCGATGCGGTCGCGGAGGTGGTAGAGGCGCGAGATGCAGGTCCGGCCATTGTAGATGAGGCCCGTGACCATGACTGCGCACTCATCATGCTTGGCATGGTCCGTGATATGGAAAACAAAAAGGTACAAAACGATTTTGGCAAAACCGTCCTGTACGTACTCAACAACGCGCCTTGTCGCGTCTGGGTCGTCCAGGACCCTAAAAAAGCCGATCACAAACAACTACAAGTATAGAGAGGCAGTATCATGATCGGGAGGTGTACGAGCAGATGAGTGATTCTCGTTCCAACGTAAGCCCTGATGGGCATGCTGCGCAGAATGATAGTGGGACTCATAAAGACTACTATACTGCCCTCTACCAGGCAGCGCTGGCATTCTCCTACAGTCTTGATCTCCATGAGGTATTGCCGAGTATCGTCAAGAGCATTACCGAAGCCATGCAGGTCAAGGGCTGCGGCATCCGTCTGCTTGACCCACGAACAGGTCAGCTCCAGATTGCCGCGATCTATGGCTTGAGCAATGACTACATCGCAAAAGGCCCTGTTGAACTGGCAAGCAGCCCGATCGATAGCGAGGCCATGTCCGGCAGACCTGTGATTATTCCAGACATTGAGACCGATTTACGCTTCCAGTACAAAGAGGCGGCGAAACGCGAAGGTATCGTCTCCGTTCTGTGCGTCCCGCTGGAGGTACGCGGAGAGGCTACCGGCGTTCTGCGCGTCTATACCTGCGAACGGCGTGCCTTCCAGGAAGACGATATCCAGTTTCTCTCCGTCCTTGCCAGCCTCGCCGCCCTCGCCATCTCCAACGCCAACCTCTATGAGAGCCTGAAATATGCCTACGATGGCGTGATGGATGTCCTCTGGGGCACCAGCTTCGAGATCGCCTGAATCTTCCAATCGGCACTACTGGATCAGCGTATTGGTAAGGTACTGTGAGGTGAACGTAGTGTACTCACCACCACGTTTGTCCGGCACGGGGAAGAGACGGGCTGAAAGTGGCTTGTTCAGGCGTAATGCCATTGTCGCCACGTCCAGCAAGAGGTGCGCAATCTCCTCCGGCGCAATATCACCGGGCAACGGGATAGTATCCAGTCCTGTGCCACATACCGAGGAGTACAGCAGAAGCTGATGCACATTTACCAGTCCCTCCGCCCAGCGCCTGCCCAGTAGCACGTCCTCCAGCACTGGCAGCATCAATCCGCAATAGCCGCAGGTCGGCAACCCTGTTTGCTTCAGCGCGTAGGTCAGGGCGGCTGAAACAGCTACTGAGCCGGACATCCCAAATAGCCCGTAGCCGAATGCTTCCAGGCCCGTCACAATGCTATCGTCTCCCATGGGCGCGGGTGAAAGATCGATGCCGCCAAAGAGTATACTCTGCTCAGCCGCCAGTTCCTGCCCGATCGCTACCACCGGCACGGCATATTCAAGCAGCGCCGTCCGTACCCACTCACTGGCCACCATCAGATTCTTCTGCTGCCCACCATCACTCCACGCCTGCGCAGCCCTGGTAACCACTCCTGCACCTTGCAAACCGAGCGAGAGGCTATCGGGGCCAACATGGTAGGCGGCTGGAAAGAAAGGGCAGCCCGGGGGCACGCAGGCCAGCATGGCAAAGCGGAAATTGCCGAAGCCTTCCTCCGTCTCATGCGCCAGCCTCCGTATGACTCGCGCCGCCGGGAGGGCAGCGGCCTCGCGCAAACCCACCTCCGGCAGCGCAAGCTGCACCGTCGCGTTCAATGCACCTGTCGCTGCCAGCAGGTCAGCAATGATGTCGATACGTTCAAGGGGGAAGTCGGGCCGGGCGGCCTGCGCGGGTCCTAAGGAGCAGAAAGCAATCCCTACATCATCTAACAGGCGCTGCAAGTCTCGCGTATACGCCAGCAAAGCCGGGAGCGACCAGTCCGGCAGATCATCAAAAAGCGAGCGGGTCGAGATACGCAGCGTCTGCACATCATAGCCTGCCTCCGCGTAGCGTTCCCTGGCCTGCCCCAGTATCCGGGCGGCTCGTTCGATGTGCTCTTTCTGCAGCGGATGCCCCTGCGCCATCCCCAGTGTCACAGTACGAATTGGTGGCATTGCCATGCTTCTTCCCTCCTGTGTAAACTACACAAAAATATGGTTTGTAGGAGCAAATCGTACTGGGGTGAACACCGAGAAAGGAGGCAGCTTTGCGAACATTCAGAAACTGGTGTTCATCATGAATCATGCATCAAACCTATCTTCAAATACAGCCTATCTCCACTTAACCTACCTGATCTTTACAAGTCCAGGTGCAAATGTCGGGAGATCAGCACCGTTTCAGGCTCATTTTTCCCGTATCCATATTATACATATTTTCGATAAGCTACCCAATAGTTTCAAGCAAAACAGATGATTTTCCTATATCCACTTGACGAACAAAATTTCGTCTCGTACACTTCCAACAAGGGAGAAAAACATGGTTCTACTGACACGCCGGTCTGCGTGTCAAAAAATAATACAGGGGGGGTTGCTGAATGGCAGAACCCAATCTGAGCGCTGAGGCGGAAGAGTCGCAACAGGATTGTTTTCTCTGCGTGCTTGACCCGCAGCCTTGCTCGCAAAAACGGATCGAGGGGTCGATCCGGGCGGTGGCGGAACGCAAGATTGATGGCGAATGGATACCGTTTATCACGCTCAATACTGGTACCGCGCTTATTTCTTTACAGCTTACACGCTATTATCTTAGCCTGGTGCAAGAATTGAAACGGTTGGAACAGCAGGCCCCGGATAAGCGGCTGCGCGACTATAACCTCACCCTGCGCGTCTATCATCTGCCGCCGCTGGCAGGCACCAGCGAGTTCAAGGATTGGCCGGTGCAGCACTATCAGGCCAACCCGTGTACGCTGGCCGTGCTGGAACCCGATATTTTGCTCAACATCACCGACCTGAGCCAGTCCGAATATTGCTCGCGCCAGTACCTGCTCAAGCAACTGGTTCCTTCGTCGCCCTCGGCTGCCACCATGAGTGGAAATCTGGTGCATCACAGCTTCAAAGAACTGCTCAAAGAGCACGATCGCGGTGCGCTCATGACCGGCCATGCCGCCGGTGGAGAGGAAACACCGCTGGCAACGTTGCAGCGCCACTTCGAGCAAGAACTTGAACGCAGCAGCCTCGATCTCGCGCTCGCTAATCTCTCTCCTACCGCCATCCGCGAGCGCGTCGAGCCACACTTGAGCAGTCTGGCGAACTGGTTTGCCGAACAGCGTTCCACCTTATGGGACATGCCGGATAATTTCCCGAACACAGAGGAGGGTGATGGAAACGAACGCGAGAATATGGTACGTGCCGAAACGTTCCTGCTTTCCCCTGAGATCGGCCTGCGCGGTCGCCTTGACCTGCTCTGGCAACAGTCGAGCCGCCAGCGCCTGCTGGAACTGAAAACTGGAGCTTTTAGCGGCGACACCCCCAAACATGAGCATCGCTGGCAGGTGTTCGGCTATCATGCGCTGCTGGCCGTGCGCCGTAACCCTCGCATGAAGAAAGCATTAGCCACATTGCTGTATAGTGGAACACCCGACACAGCTACGGCTTTTCCCGTGCGCTTCTCCATCATCAACATGCAGCGCGTCAACGAAGCGCGCAACCTCCTCGTCCTCGGCCATATCACCGGTATCGCGCCCGCTCCGCCCGGCCCCTCGCGCTGCACACGCTGCTCCCTGCTTGCACAATGCGAACAGACCTCAGCTCTTCTCGGCTGGCAACCTCCACAACCCGAAAGTAGTGCGCAGATTGATCAGCGCGTCGCCAACGACAACGGAGCGATCAGCGGTGAAGCAGCCATAGTGCAGCCCGCAATGGTGCCGGAAGACCGTGCTTTCTTTGAAAAATTCTATCGCTTGCTGCGGATAGAAGGCCTGGAAGGCGAGAAGCATCAGGCCCTGCTCTGGCAGGAAACGCTGGAGGAGCGCGTCGCACGTGGAGCGGCCATTCATCACCTTATACCTGCGGGCGAGCCGGAACCGACGGGGCAGGGCGAATGGTGGCAGACCTTCCACTGCGAAAACACCTCCGAACTGCGCGCCGGTGACGAAATCTTACTCAGTGACGGCAATCCCGTCACGGGCGAGGTGGTGACGGGAACCGTGGTGGCTATCAGCACCGAGCAGATCACCGTCTGGACACCCGAACTTATTGCCCATCCCACCCGCATCGACAGCTATGATACAGACCGCGTGCATGTACGCACACTCAAGAACCTCCTGCGCTGGCTGCAGATCGACTTCCGCCTGCGTTCCCTCGTCGCAGGGCAGAGCCGCCCGGCCTTCCGCCAGATTCCGGTACCTGTGCGCATGGATTTCAACAGTGAGCAGAATCTGGCGGTCGAGCGGGCCGTACAGATGCAAGACTATCTGCTGGTGCATGGACCACCTGGTACTGGTAAAACTGCCGTTATCGCCGAGATCGTCAAACGCCTGCACGGCATGGGCCAGCGTGTGCTGCTCGCCGCCTTCACCAACCAGGCCGTAGATAACATGCTCAAGCGGCTGGATAAAGAGGGCTTCCACGACTATGTACGCCTGGGACACGAACGCAACGTTGATCCCGCAATTCAGCAGCGTTTGCTCAAAAAGCTCGCCCAACCACAATGGCAAGCGGAGGGCGCAAACGATGTAGAGAACACCACGAGCGTTGCAGCCAGCCACCCATCAGCAGAGAGCGAACAGGCAGATCAGCAAGAGGAGACGCAGCAGGTACGCACGCTGCTGCGGCAGATGAGCGTTGTGGCGACGACAACGGCCACATGGTCATCGGACACCTATGATTTTCTTTTTCCTGCTGCTGGCGAGCTTCCTACCGGCAACCAGCCCTGGCAGTTCGATGTCGCTATCATCGACGAGGCGGGACAATTAACCATCCCGGCCATCCTGGGCGCACTGCGCTTCGCGAAACGGTTCATTCTCGTAGGTGATGAGAAGCAGCTTCCACCGCTTGTATTGAGCGAAGAGGCGGCAAAGCAAGGCCTCTCGGAGTCCCTCTTCAGTCTCCTCAAGCGCCTGGATAGTGACTATATGAAAGATCATGGCGGTGAAATAAGCGCCTGCGTGCCTTTGCGCGTCCAGTACCGCATGAATGAAAGAATCTGTGAGTTTGCTTCCAGGATGTTCTATGACGGAAAGCTGGCTGCACATCCTTCAGTTGCTCGCCGCCTGTTGGATGTCACAAAGCGGGGAGTAAAACTACCAGGGGAAAGCGATGCTATCGTCCGGGCTATCATGCCCTTGCTGCCAATGGTTTTCTTAGACGTGCGAGAGACGGGAGAGAGACTGGTGAGGCAGGTGAAGATAAGTGACGCCGAGGCGTGTGCTGTTCGGGATGTAGTGGCTGGATTGCTCGCGCGGGGAATTGCCGAAGAAGAGATAGGCATTATTGCCCCCTATCGCGCCCAGGTTGCGAACCTGCGCCGCCATTTATTTGACGAAGATCGTGCGAGTGGCTGGAAGGGATTGCCACTCAACTCTCCCCTGACTGTTGATACGGTTGATCGCTTTCAGGGTGGAGAGCGCAAGGTGATTATCATTTCCTTCGCCACCGGCAGAACTCCTGAGACTTCTCACCAGTTGCGCGACTTCCTCACCAACCCCAACCGGCTCAACGTGGCGCTCACACGCGCACAGCGCAAGCTGATCCTTGTTGGCAATGCCAGCGCCCTGAAGACGCTGCCAGTATTCAAGGAACTCCTGCTCTATTGCAAATACAGCAATACGCTGATTTCTCATTCAGTATCCACCCTGACTCTCACACCTCGCTGAGCATAGGTGGTGCCGCGTGTAGTTGCATCAGCATGTATCGAGACGTTAAGGAATGAATAGCAGGCACGTTCCAGAGCAGAAGGCCGGTTAGCGAGCAGGTGCTGACCTTGCAGAATACTATCCACAGCATCTTGCAGGTTCCAGAAGATGCGAAACGGCCCGTTCGCCTCGTGGTGATGGTCGCGGAACTGTTCCAGACCCAGACCGGTAAGCACCAGCATGGAGTAAACGCCGGCAGCCTGGCCGGCACGTATATCAGTTATACTATCGCCGATAAAGATGGCATCGTTCAGGTCGATGCCCAGTTCGTCGCGGGCACGCAGCAGTTGACCCGGACGTGGTTTGCGGCAAGAGCAATTGGCATCCCTTGCATGAGGGCAGTAATAGATCTTCTCTATCAATCCCCCCATCTCCACGATTCCGGCGATCATCCTTCGATGAATCTCTTCCACCGTCTCCTGCGCAATGAGTCCACGCGCAATACCTGCCTGGTTGCTACATACCACGATACGATGCCCGGCTCGTGTTAAGCGGGCAATAGCTTCCCGTGCGCCCGGCAAAAAACGAAACTCATCCCAGCTTTTTACATAATCCGACCTATTCTCATTAATTACCCCATCTCGATCAAGAAAAATAGTTGTCACAAGGGCACCTCAATCAACAAAGCCCTGGAAGAAAAAAACGATTGACTATTCTTTGCTTCCGGGCATGGATTACCAGTTCTTCCTGTGCGCCAGCGGCAATGACGCGGACGTAGCGGAGGCTAGATATCGTTGATATCGACCAATCCCTTCTTCATCGCATAGATGACGACCTGGGAACGATCATAGATATTCAGTTTACGATAAATATTGCTGATGTGATTACGAACAGTCTTCTCACTGATGGCAAGCGCACGCGCAACCTCTTTTGCCACCAGACCTTTCGCGACCAGCACCAGCGTCTCCATCTCACGTGCCGTTAAACCATCATAGCTTTGCGCCTTTTCAGGATTCTGCCGGTTCAACAATTGCATCATACGGCTCGCGATATCGGGAGCAGTTACCTGTTCTCCATTATAAACCGCGCGAATAGCAGAGACAAGACCCACGGTAGAAATATCCTTCAGCACATAGCCATTTGCTCCTGCAGCCAGTCCTTCCAGCACGTAGCCATCGGCAGTACATGTAGTCAGCAGAATGACGCGGGTTCTCGGCAGTTCGGCTTTGATCTGGCGCAACGCCTCAATGCCATTCAAGTTAGGCATCTTAACATCCATCAAGACCACGTCCGGGCGCGCCTGACGTACCAGCTCGACGGCTTCCAATCCATTGCCAGCACAGCCGACCACCTCAATGAAGGGTGCGCCATTCAGCATGCCCGCAATGCTCTCGCGAAACAGACGCTGTTCATCGGCTACGACGATGCTGATATACGACTTGCTTTGCTCCATGATAGCACGGCTACCGGTACGAGTATTGATCATCTCTTCTAGCTGGATTGACATCGAATGAACCTCCGCGAGCGCTATCCATTGCTCAACTTACGATAAACTTTTTTCTGCTCTGGTGTCCTCCCTCCAACCAACCTAACCGGCACAATCCCTTTTTGCCTTGAAACATATATACCCTTTTTGCGTTAATCTTTCATTGAAGAAACATGGAATACAGGTTGAGATTCATCAATACAGGCGTTGACATCTTAACCTTTCGGGTTATTTGCCTCATGATACCTCAGGAACATCCCTCTCTTCTGTAGAGTCTATCCCTGGATCGCTGTAACTATTGCCCTGTAGACTATAGGCGTCTGTCCTTTGCCCACCGGCCTTTTTCTCATTGCGCCTTTTTTCTCGCCTGCACAAGTTGCAACTGCCATGCAGTGTGTCGTATCCTCTAAGAGATGATGGGTTTCGTATGTGAGACCGGGCATAATGATGAAATTAACCGATCAAAAACGGTAACCGTGTCAGTCGTAGGCACCGATTTATCGGCCTGTGCGTTCTGCCGATAAATCGACGGTGCGCAGAATAAATTCAGCGCCTACGGGTTGACATGATTGGTAAAAATCATCATTGCGCCCCTACAGGAGAACATGTGCATGCCAGAGAAGAGAATTCTCGTCGTCGGCAGTCTCAACATGGACCAGATTGTACGCGTGCCACGCCTCCCCCGGCTGGGTGAAACGTTACTGGGAGCAGGCTCGCTCAAGCTTGTGCCAGGCGGCAAAGGGGCGAATCAGGCGGTGGCGATGGCCCGGCTTGGCGTACCCGTCACGATGGCGGGGCGCGTTGGCGATGATCCTTTCGGGGAACGCCTGCTGAGAGCGCTGCAAGGCGACAACGTCACTACCGATCTCATCACGGTCGATCAAGACGAGGCCAGTGGCACGGCCTTTATTTTCCTGGTACCAGATGGAGACAATGCCATCGTGGTGGCTTCGGGCGCGAATATGCGCGTGGGAGAGGATGCAAACCAGTTTGCGCGTATCAACGATGCTCTTACCGGAGCGCATGCGCTGGTAATGCAACTGGAAATCCCCATCCAGACGGTGATCTCACTGGCAGCCGCCGGACATCATGCAGGGGTGCCGGTCGTCATCAATCTGGCACCCGCGCATCCACTACCGGAAGAGACATTGCGCCAGCTCTCGCTGCTGGTCGTCAATGAGAGCGAGGCCAGCCTGCTCAGCGGGCAGCGCGTGGATACGCTTGAAGACGCACGCATTGTGGCCACGGTCCTGCACGAAAAGGGTATTAAGCAGGTTGCGATTACCCTGGGAGCGCAGGGTGCGCTGCTGGCGACCGGTAATGGCAACGGAGGGACACGTACCCTCTACCAGCCTTCACCAGCTGTACAGGTCGTAGACACAACCGCAGCCGGCGACAGTTTTGTGGGTGCGCTCACTGTTGCCCTTACAGAGGGGCAGGCACCCGAAGCAGCGCTGAAATTCGCCGTCTACGCCAGCGCGCTGAAGGTGACGAAATTTGGTGCGCAACCCGGCCTGCCCACACGAGTGGAAGTCGAGGCTTTTAAACGCTCAAGTGGAGCGTAGAAAGAGAATTTTCCTATGCCACGCATTATTCTCGATACCGACCCTGGCATTGATGACGCTTTAGCCATATTTCTCGCTATTGCATCGCCAGAGGTACAACTTGAGGCCATCACAACGGTGAGTGGGAATGTCCCTGTCGAGCAGACGACACGCAACGCACTGACGCTGCTGGAACTGGCCGGAAGCCCGGATATTCCCGTTGCACGCGGCTGTGGACGCCCACTCGTGCGCAAGCCGGTCGATGCCGCGTATGTGCATGGTCACAATGGGCTAGGTGACATTGAATTGCCTGCGCCAAAGAACAAGCCTGTCGCGCAGCACGCGGTAAACCTGATTATCGAGAAGGTCATGGCCGCGCCGGGTGAGATCACGCTGGTGGCAATCGGCCCATTGACCAATCTGGCCCTTGCCGTGCGCACGGAACCACGTATCGCTCAGCGCGTGCGCGAAGTGATCATTATGGGCGGCGCGCTGCGCGTACCGGGCAACACCACCCCTGCTGCCGAATTCAACATCTATGCCGACCCGCAGGCCGCGTACATCGTCCTGCACGGCGGCTGGCCCATTCGCCTCGTCTCGCTCGACGTGACCACTATTACCAGCCTGCAACGCGAACAGGTAAACCTGCTGACCCGTTCCGATAGCAAAGTGACGAAATTCATCCAGCGCATGCTCGATTACTACTTCGATGTCTTTGGCCCCGTCTACGGCGTCAGCGCCTTCCAGATGCATGACCCGCTCGCGCTGGCAGCCTCCTTCCAGCCCGACCTCATCACCTGGGAAGACAGCTTCGTCGATGTCGAACTTACCGGCACCCTCACCCTTGGCGAGACGGTTGGCTACTTCCATCGTCCCAACGCACCCGCAGCCAACACCCTGGCCTCCGTCGCCGTCGACTCCAAACAGTTCATCCAACTCTTCATGAAACGTATCGAAGCATTTTATTACAAGGGCGGCGCGTAGGGATCGCGGGTAATCCGCAGGGACGCGATGTATCGTGTCCACCGCCGATTGATCGGCCAGTGGAAGCACATGAATCGATCAATCGGCACCTACATTTTGACATTTGTCCATAGATACGCTATATTACAGGAAGACAATTCCTACTAACTCACTCGGATTAGTAAGAGATAGAGACGACAAAGGAGCCATAAGCATGGCAAAGATTAACGAAGCCGAAGTAATGGATGCATTACGCGAATGTTACGACCCGGAAATTCCGGTCAACATTGTTGACCTCGGCCTGGTCTACGGAATTGAAACCGATGACGAGATGGGCAATGTGCATGTAACCATGACCCTGACCGCCCTGGGCTGCCCGATGGCAGGCGAGGTGGTCGAGGAGATAGAGATGCGTGTAGGCCAGGTAGAAAATGTCAAATCATGCAAGGTTGACCTCACCTTTGATCCCCCCTGGTCTCCCGACCGCATGACCGAAGATGCCAAATGGGAACTTGGCATGATTTAAACATTCCCGTAAAGTCATGTATCATGTGAAGATGACTATGAACCGGTAATACTGACTACAATCAGACCACTACCCTGACGGTGATTGCAAAAGGGATGGACATCTACTTTTAGATGTCCATCCGATGTATTTCTACAGATCATTGTAACAGGAGACTATTCGTATGCACTGTCCCTCATGTGGTAATGTACTGCCGCCAGAGGCAACCTTCTGCTCGAACTGTGGCGCTCCAACCTCCATCCCGTCCGCTTTGCCAGCACAGGCTCATGCAGAGAACGAAACTGGCGAGGCCGAAGCAACACTACCTGCTGAACCTGGTCCATTCCGGGAAAGCGTTTCACTGCCACAACCGCAGCCATTCTCGTGGTCGGCGCCTCCCCCTCCGCCACCGCCTGCACAGACACAGCCGCCCATGTCACCTGTGCCACCAGCAAAATTTCCACCTGCCCCGATGCAGGGCAGCCGCGGACTCTCAAGAGGAATAATGATTCTGATCGGCGTCCTCGCGGCACTGCTAATTATTGCCGGTAGCGGTCTCATTTATTATTCAACCGTCTATCATCCCGCGCAGTTGCACGCGGAGGCAACTGCTACGGTACAGGCAATCGACACACAACAGGCGAACATGACGGCAACCGCCAATACCGAGGCCACCAGCACTGCGATTGCCGAAGCTAACGCGACCACGACCGCTAACGCTCAGGCTACAGCGCAGGCCGTAGCCACCGCTACCACCCTGGCAAACATCTACACTCAGGCCACCAGCGGCGCGCCCGCGCTAAATGATTCTTTGAGCTACCCCAACAACTGGGTGAACGAATATGGCAGCAGCGGGGGCAACTGCAACTTCTCGGCGGGCACGTACCACATTACCGAACCCAACAAAGGGTATTTCCTCTTCTGTCCCGCGCCGGACCGCAACTTCAGTAATCTCACCTTCCAGGTCAAGATTGACATCATTACAGGCGATTTCGCTGGCATCGGCATTCGCAGCAACGAAGCGGCTGGCAGCGCCTACTACTTTACTATCTATACCGATGGTTCCTACGATTTCTCTGTCTGGAAGAACAGTAAAGGCGACGACTCGCGTTCGCTGCAAAGCGGCAGCTCAACCAGTATCAAAAGCGGGCACAATCAGATCAACCTGGTCACGATCATTGCGCGCAATCATACGTTTTACCTCTACGTCAACAAACAGTTCATCGCCTCCACCCAGGATAGCTCGTTTAGCTCAGGAGAAATTGGCCTGTTCGCAGGAGACCAGACTCATCCCACCGATGCTGCCTTCAGTAATGCCGAGGCATGGAGCCTTTGATATGTACCGGCGTCGTGAGACCCTCTCTCCGGCAATGCTCTCATTCATGGTCATCCTCGTTACCCTGCTTATTGCCAGCGGCCTGAGCATTGTGATCTATTCCGCGACTGTACAATACCATAGCAGCCTGATGAGACAGGACGCCCTTGAGGCCCACGCAACGGCCCATGTCTACGCCAGCGCCTCGGTACAGGCTCAAGCGACAAATCAGGCGCTGGCTACGGTGCAGGCCAACATCGACACGACCGCTACGGCTCAGGCCAACGCTATAGCTACGGCAACCGCGCAGGTGAACCAGGCCACAGCAACCAGCTTACCGTCTACACGAAAGGCAGCACCTTCTACCTGTTCATCAATGGACAGTACATTACCAGTCTCAGAAATGACATACTGAACAGCGGTCAGATTGGCGTGGTCGCCCTTGACTACAGCGTTCCGTCACAGGTCACGTTCAGTAGAGCTCAGGTCTGGACAATAGAGTAGATGAGTTGAAAAATGCTTGACAAATTGTTACAGTACTGCTATGCTGTTAGCAACAAAACAACAGCATACACAGGCAATGAACAGGACAAGTAGCTCTGGTTGAGCGGCAGAGAGCTGCGGTTTGGTGCGACGCAGCAGCCAGCAAGAGTGAAATCCACCTGGGAGCCAGCGTGCTAAACGCCTCCGGTAGCCCACCGTTAGCGGGAACAATGAGTGTCTCCTTCTCTACTGAGAGATCGAGGCGAATCAAGGTGGCACCACGGCTTACGTACACATCAGCGTTGTCGTCCTTACGGAGTGGACGGTAACGCTTTTTTGTTGTTCTTATAGATGTCTTATGGCTATAGGAAGGAAGTGATCAGACCTATGCTGGACTTAGCATTTATTCGCAGCAATCCTGAGGTCGTCAAGGAGGCGGCACGTGTCAAAAACAATCCCATCGATATCGATTATCTGCTGGAAATTGACCGCCAGGCGCTCGACATCCAGCGCCAGGTGGAGGAACTGCGGGCGCAGCAGAACCAGGTATCGAGGCGCGTGAAAGAGGCAGGCAAGGACAGGGCTCTGCGCGAGCAGTTGATTGCCGAGGGGCGGCAACTGGCCGAGCAGATCAAGGCATTAGAGCCGCAGTTGAACGCTCTAACTGAAGAGCGCTACCAGTTGCTCCTGCTCGTCCCCAATATTCCCGATCCCAGCGCGCCCATCGGCAAGGATGAGAGCGATAACGTTCCTATCCGCTACCGGGGTAGCCTGCCCACCTTCGACTTCGAGCCGAAGGATTCCTACTCGCTGATGCAGACGCTCGACCTGGTCGATATCGAGCGCGCTGTGAAGGTCGCCGGTTCGCGCAGCTACATTCTCAAAGGCGATGCCGCCCGCCTCGAACTGGCGCTGATGAACTTCGCGTTTGACCGCATCGCGCGGAAAGGCTTCACACCCCTGATCGTTCCGGCGATGGCGCGTGACTTCGCCTTCATCGGCAACGGTCAGTTCCCGAAGGGCCGCGACCAGGTCTATGAGATCGAGGGTGAGGAACTCTTCCTCGTCGGCACAGCCGAGGTAGCTATCACGGGCATGTTCAAGGACGAGATTCTCAACGTCGAAGACCTGCCCATGACCTTCGTCGGCTTCTGCCCCTGCTTCCGTCAGGAGGCCGGTACCTACGGCAAGGACACGCGCGGCGTGATGCGCGTGCATCAATTCAACAAGGTGGAGCAGTACGTGATCTGCAAGGCCGATCACGAGGAGTCGGTCTACTGGCACGAACAGTTGATCAGAAACTCGGAGGAACTGGTGCAGGCGCTGGAGCTGCCCTATCGCGTCGTCAACGTCAGCACCGGCGATATGGGTGACGGCAAGGTCGGCATGTATGATCTCGAATGCTGGATACAGAGCGAGGGCCGCTACCGCGAGACGCATTCGTGCTCGTACTTCCACGACTGGCAGGCGCGCCGTGCCAACATCCGCTACCGTGACAGCGACGGCAAGGTGAAGTTCGTCCACACGCTCAACAACACTGCCATAGCCTCGCCGCGCATCCTGATCCCGCTCGTCGAGACGCACCAGCAGCCCGACGGCTCGATCCGCATTCCCGCAGCCCTGCGCCCCTACATGGGCGGGCAGGAATACATCCGGCCACGTGAGAAGGCCAGGGTGTAGGATGTAGATGGCAGATTAACCAGGGCGCAGGCAAGCTGACGCCCTTACCAACATACGAACGGTCAACGACAAGCCGCGGTTGGTAGGGGCGTCAGCTTGCCTGCGCCCTCTTTTTTTCTCTCACAGAATATTTTACAATACTCAGTAATCTCAGTAGCAGGCGGAAACAGTACAAACAGGCAGATGGTTATGGAAATTAGAAAAGAAACGCACTATACGCAAAAAGATGGTCAAAGATTGTACGAGGAGGACAAAGCTCGTGCCTTGTCCAACCCTGAATTTCGGGCCATCTATGAGGAGGAATCACGCAAAAAAGAACTCTGGTTGCAACTCGTTGAAGCGCGTCAGGCAGCAGGACTCACGCAACAAGAAGTCGCCAAAAAACTGGGAGTTTCTCAGGCACAAGTAGCTCGCATTGAAAAACGAGGGTACGAAGCCTATACATTGAGGACCCTTCAGCGATATGTTGAAGCTTTAGGTGATCAATTTAAGCTAGCAATCACTATCCAGCAACTTGATCCTTCCAGGGTAAATGCGTAAAAGACGCATTCTGCCTCAAGGATTTTGAATCTCATCAACCTGCACGATTACGAAGTACCTGCCCAGGCCTGCCTTGAATGCGTAGCCTGGGGCTACAAGCAGGGTAGCAGTGACAACGCGGCTTTGCGACTACATCACAACGGGATAATCTCCCCTCTCACATCCCCCGTCTCGTCATCCACATACAACATCCCAATACTACATCTCGGCTGTCTGCGCCTATCCGTAGCGCTGCCGGGGTTGAAGAGCAATTGCCCATTGTGCTCTTGATTGTAGGGGATGTGGCTGTGGCCGTAGACGACGACGCGAGCATTGGGAAACTGCTGGCGGGCCAGTCGCTCACGATTATGTGAGTCGCCCAGGATATGCACGATGCCGATGCGGCAGCCGCCCACCAGAATTTCGCGCTTGATGGGCAGCGCTTCCACTACCTCGTCATGCTCGACATTGCCCTGCACAGCCACTACCGGCGCTATCGTCTCCAACTCCTCAATTACAGAGAGCATAGAAAGGTCTCCGGCGTGGATGATCAACTCCACGCCCTCGAAATGCTTCCAGACCGCCTCAGGCAACTGCTTGAAATGAGGGATGTGGGTATCTGAAATGACGCCGACTTTTCTGATCATTCTCTTGTAGTTTTTTCATGCCCTTCATTAATGAAGGTAGCCACCAGCCAAAGTTTGGGGCTAAGGTAGAGTAAAGCAGCCAGACATTGAGGCTGAGAATGATCACCGTGCAGGCGATGGCGGCCCACGTGGTGATGCGTTTATTGACCAGCGTACCCATGATATCACGCCGACGTGTAAACATCACCAGCGTGATGACCGGCAGCGGGAGTGCGAAGCTGAGCACGACCTGGCTGATGACTAACGTATTAGTTGGATTCAAGCCAATTGCCGCAACGAGCACGGCAGGTATCATGGTGACGACGCGCCGCACCCAGATGGGAATGGTGAAGCCGACAAAGCCTTGCATGATGACCTGCCCGGCCATCGTGCCAACGGTGGAACTGGAAAGGCCGGAGGCCAGCAGCGAGACGGCAAAGACGATACTGGCAGCCCCGCCAAGCAGAGGAGTGAGCGTCTGGTAGGCCGTGGTGATGCCGGCGATATTACTCTGACCATGGGCGTGGAAAGTGGCAGCAGCCATATAGAGCATAGCCATATTGATCAGGCCTGCCAGCCCCATGGCAATTACCACATCGGGAATACTCCAGCGAAAGATACGCCGGGCCTCTTTTTCGCTGCGCGGGATAATACGCTGCTGAGTCAAGGATGAGTGCAGGTAGATGACGTGGGGCATCACTGTGGCTCCAACAATGCCGACCGCAAAGAGGATGCTCTGTGTATTGCCTACCCACGGCACAACTGAGTGGTAGGCGACCTGACCCCACTCTGGACGCGACAAAAATGTCTCGATGAGATAGGAGACGGCAATAACCCCGATGAGGGCGGCGATAAGCGCCTCCAGAGAACGGAAACCGCGCCGTTCTAGCAACAAAATCACGTAAGTGGCGACGCCTGTAACGAGAGTGGCATAGACCAGAGGAATACCGAATAAAAGATTGAGTGCGATACTGGCACCAAGAAACTCGGCAAGATCGGTCGCCATCGCCGCAATCTCCGAGACAGTCCACATGGCATAGACAACCGGCTGGCGGAACTGGCTGCGGCAGAGTTCCGCCAGGTTCTGCCCTGTGGCGATACCGAGTTTGGCCGACATCGTTTGCAGCAGCATCGCCATCAGGTTGGCCAGCACAATCACCCAGAGCAGGTTGTAGCCATAGGCGCTTCCACTCTGGATATTGGTGGCATAATTGCCGGGATCGATATAGGCCACACTGGCAATAAAGGCAGGACCCAGGAACGGAAGCAGGGCCAGCAAGCCTTTTCTACGCCCATCGAGAACAGCACGCGCAGCCGCTCGCGTCCCGGCCTCCTCACCGACATGTTCAATAGGAACGCCTGCTACCTGCTTCGAAGTTGAGGGAAGAGGATAAGTTCTCATCAATACCCTCCTATCGATTCTCGGGAAGAGGCCGGTTCTTTTATATCAGCCGTAGCAGGGCGCACGAGAACGGCCTGAGTTACGGCGTCACCCACAGCATGCGTTTGTTCTCCAACACGCAGTGTATAGACTCCGCCATAGGGAGCCACTGCCTCCACGCGCACCAACGCGCCCGGAATGAGTCCCAGTGAGGCGAGGTAGCGCAACAGGTCAGGGTTATCATCACTCACCCGCTGCACAATGACCAGTTGCCCCGCCAGCACCGTCGAGAGGGGTTGGGTAGCTGGCACAACGGTGCCACCGACGCTATCAGGGATGGGGTCGCCATGAGGGTCTTCGGTTGGATGTCCCAACAGGGAGTCCAGGCGTTCTACAAAGGCATCCGAAATGGCATGCTCGACCTGTTCAGCCTCGGCATCAACCTCGTCCAGAGGAAAACCCATGATGCGCACGAGAAAAAGTTCCAGCAAGCGATGGCGGCGCACCAGCTCGGTTGCTATCGCCTGGCCGGTCCCTGTCAGTTCCACGCCATGATAAGGGGTATAGCGCACATAGCCGCGTTCAGCCAGCCATTTGAAAAGCTGGGTCACGGTAGCATCACTTAACTGCCCCGTGGGTTCCAGCGACTGCAAACGTTCTTTCATAACTGATGTGGTAATAGCCTCACCGCGTTCGCGCAGTTTATAGCAGAGCTTCAAGCAATCAATGGCGCGAATTGGCAATGTACTGAACTCAGGGGGCATTTCTTTTCTCATCTTTCGGTCATCCAAATTAAAAGTTTTATAACTCTAAAATATTATTTACCATATCCACTAACATTTTGTCAAGGGTTTTAAAAGATTAATTCCGGCAAATCTAGATATTCATTCTATTTTGCTAAAAATAGCCAGGCACAGGGTAAGAGGGCATGTTGATGCATGCTGAATTTGCACAACCTGAATCGGGAAGTCCTGTCGGGGCAGGAGGTGGACGAGGATAAGCATACAGAACGAACGAACATACAGAGATCACCCGCATCATCGCGTGGTTGGATGATGCGGGTGATCTCCCAGACGGTCAGCAGCGTATCAATGTAGCAAATCGAGGGTATTGCTGCAATCATCGACGAAGTAGACACCGGGATTGCTGGCGATGGCGAGACCGAAGAGACAGCCAGCTCCCGTTCCCCCGGTGTTGTCAACCAGTTTGTGGGCGATCTGGCTGCCGCCGGGCGTGATCTCTACGATGTTGCCGTCGTTGCCGTTAGTGATCAGAATGTCTTCATTGGGGGCAATAGTGAGTCCGAGCGGGTCGTTGATCAGACCACCGGAAGATACTTTCTTCCCGGTACCGGCGCTATCAGAGCGTGTAGTCGCATATGGAATAGCATCAACGCGGTTGTTTACACTATCGGCTACATAGAGTGTGTCATTGGATGCCAGCCCCACACCGGTTGGGCCAACGACAAGGGCGGCAGGATCAGTACGCTCTGAGAAGCCAGAGCCAATAACTGTGGTACTTTGCCTGGTAGGCATACCGTACCCTTGCTGTGGTACACTGAGAACGATGCGGACGACCGTCCCTTTATTGACCACTTTTCCATTCCCGGCAACAGTACCGTTCAGCACATTGGTAACAAAGAGTATAGCCGTACTATTCTGATCGAGCGCTGTCATATCCCACGGGCCATTGATGACACCACCGGAGAACGTCTCGACTACCTGACCGTGGCTATTCAATACGATCAAACAGCCAGCCTTTGCAGTCGCTGCCATGCCATTGGAAGTGGGCAGGCTGCCCACAATCACCCAGCCTCTCTGGAGCACAGCCAGGGCGGTGGTCAGACCAACGCCACCAGGACAGGCACCCGGCAGTTTTTTCGCATTGATCTGCGCGAAGAGGCTCGCCTGACCGGCGGGGGAAATCTGTACAATGGTAGTACCCGTCCCTTGCAGACCACCATTACTGCCATTATTGTTGAAATTGCTGACCAGAATGTCGCCTTGCACCAGGTTCCCTACTGATGCTGGCACCACGACCACCCCATAGGGATTCTGATCTCCATTGGCAGGTACAGTTGAAGCAACGGTACTGACGGTATTAAAACCGCCGATAAAGGAGCCAGAAGCCTGCGCAAGTGCCGGAATCATGGCAAGTACGATAGCTAGAACTCCTGACAGGACAACAGGTGAAAGCAAATAGACCTTACGCCACGCTGTAAACCTCATAAAGAGCTACCTCCCTGAAAAACTAACGAACATTGTTGAAATACACAGCAATTCTTGTACCAAACATAAGTACGTTTTGGAGTTACAGGGAAAAAACCTGTCAGGTAGGCTAACAGGTCCTGATGATGATGTGAGCAGTGGCTGGTTCCTGAGGTACTCGTCCATGTTTTCTCGGAGAAAGGACCTGCTTTACCGCGAGAGTATAGCCGCCCAGACCTGCACGGTCGCGTCCTTGCTCGCGGAAGCGAGAAACGCGCCATCGCAGGACCAGGCAATGGTGTTGACCGGGCCTTTGTGGCCGCGATAGGTGAGGATGAGCGTTCCACTGCCAGCTTCCCAGACCTGCACAGTGCCGTCTTCGCTGGCGGAGGCGACGTACTGACTGTCGGGCGACCAGGCTAGTGAGTTGACTTTCTGTGTGTGGCCCAGATAACGAGAGACGAGATGGCCGGTCAAAGGCTTCCATACATGCACAGTGGCGTCTGCGGAGCCGGAGGCAATATATTTTCCATCAGGAGACCAGGAAACCGTCTTTACCGTCTGCGTATGGCCGCGATAGGTTACGTACTCAGCGCCAATCGCCGCATCCCAGACCTGCACCGTGCGATCCTTGCCAGCAGAAGCGATATGATTGCCATCGGGCGACCAGGTCACGGAGTAGACCGCGTCGCTATGCCCGTGATAGGTGAGAGCGCTGCGATCCTTGTTGGCATCCCAGATCTGCACCATGTGCTGGCTACGAATGAAACTTCCAGCCGCGGAGGCGATACGACTGCCATCGGGCGACCAGGCTACTGCGTTGACCCAGTCGGCATGTCCCCGGTGCTTGAGCAGAATTGCACCCGTGGCCACTTCCCAGACCTGCACTGTCTCATCCTTGCTTGCAGAGGCGATATACCTGCCATCCGGCGACCAGGCCAGGGCCGTCAGGTTGAAATGCCGGTGATTGGGATAGACCTTCTTTCCATCCAGGGCATTCCAGATCTGAATGGCATCAGAACTGCCGGAAACGAGCGTAGCGCTGTCAGGCGACCAGTCCAGCGCCTCTACACTGCTGCCATGACCGTGATAGACGAAGAGGGTTTCTCCGGTCTGAGAAGCCTCAATATTGGTCGAGGATGCCTGAGCAGGTGCGATTGCCCACCCTTTTCCCTGTGAGGCCGGACTATATCCAGTGCGCCTGCCATGCTGCAATTGCTCCGCGATCTGTTGCAGCCGTTCCTTTATCACAGCCATGCTCTCCGGGCGCTTTTGTTGATCCAGTTCCACCATTTGCAAAATCAACGTCTCAAGGTTGGCGAGGATAGGATGCCGGTGCATCTGCAAGGGAACAAAGCGGAAAGGCGTTCTCGCGGGGTCTTCGCCTGTGAGCAATTGATGCAATGTGACACCAAGGCTGTAGATATCGGCCTTGATGGTTGTCTGCACCTTGCCATGTTGCTCAGGAGCAGCATAGCCCGGCGAACCCAGCACCAGCGTATCCCGCGTCTGTCCTGGCTTAAAGTGGCGCGCAATGCCAAAATCGATCAAGTAGAGGTGCTGCTCTGGTGTCAGCATGATGTTGGACGGCTTGAGGTCGCGGAAGATGATGGGAGACTCACGGGTATGCAGATAATCGAGGACGGTACACAGCTTGATTCCGATATCCAGTACCCCCTCGACAGGGAGGCGACTACCCTGGATTTTATCGAGATACTGTTCCAGTGTCTCACCTTCAATAAAGTCCATCACCAGATACCAGCGTCCGTCGTCAACAAAATACTCAAAGATGCGCGGCAGGCTGAAATGTTGTAACGAGGCCAGCATCTCGGCCTCGTGACGAAAGGATTCTGTAGCAGTGCGCAACTCATCCGGCAAGAGACCACGCTGGCTCATCTCTTTCACCGCCACAATCCGGTGAAACTCGCTGTCCTCCGCCTTATACACGGCTCCCATCCCTCCCTGTCCCAGGCGAGAGAGAATACGATAGCGAGATTTGAGCAGGTGATCGGTCGTTAACTGCCCCGTATAGGAAAAACCTGGATGCAAGGCCTCTCCACAGCGATAACAAAATTTCGCCTCTGGCCTGTTGACCTCTCCACAATTATCACAATACAGTGGATAGGAAATCATCTCGCTGCTCCTCGACACGCCATGCCCGTAAACAACCTGACACCCTTGACCGGCTTTTATTATACACCAGTGACGTGTTTAGCGAAACATTTTCCCATCTTCTCGTTCTCTCTGGTATATCCTCCATTTTTGGTATATCGTAATGGAAGTTGATACTTATGGTACCCCGGAAAAGAACTGAACAAAGGATACACTGCACATGCGTATCGCTGTCATATCGGACATTCACGGGAATCAGATTGCATTTGAAGCGGTACTGGAAGACCTGTCGCACCAGCCGCTGGTTGATCAACTGGTTATTGCAGGCGACCTCTGTCTTAATGGCCCACAGCCAAAAGAGGTACTGGAGACCATCCAGGAGCTACATTGCCCGGTCATTCAGGGCAACGTCGATGTTGAGGTAGTCACCAACGCGCCGGATAAGGGTGAGAAGAAACGCAGTACGGCAGCCTGGACGCGAGAACAGATCGGGCAGGCAGGGGTTGATTACCTGGCCTCACTGCCGACCTCCTATCGTGTTGCAAACCCGGAAGGCAGCGACCTGCTGGTCGTCCACGCCAATCCGCTCAATCTCGAAGATACTATTTTCCCCAACGCGCCCGATACGATGCTCGAACATCTGCTCGGTGCGCTCGATCCCGCCATTAGTGCATTGGCTTTCGGCCACCTGCACATCGCCTACACGCGTCGCTGGCGGCACCTCCTGCTGGCCGATGTGGCAAGTTGCGGACTGCCCCGCGATGAAGATTTACGCGCCGCTTATGGCATTCTGAGCTGGCAAGATAGCTCCTGGCAGGCCGAACTGCGCCGCGTTCCCTACGATGTCAAGACTGTAGTGAAGCAGATCAAAGCCAGTGGCATGCCCAATCCCGACAAGCGTATCAAAACGCTGTTGGAAGCTAAATATTAAATTTCAATCCCGAACGGGATGGGAAGCCGTTTCAGGCTTCCCATATATTCACTATGCCTGACACGCAACACAATTACACGGCACAAGATGTTCAGCGTTGACAGTGAGTAGCAGTAATGATTCTACCGGAACGGTCGATTCCTCTTCCACCATCTTCTCCTCCCCCAGATAGCTGGCGGCATCGCCAACATCAACCAGTTGAAGTTCCTGAATAATTGTTCGCAGTTCGCCTGTTGTTGCCATTGTTATACTCCTGATCTTTTCATACGCATAGGTCCAATACCACTCGTTCCACTTCCATCCATACACCGGGTACCCGCCACTATATATAATCCGTACCGGATGCTCAAAACATATTAAAAGTTCTTGTCATAAGACCATATACAGGAAGCAGCTGATTGCCTCTTCATTTATAAATACGTTTATACGTTACTTTTTTATCACTTTGCCTGCTTCTCTAGCCCTCTTGGGTAATTGTTCAGACTATTACAGATCAAGACAGTACCAGGAGAGCATAAATTCATGCAGCCTTCCATTTCACGTTGTTGGCCACCTGCATGAGCAGCCAGCTTAGAAGCAAGAAAACCACCAGAATGCCCACGCAGTAGAGCAAGATGCCACCATATCCGCCTACTTTGGCCGGGGTCAAGAACGGGTAGGGATACCAATTCACAATTGAGCCTCGAATTAACGTATAGACCAGGTAGAGAAGTGGAAAGACGAGCCACAATGCTACCTGCCTGACAACAAACTTCGTTGCAGGTGGCCTGTAGAACCAATCAAGCACTACCACAACCGGCATAACATAATGGAGAACAACGTTTACCCAGGGTAAGAGCGCGCCCAGATCCTCATTTCGTAATAAAATGCCATATACGATACCAACCACAGCCATGCACACAACCGAAGTTCCCCGGATGATGTCAAACGTTTCGCCAGCTTCGCGTCGCTGTATCAGGTATACTGCGCCTATAATGAAAACGATAGAGGCTAAAATATTGGACAGATTTGTAAAGTAGCTGAAAAAGTTCACCGGGTTAAAACGCAGCTGAATATGGATATTCAATTGGACGCCAATGGCCGTCAAAGTGAGCAAGCCAAAGAACAGGCGAACAGCTATCAGAAATGTTCGTTTATCCATAACCGGTACTCCAATCCCAACTCTGCAAGCCGGGCAAGGTACTTCAAATTGTTATCAGGGTCTTTCAATTGTTCTGGCTGACATTTTACCACGCGCCCTCACACATGGCAGTCAGCGCGCAAACGTGCTATACTGAAGCCAACAGAAACCTACAAAGAGCAAGGGATAACTGAAACGGGCAGTGAAAGCGATTATTTATTACTCCCATGACGATATTCGCCTGGAAAACAGGTCAATTCCATCCATTTCTGAGCACGAATTGCTGGTGCAGGTACATGGCTGCGGACTCTGTGGCTCCGACATCCTCAAAATTGCGCAGCATGCACCGGCACCCGTCGTCCTGGGACACGAACTGACAGGAACTATCGTGGAGCGAGGGCGGGCCGTCTCAGGATTTGAGGTGGGCCAGTGTGTCATCGTTGCACACCATGTCCCCTGCGGCACGTGCCATTACTGTCGCCACGGCAACTACTCAATGTGCAGCGCCTTCAAAGCCTCCAACATCGATCCGTGCGGCTTTGCGGAGTACATTCGCGTCCCCGCGCAGCACGTGCAGCACACCACGCTGCAACTGCCCGACAATCTCAGTGCGGAGGAGGGTTCGTTCACCGAGCCGCTGGCCTGCTGCGTCCGTGCTGTGAGACGCACACCCCTGCTCGCGGGCGATACCGTCGTCATCATGGGCCTCGGCTCCGTCGGCCTGCTCATGCTACAAGCCGTCAAAGCGCTGGGTACGCGCTCCGACCTCGACCTGCGTGTCGTCGGCGTCGATCTACTGCCCGAACGCCTTGAACTGGCCCGCGTCCTCGGTGCTGACGAAGCCTTCTTCGCCCCCGGCAACGAGCATGGACTACGCTCGCTGCTTGATCCCTTGACAGAAGGACGTGGAGCTGATGCCGTGATCATTACCGTTCCCGGCATGCGCCCATTCCAGCAGGCGCTGGCAGCAATGCGCAAGGGCGGTACTCTCAACCTTTTCGCGGCACACACGGGAGCCGTTCCTTTGAACCTGGAAACGCTCTACCAGCAAGAATTGACTCTCACCAGTACCTATTCATCATCACCGGACGAGCTGCGCCTCGCCCTCGACCTGCTGGCAAGTCAGGCAGTGCGGGTCAACGACCTCATCAGTCACCGCCTGACGCTGTCCCGCTTCTCAGAGGGTGTCAGGCTTATGCGCGAGCGTGCAGCGCTCAAAGTCTACTTTCAGATTGCAGGAGAATGAAAAGAATATGGCAAGTACACAGTATGATGTAGCAGTGATCGGCGCAGGCCCCGGCGGTTATGTCGCGGCCATTCGCGCCTCACAGCTTGGCGCAAAGACGGCCATCGTCGAAAAACAGTATCTCGGTGGCACCTGCCTCAACGTTGGCTGTATCCCCTCAAAGGCGATGCTGCATATCGCAGAACTGCTCCACACCCTCGAATCGGCGGAGGAACTGGGCATCATGCTCGATGAGAAGCCGAAAATCGACATGCGCAAAGTCGTCGCCTTCAAAGATCGGGTGGTCAAACGCATGGTCGGCGGCGTTGGCGTGCTCATGAAGGGCAACAACATCGATGTCTTCGACGGTCAGGCCTCCATCGACGCCGATCACACTGTGACCGTCGCGAAAAACGATGGCACGCAGCAGCAATTCAGCGCCGATAAGATCATCCTCGCCACCGGCTCCGTCCCGCTTTTGCCACCGTGGCCCGGCATCAATGGACGCAACGTCATCAATAGCGACACCTGCTGGAATCTGGAAAAGGTGCCGGAGAGCATCATCTGCGTCGGTGGCGGCGTCATTGGCTTCGAGCTGGCCTGCATGTTCAACGCCTTCGGCTCACAGGTCACTATCGTGGAAATGCTGCCCACCGTGCTCGCTCCCCTGGATGACGAGGTGCGTAAATTGCTCGTGCGCATCCTGAGCAAGCGCGGTATCACCATTGTCACCGGTGCGAAGGTCGAGGCCATCTCCGACGAGGGCGATCAGAAGAAGGTCACGGCCAGCGGCGAGCAAGGCGAGCAAACCTTCACGGGTGAGTACGTGCTGGTCGCGGTCAGCCGCAAGGCCAACACGACCGGTCTGGACAGACTCGTTGAGCAGGGGCTTGACCTTGATCGCGGGCGCGTGCGCGTCAACGAGCGCATGGAGACGAATCTCCCTGGCATCTACGGTATCGGCGACCTCGTCCACGGCGCGGGCCTCGCCCACGTCGCCTCGATGGAAGGCGAAGTGGCGTCAGACAACGCTATGGGCCGCGAAGCCGTGATGGACTACAACGTCATCCCCAATCCCGTCTACACCTTCCCCGAAGTCGCCTTTGTCGGCCTGACGGAAGCGCAGGCGAAGGAGCAATACCCAGCCGATGAACTGCGCGTGGAGCGCTTCCCCTGGTCGGCCATCGGCAAAGCCGTTGCCAGTGCCGAGACGGAAGGCTTCACCAAAGTCATACTGGGCAAATACAACGAAATTCTGGGCGCGCACATCATCGGTCCCGACGCCACCAACCTGATCAGCGAGTTCTCCATCGCCATGCGCGGCGAGCTGACCGGCGACGAGATCATCGAGACCATCCACCCGCACCCCACGCTCAGCGAGGGCATCCGCGAGTCCGTCATGGCCGCCGAAGGCCGCCCGGTTCACATCCCACCAAAGCAGCCCGCACGGGCACGGTAGCCCATGTTTGCTCGCCCATAACCAGAGCAGCCAGATATCGCTTATAATATCTGGCTGCTTTTGTTTTTCTCTTGGCGGCCAGGGCAACCGCAAGCCCACCCCATGCCGTGCCCCCAGGTTACCCGCAAGGGGTATCCCTACTATATACGCCGGTACGCGCTGCTGCAATGACTTTGGCATGCAAGAATTGCATTTCTCGCTTTTTAAGGTCGAAATTGCATTTAGATGTGCTATAATAATGTACAGTTGGATTGAACTGCGTGCAGTCACTTTTGTGTCTAGTGTTTTGATTATACTGTATAACGGTTCTTCAGCAAGAAAGAGGTTATGTAGGATGGTATCACAACCGCAGCTCTCCCTCTTCATCAGTAGCAAAATGAGCGAACTCGCCAAAGAACGTCAGGCGGTGCAGAACGCCCTATCCTCATTTCTCCTGCATGGTTGGCTCTGGGAAACAGACGCTGGAGCGCGCCCCGAACCCATCCGCAGCACCTACCTGACCGAAGTAGAGGCCTGTGATATCTACATTGGCCTTTTCTGGCAGGGCTACGGCCAGTACACCATTGAAGAATATGAGTCATGCCCGCAAACACCAGAAACCTTGCCTCATCTACGAAAAACATGTCGACGTGGAGAAACGCGACTCAAAATTATGGGCATTCCTCGACCGCCTGCAAAACGTAGAGAATCCCGAAGGGCTAACGGTCTGCCGCTTTGAGACGCCAGAGCAGCTGGCAAAGCAAGTGCAAAAAGACGTCATGCATCTACTCACCACCACCTTCAAGGACAACCGCAAACAGCTCACCAGTACACAGGAACTACCCACCACCGCTGGTTCGGGAATGAATGTCACGGGAGTGGATCACACTATCGTCATAGGTAACAACTCAGGTTCTGGCCCCGTCACCCAAAACAACTATGGCAATTCCAGCAGAAGACGCAAGCAGAGCAATCGGGAATAATCACATAAGGGAGAGCGAACATGAGCGA
This sequence comes from uncultured Chloroflexia bacterium, assembly GCA_963736995.1. Classification (GTDB taxonomy): domain Bacteria; phylum Chloroflexota; class Ktedonobacteria; order Ktedonobacterales; family Ktedonobacteraceae; genus CADDYT01. The sequence goes on from CAVTRB010000002.1 coordinate 214,945, forward strand.
TACAGCGTCCACCGCCATTCGAAACCTCCTGCAACAGATGGTCAACGCGCCCACCTGGGAAGAGACGCGCCAGATCGTGGTCGACAACCGGGCCATATTGTTGACAGACGAGGCAGATGCCGAATTTGCCAGTTGGATCGTTGAGGTTCCCCATCCACAAATCCTGTCATGGTACCGGGAACTGCTTCAACATTGCCGGGCAGACGGCATTGACGCTACCTTTGACGCTCTCCCAGAGCCGCGTCCGCTCAATAAAGCCCTGCGCGCCTTCCTCAATGTCGATGGGCCGGAAGCGCTCACCCAGGTAATCCAGCATCTCCCTGAGACTCACCTCGGATGCCGCAGCCGAAACCATCCAGGACCTGATAGCTCAGGTGCATAACACAGATCAGGAGCGGGCCGCTAAACTCGCCGAAGCCTTCACTATGATCCAGATGATTCGACTCGCCAAACGCCCCATTCCCGAAGACCTGCTTAACCTGCTCACTAACTGGATCAACACCGAGACATGGAACGAGTCCAAAGCCTTCTTACAAGGCAACGCCGAGCGTCTCCTCACCGACGAGGCCATTGAAGCCTTAAACACCATGTCATTACAGACTCTTGGCGAGGATCAGGAAGAAACAGCAATCTTACTGAAACACCGCGCTATTCTGGAAAAAGCCCACGAGGAATCCATTGATGCAGCTTATGCTGAATAACTCGAGCCATCTAATGAACGAGAGAAAGAACTTCTTGAAGCTATCCAGGCTATGATATGCCGTCCGAAGTCCTGCCGAGATGCTTGAACTGGTTGCCCAGCGTCCAATCTTGCTCACTGAGCAGGCTGCTGAAGCGATTGAGCGATTAATGAATGCACTTCGAGAAGCCGGATCAGGAAAGCACAGCAAGTGGACTTGAAGAGAGATACGAAACGCTGAAACAAATCAAGGCTGAGCCAGTCGGCAGATCGACAACGAGCTGGTAGATCTGGTCATCGACTGGATAAATACCGATACCTGGAATGACTCGCAGGAGATGCTCAAAGCACATGCCGAACGCCTCCTCACCGATGAAGCCGTTGAGGTGATTGATGTCCTGCTGGCTGAGGAAACTGGCGAAGAAGAAGGGCAGCAAAATCAGCGTAAAATCAAAACATTGCAGCAGCACCGCACCATTTTAGAGAAGGCCTGTAAAGCTTCAATCGAAGCTGCCTATAAACAGCTCATTGAAGGGGAGCACGACCCGATTAACATCTTATTGCAAGCCTTATTACAGGTACAAACCCCCGCTCAGCTACAACAAGTCTCTGATCAACATCCGACATTACTTGAAGATGAAACCCTGCAGAGGCTTAGCGAGATAGCTTCTGTAACCGAGCAATCTGGTAACGTCGTGGCAGGAAGAATTTTACGCTTGTGCATTAATGAGCTACGTCGGATGAGCGGCACGCCTGAAAAACGGCCAGACAATAGCGATACACGATCGCTTTCTCCGCTCTATGATGGGCAAGGGCCGATTAATGTGAGGGATGCGCGACACAATTTGATAATCCCGAATAATCCAGGCACTGCTATACAGAATAACCTTGAATTGAACAACTATTCATTGCCCCCATACAAATGGCAGCCAACAATCTGGCGAGGCTTCGACGAGGGAAAGGATTTTGTTGGACGCCAAAAAGAACTGGACACCTTACTTACCACTTTAACGGCAGGTGAAAACGTCACTCTCACAGGCCGGGCGATCTCGGCCACGCTGCAGGGCATGGCAGGCATCGGCAAAACCTATCTCGCCTACAAATTGCTTATCGATATTCCTCTGCGCTTCTCATCTCACTTCCCCGGAGGAGTTATCTTGATTGAGGTAGGGCCACAAATCATCAATGAGCAAATAGCTCAACTCCCGTTAGGGAAGCTAGCAAATCATGCTTTCGGTGGCTCACTGCTGACTTTAGCGGTTGGACAACTGGACCCGGATATTGTGGCATCCTGGCTTAGCAATGCAGCACCAGGACGCTTTCTTGTGATCTTTGACGATGTCTGGGATGAGAGCGCCATGCGTTTTCTTAGCAGAGCGCTACCTCCGATGGCAGTGCGACTTGTCACCACGCGCTATGCCTCTACAGCAAATGCGCTGGGAGGATATATAGTCTCTCTGGAGGTGTTGAGCCTGGATGATGGGCTGGCACTGCTTAAAGATCGCTTGCATTGTCAGGACGATGCTCGCTATCAAAACGATATGGACTATCAAGCGAAATTACAAGCGAAACTGGAAGAAATGGTCAAGGTACTCGAAGGTCATGCACTTGCTCTGGATATTGCTGCTGCTCTGATCGAGCAGCCGATACAAGAACGACAGATAGGTCAATTACTGGATGATCTACGGAAAGACATTGGACAAGGAGCATTAAGCAGGCTCAGTATGCCGGAGAGAGATCGTAATGGCAACCTGGAGAGATCGCTGGAAATCAGCTATAGACGCATGGACGCCCAAGAACAGAAGCGTTTCCGCGCCCTGGGAATCTTTGCGCCTGAAACGCCGATTACCGCAGAAGCGGCAGCAGCCATCTGGGGTATCGAGGAAAGTGCTGCACGTATGAAACTGACTTATTTCAAGAATTTAGCATTACTCATCAGACCGGGGGAATCAGGTGAGGATACTTATCGACAACACAGCCTGCTGCGAGCCTACGCTCTGGCCTTGTTGAATAGTCACAACGAGCTAACCAGCGCAAGCTGGTCGCATGCCAACTACTACGCTAACCTGGTCAGGCAAGCGGAAACCGCTGTTCCCAAAAACTATCCACTACTGGATCAACACCTCCAAAATATTCTTGCAGCCCTTAAATGGTCATCAGATAACGAACCTTCTCTATTTTCACGACTGCTTGAGGTTGCTTCCCAGTATCTTTTCCTGCGAGGACAATTTGCCCTGCTTAAAGCCTACCTTCCACAAGCTACAAATGCTTCTGCTACGATAGGTGCTAAAGGACGACAGGCCAACCTGCTCAAGAGCCTGGGCGATCTGGAACGCCACCTCAGCCATCTGGATGAGGCTCGTTCCCACTACGATGCTGCCTTGCCCCTCTACAAAGCAGAACAAGATCAGTTGGGGCAGGCTAACCTGCTCAAGAGTCTGGGTGATCTGGAACGCCACCTCGGTCATCTGGAGGAGGCGCGCTCCCACTACGATGCTGCCTTGCCTCTCTACAAAGCCGTACAAGATCAGTTGGGTCAGGCTAACCTGCTCCTTCGTCTGGGTGATCTGGAATACCGCCTCGGTCATCTGGAGGAGGCGCGCTCCCACTACGATGCTGCCTTGCCCCTCTTCAAAGCCGTACAAAGCCAGTTGGGGCAGGCTAACCTGCTCAAGAGTCTGGGTGATCTGGAACGCCACCTCGGTCATCTGGAGGAGGCGCGCTCCCACTACGATGCTGCCTTGCCTCTCTTCAAAGCCGTACAAAGCCAGTTGGGTCAGGCAAATGTGTATATGAGCATTGCAGATATGTTTCTGGCACAAAAAGATTGGGAACTGGCCCGAAACTACTATGAGCAAGCCTTGCCACTCTTCATTGTAGAGCAAGATCCCTTGGGGCAAGCCAATACCCTGATCGATCTTGGGCGCGTTCGTTTTGAGCTGGGAGATCACGATCAGGGTATCAAGGATGTCCAGCAGGCAGCAGTGCTGTATCGTTCACTGCAAAACGATGAATGGGCACGTCGTGCTGAACTATATCTTACACAAATGCGGGCCAGGTTATCTCAGTCTCATGAGGAAGACAACGAACCTGTATCACCAGAAGAGACTGAGATTTTACAGGCATTTGTCAATGCGAATTCTCCCCAGGATATACTTCAGCTAGTCCGGCAGCAACCCCAGCTTCTGAAAGACCAGTGGTTCGCTATGATCGAAGCTCTTATTGCTGCTCAGCAAGACGAGGGAGCGAAAAGACATCTTAGCGAACGCTTCGATACCCTTAAACAGATCAGAGATGCAGGTCAGCAAGAGAGAGTGATTGTAGGGGATATAGCCCAGGCGTTGGATGAATTTGCCAGGGCGGATTGGGGGAAGCGCCGAAGAGTTGCTGGATGAACGGGGTGAGCTATTGCTCAGCGAGGCGGTTGAGCCAGTATTCGATATGCTGGTAGAGGCAAACAAGGAAAATTCAAGTGTGGTCTCCTATCCTTGAGGAGCTGCGGGTTTTGTTGCGCCGCTGCCGCACGTGGGGCGTCGATGCTACATTCTACCTTGAATTGCAGATGCGCCTGGGAGATGGCGTTGCTATTCCTGCTGCATACGAGGATGCCGTTATGCAGGCAGCAGGGATGCTGACACGACGAGGTGAGGATAGTGAGGCGCTGGGACAGGCTGTGGAGGTGATAGAGGCATTGGTGCGCTCGCTGCCGAGTGATTTAGAGGGACTGTTCCGGGGCGCTTTGTTACGCGATCTGGCAGATACGATGCTGGCGCTGCCTGAGAAGCATCCGTTGCGCAGGCTTGAAGCGGCTGAAGCTTACTACCGCGAGGCGCTCCCGGTCTACGAGGCGGCAGATCGACCGATTAGCCTGGCCTTTATCCGGCGAGCGCTGGGTGATGTACTCAGTGAGCAGGGCCGCTATGACGAGGCGGTGAAAACTCTACAGGCGGCGATTCAGGGGTTCAAGGAAGATGAGGCACGCTCGAGTGATACTGTCTGGGCGCTTTCGGCGTATGCGAGTGCGCTTGATAGGTTGGGAAGGCAGGAAGAGGCGCTGACTGCTTATGACGAAGCGATTGCGCTGCTGCCCGATAGCGCGCCTTTGCTGCGAAACCGGGCCGAGACGCTGATCAGCCTGCGCAGGTTGGAACAGGCAGAAACAGACCTGGCACAGGCCATCGAACTGGATGGCAATGAGAACAGCCCGTATCTCTGGTTCCGCAGGGCGCAACTGGCGATCGCGCGTGGAGACGCCGGGCTTGCGGAGCAGATGATCGAGGAGGTACTCAACCGGAATGTTTCCTTTGATGTGCTGCTTGTCCAGGCGCAAAGCGCCTGGCTTCGTCGTGATCTAGATACAGCTCAAGAAAAGCTGCGACAGGCTCTTGGACAGGCAAACCAGGGTGAACGTCCGGCAATGCGACGCGATATGGAGCATCTCCTCGAGGAACACCCCGAACTGCCCGGTGGGGTTGAGATACGGATCATCCTGAATGCGAATGGGGAATAAGGACCGACTCACCACCGCCTCAGGCCAACCGCAAGGGTCGGCCCTACTATATCCGACTGGGAGCGCGCCCTGGCGCGCTCCCCCAATACCAATATAAAAGAACAGGTAGTTGTGCATTTGCTTTTCATAGCAAGCGCGCCCTGACACACTGAAAACTCGCGTATAGTAGGGCCGATCCCTTGTGGCTGGCCTTACGGGCCGTAGGATCGAATTGCATAACTGGACACCATAAGATACAATTCCACTAAACAAGCTAGAAGGACATGACACATGTTTGCCCATTATTGACGATTAAAATCTGCACAATTTACACATGTTCCCTCGCATCTCACCTGCATTCTGGCGGTTGAGCCTTTTTTCTGTTGCTTTACGCCAGCCTTCTGGATGAGCTTTCCCCACAATTTCTTTCATCTTCTGCCGACAACTCGTGCGCCTCCATGCAATTTCTTGTACAGGCTATCGCGGTACGTGGTCAACCAACCGGCAGGAATCACCCACGTTTCTGTAGGGGCGATCCTTGAGGTCGCCCGGGGCCAGGAGCGCAGCAACTGGCCTGATGAAGCCAATTCACGATTGGGCCAGACTGCCGTCACGCTTCGCTGTCGGCAACGGGCACCCATCAAGGATGCCCCTACAGAGGCGCTTCGCTGTCGGCAACGGGCACCCATCAAGGATGCCCCTACAGAGACGCTTCGCTGTCGGCAACGGGCAACCACGAAGTCCCTCCTGCAAACCGCAGGGTCTCTATGAGTGGGAGAATCAATTACATGAGAATGGAGGAGAAAGACATTGTATATCATTCCTGAATATTTTGCGGATTTCATGATAAAACTTGCCGGTGAAGAGGGGCAAGTGTGGCTGGAAGCGTTTGCCAGCTATTCTGACGGCGTGTGAGGAACGGTGGGGGATAAGAATTGGCGCGCCGGTGGCCAACCTGTCGTTTAATTATGTGGCTCCGGCGGTGCGCGCTGATGGGACTGAAGTGATGCTGAAGGTGGGCCTGACCGACGAGTTTCCATCTCAGCCGGAGGCGCTGCGGCACTTTAGCGGGCATGGCATGGTGCAGTTGCTGGCCTATGATGAGCAGGATGCGGCGATGCTGATGGAGCGGCTGAAGCCGGGCACGTCGCTGCGGGCGGTAGAGGATGACAAGGTGGCTATCTCAGCCGCGGCGGAGGTTATGCGCAAGCTATGGAAGCCATTGCCACCAGAGCACTATCCGTTCCCCACTGTGGTCGATTGGGGCAAGGGCTTTGCGCGGCTGCGCAAGCTGTATAACGGGGGCACTGGCCCCTTCCCACCCGCGATCTTCGACAAAGCAGAGAAGCTTTATGCCGAACTATGCGCCACTATGGCCGAGCCGGTGCTGCTGCACGGCGACCTGCACCAGGATAATATGCTGGCTGCCGAACGCGAGCCGTGGCTGGCAGTCGACCCAAAAGGGGTGATCGGTGAGCCGGTCTTCGAGACTGGCGCGTTATTGCGCAATTTCTGGCCAGATATCCTCTCCGTTGCCAACCCGAAGGCCCTGATGGCGCGCCGCATCGACCAGCTTGCGACAGAACTGGGTTTTGAGCGAAAGCGCATTTATGACTGGGCCTTCGCCCAGGCGGTACTGTCCGTGGTGTGGAACGTCGAAGATACCGGCAAGCTCGAAAATGAAGGTCTCTACTTCGTCGAGTTGTTGATCTAAAATCTCTACCCATCCTTCCTATCATCCGCAAAATCATCACTGCTTGAGGTTGATGTGTATATAAACACGATGTATCAGCGTATACCAATATAAGTATAGAGATGACGCTTATGCTCAAGGTAGTGATGAAAAAGCAGACTGGAAGTGACTTTTAAAATGCCGAGGAGATTTGACAGAGGAAATGCACGCAGGCCAACCTGGCCCATGATTGTCATGCCGCTACTCTGTATCGTTTTGCTGGCAGCAGGCATCTTCCTGCTGGCAACAACCGACCTCCCGACAAAAGCACAGCAGTCGGAAAAGTCGTTGCTGACAGCATCTCACCTTTCCTTTTCCCCTGTAATGCAGAAAGATGGAGGAGGACAGGCCGTTGCTCACGAGTACATGATTGCCTTAGTGAGTGGTCAGTATGGCACGATGTGGTCGCTGCTCAGCCCGCAGATGCAGGTCACATGGCCCAACGAAGCTGCTTACGCCTCCTTCTGGCAGGCACGCTACCGCAATTATAACCTTCAGAGCTTCAGTATCGGCAGCGCCAGCACGCTCTTCCAATGGGTTGACCCGGAAACAATGGCGGTCTATAACCATGTGGAAGAGATGCGCGTCTCGCTACAATTGCAACCTGATCAGAGACTGCTGCAAGTGGGGCAGCTGCCACCGGAAGACCGGCACCCCGATCAAGTGCTGAAAAACCTGCCCTTCATCGTCCAGCCTGTCCCCAACGCGAAGTCGACACAGCCACGCTGGCTCGTGCTCGATGGCGGTCCGGGTGATCCTGAAGCGCCCATTTTGCCGTTGCTCCAACCCGCCAGTAAGGTCGTCCAGGTTCCCATCCTGATGTACCACCACGTCTCTGACACGCCTCCTCAAAGCTCGCTTGCATGGAGTTTGACAGTCACACCGGACATGTTCAAGCAGCAGCTGGATTATCTCCAGCAGCAGGGTTATCACACCATCACCTTCAACCAGTTGTTCGACGCCCTCTACTTCAGCGCGCCACTGCCGGTGCGCCCGGTCATTTTGACGCTGGACGATGGCTATGCCGATGTCTACCAGTTCACCCTCCCACTCTTGCAGCAGCATCACTTCACGGCCACATTCTACATTATTAGTGGCAAAGTGGGCTGGCAAGGCTATATGAACTGGAACAATCTCCATGATTTGCTGGCACAGGGGATGCAGATTGGCTCGCACACTGTCCACCATGTTGATATGGGAAAAACTTATCTCGATTCGCCCGCGCTGGCACAGGTGGAACTTCAGCAGTCGAAGGCCACATTGGAAAAGCAGCTTGGCATGGTCATCCAGCAGTTTTGCTATCCCTCAGGCGAGCCGTTCCGCAGCGAAAGCGTCTCCCTGCAGCAGGATATCGTTGCCCTGCTCTGGCAAGATGGCTACCTGGGTGCCACTACCGACCCGGGCCGCACCGGCATCGACCAGGATAGCCAGGCTCCCTTCGACCTGCTGCGCACCCGCGTCGATGGACGCGAAACCTTCGACGAATTCGTGCAAAGCCTTCCCTGGCAGCGCAGCGATCAGCCAAGCAGTTAAGCTACCTGCCAGACCTGCACTGTGGAATCCGCGCTGGCAGAGGCAAGCTGCTTGCCATTCGGGGACCAGGCCACCGCGAAAATGATATCATTCTGCCCCTGGTGAACCAGAACAGCCTGCCCGCTCTTCACATCCCATACCTGTACTGAGTGGTCATCGCCGCCTACCGCAATGTCCTTGCCATCCGGTGACCACGCTACCGCGTAGGCTTCATCTGCCCCTCTGCTGAGGGTCAGCAGCGTCTGGCCCGTTGCCTCGTCCCACACTTTCGCCGAGTTGTTCGTACTCACCGGCCCATTGAGACCTGCCGAACCCGATCCCGAAACGATCTCTTTGCCATCAGGTGACCAGGCCACCGACCAGACAGGCTCGCCATGACCGCTATAGGTGAGCAAATGCTGGCCCGTCGTGGCGTTCCACACCTGCACGGTGCCATCGTAACTGGCCGAGGCGATTTTCGTGCCATCCGGCGACCAGGCGATATGCGCCATTGCCCCTGAATGGCCCTTGTAGGTCAAAAGCTGCTTGCCGCTTGTCGCGTCCCACACCTGCACTGTTTTGTCGCCCGTTCCAAAGGCCAGGCGCTTGCCGTCCGGCGACCAGGCGATTCCTTCTATGAAAGTGGTATTGCCATCATAATTTGCCAGCAGATGCCCGTTTGCAGCATCCAGAATTGCCACTACACCGGTATTTCCGGCTGCCGCTATACGCTTGCCGTCCGGCGACCAGGCTACGGCGAAGAGATAGACAGTCCTGGGATTGGGGTAGGTATAGGTCCAGATTTGCTTTCCTGTCGTGGCGCTCCATTCCTGTACGGTGGCGTCATCGCTGGCCGAAACAAGTTTCGTGCCATCCAGCGACCAGGCTACAGCAACCACAGCATCCTGGTGTCCCCTGTAGGTCACGAGTGAGGTGGAGACCGTCGTCGCAATCGGAGTAGGGGTAGACGGAGCAGGCGAAGAAGCTGGCGTCGTTACCGTCACTGTAGATTGCGGGGTGGTATTGCCATTGCCGGTAGATTGAGAACTGCAAGCGGCCAGTGCCAGTATCAGCGACAGCAGCAGGCAGAGAGAAGACGGCTTCGACAGGTGGAAAGTTCTGCGCACAAAGCGCTTGCGGGAGGATTGTGCCATAGTGATACGCTCCTTATCAGGATAATCATTGAGCATCTTTCTGCCTCAAGCGTACCAGCAAAGCAGGCACGATGTCATACGCCAAACGGCGTATTTTTTACCGGCAAGGAGCGCGCATCATTCCAACAACCCCAACATGCTCGCCCTGGCAACGGCCTGAACCCGGCTGTGCACATCCAGCTTACTATAGATATGTTCGATATGTTTTTTCACGGTGCCAACGGCGACGAACAAGCCTGTAGCTATCTCCTGATTGGAAAGTCCATCCGCGAGCAGGTGCAAGACCGCCACTTCACTACGGCTCAACGGCTCTTGAAGCCAGGAGTTTCTACATCTTTTCCCCACTTCCTCTACAGGGGCGATCAACTGTACGCCTGGTTGTTGCTGTAAGAACACATTCCACTGCCTGACATGAGGTGCCGCCAGCCGCGATGTTACCTCAGCGAGACGCAGCGCCAGCAAATACAGGTCATCACTCTTGCCATGAAAATAGCTAAACAGCGCCTGATCCCAGATCAGGACCGCCACGCTATAGGGGTCGCAAAAAGCCTGTGCCAGCGTAATAGCGGCCTCAGCATACGCTTGCGAGCAGGTATAGTCACCGCGCACACGAGCCAACTCAGTCTGCACCAGAATCTCAAAGAATGGCTTATAAGAGGAAACAGCAGTATCCTGCTTCGAGAGTGCTTGCAGACACAAACTCAGATTGTCGTAAGCAACATCCATGTCGTCGGAAAGCCGGGCATAAAATGCGCGCATAAAGAGCATGAGAGCGGTTGAGCCAGAATTCTCACTTCTCCCGCCATTGAGAAGCATACTGGCAAAGTCGCTCACTATCCCGTTTGCGCCCACAATATCGGTGAGGTGGACGACATTGCGCAGTGGCTCCCAGAGATAGCCAGGCGCACCATCTCCTGCAAAACTTTCCCACCAGATACGATATGCACGTTCGTAATCTCCCGCCGACCAGAGCAAGCCGCTCAAACAACTCTGAAAATAGCGTAAGGAATGCTCATCCTGTACGTGCTGGCAGGCATAGATGCCGCGTTGAAGCACGCGCCTTGCCTCCTGAAAATTATCGAGCCGTCCGGCAAGATGGGCCAGTCCTGTCACAAGCTGTACCACCTGCGCATACTCTTCCTGCTGCCATGCGTGTTCCAGTGCAGCCAGTAGGACCTCCCGCTCGCGCTCAAGCAGAGGCACATCTCCCCGGCAGCGTTCTACATATGTCAGCGCAAACTCCAACACATCCCGTGCGCTTCCTACACCGATAAGTTCCGGCTTCAGGCGCGCCAGATGATGGGAGCCATAGTTTCCTGTATGCAGCTCTTTCATAACGATTATCCGGGCTTGAACTCGACCGTTCCGCTTTTGCCCCCGCTTTTGAGGGCGACGTAGGCCTGTTCCAGTGTAATGGTGGTATCCACGCCTTTGCACATATCATAGATGGTCAGGGCCGCTACCGTAGCCGCCGTCAGGGCCTCCACGTCTACGCCCGTCTTATAGTGGGTGCGCGTGCGTGCTTCGATCTCGATCAACCCCTGCTCGCCGTCGAGCGCAAACTGCACATCAATATGCGTCATTGGCAGGGGATGGCACAGGGGGATAATCTGCGGCGTCTGCTTGGCAGCCATAATGGCGGCGATCTTCGCTACCTCCAGCACGCTGCCCTTCGAGACCTGGTTTGTCTCGATCAGCCGCACCGTCTGCGGTACCATACGCACGCGCGCCTTCGCCACCGCCTCACGCAGTGTTTCCGGTCTCCCCGTCACATCCACCATATGAATGTTGCCGCTCTCATCCAGATGCGTCAACTGTGCAGGATGAGCCTGGGTATCTTGATTTTCCTGTTCTGTCACAATAGTAAGCGTCTCCTGAATTTGTTTCCCTTATTCTACCACGCTATCCTATGAAAAGGCCGTTTTCCAGATAACTTGCCACGCTATCAACTGCCTCGAGCGAAACGGTACCTCACATAATAGGGCATAGCATAGTCAGGGACTCCTTTCCCATTCTTCGCTTGCCTCCTCGGAGCGCCCCTACGTGCCAAGTCGATAGGCGACCACCGCCGGGTGCTGCGTCGCCTTGAGTGGGATGCCTGCCCCGGCTAGCAACGTATTGCCAACGATGGCCAACATCGAATTCGAGCCGGCCGGGAGCTGCGCCGTCCAGACGGTCGATCCATCCTGGCGCGAGAGCGCTATGAGTTCGCCGGTGAACGTAGTCGTAAACACGAGATCATTGGAGACCGTTGCTCCTCCCAGGAGCAATTGTGGCAGTTGGGTTGTCCACAGCGTCTTCCCTGTGGCTATGTCGATGGCAACCATCTCCCCTTTGCCCTGCAAGAAGTTTGACGTGCCAACAGGGGCTGTGGCTGTCGCCACCGTTTCTGGCAGGTTATCAACCGGTACATACACCACGCCGTCTGCGGCTGCCATGTTCGTCTCAACACCTCCGGCTTCTCCTGGTTCCAGCGTGTACGGGGGCTGGAGATGGAGGGTGCCGTCGAGGGCCAACTGGTCATCATCGTCGTGTCCGTTATGAATACCGACTGATGTTTTCCACAGCAAATGGCCGCTCATGGCGTCGAAGGCGAACACAACCCCCCCTTTGCCGGCGGCGAGTACCACCGCACGCCCGGCAACCGTGGTATAGATGGGCGAGATCTGCAGATCCCAATCATGAAAGTCGTTGGGGAATGCCTGGTAATACCATTCCAACTGACCCGTCGTTTGATTAAGCTTGACGAGACTATCCGTGTACAATTCGCGGCTGGGGGTCGTCTGCGCCTGTTGGAGCGAGAGATAGGGATTGCCGATGCCCGCGTAGACAGAGTTATCCGGGCCGATCAGCAAGGTATCCCAGGCACCCCCTGCAGTCGATTTGAGCTGCTGACTCACCTTATCTACCACGGTCTGGAAGCTCCAGAGCCTGGCACCGGTGGCGGCGTTGAGGGCATAGATGATGCCACCACCAAAGGTGAGCGCCGACGAGACGAAGACCTTCCCGTTGGCCACCTGTGGGGCGATGTCGAAGTTGACCTGGCCTGTCGCGAGTTGCGTATTATACCAGACTTGTTGACCGGTTTGCGCATCCAGGGCGAACACCCCACTCGCTGTGACGCCGTATATCCTGCCATTGGCGATGGTCACGCCATTTGGCCCATAATCCGCAGTATTGTACTTGTGTGTCCATAGGACCTGGCCAGTCGCATACCGCACTGCGATCACATTCGAAGCCCCATCCTGAAGATAGGCGATACCGTTGGCAATCACTGGATTGGCAACATCCGCACCAGTCGCACCTTTGCCTTGTAGTGGGATCGTCCAGGCCATCGCCAGCTTCGACACGTTCGTCGAAGCAATGCTCGAGTGCGCGACCCGCGTGTTGTACAGGTTCTCATTAGGGGAGGGCCACTCCGTCGCGTAGCAGATATCCTCCACGGGGGCACCGGGGGGGACAGATTGAGCACTTGCTGCGGTCGACGTGTTGCATGGTAGCGGCGTCGGCGTACCTTGTGGCGTAGGGGTGCTTTGCACTGTTGGAGAGCCGCCGCATGCTGCGAGCAAGGCAGCAAGTAGCAGGGCGGCTACAAAACCTCTCCACGCGCCGGGTCGTTTCAAGATATGCATCTTCATCTCCTTCTCTGTCTTAGTGATTACTGGGGATATGTATAAAATGGTTATTGCTATTCGCTATATGAAATATAACAGATAGCTATTCTGTTTGTCAAGGGGAAATCCTTACCGATCCAAAGATGAAGATTAGTGGAAAATCAGCAAGCGAAACCTTTTTACACACATATACGTGTAACCTCATGTACCCCTACACAAAGGAAGAGGTACATGAAGTACGTCCTCGTAGGAAAGATAATTCCTCAGTGAACTAATCGCAGCTTTCAGATGAAAGGGAGGACACACAATGGCACAGAACAACTCTACTGATATGCATCAGTCCGGCACAACAAAAGGCGAGCACGTAACCAGGGCGCAAAAAGAGCCTGGTCGCTACAAGACTGGAAGCACAACCGCTGCAGGAAGCGCGGGCAAGTCGACCATCAGAGATGCAAGTGGTGTTGTCACAAGCAAGGCTCCGGTCAGTCCACAAAGTCCCTACTTACCCCCGGCCTAACGGCAATCACTCAGTAAGGAACAGGAAACGGAACCGGCTCTTTTACACAAAGCTCCTGTACCCCCCTCAGGAGGCTTCTGGAGCTGTTTCCTTTTCCAGCTTCACTGAAAAAACCTCTGCTCATGAATGGAACTGAGCATTTTCAAGTAATCTCTATCCGGTAAAAAGGCGTATTACATAATTGGAGAGCTTTTTTCGTGAATAGCTCTTGTATTTTGGGATTACACCTGGACCGAGCATATGGCGAACAGGGAGGTCGCCATTTGAGAACATCTATTTCCTCTCCCTATTGCGCTCTCATGTACTCTCGTCAACCCGATTGGTCTCTGCAGGCAATGGTTGCCTCCGCGTATCCTCACTAGCCGTCGCTGTAGTGGAATTTCTGTACTGGCAGTTCATTCAACCGTAGTAATGTGAAGTGCGCCCCTCTTACTGAACCGTGAGCAGATACCGCTCAAGGAGGTTATTATGGCGACCAGATCAGGCGTAGAGGATGTCCACATCCTCTGGATAACCGCAGGCCTGAGCTGTGACGGTGACACCATCTCGATCACCGCCGCAATGCAACCCAGTATCGAGGATGTTTTAATGGGAGCTATCCCCGGCCTCCCCACAGTTCATCTCCACAACCCCGTACTCGCCTATGAACTGGGTGGCGAAAGTTTCATGAAATGGTGGTATGCCGCAGAACGAGGAGAACTTGATCCTTTCGTCCTTGTGATTGAAGGCTCGATTCCCAACGAGAAGATCAAGAGCGAGGGATACTGGGCGGCCCTCGGTACCGATCTAGCTACGGGACAGCCAATTACCACCTCTGAATGGATCGACCGTCTAGCCCCGAAGGCGCTGGCCGTTGTAGCCTGCGGCACCTGTGCCACCTACGGGGGCATCCATGCCATGCAGGGTAATCCTACCGGAGCAATGGGCCTGGCCGACTATCTTGGTTGGAACTGGAAATCCAAAGCCGGCATTCCCATCATCAATGTACCTGGCTGTCCGGTACAGCCTGACAACTTCATGGAGACCGTACTCTACCTGCTCTACCAGGCAGCGGGATTGGCCCCGATGATTCCACTCGATGACGCGGGACGCCCGACATGGCTCTTCGGCAAGACGGTGCATGAAGGATGTGATCGCGCCGGTTACTATGAAGAGGCGGATTTTGCCACCGAGTATGGCTCTCCAAAGTGCCTCGTCAAGCTGGGCTGCTGGGGGCCAGTTGTGCAGTGCAACGTCACCAAGCGCGGGTGGATGGCCGGTATAGGAGGCTGCCCCAACGTCGGCGGCATTTGTATTGGTTGTACCATGCCAGGCTTCCCCGACAAATTCCAGCCGTTCATGGATGAGCCACCGGGTGCGAAGGTCTCCACAAACATCATCTCCATCTACGGCAACCTTATCAGGTCTCTGCGTCAGGTGACGAATCACACTACCAATCAGGAGCCATCCTGGCGGCACACGGGTAGAAGCCTGACAACCGGCTATACACCACAATGGCGGCAATGACTTGCAGCTACTGGTATCCACTGAAAGTAAGGAGATAGTACTATGACAACGCAAGTTAGACGAGAAGACACACCCCAACCACCGCCGCAACTGGTAGAAATGTCGTGGGACCCCATCACCCGCATTGTGGGCAGCCTGGGTATCTACACTAAAATCGACTTCGCAAACCGGAACGTCGCCGAGTGTTACTCTACTTCGTCCATCTTCCGGGGCTACAGCATCTTCATGAAGGGCAAAGACCCACGTGATTCCCACTTCATTACCAGCCGTATCTGTGGCATCTGTGGTGATAACCACGCGACCTGCTCAGTCTATACCCAGAACATGGCCTATGGAGTGGTGCCGCCGGCTCTGGGTGAATGGATTATCAATCTGGGCGAAGCGGCAGAGTATATGTTCGACCACAACATCTTCCAGGAGGACCTGGTGGCCGTCGACTTCTGCGAGCAGATGGTCAAAGAGACCAACCCAGGCGTCCTGGAACAGGCAAACAAGACCGAAGCTCCGCACGCCGCCGAGCACGGCTATCGTACCATTGGCGACATCATGCGCGCCTTCAACCCCTTCAGCGGCGCGCTGTACCTTGAAGCCTTGCAGGTGAGCCGCTATACCCGCGAACAATTCTGTCTGATGGAAGGCCGTCACGTCCATCCCTCGACTCTTTACGCCGGTGGTGTAGGAACCGTCGCCACCATCCAGGTCTTCACAGACTATCTGGTTCGCCTGATGAAGTACGTGGAGTGGATGAAGAAGATGGTACCCCTGCACGATGACCTGTTCGACTTCTTCTACCAGGCGATGCCTGGCTATGAGAGGGTGGGACAGCGGCGCATTCTGATGGGCTGCTGGGGTTCGTTCCAGGACCCGGACGTCTGTGACTACAGATATGAGACGATGGACAAGTGGGGACGAGCCATGTATGTCACCCCGGGCGTAGTGGTAGATGGAGAACTGGTCACGACAAGCCTGGTCGACATCAACCTGGGTATTCGCATCCTGCTGGGTAGTTCCTACTATCAGGACTGGGAAGATCAGCGCACCTACGTTGATCGCGACCCCCTTGGCAACCCGGTTGACAAGCGCCATCCCTGGAACCAGACCACCATTCCTATGCCGCAGAAGCGTGACTTCAACAACAACTATAGCTGGGTGATGTCGCCGCGCTGGTATGACAAGCGCACCGGTGATTACCTGGCTCTGGATACCGGTGGCGGCGCTCTTGCTCGCCTGTGGGTCACGGCTCTGGCAGGTCTGGTGCATCTGGGGGGCTATATCGATGCGACCGGCACTAGCGTCAAGATTCGGCTGCCCAAGACCGCTACGAAGCCGGAGGTAGAGTTCGAGTGGAAGGTTCCAAAGTGGAGCAATGCTATCGAGCGCAACCGCGCCCGTACCTACTTCCAGGCCTACTCTGCTGCCGTCGCGCTGTACTGCATGGAAAAAGTGCTCGACGAGTTATACCAGGGCCATACCAGAACCTGGAACGATTTCACGGTGCCGAAAGAGGCCATCGGCTGTGGTTTCCACGAGGCGGTACGCGGTGTGCTCTCCCATCACATGGTGATCGAGGATGGCAAGATCGCCAACTACCATCCCTATCCGCCGACGCCGTGGAATGCCAGCGTGCGCGATATCTATGGGACGCCCGGCCCCTACGAGGATGCCGTGCAAAACACGCCGATCTTCGAGGAGAATGGCCCGGATAATTTCAAGGGTATCGACATCATGCGCGCCGTTCGCAGCTTTGACCCCTGCCTGCCCTGCGGCGTCCACATGTACCTGGGTGAAGGGAAAGAACTCCAACTGGTTCACTCACCAACCTTTGGCCTGGGGCAGTAACCGTCCCTGCCCCACCGTGTCTTAGGCCGACTACATGACACAGGCCGACCGCAAGGGTTCGGCCCTACTATACCCGGGGCGGGGCGGCTCATAGAGGCACGCCAGGGGCAAAACGTATATAGTAGAGTGCTGATTATGAAAATTAACGAACAGGATCGGGAAGGGGATGCTGTAGGGACAAGGGGCGGAGGAGCGCGGGGTGGGGGCCTTGTGCTTGTCCCCCGAGCGGCGAATGGCTTCTGGAGTAGTAGGACAGGCACAAGGCCCCCGCAACCATCCGCCCCCGCCCCCTGTCCCTACAGGACGGAGCCACCACCTTATTACCGGTTTTGGTTGTTCATATTCATTCATAATCAGCGTGTGGCCGACCGCAAGAGTCGGCCTGCGGGTAGTTGAGCTGGCCGGAGCAGTCATATCCCCACGCTTACATGCAGTTATCCCGTCGCTAGAAAGAGGAGCTATCTGATGCAACAAGACGCGCAGGAGCATCTTCGCCGCGCAGAACGTATCGAGACGCTGATTCAGGAGGTCTCGACATTCCCTGACCCACGCACACGTGCTACGACCCAGGAACTTATCCAGGCGCTGCTGGATATGTACGGTGAAGGGCTGGCACGTATCCTCGAATTGACCTATCAGAGCCAGGTAGGAGGCAGCGCGCTGATCGAGTCCTTCGCGCAAGACGACCTGCTCGGTTCCCTTTTCATGCTACATGGACTGCATCCGGTGGATCTCGAGACACGTATTGCCCGGGCGCTGGTTGAGGTGCGGCCATACCTTCAATCGCATGGAGGCAATGTTGAGCTGGAGCGCGTTGAAGATGGCATAGCCTATCTGCGGCTGGAGGGAAGCTGCCACGGCTGTCCCGCCTCAACGATTACGCTCAAACTGGCAATTGAGGAGGCTATCTACAAAGCCGCTCCAGACCTGGATGGCTTGCAGGTCGAGGGCGTTGTCGAGCCACCACGCCAGCAGGGGCGTACCCTGCCGGTCACATTTGTGCCACGCAGGCAGAAGGTCGATACACAGGTAGAGAAGGATGAAGAGGTGTGGAGTGTGGTCGAAGGGTTGGGCAATGGCCTGCAAGGCTCTTCTCTGCAAACCATCGTTGTCAGGCAGCAGTCGCTGCTCCTCTGCTCTATCGCAGGCAACTACTACGCCTACCACAACCACTGTAGCAGTTGCGATGCCTCTCTTGCAGATGGTAGATTAGAGGGAACGAGCCTGATCTGTTCGTCGTGTGGACGAAGTTACGATGTTTGTCGTGCCGGACGGTGTCTGGATGCGCCCGAACTCTTCCTCGAACCGGTTCCATTACTCATGGAAGACGGGAAGGTGAAGGTAGCGCTCTCGACAGAAGACCGGCAATCTCAAGCGGCCCTCTCGGCCCTGTAAGGTGGGTGACAACGATGCCAGCATCTAACCAGAGCGACAATTCAGAGGAACGTCCAGCAGCCAACCTGGGGCAGCGCAGAGCAGCTCCTATGCGCGCAACATCCCTGGAAACGCTGCGCCAGTTCGTACAGAAGCGGGAACCAGCGCCCGCACCACTTGAGCACTGCGAACTGTGCAACACAGCGATTCCAGAGCATCATCGCCACCTGTTAGAACTCTCCAGGCACGAGGTTATCTGTGCCTGCCAGGCCTGCTCGCTGCTCTTCACCGAACGGGGAGCGGCAGGTGGCAAGTACCTGCTTATCCCCAGGCGCTACCTGGCGTTGACAGACTTCCAGATGAGCGACGAGCAGTGGGAAAGCCTCTCCATTCCCGTCAACATGGTGTACATCTTCCGCAATACAGCGGCTAAGCGGGTGAGAGCCTTCTACCCTAGCCCGGCAGGGGCAATGGAATCTCTGCTGGATCTGGAAAGCTGGGAAGAGCTGGCCAGCGCCAATCCCATCCTGAACGACATGGAGCCGGATGTTGAGGCGCTCCTGATCAACCGCGTGCGCAGTAGCCGCGAGCAGTATATTGTTCCCATTGACGCCTGCTACCAGCTCGTCGGCCTGATCCGTGTCTCCTGGCGCGGCCTGGGTGGCGGCGATGAGGCATGGAAGGCGATTGCAGAGTACTTCGCGGGCATAAAAGCAAAATCGCAACCAGCAAGCACAGTTTCAAACAGTCCAAACGAAAACGATAAGCCCCCGAATACAAGCTCTCACATGTCATCCTGAGCGCAGCGAAGGATCTGAGGCAACCACCTTGCCTGGATGCTCACTGCAGATCCTTCGCTGCGCTCAGGATGACATGCCGGAGGGCATGAGAGGAGAGCCGGATGCCAGACCTGAACTTTGAGGTTGTCGGTGCCGAAGTGCCACCATTCGCGGCGGTTCCCACGCTCATCTTCAAGTTGCATATCGACAATATGCACGAGGAAGTGCGTATCCAGAGCATTGCCTTGCAGAGCCAGATCCGGCTGGCAGTCACGCGCCGCCGCTATAGCCCGCAGGAGCAGGCAAGGCTGCTGGAACTTTTTGGCGAACCGCAACGCTGGGGCGAGACGCTGCGCAGTATGCTCTGGACGCATGCCAGCACCACTGTGACCCGCTTCTCAGGCAGCACCATCGCCGACCTGCCCGTTACCTGCACCTACGACTTCGAGGTCATGAGCACGAAATATTTTGACGCTCTGGATAATGGCGATATCCCGCTCAACTTTCTTTTCAGTGGCACAATCTTCTACGAGAATGAAGAGGGCCTCTTGCGCATCGGGCAGATTTCCTGGTCGAAGGAGGCAAATTATCGCCTGCCCGTCGCGGTCTGGAAGGAGATGATTGCGCGTTACTATCCCAACTCTGCCTGGATTCGACTTCAGAAGGACGTTTTTGACCAGCTCTACCACTACAAAGCGACGCATGCCATTCCGACATGGGAGCAGGTCATTAACCGCCTTTTGCAGGAAAGCGGCGAGGAGGCGCACTCGTGAAGATAGAGCAAATCAAAGAAATTGCCAACGCCGTGCTCTACGAGGGGTATCTCCTCTATCCCTACCGGCAATCGGCCATTAAAAACCGGCAGCGCTGGACGTTCGGGGTGGTCTATCCACAGGAGTATAGCGAGGCGAACGGCGGCATAGAACCCTGGTCGATGCAGACCGAGTGCCTGATAAGCGGTTCAACGGATACACTGCTCTCTGTGTACGTGCGCTTCTTACACTTGCTCGTCCGTACCACAAATACGCCCTGCCATGCCGATGCTGAGGCAGCTAACGAGCGTGAATGGGGGCTGGCGGCGCGCCTGGCACATGAACCGTCGGAGGAGGGTGTCGAGCGCGAGGTGAGCGTGCCACACCTTTCTCTCGCTCAGTTGATAGCCCATCCAGAGATAATGGAGATAGCCTTTCCCGCTCGCCGCTTAGAGGAAGATGCCACCGGTGAAGCAGACGCAACGATTGTGCGCGAGCAGCAACCACTCTCTGGCACGATCACCATTGCTGCCTCGCAATTGAGTACAGGTCTTTTCAAGGTCAGCGCGCGCATCGAAAACACGACGGCTGGCACCGGGGGCATCACGAATCAGGGCAATAGAGTAATGTTGCAATCCTTTGTCTCTACACATACCATATTGCAGGTGCAACAAGGGGCTTTCCTCTCGTTGATGGATACGCCTGCGAACTTGCAGGAGATTGCTGAGGGATGTCACAATGACCACACCTGGCCGGTACTGGTTGGGAACGAAGGTGAATATGATGCTATGCTCTCTTCACCTATTATCCTCTACGACTACCCGCAGATTGCTCCAGAAAGCCCGGGTCCACTCTTTGATGGTACGGAAATTGATGAAATTCTTACGCTGCGTATCATGACGCTGACCGATGAGGAGAAAGAGCAGATGCGCAGCGATGAGCGTACACGCGAAATTCTGGAACGCACAGAAGCGCTCACGCCGGAACAATTTATGAAGCTGCACGGCGTCATCCGAGACCTGCGGCCACTACGTGAGGGAGGGGAATTATGAGGAATTCGGGCTGGGATTTTCCAGGCGAGGATTCTCCACCGCCGACTTCGGTGCTGATTGCGGGTAAGGAGGTGAAGGCGGGGGACCACGTGCGGCTCCATCCTCGAGTGCGGGCCGATGCCTTCGATATGTTACTGTCCGGGAAGACTGCAAGAGTCGAGGTGATCCAGCAAGATTTTGAGAATCGCATCTACCTGGTAGTCACAGTGGATGACGACCCTGGCCGCGAACAATGGGACGAGCGCGTGCTGCCAGGCCATCGTTTTTTCTTTTTCCCGGAGGAAGTTGAACTGTTGGAAGACGGAGAGAGAGGATAGCGCATGGAAGAAGTCCAGAGCCTCGCAGCAGCGCCGGAGCGAGCATACAGGCGCTTACTGATTGCCTGCATCGGCAATATTTTTCTGGGCGATGATGGCTTCGGCGTTGAGGTCGCGCAACGGTTGATGAGACGGCAGTACCCGCGAGGCGTGCAGGTCGTCGATTTCGGTATTCGCGGCATGGAACTGGCCTATACCTTACTCGACGATTATGACGCCCTCATCCTGGTTGATGCCGTGCCACGCGGCGGTCAGCCGGGAACACTCTATTTGATTGAACCTGACCTGTCAGGCATGAGTCCTGAGAAAGGAGTGGTAGCGGGCAGAGTAGCACTGGATAACCACAGTATGGACCCGGTAAAGGTCCTTGCCTTCGCCAGGGCACTGGGAGCAAAGTCGATCCCTACCCTGCTGGTTGGCTGCGAGCCGTCGGCCTTCGGGGAAGGCGAAGACTATACAGAAATGCAGATGGGCTTGAGTGAGCCTGTCCGTTCAGCCATCGATGAGGCGGTCAAGATGATCGATGCGCTCGTCGAGCAATTGCTTTCGACGGAACAGTAGAGAGAACTATCAGAGTTACACAGAAAGGAAACAGACGATGTTCAAAGCTCTAGGTATGCTAGTCACAATCATCGGCATAGTTGCCGCAGCTGGCATGGTTCTGCTGGTGCTTCAGAATATCCCCGATATCCAGCGGTATTTGAAAATACGGTCCATGTAATGTATAGCGCGTAGGGCATCCTGAATTAGTTGAGCAAAGTCTCACACGAGTGGGCGATCTATGATACAGAGAAAGGAACAGGGGGCATGCATGAACTGGCTATTGCGCAAAGCATTGTAGAAGCGGTCAGCGCAAAGGCAGCCGAGTGCAGCGCCGCTCGTGTGAGAAATATACGGATCAAGGTTGGTGAGGCAAGCGGCATCGTGACAGATTCATTGACCTTTTGCTTCGAGATGGTGGCTAGCCTCGACCCCATCCTGACAGGGGCGCAATTATCGATTGATACGGTGCCACATCGGGCGTGGTGTCGACCCTGCGCCGCCGAGTTTCCCGTCACCAACTTCGTGGCGTGTTGTCCAACCTGCGGAGAGTGGTCGAGTCAGGTTCTTTCCGGTACCGAACTACAGATACTGGACATGGAAATTGAAAATTCATAAAAAATTAACACGGACGTGATGAGAACATTGATAAATGAAAATGATCACAACCCTCGTAGGTACCAATTTATCGAGCACACCGCCGATTTATCGGCACCGTACCCATTTTGCCGATAAATCGGCGGTGGACACGATAAATCGCGTCCCTACGAGGATTCTGTTCATAATTCGTTTGTAAAAGTTTGTCATCACCCTCTGACAGGAAGCGTGGATATTGTGCCAAAGGTAACGATTGCGCAGCAGATTCTGGCGGCCAACGATGCGATTGCCCGGGAGATCCGGCAATTGCTGGCGACTCGTGGCATCCTTACTGTCAATTTGATGAGCGCGCCCGGAGCCGGGAAGACGACGCTACTGGAACGGACCATCGACCGGCTGCGCGGGGAGGTGAGCATCGGCGTGGTCGAGGGTGATATCGAAACCAGCGCAGACGCGGAACGCATTGAAGCGGCTGGTGCCGAAGAGACCGTCCAGATCAACACGCGAGGAGCATGTCACCTGGAGGCGCACATGGTGCGGGATGCGCTGGCGCAGATCGACCTCTCCCGCGTCCAACTGCTCTTTATCGAGAACATCGGCAACCTGGTCTGTCCAGCCACCTGGGAACTGGGAGAGGATGTGCGCGTCGTGATTACCAGCACAACCGAGGGCGACGAGAAACCGGCCAAGTACCCACAGATGTTCGCGGTGTCGCAGGCGATGGTAATCAACAAACTCGACCTGCTCCCCTATGTTGATTATGATATTGAGAAGGTCAGGCGAGAGGCGCTGGCAATCAACCCGTATTTGCGTATCTTCGAGGTAAGTTGTCGCACAGGCGCTGGCCTCGATGCCTGGTGCGACTGGCTTCTCAACGATTTATCCTTGAAAACCGATCCCGCCATGTCATCCTGAGTGAAGCGAAGGATCTGAGGTAGCGGGTTGGTCTGTGTAGTTGCCTTAGATCCTTCGCTTCACTCAGGATGACATGGTCGATGAGAAAGATGCGTGAGCTATGCTAGCTGCGAGAGGTGCGACAATTGAGCGGCGGCGTGTACTGGTGCAGGGCATCGTCCAGGGCGTGGGCTTCCGGCCCTTTGTCTACGGGCTGGCGCTGCGCTTTGAGCTGGCCGGTTTTGTGCTCAATGACAGCAACGGCGTCACCATCGAAGTTGAGGGCGCGAGCGAAGCCCTTGATCGCTTCCAGCAGGCGTTATACATGGAGAAGCCGCCACTGGCACGCATCGATAACGTGGTAAGCGAACAGATAGAACCACTCCATGAAACGAATTTCACTATTGCCCGTAGTCAGACAGGAAGCGAGCGGCACACCCTTATCTCACCCGATACAGCCACCTGCGATGACTGCCTGCGCGAACTGTTTGATCCCGCGGACAGGCGTTACGGCTACCCGTTCATCAATTGCACAAACTGCGGGCCGCGCTTCACGATTGTGCAGGATGTCCCCTACGACCGCGACAAAACGACCATGCGCATTTTCCCGATGTGTCCGGCCTGCAAAGCGGACTATTACGACCCACTCAACCGCCGCTTCCACGCCCAGCCCAACGCCTGCCCCGTCTGCGGCCCGCAAGTCTATATGCTCGACACGAACTCCGTAGGCACCGATTTCATCGAGCGCACCGCCGATTTATCGGCCAACGCGGCCACAGAAGCCATACGGGCCGATAAATCGGCGGTGCGCTCGATCAATCGGCGCCTACGGGTGTCCATGACCGGACCAGATGCGGACATTATCACTCAGGCAGCACAGCAACTGGCTTCAGGGGCAGTTCTTGCCATCAAGGGACTGGGAGGCTATCATCTGGCCTGTGATGCACTGAACGCCGAGGCAGTGCAACAACTGCGCAGTCGCAAGCACCGCGAGGCAAAGCCGTTTGCCCTGATGGTGCCCGATCTGGCAATGGCGCGACGACTCTGCCGGGTAAGCGAGGCGGAAGCGGCGCTCTTGCAATCTCACAGGCGACCCATCGTGCTGCTCGACCAGCTTGCCGATTGTCCTGTAGCTCCCGGCGTAGCCCCGGTCCATACGACGCTGGGCCTCATGTTGCCCTACACGCCCCTGCACCACCTGCTGCTGCGCGCCTTCGCTGTCTACATAGGGGAAGAACGTCTCGCGGCACTTGTCATGACCAGTGGCAATCTAAGTGAGGAACCCATTGCCTATCGTGACGAGGATGCAAAGGAACGGCTGGCCTCAATCGCCGACGGCATGCTGGCTCATAATCGCGAGATTTATATGCGCTGCGACGATTTGGTTGTGCGCGTGGCTGCTGGCAACATGCAGTTCCTGCGCCGTTCGCGCGGCTACGCACCCGAACCGATCAGCCTCTCACCTGCGCTGACAGTACCGGTGCTGGCCTGTGGCGGCCACCTCAAAAACACCTTCTGTCTGGGGAAAGGGCGGCAGGCGTTTGTCAGCCACCATATTGGCGACCTGGAAAACCTGGAAACCCTGACCTCATTTCGCGAAGGTATTGAGCATTTCCAGCGTCTCTTCGATATCTATCCCGCAGCCGTCGCCTATGACCTGCATCCAGAATACCTGGCAACCAAATATGCACTCGATAGCGCTATTGCACAGAAAATCGGCGTGCAACACCATCACGCGCACATTGCCAGTGTACTGGCCGAGCACGGCTTGAGTGGCCCTGTAATTGGAGTGGCAGCCGACGGGACAGGCTACGGCAGCGATGGAGCTGTGTGGGGCTGCGAGATCATGACGGCAGAACTGACCGGTTTTGAGCGGCTGGCTCACCTGGCCTATGTGCCGCTGCCGGGCGGCGAGCAGGCCATTCGCCAGCCCTGGCGCATCACGGCAGCCTATCTCGCGCAAGCCTATGGCGATGCATTCCTGGAACTGGATATCCCCTTTGTGCGACAGCTGGATCGCTCGAAGTGGCGCACGCTCTCGCAGATGATCGCCCGCAACCTCAACTGCCCACCGACCTCCAGCCTGGGACGCTTATTCGATGCCGTGGCCGCACTGCTGTGTATCCGCAGTGAGGTAGAATACGAGGGGCAGGCGGCCATCGAGTTGGAGATGCTGGCGGCGAGTGCAGCGAAGGTGGGGCAGGAAGAGAGCTATCCCTTTGAGGTGAGAAGCCGGGAAGCGGGAAAGCCCGCGTTGCTGGATGTTGCGCCACTCATACGCGCCATTGTAAGCGATATCCAGCACGGTGTGTCGACAGCACAGATTGCGGGACGTTTTCATAGTTCGATAGCTGATTTGCTGGCGCGGACCTGTCTCACGGCACGCGAACAGAGCGGGCTGAATGAGGTTGCTTTGAGCGGGGGCGTTTTCCAGAACCGGCTGCTGCTTGAGCAACTGGTAGAGCGACTGGCGAAGATGGCTTTTCGAGTCTATACAAACCGGCGTGTGCCGCCCAATGATGGTGGGTTGAGTCTGGGTCAACTGGTAGTGGCGGCTGCGCGAATACAAGAGGGTTTATAGATTAGCTGGTAGTCAAAGGAGGAGCATTATGTGTCTGGGTATTCCGGGAAAGATTGTAGACATCGTGGACGATGCCAATTCCATTGCCAAAGTCGATGTTTCCGGTGTGAAGCGTAACGTGAGCGTGGCGCTGGTGAAAGCGGAGGGCATCGCGCCAGGCGACTGGGTGCTTATCCACGTCGGTTTTGCCATGAGCAAGATCGACGAGAACGAGGCGCGCGAGACTATGAAGGCGCTGCAACTCTACGGCCAGGGCTTTATCGACGAACTCGACATGCTCCATTCGAGCCAGATTGAATGACGAGGTGCCTGCATGACGGTGGAGCGGGAGCATGGGCAGCCAGATCTGGCTGCCCTGGTGGCAAAGCGGTTTGAACTGAGCGCCTCGGTGCCGGAAACATTCTTCGCGGCGGAGGCGAGCAAGATTGCCGAGGCGTGCTGGGCCATGGCACGGCGCTTTCACAGGGGAGGACGACTGCTCGCTTTTGGCAATGGGTCCAGCGCGACCGATGCCCAGCACGTCTCAGTCGAGTTCGTCCACCCGGTCATTGTCGGCAAGCGAGCGCTGCCCGCGCTGGCTCTGACCAACGAAGGCGCGACCCTGAGCGGGCTGATGAGCGGCGAGGCTAGCCAGTCGTTTGCCCGGCTGCTGCGCGTGCTTGGCCGACCAGAGGATATGGCGATGGGCTTCTCACTCGATGGTAATTGCGCCAACGTGGCGGAAGCGTTGGCCGAGACCAGGCGCATGGGACTGCTCACATTAGGGCTGGCAGGCGGTGATGGCGGACTATTACGGCAGGCCGAGCTGGATTTCAGTTTCGTCGTCCGCTCGCACGACCCGTTCGTGGTGCAGGAGACGCACGAAACCCTCTATCACGTCCTGTGGGAACTGGTGCATGTGTTCTTTGAACATGAAGGATTATTATGATGAAACATGAGGAAGGCAAGCAGGAAATGCTCTCGAATGGCACGCCGCAACGGCTGGAGATGTTCTCAGGTTTAACATGCCAGCCTGATGCCGAAGGGCATTGCATCACCTGTTCCGACGAGGCGGTGGCCGTCAAGGTGCTGCGGGTGGAGCAGGAGAGCGGGCTGGCGCAGGTGGAAGTGGAAGATCAGACGGAAGAGGTCGATATTACGCTGGTGGAGCATGTCGCGCCGGGTGCTATGTTACTGGTACATGGCGGCGTAGCGATTGCCTTACTGGAAGAGGCGAATAATGCATGATACTGAAGGCTCTGAATTCGACCGGCTATTTTACCCTTTCCTGTTTGAGGGTGGGAAGGCCAGCATAGAGGATGTGCTGGCGCAGGTGCGGCACTCAACATTGGAAAAATGCCACGAGGTGATCGCCCTGCGCCAGGCCACGCTCTCGCACTCCCGCGACCAGATTCTCGCCGCCGGGCGAGCAATGGCGGCAGCATTTGCGCATGGGGCAACCCTGCTGGCCTTTGGCAATGGCGGCAGCACCACCGATGCGCAGGACCTGGTAACCGACCTGCTCAACCCTCCCTTTCCTGACTTGAAGCCGCTGCCCGCTATCGCCCTCACTAACGATGTTGCCGTCGTCACAGCAGTCGCCAACGATGTCGGCTTCGATAACGTCTTTGCGCGGCAGGTCATTGCCTACGGCAGGCGGGGCGACATTGCGGTAGGCATCTCGACCAGCGGCAACTCATCCAACGTGCTGGCGGCACTGGAACAGGCCAGGAAGCAGGGATTGCTAACCATCGGGCTGGCGGGCTACGATGGCGGCAAGATGCTCCATTCCGCCGCTGTGGACTTTTGTATCGTCTCACCCAGCGACCATATCCCGCGTATCCAGGAAGCCCAGGCAACCGCCTATCACGCACTATTTGAAGTCATCCATGCCTTATGGTAGGGGGTTTTGTGGAAACCGAGCAAAGCAAAGGAGCATGCAACAGTGGTTAGAAATGAGGTAAAAGATGCCCCGAGATGGGAAAGAAGCACCCTTTTGTCTCACTTGACAGCTGTGCGTGCAAATAATAAAATGCGTACATGCAGTATATCAATATGCGTGTCCGCAAAGAGACACAACGCAAACTTAAGATCTTGGCAGCATTGCTTGACAGACCCATGTTGGACGTGTTGGAACAGCTTGTTTCACAAGAGCTTGATCGGGTTCAGAAAGGAAACACCTATGCTTCTCAGCAAGAAGATCAAGCTCGAAATTAGTAAGCAAGACGTTGCCACTCTCGAGTTCATGCAGGCTAAATGCCGTGCTCTTTATAACTGGTGGGTGATGCGCTTGCGAGGAGGGGAGAAATGGCCTGGTGTCTATGCTGCCAAACTCACACTGCAAGAGAGCAAAGCCTTTGACCCAGAGATCACTCAGGTCTATGGCAAGCTCTTGCAAGAGGTTTTCTTTCGGCTGGATAAAGCTATGCAAGCCTTCTTCAGAAGGCGAGAGGCAGGTGAAAACCCGGGGTTTCCGCGCCTGCGCCCCCGACACTGCTTCTTCACCCTCTGCTATCCTGCCATATACCTCAAGATTGAGGGAAATCGGCTTGTGTTACCTACAGGCGGCAAGGGAAAAAACAAGCAGTACCCCAACATCGTAGTAACCCTAACAGAAACGCCACCGAAGCATTTCCGAGAGGTTGCCATTAGTCGCGACGCCAGAGGCCACTACTATGCTTCCTTCAGTTACAACCAGCCAGAGGATGTGAAAGCTGTAACAGAAACTGTTGTGGCCTTTGATCTGGGTATCAAGACACTGGCAACCGGAGTAGACACTGGTGGAAAGGTCTACCGCGTAGGTGGATTCAAGGGTGCTCATTGGTACAACAAACAACTCGACAAAATCCGTTCTAAGCGGGATAAGTGCAAGAAGAAATCCCGACGCTATATCCATCTGAGTCGTGTCTACAAACGCGTCGCGGAGAAGAAACGCAACAAACAGCATGACTCCCTACATAAGGCATCTCACCTCATCAGCCACAAACTGGTTGCGAGTACCGTTGTGGTCGGCGATCTTTCCCAGCGGCAAATGGTCATGAAGGAGCATGCAGAGAGAAATAAGCATCTGAATCGGGCAGTGTTTAATGACTGGGGACTCTACACTTTCATTCAGATGCTCACCTACAAGTGCTTGCTCTATGGGAAAGAGTTAGTTTTCCTGGACGAGAGATACACCTCGAAGATGTGCCATGTCTGCGGTCATCTGCAAGACATGCCCCTTTACAAGCGGTTGTATCACTGTGAATGTGGACTTGTCATGGATCGAGATGAGAACTCTGCTCACAACATCCTGACGAGGTTTCTTGCCCGGCTAGGGCCACACGTCGCCGATGCGACGCAGTGTGCGGACGTTTTCACCGCAATCGACAATGTGAACTCCTTTTCACACATTTAGAAAGGCAGCAGGCAGATGAGCATGAAATATGTTGACGAGTACCGCGACCCCGACCTGGCAAAGCGCATCTCAGAGGAAATCGCGAAGCTGAGTGGCGATCAATCCTTCAAGCTGATGGAGGTATGCGGCGGGCATACGCATACCATTTACAAGCATGGCATCGAAGATGTGCTGCCACCCAGTATCGATCTTGTGCATGGGCCGGGCTGCCCTGTCTGCGTGCTGCCCATGGGCCGTATCGACGATGCCATTGCCATTGCGCGTATGGAGAACGTGATTTTCACGACCTTTGGCGACATGATGCGCGTGCCTGGCTCCAATGGCAGCCTGCTGGATGCCAGATCGGAGGGAGCAGACGTGCGTTTCGTCTATTCGCCGCTCGACGCCCTCAAACTGGCGCGTCAGCATCCTGACAAGCAGGTGGTCTTCTTCGCCATCGGCTTCGAGACAACCGCGCCCTCAACCGCCGTGACGCTGCTGCGGGCGAGGGAAGAAAAGATCAGAAATTTCTCGGTCTTCTGCAATCACGTGACCATCATCCCCGCCATCAAAGCCATTCTCGACTCGCCGGATTTGCGCCTGGACGGCTTTGTAGGACCGGGCCACGTCAGCATGGTCATCGGCATGCGCCCCTACACATTCATCGCCCGCGACCACCACAAGCCGGTCGTCATCGCAGGCTTCGAGCCGCTGGACATCATCCAGACGGTCTATATGATTGTGAAACAGATCAAAGAGGGACGAGCCGAGGTCGAGAACCAGTACGCACGGGTGGTGCGCCCGGAAGGCAACGTCAAAGCGCTGGAAGCGATGGCGCGTACAATGGAACTGCGTCCCTTCTTCGAGTGGCGCGGCCTGGGCTTCATCACCCACAGCGCACTGAAGCTGCGCGCCGATTTCGCCGACTGGGATGCCGAATTGCGCTACGAAGTCCCCGGCCTGCGCGTGGCCGATCCCAAAGCTTGCCAGTGCGGCGAAGTGCTCAAGGGAGTCATCAAGCCCTGGGAGTGCAAAGTCTTCGGCACGGCTTGCACGCCCGAAACGCCCATCGGCACCTGCATGGTTTCCCCCGAGGGAGCCTGCGCTGCCTACTTCAATTACGGACGTTTCTCAATGGCCGCCGAACGCCACAAATTGAAGGTATTGTAAAGCATCGGACCGATAACGAACGGGACCCAGACATCCCGTAGGCGCCGATTGATCGTGCGCACCGCCGATTTATCGGCCATACGGCCAACGGGGCCGATAAATCGGCGGTGGACACGATCAATCGCGTCCCTACGCAGCCGTATATGAAGGAGTAGTTCATGGATGCAGGCGATAATCGCGTCAGCGATGTATTGAAGAAGATTGAGCGCACCAGGCAGGCCCGCCGTCATAAGTTCTACCTGCGCGACGAGAAGATCACGCTCAGTCATGGCAGCGGGGGCAAGGCAACACATAATCTCATCGAGGGCGTCTTCGCCCCGGCCTTCTCGAATCCCATGCTGGACGCGATGGACGATGCCGCGACCTTTGGCCTGAATGGGACAGGGCAGAAACTGGCCTTCACGACCGATACCTACGTAGTGAGTCCGCTGTTCTTCCCCGGTGGAGACATCGGCAAACTGGCGGTACACGGGACAATCAATGACCTGGCGATGGCGGGCGCGCAACCCCTCTACCTCTCGGCTGGCTTCATTCTGGAGGAGGGCTTCCCCATCAGCGACCTGCGCCGCATCGTCGCTTCGATGGCGCAGGCGGCAACAGATGCCGGAGTCGCCGTCGTGACGGGCGATACGAAGGTGGTGCAACGCGGCAAGGCCGACGGGCTATTCATCAACACAGCAGGCGTGGGTCTGGTACGAGCCACCTGGCCGCTCGGGCAGACGCAGCTCCAGCCAGGCGACAAAGTGATATTGAGCGGCCCCGTTGGCGATCATGGCATCGCCATCATGCTCGCTCGCGAGGCGCTGGACATGGAGACAGAGGTACAGAGCGATACTGCCCCGCTTCACACCCTGGTAGCCGCGCTCTTCGACGCGGCTGGCGAAGGCGTCCACTGCATGAAAGATCCCACACGAGGCGGCGTAGCCACAACCTTAAACGAAATGGCGCTCGGCTCGGAAGTTTCCATCGCCCTCTTTGAGCAGGCCATTCCCGTCCATCCAGAGGTACGCGGCGCGTGCGAGATTCTGGGCCTCGACCCCCTCACCATTGCCAATGAGGGGAAAATGCTGGCCATCGTCGCCCCCGACAAAGTCGATGCTGCCCTGGCAGCCATGCGCAACCATCCACTGGGACGTGAGGCGGTCGTCATTGGCGAAGTGCAGGCCGACCCACCCGGCATGGTCTTCCTGCGCACCGACATCGGCGGCCTGCGCGTCCTCGACATGCTGGTCGGCGACCCGCTGCCGCGCATTTGCTGACTCAGGCGTCAACTTAAATCCTGGTAGGCCGACCACAAGGGAGCGGCCTGAAGGGGAACATCACCCCTTCTTGACCTTCAGCGTCGCAGAGGTCGTCGTGTACGAGGCATAGTATTCGAGATTATTGGGAAGCTGATAGTTCAACAACGTGGCAAACTTGCCCGTCAGCGTCGTTGCCTTTACCACCGTAAACTGGTCGCTTGTGGTGGGAGTGAACCCGGATGCCGTCTGGATGTTAAGCGTGCCATTGAGGGTAGCCGTTCCATTGACCGACAGTTGATCGTAGTTGGTGCCGGGACTACCTGTGCCTTTAATATCAACTCGCAGCGTACCCTTAGAGGTCTGCGTGTAGGTGCCGACAATCGTAATCAGCCCCTCGCCTGGAACCGTGCTGCCCGGATCGATCGAGGCCGCATTCTGCACCGTAGAGGTAATTGTGCCTTTGCCAGTAAGCGAGCCGCCATTGAGCGTGACGCGATAATTAAAACTTATCAACTCCCCACATAATTTCCGCTAACAATATGGTGTCATCGTTAGATTGTTCAGGTAACGGGAACTGACGAAGTATCTTTCCGTTCTTTATGAAACATCAATAATGTTTATTACATGATTTGGCATATTATCTGTTTACACTCTTCACTCATTCCTTACCAAATTCCACTACGAGGATTTACAAAGTGGAGACATGCGAATATCCTCTTTATAGTGTACCCACATCATTTACATTGCTTCTTATGAATACTCATATACTTAAATAATAGAGATAAATATACTATTTGTTAAAAAGGGGGGGGAGAAATTGGAAACCAGAGGAGTATGTGTTCCAGAACCTTCTTATGGCTTTGCATTTCCCGCAACAACGATTTTCTCTTTTCAAGTAACCGTAGTCGTTCTTGTAAAAGTCGCTGACGATCTTGAAGGAGATGCTCTTGTTGAGTGAGCAAGGTACTGCATCCATCCTGAAGGGTCTGTAACAAGCCTGGTGACTGTTCCATATTTTTCAGCCATTCCTCTCGACTACAATAATCTTTCATCTGTTATACGTTGGCTCAATGAGTGAAGTAACAAAAAGGGAAACCTGCCGAAAGAAATTTTTCGGAGGCTTCATAAAATATTTTTCTCAGTTCACGCTGACTTGGCTTCTCATGCACTCTCATAAGATAGGAAAAATGTTAAATTGTTTCCACGATAGGAAAGCAGCTTAGCAGTGGCGAAAAGGAAGTAAACACCACTGCTGTTGAGGAAGGAAAAAACGACTGATTTGCATCCTAATGTTGTTCTGATGCCGCTGGTTCGTACATCTTGAATTGCAGGAAGTGCTCGGAGAGGTCCGCCGCCTCAAGCTCTACGCCCTGCATGGTTCGCTCCATTAGCAAGGCTGTAACGTCATCCAAACTATTATTTTTCTGGTAAGCAGCGACCTGGCAATCAGCCCCTGTACCGACTGGGTCAGAGATCAGCGCACGGAGGTAGTTCATTTCACGCCTGCTGCCGAGGTCATCAACCACCTCTTCCACAAAATCGAGCAGTTCATGGATGGCGTCGCGCATACTCATGCTGCGCTGGTGTGCAAAGTCGATGACCTGGGCATCCAGGCCATAACGCATGGCCCGCCACTTATTCTCCTCAATATAGTCGCGGGAGAAGACCGGGACCTGCAAGTTGTGCGCGTAGAGCCAGTCCAGCTTCGCCACCAGCGCCTGACAGAGGGCGGCGAGGGCCAGCGTATCTTCAATAGTGCCGGGCATATCGAACACGCGAAACTCAAGCGTATCAAAGAAGGGATGCGGGCGCATATCCCACCAGATTTTTTGGCATTGTCGATGCAGCCTGTATCGACCAGAGCCTGCACATAGCGGTCGAATTCTGCGCGAGAAGGGATAATTTCGGGCAGGCCGCTGCGCGGGAAGCGTTTCCAGATGATTGAGCGATACGACTTGAGGCCGGTGTTGTGTCCATTCCAGAAAGGCGAGTTCGAGGAGATAGCCAGCAGGTGCGGAAACCAGGTACGCAATTGATTCATCAGCGTGATGGCTACCTCTTTATCATCCACACCAACATGGATGTGCAGGCCAAAGATCAAGAGGGAGCGTCCAACATCCTGATACTCCTCTTCCAGTTCCGCATAGCGATCCTTTTCGGTGCGCTCCTGATCGCGCCAGTAAGCACTGGGATGCGTACCCGCGCTGACGAGGGCAAGCCCTTCCTGTTCTACCAGCCGCGCCAGTAAAGCCCTTTGTGTGTACAGTTTTTTCCGTGCAGCCGCCATATCAGGCAAGACATCCGAAATCAACTCAACCGTCGACTGCAACATCTCCGGCTTAATCTTCTCTTCAAAATATGGAATGCCTTTTTCCAGAATGGAATTGATGGACGAACAAAGCTCGCCCGTCTCGCGCCTCACCAGCTGAAATTCTTCCTCGATGCCCAACGTAAACCGCGCCGCCATAAGTCTGCTCCTCCAGAAGTAAGCTATTAGCACATACTCTCTTCTGTTACGGACGAGAAGGTCTGAAAGCTTCAGGTTGGAAATGGTGCTTTTATGCCTGTTTAAGCCCATAATCATCTAGAACCTCGCGGGCCGCACGAGCGCCTTCGCAGGCGCCGCCTTCCATATAACCCTGATAGGTGAGAGAGCAGTGCTCGCCCGCGAAGTGGATAGAGCCCTGGCGTACCCGTTCGTAGCCTGCAAAAAGGGTGTACTGGCCGACGAGCCAGCAGGAGTAGCTGCCTTGCAGGTAGGGATCGCCGGTTGGATAGCTCAATGCAGACTTTCCCGTGTAGTGTGCGCTGATGCCGGGAAAGACCTGCTCTAGCTGCTCAAGGCAGCGCCGGGCGTAGGACTGGATTGCTGGAGATTCAGAGCTGGTGGTATAGGGCGTTGGTGGATTGTAATCCGCCCCCCTCGGGCCACTTGTATAGTCGACCAGCAGGCCCTTTGAACCTCCCTGGCCCAGCGAAGCATCCCAGAGCACCTGGATGGGCAGGTCTGTGATAAAGAAGCCATTGTTGATGCCGGGCCAGGGATGGCCCTGCTGGTACCAGTAGCGGGTATCGAACTGCAAGAAGAGTTTGGAGATGGTGCCATAGCCCAGGCGGGTGATAGCCGTTTGTTTCAAATCATCAAATCTCGCCTGCCGGTAATCAACATGCCGTAAAGTGCTGAAAGGCAGGGTTAGAATGACATGATCGTATGTTACCTCCAATGCGCCGCCAGGAGTTGCCAAAGACAGTGTGATGGTATCATCGTTATTACGTTTGATGGCGATCAGTTGATGGTTCAAGTGAATAGAGCCTTGAGGCAGGCTGCTGGCAATAGCAAGCGGAAGTTGCTGGTTGCCACCATCAATTTTGTAGCTGCCCTGCATCGGGCCAGAGCCAACTGAATCGTCGTCTTCAGTGCCTTCAGTTTCATCAAAACCTTCAGTATCTTCAGAGATTCTTGGACCAAACATATAGACCAGGTTGAGCGAACTTTGCGTGTGCGTATCCAGGCCGAAGAGGCCAGTACAGGCTCCATCCAGCATGTGACCTATCAGAGTGTTGTGTCCGCCTTCCACATATTGCTCGATCCAATCGTAGACGCTCAGGTGGTCAAGGCGGTATCCTTCTTCAGTAAAGCGCTTCCAGATCGTTGGAAAACCGGCTTCCTGAACCTGCTGCGCCAGGATGGGATAGATGGATTGGAAGCCTTCAGCCAGATCCGAATAGCTGGCATAGTGATTGAAGAAATATAACATATTTTGTGCGTGAGCCGGTACTTCTTGTCCCAGGTTAACAGTTTGGAGGCCAAATCGCTTTATCAGGCCCAGTAGCGTCTTGTGATCGCTATCGATAAACTCTCCGCACCAATCGCTGACCATGCCGTCACCCCAGGATATGGCATCAGAATGCATTCGCCCTCCGATACGCTCTGACGCTTCATAAATGACGCTTACGAGACCGGCATCCTGTAAAGTGAGCGCCGCATTCAGTCCCGCGATGCCTGCACCAATGATCGCGATTCGCGCCTGGTTGCGAGAATATTCCTGCTGATGGATATGAGCCATGTATTTCGCTCCTGATTGGACTCCTGACCGCTGAATAAGAATATGTGATTACTATTATAGTCACTCGCCGATAACTTTTGCAGGACATAGATTTCATGTTGTAGGATGTAACGGATGAGCCAACTGGAGAGACGTTTAGCTATGGTTCTCTTCAGTTCTAAACAATCAAGAAAGCAGGTATTTCCACATGAACGAAGAAACAAGACAGCGCAAGGAAACCATCGCCGCTTTACTTCATCAAACGGCGGAAGATCATCATGTCGCGTTCAAGGAAACCGACGGTGTTGATCCCGACTGGTCGATCTGGTACGCAGGCCATCTTCTGGTGAATGACTTCGAGGCATTGCTCGACGCAAAATTGCTTAAAAGCGACCTGATTTATCTGCTGGTGCTGGTGGATAAACAGCAGATGAGCGAGGCTCCCGGCGCGCACTGGGAAAATTATTACGCCGACTTCTTAGTCAGCCGCTACCTCAAGTAGTGAGGAGCCGTAAGGGCGCAATTGTATCAAATAGGAGACGAATAATGGTTACTATCGCCAGGTCACGAAAGACAAAGGCGCAGACACAAACGCTCTTTTGGAGCAGCACTGAGAGCCAGGTGGGAACGATTCTGCTGATGGCGACGGAACAGGGCGTGTGCTGGACGGGAATGCCTGGACACACCATCAAGGAAGGGTTGGATTGGGTCGGTCGTCGTATGGCGATTGAGCGGGTGATCGAGGGCGAGCAGGTTGAGCCACTGCGACAGGGAATGGATGAATTGAGACGGTATTTCGCGGGTGAGCGCGTGGAGTTCACCTGCCCGCTTGACCTGTACGGAACGCCATTCCAGCTTGGGGTCTGGCATGCGCTCTGTCGTATCCCTTACGGGGAGACACGCAGTTATGCGGAAATTGCGCGAGCGATAGGTCACCCACTGGCAGTACGCGCCGTGGGAGCGGCCAATGGAGCCAATCCCATTGGCATCATCGTCCCATGCCATCGCGTCATCGGCAGCAATGGCTCGCTGACTGGTTATGGTGGCGGCCTGCGGATGAAAGAATGGCTGCTGGCGTTGGAAGGTGCGAAAAGCTAAGGTACATCGACGCTCCGCACCTCAATATATTCGATTTCGTGCCAGCGCTGGCGCGTACCAACCATGGCAAAGGGGAAACGATCGACCGCCAGTACAGCGGCCACATCCTCGAATGGAGCATCGCGGTCTCCAGGTATAAATCTGTCGAAGCGACCACCCGCGTCAAGTTCTGTAATGCCGCGCTCAAGTGTATCACGGGCATCGGGGCGTTCACACAACAATGCTTCCAGGTAGTCGGCGCACACATCGTCTTCGTTGTGTGGCAACCCGTCTACCCTTTCAGTGGGAAACAGCGTGATGAGTCCTCCTGCTGTTTCAGTCATCTCAACAAGCTGGCGGGCGTAGGTCGCTGTGGCACGAGCATTAGCGAGCGAGCAGACGAGCAAGGAATCAGCCTGTGTGGCTGTGACAGCTCCCTGCGTACCCGCTCCCGTGCGCTGGATGAGCAGCCGGTTACGCACATCGGCGGCAGCCATCTGCGAGGGTGAGTTGTTGAAGTCGAAACCGGAAATGAGGCGACCGCCGACTTCACCGGCCAGCAAGGCTTGCGGCACGCGCTCGCGCAATGCCAGCGCCTCCTCAACGGTACGCACCAGCCAGATAGCTTGCACGCCTCCGGCGAAGGCATAGGCCGCAACGCTGAAGGCGCGCATCACGTCAATGACAATCACAACGCCCCGCGCTGAAGAGGCTTCCAACCAGTTGACCCGACAAAGCTCCATTGTTCCGTCTCGCTACCTGGTGTAGTTACCCGCGGAGGTCATGAATATCTTGATGAAGCCCCGAATGACGGTAACGGCAATCGCCACGACCACGATGATCATGACGATCCAGACCCAGGTAATCGGCTCGCCTATTCTATTCGCGGCGGCTGTGCTGCTGAGCGAGTTGATAAAAAGCGGAGTCAAGATAATGAGTGGAATAGCCAGCAAGGCCACACAGCAGAGCAGCACAAAGCCGGGGAGCAGGATGCGCCAGAGGCCCGAATCGCGCAGGTTTTCGGTTTTGGCCGTGCCATACGCCTGCTTGACCTCCTGTCTGGGCGTATCCAGCGTCACACTGGCTGCCTCCTCTGTGGCCGGTGTCTCCTGAAACTTCAGGTCCAGCACCCGCGCATTGTCCTCAATACCACGCTGCACCTGCGCCTGTGATTGTGTCTGGGTCTGAGCCTGCGTTCCCTGAGGTGCCCGGGGCATCTGCATATTCCCGTTTGTATTCAATTCGTCCATATTTGCCTATCTCCTGAAAAGAAGGAATTATTGCTCCCTTTGAGTATACCACAATCTGGCAGCAGGAGGCAGGAGCTT
Source organism: uncultured Chloroflexia bacterium (assembly GCA_963736995.1). Classification (GTDB taxonomy): domain Bacteria; phylum Chloroflexota; class Ktedonobacteria; order Ktedonobacterales; family Ktedonobacteraceae; genus CADDYT01. The sequence goes on from CAVTRB010000002.1 coordinate 253,090, forward strand.
TGTGATTACTACCCGGTATTCTGACATGTCATCCTGAGTACAACCATATCATCCTGAGCACAACTATGTCATCCTGAGCACAGCGAAGGATCTGATGCTCATCGCCCAGACCAGCCCGTTGCTTCAGATCCTTCGCTGTGCTCAGGATGACATACCAGAAGGCCTTTTTCATGGCTGACCAATGGGTCAGATGCTTGCGGAAATTGTTGATGAAGATGTACCATGTTGAAAGAGCTTTCAGCACATTCTGTATCTTTAGGAGATAAGAGTGAATACCACCCTGCTGTTGCAGAAATCGCAGCGTATCACGCGGCAATGCCTTGACCTGCTCTTCCCACCGCGCTGTGCAGGCTGCCGCAAGGGTGGTCATGCGCTCTGCACGGACTGCCTGCGGGCCATCCCACTACTGTTACCGCCATTCTGCCAGCACTGTGGTTCGCCATCGGCGGCAAACGGGATGTGCCAGTCGTGCCGCTATCACAGTCCGCGTCTGCACGGGCTGCGGGCAGTCAGCATCTTCCAGGAGCCGCTGCGCTCGTACATCCATGCGCTTAAGTACAAAGGGAAAACGCGGCTGGCAGAGCCGCTGGGTCGCTTGCTGGCACAGGCGTATACACGCCATGACTTCCAGGCCGATGCGATGATCTCCGTTCCCTTGCACCCGGAGCGGCAGCAGCAGCGTGGCTATAACCACGCACAGCTGCTGGCCGAGGTCTGCGCCTTGCTTGTCGGAGTCCCGCTCTATAACGACATCGTGCAGCGCCAGAAAGCAACGCCTGCGCAGGTTAGTCTTAACGCCAGCCAGCGTTACCAGAACATGGCCGGAGCCTTTGTATGCGCACCTGCTTACGCAACAGGGGCGCTCAGGGGACGTCGCATCCTCATCATTGATGATGTCTGCACGACGGGTGCGACGCTCGAAGCCTGTGCCGCCCCACTCTACACGGCAGGCGCTTCCGCAGTCTGGGGTCTTGTACTGGCACGTCCAATGTGATGTATTACAGGCAATAAAGAGCTACAAGGAAACTTAGCGAAAGTGGATATTAATCTGTTCAACGGTCTGGGCATGAGCCTGGGTAACCTGTCGCGGCTGTCGAATGCAAAGACACGCTCGATCAGCGCGGAGAATTTTACGGGTGGGAAGGGACGCGGCGGCATGGCAACGGAGGGAACGGGAGCGTTTCACGCCAGGGAACTGGGTCAGGGCTGGAAAATCTCGCCTTCCATCATCATTGCGCCGCACAGCACGTTTACGCTGGCCGAGATTGGCGAACCGGGAGCCATCCAGCATATGTGGATGACTACCCTCCCGGCACACTGGCGCTCGCTGATCTTGCGCGCCTACTGGAACGGCGAGGAGCAGCCCTCGATTGAATGCCCCTATGGTGATTTCTTCGCCAACGGCTGGTGTGAGCGCTGCAACGTCAACTCGCTGCCCATTGCCGTCAATCCAGCCGGGGGCATGAACTCGTACTGGGAGATGCCCTTCCAACAGAGCGCCCGTTTGACCATCGAGAACCTGGGTACCGAACCGGTCACGCTCTATTACCAGATCGATTATACCCTGACCGATGTGCCTGCTGACCTGGGCTGCTTTCATGTCCAATGGCGGCGCAGCAACCCACTCGCCTACCAGCAGGTGCATACGTTGCTGGACGGAGTGATGGGCAAGGGACAGTACGTGGGAACGTATCTGGCGTGGCAGAGCAACAACAACGGCTGGTGGGGCGAGGGTGAGATGAAGTTTTACCTGGATGGAGATACTGACTTCCCCACCATCTGCGGCACTGGTACGGAGGATTATTTCGGCGGTGCCTGGAACTTCGAGCAGTTCCAGGGCGAATACAGCACCTACTCTACCGCCTTCCTCGGCCTACCGCAGGTCATCAAAGCGGACAGCATGTACCACAGCCAACCGCGTTTCGGCATGTATCGCTGGCACATTCTGGACCCGATTCGCTTCGATCAGGACATCCGCGTCACCATCCAGGCCCTCGGCTGGCGCTCCGGTGGCCGCTTCCTGCCCCTGCGCGACGATATCGCCTCGACGACGTTCTGGTATCAACGCGAGCCGCACCAGCCCTTCCCAGCGCTGCCCGGCCTGACAGCACTGGAAGTGATTTGAGGAGAGCACAACATGAGCTATAAAATTGGTGTGTACGGTTCAAGCGTCAGCGAGGGGCCAGAGGCCGAGGCGTTGGGCAAAACACTGGGCAAGGCACTGGCAGAACTCGGCTGCGCCGTGATTACCGGTGGGTGCAGTGGCATGCCCTACATTGTCGCGTACGAAGCAAAGCAGCATGGCAGCGAAGTCTGGGGCTTCACGCCCGCTCTCAACGCTGAAGAGCAGCGGCGTGCCTATCCCCATGACGACATTACCATCTACACCCGCCTGATCTACGTCCCCTGGAACTACCTCGACCTGTTCATCAAGCAGCCAGCGTCGGCGGCGCAAGACTGGTCGGAACGCCTGAAGTACCGCAACGTCATCTCCACCATCAACAGCGATGCGGGTATCATCATCTCCGGCAGCTGGGGGACGCTCAACGAGTTCACCAACCTGATCTACGAAGGCAAACCCATTGGCGTCCTCACCGGCACCGGTGGTCTCGCCGACCAACTGCCCGACTGGTTCCCCCGCCTGCGCAAAAAATCCAACTCCGTCGTCCTCTTTGAAAGCGACCCTGAGAAGCTGACCGAGCAGGTAATTGCTGAGCTTGAGAAGAGGAATTGATAGTTGATCTTAAACAGTGGAAGATTCTTTTCATGGATTGATGCTCCTTTCTCAAAGCTCAATGAACAGCCAGTTTGAGTGCCACGGCTGTCAAGAAGAAAGCAAATGCCATCACCGCTGCCCAGACACCAACAATATGGAAGCGCTCGGCGTGGTTGACTTGCGCCTTCCAATTCTCTGGCGGCGCGCCGGGCTGCCAGCTGAGCGTGGCACTGTTGATAGGGACGGTGCCGATGACCCTGATCAAGACCCAGATGAGTATGGCAAGCACTCCTGCGCAACGGAATACAAAGCCGGGTGCGGCACCATCGAGAACCGTTACGGCAATGCCTGAAATTGCCGTCGGTACAAAAAAGGCGGGCACCAGCACACGCAGCCTCAGCACCATTGCCTGGCGCAACCGGATCTGCGACTGTTCGTCCAATACCTCGACAGGCGTGCGCAAACCGTAGTGGATCACAAACTCTACGCCAGCCAGGAGACCAGCAAAGAACACATTCACGAAGTCAAGGACGGTAGCGAGAGTCATGTTTCTTTGTTCCCTTCCTTTCACCCAATGCTTGCCTCTTGAGAAGAGGTGAAAATTTAATCCATCGTGTCTTCGTCGTTACGCCCTCTATCGCCTGGGAGCAGTCCGAAGCGATCACCCAGCCCTGGCTCGATCGCGGAGACGTTTGCAATCATAGGCGATATATCGTATTCTGTCAAGAATTCAGCAGACCTCTTTGCACATATCCCCTTGTAATTTCTTGCAAATTATGGTATATTGCTTGCATGAGCAAGCAATATACGAAATCTGAGCAATCAGAAGAACAGCAAAAGACGAGAGAACGTATTATCGCCGCAGCCTCCAGGGTGCTGGCAGAGAAGGGATACGAAGCGACTACGCTGAGGGAAATCTCACGCGAGGCCCATGCAGCCCCTGGCCTGGTGCATTATTACTTTGGCGGCAAAGATCAGTTGCTCGTTGAGGTATTGCAAGCCGCTGGTCAGCGTTTCCATCAACGATTGGAACACCTCATCGAACACATGCCTGCCGATCAATCGCTGGAAGCGCTCTTAACACAACTGCATGAACGTGTAGACCAGGACCCGGATGTGTATCGCCTGCGCTATGAATCGTTCTCGCTTGGTCTCCACAATCCTCTCCTTGAGCCGAGGGTGCGAGAACGGATGGCACAGCGACGCCAGGAGCTTAGCACCGTGATTGCAAAAGTCGCGGAGAAGATGGGTCCTACAGAGGGCGTGAAAGCCGCATCTCTTGATGCAATTGCTCTGGCCGCTCTACTGCTCTCTGTCTTCGATGGGCTGGCGCTGCAAAAGATCATGGATCCGACCTTCGATCTTGATACTCCTTATAACTTGCTTGCGCGCATGCTGCACGGTTTGTTAGCGTGTGATATGCCAGCACACGGCGAACAGACCTCATTTCCATAATACCATTTGACGGATTGTACCTGTTTCATTTGTAAGTTGTATTGCTTGTTCAAGCAATCAACAACAGAAAGGATTTTGTCATGGATGCTGTCGTACTGAAGGCGAGTGAAGGACACGCTCTTCGACTTGGTGATGTTCATATGGTAGTCAGGGAGGATGGGACGCATACGCGGGGAACACTCGGCCTCGCTGAATTTGAAGTGCCTCCTCAAGGCCACAATACACCTCCTCCTCATATCCATCATGCGCATGAAGAAGGTTTTTACATCCTCGAGGGCGAACTGGAGTTTGTGGTGGGAACGGAAACAGTGCGGGCCGGTCAGGGATCATTCGTGATGGTGCCTGTTGGGGTCACCCATTCGTTCAGCAATCCAACGCAGAAACCCGCTCGTTTCCTCAACACCTTTACGCCTGCGCGCTATCTGAGCTACTTTGAGGAATTGAGCCAGCTCTATGAAGTATCGTCTTCTCCCGACCGGCAACAGCTCGCTGAGCTGATGGCCCGTTATGACACAAATGTGGTTTTTTAACAGAAAGGATGGATTCCATGAGTACTCTACCTTCTCCGGTGAAGACTCGAAAAGAGACCTTCGCCGATGGCTTGACCGTGCGTATCGAAGAGCGAGGCAGCGGTCGTCCCATACTCGTCTTGCATGGCGGTGCTGGACCACAGAGTGTGGCTGGCCTCTCTGAAGCATTGTCCAGGCATGCACATGTCTTGACGCCAACCCATCCCGGCTTTGCAGGTGAGCCACGACCGGAGTGGTTCGACAGTATCGACGATCTTGCCCTCACCTATCTCGAACTACTCGAACGGCTTGACCTTCACGAGGTCATGGTTATCGGCTCCTCGATAGGCGGATGGATCGCATCTGAACTAGCCGTGCGAGACGCTACACGCCTCAGCAGCATTGTCCTCATTGATGCAGCGGGTATCCAGGTCGATGGTCACGAAATCGTTGATGTGTCGCCTTTGACGCCCGGTGAGTTGTTAGCACTGAGCTATCACAACCCGGCTGCTTTCCGCATCGACCCTGCCACTCTCAGCCCTGAGCAGATCGCAGAGAGAGCAGCGAACTTGCGGACGCTTGCCGTCTACGGGCGAGGGCCAGGAATGAGCGATCCGAAGTTGCGTCGCCGACTGGCTCGTGTGAGGATTCCAGCACTGGTTGTCTGGGGCGATAGCGATGGCATTATAGACCCTGATTACGGGCGCGCATATGCCCAATCGTTGCCCAATGCTCGCTTCATACTCATCCCAGAGGCAGGCCACCTCCCCCAGATCGAGCAGCCTGAGCGCCTACTTCCCGTTGTGTGGGAGTTCGCAGACAGCCTCAAAATACCGTCGGCTGCGGGGGCGTCCGAGGAGCATTGACCTATGAGCAAATTGTGGCAGATATCCTTCGCGGAGTAACACTATGGAAGTATAGTCTGTCCACAGTGGACAAACTATATAGAAAGCCACACAATGAGAAACTAGAGGAGGGGAAATAGGGTGACCGATGGGGCTTGAACCCACAACCGCTGGAGCCACAATCCAGAGCTCTACCTATTGAGCTACGGTCACCACAACGTTCGATGCAACACCAGTATAATGAGTACCTTGCGAATTGTCAATAGCATTGTTAGCCCATTTTTTGGGCCTTCCTTTCTGTTGCACAGTCATTGCAAATTCTTTTCCCATGAGAATATTTGTTGAAAGGAGGGTCGGTTCTGTCCTCCTTTCAGAGTATACTTGAAGCAGAAGAACAGTTAAGTACACAGAAAGGAAAGCTACAATGACTGACATGCAGATGAAACTCGAACTGGTCGCTGTACCCGTCTCAGACGTTGACCGCGCAAAAGCTTTTTATACCGAGAAGATTGGCTTTCACGCGGATCATGACTACCAGGTCCGGGATGACCTTCGTTTCGTCCAGCTTACCCCTCCCGGTTCTGCCTGCTCAATTGTGATTGGAGTTGGGATTACAGATATGGTACCGGGATCGCAAAAAGGGCTGCAAATGGTGGTCGAGGACGCGAGAGCCATGCGCGAGGAACTGCTCAAACGAGGCGCTGAAGTGAGCGAGATCGATGTGCAGGACTGGGGGCATTTCGTCTACTTTAGCGATCCCGACGGCAATCGCTGGTCCTTGCAGCAACTTCCCCATCGCGGCTAGCTTTCAAACATAAGCTCGTTCGATAGCTGATGTGCAGAGAGCTATGGGTGGGAAATCAGGACGGAGGCCAGCTCCGTCCCTACCAACTACGACCATCTCCCTGGTCGAATCGCGGTTAGTAGGGACGGAGCTGGCCTCCGTCCTGGCTCATCACCTCTATTCTTGTTCCCACGCTTCGCCCTGGCCCTTGACAACCCCACCGGCCTGCAATACACTTCCAAGAAGACATAAGGCATTGATTACCTCGTTTCGAGAGGATGAATAGATGACACAGAGCATTCCAGAGGAAAAGAGTAATAGCGAGTACGATGCGCACGCTGAGCATGATTTTTCTCATCTTCCACAGCTTCCTCCTGGAGTGTATATTCCCGCACCTACGAAGACGCCGCGCAGAACGACTCACTGGCCTGATGCTTTCGATGTCATATTTGAGAAAGACCCGGCCTGTCGCACTATTTTTGAGGCGCTGCTCTATCAGGGCCTGTGGGCAATTTTCTATCACCGCATTGCCCACGCGCTCTACAAGGCCCATATTCCCTTTGTTCCGCGCTTGATCTCGCAGTTTGCGCGTTTCATCACGGGCGGCATCGAGATACATCCGGGGGCACAGATCGGCAAACGCTTTTTTATCGATCATGGAGCAGGCGTCGTGATCGGGGAGACAACGGTGATCGGCAACAATGTGATGCTCTATCACCAGGTGACGCTGGGCGCAACAGGCTGGTGGAGGCGCGGGCCGGGCCGAAAGCAGAAGCGCCACCCCACTATCGAGGATGACGTGACTATCGGTGTAGGCGCTGCTATTCTTGGCCCCATCACTATCGGCAAAGGTAGCAAGATCGGGGCGATGGCGCTGGTTCTGGAATCGGTGCCGCCAAACTCAGTAGTAGCCTCCAAACCCGCCGAATTACTGGTCAAAGGCGGTGAGCCATTGGAGCGGCACCAGGAACTGACCCAGGGCTGGAACGGCGAGCAACCCTGGGAAATGGACTATCAGATTTGAGCTACACGTTGGGCTATAAGAAACGGGAGAGCGGCACTTCATGTGGAGTGCCGCTCTCCTGTTTCTCTTACACCGATAATAGCGATTGCATCAAGCCCACTTCCTTAAAGAAACCGCATCAGCGAACGCTAAGATGTGTACTCAGCCCAATCCCCCAGAAGCTCGACATTTGGCTCAAGATGGATGCCAGTCTGTGCCAGCACTTGCTGATGAGCTTCAATGATTAGAGCGGCAATATCAGAGGCTGTGGCTCCTCCTGGATTCACAATATAGTTCGCATTGCGCGGCGAGATCTGCGCGTTGCCCCGGGTCTTTCCTGCCAGGCCAGATTGTTCAATGAGGATCCGTGCGCTAGCTCCCGCCGGGTCTTTAAAAATAGAGCCAGCATGTCGTCGCTCTGGATCCTCCTCTTTGCGCTCCTGCGTCTGCTGCTGTAAGAGCGCAAGAAGGGCTGTGGGGTCTTGTCGCTGCACACGTAAAGCTACGGTGACGACCAGTTCGGCAGGGTCAATCAGATGACGTTCAGGCAATACTAATTTGCCCTGCCTATCAATATAGGCGAGTCGATGGTTGCGGAACCGGCTATGACGATAGCTGAGATCTAACTCATCATGCTGGTAGCGACGAAATGCCAGCACGGGAAATGTTACCGGTTCATTCATCTCACGGTTACAATTGCGCGCGTCCAGAACCTCAATCCACTCGAGTGCCTGCCCTAAATTCTGGTTGCGCGTGCCGACATTACTGATAATGCCTGCTCCAAGCGTGCCTGGAATGGTGAGGGCAAATTCCAGACCGCCCCATCCACGAGAAAACAGGTCCCTGAGCAAGGGCCCCCAGCGCACCCCGGCATCAGCAACAAGCAGGGCGCTGTTCTCCAATTCATCTTCCAGATAATAGTTTTGCATCGCCATGCTGGTGGCGACAACGCCTCTCACGCCAGCATCGGCATAGAGAATGTTGGAACCAGCTCCTACCACAAGCAGTGGCCAGCCCTGTTGCGCGCATAAACTCACGAGATCGTGCAGTTCCTGCCGTTGTTCAATCGAGAGCCAGATATCAGCGGGACCTCCAACCCCAAAAGAACTATGCTTTGAAAGTGGTTCACGCAGTTGCACGCGGTCCTGAAAATGGGGATGTAAAGTGTCATAGGCAAGGTTGCTCTCAAAGGCCATGATATCCTTCCTTTCACATCACATTCACGGATGACTGTCGCCCTTCTCGCTGAGAAAATACACCTTGTACATCATAGCACAATTCCGAGGATCAGCACCTGAAGTGCTGGCAGTGTCAAATCGTGATGCAATCGTGAGAACAGCGTTCTTCCATGTGATGCCGTTGTGAGCAGGAAAGCATATGCTTGTATATGGTTCCTCTAGTATGGAGCATACTGACAACAGGTATGTAAGGATACCTGCTTTGGTTCGAGGGACGAACGAACTGGCGATAATTGTGAAAGGAGTTAAACAATGTTGCAACGTATTCTGGTACCGCTGGATGGGTCAGCACGGGCAGAGCGGGCGCTTCCTCTTGCGGAGAGGCTGGCACGGGCGAGCGGAGGCAGTATCACCCTGTTTCGCGCTTTAAGCTACCCACCCGAACTGGTTTCATATATGGCTTTTGAGCCAATAGCAATAGCGCCGATCGTGAATATTGAACTGGCGAAAGCAAAGTCCTACCTGGATCGTATTGCCCAATCACCCGAACTTCGCGACATTGCTGTAGAGACAGAGGCGGAGGTGGCGGATATAGCTCCGGCCATTCTCACTGCTATAGACAGGCACCGCAGCGATCTCGTGATAATGTCGAGCCATGGCTATGCAGGTATGCCACGCTGGATACTGGGCAGTATTGCGGAAAAAATGGCCCGGCTCTCTCCCGTACCAGTCCTGATACAGCGAGACGAGGGACCTGACCTGGTCGGTACTCTGGCACCAGAAAGCTCTCTGCAGGCGCTCATCCCGTTAGACGGCTCGAAGCGAGCGGAGGAGGCCATTGTGCCCGCCGGAAAGCTTATCGCTGCATTGTCAGCCCCTGGGCAGGGGACGCTTCACCTCCTGCGCGTTGTTGTGATGCCGGCAAACGATTTGAGCGGCTATAGCGATAGGGAAGCCATCTTAGAGAGGGCAAAGGGATATATCCAGACAACTCTGCAGTGTCTTCGTTCGGGTCAACTTGCCGACAGTCTTGCCGGTTCTGGCCTCTCTTTCACCGGCTCGGTCACCATCGATAGTGACATTGCCGTGGGCATTGCTAGAGTGGCGGAGAGTGGTGAAAGCACGAACTCCGGGGAAATGATAGAGGGTACAAATATCGTGCGACCTTCCCAGTTACTTGCAATGACTACGCACGGCTATGGCGGCCTGCAACTACTAACGATGGGCAGCGTCACCGGTCGCGCTCTTCTTGCTACACGGCTCCCACTCCTGATCGTACGGCCACCCGATATGAAGAGACAGGTGACTGAGATCACAACAACGCCAATCGGAACCAGTAAGTAGGCCAGGGAACTGCAACCGTAGTTTCTACGAGATCAGCGCCTTTGAGTGCTTCCTGTGATTTTTTGCCCCTTCTTTGTGATGTAGCTGTGATTTTTGCGCCTTATGCTTTGTGCAATAAGCAATTGTACGTAGAGCCAGGTACTGCGAGTGCTCCTACCTGTAAAGCATGGCGGAGCAAAAGATCGCACGACGGTTATTGCCTGAAAGGAGGCACCATGGCCTATCGTTTTCAAGTCAATCACCAAACCTGTATCAACTGCGGCATCTGTATGGACCTTTGCCCGGTGCGCTGCCTGGATATGAGTCGTCCGACTGGAAATGGCACGCTGGGAAGTGACGACGAACGACTCAGTCCTATCCCGGGTGAGAATGGCGAGCGTTCCTGGATGATGCTGGCTCCGATCCAGGTCGCCACCTGTATCGGCTGCCAGGTCTGCGCGCAGGAATGTCCCACCAACGCTATTACCATCGAAGGACATATCAAAGTAGTTCGATACGCGCAGCGAGGAGATGTCTCCCACCTGCCGCCAGAAGAGGGCTGGCTTCCACTGGATGCCTACACGCGAGCCACGCCTGAAGAGCCGGGTGAGACGCCGTGGGGAACTGACCATGCCTGGCATGTTGCCGAGCGCAAGGCGACGTGGCAGAGCTGGCGCAGCTGGCTGGGCGAGCGCAGAGAGGATTTACGCGCTCCCTGCCAGGCCGCCTGTCCAGTTGGCACCAACGCGGGCCTCTATGTCAGCCTGATTGCGCAGGGCCGTTACGACGAGGCATTACAGATCGCAGCAGAACCCAATCCCTTCCCATCCATCTGCGGGCGCGTCTGTACCGCCCCCTGTGAGGATGTCTGCCGACGGGGCGAGTTCGACGCACCCATCGCCATTCGCGACTTGAAACGCTTTGCCACCGATCATGGCTCGCGAACGGCACGTCACATTCGTCCTGCAAAGGAAAAGCGGGCGGAAGTGGTTGCCATCGTGGGAGCCGGTCCTACCGGTCTGAGTGCGGCCTACTACCTGGCTCGCCGGGGCTATGGCGTGACCGTCTTCGACGCCATGCCGGTCGCCGGTGGCATGATGGCTATCGGCATCCCCGCATATCGCCTGCCGCGAGCGGAGATAAATCGCGATATTGATGCCATGCGCGAGCTGGGAGTCGCGATCCAGCTCAATACGGCGATTGGTCGGGACGTGAGTCTCGATGAGTTACAGCGTGACTATGATGCCGTCCTGCTGGCGGTGGGCGCGCAATTAAGCCAGCGTCTGGGCGTTCCCGGAGAAGATTTGCAGAGCGTGATTCCGGCAACCACCTTTCTCAAGGAATATAACCTGAATCCTGAGACACGCATTGAGGGTACGGTGGCCGTCGTTGGCGGCGGCAGCACGGCGATGGACGCGGCACGTTCCGCGCTTCGTGCGGGCGCGCAGCACGTTCACATTCTCTACCGTCGCACGCAACACGAGATGCCTGCGCAGAGCGAAGAGGTGCGCGCCGCCATTGAGGAAGGCATCCAGCTGCACGAATTGGTCGCGCCCGTCGAGATTCTGGGTGCGGAGCAGAGACAGGTGCAGGCGGTCCGCTGCCAGCGCATGCAACTCGGCGAGCCGGATGACAGGGGACGCCGCCGACCTGTTCCCATACCCGGCGAAATCTTCGATCTCGTCGTCGACAAAATTCTGGTCGCCATTGGAGAGGCTCCCGACCCCTCCTTCTTGCCGGAAGGAACCAGTGTGATGGTAGCACCCTGGGGCGGCCTGTTGATTAACCCGGAAACACTGGCAACCGGGGCTCCTGGCGTCTTCGCTGCCGGTGATGTCACCTATGGTCCCAGATCGATCATTCACGCTGCCGCACACGGTCGCAAAGCTGCGCGTTCCATCCATGCCTACCTGTCGCACCTTTCGCCAGCTCATGTGTTGGAGATGCCGGAGGATGAATTCGAGACAGCATCGACGCTGCCAGAGGATGGAACCATTGCGCTGGATGTGCGTCCTACTCCACGCGAGGAAATGCCACTGCGCTCCTCCGAGGCGGCACGAGATCGCTCCGTTGAATTTGCCCTCGGCTTTACCGAGCAACAGGCGCGTCGCGAAGCGAGCCGCTGCCTGCGTTGTGACCTGGCCTATCTTTGCCCATCCGTCAAGGTGATTGCTCCCGAAATGGTGGCTGCAAAGACGAGATAGTGTACTGTTGTTGTCTTCTCACTCCTGAAAGGAGAAATGTCGATGTCAGTTCAAGACCTGACTAATGCCATCATTTCGGGCATCAACGCGGGCGGCGAACAATTCCTGGAGGGAACGCTCGCTGCTGTTCTGCCCATCATGTGGCTGGCGATCCTGGGGCTGCACCTGGGCCGTCCTTATATCCTGGATATGATCGACCGCTTCACCCTGCGACTGGGCGCTGACCTGCTCTGGCTGGTCTACATTGCCCTGCGTGATCTGCTGATTGTCTCCGGCGTGGTGATGAGTTTCATGTTCTTTTTCCCGGACGTGGTCACCACCGACCAGTTGCCCTTGACCGGTGCGCTGGCAGCAGCGGCTCTCTTCGGTGTGCTGCTGGTGAAATTGATGGGTGATCCCGATAACAACCTGCGTGATTTCCGGCTTGTGACCGGCCTGCTTGCCGTGGGTGCGGGCCTCTACTTCATCCCCTACGTGGTCGGGGTGCAAGGTAACGCTATTGCCGCCGGAGCCATGGCTAACATCAGCAACTTCCTGGTGACGAACAGCAATCCAAACTGGGCCGTTGGTATCGGATACATCGCGACGGCGCTGTTTGCCATCATGGGCGCTATCGCCACCATCTACGTTCTCAGAACCGGCGGACGTGCTGAAGTACAGGAGACTACCTCAACGAGTAAAGGAGCATAACCATGAAACCCGATGATATCGCCAATGCCATCACTCAGGCGTTGATCCAGGGCGGCTCGCAGTGGCTGGTAAGTACAATTGTCGCCTTTATCCCTGCCCTGTGGACCATGACCCTGATGCTCCACCTGGGGCGGCCCTATGTCCTGCGCACGCTGCGGCGCTGCGGTCTGCGATTGGGTGCCGATGTCTGGTGGATGTCGTACCTGTTGATGCGCGACGCCGTGCTGCTGGTCACCTTTGCTGTGGGCTGGATCTTCTTCTCGCCCAACATCGTGGCTAACGCGGCCCTGCCGATTACGGGGCCGCTGGCAACACTTTGCCTGCTGATTGCGCTGGCGGTCAAACTCTCGCGCCGCGTGGACGATGATGCAACCGCGTACCGCCTCGCTACCGTCTTCCTGGTGCTGGGAGCGACGCTCTACTACATCCCGCAGGTCTTCGCCGTTGAGGCAACCAGCCAGGCGTATCTGTCCGGCTTCGGACAGTTCTTCACCAGCAACACTAATGTGGGAGTGGCCCTCACCATCATGTGGATCTCGCTGGCAGGTGTGGCCATCGTCGCAGGCTGGCTCTTCGTGCGACTTTTGATGAATGCCAACCGCAGCATGGCACGCCGCCACACTACCCGTCAGGTCGAACGCAGCGCTCAGGAACCAGCTGTTACTGTTCCATAACCTTTATCCAATGTTTAGTGAAGGGAGGGACGAAGCTTCGTCCCTCCCTTCAACAATTCCTGCATAAAAAGCAAAAGAACGGTGCCGTCTTCGATCCCTCAAAAAATGGAGCCGTTGTCCAGCCGCCGGCCCAGCAACCTTTAACCGGTGTTCCCATTCACATCGATAGCTCAACAGGAGCCATTACACTCTAAACAGAAAGCATCAGCGAGCGAGCCGATGAACTCTTTCTTTCATCGGCTCGCTCGCTCTACAGGTGGATATATCACGGACGGCGATCAATCACGACCGACGAGTGCCCCACTGATTTCCTCAGCGCTCATAACTGGAATCTCTCTACTCAGCGATTCAGCTACAGCCTGTATAAACTCATCACCACAGGTACGACAGAAGAAGCCACCCTCGTTGTGCGCCTTTCCACCAATAGCAGTAAGTTGCTCTATCGCGGGCTGGCCACACCACTCGCACACGCTCCCGGCCGGGGCAAAGTCAACGGAAACGGGCCGACGAAATTCATTCTCTGACATGAGAAGCCACCTTTCTTTTGTGCTGACCAATTCCATTCCGCCTCCCGCTTGAGATGGCGGTTTTTTGCTGAAGGACAAATCATTCACTAACCGACTGTTACCAGGTTTGTTTGTACTTTCATGCTGCAAGTATAGCTTGCCAGTATCACATGCCTCTCACAATCTCCGGCTTTTTTCTCACAGGAAAGTAACAAAGGGATGACACTTACGCTAGCTCAGGTAGCGATTGAAGCTGCTGAGAGCCTTCATGTAGTTGGCGCGCTCGAAGGCCGCCGGGTCGGCAACGGCCTGCTGGCTCATGCTGCCACGCATCTGCGTGATGGCTTCGTATTCGTGCTCCACCATCCATTGCTCTATATCTGTGAGAATGGCTGTCAGACGATGCGCGCCGTGAGCGAGCAGTTCTGATGCCATCATCGCCACGTTCGCGCCCGCCATCATGGCCTTGAGCACATCTTGCGCAGTATGCACACCGCCGGTGAGGGCAAAATCGGTGGGAATACGCCCGTAGAGCAGCGCGATCCAGCGCAAGGGCAGGCGCAGGTCGCGCGAGGTGCTCAGGTCCAGGTTGGGTACGACCTCCAACGTCTCCAGGTCCAGGTCGGGCTGGTAGAAACGGTTGAAGAGCACCAGGCTATCAGCTCCCGCCTGCGCGAAGCGCATGGCTATACTGGGCAAGGCTGTGAAGAACGGGCTGAGTTTGAGCGCGACCGGAATGCTCACTGTGTCTCGCACGTTTGCCACCAGGTTTACATAGCTCTCCTCCAGTTCCGCACTGTTCAGACCGGGGTCGGTTGGCAGGTAGTAGATGTTGAGTTCCAGCGCATCTGCACCCGCCTGCTCGATCTTACGCGCATACTCGATCCAGCCACCCGATGAAATGCCGTTCAGACTGCCAATGACGGGAATATTCACTGCCCGTTTGACTCGATACAGGTGTTCGAGGTATGGCTCCGGCCCCAGATTGTAATGGTCGAGGTCGGGGAAGTAGCTCAGCGACTCGGCGTAAGAGTTGGTTCCCCGTTCCAGGTAATGATTCAGTGCCTGGCTCTCGTGGGTGATCTGCTCTTCGAAGAGCGAATACATCACGATGGCCGCCGCGCCACACTCTTCCAGGAACTGCGCCATCGCTACCTTTTTCGAGAGCGGCGAAGCGGATACCACGAGCGGATTTTTCAATGGCAGACCCAGATAGGTCGTGGTGAGATCAGGCATGACTATTCTCCTTATGCACTGCTACTGGCTCTGCGGCCAACTGTCGGTATGTTTCCCAGCGTTGCTTCACATCCCCTCTGGCTTCGCGCATCAGCATTTCGGCGCGTTCCTCGTTGCTTTGCAGCAGCATCTTGAAGCGCGTCTCATTGTAGGCAAATTGCTCCAGCGGGATGCTCGGCTCTCTGGAGTCGAGGGTCAACGGGTTCTTGCCCTCATTGAACAGGTCGGGATTGTAGCGATAGAGCGGCCAGTAGCCAGACAGCACCGCCAGTTTCTGCTGTTCCAGGCCCTTCGCCATATCGATGCCGTGGGCGATACAATGGCTATAAGCAATGATGAGCGATGGACCGTCGTAGGCCTCGGCATCAATAAAGGCGCGCAGGGTTTGCTGGTCGTTGGCCCCCATCGCCACACGGGCGACATAGACATAACCGTAGGACATTGCCAGCATGCCCAGGTCTTTCTTGGGCATGGCCTTGCCGCGAGCCGCGAATTTGGCGACTGCCGCCCGCGGTGTGGACTTCGAGGCCTGGCCGCCAGTGTTGGAATACACCTCGGTATCGAGCACCAGGATGTTAACGTTGCGCCCGGAGGCCAGGACGTGATCGAGGCCACCGTAGCCGATATCATAGGCCCAGCCGTCGCCGCCGATGATCCAGACGCTCTTGCGCACCAGCACATCCGCGATAGCCAGCAGGTTGCGTGCGAGGGCCTCCTGTTGCGCATCCGCAATCCCGGCAGACAGGCTGGGGGCCTGTCCATGCGACTTTGAAGGAGCGTCCAAACGTCTCTTCAGAATGGCGACACGCTCGCGCTGTCCCTGGATGCCTGCTTCGTTGGATTGATCAGCGTTGAGCAGGGCGTTAGCCAGTTCTTCACCAACAACTCCGGTGAGTTGCCCGAGCAGTTCGCGCGCATACTCTTCCTGCTTATCCAGTGTCAGGCGCATGCCCAGGCCAAACTCCGCGTTGTCTTCAAAGAGCGAGTTCGCCCAGGCCGGGCCGCGCCCCTCGGCATTGACGCTCCAGGGTGTTGTGGGCAGGTTGCCGCCATAGATGGATGAGCAACCGGTGGCGTTGGCAACGATCATGCGGTCACCGAACAACTGCGTTGCCAGTTTGATGTAGGGCGTTTCGCCGCAGCCGGAACAGGCACCGGAGAACTCAAAAAGCGGCGTGAGCAACTGCGAGTTCTTGATAGCCGCCAGGTTGAGATGGTCGCCTCGAATATCCGGCAGGGAGCGAAAAAACTCCCAGTTGACCTTCTCCTGCTCGCGTAATGGAGGCTGCGTAGCCATATTGATCGCCTTATGCCCCACGTTGCGCTTGTCTTTGACCGGACAGGCTTCGACGCAGAGGCCACAGCCGGTACAGTCTTCGGGCGCGACCTGCAAGCTATATTTCATGCCGGGAAATTCTTTAAAGTGCGCATCCATCGATTGGAAGGTCTCCGGTGCCTGCTCAAGGTACGAGGGGTCGAAAACCTTCATGCGAATGACCGCGTGCGGGCAGACCATCGTGCATTTACCGCACTGAATACAGATGCTCGGATCCCAGGCCGGTATCTCTTCGGCGATGTTGCGCTTCTCCCAGCAGGCGGTGTTAGAGGGATAGGTACCATCGAAGGGCAGGGCGCTGACCGGCAAGCTATCGCCTTCCAGGGCAATCATCGGGCCGATCACGTTGCGCACGAAAGCGGGCGCTTGCTCCGGCACAGGCGGGCGGCGTTGCAGCATGGGCAGTGCAACGGGTGATCGCCTCTGTGCCACTGCTACGCCTGCTGCCGTTGCAACAGTGGCTTCTGTGCTGGCACTCTCCTGCATGCTGACAGCAGCGACATCCACCTCGTAGAGGCCCTGCAGCGTCTGGTCTACGGCCTGGAAGTTGCGCTGCACCACTGCTTCGCCGCGCTTGCCGTAGGTCTTCTTGATGCTCTGCTTGATCTGCCTGATCGCCTCTTCACGCGGTAGGATGCCACTGATGGCGAAGAAACAGGTCTGCATCACCGTATTGATACGGGCGCCCATGCCCGTCTCGTGTGCCACTTTATGCGCGTCGATCACATAGAAACGCAGGTTTTTCGCCCGCAGTTCCTGCTGTACCTCGATGGGCAGGTGCTGCCAGACCTCCCGCGGGCCGTAGAGGCTGTCGAGCAGGAAGACGCCGCCGGGACGGGCATATTTGAGCACGTCAAAGCGTTCCAGGAAGGTGAACTGGTGGCAGGCCACAAAGTCAGCTTCACCAGCCCCGATCTGGTAGGGCGCGTGGATGGCATGCGGACCGAAACGCAGGTGCGAGATCGTCACCGAGCCAGATTTCTTGGAGTCGTAGACGAAGTAGCCCTGCGCGTAGTTCTCCGTCTCCTCGCCGATGATCTTGATGGAGTTTTTGTTGGCTCCCACCGTGCCATCGGAACCCAGGCCCCAGAAGACACATTGCACGGTGCCACGCTGGTCGAGCGAGCAGGCTGGGATCATAGGCCAGGCTTGTCCGTGTCACGTCATCGTCGATGCCGATGGTGAAGTGGTTTTTCGGCTCGTCCCTGCGCATCTCCTCGAAGATGCCCTTGACCATGGCCGGGGTGAACTCCTTCGAGGAGAGGCCATAGCGTCCGCCGATCACCCGCGGACGCTTCGATGCTCCCTCAAGGTCGCATAGGACAGCCCCCCAGGCTGTCTGCCGTCCCTCGTTGAGCGCGGCGACCACGTCCAGGTAGAGTGGTTCGCCTGCGCTGCCCGGCTCTTTTGTGCGATCAAGCACGGCCAGCGTTTGTACCGTAGGCGGCAGCGCCTGCAGGAAGTCTTTCATCGAGAACGGGCGGAAGAGATGAACTTTGAGCACGCCCACTTTTTCCTCGCGGGCGCTCAGGTACGCCACCATTTCCTGCACCGTCTCGGCGCCCGAACCCATGAGCACGATCACGCGCTCGGCATCGGGCGCGCCCACATAGTCGAACAGGCGGTAATGACGCCCGGTCAGTTCGGCGAAGCGGTCCATCGCCTTCTGGACGATGGCCGGGCAGGCAAGGTAGGAGGGATTGACGCTCTCACGCGCCTGGAAGTACGTATCGGGATTGTGAGCGGTGCCGCGAATGAAGGGATGATCGGGCGAGAGCGCTCGCTGCCGGTGCGCCGATCACCAGTGTATCGTCGATCATAGCACGGATCGTTTCGCTATCCAGTTGCTCGAACTTGTTGATCTCATGTGATGTACGGAAACCATCGAAGAAATGCAGGAAGGGCACTCGCGCCTCCAGCGTAGAGGCGTGGGCAATCAGAGCCAGGTCCTGCGCCTCCTGCACCGAATTGGAGGCCAGCATAGCAAAGCCCGTGGCACGGGTCGCCATGACATCGGAGTGATCGCCGAAGATTGACAAAGCCTGCGTGGCCAGCGAGCGGGCTGCCACGTGGAAGACGGTCGGCGTCAACTCACCGGCAATTTTGTACATATTGGGAATCATTAACAGGAGGCCCTGTGATGCGGTAAAGGTCGTTGCCAGCGAGCCGGTCTGCAAGGCTCCGTGAATGGCTCCGGCTGCGCCTCCCTCCGACTGCATCTCTATCACTAATGGCACCGTTCCCCACAGGTTGGCACGGCCTGCTGCCGACCATGCATCGGCAAATTCGCCCATCGGGGTCGAAGGTGTAATCGGGTAGATGGCGATGACCTCGCTTAAAGCATGAGCTATCGTCGCTACAGCCTCGTTGCCCTCCGCCGTTATCCAGTTGTGTTCCATTGCTCTCTCCACTCTCTCAAACAAATCTGCTGGTTTCATTGTGAAGGGCAGGATTGCAACGCTGGAACCCTGCCCTTCTATATAAAGCTGCCAGATCAGCAGCGGAATGATGTCTCTCTGTTTTTAAGCATACAAAGCCGGGGTCACAACACCATCACAACGCTATCCTTCAATCTCTCACGCGTATCACAACCTCTCTGCCAGCACGCCGTCAATCTGAGCGCTTTCCTGATGACCTGTGAGCATTTTGTGAGAGAAAAATGGTTGCCTGTGATCTGGTTGTGTTAGCCAGAAGCTACAGACAGGCCAGACAAGGGCTGCTATCACGGCTACAACATGATCGCTATGGCCACTCATGCCCGCAGCACCATCCCGCGCTGGATACCGGGCAGTATCACAGAGCGTGTTCTGCACCATACCAACCTGCCGCTGCTGGTGGTGAGTCCCGGTAAGGTGATACAGATGGAAGCGGCCGATGGAGAGACCGACAGGTTGTTTGCCTGGGCTGAGACAAGAGGAGAATTCGGAGAATTTCCCGCCCAGTTGTAATGCAAACTTTGTAGCAGCAAGCCAGATCTACCAGAAATACGGCAAGAGCAGGCCATAGAGGCCTGCTCTTGCTTCTCCGTTAGAGTTGATTGACCTGGCTCCGAACGTGATCTTCTGCACTACTCTGAGTATGAGGTTGGGACGCTGCTTCGAATGCATGAACAATGAAGAGAGGAAGCCTGGTAGTACCCAGCACCTGCTCGGTGACACTGCCCAGCATCAAGCGGTTGAAGCCGCTTCTGCCATGAGTGGCCATTGCCAGCATGTCATAGCCGCCGAAGACGCGCACACCCTTCGCATCCTCTCCGTGTTCGGCGACCCGGATCAGCGCTTGCGCGACATCCTCACCTATCGTGATCGACCAACTCACTGTCAGGTTCAGCTTCCCCACAGGCCCTTCAAGAAGCCACTCGGTAAGCTCGCGCAGGTAACACTTTGCTTCATAAAGTGCCTGCTCTCTCAGTTCAGGCTCAACACCATGTTTCTGGTCAGGTGATGGCAGCTTGACTATTCGTGTGAGATGCAAGCCACCGCGTACCGGCGAGGCAATGGCTGCCGTGAGCGTCGCTGCTGGTATAAGCGTCTCTTCGGCCAGCCGAGAACCATCCAGCGCTACAACCGTGGTGAAGGTATGTAATGGGCGAGAGCCATCTGGAAAAGAACCGGTCGGCTGATCACAACCATCGCGTAAAGCCAGAACGGGAACCGGACTGTGGCGCATTACTTCCTGCGTCACACTGCCCAGCAGCCAGCGCTTGAAACCCGTTGCCCCGTGACTGCACATCACGATCAGGTCAGCCTGTAGCATCCTTGTAGCATCGACAATAGACGAAGCCGGTCTATTCGTCAGAATCTGCTTCGTTACCTTAATGCCGGTTAAGACCTGTGCCTGGGCGACATCGTTCAGGTACTCTTCCGCCTCCTCCAGTTCCGCGTCTATCGCCTCTTCCATCAGAGGCGCTGACCCCACCGCATACCATGCGGTCTCTATCCCCGGAGGCAACGCCCTTGCCAGTACGATAGTACCACCCGTAGCGCGAGCAATCTGTGCCGCAACGGGTAGCGCTCGTTCTGAGCAGGCAGAGCCATCGAGTGGTACCAGAATATGCTGAAACATGATAGACTCCTTTCGTCCACGCCGACTTTAACGCCGATCGGAATATTCTTTCTCTGTTCACAGCATATGCTAATCCCATCTCAAGAAGATCACACAGGGAAGCATTTTCCTCACAATTACGACACAACCTTGCTCTCGTGCGCCAGCCGCCAGCACTCCCTGGCAATCTCCCAGTCTTCCTCGGTGTGGATGACCAGCACGCGCACACTCGAATCAGCGGTGGCAATATCTTGATCGACCGGGGATTGGACGTTTTTCTGCTCGTCAAGCTTGAGGCCCAGGAAGGCGAAGTGCTCGCTGGCGGCGGAGCGGACATCGGGCGAGTGCTCACCGATACCGGCGGTGAAGATCAGGGCGTCCATGCCGCCGAGGGTGGCGAGCATAGCACCGATTAAGAAGCGCAGGCGATAGATAAACATGTCGAAGGCCAGCTTTGCCCGCTCGTTGCCCGCCTTTCTGGCCGACAGTATCTCGCGCATATCGCTGGATGAACCGGAGATGCCGAGCAGGCCGGATTGCTTATTCAGCATCTGGTCAAACTGGTCGGCGGAGTAGCCATGCTCGCGCAGCAGGTAGATCAGGATGCCGGGGTCAACGCTGCCGGAGCGCGTCCCCATCATCAGGCCCTCCAGGGGAGTAAAGCCCATGCTGGTATCGATGCTGTGCCCACCCTGGATAGCGGCCAGCGAGCAGCCGTTTCCCAGGTGGCAGGCGATGAGGCGGAGAGAGGCCAGGTCGCGGTCCAGAAGCTGTGCGGCCCGGCGCGAGCAATACTGGTAGCTGGTACCATGAAACCCGTAGCGGCGAATGCCCTGCTCGAACCAG
Source organism: uncultured Chloroflexia bacterium (assembly GCA_963736995.1). Taxonomy (GTDB): domain Bacteria; phylum Chloroflexota; class Ktedonobacteria; order Ktedonobacterales; family Ktedonobacteraceae; genus CADDYT01. The sequence goes on from CAVTRB010000002.1 coordinate 274,439, forward strand.
GAGTAGGGACCGGGATAGACGGCTATGGGCTGCGGAATCTGACTGTGAAAGGCGGTATCGAACACGGCCACAGCGGGAACGCCAGGCAGAAGCTGCTCAGCCGCGTTGATGCCTTCCAGATTCAGCGGGTTATGCAGTGGCGCCCACGAGCAGAGACGCTGTATCTCCGCCTTGACCTCTGGCGTAATCAGCATGCTCTGTGTATATTTCGGCCCGCCCTGCACCACGCGATGGCCCACCATGTCAATATCCTGCGGGCCGTCAATCACCTTCGCCTGCCCGCTCCACAGGGTAGCCAGCATGTGTTTCAGCGCTGCCATACGCAAATCGGCCTTGCCTTCTCCCTGCAAACTCGCTCCATGTGCCGTTGTCACCGTGAAGGTCAGCTCACCGCTGTGCTCCATCCAGTCCGCGTCCGCCGACCAGAGAGGCTGGGGAGCCTGCTCCGGCAACATCTCCCCAAGCTCATACAACCGGCTCTTCTGGCTGCTCGACCCGGCATTCAGTACGAGAATTTTCATGAACTACTCCTTACTACGACCAGTGCCATTCGGTGATTTCTTTCGGATCTACTCCATTCTCATGGATATAACGAACGAAATCGGCGAGCACATATTCGTAGTAATGAACCAGTTCGCTGGCGCGCACGGCAACCTTTGAGTTGTGGGGAGCGGCGAGCCGGATGGCCTGCGTGATAATGTGATAGCGGTCGGTGCCGTTGACCACGTTCATATCAAAGGGCGTGGTAGTTGTACCTTCCTCACGGTAGCCATTGATGTAGAACCTGCCCTGCGTGTGGTGACGCCCGTAAAGCAATTGCTTGACGGCGGAGGGATAGCCGTGGAAGTTGACGATGACCGGGCAATCAGGCGTGAAAAGCGCCTCGAACATGTCTTGATCCAACCCATGTGGGTGCTCGGTATTCTCCTCCAGCACCAGCAGGTCCGTAACATTGACTACGCGCACGCGCAGACCTGGTAACTCGTGGCGCAGAATGGAGGCGGCGGCCATGACCTCCAATGTCACCGTATCGCCAATGCCACAGAGCACCACATCGGGGTCGATACCGTCATCGATACTGGCCCAGCGCCAGATTGAGGCACCGGCCCGGCAGTGGGCAATGGCCTCCGACATGGAGAGCCACTGCGGCATCGGCTGCTTGTTGGCGATGACAAGGTTGACATAGTTCTTGCTGCGCAGGCAGTGGTCGACGGTGCTGATCAGGCAGTTGGCATCAGGCGGCAGGTAGACGCGGCTCACCCGCGCCTTCTGATTGAGTACCGAGTTGATGAAGCCGGGACTCTGGTGCGAGAAGCCGTTATGCTCCTGCCGCCAGAGCGTCGACGTTTCCAGGTAGTTCAGCGAGGAGACCGGCAATCTCCACGAAAAATTTTCCGACATCTTGAGGAACTTGGCAAACTGATTCATCATCGAGGTGATGATATTCAGAAACGCCTCATACGAGGGAAACATGCCGTGTCGCCCGGTCAGCAGGTAGCCCTGCAGCCACGCCTGGCAGACGTGCTCGCTGAGGATTTCCAGCACGCGCCCATCATGCGCACTGATAAGTTCGTTGTGGGGCGGTATAGGCCATTGATAATCGCGCTTCGTCACATCAAGCACAGCGGTCAGTTTGTTTGATTCCAGTTCGTCGGGACTGAAGATGCGGAAGGTGTGCATATTGCGCTTCACCACCTCGCGCAGGTAGAGCGACACCGACTCCACATCGCTGACCATGCTTGTCGCGGTTTGTGAAGGCACATCCGTCTGTTCGCGATGGACAGCTACCTCGTAGTCGTAGATATCGGGCAGGTCGAGCGGGCGTACAATCTTGCCACCGTAGGTATGCGGATTCATGCCCATGCGCCGGTCGCCTTTGGGACACTGATCGAGAATCTCCGGCTTTGGCCGCCCCTGTTCATCGAACAATTCATTGACATGATACGACTCCAGCCATTGATCCAGCAACTGGAAATGCTCTGGATTCGTCCTGGGATCGGGAATCGGTATCTGGTGAGAGCGATACGAGCCTTCAACAGGCTCGCCATCCATCTCCTTCACCGTTCCCATGCCTTTGAGCGAGCGCATCAGAATGACCGGCCAGCGCGGCTGCGCAATGGGGTTGCCGGAACGAGCGGCCTGCTGAATGCGGCGAATCTCGCCGTACGCCCATTCCAGCGCACCATACATGGAGGCGTCCAGATCGCGGCCCTCTACAAAGACCACCTGATAACCATAGCCGGTGAACAGGTCGAGCAATTCCTGGTCGCTCATTGTCCCATAAATCGTCGGATTGGAGATTTTATAGCCATTGAGGTGCAGAATGGGCAGCACCGCACCCAATTCTGCCGGGTCAAGAAACTTGTAGGCATGCCAGGAAGTGGCAGTGGGACCCGTTTCCGCCTCGCCATCGCCCACGATGCAGGCCACGATCAAATCCGGGTTATCCATCGCAGCCCCGAAAGCCGTGGCAAGCGCGTAGCCCAACTCGCCGCCCTCGTGAATTGTGCCGGGAACACCGGGATAAAGGTGGCTCGGAAACCCGCCGGGCCAGGAGAAGCTCCTGATGAACTTTTCCAGCCCCTCATAATCCTGTGTATACTCTGGATAAAAATGGGTGATCGACCCCTCCAGGTAGAGGTTAGCAAGGTTGGCGGGCGCACCATGGCCGGGGCCGGTGACAAGAAACATATCCAGATCGTAGCGCGCGATGAGGTGGTTGAGGTGCGCATACACCAGGTTGATGCCAGGAGACGTCCCCCAGTGACCCAGCAAGCGATCCTTGATATCCTCCGGCTGAAGCCGCTCCCTCAGCAAGGGATTGCTTCTCAAATAAATCTCCGCCGCTGCCAGGTAATCAGTCACACGGCGAAAACGCGCAATAGCGTCCAACTCCTCCCCATGTTTCTGCCGAATCTCATCAACAGGTATATTCACACTCTTCGGAGACTGCAACAAAGCGGTTGTATCAATCACAGTAAATCCTTTCTTCTAAACTGTCTATTGCCAGCTTGCTCATCGTCTACCGTTCAAAAACTTGTTACGAAACGGACTGGATAGAGAATGTACCAGAATAAATACGTTTCCACATGCCTGAACAGTTGCGAAAACAGCATACTTTCTAAGTATAGAATGATTTTGTTAAAGCGTGTTTAAGTAGCTCAACAGTAGACCTACTTCCAACTCAATAGCTCACTCGGATTTTTCTTTCGAGAAGGAGAACACTATCTCACCGTAACAGGTCGCGATAGACAAAAAAATGGGCCGGTGCCTCACAGACAGCGACCCTTCAAACTGTCCAGGGGACTCCTCCATCATCCAATCTTTTCACTCCCGTTATACGGGCAGCATAGCCTCTTCGCGACCGGGCGTTTCCGGTGTTTCCGGTATGGCTGCGCCTGCCGCCCGCTCTTCGGCTGGAATGGTTTGCGGTTTGCGGAAACGGACGAAGAAGGCGGCGACAATCGCAACACAGTTGAGAGCGAGACTCAGCCAGAAGGCATCCTGCATAGCCAGAATGGTGGCCCGTTGTTCGATGATGCCGCTAATGGTCTGGATGGCAGCAGCGTAGGCCGCGCTGGCCGAAGCGCCCGCTTGCATAAAGTATGCCTGCAACTGGGGAACTAACTGTCCGAGCGGCGAGGAGGGAGTGACCATCTCGGCCAGGTGGGCGTAGTGAATTGCCGTCTGCGTCTGTACCAGTGTCGCCATGACCGCCACGGCAAACGAACTCATCACAAAACGCACGGTGGTACTGACGGAGGAGGCCTGCGCCAGATTGCGCGGACCGAATTCGGAAAGCGCCGAGACCGACAGCGGCTGGAAACAGAAGCCAAGCGCCAGACTGCGCACGATCAGCCAGATCTGGATCGTTCCATAGGGAGTGTCAGGGCCGAGACGAGTAAAGAGCCAGAGAGCGATACTGAGAATGATCAGACCTGGGATGATGACTGGCCGCACCCCGAACCTGTCAACCAATCGGCCTGCCAGGACTGAAGAAATCATGGACGCGAACGCCTGCGGCAGGAGCAGCAAACCTGCCTGGTAGGCGGAGAGACCACGCAGACTTTGCAGGTAGATTGGGAGAATGAATAGACCCCCGAAGAGGGCGAACGTCACAAAGATACTGGCGATGGTGCTGGTCGTGAATGGGCCGCTGCTAAAGACGCGCAGGTCCAGCAGCGGCTGCCGCCCTCGATTGATTGTATAGATTTCAACGGCAACAAAGGCCAGCAGCATGAGCACGCCAACCGAGAGAAACCCGACGACCTTGACTGATCCCCACCCACTCGTGCTTGCATCTGAGAGGCCATAGAGCAAACTCGTCAGGCCGATAGCGGCACAGAGGAAGCCGGGAATGTCGAAGGTGGTGCGCGTTGGAGGCCGTCTCTCACGCAGAAAGAAAAATCCCAGTGTAATACCGATAATACCAATAGGGACATTGATGAAAAAGATCAACTGCCAGCCCAGAAAGGTCACAATGTAGCCACCCAGTGTTGGCCCAAGCGCCGGAGCGAGCAGGATAGGAATACCAAGCGCGCCCATCGCCGTGCCACGCTCCTGCACCGGAAACTCGCTGTAGAGCAGCGTGATAGCTAGCGGAGACATGAAAGCACCCATCGCTCCCTGTACCACGCGGAAGAAGATCAGCATCGGCAAGCTAATGGAAAGGCCGCAGAGCATTGACCCTACCGTGAAGCCGCCTAGAGCAAGCAGGTAGAGCCGCTTCTGTCCAAGCCGTTGTGACAGGAAGGCGGTGAGCGGCGTAGCAACGCCCTGCACCAGGGTATAGGCCGTCAGTACCCACTGCACGCTGGTTAAATCGGCACCGAAGACATTCTGCAAGCGGGGAATGGCGATATTGACGATGGTGGAATCCAGGATGGTCATGAAAAAGCCAAAGATAACCACCGAGGCAACAATCCACTTATAGGGTAGCCTTCCACCGCGCTGCGGCACCGCTGCGGGCATCTGCATGAAAAACTCCTTCAGGAGAAGCTGACGAAATAGGACTGCTTCTTGGTTCTTTCATCAGTGAACAGGAAGTAAGCAACTAACCATTTGCCTCAAACTATGTCTGTATAATCAAAACACTACCAAAAAGGCGAGGATGAAGTCAAGGGGCAAACACAGTAACATTTTCCCCCATCGAGCGTGATTCCTTTGAAATCTCGAATGAGATCGAGAAAAAATACCAGTATGCAAATTTGCAATACAAGGATCGAACGTTGCTCGAAGATGCTGTCTTTACCAATCTTTATCAGCGCCACGCGCCAGGGCTCTTTGCGTATGTCTACAGGCAGACCGCCTCGCGTGAGGATGCTGAGGACCTTGTCCTGGACGTTTTCGTGACGGTGCTCCGGCAGCCGGACTTTGTGACGTTCGATGAGCAGAAACAGGTAGCCTGGCTCTGGACCATCACGCGCCATAAAATGGTGGACTACTTCAGGAGGAACGCCCACCAGCAACACATACCGATCGATCCCCTTGCAGACACGCTCTACGAGGACGATGAGCTATCACCTGAACACGAGCAGCTGAAGCGCGAGGAGTACACGCGCCTGTATCGAGCCATCAAGGCGCTGCCAGAGAGAGCAGCAAGAGGTGTTGCAATTGCGCTTTGGCTCCGGCCTGCGCTGTACCGAAATCGCGCCAGTCCTCAACAAAAGCGAAGGAGCGGTACGTATCCTCCTTTACCGCAGCATACGAGCGCTGCGCAACATCTACGCATCGGCAAGCAACGAGGGCCAGATCAGGCAGGGAAAGGACGCAAAGCGATGAAAGAACCAGAGCAGCATTTCTCCCCGGAGATCAATAGATCAACAGACCGAGCGCTTTCCTGGCGAACTTCCAACGCGGGATAGCCGCCTGATAGCAGATCTGTATCAATTCTACGCGCCAGCCGCCGAAGAGAACAACCACTCGCTCCAACGCATCTGGAGCCGCTTTGCACAGGTACAGGAGCAATTTCTGCCACAAGGCCAGGAACAGTCTGCAAGCACACCTCTTATGCAGAGAACAAAGGGGGTCAATACTGACCACCAACCCGCTCCCATTCCCGGCTCATTTCAACGACCACCGCAGCCACTGCGACAAGAAATGCACCGATCACTATGGCAGAGGCTCAGCAGCGTTATGGCCGCAGCCGTTGTCCTGCTCATCATCCTGAGCTGGGCGCTGCTCACCCATCCTTTCGCCATGCAGAACCCTCAAACAACCACGGGCGCGTCACTGACGGTGGATGGAGGCCCCCAGCCCAACAACACTATCGTGTTTCTCGTGAAAAGCAGCAATTCCAGCCAGTACCTGGCGACCATCTCCTTTGACACCTATGATGGGCACTCCTGGAGCAATACTTCTGTCTCTCGCTCCCCTTTGTCTGGTAAGCGCACAGTCAGTGAAAGCTCATCAATCCATCTGATCACGCAACAGATCACCGTGGTCAACTCTCCCGGCGAACTCCAACCCTACATCCCTGCAGCCGGGCAGATTGTCAGCATCAACCAGCCAGCAACTGAGTTGCTTAGTAAGAGGACCGGCAGCCAGATAGCAGTGGTGCTCAACAGCAACCTCGTAGCAGGCAAGCGCTATACTATTCAGTCATATGTTTCATCGGCAGATGTAGCGGAACTAAGGTCTATTCCTCTCCCTGCTCATGCTCCCAAACTGCCACCATATTACGATGGACAACAACCACTCACATTTTACAATCCAGCCATCCTCAGCGCCTACTTGCAGTTACCGCCAAACCTGGACCCGCGCATCCTGACAAAAGCCAGACAGGTAACAGCAAACGCAAAAACCATGTTCGATATGGCCCTCGACCTGGAAAATTACCTGCGCACCAGCTACACCTACTCAACCTCCGTCCAGGCACCTCCCGGTATCGAGCCTACCGCCTGGCTGCTCTTCCACAGCACCCACAGCGCCTACTGCAACTACTTTGCCTCAGCAATGACAGTAATGGCGCGCGAACTTGGCATGCCAGCCCGCGTCGTGATCGGCTATACCAACGGCACTTACGACCCCAAAGCACAGCTCTCAACGGTGCGCGCCACAGATGCCCACGCCTGGACACAAATCTACTTCGCCGGCTACGGCTGGATCAACTTCGAGCCTTCACCGAGTTTCCCATCGTTTGCACACCCACTTTCTATGAATGACGGGACAATTTCGCGTTCCTCTTCAGTAAGCAAATCGTCACGCTCCCTATGGATAAGTTCGTATGCTCGTTCAGCTATATCAGATGAGGGATAAAAGGCCACGATTTGCTCAGAGGTGGGATGAGTAGCTTGCCGTATCAGTTGAGACATTCATCATACTTGCGGTTCGCATGTAGGAAAAGTATTGCCAAAAACTCCACTATCGGATAGAATAGAAACAGAGCACCAACACTCATCGGCTTCTTTTCAAGAACATACCATCAATACGGGCACTATCTCGCACAACTGTTCAAGATGCCTGACACGTAAGAACAAGAAGGGAGAGGAGATGATGGACCCGATCACCACCGCCATCGTGGCTGCGCTCACTATGGGTGCCACAAGCGGCATAACTGACACTGTGAAGACCATGATTTCCGATGCCTACCAGGAACTCAAAAGCCTGCTGCGCAACAAATTCGGCCATGAAAGCAGCCTGGTCAAATCTATCGAAGTCCTCGAAGCAAAACCGGACGCGGTCGGTCGCCAGCAGACGCTTGATGAAGAAATCATCGACGCTGGGGCCAACCGTGACCAGGACGTCTTGCAAGCCGCGCAGCAGTTGCTCAGCTTTGTGCAGACTCAGCACGGTGGAGAGCGCCATATCCAGCACATCGTCGGCAACTATAACGCCATCGTCCAGGGAACTGGTAACGCTACTGTCAACGTAAATCCACACGATCAACCATGATGGAAGAAGCGCATCAACAACAACCGGCCAGCTACCAGAGTGTTTCTGGCAACTATAATCCCGTTGTCCAGGGAACCGGCAACGCCACCGTCAATAACTATATGCCCGCGCTCACCAGACATTGGCTCAAACCTGCTCGTCAGTCATTGGGCAACAAACCATTTGTAGGCCGCCAAGAGTTAGTCGATACCCTCATCGAGGAAATTAGCGTCGGGAACAATGTTGCCATCACGGGCAAACAGGTCGTCAAAGCCTTCCAGGGCATGGGCGGCATCGGCAAAACCTATCTGGCCATCAAACTGGGGATTGAATTGTACGACCGCTTCATCGGAGGTGTCATTCGTATCGATGTCGGCCCGCAAGTGACCGATGATACTAGCGCGCAAGTGCCGCTCGGCAGGCTTGCCAGTTACGCCTTCGGCGGCCTCTCCCCATTCGGTTCCTTCCAGCCGGAACAGGTCGCTGCCTGGCTTGCTGAAACCGCCCCCGGTCCCTTCCTCGTCATTTTCGACGACCTCTGGCGTCCCGAACCCTTACGCTTCCTGAGCCGCGCCCTTCCATCCATTGCCATACAACTCGTCACAACACGCTTCACCAACGTCGCCCAGGCTATTGGAGCCGCCATTGTCCCGCTCGACCGCCTCAGTCTCGAAGACGGCCTCGCACTTCTCGAAGAACGCCTCCATTGCAAGGACAATCCCACGCATCGCTCCGCCCTGGAAGCTCTGATAAAGCTCCTCGGCGGTCACGCACTCGCACTGGATATCGCTGCCGCAAACATCAAAAAGCCCGCGCGCCTCTCTACAGTCCTGCATGAACTTGAGCAGGGGATCGGCAAAGGAGACCTGAGCCACCTGAAACTTGCGCCAGGGGACGGGCGCGACGAAGACCTGGAACGCTCCTTCGCCCTCAGCTACAAGCATATGACGCCCCAGGCACAACTTCTCTTCCGCGCGCTGGGAGTCTTCGCGGAAGAATCGCTGATTACCGCCGATGCCGCCGCAGCGATATGGCAGATGGATGACGTGAACACGGCACAGCAAACGCTGTTCGATTTAGCAGACCTGGCGATGCTCACCGAGATCGAGGAACCGGCCACAGGCGCGACCTTGTTCCGCCAGCACAGCCTGCTTCGTGTCTACGCGCGGGCGCTCTTGGAGCAACAAAACGAACTGGCTGACGTCAGCAGACGACACGCGCAGTTCTATACAGATCGAAGCTGGCAGGCCAGAACGAGTTCGCCACAAGATTATGAGTTCCTTACTCAACACTCACTAAACATACTTGCAGCATTGCAATGGTCAGAACTCAACGACGCTCTCCTTTTCTCACGTTTGCTTGATGCCATTGCAGAATTTTTGCTCAATCGAGGTCAATCAGCCCTACTTAAAACCTATTTGCCTAAAGCTATCGGTACGGCTAATCGTGCTGGAAACAATTGGCGCTCTGCCAACCTGCTCAAGAGTTTAGGGGACTTGGAGAGTCGGCTTGGGAACATCGATGAGGCCCGCAAGCACTATGATGCCGCCTTGCCCCTCTATCAGCGCGAGCAAGCCCGTTTGGGCGAAGCCAACCTGCTACAGAGTTTAGGGGACTTGGAGAGACGGCTTGGGAACATCGATGAGGCCCGCAAGCACTATGATGCCGCCTTGCCCCTCTATCAGCGCGAGCAAGCCCGTTTGGGCGAAGCCAACCTGCTCAAGAGTTTAGGGGACTTGGAGAGTCGGCTTGGGAACATCGATGAGGCCCGCAAGCACTATGATGCCGCCTTGCCCCTCTATCAGCGCGAGCAAGCCCGTTTGGGCGAAGCCAACCTGCTACAGAGTTTAGGGGACTTGGAGAGTCGGCTTGGGAACATCGATGAGGCCCGCAAGCACTATGATGCCGCCTTGCCCCTCTATCAGCGCGAGCAAGCCCGTTTGGGCGAAGCCAACCTGCTCAAGAGTTTAGGGGACTTGGAGAGTCGGCTTGGGAACATCGATGAGGCCCGCAAGCACTATGATGCCGCCTTGCCCCTCTATCAGCGCGAGCAAGCCCGTTTGGGCGAAGCCAACCTGCTACAGAGTTTAGGGGACTTGGAGAGACGGCTTGGGAACATCGATGAGGCCCGCAAGCACTATGATGCCGCCTTGCCCCTCTATCAGCGCGAGCAAGCCCGTTTGGGCGAAGCCAACCTGCTCAAGAGTTTAGGGGACTTGGAGAGTCGGCTTGGGAACATCGATGAGGCCCGCAAGCACTATGATGCCGCCTTGCCCCTCTATCAGCGCGAGCAAGACCGTTTGGGCGAAGCCAACCTGCTACAGAGTTTAGGGGACTTGGAGAGACGGCTTGGGAACATCGATGAGGCCCGCAAGCACTATGATGCCGCCTTGCCCCTCTATCAGCGCGAGCAAGCCCGTTTGGGCGAAGCCAACCTGCTACAGAGTTTAGGGGACTTGGAGAGACGGCTTGGGAACATCCGATGAGGCCCGCAAGCACTATGATGCCGCCTTGCCCCTCTATCAGCGCGAGCAAGACCGTTTGGGCGAAGCCAACCTGCTACAGAGTTTAGGGGACTTGGAGAGACGGCTTGGGAACATCGATGAGGCCCGCAAGCACTATGATGCCGCCTTGCCCCTCTATCAGCGCGAGCAAGCCCGTTTGGGCGAAGCCAATATCTACATGAGCCTGGGAGACATGTTCATAGAACAGGTAAAGTGGGCGGAAGCCAGGACATATTATGAAAGAGCACTGCCACTCTACACTCTAGAACGTGACCCGCTTGGACTGGCTAACACACTCATCGACCTGGGGCGTGCTCGCTTCGAGTTAGGAGACCAGAAGCAGGGAATAGAAGATGTCCAACGCGCAGCTAATCTATACCGACACATTCAAAACCTTCATTGGGCAAATCGTGCAGTACAATACCTGGAGGAGATGTTCGCCCGTTTACAAAAGCATCCAGAAAATTAAAGGTTTCTAGATGAACAACTTACCAGGAAAATCCGCGCATTCAGACCCGCTTCCAAATCGTCGGAGTATGTCCTAACAAGCGCCTGTTAAGCATTCTATACTAAAAATAGCTACAGATATGACTTACTTCTAGCATATAACCACAATGCCAGCCCAGCTTCAGGGTCACACCGATAATCTTCCTTTGTAGCCGCAAGCGCCTCATCCAGAGTAAACGTATGCACCCGTATCTCTTCCCCATCTTCCATCTCCAATGGGTCCCACTCCAAATCATAAGCAACTAGCAACAGACATTCGTAATATTAGTGTTCACCCTGCTCAGGTACATCTACAACGGAAAAGCCAATTCCGTTGCCTTCTCCTCACTTTCGTCTGCCGTTATCACCCTCAACCAGCCCTGCACAATCTTCTGGTCAGTGTCCCTTAATGCTTCAATCAGGTGGGCTTCCAGTTCAGAGGGGATGTCTTTGCGGGGTTCTCCAGCGTAGAGGAAGGGGGCGTGGGCGGAGCCGGTGGTGTAGTGGCCAGTGAGGGGGTTGACGGCGAATTCGCGGGCGTGTTTGGGGGCAATTAATTCGGGTGCCGCCATTCGTATGTGAGGCGATCATAGTGGATCTGGCTGGGACTGCCATAGGCTTTCGTCAATAGCTTTGTTACAACACAACCTGTGCAACATCTGTAACATTTGTAACATTTGCAACATCTGTAACAAACCTGCTACTTTGCTGCTTTCAAAATTGAACATGGCCTGAGCGGTCTGGAATTGCTACAGGGCAATGGATAGATAAAAAAATTATCCTGGCTGCGAGCCATTCAGCTCACAACCAGGGTGGAGGTACGTTTGTTCAGTCTTTGAAACCTGGGACGGAATTAGCCACCCATGTGGTGTTTATGATGTTCGGGATGCTGCGCGTGCAGGGGATGATCGGAACCGTGAGTATGCGCCTGCTCGCCCCCTTCATGATGGTGGCGATGATGGTGATGCCCATGCTCTCCGTGCGCATGCTTGTGGCTGTGATGGCCCTCGCCGTGATGCACATATTCGGGAGCCGCTTCGCTTACGGGCGTCGGTGCGGTAGGTGGTGTTCCAGACGACTGTGTCATTGAACTATGCTCCTTCTGTTACTATCCTGGATTCGACTACTGCTCAATGCAGCAGCCGAATCCAATCTACAATAAACTGAAGTAACGAAAAGGGAAGATGCTACGCATCAGGGGACGGATTACTGGTTGCCCTGATTACCCTGGTTGCCGCCGAAAAGTCCACCCAGACCACCGCCCATGCGCTTCTCGGCCTCATTCTCGAGGTTATCGAGGATGCCACCTGCGGCATCCTTTGCCTGCTGCTCATACTGCTGACCGCCGGGAATCTTCTGGGCAAACTGGTCAATGGCCTGGTCCATTTGCTGCTGGGCCATCTGCTTCGCTCCGCCAAATTGATCCTGCCCCTGACCCTGCTGGCCTTGCTGACCCTGTCCCTGAACAGGATTGCCAGACTGATCATACTGCTGACCCTGGCCTTGCTGACCTTGCTGGCTCTGATCCTGACCCCATTGGCCTTGCTGCTGCCCAGACTGGTCATACTGTTGGCTCTGATTCTGGCCCTGACCTTGATTGCCACCGTATTGCTGGCTCTGATCCTGCCCCCACTGACCCTGGTTCTGTCCAGACTGGTCGTACTGCTGGCCCTGCCCCTGACCATACCCACCTTGCTGGTTCGGGTCTTGCTGCTGGCCCCACTGGCTCTGATCTTGACCCTGCTGACCCTGAACGGGGTTGCCATACTGGTCATACTGCTGGTTCGGGTCCTGCTGACCCTGCTGGTTCGGATCCTGCTGGTAGTCGTAACTCATTGATGGTCTCCTCTGCCTGTTTGATTATGCGGCACTGCGATGTGCCATGAAAATACCAGGAAATGCTCCTGGATATATTGCTAAAGCACGTGATTGCATGGTTTGATCAAGGCTTCCGGGTAATCCATACCACCGCGTGCAGGGCAATCGTGCTTATGACCGGTTCAGGTCTGGTGCGCTCCCCCGGAGGGGGGAAGATGGGATTATTCATGAGAGAGGACGCTCAGGGACAGCGAAACGGGTAATACTGTTCCTTGCATGCTCTCATGTTCTCTGTTTGAGAGATACAACAAGTTAGACAGTATGCCCCTGAAAAAGTCACCGGGCCTTTATCCTTTTTTGCGCCTGAATGAGAGATAAAAGCTGTAGGGGTATGCTAATCTCTTATTGTTTAATTATAATGTAGAATTGCAGTAACGTCAACTTACTGTGAGCCAGATATCCGGCTTTGCCCTTCATGACGACTTCCGTGACGCTGCATCAGGCTCGGGCAAAGGGTTCCAGAGTGGATAGGGAATGCCTGCAAGACGATTGATAACGAAAGCTTGCACCGTCAATAGCACCACTGCTCCCATGAGCAGGACAAGTTGCCAGGGTTGGCGCAAGATACCCAGTGAAACGATCAGGGTCGTTGCTCCTGCCGGTGGATGAGGAGACTTCAGCAAAACCATCACGCCTGCCGTGAGTCCCAACGAGAGACCAGCCGCGATAACACGCGGCCACGTCACTCCAACCGATAATGCTGGCCCTGCCAGCGTTAACCCTGTTATCACCAGGCTGAGATATCCAGCCACAACACCAACTGCATGACCAATTATCGTGTTGCGGGGAGATGCGGCTGGCGCAGTTGGCGTATAGAAAAACAGAAAGGCGGTAGGGCCGAGCGAGGGAAAGATAAAGGGAGAGTGCGTGATGACAGCCAGCGCCGACATCAGCGCAATACTGATGCAGCCATTGATAAAGCTAAAGAGCGCGAGCACAGGAATACGTGCATGGTGTTGCAAGAGCCAGGGAAGGCGTACCCGTACAAGAAGACCTCGCACGATATCTGACATCTCCCCACCAATCGGGTGCTCACGATCAATGCGACCCGGTACATGTCTGCTTGCGATCTGGTTCGAGCTATCCTCATTCATCTTATGCCGGTCTGGTGTGTCCGGGGGACGCATCTTCGGTTCCATGTTCTTCCTGCCTTTCTCCTTTTGTACAAAGACGTGTCGAGAAAGATGAGCTTGCTGCATCTTTCCTGGCTGAACATAGAGAAATACTAGCCTCCGGGCCTGGACGGAGCGTGTGGATGACGGGCGAGCAGGCGTAGCATCACTACGCCACCGAGGAAGACCAGGCCGGAGATGAGTACCAGTACCCAGATATCGGCTCCTTGACCTGCCAGGTAGCGATCAAGGGCAATGGTCATGAGCCAGAGCTGGATGCCCAGTAGCATAATGCCGAGCGCGAGGCCCGTCAGGACAAGGGCGACCTGACCGAGTGCCGGCTTATGTTCAACATCACTGGTGGTCTCAATAAGTGGAGAGGAGGTCTCGTTCATTGCGGCACCTCTTCCACGGCATACAGGGTCGTTCCTTCCTGCTGAAGCACAATTTTTGGCAGGGAGCGCTGAGGTGGACCTGCCAGTGGAGCGCCTGTTTGAGCATCGAAAACGCCATCATGGCAGGGACAGTGGAGATTCCCACTGGCCTGATCATAGTAGACGGCACAGGAGAGATGAGTACACTTTCCACTATAAGCTACGAATTGCCCGTTGGGCAGGTGGAGTAGGACCGCCTCATCCTGAGTTGTCGGGTACTGGAAGTAGTGGACGCTGCCACGTGGAATAGCCGTTGTCTCGGCAACGGCTTGCCTGCCTGTAAAGCGTTGGGGCTTCAGGTAGTTCAAGATCGCTACTCCGGCAGTGGCGGCAAAGAGCGCGCCCGAGGCCATCACGGTGAAGCGCAGAAGTTCGCGCCGCGAGACCTGATCATCGGCATCCCAGTGATAGGGAAATTCCGCTCGCCAGCTCCCGAGACGTGGGCGTCGGGGGACACGGCCATTGCCGGTGGTGGTAGGATCAGTGCCTGGCTTTATCATAGAACCCATGCCTCCTCCTTTGAATGTCCTGTTTCTTCGACCTGATTGCGAGCCTCTTCCAGCAGCGCCGCGATATCCAGCCGGGGCGTTTCTTGCGGCAGCACCTGATAGACCCGTGTGCGGACGCTCTGTCCGCCAAAGCTCGTGACCCTGACCGGATGTCCCTCGCGCTGATTCATAAATTCCTCGTAGTCGCCGTACCAGAGCGCCTGTGTCGGGCAGACCTGGGCGCACCAGGGCTTGAGGTCCTGACTGGTACGGTCGTAGCAGAGATTGCACTTTTTCATCAGTCTGGCCTTGATGTCGAACTTCGGAACGCCGAAAGGACAGGCGTACACGCAGTTGCGGCAGCCAATGCAGCGGGAAGGTTCGGCCATTTGTACGACGCCTTCGGGAGTAATCAGGATGGCCATAACGGGGCAGACCTGGGCGCAGGGAGCAAGCGGGTCCTCACAATGCATGCACACAGTTGGCTGTGTGGCTACGCTCACTCCCCGGTTCACATAGTCCACCATAACCATGCTTTCGCCTTTGTGCGAGTCACATTCGCGACAGGCCGCCTCGCATGACCGGCACCCGATGCAGCGCGAGGGGTCAACGAACAGGGTTTTGACTGCCACAGCTTTTCTCCTTTCGGCATAATAGAAAGAACCTCAGAAGGTCTTGGCGTTCTTTGACGATTGATCCTTTGTCTCTCCAATCGTGTATGGAAACATCTTGGGCGCGTTTTCCGGCGTAAAGTTTTCAGTCCCCTCCTCTATCTTTGAGGACGACACCGGAGTGTCCAGCTTCTCGACAGTTGCGGCGCAAGCCTTATATTCGGGAATTTTCACATTGGGTTCAACAGCTGGATTGGTAAGCTGGTTGACCGACTGCTCGTGACCATAATGATAGGGGATGAAGAGGGTATCCGGACGGATGGTCGGTACCACCAGCGCTTTCAGCTCCATTGAGAAGCGAGGCGTGCGCACGCGCACAATTTCGTCGTTGGCGATGCCCAGTCTCGTGGCCGCTTGAGGATGAATCTCGACCCAGGGTTCAGGTGCCTGTGAGTTGAGAAAGCCCAACCTGCGCGTCTGATTGCCTGACAGGTAATGGTAGACTACACGCCCGGTTGTCAGGCGGAAGGGGAAGCTCTGGCTCGGTTCCTCGGCAGGCGGTTGATAGGGGATGGGGAACATCCTGGCCCTGCCGTCTGGATGACCAAAGCGTTCAGTAAATAGCCGGGGCGTGCCTGGATGATCTTCTGTTGGACAGGGCCAGAAAACGCCGCCCTGCTCATCAATCTTCTCCCAGGTGATGCCATAATAATCAGAAACCCCTCCTTTGGAAGCGAGGCGATACTCGTTCCAGATGTCTAACGGAGACTCATAGGAGAAGAACTTGCCACGGCCCAGACGCCTGGCCAGCTCGGTCATGATTCTCCAATCAGCCCAGGACTCGCCGGGCGGGTCGGCGGCGCGATTGATCTTGATGACGCGGCCCTCAAGGTTCGTGGTGGTGCCCTCATCTTCGCACCAGACGGTACCGGGCAGAACCACATCAGCCAGTTCGGCGGTTTCGGACATGAAGAAGTCGATCACGATGAGCGGGTCGAGGTTTTCCAGCGCCCGCTTGACCACATGGTTCTCCGGCAGCGAAACCATTGGATTCGAGCAGACGATGAGGCTGCTCTTGATCTCGCCGTCGGCCATCAGATGAATCATCTCAGTGGCGGCAGCCCCTTCCCAGGGCAGATCGTCGACCGGGATGCCCCAGACACCGGCAATGTACTGCCGATCCTCCGGCACATCGATGTGCCGGTAGCCGGGAAGCTGGTTCGCTTTCTGGCCGACTTCCCGTCCACCCTGACCGTTTCCCTGCCCGGTCACCATCATCGTACCGCTTCCCGGTTTGCCAAGTTGTCCGCGCGCCAGGGCAAGATTGATACAGGCAAGGCAGTTGTTGACGCCGTGGGTGCTATGCTCGATACCTCTCGCGTGCATGATGAGTGAGCGCGGCGCGCGACCATAGAGGCGCGCAGCTGCCAGGATGCGCTCGGCAGGCACTCCTGAGAGCTGCTGTGCGTATTCCAGGGTAAATGGCTCAACGGATGCCCTTACCTCCTCCCATCCATTGGTGCGTTCACGCAGGTAATCCTCGTCAATCAAGCCATCGGCAATGATTTGACGCAGCATGGCATTGAGGATGGCGACATCGGTCCCCGGACGAACGGGCAGCCAGAGATCAGCGGTACGCGCGAGCGGCGTCTCGCGTGGATCAATGACAACCAGGCTGGCTCCTTTGTCACGCGCGCGCCAGATCCATTGCATCATCACCGGGAAGCACTCGCCAACGTTCACACCGACGGCCAGCATGCAATCGGTCATGGGAATATCGGTCATGGGCAGCGGAGCGCGGTCAATGCCGAAGGCTCTGGCGTAGGCAACAGCCGCCGATGACATGCAGAGCCGACCATTGTAGTCTACGTGACGTGTACCGAGGCCCACACGGGCGAACTTGCCCATGACGTAGCATTTCTCATTGGTCATGGAAGAGCCACTATAAATGGAGACAGCATTTTTGCCATGCTCGGCCTGAATTTGCTGCCAGCGGCTGACGATATAGTCAAGAGCCTCATCCCAGCTAGCGCGTTCCAGCTTGCCGCCCTTCCCTCCACGTCGCATCAACGGGTAGTGCAGGCGATCCGGGTGGTTGACTTGCTGATAGGCCACAACGCCTTTCGGGCAGAGTGCGCCCCGGTTATGGGGAAAATTACGCGCCTCAACCCCGATCACCTGACCATTATTCACCTTCAGGTACATGCCGCACTGGACACCGCAGAAGGCACAGTGGGTTGGCACAAGCGACTCGGGAATACGATCTGCCGACCTCCAACCCGAGGCAGGCCTGCCCTCGGACTCAAAATCGTAGTTGAATGCACGCTCTGGATGAAAGAAATCTTTGTTGACTGACATGATGACCCCCTTTAGAGAAAGCGGTTGCCCATCAGTTCGTAGTACGCCTCGCCACGCAGCACACGCTTACACGTTGGACAATATTCCTGGAGCACACCACGGTCCTGGCCCAGATCGTAGTTCTGGCCCAGGTCAGCCAGGACGCCTTTCAGATCCTGAACGAATTGCTCGGAAGGCAATTCCTGATGACAGCGTTTGCAACGACCCGTCTGCAGCTGTTTCCCATAATGTTCGATATCCTGATTGATGGTCTGATACAGGGTCACGCCGATACTGGCCGGGCGCTCGATAATGTGGAAGAACTTTCCAAATGGCAGCGAGAGTAACCAGACCACGACGATTACCTGGTGGGTGAGTGAGAGGAACCAGTAAAATCTCCCTCCCCACAGAGTGGAAGAAGCGGTGAGCGCCAGGCCCGTGACAGCAATGGCGACGAGCAGCACAATTGGCACGAGGTCGAAACCGAAACGCTGTATAGCTAGCAATCCGGCGTCAGTTGTGCGCCGCCAGAGTTCAAGCGCCAGCCCAACGAGCAGCAGCGCCGCGGTGAAATCCAGTCCGTGGAAGAGAAGGAAGCCTACGGGTGAGCTAATAGGGAAAATAAAGAGCGGTATGCCGAAGAACCAGACCCGGTAGAGAGAATGCGGGAGCAAGGTGAAATGAAGCCAGCCGAAGGTGAGTGGGAGCGTAATAGCCAGCGAAAGGATGACGCCCCAGAAGATGCACAGGTGTGCAATCCAGCGCAGTCGACTCCGTTTGAGGATGAAGGTCTGAGCGAAGATATCGGTCCACCAGGCCTTTGGAATGAGCAACGTGTAGTGCCGGAAGTTGCTCCACGAAAGAAAGTTCGCCCAGCCCGCCCGGAAGTAGCGCCAGGTCGGAGGCCGACCAATCCAGAGGGTGTAGCGATAGGTGAGGGCAACAAGGGTAAAGAGCGTTGCAACAGCATAGCCAATCAAGGTGGAGTCGAAATCACGCAGTCCCCGTGAACCAATATAAATTAAAAGCATGAGCACCAGTGCCGCAAGCACGGCCACGAGCGTGGCAAGTCTGGCAGACCGAAAAACCTGACGGTCCCTGTCATGTTGCACTCTACACCTCCTCTTTGGAGAAGTTTGCAAGCAGACGTTCAAATTATCCTCTCTATCTATTTGTATCAAAAAGCATATGCTGAAGACAAACAGAGCAAAGAGCTATTCAACAGGCGCAGCGAGTGAAGCAAATTCTTGAAAGTTCAAACTTGACAAACTGCGAGAAACTGTATACATTTACAAGTAGATGTACCCAGGCTTAGAGAATTTTTCAAGGATTTACTGGCAAAACTGTATACACAGCGCTAAAATTGAGATAAAGATAAGCCTTCACGCTTGCAGAACGGGAAAAGAAGAGAGATATCGTATATAGAACAGGGTAGCCATCAACGAAGCGGACTTGTTGTATTCTCAGAAGAGGAGAAAAAAAGAAACGCATGAATGACACCCATAATCTGCTCCTACAGCAAGAGGAAGTGTTCACGAATGGGCCTGATGGAGAAAACGGCGTTGCTCCTCTCTATACGCGCTTGCGCAAAATGATTCTTGACGGCGTGTTCCCTCCTGGCGCGATGCTTTCCCAGGTCAAGCTGGCCAGGTCGCTGGGTGTCAGCCGTATTCCGCTGCGAGAAGCCCTGCGTATGCTTCAGAAAGAAGGGCTGGTCGAGGCGGAACACAATCAACGTGCGCGGGTGCCTACCTTTGAGCCAGCAATTGTTGATTCTCTGTACGCCAGTCGCATTCTGTTGGAAGCCCTGGGTATTCGTTTGACGGTTCCTCATATTGAGCAGGCAGATGTGCAAGCTTTGCAGCAAACGCTTGCTGAGCTTGATGAGGCTGCGGCTCGCGAGGATCTGGATGCCTGGGAGGAGCCGCACCGTCGTTTCCATCGTCTCCTCGTTATTCACGCCGGGGACTCGCTGCGTCAGAGGATAGCGAGCTATGCCGACCAGTGCGAATATTACCGGCGTCTGTACTACCGTCTTGTGAGTATGCACCAACCATCGCGCTCAGCAGCAGTGATCGCTGCCGAACATCGCTCAATTGCCATCGCGTGTACTCAAGGAGATGCGGACCTTGCGGCATATCTTTTAACGCGCCATTACGCTCGCACTGCACTGACGGTGCTTGGACAGATGGCACCAGAATATGATCCCGTAGCAGTACGCATGGCCTTGCAGATTGTCAAAGCGGATACGCCTCTTCCCGAGGCACCACCGTCCAGGAGGCAAATGCGCAGAGGGCAGGAGGCTCAGGCGAACGGGAAAAGCAGCCAGCGGGTGTAAAAAAAGCACATACGGTATTTTGAAGCATGAGCTGGAAGACATTGGAGAAATGTCTCCCGCTCAGCAACACCACGTTACAGACGACAAGGAGGAAATCGATGCCACAGGGATTTGAGGGAAACACTCATGCGAAACCGATTCTACATCATGTCAATCTTAAGACGACGCGCCTGCTGGAGATGATCGACTGGTACGCCACCGTTGCTGGCCTGACAAGCATCTTTCAGTTTCCAGGTGGTGCCTGGTTGACCAACGATGATGCAAACCATCGCCTGGCGCTGCTCACTTCATCCAGGATGAGTGACGATGCAGACAAACTGGTTCACACCGGCATTCATCATACCGCATTTGAGTATGCAACGATTGACGATCTTCTCAGTGCCTACACCCGCTTGAAGGAAGTGGAGATCACGCCCCACATGGCTCTGGATCATGGCATGACCCTCTCGTTCTACTACGTTGATCCTGATGGGAACAGCGTTGAGTTACAGGTGGACAACTTTGGAGATTGGGCGCAATCAAAGGAGTGGATGCGCACGTCGCCCGACTTCGCGGCGGACCCGATTGGTCAATTCGTCGATCCCGATCAGATCGTTGCGGCTCGCAAGGCTGGTGCCTCGCATGCAGAAATTCATCGACGTGGCTATGCAGGCGAGTTCCCACCCTCCGGTCCGGTGGACCCGCGCGTTCCGCTTGATGATCCTCGTTCTCCTTTGTAGGAGTCTTCCAGTGGATCAAGCCAGTACATTATTTCACGCCTTGTACATATAGTTGCGCCAGAAGATCAATTCACCTGTAAGAGAGGAGAGTGGTGCCAATGTCAACATCCATTCCAACATCGGATCTCGATTTGTACAGCGACGAAGTGCTGGCCGAACCATACGAACACTATCGACGGCTGCGTGAAGCTGGGCCAGCGGTATGGCTTGAGCGGCACAACGCCTGGGTCGTTGTCCGCTACGATGCTGTGCGGGCCGTGCTCAGAGACTGGAAAACGTTCTCGTCCGCCTCGGGCGTCGCCCTCAACGACACTCTCAACACGGCTATGCAAGGCAATACACTGGGGTCTGATCCGCCTTTGCACGATATCCTACGCAATGTGGTTGCCTCCCGCATGACGGCACAGGCTCTGCGCCCCACTCAGGAGATGATCGACCAGCGAGCCGAAGCGCTGGTCGATCATCTGGTGAAGCAGCACTCGTTCGATGCTGTCCAGGACCTGGCGCAGGCGCTTCCTCTCTCCATTGTTCCCGACTTCATCGGGTTACCCAACGACGTGCGTGACCATCTGCTGGACTGGGCAGAGGCGACGTTCAACGCGATGGGTCCCATGAATGAGCGATGTACACACGCATTACAGACGCTGCCAGAAGTTTTCAGCTACGCGAGGCAGATAGCGGCATCAGGCAACCTGCAACCAGGAAGCTTTGGAGCGGGCATCCTGGATGCCCAACGAGACGGTCGGATCACGGAAGCACAGTGCCCGCAACTGTTTACCGCGTACCTGGTGCCTTCAATGGATACGACGATTAGCGCGGTTGGCAGTGCCATCTGGTTGTTTGGCCGCTACCCGGAGCAGTGGAACCTGGTACGTGAAAATCCCTCACTCATTCCCAACGCCTTCGAGGAGGTGCTGCGCCTGGAGTCCCCGCTTCAGAGCTTCACCCGCAAGGCCACCAGCGACTACAATGTGGAGGGGATCTCCATTCCCGCGGGATCGCGCGTCGTCGTGCTGTTCGCCTCTGCCAATCGTGATGAGCGCAAGTGGGAGCATGCAGACACCTTCGATGTGACGCGCAACACGTCCGGTCATCTTGGCTTTGGCTACGGTATCCATATGTGTGCGGGTGCCAGCCTGGCACGCTTAGAGGGTCAGGCGGTCCTGGGTGCATTGGCACGACGAGTGGATCGGTTCGAACTCGGCGCAAGCACGCGCAAGTTGAACAACGTCATCAGGGCTCTTAGAACGCTGTCCGTCACGGTGCATATGACGACTCAGCCATCAACAGATATCTGAGGGAACTCAGCCTGTGCCCTGTCCCCAGATATGGTGACGCTCTTAATGCATGATGAACATCCATCTTTCAAAGGCAGAAAGAGAGAGGTAGACGTATGTCGGAAGCAATCGCCATCACAAATGTCAGGGTATTTGATGGCAACGCGTTGACTGAGGAACGCACGATGGTTATTGAAAATGGGGTCATCTCGAATGCAACGACGGCTGACACCGCGATTGATGGGCAGCACGGAACGTTGCTCCCTGGCCTGATCGACTCTCATGTCCATTTGTCGAGTCTCGCTAATCTTGAGCAAGGGACGCAGTGGGGCGTGACAACCATGCTCGTGCAACGGTCTCCGCTTTCCATCGAGCAGGCATACCAATCATGGCTGGAACGGACGCCTATCAGGGAACTGCTCCCTCCACGAACGTGCGGCTTCAACATGGGGAAGTATTTGGGGCATCATTGCATGAGGAATTAGGTTTGCTGGTTGAGGCTGGATTGACACCTATTGAGGCCCTGCGCTCCGCCACGGTCGTCCCTGCTGAATACTTTGGCTTCACGGATCGAGGGGTCATTGAGGCCGGTCGTCGGGCCGATCTGCTGCTCATTGAGGGAGACCCGACCCAGGATATTGCTGCTACCCGTGCCATTCGGGGTGTATGGGTGGCAGGAGTGCAAGTTCGATAAGCAAAATGGAGGGAAGTATGAACAAGGAAGAGCGAACGCTCTCCGCTGAAGAGCTGGCGCTGTGGTGCAGGCAGTTTGATCATCATAACCCCGGTTTAAATCATGATAACGTGTATCAGATCTATGAACATCTTCGGGAGAACTGTCCAGTCACCAGCTCTGAGCAATATGGTGGTTTCCGGGTGGTCTCGCGCTACGCTGATATCGTCACCGCTCTGATGGATCCGACTACGTTCTGTTCAAGCCAGGGGGTCCACATTCCCCGACAAGAAGGCCAGATGAAGGTGATCCCGATTGACTTTGATCCTCCTCTTCATACCCGGTACCGCAGAATTTTTACGGAGGCCTTGTTGTCCACATATCCTCCTTTCCGATTGGATGGTAAGGTGATCTGGTCGCACATGGAGGGTGGGCACCATATGGGAGTCCGCTCGCTTCCCGTGACGTTCCTTTAGAGCACTGAGACATCTGAAACAGGGGAAATGGAACGTCCTGGCACCGAATGGAGAGAATATATGAACGAGAGGTATCAGGTGAAGCATGCTGACCTTCCCCGGGAGACACAAGTCCTCATCGTTGGAGGTGGCCCCGTCGGACTCAGTGCCGCAGTTGAACTGGGGCAACGAGGGGTGCAGTGCGTGGTGGTCGAACCCCGGCTGCACGTTTCACAACTCAGGCCGCGTGCCAAGACGACCAGTATCCGGACAATGGAACATTTTCGCCGCTGGGGACTGGCCGAGCGCCTGCGCGAGGTGGCCCCGCTCAAGGTGAACTGGTCTCAGGACGTCGTCTTCTGTACAACGCTGCTCGGTCACGAGGTGACGCGCTTCACCGGTTGCTTTGGATTGACACCGCAACGACCTGAGGTATTTGCAGAGTCAGGACAGCAGATCGCTCAGCCACTGGTTGAGGAAGTGCTGCGGGAGGCGGTCACTGATCTGGAGTCGTGCCACCTCTGCCTGGGCTGGTCGCTGCACACGCTTCAACAACATGACGACGGCGTAGAGGCGACTATTCTCAACGAGCGAGGGGAACAACGGCAGATCATGGCGTCCTACGTCGTCGGCTGCGATGGAGCTCGCAGCACTGTTCGTGCGGCAATCGGAGCGCACTACGTGGGAACCTCAGATCTACGCCCAAACTTTGGCTTTGTCTTTCGAGCACCAGGGCTGGCTGAGCGGCAACCGCATGGTCCAGCCGTGCAGTACTGGGTGCTCAACCCGGCCTACCCTGGAGTCCTGGGCCGGATGGATATGGAGGATCGGTGGTGGGCTGGCGTCAACGGAGTCTCTGCCGGGGTTGGTCAGGCCGACCCACATGCCCTGATTCGTGGCCTCATCGGAACCGAGATCGAGGCCGAGGTGCTTGGAACGGATCCCTGGACGGCACGCATGCTGCTGGCGGACCGCTACCAGAGCGACCGGGTCTTCCTGGCTGGCGATGCCGCGCACCTGAATCCACCCTGGGGCGGACACGGCTTCAATACGGGCATCGGGGATGCCGTGAACATTGGCTGGAAGCTGGCGGCGGTGCTTGACGGCTGGGGTGGAGATGGCCTGCTGGCAAGCTATGAGGCGGAACGGCGACCCGTCGCCGAGCGCACCATCCGGGAGGCGGTCGCGAATATGAGCGTGCTTGCTCCTGAACTGAGCAATCCAGAGCTGGCAGCGCCGGGTCTCGTCGGCGAGCAGGCTCGACGAGCAGCGGCTCAGGTGATCCGGGAAAGCAAAGACCGCGAGTTCCACAGCCTGGGAATCGTTTTAGGCTACCAGTACGATGCCTCCCCGGTGATCGTTGACGACAGCACACCTCCTCTTCCAGAAAGCCAGGATTATGAGCCAACCGGGCGACCGGGAGCACGGCTCCCGCATCTATGGCTGCCAGATGGAGCGTCCCTCTATGATCGGCTGGGTAAGGGGTTCTCGCTCCTTCGTCTCCGCGATGACGTCGATGGAACTCCATTCATCGAGGCCGCGGCAGCACGAGGAGTGCCGCTGACCGTGCTCGATCTGTGCGGCCAGGCACTTGAGAAGTCCTATGGTGCCTCGCTGCTCCTCGTGCGCCCCGATCAGCATGTATCCTGGCGCGGCACATCTGTGGATCGACCGACTGCGGAGGCAGTCATCGACCGGGTTCGCGGGGTCTGAACACCTACAGACGACGGCTGCTGCTGCAAATCACAAACGGAATGCGCACTATGCCCTCGATCGAGCAGCGTGCGATGACAGTTATGCTTTCCCCAGGATCCGTCTCGGTCTGACCCTGCTCTCCCTTGAGACGAACGACGCTCCGGGAGGCAAAGCAACATGATCGCAGCGACGGTGGTCACGTTGCTGGATTGCAGATTGCAAACTCTCACGTGCTCTCTCCAGCTTTTCCGTCGGATTCGTCTACAACAAAAAGAATAGCATTAAGAAGGGATCATTGACACTGCTATCTGAAAATTGACCCGTATCTTGACGATCCTGGCACATGATGATACACAAAAGAAAAAAGAGGAGGAAACCATGATTCACAAGATCGAAGCGATGGTCTTGTTCGTCCAGAACCTGGCCGGGTGTACGGCATTTTATCGGGACACGTTCCAACTTCCGTATCAAGGCAGCGATGCCAATTCTGCCAGTTTCCTTCTACAAGAAGGGTTGTACTTGATCTTGCTCTCACCTTCAGGTGCCGCAGACCTGTTAGGGACGCCGGTCAATGAGCTGAAGATTGAGGGAGGACCACGCGGACTTCTAGCCGCCAGTGTTGCCGATGTCGATGCCGCCTACGAGGAACTCAAAGCGAAGGGCGTCACATTTGTCCGGCCCCCAACCGACCAGCACTGGGGATTACGCACCGCACACTTTGCCGATCCTGAAGGCAACCTCTGGGAGATCAACCAGTCCATTGAGGCGAAGACAGAAGAATAAGCGATGCTGTTATAAAACAAGGAGAAGCTGCTATGAAGTCAGTCAAGTCAGCCGATGGCACGACCATCGCGTTCGATCAGTTAGGGAAGGGACCGGTGCTCATCCTGGTGGGTGGGGCGTTGGAACACCGAACGATGGACTTAGAGACTGCCCAACTCGCTCCAGTGTTGGCGCAGCACTTCACGGTGTTGCACTATGATCGCCGGGGACGAGGTGAGAGCACGGATATGCTGCCGTATGCCGTGGAGCGAGAAATTGAAGACATCGACTCCCTCATCACCGAAGCGGGAAGTCCGGCATTCATCTTCGGGATTTCCTCCGGGGCAGCGCTTGCCATGGAGGCAGCCATCAAGCTCGGTGAGAAAGTGAAGAAACTGGCTATGTACGAGGCCCCCTATAATGATGAGGAGGCCGCCAGACAAGCCTGGAGGGCATACAGAAAGCAACTAGCTGACGTGCTGGCACAGGGACGCCGGGGCGATGCACTCGCGCTCTTTATGATGCTGGTGGGGATGCCCGCCGACCATCTAGACACGGTTCGCCAGCATCCTCTGTGGCCGATGTGGGAAGCGGTCGCACCCACCCTGGCCTACGATGCCGCCATCATGGGAGAAGACGCCTCAGTCCCCAGCGAGAAAGCCGCCCATGTGGCTGTCCCAACACTCGTCATGGACGGCTCGGCGAGTTTTCCCTTTATGCACGGTACAGCAACGGCATTGGCCAACGCCATCCCCAATGCCGAGCATCGAACCCTTGAAGGCCAGACGCACGAGGTCGCTGTGTCTGCGCTTGCTCCCGTGTTGGTGGAGTTCTTCAATCGATGAAGCACTGACTGGCCGAGCCATTTGCCGCTCATCACAGAGCTAGCGCAATGAATCGGAAGCGGCGATTATTGTTTTTCCAACAGCCTCCATATGAGCTTGCTCGGAAGTGGAGCACCCGCCGAAAGCCTGCCCTCAACCGGCTTTCTCGAATGCCTTACCGCCCTGCCATTCGGCTACACGTACCTCAAAGAAGCTGAACTCTTCTTTTTCAGTGCTTAAGGAAGCATTGAACATCCTTTCGCTCTTGTGCTATACTCATCGGGGATTGGGGGATAGGAGGTGAAACACCCAATGAGAGAAGGAGGAGAGGCGTGCCCAGAGCTTCACAGTATGCCCTTCTGTGGTCGGAAGAACATCAGCAGTATGAGTTGCACATCCGTGGGCAACTTCACCAACGTTTCCATCCCGGAGAGAGAGAAGCCTTCTCGCGCTGGTTAAGCGAGCAGACCTCTTTTGCTTTTGCAGGACAGGCAGGATGGCTCTCTGTCATCAAAGAAGCACGATCGGCGGGAACTGGCTATTGGTACGCCTATCGCACACAGGAGCGGCAGACTCGCAAGCGCTACCTTGGACCCACCGCCAAAGTGACGTTCGCACGTTTAGAGGAGGCGGCTTCCGGGTTCACCCCTACGAACGCATCAAAAAAGCTGGCCCTTTCCACAGCCAGCCAGCAGAAGACGATGTTCCTTTCCATCAAGCTCTTTCCTCCTCGTGTGCCAAACGTTCTCGTGGAACGTCCTCGCCTGCTGCACGATCTGGATGCCATTTGCACATGTCCTCTGACCCTGGTCTCGGCCTCTGCCGGTAGCGGGAAAACGACCTTGCTGGCAACCTGGATCGCTCTTTCATCGCATACATTTGCACAGATCAGCCAAACAGACGGGTCGGAAGGGGACGGAAGCAATCTTGCGGTGGCCTGGCTCTCGCTTGATGGAATGGATAATGATCCGCTCCGTTTCTGGGTATCGTGCATTGCAGCGTTGCAAACCTGCCTTCCTGGGATAGGGCAAGAGGCGTCTGCTCTCCTGCACGCGCAAGAGGCTCCTCCACTTTCGACCATCCTGACCATGCTGCTCAACGAGTTGAGGGAGGAACGCAAAGAACTCATTCTCATCCTGGATGACTACCATGTGATCGAGCAGCAGGCCATCTCAGAGTCCATGCTGTTCTTCCTCGATCATCTTCCCAGCAATCTCCACCTGGTGCTTGCTACGCGCGCCGATCCCGAACTTCCCATCGCTCGCTGGCGAGTGCGTGGTCAGTTAATCGAGATTCGCGACCGTGATCTACGTTTTTCCCGAGAAGAAGCCGCCAGCTTTCTGCGCCAGGCCACAGGGTATCCCCTTTCAGAAGAAGATATCGGCATTCTCCAGAGCCACACGGAAGGGTGGATCGCCGGTCTCCAACTGGCAGCGCTTTCCCTCTCCAAGCGAGAGGATGTGAGTGCCTTCGTCAAGGACTTTGGGGGGTCTCATCGCTTTGTGCTCGATTATGTGCAACAAGATATTCTCGCAGGGCTGCCTGCCGCACTGCAGCACTTTCTGCTCCAGACTTCAATCCTCACCTTATCGATGAGTACATCTTGACGGTTGCTCCCCTGGTCCTTTTGCAAGGGAAGCGTCTCTTTCAAGCGGGAATGGAGGGGCAACTTCAACTGCTTGATGCCAAAGCCTACAAGACGGGGATCGTTCGTCTGAACTACGAGCCAGTTAAACAGTGAGAGAAGATATCCACAGAGCAGTTTCTTTCCTGGCTCTGTGGATATGCGCTCACTCCCTCCAAAGAGGCAAATGAGGTATTCGCATAAGAGCTTAGAAGAACGATTAGCTGCGACGATCTTCTATCTCCCAGATGTGATCGACCACGTGCCACGCCATGCGCCGGACGGTGTAGCTGGCGTTCCATCCGCCAGCTACCAGAGGCTCGCCAGTGGAGGGTTTGCTTAGCGCGGCTGCGATCTCTTCGCGCATGGCTTTGAGGGCAATCTTATCGTTCATCTCGAACGGTTTGTATCGCACTCCGATCTTGCGTGCATACGCCCGTTCGGCTTCAATGACGTGGCTCCGGATCTCGTCGCGGTCACGACCTCCGCCACGGGGTCCCTTGCGCAGTTCCGCTGGAGAGGTCGCCACCACCTCTTCCAGCATGTCCCACGAGGCACGTAGAAGCGCCACATTGCGCTGTGCAGTCGTCGCATCGAGGGGTCTGGATTCAGCGGAAGCCAGAACCGAAGGCACTCCCCAGGCAGTGTTGGCATCGCCCGCGAGACGTTCAACCACCACCAGATCAGCGGGGGCAAAATCCAACCCGGCTCGCTCTGCGATCAGCCGGTAGCGCCCTTCCGTCTCGATCAACGCCTGCACAGCAGCCGTCTCGCTTGTACGAATGCGGCACCAACCAGGCCACTCCAGCGACCAGGCGATGGCCTTCTTTCCAGCCAGTTCTACATAGATATCAGTCATTCCTCTTTTCTCCGCTATGAATAATGTTTATGATGAGATGGATGTCTCAAGGCTCCCGCCGATAGACGGAGATGGCCTCTTCAGCAAAGGGCCTGCCACTGGCGCGGATAATGCGAGCCAGTTCGTTGACATCAAAAGGCACATGCCGAAAAGTGATGCCCAGACAGGCTTCCTCAGAGGTGACAATCGCGTAATCGGCCCAGGGGTCTACCCGTATACGCCTCTGAGAGAGGTCGGTAAGCTCCCAGTTATAGGCAAGGCTCACGCTGCCGGGATTGAAATACCAGGAGTTGCCCAAGCGCCGCATCTGCTGCGTGTGGGTATGGCCGCCGGTGAAGAGGGTTGCATCGTATCCGCCCAGGAACTGCCGGACCACGTCATCTGTCGTCACGGGAAGGATGACCTCGTCGAAGGAACGGGGCGAGCCATGGAAACAGAGCAGCTTCTTTCCGGCTTCCAACGGGATTTCGATCGTGGGGCGAAATTGCTGGATAAAGGCAACGTCACTTTCTGAGAGTTGCGCGAGCGACCACGCCCTGACTGCTCGCTGTTGCTCGCTTGTCTCTTCCCCGGCAGACGTTTCCTGGCCCGTGATCAGCCAGGCATCCGCGTTGCCCATCACGACCGGGCAGTTCAGTTCACGCAGCCGTGCAAGCGTTTCAGCGGGCTGCGATCCACCCTGAATGGCATCGCCCAGACAGACAATCTGCTCAATGCCCTGTCGCCGGATATCTTGAAGCACCTGATCAAGTGCGAAACATTCTCCGTGCATATCGGAAATCACCGCAAGACGCATGAGAGCATTCCTTTCCTCAAAATGCTTTTGTTGATGGCTTCAAGTCATCTACGTATACCATAACTTAGAAGGGCAATGAGAGGGTATCAAAGGAGGAAAAGAGCGGGAGACGGGGCTCGAACCCGCGACAGCCTGCTTGGAAGGCAGGAACTCTACCACTGAGTTACTCCCGCTTATCGGATTGTTGTGTTTAAATCGATCCTGTCGGATCGGGTCGGGGTGCGCGGACTTGAACCGCGGACCTCCTGCTCCCAAAGCAGGCGCGCTACCAACTGCGCCACACCCCGTGGCTGACCTGTACTTCTACTTGCTTCCAGGGAAGCGAGTGACTGCACTATAGCACGACTGTGGTGATCTGTCAAGTATCTTCAGTGGTCGCGGCGGCGGCGGTAGCGCAGCTTGAGCATGAAGAGATGCCAGCGCGTTGCGAGATTGCTCAACGGATTGCGGCTGAGAGGGGTCACCTTCATCCCTCCATAGCGGCTTGAGCGAGGGGAACGCGATAGCATTGGAGTGACAAGCACCAGCAACAGGCAAATAGCGCTGATGAGGGCCAGAATACCGGTTACCAGATTGCCGGTATGGTCAGCTGATTGGGCATAGGCATAGCCACCGGCGATAAGAGCAGTCACCACGGCGATAACAAGAAACCAGTCCACAAGCCTGAGGTGGAAAGAGGGAAACGCACGTGGACGACGGCTGCGCTCGACCGGTCTACGTCGACTGCGCTGGCTAAATCGCGGCCCTTTTGTCGTTCTGGATTCAGAACTGTCTAAGTTGCGAAGGATTTCTTCAATCTCGCGTTCGTATCTGTTTGGCATGGTCCTCTGCTTCCTTGAACTCGCCAAATCACCTTATATCTAATGATACCAACTTTTGAGTCTACACACAAGTATTTTCCTGCTCAATTTTATCCTGTTGTTGCTTGCAGAAGTGCTTTGACTCGTTCGGCCAGATCAAGTGGGTGAAATGGTTTGGTAATGTGCTCGTTAGCCCCGAGATCAACGCTGATCTGCTGGTAAATATGCTCGTCATGGGCTGTCATAATCATTACCGGAATATGCTGCGTCTGCGGAGTGCCGCGTAAGGTGCTGAATATCTGGTAGCCGTTTTCTCCCGGCATCATGACATCCAGGATAATGAGATCTGGCAGTTGTGCAGCAAGCAGGCGCTGCAATTGCTCGCCGGTTTCGACAGCAGCGACCTCAAAGCCGTTCTGGCTGAGCACAAAAGTGATGATTTCGCGTATTTCCCTGTCATCGTCTACGATAAAAACACGTTTTGTCATGAGCTATATCCAGCTTTCCACTTCCATTTCCCTGTCTACGCTGTTTATCATACGTGTTTTCGGCGAGAAACACAATTGGTTTGACCTTATTGTCTTATGACGTTTTTTTCTGTCAAAAGGGATACCGACACGCGGCATACCCTGCAATTGACTCCCTGCACCTCCTCTGCTATTATACACGTAATGGCGATTATCCAGAACATATTTGAGGAACAATACCATGATTCTCTCTTCACCAACCTGGACAGATATTTTGCAAACGATTATCAAGGCACCGGAGGAACGGCAGCGATTGACCGTCCTGCTCGGTATCACGCCCGATGTACTTGATCGCTGGGCAAGTGGCGAGCTGACTCCATCGATGTCTCAGCTTGCTCGACTCGTGATGGCGGTGAGTCCCCAGGTACGTGACGAGTTCCTGGCCGCTCTCACAGTCACATACCCCGATATTGAGCGATCACTGAGGAGTGCCGGTGTCGAACGGATACCTTCCAGCTTTTTTGCCGAAGTGCTCAGCGCTCGTACCACTACTACCGAGTCCTTATACTTCTGGCGCTTGAGCGAGATGATTTTAAAGCAGGCGCTCGACCAGCTTGATCCAAACGGACTGGGGTTAGTTATTTCGGTGGTCCAATGCATGCCGCCAGTGGATGGCGAAATTCGCAGCCTGCGTGAAACTATCGGGAAAGGAACCTTGCCCTGGTCGGCCAATCTGGAAAACATGGCGCTCTTCCTTGGTATGGAGTCGCTGGCCGGTTATTGTGTAGAGATGCGGCGCGTGGTAAGCGTCGAAGATCTGAGCCAGGATAGGCTGGTACCTGCCTACCAGACCAGGTTTGAAGTCAGTGCCGCTGCCCATCCCATCTGGCTGGGTGGTCTCATTGCAGGATGTTTGCTCGCATCGAGCACGCAGATCGGCTATTTCTCTCAACAGCGCCTGACCCTCCTCGGGGTCTTCAGTGACCTGATTGCGCTGGCACTCCCCCCGGATGATTTCTACCCTCCCAATCTGGTTGCTTTGCGCGTGCTGCCACAACCTGAGAAGCAGCGTCCCATCCTCGCGACGTTCCGCCAGAGAGTTTCACAGGCACTCCTTGATAGCTCACTAGAGAGGAGACATATCAGCAATAGTCAGGCCGAGCGCAAAGTCTGGCAAAGCATTGAGGAAGAACTCCTTTCTCTCTAGTCATTAATTGCATAGTATCAAAAAACAAATCACTCGATATCATATTTACGCATCAAGTAACGCAACTGGTCAACTTTGGAGAAACCCAGGAGTTCCGCGGCGCGGGTACGATTATGCTCAACCTCTTCCAGCGCGCTGCGGATAAGGGAGCGTTCCACGCGCCCGCTAATCTCCTCGAAGGTGAATGGTGCAGGTGGACGCGAACGCAACCATTCTTCCCAGGGGTCAAACGAGTTATTGCTACCAGTTTCTCCATACCCCACAATCTCCTGAGGAAGATGGGCGGGCAGCAGTTCATCACCATTGCTGAGAATGATGGCGCGTTCGATGACATTTTTTAGCTCGCGCACATTGCCGGGCCAGCTATAGGCCCGCAACAACTGCTGAGCATCTGGCGAGATGTGACGCACGTTGCGGCCCAGCGATTTGTTAAAATCCTCAATGAAACGGGAGGCAAAGAGCGAGATGTCGTCTGGCCGCTCGCGCAGGGGAGGAAGCGCTATTTGCAAGACGGCCAGACGAAAGAAGAGGTCGGCGCGAAATGCCCCATCCTTCATCGCCTGCTCAAGGTTGCGATTGGTGGCGGCGAGCACGCGCACGTTGATCTTGACTTCCTTGCTGCCGCCCAGGCGAAAGAAGGAGCGAGTTTCAAGCACACGTAGGAGCTTGGCCTGCATTTCGATGGGCATTTCCCCAATTTCGTCGAGAAAGAGGGTACCGCCATCGGCCAGTTCCAGCAGGCCGCGTTTCTGCTTTTTCGCGTCGGTAAAGGCATATTGCTCGTAGCCAAATAATTCGCTTTCCAGGATAGCGCTGGGAATGGCGGCGCAGTTGAGCGGGTGGAATGGGCCAGCAGCGCGCTGGCTCTGGTCGTGAATAGCACGGGCCACGACCTCTTTACCGGTGCCACTCTCACCGGTAATGAGCACCGAGGCGGTATCACTACGGGCCACGCGAGCCACCATTTCAAAAACCTGCCCCATACGCTCACTGTGCCCTACAATGTAGGAGAAATGGTAGTTATCGCTGCGCTCCTTGCGCAACTGCCGCAATTCGCGGGACATGGCGCTCGTCTCCAACGAGCGTTTGACCACGAGCAGCAATTCATCAAGATCGAAGCCCTTGAGCAGGTAGTCCGAGGCACCGAGTTTCATGGCGGCGACAGCGGTTTTCACATCGCCATAAGCGGTAATCATGACCACCGGCAGCTCTTGATCGAATTTGCGAATCTGCATCAGCACTTCCAGACCACCAATTCTAGGCAGGCGCAGATCGAGTAGCACAAGATCAAAGCTGTTCTTCTGAACCTCCTGCAAACCAGCCTCCCCGTCTGCCACTGTGCTGACCTCATAGCCATGCTTTCTCAGGTAACGTGCGAATTGATGTGGCAGATGCGGCTCATCATCCACGATGAGGATACTTAGACTCACTCCCAACTCCTCCCTTTATAGGTCTCCGTCCTTGTGGGGATGCCGTAGGGGCGATGCCCTGTGCTCGCCCGCAAGGGGGACGGCGGACGAGCACAGGGCATCGCCCCTACGGCATACGGTTTTCCTACAAGGATGGACAACCCCTTTTATGCTTACTCGTAGTGTTCATCTTCCTCCTGGTCCTCTACCGGCAATCGCAAGGTGAAGGTTGCCCCACAGCCCGGCTGGCTTTCTACCTGTATTGAGCCGCGATGGTCTTCGATCAGTCGGCGTGTGATCGATAGACCGAGGCCAATGCCATGCGCTCTTGTCGTGAAAAATGGCTGGAAGATGCGCTCGCGCTGATCCGGCGTGATGCCAGAACCGGTATCGCTGACCGAGAATTCGAGCCATTGCCCGGCATCAGGTTCTCCATTTACTCTGGTAATACCGCGACAGGTAACGGTCAGGATACCGCCATCGGGCATAGCCTGAATGGCGTTTGTAAAGAGATTGAACAATACCTGCTCCATCTGAGCGATGTCTGCCCGCAAGGGGGGAAGGTCCGAGTAGAGGCGCTGCACCTCTACCCCGGCATCAGCACACTGCCCCTGCATAATAGTGAGGACGTGGTCACTCAATGCAGCCAGGTTGCAGGGTACCAGGTGAAGCTGGCGCGGACGGGCAAAGAGGAGCAGGTCGCGCACGATAGTATCAAGACGCTCCACCTCTTTCAAGACGACGGCAATTGATTCCTGGGCTTCCAGGTTCATAGCCGTCGATAGAGCTTGCTGTTCGCTCACTGCCTCTCCGCTACTGACAAGGTCATCCATGAGCATCTGCATAGACGTTTTAATCGAGGCGAGGGGATTACGCACTTCATGTGCAACGCTGGCAGCCATCTCTCCCAGTGAGGCGAGGCGGTCGAGACGGCGCTTCTCCTCTTCGAGCCGGTGCATGACAGTGACATCGGTAAAGGTAAGTAGCGCGCCTATTTGTACATTGCGGTCATCGCGTAGCGGCATAATGTGCATATCCAGCATAATTTCCTGTCCGTTACGCCCCGCTATTGCAACGGTCCGGTGCTGCTCCTGACCGCTGACCAGCACTTTGCGCACAGCATCCAGGGCAAAAAGTGTCTGCAAGGGAAGGCCAAGCGCTTCTGAGGTTGTGTAGCCCAGAATGGTCTGCGCGGCCTGATTGAAGGTGGTGATTTGCCCGTCCAGGTTGACGGTGATGAGGCCGCTGGGAATGCTCTGAAGAATAAGTTCTTTCAGGCGCTGATCTTCGAGTACCTGGCGCAGCAGCTTGCGAGCCTCGTTGCGCGCCTCTATCACCTCGGCCATCAATTGTGTATTTTCCAGAGCGGCGCTAGCCTGGCTTGCCAGCACCTGAAGCATCACGAGTTCCTCGCGGCGCAGCTTCCAGGGACGATGGTACGCGCCCACCACGATCCCAAGCACTCTATCGCCGCTTCCATCTTGCCGGACGACGCGCTGGCGAAAACTTGCTACAGGTGAAGAGGAGCCGACTTTTCCACTCCCAGCACGACTGCCCAACAGGGGAAAGGCAAAGAATGTTTTGATTGTTGGCGGCACATCATCCAGAAATGTCCACACACTTTCATCGCCTGGACGCTCAATAACGAGAGGTGCTGTGTTGCTGTTGAAATAGCGGAAAAGCTTTTCCTGCAGGCAAGGGGAAAGCCAGGAGAACCCTTCGCGGGGAGGAGATGAAGGGTGCAGCACTGCGCAGAGATCGGCAGCAGCTATTTCTCGCGTGCGCTGGATGATGATGCTTTGCATGCGCTCCCATTCATAGAGCGCGCCGCTCATCTGGCTGCTGATACTATTGAGCAGCGCGAGTTCGTGAATGCGTTCGCGGTCGCGTTCGAGCAGGCGCGTATTTTCCAGGAGGAGTGCGACAATACCCGCTGCGGCTTCAAGAATTTGCACCTCTCCGGTACACCAGTAATGCGGAAGAGCCGGTTTTTGATGGGCAAGCGAACTCACGTGAGGGGATGTATTGTGTGTGCCGCCCTGCAGGTATTCAAGTTCACCAGAGTCACTATCCTTTGCACGAATCGCAACCAGGACGCCAACTCCCTTCTGACGGTAGATCAGGGGAACGGCTACCAGCATGGGAAAAGCATTATTGGTCGGAGCCGTGACGGCATGCCGCAAGCGCCAGGCAGCAGCTTCAGGCAGATTGCTATTCAACTCAATCGGATTAATGTGCGCAACGGCCAACAAAGAAGCCGACCAACCCGGTTTGTCGTCAAAGGTACCTGAGGCAAATTGCAAGGTATCGCCCACTCGCTGGTAGAGCAGAACAGAACGGCATCTGAGCACGCTTGCCAGCCGCCGGGGTAAGGTATCGCGTAATGTGCGGTAATCGGTGATTGCGCTACATTCCTTAAGAATAGCAGTCACAACCGTAGGGGCGTTAAGAAATCCCGCCTGTAGATCAGATTGCTCCACTTCCATCACCATAACATACTCCACCACCTACACTTTGCGTGGATATGCAAAAATTACAGCTTCTGAGCAAGCTGCCGGGAATTGTATTGCCTTCCACGCCTTACTATCACCCATTTCCCTGCATACAATTACTGAATTGTATGCACTGATCGCTCCTCCTCTACTATACCAGATTACCTATCAATTTTCCTATATAAATGGGTTTTTTATTAAAAAATTGTTAAGTTCTACAACTCAGCAGCACATTGACATTAACATTATTTAACACGTCATGTATGCATGCAGGAACTTGAACAGCAACAACATGCCAGAGTATCTTTTTCATGGCACGACACACATAGGTTAAAACTCAGGGGCGGTACGTTACTTCCTGCCACGTGGATTCATCACCACGTCTGAGTATGCTCTTGCCGGGAATGGTCTGAGCCACTTCGCGACCGCCTTTAAAGACGTGCAGGCGGGCAGGAACCAGGCGCAGCGCCTCGAAGGCCGAAGGAGCATCGAGCACGAGAAAATCGGCCGGTTTGCCCTCTTCAATGCCGTACCGGTCCTGGATGCGCAGCGTTCTGGCCGCGTTGGTCGTGATGAGGTCAAGCACATCGTTGATCTCTTCGTAGCCGCTCATGTGACTGAGGAAGAGCGCGAGCTGCGCTGCCGCCAGCATATCGCCCTTGCCCAACGGGAACCAGGGGTCCATGATCGAGTCATGGCCGAGCGAGACGTTGACGCCACCTGCCAGCAGTTCTTTCACGCGGGTAATGCCCCGTCGTTTGGGGTAGGTATCGAACCGGCCTTGCAGGACGACGTTATCGAAGGGGTTAGCGACGACGTTTACCTGCGCACGGGCGAGCAAGCGTATCAGTTTGAAGGCATAGGCATTATCATATGAGTGCATGGCCGTGCAGTGGCTGGCCGTGACGCGCCCCTGCCAGCCCTGTTCGATGGTATCAGCCGCCATGACCTCCGTGAAACGCGAGAGGGGATCGTCGGTCTCATCGCAATGGCAATCAATGTCGCGGTTGAACTCTTTTGCCAGTGAAAAGGCATAATGGACATCCTCGACACCCATGTCGCGCGTCCATTCATAGTGTGGAATGCCGCCCACGAGATCACAACCCAGCTCTATCGCCTGGCGCATCAACTCGCGCCCATTGGGGAAGGAAAGGATGCCGTCCTGCGGGAAGGCAACCAGTTGCAAATCACAGATATCGCGCACCTCTGCGCGCACCTCAAGCAGGGCGCGTAGAGCAGTGAGATTGGGGTCACAGACATCGACATGGCTGCGAATGTACAGCGTTCCCTGTGCTACCTCCCAGCCAATCTCTTCCAGCGCGCGGTGCTTGACATCCTCGTGTGTCAGGCTGGGTTTGCGCTCGCTCCAGATCTGGATGCCCTCCAGCAGGGTGCCGCTTGAGTTGTAGCGCGGTTCGCCTACAGTGAGCACGGCGTCAAGATGTACGTGCGAGTCAATGAATGGAGGCACCACCAGGTTACCGTTCGCTTCCAGCGAACTGGCAGCCGTGTCGGAGGGCGCTAGTTCGCGCTCGATGCGAGCAAACTGCCCATCCTTCACAGCAATATCGAACAGCCCCTCACGCCGGGGCAGGCGAGCATGTCGAACAATTACATCGTAGTGCATAGCAACATATACCTCGTATCTAGATCGAAACATCTCTTAACAAAAACGAAGGTAAGCGGTGATAGAACCGCTTACCTTCAAAGTCAAAGGCGAAGGATACCTTTGTATGTACTACTTGCTGGCAACCCTCGGGCTTTCCATAACGTCACCCGCACCCATTCGCTCAGGAGAACTGTTCCTGAGTTCGATGGGACGCAGGATGAGGTAGCTGACGAAGGCAAGGATAACGCCCAGCTCGAAGCCAATATCTACCCCGCCAAGAGCTTTGGCAACTGGTCCGGTGTACAGCGATTGTGACGCTCCCAGAAGGACGCCGACCAGACCCAGAGCGAGAGCGATGATGGCAGCCCAACCAAGCGGCAACCTGCCCGGGGTGTTCCAGTCATCGACATTGTACCTGCCATGTCGGAAGAAGAAGTGTTCCGAGATGAGCACGATACCCCAGGGGCCGAGCCAGTAGGCGATGACCAGCAGGAAATTGTCGAGCGTGGCGCTGAAATTGCTGCTGCCCACGATGGCAATAATGACGTAGAGCACAGCGCCAATCAATGTCCAGATATAACGCGGAACACGCTGGAAGGTGCGCCCAAACACCTGAACCGAGAGACCCAGGCTGTAATCGTTCGGAATATTGTTCGCGACGATGCTCAAGGCGATGAGAGCCAGGATCAGCTTGCCAATGCCGCCCAGAGGACTGACCACGGAGGAGAGCAGACCACCGACACTGCCATTCGTGAAGGCAGTCTGCCAGGCCGGAACAGCAGCCGTAACCAGGATCAGGCCAAGCGTCTCCAGCAGCACGCAGGGAATGAAAACGCCCAGGAAGGTCAGCCAGAACACACGGGTGGCGGGAGTTTGTTCCGGCTGATTGACGTTATAGTCAGCAGCGTAAGAACTCCAACCGGTGGCGAACCCGTAAACGGCGCCCCCGAAGGTGATGAAGGCAGCTATCTCCGCACCGCCCGCGTTCTTCGTGGCAATTGCACTGAAATGAGGCAGCGCCAGCACCAGAATAATCAGGAACATCACTGCCATCGGTATCCATGCCCAGCGTTCATATCCATGCACATATCTGTACCCGTAGATACTGACAAATGTTGTCAAGATGGCAATGATGATCACACCGGCCCAGAGGGGAATTGCACCGCTGCTCAAAGCGACAATCAACTGGGCACCGACGATCACGTTGACAGCGGACCAACCGATACAGGCCGCGACATTGAAGAGCGCCATGATGATGGCACCTACCCAGCCAAAGGAGAAGCGCGAGATAGTCATCTGGCGCAGTCCCAGTTTCGGACCTAACGTCGAGAAAAAGGCAACCGGTAAGACGCCAAGCACGTTAAAGATAATGATAGCCAGAAAGCTATCCCAGAACCCCATACCGAAGAACGTTGGCAGGGTACCAAGCGCGAGAGTAGAGATAACCAGGTTTGCCGCCAACCACATCGTGAAGTTATCACGGACGCGGACATGGGCACGGGTAGAAGGAGAGACACGTTCTATACCGTGTGTCTCAACACCATGCTCAAGCTCTGGAATTTGTACTGTCTCGGAAGCCATACAGTCCTCCTCTTGTTTGTCGTGAGGTATACGAAAGGATACAACTACAAATATGAACGTCAACAATTACGCTTTCTTGCCTGAAAAGTTACACATCATTCAGCCAGTTTCAGGTTGTGCAATAGTAACTGTCTCAGGGAAAGCTCATGGCTATAGTATACCAGAATCATAACGGACTAGCTAGTATTTTTCCGTCATGTTGAACAGGTTAAAAAAATCCGGGGGAGATTTTATATACATGAGCAAAATGCTGGACTACTGGCTCAAAAATGGGTACAATGGCAAGCAGATACATCATATCATCATACATTTGTCTGCTATCTGGAAAGCGTTGGAAATACGTGCAAATACATATATCCACAGATTCCTGCCGGGCTGATGATTGCAGGAGGAATTAGTACTGTTTTCTTATAGATCACCTGTTTTGATAGCTACGCATCGTCTTTAGTGGATATGGCCAGGAGGGTTGATATGTCTTCCAAAGGAAGCTCATCGGGCAAAGCTGCCGCCCGGGTGAGCAATATACACGGGCACAGCGATCAGCATCACACCGAGGAGAAGACGCTTGAGCAGTTACGGCAAGAAAACAGCACATTACAAAGGAAGCTCGCGGAAAGTAGCCAGGAGATCGCACTGCTCAATGAGGTTATTTCAACGGTTGGTTCGACGCTGAAGCTCGATGAGGTGCTGCGTCACCTGATAGATACCATTGTGCGAGCTACCTCTTGCCATGCCGCCTTTATCTACCTGTTTGACAGGGAAAAAGAACGTCTCATTCTGGCCAGCACCAGCGAACAATACCAGCATCTCGTCGGCAAAATTCAACTGGCACTGGGCGAAGGCATCGTTGGCTGGGTAGCGCTGACCCTCAAGCCGGTTATCCTGAAAGAAGATGCGCTGGCAGACCCGCGCTTCCAGTATTTTCCCAACCTGGACGAAGAACAATTTCAATCAATTATGGCCGTACCGATTGTGACCAGGGATCGCCGCATGATCGGAGTGATGACCACACGTACCGTTGCCCCTTACGAGTTTACGGAACAACACCAGATGTTTGCCACTAATGTGGCAGCCCTGGTAGCCGGGGCAATTGAGAATGCACAGCTATATGAAAACACCCAGCATAAGCTCAATATCCTCACCTCGCTCGCGATACTGAGTCAGACACTCAGTTCGGGTCTCTACCTTGATGAGATGCTTCGTTCCCTGGCAACGCTCACCATGCAGATCATGGAATGTGACCTGTGCGTGATTATGCTGCTCGATCAGACAAAGGGACGTTTAACCGTGCGGGCCTCATCTCCCACCCTCAACGATCGCGCTCTGAACTTCGAGCCAATCGAAGTTGACCGGCAAGATTGGGAGAAGCTTCGCGACTTCAGCGGAGCAGGCCAGCTTGCGGAGATGAGCACGCACTCCCTCGAACGGCTGGACCCACTTAAAGATGGGCACTATAAAACACTGCTCTCAGCTCCACTCATCGCCGGTACCGATCAGCTAGGACTCATCAATTGTTACTCGCTGGGAGCGCGGCGCTACACCCCTGAAGATCAGACGTTGCTCAATACGATTGCCAACCAGACAGCCATTGCCATCAAGAACAGCCATCTGGTTGATTTGCTTGCTCAGAAAAACCTCGTCAAGGGTTTCTTCGACGACCTGCTCAACGGCACCTACGACTCCGAAGAATCGCTGCGACAGCGTGCCAACTTCCTGGGCTGCGATCTGAGCAAGCCGCATATCATCGTGATGATAGAGGTTACACCGCTAGAGAACGCCAGCCAGGAGCGGACGCAGGGAGAAGCGTTCGTAGAGGCTGCTCCAGGTGGCGCTGAGGGTAACGGCAAAGCATTCTCCACATCCAGGCCGGGAAACGCCTCCTTACAGGAAGAGGAGCGACAGGTGGCGCTCAAACGCATCAGCGGCATGGTCAAACGCCGGATACAGGAGAACTACCCCGGCTCACTCGTTCATGAACATGAGAATCAGTTGACCGGCGTGATTTGCCTGAGCAAAGACCCGGCGGCTTCGCGCCTGAAAACGTGGCTGCGCGACCTCTCGCGACAAATGCGCATGGAGCATCTGATACGGCTGTCGATAGGTGTGGGGAATCCCTGTTACAATCTCAGCGATTACCGGCGCGGCTTCGCAGAAGCCAACGATGCGCTGCAAATGGGACAGAGCCTCAATCGCGATGGAGGCGTCACCTATTTCAACGACCTGGGGGTCTATCGCTACCTGTACAAGATTGCGCGCATGGACGACCTGCGCGATGTGTACCAGGAACAGGTGGCGCGTATCTTCAATTATGATCGACGCAAAGGCACCGATCTGCTGGATACGCTGGAAACCTACCTGGAATGCGCGGGCAATCTGACAAAGACCTCCAGCCGCCTGTTCGTGCATCGCAATACGCTCATTCAGCGCCTGGAACGCTTGCAATCGCTCTGCGAGATCGATTTACAGGAACGTTCCAACTGGCTCACACTCCAGGTCGCTATCAAGGTCTTCAAACTGCGCTCCAATGGGATGTAGGGTCCCATTTGATCGTCGCCACTGCCGATGGGCCGCAGTCCTACCTCGTAGGCGCTCAATTTATTGTGCGCCTACGAGTGGTGTTTGACGTGTGAGTTTGGCGTCGGCAGTCGTTTCATTCTAAAATGTGCCAATCATATTTGGCACGTCCTCTGGCGAGACATCCTCAGCTCCCTTAACGGGAGTTGTCTGCCTGCGAGCGCTGCCCGGCAGTTCGACCTCCTTGAGGAAGAAAACGCCGATCAGGCCGAGGATCATCAGCACCAGAATGAAATTGTCCTTATATGCCAGCACATTGTATTGACATCCCACTACAATTCTGCTATGGTATCGGGTAGAGAGTAGAACGAGAGGAGGGAACAATTCGTGACCATCTCATGCCAGCTTCGGCTGTTGATTGCTCGCGTGAATGTTGAACGTGCCCGGCAGGGAAAACCACCTTTGAGTTTGCGCCGCCTGGCTGAAGAAAGCGGAGTATCGTTGAGCGTGCTCGCCGCAATGAACACCGGACGCAGCCAGCGCATCGATTACGCCACTATAGACCAGCTTCTGAGCTATTTTAGCCGCTACTTTGTGGTAACAACTAGCGACCTTCTGACCTGGAAACAGCGAGACGAGGAAGATATGGCTGTTCTGATAAGCCAGGGAGCGTAAGAAAACGGAGACATTGGAGAACCTATTATGGCAGTTACATTGAAATCACAACAGGAAATCGCGCAGTTGCGCAAAGCAGGACGGCTCGTCGCCGAAACCTATGAAGTGCTGCGCCCGTATGTGGTGCCGGGAGTGAATACGGCAGAGCTTGACCGGATTGCGGAAGACTATATTCGCAGCAAGGGTGCGAAGCCGATCTATAAGGGTTACGGCGCTCACCCGGCACGTAATGGGCAGCCAGCGATTCCCTCGTTCCCGGCCACCATCTGCGTCGCGGTCAATGAGGTGATCTGTCACGGCATTCCAAGCAAGAAACAGATACTCAAAGAGGGCGATATCGTCGGTATCGATATCGGCGTGCTGTTAAATGGCTGGGTTGGCGACTCATGCGTCACCTTTGCTGTGGGCAAGCTCGATAAAGAATCGCAGCGACTGATGGAGACGGCACAGAAGTGTCTGCAACTGGGCATCGAGCAGGCACGCGCTGGCAACACCCTGGGCGATATCGGCGCTGCCATCCAGCAATATGCTGAAGCGCAGGGCTTCTCGACGGTGCGCGAACTGGTAGGACACGGCGTGGGCCACTCGTTGCATGAAGAGCCGTTCGTACCGCATTTCGGCAAAGCAGGTACAGGTATGCGTCTACGCCCCGGCATGGTCTTCACCATCGAACCCATGATTAATGCCGGTACTGCCGCCATCCAACCCTTGCCCGACCGCTGGACCATCCGCACCGCAGACGGCAAACGATCCGCTCAGTTCGAGCACACCCTGGCAATTACCGAGGGCGAGGCGGAACTGCTGACATTGCCATAATCCGGCAGTGGGCGCAATAATGAACTTGAACAACCAGGATGATAAGATGATCGCTCGAATGTCATCCTGAGTGGAGCGAAGGATCTGTCGCTCGCCAGATCGACCAGGTGATTGCCTCGGATCCTTCGCTTCACTCAGGATGACACATATGGGCTTATTTTCACTGGTATGCTCACTTAAAATCGGGGCTTCCTGAAACTAGCTCTGCTGCCTCGCCTGAGAGGTGGGAGTGCGAGGCCCAGGCTTTGAGCGCCCCCTCAAACTGCCCATTGGCGTGAGCCAGCTCGATTTCGGTGATGGAGCAATTATGATTTTCCTGGCGTCCTAACTGCTCCAGGTCCACATTCTGGCAGAGGTCGCGCAGGGTGGTGGAGATAATGCCGCCGTGAGCGACAATGAGAATATTCTTGCCACTCTTGTTGCTCACAACCTGCATGATCCCCTCACGCATCCGATCAAGCAGTTGGAGATAGTTCTCGCCGCCGGGAAAGGGAACTTCGGGATGGCCGTCCAGCCAGCCGTTGAGAATGCGATTATGCAACGCCCAGGTCTCGGCATCTGGCGGGCGATCCTCCAGTTCTCCCACGTTGACCTCCCGAAATTGCTCCATCACGACGACTTTGAGGCCGAGGGCCTGCGCAATGATTTCGGCGGTCTCTTTCGCCCGCTTCAATGGCGATGCATAGATTTCGTCGATATACTTATTTCTGAAGTATTCGGCGGTCTGCTGCGCCTGCATCACGCCCTTTGAGGTAAGTGGATAATCAATTTTTTTGTAGGAAAATTCTTTGGTTAGATTAGCTTTATTCTCACCATGCCTGATAAGATAGATTGAATTCAACGTTTCTTATTTCCTCCTCCCTTGACGAGCAGCATACAACAGGACTGCATAGGCCAGCGCAACATCCACCACTTCGTTAGCAAGCACCATGTCCAGCAGGTCATCCCAATCCATCAGGACGACATCCACAATCTCGTGCTCATCTAATGCTGCCTGACCTTCCTCTTAACAAGACACGAGAAGAGCGCACTTCCCATTGTTGCTCGTCTGGTTTTTGTTCAGTCATACATTTGCTTTCTGAAAATATTACTCGCAATCATCATCGCAGCAGCTACATGCCTCGCCCGTCCTGG
This sequence comes from uncultured Chloroflexia bacterium, assembly GCA_963736995.1. Taxonomy (GTDB): domain Bacteria; phylum Chloroflexota; class Ktedonobacteria; order Ktedonobacterales; family Ktedonobacteraceae; genus CADDYT01. The sequence goes on from CAVTRB010000002.1 coordinate 318,887, forward strand.
CTTCGCGCAGGGTCTCACGACCTTCTTGAACAATGAAGTAGACGAGGACGAGGGCGGCGAGTGGGTCGGCCCACCACCAGCCAAAAAGGGTATTGAGCAGGAGACCAACGAGGAGCGTAATGGACATGTAGGCACAGGTGATGCTGCACATGGCATCGGCTTTGAGGGCCGCACTACCGATCTTTCTGGCTATATGAAGCTTGCTGCGCCAGAGCACTGGCATAATGATGGCGGCGGCAATGGCGAGGCCGATACCCCACCAGGAAGCCTGGAGATGGCGGGTGAGAAGCGAGAAGGCGCTGTCGATAACGATGTAGAGACCTAGCCCTAAAAGAGCTATGGCTATCACCCAGGATGCCCGACGCTCTGCTTGCTCCACAGCTTCGATAGAGCCTCCACCTTGCTCAATCAGTAAACGCCAGAGCAGCACTCCGCCTGAGATCAGTTCGATGATGCTGTCGAAACCGAAACCTTGCAGCGAAACGCTGGAAGTTGCGAAGCCAACAAGGAGCGCGACGCAGGCCTCGACAATCATCCAGGCAATGGTGACTAGCTCGATCCACACGCCCTGCTGCACATTGGCCGCGCGAGCCGTCAGGACAGAAACAGGATTGCCTTCACCCACTTTCTCTGCCGGTCGAGCCATTATCTCTCCCTCACTCGTTTGATCAGGGTCTCTGGCGATACTATCTGCGCGTAGCCTTCGTGGTTGTGGTCATGCTCACACCCAACGTCTTCCACGTTATGGGAATGATGATGCCCGTTGCCTTGCTCTTTCACTATTTCCATGCAACAGTAGAGACCACGCTGCTCGCAGCAGGTCCCATCGTGGGCTTCGGATTCAAATTGAATGGTAGTATGGCCGATGTGATATTTTTCATTGAGCAAGTTCGTCATCGATTGCAGGATGATGGCGCTGTCACGCGACGGCAGATTGTCGATAAGGGTGTGACATGAGAGGGCGTAGCGGTCGCTGGCAATGCTCCAGACGTGGAGGTCGTGAACGCTCTGCACGCCTTTGATATGCTCGATATCGCTGACCAGATTCGGCAGAGAGATTCCCTTTGGCGCAGCTTCGAGCAGGATATCGGTGGTCTCACGCAGGATACGCCAGGCACCAACGGCAATGAGCAGGGCAATGCCTACCGAGAGGAGAGGGTCAACGACGGTCCAGCCGGTGAGCAAGATGATGATACCGGCAACGATGACGCCGACAGACGCCCCGACATCGCCGAAGACGTGCAGCATAGCGGCGCGCACGTTGAGATTGCTCTCCTCTTTGTGCAGGCCAAAACCGATGTAAAGATTGATAGTAATGCCGATAGCTGCCGCGATAAACATTGCCAGTGGCTGAATCGGCTCGGGATGCTGGAAACGCTGGATCGCTTCCCAGATGATGGCGGCTGCGATGAGGATGAGCGTGACAGCGTTGGCAAGGGCAGCCAGAATGCCGACCCGGTGGTAGCCAAAGGTCTTGCTCGCGTTGGCAGGCCGTTCCGCCTGCACGGCAGCGAACCAGGCAAGGCCCAGCGCGAAGATATCGGTAACGACGTGACCCGCATCGGAAAGCAGGGCCAGCGAATTGGCAAGTAAGCCGCCAGTCAATTCGGCGACCAGGATGATGAGCGTCAAAAAGAAGGCGAGACGCAGCGTCTGCTTCGCCATGCCATGTGTATGATTGTGGTTGTGATGCTCATGTCCCTGTCCAATGCTCATACCGGCACCACGGCTTTCTTTTGCATGCCGACAATGCGAGCTTCACCGGACTCACTGGCATGCTCCATGCCAAGCTGCAACAACTGGCGCACGTGCTCGTCGATCAGCCGGTAATAGACGACGCGGCCAACCTTGCGCATAGAGACAATCTTATGATTGCGCAAGACGCGCAGTTGATGGGAGATGGTAGTATCATCGCGTCCCATGCCCCCGGCAAGGTCACAGACGCACAACTCGCCGGTTGGAGATGAGAGCAGCGCGTAGACCACCTGCAAGCGTGTGGGATCACCTAAGACACTAAAGATCTCTGCGATGCGCATTGCCATTTCAGCAGGCAGCAGATTCTGCCGCACCGCCAGCATATGTTCGGGGTGAATAGCCCGCTCCAGGCATACGTCATCCACGGGAACATCCCTCTCCACACCCGTATTATCTATTCGCATAACCATCAAATTAATCCATTCCTATGCATATCTGTACAAGTATGCAACTATTGTTCATTCATATTATAAAACTATTCTGCCGGAATTACAAGTGCAGCCAGCGTTTTTCCTTGCATACCCTCTCACTGACATGTTACACTGGAGTGTGTCTATTTCAACGAACAAACGAACAACGTCTATGTGGTGGCGACATACACAACTCCGTCTGGCACTCGTGTACGGCATTATCGCCCTTGCCCTGGTAGCGATCAGCATAACCGGGCAGATGCGGTTGCTGAACGAGGTGGGGAAGACATTTGGCGGCTTTTTCTGGGCCATCGATACAGATGGGCGGATTGTTGTTGTCTCGACCGTGCCGCAGCAGCCAGCATTTAGTATCTCTGCCGGTTCCGTGACCAGCGTCGACCATATTGTGAGCGTACAAAATAGTGATAACAAACAGCTCTCTTATCGTGGTTACGAAGCGCTCACTATGGCCTACCAGCAGGCGCAACCAGGGCAGTTGATTACCTATGGTATTGAACATGGCACGAATCTGGTTCCACCTATTACGCGCCCGGCAGTCACGTTCACATGGGATATGTGGCTACAAAGCTACGGTCTCACCTTTATTGCTGGATTAAGCTGGTTAGTGGTCGGATTCATCGTCCTGATGATGGCGCGAGAATGGGTTGGTGCCGTGGAAGGTATTACACTCTTGCCCCCGGCCATGCTCTTTCTGCTCTACAGCCACTGGGGCAATGTGCAGAGTCCTTATCCAGCCGATATTGTGTTCCAGTTGCTCTGGGTTCCCTCGTTTGCTCTGCTTGGGGCCGCCTTTATTCACCTGAGCTTGACGTATCGACCGGGGGTGTTGAACAGCCAGCGCCGTCCAAGCATAGCGCGGGATGCGTTGCCCTACGTGCCATTGCTCGGACTGCTTGCCTACGAGTGGAGTTCCTACCTGTTTAAAGGGTATGTCCCGACACAAATCAACCTGACGCTTGCCCTCGGCTATGGAGCATTTGGCGGCGTATTGAGTTTCATCATTGGCATGACTTCCCTGGTGCGCGTGAGCCGCTGGCGCAGAGATGCCAGCATTTCCAGCATCATGAGCCGCCGCCTGGTCGACCTGCTTACCTTATGGATTGGTGGCGTCGGCCTCGGTTTCTGCGTAGGCATTCTACCTATCTTGCTCACTGGCAGGACACTGCTGCCACTGGAAATCTTCTTTGTGCTGGCGGCGGTCTATCCAATCCTGCTACTCTACGCCATGCGTTCGCTGCGCATGATCGATCACTTGCAGTTGAGCCTGCAACAGCGCGAATTGGCGCTGCGTGAGCGTGAAGAGGCCCTGCGCGAACAGCGACAGACGGCGGAGGAACTGCGCAAGACCATGCAGGATTTACGCCAGTCCAACTACGAGCTTGAGCAGGCTACCTCGCTATTACTGCATGCGGATGCGCACCTGCGCTCCATCCTCTCGCAGCGCATTCACGACCAACCGAAGCAGCAGGCATTGCGCATTCGTTCCCTGCTGGGACACTGGCAGCACAAATTGAAAGTGGAGGCCGAGCGCGACCCTGAAGGCAAGGTCTACGTTCCACCCATTGTCGAGGCGCTGGGCAAGGTGCGCAAGATCAGCGAGGAGCTGGAGAGCGACCTGCGCGGGCTACAATTGCTGGTCGAAGATGCATACCAGCGGCGCAGTCTCGGCCTGAAGCTGCACCTGGAGAAGCTTATTCGCGAGGATTTACCGGCGTTACACCCCGAATCGCCATTGAAGGTACAGGCAGACCTGTGGGCGCTCGATGCGCTGGGCGACGACCTGGAAAAAACGGAGGAGGGGGCAAAGATTGCCGAGGCCATCTCTTATACCGTCACACAGGCCCTGCTCAACGTCTATAACCACGCCGGGGCCAGTTACGCCACCGTGCGTACCATGCACAACAACGGCTTCCTCGATGTCTACATCAATGACGATGGACGCGGCTTCGACCCCAACGCCCCCTCACCGGATAAAACCAGCCTTTTCAAGGCGCGGCTCAAGGCTCGCGAGGCTGGCGGCGCACTGGCTATTACCTCATACCCACGCCCGGGTGCGCAACACGGCACTCTGGTTCAACTGCGCATCCCCATCCCGCCACTACAGGAACACTCACCACGCACCGGGCCGCTTTCAGAATCGCGAGTACAGAGCCCAGGGGTTTAAATTACTCAGGTCTCAGTCCTGCATAGGCTTCATAGGCGTGGGCGAGGAGGACGCGCCTGCCGGGGTCACCTGGCGCGCCGTAGATGGAAAAGAAGGTGTAGAGTTCACTGACGATGTTTTCGAGGGGGCCGACGTTTGGCTCGCCTTTGCCGGTATAGAAGCCCATGCGCAACGCAATTTCTTCGTTGCTCAGCCCCTGTGCCAGGAGTGAGGCACATTCCTCCTGACGCGGCGTGAGGCGCTGGCCGCGCAGCTTCTTGAGCAGGTACTGCAACACCTCCGGGTCGATGAAGGTCTCGTTGCGTCGCACTACCACCGTCGCAATGCGTTCCAGGTATTCGGGTTCGATGTTATTGAAGAGGGCATAGCCATGCAGACCAGGCGCTCTACCGGCTCGCCTGTTTGCACTGCGCAGCGTACCACGCCTTGTATATTCGCTACGAAAGACCTCCGCCGCCAGCGTCCAGCTTGGGTCCTGCGTGTAGATCACTACGCGCAGGCCGGGCGCGATCGCAAGCAAAGCGCGGCCAAGCTCAATGCCATTCTCCTCGCCCAGCCGCAAATCTGAGAGCACAAGCCAGCCCGCAAGTTTTGGGTTTGTCGCCTTCTGTTCCTCGCGCAGCGCCTCAACCTGTTGCAGCGTTTCGGCCACGTTGCCCGTCTGAGCATGCAGGTGAAGCAGCGGCGTCTCCTCCACAAAATCGCAGACCCCACGCCGCTTGATCGGTGTATCATCAATCACAATGACAGGAATCGCTGTCTCTCCCATGCTGGTAGTATACTGTGTTTACCACAATGAAGGCAACAATACATCTAGATTTCATGCAAACTGCTTGCTTTTGACGAACGCGGCCAGCAACTTCAGTTCTTTGGTATACCATCGGCGCATGATGAACGGATACATAGCCTGTTCGAGCTTTCCAGAAATGCCCCTGGCAGGTTGCCAATCGCTGGCGATGGTAACATGCGAGCGCCGCCCATTGTCCAGCGATGCGACGGTGAAGGTGGTAACGATGGTCGAAGGGGTGTTGTTCTCCACCAGTACACGGCCCGGTTCCGGTTCGCTTACCGCCGCGCTGCCGGGACGCTCAACGCCAAATGCACGAGTACGAAAGCGGATGACAGTTCCCGCCCCATATCCCCCGCTTTCGACCTCCATGTTGCGCACAAACTCCTGTGGCACAATGTACGGATGACCCTCGCGATAATCAGCCAGCACCGCGTAAACCTCCTCCGGTCGAGCATCTATCACAGCCGAAGCTTCAAAATGGGTCTTCATCGCCTATTCCTTTCTTCCTTTCAGGAACGAAACTTTGCTTAGATTCCTCATCGTCGATGTCTTTCTAATATATGACTTGAAGTCATATGCCTAAAAGAAGTATATTCGGCTACGGAGTATCTTGTCAAGACGTTATATGACGTGATAGCATATTACTGGCAAAAACAAACAGGTTTTCTCTAAACAAAACATGGTGAACATGGAACAGAAACAGAAGGATCGACCGGAGGCATATCCAATCACGTATGGAGTGCTGGGCCTGCTCGCATTCATGGGGCCAATGTCAGGCTATGATATCAAGCGTTTATTTGACCATATGCTCGCATCCATGTGGAGCGCTGCTCACAGCCAGATTTATCATGAGCTGCGCCGCATGGAAGAAGCTGGTTGGGTGACGATGCAACGCGAGGAACAGGAAAATCGCCCGGACCGGAAAGTGTATTCCATCACGGAAGAGGGGCAGAAGGCGCTGGCTAGCTGGCAGGCAAAAACGCCACCGGGTAGCTATCAACTGCGTGACGAATTGCTGCTGAAAATCATGTTTGGCTCGTTCGCCTCGCCTGAAGCGCTCATTGAGAACGTAAAAGCGGCTATCATCGACCACGAACGCCAGCTAGCTACCTATCGGCAAAATATGCAACGCATTCCCGTGCGTGGCGAGCAATTTCGAGAGGGGGCGAGGCATAATCCCTATGGCACTACTAACGAGGGCGATCCATATATCGAACGCATCGTTCAGTTCGCCATCGACTTTGAAAAGACCTATTTGAAGTGGCTATATGAAATGCTGGATTTTCTGGAAGAGCGCAAGAAGCAGAGAAAGTAGCCAGGATCTACGTATTCCCCTGCCTTAATTGTGGAGGTTGCAAAGCATCGGCGATCAGGGAGGCACTGAGTCCGATTTCATCGCTGCTCACATCGTCTGCAAAGTGGAGCGCAATGCGGGGTCGGCTCTTCTGCTGTTTCTGAGGCTTTTTGTGGGCGCTCTGTTCTGACTGGACAGCTTCGGCGACCTGTGGGAAAAATGCAGAGGAGAACAGGGGCAGAACTGCACCGATTAATACAGCATCTTCACCGAGTCGAGCAGGAACGATTTGCACTGTTCCACCTGCCTGCAAGGATTGAGCAAGTAGCATGGTGCGGAGTTGATCGAATAAGGTTTCACTCACCGTAGGGATACTGCCGCCGAGAATGAGCACTTCCGGCTTAAGTAGGGAAATATATTTGTCGAGGGCAACACCAAGCCAGTGACCAATTTCTGCATAGACCTGCAAGGCGACATGGTCGCCACGCACAGCCTCTTCCGCCAGCAATTGCGGGCTGAACGCTTCACGCCTGGCCAGGCGCTGCAAGAGGCTGCTTTCTTCGTCGCGGCGCAGTGCTCGCTGCACCATCTTCTGGATGGCGTCAAGGGAAATAAAAGTATTGATGCAGCCGCGCTTGCCGCAGCCACAACGAGAGCCGCTCGCTCCAGAAGCAACGGGCAGATGGCAGGTGTGGCCAAGATATGCTGCATCCAGGCATTCTGGTTTGCCATCGATGAGCAGCGCAGCCCCCAGCACGGCATTCATGTTGAGGAACAGCAGTCGCTTCACTTCCAAATGGAATTGATATTCGGCCATCAGGGCAGCATCGACATCGGCGTGCAGGCAGACAGGCAGGCCGAAGCGCGTTTGTAGAAACTCGCGCAGGGGAAAGCCAGTTAGCGAGGGCAACGTTGGCACGATGAGCGGGCGTGAGGCAATAGTATCTAGAGTGCCTGGGATGCTGACACCCAGGCCGCGGACCGCATATCCGTCGGCAGAGGCAAAGTCAAGCATGGTTTCAATGGCTCGTACATAGGGTTCCAGAGTCGCGCTCGCGGGCCTTCCCCACAGTGTTTTTGTTTCGTTTCGTTGGAGAATGCAGCCTTGCCGATCAACCAGTGCGATAGTAGCCTTCTTCCCCCCGAACTCTACGCTGATGGCAGCACTCCCGGCGCTTGTCTCTGTCGTCATGTAAGGCTCGTATCTCTCTTCCAGTATTTAAATAGAACATATGTTCTTACTTCACAGAGCTACAGTTACGCTACAAGCACAATTACGACATTGAATGTAATTCAAGTATAGCGCCTCATCAGAACATTTGTCAAGGTCATTTGTTTCATAAACCTGTTCTAGAAGCATGTTCTAGAGGAACGTGGGCTGAATTTGTGAATTTTCCTGGCGCGTGGTACAGTAGAAAGGTGAAATTGTCGCTAACTATCCTGAAAAGGAGAAAAAGATAATGGCTAATCCGAATCAACCGGGAAATAATCCGCGCATTCCGCGGTCGCCCATACTGGGGCAGGGACATGGTCTGAGTGATGAAGAGGGCGAGATGATTGCGCAGATGATTCGCGAGGCGCAGCATTCTGCCCGCGAGTTGCAAATTCCTGCCGGGGACCTGGCAAAAGAGGCTTCGACGCAGATGTCTCCTGAGACGGCGAGGGTAATTGAGGCGAGCCAGGTACGCAAGATTTTACACATGTTCAACCGCGACTTCGTTTATGGTCAGGGGCGCTTCGATGAATATAGCGGTGGCCTGATCTTCAAGTGGGGCGATGGCTACTCACGCAAGCACATCTGGGTCTCAGTTGAGAACGGCAACCTGTTGTTTGAGACAAGCCACTCCAGGCAGTGCAATAAACCATACTGCACTGGCACCCATCACGTCCTGACGCCTGATCTCTACACCAACTGGGATCTGGTGAATCAGGAACTGGGCGACCTGTTCCGCCGACCCGTGCAGGAAACGACCGAAGATTAAGCCCTGCAAGGGGAAGCAAGGAAATTTAAAGTGAGCACACGCATTCTTGCGCTGGAAAAAGACCTCTTCTTTGCTGTGAAGATGCGCGACACGCTACGCCATCACGGCATAGAGGTCATAACGGTGCGCACACTGCCCGCTTTCGAGCAACAACTGGCGCTGAGCGGAGACGAGCGGCCTGCCCTGGCGATCGTGAATACGGCGACGCAGGGAGTCAACTGGGAAGCGGCCATCCGCCAGGCACGAAAGCAGGGTCTGCCCGTGCTGGCCTTCGGTTCGCATATGGACCTCCAGGCGCGAGCAAAGGCGCTGCAGGCGGGAGCAGGCAAAGTTGTCGCCAATTCCAAATTCACCAGCGATATGCCCGGCCTCATCAGGCGTATGCTCTCTGAGCCGGTGACAACGCCGATTGATGAGAGTGAGGAGACCGCAGACCATTGAAAACAAGCTCATATTTGTCATCCTGAGCGCAGCGAAGGATCTGAGACATCCGCCTGGTTAGATAGAGCCAGCGATAGATCCTTCGCTGCGCTCAGGATGACATGCCCCTGCTCAGGGATGACACACGGGGCATTTTTTACTTGCTAGATATTGCGCCCTGCTGCCTCCCAGTATGGTTTGCGGATGATGTTCTTGAGCAGCTTGCCGGAGGGGCTGCGCAGCAATTCATCCACAAAGTCGACAGAACGCGGCCTCTTGTAGTCGGCGAGACGTTCGCTGGAGAAGGCGATCAACGCTTCCACGCTGGCCTTCATGCCAGGGCGCAGGGCCACAATGGCTTTTACCGCTTCGCCCCAGTGCTCGTCGGGGACGCCGATCACCGCGACATCGGCAACGGCAGGATGAGCAGACAGCACGGCCTCTATCTCCGCCGGGTAAATGTTTACGCCTCCTGAAATAACCATATCCACGCGCCGGTCGCAGATGTAGTAGTAGCCCTCTTCGTCGCGATAGGCGATATCGCCGACCGAGAAGAAGCCATCCCGCATGTTGCTGGCAGTCACTTCTGGCTTCCTGTAGTATTCAGCCAGCCAGGTATTGCGCACCCAGAACTCGCCGGGCGTGCCGTCTGGCACCGGATTTCCAGCTTCATCGAGCAGGCGAACTTCGTGTCCGGGCGCGGCCTGGCCGCAAGAACCGGGTTTGCGCAACTGGTCTTCAGGGCGAAGAATGGTCACAATACCCGTTTCGGTCGCGCCATAGAACTCCCAGAGCACCTCACCGAAATGTTTGCTGACTTCACCTTCAGGGCATAAGGACAGGGGGCACCGGCGACGATGATTTGCCGCAGCGAACTGGTATCGAAGGTTGCCGCCGTACCGGCTGGCACATCACACATGCGCAGTAAGAGCGTTGGCGCGACAAAGGTAGTGGTGACGCGATGTGCATCGATGAGCCGCAGCGCCTCAACAGGATCGAACCTCGGCATAATCACCAGCGTCGAACCGAGCAGCAGGTGGATGTTGGCGAAAAAGTTGGGTGCGCTGTGGTAATAGGGGCCAGCAAGCAGGTGAACATCCAACTCGGACAGCTCAAATGTCTGGACTACCGGCAGAAGATCGCTGACCGGCACACCGTTTGGGCGATAGGCACCTTTGGGGTAGCCAGTGGTGCCGGAGGTATAGCTCATGGTAGAGCCGATAGAACCTTCGCTGACTGGAACTGCCGGGCTACCGTTTTCGATCAGCTCTTCATAGTGCAGCCAGCCGTCCGGCGCTTCACCCCCAGCGGCGATGTAGAGCATGTCGCTCTGAACTTCTGACCGCGCTCCTTCTACGATCTCAATGAGGTCGGGGCCAACCACGACTACCCTGGATTCGCTGTCGTTGAGCACGTAGGCCACCTCATGCGCGCGCAGGCGATAGTTGACCGGCAGGTTAATAGCGGCAATCTTACTGGCAGCCGCAGCAGTCTCCAGCGCCTCAATCGAGTTGTGAGCCATGACGGCTATACGGTCACCGGTCTTCACGCCAAGAGTCTGAAGCGCGTTGGCAAGACGCCGGGCGCGATCATTCAACTGAGCATAGGTCAGCGTTCGCTCGCCGCAGATCAAGGCCGGTTTCTCTGGTCGAACGGCGGCATGGGCATCCAGATAATGAGGAGGGGTATGTTCCGGTACGGTCATCGCGCGTACTCCTTCTCCGGCTACTCTCACCAACACATATACAATGATGCTTGTAACAGTTCATGGAGACACAATTACTCATATCGATGAAGTAATGTGACCACATCGATACCATCACTGTCAATGCGTATAATCTGGTCAAGCAGTATACATGCTATGAAAAACTGACCCAGCATGTCATTCTTCGCTGCGCTCGATAATATTGGTAAACCCACCGTCTTGACTCCTCAGCGCCAACTCACTCTCAGCAGAAGTGAGCCGCTTCGCGGCGAGCAGTGAAAGCTATGCGTTCGTCTACAGTATCTGCACTCTGAATGCCATGCGAGAGGACCTCTTTCATGGCATTCTGAATGCCATGCGAGAGGACCTTTTCTACAGTGTGCCGTCAAAGTTTGATGGTTCTAGATTCTATTCAGGATAACGCTATGGACGAAGCGAGGGAGCGGTAGCGATAAGAGGCCCTGCCCGATAGAGCGTTTCTGATAACGGGTAATGGTTTGCTGGCGATAGGTCCATCTGGTACGGAAGAGTGATTTTTGTGCAGGCAGAGGAAGCGGTGAGAGGTGTCGCAGATTGCGATAGCGCGGGCGGTGAGCCAGACGTCTGCTCATGCATGCTCCTTCTATAGAATAGCAAGTCAACAAACAGCGAAAAGCAGAAATGCACAGGAACTCAGAATCACAAAAGAGATCTTCTCCTGAGCTATTTATATATACGTCAGGAGAGACCTCTTTTTTCTCACGAGAAAATCGTTGTGTTTCTCAGTTTTATTACCTTAAGCGCCACAGCCGCAACTACGAGCTTCGCCACCGCCATCGGCTGTGCGGAAGGAATGGCCGCAGCCGCAGCTGGAGACCGCATTCGGGTTGTTGACGGTGAAACCAGCACCCATCAGGCTGTCCACATAGTCAACCTGGCTGCCCTTGATGTACTCAAGGCTCATCTCATCCACAAACACTCTGAATTGGCCCTGTTGAATAACGGTATCGCCCTCTTGCTCTTCATCGAGGGTCATACCATACTGAAGGCCTGAGCAACCGCCACCAGCGACGAAGATGCGCAGTCCGAGGCTGGGATCATTTTCCTGCGTCAACAGTTCCTGCACCTTTTCAACGGCAGTAGGAGTCATCGTCATGACATTGGTTTCGATCATCGGCAGTTTGCGCTCGATCATGTAATTTGCCTCTCTTTATAGGGATTGATTACTCTTTCCCGGTTTTCTTGCTTGATGAATACATAAGCGGGCGCGTACCGGAGATACACCCCCGTTTTCCTGTATTATATACTACACAATGTGAAGTATGCAAGCCTTTTTCGGCATAGGTGCAATGAATTGCGTCCCTACAGCCCAAATCCTTGTTGGACGCGCACAATGTTGGAGAGAAGGCGTGGCGCTTCGGGTGCGGCACCGAAAAGCTTCTCGACGCGGCGTTCCTGTCCGGCGGCAATACGATCAATGGTGTTGGTTGCCGACCAGCCTTGAGCCATGAAGTGAGCGCCGAGGCCGCTGATGATGGCTGTTGAGAAGGAGGTGCCAGCCCAATCGGCCCAGCCACTGAGGTTTTGCTGGCCGCCAGGAAAGGTGGGTGAGATGTAGATGCCGCGCACCGCATCCGGTAGACCATTGCTGTCTATCGCTCCACCACTATCCCCGCCGAAGGTGACGATACCGCTTTCGTTCGGAGCAATGTTGGCCGCGTTGGAAAAGAGCGAAGGAACAAACTGGCTGTTGACCGAAGAGACGCCCAGTACGTCCTTGTACCGGGCTGGGGCGCGAGGAGGACGTGGCGGCTGACCTTTCTGATTGCTGCGGATGGAATCGTTTCCGGCGGCAGCGACGATGAGGGCACCGTGCTGACTGAGGCTATGAAAGAGCAGGGACAGGCCTTCCTCGATATGATTGAGCGCACGGATGACACTATTCAATTGCGTGCTCGTCCAGCTCCGATTGGGCAACCAGACGTGGGGTAGGCGGCGAATATCGGGCATGATAGTCAAGCTAAGGTTGATGACCAGGCGGCGAATGGTGCCGGAGACAAGTTCCTGTTCAAGGTCAGTCAGGGCGGCGAATAGATTATAGAGATCGCCACCACCAAAGTCGTTGAGGATGCGAATCAGCCGGATACGAGCGCGAGAGGCGATGTCGCGAATAAGGCCGGAGACGAAGATACCATGATCGGGCATGAAATAATACCGGTCATCATTATAAGCGTCGCGCCCGGTGCGTACCTCGTTCAGAATGGGATAGCGATCATACTCGATCTCGAAAGAACCGTTTTCACTGCGAATGTTGGCGGCTAACCGTTGTAGCAGCCAGTTGCGACGAAATTCAGGGCGTGTGGCCGCGCTGCGCAGGCGGTCGGCATGATGAGCGGTATCCAGCACAGCAATCATGACCTCTTCGGCCCCACGTGGATCAAAGGTGATATTCTGGTCCAGAAAAGAGATGTGCCAGCCAACAGGAGGATTGCCGACAGTTGCCACGTCAAGCGAGGGAGCTGGCCTGGGCGGCAACGCAGGACCACCTCTAGCATAAAGGACAGGTGCGGTGGTAATCAACCAGTTAGGCATGGTGGAGAGGAGACGCAAGCCTACCTGTTCAAGTTGCTCAAGATGGGCCTGTAAGTAGGAAAGGGCCATCGGCATCGGGTCCCCCACGGCAGGATCGGCATGATGGACATGGAAAAAGATGGCAGCAAGGGGTTGTTGCTCGTGCAGGCCAAAAATAAAGGTGTGACGCAATACCCCGGAGGTCATCTCGATATCCAGCCAGCGACCCGCAGAGCCATATGCTTCCAGATGTATATTGTAGGATGCAAGCACATTGTTCAACTGGCTGCGCACCTGCTCCTCCAGCAGATCCAGTGTGTCGTTCGTAGGTCGCCGGGGAAGCTGGACAACCACCACCATTTCACCTGGAACCCAGTACCATAATTCATCGGGAATGCCCATCAATTCTACGCCATTACGCGACATTAATGTATTCCTCTGTCTCTATATGCTATTGACATATTCGCCTGTTAGAGCGTCATTTTTGTGCATTGTCGATTGCCTGCTCCTAAGATGCAGAATAAGCAGGAACGTACTCTATCGTAGTTGAAATTATAGCTGAAACAGCGCCGGGAAACAATCAGCAAATGTCCCGAACATATAAACGTCCTCACTCTATCATCGAGGGGTTATTTGCCCTCACCCCAGCGCTTGCGCTATACTATCTGCGATTAAAGCGTTCTATCAATCTGCTTGAAGGGATTACTGTGCCAGCACAAAGCAAAGCGATTGTGATCTATAGCCTGCACTCAGGCCGCGCAATGCAGCTCCAGGAAGCGCTTACTTACCTGCAACAGGCGAGCGTAGATGCTCAGCGCGTTATCCCCATTGCTGACCTGGATCATTTGCCGCCACAGGGAGCGCTTTGGAAACAGCAAGGAGTCGATATTGCTGTAGCGGCAGGGGGAGATGGCCTGATTGGCGGCGTCATCACCCATATCGTAGAATGCGGCCTACCCCTTGGCATATTGCCACTTGGGACATCGAACGATACAGCACGCTCCCTGCATATCCCCGAACATATCCAGCAAGCAGCCGAGATTATCAGTAAGGGTCACATACGTGAAGTAGACATCGGCATGGCGCAACCGGCGGAACAGGTCCCACTTCCGCTCAGCTCAGACGAGCACATACCGGTTCCTGTCCGCATTAGTCCGCGACAGCATGGCTACTTTGCTCACGTCTTGACAGTGGGGGTAAACGTGGAGTTTGCTCGCGTGGCAACCAATGTGACAACACGGCAGCGTTTCGGCAGATTGACCTATCCTATCGCCGCTCTAGAGGTGCTTAAAAACCACCGGCCACTGGACGTGACACTTCATTTCGAAGGATTGAAACTCCTACCACAGCCTGGTACAACACTCAGCCAGGAGGAGATAGCCGCCCTCTCGACGTTCCAGAGCCGTGTTTTACAGGTCGCCGTCGTCAATGCTCCCATCTTCGGCGGTTCCTGGCAATTTGCCATTCCAGGTGCAAGTCTGGAAGATCGCCTCCTTGATATCGTGGCCTTCGAGGATATTGATTCAGGCAAACTGAACAATGCGATTGCCCAGTTTTTTAACCGGCGAGAAAACCGAAGTGTGCTGCCCAAATCGCTCTGGCACGAACGCCACCCGGCACTCAGCCCTGCCGAGTTAACCGCTATTCCTGGCATTCACCATGTCCAGGCTCGTGCCGTCAAAATCACCACCTCCAGCGACCCACACGACGCAACGCTCGATGGCGAGGTTCGCGGGCAGACACCACTCCATGCCAGAGTAGCCGAACAGCGCCTCAAGGTGCTGGTACCCGCTTGAGCGTAATAAGTTCATCTCTAGCTTTAGAGTAAATGCCGTAGCTCCTCCGTCATCTCATGAACTCAGCTCTTAGCCTCGCACCCTTGCTTCAAGTCTCTCTTTTACCGCAGGCCACTCACTGGCAATAATACTATAGTAGACCGAGTGGCGATAGGTGCCATCACGCATAATCATATGGTTACGCAACACGCCCTCTTTAACTGCGCCCAGCCGTTCTATCACCCGTTGTGAGATGAGATTGAGGTGATGTGTCTTGAATTGCACCCGTATTGCTCCCCACACTTCAAAGGCGTGGCGCAAGAGCAGGTACTTGCACACGGTATTGACTCCTGTGCGCTGAAGTGATGGAGTCAGCCATGTGCCACCAATTTCCAGGCCATAGTCCCTGAGTTCAAAATTGAGATAGCGGGTTTCGCCCACGGCACGATTGCAAGCAAGATCTATAATGGCAAAAGGCAGGGAACTACCCTCTTCCTGCTTTTGCCGCATGGTAGCGATCACTTCTTCCCATTCTGCCAGTGTGGCAGGTTGCTTAATAGGTCTGTAGAGCCAGAGAGACGGGTCTTGGCCCATCTCGTACAGATCGGAGGCATGTTTCATCTGCAATGGTTCCAGGCGCACAAGGTGTCCTGTCAATGTAACCGGCTCAATCTGCATCAATTTGTACTGCTCCTTCGTAAGAAAACTTATGCTGAAGATGATTGTAACCTGACGATCACCAGATAACAAAGGCCAATCAATACTCATAGGGGCGAGCTTCAGAGTCGCCAGTGGCCAGGAGCGCAGCAACTGGTCTGGTATGAGCGGTCAATAGTATCTACAGACTGCCGACGCGCTTCGCTGTCGGCAGCGGGCGACCCTGAAGGTCACACCCTACAGGTTTCATTCCCTTTCCATGAAGAAACGAACCCCACCAATAACCCACAAGCTTGCCAGTTTCCACTGGATTGGCATACACTGAAATTAGCTGGATGTGTTGAGATGTATTTGAGTTTTTCGAGGATACAACTATGCATACAACAACGAAACTTCGCGAATTGTTGGCCGGACCTGATTTGATTGTTGCGCCGGGAGCGTATGATGGTCTGAGTGCTCGTTTAATTGCCCAGGCGGATTTTCCTGTTGTCTATATGACCGGATTTGGCACGGCAGCCAGTGTACTGGGACAGCCGGATGTGGGACTGCTGACCATGAGCGAGATGGTGAGCCGGGCAGCCGCGCTGGCCGAGGTTGTGGGAGACCGCCCGCTCATCGCTGATGCTGATACCGGCTATGGCAATCCCATCAATGTAGGCCGAACCGTGCGCGAGTATGAACGGGCAGGAGTCGCGGGCTTGCATATTGAGGATCAGGTATGGCCGAAGAAGTGCGGACACATGGAGGGGAAGCAGGTCATTCCGATGGCAGAGATGGTGCAGAAGGTGCGCGCCGCAGTCGATGCGCGGCAAGACCCCGATTTTGTCATCATCGCACGCACAGACTCCAATGCCGTCTATGGCCTGGACGATGCCATCAGGCGCGGGCAGGCGTATCGCGAAGCGGGAGCGGATGTGCTCTTTATCGAGGCTCCGCGTTCGCTGGAGGAACTGCAAACCATCGCCAGCGCCTTTCCCGACGTGCCACTGCTCTTCAACTGGGCCGATAGTGGCAAAACGCCACCGCTGTCACTGGACGAAATTCGCGGTCTGGGCTTCAAACTCGTCATCTTCCCCGTCAGCCTGCTCTTCGCCGCCACCCACGCCATGCTGCAACTACTCGAAATCCTCAAGCAGGGGCAAACACCCGTGCCGTTCTGCGAGCATATGGTGAGCTTCTCGCAATTCACCGATGAAATTGGCCTGCCTGCAATCCAGGCGCTCGAACGCCGTTACGGGGTCAATCAGTAAAAGTGAGAAAAGCATTGCACCCTACCAGGTTACTAGTGCAAACTCAAGAGAGATCATAGGGAATGGAGCAAGTTTGCTGGACGACTCGGAAGGATATCGGTCAGGGTTGCTGAGGATCCTGAAAACACTTCTTGCAAGGCAGTGAAGGAAATCGCGCTCGACCTTGCTCCTGCAACCTGCACAGAGCGTGGCAAGAGCAAAAAGAAGACTTTTTGCTGGCAAGAACGTATATGAGGAAAAGGAAAGTCTGCGATCTGGGTCAGCGAACAGAGAGTGGAACAGGTCATCTCAGCAGAAAGTCAGAGGAAGGAAAGACCAATGAGTGTGCGATCCCTATTCGTTCGGGGCGCAGGAAGCGCTGCGGCCTGCGCTGCTCTTATCACAGGGCTGCGCTATCGCAGGTGGAAACAGCGTCTGCGCCAGCGCTTACAGTCTGAGAGTAGCCTGCTTGAGACGAGCCGAGGAATGATTGAATATCAGATGGAGGGAGCCGGCCCAGTCGTCCTCGTGCTTCATGGCAGTCCAGGCGGCTACGACCATGGGATGGCAGTGGCACATTTGCTCACTCAGAGCGATTTCACCTTCCTGTCCCTCTCCCGTCCTGGCTATCGCCGCACCCCATTGGACAGTGGCCAGACGCCAGAAGCCCAGGCAGATCTCTTCGCAGAAACCCTCGACGCCTTGAACGTCTCGCAGGTGGTGGTCATCGCTCTCTCAGGAGGCGGTCCATCAGCACTGCAATTTGCCCTCCGCTATCCCCATCGTTGCCGGGGACTGCTGCTGATCTGCGCCCTCGCCCACGCTTCTACCGAAGAGGGGGTGTATCGCTCTCTCCCGCCGGGCCAGCGCCTGCAAAGGTGGCTGTTCAACCACCTCCTCGGCTGGGATCCAGCGCTCTATCTGCTGTCGGCTCTCTCGAAGCGCTTGCCACAGGAGGCACAATCAAGTGCGTTCGAGGCACAGTCAAGTGCGTTCATCGAGTCACTCGTGATGAATTCTCAGCACAGCAGCGGCTACCGAAACGACATGCAGCAGTTCGCGACCTTGCCAGCCTACCCATTCCAGGACATTGTGGTCCCAACGCTCATTGTGCATGGAACAGCCGATGTCGATGTGCCTTATCGGCAAACAGAAGAGCTCGCGAGCGCCCTTCCACACGCACAGTTGGTCGCTATTGAGGGAGCGGATCATGTCTCCACGCTGGCGAGCGAACGCGCCCTTGCAGCGATCCACCGCTTTCTTCAATCACTGCCATCTGGTGAGGCTCTTCGCGCAAGTGGAAAAAAAGAACAGATGGAAGAGGAGTGACAGCAGACCGAATCACGCGGCCTTTTCGAGAATGTTCAGATGAGCTTCGTAAGCGCATCTGAAATAGGCACAGACCCGCTCGGCCAGTTGTTTCGCTGAGAGTGCCTCTTTAGGTTCCACCACGGCCCGTTTGCCATGCACCCACTTCGGCTCAATTGGGTTGAGCCAGGGACTCTTTGTCGGCAGAAAGAACGGCAAGATGCGTACCCCCTTGTTTTCTTGCTTGACCTGCTGGTTGTGCTCGCGAATCCAGGTGCGCACCTGCTTGCTTCCATGCCACGAGGCATTATCCCAGATCAGGAGCCAAGCGGCCTTGCCCTGTTTGTGCAATTGGGTACAGCACCACTCCAGAAATTGGGTCGTGATATCACTCACAGGGCGTCCCGTGACAAAGCGCACCGCCATCTTCTCTCGCGCTGGATCGTCGACCGTTCCCTCTTGCCACAACACCCCGTAACAGGCCAGGGCTTTGGGATCAGGATCGCCTTTTTTCCAGGTTTGCTCTACTAGTCGGACTGGTTGGTCCTCGCTTTGCCAGGCATACAGACGTGGAAGCGCAAACCTGCTCCACCAGACTTCATCCAGAAAGCCGATCGCCCAGCCAGGTTGCTGACTGGCCCAGGCAATCAAGCGGTCACGCGCGTTTTTTTTGATCCGGTAGGAAGGATCTGGGCTGGTAATCCAATGCTTGGCTCGCTTCCAGTTGATCCCCAACCGCTTGAGCGTCTGGCGAATCGTCTCAGCACTGACCTGCGTCGCTGTCCACCCCTGCTCAACACACATGACCGCGACGAAATCCAGTGTCCAGAGGCTGGTCTCCTTGCCAAAATCACGAGGCGGACGGTGCAACAGGGCCTTGAAGATGTCAGCATCGATGTTGCCCAGCGCAGTACGTAATCGGTGAGGACGATGGGACCCGGCACGCAAAGCCTCTCCTCCGTGCTGGTTGAAAGCATGGATCGCGTTACGGACAGTTTGTTCGTCGCAACTGAGGACGCGGGCGATGCTGGGGCGCGCTCCCCGCGAGCGGAGGCCAGCAAAATCTGACTGCGACGTAACACAAAGGCATCGGAAGAACGTAACCCTGCTTCGATTTGCTGGCGTTCTTCCTCGCTCAGTGAGCGCACAAAGATGGGTTGTCTCATGCTGGCGAGTATACCATATTCCCGATCATCTTTCTTGAGAATGCACTAGTGACAGGGTGCAATGCTTGAAAATATCCCGGCTGGCCTACCTGATGCCTTTGCACTTGACCTTTTCGGATCTGGGGGTATACTTCCGCTATGGGGGAAGCAACAGGAACCGCACCCTTTCCCGACCCTCCCATCTGGGATTGAAACTAAAGAGCCTCTAGACCGGCCCTGGCGACCTCCATATCTTCGGTATAGTGGCCGCCGCTGACGCCGATGCCGCCGATGATGCCCTCGTCGGTCTTAATCGCATAGCCACCACCAAAGACGATCAGGCGATCAGTTTTGACGATGCCGAGCCGCAGGGGTTCATCGTTCTTGATGAAATCGAACCATCCATCTGTCGACAGGCCACCAAAGCTAATGGCTGTATACGCCTTGTCCTGGGCGATCTGGACACTGAGCAGTGCCGCGCCATCCATACGCTTGAACGCCTTGAGCGTGCCATCCTCATCGCAGACCGCGATGGACATGGCTTTTCCCATGGCCTGGGCCTTCGCCTCGGCAGCTTTAATGAGGCGCTCCGCCGTCTCCAGCGTAATACTGGCTTTCTGGAAGGAATTTCCCGCCATAACAAATATCCTTTCTACAAGTTGCCTGGCTACCTCTGTAAGTAGACAGCAGTGAGTTGGTTGACGTGAGGAAACAGCAGAAACATTTCCCCTCAGCTTCAATTAATAGCTCTCTCATCCGCCCATGTCAATAGCTGCATACTTTTGCATGTGATATCAGTCAGGAGAAACTACAAGGGGGAACATTTTACAGGCGAACTACTATTATCTCTTCTCAGGAAAGAAAGAATCTGCTTGCCCCTGTATTTCTTGCACGCGGCGATTTCTCATTTCGTTAAAGCTGTCACGGTCGTTGAGGTGAGGAAATGGCTTATCGGGAACGGCAACGCCAAGAAAAGTACACAGGGGTTCCCAACCCTCTTTCACATCATAGACCAGCAGCTTTTCAGGTGGGACATAGTGCCTGACCTCCTCATTATGCTGGTTAAAAATCCCAAGAGCGTAGTCTTTGTCCTCAAATTTCCCGTTGAACGTCCCCTGCCAGATGAGAGTACTGATCATACGAGCGTGAGAATTATCGGCAGGAACATTGTCCGGTGCCCGGTAAATCGTGCTTTTGACGCTTTCGTACCAGCGTTCGGGATCGCGTACCGTCAGCAGCACTCTTGCATCAGGATAGGCGCGCATTAGTTCCTGATAAAACGCGCAGGCAGGCCAATCAACGCTGGCCTGATAGCCTGTAAAGATGGCATCCCAACGTACAGGCTCTCCTCTGATAACGGCTTCCCACTGTTCCTCGGCACTCGCATTCTGAAATAGCTCAGTCATGTGATAGCAAGGGCCAAAGCCAAGCTCTTCGAGGGCTGTCTTTGTCGTTAAGGTTCCTGTACGGCCATAACCAGCACCGATAATTTTCAACCCGCTCCATTCTCCTGCTGTCTCTGCTTGTTCGGCCATTGCTCGTTCCTTCCTCGTTATCGAGAGATTTTCGTAGCGTGCTGCAAAAGAAACCATGGTCGCATCTGTAGCATACACTATGTTATACGGTTGTGACAATAACTCTTTCAGAGTTGCCAATCAGGGTATGGTACAATGCCATTACGAGGTTTACAAACATAAGGACAGGTGCAGAAAACAATGCGTATCGTTTCTTTGCTGGCAAGCGCGACGGAGATGGTCGCGGCGCTGGGCTACCTGGATCAGCTGGTGGGGCGCTCGCACGAGTGCGATTATCCGCCGGAAGTGCTGGCGCTGCCGGTGGTCAGCCGGGCAATGATCGATGTGGAAACGAGCAGTGCGTTGATCGATGCTCAGATCAAGCAGCTCGCCTCTACGGAGTTTTCAAAGGAGGAGGCCGCGCTCACCGCCTTGAGTATCTATGCCATCGATGTGGAGCAACTGCAGGCCCTGCAGCCTGACGTGATCTTTACACAGACGCAGTGCGAGGTATGCGCCGTCAGTGAACGGGATGTCACACGGGCCGTTGAACAGTTGACTGGCTTGCAGCCGCGGGTCGTCTCGCTTGCGCCCTACAGGCTCGATGATGTCTGGGCAGATGTGCAGCGCGTGGGCAAAGCGTTGGACCGGAGCGAGCAGGCGCAGGCGCTGGTTGCAGGCTATCGACAGCGCCTGCAACGTCTGCAAGAGATGACCGGGCAGCAGGCGCAGAGACAGGGAATGAAGCCACGTATCGCGGTGCTGGAATGGCTCGATCCATTGATGGGTGCTGGAAACTGGACGCCAGAACTGGTAGCATATGCAGGCGGCGAACCTCTTTTTGGCGAGGTCGGTATGCATTCTCCCTGGATAAGCTGGGAGGCGCTGCAAACCGCGAACCCCGATGTGCTGGTGCTGGCCCCCTGTGGCTACTCGCTTGCACGAACCATGCAGGATGTGCCGCTTTTACAACAGAACCCGGCCTGGCAGAACTTACAGGCCGTGCAAAACGGGCGTGTCTACGCCATCGACGGCAACCAGTACATCAATCGTTCGAGTCCGCGCCTGGTGGAGTCCGCCGAACTCTTGAGCCGTGTAATCTGGGGCGAGCAACCAGGAATAGAGATCGATCACGGCGCATGGCAACAGATTGTTTGAACAAAGCAGAGAGAAGCATACAAAAACCGGTCAGTGGTCTGACCGGTTTTTGTATGCTTTTTTAAGAGATAACTGTTAGTGCTGCCCCTCTTCTGCTCTGGGCGCGAAGGCCCAGAACAACGCCACGATCAGCAGGAAGAAGAACAGGAGCATAAGGCCAACCAGCGAGGAGACGATACCTGAAAGATCGAACTGGAAGACTGCTGCAGCGATAAATAAGAGCAGGATGAGCACCCCTATGATGGGAAAAATAAACAGGGCGTTGAAACGCGAACCGGGTTGGGCCGAGCGTGGCTGCGCCATATAATCCATATCTGCTTCGATTGGTTCCATAGTCAACCTTTCTGCATGACGAACTTGAACGGTAAGATACCACCTTCTGGCTTATTATAGTCTGTGTTTGCCACTTGCGCAACCACTTTTATTGTTCAGGGTAAAAAAAATCGGCCCATGACGGCCTACGCAACAGAGCTTCGAGAGGCACCAGGCCACGAACTCGCACTACCTGAATCAGAGTGGGGAAATCCGGCCTGGGCGGCGGGAGATGAAATAGTCGGCAAGGAGTGGAACCTGTTGAGGTAGCGACGCAACTCAAGAGCGCTGAACTCGTACATCGAGCCATCAATGGTGGCCGTTATCTGGCCTTCAGCGAGCGCGCTACAGAGGTCGGCGAAAGTTGGGATATAGTCGGACACAAGACACCTCCCACAGATATTTGCTCAAACCTACGGATGTATCACAAATAACCGCTATTTTTATGGCTTCTACCCGCTATACGGATAGGGATACTTCCGGGTTTCAGCATGCTCATCGGTAAGAACATACTTCGGACCTGAATTACTTCCCCACCGGTAACTACCCTAGACTGGGTGGTACAGGCAAGTTTGCTACTCTTCTCCCTCCTCCTGATCTTCATCCTGGTCGCTGATCGCTTCTTCATCCTCCAATAACCCCTTGATAGGATCAATATACACCACATGGCGGCGCAGGTCAACCTGTTTAACGACCTCTTTGATGGCGGGAATAAGAATCTGTCCACCTTGCGAGCTTTTCACTTCGTAAACATCATTCCCACCGGTAGGCATGATGCCGGTGATCTGGCCAATCTCCTGGCCCCGCACCGTTTTTACGAGCAGTCCGATGATGTCATGCTGGTAATACACGTCCGGGGGAAGATTGGCTAGCTCATCAAGAGGAATGTCGAGATCAATGTTGCGCAGCGACTCGGCAGCATTTGCATCGTCGATACCCTCCAATTTGAGGATAATCACATCTCCCTTATAAGGGCGCTCGGACTCGATACGGCGACGTACATGCGTAGGAGCCAGGTAAACGGCTTCAAGCTGCGCGAAGCGATTGGGAATGTCAGTCAACGAGAGAACCTTTAGTTCTCCTTGCAACCCAAAAAAGGCTACCACTTTGCCAATAGTAGCCCATTCTGTCTTGCTTTGCTCTGGCACAATGTCCTCGTTTGTTTGTTTCATCCGCATCCACCCACCTTCAGAAAGATGGGGTGATGTCACGACTACATTCCGCTGCCTTCTTCTCGCTCGCTAGACAATCTCTAACGAGGTATGGCGACCTTCGCGTGTGCCTGCTGCACGTAAGAGTGCGCGCATAGCCTTGGCCACACGTCCCTGTCGACCGATGACCTTGCCAAAGTCCTCTGGAGCCACGTGCAGTTCCAGCACCAGCGCATTGCGGTCGTCGCGCACTTCGCGTACCTCTACAGCAGCCGGGTTGTCTACCAGCGACTGAGCGATGTACTCAATTAATTTACGCATATCTCGTCTTACCCTTACCTGAACGTAACACCGTTATTCGGCTGGCGTTGGCGTCTCGGCCAGCAACGTTTGTGCCGTTGTGGCAGCCTTCATCTGCTCGAAACGCGCAAGGGTACCTGTACGCCTGAGCAGGGAAACGACGGAATCCGTTGGCTGAGCGCCATTCTTCAGCCAGCCCAACACCTTCTCCTCGTCAATAGTAATGGTAGAAGGATTGGTCAAAGGATTGTACCAACCAAGATTTTCAATAATGCGACCATCGCGAGGAGATCGCAAATCAGCCACTACCACGCGGTAGCCGGGCATCTTCTTCATGCCCACGCGTTTTAATCGAATTTTAACAGCCATGCTTTCCTTTTTTCACCTCTTCCCCACCTGCTGGGGTCTCTATTCTTGCCGTCTCGAACGTCTCCAATCTACGGCGCATTAAGAATAGCATGCAGCGAGAAAATTGTCAACGAAAATGTGTAAATGACTCATTTTTCCCCTCGTCAAAGGAGCATTCACGGCCACTGAGTGCAAATTTTCATCCATCCAAGACTAGACAAACCTCCTTTCCTATGGTATACTTTCACCAATCGAAACCGATAAGTGTCCAGAGCGAAAGCGATATTTACGAGGTCTGACGTTTATGGATTTAGTTTCATCATCAACACAGGAAGCATCACAGCCGATAAAAAAGGGTGTGGTGGTCCGAAGCGATTGATAATCATACACTAGGGAGGGTCTGCCCTGGTGTTTTTTATTATCTCGATGCTCACAAAGTTGGGCATAGCAGCCGGGCTCATCAATCATACTCATTTCTCGATTTTGAGCCATCAACCTTACCCGTCGGATACGGGCCAAAGGGTATCTACGAAAGGAGGAGGTGAGTCAGCCCTTCGAGCTAACGGCGATCAACGAAATTACTCAGACGATAGCGTTTCGACAGAAACGTTCGCTAGCCAGGAGATACTGCATACACAATCACGTGGACGCGGAGTGGTTGCTAGAATACAAAGAGAGGTACCGAGAATGAATTCGAGCATCATCAGCAAGATCGCAAAAGCTAAGCGTTACGCGGAAGAGCCCGAGCGCATACAATTCTCTCGCTTTGAGGCGACGTTCCGGGGCGAGAACGATGTACATACAACTACCTTCGATAACGGTGAGTGGAATTGTACCTGCAACTTTTTCCATGACTGGGGTGATTGCAGCCACACAATGGCTATGCAACGCGTTCTGGGCGTAACCATTCCTGCCCCATACCGCAACGGTATTCCCGCCGGGATTGGCACAAGCCCGCTGGTACATTAACCCGGTCGGCTTTCTCTTTTGCAACCTGATAGATGGACAACACGACCTCTACAGGCCACCCGAAAAGATAGATAAAAAGAGCACTGAACGTTTTGTTTGCCTGTTCAGTGCTCTTTTTATTGCAGGTGTTATAACCCGATGCCCGGCAAAAAGTGGAGAATGATGATCGTCGCAAACATGAGAGTAGCCAGAATAGCGATATAGATCAGGTCTTTGCGCACATATGAGTAGTGTTCTGCGGTAATTAAGGTTGGCGCGATACGCTGCTGGCTCCTCTGATTCTGACGGCGGGCGGCAAGACGGGCAGATGCGCTCCCTTTTGGCGCAGCCATATCTGCCACCGCTTCACTCCCTTTACTCTCATTTACTTCAGTGGCTGGCGCGGGGGCCACCATTGCGTCAGCACGGCCTGTCCTGGACTTGCGGCGGCCAGTTGTGGTTGTGCTGGCAGGGGTGGCCGTCGTGGTTGCTGTCGCTGTAGCAGTACCACCACGACTTTCCTCAGCGCTACTTTCTCCCTCAAGCTGCGTCTCCTCTACCTCAACCTGATTTACCTGAGTCTCTGTTTCTTCCGTGACCATCCCGGCATTCGGGCGAACCAGCGAGACATTCTTCTGGACCTTTGGTCTATTGCGCTGCGCTCCACTGCGCGTCGTTTTCTTCGGCATTCTCGGCTCCTCGGTTTCTCTTCTCGATTACCTCTCGGCCCGGCGGTCGCAGCCAGGTAATTGCCGCGACTTTTCAGGCATACCTTAAAGAAGGATGAATAAGTACAACGCCAGTTTACCATACAAGGCAAGAAGGTACAAGAGAGAATAGGACATAAATATTTGACAAGCCTGCCACTCTATGCTAACCTTTAGATGGCATATTGGGGCATTTTCAGATAGAAACGCACAATTTACGAGGCGAAAGAGAGAAGACTAGCCCGCAACAGGCTAGTTCTTTTTTCTATGAAATCTTTTTTCTCTCACTCATATCAAAACCGTTTAAAAAGGGATTATTTGGGGCCCCTCCACACGGTCTTCCAGACCGCGTCCCCAAAGCGCGGCAGGGGAGACCCCTGCACCCCCTTTTGATCCCTGTTGGAAAGCATTTTCAGGAATAGAAACTATGGCAAGAATTGTCGTCGCCATGAGCGGCGGCGTGGATAGCTCAGTAGCCGCTGCGCTTCTCAAGGAGCAGGGACACGAGGTGATCGGCATGATGCTGCGCCTCTGGTCGGAACCCGGCGTCATCGATGATGACGGCGTGGAGCGTGTTGCGCAAAATAAGTGCTGCTCCCTGGAAGCGGTAGATGATGCGCGGCGCGTGGCACGCATTCTCGATATCCCCTTCTACCTCGTCAATGTGGAGGAAGAGTTTAAACATACCGTTGTCGACTACTTTTATGAAGAATATGCCGCGGGACGCACGCCAAATCCATGCCTGAACTGTAACCGGCATATCCGCTTCACGCTGCTGCTCAACCGCGCGCTGGCCCTCGACGCGGATTACCTGGCAACAGGCCATTACGTGCGTGTCGACGATCATCCGGTGACAGGTAAGCGACGGCTGCGGCGGGGAATTGACCCGGAAAAGGATCAGTCATACGTGCTGCACGTGCTCAACCAGCGACAGCTGGCACACGCCTGTTTCCCGCTGGGGCCATATACCAAGCCAGAGGTGCGAGCTATGGCGGCTGAACGCGGCCTGCCCGTGGCCTCGAAAGCAGAGAGCCAGGAAATTTGCTTTGTCGCACAGAACGATTATCGCGGCTTCATCAATCGCTACGCAGCAACAAGAGAAGCGGAAGCTGAGGAGATCGACGCTCGCATCGGAGTTGGGGCAGCTATCGGCCTGCGTCTGGGAACAAGCGGAGAGGCAAAGCCCTTAATTTCGCTGCCGAAGCCGGGACCGATCTACGACCAGTGGGGAAAGCAGCTGGGACGGCATCGCGGCCTGGCATTCTACACCATCGGGCAGCGTAAGGGACTGGGGCTAACATCGTCCGAGCCGCTGCACGTCTTGAAGATCGACGCGGAGCAGAACGCACTCATCGTTGGCCCTGCCAGCGCGTTGGAGCAGACCAGCTTTACCGTTGGCAAGATGCACTATCTGAGCGGCGCAGCACCGACCGAACCATTCGAGGCAGGCGTGCGCGTGCGCTACAAGGCGGTGGAACTTCCCGCGCTGATCACTCCCATTGATGGAGGAGAGCGGGCGCAAGTCACATTACTACGGCCACAGCGAGCCATCACACCAGGACAGGCAGCAGTTTTCTATGGTGGTGAAGACGGTGACGAGGTGTTGTGCGGAGGCATTATTGCATGAATGATCAAGCACATATTCGAAATTTTTGTATTATCGCCCATATCGATCACGGCAAGTCCACGCTGGCCGATCGCCTGCTGGAATATACAGGAACCGTAACCAAACGAGAACTGACCGAGCAGGTGCTTGACCAGATGGATCTGGAGCGCGAGAAGGGCATCACCATCAAGGCGCAGGCGGTGCGCATGCATTACACGGCGCGCAATGGGCAGGATTATGAACTGAACCTGATCGATACCCCCGGTCACGTGGACTTCACCTACGAGGTCTCGCGCAGCCTGGCAGCGTGCGAAGGGGCGGTGCTGGTCATCGATGCGACACAGGGTATCGAGGCGCAGACGCTGGCGAACCTGTACCTGGCAGTCGAGGCAGACCTCGCTATCATTCCCGTGATCAACAAGATCGACCTGCCAAGCGCCGAGCCGGAACGGGTGATGCAGGAGGTTGAGGATGTCATCGGCTTGCCCGCCGAAGACTGCATTCTGGCCTCGGCGAAAGAGGGCATTGGCACTCAGGAGATACTGGAAGCCATTATTAAACAGGTTCCACAGCCGACAGGCAATGCGCGACAACCGCTGCGAGCACTGGTGTTTGACTCGCACTACGACCCGTACAAGGGCGTCATCGCCTATGTGCGCGTGATTGATGGCGCACTGCACGCGGGTGAGCGTATCGCCATGATGGCAACGGGGAGCACGACCGAGGTGCTGGAAGTGGGCTACTTCCATCCACGCCTGACTTCGATCGAGGCGCTGACAACCAGTGAAGTGGGCTATATTGCGACGGGTTTCAAGAACGTCAAGGACTGCCGCGTCGGCGATACGGTGACTATTCCGAGCGCGCTGGGGCAGGTTGAGCCTCTGCCCGGCTACAAACCAGCCAAGCCAATGGTCTTCGCGGGTATCTATCCCGTTGAGGGCAACGATTATCCGCTGCTGCGAGACGCACTGGATCGGCTGAAGCTGAATGATGCCTCGCTCTTCTACGAGCCGGAAACCTCCAACGCGCTGGGCTTCGGCTTTCGCTGCGGTTTTCTGGGTCTGCTGCACATGGAGATCATCCAGGAGCGCATCGAACGCGAATATGACCTCGATATTCTGGCAACGGCACCAGGCGTAGAATATTATGTCACAAAGACCAGCGGTGAGGTGGTTGAAGTCGATAATCCGAGCGATTTCCCCAATCCAGGCGAGATCGAGAGGGTAGAGGAGCCATGGATGGATATCTCCATCTTTACGCCAACACGCTATATCGGCACGATCATGGACCTCGTGACGACGCGACGCGGCACCTTCAAGGAGATGAAATACATCGAGGCAGAGCGCGTGCTGCTCACCTACAACATGCCGCTGGCCGAGTTGATCGTGGACTTCTACGATCAACTGAAGTCGCGCACGCAGGGCTATGCTTCGCTGGATTATAGCTTCGCCAACTATCATGCATCGGACCTGGTGAAGCTGGACATCCTCGTCAACGGCGCGCCTGTCGATGCGCTTTCGCTCATCCTGCACCGCGACAAAGCCTATCAGCAGGGACGGCTACTGGTGGAGAAGCTGCGCAGCCTCATCCCACGACAGTTGTTTGAGGTTCCTATCCAGGCCGCTATCGGTTCGCGGGTCATTGCCCGTGAAACTGTGAAGGCCTTGCGCAAAGATGTGCTTGCGAAATGTTACGGCGGGGATATCACACGCAAACGCAAGCTGCTGGAGAAGCAGAAAGAGGGCAAGAAGCGTATGAAGATGGTGGGCAATGTAGAAATCCCTCAGGAAGCGTTCATGGCCGTGCTTACACTGGGAGATTAGGGAAGCGAGAAAAGAGAAAAGAGAGAAATCCGAACCGCTTGCGCGTAAGCGGCACGATTTCTCTCTTTTCCTCTAAAAAGGCATCAACAAAGGCCAGGTAATCACGGTTACCTGGCCTTTGTGTGTCATTTTTTTGCACAACTCCCATGTCACGTCAATCGAGAAACATTGCATATATACAGGGCAAATTAGGAGAAGATATGCCCTTGCAACATCCCCTGCTACCCCTACCAAACCGAGACCATGACGAAAGCCGTCTTAAGACCTTTTAGCGCCTCTCTTCAGGCGATCTCAGTGAGATCAGGTATAGGCCAAAGTAATGGTTGAGTAAACAGAGGCCCGATAGCCCGCATTCACGGGCACTCCTGGTCGATCTGAAATACCATCCCTAGAAGGCGTATTGGTTTCTTCATTGGTTTCATAGGAACTCCTTTCGATTGACCAATGCAAGGCCAGCGCCCTGTGCCAGGGTATTTCCCTGGAAGTTGCGTTCCTCTCGGAACACTTCTAGTATAGCACATTCCTTTCCAAAAGTCAATTGCAGTCTCACTATAAAAAAGTAAGTGCAAAAAATTCGATCTAACGCTCTTCTTCCGCTAATGCGTCCTCTAGTGCCTGATCGAGCGTGGCGAGCACCTCGTGCGGGTTCACAAATTCCATCATTGCCTCGATCTCGGGGTCATGTACGCCCTTGCTAGAAGGCAATTCTCTGCGCAGTTCCTCAACCATCGTAATGAGCTTGGTGATTTTTTGTTCCGCCAGCAGGTTAATTTGTAAATCCAGGTGCCTGCGCTGTTCTGTCAGTTTCTTCTGTCGATTCTGAGTGATGAGGACAACATTGGTCATGAGCAGTGCGCTGAGCGCGATGATACCCTGGAGCCAGTAAAAAGGCGGAGGATCAAAACTCGACATACCAGAACGGGCAAGTGTCAGGTTCAAGACTATCCAGAGCGAAACAAAGAGCACGATGACATAGAGAAACAGAGGACGGCCCAGGAAGGCAGTCACTCGCTCGATGACTTTCTGATGGCGGCTGAGGCCACGTTGAGCATGAGAATACAAACCAGCGATAGTCTCTATATTCTGACCAATGAGATCAATCGACTCGTTCGCCTCTTCCTCGCGCTCCTTCACCCGCTTTCTGCTGTTATAAGTATCTTGCCCGGTTTCTTTCATAAAGCGTTCGAAAGCTTCCCCCCTTGCTAGCACAGGAATACGATCTTACTCCATTATATCAAAAACGGCACAGGGATTGCTCCCCGTGCCATCATCACGCCTGCTTGCTCCTGCGCGTGAGATTATGGCTGCTGCGTCATAGCCATCCCTTCCCACCGCTATTCTTCCATATGCATACCAGGCAACTCAGTACCTGCTCCAGGCTCATTAATAATGTCCTGATCCAGAACCGGGCGCGCTGTTGGGAAATCATCGGTGTCGCGCAGGTAATCATTGCCCGTCGTGTCGTCCTGCTGCGTCGTCGTTTTTCCCTCGGCGGTAGCGCTATCACTATTGTACAGGTAGCCAGAGAAGGTGGGGTCGGTTTGCTGCTGGGGCGTTGCCTGAACCATAGCAGCAAAATTCTCCAGATCGTGCTGCAAATTTTGCTCGAATTTGCCGCCCACACCCATGTTTTCCGCCAGTTCGCCGATAAAGCCCATGGGAGGCTTGTAGTTAATGTAAACATCGACGTGGGTCTCACTCTCCCCCAGTGGCTGGAACGTCACCTTTCCCTCGTTCTCCAGACCATCATAGGAGCGCCATCCAATCTGGCGATCCTCAGCCCAGCCCTGGTTGATGGCATCCCACTCATGACGACCGGCAACATCCGCAATCCAGTGGCTGCGCATGTCATCAATGTAGGTCACCTGCTCGATAAAATGCATATACTTCGGAAAATCATTAAAGTGAGTGAACAGCGCATAGACCTGGTGGATGGGTTTTTTGACCGTTACCGAGGCATGATGATGCGCCCAGCCCTGCTGCTCCGCCTGCACCTGATCTGGCTGTACCTGACTCGTCTGGACATTTGTCTGTACCTGATTCGGCTGTCCGCTATTTGGTTCGACCATGTCTGCCATAGCTTCTTCCCTTTCCTTTCGTTCAATACTTGTTCATTGTTGGCGCGTCTTTCGCTTACGTTCCATCTGCATGTACCAGATCCTTTCCCTTCCAGCCTCTATATCCCCATCTTCTAAAATCTTAGCATACTGATTTTCAGAAAATCAATAAATGAATCACATCAATAAGAAAAGCTTATCATTTTCTAATCTATCTTGATGAGATTATTTCTATTTTCTTAGCATGAGAAGACAGAAAAACAGACATGATTGCATAGTCGTTAGGAAAGGAAGGAGCAAAGATCAGGTAGGTACAGGACGGAAAATCGGGCAATTACCTGATTTCCTACAGGTTGCACTATCATCTATAGTATGAATTAGAATATATGTAGTAGTTACTGGCTTGTTCACATGTCAGAGTAGGCACTCCCTGCTTCCAGAAGTACAATGAATTATGGCGAACAGGAAAACAGGGAACAAGCGGCTGTGCAAGTCTAAAAAATGGCATGATAATAGAGAGGAAAAATAAGATGAGCCAAAAGGGATTGAGAACGTTGATACTTCTGCTTACGCTCTTTGCGATTGGCAGCGTTGTGCTGGCTGCTTGTACGCGGCCCGGCACGCCGATAGCCTCAACGGGTACGCCAGGCAGCAGTAGCGGGAACAGCAGTAGCAGTGGAGGTGCCTCTGCTGCACATATGGGTCCAACCAATTTTGTGCAAAGCACAGTCACGATTGCGAAGGGTTCAATGCTGCAATTGATCGATGACGGACAGTATACACACATCCTGAGCAACGGCACATGGGTGAATGGCGTCGCGAAACCGGCGAAAGAGCCTGGTGCGCCTACCGTTAACAACCTGCAAATCAGCGGCAATAATGCGCAGGTTGGACCGTTTAATACAGCAGGAACTTTTCATATCTATTGCTCCATTCATCCAGGCATGAATTTGTCGATTACCGTAAAGTGAGGATGAAGAGGATGGCCGGACAGAAGCAGCGGTCATCCTCTTTCCCTGGTGTTGTTTCAGGGTCGCTCAGGCCAGGTACTTCATGGTACGGACAGATAGGAAAATTGGCACGATTGTTTGAGAATTTTGAGACCTCATGTAATATAGCTATAGGAAGAGAAAACGCAACAGAGTTTGTCGGCATCAGGTCTTGTAACCTGAACCTGTCGAAGACGTACTTATCTATGAAGGGTTTTCGATATGGAGAGGAGAACGGAATGACCCGGGTACATAGCTGAGCGCGTCTTAGATAATGTACTTCCTGAAATACATAACCTTGTCAGAACCGTCCTGAAAGCATTTGTCCGTGAAGAGGGAACGACCTATGGTATCTGCATCAACAACTCAAGAAGCGAAACTCAGCCGAGCGTTAGAACTCATTGGCGGCAACATTGACCCGGAGATTGAGGAGTCCTATCCTTCCCTTGAGGAGCGTATCCTGGCGCAGGCGCTGGAGAATGTGGAACTGGCCGAGCGTCGCCTGCGCGAGATTCAGCGACTAGTCGGTGAATTGAGCGAAGCCGTCCCAGCATAATATGCTTTGCCGTTCAGGCAGCTTTCAGGCTATCCTTGCTACGAAAAAAGCCCGCTGAGTGCGCTTGTGGCGCACTCAGCGGGCTTTTTTCGCGTCTCTATGCTCGTAAGCTATGTCGGTCATTCACACCTCTGGTCATGTACTCTGAATGATTTCCGTCTCTTGCAGAAGCAGATTCTCCTCATAGATGCGGCGAATGATATCTTCGATCTCTGGTTCCTGGAAAGTCACGTCACGCAGGCGATAACGCGCACCAAGGTAGGAGACCAGCTCGTGCGCTGGAATGGCCTCACGACCGAAGCTGAGCCAGATGCGGGGAGACTCGGCCCGCACCTGGGAGACGCCCTGTGGCAAGTCATTGAGCACGGGTTGCCCTTCATTGTTGCGAGGCAACTCGGACAGTTCAGCCGGGTCGAAGGTGGCGATGAGGGCGCGTTCACCGCCAAAACGCTCGCGAATCGCCTCGACGGTTCCATCATAGAGCTTGCGCCCGTGATCGATAATGAGCATGCGCGGGCAGAGCATCTCAACGTCGTCCATGTCGTGCGTGGTCAATAGCACGCTGACGTTCTGCTCGGCATTGATGGCCAGCAGAAATTCGCGAATACGCGCCTTCGCCACGACATCGAGACCGATAGTAGGCTCGTCAAGATAGAGCAGTTGAGGGTCGTGCAGCAGGGCAGCCGCGAGATCACCACGCATGCGCTGGCCGAGCGAAAGCTGGCGCACAGGCGTCTCCAGGAACTCATCCAGGTCGAGCATGGCGCGCAGGCGGGCAAGGTTGGAGTTGTGACGTTCCTCCGGTACGCGATAGAGATGGCGCAGCAGGCGCAGCGAGTCAATCAGGGGCAGATCCCACCAGAGCTGCGACTTCTGTCCGAAGACGACGCCAATACGCGAAGCAAGTTCGCGCCGCTGCGTGAGCGGATTCATTCCCGCTACGCGCATAGTGCCGCCAGAAGGCGTCAAAATGCCCGTCAGCATCTTGATTGTCGTACTCTTGCCCGCGCCATTCGGCCCCAGCAAGCCGATCATTTCACCGCGCTCGATATGTAGCGACAGATCTTGCACAGCATGGACCAGGCGCACCTGCGGATCAACCACGCTGCGCAGGCCACCAAGCAGCCCCGGTCGCCTCCGTACCACGCGAAACACTTTACTCAAACCCTCTGCTTCAATAATAACCATCGAGACTCTCCTCCCTCATGACTTCGTTATACAGACATAGCGACAGTACATGGAATGCGCTATGCACCATTTCCGCCATCTCCGGCGTGTTTTTAGAATTCCAGAAGGACGCAATACAGGATTTCCCTGTTAGCTGAAAGAGTGGAGGATAACAACACAGCACAAATGCCCGGTATCCACCTGTAGAAGGGGGTACCGGTTCCGCTCTGAGTTCGCGAGCATACAAAACCTCAGGATAGCCATGAGAGACAGTTGTCTATCCCGTCTGTTCCTGCTCACGGCCGTAACATTTGACCCAAACCAGCGTAAAGCGTGGACATACTATAGCATATAGACGTCGCAAAGGTCAAATTTCGAGACTCTCTGGCCTTATTATGTGCTCGCTTCCTCCTCCTGAGGTGACGAAGCCGAATCATCCTGTTGCTGATGCACCGGGGTGTTAGAAGGAACCTGTCCTCTCTGACTCAGCAAGACGCCGCACAGGGTAAGTACACCGCCAACTGCCTGGATGAGGTTCAATGGCTCGTGGAGCACAAGCACGCTGAGGACGAGGCCCACGACCGGAATCAGGTTGATGTAGGGTGCGGCTTCACTTGCGTCCAGAAAGCGGAGACCGTAGTTCCAGAGAGCATATCCCAGAGCAGAGGAGGCACCTCCCAGGTAGAGCAACTGCAGAAGACCATCTCCACGCAGGTGAGGGAGACCGTGCAACCAGAGCTCACCAATGGCGAAGGGTAGCAAAAACAGAATTCCGGCGCTGATGCTCGCCAAAGTGATGAAGAGCCAGGGAAAGGAACTTACCAGTTTCTTTCCCTGTACGCTATAGACCGCCCAGGCAAGCACACCCGCGAATATGAGAAGATTGCCAAGCAGTGGCGCTGAACCTGCCCGGTTCAAACTGATGCCCGTCACCAGCAGCAGACCGGTGATAGAAAGGCCAATTCCAAGCAGTTGCCGCCGCGAAACACGTTCTTTGAGCAGGAGCACTGAGAGCAGTGTTGTCACCGCCGGGATAGAGGCCTGTACAAGTGCGGCACTAGCCGCCGAGGTGAACACGAGTCCCGCGTTCGTCATGGCGGTGTAGAGCGCGATTCCTGTCAGGCCAAACAACAGGAAGGTAGGCCGTACTGCCAGCGAGAGTCGATACCCCTGCCGGAACGCGAAAGGAGCCAGGATGATCCACGCAATGCAGAAACGCAGCACAGCCGTGGTGAAAGGACCAATCTCTTGCAGGAGAGATTTTGTGACCACCAGAGCAGAGCCCCAGATGACTGCCGTGAGAACCAGTGAGATTCTCCCCCGGTTCAGCTGCATCTGGCACCCCCTGCGATTACTGCCCGTTTACCTGTCAACCCTTTACCAACTTTTTGACTGCTCAAGCTATCGATGCCTACTCCTTCCTAATTGAACAGCAGGCCCAGATGCTCTCTCAAAAAGGCCCGATCGTTTTCGTAGGGAAGTAATTCGATAGCTTCTTCGGGGCAAAACCAGCCAGGTTCAATGAAACCTTTATCTGAGGGTGGTCGGGGTGATTTTTCACAGAGGGCATAGGCGAGAAAGAAATGGATAGTTTTCTGCTCCACATCACCGTTACTTTTGAGGGATTCTCGTGGAATGGAGCCGAGGTACTTAATTAACTGGACTTTGCTCAGGCCAGTCTCCTCGTAAATCTCGCGTAGCGCAGCCTGTTCGAGCGATTCGCCCTTCTCCACGCGGCCTTTGGGCAATACCCAGACCTTATTTGCTCGTACACGATGCGCCAGTGCAATCTTTAGCTGCCCCTCAACTTCGCGCAGGATAACCGCACCCGCCGAGGTCGCCGTCTTCTGTGCCATACTATTTCCTCACCTGCTCCCCTTAGTATCTGATATAGCCTCAACCTCAAACATCCCGATCGAGAGCCATCCTCTCTTCTTAGTCTAACGATAATAAGGCATTTTGACAACATGCCTTAGAGATAAGAGGTACCGCCATCATAGCTACCTCACTCATATTTTGCCCTTGACATGTGAGTGATTACCCACTATGATTTTTATGTAGGCACTTTACTTACAAGGGGCCATATGCTATGAAAACGCGACAAAACATTTTAGAGGCCACGGAGCGCGTGATTCAGTCTAAAGGACTGGCGCGGACGACGACGAAGGAGATTGCCCGTGAGGCTGGCTGCGCCGAAGGCACTCTCTACAAGCATTTTCACGATAAAGAGGATATTTTTCTGACGGTCATTCAGGAACATTTGCCAGATTTTGTGTTGAAAGTAAGCGAGGAAATAGCGGGTAAGCGCAGCTTGAATGCCAACCTTCAGGACATCGTGCTTGCCGCCATACGTTATTACAAGCAGTTGATCCCATTGAGTGTCTCGCTCTTCGCCGATAGCGAACTGATCGAGCGCCATCGGAAGTGGATGCAGGAGCAAAACGCCGGGCCGCAGCGCATCTTTGAGCGGGTCACAGCCTACATCGAAGCAGAGCAGCGGCTGGGGCGCATCGCCGACTCACTCGACGCTTTCAGTGTAGCAGCGCTCTTGCTTGGCCCATGCCATCAGTACGCCTATTTGCGCTACTTCATGGGCATGGATCCATTTCCTGTTACCGACGCGCAATTTGTGGTTGATGTTGTAGCAACGCTAATGAAAGGATTGGAGCCATCTTAATGGAAAGACATTGATAGAAGGTTCCGAGCATATTCACAGAAGGAAGGTACATTTCTTATGAGCAAAAACACTACACAAAGCACACGACAACTCCTCTCTACTCCCGGCAAAGGTCACACAACCATTTTAACCACCTTTCGCCGCAATGGCACGGGAGTCGACACTCCTGTGGGTACAGTAGCCTCACAGAGCAAAGTGTACTTCATGACCGCCGCTTCTACCGGGAAGGTCAAGCGCCTGAACAACAATCCTCACATCAGCATTGCTCCTGGTACCTTCAAAGGGGAAGTACTTGGCCCGGCGATTGAAGGGACGGCGCGCCGCCTCTCAGGCGAAGAAAAGAAGCAGGCACGAAAGCTGCTGCGCATTGGCTTTCTGGGCCATTTCTGGGGCTTCATCTTCGATCTAAGAAATCCCGGCGAGAAAACGGCGGTCTATGAAATCTCGCTAGTACCTGAAGGTGTGGATCAGGGGATGACGCCGTCGACACTTCCCTAGTCACTGTGGCAAAGATTAGGATTTATGTTGTTCTGTATCAAATCAGAAGCATAAACCTGCCTTATATAGCTCCTTAGCCCTCTGTACACCTACTCCTGGAAGAGTGGGAAATCACGATGACTCTTTTTCCTACAAAACTTGCATTTCTCGACATTATAAAGAAACTATTGAAGCGTGTGAAAAGGCGCTTGCTTTAGACACTAATTACTTAAGAGCTTATAATGGAATAGCTAAGTCGTACATTTGTTTGAATAAACATTGGACGGCTTTAGCAATATATAATAAAGCTCTAAGTATAAAGGAAACCAGTGAACTCTATGCCCTCAGAGGAGATCTGTACTTATGTCTAAAAAACTACGTTGATGCATCAAATGATTTTTACAGGGCTTTAGCACTTGACCCTAATAACGAAAACCTGAAGAAAAAGAAGGCAGAAGCAGATGCTTTCATTGAATTTCAAATGAGGGCAAGACAACGACCAAAGACAGATGAGTTAGGGTATACTTATATTTATGACGGCAGGGAAGAGTGGGAATTTGATAGAGATGAAATGCAAAAAGAACATGAAGAGTATATTAATGACTGACAGATATATACAAATGATTAGAGATAACAAGCTTTACAGCCAACTTCTCAAACAAAGTAGTGCGCTCGAATAACTACCCTCTACTTGAACCACAACCAATAAGTGGTACGCTGACCGAATTTGAATGGTGCGGCATGAGTATAATACTGCCCTAAAAGGCTCTAGTTATTCACTTTTTCTGAAGCGACATGCTTACCGGCAAGCGTCCCTGCGGTTCTACCTGCCCGAAGAGCACCTTCGCCACCGCGACCAGCGCCGGATCAGAAGGCTCGTAGGTGGCGAGGTAGGTGCGCAGTTGGGGGAAGGAGAGCAGATCATAGGGGCTGCCGACGGCGATGCCAATGACGCGCTGGCCGGATTGGAGGAAGGCGCGCATGAGAGCTGCCTGCTCTGGATCCCGATACGCGTTGGCCGTGACCATAATAACGAGATTGAACTGATCGGTAGTAGCGAGTAGCTGCGCAAAATCCTCTTCCCTGATATCAGCAGGAATGGTCAGGTTCTCGACATTTTCGTGGTAGCGGCGGAGGCTCTCGACGAGGGTGGCGCTGGAATACTGGCGGTCTTCAGCCTGCGAACGCATGTCTTTTGCGGTGGCAAGCACGACGATACGCTCGTGTGGCTGCAAGCGCAAGGGAACGAGGCCGTAGTCGTTGCGCACGAGCGTGGTGGAGCCTTCGTAGGCGGATTCGCTCAACCGGCAATGCTCTTCGCCGCCAACCCGGGGCGGCACAGTGCCGGAGGGCAGCTTTTCCCACGAGAGGCGCTGGTTTTTGAGCCAAAGCACGCGCTCGATGGCCTGGCGTACTGTTGCATATGACAGTTCGCCTGCTTGTACCGCTCTCAGTGCCGCTTCAAGCCCGGCTTGCTGACGAGGATAGTGGTGGGAGATCAAGACAAGGTCGATGCCTGCGTGCAAAGCGAGGACGCTACCCTGGGCTATGCCTATCGTGTCCGCAACGGCCCGCATTTCAAGGCAATCGGAGATGACGACGCCGCGAAAGGCGAGTTTCTCGCGCAGCAGGTCCTGGATGATGGCGGGCGAGAGCGTAGCGGGAAGGTCTGTACGCCGGGTGATGGCGGGAAAGGCGATATGGGCGCTCATCACGCAGTCTGCACCGGCTTCGATACCACTGCGAAAAGGTACCAGTTCCACGCTCTCTAAGCGTTCCAGTGTGAAGGGGAGTGTTGGCAGGAAGAGATGGGAGTCGATGGCAGTATCGCCGTGACCGGGGAAGTGCTTGAGCGTGGCGATGACGCCCGATCCCTGGTAGCCGCGCACCGCAGCGGCTCCAAGACGAGCCACCTGCCGCGGGTCTTCGCCGAAGGAGCGCACCCCGATGACCGGGTTGGAGGGATTGTTGTTGACATCGACGACAGGGGCAAGGTTCATGTTGAGGCCCAGCGCTCGCAGTTCGCGGCCCGTCGCAAAGGTGATATCATAGACAAGTTGTTCCGAGCCGGTGGCACCGAGGGCCATATTACCGGGAAACTGTGTTGCGCTTCGTCCCAGCCGCTGCACCACCCCATTCTCTTGATCGATAGCGATGAGCAGCGGATAGCGATGGTTGGCAACCCTCGCGGCCTCCTGCAAACTGCTCGTCAGTTCCAGCATCTGCTGCGCATTCTGAATGTTGCGTGAAAAGAGGATGATACCGCCCACGTGGTAGCGGGCGATCATAGCGAGAATTTCGGGCGATGGGGTCGTTCCCTGGAAGCCGACCATAAAAAGCTGACCGATCTGGTCTTCCAGCGTCATGTCATCGATCACATCGGGCATCGTATGATGGTTCACTTATACCAGAACGATGCGCCGGTAGACAGCATCAAAAGGAAAACTGACACTTATGCTT
The DNA here is from genome assembly GCA_963736995.1 of uncultured Chloroflexia bacterium. Taxonomy (GTDB): domain Bacteria; phylum Chloroflexota; class Ktedonobacteria; order Ktedonobacterales; family Ktedonobacteraceae; genus CADDYT01. Next base: position 358,342 of record CAVTRB010000002.1, read on the forward strand.
TTAAGTTCCACCGTGTCACCGCTCTGATAGTGGTAGGGCCGCCAGTCGCTTTCGCGCCGGTAGACAACGATCTCCTTGATCTGGCTACCAATCAGCATATATTCCTGCACCGATAGTAACGCTTTATAGGCTTTGAGCTTCGCGCCACGGTCTCGCTTCTCTGTAGAAGGAGAGAGGACCTCAACAACGAGCGTGGGAGCCGTTGGCATGGCATCACTCTCCTCACCACAGGCAACTGTCAGATCGGGGTAGAGATAATTTCCTTGCAAGAGTTTCGTTCGCTTATCGCTGGAGTACACCATACATGGAGCATCCTCCAGCTGGTTACTCAGGAGCGTACCAATGCGAATGCAGAGGGCCGCGTAGGCATCTGAGCCACCCGCCATATCGAGAACAGCGGCATCGGTCGCATAAAAACTCGAGGGTGGTTGAAGCATCGTCACCATACCATCCAGACGCTCATACTTGCCATCGCTCGACTCATCAAGCGTGAGGTACTGCTCCTCAGTCATGTATAGCCCATTGCTGATAACTGATCTATCGGCTGCCATCTGCCTCTCGTTTCTGTGAGCTTGTATCGCTTCCGCTTCCCATAGTATACACTATCTATCAAGGTAAGTAAGGAGAAAAGAGGCATGAGGTTTACGTTACATGGTGCGCGCCTGGTGGATGCCAGCAGCGATATTCCTGACGGAGCTATTACCATTGACGGTTCGACTATCGAGTTAGTAGGACGTATAGAGAAGAAGGGTAGAGGGGAGATCATCGATGTAAGCGGCATGATCGTCACGCCAGGATTTATCGATGTCCATACACATGGCGGGGGTGGTTTCAACCTTCATACCACCAATACAGAGGAGATTCGCTCTTACACGCGCTGGGTGCCGCGCACGGGTGTGACCTCGTTTCTCATCGGCGTGGTCGGCACCCCCGGCACTTTACCGGAGAAGCAGCTCGCGACAGCCGTGCAGGCAATAGAGAATTTTGATTCAGCTGACGGAACAGCCGAGCCACTGGGTATCCACCTGGAAGGCCCATACATCAGTCTACAGCGCAAGGGCGCGCACCTACCTGAATGGCTGCGCATGCCCAACGAGGCCGAGACGGAACGGTTGCTCGCGCTGACCAACAGGCACCTGCGTCTGATTACGCTCGCCCCCGAATTGCCGGGCGCTTCAGCCATGATTCGCCGACTGGTCGAGGCAGGCGTAACGGTCAGCATGGGGCATACTGATGCCACCTACGAACAGGCACTGGAGGCCATCCAGCTTGGCATCACGCATATGACCCACTGTTTCAACGCCATGCGCTCCCTTCACCATCGCAACCCCGGGCCAATTGCCGCCGTGGCACAGGCTCCGCAAGTGCGTGGGGAACTGATCGCCGATGGCGTTCATGTCCACCCGGCCATGATGGACGTTCTGGTGAAAATCCTGGGGCCGCAGCGTACCATCGTCATCAGCGATGCCCTCGCCACTGCCGGTATCGATAATACCGCTTTCGAGTTCGCCGGGCAAACCACGCACGTCACCGGCGGCGTCGCTCGCCTGGCAGATGGTACCATCGCCGGCAGCATGCTGACACTGGACCAGGCCTTGCGCAATATGCTTCAAATGACCGTATCTTCTCTTCAGGAGGTTGTGCGCATGCTCACACTCAACCCTGCCCAGGCGGCACAGGTGGCCAATCGTAAAGGATGCCTGCAAAAGGGCTACAATGCCGACCTGCTTCTCTACGATGCCTCGCTGACGTTGCAGGCAACCATATGTCGAGGAACCCTCGCCTTCGCTACTGATGAGTGGCGCGAACGGCTAAATGGGATTTAGTGGTTGTGGACAGGAACATGGAGGGGCGAGAGCCTGATGGCAAAGACTACTCTGGCTTCTTCTCCACGAACTCGCCCTCAATGAAGATATCAACCTCTTCGCTGACGATCCACTTGCCATCGAGCATCATATTGAACGTCAGGCCGAAGTCCTTGCGGTTGATCCGAGCCTCGGCGCTATAGCCAATGCGGTGGCCCATCATGGGATCATTAAATTCCCCATACTTCACCACCTTGAACGTCACCGGTCGAGTATTGCCCTTGATGGTCAGGTCACCGGTCATATTGTAGCGATCCGACCCGGTCGCTTCGATCTTTGTACTCTTGAAGGTAATCATGGGGTACTTGTCGGCTTCCAGGAAATTCGACGAGCGCAAGTCATTGTCGCGCTGAGAATTGTGCGTGCGGATACTAGCCGATTGCATGGTGATTTCTACCGATGATGCCTCCGGGTTGTCGGGGTAGATATTGCCAGAGGCTTCGATTTCGAGAAAGTTTCCGCGCACCGTCATCATTCCCAGGTGCTTGGCGGCAAACTCGACTTGCGTGTGAAACGGATCAAACTGCCAGTAGCTGGTCGTCTGGGTTTGTGGCTGACTTTGTTGTGTCATCTTATGCCTCCAATTAAAATACTTTGTGAAAAGGGAAGTATCCAATTTTTCCTTCCCTTTCCGTATTTACTTCCTTTATGATAGTAAGTATAGTGATATAAGTTTCTTTTGTCAAGTATATTGCTTTCAATCAGTAAGTATGGTATATTTGTCCTATGGAGACATCTAACCAATCACAAACAATACAACCATCGGAAACATGTGCCTCCCATCCGGTAGGACGGGCATTACGCCTGCTCGGTGATAGCTGGACGCTCATCATCGTCTACACGCTGCTCTCCGGGCCAAAACGCTTCGGCGGGCTGCTGGAAGCTATGGGCAGCGCCAGCCCTAAAACAATGTCGCAGCGTCTCAAGATGCTGGAAGAGACCGGCTTTGTGCAACGTCAGGCCTTCCTCGAAATTCCACCGCGCGTCGAATACCGACTGACCGAAAAAGGGCTGGCCCTCGTCGACATCATGGAAGCCATCAAACAGTTCGGCGAACGCTACCTTGCCGATGTTGAACCTTCATCCGACGCCTTAACTGACGCTCCCTCATGCGAGTAATGAAAGCTTTGTTATAGAGAACGAACAGGCAGGATCGTCTTTTGCGGTCACAAAAGACGATCCTGCCTGTTCGTTCTCTATAGCCTCATCTCACCTATGGAATCACAGGCATCTCATTCTCGGTTGCCAGGGCTGCTGTCTCAGGAGATTCGCTCTGGTAGCGTTGAACCAGGGGGATATCCTTCAGGAAGAAGGTGGTCACAAGAGCCAGCAGGGAGAAGATGAGGACGGCGACGAAGCCGTGCTGGATACCGAGCGCCAGCGAGAGACGCAGGGCATCGAAGACCTGAGTAAGCTGGTGCTGCACTTGCTGCATGGCCTGGGCCACAGCCTGGGCCGCGATCTGGTTGTGCAATGGACCGGGAGGAATGTGCGCCGTCGCGTTAGCTGCCGCAAAGTGTTGCGCCGTCTGTACGATAGTCTGGCGATACTGTGAGTTAACCAGCACCTGCGGGTTGGTAGCATACTGAAAGCCCTGGGGCGTCAGTTGCTTTACTGTGGAGGCGGGTACACGCTTCACAATGTCGTTTGATAGCGTTGTGTTCACAACGGTACCGACGATAGCGACGCCGAGCACGCTGCCAAGCTGACCGAGGTAGCGCACTGCCGAGGTGCCGGTTCCCAGGAGTGAGCGCGGCAAAGCATTCTGTGCCGTCAGCGTCGAGATGGAGAAGAACGTTCCCAGGCCCAATCCGGCAATAACCATGAAGAGAATAGCTACGAACAGGCTAGTGGAGGGCGTAAGAAATGTCAGCAGGAACACGCCAATGGTCATGACGATTGCGCCAATGATGGCGACTATATGGTAGCGTTTGCGCATGGCAATTACGGTGCTCGCCAGCGCCGCTCCAATGACCGTACTCAAGGTAAGGGGCGTGACAATCAGACCCGAATTGGAAGCTGATTCCCCGAGCACGCCTTGTAGGAAGAGCGGCATATAGATCACTACTCCGACCAGCACCATCAGTTGCAGCAGAGAGAGCAGCGCAGAGGCTGAGAAGACCTGGTTGCGGAAGAGGCTCAACGGTAGCACCGGCTCGCTGGCATAACGCTCGGCCACGAAGAACAGCGTGTAGAGCACACCGGAGGCGACGAGCGTACCGATCACCTGTGGCGAGTTCCAGGCATAGGTAGCACCTCCACCCCACGTCAGGCCGAGCAGCAGGCAGATGGTAGCAGCGGCGGCCAGCGCGGCTCCAACGAAATCGATGCGGCGAATGGCAGCCCAGCCGCTATAGCGGTTGCTGCGTACAGAGAGATTGGCGGGCAGGTAGATCAGCAACGCGGCCAGGGCCAGGATACCAAGCGGCAGGTTGATGTAGAAGACCCAGCGCCAGCGTGTCGAGTCGACGACCAGATTACCCAGCAACGGACCGTGATCGGTCAGCCAGCCACCGAGACTTGGGCCAACGACGCTGGAGAAACCATAGACGACGCCGAAAATGCCCTGCCACTTGGCGCGCTCGGCAGGCGGGAAGATGTCGCCGACGACGGTGAAGACCAGCGCGATGCCGATACCCGCGCCCAGACCCTGCAAGGCACGGAATGCGATAAACTGGTTCATGCTCTGTGCCGCACCGGAAAGGGCGGATCCAAGCAGGAAAATGATAGTACCGATGATCAGGAACCATTTGCGTCCGAACTGATCCGAAAGTTTTCCGACCGTTGGCACCATTGTCGTCGCAGCCAGGGTGTAGGCCGTCACAGCCCAGGTGTAGTCATTAAACCCTTGCAGCGAGGCGACGATACGCGGCAGAGCGGTTCCGACGACGGTCTGATCCAGCGCCTCCAGCAAAAGGGTAAGCATCAGAGCACCCAGCACGCTGAAGAGCGCGAAGCCGCGCAGGCGGCGCTCAGATACCTGCGCGACAGGCTGCTCTGTCGAAGATGTTGAAGCTGTATTAGCCATGTGAATTTCCTCCAGGCAGAGGTAGCGCTACACGTGAAATAATAACGCATAGTGGTTCTCCGCTTGATTGAGGCCCATGCCCTGCTCCGGTTTGAGAAACTGCGGCAGAGGCACGCGCCCGATCTGTTTCCGGCTCCTGCCCATGGCAAGAGTCGCCATATCCCTTACGAGATAGTCTCCTTATGATCGCCTGTCGACGCTGCTACGGGTAGCTCATTCCCTGCCTTCTGAGCAAGAGCAAGTTCCTGCTCACGCAAGCTCCTGGCCCAGTCCAGTTCCGCCTGCCACTGGCTAATCGAATGCTCCATTGCCTTCAGAATGTACGACAGCGTACTGGCATTCACACGAGGAATGCCGTGAGCCAGCTGTGGGCTATCATGGATCATGTCGTCCACTACTCTTTGATGGCTCACCATATCCTCTGCCTCGTTTTGTTGAAAGAAGATGTGAGACTGGCAGTAATTGATATAATGGTCGATGAGGCGCAGGCGCTCGACAGGCGTGACGAAGGTAAAGGCTGTGACCTTATACAGGAAAAGCCTCTGATAATCGCCTTGATTCGAGCCAGTGTCATTCATCAAGATGCGAAAGCGCAGTCGCCCGGCATCTGTTATCTTATAGATGCGCAACTGGCGATCACTTTGCTGCGCGCTCTGCCCCGCGCTCTGAGCCTCTGTATCGATAGCGATCAGTCCGTTCTGTTCCAGCTTCGCCAGCAAGGGATACAGCCTCCCATAACTGATCCGCGCATATGGCCCGATCATATCATTGATGATCTTGGCGATCAGGTAGCCATGCGCCGGACCATGGAGCAATTGGGCCAGAACGATAAACTCATACATCTCTCGTCCTCCACCTTCCATGCAATGTTCAAGCAGCTGTAACACATATATCACTATGATACATCACAAAGTATATCAGTGTGAGAATGATAACCGACAAAAAGAAGTTTGTCAAGAGGTTCTGGTGAAATCTGCTACCAAATAACAAAATTTCGTTAATTTAATGGTAATAATACAAGATAGTACGAATTGTGTCAAAATATCAGAGGTAGTTATAAAAGATGATTGACAAAGAGACAATTTTAGGGAATACTTCAAGTTGGAGAGCTACGAGACCTGTGAAGCGATCATCAATCCAGACGGAGGGCTACGAGATTTATGCATGAAGTGATTATCAATCCAGATTTTCTAGCGCTGGGGATGGGTGGTACCGGTATGATGGCCATGCTGTGGACGGTGGCAATGGGTCGGCAGGCGGTGGGGGTCGAGATGCGCGGCGACCCGTTTCTCGGTGTGCATTGGAACCTCCGTGAAGATCTCTATCATCAGCTCGGACTGATCGACCAGTTGATGGTAGAGCGGTACGGCGAGGAACGCATACCCCGGCGGGGCAATGGACAGCTTTTTCGTCTTGCGGAATGTTTCTACAGCGCAGAGACCACTGCCGGAGATATCGTTGCCGACGAGATCATCGACGGCTTCGACGCAGACCAGCATATCGTGGGAACTATTCACGATGTTGAATTCATCGACGATCGCTGGCGAGACGGCCTGCCCAACCGGGTTATTACCTTGTTGGACCCGCCCAAACCGCCGGATCGTCCTGATCCTGCGAAAATTCGCACCAGTATGGTGGATGTGCTCGATGGCCCGTCTACGTTCCAGGCGGAGGCGGCGTCCATCCAGAAATTGCTGCGCCGCTATCTGGAGTTGATGGAGCAGCAGGACCTGAAAAACAACCTCAAGCCCCGCGTCCAGCTATTCACCCACCACCGTGTGGTTCCTGGTGAGGAGGGCTTCACCCGCGAGCCTGATGGTCGATTGCGGATACACATCGAGGCCCTGCAGGAATTCGACTTCAAGGGACAGTTCGTGCGGGTGCGCGTCCCAAACAGTGAAGTCATCGATCTCGGCGTACCCGAACTGTTCATGATAGCTCAGGGTTTCAGCAGCAGTGACGCGAGGCGTCTGGGCTTCGAGCAACACGATGTCATGGTCGATCACGGAGATGGGCGAGGGCCGGTGGTGGCGCAGGCCGACTTCCTGGCCGGGCTAGTTGAAGTGCTCGTGGGTGGTCGCCTGCGACGGCGCATCTCCTCGGAGTTCGATCAAGATGGCAAGGAATACTGGGTGCGGCAGATTGCGGTGGGCCATGAGAATGATCCAGAGGTGGGCTGGGTGCTGGTGCAGGTGCCGGACTTCAAAACCTTCGATCCCATCGAGGCAGGACTGCTTCCAGAAGAGACTGACCGGAATTCGCCGGAGTTCTTTGCCTCCTACCAGCAGTTGATCTACGACTTCTACATCAAACAGGCTGCAGACGTCCTTGATATTCCCAGAGAAGAGCTGAGGAAGGTTCAGATGATCTATGGCCCAACGCTGTTCAGCCTGGTTGAGCGAGTTGGAGATGATCCCCTGGTTACTACCAATGGTGTGGTTGCAGGAGATTCCTTCGGCAACGGTCACTTCCTGACCAGTGGCGGCGCGATGACGGGCATGATCGGACACAGCTACCGCGTCCTCGAATACTGGCGGGCTCGAGACGCCGGTACCCCACAGGCTGAAGCTATCCGCCACCTCGCCGACAGCATCAGAGAAGATACCCATGCCTGGTTAGAGGTGAGCGCGAGCGAATACAGCCAGGCCGCCCCGATCAACTTCGGCGCGGAACGCATCGAACAGATCAATAAGGCGAGTGGTATCGAAACCGAGGTGCAGGCCAACGCTATTGATGCCGCTCGCCGCCAGCGTCACGCACTTATTCCGCTAGATCCGTCTAACTGGAGAAGATTATTCGTGCGCAATGGCCGGGTGCTCTCTGCATTGCCAGAGCTTGAAAGCGACCACCCGTTGCAGCGTCCCGAGCACGAGGCCAGTCTGCTCGCGGTGATGAAATCTTTTCCAGTCAAGCCCGATCAAGTAAGCTCAGAGTCTGCCACAGGTCAGGAGCAAGCGGAAGTGGAAGGCGAGCAGACAATCATCGGTTCCCGACTCAGCATCGGACTGCTGGCACCGGAGAAGGCAAAAGTCTATGCATTTCTGGACATTCACCAGGAAGGGGGAAGTGTGCAAGGGGTCGCGATCGCGGAGAACGCTGCAATTGTTGGTCGCCTCGATCCAAAGAGCGGGATCACGCCAGAGGTCGACCTGACACCATTCGACACGCGGAAAACTGTCTCGCGCCAGCACGCTCGCATTCGCCTTGAGGAAGACCGCTTCTACATTGAGGATCTGAAGAGTCAAAATAAGACGCGCCTGAATGGCCTGCCTTTATCACCGCACAAACTGGAATTGCTCCATAATGGAGATGTTGTCAGCTTTGGAGCGGTTAAGGCCACCTTCCGCCTGCTTGGCACGAGCGCATTACCCGCTGCCTGGTCGCAATCGTAAAGCCATCAACTACCCGAACTCTGGTAGTGGCGGACGCCGAAGCGCCAGAAGAGGCCAGATGCGAGGGCGAAGGCCAGGGCAATGACGGGCGCACAGAAGGCGAGCCACATTGGCAGACCGAAGGGCAGGGGACGGTCCAGCACGTAAGAAACCGGCACAAACGAGCCGAAAGCCACCGGCACGATGAACATGAAGATACTCTGCATCAGCCGGTTGTAGATGGTGATGGGGTAACTCATCATCTCGCGCCCGCCATAGGTAAAGATGCTGACCATTTCGGTCGTCTCCACCGTCCAGAAACAGACCGTCGCACCCAGCAGCAACACAGAGATGAAGATGACGCCCCCGCTTACTGCGCCGATGAGCAGGGCAGCCAGCTTTGCCAGCGTCCAATGCAGGCCGGGCAGGAAGTGCAGGGCGAAGAAAAATGTCAGCAGTCCCTCGGTCAAACGGCCCAGTCGGCGCAGGCGAAAATCGCTGCCGATGACCTGAATAAATGTGCCGACGGGTCGCAACAGCACGCGATCGAACTCGCCGCGCCTGATGGTCTCGACAAAGTTATCGATGCCCGCGCCGACCAGTTCCGAAAGGCCAAAGGCCATTGAGGTCGCAGCGTAGAGCAGCGCCACGTCGCCAAGATGCCAGCCGAGCAGCGACGGGAACGTGGCGAAGACGATGATAACACCGAAAAACTCCGCGAACGTGATGAAGAAGTAAGTGCCAATATCAATGACCAGATTCGCCTTATATTGCGCCTGCGAACGCAATTGCATGCCGATCAGACGACGATAGAGCGAAAGATCGCTTACCAGACCGCTAACCATGATGTACTCCTTTACTGGATTCCCCTACGGACAAACACAAGAAGCAATTCGTCTTAACCGCCCTGTATATTGACGCGGCGGGTAGCGATTTTTGTGATAGCCAGGGCTACAAGGGTCAGTATAATGAGCCAGAAGGACTGGCGGCCAAGCTCGAAGAACAGGGAGAGGCCGCTGAGTTTGCCCAGGAAGACCTCGGTTGGCACGTTCATCAGACCGTTGAAGGGCAGCCAGTAGACGATGGAACGCAGCGGAGCCGGAAAGAGAGGCAGCGGGAAGTAGCTGCCGGTGAAGAAGAGGGCCATGGTCCCGGCCATCACAGCCACGGCGCGTGCCTCGATAAGCCAGAAGGCGACGACGTTGAAGAGGAAACGGTAGGCGATACCAAGCATAGCACCAAGCGCGAGGCTGCATGCATAGACGGGCCAGATGCGCCAGTCGCCTTGCACGCCGATGCCAAAGAGCAGCATCCCCGCGACATAGGCGGGCAGGCCGCGAAAGATCAGGTAGTAGAGGTCGCGCCCGCATTCCCGGCTAAACCAGTACCAGTAGAAATCGCAGGGCTTGCTCAGGTCGGACACTACCTCGCCGGAGCGAATGGTATACATCAGGTCGTACCAGCCAAAAGGCAGGATAATCATAATCATCGACTGCTCGATCCAGCTGTAGCGCAGGGTATCGATCACGTCATACCCGGCGGCAACGGGCCGCGAGTGAAAGAGGGCGATGATGACGTAGCTGAAAAGAATGCCCCAGAATACGTTGGTCAGCAGGCCGGAGAGGTTCGCCCAGCGATAGATGAGCTGTCGCCGGAACGCGGTGCGAGCCACCTCGAAGTAAAAACGCAGCATACCCTTCTGTTCCTCCAATCTCGTGTGAAATGTTTTTGCACAGCACAAAAAGCCAGCATCCCCGCAACAGGGGGTACTGGTTCTCCCGGAAATACTCTATTCACGCCCACGCAGAAACGCGGGATAGCCAGTGGCTAACCCGTGCCTGTGAGCTATAGACGGCTCCCTCGTGGTAAGGTTCGCCTACTATATCACTCCTGCAAGCTCGCCGTCAACTGTTTTTTTACTACTCTCTGTGCGATAGAGGCACACATGGCAATGCGCAATTACGCTGCCTGCTGGGTCCTTCGGGCTAGATCTGAAGCAAGGAATCCGGGCGAACTGATTTCTGGAAAGAACCGGTCTCCTCTTGCCGGCTTTTGAGCACCTGCTGGAACAAGGGAATGAGGGTGGGATCAAACTGTTTGCCAGCCTGTCGTTTGAGTTCCGCCAGCGCCTCCGCCTGGGAGCGGGCGGCCTGATAGGGCTGGCCGCTGATCATGGTATGGTAGGCTTCCGCTACCGCAATGAAACGTGCTTCCAGTGGGATGGCTTCTCCTGCTAACCCATCAGGATGGCCTGTGCCATCCCAGCGCTCATGGTGATGCCGAATAGCTGGTGCCAGATCGCTAAGCCAGGGACTTGACTCGACAATGGTTGCGCCCAGCTCGGCATGCTGGTGCAGTAAGCGCCACTCCTGCTCTGAGAAATGGTCTCGCGGTTGTTGCAGCAACCGATCTGGTAGCGCAATCTTGCCGATATCATGCAGAAACGCTGCTGTCGCCACCTGCAAGGTACGCTCCTGGTCAAACTGCAAGGCACGAGCCATACCTGTCACCAGGTCACTAACTTCGTGTGCGTGCATGCTCATACCTGCTTCGCGCCAGTCGAGCACTCCCATCAAGGAATAAATCAGGCCCAGCTGTTCCACACGCGCCTGCTGTTCAAGATCGCGACCATCGAGGAAGTGCAGTTCAGGGCGTTCCAGTTCTCTGGCTGTCGCGGCTTTGAGTACAGCATTACGATTGGCGCGTGCTGCTTCAGTAGCGGTACGTACCTGATTGCGTCCCAGGCGCTTGGCCCAGTACATTGCCTGGTCCGCCTGCTCTCGCAATTCGCCAGCCGTTCGCCCATCGATAGGGTAGCAGGCCACGCCCACGCTGACCGTAGCCGTGATACCTTCCTTGACCTCCTGCGAAGCCAGCGGTGATGCTGCCACCGCCGCTCGCAGGCGTTCGGCGACGATTTTCGCTTCCTGTTCGTCCGTCTCCGGTAAGAGCACCAGGAACTCTTCGCCTCCAAAGCGGCCGACAGTATCGCCGGCCCGCAGCACGCTTCTGGCACGTTCTCCCAGCTCGCGCAAGACAAGATCGCCTACGGCATGCCCATAGGTATCATTGACCTGCTTGAAGCGGTCTCCATCGAAGAACAGCAGCGACAGCGGGTGTCCGAAGCGGCGGGCGCGCTCGCACTCCTGCTCGAGCAAAACCTGTAAGGCACGGTGATTGGGCAACTCGGTCAGAGGATCGGTCGTCGCCAGAGCCGCCAGTCGTGTATTGGCCGCGTTAAGCGCCTCGTGTTCGCGCTGGAGTTGCTCGTGCAGCCGCTTGAGTTCCTCGCCCTTCGCCAGTTCATCCCGCTGCTGCCTGGTCTCTTCCAGCAAACCGACAATGGTATCCAACGTGGTATTGACGGCCCGCGAGACCAGTGCAATCTCGTCCCGCCCATCTACGCTGAGCCGGGCTGAAAATTGCCCCTGTTCGATCTCTTGAACGACTGACCTGAAACAGTGCAAGCGTTGGACTATCGTCCTCGAAACAAGCCAGGCCACGATAGCAATCCCTGCAAGCAAGCTGAGCGCTGATAGGCCCATCGTCAGCAATAACTGATTTTCCTCGAGCATGGTGGCATCGTGGATAGCCGGAACCAGATTCTCTGTGAACTGGATCAGGATCAGCAGGGAGGTCATTGCGCTTGCATACGTTGGTTCTGCCAGATGCATTTCCAGGCTGGATGCTTTGGCCAGATGGCTATCAGAGATCGCTTTGAGCACCTGCATGAGCGAGCTTTGATAAGCCCGCCACGCCTGTAAGGCTTCATTGGACTGTACCTGCTGTTCCGTGAGCTGGGTACTATGGCCGGAGCCTCGTAGGAGCGAGGCCAGGCCGGAATACCGATCCAGCACATCCTGCCGCAGGTAGACGTTGAGTGTGGTATCGTAACCTGCAATATAATAGCGCGTCGTTGTCTGATCTTCGTGCAGGGTCTCAGGTAACACATCAGGCTTGTTTGCATCGTTGATAGCCCCCAGAATGTTCGTATGCGTCTGCTGCAAGGTTCCAATAGCCACAGTCAGAGACGTGGAGGCGTGTAAAAGGTGTTGGTTCAATGTTGAGACGTTTGACAGCAGTTGATAGCTTTGCAGGCCAATACTCCCCAGAGAGAGCAAAATCGCCAGGATAGGAATAAGCAATGCCAGGGCCAACCGCCGACCAATCGAGAGGGCAAGCAGGTGATGGCGATCTCTTCGCCAGCCGTTCACAAGCCAAAAAAATAACGGTCGAGCTGACAGTTCAATCGAATGAGGCTCTGCGCTTTCCATAGCCGTTCTTCTCCATTAACGCATTTAAAATAGAAAGATAACATCCTTGCCCTCTCTCATCATTTCTCTGTGAATAACCTGTACCAGGTCTATCGGCAAACCTCCGGTGATCTATATCAGCCCGGGGAAAAACAGGTCTACCAGTACTATCGGCTTGCTCAGAGTATTCTTGAACAGCTATGCTCCCACGACCAGCACGAAGCCCTCCATAGGGATGGGGTACTCTGAGGCCATAGGCAGCGCTCGCGCGCGATGAGTGAGAAGATCGACCTGATCGTGGTTACGACAGTAGTAATAATAGAGGCCCGGCGTATGAAAGAGCACAGTGACCGATTCGCCACCAGGTACATCATCCGTTCCGGCAATACGATACAGGCCAATGCTGATGGGATTCACCGGCTGTGACCACCCATCTACCTGGCCGACGAAATGTGGGTCTTCATCAAAATTATGCCAGGTTACGCCACCCGGTTGCCTGATCGCCAGAAATTCACTGGAGAAGTCATCGTGTCCGGCTGGAATAGTATTGAGCGCGGCAGTTGGTAGATCGAGGATAGGTCCTTGAACCCAGATAACACCATCCATCGCCAGTGGGAAGTGCGGCACCCCTTTATCTGCTGCAACCCGCGCCAGAGAGCGATGCCACGTACTTCTGGTAGGATCGTAGTAATGAAACAACCCGGCCTGATTGAACGTGAAGCTCACTTTCTTGCCCGGTGAGAGGTGGAATAAAAATGCCTGCCGATTAAGAAATTGACTCTGCTGAGCCGTGGTTGTAATGATATGCGTCACGCTGTCGTCGTTGTTCCAGGTCACAAGCGCATGAAGTGGAACCACGAGCAGAAAAGGCATGAAAAGGTCCTGACCTCGCGGGACAGTGATGGTAGTGTGTACCGGAAGCGTCTTCGCATACAGATGGGGAGAGCTGACGTTGTCCTGATGGGAAGACCAGATTGTATGTCCGACAATCAAACCGGGTATCAGGCTTGCAAGCAGAACCACAGCAACAAACCAGTAACGTATGGACCTCTTCAACATACTCCTCCTCCAAAAAATCACAAGCCTCTGAGTCTAGTATAAAGAAGGAATTAAATGGGAATATTCAATACAGAAGAGATTTGAGAGTTCAGCAAAAGAGGTTAATGATCAAGAAAGCGGACTAATCCCTTCTGAAAATTCATGCCCGAAAAAGTGATCGTGCCAGCGTCCAATCATTGACGTTTATCCTACTGGTGTGTATTTTTGAGCTTTCATGAAGAAAGGGGAGCTAGTGTGACGACACAGCCCACGACGCGGAAGACCTATGTACTTGATGGCACAACGCTGGAAGCCTGTTCCTGCCGGGCAGTATGCCCCTGCGCGATTGGCGACGACCCCGACGGCGGCGAGTGCGATGTCTTTAATCTCTACCATATCGACAGCGGTCAGATCAATGGAGTAGATGTCTCCGGCCTCTCGCTGGTCGATGCAGCCCGGATTCAGGGCAACGTGCTGAAGGGCGACTGGCATATCGTGCTCTTCATCGATGATAGGGCAACACCGGAGCAGCGAGCTGCTCTTCTCGACGCCTTTGGTGGCAAGCTGGGCGGCCCTCTAGCCCACATGGCGGAACTGGTGAGCGAGATACTGGATATTTATCCGGCAGCGATTGCATACAATGTCGAGAAGGGCAAGGGCACGGTGAGTGTCGGGCAGGCCATCAAGGCGGAAATGGCTCCCTACGTCGATGGAGCAGGAAACGTGACCATGCTTCAAAATGCCCTCTTCAGCACAAACCCTGGAGCGCCTGCGTACATCTCGAAAGTGTCGCACAATCTGGTGAACATCCCTGAGCATGGTCTGGCCTGGGAGTTCGACAGCAGCGGTGCTCTGCAGAGTACTTTTCATTTTGAGGCGTGATTTTTCTCATGTCCCTGTTCGAGTCACATCTTGCAATGAAAGAGGTGCCTGATGAGCGCGATGAAGTCAATGGGCATCAAAGGGCGGGAAGAGGCTCGGGCGGCTGGCGTTGAGCGTCGTCGCACACCGGTGCTCTGGCCCTCAGTGGTAGCGCTTGCAGCCTGGACGCTCGCTTTGCTGGCCAGTTTGACGGGTCAGAATTATCTGATCGATCACCATTACCTGCTGGCGAGCAGCCATCTGCCCTGGTTACTCGCCCTGCTCGTGTTCCTGGCCTGCTGGCAGATTATGACGGCTGCTATGATGCTGCCCTCAAGCATGCCCATGATGTACATGATGGCCTATGCCGCTTGCAAGCAAGGGCGGCCATATGCGATACAGGCAGTATTTCTGGCTGGCTATGCCCTGATCTGGACGCTCTTCGCCATCGCAGCCTTCTGTGGCGATACGCTGATCCACTGGCTGGTTGCCCACTGGTTCTGGCTCGACCTTCACTCCTGGCTGATCGGAGCCACCACGTTCGCGCTGGCAGGAGCATTCCAGTTCAGCCCGCTCAAGGAACGCTGCCTCAAGCAGTGCCGCAGCCCATTTGCCTTCTTTGTGCGCTATTATCGTAAAGGGATGGCCGGGGCCTGGAAGCTGGGCCTGCGGCACGGCACCTTCTGCCTGGGCTGCTGCTGGGCCTTAATGCTCATCATGTTTGGTCTCGGCGTCGGCAGCCTCGTCTGGATGGCAGTGCTGACCGGAGTGATGGTGTTTGAAAAGACGGCTCCGGGCGGGCAGCGCCTGCGTCCATTCATCGGTCTTGCCCTGCTGGCGCTTGCCGCGCTATGGCTTGCCCATCCCGCCTGGCTTGCCATCGCCGGAGTGTGAGAGTCCGCAGAAAGGATGATTCTCAGCAGAATGCTTTCGTGGGAGTGTTCCATATGACTCAAATGAAAACGAACTCAAGGGAAACAAAGCCAGTAAATGGTACGAAGAAAGCTCCCGGTCCGCGAAGTCTTTCGCCACTCGGCAGCGCAGGCGCAATTGCCCGCGATACGCAACATTTTGCGCTGGAGATGTGGCAGCGATACGGGGATGTGGTGCGCTTCCGCCTCCTGTCCTTCCCTGCCTTTGCGCTCTTTCATCCAGATCACCTGAAGTATGTGCTTCAGGACAATCATCGCAACTATAACAAGCAATTTCCTATGATGAATACAATCAGACCCTTATTCGGCAACGGGCTGTTCACCAATGATGGCGAATCCTGGCTGCACCAGCGGCGGCTCATGCAGCCATCCTTCCATCACAAACGGCTGGAAGGCTTCGCTACCATCATGACCGATACCACGCTTGCCATGCTGGAACGCTGGCACGATGTCGATTCGCAACCGCTGGATATTCCCCTGGAAATGATACGCCTGACGCAGCGTATTGCTGGCTTCGCCCTCTTCAATCTTGACATGAGCGAGAAGGCAGATACCGTTGGACGTGTCTTTGCGGAGATGATTCCTTTGCTCTCGCAATACTCCTTTGTTCCTTTCCCGCCGCTCTGGTTTCCCACACCGCGCAATCGTCGCCTACAGGCCGGGCTGGATACGCTCAACAAGGTGGTCTATGGTCTCATCGCTGAGCGACGAAAACAGGTCGCCGGTGCTGGGACGGAGGGAGATCTGCTCTCCATGTTGCTGGCCACGCGAGATGAGGAAACGGGCGAGGGGATGAGCGACCAGCAACTGCGAGACGAGGTGATGACCCTGCTGATCGCTGGCTATGAAACCACCTCCATCGCCCTCACCTGGACCTGGTACCTGCTCTCCCAGCATCCCGAGGTCGAGCAACACCTGCATGCCGAGCTGGATACGGTTCTAGGTGGCAAGGCTCCAACCGTTGAGCATCTCAACACCCTTCCCTACACCCGCATGGTGATTCAGGAGAGCATGCGACTCTACCCACCGGCCTTCGGCATCACCCGCCACGCCATTGCTGCTGACGAGATCGGTGGCTATGCCATCCCTGCTAATAGCGTCATCTTCCTGACCTTTTACTGCGCCCATCGCCATCCCGATTTCTGGGAAGACCCGGAACGCTTCGATCCCGAACGCTTCACACCTGAACGTTCAGCCGGTCGTCCGCGCTTTGCCTACGCTCCCTTTGGAGGTGGCCCGCGCCATTGCATCGGCAACTCGTTTGCCATGATGGAGGCACAACTAGTGCTGGCTACTGTCGCACAACGCTATCGATTGCGCCTGGTACCTGGTCACCCGGTCGAACCCCGGGTACAGTTGACGTTACGACCTCGCTATGGGTTGCCGATGACGCTTCATTCCCGCTCGTGACGTACTCGCCTCTTTTGGAATGTAATATTTCAGAGTGATAGTGTAAGTGTTTAATCGTTGTTGCTTATCCTACCTTTGTGTATTCTTAGACAGAGCCTAAAACGTCTTATAGAGAGCAGCAAAATATGCACTTACTCTATACCCTGAAACCTCGTCAGCCTGTCCTTGACCTTTTCTTTGTCTATACCTTCGACCAGAACCTCGCCACAAAGAAGGGGTGAGCAGAACGCTTCATCCCCGTTAGAAGATGCCCAGAGCGCCATCAAGCCAGCGGCACCGCTTTCCAATCCACGAGCGCGTCGAAGGAATTGAGCACGGTGGGGTCGTTGTCGGCGGCCCAGCCATCGGGATGAGGCAAGATATGGCGGTGCAGGTAGAGCAGAGCGATGAGCCATTTGCGCTTGCCCGTCCCTGCTGATCCACGCTGCAATTCGCTTTCGGCCTGTTGCAAAAGCAGGGTGACGATAGTGAGTTGCGCCATGCGCTCGACCAGGCCGCGCATGGGCAACTGCGCGCTTTCGCTGTCCAGTGTGGCAAGCTCCGCGATGCGTTCTGTCAGCGCGTTGAGTAGAGACTGCACCTGCTGCACGACCGGGACAACTGCCGAATGCTGGAGCGATTGCAGCCGGTGGTGCAGCATGCCGAAAAGGGTTGCTCCCGCGTTCTCACGTGCGATGGCACGAGCAACATCCAGCACGATGACGTTGCTTGAGCCTTCCCAGATGACGTTGACGATGCAGTCGCGCAGCAAGCGGGCGTTGGGCCAGTCCTCGACATAGCCGTTTCCGCCGCGTATTTCCAGCGCCTCCAGGGTGACGTACTCGCCGCGTTTGGGAATGTAGTATTTGCAGAGCGGGGTGAGGATGCGCAGCAAGCGGCGATCTTCCTCCGCGCCGGAACGATCCACGCGCCCAAGCACTGCCGCCGTCTCGAAGACCAGGGCGGCACAGCCCTCGACCTCGATGAGCAGGTCGACCAGCTGGCGGCGCATGAGTGGGTGCTCGGCCAGCGAACGCCCGAAGGCGATGCGGCCACGAGTATGCACCAGCGCTTCGAGATAGCTGCGGCGCATGGCAGCCAGCGAACCGATGGCTGCCCAGACTGACCCGTTCCGATATCGTTCATTACCTCCTTACCGCCACCAAAGAGCTGGCCGAACTGCTCGGCCTGCCGTTATCGGACGGGGGGATCGATGCCTGAAACCTCTCCCAACTGGAAACGGGCGTTCGCCCAGTCAACCTATATTACCACAATCTGGAACTGGTTCATGGTCCTCGCTGGTCGTGCCGCTGAGCCGGTGCTGGTCGCGTCCGTCCTCTACGCTTCAGTCAAGCTGCTCCCAAGCGTCCACTTTCCGCCGCAGCTTGACGTGGCCGTGTTCATCGCCCAGTTTGTGGCGCTAGACATCGGCGGACTCAGCCTCAATAAGCTGGCGGAACAAGCGAAAAAAGACGGCAACGCCGAGGGCGCGAAGTACGCTAAACGGTTAAGCGTCGCGCTGGTGGCGGTGATGCTCGCCGGAGTTATCATGGCCGGGGTCGATCAGATCGTGCAGCTGAACGGCCAAGTTGGGACGGTCATTGCGACTATCCTGGTCATCACGCGGGCGGTGATGGCAGTCCTTTACAGCCGGGTCATCCATGGTTTGCGGCAAGATGGCGAACCCCTGCTGCTGACACAGGATCGTCTCAAGGAGTTAATCATCGGTGCGGTCAATGTGACTCTACTGGCAGCGGTCACAAATTTGCGTAGTGAAGTTACGAAACAACTGACTGTCACGTTGTCTCAGCACCTCGATGAGCGTCTCAGCGAACTTGATACGAAACAGGCTGAAACGCTGAAACAGTTGCGAGATGAACAGATCGCATTGATCAATGAGACAGTCGCCAAGGTGGTTGAGGCAGTGGGACGGCAAGCGACCGCTCCCCTGTCTCCAAAAGTGCGCTCCATCACTGAAGCGGCATCTCGTAAACAGGCGGCGAGCACGGCCCCCCAGAAGATCGACCACGTTGTGTGGCCGCTTCTTAGTACAGGCATGTCGGTCCGGGAGATTGCAGTTAAAGCGAACACGTCCCCAGCGACGGTGGGACGGAGCCGGAAGCGGTGGGAAGCGGCTCAAAGCGGCTCAATAACCAATCTTGAGGCATCTGAGCAGGTTGAGACAGCAGAGTGCGTTATCTGATACAGAGAAACAATTCTCTGTGATGGCCCGGAGGTCACCAATTACTCCGGGCCATACGGAAAGAGCCAATCTATCGAGTCAGCCTACTTTTTCATGGGCATCAAGACGCGTGCTCTCGTCTTGGTCTTGACCGCTCAAGAATAGCAGCCGCATCGGTGCCTCTTGGCAGAGTTCCAAAGGCTCTGCCCCACTCACCAGCCAGACGCGTGGCACAGAAAGCGTCTGCCACGGCTGGATAACCATGTTGTACCAGCAGCGCCCCCTGGAACACGAGAGCCATCTGCTCCACGAGATGTCTCGCTCGCCATTCCAGCGCCTCTCCGTCGGTCAGTTGGCGCTGAAGATGCGTGACTGCTGTATCAAGGCGTGGATCTGCTTTGCACGCCGGAGCGAGTTCCTCAAAGAAATGTTCGAGCGCTTGCGGCTCCCTGGCGAATGCTCGCAGCACGTCCAGCGCATTCACATTTCCCGATCCTTCCCAGAGAGAATTGAGCGGAGCCTCTCGGTAGAGCCTGGGCATAATGCTCTCCTCGACATACCCGTTGCCTCCCAGGCACTCCAGGGCCTCGGCAACATGAACAGGACCGCGCTTGGTCACCCAGTATTTGCCAATGGCCGTCCCAAGCCGTTTGATCAGTTGCTCATGTTCGCTCGTCTCTGCCTGATCACAGGCCCGTGCGAGCCGCATCGCCAGGATCGTCGCGGCTTCCGACTCGATAGCCAGGTCGGCCAGGACGTTCTGCATGAGGGGCTGATCCAGGAGACGATGACCAAACGCCTGGCGATAGGCCGCGTGATGGGTCGCTTGCGCAACGGCCTGCCGCATGAGCGCGGCAGTACCGAGAATACAATCCAGGCGGGTAAAATTGACCATTTCCAGAATGGTCCGCACGCCCTTTCCTTCTTCTCCCACCAGTATCGCCCAGGCATGGTCGAATTCAACCTCGCTGGAAGCATTTGAGCGATTCCCCAGCTTCTGCTTGAGGCGCTGAATCAAAAAGCGATTTTTCGTGCCATCGGGCAGAACCCGCGGGAGCAAAAAGCAGGAAAGTCCTCCCGGGGCCTGAGCCAGTACCAGGAAGAGATCGCACATCGGGGCCGAACAAAACCACTTGTGCCCTGTCAGCGCATAGGCTCCATCTCCCTCTGGGTGAGCTTGTGTGGTATTGCTACGCACATCTGATCCCCCTTGCTTCTCGGTCATGCCCATCCCACAGAGCATCCCTTTCTTCTCTGAAGCGGGTCGCAACCCAGGATCATACTCAAGCGAGAGCAATTGAGGCAGCCAGCTTTGGGCCAGATCAGACTGCCTGCGCAGAACAGGAATGGCGGCATGCGTCATAGAGATCGGGCAGCCATGCCCAGCCTCAACCTGGGCAAAAAGGTAGAAAGCAGCGGCTCGCGCCACGTGGCTTCCCGACACATCATCGCGCCAGGAGGAGGCATGCATTCCCCAGGCTACCGCATGCTTCATCAGATGATGGTAGGCGGGATGAAACTTCACTTCATCGATGCGGTGACCATAACGGTCATGCGTCTGCAAAACCGGCTCGTACGTATTTGCGTCGAACCCCCATTGGATGACCTCTTCACGTCCGGCAAAGGCACCAATATGGCTTAAGCGATCCTGCGCCCAGCCAGCTCCCTCGCGCTGAACACTTTCAACCAGGGCGGCATCTTGCGTAAAAACATTGTAATCGACCAACGGCGGTGGCTGATTAAAAACAGTATGCGTGCTGAATTGGACAGCAGGAGCCTGGTTCACTATATCCATACGATTTCCTTTCAACCGTTCAATATGGCCTTCTGTTTCTCTTGTGCAGAGCGTTCTGACGATGAAGACGACCTCCTGATCCATTAAAGCGTTTTTTAAATGTTTCCTCAGTATACCTCAGAAGGTCGTCTCTTGTCTGCTTCTGGTTCCTCAGATCCGGTGCGCTCCATTACTGTAGCGGCGTCGCGCAAACAGGCAGCTAAGGAGAAAGGGAAGCACGAGATCGACAAGGTCATCTGGCCGCTTCTGAACAACGGCTTGTCGGTATGAGGCATCGCTGCAAAAGCCCATACATCTCCTGCGACCGTGGACCGCAGCCGTAAACGCTGGGAGGCTGCACATGGCACTGTTCCCACGTCAGAAGGTGAGACTGAGACGCCGGTACACACCGAACATGAAGCTGCCCGTGAGACGGAAGAGCGGGTCTTATGAGACAGGAAACGCCGCAAAAAATAGCCTACTCCGGTAGCACACCGTGGAGTAGGCTCGTTTATTGTCTCCGTTTAAACGGCTTTGCACATAAAGTCCCGCTAATCGCCCCATTTATGTGCAAACGGCATTTCTGCACATAAAGTCCGTTCTACTTTAAGTGTAGCATGTTCCGTCCAGAACGTCGGCTCAATGCCCAACTCATACATAGATTGTATCACGACGCAGATGTTATGGCAGAGCACTTTACACAGCAGTTCGTTCACAATGCCCTCATCTGTCTTGTTGCGGATATGCTCATCAAACTTGGATTTAATCATCCACATAGTAGACTCGACATTAGACCGCTTGTGATAATAACTCAGGAACTCCTCACGGTTGTAACGGAAGATATGCCACAACTTCTCCCACAACTCTGACTCTTCACTTTCCCCTGTCGTGTTGCTCTTGAAGGGGATATAGGGCTTGCCACCTAACTTATCCACTAATTCCAGATTGCTTTTGCTCAGATACGCTTTATCCGCTTCTACTTCCCGTATCTTGAAGTTCCTTGCGGTTGCCTTGACAAGCGGCTTGAAGTGAGGTGAGTCATTGGAGTAGCGGCCTGTAATCTCAACACTGGTAACGACATTGGTTTTCACGCCACACATGAGGTAAATCTTCATCCAGTCGTGGTTATCTTGCTCATGACCATAGCGGGCATTGTACCAACGTACATAGCGAGAGGTGCTAAAGCCAGAAGAGCCAACGGCAAAGCCTACATCAACGGACTTGAGGGCAAGGCTGCTCTGTTCAATGAGGGAACGCAAGAGAGGGGTGAGAGAGGCATCATCGAAATACTTGATAACCGTATTGAAGTGAGGAACACGGAAAATATAGCCCTTTGTATGGGCGTCTTCTAAGTGGTGCATTCGCTAAATACGAAGGACTTTGACCTGAAAGGAGAACTTTGCCGAGCAGCGAGTGGGTTGATGGCGTCGTCTCCTTCCCCACACAAAGGGATGCTTGTGCGTATTCCAATACTGTGTCGCCGCTTCAATGGCCGCTTCGACTTGCTCCCAGGTCTCAAAACGGCGTCCTTTGAGAGCCAGAGACCGCAAGGTCTTCCACCAGGGTTCAATCAGGTTCAAGTAGGCGGCATACTTGGGTTGGTAGACGAACTCCCAGCGCGGATGGTGGAGCATGAACAGCAGTAGGTCGTGGCAATGATGCATGTCCAGATTGTCCATGATGGCGTAAATGCGCTGCTTGTCTGCCGGGATCTGGTCATCAACGTAACAAAGGAAGTCGATGAAGTGCTCTTTGGCTCGTCGAGGGTAGCACTGCGTCCAGCACTGGCCATCCGTTTCCCACAAGGCCCCATAGACATAGCCTTTGCCTCGTCGCCCATAGTCAATCTCTTGCCTGGCTCGCTGAGCCGGGCGCAGCTGCACCTCAACCGCTTCTTGCCCGGGATAGCTTTTGGCCGCTACCGGCCCCATCTCATCAATGTCCAGGATCACGCTGTCAGCAGGAGCCTCTTTTCTCAGCCGTTCGATGGCCCCCTTTTTGGGCGAACTCGGGATCGAGTCGCTCTCCAAACCAGGTCTCCTGTTTGCGCCAGCGCAAACCTTCTTCTTGCAAGATCTCGAAGATGCGCGTCTTTCTCATCGGTATACCCAGCTGCTCCTTGACATAGTTCGCCAGCCGCTCAAAGGTCCAACTGCTATACGGTAAGCCCAGGTCAGCCGGTCGCTTGCGCGCCGCTTGCAGCACCTGCGCTTTGTTCTCCGGGGTGTAGCGACCGGGCGAGCCTTTGCGAGGCGCATCTTGTAGGCCAGCGAGTCCCTGTTGCTCAAAGCGCTTCCACCACTTGCGCACGATGCGATCCGTCATGCTCAGCTGCTGCACAATTTGGGGAATGCTCTTGCCCTCGTTGGCTAAGGCAATGATTTTGGCCCGTTGCACCAGTCGGACTGAGGCGGTTTGGGAGCGCGACAGTTTCGTGATGACCCGCTCTTCTTCGGCGGTTAAAGCCCGTAAACGTAATGGCGCACGCATAGACCACTCCTTTCCCTCTTCTCTTCTCCTTTCTCTCTATTCTAGCACTCTTTTCACGAATGCACCACTAAGTCACCATTGAAGCGGCGTGTCGAGACAGCACAGTACATCTTGAATGCCATGCTGAAAATCATGTCCTGTAAGAGCTTGCGTGGGCGTCCCATGTGTTGAGGTGGTTCTGGAATGCCTTGACAGAGATCATACAGAAGCTCTTGAAAGTGAGTTTTCTCATTCGTTTGTGCCATGTTGTAGGCAGGCCAATCTTGCTTATAGGTGACACGGGTGGTTTTTGTTACGGTAGTTGTGACCGTTGTAGTTCCGTTCTCATGCGTCGTTTCGCTCTTAATGGTGTACTCAACTGCGTAGATGTGCTTGCATTTCAAGCCGCGTAGTTCAAAGTCTGGACACGTGCAATGGGGTTCTTTGCCCTCTAGATCGACCTCATACTTGCCCTTGCCCGTTTGTGAGGGAACTATCCATTTGTTCCCTTGCTTCTGGATTTTCAGCCGTTGTGCGATTTCAATACCTTTTTGCTCTCGGACGTTCATTTCACTCACCTCCCTTACCATTATATTATTTTTTGTATATTACAAAAAGGTAAAAATTTGAGGTGAATTTTCCCATGAAACGGCTTGACGGGTTGATTTCTGTCACATCCCTCTTGACATTCTATACGTTTTACTCGTACACTAATTAGTATGGCAAAGATACAGGTATGGGCATATCAATGTGAACGTTGTGGACATTACTGGTTGCCGCATCACAAAGAGGATGAGAAGCGGCAAGTAGAGCCGCGTGTGTGTCCCAAATGTAAAAGTCCCTACTGGAACACCCCAAAGAAGGAACGGAAGACGAAAACTTAGTAGTTTATCATGTACCCGTATTTTGACCCTTGCAAAATTGTCAAAATACGGGTACATTTATTGCATGGCATGATAGAGGTAGGTAAATTGTAGCAACCACGTACCCATTCTTAATACAAGTGAAAGGGCATTGTATGGAAACTCAAGAGAACAAAGGTCAAGGTACGATACGTGCCTCAGCTAGCAGCGCAAAGTTAGAGCGTATCGTACACGAATTGGCTACCGAACTTATTACCTATGAACCTCTTATTAGTGCCACTGCACCGAGAATCTTATCTTCAGAGAAGAAGCGCAGGAAAGTTACTCATCGGCAACCACCTTCTCCGTCCAATTAATGGTGATCTCCCGTCTTGTCTTTTTCAATGATAAGGGAAATGCACGGTCATTGGTAAAGTGACCTACAGTTGGGGGATTATTCGATTTCAGAACGCTCATGGGCAAGAACCCCTCTGCCAAGCCAATGTTGGCTCTCGCTTTTTGCCTCCAAAAGAATGCATGGCACATGAGTCATTCCAGCCTTTATTAGCGCATATACGCGGTGATAGCCGTTTTTGAGATAGTACCGGCCTTCAAACTTGGCTACCTGAATAAGCGGTGAGCCGATGCCAACGAACAAGCCTACAAACCCCAGTAATTTCTGCTGAGGGTCAGGTAGAAATTGAGGATGACGATACAGGCGAGTATTCATTCCTGGGAAATTCAGGGTTACCCCAGTGACGATTCCACCAGCTTGATACCAAGTATAGCTTACTTGAGGAACATCCACATCAGTAGGTAAACAAAGATGTAGCGTCTCTTCAAGAGTTGGGTTGGCAGATAGCTGAGGCATATGATCGAGAGAGATGTAAAACTGGAAGGCGAGCAAAGGGTCTATTTCGACGAGTTGGAAACTATGGGCAATGTTGCCATTGTCTATCGTTTCCCTAAAGCGTGGGCTTCCCTTGACTTCTTCGAGGTATGGCGCATATTCAGGTGGGATAGCCAGAATATCGGGATGCCCTGCTCGTGACATTGGCTTACCATATCTCGCCCGTGCTTGAGCTAATTTCCCTAAACAAACTTGTCTAGGGAAGCCACATTGATTCTGAAGATATTCCAGGGCTTGTCTTTCAGGAAGACAAGCAAAGATCGAGAGTGCTTGAATAGGCATTGTCTGCCTCCTGCTTACATGTGTGTCACAACAAACAACAAACTACTAAAGACTAGACAAAGGGCACATCTCGTGGTAAAATGACAAAGAGATACCTTTGTGAGACTTGATAAGCGTAAAAACACGCAAGCCACGATGTTTGAGCGTTTGTTCATTTAACCACGAGGGGGTAAAGAGCGTTCCAGGGACAGGTTGACAGGCCGGATTTCCCTGGAACTTTGCTTTATGGACTCATGAGAACACCTCTATGTCATTTGATAGCCGCTAGTATAACAGAAGTAACCGAGAAAATCAAGCCATGAATGGCTGTGCATGTGATTATGCCAATCTCCAACTTTGTCACACCAGCAAATTACCGCAAAATGTGACAACCGCTGCATTACGACAATGGTAGTTAGCTCAAACCTCTAATCATCGTACTCCACTCCATGATACAGGTTTCCCTCTGGGTCTCCTACTTCAAACAACAAATCAACCGCAGCGGTCATGGCTTGTATCCACTTCTCACGGCGCGGCTGTGTCCACTTCTTGTTTCCGAAGGGTAGTTGATTTAGCAAGCCTTGTAAGATTGCAAATTCGGGCGTTGTACTTGCTGCCGCCGGTACTACAACAGGGGGAACTGTAGGAGTGGGCGATTGATAAGGCTCTGGTTGAGAGTGTACATCCTTCGGCATTCCTTTCTTCCCGGCTTGAGATGGAGCTAAAGGTTTGGGGGAGGTTGTGCGTGGGCGTGGAGTAGTTTCTGGTGCTCCACCAGCAATGAGATCAGCTTCACGGCATAATCCTTTGAACAACATAATCATACGCCCTTGCTGGGCTTTCGGCTGATAGTAACGGAAAGCGTTCTCAAACTGCTGATCGGTGGCTGTTGCAGGGTCAAGCGCCATAAACACATGCTTATAAGCCTCTCGTAGCGTCTGCGCTAATAAGACAGGATACTCATGGCTTGGTGCATTCCCAATTGCCTTAAAATTCTCGGTGATGTATCCCTCTTCATCAAGCAAGTTAAGAAAGCGCAGGGCTTGTATGGTACGAGAGGCATTACCTTCTGCCACACCGATAGTGGTGATCAAAGGAGACGTGACAGGTTCCTTCAAATCGCGTTTTCGCATGTGTCTAATAACTGTGAGAACGCTCGTATAGGGAGCGTAAGGACATAACCGCTCTAGTTCGACATTCACTTTCGATACCTCCTTGAAAGTGCACTCGTATCGAGTAACATGACTCGTAACATCATTGGTACGAGTATACTGCACTCCATAATCACTGTCAATAGTTTTGTGTGCCACTTTTTGAATTTTGGCAATGCATTAGGAAAAATGCCTCACAGTCAGGTAAACTTGATCATAGGAAACTGGAAAGATCACAAGGAGGTCTCTGATGGAAGAACGACAACAAGAAAAACGAGAACCGCTAGTTACTCAAAGTTTTAATGGCTGGGATGCTCACGGCAATGGATGGGCTGTACATGGTGCAACAAAGGAAGAGGCGCTAGAAAACTATTGGAAAGCTGAACAGCGCCGCCGTGAAATTCTGGCTATGCTGCCCTGGTATAAGCAGGTTGAGGAACAAGCTAGACGTGAAGAGATGCAATCTGTAGAATGAGTGAACTCAGGATAAAAGAGGGCTACCTTGCAAAGCATCGAAGCCCTCTGTTTCTGTACAGCCCCTTTGACAATCCTGTTCGATATGCGTCTTACTGTATAGAGGAGTTTTCATCACAGAAAGGGCGAAGGCGTTGGTAGTCCCTTCTTTAAGAAAGAACTGAAAAGCAAAGAGAGGATTTTTATGAGTAATGAGGATAGTAACGTGTCGTCACAGTTACAATCTGCTAAACGTGTCGGGGTACGTCCCATGATAAATAAAGAGGGAATTCGCCAGAAAAAGCTTACCATTGGAGGCGTCATCGCTTTCATTCTCATTATTGTACAGGCTTTTATCCCATCAGGAAAGTTAGACACGTCTGCCATCATTACTCTTCTGGCTTTTGCGATAGCTATTCCTTTCTTAGCCATCTATGCGCTCCTTTGCGATGAACTAGAGCTTCTTTCCCCTTTACCTATACCCGCTCTAGAGCCTGTTAGTAATTCAAGCTTCAAAACGATCAAGGACTAGAAAGGACGCTCCATTGATGAAGCATCAGACAAGCAAAGACCACCAGATGCAAGCCAGCCAAAGTGGCAGGAAGTCGCTCATAATCGCGCGCCAAGCGCCGGAAGCGGGTAGTCCAGGCGAAAGAGCGCTCGATAACCCAGTCACACTACCCCCGAAAGTCGTTTTCTGTCTCTGAGTGGTTGCCATGGGTCTTTCCTTTCTTGATTTGCTTGTATGATATCCTCATTCGTTCTGCTTGGCAAGGGGTGCCTCCGTCCAGCGATGACGGAAGTCGTCACCAATCGCCCGCTGATGATACTGCCGAAGGCGTTCCTGCTCGGCCTCGTCAGCCCACACCACCCAGCGGTGCAAAGGCTCATCGAGTTGGCGTGCCCGCACCAGCCCTTGACGGATCCAGTGGTGCAGGCTCCCACGAGGGATACCCAGCGTGCGAGCCAGTTCGGCAGGCCACCATTCATCCGGCAAGAGTTCCTGCCGAGACCTGCTTCGCGGTCGTGGTGCTTTCACTCCTCACTTGTCGTTGGATCTGCCTGACCGTCTGCTTCCCAATGGAGACCGTGGCGCGGGCAGAGCAATACCCTTCGTCGGAGAGCGCCTGGGCAATCGCGGTGGCGGTCCAGCCAGCCTCGGTCAACTCCTGGACCCGTTGGCAGATCTGCGGATAGGTACTCAGCTCGCTCAGCTTACCAACTGGTCGAATGACCACACCCTCGGTGTGAGCCTCCGCCGATCCACTCGATACGCACCTTCACCCGCTCGCTGCTGCCCTGCACGTCCACGATGACCCGTTCGACCACCTGGCGAATGATCTCTTTGCGATCGGCTGCCGTGGTGGTTGGGGCGGCCCAGAGCGTGGGAATATCCGTCGCCAGGCGACGAATCGCCTCTCGTTCGGCTTCCGAAAGGAGGCGTGGCTTGTGCTGGACAAAGCGATGATACTCCTCCTCAAGCTGTTGCTGAGCCGCCAGCTTCTCTTCCCAGGCGCGTTCCAGTGTCCGGGCCACGAGCCGATGCTCCGGTTCGACCACCTGGTACTGACGAGCTGCCCGCTCCACTTCGTAGGCGGCGCGTTCGCGTCGTTGTTGCCAGAGCCGATCCAACTCGGCCCGTTCTTGCTCCAGACGCTCGGTGGCGCTCAGCGACAACTCTAAGGCGGCTGGCTCCAGGGCGAGCGAGAACCTGCTGGCTGACGAAGGCATCCAGGCATGGGCCTGCCAGATGTTGGCACCTGGGTTCGCCGTAGTGCGTCCAGCGCTCGACACATTCATAGGTGTGAAGCCGGGCACCACCATCATCGTAATGGACGTTGAGCCGACAGCCACAGCGAGCACAGACGACCAAACCCGCTAAGAGAGCTGAGCCGTTGCGCGCTGCTCCCATGGCATCGGCGCGAGCACGGTTGGCCTGCAGCCGCGCCTGGTTGCGTTCATACTGCTCCGGGGAAATGTAGGCCGGGCAGTGGTTGGGCAGAAGGACAAGCCACTCGTCCGTGTTCATCACCACCCGACCCGTGCGTGGTCGCTCCGGCTGTTTGCGACGCGGATCTTCCTGTCGTCGTCCGTAGACGTAGGAGCCCGCATAGAGGGGATGTTTGAGCATCATCTGTAACGTCGCCCGATTGGGGCGCCGCCAGACCAGTTCCCCTTTGCCAGGACCCTCTCGCACGCGCACCCCGAGCTGGATCTGCTGCTGGGCCAGGTAACGCACCAGCCCGCCGAGCGTCCCCAGGTCTTCAAAGGTGCGGAAGATGAGCCGGACCACCTGTTGCACCTGTTCATCCGGGTCGAACTGAATCTCTCCTGTCGGGCTCCAGACGTAGCCGACTGGCAGGGCAAACTGCAGTTCGCCTCGCTGGGCTTTGCTCAAGCGGCCCTGATGCATGCGTTGCTTCAAGATATGCAGTTCGGCTTCCGACATGGTTCCCTTCAACCCCAAGCAGGAGGCGATCATTGTACTGCACCGGGTCGTAAATCCCATCCAGGTCAGCAATCAAGGTGTGAAAGAGGGCGCACAGCTCCAGGAGCTGATGCCAGTCCTTGTTGGAGCGTGCCAGCCGCGACATCTCCACCCCGAAGATGATCCCGACGTGATCCAGGCTCACCTCCGAGACCAGCCGTTGGAACCCAGCCCGCCCCTGCGCACTGGCCCCGGACTTGCCCAGATCCTCATCGATCACCAGGACGCGGTCGGCAGCCCACCCCAGCGCCTGGGCTCGACTGACCAACCCATATTGCAGCCGCGTGGACTCCTGATGGTCCAGCACTTGTTGGACGGTGGATTGGCGCACGTAGACGACGGCGAGCCGCTCGCGATGGAAGGCGCGGATTTTCTCGGCACGCAAGTCATCCAGTGCGCTGAGGACAGACTTACTCGGCACTCTCGTCGCGTTCATCGCCGTCCTCCTTGCTCTGGTGCGCTGCTCGGTTCCAGCTGGCGTTCGAGCAGATGACTCAGCAGCCAGAGGAGCCGCTGACGATTGGCCTGGGGCAGATCCTCCCACTGACTGCTGACTTGCCTGGAATTGGGCGGGGGGGAGCCGTGTTGGGTGAGGGATTGGACATGGGACACCACCTTCCTCATGCTCTGAGGCTTGGACTGCCCGTCTGTGCTCAACCCAGGTGAGCAACTGCAGCAGCCCACTGATACCAAGCATAGGGCGTGGAGTAGGTTCTGTCAACCGAAGTGTCTCAGGGGTATTGTGATTGGGTGTTCTCCACCACCCAGCGGCGAGGCAACAAGACAAAGCCGCGCTTGGCCTCGGGAAGCTTGACCACTTCCAGTTGGATGCCCTGCTTGCTTGGCCGCTTCGGCAGGCACCTCACCGGTGTAGCCAGCATCGACGAAGGCCAATTCCACCGATTGGCCAGTGACGTCCTGCACGGCTTCAGCCAGTTCGCCCACCTGCGCCCGATCCTGCTCATTGGCAGGCGTAACCAGCAGAGCCAGCAGATTGCCCAGCGTATCAACGGCCGCATGCACTTTGCTGCCTTTGCGGCGCTTGGCTCCATCATAGCCGGCATGGCTGCCACTTTCGGGCGTCGATTGCAAGGTTCGACTATCAAAGATGGCCGCGCTGGGCTGTCGGTTGCGCCCTTTGGCTTCCCGCAGCAACAGGCGCAGGTCGTCGACCATGGCCTCAAAGCAGCCTGCGGCCAGCCAGCGCTGCGTCTGTTGATAGACCACATACCACGGCGGCAAATCGTTGGGCATCATGCGCCAGGGGGCTCCTGTCCGCACGATCCAGCGCAAACCGTTGAAGACTTCGCGCAGGCTATAGCTGCGTTGTCCAGCATCTTCGGGCAACAAGATCAAGTACGGAGCGACAAAGGCCCATTCCTCGTCGCTCACATCACTTGGATAGGGGGTTCGTGAAGGTTTCATCCTTCATTTTACCACATTTTCGACCTTGAATGACTAACAGACTCTAGGAGCTTTAATCTTCCTCTACTTCTTCGGCCTCTTTTGTGCTTTTGTTGGCATGGTCGCTACATTTTGGCACATGTCATGGATAGCAGGGATACTATTCCTGATCAGTGGAGTCGGTGGGTCAATAATTTATTATCGTTTGTCCCCTACAATGGGCTTGCCATAGCCTCTTCGGGTCTACACTTTTAATCTACATTCTGTGCAGACCCCTGACTTTATGTGCAGAGGCGACTTTGTGTGCAAAGCCTCTCTAAGCCTATGGCTTATGAGCAACAAGGTTCGCATGTTTAGTGATTCTACGAAAGTAGGGAAAGATCAGCAGAGCAAAGAGGCGAGTATTAAGAAATGGTTGGAGAAACGGCGATCAAAACAGCTTTGAGTAAGGGAATCGTTGGCGCAGAGACAAGAATTTATCAATTTTATCCTTCTTCTCTCCTCGTTGACAACGTTTTTTGCTTTCGATTCTATCACATCTTCCAACATCAGTCACGATTGTTCTATCTAAGGCATAACTATCATTCCCTTGATTTATCTCTCAAAAACTAATATACTGACTACATCGACAATAGCATTGAACATACTTTTTACGTCAGAGTACGTTATACCAGTTTATGAGACCAGGCATAACGACAAGCTCACCAGTCAAAAGTGCGTCTAATAGCCAGCACATAGATCTAGAGACAATAGAAAACGGAAGGAGGAGCCGCATCTACTTGTTCCCAAACATATTAGGAGTTTGTGCGGCTTATTGGATATATGGCATTTATAGAATGTAGCAATTGTGGACACAGGACTTTGTTGCCAACACAGAGAACGGACTGCCGCATATGCGGTTTTCCTTTTGCTACTGGAGCAGGAAGTTCCCCATCTTCTTCAGGCTCGCCATCGGGACCATCAACATTTTCTAGTTCATCATCGTCTATTCCAATGCCGTCATCCACTATCCTACCGCCTATTCCCACGAAAGGCCCAGCTAGTCCTATGCCGACGTCATCATCCAGTTCTCCTGGTCCTTCTGGTTCAGCGGCATCTTCTCCTGTCCGCGCAACAGCACTGCCGGGTATGCCATCTCGTCCGGCTGACCTGGAGGGGGATGTCGTTGGTGAACCTAAAAAGGACCCAGTAGACAGGCCACTCGATTGGTCTGATATCGTATTGCGCGTACTCTTCTTTCCATTGGTGTTCCCCTTTTTGGTGCGCGAATTTTTCAAGATGCATAATTCCCCTAAGCCGACTATGATGGTGTATAATTTGCAAATCCAGCGTAGCTCTGGTGGCGGCCTCGGTGAGGCTCGACTAGAAGGGGATGTAATGGGAGGGATGCCTCGTCCTGGGCATCAAGTTTCTCTGTGGGGCCGTGATCGAGGCGGGTCTCTAATAGTGAGGCAGGGTTACAATCATACGGTGAAGGCAAAGATATCCATTCGCCCTCCAACAATGCTCTGGCTGACTCGCAGCGCGGCACTCGTTTTGCCCGTATTAGCTATCTTAGCTATTGTGCTATTTCTGCCTTACATTCCGGCCATCATTAGCGCGGTATGGACGCTCCTTGTCCTCGCAATCGTTTTCTACTTCGTGATCGTCCTCCTGGTACCTTGGATGCCCAAGCGTATAGTTCCGTTTATTGTGGGATTCTTCATCCTGATGGCCGCCCTTAGCCTCTGTGCACATAGCGGTACATATACCCCTTAAGCTGAATATGTATCTTTTTTAAGGAGTGACGTGTATGAGCGATGGGAAGCCAGGCAAGTCGCTGACTGAGGCGCAGGAGAGACCGGAAACTAGTTCAGAAAGGCAGTATGAGCAGTTCAGTTCATTTGAGCCAGGAAAAGATAACGATGACCTTAACGCTAGCACTGAAAGCAGAGGGGAGAGTGAGATTGGTTCTCAGTATAGTCAGGGAGACCAGTTCAATTCGTTTAATCCTGATGAGACTGAGGAAGTGAGCAGACTTCGACAGGAAGTGGCTCCGACTCTTGAACGTATCGAGAAGGGTGAAGAACATCCCCATCCTCGCGATGGCACTGTTTTTAAAAATAGGGAAGGACTCCTTCCACAACAACCTGAAGGTTACTATACAGAGTATGTACACCCAACACAAGGCGTTGAGCATGCTGGTTTGCAACGAATAGTTAAAGGAAAAGGTGGAGAAATTTACTACACTTCCGATCATTATGATAGCTTTCTTCGTTTAGAATAGAAAGGTGAAAAGAAAT
This sequence comes from uncultured Chloroflexia bacterium, assembly GCA_963736995.1. GTDB lineage: Bacteria > Chloroflexota > Ktedonobacteria > Ktedonobacterales > Ktedonobacteraceae > CADDYT01. The sequence goes on from CAVTRB010000002.1 coordinate 391,295, forward strand.
GTCTGATCTAGCACTATTGACCTTCGTCTCAAATCCAGATGAATTTGATGCAGGGCAGGATACCACAGTAGTACGAATTCCAGCAGGTATTTCAGATAGGCAAGACTTATTTGATGTTCTCGCCAATCAACTCAAGTTCCCTTATTTTGGAAGAAACTGGGATGCTTTGGAGGAATCTCTTGGTGATCTTTCGTGGATAAAGACCAGGAAAATTGTGATTATCCATAAGAATTTGCCTATGCAACTGGGCGAAAAAGCCTTGAAGACCTATCTAGAAATTCTTAGAGATACCATTCGGTTTTGGGATACAAGAGGGGAACACAAAGTTGTGGTAGTATTTCCTTCTTCATCTAGCGAGAGGATACAGAAGATTTTACAATAGTTCAGGACATTTCCAATTAAGCCATTGATCGAGGAGATTATATGTTCTCAGCGTTTGACCCTGCACTGCTTCACGCATTAGTCGAAGAAGTCGAGAAACTGGAGCGTTCTTTTCTGGAGGGGATGGAACCCAATGAATTTGACCCGACGGATGTGCTCGACGGACATACCTTCTTCTCTATTCAAGGACTGGCAGATTTCTGGAGTGCTCATCCAAGCATAGATTTTGCGCAGCATATAACCGATCTGGTTATTGGAGCGCACAACCAGGTGCGAACCGGTCTTACAATTGTACTGGCAGGAACGCCTCAAAAGCTCTCAGTTTACGTCTCCCTGGGCGATGAGGCGACAACAAAGACCCTCTTACAGGGTCTACTTCCCGGCATCCAACTCGACGCTATAGTAGTAACAGATCTGGTCCGCTATGTTCGACCTCACTTCTACACAAAGGGTATTATCACTGGCATCCCCAGCCATAAGACCTCTAAAGGAGACACTACCAAGCCTAACTGCGAGCCGAGATACCGTGGCATTGCTACGGATGATGGCCAGGGCGAATTGGACACGCAAGGGGTAGTTCAGTTAGAACGTGTCATTCGCGGAATGCATGGAGCTACTTGGATATATGTTGTACAGGCTCATCCACGTCCTCGAAAAAAGGTGGCTGAGGAGCGGCTGCTGAGGATCGACCAACTGGCGGATGTGATATCTCAATCACGTAGGCAATTGCAGGAATCCGCACAAAAAACGGAGGTTAATACCCAGACATTTGGTGGTGAGGTAATAAACTATCGCGCTGAATACCTGATTCAATTGTTAGAAAGAGAACTCGAGAGGCTCGATCAGGCTGTAGCAGCAGGTCAGTGGCTCGTGAGAACTTATTTTGGGGCCAATACTCCCAATGATGCACGACGTCTAGCTTCGCTGTTAGTAGGAACGCTGGCGGGAAAGGATTCTCGGCCAGATCCTCTCCGCGCTCATCTCTGTCGCAGTAAAGGAGATGATCTCTCACTTTTCGACACGCTTCTCTCTTCTGAGGAACTATCAGCCTTGATTCAGTTACCTCGCGAAGAAGTACCAGGGTATGCAATCCATGATTTTGTTCGTTTCGATGTAGATTTTCGTCCACCTAAACACACGACGCTTGCACTCGGTCACATTCAGCAAAATGGCAGGGACATACACGACACCTACAGCATTACTTTGAACGATCTGGCCAAACATGGGGTGGTCGTTGGCGTAACAGGTAGTGGTAAAACAACGACAATAATGAACCTCCTGGATCAGGCGCTTGATGCCGGAAAGCCATTCATGGTTATTGAACCTGCTAAAACCGAATACCGTGCGCTCCGTCAAGTGTTTAGTGGCAGAACCAATCTCCGCGTTTACACGTTGGGCAACGAGATGGTTGCGCCGTTCCGACTCAACCCATTTGAGTTCGAAACGGATGATGAGCCAGGAAGGGCTTCAATTTTGAACCACATTGATTTCTTGAAGGCTGTTTTTAACGCTGCATTTATCCTCTATGCGCCAATGCCCTATGTATTGGAGACGGCATTACATGAGGTCTATGAAGACAAGGGCTGGGATTTAGCTAGTGGACTGAACAGGCGCTTACCCAAATGGGCGGATCGGCACCTGTACCCTATCTTTCCCACGCTCACCGACCTTTATCGCAAGGTCGATATCGTCACAGACCGTCTCGGCTATGATCGTGAAGTAGAGCGGAACGTGAAGGCAGGACTCAAAGCTCGTATAGGTTCTATGCGTCTAGGATCTAAAGGACTGATGCTTGATACTGCACGCGGCATTCCTATGCAGCAACTGCTTTCGTTCCCGACGGTTCTGGAGATGGAAAACATCGGTGGAGATGAAGAAAAGACATTTCTAATGGGCCTGCTCCTGGCGAAACTTTACGAATATCGTCGTTTACAAGCGGCAGCAGGGAAGCAGCTGGGAGGACTTCAACACCTGATCATTTTTGAAGAAGCGCACCGCCTACTCAAAAATACTGAAACGCAGGTTGATACAGAATCTTCCAATATGCGGGCGCAGGCAGTCGAAGTGTTCACCAATATGCTTTCAGAAGTTCGTGCTTACGGACAGGGCGTTATAGTAGCAGAACAGATACCGAGTAAACTTGCTCCCGATGTGTTGAAGAATACCAATTTGAAAATTGTCCATCGCCTTATCGCCCAGGATGACCGTGAGAGCGTCGGTCAAACGATGAATTTAAATACAAACCAAATGACTCATCTGGGTGTTCTCTCACCTGGAATGGCTGCAGTCTATGCCGAAGGGGCCGATCATGCCTATCTGGTTCGGATGGAGGATTATAAGCGAAGGCTTCCCGCTCTGAGTGACAGTGACCTCAAGAAAGCCAGCCCCACGTATATCTCACTTGAACGAAATCTGGCAATCCTCGACGTTGAGCAGTACGGGATCCGACGCACTGCTCTTGGTGGACTGGATACATCAGTCTATCAAGCAGCAGGAAAGCTGCTGGAAACTGAACAGAGCCACTGGCTTTGGGCCAGTATCCTGATCCGCACCATTTTTAGCCCCGCCCGACTTCTCGATATGTTAACGAAGCTCGCTCAGCAGGTAGCAGCAGAGATGCCAGACATCCTACCACCCCAGGAAGATTCTCTCTTGCGTATGACCATCATACGAGGCTGCGCAGAAACCCTGAACGAGCGTGGAGCGGACTTTGGGTGGACCTACCTTATGGTCGAGGAAATGCGTATGCCTCTAACACGCGGTCTGATAACTCTCTTTCGGACGAAAGATCTGTCATTGGCAAGTAGCGATTTAGATCGATTTGCCCGCAAGTATGATGACCGCCTGAAACGAAAACAGGGGCCATTTGCGGGATGTGTTCATTGCCGGGCGCAGTGCGTCTACCGCTCTGATGTGCGCCACCTCCTCCAGCCTGGGGATAGAAGGTGGGTGGATGGAGACCTGAAAAACCCATCATACAAAACTGAGGCGGATCGTTACAATGCAATATCCAGGAAGGTCAAAGGCATAGCCGAACGTTGGCTCGGGGAGGCGAGTCTTATCTCCACTAATATCGGTTACTGTGCTGGGCTCCACATGGCAGCTCAACTCGGGCATACTGAATATGAACAAGCATTGTTCGGCGACCGTCTCGCCCGATCGCTGCTCAAGTGAACTGGAAACATCAAAGAGTTCCTGTATGTCAAGCAACTAATGTTATACAAGAACTCAAATTATCTGAGGAGCGGTACTTCTCATCCAACTATTTTCCCAATCTTATTTTTCATCTCAATCATATGTACTTATCAGGAACTTATGGATAACAGTCTATACTAAAGAGATAGAATAGGGTAAAATAAAGGAAACGAGAAGGTGCGCCGCTTCGGCATTCGTTGAATAGCCCCATAGGGGCAAGAGGTTGAGAGCAATTATCTCTTAGGACAACTATCCCACCTGGCGTCGAAAGACAAAGGGGAAAGTAGCATGGTAGTAAAGCGGTTAAACACGAAAGGATGTAGTGGGATGCACCGCAAGTCCTGCATGCATGGTGAAACCTGATTGGTTGAACCCCCAGTTTCCAACGGTGATTCTCTCCGCCCGTCGTAGAATCCTTGATACGACGACATCGTAAACAGGTTTGGTTCTTCTCCAAACCTGATACTGCTGGCGAACCCTGGTGACCCCGCGAAGAGGCAAAAAGTGACATCGTTTGGTATGATAAGCAAAAGTCATCACTTCAAGCGAGATAGGAGAAAAGCGATGTCACTTAAGCCACAAGCGATCAGCCCCGTCCCCGAAGAAATGGCTCGTATTGCCCGTTCAGCTTATCCGAAAGGGAACGTCTATATGCATATGCGCGATGAATTGGGCAGCATCTATGAAGATGAGTCCTTCGCCGATCTGTTCCCCAATAACGGGCAACCAGCAGAAGCACCCTGGCGCTTAGCACTGGTCACCATTATCCAGTTCGCCGAGGGACTCTCAGATCGGCAGACCGCTGATGCGGTGCGGGGGCGTATTGATGTGAAGTATGCGCTCAGCCTGGAGCTCACCGACCCGGGCTTTGATGCCTCGGTGTTGAGTGAGTTCCGCGCACGTTTGATCGCAGGTCAAGCTGAGGAACATCTTTTGACGGCTATGCTCACACTCTTCAAGGAGCGCGGCTGGCTCAAAGCCCGTGGCAAGCAGCGGACGGATTCGACGCATGTGCTGGCCAAGATCCGAGCCATCAATCGATTGGTGTGTGTGGGAGAAACGCTGCGCCATGCCTTGAATTGTCTGGCCATCGTGGCACCGCAGTGGCTGTTAGCTCACAGTCAGCCGGAGTGGGTCGATCGTTATAGTGTGCGCTTAGAAGACTCGCGACTTCCTTCTGGAGAACAAGAGCGTCAGGCCTGGACCCAAAGCGTTGGACAAGATGGAGCGAGCTTACTCAGCGCTCTTTTTGAGCCAGATGCCCCTTCCTGGTTAGCGCAAGTGCCAGCGGTCGAGATTTTGCGGCGCGTGTGGGTGCAGAACTATCAATGGAGCGAAGGCAAGATAGGCTGGCGTTCCTCGGAGAACATCCCACCCGCTGGCTTGTATATCAGCTCGCCCTATGATCTGGACGCCCACTACAGCAAAAAGCGCACCACCAGTTGGGTGGGGTTTAAGGTCCATTTGACGGAAACCTGTGAGAAAGACAGTCCGCACTTGATCACCCATGTCGAAACAACCACCGCCCCCGTCTCCGACGATGCGAGAACAGCCAGCATCCATGAAGGACTCAAGCAGAAGGAACTGCTGCCCGAACAACATATCGTCGATACTGGCTATGTCGATGCCGGGTTGTTACATAGCAGTGCGCAGGATTATGGCATCGATCTGGTTGGCCCCACACGTCCCGATGTCAAATGGCAAGCCCAAGAGAAAAAGGGCTTTGCAGCGGATCAGTTTCAGATCGATTGGCAAACAGAGCAAGCGACTTGCCCTAAGGGTCACGCAAGTATCAGTTGGACCCCTGCCATTGACAATCGCCACACAGAGGTCATCAAGATCAAGTTCTCCATCAAAGATTGTCAAAGCTGTCCCAGTCGTTGCTTATGTACGCGCTCCACTCGCTATCCCCGTCGCACCATCACCGTGCGTCGGGAGCAGCAGCATCAAGCCTTACAACAGGCCCGCGCACGTACCAAAACCGAGGAGTTCAAAACGCTCTATGCGCGCCGCGCTGGGGTAGAAGGAACCATTTCACAAGGAGTTCGGGCCATGGGGTTACGCCGTTCCCGTTACATCGGTCAAGAAAAGACACATCTTCAGCACCTAGCTACGGCTGCTGCCATGAATATCGTTCGGCTCATGCGCTGGCTCGATGGTGAGCCTCATGCTCAGACCAGGCGCTCGCCTTTCGTTCAATTACTTCGTCCAGTTGCTTAAAGCTCACCAGGGTTCGCCAGCAGTATCAAACCTGGAAAGCTCTCTACGATGAGTATCCGACTATGAAATCGGGGTAAGGAAACATACGGAGCACCTACACATGCTCAACGTTTAACGAATGTAAATGCGGGATCGCCTACAGGGCGCGAGCGTGCGCCGCGTCGCGCATGATGCTATCCCTGGTGCAGCCAGGAGGAACTGAGAGGAGGGTTCCTGGGTCACCGGCTGACCTGGCGGGGAAACCCAAAGGGGACAACAGCCTGCCGTGAGCGCGGTGCTCAGCCCAAGACGTGAGAGGCTGAGGCGCTGCAAGACCCGCACGATACGGGTAAGACTGGATTGTCTGAAATCCAATCTCCAATCGGGGCGACCCGCCCCCACCGGTAGCACGTCTGAGTCCGGTGCCAGGGTGTGCGAAGGGAAAGGACTCGCGCCTTTCGCAACCTCTCTGCCCTGGGCGATGGTCGATGAGGCCAGGCAAGGAGATGAGTGGATGCCCTACGGCGTGCTCGGACGTAGCATCGTGACGAAACGCGGGATCGCCTTCCTTCCGCGAGGAAGATGGCGACGGAGGACTGATAGTAGTCGTGGGAGTCATGCCCCACCGGGGAGCGTGGGAAAGCCACGCGCAAGGCGAAGCAGTCCAGGTGGACGGCCATGCAAGAGGGGAAGCGCACGAGATGTGCAATGGCTGAACCGGCGCATGGATGCCACCGGAGAGCCGTGTGACGCGGAAACGGTCACGCACGGTTCGGAGGGGGGAGGTTGGAAAAGTACCCGCAAGGGCAACTCGCCAGCCCCCTACCCTACCCCAAGGCGACGGAGTCGTCATAGTACTCAAATGACCGGAGTAATGTCCGATACACGGGGAAGTGCGGCAGGTGATACCGAGAGACAGCAAGAAAGTAAGTGAGCGAGATGCTCATAAGCCGAAATCAAGCTGGTTCTCTCAAGTCCAAAGGTATCACTGGAGAGCCGTGTGCGCTGAAAGGTGCAAGCACGGTTCGGAAGGGGGAGGTCGGAAAAGGATTGTCTGAGAAACCACCAGAGAGATCTGGCAGGTCAAAGGTAAAAACAGTACCTCGCCGGCCCCCTACCTTACAATGGGGATACCTGAAATTAATCGAGCTTAAAGGTTCAGGTCCACCAAAAAGCACTTCCTCGAAGTAATAATCCATCGATGACCAAATTTCAAATCTGAAAAAAGGATAATAGGTCAGTTGGGCTTGTTATATGCATTGACAGCTATCAGTTCCTATTAGGCTGAAGTATCGAGCTAGTGCCTTTCGTGACTTTAATTGATGGAACTAAACCGAAAAAGCACAAGCACTTGACACTGTAGAATAACTATAGTAAAATCGTTGAAGATAAAGCGGTTGTATCAAAGAATTATATCTACTAAAAATATATTAGTAGATACTGGCTGCTCTCGCGTCTTTATTTTTTCGGCTATCTTTCTCAAGAAGGAGATCAGAACACTTATGGAAGACCAGCAGTTTGGCAAAGAATCTTTTCAGGATAAGCCCCCCGATACCGAAAGCAAGCAGGATGAACAATTTCCTGCTGATCCTTCTTCTGCTCCATCCGAGAAGATGGAGACCTCTGTGGCTTTAGAAGATGAGCATCAAAACGCAGCCACCTCTCTAAGAGGTGAAAACAGTGATGTGAATGTCGTGAGCAGCATAGAACGCCTGACAGAGGAAATGCAGAGGCTGCGTGAGGACTTCGATACAAAAGTGAAATACGATGCGAGTAAAGAGCGCCTCATTGAGACATTACATAAAGAACTGCAAACATACCGTGAGGGTTTTCATTTCAAAATCCTGCGCCCTGTCTTGATGGATTTGATCAGTATGCATGATGATTTGGATCGGCTTCTGGAAGATATCGGCGCGAAAGAGATGCTTTCTCCCACAATGATGCGCAATTTGCGGTCGTTTCAGGAAAGCATCGAGGACATCCTACAACGCTATGAAGTTCAGGCTTTCAATGCTGAAGGTGAAACCTTCGTTTCAGGGAAACAACGCATCCTGAAAGTCGTAGAAGTTGGTGACCCAGCTCAGGATAGGTATATTGCTCGTCGAGTGCGCAAGGGATTTGAGTACGATGGGCGAATGCTGCGTCCAGAGATCGTCGAAATCTATCGGTTTAATGCAAGCTTGCAGATAAAGGAGGCTGAGGCATGAGCGAGAAGGTTATTTTTGGCATTGATTTAGGCACGACCTATTCCTGCATCGCCTATGTAGATGAATTTGGCAGGCCCGTGATCCTCAAAAACGCAGAGGGGCTGAATACCACTCCCTCCGTCGTTTACTTTGAAGGTGAAAATCGCGTTGTCGGGAGAGAGGCCAAAAACGCGGCTGCTGCCTCCCCAGATCAGACTGTCGAATTGGTCAAACGGCATATGGGGGAGGAAGGCTGGCGCTTTCATTACGAAGGCGTCGACTATTCCCCCGAAGAAATCTCCTCCTACATCCTACGCAAACTAGCCGCTGATGCCCAATTGCAAACGGATAGCCCCGTCACCGATGTGGTCATTACCTGTCCTGCCTATTTCAACACTGATCAACGCGAGGCCACCAAGAAGGCGGGCGAGATCGCGGGCCTCAACGTTCTGGAAGTCCTCAATGAGCCGACTGCTGCCGCTATTATGTACGGTGTCCAGCAGGAACACGATCAAGTCGTCCTCGTCTATGACCTCGGTGGCGGTACCTTTGACATCACAGCCATTGAAATCAAGGGCAATACCATTCGCGTCATTGCTACCGGTGGCGACCATCTTCTCGGTGGTCGCGACTGGGATGAGGCCGTCGTGTTTTACGTAGCCGATAAATGGATGGAAGAAACTGGCTCCTCAGACAATCCCCTCGATTCTCGTGAAACACAGCAGGATCTGCTCAAAAAGGTTGAAGAAGCTAAGTGGACACTGACCTCCAGGCAAGAGGCAACTGTGATGGTGGTTCACGATGCACAACGAGTCCCGGTCAAGCTCTCCCGTGACAAGTTTGATGAGTTGACCGCTCCTTATCTTGAACGCACTATCCAGTTCACTAAGGATACTATGGAGGAGGCTAGAAAGCGCAGTTTTTCCCACTTCGATCAAATCCTACTCGTTGGCGGTTCAACGCGAATGCCCCAGGTTAAAGCTCGTCTCGAACAAGAGTTTGGCCTTCCTCTCAAAGTTGTTGACCCCGACGAGGCCGTCGCGAAAGGCGCGGCTATCTATGCTTACAAGCTCTTGATTGATGAGAAGATCAAGTATGAACTTGCCCAATTCTTACATAAAGACCCCGAGCAAGTCTCCATCGAGTCGGCTCCGGTTGCTGCCCTTGAGCGAGCTACAAAAAAAGTGGCCGATGCGAGCGGTTTGAGAATCGAAACGGTTGAGAAGTATATAGACTTATCCACCACGAACGTTGCTAGCCACAGTTTCGGCGTCATTGTCTGGGTCACCGACCCTGTAAACGGTCAGGAGAAGCAGGTCATTTTCAACCTGATTCGTCATAATGATCCTTTACCTGCTTCTCCTACGAAAACTTTTGGTACTTATGAAGCCAATCAGGAAGCGGTTGAGTTGGAGGTGTTAGAGAATTCTGAATCAGGTGAGATGGTGGATGATCTGGGCAAAGGGGAGCCGCTTGGTAAAGCCCTCCTGCCATTACCCATCAAATTGCCAAAAGGGTCCGCAATTGAAGTATCCTTTGAACTGAATCAGGAAGGTTTGCTTCATATTACTGGTCGAGAACCACGCAGCGGCTCGGTTATAACGGGAACGTTCCAGATAAAGAGCGTTATCTCTGAAGAGGAAGCGCAGGCCGCAAAAACACGCCGTATAGTTATCTCTTAAACTGATCTCGAAAGCAGGGTGCGAGGAGAAGTCTGTGAGCAAATGTGTAGGTATAGACCTGGGAACGACGTATTCTGTCGTGGCGTATATCAACGAGGAGGGCCGCCCAGCTATCGTTCTCAATGAGGATGGCAAAGCTATTACTCCCTCCGTTGTCTATCTGGACGAGGGTGGCCCTCTAGTGGGGCAAGCTGCCAAAGACAAACAGGCTCAAGGTTCTAGCGAAGTCGCCTCTTTCTTTAAACGCCACATGGGTGAGCGCGACTTCTTGCTGCCCTTTGGCCAGCGCGATTATACTCCTACCGACCTCTCGGCTCTGCTGTTGGCCCATCTCAAGCAGCAGGCCGAGGCCTTCTTCGGCGAACCGGTGACTGATGCCGTCATCACCGTTCCAGCCTATTTCCGCCATGACCAGCGCCTGGCTACCCTGGAAGCTGGCAGTCGGGCCGGTTTCAACGTCCTCAAGATCATCAGCGAACCAACTGCTGCTGCCCTGGCCTATGGCTTACGCCCCAGCAACAAGAGTCAACGCGTGCTCGTCTATGACCTAGGTGGAGGCACCTTCGACATTTCTCTGGTTGAGATTACTCCCTCCGAGTTGCGCGTACTGGCTACTGATGGCGACCATACTCTCGGCGGCAAGGATTGGGATGAGCGTCTCATCCATTTCCTGTCTTCCCAGTTCGAGCATGACTTCGGCCTTTCCTTGCTAGATGAGGAGATCAACGACCTACGCGTGCTGGCCGAAGAGGTCAAGTTTGCCCTCTCTGTCCGCCAGAGCGCCTCGGCTCGTGTACAGGCTCACGGCCATATCGGCTCCTACACTATCAGTCGCCAGCAGTTTGAGAGCCTCACGGATGACCTGATGGAGCGCACACGCCAGTTGACCCAGCAGGTGCTACGCGAAAGTGGCTTCGACTGGGCCGACCTCGATGGCGTGCTGCCAGTGGGTGGTTCCACGCGCATGCCCATGGTCTCCGACTACATCCGTCGTATGAGCAGCAAAGCTCCTATAGCTGGCATCAACGTCGACGAGGCAGTGGCTCTCGGCGCTGCCATTCAGGCTGCTATGGAGTCTCATTCGGCTGTTCCTATGCTTCGCGGCTCCAAAGCTACTACCGATGTAATCGCTCATAGTCTGGGTCTCATCGCTGAGAGTTCAGACCGTTCGCGCTATGTCAACAGTATCCTCATTCCCAAAAACAAGCCCATTCCTTCTGCTGAGTCCCGCCCTTATCGCTTCCGCACGAGGCGCGCCGGGAACTCCGAACTGGAAGTATTTCTGACGCAAGGCGAAACCGACAACCCTCAGCACTGCGCCTACCTGGGCTGCTACGTCTTCTCGGACTTCCCGGCTTCTCTGGCTGGTAAGGAAGTTGTGCTTGATGTGAGCTATGAATACGATAAAAATGGCACCGTGAATGTTTCCGCTGTTGAGACCAGCACTCACCATCCTCTCACGCTCACTATTAAACCGGTTCCTTCTGACGTTCCCGCTCGCTTCCTGGGGCGGCCATCAGATATGCAAGCACAAGAGGTAAGTGAGCATCTGACTGTCTACCTGGTATTCGATGTCTCAGGCAGTATGAGCGGTTCGCCGATTGCGGAGGCGCAGCGAGCAGCCGAAGGATTTCTAAGTCAGTGCGATTTGGCAACAACCTCCATCGGCATCATTTCCGTGTCTGATAGCGTGCAGGTGAATCTTCAGGCTTCACAGAACAGTAAAGATATTCTGCAAGCTATCCATGGTCTTTATGTTGGAAGCACTGGCGGTGGGAATGCTGGCCATCCCTTTGATGTCATCTATGATCTCTACAGAGATGCTTCCGGTTTGCGTTATGCAGTCGTACTGGCCGATGGTGTTTGGGAGAATCAGGACGGAGCAATCAGACAAGCAAGACGTTGTCATAAGTCAGACATCCAGATTATCTCTATTGGTTTTGGGGGCGCGGATAAGCGCTTTCTGAATGCGATTGCTTCGACTTCCGACCTCAGTATCTTTACCAGCCAGCATGGCTTGACGGAAGCGTTTAGCACTATCGCCCGTGAGATTACTGAGTCTGGCAGTAAGGGCATCAAAGGGATGCGATTACGATGAGCGTGTTACAACATTACTACACCTCGTTTGTTCATCCAGAAACGAACCGGGCAGGCTTTCAAGTCAAGGCCCGTTCGCAAGGCATCTCAGCAGAAACAGAGGCACTTATTATCCGTCTGATCGCTTATCAGATTCCTTCCAGCATGGATGAGTACGACATTCAATCACATCCAGTTGCTCTGCGCTACTACTATCAGAACCCGCGAGAGTGTATTTTCCTCTGCAGTCAGTCTAATGGCGAGGATGAAAATTGGCGACCGGGCAATTTCTTCGCTCATACGCTTGTAATGGAACCAGGGGAATTTACAACCATCCCACCCATTTTCTATTGGAAGAGCTGTTTCTGGCACAAAAACGACATGTATAAGGATCGTCCCCAGTGGGACATACTCCCTGCTCTAGCGACTTTTGAAGAAGCTCCTACGTTAGATACCGAGCAAATCTGGAGCTTTCTGACATCATCAGGGCGGAACAAGTATCTTCATAAACTGATGAGTGCGCTGGTACATTGCCACAAAACGCTGCGCGGGATTGTCATTGTCGACACTGATGACCATGTTGCGCTCTGGATAGCTGCGATGAGTGGTTTTCTTCCTCCGGTGTATAGACCATTGCTCAGTTTCGCGACCTATCATCATGATCCTCGACAGGGACAATTTATGATTACCGGCACAACCAGAGATTCGTATTTCCGTAATACAGAGGCGGACTACTTTACCTATTTTGTTTTTGATCCAGAGAGTGGGAGAATCAGTGAGGGAGAAGTCTCTCCATATGCTGATCTGGTTGCTTCTGCGGTCAGCGCCGATCAGTATGAAACACAGACGCTCCCCTTCTTTGCTTTCACGATGCGGCGTTTCTCTCACCTCATAAAGGATGTGGCAGAGGAAGAACTGGCGGATTACTTTGAACAACTGGATGCGTTCGCCCTGTACTACGCGCTGGTCGAACAGCCAGCAGTGCATCTGCTTTCCGAGGCTGAATTGCACGCGGTCGATCTTGCCCTTACTGGTTTTGAGCAGTTGCACAACTTCGATGAAGATGATATCGCAGACCTGGCTGCTCTCAGCCATGCGCTGGAACTATCATGGAAGTTGGAAACAGGCAGCAGACAATTTTCTCAACTCGCAAAGCGGCTTGAGAGCCTGCTGAAAGCCTCCGAGCATTTTTCTGGTTGAGAAAGATTTGGTTTATGTTCTCTTTTTACCTTCGATCAATCCCAGCTTATACAGCAACCAGAGAAATGGTTCTTCTACGCGACGTGGACTGACGACGCTGAGTCGGTTATTCTGCTGAGGGGTATGACCTAAAGAGGATACTGCAAAAAACTTATAGCACTGAAATTTATGCTTAATAATGATACGGAATGATGGACCAACCCACTCTCGCAGATAGTTCTCTATTTCTGTACTCACGTTCTGCACTTCATCCAGGTCTAAATATCCATAGGCTTCGCTTTCACCAGGTCCCCTCAATGGCGAACCTGGCGCGAGAAGGCTTTCGAGCGCATCTATCTTCGAAAGCGTAAAAGCGATGGGAATACGCACTTTCTGATTCACGCCTCGTTCTTTCTCAAAAAGCTGTTGCAATTGACTCACGATATTGATTGCGGAATATCTATCATCAAGGGCTAGCATATGAGAAAGATTAAGTTCTTGTTGCACTTGCGGAATTTGTAACGGATCAAGCAAGAAGATAATGCCGTCTGCGTGCAGGATATAACGATTGTGAACCGACATAATGTTTGAGGAAGTCATATCTTCTCCGGCAGTATCAAAGAAACTGAGGTTGAGTGCCTCTGTATACCCGCCTCTCTCGATGAGAAGACGGAATATCAATGGAATCTTTACCTGTGGATCGATGCTCGCCGGTCTATTTGGCTGTAAGACTGTCTTTCTGACAAAGAGTGGAGTATAAAAATCACGATTCCAGCGTTCCTCAGTCTCGCTGCCCACTTTCTGTATACCCATATGAAAGGAATTTGCTACCACACGCTCAAGACGATTGATTAGCGATGCAATGTAGTGAGACTTGCCGCTAGCACGTCCACCGATGATAGCGATAATCTTCTGATCGATCTGACCAATGTCGTGGGGAAGCTGAAAATGGCATTTTGGACACAAGAAAGTACTGCTGACCACGTCACATACATCACACTGTACCTTATAAGGCAAGCCATTGCGAAACTCGTTTCTCCCTGGCACCAACGTTCTTCCCATGATGGTTGGTGCATAGCCTCTGGCCTGGGCAAAGAGGTTATCTACCGTCTTGCCTCTACAAGCAGGATTCTCGCAACGCAGACGCAGGTCCAGTGAGGAAAACTCTTCAAAACAAAACGGACAAATGATCTTTCTGGAAGCAAAAAAATGCATTAGCCTAATCTCAACTTTTGCATCTCGGGTTGCCGAATTCTCACCAGCTCATTCATATTATCATCCTCTAGGAACAGCCTGGCGAAAGTACCCGGCGCATACGAGCCTGCCAGTTCAACGATGACTTCCTTTTCTCCAACCTGAAGAGTATCGATGCGTAAGATCACCTCACCATCTTCTTTTCTAAAGGGGAGTCCATCGCGCTTTTTCACCAGTAACGTTGCAGGAAGCGTGCCGATGGTCTGGGAGCTAATGCGTAAGGTACGCTTTCTCCGCCGCAGGCCCGTTTGGCCGATCTCATAATTCACCAGCAGTTTATTCACCAGTTTCGCCTCAATGCGCGTTCCGGGCGCAGGCATTGGTTGCTTCCCTATCTTCATCACGGCCGCCACGACGATATAATAATGCTGATTGATTGTACCCGGCAAATCGTAATAACCTATATGCTCATAGACTGTCCTGCTCACCGGGTTGGCCGAGGTATCTGGATCACCCGATCGAGGCCAGCCACGTATACTCGAATAGACTATTGCCTGCTCGCAATTTTCAGGCCAGCTCCAGTAGAGCCGAATAGTAGAAGGAAGCATTTCATAGTGCAGGCCGCGCACATTTTCTACGCAGATGAACTGTTGGGACTTGCCCACATATGCCATCTGCCGCACTACAACAACCGGTGTATAGTAGATAATTCCGGCCTTATCCCAGGTATCCGTGTATGTTGTAGAATTTGATACCAGGCGTTCTCCGTCATACTGGTTTAACTGAGCTTCCGGCAATTGCTGACCTTTTGCTAAAGGCAGAGGCTGCGATGTTCTGAGAATTACCATCTCTCCTTTTTGGGGGCGCTTCCAGCGGATATGTACTTCGTTGCTTTCTCCATTCTGGCTCGCGCTTAGCTCTAATGCTCCTGGTGGCTCAGGGGGAGCTTCAGGTGTTGCTCCGATAGTCACTCCATCTGTCGTTTTCAAGCGCCCCTGGTGGTCGCGAAACTGACAGTAGAGCGCATAGTAATATGTATGCATGCTCTTTACATTGCGATCTACCAGCCGCTGGAGGCTCTTCTGATCAAATTCCCCAATACGCACCGCATCTTGGTTCGATGATCGAGCATGGAGGTTGCTGTTCCTTGCGAACAACTACAACCTTATACACATTCCGTGGAGGCTGCCAGGAGAGCCTGACAAAATCGCGGTCAACCTCAACTTTGACCTGCGAAACATCCTGAATCAGAAAGATCGGTTGAGTCAGCAGAGCTGCCTGCGCCGAAATTGCCCCTTTATATTCAGTATAGACAGCGTAATAGATGGATATGCCTGTCGCCTCCTTGGGTAACGGATCATCATAGGCCCGTCCACTCACGGTCTGTACCACATTTCCATCGCGAGCAGAACTGGGAAGTGTCTTCTCTTTGCGCACAATACGATAGTTCATCGCTCTTGAAGAAGGGGCCTCCCAGGAAAGCGCGACGACGGTATCTTTCACCTCTGCCTTCAACTGTTGTGGCGCTGGCGGGGGAAATGTTTTGAGTAAGTCAATTGCCTCCTGGCAATCGACACATTTTGCCAGCGCCTGCTCGCAACAGGTGACGCGCTCATCGTATGATGCAGAGGGTGTTTGCACTTGCCTGAGCAGTTTTTCCACTTCCGCGAGTGCTGTATCTACTCTCTTTCTGTAAGCATCGTAATTAGAGATGTCCTTAGGTTGCAGCCTGTTCAGAAATCTCCGCGCCTCGTAGAATTTTCGTTGATTGAGTAATCGTTCCAGATCATCGACCAGTTGCCTTCGCTTTCCCTGCTCCTCCTTGATTACCCGCTCTTTAGCAGCTTTCAACGCCTCTAATCGGCTACGGCAATCCTTAATTGCGTCCAGTCGTTTATCTGCTGCTTTACGGGGCTTCGAGACCATCCAGACCAGCTCAATCTCGTTGAGCAGTTTTTCCGCTTCCGCGATATTTTCCGTGGCGATCCTCGTCTGACAAGCGGCGAGAGAATCATCAACCTGGAAACGATCCCCTACCGGGAAAGCCACAATGCCCACAGCTAATCGCATCTGCCTCAGTCGGGTTGCCACAAAGGGGGCAAATAAACTTCAAGTCTCGGCCACAGTTGTAGCAGGACTTGGCGTGAACGATCGTTCATGAAAGAACAATAGCCGCATTTCTGCTGTTGGACCGTGCTCTGACTAGTGGCTGTTAAAACCCATTTATGAGTACTGGCATAGGCTTTGAGTTCTTCGAGCGCATCTGCCTGGCTCCAGCCTTTCTTGCCCGCTTCCTCCAGGAAATGCTCTGCCTGCTTCTCATGCACTTCCCTGCGAGCTGTTCGCGCCACGATTTCTTCCAGATCCTTCAGCAAATCTGTGATTGCGGCCTGTTCCAGGGTGGCATCATACTGCGCACGGGTGGTATCACTAGCAAAGACCTTCATGGCGAAGCCGGCCAGTTCCATTTTGAGCGTCGTCTCCGTCTCACGAGGGTGCTTGACCATCTCCGAGTACAACTCTTTTGCCAGCCGTTCCAGCTCGGCCCGCGAGTGAGTAGGCGCTTTGCCCAGTAACTCATACAGGCTTCTCAGGTGCAATTCCTGCAGCTTCTGTGCTATTTGTGTAGCCAGCGACGAATTGAGCTGCTCTTTTTTAGTGCGCAGAGGGGGAGCTGAATGCACCGGCACATACAAGACGCTGCGAATTTGCTGCTCGGACAAAACATCGGAGAAATCGGTGATATACTGTTTCAGTTCCGCCTCTTCCAGATACCCTTTGTCCTGAGCCTTTTTGATCTGCTGCTCAAATTTCTCTTTGCGCGCTTTCTTCGTATCGGCCTGTTGTTTCCTGGCCTCTTCTGCCTCCTTCTCTCGCTCGACTGGATTACTCATCATCTCCTTGATCCGGGAGATGTATCCAATGTTCTTTTTTGCCGCTTGTGCTTTGGGGCCCATTCCCTGGCTGTCCCTGCCCCATTCGCGTTGTTTTTGCTTGAGTACCGTCTCAAAGTGGACCTGGTCCCAGCGTTCATCCGGATTTAACCCCAAGAGCAAGAAATAATTCGGTCGCCCGTTCTCTACTCCCATCGTGTACCTCCCAAATTGTCTATCTTGCGTATTTAGAGGCCCTCATGAAAGCCTTTTTCATATTACTAGAAGATAAGAATAGTATAATAAGAGACAATACTGGAACAAGGCGCCACTGCCGTGCTTTTTGATTGTATATCAGTTATAAATGTACTGTCAAGCCTCTTCACTTCCTGTTGCTGTATGAATAAATGTTCATTCATCTCATCCCAATCTCACTTGACAACTTAATATCAGTTCAATCTCTCAGATTCCAATAGAATTTCCTATCAACGAATATGAAAGAATTACATAGTTGCTGGTTATTCAAATCTATAGTATACTAGCACCGTTGAGAATGAGCTAAAAAGGAAAAGAGGTTGTTGGATGTCTCTGACAAATCCTTTTCATAAACGCATCTGTCCGGCTTGCGGTACAGAATATTATCCTGGCAATTGTGCGGTTGTCTCTGGCCAAAATCCATCCAAGGTTTTCAAGCCGGTCACATCAGATTTTATTTCCCGCTTATTTGTCACTTCTTTGACAGGGCGCGAGTACACCAGAGCGATGGCGCGCTATCAATGCCCTAATTCCGCTTGCGCAAGGTTGCTGCCTCGCTCTGACACCTTCACCATTGCTATCGTGGGAGACGTAGCATCCGGTAAAAGTCACTTCATCGCTTCCTGCATTAACCAGCTTAAACGACAGGAAACCTGGCAGATGCTCGGTTGCAGCCGTATTGTGGGGCAGGACAACACCGAGCAGCGTTATTATATAGACTATTATGAGCCGGTGTACATCCGTAAGGAACAAATACCGCCAAACCCACCCGGACGAACGGGTATTCTAGATCCACTCGTCTACGAGATTGTTTTCCGCGAATCTTCGCGCTTCGGCATTCCGAAAACGCTTACACTCCTCTTCTATGATTCCTCTGGCGAAGATGTAACCAGGCCAGAAAGGATGGCTACGTATGGTCATTATGTTCTGGATGCTTCGGCAGTCATCTTCCTGGCTGATCCACTGTTGATGCCTGGAATAGTAGATCGGTTGCCAACAAGCCAGAAACCCCCTAAGCCAGCGGCAGGTGAAATCAGGATGCGTACCTTTGACGTACTCAATCGTGTTATCCAGACATTGGAACCGACCAGAGGTTTGCATCCGGGGCAACCGTTGCCGATTCCTATTGCAATTACTATTTCAAAGTCCGACTTGCTCAGGTATCTAACGAACGATCCTCTTTTCCTAAAACCTGCTTCGCCCAGCAATAGGTTGGATGTGCAGGAGCTTGAGATGATCGATCGCGAGGTACGGGACCTTATATGGGAGTATGGAGATAGAGAATTGCTCACTTCGAGTCAAACATTTCAGGAGAAAATTTTCCTTGCTGTATCACCAACAGGCTGGCCTGCTGATGGCAAAGGAAGTTTTCCCAGAATTGAACCCATCCGTTGTTTTGATCCTATGCTCTGGGCTTTATGGAAGCTAAAGATCATTAACATTTAAGCAGGATAGGCATGCTAGTGGTAAGGGATCAAGAATGTTTTTTAGCATAGATGGGAGGATGAAATGCGCGAGCCAACAAATATAGAGCAGCTCTGGTATACGTGGGCATCCAGAGGAATGGAGCAGATTCGAGGCTTTCAAGTCTACGCAGCTTCCCGGGCTTTAATGGATGTGAGCGGAACAACCTTCAAAACGATTAATCCTTATTTGGGATACGATCTGCCAGCAGGAACAAATCGTCTGGCTGCTTCCATAGAAAATTCCCCCTTCTGCCTGGCTTATATCGAGGCAGAAGGGAGACGTATCCTTCTGCAAAAAAACTTTACCGGCAGTGATACATCAGGGCGTATTGGTACCTATTTTGTTCACCTGCTCGACGCCCTTCCTCCTGATTTTACGGCTCGTCGTGCAATTGAACTCTGGAAATCGCCTTTCTGGAAAACCATGGTACCAGAGTTCGCCACGCCCGAGGATTTTAAAGATGTCGGCAGCTACGAACTTTGGCAGGTATCTCCATATCAACTCTTGCAAGGGCCACTTTCAGTATGGGATATCAAGCAGGATGCTATGCTGACAAAACTCCTGCCTTTCGTCATTGAAGCATATGCCGGGCTACAGGGGCAACAGAAACTATATATTGCCGCCGAAGATTACCGGGTTGCCAGTCTAATCTGGGGGTTAACTCAATGCTTGCCACTGAGTATGCAACACGACCTCACGTTCAGCACGTATGAAGCGAACCTCTCCGAAGCCACAACTCGCATTGTCGGAACCTGTCTTCCCCTATCTGAAGTTCGTCGTGAAGAAATAAATCCGGCTCGTCTGCTTCCCGCTTATGACTACACTGTACAACATGTTACACTGAACTGCTACACAGGTCAGCATTCTTCTCTCCAATCTCGTCCGTGGTTGGCCCAAGAAGATGCACAACTGCTGGCCGAATATGCGCGATATGCCGCTTCGCGCTTGCTAGGAGAAAAAGACGGACAGGTGGAACTGAGTAGGTTGCTCGCAATTGCAAAGCAGCAGAGGGTAAGCACAGTGAAAGGGCTTCTCTTTGTCTACAAATTTTTTGCTGCCCGGAACCTTACTGAGCGGGATTTCTCCAATATGCTTGAAATTACTTCTATGGTGGTTGAGTATCTCAATCTGGATGGCGTTCAGGAGGCGATAATTTCGCTGGCAATCGGCAATGAACAATGGTGGAGCGAGGAAGCAAGGCCAGCCATTACCAACTTACGTAAAGATCCCTTTGAACGATTACTCCCTTCAACGCTTAACAACTTTGCCTGTAATGTGGCCCGGAAAGTGGCAGAGGCCATCCTTACTAGAAATCAGCAAGCGCTTAGTATCACTTACGACATCTTACAAACGACTGCCCCAGCGTCGGAGAATGCTAACCCTTGGCTTGTTCTGCTTGCTGCCTTTTCTAGCTACAATCCACTGGAACACTGTAACTGGGGAGTACGAAGCGAATTATTGAAACAATGGAGTTACGGAGAGAACCGTATTTCTGATGAACAGATTGTTCCCTGGCTTGTAATATCATGGGAAGAGCTAGAGTCCTTCCTCTCATTGCCTCTCCCTGAACACTGGCAGTTGCAGGCTATCAAACTACTCCTATCCCGCACAGATCTGCCATTACGCTCAGAAATGGTCGAGGTGATCGAACAGCCACGTTATCAGCAGGTTCTTGTGACCGCGCTCAAACAGATGTATGAGGATCCCCGCCAGGGTGATCCGCAAGTAGTAATAGACTTCTTTAAGACGTTGGTAACATATGGCTCTGAACTGAGATTTGATGCGCTTGACATATTTCTGAGTAATCAGAACATAGACGTGGATAAAGTGAAATGGATGCTAAAACTAGCCTGTTCGAATGAGGCTGAAAAATTATATGTCTTTAAGATCCATTTCAACTTCTTGCTTATATGTAATACAGACACAATGTCGCTGTTACCAGTAGTGAAGGAGATGATCAAACTCTACCTGAGACAACTTACCGCCTATAAGCTCTTGCAAGCCAATACAAGACACATACTAGCCGCGATAATACAGCAAAGAGATATGCTTACACAAGAACTCTCTAAGCAGGCAGATCTGTGGTACAACGCTGGACGGGCTATTTGTTTTGGTCAAAACGAAATCTTACCACCCAATTTTGACACGCCGTCTCTGGAGATACTAGGAAAAGCTGCCCTTCAATTCAGGACTCGAGGGGGATGAAGCGTACCGTCTTCTGCTTTTAGATACTATTGTGAGAACGGTGAGGGCTGATCACAATAAAAATAGACGGCTCGACGAACTGCTGCAGGGCTTGAAGATAGTTACAAAAAAAACATCTCCATTTGTTCTGCTTCACAGGATAGCACAACGCTTTGAGCAATATGATCCTAGATCTGTTCCATCTCAGGAACTACTGCCCTACATCGAGGTTGCCTTTAATTACTCGTCCCTCCTTCAAAAGAAGCAAGACGAGGAACGGTATCTGAGGGCTGTATTTAGCCCATTGCGGAAGCATATACAGGTTAGTTTCAACTTTATAGAAGGGCGAGCACGGAAATATTGGCCTTCTGAAAGACGACAACTATGGAACAAGCTTGCTACGGAGTTGAACCTGCGGCCAAAATGGGTAGATAAGGTGGGAGATAAAGTGGGAGAATTTTTTTTCTTTGTCCCTACTCCCACACGGGGGAAGCAAAACTTTATTCCGATGCCTCTAGTAGAGAGAGGAAAAGAACAAAGAGATACTGCTGACATGAACAAAGTGAAACAATCGGCATCAGTGGCTTCGCAGAAGCAGGAAATCTCTCAACCGCAAATGACAGAGCAGGCAGAAGTAATCGATAATCCAGACGCTTATGACCAACAGAATCCAGGGCCTAGAGCAGAGCAATGGAGCAACGGGAACGCAACAGTAGCCTCTTTCTCTGAAGGTTCTGAACCGGAGATTGATGCTTACTCCCCTAAGAGAATGGATATCGCTTCGCATGGTGGACACTCAATTTCACCATCTATTACGGATGCATGGGTAGAGAAGGTTTGTCAAGTTAAAAAGTTCTATATTCCAGAACTTACCAATCTCATGCAAATAGCCTTACAAGTAGCCACGCAAGAGGCAGATGTATTCTTTGATGAGATGAAAGGGCTTCAGAAGCAAGATAAAGATATCAACTATTTGTTCTCGAGGGTCTATGAAGAGCTTATGGATGATGATTTTATCAAAGTCTGGAATGAGCGTCTTGATAAAAATGACCGGCAAAGAATTGATAGGGAAATAGAACAAAACTTCAAAAGGATCACAAAAAAGCCAAGAGAATACAAGGATTGGGTTGCCCGAGATCCAGAGACTTTATTGACAGAGAAAGAATTTAACGATGTACTAACTATTTTTCTCCGTCGATACCAAGCTCTCAAAGAGATGGGAGCTAAGTTGAGGCTGTTTCTCGAAGAGAGTCGAGAAAAGGCAACTAATCAATATTCTGATCAGGGGTGACCTGAAAGACATGAGAGAGATGCTTAAACCGGTGTAAGTGGCTTGTACTTCTACTCTGATTCTAGTGTGAAAACTTATTTGTTAGCTCGGAATAGCTTGTAGAAGCAGAAGCGTTACCTTATAATCTCCGTGATATTTTTCCAATCATAGATAGGAGAAGTGCATGATTGATCTAATGGACAAGAAGAGCGTCAGCCTTGAATTGGAAGGCATCGCAGTACAATTAAAGGGGACAGGCGACGAAGAAGCAGCAGATCGCGTTCATCAACTCGCTCTTGCGGTAAACGATGGAATGTATGCCGATGCCTGGGCCGCAACTGATGTCCATGAAATGATTGACGCCAATGCAATTGTTGAACGATACAGGGCACAGAAGGTCACAGATCGCATGATAGCCTGGATAGAATGGGCTCGCAATGCACTCATTTTCCTGCCTCTGGTTGTCTCATGGTACTATATTTCACAGGCCGTCGCTGCCTATAGCAAGCTTATTAACGCAGAATCCGATCAAATTAGAACCCCATTCCTCTACCTCTGGCAACAGGGTTTCAATGGCCGTCTCGCTTGGTGGCAAACGCTGAGTTGGATGGCATTAATTGACTTTTTCATTCTATTCCTGGTACTCGCTCTGACTGTAATCGTCTATAGTCTGTCGAATTGGATCAAGATGCGCCGGGAATCTGAAGCCAGCAAATTGAATGCTCGGCTCTCCCATGCACTGGCTGGTGCTGCTTTATGCTTAGCGACAAGGAAATGGACGCAGCCAACCAGCGTCGTGACCGATCTGAAGAATCTTGTTCAGCAATTCGAAGTACACACTAATGCGCTGGTTGCTCGTATAGAAGCTCTCAATACACTGCAACAGACACAGATCAAGGGGGAAGTGGCCTACAGGAGCGACTTGCAGGCATTGCTCACGAATTTGAAGACGACCATTGATGGGCTAAGAGGCATAAATACTACGCTTGCTAGCAACGTTTCTTCGGTAAGTACCGCTATGAATGGCGTCTCCACGAAATTGGATACGCAGTTACACAAAATAGACCATTCCCTGACCCTCCTCGGCAGACAAATTACCACTCAAGAAGCTTTGTTGAAAGAGCAGCAAAGCTGGGGAGCGAACCTCAAAGACTCGATTGAAAAGCTGGGGAAAGCTGCCATAACAGGTGAAACAACGGCGAACGTACAGGGAAAGGTCGCAAAAGAGTTGGATGCTCTGGTTAAGTCGATTGCTGAACAACAACATTCCTTCCTCACGGCAGTCTCGGAACAACAGAAGGCTCAGCAGCAATTGGAAAAAGATGCCCTGGCAGTGGCGATTAATACACAGACAGTTGTGGTAGGGATGCAGCAATGCGCTCGTGACTTGCATGGTTATACGCGAGATATGTATGATCTCGTTCGCCGGGTCGCCGCCATGGTACCATAGGTCTACACTGGAGATAGGGAACGCACAAAGCAAAGCGATTAAGGGAAAGAGGAGGTACGCCTTGTTACGCAACAATATACGCGATACAGTCCTGCTCAGTGGTTGGCTCTTCGCAGATCTCCTGCTTGGCCTGATGGTCATTTTCATGGTTTCAATTCCGGGAGCGCCTCCTCGTGTCGTTGAGCTGCTTGTAACACCGGGTCAATTGGATAAAAAGCACTGCACAGGAGCATACGGGGCTATGCAATGTAAAGTGCAACTGACGGAGACTGGCATTTCGCAGGGAGATGTGCAATGGACTGCATCTAGCGATATCAATAATTCCATCACTTTTACGCCTTCTCACGGCTCGCTTAAACCAGGGCAATCGGTCAACATCTCAATTGGAGCTATTCCCTGTCAGGATGGCGCATTTATTTTTCGTAGCACGGGAAACGCCAATGCTGTCATTTCACAATGGAGCTGTACGCAACTTCCAGAACGCCTCGAACATAATTTCTGTCGTCTTGTCTTGGATGACCAGGATCCCGATAGGTTTAGCACCGATCCACAGTTTGCTCTACAGGTGCTCGAACCTCAGATTAACAGGCTATCATTCTTGAAAGGTCGACAGGTGGGCATCGCCATTGCGAGCGGAGGAGTCGATGATATCAACTCTGGAACTGATAGAGACAGGGCTACCAACATTGCCCAGAATGCATACAATGCTTTACAAGTTATGGGAAGTCAAGGACCGTTGTTTCAAAAGACATCATACTATACCGACCAGTTTACTGGCTTTTATCCTGCTCATCAGGTTGTTATCGACATCTACCTGGTCATTCGTCCTGATAACGCCGCCGATACCTGCAACAAAGATCATGTACCAGTATGACAGGAGAATTGTTTCAATAAGTTTTCTCGTGTTCTTAAATTTATTCCCAACGCTTTCATGGCAGCTGCGATTGGGTTGCCGTAAAAGATGGGGTCGACTCGTTCCGTGAAATCTGCCGATACATCCAGGAAATAGTGCTTGCTTTCTATTGGGAATCAAGGCGCATCTGGCTACATTATCCATGCCTACTTATAGTGGCTCGGCGAGGGAACGCACAGCTTTGATCTTTCCTGGATACTCAAATCGCCCAAGATGAGCAGCGCAGGAATCGTTGAGTACTTTTGGATCGCTGAATACAACGCAACTACGAGGGCAATGCCTACGGCGAAGAGAATATGATGGTACTTAACGTGAGTGCGATACTCCCCTGAAAATAAAGGAAGGGAAAACCAAAGCAACTGCTAAAAAAGTGCATAAAAGCCTAGCCGAAGTGGTTTCACCACTTCGGAGCAGCTGGAAGATCAGAAAGGAGACAGGACGCGACTCAGACGACTACTCAGTCGGAGTTAGGGAAACCTCAAATCCCAGTTTTTCCAACTGACGGACAAGCCGCTTTTCTTTCCCTTGACGATCTAATTGATCAAGGTAGTCCCCTCCCAGTTCCTCATACTCCTTTTTTTCTGCGATCAGATGGTAGATAATAATCAGGAGGGTATGTGCCAAGGCCACAGCCGCACGCTTCTTCAAGAAAAGCGATATGGTGGTACTGGGCCGAGAGATAACACTCCTTACAGTGAGAGGCTGCGTGCGCTGCTTCGACAAGGGCCGTGCGCAGCCACTGGCTGCCTTTGCGTGTCTTTCCGCTGAGGCGTTTGCCAGCACTTTCATGGTTTCCGGGACACATCCCGGCCCAGGAAGCTAGATGGGCAGCACTGGGAAAGCGCGTCATATCTGGCCCAATTTCCGCCAGAATGATCTCAGCGATGCGCCGTTTAATGCCAGGGATCGTCTCCAGACGCAAGAGAATCTCTTCATAGGGAGCAAGTCGCTCGGCAATCTCAGCACTGAGCCGGGTCATAGCCTGCTCTAAGTTCCCAATATGGGCGAGATGTTCGGTAATGAGCAAGCGATGATGAGGTTGGAGATGGCCTGTGAGAGCCTGAGCCAATGCTTGCGCTTGGGGCGCATATTCCCTCGGGCCAATTCCGCCATCTCAGCAGGAGAAAGTTCCCCCTGGATGAGTGCCTGGAGCATATGTTGAGCAGAGGTTCCCATCACATCACTGACAACCGATGCGAGCTTGATATTGGCGTCCTCTAACCCTTTTTGCAGTCGTGCAATGACACGAGAGCGTTCTTCAGTCAGCGTCGAGCGGGTGCGAGTGAGGTCACGTAGACTCCGCTGCCAGGCGGGTGGAATGAAACTGGGACGCAAGAGTCCATGCTGAAGCAGATCGGCGATCCATTCGGCATCTTTGATATCCGTTTTCCGCCCGGGCACTGCTTTGATATGCTGAGCATTGACAACAAGGACCTGGAAATGTTCTTCCAACAGGTTGTAAATGGGTTTCCAGAACACCCCGGTGCTTTCCATGGCCACGCAGGTACAATCATGCTCTTTGAGCCAGTCTCGTAAGCGCAGCAAATCCGGGGTCATGGTGCTAAAGGTCTGCCGTTCTTTGCGCGGTTGCCCATTCTCTGGGAAGAGAAGACAAGCGACCACGGAGCGTTTGTGAACATCCAGACCTGCACATCGTTCATAGATGATCTGCATAGGCTTCCTCCTCGAGAATGAAACGAAGAAACACGAACGAACGGTGGGCAGGCCACGGGATACCGAGCAAGTGGAAATTCTCCCCTACGTGCTTCGCTTGACAGAGCAAGCAACAGGCGCTGGTGCTTCAAGGGATCCAGGTCATACTGTTGGTCAGGCTCGTAGCACTAGTATCAAACCGACCTTCTGCGTTGGGCCTGCTCCTGCTCAGTATATCTCTTGATGGAGTTCGGGGGCGCGAAGGCTCGAATCACCTTTTCATGGTCTCTGGTGGCCGACAGGGCATGGATTACTGTTGGCGAACCCTCTAACTCCCTTAAGCAGCCGGACGAAGTAATTGGACGAGAGGGATTTGCCTAGTCTTGGCGTGAGGTTCGCCATTCAGCTAGCGCATCAGACGAACGACATTGATGGCTGCCGCGTGGCCACATGTTGTAGATGCTCACGCTATTGCCCAATGGGGCGCGAGCGGCGTAATCCCGTAGTGCGAACCCCTTGCGAAATCGTGCCTTCGACCTCTGCAGCAGAGAGGGCTGCCAGTTGATCTTCGTGTTATCCCCATCAGGGGCGTCATTCATTTACCCTGAATAGTCAGCGAAGGAGCCTACAACTCCCGCGCTTACACTCCCTTTCTCAGCATGAACAAATCACACCACTACATGCCTCTTACAGTTCATTTCCTGTCGCTCTATAGTGCTGCATGACGCTGAATGACAATACATGCTACTCTACGATATAGTACACCGCTACTCGATTTTCCTCACAGCCATTCGTTACATTAATATTTACACGTTGTAACCTTATACACCTTTCATCCGTCAAATAGTCGACGCGAGAACAAAGAACGCTCATTCCGATGCGAAGCATTGGTAGGTGAAAGAGAAGATTATTCTTGTCTACTGTTACTCTCTTCTCTTCTCTTGTGAGCATGCGTCATGCACCATCATGTAAAGGCAGATAGGAAGAAAGGCAATGATGGCATCCAATGACTAGCACGAACTTACGCCGCTCCCAAGATAATGGAAACAAGCGTCGTTCCGATTTTGGTAGCTACGACTACAGTCAACGCGACGACCGAGGTTTGCTCCTCACCGCGCAGCAGAAATTCATCGCCTACGACCACCTCGGGCAGCATCTCGCCCCCAATCTGGAGCCTGCCCTAGATGAAGCTGAAGATGAACAGGAAAATCTGCTCAGATCACATGGCGGAAGGCGCAACGCGCTTCCCTGGCCTCAAGACCGCCGGAAACGACTTCACGCTGTCGCGGAAATAGTTAGACGATGGGAAAAGAAGATGGGGTTTGCCGAGAGCTGGAAACCCTGGGCAAATGAGCCACCATGGGTGCGCATCACTGCATTGGGCCTGCGCAATCTGGGTCTGGATTGGAACGAAATTCCCTTTCCCGAGGATCGTCATCGGCTCAGCATCACCTCACACACGTACCTGATAAACCAGATACGGCTTCACCTGGCGCGTGGCGGTTCCAACGCACCAACCCACATATGGATCAGTGAACGTGAGATCGAGGCGGCCAATAGCAAGACAACGGGTCAGCACTTCCCACACCGTCCCGACGGCATCCTGGTATTACAAACAGATAGTTCATTCCCCCTTAAGCGGGGCGATACTTTTCTCGAAGAAATCCCCTTGAAACGAGGCCAGCGCATCGCGATTGAGGTGGAATGTTCACGTAAAAGCTTCGAGCGGTTAGGAAATCACATTATACCCTCTTTGTTGGAACACTATGACTTCGGCTGGTACTTCTGCGGCAACAAGGAGGTCTACGACACGATAGTTGCTGCACGACGCATGTACTTACCCACCGATGAAGAACGCAAACGCATCCGCATCCTGCTCATGGAAGAGAAAGGTCTGAAATGATGACAGGCACTCCCACCCGCCTACAGCAGTTTGTAAGGCTAACTATCTCCATCGGGCAATTCCAGATGCGATGGGTGACACTTGCAAAATGGACTGGCATAGTGGCGCTGCTCTATCTCATTGGCCCGGTGATCTTCATCGCTGCCAGCATCCAACAAAAGGCATCTGCCCAGATATGGCAAGCCGAAATCCATTGGCAAAGCGTTAGAAAGTCCGCCTTCCCATCGCTGTTCTGGTACATTCCGCTATTCCTGTTCCACAGTTCACTCGCCGAACTCTGGGTCAGACTCTACTCGACACTCGCCATGCTCCTGCACCTGCCCTTCATAGCCATGTTAGGAGGAACATCCCTCTGGCCACCTCTGGCCTCAAGCCTCCTATTGCGCTGGCTGCTGGGACTGCCACTTGCCTCATTGCTGGCCTGTCTCTTAGAAGTTATCCAGCCATTAACTGTCAGTGAACCCAGGCGCATTGTATCCCCATCAGAGCAGCAAGAGCTTGCTGCACGAACGGTCGCTAGAGAAAAACGCAAGCGCAAGTCAGCACAACCCTCCACACAGAGTGCGACCGATGCCAACAAATCTAGTACCGTTAGCCAAACTAAGCAGGAAGCGGGCATACCCGTTCAGCAAGCAGCTCGACCGACGCTGTGGGGACAGGTTGACTGGAACCAGGTTCCCGACAACGACCCCCTCAAACAGGTAGTCATTCGTGAAGCTCTGGCAGATAAACGGAGACAGCAAGTGAACGCTACCCTGTCAGCACCACAAATGCCAATGTCGTCGCAGGTAGTTTCCCCGACCACGACAACACAGGCGTATGCGGCTACTTCGCTCGAAACAGAACAAGAAAAGGGCTATAACTGGGATGAGGGTGAAGGAGCAGTACAGGAAGTTTAGCAAAAAGGAGATGAATGTCACATGCAACGTTTCTTATTGAACTCCACACACCCGCGACATGTGTCTGTGTACAAGGTGCAGGCAGCCAGTTTCGTTGGAGGTTTCTGCTCCTTCCTCTTCGGGGCCAGCTTGCTACCCTGGCTCCTGGCCCTGGCGCAAGAGTTCTTTCACTGGTTTCCCTGGTGGAACCAGCCCCACATTGGAGTCGTATTCGAGGCATTGCCGAAACCGCTTGACTTCGTAGCCTCGCCCAACGTCCTTTTAGGCTTGATCTGGTTACTCTACTACGGCATCACCTATCTCCTGGCCGCAACGTCTCTGTCTGCACGCCAACAGGCAAATCTACACCAGCGGCTTGTACAGGAGTATCCGATTCCTGCCTCCTGGTACACTGACCCTTCCAACCCCTCATCCGTCCTTTTCTCACAGCAGCGCCAGCGGAAGGAACAACCAGCCCTCGCGCAAGCGTGGCCCGGTGAACAGAAGTGGGAGCTGGTCGAACACTGCTATCAGCTATTCCGCAACGCCCTTGAACGCTTTGATCCTCCTCCTGTAAAGCTAAGGACGCCGACTGGTTTTTATTACCGCAAGAACATCTCACTGGAATGGATAAAAGACAAGATGTGGCCAGTACTTCCCGAAGAGTGGCTCACACCGGAGCGCATCCACCTCTTACTGCCTCTTCTAGCTCATCACCTTGCATGGTTCAATACCGAGGGTCACGTGGACGAGGCGCTGATCAACTACCCCGATTACGTTCCCTTCTCATGGCTTCTGGTGCTCACCGGCAACTTCCTGTGGCTCCCTGTCAAAGTCAAGCACAGTCTGGAAGGGCAATTTCATCTCAGGGATATGGAACAGCGAAAACAGCGCGTACTGGATGCAGACCGGTTCGCATTCTACCTGGGCCAGGGGCCAGCTCTTGAGCACCTCCTGCGCAGAATGCACACAGATTTAGAACAACGCGGAGAAGTAGACCGGAACGTGCCAACCCTGATCGAACGCATTGGACACCTGGAAGCCTTAAATAAACAGGAGCGCGAGCAGATGCGCAAGCTCAACCTGAAACCAAAAGAGCCTCCTGTGGTACAGGGACAATCTGTCTACCGAATTGGTAGCGGAGTAAAGCAGAAGCGTTCCTCCTAACCGTAATAATACCTGAAGGCAAGCTATGCTCATCCCGCTGCCGCCACGTCTAAAAGTCTCTCTCCGTCTCCGCAAAAAGCCCAGGAAGAGTACAAGCAGGAGTAGAATAGTAACTTCCCGGTACGGCCTGTCATGGAGAACGCACAACGGATACAGGCAGGTTGATAACTGATACCTTCATGAGCTTACATCAGTCCCGCAGGGAATTGCATGCCGCTTCATGTCTCTTCTTGCCACTACCATGATAATATCTCTCCATCGAGTACGGAGAATGAACACAACTAATTGAGGCTTGGTCATAAATCATCAGGTCGCTTTGAGAGAAGCTTGAAACGACAGCGAGAGGGAGCAGATCAATGTGATTACTGGAATGCTATCCGCAACCAGTGTTCTATACTTATCAAAAAACTACGCCAGTAAGTAGTCGCATTTACACGCTTGGTTGTTGAGCATTAACCCTCGCTTTTTAATAAGTTATGACATACAGCACACGTTGTACGTGGTTTCAAATCTGTGAGTGGCATTAACCTCAAGTAGCCATCAGGAAGCGGTGTTTCTTCTGTTGTCTTGAGTTCAAGTGAGTGCGGCTCGCTCTGTTCTCTCGCGTGCTGTCTATCCCAGCAAGCAGGGTGATAATAGTAAAAGGCGTGTGCTTTCATGTCCGCTGTCTTTTGAGCTCTACACACAACAGCAGCTTGATAGATCATGGCCTCTGCCCACTCGCGCGAGAGTTTCATCCATTGCTCAAACGAAAATTCGCCTCGATTGTACGCGGCGTTTATAGCCAGCAATCCCCAGCTAGGGACGGTCTTTTTCTGGTCCTGATCTGGTTGCGAGGGCTTCTCATTCATGCGCGCTCTCGCTTTCGCCTATCACCTGCTCTAGCGCAGAGAGAACGCTGCTCATATGCTCGCGCTGGTCCTCGCTCAATGTGTAGCGCACGATTGCTTGCATCTGGTCAATGTTTGCCATTGTCGGTTACACCCTTCTTTTGCCCGTCGGCGTTTGGTCCGCCAAGCTATCAACTACTACGATGATATTCCAAATGTTAGCGGACCTGCTGGTAAGTAATCACATTTGA
Organism: uncultured Chloroflexia bacterium; assembly: GCA_963736995.1. Taxonomy (GTDB): domain Bacteria; phylum Chloroflexota; class Ktedonobacteria; order Ktedonobacterales; family Ktedonobacteraceae; genus CADDYT01. Next base: position 422,481 of record CAVTRB010000002.1, read on the forward strand.
AATGTCGGGCTTAAAGCCTTTCTCAAAGGCGGCCTGATGATTTATGACCAGACCTCAACTAATCACTCGCGCACTTATAACTGCCGGTCTTCACGCCAAACTACCGATCATTCCATCCTCTATCCGGCAAACGCAAGCACTCTCAATTAACAGTGTCCCCTGGATGACTTGACATTTTATAGCAGCTAAGTCCGAAAAAACATTCCCAGACATTATAAAAAACTACAACTTGTAGCTAGCGCTCTCGTCGTTTCTGTCCAGGTTCTTCCGGTGATGTAGCTTCAGGCCAGCTGCCTAAGACATCGGAGGGCGGAGACCATTTCGCATCAAGCTCCATCATCGTATCAACATAATCCTGATACATAAGTTTGGCTAATTCCCGATAACCCAGAAAACGATATGCCCTTATGCAGGCGCTCGTAACTTTCTGAGCATAGACAACGTGCGGGAAAATACCAAGCGCAACTTTCTTGCCCCATGCAAAGAGGATTGACACCTGCTGTAGTGCATCATGTATCAATTCGGGCTGATGCTTATGTTTTAATATGTATTCCCACTCCTGTCCTGCTGCATACTCCAGTATAGCCAGGCATTTGTCACGATACGTAATGTAGAGGTTCTTCGTCCAGGGCCAAATATGATAGCGGTCCTGGTAGTATCCGCACCATCCATCCCCATAACTTTCCATCGCCCGGTTGCAAGCAACAGCAAGCCATTCGCGGCTTGGTGCCGCAATCGCCGAATCATCTTTGGCGGCCTTGATTTGATCGTAGACCGCCACTAACTCTGGATATACGTCCACTTGCACTCCGCTCGCCAGGCGCCACTTATGCGCTCTTTCGGTTTCATCATATTCAATGAGCCTAAGGGCTTCTGCTTTTTCAGGCAACTCTTCATCTTCAGGATGCATACCAGCTTCTATCGCAACAGTTTTGATGAGCTGATTCAGGCGGCTGACATGCTTATTTACGTGCTCATCTTTGATATCCTCAAGCATCTTCTTACGGGTTATCCACTCTCCCCTGCCCTGCACTGCAAGGTAAGCGATGAGTTCGGCACCCTTCCCTGGTTCAATCAGGACACGTTCTTGCTTTCCATCGCGGTCAATTATCGATACATAGACTCGATCTGTAATGCAGATGCGCATACTGATCTGCGGCGGCGCTACTTTGTCTGATTGCTCCAGATATGCCGCAAGATCTCTGGTCCACGCTTCAGTGTTGCTGCTATGTTCTTGCAATAGATCGAGCACGGAGGTAGGAGAGGGTGCGTCAATTACTCGTGGCGAGAGCCAGGGAGGAGACGATACATGCAACCAGGTACTGAGCTTGCCCGGGAAAGAACGGGAGCGCGACGCTCTATATAATCCACGTGCATCCCTAACACTTCGCCTGGTCATCCAGTAGATGACGAGCGTAAGGGCCAGGAAAACGGCGATGAGATCTACCAAGTAAGCATCCCGCCGATGTGCGGCATCAGGAGCTATTCCCAATGCTTGTAATAAAACCTGGATGCCACTATGGTCAAGAGCTATCACGAGTTTCCCCGGCACTCCCTCTAAAATGAAACTGATCAGTTGAAGAGCCATCGCAAGGAAGCCCAGACTATAGCAGAATGCCAGGCCAAACGTGAGCAACCAACTCATTCGGTCTATCACCAGCCGACCAGTGATGAGCGCTATCCAGGCTTGTCTTGATGTCTCTCGTTCGTCAGATTTTTTCGGGTCGTCCATTGTTTTATCCTCCTACTCCTGATTGCGCTAAGGCTCCCGCCAGAATTTCCAGTTCCACACAACAGTGTCCACACTCACGACGGCGCGCTCTGCTGTGCTGAGTATGCCAGAAAATACAAGGACAAACAGAGAGACACAACCTATTATTCCCCCCATCATCAAAAATTCTGGAAGTGTCACTTCATTTGTCCATGTTTTCTCCAGCATCATAGAGTCAGATCGACGTACACCATCTAGTTGTGAGCATCCATAAGATGACTCAGAGGAAGGGATACTTATGACAAGTGCTAAAAGGCCAACGCTATCTCCACTGCTCCTTACAATACCAGAGGTTGCGAGCACGCTAAAGATCGGCCAAACCAAGGTGCGCAAACTGATCAAGGCAGGGGACCTGCCAACTGTCCGCATTGGTCGATCAGTCCGGGTACCGGCTGAAGGTTTGCGACGATGGGTTGAGGAGCAGTCGAGATAAGGAAAAAGCTTGTTGATGCTCAGTTCGATTTCCCAGCGTTCATGGAAGAGCCGGATCAGCTTGAGAACCGGTAGCACTTTTAGTCGCTGCCGTTGGAAATGGAGATGTCTGTGACCCAGTATGATGAAGCGAAGCCCGCAGTCCCAGGGATAGTAGCAACGCCGACCGAAACTCCCTGTTGTCCAAACGCTAAAAAGAAAGGCGTTCCGCCGCCTATTGACCCGCAGCTCCAGCTGAAATGGGGGCTGGCACTGTTGGGAAAGGAAAAGGCGGCGCAGTATCTCACATGGATACGGCACCGTTTAGGAGGTAATGGTCACTAAGATTTACTAGCTTTCAATCAGTATGTACTCCTATCATTGTCAATAGACTAGTTTCATTGTATTCTTTTCTTAACCTATTCTCTTTTAGGAGTGCGTCATGACTATAGAAGACTACCGGATACGGTTCGGCTGGTCGAGAAAACATATGGCCGCCGAGGCAGGGATTGATGTGAATACGCTCCGAAACGCGATTGCTGGCAAGCCCATTTATCGGGCAAAAGCGGGCCTGATCACCGAAGCGATCAATCGCGAACTAGCGCGCCGCAGTGAGCCACCCATCACGTATACCGACCTCGACGGCATTCGTTTTGCTGACTAACAGTGCAAGGTAGGAGATGACTATGCGAAGCGACGGCATCCGTATTATTAAAGCCGCCCAGCCAGCTATCAGCTACAGTGGCGGTTACGACCATACCCACAGTTATATGTATGGCTACACCCTGGATTTGTCCCGCAAGACGGCGGTGCTGCTGCGCCAGAGCCGCAAGGGAGCGGACGAGCGCAATCCCGAGAGCCGCCTGCGGCAAGAAGGTTTGGTCCGCATCGCCGTCGAGATACGCGCCGACCATGATCTGTTCATGGTCATCGAGTGCGACGAGGGCAGCGGCGTATCCGGACAGAAGAAAATCTATGAGCGCCCAAAGCTGCTGGAATTGTGGCAGGCGATCCAAGACGGCACCGTCGGCAGCATCATCGTCGCCCGCGAAGACCGGCTGTTCCGCGACCGGTTCCTGACCCAGGTGACGCAGTTCGCCGAGGAGTGCGCAAGGCGCGGCGTTATCCTGATTGTCGCCGGTCGGCGCTGCTATGATTTCCGCATCCAGGACGATTTCAACGCCTTCATCCGCAAGATGCAGGAGTCCTATGGCTATATCGACACCCATGTCCGCTATATGAACCAGATGAAACAGCAGAAACAGGCTCGAGGCGAATGGGTCGGCGGCGGCCTGGTTGCCCCGTATGTCCTGGATCGGCTGGCTATTGCCATCGCCCGTGAACAACGCCGCGTCATCAAGGAATTCGGCGGCAGCGAAGAAGACGAGCAGCTAATCGCGAGAGCCTTCCGGCCGATTATCTATGAGCCGTGGCGCGGGGTCGCGATTGACCTGTTCGAGAAGTTACGGCTCTTCGATTTCTCCCGGGCGCGGTTGGGGCGCTACATCGAGGAACGCAAGTATCTTTTCCCGCTGCCAGAGGCTGAAGACATGCAGCGGTATCTCTTCAAGGTCAGCATGCGTCTGGTGACTGGGAGAGGGTATACCATTACCGGAGCAACGCAACTGTCGCACTGGCTGTGCAACCTCATGCACCTTGGCTATGCCAGTATCGGCAAGGACGAAGCTGGGAACCGGGTATACGTCGAAGGAGCATTCGAGGCCGCTATCCCCCGTGACCTATTCGAACAGTGCTATGAGTCGATCACTGGCCTGACGCTTGACGGCGAACCGAGCGCTATGCCATGCAACCAGAGCCGCTTTGTCCGCAAACGGTCGTCTTACGACAAGACCGATCTGCTCACGCGGCACTTCGCCTCCCCAGATACCTCCCTGGATTTCAAATCCAGTTACGAGCGGACTGAAACGAATACGCGGTGCTACCTCTGCTACCTGAAACGCAACGGCGACGGTGACGAGGCAAAGCGACAGACACAGTGGGGTAGTCTGGCCCTCTGGCGGTTGCCCGTGGCGGCATTTGACCGGTCAGTGGTGGAACGATTGGCCGCGCTCGCCGAACACGATAAAACATTAGCGACCCGCGTGGAGCAATACTACAAGGAACTGACGGCCAACAAAGCCAGCGAGAAGGCGGCTATCCTGCAAGACATCAGCCGACTAGAAGCGCTCATTGCCCGCTACGACCACCTCCTCACCAAACCAGCCCGACCGCTGACCCCAGCCCAAGAAAAGCGGTACTTAAACGACCAGGCTGACGCTGAAAGCGAGTTAGAGCGGGCCCAAGCTGCGCTGCTACGCTATGAGCACGCCCAACCGGAACAGTTTATTCCGGCGTTTTACCGTATCCTGGGCGAAGCGCCGGGCGATTTCTGGAAACTGGATGTTGACCGCCAGCGGCGGATGCTGAGTCTGCTGATCGACGAGATACAGGTGACGAATATCTCACCGCACTTGTATAAACTGCTGATGAAGTGGAAAGAACCGGTTGCCCAGCGTTGGGACTGCGCCCTGATCTATAAGCGGCAAGCAGTACGCACGGATTTGCTGAGTGCCATTGACCGGCAGTGGACTGCCGAAGAAGACCAGCTCATCCGCGAGTTATGGCCCGAAGTGGATAAATTCACTATCTACAAGGCAATCCCAACCAAATCGGGGGCGTCCATCAAGTCACGGGCCGGTGACCTCGGCGTCCGGCGGTCGGAACAGCTGTGGCACCCGTCGAAGGGATGCATTATGAACCAGGCGCTGTGTTATGACGACTGGGTGAGTGCGTGTACTGCTTTAGAAGCGGATATCACCGGAGATGAAGGGCTGACGGTCTTGGAGCAACTGAACTACTTGGCCCGGACGACGAGTATGCAGGACCGGGCGGCCTTCTGGTGGGTACTGCCCATCGCGGAAATGAACGATCTCACTGGAGATCTGACCAGATGCGCGTGAGATTAATCATCTCCGTCATCTGCACGAAGCCGCGTTCGAGGTCACCGACGAGATAGGCTTGCGCACCGTTGAGTGTCACTTCGCCCGTCGCCATCGAGCGCGTGCCAAGCTTGTCCTTCAGTCGATTGATGGTATAGTTGTTGTGCTGCCCATTTTCGAGCGTGCGGGGAACGAGGAAGAGGCCGAGGCCGCGCGTGCCTGCCGGTGCGCCTTCTGGCCTGCCCAGTGTAAGAATCAGGTCGGCGGAGACGTTGGAGCAGAACCACTTATCGCCCCACAATTCCCATTCTGGCTGTAGCTCTTCATCGGTAGCAGTGGCGGCTCGCGGCTTCGCGACGGTGGAGGTCAGACCGACGTCGGAGCCACCCTGTTTCTCTGTCAGGAACATGGCCCCCTGCTGTAAATCCTCCAGAGAGAGCGCGGTCAGCCCGGGCAGGAAACGCTGTTTGAGCGGTTCGCTGGCGTAGCGTTCGAGCACGCGAGCAAGGGCATCGGTCATCGAGACGGGACAGAAGACGCCCGCTTCGGCCTGCATGCCGAGATAGCCCAGAGCAAACTTAACGGGCTGTGGGACACGACCAGGCCAATCCAGAGCGCCTTCGCGGTGCGAGCAGGCGGCAATGGCAAAATCCTGATAGGCGATACGCTCCAGTTCTCGATACGCTGAGGAGTAGATAACCTCGTCGACGCGCTGCCCTCGCTTATCGAACTGCGCCAGCACCGGTACCTGTCGATCGGCTGTCGCGGCCAGTTCGTCCATGCGCTGAGAGGCGACGGCACCCATACGTGTCAGGATAGGCTGAGCGCGTTCATATTCGTCTTCAGAGAGATGCTGGCGCAACAAAAAGGCCAGATCGGGGTCGGCAGTATAGAAATTGAGATCGGCAGTGTCGGGCATCAAGCCGATGGGGGGATGTACTTCCAGCATAGCGCGTTGTCCTTCCTGAGAAGCTTTCTGTATTCTTGCCTGTCGAGTTTCCCGTGTCTAATTATGAGATGTTACATATTCTTGCTTAAAAGTCAGCAGATGTTGAGCATATTGTAGCATACCTGTAGGATGTCATAACATGGCAGACTTTGGACGAGAAAAATGTTGTTTGCGTACCTTGTATTCTGATTAGCTGATTAAAAGGCAATGCTCTATGCGTACAGTGTTAATACTGAATCCCACTTCCGGGGTATCAACGATGTCAACAACAGGTGGCACGGCGGAAGAACACGAACAGGCTATTCTTGGAGAACTGCGTAAATATGATATTGAACCGGAAGTACATCATACGACGCCGGAAGACCCTGGCAACGGACTGGCAGCGCAGGCAGCGAAAGAGGGGACGGAACTGGTCATAGCTGCCGGGGGAGACGGTACCATTCATGCCGTGGCAACAGGGCTGATCGGCACGCAAAGCATACTTGGCATCATCGCCACTGGCACCATGAACAACCTTGCCCACAGCCTGAGCATTCCTCATAGCATTGAGGAGGCATGCGAGGTAATTGCGCAGGGGGTCACGCGCACCATTGATGTAGGGGTCATCAACCAGCACCCCTTCCTCGAGGTAGCTGGTATCGGGCTGGAAGCGGCGCTCTTTCCGGCGGCGGAAGAGATCAAAAGACCCGGTATGCTCTCGACTATCGGGGGCATCATCACCGGCTTGCGAACGCTGTTTACCTTCAAGCCAGCCATTCTGAGAATATCTCTTGATGGACAGAAAAAGCACCTGTACCGGGCTATCGAGGTGACAGTCTGCAACTCCCCGTATTATGGAGCGCATTTCCAGATTGCACCCGGCACGTTGATGGATGATGGATTGCTGGATGTCGTCATCTACAAGGATTTCAGCAAGCTCGAATACCTGCAAAATGCGCTTGCCATCAGCCAGGGCCGCCAACCTACCGGGAGGAAGATGCTTCACAGGCGGGTGAAATCCATGCGCGTCGAGGCTCGTCATCCTGTTGAGATTCAGGTTGATGGATCACCTCAAGGCCATACACCGGCAACAGTACGAGTGCTTCCTGCAACGCTTCGCGTACGTGTAGCAAGTGAGAACGCACCGGGATTGAGCAGGGAACATGATACTCCCACAAACAATGCGCAATCTCTATCAGAGAACGTACAGTTATCTTTTTGAGAAGAGAGGGGGGTGAGTTTATGGCAAGCAATACAGATCAACCAACCAACACGAACACAACGGGTACCACAGATATGGGGACCGTGAATCCAATCAGTGCGGTACCCCAGGTAGTACCGCAGGTGATGACAACTGTGGAGCAGAACGTCAAGCCCGTTGTCCAGGAGGCGCAGCGCATAGCAGCAGAGACCTCCGTTTCGGGTCGGCACTCCGTCAGGCGCGGTACCATCCTGCTGATCTTCTACCTGTGGTTGCTCTCCGGCGCTGGCATCTTCACCTTTATTGCCCGGTATACCGATCTATTTCCCGGCGATAAAACGATTGCGCGCACACTGCAGAAGGAACATAACCCGGTATTCCGTGCCGTGATGGAGTTCGTCTCGACCTTCGGCTTTGCGAAAGTTTCGACACCGATCACCATTGCCGTAGCAGGCATTTTCTGGGCGCTGCGCTTCCGGTTGGAGGCAATCTTTGTTCTGCTCACCTCTTCAGTGAGCCTGCTCACTAAGGCCATCAAATATCTTATCAAGCGTCCGCGTCCAACGAGCGAGCAGGTGCAGGTGGTTCGCATCATCAACGAACCGAGTTTCCCCAGCGGCCACGTTATGCATTATATCAACTTTTTTGGCCTGCTCATCTACCTGCTCGCCACCAACTGGCCCTCTGGACGCATGCGTAACAGCCTGATCGCCTTCTGCTCCTTCATGATTGCCCTCGTCGGCCCCTCGCGTGTCTACCTGGGCGCGCACTGGCCCAGCGACGTGAGCGTTGGCTATGTCTACGGTGGTCTCTGGTTCGCCGGCCTGATGTCGCTCTACCTGCGCATCAAAGCCATGATTTACCCGGCCAAAGGCACAACGCCAGCGGTAATGGAGCCGTTGAAACAGCCGGGGGATTGACGGAGCGAAGGGGCACAGGCAAAGCAGCAAATTTTTGCTTGACAAACAGCAACAAATGAAGTACAATCCAGGTGTCAGTTCATTGCTGGAATGAACTGCCGCGCCTCGTTCGTCTAGTGGCCTAGGACGCCGCCCTTTCAAGGCGGAGATCATGGGTTCGACTCCCATACGAGGTACTATTTCCGTAAAGCCTGGCAGAGCCGCTCTATTTGCTCTGTCAGGCTTTACTGTTTAGCCAGAAGGAGATGAACAACCATGATCAGTGTAGAAGAGGCGCTTGAACGCATGCTGGCGCACATTCACCCACTGGATGTGACGACTGTGCCGCTGGTGAAGTCGCTGGGACTGGTGCTGGCGGAGGATGTGGTGGCGCAGGAAGATATGCCACCGTTCGCCAATTCGGCGATGGATGGCTTTGCCCTGTTGAGCAAAGATAGCAAGCTGCACGAAGGCCAGCCGCCACGCCTGCGTGTGACCGGCGGCGTGGCGGCTGGCTACGTGGCCGAAGATGCGGTGGAAGAGGGAACAGCCATGCGTATTATGACCGGCGCCCCCGTCCCACCCGGTGCAGATAGTGTGATCCAGGTCGAGTTGACGCGCTCCGAGGGGCCGGAAAGCGAATGGGTGGAGATTTTGCAGGAGGTCACGCCGGGCAATAATATCCGACCGGCGGGTGAAGATATGCGGCGTGGGCAGAAAGTGCTGGCACGCGGTACAGAGATCGGGCCGTGGGAGATAGGCGTGCTGGCAACGCTGGGCTGGGCCAATGTCCCGGTCATTCGCCGTCCGCGTGTCTCCATCCTGGGAACGGGCGACGAGGTGATCGATGTTGACGAAGCTCTGCGCCCCGGCAAGATTCGCAACAGCAACAGTTACCTGCTTGAAGCCGCCGTGCGCGAGGCAGGCGCGGAACCCCATCGACTGGGAGTGGCACGCGACACAGCGGAGAGCCTGCGCGAAAAATTTACCGAAGCAGTGCAATCCGATCTCATCATCACCTCGGGCGGCGTCTCGGTGGGTGATTTTGATCTGGTGAAGGATATCATGCGCGAGCAGGGCGAAATCAATTTCTGGCGCATCAACATGCGTCCCGGCAAACCCGTCGCCTTCGGACATATTGGTGCCGTGCCGCTACTGGGCCTGCCCGGCAATCCCGTCTCCGCCGCCGTCACCTTTGAACTCTTTGGTCGCCCGGTCATTCGCAAGATGCTAGGACACACGCGGCTGCTGCATCCTCAGGTGGACGTAATCGTTGAGGACGGCGTTGACGAGGTCGTCTCGCGCCGTCATTACGTGCGCGCTCGCGTAGAACTGCATAATGGCCGCTTCGTCGCGCATACAACGGGCAATCAGGGGTCCAACATCACTACCTCGCTGCTCAACGCCAACGCGCTCATCGTGGTACCCGAAGGGGGTGTGGCGATGCACCCTGGCGATACAGCAAAGGCCATTATGCTGGATTGGCCAGAGGTCAAAAGGTAGGGCTTTGATTATGAATTGGAATTACAAAAATCAGAAGGATAATGCTCTGTAGGGACAAGGGTTGGAGTGGAGTGGATAAGGGGTCCTTGTGCTTGTCCCCTTCTTGTAGAGCGCTGATTATGAATTTGACAACCAAAATCCGTAACCACTATGTCATCCTGAGCACAGCGAAGGATCTGAGCAAGCCTGCTGACCAACCCGTTGCCTGAGATCCTTCGCTGTGCTCAGGATGACATTGGTGAACTTTTCTATTCCTGGATTCGCGGTCTTGCTTGTTCAACTTCATGATCAGCGCATCGCGTTGTTCACTTTGGCATACCTGATCGTCTCCTGGAACGAGGGGACAAGCACAAGGCCCCCACCCCTCCCCTCGTCCGCCCCTTGTCCCTACAGGATTACCCCCGGATCCCTGACATCCACCCATAATGCTTCTGGCGGGCCTGCGGCCCGCGAGGAGGAGAGAGTGTGTGGGCGGGTCCCCTCCACAAGGTCTCCCAGACCCTGTGGAGGGGACCCGGCAGGGGCCATGCCCCTGCACCCCGAGTTATGAGTGGATGTCAGCGGATCCAGGTTGACAAAATTCATAATCAGCGCATCGCGTCGAGTCGGTAGCGCAACTGATCGCGGGAGATATGCAGGAGGGCAGCGGCCTGCACCTGGTTGCCATGACAGCGAGCAAGGGCTTCCTGAATAAACTTGCGCTCGATCTCGCTCAGAAAGGCGCGCAGATCGAGACCTTCAGCAGGCAGGCTCAGTTGTTGCTGGATTTCATCCAGGCGAGTCAGGAGAAGTGGTATTGCTTCCGGCCTGCTGTATCTCCTCGGGCAGGTCCTGCGGGAGAATCACCCCGTTCTCACAGAGGATATGGCCGCGTTGAATGACGGCGCGTAACTGGCGTACATTGCCTGGCCAGGAGTAGCGTTGAAGTAGTGCGAGCGCCTCCCGGCTGATACGTAATGGCTCCTCACCCTCAATCGATTGCAATTGCAGGAAATGCTCCACCAGCAGTTCGATATCTTCCGGGCGCTCGCGCAACGGTGGAAGCGTGATGGTTATGACCTTCAGCCGGTAGAAGAGATCATCGCGGAACGTTTTGCGAGCGACGGCGGCTTGCAGGTCTACATTGGTAGCGGAGACGACACGCAGGTCTACATGCAGCTCTTTTGTGCTGCCGACGCGGCGAAAGCTGCGCGTCTCCAGGAAACGCAGGAGCTTGGCCTGCAAGACCAGCGGCATGGAACCAATCTCATCAAGGAAGAGGGTACCCCCATCGGCACGCAGGAGATAGCCTTCACGCGAAACTCTGGCATCGGTAAAGGCACCAGCCTCGACACCGAAGAGTTCGGTTTCCAGCAACGTCTCAGGAATGGCGGCGCAATTGATATCGACAAATGGAGCATCGGCGCGTCGGCTCAGTGCGTGAATTAAACGAGCGATAACATCTTTGCCGGTGCCGCTTTCCCCTTGCAGCAATACCGTAGTCATCGGGTAGGCGGCAACCTGACGCACCAGTACAGCAATCTCCTGCATCACCCTGCTGCGGCCAACCACAATACCCAGACGCTCTATAGGATCAGGATCGACTTGCACGTTCTGCACACTTTCCCGTGCTTGATTCCCAGAAGATGTACTACGTCTTTGCATCGGATATATTCCCCTCACCACCCCATAAACCACATCCCGGCAAAACGTCTACAGTCCCAACCCGTAGGCGTGCAACGTATTGTGCGCAGCGCCAATTTATCGGCCCCGTCACCCTTTGGCCAATAAATCGAGGCGCTATCAGGCTACAACGAGAGGAGCGGCTGTGGGCCAGTAACCCAGCCACGTCCTGGCACAAACTTCGCCCCATTGCCGCCATTTCCCCACTGCGATTGCGTCTCAGCCTCAACTATAGCGGGCGCGACAACGGTAACAGGAGCAACGTAGCTATTGAAAAGAGCACCGGTAATCATCTGTTGCGAACCAGGTGAGGCGTCTTCACTCATTGAACCCGGCATCGTCATGGAAACGAGTCCTAGAGCAAGCAATTGCCCGGCCAACTGGCAAATCACATCGGACCTCAGCCCCAGTTGCACACAGGCGGTTTGCAGGGTTGTACGCCCATCAATCTGTGTGAGCAAGCGCCACTGTTTCGGCGTGATCTGAACGCGCTGATTGCTCCCACGCAGGGAGGAGAGATCGACTGGCACCAGAGTCGTCTCGGGCCACAAGAACGATGTATCGATCCATCCGGGCAGTACAGGGGCTGTCACCTGTAAGGGAATCAGCGGATCGAGATCAGGTTGAGCAGGTTGCGCGGACTGCGTAGAAGCCTGTTGAAGTGATTGAGATGAAAGAGAGCCGGGATCATCAACAAGACTCGTAGCCGATAGAAATGAATCTGACAGATCAGGGGCAAGAAATGGATACTGTGTTTCCGATTCTTTTATAGATTGAGTGATCCCGGAAAGCGTAGGCGTGTTTACAATTGCGGTTCGGATTGTTTCCTGCTCCATAACCGTTTGTGCTCTTTGAGAGATGCCAACGAGAGTAGCAGGAGAACTGGCAGTAAGTGCGGACTGCTGATCTGGCCCCGATAGTGTTGCTCGCGGAGCAACAGCGGTATCAATAGCTGATAAAAGTGTTGAAAGAGAGAGAGAAACCAGGAGTCGACCCGTTGGTGGCGGTACCTCTTCCTCAAAATAGAGTTCTCCACCTGCCCAGGTAAGAAGTTCTTGCAATACCTGGATGGCCTCCTTCGTGGCCCAGGCCCGCAGTTCTTCACGTTGGACATAGCCGAGGTCCATCAAGGTAATCACCAGGCGTGTCTCATTGGGGAATGCATCGCCGGTAGCCCGGGTAGCTTCCTGAAGAGCCTGCGCCGAAATAACTCCGCTCTGTACTAACCGTTCCCCCAGTGGAATATCGACGTGCTGCTGGCAGATACACATTAACCGGCCCTCACGAAGATAGAGGTCAACCCACTGCGTCCCTTGCTGTATCTTGAACAACCCCGTCTTTTCATGGGCCTCAATGCGCTGTAGAACAAGCGCGAGGCTAAACTGCTCCAACGTACCTATGAGTGACACAATAATTCACCGTCCGTCCAAAAACGGCCTCCGGTGCTCCGATAGGGCATACCCACACACAGCCCCAACCTTTTCCGAGCAGCCAGGAGTCCCCTACGAAAGCTGCACTACAACGACCACGCTCATAAGACCAAGAAGGAAGACAAAAACGAAAACCTACCGATCAAGCAACCAACAGGAAGGCACGCTACACCTGAGCGGAGGGAGAGGGATTCGAACCCCCGGGGCTGTTAACCCAGCTGTTTTCAAGACAGCCGCAATAGACCACTCTGCCATCCCTCCGCGCAATACGTTCCAAAAACTGGAACACGTGTGAGAACGCTTCTCCCTGCGTTTTCACTGTGAGAAGCATACCATAGCTCCTACAGGAAGTCAAACGAGATAGGTCAAAGTGGTGATAGCAAACAAGGAGCCATAAAGAGTTCATCTCGTTAATGTAGCTCTTGCAGCCACTCAAGACGCAACATACAATAGATATGGTATGGCACAAGCCTCTTCATAATTTATGAACGAATCCAGGAACTATTTCATGAGTGAGGGGATGCAATTACTTTGTTCCACGGGAGCTTTCAGTCGCTACCCGGATTATACCGATTACCGGGCGGTACTCATCTACGGCCCACAACTCGACGTGGATGGATTCGAGGTCATGTTCTACCCTGAATGGTTTGACCATGTTGACGAAATCACCGCTGAACTGGGACAATCGGGGCTGCGTTTCCCGGCGCTGCACGCGGAAAAAAGCGTTGGCACGGCACTGGGAAGCTTACAGGAGGAGGAACGCGAACAGGGACTGCGCATGCTGGAGGCGAATTGCCGCCTGGGCAGCGCACTCGGAACGCAGCTGCTCGTCCTTCATCTATGGGGATGGCCGGAACTGGACGATAGGCTCGAAATTAACCTGGGCTATCTGGGACGCTGCCTCGATCTCACGCAGAGCTACGGGTTGGAACTGGCGGTTGAAACCATTCCCGGTCGGCATGCCGATCCCTTGAGCAACGTTCTGCGTGCTATCGAGCAGGAGGCACGGGCGCAGGTAGCGCTGGATACCGAATTTCTCGCCCGCTATGGGCAGGTTGAGGAGGCGCTGCAGGCAGCCTGGCTCTGGCAAGAACCTCTTGTGCGCCACATCCACATCAAGGATTTTGAGGAAGCACTCTTCTCTCGCGAAAACAATCGCCGCTACCTGCATCCCGGCGAGGGTGAGATCGATTTTACTCACATCTTTGCCACCCTCAAAGCGCACAACTTTCACGGCAACATCAGCCTCGAAGCCTCGGCTATCAATGCTGACGGCGTTGGTAAATGTCGAGCGCATTCAGCAAAGCCTCAGGCTGCTGCGGGGGCTGATTGGTTGATGACGATAATGAGCTTTGACAAAAGAATGCGGAAATGGCAACCCGTAGGCGCTCGATTTATCGTGCGCACCGCCGATTTATCGGCCCAACGAGCTTCTGGGGCCGATAAATCGAGCGCCTACAGGTTGGGATCGGAGACACAGTTCATTTCGGAAAAATCATTATCATTTGCACGTTCATGCCAGCATACGATACACTAACATAGAATTCTCAAGAAGGCAGGAGAACCGTATCTAATGGAACAACGCACGCTCACGGTGGTGAAGCTGAATCCGGCAGGTGAGGAAAAAATTCAGTACCAGGGCGAGGTGATGCAAGAGACGCCTGATGAGGTGGTGCTGCTGGCCTACTGGAAGCAGGCAGCGAGAGACCTGGGTTACACTCTCTTTGAGCCAGGTGATCGCTTCACCGAATACTACTTTCATAATCACTGGTTCAACATCTTTGATATCGCCGATGCTCAAGGCAGGCGCAAAGGCTGGTACTGCAATATAACGGAACCAGCGGTTATTACTGAACATCGTATCGAGCAGATTGATCTGTTGCTGGATGTCTGGGTTGACCCGGCTGGCAATATCCAGGTACTGGATGAAGATGAATTTGTTGCCGACACGACGCTCAGCGAACGGCAGCGCCAGGGGGCGCGCCAGGGATTACAAGACCTCTTGCAACGAATTGCGGTGCAAGAAGAGCCGTTCCAATACTCACCAGACTGATCGCATATCTATCTGGAAGTTAGATTGTGACTATAAGAAATGCTAAAGATTGAGATTCCACGAGAGGGGAACACTCGAACTGCTTCACGCAGTTTTTGATATCAATGGTACGCTGGCGGTCGATGGTCTGCCGATTCCGGGAACTGTAGACTACTTGAAACAGCTTTCCCTCTCGCTCTCCATTTACCTGCTGACGGCTGGGACGCATGGCAACCTTGATATGTTGCGCAACGTCTTTAGCTTCCCACTGCGGCAGATACAGACGGGGGAAGACAAAGTACGCTTCGTGCAGGAACTTGGTGCCAGTGGCGTTGTCGCCTTTGGCAATGGAGCCAACGATGCCGCCATGTTAGAGGCAGCCGCGCTTGGGATCGCGGTATTGTCCGAAGAAGGGGTCGCGATCCAGACGCTGCAAGCCGCGGATGTGCTGGCACATGGCCCGCTCAACGCCATCGACCTGCTCCTGCAACCTAAACGCCTGATCGCAACGCTGCGGCCTTAATGAAGCACAACAAGAAATGAGACAAAAACCGGAGCAACTGAGATACCGAATACGCGGAGCCATTTCAGGATGCCAGCGTTGTGGAAGCATATCGCTATCGTCCTCTCTATCCAACCGAGGTCTTTGCTATTCTGGTGGGACTGCTGCGGGGAGAGGTCAGGCGCGTGTTGGATGTGGGCTTTAGATGGGCCGCTTTTCAGCGTGCAGTGAGCACACAAGGGATCGTATATAGTAGGGCCGATCCCTGCGGTCGGCCTACGGGGCGGCGTGAAGCATGGCCCTCATAAGATATCCTTCAATATAGCATAGCTCAGCGCAAGATAACGGTTGCTGGTCATAGCATCGTGGAGACGGAGAGACCAGTCGGTCTGGCGCAGAATAAGATGAGCTAAGTAGACACTGACGATGTTGCGATTGGTGCGAGCAAGAAGATGATGCCAGAGTTGCGCACAGAGGGAAAGGTCATAATAAGTGTAGAAGAGGAGGGTGGTGAGATCGAAGCAGCAATCTCCGGCACAAACGCCTTCCCAATCGACGACGCCACTGATTGTTCCATTGGAAATGAGCAGGTTCGCAGGGTTGAAATCGAAGTGGACGATATCGTCTGCGATGGGAACTTCGTCTCCATGGGCCAGAACAATGTTTTGCAGCGTATGGAGGAGTTGAGCAGTTTCAGGCCAATGCTGTTGCAAGGAGCCATGCAAGCAATAGCCCTCACCGCCGTAAAGCACAGTATTGATAACTTCTTGCCGCCAATTGACTGGACTGGGACCGGGAGATTGGCCGATTTGTAGCTCATTGAGTGTGAGCGCCTGTGGCAGGTAGCGCTGCGTTAGACGATGCATGGGAACGCCGGTCAGGGTCGTTTGAATAAAGTAGGTACTATCGAACGCTGTACCGCTATAGAGATATTCCGGTGCAGGGTAGCCAGCAGTGCGCAGCCGATTGGTGACGGTGGAAGCATAGCGCAACTGACCGTTCTGATCGGTTTCCGGCATCCATTTCAGGACGTATTGCCGACCCTCATGGTCAGTGATGGCATAGGCTCCCTGTTCACCGTCTGTATAGCGTTTGCCTGCTGTAAACGAAGTGTTATGCGTTTCATTGATGTATTGTAGAAGCTGTAGTAGTTGCATAGTAGGGTATTTCTCCTGGAGACAGGACGACGCTCGCTTATTATACATCATGATGGCTAGTGAATAGCCCAATTTTCTCTTGATGACCAGATTCCATAGCTGTATCTGGAATAAGCATATAGTTGCTCTAACAAGTAGTGATGCAGCTTTTCTCAAGGGATGCCATTTAGATTTTTGCTGAAAGAACCCAGGCTCCGTAGGGGCATCCTTCAGGGGTGCCCATTGCTGACAGCGAAGCGCATCAGCAGTCTGGCTGAACTGAGGTTGCATTTGATCAGGCCAGTTGCTGCGCTCCTGGCTTCGGGCACCCTTGAAGGATGCCCCTACGGCTTAGCAGCGACCCGGAAGGTTGTCTCTACGGACTTTTCCCTCTTATACAAAAATGGACAACTTGCGAGGGTGCATTTTTTATGACATGTAAGAGAGATACAACGAAAGTGAGGTCAGCATGAACTTAGGAAAAAGGTGGGAGCAGTTCATTGACCGGCAGTATCGCAGGCCAACGGGGATGGTGGGACAGTTCATCGGCTCGCGTATGGCACAGCAGCACAGGCCGGAAAATATGTGGTCTGTTGGCTTGCTTGATGTTCAGCCTGGGGAACGGGTGCTGGAAGTGGGATTCGGGCCGGGAGTGGCGATTGAACTACTGGCGGTACAGGCTGCTCACGGGCTGGTCGCGGGAGTCGATTTTTCGCCCGCCATGCTCTCACTGGCAAGGAGACGCAACGCGCAGGCGATCAAAGCAGGGCGCGTTGATCTACGCTATGGCGAGGTCGCGGAACTCCCCTTTGCCGATGCCTGTTTCGACAAGGCCCTCAGTATCCATACCCTGTACTTCTGGTCCGATCCCAGGCACCCGCTTTCAGAGTTGAGGCGCGTGCTGAAGCCAGGAGGGTTGCTGGCTCTGACCTTTCTTCCCAGGGAGCGCTGGCCCGGCGGCGAACAGGCTGCCACCATTTCCGGCGTCTATACAGGGCAGGAGGTTGTGCAACTGCTGCACGAGGCCGGATTTATACAGGCACATATTGAATGGGGACCCGAACAGAAGCCATTCCGAGAAATTGCGGTCGTTGGAAGAAAGTAAGGTCAAGGCAGTTCAGGCTCCCTGTGCCAGGATAATACTGGAGATGGCTGAGTGCTGGCGAATGCCCTTGATGGCTGAGTACTCTTGCGATTCATACCAGGCTTTTGCCTGCTCGACGCTAGGAAATTCAATGATGACGAGACGCTTTGTCTGCCAGTCACCCTCTAACGTCTCAGGTTGACCGCCGCGCACCAGAAATTTCCCGCCATACTGCTCCAGCGTTCCCGGCGTTTGCCGTGCGTAACGCTGATACTCTTCAGGGTCGGTGATTTCGATGTCGGCCACAATGTAAGCTACCATGATGTTGTCCTCCTAAGCATGCTCTATAAACTTCTCATACATACTATGATACCTTGCCCCATTTTGCAAGTTGTCAAGGCTGCTTGCCACTGGGCTGGACGCTGGGAACGGCTGCTGTGAAGACTTGCTGGCTGCCGGTGCGCGTATCGTTCCAGAAGGGGTGAGCGAAGGCATTATCGGAGGCAATGCCCTGGTAGTCGCCGATGAATTGATTGCCGTATTCGTCGATGGGCGCTCTGACAGCTGGATTCCAACTCTGGGTGGTCACCCGCACATTTTTGAGGAATGACGTGCCGTGATTGACGGACTGGGCAAGGTAGACATCGATCAGCTGGTGGTGAGGATCGATCCGCGTATCAAAGAAGGAGATGCTGATGACGCCATCGGGCGCGACGGACATCTGCGGCTGGAACTGGTTGGCACCATTATTCATGGGATCATCATTGACGCGCATAGGGGTTGACCAGCTCTGCCCGTGATCTTTCGAGGTGCTGAAGAGGAGGTCAGCATCGCGGTGGCCTTTGTCCGACCAGGTGATATAAAGCTGGCCCGTGTGGGGATCGCAGGCGAAGGCGGGCAGCGAGAGCGTACGGTAATGTTCGGGTGGGAAGCCACCCGCAATGTCGTGGATGGTGGCGATCAAGACGGGGGTTGTCCAGGTAATACCCGAATCGGGGGAAGTGGTCACGAGCAGGCGTGTAGGTGTGGAACCGCTCATCAGGTCGATGTAGGGAAAGGCGACGGCAACGGTACCATCTGGCTCGACGAGAGGAATGGCACCCTGCGCGGCATCGCAGAGCATAGAGCCTGCGGGGCGACCTGTCGCCTTATTGGTGCAGAAGGGAGCGTTTCCTTCAACGAGGGAGACGGGGGAAAAGGTTTTGCCACCATCGCTGGAACGGGAGAAAGCCAGTTCCTCACTACAGTTGTTACCACCACCGCAGGAGCCGTTGTGATCGTAGGACCAGACAACATAGATGTTGCCTCGATAGGGGCCGGAGGTCTGATCAACGGCGATCCAGGGTTTATCACTGAAGACCTTGCCGGTCTTATCGTCGAAGACAATAGTAGGCGGGCCAAAGGTGAGGCCATCGTCGGTGGAGGTTGAGACAGCGATGCCGCTTTCCCCGTTCAGGGTGGGAGCAGAAAAGAGGACGGCGGCGTAGACGCGGTGAGCGGGGCCAAAGGCGAAGCTGGGGTCGGAGGTGAGCAGGCTGGAGCGGAAACCGGGCAGCACTCCGCCATCCTTCCAGGTGCAGCCGCCATCATGGGAGGTGTAATAGCCAATCTGGAAGCGATAATGAGCGGGATCGGTAAAAAATTTGGATCCGCCAACCAGGTAGAGCGGATTGGTCGGGTCTTCGATCAGCATAGTTTCGCTATGGGCGAGGTAGCTATCATGGCTCACCTGCACATTTGTATAGGGCATGTGCGGTGAATTGCCGAGACGCACACACGAACCACCACTATTGAGCGAATAGAATGGAGTCGCTGTGGGGGCGGGAGGAACGCTCACATTGCCTGAATTGCAGGCAGACAGGGCAAGCAGGATGATGATTGCGAGGCATGTGAGCCTGAGCAACTGGGAAAACCGCAAGGAGGAGTGAAAAGGAGCAAAATAACGATTTGTAGGCATCTTTTCCCTCTTCCTGCGACTTTTTAGCACCCGGAAAACGCATCCAGGTCTGAAGGCTCCCTCATCCACCCGACCCTTCCCCCTGTCCCTACAGGATGTAGCTCCCCTCATGGCCGATCTTGTTTGTTCACATACATCATGTTGATCTATTCATAGAGACGCTTGAAAGCCAAAAGTATTGCATAGAAAAAAGCCGAACATGGCGAGCCACGTCCGGCCTATCTATCTTCTATCACTCCTCGAACAGGGCCTCGAATTGCTGGCGTTTGAGGTGTTCGTGCTCCATGAGGGCATCGGCGAGCTTCTGAAGCTGATCGGCATGCTCGGTGAGCACTTTACGAGCCAGAGCGCGCCCCTCGTTGAGGATGCGCTGCACCTCGCGGTCGATGAGGGCGGAGAGCTGGGTGCTGCCACTACTGACCGATGAAGGCATGCTCATGGCAAGGGAACGCTGAGCGGGCGTTTCACCACCGTTGAACTGCAACTGGCCGCTAAAATCCATGACCAGGGAGCGAGAGCGAGGCTCAAGGTCGAGGTCGGTGCGTCGCATGTTGAGACCCATGCCGTCTCCAGTGGCACGATAATCGGTGAAGATGACGCCGACCTGTTCGCTCATGCCCCAGCGCGTGACCATGCGGCGGGCAAGGTCGGTCACGACCTGCAGGTCATTTTCCGCGCCGGTGGTGACACGTTCCGCGCCGAAGGTAAGTTCTTCGGCCACGCGGCCACCGAGGCCAACGGCAATGCGTGACATCAAGAATTCACGACTGTAATTGTAGCGATCCTCGTCTGGAATGAACTGTGTCACGCCGAGACTCTGGCCGCGAGGCAGGATAGTAACGGCATTGACAGTGTCTGCTTCTGGCAAGTGGTAAGCGACGAGAGCATGTCCTCCTTCGTGATAGGCAATCACACGACGGTCTTGCCCACTCATAATCAAGGGACGCAACGCACCGAGTTGGACACGCGCCAGTGCCTGCTCGAAACAGTCGTGAGTTAGGGATTCAAGGCTATTGCGTGCAGCCAGCAGCGCAGCCTCGTTGACCAGATTGGCGAGATCAGCCCCACTCATACCCGTTGTCATGCGTGAGAGACGTTCCAGCGAGACATCCGCGTACAGGGGCGTGCGGCGGGTATGTACTTTCAAGATGGCCTCGCGTCCGACACGGTCGGGATACGAGACGGTGATGTGGCGATCAAAGCGACCGGGGCGAAGCAGGGCCTTGTCGAGAATATCAACGCGATTGGTGGCCGCCAGTACGACAACGGCCTCGCGATTATTGAAACCATCGAGTTCAACGAGCAGCTGATTGAGGGTCTGGTCGCGTTCGTCATTGCCGGAGATGCGCATGGAGCGCTTGCGACCGACAGCATCCAGTTCGTCAATGAAGATGACGCAAGGGGCTGCCTGGCGAGCCTGCTGGAAGAGGTCCCGCACGCGACTGGCACCGATGCCAACAAACATCTCAACAAATTCAGAGGCACTCATACTGAAGAACGGCACACCGGCCTCGCCGGCTACAGCCTTTGCCATCAACGTTTTGCCGGTTCCAGGCGGGCCAACCAGCAAAGCACCACGCGGGATACGCGCCCCGAGCCGCTCATACTGCTGCGGACTGCGTAAGAAGCGCACAATCTCTTCCAGTTCAATACGCACTTCATCGATACCCGCAACATCCGCGAAGGTCACAGGCGGGAGAAAACTAATAGGGGTGGCATTTCCCCGCGTCACGGATGAGGGAGTCTTCTTTGTTACTGTCTTTACCTCATTGGAGCGCGCTTCATTCCTCTCCTTTGCGCCATCGTAACGGCGCGCCCGCCCCTTCACCATTTGATTGATACGATCATCTACAGCGCGGGATGAACGCGATGTACCGGCCTTGCCGTTGCGCGGAGCAAGAATCAGGGCCATAAGCAGGACAAGGACAAGGAGCGGAAGAAACTTCCACAGCAGACCTAGCCAGACAGGGGTCTGAGCAACAGGCAGTGTGGTCACGGAGACATGTTTGCTCACTAACAGAGACATAAGCATTTGGTCACCGGAGGCAGGTAGCGTCGTATACAGAGCACTTGCCGGGTCAACTGGCGTTGTAGCTGTCGTAGCAGGCCAGCCTGGATAGCCAGTCCCGAGATAGTGAGACCAGGCCGTGAAGTTAGATGCTTGCTTGCTGGGGCTGCCAGGAGCCACGGGCGCTGCTGGAGCATTACCTGTCCCGTCTGACTGATAAGGATTGAGTAACAGAGCATTGATCTCCTGTCCCTGAATCCTCACAGCCTGGACGTTTCCGTCTTCTACCTGCTGAACAAACGTGCTGTAGTCGACAGCGGTTACTCCAGCAGGTGGGGTACTAGCTGTGACCGGTGCTGGAAGCAGGCTGAAAATGCCAAAAAGCAGCACCGTTATTGCGGTTAACAGTACAGATGTGAAAACGCCTCGTTTATGCTCTACTAAAAACTTTGCAATCGCTTTTTGATAGTCCTTCACACTTCTCTTGCGCTTATTTCCCCGACGTCTCGTCAGCTTCCGCCAACGCACTCCCTTGTCGTCCATGTGTTCACCTCGCCTGAAAAGGCATGCCGCGCTCTGTTATTACCGGGCAGTGTCAGACACATACATCACCATTCCCCCGTCATACCAGGTAGCTCACCGGGCAGTCGGACGTTGAGGTTTATTTTCCTCTTGACCATCATCAGTGCTAGAACCCTGACCCCTACCGGGAAAATCCTTCTTTATAGCCCTGCGATAATG
Organism: uncultured Chloroflexia bacterium; assembly: GCA_963736995.1. Classification (GTDB taxonomy): domain Bacteria; phylum Chloroflexota; class Ktedonobacteria; order Ktedonobacterales; family Ktedonobacteraceae; genus CADDYT01. Next base: position 444,685 of record CAVTRB010000002.1, read on the forward strand.
TGCAGGAAAGAGGCCGGAATGATTAAAAGATCACCATTGAAAACAGGTACATTTCTATGGATGCCCCAGAATAGTGTAGCGTAGAGTTCTTCACTGACCTACTTCAAGAGAAGTCTCGGTACTTTCTTCTTATTAGCTCCACCAATTCATACTATTTCAATGTGTACCATCACATAACAGAATCGAATGGTAAATGAGCTAAGGAAAGGATCAGTTACGTGACGATATCTCTATTGAATTGACGTTGCCACCCTCCCAAAACGGGTTATGACTACCTACCTAATTGTTATACGTTGCAAGTTACCTTGCAGGATGCAGTGTATTAAGAGAAGAACAGGGGATGATCTTGAAGCATCCCCTGTTCTTTGCAAGCGCGTGGAACTAAGCTACCCGCTGTTGCGGCGGCTGGTCCGTCGGTGTCGTGGTTTGCTGCCCCAGGCTACGATGCACTTCGATGTAGCGGATGATGGCATCGCGACTGAGGATGCCAACGACACGACCATTTTCCACAACAGGTAGCTGGTTCACATCATGGCTGCCCATGAGGGAGAGGACATCGTTCAAGTTCTGTGTAGGGGAGATGGCGTGCAGGCGGTCTGCAGGAATCATCACCATGCCAACCGGCGTCTGCGTCCACTGCTCGCGTGGCACGTGGCGAATATCGCCGAGGGTAATCAGCCCGGCAAACTGGTCGCCCTGGACAACAATGGCAGAGCGCAGGCCGTTGGGCAGAAAGTACTCATCGACCAGCCGTTGCAGCGAGATGTTGGCGGGAACCGTCATGGGATTGGGGTTCATCACCTGGCTCACGGTCACGCCCTTGAATATGGACTCCAGCATCACCTGAGAATTGGCGGTACGCGCAGCGTTCAGGAGGAACCAGCCAATGAAGCCTAACCAGATACCATCGAAAACATTACCGCCGAATAATGCAAGAACACCTATGATGATGAAGAGAACAGCCAGAACCTCACCAACTATCGAGGCAGCACGAGTAGCTGTGCGCAAATTACCAGTAATTTTCCAGACGATCGAACGCATGACGCGCCCGCCATCCAGTGGGAAGCCGGGAATCAGGTTGAAGATACCCAGCAGGATATTGGTGATCGCCAGATAGTTTAAAATGGCCGCAAGGGGTGAAGCAGTACGTGCGACGGACAGGTAGAGCAGCAAAGCAATAATGCCAATGACGATACTGGTAATCGGGCCGACAATCGCCATCCAGAACTCAACGCCCGGACTCTGCGGCTCGCGCTCGATATTGGAGACGCCGCCAAAGATGAAGAGCGTAATGCTTCTCACCGGCAAGCCCTGCGAGCGCGCGACCAGCGAATGCGCCAGTTCGTGCAAGAGCACGGAGACAAACAGCAGAATGGCCGCAACGAGGCCAACAATCCAGTAGGTTGCGGTTCCCCAGCCGGGGTAGATCACCATGAACTGCGTCGCCAGCGACCATGTAATAAGCACGACAATGATGATCCAGGTGTAATTGATATCGATGTCGATACCTGCAATCTTCCCAAGACGAATTGACCCGGGCATATCTTAAACTCCTTTTTTATGTTCACCTTCTATCTATATCTATTACGCCACGAGAAGTTGAGAAGTTGATATATTCAATAGCATGAGACAGTCACGCAACAGGGGCAAGCGACTTGGCGCGCTTGCCCCTGTTGCGTGACTGTCTCATGCTATTTTGTCTCTTGCAAGTATCGATCGAGGAAGCGAGCGATGGCGGGGTAAACGATGAGGCGGTTGGCGCGTTTGACAATGCCGTGGCCCTCGTCTTCAAAACGCAGGTATTCGACGGGAACGTTGCGCTCACGCAGGGCCTCCACAATCTGCTCAGCTTCGCCAACGGGAACGCGAGGGTCATTCGCGCCATGTACGACGAAGAGCGGAGCGATGATGGAATTGACGTGACGAATGGGAGAGATTTGCTCCAGAAATTCGTGGTCGTGTTCAAGGCTGCCATACTCAGCCTCACGCAACTTGCGCCGCCAGGGTCCTGTATTTTCGAGGAAGGTGACAAAATTGGCGATGCCAACGATATCTACGGCTGCTGCCCAGACATCGGGATAGGTGGTGATGGCGGAGAGCACCATGAAGCCACCGTAGCTGCCACCCATCACTGCGATATGGTTTGGGTCGGCAATACCGCTTTTGCGCAGCCAGTCTACAGCGTAGCGGAGATCTGACACCGAGTCCATGCGCTTGCGCACATCGTCCAGGCTCTGGTATTCGTAGCCATAGCCGGTACTGCCACGGACGTTGGGGGTGAGGACGCCATAGCCGTGAGCGACAAAATACTGGATGATGCGATTGAAGATCGGACGCGCCTGACCCTCCGGGCCACCATGCACGTTAATCACCACAGGCAGGTTGCCCGGCTCCTCGCCCTGTGGCAGGTAGAGGAAGGCCGGTATTGCGCGGCCATCGAAGGTCGGATAGCGCACGAGGGAGGGAGCAACGAAGGTATCGGGTGGAATGCCGCCCAGCGTGCTGCGCGTAGCACGCCAGAGCGTCTTTTCAGCGCTATCCCAGACCCAGACATCGGGCGCGTCGTTTGCGCTGTCAAGCGTAAAGGCCAGCCGGTTGCCGTCCTTTGACCACGTGAGGCCATAGATGGTGCCGCCTGCTGGGAGTTCAGGCGCGGACAAGTTCTGACGCGCTTCCCAGCCGTTGGAGACATCGAAGAGCCTCAGGCGGGAATAGCCATCTTCGTTGGTGACGAGGGCCATATGCCTGCCATCCTCGGTCAGCGCCAGCACTTCCTGATCCCAGGCCTCATCGAGCAGGTAACGCATTGCGAGCGTGGCGAGGTCGAGCCATGCCAGCGAGAGGAACTGTCGGTCGCGATTGCTGAGCAGGTAGAGACCTTTGCGGTCCGCCGACCACTGCCCCGCTACGTGCAGAGCCGGGCCTTCACCCTCAACGGTTTCCGGCGTCAGCGCCCGTGTCTCGCCGGTCGTTGTATCCACCAGCAGCAATTGATTGCGCACATTGGAATTATAGCGGCTGACAAGCACAAAACGTCCATCGGGAGAGTAGCCCGCAGCGTAATTGGTGCCGTCCTGAACAAAGAGCTGTTTGATTGTGCCACTTGCCATGTCACGTTCGTAGACATCGAAGTAACGGCCATCGCGGTCGTTGCTTGAATAGGCGATGCGCCTGCCATCGGGCGACCAGCCACCGAAGAGGTACATGATATCAGGGCGGTTGGTAAGCGGGACGAAGGTCGAGCCATCCGCGCTCAAGGCGTAGAGCTGCGTAAGCTCATTGCCCCCTACATCGCAACTGGCTAGCAGGACGTTTTTCGTTGGCGAGAAGACCGCCCCGGCCACGCGATCTCCCTGAAAGGTAAGCTGCTGCGGCCAGGCAGGACTGGCGGCGTGGAGATCAACGGGTACGCTCCACACCTCAGCCACACCGGTAATATCCGTCAGGAAGGTTAACTGTTGACCATCCGGCGAGAAGCTGGCCCCATAGGCCATGCCCACGTTCAGATACCGCTCAAAACTATATTCTGGCATTGATTACGCTCCATTTCTGTCTCTCTTCAAAGAGAAGCTGGATCGCTTAAGGATAATTATTCGGGTTCTCAGATGACTGAATCCCTCCTCAAGAGCGATATTCAGCAGTCCAAGATCAGCAGAAACAAAGAGAAAGTCAGGTGGCTCTGCTTCAGGAGACTGAGTAGCTGAAACATCCTTGCGGATCGCTAAGGCACAGGCAAGCTGAATGGCATCGTAAGCGCGTAATCGATGTGAGCGACACAAGTCACCAGCAGCCGTATACAGCGCATGTCTCAATCAACCATACGCTATAGATGTTCAGAACATCGCGTCGAAAATCATCAATAGTCTTATCACGCTCCTCAACAGGTATGTTTTGCTCACGCGCTTTCCGGCAGATGCTTGCTACAACCTCGACAAGAGCCGCCTGAGCGATGTACAGTCCATGTCCTTGAGTTGGATCCATGACAGCATTTCCACCCACTCGTGCCCTTGCTCCTGGAAGTACCGCTTAACAATTGCAACGAATCGAGAAAGAACAGGGCCATTAGTAAGGCCCCCGGTCTTCAATCACCATTTCAGAACCGGGCTTCCCCCCGGCGAAACGTCTGACACGCCGCTCGCATGCTTCGTATTCTTCCCGGGTTAACGGTTGCCTTGTCGGAATATGGCTAATTTTTCCTTCTTGATATTGCTTCTGCGCCAGTTCACGTGCTGTCAAAGGATGTTTTCTTTGGAACGATGTCTGTAGCCGCTGGATCATATCATGCAGAAGTTGTTCAGGCTCTGTACCGTTTCTAGCTGCTGCTGCGACAAGGGCAGCATATTCCTGATCGCTTAGAGAAATCTGGTAGGTCATAAAGATGCTTCCTCCTTCGGGTAAGGGACCCTTCTGTACAAGTATATCATCTCTATGACAAAGTTCAATTCTCCCAACTATTAGATATGTATGGACATTGACTTTTGTGATTTTCTATGTTACATTTCCGTTACGTACCATGAAAATAGTACGTCCTGTTAATATCACTTGTCAGGGGCGATTGCATGAGAGCGCAGGAAGAGACGTGACTGAGGATTTTCGCAATGAGATGTCTGAGAGCGAGGCAATTTTGCCGGAGGATGTGCCGGTGACGATGCCGGAACTGCCGCCGAAGCTGCCGGTCAATACGGCGCAGCAGTTTAAGGCAATTGGCGACCCCTTGCGCTGGCGTATCTTAAGCATCATTCAAAACCAGCCCGCGACGGCGAAGCAGATTGCGCAACGGCTGAAAGCGTCACACGGCACGATAGGGTATCATTTGCAGGTGCTTGAAGAGGCGGGACTGGCGCGAGTGGCAGCGCGGCGACTGGTGCATGGCATCGTGGCAAAGTATTACACGCGCACGGCCCGCATCTTCGTTTTTGATTTGCCGGATGAGATCGCAGGTGATACAGCGATCGGTTTGCAAATCATGACGGATGCGCGGGATGAATATGCCGAAACGCTGGCAACGACGCGAGAAGAAGATACCTTTTGTGGCAGTTCATTTCCTCATGCCCGCCTCTCTCCTGAGCGCGCAAAAGTCTATAAAGAGCGACTGGATGGCATTGCGGAGGATTTCTTGCGAGAAGTGCCTGACCCCGATGGGCAGATTTATGGCCTCTTGATCTCCATGTTCAAATCTCCGAACTATATGCAAGGCTCTCCCACGGTGCTTCCAGCACAGGAGGCAGAGAACGAAAACGATTAACAGGGGTGTAGCGTAAAAAGGAGCGAGTAATGCCAGAACATGTCGAAAGCGTACAGGCAGAGAAGCCCAGCAAGGGAGCAGGCCTCAATGGCGATTTCTGGAAGTACTGGGCGGGGCAGACGATCTCCAACCTTGGCAGTTCCATCACCCTCTTCGCGCTGCCCCTGCTAGTCTACAAGCTGACTGGCTCGGCGCTGAACCTAGGCATTACGACGGCGGCGGAGTTTCTGCCCTACCTGCTCTTTGGCCTCGTGCTTGGAGCATGGACGGACAGGGTGAACCGCAAGCACATGATGATTTTCACAGACCTGGCACGGGCGCTGGTCATTGCCTCTATTTCACTCATGGCCTTCTCCGGCTTACTCACGGTATGGTGGATTTACGCCGTCGGCTTCCTGCAATCGATGCTGACCATCTGCTTTGAGGCTGGACAATTCGCGGCCATCCCTGCGCTGGTCAATCGCGACGACCTGGTGACGGCCAACGGGCGCATCCAGGCAAGCTATTCGGGAGCCAGTATTCTGGGGCCGCTAATGGCGGGCGCGCTTGTCACTCTCCTGCCGATTACCTCGCTCATGCTCTTTGACGGGCTGTCCTTCCTCATCTCAGCCTTCTCGCTGGCGCTCATTCGCATCAGCTTTAACACGAGTGAGAAACGCGCACCGTCGAGTCTGCGACAGGACGTGGTTGAGGGATTGCGTTATGTTTTGAGACATCCAGTACTGCGCAATATTTCAATGATGATGGCGCTGGAAAATTTCGTTTTCACAACAGTCGGCGCACAGCTTGTGCTGTTCGCCAAGCAGCAACTGGCAGCCAGCGATGCACAGGTAAGCCTCCTCTACTCGGCGGCCAGCATCGGTATCGTCGTCTTCGCATCAACGGCTGGTTTGCTGCGTAAACGCTGGTCGTTCAGTAAGGTTGCTTTGAGTGCGCTGATGCTGGGTGGTTTGCTGAGCATCGCGCTTGCCTTCACGCGCTGGTACTGGCTGGCAGTGATCCTCTGGGCGTTGATAGCTGGACTGGGTATGCTCTTCAATATCAATACAAGCAGTTTAAGGCAGGCGATTGTGCCGAACCAGATGCTTGGTAGAGTCATGAGCATTGCCAGTGTGCTGGCATTTTCCGCTATTCCCCTGGGGAGTCTTGTCGGCGGACTGGCAATTCAGGAGACGCACAACGTCGTGCTGGTATACGCTGTAATCGGGGCGCTCAACTTCCTGATTCCGCTCGGCTTCTCGTTTACCGCGCTGGGCCACGCCGAACGATACATTCCTCAGGAGGAGGCGGTGCAGCAGGTAAGCCAATAGAATTGAATGCGCTCATCTTGACAAGTGCTATCGCCATATCTATAATCCTTAAAAGCCTCTGATAAACCTATAGCCACATTGGGCTGCTGGGGAGCTCCACCCTATACCTCCACCTCCCCCAGGATACCCGCAAGGGGTATCCCTACTATATACGTCCTCGCATCGCTCCCCACATCCTGCTATGCTCGAGATGCGAGCGCACTTGATCGCGTATAGTAGGGCCAGCCCTGGCGGCTGGCCTGGGGAGCAGGACGGTTCATGTCACCTCACCCGAGCAGATTATACGGGTTCTGGAGTAGACGTTTGACCTCTTGCAGGAAGCGGGCCACGGTTGCCCCGTAGAGAATGCGATGGTCGGCGGAGAGGGTCATGGTCATCAAGTCGCGTATGACCGGTTGATCATTCACTGGCACGAAGCGCTTATAGGTCGAGGCCACAGCCAGAATGGCGGCCTGGGGCGGGTTGATGACGGCGATGAATTCGCTCACATCCATCATGCCCAGGTTGGAAACCGAGAAGGTGCCGTCCTCAAGATCGGTCGTAGAGAGCTTATTGGCCCTGGCTCTGGCAATCAGGGCTTTGGCTTCGCGAGCAATGGAGCGCACCCCCTTGACATTCGTATCGCGGATCACCGGCACCACCAGCCCGGTTGGAACATCGACGGCGATGCCCACATGAATGTGTTTGTGCTTGATAAGCTGATCGTCCTTGATGGTGCTGTTGACCTCGGGGAACTTTTCAAGCGCGAGCGCCGCCGCTTTGACGATCAGGTCGTTGACTGTGACCTTGACGCCTTCTTCTCCGGCGCTGGCGTTGAATTGCTGGCGCAGCACCAGGGCGTCGGTCATATCGACCTCGGTACTGACATAAAAGTGGGGAATGGTCTGCTTCGACTCGGTCAGACGCTTCGCAATAAGCAGCTGCACCCGCGAGAGTTTGCTGACTTCCGCCTCCTCTGCTGGCGTTGTAGGAGCTACCGGTACGGTAGGAGCAAGAGCAGGTGGGGTAAGGGGTACAGGTGACTGCGCTGCAGGTGCGGGAGCTTGCTGCTCTTTGACGGCAGAGGTCGCCGTCACAGTCACTGAAGCAGCGACTGCATCAGGTGCAACGTGCTGCTCTTGAAGATAGTCCTCGATATCATCGCGCACAATGCGACCACCGGTGCCACTGCCCTGGACGCGGCTGAGATCGATGTCGTATTCCTCAGCCATATGACGGGCCAGTGGCGATGCCTTGATTCTCGCGGCACCCCTGCCATTACCATGTTCTTCAGTGCTGGTTGCCTGCGTATCCGTTCTATCTGACTGTACACGTGCGGCTGAAATGGGAGTTTGAGAACCTGATGCTGGGCCTGGAGGCGTCTCTTGAGGATGAGCAGCAGAGGCAGGGACGGCATTGGATGGAGCGGTGGGTGGCGCTTGCTGCTGCACGCTCTGGCCGGTACCAACAATGGCGATGGGTTGGCCGATTGGCACGGTTTCACCCTCCGGCACCAGGATTTGTTCGAGCACGCCGCTGTCATAGTTCTCCAGGTCCATCGTGGCCTTGTCCGTCTCAATCTCTGCCAGCACATCGCCGGGCTTGACCTGATCTCCTGGCTTCTTCAGCCACTTTGCAATGGTTCCCTCTTGCATGGTATCGCTGAGTCTGGGCATTGTTACATCAGGCATAGCTATCTCCCTCTATTGAAACGATCTGCTGCGTCGTGGCGCGACCTCGTCAATCGCTTCCATCAACTGTCTGGCACCGGTTAGTGCGGCCATTTCGAGTGGTTTGGAGTAGGGCAGTGGCACTTCCACGCTCGCTACACGTTTGATGGGCGCATCCAGAGCATCGAACGCCTCTTCCTGCAAGATGGCGGCAATCTCGGCTCCAATGCCGAAGGAGCGCCAGTCCTCTTCAAAAATAATAGCCCGATTGGTCTTTTGAAGCGATGTAATGACCGTCTGCATGTCCATCGGGCGCAGGGTGCGCAGATCAATCACCTCGATGCTGAGGCGGCGTTCCTCTTCCAGGCGGCGCGCAACGTCCAGGGCAACAGCCGCCATACGCGAATAGCTGATGATCGTCAGGTCGGTGCCTTCTTTGGTCACATTCGCCTTGCCAATGGGGGTCGTGTAGTAGCCGCCAGGAACATCACCCTTCGTATTATACAGGGCCAGATTTTCCAGGAAGATGACCGGATTGTTGTCGCGCACAGCCGAGTGCAGCAGCCCTTTCGCATCGGCGGGAGTCGAGGGAGCGACCACTTTGAGGCCGGGGACGTGGGCGAACCAGACTTCCAGGTTTTGCGAATGGGTGGCCGCCAGTTGCTGTCCGCCACCACCGGGCGTGCGAATCACCATCGGGACGGGACACTGACCGCCGAACATGTAGTAGATTTTCGCGGCATGATTGACAATTTCGATCCATCGCGAGCACGATGAAATTGATGGTCATGATCTCTACAATGGGTCGCAGACCCAGCATGGCGGCACCGGTTGCCATGCCTACAAAGCCGTTTTCGACGATGGGGGTATCCACCACACGCTTCGGGCCGAACTCATTCAACAGCCCGGCAGTGATTTTATAGGAACCCTCGAAGGTGCCAATCTCCTCACCCAGCAAGAAGACATTTTCATCGCGCAGCAGTTCTTCGCGCAGCGCATCATGCAGCGCCTGTCGATACGTGATCTCTGCCATGATCTCTTTGCTCTCCCTTTCTTCCCTGCGCTTATGAGCCACTGTCAGGTTCGGGCGGGGCGTAGATGTAATCAAAGAGTCCCTCGACCGGTGGGTCTGGACTCTCTTCGGCGAAGGTGACAGCGTGATCCACGTCGCGTTTAGCCCGCTCATCGAGTTCGTGAATGCCCTCTTGATCGGTGAGGCCAGAGGCAATGAGGCGGGCGGCGAAGTCCAGAATGGGATCGTGGCTGCGCGCTGCCTCCACCTCCTCCTTGTTGCGATAGCGGTCCGGGTCGACGACGGAGTGGCCCCGGAAGCGGTAGCTGACCGCCTCGATCAGGCTGGGTTCGCGCTGCTCGCGAGCAACGCGGGCAGCTTCGCGTATGGCATCGCGCACGGCCAGCACATCATTGCCGTCCACCCGCTCGCTGCGCATATCGTAGGCGCAGGCCTTGTGGTACAGTTCGGGGACAGCCGATCCCTTCTCGACGCGCAGGCCCATGCCATATTTGTTGTTGACGACGAAGTAGATAATGGGCAGGCGGTAGATCTTCGAGAGATTGAGTGACTCGTGAAAGGCTCCGCCATTGGTAGTGCCATCTCCCATCTGGCAGGCCACCACCTGCGACTGACCCTTGTACGCCACGGCAAAAGCGGCTCCGGTCGCCAGTGGAATCTGACCTCCGACGATGGCATAGCCACCCATAAAGTGGCGTTTGAGATCAAACAGGTGCATAGAACCGCCGCGCCCGCGCGATGTACCCGTTTCCTTGCCAAACAACTCGGCCATTACGGCGTCAGCGGAGATGCCGCGACAGATGGCATAGCCGTGCTCGCGGTAGTTGGTGTAGACGTAATCATCCGGGGCCAGACCGGCGCAGAAGCCAACAACCGTGGCCTCTTCACCCAGATTGAGATGGCAATAGCCGCCGATACGCGCCCGCTGATACATCTGCGCGGCCTTTTCCTCAAAGTAGCGCACGAGCACCATCTCATAATAGTAGTGTAACAGGGTCTCCCGGTCTTCACCCTCAGGCAATGGAGCAGGGGCGTGCTCTTGAGTGGACGGAGCCTCCTGTACATTCATCTGCGTTTGCTTCTCTGTATCCATGCTCTCTCCTCACTATGCTTCAGATTCTTCGCTGCGCTCAGAATGACATGGCAAGAGGGCCTTTTTATGTTTCAGCATGACATGGCAAAGGGCCTTTTTATGGCATGCCCTTACGACCCCGGTGGTGCGGCCTCAGTTGAGGCAACTACTGCTCTGCTCCCACAGCGCGGACATTCCTCCGGCTCTCGCTCGCTATGTGTCACTTCCCCACAGACGGTGCAGACCCAGCGTGTGGCGATCTCCTTTACCAGGTCTGCCCGGCTGACAACGCCCGCTAATTTTCCTTGATCGAGGACGATCAGCCGCTTGATACGTTCATGCACGAGGATGCGGCTGACCTCTTCCAGGTCGGTATCAGGCGTGACGCTGATCACCGCACGGGTCATAATATCAGCAACCGTCTTTCCCTCTTTGCCTATGACATCGTACTCGGTCACCACGCCCACGACCGCATTGTCATCGGTGACAACTGGCAGGCCGCTAATGCGGTGCTGCGAGAGCAGACGGGCAGCCTGCTGCTTGCTCTCCTGCTCCTTGACCGTAATCACATCGGTGGTCATGACATCTTCGACCTTCATGTATCCTGGCTCCTCCTTTGAATGGAAATGAAATAACGAGAATAGGGTCGCCCGGAAAAGCGGCGGGAAAGTTCGCGGCCTTCATGTTCAAGTAGAGCCTCGGCGCTCTTAACAGGGACTATAACACCTTTTTCTGTAGCGAGGCAAACTGAGCAAAAGGGAAAGGGTGAGGTAAGGAAAAGACTGTGATGTACTTCACAGATCAAAAGATTTTTCTAAGCTATACTTCCAGGTGGCCCAATCGAGCTCCCTGAACATATTTTTAAGAAAGGCACAGGAGCATGCAGCAAAAAATCAGCTTTCTATCGGCAAGAATTCATCAACACAAGAACAGAACAGGGCTAAGCCCTGCGTTAGCGGCATTTCTTATCAGTATCTCGTTGCTTCTCTCAAGATGTGCTTCAGCGAATTCCTCTGGAACACCCATAACTGTTGCAACTATTTCCCATAAAGCTACAGCAGTCGTTACTCCCTCTTCCTCACCTGTTTCACCACAGACCACAAAATTGCCGATCATTGCCCTGCATATGATTGATGCCTCAACGGGTTGGGCATTTACCCACCCCAACCTCTATGCAGTCGGGGGCTATATTTTGCGCACGACAGATGGTGGCCTACACTGGAAAAATGTTTCTCCACCGTATTCCAGTGGTCAGCAGTATGATGACGGAGAGACAACTGTATTTCTTAGCCCATCTATTGCATGGGTGGTCACGGCCCGTCACCGGGTCTATCATACAACGGATGGTGGGCAGACATGGCAAGAGAGACAACTCTCTCCTCCTGCTGATAGCAATGCGACAGCATACGTTACCTTTATCAATGCTCAGGACGGCTGGCTTCTCTTTAATGCTTCTCTCACTACCGGTGAGTCACTCTCGATTTTTCGCACTACTGATGGAGGCAATACCTGGATAACTATAGCCAGCACTGGTACCTCTGCTACCCAGCTTCCGAACGGTGTCTATGATTGGACAGTCGGCTTTCTTGATGCCAGAACAGGGTGGGCCAGTGCTGGCTATAGCGACCTCACCAGCCCCGCACGATTTTACGTGACCCGTGATGGTGGCGTCACCTGGCACCCTCAGTCCTTACCACTCCCTCCTGGAGAGACAGCTGTTGGCCTCTCTGCGCTTGCACCCAAGTTCTTTACAGCACAAGATGGCATCCTCCCTGTCCTCTTCTACGCTACCAGCCATGACGAAGGACTCGCTCTGTATGTAACACATAACGGAGGGGTGAGTTGGAGCAGCACAGCCCCACTCTATACTGCTGTCCCTCAAAGCAGCGGTGCGGCGCAAACCGTGGCTGGTATTTCCTTACTGGATATGAATAATGCCTGGGTGATAGGAAACAGTGGAATCTCTCTCTATACGACGCAGGATGCGGGCCAGCACTGGCAAACCGTCTCTGGCCCTGCACCAAACGGCATTCAGTCTATCAGCTTCGTCTCTCACCTGACTGGCTGGGTGCTTGTGAGCGCCGATTCCACCACCTCTTTCCTCTATAGGACAACCGATGGAGGACGAAGCTGGACAGAAATACTCCGCATCTTGCGCTGAGTATGTCTGCAAACTTATACTATTTGAGACAATATTCAGGGAATTAGAGCATGTGAAACATTCACACGTTCTAAACGCCGTCCTATTTGATAATCCGTCTTGAAAGTGGTTTATTAGGAGTTCAGCCATGAAAGCGGTCTACCACATGATGAAGGCAACACCTCATGAGAGGTTTCGATGTACCTGTAAACTACTCTGGCTACTTTCGATAGCATGCCTGATGATTGTGTCTTGTAGCACAACTCCGAGTCCGCCAACACCTCCTCAAACGCTGCAATGCGGGACGATTAATCCTGCAACCGAAGGTACAGCCTCTGCCGAGAATGCGGGAAGCTGTTTCTGGCAAGCTTTCCAACGCTGTAAGCCCGCTTCACTAACCTATACCGATGGAAAATCAAATAGCTATGTTTTCACCGTTACATCCAGTGCTTCCCACTGTCAGGTCAGGGAGAAGATCACTTCAACAACAGGTACAACAACAGCTTCTACATGTTCTCATTTGCAAGCCTTTCGGAGCGGCTTTGGTGCGCTGATATTGAGTGGTTGCAGTGACAATGGGAATATATCCGTTCCGGTTAACCCTACTATACAGTAGACGAAACCGCATTTCTGCGACTTCGTCTATCATGTTCGCAACTTAATAACTACCTCCCCACATCCTTCATACTCAACTGCACCCTTCCTCGTTGCAGGTCGACTTTGAGGACGCGCACCTGGACGACCTGGCCCACTGAGACGATGCTTAGCGGATCTTTGACGTAGCGGTCGGCGAGTTCGGAGATGTGGACGAGGCCGTCTTGCTTGACGCCGATGTCGACGAAGGCTCCGAAGTCGACGACGTTGCGTACTGTTCCTTGCAGGAGCATGCCGGGCTGGAGGTCTTCCATTTTGAGCACGTCGTGGCGCAGGATGGGCGCGGGCAGGGCGTCGCGTGGGATCGAGGCCGGGCTTTTCCAGGTTTTCGAGGATGTCGTTGAGCGTGGGCAGGCCAACGCCGATTTTGCGGGCGAGGTCGGCCCAGACGGACTGCTCGTCGGGCGCAATGAATTGCGCCCCTACGTTGGACGAGCGGTTGCGGTTGCCGCGTCCGAGGCTGGTTTGCAGCTTGACAAGATGGCGATACTGCGCGATGCGCTCGGCTGGCTTCTGAGATTTGCCGTTGTCGTTGTCGCCTGCGGGAAGCAGGTCGAGCAGGTTGCGGGTGGCATCGTAGCTTTCGGGATGGATGAAGGTGTTGTCGAGCGGCTCGGGGCCGCTGGCAATTTTGAGGAAACCGGCAGCCTGTACGAAAGTGGCGGGGCCGAGGCCGGGCACTTTCAACAACTCCTGGCGGGTACGGAAGGGACCGTGTTCCTCGCGGTACTTGACGATGGCGTTGGCGACGCGGGCATTGATGCCGGAGACGTGCTTGAGCAGGGCAGAGGAGGCGGAATTGAGCTCGACTCCGGCAAAGTTGACGCAGGAGACGACGACGCGCTCGAGCATGGCGGCGAGCGCCTTTTGATCGACATCGTGCTGGTAGAGGCCGACGCCGACGGCTTTGGGATCGATTTTGACCAGTTCGGCCAGCGGGTCTTGCAGCCGACGGGCAATGGAGATGGTGCCGCGCTGCGTTGCATCGAGCGTGGGAAATTCCTGCCGCGCTATCTCAGAGGCGGAGTAGACGGAGGCACCGGCCTCGCTGACAATGACGTAGCCTAACTGGTCTTTCTTGCCGCCTTCCTGCTCAAGCTCGCGCATGAGGCCCGCGACCAGCTGCTCGGTCTCACGCGAGGCGGTGCCGTTGCCGATGGCGATGACGCTGATGTTGTGCCGCGCCAGCAATGTGCGCAACGTTTGTGCGGCTTTTTCCGACTGATACAGATAGAGAGTATTGGATTCGAGATATTTGCCGGTCTCGTCGACAATGGTGAGCTTGCAGCCGGTGCGGTAGCCGGGGTCGATGCCGAGGACTTTCTTGCCGCGCAGGGGAGGCTGCAAGAGCAGGTTGCGCAGGTTAGCGGCGAAGATGTTGATGGCGTGCTCCTCGGCCTGGCGCGTCAGTTCCACGCGCACCTCGCGCTCCATAGCGGGGGCAAGCAGGCGTTTGTAGCCATCTTCCATCGCATCTTCCAACTGCCGCGCAAAGGGAGAGCGTGGCTTGATGGGGTAGTGCCTGGTGATGTCGGACTGGGCCTGCTCGTAGGGCAGGGTGATGCTGAGGCGCAGGACATCTTCGCGCTCGGCCCGGTTCAGGGCAAGCACGCGGTGCGGCACCATCTTCGTCACGCTCTCATTGAATTCATAATACAACTGGTAGACACCGTTGGGGTCCTTTTCGGCAATTTTGTCGGGACCGACCACACGGGCCGAGACGGTGGAGCGCTTGAAAAAGGTGGCGCGCAGGCTGCCACGCACGTTCGCATCTTCGGCAATCATTTCGGCCACGATGTCGCGCGCTCCCGCATAGGCTTCGAGACTGGTTTCGACGCCTTTTTCAGCATCAAGATAGGGTTGAGCCGCCTCCTCAAGGATGGTTGCATGGTCTCCACGCTGCTCGGGTTGTTGCAAAATAAGCTCGGCAAGCGGGGCAAGTCCCTTTTCGCGGGCGACGCTAGCCCTCGTCTTACGCTTGGGCCGATACGGCAGGTACAGATCTTCCACCTCCTGCAGCGTTTTCGCGTTGCTGATGGCCTCTGCCAGTTCCGGGGTGAGCTTGCCCTGGGAATCAATGAGGCGGCGCACGTCGGCTTTGCGCTCGTGCAGTGACCGTAAGGCGGCAGCATGGTCGGCAATGGCCTGTATCTGCACCTCGTCGAGGCTGCCGGTCACTTCCTTGCGATAGCGGGCAATGAAGGGGATGGTGTTGCCTTCGTCAAGCAGGGCAATAGTGCGCGCAATCTGGGCAGCGGGAAGCGCTAACTCGCCAGTGAGCGCCTGCGCCACTGCAGTGACTGAAAGTGTTTCTTCAGTGGATGATGTGCTGAGTGTTGTTTGCTGGTACGCCAGTTCTTCGGTGCTCAAGTAGGTTGCCTGCCTTCTATCAAAATGATGTCTATCGAGACATTGCAAGGAAAATGGTACCATAAACGTCAAGCATTAGAGGGACCATTCAGGTGGTTGCCCGAAATCTGGGGCATCCTTCAGGGGTACCGCAATTCCGTAGGGGCATCCTTTATGGTTGTCGAGAAGCCCGTAGGGGCATCCTTCATGGTTGCCCGCTGCCGACAGCGAAGCGGGACGGCAGTCTGGCCCAAAAACCTGTCTACGATTTTTCTCTATCCAACAAGCACGGCAGGCCAGTTGCTGCGCTCCTGGCCGCGGGCAACCATGAAGGATGCCCCTACGGATGTCCAGTGACGCTGTAAGTCGCCCCTACGGATGCCTGGCCCTTTCTGTGAAAAAAGAATGACTTCCGTCCTATTCAGGCGTTTTTCAATACCATCTTTGTTTTGCGGCGCAGTTTTGCACGGTGGCGGGAACGACCCAGGTAGCCGCCAAGCAGGCCAAAGGCCAGAGCCAGGAATATACCGGCTATAAGAAAGACAAAGATGACAGAGCCTGTTGAGGTCTGTGCTGTGCCGGGATGAGACGAGAAAATGGGTACAACCGCCTTCCATGCCCGCTGAATTTCGTCAGAGGGCAACGTTGTTCCCAACTGTCGCGCACGCTGGGTATCGGCGTTGATACGAGCTGCCACCAGAATGACTGCGCCGAGAAGCAGGGTAATCCAGAAGAAAACTGTGCCGGTAATGCCTGCCCAGAGACCGGCCATTGCTCCACGTATGGCGTTGCCACCGCGACGGGTAGTGAAGAATCCGGCCAGCAGGTAGAAAAGGAAGCCAATGCCAATTGCCAGATAGAAATCCGCCTCTTTTTTGAGGATAAGCACGATCAGGGCAGACAGGATGCCTTGCAGCAATCCCCAGAGGCAGCCCTGACCCGTTGCACCGGGCAGCGGCCTTTGCGGCTCGAGAGCGGTTTGTGGTACCAGAACGTAACCAGGAGGTATGGTCACGCTGCCAGGAGTAGAAGTAGGCGTGCTGATAGGGCGAGTCGACGGGGCTGGCTGCGGCCCGTACCCGTTTCCCTTCCGGTTCCCGGCAGCTTTTGCGGGTGCAGCCCCGGGGGCCGATAAATCGGCAGTGCGCACAATAAATTGAGCGCCTACGGGATTTGGTGAGGACACAGCCGGTGGTGGCGGCGGCGGTGGTGGAATGGGCTGCGCGATTGGGTACGCAATCGGCTGCGCAATGGTTGGGTCGTTATGGGCGTCAAAGGAACTCTGTCGCAAGGCACGGGCGAAATCCGCCATGCTCTGGTAACGATCTTCGGGCTGGATGGCAAGGGCCTTGAGCAAGGCACGCTCGACATGCGGCGAGATGGCAGGATTGCAGATACGCGGCGCGAGCAGCGTATCGTGCATGCTGCGACTGAGTGACGTGGGAGGAAGCGTGTCGGTCAGCAGCATGTACATTGTTGCGGCCAGCGCGTAGATGTCGGACTGCGACGTGGTCTTGCCGAGATACTGTTCGATGGGGCTGAAACCTTCTGAGACAGCGCGTGTGGGGCCGGTCTGCCCACTTTTATCGGGATCGTAGAGCCGGGTGAGGCCAAAATCGACCAGGACGGCGCTGCGTTCAGGCGTGAGAATGATGTTGGATGGTTTGATGTCGCGGTGAATCACAGCAGGGTTGCGGCTATGCAGTTCTTGCAATACCTGCATGATGGGGAGGAGCCATGTCAGAACCTGCTGCTCCGTAAAGGGCTGTCCATTGGCACTCACCCGCCTTCTGAGCAATTGTTGCAGGTTCTGCCCCTCGATCAACTGCATAACGAGATAGAAACGTCCGTTGTCCTCGAAGGCGTCATAGACTCGCGGCAGGTGTTTGCTGCTCACCGTAAAGAGGATGCTGGCCTCCATCAAGGCGCGGCGTCGGGCGGCAGGGCTGACATCATACGTTTCTTTAATGGCGCAGGGACGGTCGCCCTCGCTGCTATCGATGCCACGATACACGGCCCCGAAGCCGCCGCTATTGATGAGCGCGCCGACGATATATTGACCACCTATTGTAGTGCCTGCATCCAATGGCAACGGCAAGCTCATTGCTTCGCCTTCCTTAAGTAGCTAGCCAGACATGAAAAACTGGCCCGGACATGTCATGCTGAGCGCAGCGAAGGATCTAAAGCAGCTAGAACAATCATCTCATGGCCTTAGATCCTTCGCTGCGCTCAGCATGACATACTAGAGAGCCTTTTTATAGCATGCCAATGACTCCGTTAGAGCTACCTGCTAGCAGAGGAACATTTCTCAATCGTTCAACCTGCCTGCAATTATACTATTGCGCTTCAGATTATGCCAGATATTTCCTTCTCAGGCCAACAGAAGTGCCAGAAACTGGCTCTGAAATATTGGACGTAAAAAAATACCTGAGATATAATGGACAAAAGCCGCCATCTCCTCTACGCATCCTGCGGAATAATCCGAAACAGTAATATAGGCTGATATGAAGCAGAGGAGGTGCGGGAATACAGACCGCAAAAACACTATGCTACAGATTGAATAGTTGTGCGTTATCATAGGTGAAAACGTTTCATTGTAACATCCAAATCTGTCTGATGGCTTGCAATAGCCATCGAGTATGATACAATGAAGCGAACTGAACTGAGCCTATGCTATTGTTGATGTCGCCGAAAACGAGCCGACGGACGGCAAACATGGAGGAAGACTCCTGTTGCTGCGAGTGGGGAGAGTGAGTAAAGACATTGGAACAACACGTCATGTACGACGCCGAACAAGATAAACCAACTGAACCAGAGCGGGACACAGGACAGGATACAGATTTGAATAGCCTGGCACAAAGCGATAGCTTACGACTTTATCTGCGCGAGATTTCACGGATTCCGCTGCTCACCGCGGCTCGTGAATCTTACCTGGCGGAACGTGCTGAACAGGGAGACCGCGACGCACGCAACCAGTTGATCGAAGCCAACCTGCGATTAGTGGTAAGTATCGCGAAAAAATACGTAGGGCAGGGACTCACCCTCGAAGATTTGATCGGCGAGGGCAACATTGGCCTGATTCGCGCCGTGACCAAGTTCGACTACCGCAAAGGCTTTCGTTTCTCGACCTATGCGACGTGGTGGATTAAGCAGGCCATCACCCGTGCCATTCTGGAAGGGACACGTGTCGTCCGGCTGCCTGTCTATATCATGGAAGAGGTGATGCGCGTCAAACGTATGACACGCCAGCTGTACCAGGAGCTTGGACGGGAACCAACGCCAGAGAGCATTGGCGAACGATTGGGTATGACGGCTGATCGCGTGAGCGAGTTACTGATCTGGGCCGAAAAGGTCTTCTCGCTCGACGCGCCACTCTCAGAGGAAGAGGAAAACACGCTTGGCGACATCATCGAAGATATGCGCGAGCGCGGGCCAGTCGAGGTCACCGAACACGAACTGCTGCGCGAGGAGCTGCGCAAGGCACTTGGCCAGCTCACGACCCGCGAGCGGCAGGTCATCGAATTGCGCTTTGGCCTGGCAGACGATCACGATCATACCCTGGAAGAGGTGGGCAAGAAGCTAAAGGTAACACGCGAGCGCGTGCGCCAGATCGAGGAGCGTGCTATCCGCAAGCTGCGTCATCCCGCGGCCAGCCGCATCCTCAAGGATTACCTGGATTAAGATATAGCTGCCCCACGTATCGCAGGTGTGAACAGCGATACGTGGGATTTCTGTGTACACTAGAAAAATCGATTCCCTGTACTTTCTGGTCAGAACCTGCTCAATTTCGTAGCTCATACGTTTATTGTAATAGGGAGCGAGCAAACAACCTCACAACTCACGAGGGCAGAACATTATGAACGAACTGGCGGGTCAGTGTCTTGGCGGTTATGAGCTGGAAGAGGAAATTGGGCGGGGATCCATGGGCATGGTCTATCGGGGAAAGCAGATTGCGCTTGGCCGCGAGGTTGCCGTCAAGGTGCTACCACAGTCGCTGGCGAAGGATGCCTCCTACGTGGCGCGTTTCATTCGCGAAGCACAGATCATCGCGGGCTTGAATCATCCGAATATCGTACAAATTTATGACGCGGGGCAGCAAAACAGGCTGCTGTATTTCGTCATGGAGTATGTACAGGGGCCAACGCTTGCCAGTTTGCTTCAACTGGATACAACCATTCCCCAGTACCTGGCGGCAGAGTACGCGGCCCAAATTGCCGAGGCGCTGGATGTGGCGTATCGAGAGCGCCATGTCATTCACCGTGACATTAAGCCGGAAAATCTGATGCTGGATCGCTGGGGAAAAATCAAGGTGATGGATTTCGGGCTGGCACGTGCCATCGGGCTGCAAAAAATTACGGTTGCCAGGACGCTCGTGGGCAGTCTCTATTACTCCTCACCCGAACAGGTATGGGGGCAGGAACTGGATAACCGCAGCGATATCTATGCTCTGGGCGTTGTGCTCTATGAGATGGTGACCGGGCAGCGTCCATTCACAGGACGCTCGCTGCCCGAGCTGACACATACCATCACCGATGGAGAGCTTCGTCCACCCTCGGCGCTCAATGCGGAAGTAGTGCCGGAGCTGGAGGCAATTATTCTGAAAGCGATGACAAGGGACCGCAACCATCGCTATGTTGAGGCCAGACTGATGGCGCAAGAACTGCGTGCGCTTCATCTACAGTCCCCCACCCTTCTGACAGGAGCAGGAAATAGCTTCCAGGCCTCAGGGCCATTTCAGACAGGAACACATTCGCCGCTACGCCCACGCGGTCGAGAACCAATTGTCATCCATCCGCCAAAACGTCCACAGGCGCAGCGACCGCACTATATCGATGCAGATACACCCTTTTTGCCCCGGCCCGAAAACCGGCCCTCCCAGCAACACCAGCCAGCCTCCCCGCTTTCACCGGTACCAACAATTGAAGCTGCGCCGCCCCCCACCACCTCCATAGATACAGAAGGGCCAACCGGCCCACTCCCCTCGCCACAGTCCTCCCAGGAAACGGAGCAGAAAAACAGCAAAGGTGCTGAGACGACGAATAAAGAGGGTCGAAAACCAATCTGGCAGCGCATGTTCTCAAAAAAGCAGAGATAAGCTTTCTTGGTAGGCAGGTATATAACAGAAAGAGAACTGCTTACTTATCAGGAAAGTGAAATGTATGGTCAGAGAACATTCTGCCAGCGAAACGCGATCTTCGACAAAACGACAGGAAAGGCGACTGCTCCTGCGCGAGGTAAACCGGCAGGAAAGCGTACTTGGCGCGCTGGCTTTGCTGCTGGGTGCTGAAACGGAGGAGGTAGTGCGCATGCGAGCAGTGCGGCGGTTGGCACGCGCTGCGATGGACGAGACGAACCTCTCACTGCTATTGCGAACTATGAGCGAGCACCCTGAGATTACTGCGCCACCATGGCCATGGGAGCCGCCACAATATGCCAGCTGCGGGCGGCTCCTGTACCTGCTGAGCCGCAATTTGCGCCTTCCCCTTGATACCTTCTTGTTTTATCCCTCGCTTCCTCAGCCGGGCGGTCCACTACTGTGGGTAGCTATCATTGAAGCCACCAGCCTGATGCCGCTGGACGTGCAAGCGAGCGAGTATGAACCGCTGCTAAACACGGGGCTGGAAACGCCCTGGTTGTCGACACGTTATAGTGCGGCGATGGCGCTGGCAAACCTGGCAGGAAAGGTTCGACTGTCGGCAGAGACGATGAGATCACTGCGACGCTGTCTGGAAGGGATAGAAGCATTACCCATCGTCATTGCCGCTTCCTGTGCGCTTTTGCGTATGCAGGAAACGTGCGGCCTGGAGATGCTCATACATCTCCTGGAGCCGGATATCCGCGAAGAGGGACGGAAGGCGGCGGCATTCGTGCTGGCAATGGAGCAACCTCTGCTCACTACGCGAGAGCAGCACGAACGACTGACGCGGCAACTGCTGCGGGCGCTGCAAGACCCAGATGAGGAGGTGGCACAGCAAGCGGCTCGTGCCCTGCGCACATATGGCAGCGAAGAGGCACTGGAACAGCTGTGCTCCCTGTTATGCACACAGCAACCCGGGCATGTGAAGAGAGCCGCACTGGCTGCGCTTGAAGAAATGATGGGCGTCCCTGTTCTGCGCAAGCTCATGCAGCGCGAAACACTGGTTGCCATTGTACCATTGCTGCACAGCGAAACGCCGGAGGTACGCCAGCAGGCCAGTTATACTCTGGCTGCCATTGGGGGCACTTATGCTACCACCGTGCTGGGTACAATCATCAGCAATCCCGCTTCCCCGGCCTATCTGGATGCTATCGAGGCGCTGCGCGTGTTGCAAGGCGCGTTACGCCTGCCCTGGCGATCGCGTGTGGTGTGCTGGCTGCTCTCCTGCCTGCAAACTTCAGAAGAGCAGGTGCAGATTACAGCCCTCGACTCGCTGACATATATCGCCTGGCAAGGGCGGGTAAGCGGGCAACAAAAGGCGCTGCTGGCATACAGCACGCAAATCGAGCAGGATGGAACGCTCGAACGGCTCCTGACCTGTGAAAGCGCCTGGGTACGCCAGCGTACTCTTGAGCTTATAGGACTGCTAGATTGCCAGCAACCCGGGTTGCACAACCGGCTGCTGCACTGCCTGCATTATGATGAGGAAAGTGGAGTGCGTGCCTGTGCCGCCTACGTCATCAGCCAGCTCGCGTCGCGCTGGCAAGAAAGTGGAGCCACTTTCTTCTCGCCCATCCCTGACCTCATTCTCGCTCTTACTGACCCTGATGTAAACGTTGCGGAAACAGCACTGAACACACTCGCTCTCCTGACCCCGGTCGACGACCCGCTCATTCTTTACGTACTCAAAGAGCTAACTGCCTTTGGATATGCTCCTTCGCAAGGAAATAGTCTGATCAAAGCGGCTCAGGCATTGCTTAAAAAGTGGGGTAACTTTCCGTAGCTCTGGTAAAGAGGGCGAAAAATGATCTAAATTGCCCACCAGCACGTACTTTGAGCGATTTGATCGTCGTACCTCACAGAGAGAAAGGAATGTGAGTATGATGGATACATCTTCTCGCTTAAGCACTCTTGAACGATGGCTTCTCGTCATCCCCCTGGCTGGTGGTCTGGTCTTCGGGCTATTCCCGCTCCTGGTACCCGCGCTCTTCGCCATGCTAACAGGTTACATCGGCAACGATCCATACATCTATCGGCTGGCCGGTGCTGCTACCTTCGGCTATGCCGTAGCGCTTATCATGGGCATACGACAGGGAAGCTGGATGGCTGTAAGGCTCGTAGTAATAGCCGTGCTGACATTTAACATGGCTTCTCTCTATGCTTGCGCCTCTGAGCTAATCAGTCCCAGTACAGCGAGCGGAGCAAGGCCCGTTGTTTACCTCATCCTGGCAACGTCAATTATCATCGTTGCGACTACCGGCTGGATGCTCTATCACCACCGGAATGATGCGCGGCCTAGAGCAGATATCGCATCATGGGTGGTAAGGTTCATTGTGATTGCCACCATCCTGGCCCTCATCTTCGGGCTGACTCCTTTGTTCTACCCGCAACTCAACCACCTGCTCGGTTTCAAAGTGACTGATCTGTTTCTCTATCGTCAAGCAGGGGCCAGTACACTGGGGTATGCAGTGACGGGAATCTTTGAGCTGCGATCACGTAGCTGGTTGGAGATACGTCTACCCAACTTGATGGCAGGCGTTTTCAATGGCTTAAGTTTTCTCGCCAGCCTGCTCACGCTTGCCCTCGGCGAAACGGTTCTTCTGCCTGTTCTGGTTGCAGTTGCGTCACTCATGGTAACAATCGGGATCATTGTGGTAATACGCACAAGCGCAGGAACGACAACCAGAATAGAGACCGTGCAGTCAGCCTAAACGAATAACAGAGAATGTTGCATGTCTCCTCTGTGGGCGCTATACTATAGGCAGCAAATAGATCAGATGCTTAAGAGGAGACTATTTTCCGGGATGAATCCATCGCAATTGAGCATCGGCCTGGCTTTTGTGGCCGGGTTGGCCTCATTTCTTTCGCCTTGCGTGCTGCCGCTCGTCCCTGTGTATTTGATACAACTGGTGGGGGAGAGTGTCTATCAGTCGACGACCCGTGTTGATCGGGAGGGCACGGTTGCTCGTATCAGTACATTTTTGCACTCGGTCGTGTTCGTGGTCGGTTTCACGCTGACCTTTGTCGCTCTGGGGGCGACCGCAAGTACATTGGGAAGTTTTTTGCGTGCTCACCAGCTGGTGCTGCGCGAGGTTGGCGGTATCCTGCTGATTATTATTGGCCTGCACCTGATGGGCATTTTGAAAATACCCCTGTTGTACTGGCAGAAGCGCATCGATTTCCGGCCCAGTCGGCCCAGCTATTCCGCCTCGCTGTTGATGGGCATTGTCTTTGCTATCGGCTGGACGCCGTGTGTGGGCCTCATCCTCGGCGCTATTCTGGGCGTCGCAGCCAGTGCGGCCACGCTCTCGCAGGGCGTTCTACTGCTGCTGAGCTATTCGCTGGGACTGGGCGTTCCCTTCCTGCTGCTTGGCCTGGGAGTTGACCGTTTCAGTCGACTGCTCAAGTGGCTGAAGCCGCATCTGGGGAAAATTGAAATCGGGACAGGGGTGGTGATGATCCTGGCAGGTTTAATCATCTTCTTCAACCTGCTTCCCTACATGAACCAGTATTTTTCGTTCGGTCTGAACTTATGAGAGAGAAAGGCGAGCGGCACTGGCTGAACATCTTGCTGGTTCTATTCTACCTGGCGTTGCTGGCGGCACTGGTCTTCTGGCCGGGAGCAACACTCATAGAGCGGCTACGCTGGCTGGATAGTGGCATTTGCGCGCAGCAGCCGAGCCACTCCTTCTTTCCGGGGGGCCAGCAGTTGCCGCTATGCGCGCGGAATACCGGTATCTATCTGGGGTTTTTCGTCACGGTGCTGACATTGATTGCAACAGGGCGTGGAAAGGCACAGAAGTTGCCGCGCTGGCCAATGCTTGTGGCGCTGCTGGCAGGCGTGCTGGCAATGGCGATAGATGGCTTCAACTCGCTGTATCTCGACCTCGGCCTGCCTCATCTCTACCAGCCACACAACCTGCTGCGGCTGGCAACCGGGTTGGCGACGGGACTGGCCCTTGCAGCGACCACCATACCCATTCTCAATTATCTTTTCTGGCGAGACAGCAATGAACGACGCAGCGTTGAATCATGGAGTGCATTCTTGCTGCTTTTACCGGGACTGGTAATCAGTTTCTTCGCGGTAGCCTCGCAAAGCTGGATTGTCCTCTACCCCATCGCTCTGCTGAGCACGGCGGGCTTGCTTTCCGTCGCCAGTAGCATCAACCTGATGATCATTGTAGCGGTGAGAAAACGCGATCAGGCATTTGAACGTTATAGAGAGCTTTTACCGTTCTTCAGCCTCGCCCTTCTACTCGCTATCGGCGAGCTACTTGTGCTGGCGCAGCTCAAATTTGTAGTGCTCCAGGCTCTTGGCCTCAATCCCAGCATGTGATGTGATCTTTTACAAGAGTCAAAAAGAATAGGAACAGGATAAGTCCGGTGTAGAATATGGATTGTTTAACAATCTTCGAATTCAGCGCGGATTTCCACTTCCAGTTCGGGATCAAACGTCACTGGTTCGCCTATCGGGGTATGAGCTAAATGCATGACAGCCTGACGAAGCTGCTCAGGGGCGCGCTCAAAAGCACAGCGATCATGAACGAGCCGTTTAATCTTCATATCAAAATGAAAACGGCAATCACAGTCCCGGCAATCTTCAAGATGTCGCTGTACAACCTCAATCTCTTCGACGGTTAGCTCCCGATCTATATACAGGTGGAGACGAGCGACGGTTTCAAGACAATCCATATATACATCCTCCAATGCTAGCTCGTGATGCTCTCTGTTCATTGTAACATAGAACAGTAGGACTTTCATTCCCGCAAAGCATGGAGTATACTGAAATAAGATACTTTCTAAAAGGAAGTACAAGGGGTTGAAGCCACGACTACAATATATAAAAGCCAGATACCAGAGTACTGGCAGACTCGGCGTGTGCTTCGCGCCTTTACAGGAGTTTTGAATGTCAGAAAATCCAGGAATGTCAAAAAACACAACAACTGGACCGAGATCATCAGAAGTGGAAGATGCAGGGGTCGGGGAAATCGGGCCAGAAAGCGAGCCACTTGAAGATGAAGTGGAGACGGGGCCAGAAGAGCAGGCCGCAGCAGTTCCAGCGGAGCCGGAGGAGGATTTTGAAGCGGGGGTGCTGGCGAACCTGGACAGCCTCTATCGCACCGCTTTGCGCATGACCAATAACCGGGAGGAGGCCGAGGATCTGGTGCAGGAAACGCTGCTCAAAGCCTTCCGCTTCTCCGATCGTTACAAGCGCGGGACGAACCTGCGGGCCTGGCTCTTCCGCATTTTGAATACAACAGCTATCAATCGCTATCGCAGGCTGGCGGCGCATCCAACGCCAGCAGCGCTGCCAGAGGGTGAGGATTTTTACCTGTACAACCGCATTCGCGACCTGACAGGGCAGGAAATGAACGAAGGTGCCGATGAGGCGGTGCTGAGTCACTATCTGGATGAGGATGTGTATAAGGCGCTGAGCGATTTGCCTCCGAATTTCCGCATGGCAATCATCCTGGCCGATATCGAAGGTTTATCCTACAAGGAAATTTCCTCGGCGTTGCAAATCCCCATCGGGACGGTGATGAGCCGAATCTCCCGTGCCCGTCGCCTGTTGCAGCAATCACTTTGGCAGTACGCAGTTGAAAGAGGGTATGTAAAGCCTCAGCCCGCCTCCTGATAGGTACATGCCTATCGGGAGACGGACGGGATGTTCTTTATAGAGAGCATCAGCGAGCAGAAGGGGGATAAGAGAGGAAAAGAGAAGCAGCTAGTCAGTGCCGGAAGAGCGTCGGGCAACGTCCGCACCGGAACGAGTGAGCCGGACATTGATACAACGACGATCCATGACATCAACTACCCTTGTCGCCAGCCCTTTACGTTCGAGGCGGGTAATGGCCTTTGTAGCCGCCGCAGAACTCACCTTGAGCGCCTCCGCAACATCTCCCACCATCATTTGCTGGCGCTTTGCCAGAATGTGCAACAATTCAAGCTGACGAGCCGTAATGTTCGTAGCTTCCCGAACCACTGAAGTTGTCATAGCCTTTCGTCCTCTATTGTGTAAACACACGCCAGTGTTGAAGTCAGTTATCTCAACCTCCCTCAACACAGGCCAATTCCTGTATCTTCCTCTCAAAGACGTTACAGGAATCAAAAGTGGGTATAGTGAACGATGAAAAACTATACTGCTATGTAATCAAGTAGGCGCTGAATACATGCAGCGCCTACTTGATTCTAAAAAGTGAAGGTTAGCGAAGAAGAGAGGCTGCGGGTGAAGTGTTATCCACCTGCTTTTCAGATTTCCCAGCATGTAACGTGAAGGAAAAAATGCTGCCTTCGCCGACAATACCGGTACTTTCGACACGGATAGAGCCGCCCATGGCCTCAACCAATTGTTTGCAGATGTAGAGGCCCAGCCCGGCACCGCGTACGGGACTGTTCATATCACGTTCAAGGCGCGTAAATCGTTCGAAGAGGAGCTGTTGTTCCTCTGCTGGCACTCCCAGTCCGTGGTCACGTATGGATACGGTTACCAGATGATCGGCTTCATCGACACGAGCCGTAATTTCCACGGGGGTGCCGACAGGAGAGTATTTAAGCGCATTATTGACGAGGTTGAGCAGCACCTGGCGCAGGCGCAGGTCATCCGCCTCAACAGAGAGATCCTCCGGGATGTCGACCTGCATGGTGCGCTGCTCGCGCCGCGCCAGTCCCTCCAGGATTTCCAGGATATGTTGTACCGAAGCTGCCAGGGAAACCGTCGTGAGCTGGATTTTTTCAGCGTCTAGCTGTACGCGGCTGGCATCCATAATGTTGCTGACCATAAGCGTGAGTTCGTCGCAGCCCCGGTGCGCTTTGGCAATGAAATCGCTCAGCCGCTCAGCAGGAAGCACTGACGCATATTCACCCAGGAGTTCGATATAGCCCATAACGGCGGTGAGCGGGGTGCGAAGTTCATGGGAGGCCGTGATAATAAACTGATCTTTGAGTTGATCCAGTTCTTTCTGGCGCTCATAAGCGGCGCGCAGTTCAATATCCATGCGCGTACTTTCAAGGGCAGCGGCAAACTGGTTGGCAAACATCTCGAGCACACGCCTCTCCTGCGGCGCGAAAATGTGCGGGCGAGTATAAACCAGAACAAGTACTCCCAGCCGTTGCTCTCCACGCTTGAGTGGAAGCCAGGCTAACGGGCGGTTTGGGATCGTACCTACCCTGGTAATGGATGGAAGGATTTGTCTTGCCTTTGCTGACAGGGAAGAGAAATCACTTTCCTCAACGAACGTGGCAATCCAATCATCTTCATCTCTGGGATACAAAGTATCTTCTTGTAAATATGGAGCATGACCGGAGAAAACAGTTCGCCTGAGTGCCTGTTGTTTTTCATCATAGAGCCAGACTCGAGCACCCGCACCAGTTGCCCTGGCAGCGATCTCCGAGTAGGCCCTGGCCGCGTCTTCCACGGAAGGAAATGCTTCTCTCAACATGGAACTTGCTCCATAGAGAGTATCGAGGAGGGCGACGTGCCGGTTGGCCTGAGCATACAGGCGGGCTGTCTCCAGAATAGGAGCAAAGCGAGTCAGAATGAACTCCATAGCTTCAAAGTCTGGTCCACCGTACTGGTGCTGGTCGCCGCGCTGGGCCAGCGCCAGAATGCCGATTAACTTACCCTGAACATGCACAGGAACCAGCAGTGGTTCATCTCCCAGAGACATCGTTGAACGCAAATAGCGAGCAAGCCTCAGATGCCTCTCCTCTCCCGTCCTTGCGGCTTCACTGAGCAAGAGCGGACGGCTGGCGTGTGTAATGGACTCAACGGCAGGAGCATTGGCTGCTATCCAGTCATGCTCTACAGCCATATCTGCCTGTACCGCAACGGGGGAATTGAGCACGCGCACCAGATTCTGTACCTGATCTAACCGGGAACTTTCGCCCTCACTCAGTTTGTTTTCCTCACGAGCGAGAGGGGGATAGAGATGATAATGGCCCGTCTCCTCATCAAGCACAAAAAGACAGGCCTCCGATGTCTCAAATGCATTGAGCACGGCCTGTGTGATCAATTGCGCGGCCTCGTTCAAGTCGATCTGTTCGCTGCCCAATCGGTCGAAGCGCTCGACCAGCCTGAGGTAATGTACACGCTCGCTAAAGAACAGGCGATCTATCATGAAGTACGTGAGATGCCAGAGCAATGGAGCAAGCAGGGCCATAGCAACGGCAATAACGATATTGCGGGTTATGCCACCTGGTAGAAAGATACTGCTGAGCGTGATCGCCAGGTAAGCGAGTATTGCCAGACCCACAACACCTGTCAGTGCCGCAATGGCACGACGAATATAGGTATCGAAGACCAGAATTTGATAGCGCAGAATTGCATAGCCAAACGCCAAAGGCAAGAGAACCAGCGAAAGACTCGTGATACGAGGATCGATGACATACCTGGCGGGCCAGTTCAACGCCAGCGGCAAGATAGTCAACACCAGCAGAGGGGCAAGTGCCATAATAATGCCGATCACCAGGAGACGTAGCTGCTGGCGCTCATATCGGGGAGGTCGATTGACGATACGAAATGATCAGGGTGAGCACGATTCCGATCAAAACTATCACATCATAGAAATAACGAAAGTTGTTTAGCCAATCTGGAAGCTGCCATGTAAAAGATAGATACAAAGAGGACAGCCTGTAATAACCGAGTAAAGGCTTAGTAAGAAGAGAAGGGCAACGTAGCCACGTAAGAGCAATGTAAGAGTAGCTTGTTTACCATGTTCACTCTCTGTGCTATTCGCATCTATGGCTGTCGCATTTCTTGAAGCATGCAATGCAAGATAGTTTCTTGGGAAACTCAGCAAGAGAGCTGAGAGGAGAAACAGAGCAAACTGACCGACTACCAGTCTCCCAGAGCAGAAAGCAGAGGATCATTGGCTGTCGCTCCTGTCTCGACAACAAATGTTACCATCATGGTAAAAGAGAAGCAAAAAAGCAATGAGGCGATGAAACGATTGCGGGCATAGAGCCAGACAAGGCTGCCAATGGCAAGAAATAACAGAGCAATCAGAACAGATGAGCCAAACACCGTCCATAGAAAGGGAGAGGCGGTATTGATACCATAAGAAAATGTTCTCTCTGCATCAATGCCAATGAGCAGGAGATAGAACAACAACGCACCACCAACTACAATGAGGCGTTTTGTCTTCATGCGCAAGCCAAAGATATGCTTCATAGACGCTCCTCTTCCCATCTCTCCATGAACCCTCTACATCTGAACAGCAGATTATATTATACGCTATTGCATAGATATTGCAACAGGGATTAGCTATAATAGGCTAGAGTCCCAGGAGAAGGTGCAGTTCAGGGGAAATGGGCCGCGAGCGGGCGGCAATTTCCTGCAAGCAGTCGGCGGCACGCTCGCGATAGAGAAGACAGAGGCCCCAGGCAGCAAGTATTCCCTCGTGCAGCGCCCGCCTTTCGTTCTCCTGCTTCTCTTCATCGGTCCGTGGAGGCTGTCCCTGAAGAGCAATGTTTTGCGCGGCAAGCACAATGGGCAGCGTTTTCTTGCCACGCTGCAGATCAGTTTTTACAGGCTGTGTTCTTTGCTGAGGAGAGGCTGTTTTCTCGTTGAGGAGGTTAGAGAGGTCGTGACAATCGTTGTCAAGTTGATGGGCAATGCCGAGGAACTCGCCCAGCTTCGCCCACTGCTCGCATAGCTCATTGCTCGCCCCGGCACAAATTGCTCCCATCAGACATGCCAGTCGCATCAGCGCGCCCGCTTTGCCAGCAGCGATTGCCAGGCATATCTCCTGATCAAAAGCCTCTACCGGTTTCTGCTCGGCCAGCAGGTCTTGATGCTGACCGGCAGTAGCGGTCAGGCTGGCTTCTTGTAATGTATTGAGGAGCAGCAGGATACGCTCTGGAGCAATGTCACAGGCCGAGAGTGAGAGAACGGCTTTGTGTGCCAGCGCTAGAAGCGTCGTTGAGACGTTCAAGACACGGGGTATGCCTATGGCTTCTATGAGAGCTGTGGCATCGCCATCCTCAACATCGTCGAGCAGGTCAAGCGCACAGATAAAGCATTCGACGGCAAGTGCGACGCGACAGGCAGGCAGAGGATCGCATTCGGGAGCAAGATGTTGCGCAACCAGCAGAGTCAGCAACGGCCATACTCCCGCAGGAAGCTGTAGAAGAGGCGTTGGCATCGAAGTATCAGAGTGTATGAGCAGGTATTGCAAAGTCTGACAAAAGTTTTCCAGGAGCCTGCAACGCGAAGAAGAACATCTGCACGGAGTTCAGGATGGAGATCTGCCAGAAGATATGAGAGCTGTTCAGCAAGCAAAGCTTGCTGAACAGCGAAAGGACTTGCAAAGAGTGAGCGCATTATCAACCATAAAAATGCTTCGCTAGAAGTATGTTGGATGTACATCATGCAAAACGTGTTCATTTCTAGCTAGCACAGCAGCACTTCTACATGCCCTCACATCGTGCCAAATAGCTAAACCCACCAGGTAAAGGACGGTTCCAGTTGACGGTCTACAGACAGATACGGTACCAGTCTTGCAATGATTCGGGCGACACGTGGAGAAAATCCCTCACGCATGATGACAGCATCCGCGTTACTTGCCAGCTCTTCTCCGCAGGGTCTCGTCTGTGGAAGCACGATGTACAAAATCCCGAATCTGCTGTTCTTCCATTGAGAAACATCCTTTCTTCTAATGATCTGGTGGCTAGTTCAACCAGAACTGATAAACAGAGACCAAACGGAAAAGTGTGAGAAACTGTGTGCATCTCCCTTTTGTCTTTTTGATAGTAGGAAAATGCGTACTATCTTTTACTGATGCTACACAAGAATCCCGTCAGTAAATATGTTACCATATAATACGTAAAAATACAAGATGTAACGGAATTTATACCTTATATTTAAGTATGTAGACAGATACACCAGAAGATAGCACAAGAATTGGCTACTTCTCATGCTATCTTTTGCCGTTTTTATATGCTGTTATTCGCCGCCAATAGCTCCCCCAACATCAACCGAGACCGTTTCGCCGACACTACGCTCGATGGCAGCAAGTTCAGCCTCGGAACCTTGAATAACCGGCCCCTTGAACCAGAAGCGCGCGCTGACGAGCCACCAGACGGTGATGATGATAAACGTACCGAGCACCACCACAGGGGTGTAGTTGAAGTTCAGAGCAGTAATGGGAGTGACAGTAGGCAGCATGAAAAGCACGGAGATCAAGACCACCCAGACCACAGCAATCCAGCCAATCGGTGCGCTCCAGGCTCCCAGCCGCCACGGGCCGGGGGTGAAGTCTTTCGCGAAGCGGCGCAGCAAAATGGGCAGCGCATACGCGATATAGAGGCCAATCGTCGCAATGGAGGTGACGGCAGCGTAGGCGGTGTAGTTCACAACTGTAGGAATAGCCAGGATAAAGGCGCACACGACCGAGAGCAGGATGGCATTGCGTGGAGTGCGTCCCCTATCCAGACGATGCCAGAGGTTGTGGAAAGGCACCGCGCCATCACGGGAGAAGGCGTAAATCATACGTGAATTCGACGTGACGGAGGACATGCCACAGAATAACTGTGCAGCCGCGATCACCGCAAAGAGCAGCGTTCCCAGGACATAGCTCAAGCGACTTTCCAGAATATAAAGGACTGGATTGACGAAGCCACCGGCGGCAGCCAGATCGGGTGAAGCGGCTGAGAGGCCCATCAAGAGGATATAGCCAGCAATGGCGGAGACCACAACCGACATCACAACACCCCACGGTGCCCGTGTGGCAGCGCCCACCGTCTCTTCGGTCATATGGGCGGAGGCATCGTAGCCGGTGTAGGTGTACTGAGCCAGCAGCAGGCTCAAGAGGAAGGCATACCAGATGGGGAAGTTCGTCGCGTTGAAGGTTTGATTCACTGTAAACAGCGTACCCGCGGAATTCAGGCTATGAACATGAGATGCCGCCACCTGCGCGCCGCAGCACACGCCCTGAGCCGCAGGATTGAATTGCAGGCCGATGAGAGTGGCTCCAACAACTCCAATGACAATCAACAGAACCCCGACAATATGCCACCAGACACTAACATCATTGAGGAAGGCAACAATGCGCACGCCGAAGATGTTGAGCAGGGCATGCAGGGCAAGAATAAAGGCATAGATCAGGAGTGTGACCCTCTGCGTTGCCGGGTCGCTAAAGCCTGGAACTGCCGGAACTGCCGGAATCCAGGCGTGCAACAATGTATCAACTGTGACAGCCGCGCCATAATCGATACCGGCGGTGATCGCAACCTGGCCAATGAGGTTGAACCAGCCGGTAAACCATCCCCAGCCGGGGCCACCGAGTTTGGAGGCCCAGTAGTAGAGGCCACCGGCGGTGGGATAGGCGGAAGCCAGTTCGGCCATGCCCAGAGCTACAATGACCACGAACACGGTGACAATCGGCCAGCCGAGGGAGGCAGCAGTATACCCTCCATTAATTGTGGTCAGATAAAAGAGCGTGACACAACCGCTGAGGATGGAGATGATGGTAAAGGAGATTGCGAAGTTGGAGAAGCCGCCCATAGCACGGAAAAGTTCCTGTGCATAGCCCATGGCATGCAGGCGTTTGATATCCTGCGCGATAAGCTCGTCTTTGCTCGAGCGTGGAGTTGAACTCACGGAACACCTCCTGAAATAGGGTGGTATATTTAGGAACAGGACAAAGGGACAATATCATCGACGTACATCGATGCAACGATATGCCGCAATTGCTACCCGGGACGCCGAACTGGCACCTCCTTTCGTAAGAAAACGCTATCAGAATGGTTAAAAGTTCGCGGCGAACGGCTATAAGAAATACGGCTAGAAAAAGTCAGGAAATTTCTAGCCTTTACCATTGCTGTGTTAGAAAGCATAACATTAACAGGTAGTTCTCGTCAATGCAAGGGAGAACCCGATTTCTTTACCAGAAGCCCCTGATTGATTGACGAGAAGGGGTCTTGCCTAGTAGAATCGAAGCAAGGCCACGAGAAGGGATAAAAAGAAAGCTTTATGGATATTATCGACGAAGATTTTGACGATGACGTTAATCCCTATTCACTCAATGAGGCTGCTGATCCATTGGGGGTGTTGAGGAGTACGCTGCCTGTGGTTGAGCAGGGGGAAAACGTCTGGATTTACCGGGAGCGGCTTGAAGAGCTTGCCCGTTCCTGGGCGCAGGGCAGAGAAATGGACGAAGACCTGGATGCGGCCCTGTGGAACGAACAGTACCATTTCAACGACAACACGGAACGTACCGTCAACTGGGTGCTACTGCTCGATGCGCTGAATTTCTGCTTCTGGGCCGAGAAAGGGCAACCACGCTGGCAGATCGAGTATCAGGGGAAGACGCTCAATGGCTACTGGGCTGAGGCTGCATCGCTCAAGAGAGCAGTGGAAGAGGGCATTGCGCTGTGGGATGCACAGTATCTCAGTAGCATAAGCAATCAGGACCTGGCGCATATTTTGCGCGGCAAAGAGGGTTCTCCACCTATTCCTCTCTTTGAGCGGAGGCTTGAGAATGCGCGGGAGGTTGGTCGCGTCCTGCTAGAGCGCTACGAAGGGCAGTTTGCTCGTCTTATCGAGCAGGCAGGAGGAAGCGCACCTCGACTGGCGGCGCTGCTGGCTGAGCATTTTTCTTCCTTTCATGACGTGGCGACCTATCGTGGCAAAGAGGTTCGTTTCTACAAACGGGCGCAAATCTGTGCCGCGGACCTGTATGGTACCTTTGGCGGCAAAAACTGGGGAGCATTTTCCGATATCGAGCGGCTAACGGCCTTTGCCGATTATAAACTCCCGCAAGTCTTGCGCTATTATGGTGTGTTAGAATATAGTCCAGTTCTGGCTGTGCGTGTCGACAACGAAGAACTGCTTCCCGCTGGCAGCGAGGAGGAGGTAGAAATACGTGCGGCAACTATCTGGGCAAGCGAGTTGCTGGGGCGCGAAATGGCGCGGCAGGGTCAGCCTATGACCCCTGCCGCCATCGATCAACGTCTCTGGCTGCTTGGTCAAAACGTACCTGCTATGAGACCTTATCATCGTACTCGAACCATCTATTACTAGTTTTTTGTTTCAATCAATATGCAATTACAAACACTGTTAACAGCATTAGAGCAACCAGCGCTGGCCCTGCTGACGAAGGAGGGCTTGAAGGATGTTGACGCTTTTATTAGCAGTACGCAGATAAGTGCCCTGGCCTATGATTCGCGGCAGGTTGTGCCGGGAGGACTCTTCATCGCGGTGCCGGGGACGCATACCGATGGGCAGCGCTACCTGGACGAGGCAGCGACGCGAGGAGCGGTAGTTGCGCTTGGCGAGGCCCTGGAAATGCCTGCGACCGCTTTATCGCTCCCGTATATCGAAGTGCGCGACGTGCGTACCGCACTGGCAAACCTTGCCTGTGCATTCTATGGCTATCCGGCACGGCAACTCTGTACTATCGGCATCACCGGCACAGACGGGAAAACAACCACCAGCAACCTGATCAGCACTATTTTTGATACAGCCGGTAAGCTTACGGGCTTAATGACGACAGCCAATTTCAAAATTCGCGGAGAGGAGTGGGAGAACGCCACGCGGCAAAGCACGCTGGAAGCTCTGGAAGTCCAGCAATTCTTGCGCCGTATGCTCGATGCCGGAGTCACACACGCCGTTATTGAATCAACCTCGCACGGATTGGAACTGCGCCGCGTCCACGGCTGCGAGTTCGATGTCGGCGTTGTTACCAATATCACACATGAGCACCTGGATTTTCATAAAACGATTGAGGCTTACCGGCGAGCCAAAGCGCGGCTCTTTGAAATGCTTGACCCGCAGCGGAACAAAGGGTTGGGCTGTCGCCCCGTTGCTATTCTCAATCGTGACGATAGCAGTTACGAAGTATTGAAACCTTACTGCCGCGTTCCTATCCTGGACTATGGCATTGACATGCCCGCTGCCGTGCGCGCTGTCGACCTGCATCTGCGAGCAGATAGGACGCGCTTCCGGGCGCTGTTGCCTGATAGCGAGATAGAGATCGAGACCAGGCTAGTTGGGCGTTTCAACGTGAGCAACTGCCTGGCGGCCATCGCCACCACTTACAGCCAGGGCATCGCGCCTGATGACATTGCGCGGGGACTGAGAAGTGTAGCGGGGGTGACGG
The DNA here is from genome assembly GCA_963736995.1 of uncultured Chloroflexia bacterium. Lineage (GTDB taxonomy): Bacteria > Chloroflexota > Ktedonobacteria > Ktedonobacterales > Ktedonobacteraceae > CADDYT01. The sequence continues at coordinate 480,372 of CAVTRB010000002.1, forward strand.
GGCGTATGGAACGCATCGACGAGGGGCAGGATTTCACGGTCATCGTCGATTACGCCCACACGCCTGATAGCCTGGAGAAGGTGCTTGCCATCCTACGCCCGCTCACGACCGGCAAATTGATGGTTGTTTTCGGCTCAGCAGGCGAGCGTGATGTGCAGAAACGTCCTATCATGGGACGTATTGCAGCGCAAATGGCAGATTTTTTCGTTATTACAGATGAGGACCCCCGCGAGGAGGACCGCGAAAAGATACTGGATGAAATTGCTCAGGGAGCAGAAGCGCTGGGAAAACGCCGGGGAAGAGATTTCCTCTGCATTGCGGACCGCACGCAGGCGATTGCACAGGCTTTTGCCCGGGCGAAGGCTGGCGACAGCATTCTGCTGGCAGGAAAAGGACACGAGCAAAGCATTCTTATTGGACGAGAAAAATTACCCTGGGATGATCGACGGGTAGCGCGTGAGCAATTACGACTTTTCCTGTGAGCAGGTCAGTCATCCTGCTAGCCCGCTCCTACTATCTCTGCTGCGGACGTTACTGACGGCGGTTGTATGACGTTTGTACATATGTGTGAAGGAATACTGAGTGCCGGATCGCCTTTTCTGGGAGATGCTATGATTCCACTGTGGTTATTACTGATCTTTGCAGCCTGTGCAGTAGCCAGCACACTGCTTTGCGCTATTGCGATGAAGTTGTTTCCGCGCTTTCGCAGTGGAGAGTTCAAGCGCGGCCCCCATCGCTCAGACGTTGCTGAAGGCGGGCGAGAGATTAAGATTATTGAGTTACCTCTGGTGGGCGGCCCGGCATTCACGCTTGCTCTGATTGTCACAGGGATAGTAGCCGGATACGTACTGCATTTCACTATGGATCAATGGAAGCTCCTGCTGATCGGGCTGGGAGCAACTGCTGGCTATATGCTTATCGGTTTTGTGGACGACTGGCATAAAGTATATAGTAAAGAGGGTATTCGCGAACGCGATAAATTTATTGGCGTGATGGTCGTCTCAATGGGGGCGGCATTCCTCTATTTCTGGCTGGTACCCGGTGGAATGCAGCCATCGACCCTCTACACTCAACTTCCCATTATCGGCCCCCTGGTCAACCTGGTCATCATCAAAGGTATCGATTATGCCTGGCTTCTCTTTCTGATGCTAGTGACAGGCGTGATCGGCACTATGACCTCACTATCAGTCGATTTTAGTGACGGGATGGACGGGTTGGCCGGGGGATTAGTCTTCAGTGCCGCGCTGGCCTTTGGGATCATTGTGACCGGTCTTTTCTACCCCGGGCATCTTGAAGGACTGGTTATAGAATTACTTTCGCTGCTGTGTGCAGGCAGCGTGCTTGGCTTTTTGCCCTGGAACTGGCCTTCCTCGTGGGCAGCACGCAAGAGTACCGCCAGGCGCCGGGCGAAAATCTATATGGGCGACAGTGGAGCGCTAGCCCTCGGTGGCTTGCTGGCAATCATCGCCATTTTTGCCCGCGAGGAGTATCTCCTCCTCATGGTCGGGGGCGCGTTTGTACTTGAAGGACTCTCCGCGCTGGTCTCCGCACGCATCCTGACACCTTTCTTCCGCAAGAGGCTGCAGTTGTTGCGCTATGCCAGCATGAGCGATACCTTCATTCCGCACACAGAGTTTCCGCGTCCATTCCTGGCAACACCGTTGCATCATCACTTTGATCTGCTCGGCTGGGATCGCCGCCGCCTGGTTTACGGTGCCTGGGCGCTGGGTGCCTGTTTCGCCATCCTCGGGGTATTAAGCAGTATTGCCCCCTTCACCTGGCAGCGTTACCTTGCCCGTATCGCCGTGCTGCTTGTGGCCTGGGTCGTCTGGTCGAGTGGCTCGTGGACGCGGCGCTACTTTATCGGCAAGTATCCCCCCAACCGTCCACGCAGGCGGCGACTCGCGCTTTTCTATGGTTTCCCATACAGTATCATGGGCATCAACCTCTTCCACCGGGTTGAAACCATTGAGGCCGGCGAAGATGTGATTGAGACGCCCGCCGAAGAGACTGTGCTCTGGCAGCGCATAAGCATCTATGATGCTCGTGCCCTGCTTGGCCTCTTCTGTTATCGTGCCGGCTACTATCCGGCGGCCATGGCGCAGTGGTCGCGTATTCCTGTAGATAACCTCGCCCTGCGCCCGAATATTGCCGGTCTGCTTGCTGAAGTCGAAAACCGGCTGGAGCTGGAACAACAGGAGACGCAGCCCATGCGACGCGATCAAATTTTGCGCCAGGAGCCGATCATCTCCGGCAATCTAGCACCCGCCGACCTGCCCAATCCTTATGAGCCAGTTCGCAATGAGGAGAAGGAGGGCTGGATGATGGCAAAGCCGGACAACTACGAGGATGAGGATGGCGAGGAGCAGCAGATTACAGTCCCGCTGCACAAGGATGGCGCGACCAACCACATCAACAATGGTCATAGTGCCAACGTCGAGTTGGTCACCAGAGATTCTGCCGGGCGCAAGAACTGGCTTGATCGCCTGATTTATCCCTCCCATGAGAGAGACAGGTAGAGCTTTTCTCACTCCCAGTTTCCACCCCCTTACCCGAAAGGGCTTGCACAAGCGCCTTCCAGTCAGCTACAATCGATACATCACTCTTAGAAGGGTAAGCAGGATAGTCGGGCATGAAGAATACAGCGCCAGTTGGAGAGCAAGCAGTAGAGACCTCAACAAAACCACAGGGGAGATTGCAGACCTTCCAGGCCCTCAAGTATCGCGACTTCCGCTTATTGTGGATTGGCCTGGTCGTCTCCTCCGTTGGAACGTGGATGCAGATTATCGCACAGAGCTTGCTGGTGCTGAAAATCACCCACGGTTCGGCCCTCGCGCTTGGCATCGTCTCGCTTGCGCAGGCAACGTCCTTTTTCCTGTTTGCTCTCCCAGGGGGCAGCATTGCCGACCGCATCGATAAGCGCCGCCTGCTGCTCTTTACGCAGTCGATGTCGATGCTGCTAGCCTTCCTGTATGCATTCCTGACGTATATGGGGGTGATTCAGGTCTGGATGATCGTGCTGCTGGCTTTCTGCTCCGGCACAATTTTGAGTTTCGACCAGCCAACACGCTCTGCACTGGTTCCGGTACTGGTGCCCCGAGAGAATTTGATGAACGCTGTCTCCCTGCAATCGATTGTCTTCAACGGAGCATCAGTCTTCGGTCCTGCGCTGGCTGGCGTCACCATCGGCATCATCGGCTACGCGGGAAACTTTTTCCTGAATGGAGTCAGCTACCTGGGCGTGCTGGTTGCGCTCTATGTCATGCACGTACCGGAGGAGGCAGCGAAGCAAAGTACAGAGCGGCGAGGTTCCCTGTTCAATTCGATTCGGGCTGCACTTGGCACAGTGAGACGGGATGTGGCTCTGCCCTGGATTCTCTCCGGCTATGCCGCATTGCTGTTCTTCGGACCATCTTCGTCGCTGATCTTGCCGGTCTTCGCCACACAGATACTACACCTGAATGCCTTCCAGTTAGGCCTGCTCTTTGCAGCCGCCGGTATCGGAACGATCGTAGGCGCTTTGACAATTGCTTCGCTGGGCGATTTCAAGTACAAGGGCGCACTGCTGCTGGTCTCCTTCTTTCTCTGGGTGGGAGCACTCTTCCTCTTCGGCATCAGTCGTTTCTTCTGGTTCTCTATTTTCGCCTTATTCCTCTTTGGTGTGTCACAGAATGGAGTGGGAGCAACGACAATTACACTGATGCAGACACGGGTGGCACCGCAGATGCGTGGGCGTGTGATGAGCTTGAACACGTTGCTCGTGATGGGCGTGCGTCCGCTTGGCGATTTCGCCGCCGGAGGATTGATTACGCTGGTTGGCGCTCCACCCACAGTCATCATCTGCGCCTCTATCGTCGGCTTGTACACCCTCTTCCTGCTGGTAGCGCGCCCGGCTGTGCGCACGCTGACATAATTCCAGTATGCATCACATTGACGTTGCCCCATTCTTAACCGTATATTCTTTATAACGGTATGTTCCTCCCTGCTTACAGGAAAGCTGCATATTTACAATGGATACAGAAGCAGGGACATGCCTGCTATCTTGCTTCTTAAGGAGAGACGATCTTATGCCTATCGAGATAACCGTAACCTCACCGGGCATCACTATCAGCCAGGGGCGCACATTTATGGTCACGGGCCAGAGCGGTGAGATTAACCCGCATAGCGATCAGGGAGTCTATGCTCTAGACACGCGCTTCATCAGCTATTACCGCCTTTTCATCAATCGAATGCCGTGGAAACTGGTCAATTCAAGTCAGGTCAGCTTTTACGCGGCGCGCATTCACCTGACGAACGACCCTGTCGAAACCGAAGATGGGGAAATTCCGGGCAATTCGCTCAATATGACTATCAATCGAATGGTTGGTGAAGGAATCCACGAGGAGTTTGAAATCATCAGCTATGTCATGCAGCCGATCAGGTTTGTGCTGGAAGTGGGAATGCGCTCGGATTTCGCGGACATTTTCGAGGTGAAAGCGCACCATATCATCCAGCGCGGCATGCAGGAGACGCACTGGAATGACCAGACCAAAACGATGTATACCACGTATAACGACAGGGACTTTCATCGAGGAGCCGTTTACCAGGTTTCACACAGCAGCAGCCCTGCCGGATACGCCAACGGGCGCATCTACTTCGTCGTTGAACTCAACCATAATGAACAATGGCACGCCTGCGGGGACCTGATGCTTGAGCATGGAGAGGACGTTAAACGCTCCATCTTCCCCTGTAGCTATACCCGGCAGGAAACCGATTCAAAGGAAGCGATACTTACGCCCTCGCCCACCAGCAATACCGGCTCAACCAGGTCATCGGCACAGGAGGTAGCACCATCGCAAGCAGCTCCAACCGCGAAAACTGCCTCGTCTGAGCAAGCTGCTTCGTCGCAAACAGAAGCACAGAGCGCGGGAGTTCCAACTTCGCCTCAAGAGAGCGTACAGGAAAACACTGCACCGTCTCAACCTGCTTCAGGGGAACTGGATAAGGATGGAATGCCATCGACAATCCTGCCACCAAGTCCGACAGGCATATATAGCTTGATGGAGCCGATAGAGCTATTGACGCACTTTGCACAACGGCAGAGCCAATGGCGCGAGAATTGCACTGCGCTGGTCAGCCGCTACAACAATCTGGAGCGCATGTACCAGCAGGCCGTCGATGACATGGGAGCGTTGCGCATCTATGATCTGGATGTCTCTGAAACGGCCTGGGTGCCAGCGGCAGGTGTGCCGTGGTTCGTTACGCTCTTCGGACGAGATAGTCTGGTCGTTTCTTATCAGAATATGGCCGTTTCACCAGCTTTTGCGCGGGGCGCACTCTACCGGCTGGCGCAGTACCAGGGGAAAGAACGGAACGACTGGCGCGACGAGCAGCCGGGCAAGATCATGCACGAAATTCGTTTCGGCGAGCTGGCCTTTTTCCATAAAGCCCCCTTCACCCCTTATTATGGCACCGCCGACGCGACGATCCTCTACCTGATCGTGCTCTCGGAAGCCTACCGCTGGACGGGCGAAGTTGATTTGCTTAAGGAATACCGTGCCGTGGCCGAGAAGTGCCTGGACTGGATCGACCACTGGGGCGACCTGGACGGCGATGGTTTTCAGGAATGGAAGACTTTTTCATCTGTGGGCTATAACAATATGGCATGGAAAGATGCCGGAAATTCAGTCGTCTACGGCGATGGTAGCCAGGTACCCCAACCAAAGGGAACGTGCGAGCTTCAGGGCTATGTCTATGATGCAAAGCTGCGCATGGCCGAGGTCTTCGAGGTGCTGGGAGACAATACGCGGGCGCAGGCATTGAGACAGCAGGCCCAGACGCTGAAACAACGCTTCAATGAGAGGTTCTGGATGGAGGACGAGGGCTGCTACGCCTACGGCATAGACCCCCACAAGAAGCAGATCAACGCGGTTGCCTCCAACGCAGGCCAGTGCCTGTGGTCGGGCATTGCCGAGCAAGCCAGAGCGGAAAGAACGGCGAAGCGGCTCTTGCAAGAGGATATGTGGAGCGGCTGGGGCATACGCACGCTTTCCAGCAAAAATCCGGCCTACAATCCCTATGATTACCAGCTTGGCTCCGTCTGGCCGCACGACAACGGCATCATCGCGGCAGGCTTCAAACGCTACGGGCTGGTGGACGAGGCCAATAAGGTTATCCGTGCCCAGTTCGATGCCTTCGAGCTTTTCGATTCCTATCGTCCACCCGAACTGTGGGCCGGTACAGCGAGAGTGAGCAACATTACCTGCTTCCCCGTGATCTATCCAGGAGGAGCCAACATTCCTCAGGCCTGGGCCACGGGCAGCATCTTCCACATGGTACGCACGATGCTCGGCCTGCGAGCCGATGCCCCGCACAGGAAACTCTACGTCAATCCAACGCTGCCGGACTGGCTGCAAGACGTGGAGCTGCACAACCTGCAAGTTGGTAGATGCAAGCTCGACCTGCACTTCTGGCGTGAGGGTCAGACCTCACACTGGGAAGTCAGCAGTAGACAGGCCGAACCCGACACGCCCGGAGAAGAGCTGGTCGAGGTGGAGAAAGACCCTGAGAGCTACGGTATGTAGCAGGAGCACACCAGGCCGCCCGCAAGGGAGCGGCCCTACTATACACGGACGGCTCGCTAAGCCACGTAGGCGATGTACATAGTAGGGCCGCTCCCTTGCGGGCGGCCTGTTCGCAACTATGCTCTATCCTACGTTTACTGGGTCATTTCCCTGACAACTTTTTGCACGCGAGCGCCCTCGGCGCGGCCCTTCGTCTCTTTGATAGCAAGAGGCATGACACGCCTGAAGTCTTTGCCTTGCTGCTCAACCAGGCGGGAAACAATGGCACGCAGATCCGCATCGTCCAACTGCGAGGCTTGCAGGTAGTGTTGGAGAATCTCCATCTCGCGGCGCTCTTTTTCGGCCAGATCGGTACGCCCACCTTGCTCATAGAGCGGGATGGCCTGGCTGCGTTTCTTCACTTCCTGCTCCAGCACGCGCAGCGTATCGGCCTCGGTGAGCGGCTGCCCGTATTCGGAATTCTTGCGGTCTGTGCGCGCCACTTCCAGATTGTGAATGGCTCCCAGCGCCATGCGCAGTGTGTCCAGCCGCAGCTGGTCGCGTGCGCGCTGTGCCTCTTGAATATCCTTGCGCAACTGCTGCTCCAGCGGAAATTCCTGTCGCGTCTCAGCCATAATCTTCTACCTCCTTCTGAGAAATGCGATTTGTGATGTGTCAAGTATACTACGCGGAGGAAGAAAAATCATCACTCAGGTTGGTCGACCCATTTCCCTTTGCGCTAGATTATATGTACCTGCTGAAAACCAACAGACTCGCAGGCGCGTTGGATTGGCACATTTTCGGCAAAGGGTTCGATGATGGCGCTGCTAGCTCCAAGCTCCTTGAAACGCCGGAGCATCTCCAGGAGCAGGATACGCCCGAGGCCAAGCCGTTGGAAATGTGGATGCATGCCGATAGGCTCGATCTGGGCAACACGGAGCGAAGGGGCGAACCAACCTACGCAGAAGCCAGCCAGCGACCCATCGGGAGCGCAGATCACCAGGTCAAGCTCGGGGCGATAGTGAGGCATACGTATCGTACGCGCTCGCCATTCCGGCGTCATAGAGTTCGACTCGAAGGCAGCTCGGTGCAGTTCTGCATACGCGGCTGCTTCCTGCTCCCCTTTGAGGGATCGCAGCAGGAAACCGTCCGGCAAAGCGGGAACCGGAGAAAGATTGAGCAATGAGTGCTGAAGGTAAACATAGCTCTCATCATCGTCCAGCAAAAAGCCCTGGGCTTCGACTATCTGCTGCCGCTCGCGGTCATCATCGCGAAACTCCACCCAGTATGGCAACGGTCGCCCTCGCTCCTCATCGCGCTCCCGAAACCGTCCATCAGCCCATTTGAAAAGATCCGTTTCGACACTCTGCGCCTCGGAACCAGGCAGGATGAAGAAGTCAAGCGCCGCCCAGTAGTATTGCCAGGCCGCGAAGCCGATCACCTGTCCATTCGAGTCCTTCCAGAAAGCGGCATCACGCCCCTCGTTAATGGTCGGCGAACTGAGTCGCCAGGGAAGATCAATGACGTGACGACTGGTGAGCGGCATGCTGCCAATAAGGTCAAGTATGCGAGGCACATCAGCCTCACCGCGAAACGGGTGACGAGTAATGGTCATGATGCTCCTCTTCTATGAAATCAGAACCACAGCTATGTCTCGCCTGTATCTTATCATAGTTTCAGGAGCATGCGGATACCACGTTTGTGGCGAGAGATAGTCAATCAAGCATGACCGACGTGCCTGCTCTGGAAGTGACGATGGCGATACTCGCTCATCCAGAGGAAAGAGGCCAGCCCGAAGATCGCCAGACCGAGGCCCGACATGAGAACCTGCTGCACTATGGTGCTGGGAACGACGGCCTGTGCATAGCGATCAATGATGGCAACCTCGAACGCCTCGAAGCCGATCATGACAAGGCCCATTGCCGCTGAGAGGAGCACCGCCCATTCCCTCCCGACGAATACCGTGCCTGCGGCCAGCAACATCCCGCCTCCCACCACAATCAAAAGCAACAGGCCGGGGATGGTGTAGTCGCTGAAGGGTGTGCCTTGCAGCCACTCGACCGGCAACCATTGGTTAAAGTTAAAGGCATTTGTCAGAATGGCTATACCACCACTTATGGCACCCAGACCACAAATGAAGCCCTCCATTGTGAGTAGCGCGATACGTATTCCTCTATGTTTTTGTTGCATATATGTTCTCCTGTATAGTAGCGAATTGGAGTGCCATTCCAAACAACTGCTTTCTCGGGGGCATGCCCTGCCCACTATAAAGGATAGCTCATCGACTTCACATCACCATCACAACGAGGCACTCTATGAGCACACCTCAATCACAATCTGCAACCTAATAATGAAGTTTACCAATTAAGGTCGGCCATTCAGGACGCAGACTGTCCAGGCCATGTCATCCTGAGTGCAACGAAGGATCTAAGAAAGCCCCTTGATAGAGTTGCAACCTTAGATCCTTCGTTGCACTCAGGATGACATGTGGTTACCATCCAAGTTGTTCAAGTTCATTATTCGCAATGAATGGACATAAATTCTATGAGATTTGTTTGGACTGTGGTATAGTACAGAAAAACGGACCGACGGAGGGCGCAGGTGCAACCATGAAGTGTGTCATTTGCCAGTATGGAGAAACCGAACCGGGAACTACAACCGTCACACTCACTCGCGGTGAGGCAACAATCGTAATTCGTGATGTTCCAGAACAGGTCTGTACAATCTGCGGCGAGGAATATGTGGATGCCGCAACAGGGAAGCGACTCTCCCAGATTGCAGAATTTCAATCCCAAACGGGAGGTCGGTAAAGGTCTGGTTCCTGCCGCTTCCCCATAGAGGAAGTATATCATCATACCCGAAAAGGTCAAGTGCAAAGGCATTAGGCTTAGGCATTAGACATAGCTCAAAGCAAGAACATATGCTAACATCTCCTCTCCTTATTCGACCTCCACTTTCTTCACCTGAACTTACAGAGCATATTCAGGGCTATGTTGAGGTAGCTCAGTCTTTTTCTCCTGACCCTTTGCCAGCAGAAACTGCGCAGAGACTGTTAGACAGGCTTATCACCCTCCCGGGTTATCGGCAGGAGCAGGTACGGAGTGCGTATCGCGATGGCAAGCTGGTTGGTGGCTACAGAATTTATGAACGGCTGCTGCGCGTGGGAGCAGCCCGACTTGTCACCGGCTGTATTGGAGGCGTCTACACACGTGCTGAAGCGCGCAATCAGGGTGTGGCGACTGCGCTCATGCATGATGCGCTGGCGTATGCGCTGGCTCACGACTATGCCCTGTTACTGCTCGACGGTATTCCGAAATTTTATCATCGCTATGGTTACTGCGATGTGTTCGACTCGTCCGCCCTGGAGCTTGATCATCAGGCCATCTTGGCGCTGGCAGAAAGTCCCTACATGGTTCGTCTGGCTACAGCGGAGGATGCGGCAGGTGTGCTTGCACTCTATGAGCATCAATTTGGCACTTATACCGGCAGCTTTGAACGCTCAATTGAGCAACATATACATTGGATACAGCATCTTGAGCCGGAAAAGCTCTGGCTGGCCATCGATCCCACCGATCAGGTACGTGGCTATCTCTTCCTGGCGGCAACGCAAACGCGAGGTTCTTTTTTCTTAGCCGGAACACAACTCTGGGAACTGGCGGTGGATGATTGGCTTGCGGCAGTGGCCTTGCTCCAGCACCATGCACGGTTGGCGAATAGTCAGGAAGGTCAGGCGATACCAGAGGTTTTCCTGTATAGCGTACCGCCCACGTCGCCTGTGGCACAATGGATGGTGGAACATCTGGAGGTCGTGGATATTTCCAACTGGGACAATCCCATACTTGGTTGGGCTGTGCGCGAGCAGACCTTTCGCCATCGCAACGCCGGTTGGATGGCCCGGCTGGTAAGCTTGCCTGCTCTGGTGCGAGCGATGCTGCCGGAATGGCAGACGCGCTGGCAGCGTTCGCTGGCCCACTGGTCGGGCGACGTCTCCCTCCTTGTGGGCGATGAAGCATTCACATTACGGCTCACTGGTACAAAACTTGAATTACTGGATGCGCCCAGTTCCACTGAAAATGCTCTCTCGTTGACCTCTCAAGCCTTCACACAGGCTGTGTTCGGCTATCGCCCCATTGTCAGATTACTAAAGCAACACGCGCATCCCCTGTCCAGCGATCTAGCAATCGTGCTCTCCATACTCTTCCCCACCGGCCAGACCTGGATACCGGCTTCCGACTGGTTTTAGAAGTGGTGATTTCTGATGAGGGAGGAGAGATCCTTCGCTGCGCTCAGGATGACATGTTGCGCTCTGGATGACAGTTGAGAGGGGTCGTATGGTAAGATACAAACAATAGGCAGCCGCACGAATGTGGGAGCGGAACTGTGCTTTCTGGTTGAGGTTTCTCGGAGAGAACAACAATGACCCGTATTTATATTACTGGTGGGCCGGGTAGTGGCAAGACGACGCTGGCAAAACGCATCTCCCGGCAGTTCAATATCCATTGTTATGAGATGGACTTTACTGGATGGGAGAACGGGTTTGGTGCAGAGCGTCCTTTAGAAGTGCGTTTGTGCGACGTACATGAAATAGCTGCACAGCCGAACTGGGTGGCGGAAGGTGGGCATAGCCCCTGGAGGGATGAATTACTGCAACGTGCTGAGCAGATCGTGTGGTTGGACCTGCCCTGGAATATTGCGGGCCGACGCATTTTGACGCGCCATATACGGGCAAGCCTGGCGGGTACGAACAAACATCGTGGCTTGCTCAAATTGTACCGTTTTATGGGCTATGCCAGAACATATTATACGAGCAGGCAACCAGATCAAAAGACACGCCTAACTGAAGCCCAGGAATTGCAACCCTACAGAGATAAAGTAGTCCGCTGTCAAAGTCCGGTTGACGTGGAGGCTTTTTGGCACAGCTAATGGCACAAACAGCCGGTACTGGAACTGAAACGAAAGAGGGCGCAAGATGAAGAGTTTGCTTTTTGAGGCGATGGAGAAACACGGGTATGAAAATATCTACTTTTGTTCGGAGAAGGAACTGGGACTGAGGGCAATTATCGTGATTCATGATACCACGCTGGGGCCTGCGGCTGGCGGCATACGCATGAAGCCGTATGAGACGGAGGCGGAGGCGCTTGAGGATGCGTTGCGGCTGGCGCGGAGCATGACATACAAGAATGCGGCGGCGGGACTGAAATACGGCGGCGGCAAGTGTGTGGTGATGGGCGACCCCAGGCGAGAGAAGACGGAGGCCATGTTCCAGGCGCTGGGCCGCTTCATCGACCGGCTCGGCGGCCTCTTCCTCACGGGGCCGGATTCGGGGACGACCCTGCATGACATGGAGATTATGCGGCTGGAGACCCCATATGTGGTCACACTGCCCGAGTCATGGGGCGGGCCGGGGGATAGCGCACCCGCGACGGCCTTTGGCGTGTACCAGGGTATGCGAGCCTGCCTCAAGGCGGTTTATGGCAGCGAAGATGTACAGGGACGTTCGGTAGCGGTGCAGGGTGTAGGTGCGGTTGGCAAAGGCGTGGTGAAATACCTGGTCGAGGGCGGCGCGAGGGTCACCATTGCCGATATCGATGAGGGAAGCGTGCGAGCCATCAGCAGCCAGTTTCCTGTAGAGGTTGTATCCCCGCAGGAGATTGCCCGGCTTGAGGGAGATGTGTATTGTCCCTGTGCGATGGGTGGCACGTTGAGCGAGCAGAGCATCCCTGAGCTACGCTGCAAGATCGTCTGCGGCTCCGCCAATAATCAGCTTGCGCAGGATAGCGATGGCGAATTGCTGCACCAGCGCGGCATTCTATACGCGCCAGACTACATCGTCAACGCTGGCGGCGTCATCTGCGGGCTGGACAGTCTGAATCCCGGCGGCTTCAATCGTGATCGGGCGATGGCGAAGGTGGGGCAGTTGTACGAAGCGATGGAGAGCGTGATCGCCATTGCCAGGGATCGACAACTCCCAACATATCGTGCTGCCGATCTGCTGGCCGAGCAACGCATCGCGCAAGGCCGGTTGGTGAAGCGGCTGTCCAATTACAAAATATGAGGCATTCAGCATAACCATAGGGCGATTTATCGTCGCCCACGCTGATTATGAATTTTGACGAACAAAATCGGGAAGAGGCCTGCTCATCTGCTGTAGGGACAAGGGGAGGATGTTGGGCTGGGTGGGGGCCTTGTGCTTGTCCGCCTCCTTCGCCGGGATGCCCAGGTCAACAGGAGGGTCTACCATGCGGACAGGCAACTCCTCCCTTGAGGTCGGAGGGGACAGCCTCCCAGGCTGTCTTCCCCCTGTCCCTACAGGACGTGACTACCCTCTCATTGCCAATCATGTTTGTTCAAAATCATTATCGGCGATGCGCACGATAAAGGATACAACTCATGACCGATGCGGCACAAACCGATACGACTCGAAGGCCGGAAGAGGAAAGTATGCGCTGGGGAGCACTGGCGGCGCTCTTTCTGGCGACAGCATTCATCTTTGCCAACATGTATACCACACAGGCTATTTTGCCTGTTCTCAGCCAGGATTTTCGGGTCAGCGCGCCCACGGCTGGTTTGACCGTATCCATGCTCGTGCTGGCCGTCGCGTTTGGTTCGCTGCTCTATGGGCCGCTCTCTGATCGCATTGGGAGAAAGCCGGTGATGGTGGGAGTGAGCCTGCTGGTCACGCTGCCGACGCTGTTGTGCGGGCTGGCACCGAATTTTGCCGCGCTGGTCGTCCTGCGCGCGATGCAGGGCTTTCTAATGCCGGGCCTGACGAGCGTGGCTATTCCGTATGTCAACGAGGAGTTCGCGGGCAAGAGGCGGGGACTGGCAATGGGCATCTATGTCTTCGGACAGACGATTGGTGGTCTATTCGCGCGTTCGGGCAGCGCCCTGCTGACGGGACTGTTTTCGTGGCGCATTGCGCTGCTAGCATTTACGCTGCCCACCTTGATAGCCGCGCTTGCTATGTGGCGCTTTCTGCCAGAAACGAAAAGTAAGCACGTTGCCGTGATGCACGAGAGCACAATGAGCATGAAGGCGGGAACAACGGCACAACGCATGACAAATCGCGAGTTTATAGGTCTGACGCTGCGCAACATGCTGCTGCACCTGCATAATCGCCGATTGGTGGGCGCGTTCGTGATTGGCTTTGCCAGCTTTTTGGCTTCATCGGCATCTTCACCTATCTTCCCTACTATCTCACGGGGCCGCACTTTCGCCTGCCCACGACCGCCGTTGGTCTCGTCTACCTGCTCTGGCTCACGGGCATCTTTTCACCGGTAGCCGGGACGTTCGCATACCGCGTTGGTTCGCGCCGCTCAATTTTCCTCAGTATGGGTCTGGCAGCCGTTGGCTTGCTGGTCAGCCTCGTGCCGGTGCTGCCTGTCGTCATAGTGGGACTGGGCATGCTGACGCTGGGCATGTTCTCGACGGTACCGGCGGTCAACCTGTATCTGGGCGAGCAGGCCACCGTCGCAAAGGGAACAGCGGCCTCAATGTATCTCTCGCTGTACTACTTCGGCGGCAGCGTTGGTGCGGTGCTGCCCGGCTTCGCGCTGCTCCGCGCTGGCTGGCCTGGCGTCGTCTTCCTCTGCCTGGGCATGATTCTCGTCGCGTTGAGCGCCGATGCCATTCTTTGTAGATGAGAGCCATTTTTTGCAAAGGGGATGGATTCCGTAGGGTGCGACCGCTGACAGCCTGGGAGGCTGTCGATGCGACCTTAAGGGAGCATACGTCGCCCGTTGCCGACAGCGTAGCACATCTGTAGGGCGCGACCTTCAGGGTCGCCCGCTGCCGACAGCGTAGCACATCTGTAGGGCGCGACCTTCAGGGTCGCCCGCTGCCGACAGCGTAGCGTGACGGCAGTCTTTGCTAGAACTGGTCCAATTGGCGTAGGCCAGTTGCTGCGCTCCTGGCCTCGGGCGACCACAAGGATCGCCCCTACAGAGCTTCGGGCGACCACAAGGATCGCCCCTACAGAGCTTCGGGCGACTACAAGGACATTGCCCCTACAGAGCTTCGGGCGACTACAAGGACATTGCCCCTACAGAGTTTTCTTCCTTGCGGTAATTGACTGCTCATTTATTATGCTCTGAGCATACCTTTTGCTCAGGATATGCTTTAAGCATAGAAAAAGGCTTGAGAGATATGCCGGGGGTAGAGTACATTCGACAGAAAGAGAACGCTATCCTTTGCATGCAGGGAGATGCTGATGCCGATGGACTCTACTATTGAAACTGACCGGAAGAAGGGTGATTTCTGGAAGTTCTGGACGGGGCAAACGATCTCCACGCTTGGCAGTTCGTTCACGAGCTTTGCCCTGCCCCTGCTTATCTTCAAGCTGACTGGCTCTCCGCTCAATCTGGCTTTGACGGTTGTGGCTACCGTGCTTCCCTACCTGCTCTTTGGCCTCGCTATTGGGGCATGGGTTGATCGAGTGAACCGCAAGCGACTGATGGTGGTGACTGATCTTGCCAGAGCGATAGTGATTGCTTCCATTCCAGTATGCTTTCTTTCTGGCTTCCTCTCAGTCTGGTGGATTTACGGCGTAGCCTTTCTGAGTTCGACCCTCACCATTTGCTTTGATGCCGCCAATTTCGCGGCCATTCCGAGTCTGGTACGGCACGAAGAGATCGTGGCCGCAAATGGTCGGCTGCAAGCAGGATACTCGACAGCAAAAGTTGCCGGGCCGTTGCTTGGCGGTATCCTGGTGATTGTGCTTCCTTTGCCCATGCTCTTACTGCTTGATGCAGCCTCTTTTCTCGTCTCTGCTGGCTCACTTCTCCTCATCAACACAAGCTTTAACAACTCATCTACTGAGGGGAGGGCTGCAACGGGTATCAGGCAGGCAATTGTCGAAGGGCTGCGCTATGTACTGAATCATCCCATCTTGCGCTGGATTACGCTGCTCTTGCTGCTGGTCAACTTTATTTTGCCGACCTCAAGCGCGCAACTGGTGTTGTTTGCAAAGCAATGGTTTGGGGCAAGCGATACACAGGTCGGGCTGTTATATGCCGCGGGCAGCCTGGGAACAGTTGTCTTTTCGCTGCTGGCGGGCAGGATACGCAAACGCCTGTCGTTTGGTGCGATCATACTGGGAGCAATGATGCTGGAAGGGCTATTCACGGCTGTTCCGGCATTGACGCATCTCTATGGAATGCTTTTGCTGTTCTGGGCATTACGCGGCGGGGTCGATGTCCTTTTCCTCATCAACTCTTACAGCCTGGCACAAATTGTTGTTCCCAACCAGCTCCTTGGCCGGGTCATCACATTCATCAGGGTCTTAACCTGGTCTACCGCCTCGCTCGGAGCATTGCTGGGCGGCTTTGCCATCGTACAAGCTGGCAATGTTGGCCTGGTCTACGGGGTGATTGGCCTGCTCATTGCTGGTATTTCACTGCTGTTTTTCCTGACCCCGCTCGGGCATGCCGAACGATATATGGTGAAGGAAGAGGTGTGATGGTTTCCAGAAAGACAGATCGGCCTGTAAATGAGATGGAAGAATGCGTCAGATTTAAGGATTTTCCCGTTTATTTTTTTGACATTCCTTCCATGTGCTTCTTCTGCCGCTAATCTCCATTGACACTGCCTGATTGCTTAGGTATACTTCTGTATAAGATTGGAACAAGTTTTCTAGTCTTTCTTCGTATTTTTTGTGCGGACAACGTAGAAACTGTCTTTGTCTTTCCGCACGTTCTTTGCAGAAGGACGTGATGTATGGCTGTCCCTGTTGTATTCTGGCATGTGTCGGCTGGCTTTCCGTCTCCGGCGGAAGAATATCTTGAGCGGCCTGTGGATCTGGCTGATCTCCTGGTTTCTGACCCTGCTGCCACCTATGCAGTGCGCGTGAGCGGTGACTCGATGGTTGGCGACGGCATTTACGAGGGTGATATCGCCATCGTGGATAGAGGGTTGGAGGCTTCCCATAATGATATTATCATCGCTCGGATCAACAACGCCTTTACCATCAAACGGCTGGTGCAAGAAGGCAGAATCCTTGCATTACTGCCATCAAACCCGCGTTATCAGCCCATGCTCATCACGCAGGAGATCGATTTTGAAGTCTGGGGCGTGGTCAGAGGCATTGTGCGGGTGCTGGTGGACAAAAGCCTATGAAGCAGAAAGTTGTTGCGCTGGTGGATTGCAACAACTTTTATGTCTCGTGCGAGCGGGTATTTCACGCAGCAATTCGCAACAAGCCGGTTATCGTGCTTTCCAATAATGACGGTTGTGTGATCGCCCGGTCTAACGAAGCCAAACGGCTGAATATCCGCATGGGTCAGCCGTTATTTCAGATTGAAAAACTGATACACAAGCACCACATCGAAGTCTTTTCCAGCAATTTTTCCCTCTACGCTGATATGTCAGCCCGCGTGATGCGCGTCCTGAAGCAATTCACGCCGATGCTGGAAATCTATTCGATAGACGAGGCATTTTTAGACCTGACAGACCTTCAGCTAGAAAACCTGGCTGCCTATGGCCGGGAAATACGCGCCAGGGTACTCAAGCTGACAGGCATTCCCGTTTCGGTTGGCATTGCCAGAACCAAGACGCTCTGCAAGATTGCCTGTGAAATGGTCAAGGAGAGGCCGGAGTATTACGGGGTGTGTGATCTGACTGCATGCTGTGATGAGGAACTCAACGCGATCTTGTCTACAGTCAGCGTTGATGGAGTCTGGGGCATAGGAGAGCGCTACGCGGCAGTATTGCGAAGTAAAGGCATTGAGACAGCTAAAGACCTCAAAGAGGCGGATGAGCACTGGATCAGAAAACGACTGACAGTGGTTGGCGAGCGCACCGTGCTGGAACTGCGGGGAATCGCCTGTAATCCGGTTGCAGCAAAAACCAAAGCGAAAAAAGGCATTATGAGTTCCAAAACGTTCGGCCAGACCGTCACCTCGCTGGAGCATCTTTCCGAGGCAGTGGCAACCTACACGGCTCGCGCTGCTGAAAAACTGCGCTCGCAGGGATCGCTGACGGGAACGATTACCGTCTTTATCCGTACCAACTATGGACAGTCCATGCTCCCTC
Organism: uncultured Chloroflexia bacterium; assembly: GCA_963736995.1. Classification (GTDB taxonomy): domain Bacteria; phylum Chloroflexota; class Ktedonobacteria; order Ktedonobacterales; family Ktedonobacteraceae; genus CADDYT01. The sequence goes on from CAVTRB010000002.1 coordinate 497,942, forward strand.
AGTACAGCAACGATATCGTGATGAAACTTCCATCGGCTACCTCGTTTACCCCTGAGTTGATCCAGCAAGCACTGACCGGACTGAAGGCGATTTATAAGCCGGGGTACCAGTATCAAAAGGCAGGCGTGTATTTGAGTAACATTGTCCCTGATAATGTTGTCCAGCCCGACTTATTCGCGGATTTCTCGCTCCTTCTGCATTACCGCAAACTCTACCTGATGAGTGTGATCGATGCCATCAACCGCAAATGGGGAAAAGACACCATCTTTTTTGCCAGCCAGGGCATTGAGCGCGTCTGGAAAATGCGCCAGGCCAGACGCTCCCCTCGCTATACCACGCATTGGACGGAGTTGCTTGCGATAAACTAAGGAAACTATTCCCATTGTCCAGGCAATGGTTCTTCCGCACTTTTCGTGCTCAGCAATAAAGAGAAAGCTGCAAGAACTGGCCTGGAAAGTCCGTGCAAACCTACTCAATGCCAGATGGATAATTTTTTGTGGGAAACGTCCCTCAATGCCCTTCTGCATTGGTTTCTTGGTTGATCAACTCAATGGCTGAGCACGAAAAGTGCTGAAGAAACCAATGGAGTCTACCATAATTCTCTCCTGCTTTATTTGCGACATGAAAACCAAAGTCTTTCCTATTCGGTCTCGACTCTCCAATCCTCAGCAGACAAATCAAACGTCTCTAGTACCTGAAAACAAAAACGTTGAATATCTTGAGATGACAAATTTACCTCTATAAACTTGCCATTTTTGAGCCGACGCATTTCCCTAAACTTCTTATTATCTCGTCCCACAAAACGGGGAAACTGTTTCACAATCTGATCAAATTTTTCCGGCTCTAAATCAGCGATGATATTCATGGTTTGTTCGAGTACATCACGCCAAGACTGAACTGCAAAATATTGACCAAGAATATATAAGGCCTTTGGTGGTGTTGGGCTAGCTTTTTTATGTGCTAATTGTTCTGCTTTTTCATCACCAAAATACGGCCAGATAGCGAGAGTCATATCCGCAAGATGGGCAGAACGTCTCTCAATGTCTTCTCTCTTCCAAGTCTGCTTATCCCTAAAACACTTATTCAATTCCAAATGGCTCTCCATGAAGCGAAACTGTTTAGCTTCAAAACTATCATTGGAAAGTTCCGCATTATAAGCAGTAAGAGTGAGATTGCCTAATACATGTAGGAATAGCTCATGAGTTGTTTCCCAATCTTCTCCTAACTCGGTTCGCCAAGACTCAGTGAGGGTTTGAGGCATGACATGCTCAATAGAGAGACCATCGAATTTCACCAGCTCTTTATGGTGGTAAGACTCCTCAAGCGTTTCCAGAATAAGCTTCGTTTTAATAGCTCTATCTCCTCCTCCATAGAGTTTTGCATCGAGAAGCCTTGCCCGAAATTCAGCATTTCTCGGATAATTCTTCGTTTGCAGTATCATTTTGAGGCCAGTGACAACGTCTGAAGGATATCTATTCTTAATCTGACCGTACAAGGGAGTAAATACTTTATTAAGCTGATTTGTTGCGATGTTGCAAACAAAACGGCGGATCATAAAGTTTTCTATTAAATTTAAGATGGTTATAAAATCATCTAATGTTATTCTGCCATAATTATAGTCCTCGTAAAAGTTCAGCAGTAAAGGATAAGCAGTAGTTACTTCGATACGATTCAGGCGTAATAATGCCTTTTGAAGCTCTAGGTTTGTCTCTTTAAGTGGTTGCAGAAGCTTCTCATAGTATCCCGCAAAACGCGCAAGTTCTTTGAGGCATTCCAATACATCACCGCGATTAATACGCTCTTTGATGAAATAATATATGTCACTTTGTTTGACTATTGTACCCTCTCGCATCAGGTAATGGCGGATGAATTCAGTTAAACTCTCATGAAGAGCATCTTGCATGGGTTTCCAATATTGTTCATACACGCAGGTCTGATCGTTTACATGCACCTTCATGAAAAAGTAGTTGCGAATGAGATCAGCTTGTGTGAGGGGACGCCCTTTGGCGTTGAGACTTTCAAATACAAGATAAGGATCATCGTCTTTCCCAAGCACAATACTAACAACAGAGAGATTGCTAAAAATGACTTTTTTGAGTACCTGACCGTCAAGTCCCCTAACTTGCAATTCTCTTTGAAAGTACTGATACGCTTTTATAATTTGATTATCACTGATAGGGCTATCGGCATTAATCAAGCTTTGAAAAGAGGCGCGATCAACTTGAGTGGGCAGTAGTTTATAATAATCGGTGTCGTTTTCGAAGGGGTTGACCAAGAGGGTATTGTTTATTTGCTCTTCTAGTTTCTTTTGGCCTGCCTTTCTTGCATTATCACGCAATAGAGTGAGCAGGATAAAAAAAGTGGTTAATCGCTGTTGCCCATCAATCAATAAAAATTTACTCACACCTTCAGGAACTGACTCTGTAGGCATAGTGACTATTGAGCCAATAAAATGAGTACGAGGATATTCGCCTTCACTCAGGTCAACCAGATCATCTAATAATGCCTTCCATTCTTTCGGCTCCCAGCTATATTGACGCTGGAAGAGCGGTACGACATATTGCTTTGTGCCTTCAATAAGTGGTTGGAGTTTTGTTTCGGATGCTTGCATTGCTCTCTCCTCTCTGCTCTTATTAGAGACTGGAAATAATGTAGTTATGAACAAATTACTTCGGCGATTTTGCGATATTAACCTGTAGACAATCCTAGCTCAGGCTGCTCTGCACTTGGCTCCTGTACTCGCTGTGCTTGTTTGAACGTGCCAAATTGGGGCGGCATTTTCACTGCTGCGCCATGTAACAATTCCTCAATGGTCAGTATCTGGATACGTGGATAGTCCTGTCTCCAACCAGGAGAATGATAAAAGCCCGAACTCGCCGCCTCTGTTATCATGTCTCGGCTCGGTGGTTCTAAGGTGATGAATACACCTATAGCTGCCTTTTCCCGTTCTAGCGTGCCTTTCAGGTCGCGTATATCACCTGATTTGACATGACCAGATTTCACCTGCACAAGTACCCGCTTTGCTTTGCCCGTGTTGTCGTCAATAAAGGCTATAACTCCATCAATACCTTTATCGCTACCCTTTTTCCCTTCTCTGCTTCCCGCTTCTCCACCTAGAGGGCGGGCGCGAATAAGAGACAATGTCCACCATTGGAATTGATAGCGGTCTTCTGTTGCAAGTTGGTGGGCTGCTCCTATATCTTTCGGCTCGCCAATCACTTTGAATTTCGCATCTGGAAACATCTCCTCCATCCGGTATTTCATCAGCGCAATACTCAGATGAGTTATATCAATGCCTATCCATTTCCGGTCTAGCTTCTGAGCAGCAGCTATAGCTGTTCCGCAACCACAAAAAGGATCGAGAACTACATCACCTGGATTGCTACTTGTTTGGAGAATACGTTCTAAAAGGGCAATCGGCTTTTGGGTTGGATAACCCAGTAGTTCATTTGAGCCTGAGTTGGGGGGGTCAATATCTGCCCAAATATCGGTTAAGGGAGAACCACGTGAGAGATCAACGGGTCGCAAGACACGTGGCATTCCTGATCTACTATAAACGATAAGCCCTTGAGCTTCTAACTCTTTTGCTTTTTCCTGGGTAAAACGCCAATTCTGAATATGACCATTCCACTCAAAACGAGGCCCACGTCCCCCAGGGGCCCGACAATCACCTTTGCGATAAAGTTTCCCGTCTGTATGCCTATATAGATCGTGGGTATTCTCTGCCTTCGCATCACGTTCAGTGTACTGTTTGTTAAAAGTTCTGATGGCACTTTTGCTGTAATAGAGAAGGACGTCGTGAATAGCACCAAATTTAGTTAGTTTTTGGTCATTATGTCCTCGTGTACGCTGCCAGATGATCTCATTACGGAACTGCTCTGCACCAAAGATAGTATCGAGGATAATTTTCAGGTAGTGGCTTGCGGTAGGGTCACAATGTAAGTATAAGCTCCCTGTTGGTTTTAGGACGCGGTGAAGTTCCACCAAGCGGGCGGTCATCATAACCAGATATGCCATCATTTGGTTCGTGCCGATAAAGCCACGTAAAGACTCTATCATAGCAGCTTCATGACTTGGAGCTTCGGTGATCAACTCCCCATAGGTTTGCTCTGCCTCTAAATTCCAGTGCCACGTATCCTCAAAAGCCTCTAACTGCGCTTCGCTCTCTGTACCGTGCTCATCCTTAAACAGCACGTTATAGCTTCGGCTGGAATTGAATGGTGGATCAAGATAAATCAAGTCAACGCTTTCAGTTGGGATATGCTCACGTAAAACAAAGAGATTATCGCCGTAAAATAGGGTGTTCTCTGTAATTGGCTTTTGTGGCATGCTCCCCTCCATAGCTATCTATCGTTCTTAGCAGTATAACATAGGAAGTAAAAAAAACACATCAGATAGAACCGAAATTCCTAGAGGTCGTTCAATGAAAATTGTCCGGCTGCGAGCACGGTTTTGAGACTCAACTTATGGAGCAAAGGATTACTACTCCTCTGTTACGTAACCTACAAGCCCAGCATATCAGTATGATATGATACTCTAGAACAATTTGTAATCAGCTAACAGAGAACACACGAGGCATATATGGCAAGCGCATTTCGAGGAGAGGTACGTGCGCCGGATTTTCCAGAGGGGCTGGACTGGATTAATAGCGATCATCAGATACATGTCAGTGAGTTTCGCGGGCGCATTTTGATTATTCATTTCTGGACGCTGTGCTGAATCAATTGTATGCATGCGCTGGCGCAGTTGCGCGAGCTTGAAAGGGCCTTCCCCGAAGAGATATCTATCGTCAGTGTTCACTCACCGAAGTTTTCTGCTGAGCAATTTACGAGCAGTGTGCGTGAGGCGGTGTTGCGTTTTGGGATTACGCATCCGGTGGTGAATGATCGCAGGATGCGAGTGTGGCAGGAATATACGGTGCGGGCATGGCCGACGCTGATGTTTGTCGACCCTGAAGGGCGGGTAATTGCCAGGCACGAGGGCGAAATCAATCCAGAGGCGGGCAAGGAACTGCTGGCGGAGATGGTGAAGGAGTTCGACGCGGCTCACCAGCTCGACCATCGCCCGTTGAGCTTCACGCATGAGACGGCAGCGGAGGCGCTTCTGGCCTTTCCGGGTAAAGTGGCGGTTCAGGCCGAGGCGAACCGGATCGCGGCCAGCGATTCGACGCATAACCGCGTGCTGGTGATGGACCTGACGGGCAGAGTGCAGCATGTGATCGGCAGTGGCGAGGTGGGACTGGTCGATGATTTGTTCGAGCAGGCACAGTTCAACCGGCCACAGGGTGTGTTGTTTGATGGGGATATGCTTTATGTCGCGGACAGCGAGAATCATAGCATCCGGCGGGTGAATCTTGTCACAGGGCAGGTGGAGACTATTGCCGGGACGGGAGAGCAAGCGGGGATGAGCGATACGCCGGTGGAGGGGCCAGCGCGAGAGGCTGCGCTCAGTTCGCCCTGGGACCTCGCGCTGGCGGGCAAGGAGCTGTATATTGCAATGGCAGGCATGCACCAGGTCTTCGTGCTGCACCTCGATAGCAACATTCTCGAGCCGTTTGCAGGAAATGGCTACGAGGGGCTGGAAGATGGGCCGCGCCTGGAAGCCATGTTTGCGCAGCCGATGGGACTGGCGCTCAACGAGGATAAGACGGTGCTCTACGTCGCGGACAGCGAGACTAGCGCGGTGAGAGGCATTGCGTTGACGGGCGCGCAGGAGGTCATCACCTTCGTTGGCACCGGCCTGTTCGATTTTGGCGATGTGGATGGCGTGGGTGACGAGGTGCGCTTGCAGCATGTGCAGGGTCTCAGCTTCGCAAACGATACGCTCTATCTGGCCGATACGTACAACAACCGCATCAAGGTGCTCTACCCGCCAAAACGCGAGGTTCTCTCCTATGCTGGAACGGGCCTTGCCGGTTACAAAGACGATATCATCAGCGCCGCGCAGTTCAATGAGCCGAGCGGTCTAGCGTTCGCGGATGGAAAACTGTATGTGGCCGATACAAACAACCACGCTATCCGCGTAATTCATCTGGCTCCAGGTATTGTCGAAACTCTCCTCGTGCAGATGTAGTGGGCCTGGGGCACTTTTCGATCTACTTCTCACAACCCCTTTTTGAGGCAGCAAGTACAATGGAAGTGAAAGCTTGCTGCCTTCACTATTCTTTTGTGCTTCACGATAAAGGATTCATGTGCTCGTTCGATATATTTTAATAAAAAGAGTGAGAAAGGGAACCAGGACGTGCGCTCAATGAACTTCTCGCCGGTTCAGCTTATCACATTGCCTTTCAGAGTACGCTTCAATATCGTGGTGCTCACTCTGATTATTGCTCTGATTATCTATGTGTTCATCTTCCCAACGACGCAAAATGGAACCATCATTGTCTTGCCGGTTATCTTTTCTGGATGGCTGTTCGGGCGTCGTGGAGCATTGATCTGTGCAGGAATCGTCGACCTGCTATCAATAGTATTCACCACCTTCATTCTCAGAACTATTTTCTGGCCACCCACGTTAATCACGACCACAGTCATTGGAAGTATCGCCCTGATATGTATCGGGCTTGTCATTGGCTATTTGCGCTATACGTTTACGCTGGCGGAAATTAGCCGGCTCAAAGCGGTGCAGGCTGAACGACAAAGGGCCATTGCCTACCAGGAACGCCTCGAAGCATTGCAAAGGACCCAGCAGGTCTCTCTTGCCTATGAGCACGAACGGCAGTTGAATAGTCTCAAAGATCAATTTATCATCAATGTGAACCATGAACTGCGCACTCCCCTCACCGAAGTGTATGGATATCTCGAAATGCTCGTCGAGTACAAGGATGAGATTGACGACGACCTGCAAGCAACATTTTTAACAAAAGCCAGTCATAGCTGTAAAGAACTCATCCTCCTGGTCAATAGCGTACTTGACGCAATTCAGGTAGGAGATGATATCAAGCCTCCCTCTTGCAAGCTCATTTCCGTGGCTCAAGTCATAGATGAGGTACTTGCATCCTTAGATCCGCGCAACAGTGAGGAATATTCTATCCGCGTCGATGTCTGTAAAGACCTGACTGTCTGGGCAGATCCACAGTTCCTGCATCAGATTCTCCGCAACCTGCTCTCGAATGCCTTCAAATATTCGCCCCGTCATTCATCCATTCTTATCAGCGCCAATCGGGGTGAAACTGCTGCACAGGAAGATACTGCTTCCTCCCAGATATGCATTGCTGTGAAAGATGAAGGCCCGGGCATCCCTCCTGATGAATTGCCATTGCTCTTCGGAAAATTTGTGCGCCTTCAGCGCCATCTCTCGGGAAGCATACGGGGAACTGGTCTCGGGCTCTATATTAGCAAGCGCATGGTCGAGGCGATGCAAGGTCGCATCTGGGTGGAGAGTTCGGGCCACGAAGGGGAGGGCAGTCGCTTTTGCTTCACCCTCCCCACGGTTCATGACCCTCACAGTGAGGTCGAAGCATCTCTGCCTCAACATTATGCATCGCTCTCTTTGTGAACAGATACCGGAGCTTCCAGACGCTTTTCTACAAGGTCTCGTAGGGCGCTTTCAATGCCGGGGAACTTGAACTGGTAGCCCAGATCCAAAAGTTTCCTGGGAACTATTGCTCGTCCTTTCACCAGAATGTCTGCCGACTCCCCCATGAACAGTTGTAAGAGGCGGCCAGGAAACGGCATACCAAATGCTCGTCCCATTTCCGTACGCAGCGCTGCCATAAGCTCTCTATTTGTCGTCGCCTCGGGCGCAACAGCATTAACCGGTCCACGAACACGAGGGTCTTCCAATGCCATCAGGATAATACCCACCTCATCCTCGACATGAATCCATGATTGATACTGTGTCCCAGGCAGTGTCGACCCACCGCGAAATCCCCGCGTCATTTCCATCAGATAGGGAAGACCCCCACCAGCGCTGTCAAGCAGGAACCCGGTTCGTAGCATGATCGTTCGAATGCCGGCATTCTCGGCCTGTGCCGCTTCCCGCTCCCAATCCACGTTAAGCCGGGCTATAAAATCCTTACCTGCCGGTGCCTGCTCATCGAGAGAAGTATCTTTACCGGCCTCCGGCTTGCTATAGCCATAGTAGCCAATCGACGAGGCACTGACAAAGACCTGCGGATGATGTGCCGTTGCTACCATCGCCTGTACCAACCCTCGCGTATCAAGCACACAACTCTCATAAAGGGTACGTTTATAGGCAGGAGTCCAGCGCGTACCGAAGGCAGGGGCTGATGCTAAATGGACGACTCCATAGACGTCGTCGAGCGCACCACCGAAAGCATCCTCCTCTCTCGGCCTCCAGGGAAGATACTGGATGGCTCCGGGCACAATTTCGCTGGCGCGCTCTGGAGTGCGAGAAAAGACTATCAGCTTATATCCTTTTTCCAACAGACGTTTGCACAGCACCTTTCCCACTGTACCGGTAGCTCCTGTGACCGCAACCATTCTCTCCTTTTGCATTGCGAAGCTCTCCTTCCTCCTGCCTGTACTGGCTTTTCGTGGCAGACACGAACAACCATGCGAGCCGCGTGATTGACCTCAACGAAGGAAAAGTAGAGACGCTGTATGAAAAATTGGCTCAGACATATCATTCTGAGTGCAGCGAAAAATCTAAGTGAGCTTTGTTGACCAGGTGATGGCCTCAGATTCTTCGCTTTGCTCAGAATGACATGAGAGGGTCTTTTTCATAACTAGCCCATATCTGGTTGTGTCTCGACGCTTTCCTGCCCTCTGGCGGTTGCCCGCGCCCGTGCGGGATTCCATTGTCCGGCGGTGGCGAAAACGGTGGGCAGGAAAATGATCTGGCCGACGATACAGACCCACCACCAGGCTCCCCAACCGGAGCCGTTGCCAACGACGATGGGCAGAGCCAGAGTAGAGATGACGACGACCCAGCGCAGGATGAAGCCCCAGACGGCAAGGCCAGTTGCCACCAGCGCGGGATTGATATCCTCAACGGTCTCCGTGTAGGCAGCCATCCAGGGAACATAGGCGATGGAGAGGCAGATGCCGATGAGGACCAGCAGAACGGTCATCACTCCGGCATTGGGAGGCTGGCCGATACGACCAATGAAAAGCAGCGTCACGATAATCAGGGCAACGCTGCCCAGCACCATAAAGGGTTTGCGTACCAGCACCGCGTCGGAGACGAAGCCAATCACGATGGCGGAGACAACGTTGACCATCCAGAAGATGCTGACCATGCCGTTCGCCTGCGCGACGGGGAATTTGAAGATGGTGGAGAGGTAGATGACGAAAAAACCCACGGCGGCGAAGTAGATGAGCAGGAAGAGGCTGATGCCGATAGAACTGACGATAATGGACGGGCGCAGCATCTGCCGCCAGGGGTGGCTCACCGCAGCCTCGACATCGATACCGCTCGCACGGGTTTCAACGAGTGTTCTTTCTTGCAGCGAATGCATAATCTGGTCGCGCAGACCGGCGGAAAGCTCACGCAGGCCAAAGAGACAGACCAGAAAGACGAGCAGACCCACAGTCCCCGCGATCACATACTGGGATTGCCATGTGTGGTAGATTGGCAGCGTCTGGTTTGCCACGAAAGTCGCCAGGACGCTCCCGCCGACAGGGCCAACCGTCCAGAAGCCCATAGCGGCAGCACGACCCAGGCGTGGGGAGAAATCGCGCACCAGCGCAGGCGTTACGGTGAGAATGATGCCTTCAATAAAACCAAGTACCCAGTAGAGCAGCAGGAATAGCAGGAGTGAGTTTGCCACCGAAAGAGCCAGGGTGCAGATGCCGGTGACAAGCAGCCCGTAGACGATGAGGTTGCCACGGCCAAAACGGTCAGAAAAACTGCCGATGATGGCGGAAATGGCACCAAGAACGTTGCCCAGCACCAGGGCATACACGTAATTGGCGAGCGACAGCTTGAACTGTGCCTGCACCAATGGCGCGACCGATGCCAGCGTGTAGGACTCGTAATACAGGATGATGGTGGCGATCACTGCGAGGGCAAGGTACAAGATACGACGCGAATTGGTGGGATAGTGTTCGAGGGTACGGGAGCGCAGTCCTTCCAACATGGTGCTCATTCAATCCTCCTTGCTCGTTACATGTACTACATCGTACTGCTTTGCCAACTGCCGGATACAAGAGATAGCTGATACAACGACAAATGGTGCCGAGGTCTTCGAGGTTATGAAAAGCATACCATTTATATAATACATTTGCAAGGGAAAATGGTATGCCGATATTCATCCTGGCGACAATCCGTAGGGGCGATGCCCTGTGCTCGTCCGCCATGATCTGCCCGAAAGGGACGCGGGCGAGCACAGGCATCGCCCTACGGATGGCGGTGACGTTCTAGCAGATCGCGTAGTTGGAGAGCATTGAAGCGAAGGTTGGGGGTGAGCCAGAGCTGGTAGGCGGGGGCCTGCGCCGCCAGGTCGCCAAAGATACCGGACATATAATCCGCTTCGCTATCTTTCGCCTGTTGCCGGGAAATACATTCTTGCATCAGGATGCTTACCGCCTGCATAGGAGGAACTGGTTCGGCCCGAAATGCAGCAGATCGCTGTTTCGCGTTGGTAAAGAGCAGGACACGGGCAGGACACGAACTCACAACCTGCCCCTGGAAATAGCGCTGTACATCAACGAAAGCCTTCTGGCGTTGATCCTGTGCCACCGTTTGCATAAAGTCGTACTGCTTGAGGAGGTCGAAAGAACTTTCACGCACGCCGATATCTTCGGGGAAGGCATAGATCTTCACCAGGCCATCATTCTGCGCCAGGAAGAGCACATCATCAGCCAACAGGGACATGCCTTCCTTCAGACAGGAAAGCACCAGCGTGCTTTTGCCACTGCCCGGCGGCCCAATCAGCAAGGCTCCGGCTTTATCGTCAAAGGCAACAGCAGCGGCGTGGAGAATCTCGTAGCCATCGATGCCAAACATGGCCCCCAGCACCATATAGAAGACGAAACGCATCAGGAACCAGGAGGTCGTGATCTCTGGCTGCTCGACATACATGGAGGCATGAAGATCAACTTTATCCATAACAGAGCAAATGCGACCAGAGACACCAGGATAAGGCTGGTACTCACGAAAACGCAGCGAACCCCGCTTCCAGCGGGCTCTCAGAGGGCCATCCACACCGGTAATTTCTTCCCAGGTAATATCGTCGGGCTTTTCCTCGGCGGGCGCGGGCGGAAATGGTTCATCAGGCCGCGTAGCAAAGAGATAGCAGGTCAAGGCAACGGGGCGGTAAAGCCGCTTACCAGCCTGCTGGAGCACATCAATGGGAATCTCAATCGGAAGCTGATCAGCATGATCGTAGGTATACTGGGCCAGCAATTCCGCGTAGTACAGGAATTGACGAACCTGCTCCGCGAACTCCCGGCGATTTGTCACAATGCGCACCATGCGATGGTGCAACAAGTACCACTGCTCAAAAAGTGGTGGCGTTACATGGTCAAGATACGGCTGAGCGCGTTGCCGTTCGGCAGTGTACATACTCCGTTGTCCTCTTCACAAGAAATTAGCTCTAGTATCTCCAGTGTAGAGGACGTTGTCAAGGTTTTCCTGTGTTTCCGCTCACCCTGCGCAGGTAGAGATTCAGATGTTCGGCCAGGACGGGCAGGTTCTCATGTTCGCAACTCAAATGCGTACCGGGAAAAACGTCTTCCTCTACCTTCTCTGAACCCGAGATGGCATGCCAGTCTATCTCATGAGTATGCGCGTAGGAATATGCTTCACTTGACCAGAGCAGCATACATTCGCCGGAATATGGACCCGGCGTGTAGGCTGCCCCAACCCAGTGATAGATACCCGACCAGTGATAGCGCAGCGCGACAGGTGATGGTATGAGCTTATCCAGTTTCAAGAGTTTCAACAGAGGAGAGGGTTTCTGCCCTGCCTGCTGCATGGCCTTTTGGGCCGTTGCCTGCACTTTTGAGCGGTACGATGGTCTGCGCAGGTAGAGATAGCGTAGGAACCAGTTGAACTGGATATTCTGGTTAAGATGGAGCACGGTGCCAAGGCGATTGAGCACCTTACGCAGCCTTAAGTGAGGACTGGGATCTGCCGGGTCGATCATAAACAGCAGTTCGACCTGTTGGCCCACGACGTGCAGTTGTCGGGCCATCTCATAGGCAAAGAGGGCACCGTTGCAGAAGCCGCCCAGCAGGTATGGCCCTTCCGGCTGTATCGCTCGCAGCGCTTCAATGTACTTCGCAGCCATCTCTTCAAAAGAGGGTGGTATCTGCTGGCGATCAAAGTCGTAGGGTTCAAGGATGTAAAATGGACGGTCGGCATCCAGGTAGCGAGCAAGGTTGAAGCAGTAGAAGCCACCACCTAACCATTCGCCGTGCAGGAAAAAGAAGGGCCTTGTACCGCGCTTGCCTGGCTGCACCAGCACCACTTCGGCTCGCGTTTCATCTCGCATTTTCTCAGCGTCGTCCTCTTGCAGCAGAGTCTCAGCAAGGTGCTCAATAGTTGCATCGACATAGAGGGTGGAAAGCGCGATCCTCTTCCCACACACCTGCTCAATTCTATCGACCATCTGGACAGCGAGCAGCGAATGACCACCCAGAGAGAAAAAGTTATCGCGCATACCGATGGGGTGAACATCAAGCAAGTCTTCCCAGATACGTACAAGCTGGTGATGCAGCCGCAGGGTGGGCGCTATATAGCTCTCTCCCGTATCTTTTTCCCCGGGTTTCGGCAGCGCCCGGCGATCCAGTTTGCCACTGGTGGTCAGTGGCAACTCCTCCAGGAACACAAAGGCAGCAGGGAGCATGTAGGCAGGCAACTTCTCTTTCAGATAGCTGCGCAATAGTTCCCCGTTGAGTTCCTGCTCCTGCTCCCGACTGGCGACGACATAAGCAACAAGCAATTTGTCACCATTGTCTTCACGAACCACGACAGCCACGTCGCGCACTAATGGATGCTGTTGGAGCGACGCTTCGATCTCGCCCACTTCAATGCGAAAGCCGCGCAGTTTGACCTGCTGATCGACCCGGCCCACAAATTGCAAGGAGCCATCTGGCAGATAGCGCACCAGGTCGCCGGTCTTATAAAACTGGGCCCGGGGCTGCTCGCTGAAGGGATCAGGCAGAAAACGCTCAGCCGTCATTTCGGCCCGGTTGAGATAGCCGCGGGCCAGCAACTGCCCACCAATATACAGTTCGCCCACTATGCCTGCAGGCACTGGTTGGCCTGCCCGATCCAGCACATAGACTCGTCGATTGGGCAGTGGGCGGCCAATGGGTACGCTGTGCAAAGATGTCGGATCATCCACGTAATGAACGGTGTCATAAAGCGTAGCCGTGATAACGGTCTCGGTAGGGCCATAGGCATTGAGCAGGCGAACCGTGTCGAGGGGCATCTGCCGCCAGAGTCGTAATGTTTCCAGCGGGAACTGATCTCCGCCCACAATCATCAACCGCAGCGAGTTCGTGCCCCATTCTTCGGATGAGACCTGCTGCCAACCCTGGATGACCTGGTGCCAGTAAGCTGAGGTCAGACTCATCACACTCAGTTGCTGCTCTTTGAGCTGCTGGAATAACTGCCGGGGTGACCATATCTCGGGGCCACGTAGTACCAGCCGCGCTCCCACCAGCAAGGTAGGCAGGATTTGCTCCAGGGAGACATCAAAGCTATGCACACTGAATTGCAAGACGCGATCCTGAGGACTCAATTCATAGACCTGAGCCATGCTGCAACAATGAGCCGCCAGGGGGCCATGCTCGATGAGCACGCCTTTGGGTAGGCCCGTAGAGCCAGAGGTATAAATCACGTAGGCCAGTTGATCGGACGTGACCTCACTCTCTGGATTGAGTGAGCTATATTGCTCGATACGGTGCCGGTCACGATCCAGGCAGAGCACCTGGAGGTTGTGCGGTGGCAGCCGTGAGAGCAGGTGCTCTTGCGTGAGCAAGACCGGCATGTTCGTATCCTGCATCAAGAAGGCCAGCCGCTCCTGCGGATAGTCGGAGTCCAGTGGGACATAGACCCCTCCTGCCTTGAAAATACCCAGCAAGGCCACGATCAGGTCTATGGAGCGCTCCACACATACCCCTACCATGACTTCAGGGCCTACTCCCATTGCTTGCAGGCAATGGGCCAGTTGATTGGCCCGTCGATTTAGTTCCTGGTAGCTCATATGCTGCTGCTCAAAGACGAGGGCTATCGCAGCGGGGTCGCGCTCGACCTGCTGCTCAAAGAGCTGGTGAACGCAGGTCGTGGCTGGATAGGGAGCAGACGTGCTATTCCATGCAACAAGCAGCCGGTGGCGTTCCTGCTCCGTAAGCAGTGGCAGATCAGACAGGCGCTGCTCAGGATGAGACACGATGCCCGCCAGCAGGGTTTGCCAGTGACCAACCATGCGCTCGATGGTTGCGTCATCGAACAGATCGGTGCTGTAATCGAAACGCCCAAGGAGGGATTCTGGTCGCTCTTCGAGAATGAGCGAGAGATCGAATTTAGAGGTACCGGTGTTGATGTCAAGGTGAGTGATCGTCCAGCCGGATGGATGGGCGGGAGGCGTTGGCTCAAGCATCAGGAGTGCCTGAAAGAATGGATTCTGGCCATTTTCGCGTTCGGGCTGCAGCTCTCTGACGATATGTTCGAACGGCACGTCCTGGTGTGCCTGCGCCTCAAGCGTGACCTCGCGCACACGGTGCAGGAGGTCGCGGAAGCAGGGATTCCCTTGCAGGTCGGTACGCAGAACCAGCATGTTGATGAAGACGCCCATCACGTGCCGGGTGTCAGGATGGTTGCGCCCGGCAGAGGCAGTGCCGACCAGAATATCTTCCTGGGCCGTATAGCGGTAGAGCAACGTATTGAATGCAGCCAGCAGCGTCATGAAGAGGGTGACTCCCTCCCGGTGGCTGAGTGCCTTGAGTGATTCAGTCAGATTTGGGGAAAGGGCGAACTGCCGGAATGCGCCGCGATGGGAAGGAACAGGAGGGCGGGGCCGGTCAGATGGTAATTCGAGAGTAGTAGCCGCACCAGCGAGCTGCTTTTTCCAGTAATCAAGCTGCTTTGTGAGTATATCCCCTTGCAGCCGTTCGCGCTGCCAGATGGCGTAATCAGCATACTGGATGGAATGGTCAGGCAGCAGTGAAAGGGCAGTCTGCTCGCGGGAGAAGGCTTCATAGAGGGAGCGCAATTGCGGCAGAAAGAGCTGGTAGATGGTGACGCCATCGAAAATGATGTGATGCAGGCAGAGGAACAGGCGATGGTCTTCGTCATCCAGTCGCATCAGGGAAGCGCGCAGGAGCGGGCCGTTGGCAAGGTCGAAGGGAAGCAGCGCCTCCGCTGTTGCCAGCCTGCGCGCCTCTGCCTCCCGTTCGGCAAGCGGCAGGTGGCGCAGGTCGATGACAGGCAGCGAGAGAGAGAGTACGGGATGAATTTGCTGCACGGGTTGTCCATCAATGAGCGGGAAGCTGGTGCGCCAGGCCTCGTGTCGCTTGAGAAGCTCGTTAAAGCTGCGCTCAAGGGCAGCGACATTGAGCGGCCCTGGCAGGGAAAGCGTGACACATTCATTGTAGGCGGGAACATCTGGAAGTAGCTGGGAGAGCAGCCAGAATTGCTGCTGGCCAGATGACAGGGGGACAACATCACCTGCTCGCCGGGGAATGCGCTCGATAGCTTCGACCCGCGGTATCTGGCCGCGCCGGTATTTTTCAAGCAGGGCGTGCCTGGCCTGCGTGCTATCTGTAACTGACATAAAAGCACTTCCATTCGCTATGGGCAAAATTAAAATGTGACATGCAGGGCTTTCAAACCACGCAGGCCCAGATTCTCACGCCAGACGAGCGGGTCGGGAGCAAGTTGCAGACCGGGCATGCGCTCCAACACCGCCTTGAAAGCGATCTGGCCCTCGATCCTTGCCAGGGGCGCCCCAAAGCAGAAGTGGCTGGCCCAGGCAAAGGCGACGTGCCGGTTATCCTGGCGGCAAATGTCCAGCCGGTCGGGATCGGGGAAACGTTCCGGGTCGCGGTTGGCGGCCCCCATCACGGCAATGACGGCCTGACGCTTGCGGATAAGCTCTCCTCCAAGCTCTACATCATCCGGGGCCAGGCGGGCGGTGTGCTGGCTTGGGCTCTCATAGCGCAGCAATTCCTCGACCGCTGACGGCGTCAGGGATGGATCAGCGCGCAGCTTTTCCAGTTGATCAGGATGGCGCAGCAGGGTAAGGATGCCATTGCCGATCAGGTTGGTGGTCGTTTCCTGACCGCCTACCATCGTGACAATCAAGTTCGCCACCATCTCTTCGTCGCTCAGGCGATCACCATCAATCTCGGCTGCAATGAAGGCGCTTATCAGGTCGTCGCGTGGGTGCTGGCGATGTTCATGGATGGCGGTCTGGAAATAGGCGCACATACCATCCAGACTGCGAATGACCTGAGCGGCGCGGTCGGGATTGTGCTGGAAATTGCCCAACACCTGGGCAAAATCGGAGGACCAGGCCGTCAGCTGCCGCCAGTCGGAAGTTGGGACACCCAGCAGCTCGGCGGTAACGATGGCCGGAAGCGGGATAGCCAGGTCGGCGAGCACATCCATCTCTCCCTTAGCCTGTACGGCATCGAGCAGCGTACTGGTGATATCCTGGATGTGGGAGCGCAACACCTCAACCCGGCGCGGCGTAAAGGCCCGCGAGGCGAGGCCCCGAATGCGACCATGCGCGGGCGGATCGAGGAAAAGCATCTGATGCACCATCACCTTCGCCAGAGGCGTCAGGGCAGCGAGACCAAGCGAGGTCAGTTGCTCAGGCGAGGGCGTACGATTGGCCGAGAAACGCTGGAAGACCGTCACGACATCGGCGTAGCGAGTGACGACCCAGGCATGCAGGTAGGGGTCCCAGTAAACAGGGGCCTCGCTGCGCAGCCGGTGATAGAGCGGGTATGGATTCGCCAGCACCTCAGGATCGAGCAGGTGATAGAGGCTCAATGGCGGCTCCGCCTTTTTACGAGTAGAGAGTGATTTTGCCGAAAGTGTCATCCTGGTTTACCTCCCTCATTGCTCAAACCAGCAGGCGCTGTACTTCCTCGTCGCTCATGGCTTCGATACGAGCAACGATTTCCTCTTCTATCTCCCCGGCCAGCAGTCGCACGGTTGGAGCCTCAAACAGGCGACGCAGGGGTAGTTCAACGGCAAAGGTTTCCATGATACGCACAATAAGCTGCGTGCCAAGCAAGGAGTGTCCGCCGAGCATAAAGAAGTTGTCGTCGATGCCTACCTGAGGAAGACCCAGCAACGTGGCAACAATTTCAACCAGTTGCTCTTCAACCGGGGTTGTTGCTGCTGTACATTCCTCTGCAGGCAGCATATTCGTTTCGTCGGGTGCGGGTAAAGCGGCGCGGTCCACCTTGCCATTAGAGGTCTGTGGCACCGTCTCTACCTGTACAAAGGCGGAGGGGATCATATAATCGGGCAGGTACTGGGCCAGAGTTTCGCGCAATGCATTGGTCGAAATGGAGCTATCCGGCATCAACACAACATAGGCCACCAGCCGCTTATCTCCAGGGATATCTTCGCGAGCGATGACAACGCTCGCCTGTATAGCTGGATGAGCATTCAACACCGAAACGATTTCATTGGGTTCAATGCGATAGCCGCGCAGCTTGATTTGATGGTCGGCGCGACCCAGGAAGGCAATCTGTCCATCAGGCAGGTAGCGTACAAGGTCACCCGTCCTGTAGAGGCGTTGACCCGGCTCAAAGGGAGCATTGATGAAGCGTTCTGCCGTCAGATCAGGGCGATTGAGATAGCCTTTCGCCAGGCCAGTGCCACCAATATACAGTTCGCCGCTCTCACCGTCGGGAACCGGGCGCAATTGCTCATCAAGGATATAGATCTGTGTATTGGCAATCGGGCGACCAATCGGCGGTGGGCCGACGGGATGCTCTTCCGGGAAAATCTGGCCGGAGGTCGCTACCACAGTTGCCTCGGTCGGGCCGTAGTTATTGATGAAGGCGAAGGGCAGACTGGCTGGAGGGTAGTGCTGGAGCATATCTGCTCCGGTCAACAGGTAGCGCAGGGAAGTGGTGCGCGGCCATTCCATTTGCACCATGCTCTCCGCCAGAATAGTTGGCAGGAAGGAGATGGTAATCTGCTGCTTCACCAGCCAGTCGCGAAGCAAAGGGGGCGAGAGGCGAGTCTCTTCATCTGGCAGGTACACGCTGGCTCCGGCGGTCAGGTAAGGCCAGAGTTCCCAGCCGGTGGCATCGAAGGCCGGGCTGGCGAACTGCGTAGCCCGGTCGGCTGCCGTCACCTCAAAGTCGCTGCGATGCCAGCAGACCAGGTTGAGCAGGCTCTCGTGGGTAATCAAGACCCCTTTGGGCCGACCCGTCGAGCCTGAAGTATAGATGGCATACGCCAGGTCTTCCCCGCTGATGGCGCAAGCGGGGTCCGTCGTCTCCTGCTGAGCAAGCATGGTCGCATCGTCATCCAGATAGACGATCTGCACAGACGGAGGAAACTGGAGCGGCAGACGCTTTTGTGTCACCAGCACGGGGGCCTGGGAGTCTTCCAGCATGAAAGCGATACGCTCCAGGGGATACGTGGAGTCCATCGGGACATAAGCTCCCCCGGCTTTGAGGATACCCAGAAGGCCAACTACCATATCCACGGAACGCTCTACACAGAGACCGACAAGCACATTGGACCTGACACCAAGCGTTTGCAGGTAATGAGCAAGCTGGTTGGCACGCCGATTGAGTTCCCGGTAACTCAATACTTGCTTCCCTGCTGCAACGGCTACCTTCTCTGGTGTTGCCGCAGCCTGCATTGCCACCAGTTGCGGCACAGTGACTCCTCCTGGATATTCCCGCCCGGTTGCCGGGAACGCAACCGGAGTCTGTTGTTTCGCTTCTGACGGTACACAATCGATGAACGTTTGCTTTTTTGTTTCAACCTCTACTGCTTCGACCACTGTGCGTCCTACATTACCGTTCATTTGCTCATTTTTCATAAAAATAAATATTCCCTCCGTAACATATTTACTATCAACTATGCCAAACAGCATAGCATGTAAAGCGGTGTTAGGATGGGATAGATATGGTTAAGATATGGTTATAAATATGTGCATACAGTGATGAATTCATAATTCCTGTAATCATTAGCTGATTTTCTCTTTTTTGACCGTAGAGTTTGTTGAATTCATATGTAAACTCTTTTATATATCATCCTACCTTCTTGCATATCATTCTGTCTTCTTACATATCAAGAATGAACGGCAGGATGAGAGCAGAGAGCGCGTTACAGAGGGTATAATGGGGGAAACACCTTTGCAGTCAGTAACAGGCTTTTTTCAAGGGAGATACAGAGATGAGCATTCAATCGATTAATCCGGCCAATGAAGAGGTCATTGCAACATTTGAGCCATATAGCGCGGCGCAGATAGATCTGGCGCTTGAGCAGGCGCGCACTGCGTTTAAAAGCTGGCGGGAAACGTCGTTCGCAGAGCGCAGCGCCCTTTTCCACCGTATTGCCTCGTATTTGCGGGAGCATAAAACGGAGCTGGCGCGCATCGCCACGCTGGAAATGGGCAAGCCGATTGCCGAAGCAGAGGCCGAGGTAGAGAAGTGCGCGTGGAACTGCGACTTTTACGCGGAGAACGCCGAGCAATTTCTGAGCGACGAGCCGGTGGCATCGAACGCAAGCGAGAGCTATGTTGCCTTTCGCCCGCTGGGCGTGGTGCTGGCCCTGATGCCCTGGAACTATCCCTACTGGCAGGTTCTCCGCTTTGCCGCACCGGCTCTAATGGCGGGAAACACGACTGTACTGAAGCATGCCTCCAATGTCTCGCTCTGCGCGCTGGAAATCGAGAAGATTTTCCAGGCGTGCGACGCACCGGAGGGCCTTTTCAAGACAGTGCTGGTGCCGGGGGCCGAGACGGCGAAGCTGATCAAAGATCCACGCATTGCGGCGGTGACACTGACGGGCAGCGACGTGGCCGGAGTATCGGTAGCGGAGACAAGCGGGCATGTGCTCAAGAAGAATGTGCTGGAACTGGGCGGTTCGGACGCATTCATCGTGCTGGAGGATGCCGATCTGGACGCGGCGGCGCAGATGGCGACTCGCGCCCGCTTCCAGAACACCGGGCAGAGCTGTATTGCCGCCAAGCGCTTCATCGTGGTAGAAGCGGTGGCCGGTGCTTTCGAGCAGAAATTCGTGGAGGCGACGGCGAAACTGCGCGTGGGCAATCCGCTTGAGCGCGAAACGCAGATTGGGCCGGTGGCACGCGGCGATCTGCGTGACACACTGGAGCAGCAGGTGCAGGCATCGGTACAGATGGGCGCACGAGTGCTGCTGGGTGGCAAGCCAGTGGAGGGCAAGGGCTACTTCTACGAGCCAACCATTATCACAGGCGTGACGGCGGAGATGCCGGTGTTCCGCGAAGAGACCTTTGGCCCGGCGGCAGCCGTCATTCGCGCCCGCGACACCGATCATGCCATTGAACTGGCGAACGATTCACAGTTCGGTCTGGGCGGCAACCTGTGGACGGGGAATATCGAGCGAGGCCGCCAGCTTGCGCGGCGCATCGAGAGCGGTGGCGTCTTCATCAACGGCATGACCGCCTCCGATCCGCGCCTGCCCTTTGGCGGCATCAAGCGCAGTGGCTACGGACGCGAACTCTCCTCGTTCGGCATCCGCGAATTCGTCAATATCCAGACGGTCTGGATTGGCCCGGTTACAGGCGCGACGCCCACTCCGCCAAAGGTGGCGAGCGAGTAACCGCGACTGCGAACACAATCAGCATCTATCCCAGATACTGGCTCGTCAGCGAATGCTTTGCGCCGAGTAGTTCTCGTGGTGTACCTTCGAAGATGACCATGCCGCCCTTATTGCCGCCTTCTGGACCCATATCAATGATCCAGTCGGCGTTGCGAATCACATCTTGATGGTGCTCAATCACAATCACTGTGTTCCCGCCATCTACCAGCCGGTTCATGATGGTAAGCAGGCGACCAATATCTGACAGGTGCAGGCCAGTTGTCGGCTCATCCATGACATAGATACTCCCCTGCTTGTGAAGTTCGCTGGCCAGTTTAATGCGCTGGCATTCGCCGCCAGAGAGGGTGCTCAAGGGCTGGCCGAGGGTCAGGTAGTCCAGACCCACGTCGCTCAAAGCCTGGAGCTTTGACTGCACTTCTTTCATCGTCAAAAACGCCCGTGCCTGGTGAACGGTCATGTTCAAAACATCAGCAATGGATTTCCCGTTCAATGTGTAGGCCAATACCTCGTCCTTAAAGCGTTTCCCGCCGCACACTCCGCAAGGAAGCTTGACCCCCTCAAGGAAGCCGAGGTCAGTGTAGGTTACACCGAGTCCCTGACAGTTAGGGCAGGCACCCCTGGAGTTAAAGCTAAACAGACCTGCGTCAACGTTGTTGACTGCCGCGAAGGCCTTGCGCACGTCATCCATGATGCCGGTATAGGTCGCGGGATTGGAGCGGCTGGAAGTGCTCAGGGATGATTGATCAATCACCACTGCTCCCTGGTGCTGACTGAGAAAGGCTTCATTGATTAATGAGCTTTTGCCTGAACCAGCCACGCCAGTGATGACCGTCAGCACGCCAGTGGGAATATTCACGCTGACATCCTGCAAATTATTCACCGTCGCGTGGACGATTGGCAAAGCCCCGGTCGCCTGGCGAAAGCTCTCCTTAAGCGGCCTCTTACGCAGCAAATGGTTGCCGGTCAGCGTATCGGCCTGGAGCAGGCCGGTGAAATCGCCTTCATAGACAATCTTACCTCCTTCACTCCCGGCATATGGCCCCATATCGACGATGTAATCGGCCCTCTTAATCACATCAGGATCGTGCTCTACGACAATGACCGTGTTCCCTTTGTCGCGCAATTTTTCCAGGAGTTCGTTCAGACGATGGATATCACGTGGGTGAAGTCCGATGCCTGGCTCGTCAAAGATGTACATGACATCTACCAGGCTGCCGTTAAGATGCTTGACCATTTTGACTCGTTGCGATTCACCTCCAGACAGTGTATTGGTAGGTCGATCCAGGGTGAGATACTCCAGGCCAATCTCCACCAGATGTTGCAGCCGTTCGGTCAACGTGCGAACGATTGGCAACGCCGCCAGTTCTGTGATACCCTTGACCACCTCTAAAAGCTCATCAACCTCCATCGCGGCCATGTCGGCAATATTGTACCCATTGATTTTGCAGTTCAACGCGGCCTGGTTGAGGCGGGCACCTTTGCACAGCGGGCAGGGGCCAAGTTTCAAAAAGGGTTCAACCTTTTGCCGTATGCGAGACGAGAGCGTCTGGATGTCCCGCGCAACGAACTTGCGATTGAACTTGTACATCAAACCCTCATAAGTGTTGTACGCCAGACCCGTATGTTTGCGCGGTTCGCTGTAGAGAAGCAGGTCCAGTTCCTCTGTTGTATAATCGGCTATCTTCTTGTCGTTGTCGAAGAAGCCAGAACGCACATACAGATCGCTTTCCCAGCCGACCAGTCCCGGGGCGATAACAGCTCCCTCGTTCAGCGATTTTGTTGTATCAATCAGAGCTTCCGGGGTAATGCCGATCTTACGGCCCAGGCCATTGCATTCCAGGCACATGCCCTGAGGATCATTGAAGGAAAAGGCGTTTGCATTGCCCACGTAGGGTTTACCAATCCGCGAAAAGAGCAGGCGCAACACAGATGCGATGTCAGTAACCGTGCCCACCGTCGATTGCGATCCCCCACCCAGACGTTTCTGGTCAACAATCACCGCCATGCTCAGGTTCTCAATTGCATCGGCGTCTGGTTGAGGATAGTGCGGCAAGAAGTTGCGAATGAACATGCTAAAATTCTCGAACAACAGTCGTTGTGCTTCGTTGGCTATGGTATCAAATACCACCGATGACTTCCCCGAACCAGACACGCCGGTAAAAATGGTGATTTTGCGCTTGGGCAGCCTCAGCGAGACATTCTTGAGGTTGTTCTCGCGGGCACCACGAACCTCGATATATTCTTGAACCATACTGATATATTGTTCCCTCCGGATCTTTTAATCAGGCTTCCGCTGTCGGAACGCCTGTGTTCAGACCCTTCGCGTCTCCGCTTCTAGCTGTACACAGGAGCAGTATAACACAGGAAGAAGCCGAACAGTTTCAGGCCGATCCCGGAAAGGTGTTCGGCTTCGCCGGAATGATTTCCACAGGCAACTAGCAGCGCTGGACAACACACTGGCAAGCAGTCTCAGGATGGGGCGACTCCGGGTGGTTAGCCCGGAACTTCGATATCGAATTGCCGGGCGTATTCCGAATTGAGCCGAGGCCAACCGAACTTCATCGCCTCGCCACCAACGATGCGACCAATGGGAGTTCCGCTGAGAAGGGAATCCAGAACATCGAAACAAATGTGCCACCCGGCAGCGCCCATTGAGATGAAGCGGCGATCAATGTTGTGCCACAGCGTCAGGCGCGTGCCGCTACCAAAGGCTTCGAGTTCCCACCGGATATCGTTGCCACCCCAGTTGTACTCAAGCATCCTGGGAACGTCGGCTCGCGTCACGCTTGTTTCGGTAACCTGGGGGGGGCGCGCTCCCACCGTGGTGAGCCTCACTGTGGTTCCAACCGTACCCAGGCTCCCATCGGCTTCAAAGGGGGCCCACTCGCGCAGATGCGCGGGTTCGGTAAGCGCCTGCCAGACTTTTTCCGGCGAGTGGCGCAGCTCTCTGACGAGAATGAGCGTCCACTTCTCTCCGTCCTTTCGTACCTGCGCCCCGCTGGCCGGACCCGGTGTGTACTGCTCGCGATCGGTCACCTTCTTCTCCTTGTCTACTTTTTCGTTGGTGTTGATTGATCCATGCGGTCGAGGTGGCGTTCGAGAGCATCCACGTGAACTGACCAGAACTGGCGGAACGGAGCCAGCCAGGCATCCACCTCCTGAAGCGGTTCAGGTTTCAGCCGGTAGAGACGGCGCTGTGCATCCACCGTGGCTTCGACGAAACCAGCCTCGCGCAGCACGCGCAGGTGCTTTGACACGCTCGGCTGCGGCATACGAAGCTGACGCCCGATCTCTCCAACTGACTGTTGGGACGAGGCCAGGAGGCTCAATATCGCGCGGCGGTTCGGCTCCGCAATGATTTCGAACACAAATTCCACTTTTTAAGTATACCCCACAGAGCATATACGTGTCAAGGTATATAGGCGGGGCCGATGTCAGCAAACTGGCGACGTCCTTACCAGGTCTTGCCTCATGTCTCTATCAGTGATATAACAGGACTCGTTGAACTGGTTCATGCACGAGGCGATTGCGAAGACCTTTATCAACCGGGTCGTCATCTTCAAGTAGAGATCGATGATCTGCTGCCCATCGTAGAACAGGAAATAAATATTGAAGGAATATGTTTATGTCTATATCTCAGGAACAGGGACAGGAAGCACCCATCATTGACTGGTGGGCCAGCGGCGATACAGCAGTGCATACCGATTCGCGCATCACTTACTATGTCGATGGGCGCATGTTTTTGCTGGCATTTTGCCGCCACCTGCTGCTGGCACAGAAATATATCTATCTTGCCAACTGGGGCATAACAGCGACTATGACGCTGGTGCGCGGAACGGACTGGCGAGCGGGGCCGGATGGTAGTACCGAGCAGGAGGCGCTGATCGCCAGGCTGCGGGCCGAGGGGCTTGGAGAGCGGGAGATTGCCTTCTGGACAACGCAGCCACTCACGCTGCAAAACGTCCTGGGGTACGCGGTGAGCAAAGGCGTGGAGGTCAAGGTGCTGATCTGGGACGCGCCAGTGGAGTTCACGCATTTGAACCCTCAGACGCCATGCGAGCTATTGCGACAGGTCGGCGTCACCTGCCTGCTTGATGACAGCTCTCGCGGCCTGATTCATCATCCCACGGAATCGCTGCATCAAAAAATGTCCGTCGTGGACGGCCTGCACGCTTTTGTTGGCGGCATTGACCCTTTGATTGAGGCAAGCGGTGATTTTGATCGCTGGGATACGCAGGCGCATCTCTACGCCAATCCTTTACGAACCAACAGCGAGGGGCAAATCCCACATCCCTGGCACGATGTGGATACACATGTGATGGGTCCGGCGGTGGGAGATGTGGAACTCAACTTCCGGCAGCGCTGGAATAGCGTGGTAAAGCGGTATGACCTGAACGCTGAGCTCCTTGTACCCGAGCATCCGCTCGCGCAAGCAGAGAGCGTGGGGCGCTTTCAATCCGACCTTAAGGGAGGATACGAGAGCGAGATGGTGGTGCAGGTGGCCCGTACCATTCCTCCGGACACCTATAGTTTCGCGCCTGAAGGCATACAGGGCATCGCCCAGATCTACAACCATGCATTGAGCAATGCGCAGAGTTTCATTTACCTGGAAAATCAGTATTTCTGGTGTCACACCTACACGGGCATCGATATCCCGCTTCTGGGTCTGGACAGTCCCGAAATGGAACGCAACATTCGAGACATTGCCGGAGCCGTGCAGCGTGGGGCCTGGTTCGCCATCGTCCTGCCCGACCATCCCAATGCGGGGCGTGCATTCACCGATGCGGGTCTCAAATTCCTGCGTTCGCTGGCACCGCAGGATGATGTGCAGGAAAACATTCAAGCCTTCTGCCTGGGTACATCTACACAGGGAGCGGGAGAGATGCATTATCGCCCGATCTACGTCCACGCGAAGGTCGCCATTATCGACGATCTCTGGTCAACCAATGGCTCAGCAAATTTGAACAACCGTGGCATGCGCAACGATGCCGAAATCAACGCTGCCGCCCTCGACACACGCCTGGCGCACGGGCTACGCATGCTGCTGTGGGCCGAACACCTCGGGCTGGTGGACGAGGAATCCCTCTTTGACCTGGGACGCTTACTGAGCCAGAAATACCTGCTACCAGACGAGCAGGCGCGAGCGATCAAGACATGGCAATATTTGCAGGAAATGATCGGCGACCCGCAGATTGGTATGCGTTTGCTGGTGCAGCGAGCATGGGAGAACCTGCAACGTTACAAAGATAAGCAGCCCCTGCTCGGTCACCTGCTGCCCTACCTGACGGCGGAGCAGGCGACGGAAGAGGGACTGCCCTTCCGAGAAGACCACGGCTGGATCGAAGAAGTCTCCTCTCCCTCCTAAAAGTAAGATAGATCAGTTCGAGGTAGAAGACTTTCGGGAAAACTAAAAAGCCCTGATCTGTTGTTGCTCTGCTAGACAAAACCCTTTCGTTCTGATACTATATTCCTTGAAAGATGGAAAGAGGGCAATAGAACAGGACTTTTTTTGCTCGAGTGTTCTCGATACCCCTTGAAGGACATTTCTGCTAAGGGTATTTGTATGAGTATACAGTGATACAGGTTGTAAGCAGGAGAGTGCAGGGGAGATCGATGATGCAGCACCCTATCTATGCACTACCGTCCAGGTCAATCCCTGGCAAGAGCAAGCCATCAATACAGTATTTGCTGGAGCCACTAACTCCTCTGCTTGGACGTGAGGACGCACTCACTCAACTCTCCATTCTCCTCAGACAGCCCCAGGTTCGTCTGCTCACTCTCACCGGACCGGGCGGCGTTGGCAAAACTCGTCTGGCACTTGCAGTCGCGCACGACCTCATGTCCGACTTCACAGATGGTGTCTATTTTGTGCCCCTTGCTGCCATCAGCGATCCCGACTTCGTACTCCCGGCTATTGCCCAGGCGCTGGGGTTGCGGGATAGCGGTACTCGCTCATTGCTGGAGGAGTTGCAAGCGGTGCTGCGTGAGCAATCCCTCTTGCTGCTGCTCGACAACTTCGAGCAAGTACTTGCCGCCGGGCCGGAGCTTTCCGACCTGCTCGTCGCTTGCCCACAGCTGACCCTCCTGGTGACCAGCCGCGCCCCACTCCGTTTGCAAGGGGAGCACGAATTCTCTGTTTCCCCCTTGCCCTTGCCCGATCTGAACGATCTGCCAGCGTATGAAAACCTTATGCACTATGCCGCACTCACTCTCTTTGTTGAGCGCGCGCAAGCCATCTCGCCGAACTTTACATTGACGCAGGCCAATGCGCGTTCCATCGCCGAGATCTGCACGCGCTTAGACGGACTTCCCCTGGCTATCGAACTGGCCGCCGCACGCATCCGGCTGTTGCCGCCCCAGGCCCTCCTCGCCCGCCTCGAACATCGACTGGACCTGCTCACCGGCGGGAGGCGCGATCTCCCTGCCCGTCAGCAGACTTTGCGTACCACCATCGAGTGGAGCTACCAATTGCTCACTCCTCCAGAGCAGCAGCTCTTCCGCCTGCTCTCCCTGTTTGAAGGTGGCTGCACGCTCCCGGCTGCTGAGGCTGTTGCACAGACCATGGGACTGGCAACGGACACCATTCTAAACGGAGTAAATGCACTGGTGGAACACCACCTGCTGCGTCCGAAGGAGCAGCCCAACGGCGAGTCACGCCTGTCCATGCTTGAGACACTGCGCGAGTTTGGGCTAGAGTGCCTGCAAGCCAGCGGAGAGCGAGCAACAGCGCATCAGGCGCATGCCTGCTATTATCTGACACTGGCCGAGCAGGCTGAGCCGCATTTGCGAGGAGACAGGCAGTCCCACTGGATGGCACAGTTGGAGCGAGAGCGACTGAATCTGCGCCAGGCTCTGAGCTTTTTCGTGGAGCAAGCGGATCCAGCAGTGGGAGCGATCCAGGGTGAACGGGCACTGCGTCTCTGTATCGCGCTGTTCCCCTTCTGGCATATGCGTGGCTATGGACATGAAGGATTGACCTATCTGCTGTCCGCATTAGCTGCCACTCCGACGGTGGGAGCAGCTTTGAGGGTGAAGGCCCTGCTTGTGGCGGCAGAATTGACGTTCATCCTTGACAGAAACACGCAGTCTGAGCAGTTGCTCGCCGAGAGCCTGGCGCTCTATCAGCAGTTGGGGGATACGGCGGGAATAGCCCACAGCCTGTTTCAACTGGGGGAGATCGCCCGCACTCGCAGCCAGTTTGCTCTCGCCCAGGAGCGATTACAAGCAGCAGCAGTACATTTCCAGGAAACAGGAAATCTCTGGAAGCAGGGTCAGTGCTATACCGAACAGGCACGTGTTGCAACCGAACAGGGATACTTTACCCAGGCGCAAGAGCTTCTTGAGAAAAGTCTCGCGCTCTATCAAGCTCTGAGGGATCAACAACGTATCAGCTGGGTGTTCTATCTCCAGGCGCGCCTACTCTTTCTCTCTCAGCAGGATGTAGGACAAGCCCGGCACCTGGCCGAGCAAAGCCTCGCATCTTTTCGGGAACAGGGACACCAGCTTTATAGTCTCATGCCACTCGGACTGCTGGGACTACTCTCCCTGGAAAGCGGCGATCTGGGAACTGCACGCAGCTTGCTGGAAGAAAGTCGAACAATGCTGTCGCAGAAGAGAGCGGAGACAACGATGCTCGAACCGAATCGAGGACTGGCACGAGTCCTGGTTCTCCAGGGGGAGATGGATGCTGCCCGTACCCTGTACCAGGAGAATCTGGCTGTGCTGTTCGAGCGCCAGATCTGCCTGGAACACCTCGCCGCCAACCTGGAGGGTCTGGCCGCCCTTGAGGCACGGCAAGGAGCGATCTACCAGGCGGTACGACTGTGGGGCGCCGCGCATACCCAGCGCGAGGCCATTGATGCTCCCCTCTATCCGGTGGACCGTGCCAGCTATGAGCAGGCAAGAGAGTTAGCACGCGCTCAACTTGGTGAGCAGGCATTTCGCGCCGCGTGGACTGAAGGACAGCAATTGGCTCCTCAACAGATCCTGACACCTCCAGAACAAGCACCGCTCCCTCTCCCTTTTCCTACACGACCAACAGTGATTCCACCGGTATCCTCCACCTTTCCTGCCGGGCTGACGGCCCGCGAGATGGAGGTGCTGCGCTTGCTCGCTCAGGGGTGGACTGATGCCCAGATTGCTGAGCAGCTGGTGATCAGTCCACGCACCGTCAACCGGCACACCACCTCCCTCTATAGCAAGCTGGGCGTCTCCTCGCGTGCCGCCGCCACCCGCTACGCCATTGAGCACCACTTGCTCTAAAGCGCTGCCTGCTTGCTGGTAATCCACACATCTGACTTTTCCTCTCTTCTCCGCTCGCTTGTCGCTCGGCTTTGAAAAAGCTCTGAGCAGCAAGCCTTCTATCCATGCAGAATTACCCATTCCGGGTACGCAATCCCCTTTCTAAAAAATGGGTAATCAGAATGTGTAGAACTACACATGTGCTTCTGCCTTCCACCGGGTACACTCCAACTAGTGCAAAGCTCCTGCTGTTCTCAGTAGTGAGCGTTGCCCCTGGCCTGTAGAAAATAGTTCGGCGTATGTCTGCTTAGTTGGAATAAAAAGAGAGAAAGAAGGATTAGAAAGCATGGGTAATCAGCAACATTCATTTCATCTCATCAAATGTCCGGTCGGCGTGACCAGTTCACATGCCTGCCTCGTCGTCAGTGGTCATGGCGTTCCACATAAAACGCTCACGGTGTTCTATGAAGAACTGCAAAAGAGCTATTCAACTGCGACCATTCAGGTCATTCTTGCTCCACTGCTCGCCTTTTTCTCCTTTCTGGAACAGCCAGAGCAAGAAGTCTGTTGCTCGACCCCACAGAGCAAGCAACTTCCTGGCGAGATATACTGGGCTGGATCACCTTCTCAGCTGCGAGCCGCCATCCGAGCCTACCTGCTCACGCGCTGGGGCTGCCTCACGAGACCGAATGGTCGGCAGGAGGAGATTCTGCTTCCGCCTACAATGAGCGAGACAGCAGAGATTCAGAGCTTTCTCGCCGCGCTCCAGCAGTTCTATCATTTCGCGCTCAAGAGGCACGATTACTGGTACGAGAGCAATCCTGCCGCGACCTTTCACCTGCCTTTGCGTTCACATCTCTGGCACGCTCTAAAGGCAACATTTCGCTTCCCTGCTCCACGCCATTCAGGCAGCAGAGACGAGGGAAGAAAAGAGGCCCCTCTCCAGAAGAGCAATCCAGCTTTTCCAGGTGAGGAGCTATCCCTCCCGGCTTTCCCTGCCGAAGCCTGGCTTCAGTTCGTTCCGGTTTCGGAACCTGCTGCAACTGTACGTTAAGTAGCACTCCTTCATGTGGCAATCGGATGTGTTTCCCGTTTTGAATTCCTCACTCTTCTCTCAAGAGTGCTATTGAAAGGATGCATTGAATATGAAAACAATCTCGACTCTTCGCCCCTTGTGTCGTCTCATGCTACTCGCGGGTTTGTTAGTAGGTCTGCTGGTGTTTGGCGGGACCTTAAGCCGGACGACCCACGCTCAGAGCGCCGCGACCATCACCGTCACCACCTGTGACGAGAGCCACCTGGATGCGGCCATTGCCGGTGCCAGCAGCGGCGATACCATCACCTTCGGCTGTAGCGGCGATATTGGCCTGACTCAAACCCTGACGATCAGCCAGAACCTGACTCTGGATGGCAGTGGGCAGAACGTCACTCTGGATGGACAGAACGCTGTGCAGGTACTGTACGTGAACGGTGGCGTCACCTTCACCCTCAACGCCCTCACGGTAGCTCATGGTACCACGCCCACAGGCTACCCTGGTGGTGGCCTCGACAACGAAGGCGGCACAGTAAACATCAGCAATAGCACCTTTGCCACCAACTCGGCCTATTCAGGCGGTGGCCTCGACAACGATTACGGCACGGTAAACATCAGCAATAGCACCTTTGCCAACAACTCGGTCACTAGCATCGGCGGAGGCCTGTACAATGGCGGCACGGTAAACATCAGCAATAGCACCTTTGCCAACAACTCGGCCTATAAAGGAGGGGCCATCTTCACCAATGCCGGAGGCATGGTAAATATCAGCAATAGCACCTTTGCCAACAACTCGGCCTCCTTTGGCGGCGGCCTCGACAACTACTACAGCACGGTAAACATGAGCACCAGCATTATCTCCAACAACTCTACAGGCAACTGTTATCAAGGCGGAACCTTCACTGATCAGGGTTACAACCTGTCGAGTGATAGCAGTTGTGGCTTCACTACCAGCACCTCTCAGCAGAACACCGATCCGAAGCTTGATCCCAATGGACTGCAAAACAATGGCGGCCTCACCCAGACCATTGCCTTACAGGACGGTAGCCCGGCTATCGACCAGATACCTGCCGCTTCTTGTCCAGCAACTGACCAGCGTAGTCTGCCACGTCCTGATGACAGTGAGACGACCTGCGACATTGGAGCCTACGAGTCAGGGGCCAAACTTCGGGATAACGACCTGGCTCTGACCAATGTCCCTGCTAACATCACCACCAATGCCACCGGTTCTCAAGGAGCCGTCGTTACCTACACCCCGCCGACTGTTGTGGATGAGGACAGTCCTCTGCCCCCGGTCAACTGCACGCCTGCCTCTGGTTCGACATTCGCTATCGGTACGACCACCGTCACCTGCACCGTAACGGATAGCGACGATAGCAATAGTCCCGTCAGTGCCACCTTCAGCGTGACCGTCCAACCCGTTCTCTCTGCCACAGTCAGCAACGTGACCGCAACCGAAGGCAGCAGCTTTAGTGGAGTGGTGGCAACGGGAACGGCCTATGGCACGAGCAACCCGCTCTCAGCCACCATCACCTGGGGCGATGGCAGTAACTCGGCAGGCAGCGTGACGCTCAATGCCGATGGTACATACAGCGTTTCCGGCAGTCATACCTACGGCGAGGAAGGCTCCTATCCACTCTCGGTCACAGTCAAAGATAGTGGCAGCCTCAGTGCGACCGCCAATGGTACCGCGAAGGTAGCCGATGCCGCCTTGACCCTGACCATCTTTGCGGCAAGCTCGCTTCCCCAACATTCAGCAGGAGTGGCTGCGACCTTTAGCGATGCCGACCCGGCTGGCACCGTCTCCGACTACACGGCTACCGTGAACTGGGGCGATGGAACGACCTCGACGGTCAAAGTCATCAAAAATCCGGTGGGCAAAGGCTTTGTCCTGGGTGCTACCCATAGCTATGCCAAAGCCGGGCACCTACACCCTGACCCTGACCGTGACCGATCAGGGCGGCAGTCAGGTGAGCAAAACCGCCACGCTCACGGTGAAATAAGCTGCAATAGGGAGCGGGCGAATAGCTCGCTCCCTATTGCGGACCCTCCCTCCATCGGCTTGAGCCAATGCAGAGGGAAACGCGCTCCTGATCTCAGGATGTGCGACCAGTTCAGTTAAGAAAGGAGCAAAAGGAAATGGAGTCATCGACATTTGACGAACTGACCAGAGTCCTGGCGTCCTCGACCTCGCGCCGTCAGGTTCTCAAAACCATCACCGCTGCTACTCTTGGCGGCATGCTCGGACTGGGTGGCATCAGTGTGGCCCTGGCAAACAACAGTGCCTGCGCCCACTTCTGCGCCTCGGTCTTTGGGGCCGATACCCCGGCAGCGGGTCAGTGTACCAGCGATGCCGCCCATCACAAAGGCCTGTGCTACAGCTGTGGGCCTGCCAGTCCTGCCGGCACGCAGACCATTTGTTGTTCCGAGAACTCCAGCGGCCAATGCACCAGTTACAGTAGTGCTACTTGCTGCTCTGGTGTGCAGACCTGCCAGAATGGAGGCTGCTGTACGCCAGATGGGGCAAATAGTGGGCAGACGAATGCCTGTACACAAAATAGCGACTGCTGCTCAGGCTTCTGCAACAGCGCAGGGTTCTGCGGCTGCATACCATTTTTAGGTGAAGGCTGTAATTCCAGTAGTGATTGCTGCGGTGGCATTGAGTGTGTACCTGGTCTTGCTGGAAATAATGTCTGTTTCTAATCAAGCGGGGTCAAGCACTCCAGCTCTGGGTGGTCACCTGGTTGTGTGCCGGGTGTGCTGCCGAAAGGAGAACAATTTCTATGAACAGCCTGAACATCGTACTTCTGTTAGCCCGTCTTGTACTCGCAGTCGTCTTCCTGGTCTCAGGAGTCAGCAAGCTCGCTGACCTGGCTGGCTCGCGTCAGGCTCTGCGCGATTTTGGCGTCCCCGCGTGGCTCTCGGCTCCTGGTGGCCTCCTCTTGCCGCTGGTCGAGTTGGTGGTGGCGGTTGCCCTGCTGCCGCTGGCCTCGGCCTGGTGGGGAGCCGTGGCTGCCCTGGCCCTTCTGCTCCTTTTTAGCATTGCCATCGCCTATAACCTGGCACGGGGACGAAAGCCCGACTGCCATTGTTTTGGGCAGCTCTCCTCCAGGCCGATTGGCTGGCCGACGTTGCTGCGCAATCTGGTGCTGGCGGCCATCGCAGGCTTTCTTATCGGCTCTGGCAGGACCACTGCGGGTCTGAGTGCATTTGCCTGGCTCAATGCCCTGGCCCTCGCGCAGCGCATTGAACTGGGTGCAGGACTCGTCCTGCTCGTGCTCCTCGTAAGTGGGGGCTGGGTGCTCCTGGAGATACTGCGCCAGCAGGGACGCTTGCTCCTGCGACTCGAAGCCCTCGAAGAGCGCATGAGCGCAGGGAACACGGCATCCGAGCCATCTGCACAACCGGTTCCGCCCGCCCCAAACGCCGGACTGCCTGTTGGAACTCCAGCTCCGGCCTTTACCCTCTCCGGTCTGTATGGTGAGACGATAACGTTGGATTACCTGCGCGCACGGGGCAAGCCGGTGCTGCTGCTCTTCTCCGATCCCGGCTGCGGCCCCTGCTCCACACTTATGCCCGAGGTGGGACGCTGGCAACGAGACTACGCGGGCAAACTGACGCTGGCTCTCATCAGTCGTGGCAGCGTGGAGGCCAACCGAGCCAAAGCCAGTGAACATGAGGTGAGCCAGGTGCTGCTGCAGCAGGACCGGGAAATTGCCGAGGCGTATCACGATCACGGTACCCCTGGTGCGGTGCTCGTGCGCCCCGACGGCACCATTGGCAGTCCCCTGGCTCTGGGGGCAGATGCCATTCGCGCCCTGGTAGCCGGAGCCGTGGGTCTGCCTGTGCTTCAACCGCTCCTGACTGACGCAGCCGTCAATGGCAACGGAAACGGCAATGGTCACAAGAACGGTCATGCCAATGGCAACGGGGCGTTGCCCATCGTCAACCAGCCGTCTCAGGCTGCCAGAGCGAAGGGTGGTAGTCTCGCCCCGGACTTCAGCCTGCCCGATCTCAGCGGCAAAGCGATCAGCCTCTCGGACTTCCGGGGCAAGCCGACCCTGCTGCTCTTCTGGCGACCAAGTTGCGGTTTCTGCCAGCGTATGCTTCCAGACCTTAAAGCCTGGGAAGCCAACCCGCCCACGGGCGCGCCAAAATTGCTGGTCGTCTCAAGTGGGAGCATCGAGGAGAATGCGGCGATGGGACTGCGTTCACCCGTTGTGCTTGACCCGGACGGCCTGCGTGTCGGCGGCCTCTTTGGAGCCAATGGCACCCCGAATGCGGTGCTGATCGATGCCGAGGGTAAGCTTGTTTCCGAGGTCGTCCGAGGTGCTCCGGCCACCCTTGCCCTGGCTGGTGTGCCAACCCCTGCTGCTCAGGAGAGTCAAGGCGGCGCAGTGGCACCCGGGACGGCCTCCATACCGAAGGTCGGGGAGGCAGCTCCAGCCTTCAGCCTGCCAAACCTGAGTGGCAAGCGTGTCAACCTGTCGGACTTCCGAGGCAGTCCGACCCTCGATCCTCTTCTGGAATCCCGACTGTGGTTTCTGCCAGCGTATGCTCGCTGATCTCAAAACCTCGGAAGCTCATCCGCCGAAAGGTGCGCCAAAGTTGCTGGTCGTCTCGACGGGTAGCATAGAGGCGAATCGGGACATGAACCTGCGCTCCACGGTCCTGATTGATCAGCAGATGAGCGTGGGCAGCCTGTTCGGTGCTCAGGGTACGCCGATGGCCGTGCTGGTTGATGCCCGGGGCAAGCTGGCCTCTGAACTGGCGGCAGGAGCTCCGGCGGTGCTGGCCTTAGCAGGCGCGAAGACCGAAGGGTCAGCCAGCAGGTCGGCGTAGAGACCGCCCACTGGCCCTCGCGATGAGATGAGCCAGTTGGAGACAGGAGAGAAGCCGAGAGCGAGGTCCCGATTGATTGGCTCCAATGGAGCTGCACCAGTTATTCTACGAAGAAAGGAGGAACGAGATGTTCCCCGGATTTCATGGTTTTGATCTGATTATCCTTCTGGTGATTGCCCTGTTATTCTTTGGGCCGAAAAAGCTACCGGAGGTGGGATCAGCCATCGGCAAGAGTATTCAAGAATACCGTAAGAGTATGAAGGAGGTTAATCTTCCGGACAGAGAAGTGCAGACAGCGCTGACAGCAACAGGCGTAGTGTTGCAGGTGGAAGCAGGGAAGTCAGCAGAGGAGGGAGAAAGGAAAGATGGATCAATCCCGCTTTGATGAGTTGACCAAGTCTCTCGCGACGGCGACCTCGCGGCGCCAGGTCCTCAAAACCATCGCCGCCACGACCCTGGGCAGCCTGCTCGGACTGGGCGGCGGTGGTCTAGCCCTGGCCGACAACAGCGCCTGTGCCCACTTCTGCGCCTCCGTCTTTGGAGCCGATACGACGGCGGCGGGTCAATGTACCAGTGATGCGGCTCATCACAAGGGTCTCTGTTATAGCTGTGGTCCGGCCAGTCCGGGGGGAACAAAACCGATTTGTTGTTCCAAGAACTCCAGTGGCTATTGCACGAGTTACAGCAGTACCAGTTGTTGTAGTTCTGGACAACTCTGCTGTAGTGGGACCTGTGCTGGCTGTCCCACTGGAGGAGTGTGTGCGGGGACGACGTGTGTCTGCCCCTCAGGACAAACGAATTGTAATGGCAATTGCACGACCTGTCCCAGCGGCGGGGTCTGCTCTGGGACGAGCTGCGTGTGTCCGTCAGGACAGACGAACTGTGGCGGCACCTGCGTCACCTGTCCCACTGGCGGCGTGTGTTCGGGTACATCCTGTGTCTGCCCCTCAGGACAGACCAATTGTAATGGTAGCTGTGTCAACGAACAGAGTGACCCCAACAACTGCGGGGCCTGCGGCAACTCGTGCAACAGTTTGCCCAACGTCGCCAGCAGTAGCTGTAGCAATAGTAGTTGCGTGATCCTCACCTGTGTCTCTGGCTATGCCAACTGTGATAACAGCGTCAGCAACGGCTGTGAGACCAGCACGCAAACCGACTCCAGCAACTGCGGAGCCTGTGGCAAGGTATGTGCTACTAACGAGACGTGTGTCAATGGAGCCTGTACCTGCGGAAGCCATAGTGATTGCGCCCAGAACGGGGAGTCGTGCTGTAACGGCACCTGTGTGGATGAGCAGAGCGACCCCAACAACTGTGGCGGCTGCGGCATTGTCTGTAGCGGGGGCATGACCTGTCAGAGTGGTACGTGCGCCTGTCCCTCTGGGCAGACCAACTGTAATGGCACCTGCGTCACCTGCCCTACCGGTGGCGTGTGTTCGGGAACGACCTGCGTGTGTCCGTCCGGGCAGACCAATTGTAATGGCAATTGTGTGACCTGTCCAGGTGGCGGCGTGTGTTCGGGAACGAGTTGCGTCTGTCCGTCAGGACAAACCAATTGTAATGGCACCTGCGTCAACGAGCAGACGGACACCAACAACTGCGGCTCCTGCGGCCATGTGTGTGCCTCGGGCCAGACCTGTCAGAACGGCACCTGCTGTAGCGCTAGCGGCACCTGTAGTGGAAATGGCGACTGCTGTTCGGGCAACTGCTCCAACGGGCTATGCTGTCCGTCCGGGCAGACCAACTGTGGTGGCACGTGCATGACCTGTCCTCCTGGCGGTATATGTATCACTCTACCACCCGGTGTCTGTGGGCTTCCTTTTCAAGTCACCGAGTGCTGTGTTCCGCCCCAGGGGAGCTGCACAGATGAACTCCAATGCTGTGGTCAGGCTCTGTGTGTAAATGGGAAGTGCTGTATCGTTGATGCTGGCTGTGGCTGCAACACACCCAGTGACTGTTGTTCTGGTAATGGCGTCGGTTGCGATGGGAGTACCGGACACTATAATGGCGAATGTGCCGAGTAACAGCAGTCAGTGACCGAGTATGCCGGTGTTCTCGCCGCCCAGAGTCAGCAAACTTCTGATCTGACGGCGAGAACACCGGCATGCTGGCATTTGCAGCGAGCGAAGACTCGACATAACGTTAAATCAGTTCGAGATAGCGGCGGCGCTCCCAGTTGGAGACGGACTTCATGGTTCTTCTGTGCCTGGGAGCGTAGGCTGCTCCATTTTCTTCAGTTTTTTCTTCCCCTGCCGTGGATTGGTCAAATGAAGATAGTTGCTGGAACTAACAACAGGTTTCCCTGACCTTTCTTCAATGTCGCGGCGCGTGCTTCCTGCAACCTCGCCAGCTTCCCGTGCATCCACTCGCAGATTATTAAACCCCTGTGTGTCCCGTTCCTGGTGAAAGTGGGTTGATGTCGCCTCGCCAAGCATGGTCAAAATAAGCTCCAGATCAGTCATGTGGTCGCGAATATTATCCCTGCGTAACCCTTTGAGTGCTTTATGATCTTGAACGCTGATCCCAAAAGTCGCCCTGGCTATGTCGTCAGTAAGGATCGCGTACTGCAAACCTTCTTTTGCTCCTCGCTCTCCCCACTCGTCTGTCAATTCATTACGCACCGCAATCCCGCGCATTCTCGCCTCTATCCATTCTTTCGGATACCCCTTTTGTTCATAAAGAGTGCGCATGCGCTCCATTGCCAGCTCTGGATTTTCGATTTCTTCGATCCGCTGTGTCCCTACCTGAGCCAGCCAGCGCTTGAAAGGTTCGGCTTTGGGACTGGGTATGCTTTGAATAATGCGCAACAGGGTTTGCGTATCCGCTGCATCGGTCACGCGCATTTTCTGATCTTGAGAAGGCATTTTCAACTGTCCGATTTTTTCGGACACTTCGGCATATCCTTCCCGGATCAGCTTCGTTTTGAGGTCACTCCAGTATTTCCGGGGTCGCTCGCTCTCAGTCAAAACAGCGATCACATCAATGATTGAAAACCACTACTTGCCTTCAAACCAGACTCGTCGAATGGCCTTCTCCTGAAAAAGGGCAACGCTGGTATCCGGTTGATTGTCTTGTGTCATAGCTGCCTCATCTTTTCGCGCTCTACAAATTTCACCTTATCTAACACACATGAATAGCATCCTCAGTCCCTCTTGCATTGTCCGCCTACCGTCAGATAGGGGAGCAGGCGCTGGCTGAGGGACTACCTTTCCGGGAAGAGCGCGGTTGAATAGAAAGGTGCTCTTCCCCTCTTAAAGTTAAATCAGTTCGAGGTAGCGGCGGCGCTCCCAGTTGGAGACGGACTTCTCGTACTCCCTGACCTCCCAGCGGCGCGTCGCCACGAAGTGATCCACAAAATCGTTGCCCAGGTATTCCCTGGCAACCTCGCTCTGCTCCAGCTTATCGGTCGCGGCTGACAGGTTGCGGGCCAGGGGGGAAATTTGTCCGGCCTCAATGGCGCGGTCGATGGTGGCCTGATCGTAGGCGTTGCCATCCAGGCGGGCGGGCACCTGGAGTTCGTGTTCGATGCCGTAGAGGCCGCTTGCCAGCATGGCGGCGAAGACGAGGTAGAAATTGGCGTCCGCGCCGGGAACGCGGTTCTCCACACGAATGGCGCGCCGCCCGTTGTTAATGATACGCACGGAGCAGGTGCGGTTATCCATGCCCCACGTGGTGTTCAACGGTGCCCACGTACCCTCAACGTAGCGCTTGTAGGAGTTGATGACGGGGGCGTAGAGGGCCATGAATTCGGGCATCTTCGCCAGCAACCCGGCCAGGAAGTGGCGCATGGTGGAGGACATATGGTCTTCCGCCTCGTCGTCCCAGAACAGGTTGCGCTCGCGATCGAGATCCCAGAGGCTCATGTGTGAGTGGCCGCTGCTGCCATCCTCCTGATCGTTCCATTTCGCCATGAAGGAAGCCGTCAGTCCCATCTGGTGGCAGATTTCCTTGACGCCGGTCTTGAAAAGCATGGTGCGATCACCGGCTCCAACGGCATCGGCATAGTGGATATTCATCTCGTACATGCCGGGGCCGTGCTCGCGGTTGTAGCCCTCGATCTCCACCTCATGACCGAGCATCATGCGAGCGATACGCCCGAGCAGGTGATCATCAGCGCTGGACTGGCTGATGGCGTAACAGTTCATGCCTGGATTGAGCGGTGTCAGGTTCGGACCGAAATCCTTGTCGCGCACGGACATCTGATTTTCGCGGAAGAAGCGGAACTCCAGTTCGGAGGCGGCCATCGGCTCGAATCCCATTGCCCGCGCCCGCTCGACCAGTTTGCCCAGCACGTAGCGCGGCGCAATGTTCACCGTCTCTCCATGCTCCGTCCACAGGTCGCAAATACAGGAGTAGACGTTCTCTTCCCAGGGAACTTGCCTGAAGGTGGAGAGATCGGGCTTCATCACGATGTCGGCAAAGCCGCGCTCCCAGTTGCTGAACTGCAAATTGGGCAGCACATTCTCGGCGATGTCCCAGCCAAAAAGCACATCGCACTGCGCGAAGCCATCTTCCAGCGAGTTCAGGAAGAATTTCGAGGCGACGCGCTTGCCACGCCACACGCCCTCCATATCAGGAGCGCCAATCTTGACAAACTCCATCTTCCCTTCATCGGCCAATTTTTTGATATCTGCGGTCTCCATAACGCTGGCAATCCTTTCTTAATCCTGTAAATAGATAAACCTGCACCATGGTGATTTTGAACAAGGCCGGAGAGAAGATGCTGTAGGGACAAGGGGCGGATGAGGGGCCGGGTGGGGGCCTTGTGCTTGTCCGCCTTGCCCAGGCAACTCCCTCGGTTGGCACTACGGACAGGCACAAGGCCCCCGCATCTCCTCCACCCCGCCCCCTGTCCCTACAGGACGCAGCAACCCCTCATTACCGATTTTGTTTGTTCAAATTCAACATAGACGATGCAGATATTATAACACGACAATAGATGCTGCGAAACCCTACAGTTGATAGGCCTCCGGGCGACGGTGTTCCAGGCAGGGAATCTGCGACCTGGCGTGGTCGATGCGCTCCAGATCGATCTCGGTCAGAATGACGGTAGGCATATCCTGTGCCTGCGCCTGCACGATACCCCAGGGATCAACGATCATGGAGCGACCAAAGCACTGCTTGCCGGGCGGGTACGTGCCGAAATGGGCGGGCGCGACGACATAGCAGAGATTTTCGATGGCCCGCGCCCGCAGCAGGACTTCCCAGTGGTCGCGACCCGTGTGCAGGGTGAAGGCGGCGGGGATCAGCAGCACCTGCGCGCCACGGAGGGCCAGCGAGCGGTAGAGTTCGGGGAAGCGCAGGTCGTAACAGACGGAGAGGCCAAAGGTAATGCCGTTCACCTCAGCCGTCACCACCTCGTCGCCCGGCACGACGCGCTCCGATTCGTAATGCTTTTCGCCATTGGCAAGCTGCACATCGAACAGGTGCAATTTGCGATAACGAGCCACGATTTCTCCTGCAGGATTGATCAGCACGGATGTATTATAGAATTTGCCCGGCAGGTCGGGATGCCGTTCGATGATGCTGCCGCCATGCACGATCATCCCATGCTTGCGCGCCTTCTCCTGCAAACGCTCGATGGCGGGTCCGGGAACGGTCTGCGCAGCGGCATCGAAGCCCGCGTAGGGTCCCAGATATATCCAGTATTCGGGCAGTGCGACGAACTGCGCGCCCATATCCGCAGCTCGATCCAGAAAACGCTCTACAGTAGCCAGATTCTCAGCAGGATGATCCCGCGAGTTCAGTTAAATCACTGCTGTTCTCAGTCGCATAGTGCGCACTCCTCTTAATATTGTGGCAAGATCAATAAGGCTAAGGATATGTACTTGAATGCAGCGTAGCACCGCGAAACCATCTGCGTCAAGGAACATAAACTCTCGTCAGCCTGTTTCCGGTATGGTAGAATACAAGCGGAATAAGATAGCAATGCATATGAGTACGGCTTGCTATAGAAAGCAAGTGGACATGTCATCCTGAGCGCAGCGAAGGATCTGAAGCAACGGGCCATTCTACTCGGCTGCCATAGATCCTTCGCTGCGCTCAGGATGACATTCGAGAGGGTCTTTCTCTTAAGAGAGACACAGCCCGAAATGATTGACGAACGGCCATCCAGCAAGTACACTTGTAGAGGATGATGACGAGATAACGAGACAAACTGAGCCTTGTGAGCGTTCGTTATAACGAGGTATTTGACTTCAGGAGAAGGCTAGAGAGAGGATCGGGGCGATGCAGAGAAGGCCGCCAGACGACGACCAGCAGAATGAGTTAGCTGCATACGAGATGGAGCCACAGGTAG
This sequence comes from uncultured Chloroflexia bacterium, assembly GCA_963736995.1. Lineage (GTDB taxonomy): Bacteria > Chloroflexota > Ktedonobacteria > Ktedonobacterales > Ktedonobacteraceae > CADDYT01. Next base: position 539,050 of record CAVTRB010000002.1, read on the forward strand.
TAGAGGAGGTAGAGGAGTCGTATGAGACATATGCTACTCGTATACCACGCCGCAGATCGAGCATAAAAGCCACGCGCTCTCTCGAATATAATGATGACGCTTTCCCTGATCGTCCGAAGGTGCTACGTGCTTCCCGTTTGCCTTCTTCCCAGGAGCTAGAGGCACGGCAAAGCCCGGCGCGGGTGGAAGAGGAGCGCATCACAGAACGGCGATTGCGCAATACTCCGATGCCCGCCCGTGGTGTAAGAGAGGTAAGTCAGAGAAAACCATATCGCGCTCCCCGCAGAGAAGAGACTGAAGAAAGCGAGAGCGTGGAGGCATATCGCCATACGCTCCCACCACACCCTGCTCGTTCGCAGGCACGGCCACAGGGCCAGCCCCGGCAGACGGGAAAAATCCTGGTTATTCCACCAGTAAGGCGTCCACCTGTACGTGCTGGAAGCCATGCTTCACCTCCACCTCCACTTGCCCGCCCGGCTCAGAGACAGAGGCGGCACGGGAGGTATGGGCAAGAGTCACTGCTGGCCCTTTTTCAAGAGTGGCCGTACCGCAAACCGGCGGCGATTATTGTGGGTGCGCTCATCGCGCTGCTGATCCTGGTACCCATTCTTTCCAATGTCATTTCCTCCGCTACTCAGCAGGGCAGCACAGTCGTTATCAACGGTACGCAGACCAGCACGCAGAAGGAACCAACCATCTCCTCAACCAATCCGCATGAACTGGTGATTATTCCATCGGACACCGATCATCCGCCGCCGCCGGTCTATGCCACTGCGGCATATTTGCTCGATGCGGATACGGGTGTGACGCTCTATGCGCACAATCCCTTCATGCACCTGCCCATGCTGAGCACGACAAAGCTGATGACGGCGGTAATTGCGGTGCAAAAGGGCAATCCCGATCAGCCGATTACCATTACTCCGGCCATAGAGCATGATATCCAACAGTTGAGCGCGGATAGCTCACTTTTTAACATGAAGCAGGGAGAAACGTATAGCCTGCGCGACCTGCTCTATGGGCTGTTCCTCGTCTCCGGCAACGACGCCGCCGTCGCCATCGCTGATGCCATTGACGGCAGTCAGGCACGCTTTGTAGCGGAGATGAACCAGCGCGCTCAACAGCTTGGCCTCTATGACACCCATTATGTCAACCCGCATGGCTTGCTAGACCCGCAACAATATTCCAGCGCCCACGACCTGGCTATCCTGACTCGCTATGCCTTGAACATGCCGCTGATTCACCAGATCAGCGGTGCAGAAGAATATCACATCCCCAAAACGGCGACGCACCAGGAACATTTTCTCTTCAATGAGAACCAGTTTATGTGGTGGTATCCCGGTGTAGATGGCGGCAAAACTGGCTATGATGGAGCCTCGGATTTTGTACAGGTAGTCTCCGTCACGCGTAATCACCATCACCTGATCGGTGTCACGATGCACACAAACGACTGGTGGACGGATATGCGCGACCTGATGAACTGGGGCTTCGACACTTTCACCTGGGTCTCGCCCTACATTGTGGATTTCCAGCACCCCATTCCCTTTGACACGCTGTGGAATTTCTTCGCGAAAGATAAACAGGCAAATACCGTGCCAACTGCTGATGGCGGACGTTACTACATCTACACCGGCTACAGCATGACCGGCCCTATCATGACCTACTTCGATTCATCGGGAGGACTAAAAAAGTTCGGCTATCCAACCGGTATGCTCAAAGTACCGAACGGACAGACGATCAACCAGCAATTTCAGCATGGCACCATTCAATGCAATGTGAACACGAAGCAGTGCCAGACGGTTTGATAGACGCCAGGATTAATAGACTGTGAGAAACCAGTATGCAATCGCAGCAAATGTACCCTGAAGAGAACGGCTATAGCACCTTCGAACCTGCTTTTAGCGAACCGTCTTCCGTTGAACGTGACTATCGAGAGTACAATAGTGGTCCGACGGGAGAGAAGCTCCATCCCTTGCAGCCGACAAAGCACAGAGGACGCTGGTACTGGCAGCGTGTCGTGCTAGCAATCCTCTCTTTGCTCTTACTATTTGTGTTTTCTGACATGATGCTTCAAGGAGATAATGGGATGTTGGGAGTGCTGCTGGTGCTGGTCATCCTGTTCAGCGTCAACATCATCGTGTATCTCTTGAGCAACCATCACAGACGAATGAAGGGAGAGGTTCGCCAGTTTGGCCTGCGTTTTGCGCTTGCCCTTGTTTCCGGTGCCCTGCTTTTTCCCCTGTCTTACATGATGGCAGCAGGCAATAACGGGCCTGTCGGTGTTCTGCTGGTTGCGGTCAGCATTCTGACCATCAATGCCATCTTCTACTTTACAGCATTCCCACAATCCCCCAATTAGACCTTTCGATGCATTTATTTTTATAGTGAGGAATGCCGATAATGAATTTGAACAAGCTCCAGTAGTAATGAGGTATTGACCCCATCCAGTAGGGACAGGGGGAGACGTGGTGTGGATGAGGGGGCCTGTCCACTCTGCAAGTCCAGCGATTTGTTTCCCAGAGACAAACGTCTGTCAGGCTAGACAGACAAACACAAGGCGATGAGAGTATCGTTCGTGTAGATAGCATTAAGCCTTGATCAGTCCATCGCCCCAGGACGCGGACAAGCACAAGGCCCCCACCCGTCCCTCTCATCCACCCCTTGTCCCTACAGGATCCCCCCTTACGGATTGTGTTTGTCAAAATTCAAAATCGCCGCCCTACGATTAACTTATGTACCTATGTACTTGCTCTGTGAGGCAGCGTTTGCTATACTGAACGGCAATAAAGGCAAGTGTTTTTTAGTGTGAGGTTATTGCGAGGTTTTTATCGTATGGCGATAGACAATAAAATGAATCAAAATGGCAGTGGCACAGAACAGCAAAGCAGCGAGAGCAATAATGGAAGCGCTACCATGCCTTCGGGTCTGGGACGGGCTCGGCTGGCACTTGCCATTTCGGCGGGCAAGCTGGCCGGGGCTTCCGGGCGTTTCTTCCGTATTGGCGGGGGCACAAGCCTGCCGGGCATGATCGCCCGCCGCATCGACCCCAACGTGCTCAAATCGGTCGTCGGCGCGAGCAAGGCGAAGAAGATTGTGATTACAGGCAGCAATGGCAAGACGACGACGGCGCGTATGACGGCAGCTATTGCCGATGCGAGTGGGCAGCGCGTCTCGCAGAACCGCACCGGTTCCAACATGCTGCAAGGCGTCACCTCCGTAGCCGTCAATTTCGCCGATGTCTTTGGACGACTGGACAGCGATGTGCTGCTGTTCGAGATCGATGAAGGCACGATGCCGCTGGTACTGCCGGAGATCGAACCTGATGTAGTCGTCATCACTAACATCTTCCGCGACCAGCTCGACCGCTATGGCGAACTATACTCGGTGGCAAACGCGCTCAATACGCTGCTGGAATCGCTGCCCGCCTCGTCAACGATTATTCTGAACGGCAATGATCCGCAGGTGGCAAATTTCGGGCAGAACGCGAAGGCACGCCGCCTGTTCTTCGGTCTGGAATCGAAAGAGGTTGGCACGCCGGTCCCCGAACAATCGGCGGACATCATTCGCTGCATCCATTGCCAGGAAGATTTGTTGTACGAGGTCGCCTACATGTCGCACCTCGGCATCTATCGCTGCCCCGGCTGTGGCTATACGCTGCCGAAGCTAGATATTGCCGCGACCTCAATTCAACTGGCTCCCGATGGCGAAGGGCCGACCCACGTGACCATGCGAACGCCGGAAGGTGAACTTCAATTCGAGGTTCCCTTGCCTGGTCTGCATAACGTGTACAATGCCGCTGCCGCCATTGGTGCCGCGCTAGCTTCCGGCTTCGACCTGGAGAAAGTTTCCACGGCTCTCGGTTCAATTCGCACAGCTTTTGGCCGTTTAGAGAAGATACAGGCGGGGGAGCAGAGCATCTACCTGGCTTTTGTGAAGAACCCGACCTCCTTCAATCTCATGCTGCGCCTGATCGCTAAACATCCCGGTCAGAAGCACTTGCTGCTGGCCGCGAGTCACACCATTGTGGACGGCGAAGACTTCGCCTGGCTGTGGGACGTGGATATCGAAGAGCTGGCTCCCGACATTCTGGACGTGGTGTGTAGCGGCAACAAACCCGAAGAACTGGCGATGCGCCTGAAATATGCTGAGGTTCCCGTCGATAGGATACAGTTGATCGAGGAGCGCGAGGCGGCATTAGACGCAGCGCTGAAGAATGCCGGGGCGGGTGGCACGCTCTACATTCTGTGCAGCTACACTCCCACCCACGAACTGCGGCGCATCATGCAAAAACGCGGCTGGGTCAAACACTTCTGGGAGGAATGATATTTCGTCTCTGCTCAAGAGGGCCGGATCAGATAGACAAAGACGGAGATAATAACGATGCCAACGCCTATCTGGAGGAGAGTACTGCTGAATTTTAAGCGTTGTTCCTTCTTCTTGATAAGGGTGAGATAATCATCATTGAGGTAGCCGTCGGGGTAGAATACCTGCATGGCTAAGATTACTGTCGCCAGGAGGAAACAGAGCGGCAAAGCATAGAGTAAGGCATAAAGAACATTCGTCGAGAGCACCTTCCCGGCAAAAATAGCGCCTGAATAAAAGCCAGCCAGCAGACCGGCAATGTTAATATTCGTGGTAGCGGATGAATCGAATTGCTTCACAATATCGGGAAGTGGCTGAGTAAGCTCAGCTGGTGTCAGGCGTGCCTGAACAGGAGGTTGTGGTGATTGTGGCGGTTGTAGTGCTGACCTGACTGGTGGTACCTGTGCATGAAGTCTATAACCACAATAAGGGCAGGCCTGTGCTTCCGGGGAAACGGGTTGATGGCAATTTGGACAGGTAGTGTGTTGAGTCACAGCAAGCTCCTTTCCGTGTAATATCCATGAAAAACTCACAAGTATATAGCAAGTTCTATTTGCCGCGTGAGTACATTCTATTCCGTTAAACGCCTGAAAGAGCAATTATTGTCAGAATGACACGTCCCGGACGGTTTTTCATAGCATAGCCTGAAGGTAGGATTTGTTGCCAGTGGAGACACAGTTCTTCGTTATTATCAGATGTAGTATACAGTTCTCTGATTTCCAAATGCTGAAAAATGTGGTTTCGCGAAACCACAGATGAGAGGAACGATAACACTATGAGCGAGCAAGAACAAGATACGGGTATGGTACTGAAAATTGGTCACCTGTACCCGACGCTGATGAGCGTCGCTGCTGACCGGGGCAACCTGTTTTCTATCGAGAAACGCTGCCAATGGCGTGGTATTCACACCGGGATTGAGCAGATTTTTGTAAAGCAGACACCCGATTTCACGAAATATGACCTGATTCTCTTCCACGGCGGGGCAGATCGTGAGATGGAACTGGCCTCTCGCGATATCCAGGCCAAGGCCCCTTCGCTGCGCGAGGCTGCCGAGTCCGGGACGGTCTTTCTGAGCGTCTGCGCTGGCTATCAGTTGCTTGGACACTATTACCAGCCGTTTCAGGGGCCGGAACTGAAGGGCGTTGGCCTGCTTGATCTGCATACGGAGGGCAGCAATCAGCGCTTCATGACGCATATGGCGCTGGAATGCGATCTTGAGCCAGTCGGCAAATATATACTGGTGGGCTATGAGAATCACAGCGGACGGACCTATCTGGGTCCGAAGGCGAAGCCGCTGGGCAAAGTGCTGGCAGGCTGGGGCAACAACGGCAAGGACAGCTACGAGGGCGCGGTTTATAAAAATGTTTTTGGTACCTACTTGCACGGGCCGGTGCTGCCAAAGAATCCCTGGTTTACCGACCTGTTGATCCTGCTGGCACTGGAAAAGCATTATGGCAAAGGCAATGTCCAGCTCGCTCCCCTCAACGACAGCACAGAGAATGCCGCTCATGATGCCGCCCTCAAGCTGGCAATGGAATTTAAAGGCACCATGTCCGCTATCGAAGCAACTCCCTGGAGACGGTAAGCGTATATTGATCGATAGCTGCGCTCTGAGTGTTGCGACGGCACGTGCATAGCCGAGGTGCGCACGTGCCGTCGCATTTTGTAGAAGAGACTTGTTATGCCATCAGGAAAGACTATGCCGTTAAAAACACTGCTTAAGTTGTACTTTCTGTTCCCCCTGTTACTTTGCATACTGGCTAGTTGTAACCTGACGTTCGATATCCCATCCGCACCATCATCAAGCTCTAGCAGCAGTAGTACAGGGACGCCCGCGCTGAACACGTGGATACAGGCCGCCCCGGGAGTCGAGCTGCGCTACGAAGATTGGAAAAGCCCCGGCGATAACGAAGATACAGTGACGATTGTGCGTTTCGATGTGCGCCATATCCATTTGAGCGTTGCCTACCAGCCCACAAATCCTCTGACGATGGGCGGCTGGATGAAAAAGGAGCAGGCGACGGCCATCTTAAACGGTGGCTACTTCGATGAGCAGAATAACGCCGAGGGGCTGGTGGTTGCCAACGGCCAGGCTTCCGGCACATCCTATAGTGGCTTCGGCGGCATGCTCTCCGTCAACAACCAGGGGCAGATCAGTCTGCGCTCGCTCAGTGAGGACCCATATAACCCCGATAGCGAACAGTTGGAACAGGCAACTCAGTCGTCTCCCCTGCTCATGCTGCACGGCAAACGCACGCAATTTAGCGCCGACGCGGCAGGCTCGCGGCGCAGTGTGGTGGCGATGGATAAACAGGGACGGCTGCTCTTCATCGTCAGCCCCGGCGTGGCCTTCTCGCTCGATGAACTGGCCGACCTGCTCGTCTCGTCCGATCTCTCCATCGATACCGCGCTCAACCTCGATGGCGGAGCTTCGACTGGCCTGTACGTTAATGCTGGAAGTCAGCATGTCAGCATCGACTCGGTGACTCCGCTGCCGCTTGTGATTGTGGTGAAGGCGAAATGAAATGAAAAATCACTGTCCTTCGGCTATTCCCTTATGAAGCTCTTCCTGAATGACCGGCACAGCTAATGAGTTGCTCGTTACCCTGAGCATTCAGGCAGGTCGCGCCCAGCACTGTCGGTACCAAAGGGTTTTGATGATTCTACAACGTGGGTTGGGTCGCCAGCAGATAACTGATTCGGGTCGTTCAACCTGGCATCTGCCGGTGCAGGGACTGGACCCTGTAACAGGGGATCATCGGTCTCAATCATCCAGGCTGCGAGCCGTTGTTGCATCTCTTGCAAGGTGGTGGAGTAAGCTGGATCATTTGCCAGGTTGCACATTTCGTTTGGATCGAAGATCAGATCATAGAGTTGCCCGGCAGCAATCGGGCGGTCTTGCCAGCCATAGTGCAGCAGCAGGCTCTTACTCAGGCTATCATCGCAATTAGGCAGAACCGGGCCAGGATGATCGCCGAAGCGGCGGATATACTTCCAGCGCTGCGTGCGCACAGCCCGTTGCGGATCATAGGCCACATGATAGGTCAGCTCGGCAAAAATGGCATCGCGGATCTCAGCGGTCTGATTGCGAATCAAGGGCAGAAAAGACTGCCCTTGCAACCAGCGGGGCGACCCAATCTTCAAAAGATCGCAGAGCGTCGGGAAGATATCGATATGTGAGACCAGCGCATCAAAAACTTGTCCACCTGTGAAACCACCCGGGCCGCGCATCATGAACATCACACCGATACCCCGATCAAAAAGGGTTCCTTTCGCGCCCGGAAAAGCAAGGCCATGATCGGTTGTCAGAATAACCAGGGTATTATTGCGCAGTCCGCAGACATCAAGCGCTTCAAGCACGACACCGACCCCCTGATCTAAGATACGGGCGCTGGCCTTAAACGCGGCCATATCGCTGCGTGTCTGAGGATTATCCGGTAGATTGGCGGGCGGCAAGCAGTAATGTGTATCTTCAGGCGAAACCGGCTGAAAGAATTCACGGTGCGTTTCAAAGAAGCCGACTGAGAGGAAGAAGGGCTGTGCTGGCGGGTTGCGCAGGACGCTGATCGCAGCCGGTGCAACCGCATCGACATGCGTTGTCTTGATATCGAAAATGTGATCATAGCCGAGAATATCGGGAGTTTTTGAGATGTGTTGCTCACCAATGAGTATAGAATAGTAGCCTGCTTTACGCAGGGTATGAATAATGTGATGCTGGTAATTGCGCAGCGAAAAGCCACGGTGGGCCAGGCCCATCATGCCATTACTGTGCGCGTACTGACCTGTTAAAAGAACAGAACGGCTGCCAGAGCAGGTTGGCGCAGCACAGAACGCCTTACGAAACATCACCCCTTCCTCAGCGAAACGCTGAATGTTGGGCGTTGGAACGGCATAACCATAGGGCTGAACGTAGCGCCCCGTGTCATGCGAATGAAGATAAAGAATATTTGGATAGTTAAGGTTCTGCATTTCTAGAGTGCTTTCTAGCTAGCTCGCCGGCGAGCCAGTAAGTCGCCTGGTAAGGCGGCTTAAAACAATTTCCCGCCGAGCGGAACTTCCCTGGTTGGAGCAAGCAGGACAACGCCGCCTTCTCCATCGGGAACGCCGAGCGTCAGCACCTCGGAGATGAAGGGGCCGATCTGCTTTGGCGGGAAATTCACCACTCCCATCACCTGTCTTCCCAGCAGCTCGTCCTTCGTATAATGCTTCGTGATCTGGGCGGACGATTTCCTCAGTCCGATTTCGGGGCCAAAATCAATCGTCAACTTGTAGGCAGGTTTGCGCGCCTGTGGAAAATCCTCCACTTTGACGATTCTTCCAACCCGGATATCTACCTTTTCAAAGTCCCCAAAGGAAATCAACACGATTTGCTCCTTATGAGATGAGACATCCGTAGGTGCCGATTTATCGGCTCCCGTGGCTTTTTGCCGATAAATCGGCGGTGCGCACAATGAATTGAGCGCCTACGGATATCACAAATCAGCGCCGTTGTTAATAGGCGCGGGCGAAGATGGCTTCGCAGGTGGCGGGTTTGCCGGTGTAAATGCTTTTACCGTGAACGCCGCCCTCTGGTTGATCGAAGGGGATGACGCGCAGGGTGGCTTTAGTCTCTTCCTTGATGGCCTGTTCCGCTTCGCTGTCCTCCGCCCACTTCACACGGGCAAAGCCGCGATTCTCGATGATCTGCTTGAACTCCTCGTAGTCCTCGGTGTAGTGGGTGTTCTGCTGGCGAAACTCAAGCGCACGCTGGTAGAGGCCCTGCTGCACCTCTTCGAGCAGATCAGGCAGCCGCTGCTCCAGACCTGCAACGGGAACGATCTCTTTAGCGCGATTGTCGCGGCGCACCAGCACGACGCTGTTGTTCTGCACGTCGCGAGGGCCGATCTCCATGCGCACGGGAACTCCGCGCAGCTCCCACTCGTTGAACTTCCAGCCGGGCGTGTTCTCGCTCATGTCGACCTTGACGCGCACCTTGCCCTTGAGCATCTTCTCGATGCGTGCCACCTGCTCACTGACCGCCGCTTTATCTGTCTCCTTGCGCCAGATAGGAACGATCACTACCTGGTAAGGAGCGACGTGCGGGGGCAGGATAAGACCGGATTTGTCTCCATGCACCATGATGAGGGCACCGATGACACGGGTGCTGAGGCCCCAGCTGGTCGTGGCTACATATTTGCGCTGCCCATCGGCATCCAGATACTGGATGTCAAAGCCCTTCGCAAAGTTGGTGCCGAGGTTGTGGCTGGTACCGGATTGCAGGGCTTTGCCGTCACCCATCATGGCCTCAATCGAGTAGGTGCGCAGCGCGCCTGCGAACTTCTCGTTTTCGCTCTTGCGCCCGGTAATGACCGGAATGGCAAGGTCTTCCTCGGCGAAGGAGCGGTAGATCTCCAGCATCATGCGCGTGCGCTCTTCGGCCTCTTCGACGCTGCGGTGCGCGGTATGGCCCTCCTGCCAGAGGAATTCCGATGTGCGCAGGAAAAGGGCAGTGCGCTTCTCCCAGCGCATAACATTGTTCCACTGGTTAATGAGAATGGGCAGGTCACGATAGCTCTGAATCCACTTCGCGTAGCTGTAACCGATGATGGTTTCGCTGGTGGGACGAATGGCGAGAGGCTCTTCCAGTTCCTCGCCACCGCCACGTGTCACCCAGGCCAGTTCCGGCGCGAAGCCCTCAACGTGCTCAGCCTCCTTCTCAAGAAAGCTGCGAGGAATGAGCAGGGGAAAGTAAGCGTTCACGACACCCGTTTCCTTGAAACGCTCATCCAGCAGATGCTGGACATTTTCCCAGATGGCGTAGCCGTAGGGGCGGATAATCATGCAGCCGCGCACAGGAGCATAGTCGGCCAGTTCCGCCTTGCGTACCACCTGGTTGTACCATTGTGAATAATTGTCTTCCTGGTCTACAAGTTCTTCGACATACTTTGTTTCGTTTGCCATGTTATCTCCTTTTTGCCTGCTTGCTTCGGGCATAAAAAAACTCGCCCTTATGTAAGGACGAGAGGATTCCCGTGGTGCCACCTTCTTTGAGTTACGCCTCACAGCATAACTCCACTCATGCGGTTATTTCTGACTAAAAGAAAAGCCTGTAGCCACCGCTTCTCATGGTAACGGTGAGACTCCGGTCAGTTTCGTTGCTTGCTCACTGACGCTCTCAGGTGGGTTTGACGCGACAATACTCCACCGGCTTTCACTCTCCCGGCTCGCTGCTCGACTTATCTGCGCCTACTGATCCTGATCAATGCGTTGTCTATCTATGTTTGATTGTATCAAAGATACACCTTTTTATGCGATTTGTCAAGTATGTTTTGAGGTGGAGGCTATTCTTCCTGCTGGGTGATAATGCATCTGTTCATATGAACAGGTCATCGAATTTACCTACAACCAGCAACTTCTGATTCGGAGCAAGCAGCGCTTTATTTAAATGTATCAATAGATACATTCTTGCCTTATGACTATCGATTAACTACCACATGTAGTGCTTAAGCATTGACATTTCCAGAAAATTTAAGTATCCTTATTAACAGAACGAGTGTAACAGCCGTTACCTATAACAATTGGGGGAAAGAGACTGAAATGTCACAAAATTATCCAAACATCCTCTACCTTCACTCTCATGATAGCGGTCGCTATGTTCAACCTTATGGATATCCTGTAGCCACGCCTCACATTCAGGAGCTAGCCGAGCAGGGAGTGGTATTCAGACAGGCTTTCTGCGCTGCTCCCATGTGCTCGGCCAGCCGGGCTAGCCTGCTCACAGGACAATACCCACATAGCAATGGCATGTTGGGTCTGGCCCACAGAGGCTTTTCTCTCCATGACTATCATCATCATATAGTTCATACACTTCAGCAGACAGGGTATTATTCTGTCTTGATCGGTGAGCAACATATCTCAAAAGAGCCGCAAACGATCGGCTATGACCGCGTCATCAAAGTAGAGTCAAGCCATGCTAAGGATGTTGTGCCAATAGCGAGGAATATACTGAGGGATATGCCCTCACAGCCTTTTTTTCTCTCCGTTGGCTTTTTTGAAACGCATCGCGAATTTTTCCCTCCCATGTCAGAGCAGGAGGCGAATTATTGCCAGCCGCCCCCCTATTTGCCCGATACTCCTGAGACGCGACAGGATATGGCCGCCTTTAAAGCCAGTGTTGCGTCGTTAGACTGGGGGATAGGGGCAGTTCTCGCCGAACTCGAAGCTCAGGGGCTGGCCGAAAACACCCTCGTCATCTGCACGACCGATCATGGTATTCCTTTTCCCGGTGCTAAAACGACGCTTACCGACCAGGGAATTGGAGTAATGCTCATCATGCGCGGGCCAGGCGACTTTTCCGGTGGTAAGGTCTATGATGCAATGATTTCGCAAATCGACCTCTTTCCTACCATCTGCGATCTTTTGAACATCGACCGTCCAGACTGGTTACAGGGAGTATCATTTCTACCTCTCGTCCGGCAGGAGGTCAGCGAGGTGCGCGATGCTCTGTTCGCGGAAGCTACCTTTCACGCAGCCTACGAGCCACAACGCGCAATACGTACCCAACGTTGGAAGTATATCCGCCGCTTTGGTGAGCGAGAGACTCCTGTGCTGGTCAATTGCGATGACGGATTGAGCAAGGACGTATGGTTGGAGTATGGTTGGCGGAACCGCCAGATTGCACCCGAACAGCTCTACGATCTCATCTTTGATCCGGGTGAAATGTGTAATCTGGTGAATGAGCCAGCTGCCGTTCCCATCTTGCAAGAGATGCGTGCGCGCCTGGAAGAATGGATGCGCGCTACCAATGATCCATTACTTTACGGACCGGTGCTCCCCCCTGCCGGTGCGGAATTCAACGATCCCGACCAGCTTTCGCCGGCTGAACCGGTAGTGGTTGGAATCCGTGGCACTTCTTGAACTTTCGCCCACTGCCACAGGGACAGGGGTCATTGCGTCCGGCACGGCTGAAACGGCGCTCTAGCTCTTGTTCCTCCTGTGCCAGTTCATACATGATGTTAGCTGCTGATCTGCCTGCACGTAGTTCAGCAGCCATATTCCGCACGGGCCGGTCTATATGGGTGAAGAACGCTTTATAACCCTCACAAAGATAGTTCAGGCCTGGTTCCCCATCGGGTGTAAACAGGATACGATCTTTGGGGCAGCCGCCATTGCAAACGAAACGCACCGAGCATTCCCGGCAGTAGCGCGGCAACGAATCACGTTTGGCCTGACCGAACTGGTATTGCTGAGCCGAATTCACCATAGCCAGCAAAGGGCGCTGCTTCAGGTTGCCAAGCCGATATGCTGGCTCGACGAAGTGGTCGCAGGAGTAGACATCGCCATTATGCTCCATGGCGAGTGCTGTCCCGCACGTTTCCTCGAAGATGCATAACCCGGTAGGCATGCCCATCCAGGCGGCAAGCGCCACCTCAAAGAGCTGCACGTAGACCTTGCCGACATCGTGCCTTACCCATTCATCGAAGATGGCGATCATAAAGTTGCCGTATTGCCTCCCAGTAACCGACCTGGCTGTCACTTTGCCAGCTTCTTGCTCTGGCTCGACAATGGGAATGAACTGCATGAAGCGGGTGCCAACCTCGTCGCGTAGAAAGTGATAGACCTCCGTTGGGGAATCGACGTTAGCGGCGTGAAGCGTTGTCAGGATATTGTACTCTACGCCGTGCTTTTTCAGTAAGGCCAGTCCCTCCATGACACGGTCGAAGGTTGGTTTGCCACCTTTATCAATGCGGTAGGCGTCGTGCATAGCGCGAGGACCATCGAGGCTCAGGCCGATCAGGAAATTCTGTTCGCGGAAAAAGCTACACCATTCGTCATTGAGCGTTGTACCATTCGTTTGCAACGTGTTCTGTATATGCATACCCGGTCGACGGTACTTCTCCTGAAACTGGATAGCCAGCCGGAAGAAGTCCATGCCCATCAGGGTAGGCTCGCCGCCCTGCCAGGCAAAAGTCACTTCGGGAACGCGCTGTGCCTCGATGTACTGGTGGGTATAGTCCTCCAACAAATCACTGGCCATGCGGAAGCGACTGCCCGGATAGAGCATTTCCTTCGCCAGGTAATAGCAGTAGGCGCAATCCAGGTTACAGATTGCCCCACGCGGCTTGAGCATCACATGAAAAGCTGCTAAGCGGTTCTCGCTTAGCGCCATTTCCTCAGCCGGCATGCGTCTTTTCCTCTCGTTCCTGTCTGGATAGAGTATACAGCCTTACCCATTCCTCAGTAAGCTCATCTGCCTGTCGCTGCATGCGTGGTTCAGGTATTACCAGATTTTCTGGAACAGAGACATTGAGGTACTGGAGAATGTTGAGAGCCGTTGCTTCCTGCACCGCCGTCCATTCTTCATAGACGACGGTGAATGGCTCGATGCCATTGTGCTCGAAGTAATGCTGCCAGGCCGCATCGTGTGCCGTCAACTGTTGCCGCAGGTAGTCAATCGCTTCGTAGTGATAGTGCGGTTGCCTGACCCGATGCCTGTGCCCGTGCTTTAGCTGTGATAAATCGTTCGCTTTCCACGTCCACGTCTGAATGGCTTTCCAGAGCGAGATCGCTTGCCGTAGCTTATCCTGACGCCTTATCCAGATATAGTGCAGGTTGGGAAAGACAGCTTGCAAGAGAACAGGAAGCGCCAACCCGCTATACTCCGGTATGCTTTCCAACTTACCGGTTAAGTACTCAACATGTCCCCACATCAATTTCATGCCGAAAACGCCATTGGATGAAGTACCCTCCTCAAAAACCTGTACCAGGTAGTCAGTATAATTATCACCATCCCAACCTGTTGGCTCAAGAGCTTCACTGTCAGGCCAGAACTCATGGGGAACATTGGCAACATCCGTAACTTTTCCATGCTTGAAGTAGTCGCGTGGATTTACACGAGATGGCTGGAAATACTCTTTTGGTTGACCGGCAATGCCAGTGTTGCTCAGGACTTCACAGAGAAGCGTACTGCCACTGCGAGGAGTGGCACAGGCAATGTAACAGATCTCTGGTCGCACATAACCTCCTTAATAAAAGGGTGAAGACTACTCCAGGAAAGTACTGCCATCAAAAGGGGTAGCACAAATGAGATAGGAACTCCGGGGTTGCATGATTTCCTCCTGCATGAGTATTTGCTCGTGTGAATGCTCAAACAAGAATGCTCTGATAACTCTCCCGCTATTATCATAGCTAATTTCTGTTGCGGCTTCTATGAGGATGCCGTCCTGTTGCAACAATACCATATTTAAATCATTCCTTCAAGTTATTTGTTACATTCCTTTCTGTTATAATAAATTGGAAGCAATCGGCTTAAACTCATTCCATAGAGTTATCCCATCTATTTTGCTTTATTAGCAGTGAGTGCTTCACAGGATTAAAAAGCGCGTTTAAGCGCAGCACTGGCACCGAAGTAACCGCACATGCCGTGGACGCCGCCACCGGGTGGTGTGGAGCAGGAGCAGATGTAGATGCGTTTGTTGGGAGTATCATAGGGGACAAGCTGGATGGCGGGACGGGTATAGAGCTGCCAGAAGTCCTGGATACCGCCGTTGATATCGCCGCCGATGTAGTTGGGGTTGTAGTGCTCGTATTCCGCCGCCGTGATGACATGATGAGCCAGGATGCGCTGGCGAAAACCGGGGGCAAACCGTTCAATCTGCGCGATGATGCGTTCTGTCATATCCGCAGTTGAGCCGTTGGGGACGTGGCAGTACGTCCAGGCCGTGTGCATGCCCTGCGGCGCTCGGGTTGGGTCGAAGAGACTGGACTGGGCGACTATGACGAAGGGATGTTCAGGAATCTGGCCCCGTGAGGCGGCATGCTCGGCGGTGGCGATTTCCGGTAGCGTACCGCCGACATGCACCGTTCCGGCACGAGTGCATGCCTCGGCCTGCCAGGGAATGGGACCATCGAGGGCAAAATCGACCTTGCAGGCACCGGGGCCGTAGCGGTAGCGTGAGAGCTTTTTATGATAGCCGCCGGGTAGAGCGTCGCCTGCGATACGCAGCAACTGGCGCGGTGTCACATCGAACAGGACGGCGTGGGCCGAGGATAGCTCTTCCATGCTCTTGATCTCGACTTCCGTTGTGATCTCTCCTCCGAGAGAACGCAGGTAGCCAGCGAGGGCATCGGCGATTTTTTGCGAGCCGCCGTGTGGAATGGGCCAGCCGTAGACGTGGCCAAGAATGCTCAGCACAAGGCCAAAGGCGGCGCTGGGCGGCTGTTCCAGTGGCAGCATGGAGTGCGCGCACAGGCCCGCGAAGATGGCACGTGCCGCTTCTGTCTTGAAGGTATGCTCTGCGAGAAAGCTGGCGGAACTGATGGCGCTCAGGCCAAAGCGCGCAAGGGCCAGAGGAAAGCGGGGAATGCGGAGCGGACCAAGCAGCGAACCTTCCAGTCTGGGCCAATCTGCCACGAGCGGCCCCATCAGCCTGCGATAGGCAGCAGCATCCTCGCCCAGCTTCTCAGCAGTGGCCTCAATCGAGCGTTCAAGCACCACAGCAGTACCGCCATCGAGCGGATGGGCCAGTGGGGTTGGCGGCTGAATCCATTCAAGGCCGTACTGAGCCAGCGGGAGGGTGCGAAAGAAGGGCGAGCCGACGCCAAGTGGGTGAACCGCCGAGCAGATATCGCTCCAGAAGCCGGGCAAGGGTATCTCCGCCGTGCGACACCCGCCGCCTATCGTCTCCTTCGCCTCGTACACGCACACGGCATGACCTGCCTGCGCCAGCGTAATGGCGGCGGCAAGGCCATTGGGGCCAGAACCTACAACTACAGCCTCGTGGGCCTGCTCTCTCGACATCTCTATTACCAACTTTCTCTGCAACGAGCTTTTCCAGTTCTCTGTCTGGATACATACTTCATCATCAGGAGGAAGCGTCGAGCGGTGCTATCCACTCCAGGTGTCCGTCAACCTGCACCAGCGCAACGGGCTGGTCGTCATTGGGGCCGTGCATCGTCAGAGTTCCTCGTGGGTCTGACGCCATCCCAAAATGGGGCGCAGACGAAGGCTCTAGCCAGACATGATAGAGAGACCCGTACTCCCCAACGGCATCGATGGCCTTATCAAAGGCCGCCCGCCGTGCTAAGGGCACATGCATTCGTGTCGCAGCATGAAAGACGACACGCGGTTCTCCGGGCGGTAATTGCCTGGCAAGCCGGGGACACACATCGATCGCGTCTCCGGCAACAATGGTTGGAGGAGCTTTCGACACGCTCTCAAGTGCTGCCATCAGAAGGTCTGCCTCATGCTGATTCTCCGGCCACACCAGCGCCCTGAGCCAGAGCCGTTCCCTGGGATTGGTTACATCCACCGGATTGAGATCTATACCGATTCGACTCGCAATTGGCGGTAGGTCGTTGAGATTCGGTGGCGGTTGCTTTCCTCGCCATTGCGTTTCGATGACAACTTTCGCGTTTGGCTGCCCAAACTCGCGCTCGCCCAATATGTAACGGTACCGGTCAAAATGCAGATGAATGCCCGCGGAAGCCCCAACCTCGATCAGATGCACTGGCTGTTTGCAACGCTCCTTCACCGCCCACAGTCCTACTAAGAGACCGACCGAGCGTTTCACAACGTTCGTCTGGACAAGCCGTGTACGAATGAGCATTTCTAGCTCGTCGTTGTAACTATGACAGAAGTCGCGCAGAACAGGCCCAGCTTCCACCGGTTCTCTAATTTGAGCATGAGTCAGAGATGCGTAGAAATCGCGCAGCGGATGTTGCACCCCACTCAGTAGGAGGTAGTGTATTACACCGAAGAGCAGAAACGATGCTTGCTGCCCCGCTCGCCTCTGGGTAAGTAGTTCGAGAATCGCCTGATCCTGCGCTACTATCTTGCAAAACGACTGGTAGAGGGGAGATGAAGGGAAAAGGGTAGGCGCACCCGCGAAATGCTCTGCTAGCTGCTCGATCTCCGCTGAACTATCCATGATATACGCTCCACTTGCTCATTCTTTTCTGCGCGCACAGGCATCACAAAAGCCTACCGCAGGAATACTGTCTTGTTCTATCTTATGCCAATATTCTTCGTTCAGACAAGACTTGTTTGTTGCAAACAACCCTGCACATCCTGGGCAGAGGTTCTGGTGCTTTCGGCAATGTACCAGAAGACGCTCGTTGCGTTGTATGTTAAAATACGGAAAGTGATTTCAGAGCGAAACGCGGGGAATTTAAGGGCGACTGAGAGGTTGTCCTTGCTGGAGAAACAACTATTATGGCTACTCTATTGGAACCCGACCGTTATTCAAGGCAGACGCTGTTTGCACCAATTGGCAAAGAGGGGCAGGAGCGGCTGAAGGCTTCGTCCGTGACGATTATTGGCTGCGGCGCACTGGGAACGGTGCTGGCAAATAATCTGTGTCGCGCCGGCATCGGGCGCATCACCATCGCCGATCGTGACTATATCGAGATGAACAATTTGCAGCGACAGGTGCTGTTCGACGAAGAGGATGTGGCGCGTCACCTGCCGAAGGCCGTGGCTGCCGCAGAAAAGCTGCGACGCATGAACAGCGAGACGAAGGTTGAGGCGCTGGTCGAGGATGTCAACGCCGATGGTATCGAGTCGCTGGTGCGCAATACCGACCTCGTGCTGGATGCCACCGATAATTTTGAGACGCGCTACCTGCTCAACGATGTCTGTGTCAAGCAGGGGCGTGCGTGGATTTATAGCGGCGTCATCGCTTCGTATGGCGTCACGATGAATATTATCCCCGGCGATACGCCCTGCCTGCGCTGCGTCTATCCAGATATGCCACTGCCAGGCACGGCTCCTACTTGCGATACGGCAGGCGTGCTCAATGGCATTGTCGGAGCCATCGGCAGCGCGGCCTCGACCGAGGCTATGAAGATGCTGATCGGCAGTGACACCATCAGCCGCTCGATGTTCTGGCTGGACCTGTGGGACAACTCCTGTGACCGCGTTGAAGTGCCGCGCCAGCCCGATTGTCCGGCCTGTGGGCAGCATCACTACGAGTTTCTCGACACCTTGAGCGGCAGTACCGGCAGCACCAGCCTCTGCGGGCGCAACGCCGTGCAGGTGCGCGCTGCCAGACGTCCCGATATGCCCGGCGTTTCGCTCAACCTGGCCGAACTGGCAGAACGCTTGCGCCCCGTCGGCAAGGTCAGCTACAACGAGTTCTTGCTGCGCTTCCTGGTCGATGGGTATGAAATGACCATTTTCCCTGATGCGCGTGCGATCATCAAAGGCACCGATGACGAACAGGTCGCACGCTCTGTCTATGCACGCTATGTTGGAATGTGAGTGAGGAATGACTCTATGAATGAGCATATTCTTGTCTGTGTGGCGTGGCCCTATGCGAAAAGCTCCACGCACGTGGGACAGATCGTCGGCGCGTACCTGCCCGCCGACACTTTTGCGCGCTACCACCGCCTCGCGGGTAACCACGTCTTGATGGTTTCCGGCAGCGACGAGCATGGCACGCCTATTCTGGTGGACGCCGAGCGCGAAGGCATTTCCCCCCGGGAGTTCGTGGCCCGCTATCACCAGCAGATTCTGGAAATCTGGGACAGGCTTGGGATGTCATGGGATCTGTACACTGAAACAGGCACCGAGAACCATTATCGCATCACGCAGGATTTCTTTCTGAAGCTCTACGAAAAGGGCTATATCTATCAAGATACCATGCTGTCTCCCTATTGTCCGACCGACCGCCGTTTCCTGCCCGACCGCTACATCGAAGGTACCTGCCCCGACTGTGGCTACCCTTCCGCTCGCGGCGACCAGTGCGACAACTGTGGTCACACGCTCGACCCGGTTGACCTGATCAACCCGCGCTGCCGCCTGTGTGGCAGCACAGCAAGCACAATTGAGATTCGCCCGACGGACCATTTCTTCCTGGACCTGCCCAAATTGCAGGAGCCGCTGCAGGCCTGGCTGTCCGAGAGCAAAGATCACTGGCGGCCCAATACGCTCAGCTTCGCCATGAACTGGCTCAAAGAGGGCTTGCGTCCCCGCGCCATCACACGCGACCTGGACTGGGGCGTGCCAATTCCCCTTGAGGGCTACGAGGATAAGCGCATCTACGTCTGGTTCGACGCGGTCATCGGCTACTTTTCCGCCAGCGTCGAGTGGGCGCAGCGACAGGGAACGCCGGAAGCCTGGAAAACCTGGTGGATACCGGGAGCAACGGAGTCACCTGTCAAGTCCTACTACTTTATCGGCAAGGACAATATCCCGTTCCACACCATTATCTGGCCCGCCATGCTGATTGGTTATGGCGACCGCAACCTGCCCTACGACGTACCGGCCAACGAGTTCATGACGATGAGCGGCGCGAAGGCCTCGACCAGCCGGGGCAACGTCATCTGGACAAAGGACGTGCTTGATCACTACAGCACTGACGCCCTGCGCTACTATCTCTCGGTTACCGCACCCGAAGGGCGCGACACGGACTTCACCTACGAGGAACTGGTGCGCCGCAACAACGACGAACTCGTGGCCACCTATGGCAACGCCGTTCACCGCACGCTCACCTTCTTGCAGAGCCGCTTCGGTGGCCTCGTGCCAGAGCCGCAGGCCCTGCGCGAGGCCGACCGTGAAATACTGGCGGAGGTCGATCGCGGCTTCAGCCTCGTGGGACTCAATATCGCCAACGTCCATCTCAAAGAGGGCATCAACGCGGCAATGGCCGTGGCCCGTGCCGCCAACCGCTACCTGGACGAGCAGGCACCGTGGAAGCAGATCAAGGTTGACCGCGAGGCAGCGGGAACAACAATCTATGTAATGCTCCAGGTGCTCAGCGGCCTGCACACCCTTTTCTCGCCCTACCTGCCCTTCTCCTCTCAGCAACTGCACGAGTACCTGGGCTTCAAGGGCGAAGCTGCACAGGGCCAGTGGCGCTTAACGAATGTACCAGCCGGTACGAAGCTGCCCACCCCCGGACCGCTCTTCCCGAAGATTGAAGAGCCTGTGGTGGTGTAGTTCGCTATCGAAGACCGACCCGGACATGTCATGAAAAAGGCACCCGGATATGTCATCCTGAGCGAGAGCGAAGGATCTAAGGTAACCACCTGGTCAGAGAGGCTCGCTCAATCCTTCGCTCTCGCTCAGGATGACATGCCTGAGAATCTTTTTTCATGATAATGAATTTCAGCGAACAAGATCTTCAATGAGGGATGGCTGTCCTGTAGGGACAGGGGGTAGGGTTGGGTGGATGAGGGGGCCTGTCCGCGTAACCAAATGACCCATCAAGTCCGTCAAGCCACAGGACCGCATTTCAACGCGGACAGGCACCAGACCCCCACCCATTCCTTCATCTCCGACATTCTCCCAGACTGCCTGCCCCTGTCCCTACAGGGCTGTGAAACTTTCAGAATTAAGAGGAAGATGCAAGTACTCAGTTCAACAGGGGCCTTTACCCGCAGGTCTGACCCGCTTGGCAGAGTACCTCATACCCCTCCACTCACCCTTTTAAATGAGCCTGTTAACGTCCTATTCCCTCCATTGAGCCAGATTTTGTGGCGGAGGCTAACTTCTCATGGTATAGTCGTTTTGAGAGTTCCCATACGGCGAAAGATACGAGAGAAAATACCCTTTTTCAGGAGGAGTCTATGCAACAAGAGAAAAAAGACCGAATCAGGCAGGAAAGATTCATCAATATACGAAAGCTGGCTGCTCTTGACCTTGTTTTTCACGGTTCCAGATTTATTCTCATCGAATTTGCTGGTGCTGTGATCATTGGCTTTGGCCTGGGCATCTTTATTCTCCTTGCCTACTTCCGCAACTCTGGTCATCCAATCTTAGCGATTCTCGTCGGTCTGGTTATTATTCTGATCGGATTGAACTACGTACCATTGCTGCTCTATGCAATCAGCATTACGAGACACAGGAGTGCTCAGCAAGAAGTAGCATTCGAGCTTGAACACAAAGAGGTCTACGCACCCAGGTATGGCTTTCAATCCTTCTTACTTGTACTCCCATTAGTAATACCACTGCTTGCCATTTTCCAGGAGATGCAGAAGCATTCACATGAAGATTGATCGGCCAATGGGGCCACGAGAGCCGATAAATCGGCGGTGCGCACAATGAATTGAGCGCCTACGGGATGGCATCATAGTCACCTTTTATGGTGCTGACCAGAGCTTTTTACCCATGACGAGGGCGACTTCGTGTTCGAGAGGGCCGGGTGGATAGAAATGCTGGTTAATGCTCCAGATTTGCAGGCCGTTGCGCAGGTAGAATTGAATGGCGGGATAGTTGGAGCTTTGCGTCTCCAGCACGATGGCACGGCAGCCGCGTTTGCGCGCCCAGTCAGAGGCGCAACTGAGCAGGAGCGAGCCAACGCCGTAGCGACGGTACTGGCGACCGACGATGAGGTCTTCGATACGAGCGAGGGCACGGACTTCGTCGAGGTTCAGCAGGATGCCTCCGGCTACTTTTCCATCGGCCAGCGCGACATAACCACCCTCGATGAAGTGCAGGCGACGCTCGACATCTTCTAGCGTTTGCTTGTCTTCGCGAAAATCGCGGTAGATGGGGAGATCGACATATGTCACCATCAATTCAAAAGCCAGCGCAGGGCCATCAAGCGGCTGTGAGCTGGTATCGTGTTCCAGCAGCCGGTCGCGCACGCGCAGTGTGTACACACGGTCGGTTTCAAAACTATAGTCAAGTTCGTGTAGTGCCGGAGCATCATCGATATCTACGGCCCGCACGTCGATGTGGGGTGTTTCTGCGTCCATATCCCCGTTCTCCAATACTTAGACATTTAGGACAGAGCCTAAACGATGGTTGGTTCCTGCTTCAGCGAGCGTCGTTTCACGTGTTCCGTTGAACAAGCCAGAGCGCCACTCTCCACAGGCGTGACTTCCCGACGAACTGCCGGTAGTTCTTAATGCTTCATGCAGCAGATTGATAGCGGCATTGTGGTCACGTTCAAGTACCATGCCGCAGGCTTCACAGACGAAGGTCCGTTCCTGCAAAGTCAGTTCTGGCTTGACGTATCCGCAAGCGGAACACATCTTGGAAGAAGGATAGAAGCGATCTATGATCACAAGCCACGTCCCGTAGATTTCTGCCTTGTAGGTGAATTGTCGCCTGATCTCACCAAAGTTGCTATCAGATACCGCCTGAGCAAGCTTGTGGTTTTTAAGCATACCAGACACGTGTAAATCCTCGATAGCAATGAGAGCATGATGCTTAACCAGAAATGTTGTCAGTTTGTGCGTTGCATCACGTCGGATGTGAGCAACCCGTGCATGCTGTTTTGCTAGCTTTCGGCAAGTCTTCTTGCGGTTCTGGCTGTCTTTCTTGCGCCGTGACTTCTGTCTTTCTAAGCGCCGAAGCCGCTTTTGAGCATGCTTTAAGGCACGTGGATTGTGGAAGGTCGTCCCATCGGAGAGTGTGGCAAGCGTCTTAATACCAAGATCAACGCCGATGGCAGTAGTAGCCGTGCATACTGGCTCATCTTGTTCCTCTTCCACTTGCACACTGACAAACCAGCGTCCAGCTTCTTCGGAGACGGTAGCAGAAAGGACCTTTGCATCCGTAGGAAGGTAGTCATGCTCATGCAGACGTAAGCGACCTAAGCGTGGCAATTGGATAGCATCGGAGAAGACGTGAACACTTCCGGTGAGACGGAAGGAGCCGATACCTTTGCTCTTTTTCTTGAAGACGGGAAAGCCGACTTTGCCCTTAAGCTTGCCTTCCTTCTTGAGTTTGAGCCGTCTGAAAAAGTGCTTGTAGGCATTATCTAAGTCTCTGAGCGCCTCTTGCATGGCGCACTTGCTGACTTCATACATCCACGGAAAATCGGTTTTCTTAAGAGCGTTCAGCTCACGATGAAGCTCAATAGCGGTCGACCGCTTGCTGGTAGCACGATAAGCAGCAAGAGCACGGGCAAGGCCCCAATTGTAGGCGAAGCGAGCGCAACCGGCATGCTTGAGGCAAGCAGTACGTTGCTCGTTGTTGAGGTCTAATTCGGTTTTGTAGCCTCTTGTGACCTTCATTCGTCTTCCTTATTGCATTGCCTCTTCAACTCACTGCTTAATCTTTTCCGCGTGGCCCGGTCTCATCGGCCTCTACTGGCCGGAAAAGCTGTATCCGGCCTTCTCTGCCCCCAGGCAAGACGCGCCGACAACACCGGAGTAGTCGCCTAACTTTGCACGAATAATCGGGGTTTTCTTTGCAGGCTCGGAGAGCGCCGCCGCCCGCGCGCGAAAGATGGCGCGCTCGCTGATCATGGAAATGGCCTCGACAACGCCGCCGCCAAGCACGATGGCGTCGGGATTGTAGAAATTCATCACCGCAGCCAGGCCATAGCCCAGGTCTTCTGCCGCATCGTTCACCATTTCGATGACCACTTCGTCCTTTTGCTGGATGGCATTCGCCAGCATGCCGGAGCGGATAATGGTCTCGCCCTCTTTCAACTGGCGTTCGGCCTCGTCGGCCAGCACAGAGGGGCGTCCGTGATGAATAGCGGCCATGATGGCCCTGGTGATGGCCGTACGCGAGGCATAAGCTTCCAGGCAGCCAAAATTGCCGCAGCCGCAAATGCGCCCACCGGCGTGAATGGTGATATGACCGACCTCGCCCGCCGTGCCGCTCAACCCGGTATAGAGCCGACCGTTTTGTACGATACCGGAACCAATGCCGGTGCCAACAAAGATGCAGACAAAGTTGTTATAGCCCTTCCCTGCCCCATAGAGATACTCGCCGAGGGCAGCGACCTCCACATCGTTGCCCACCGCGACCGGCTTACCAAACTGCTTGCCCAGGATATCGCCCATCGGCATATTCTGGACACCCAGGTTGGGCGCGTCTAAGATCACCCCTGCCTTGCGGTCGATCTGCCCCGCCGCGCCAACACCAATGGCAACGATATCGGCTGGCGTCAGCTTCGCGTCGTTAAGCGCAGCCGTAGATAGCTCAATTGTGCGCTGGGCGACAAAATCCTGTCCCTTCTCCGCGCGGGTGCGTTTGCGGGCAGAGCCAACGACATCACCGCTTGTCACATCTACTACAGAGGCAAGGGTCTTGGTTCCTCCCAGGTCAATACCCAGGGCATAGACTTTCTGTTTTGGCATACGTTTCTCACTTCTTGAACGGCAAACTCAGGCCGGGCTGCACATCCAGGTCGAGCCCATGTTGCTCGCCCTGACAGAGATGGAAAAAGGCGGCGCTGGCGATCATCGCCGCGTTGTCGGTACAGAACTCGATAGGTGGATAGCTGAGACGAATACGCAGTGGGTGCAGTTCCTGCTCAAGGCGAGCGCGCAGGTTTTTATTCGCCGCCACACCGCCTGCCAGCACAACCTGCTTCACGTGATATTCCTGCGCCGCCAACCTCGTCTTCACTGCCAACACATCCACAATGGCTTCCTGAAAGCTGGAGGCCAGCAAGGGCACGTTGGGCGCACCCTTCTGTGCTGCCTGCACCCCCATTTGTGTATACCGGCTTACCTGCTTGCCCGTAACGGCAGGATGTCCGGCATTCCTGCCAGTGTTGGTTTCCCCAGGGCCCTGCTGCTCCGCGTTCGCCCCTTCGGCAAGATGGAGCATAGCAGTTTTTAGCCCACTGAAGCTGAAATCGTAGGTACCGCGCAGCCAGGCACGCGGAAGACGGTAGGCGTTGCGAGCGAGGACCAGCGGTTTCTTCTGTTGAAGCAGTTCCTCCTCCGCATGCTGTGCCGCCTGCTGGATGGCAGGGCCACCTGGATAACCAAGCCCCAGAATACGAGACACTTTGTCAAAGGCTTCGCCCGCGGCATCGTCGCGAGTGCGGCCAAGCAGTTCGTAGCGCCCGTGCCCACGCACCAGCACCAGTTCGCTGTGCGCGCCCGAAATGACAAGACAGATCAATGGGAAGATGGGATCGCCCTCCATATAATCCCAGCTTGCATCGACCTTGCTACTCTGGTTTGACTCTTCCCCTGTGCGCAGCCAGTTGGCATAGATATGGGCCTCGAGATGATTCACGCCTAAAAAGGGCAGATTACGGGCAAGGGCCAGCGTCTTGCCCACCGTCAGGCCAACCAGCAGCGAACCGGCCAGACCAGGGCCATAGGTTGCTGCAATGGCATCGATATCCTCCCAGCCGCAACTGGCCTTTTCCAGCGCGGTCTCTACCACCGGAATAATCGCAGCAAGCTGCTGGCGCGAGGCGACTTCGGGCACAACGCCACCATAGCGGTCGTGAATCTCCGCTTGCGATGCCACCACGTTTGAGAGCAGGTAACGGCCATCCCGGACAATAGCCGCGCCCGTCTCATCACATGAACTTTCAATACCTAATACAAGCATAGCTGTGTACCTGAACTATCATTCTCTCTTGTTTTCTCTTTTTCGTGTTATAGAAAAAGGTTCCGTATCCCTGTGCTATTGCGTTTCCAGCTTTTGCATCAGCGCGGCCCGCAACGCCTGAAATTTCTGCTTATATGTGGGCGAATTGATTTCATCCGTCCACATAATCAGTGCATCTTCCTGGTTATCGCTATAATATTTATGCCGTACTCCTGCCTCGCGGAAGCCATATTTGCGGTAGAGGTTTTGCGCACTGTAGTTGGAAACGCGCACTTCGAGCGTGACCCACTTCGCGCCGATCGAGTAGGCAATCTCAATCAGGTGCATCAACATGAATTCTCCCAGTCCGTGCCGCCTGTAGTCGGGGTGCATGGCTATTGTGGTGATATGCGCTTCGTCCACCATCAACCAGAGGCCGGAAAAACCGATAATCGAGGACAGTTCAGGAGTGGGAGTTGCCGTCGTTGTCCGATTTGGTAACAGTGAGAGCGGGAAAATGCGGCGCTGCTTCTCAACCGACCCCACAACGCTAACAGCTGGACCTGCTTCCAGAATGCTCTTATCGCGTAAAACTATATAATGCGCCCAGCGATTCTCCTGTAGCTCCTTTCGATAGGCGCTGGGAGGCCAGGTCGATGGATAAGCCAGACGTTCTATCTCGATCACGCGGGGCACGTCTGACATTGTCATCCGATCAATGACGTAACGCACCTTCTTCCCTTTCTTTCTGATTCGGCTCGCTCGGCTTCTGACCTGTCAGGCGTGGTTGCGCCTGCGCTTCTGCTTCTGCCGACTTCCCACCACCAAGCAACGGTTGCTTACGCGTACTGATCGTAATCGAAGGTCGCCGTATATAGAGCGGTTCGAGCGACAGGGAATTATCCGCGTTGCCGCTCCTCAGCCGCTGCAGTGCCAGTTGCGCCAGCACCGAGGCATACCTGGTCGATTGCAGGCTTCCGGCAAATAGCGCCAGTTCCTGCAAGCGTTCGCGCAATGCCTGTTGTGAAGCCGCGCTTATCTCACCACAGAACAGGATCGGCGCAAGTTCTCGCTCGCCTGCCACACCCACCCACACGGGTAAATACTCCTCTATCTCGCTGCTCAATTGTTGCGGACTGAGCAACTCATAATCGCTCAAACGCAATAAACTATAGCTTACGTCGCCGCTATTGTCCGCCTGGCACTCGAACTGGTAACAGGCAGCATAGAGTTCGCTACGCCCGGCTTCGAGCACGGCACAGATTGGCCCCTGCCACTGCTCCTGTTGGGCGGCCACAACATCTAAGGTAGCCACGCCTACCAGCGGCTTATGCAAAGCAAATGCCAGCGACTTTGCCGTGGCAACCGCAACGCGCACACCGTTGAACGATCCCGGCCCGGTTGCCACTACCACCGCGTCAAGCTCGGCGAGTGTTTTTCCACACTCGCCGGAGAGACGCTGAATGCGTTCTAATAATTCGACGCTATGATTATTGCCAATGTACCATGTATATTCGCCCAGAATCTCATTTTCCATACACAGGGCCACGCTGGCCTGGCGCGTCGATGTATCAAGAGCCAGTAGTAACATAGGTTTTCTTCTGAAACTGTCGTAATATATCACAATATCGTGCGCCTGTCGCCGTAAAAAGCAGGCCGCGCTTCGTCTCGCTGAGCACCTTCAGGCGAACGCGCAGGCAATCGAAGGGCCAGAAAGCGTCAGCCTTATCAGCCCACTCGACCACACAGACGCCTGAGCCATAAAAGTAATCTTCAAAACCAAGATCAATAATCTCTTCCGGGTTATCCAGCCGGTAAAGATCAAAATGATAGAGAGCAGGCCCGATCTTGCTAGCATTCCCAGCATTCCCTTCCGGCTGCTCTGTGTTTGCGCGTAGCTGCCCTGCATACTCTTTCAAAAGGGTAAAGGTGGGGCTGCTGACGACATCGGTAATGCCCAGACCCTGCGCCAGTCCCTGCGTGAAGGTAGTTTTGCCCGTCCCCAGTTGCCCGTTGAGCAGGATCAATTCCCCCCCGCGCATCAGTTCTCCCAGTCGCACGCCCAGCCGCTGTGTCTGCGCCTCACTGTGACTGATGACATCAAGGGAACACGTGACTTCTTCCTGCTTCGTCATGCAAACCTTCACACCTGTTTCAATGCTTGTTTTTTGCCAGTATTAAGCTGCACCGCAAAGCCCGAGCCGCAGTGACTTCTACAGTATACCATGCCAGCCAGCACAATAAAAGCGGTTCGTACCCTCTTTTTGAAGCAGGAAG
Organism: uncultured Chloroflexia bacterium; assembly: GCA_963736995.1. Taxonomy (GTDB): domain Bacteria; phylum Chloroflexota; class Ktedonobacteria; order Ktedonobacterales; family Ktedonobacteraceae; genus CADDYT01. Next base: position 566,903 of record CAVTRB010000002.1, read on the forward strand.
CGAGCGGCACGGCAAAACATTTATCTCTATCACATAAAAACCGCAAAAGGATATTGATTGTGCGACATAAAAAAGGCGTTCTCACATGTCATCCTGAGCGTCGCTCAGGATGACATGTGAGAACGCCTTTTTATGTCGCACCTTGAACCAATTATCGCTGCTTCGCACCACAGCTACGGCAGTAGAGCGCACCCGGACGGATGGGATTACCACAATTGGGGCAGGTTGTGGACTGAGGACCTGTACTTGCGCCCGCCCCTGTTCCAGCGCTTGCTGCCTGCTGGCCGGGCTTCGGTGGTTGATTTGGCCGGGTGGACGACGCGGGGCCGGAACCAGCCGCAGATGGTGGGGGAGAAGCGGGTGGTTGATTAAAGGGAGGCGGCTCGTAGTTGGTAGTGGGTGCCGGGGCAAACTGATCTGCAGGAAATTGTTCGCTCTTTACCTCCTGTAACTGGGTCTCGTGCGTCTTGATATCGTTATCAAGCTCCAGAATGCTGGCGCACAGGCGACTCAGTTGTGGGTCGTGCAGGGCACCCTGCACATAGAGGCTCATGGCAGCCTGTGTGAGTTCATTCGTCAAATGAGATCGCTGCTGCAAGAGCTTATCGACTTCACCCTGCTTATTGCGGACGCGCAGTTGTTTCTGCGCCTCCCAGCTTGTGCGGCTGACGGCAGCGCTCACAAAGCTCTTTGCTGATTCTACAAAATCGGCCATAATATGCTCTCTCCCTTTCCAGTTTCACCACTGGCATAGTATGTTTGTCTTTATTCTATCAACTTTCGGTGACTGCATGCTGGTAAATACGTATCTCCTGCATTTTGCCATCGCTACACAATTGTACGGCCACGACATCGATACGCCACGAGCGCTCGGAACAGGCATGCTGGTCAAGATAGCAGGAGGCAACCTCCGCCAGTTTGCGCCCCTTGCGCCACGTCACTGCCTCTTCCGGCAACCCATGGGACTGCCCACGCCGCGTCTTCACCTCGACGAACACCAGGTCTGCCCCCTCCTCCGCGACAATATCGATCTCGCCATAGCGACAGCGAAAGTTCTGTTCCAGCACCCGGTAGCCACTTTTGCTCAGCACCTCAGCTGCCAGTCGCTCGCCCATGCGCCCCAACCCCTGCCGTCCATCCTTGCTCTTCTTACTCCCCTCAGGAGCACCATTGCTATCCGTAGCGCCTGATATACGTCTCACCATTATTACGAAGTCCCTGCCTATGTGTTGTAGCTTATAGTCGTACTGTAGTATACATCATCTGGCGAGCCTGTAAAAGCACCGGACAGGCCAGTTTGCGTAATCCCATCGCCCGCAGATTGATCCCCACCACCCCCAGGCCGAGCGCAAGGCATCGGCCCTACTATATACGTTCGGTTGTTCGATCGTTGTCATTTTCGTCGTAGATTTGTTGGTGGGGTTTTATGCGTTACACAGGCCGATTGCAGGGAAATAGCCCAATTATATGTGTTCGCGTTACACGCCGCCCCGTTTTTGTTGTTCCAATGTTGCTGTTGGCAGTTTTTCATGTTGCGCCAACGTTTCGGCCCCAAATGCTTGCAAAGCAAGTAAGCTGTGTAGTATAGTAGGGCCGATACCTTGCGCTCGGCCTGAGCGGCGGGGTGGGGGAAAGTTATGGTTACATGTAAACACACAGGATATGGGGCATCGCTAATGAGAGAAACTGGAAAACAGCCAAATTTGTGTTGTATCATATCAGCATTGTGTAAATATCATGTTATGAAAAAGGCCCTTCTGGCATGTCATTAAGAAAACACCCAACGTGTCATTCTTCGCTGCGCTCAGAATCTAAGCGAGTCAGTGTGACCAGGTGGTTGCCTGGATTCTTCGCTGCGCTCAGAATGACATGCCAGTGAGCTTTGTGGTTGCCTGGATTCTTCGCTGCGCTCAGAATGACATGCCAGTGAGCTTTTTCTGGGCAAGAGAGCAGAACAGCTAGAGAAGGGAGAGTGAGGGATGATTACGGGTCTGGGGCATGTGGCATTTCGGATTACGGATGTGGATAAGGCGCTGGATTTTTATTGCGGGAAGCTGGGGTTTCGGGAGGCTTTCCGGTTGGAACGCGAGGGAGAGCATTCGCCGTGGATTGTGTATATCCAGGTGGCGGATAACCAGTTTATTGAATTGTTTCCGGGGGCGCAGGGGGAGAATGTGCCGCGCCCGCCCGTGGGCTATAACCACGTGTGCCTGGTGGTGGACGATCTGGAGGCGACGTTGCAAGAGCTGGCAGCGCGGGGGCTGGAAATTACAGATAAGCCACTGCAGGGGCTGGATAATAACTGGCAATACTGGGTAGCTGACCCGGATGGCAACCCGATCGAGTTGATGCAGATTATGCCGGACTCGCCGCAGGCGGCAGCCAACGAACGCTTTAGCGCTACCGCCGCATCGTAGGGAAGAGAGGAGTTCGGGGTGAATAATCCTGTGGTCTTTATTCATGGACTGGGCAATAGCTCGCGCATCTGGCGCTTGCAAGTCGAGGCTCTTAATGAGTGGCGTCCCGGCAGTGCCTATGCGATTGACCTGCCGGGGCATGGGCAGCGAGCGAATATATTCTCGCCAGATGCTGAGGTGACAGCGCTGGACTATGCGCGGGCCGTCCACGACATCGTGTTTGACGAGTTGAGACTTGAGCACCCCATCATTGCCGGGCACTCGCTGGGTGGGGCCATCGCATTGACGATGGCGCTGGAATATGGTCCGCAACTGGGCGGATTGATTTTGATATGCACAGGGGCGCGGATACGGGTGCGCCCGGCGTTTCTGGAAGCTGCGAAGAATGACACCCCTGAAGGAAGGGAGATACTCGCAGAATTATTCTTTGCCCCAGAGCACGTTAACATCTTCCCCACGAGGATTGCAAGCGAACAGGGACCGGCGCAGTCCAACATGCTCTATCGCGACCTCGCCGCCTGTAACGTCTTTGATGTGATGGCGCATATAGACGAGATTTCATTGCCTGCATTGATTATCTGCGGAGCCGAGGATCGTATGACCCCGGTGAAGTACAGCCAGTACCTACATGACCACCTGCCTCATTCGAGGCTGGACATCATTCCTGACGCCGGGCATTATGTGATGAGAGAGCAGCCGGAGGCAGTTAATGCCGCTATCGAAGCGTGGCTGCAGGAGCAATGAACCCTACCCCTCGACTCTCAGGCCCTACTCATGTTAAAATACAGCCAACAGATGCTTTGCATGGACTTAATTGGATACAGCATGAGGTACATTTCACCGGATATATCTTTGAAGTAAGGTAGGGAGTTAGGACTATGTCAGGTCATTCAAAATGGGCGCAGATTCGACGCTCGAAGGGCGTGAATGATGCCCGCAGGGGACAACTGTTTACCCGGCTGGGACGCGAAATTGTGGTCGCGGTGCGTGAGGGGGGAAGCGGCGACGTGAATGCAAATTTCCGCCTGCGTATGGCTGTGCAGCACGCGCGCGACGCCAATATGCCGATGGACAACATTGAACGCACCATCAAGCGAGCGATGGGTGGTGGCGAAGGCTCCTCATTGGAAGAGATTACTTATGAGGGCTACGGCCCCGGCGGCACGGCAATGCTGGTACAAACATTGACGGAGAACCGCAACCGCACGGTGGCCGAGGTGCGCAACGCCTTCAGCCGCAATGGGGGCAATATGGGTGAGAATGGCTGTGTCGACTGGCTATTCGAGTCCACCGGCATCATCGAGGTGGCGCTGGCGGGAAAAGATGCCGACGAGCTGACGCTGGAAGCCATTGATCTGGGGGCTACCGATGTTGAGACTCCTGCTGCTGATGACGAGGTGCTCACCATTTACACGGAGCCGTCAGACCTTGACCGCATCCGACAGGGACTGGAAGCGAAAAAGTACAACGTGGTGAAGGCCGAGAGCGCGTTGCAGCCAAAGACAAAGGTCGATCTTGGGGACGAGAAGACTGCTCATCAACTCATGCGCCTGGTGGAGAAACTCGAAGACCTGGATGATGTGCAGAACGTGTATACCAACGCGGACTTCCCCGAAGCGTTTGCCGCGTCCTATGAATAAGTACCCACTGATGCACCGGACCGTGTCGATATTGCTTGAGCAAGGAGGAACATCGTTATGATCCCTGGACACGGCCCGCGCATTACTCTGGGTATCGATCCCGGCACGGCCATCGTGGGGTATGCAGTGATCGAAGGACAGGGCAGCACCCTGCGCATGGTGGTCTGCGATGTCATCACCACTCCGGCGCGCACACCGCTCTCGGAGCGCCTCCAGCTTATTTACAAGGGCTTGAGCGAGATCATTGCCACCTATCAGCCGCAGGAGGCCGCGATGGAGGAACTCTTCTTCGCGAAGAATACACGCACGGCCATGACGGTGGGGCAGGCACGTGGGGTAGCAATGCTGGCGCTGGCAAATGGAGGTCTCTCGATTGCTGAATACACTCCTAAACAGGTCAAGCAGGCCGTGACCGGCTATGGAGGCGCGGACAAGCACCAGGTGGGAGAGATGGTACGCATCCTGCTGGGCCTTTCCGCCGTTCCCAAACCGGATGATGCCGCAGATGCCGCCGCCATCGCCATTTGCCACCTGAACACCGCCAGCTACAGCCAGGATTTTCTGAAAATACGCTAACGCTATGAACACAACAACGAACTTACAGGAAACATTCACAATCTCCGTAGGCGCTCGATTCATAGTGCGCAGCGCCGATGTATCGGCCCACGTAGCCCGGAGGCCGATACATCGGCGGTGGACACGATAAATCGCGTCCCTACGGGCAATCAGGTAGTTTTAAAATGATTACAAACATTCATGGCATTCTTGAGGTGCGCAAAACCGACTCCGCCATTATTCGCGTTGGCGGCTTCAGCCTGCGCGTCTTTGCCCCTGCGCTGACGCTGAACGCGCTGGGCGAGGCGGGCGCGGAGGTCTCGCTGCACACGCATTTCCACATGCGCGAGGACGGCATCTCCCTTTATGGCTTTGCCAACGAGGAGGAGCGCGACGCCTTCGAGCAATTGATCGGGGTCAGCGGCGTTGGCCCAAAGGTGGCGCTGGCGCTGCTTTCGGTGATGGATGCCCGCACCTTGTTCCGCGCAATCGCTGAGGGCGATGAGAAACGTCTATCCCTGGTACCAGGCGTCGGCAAGCGCACAGCAGAGCGGCTGGTGCTGGAACTGAAGCGCAAGCTGCCCGCGCTGGCTGCCACTGTCGGCGGCACCTCATCCAGCAAGATGCAGTCCGAGGTACTGGAAGCGTTGATGGGGCTGGGTTTCTCAGCCTCAGAAGCGCAGAAGGCGCTGGCGAAGATCCCGCAAGAGCAGGAGATGACGCTGGAGCAGCAGATCACCTATGCGCTGCGCTCCTTTAGCAGAGAATAATCATACAGAGAGATAGTGTTCGGCCCAGTCCCGAAACGACCAGTCTTTGGGCCACCAGTCCTGCCCCGTGCGCTGGGAGTACTCCCAGATGATGGAGCGGTCGAGGAGCATGTAGACGGGGAAACGCTGCACAAAACCTGGGCGAAGTGGGGTATGGCGCTGATAGGCATTTAGGAATTCATGGGCCAGTTGTGCATCGTCCTCAAGGTATATGGCAATGGGACGAGAGAGATCAGCTTCACCATCGCCAAAATGACCTCCCATCAGGTCAAATAGGCCACTGACGCACCAACCATCGGTATTCTGTACAACAAGGTTGCCTTCTTTGTAGTCCTCCATCACGAAGCATGGCTCAAACGGCACATCAAGCGCCTCCTGTCCGGCTACGATGATTTCCTCTACCCAGGCAACATCATCAGGTGTAGTGGCATCATTATATTGTCGCGCACGGGCAATAGTATGCCTGAGACACGCCTTCACTCGTTCCCTGTACGAGATGATTGTTGGCGGCATGTTCGCGAGTTGGGAGTTGGCTTCTACAGGGAAAGGCCACGCGAGTTCGTGAGCTAGATCAAAGGGTTGGACATCTCCAGAGCTTGCATCGTAGCGACCGGAGAAAGGCCACTTCGCCTGCTGCATGGCAGCCAGATTTTCTCCCAGCGCACGAGCAATAGCCTTTCTTGCCTCCGGTTCCAGTTGCGCTTTGACCTGTGGGTCGGCCAGTTGCAGACCCGGCATACGCGGCATGAGCACGTAGCTCCAGCCAAAGATCTCCGTGGAAAGATCGATTAGATACGGCCAGGGAACAGGAATATTCGTGCGCTCGTGGAGCAGTTTTGTGTAAAACTGCTCGGTAGGGAACTGCCACCAGAAATGGGGATCGCCGCGCAGCACAAATTCGCCCTCTGTGCTGCTCACAAATACGTTTTGCCCGAACAGGCCAAAGGGAATCGGCTCCGCACGAACGAAGCGTCCCAGACTGAAATGGTTCAGGGCGGCCTGGAACTGCTCATCGGAGATCGGCCCCAGGCGCTGTGAATATGTTTGTGCTGGCATCAAAAGCCCTTTGCATGTCATATTCTCAAGAAAGCCCTCTCGTATGTCATTCTGAGCGCAGCGAAGAATCTAAGGCCACCTCCTTGTCACAATGGTGAGCTTCAGATTCTTCGCTGCGCTCAGAATGACATGGGCAAGCTTGTTTTCCATAGCATAGCACATTTCTTACTGATCGCCAGCTAACAGATGATTCCAGCTACGTACCTGCAACGGCTCGACTCGGCCATCAGGATAGACAAGCAGCATGCCCTCTTGTTCCTGAGTGATAGTGCCGATGGGGGTGACGGGGGTGCCGGTAGTGGATTGCACGGCCTGTGCAATGGCCTCGACGGAGTTGGGGGCGACGGTGAAGAGGAGTTCGTAGTCCTCGCCGCCGTGCAAGGCCCATTGCAGGGGATCGAGTTGAGCGGTAGAGGCGATGGCGTGGACTGGCAGGAGAGATGGGGATGCGCGCCACTTCCAGGCGGGTGCCGACGTGGCTGCGCTGGCAGAGGTGGGAGAGGTCGCCGCTCAGGCCGTCACTGACATCGAGCATGGCGGTGACGATGTGCGGCCCGAAGGGTGCCAGTACGCGGCCCTCGCGTACTCGAGGTTGCGGGAGGCACTGGCGAAGACGCACGGCCTCAACGGCCTGCGCGGGATAAGGCAGGTCTTGATGCGACTGGACATAGAGACCGGCGGCGGCAGCGCCGAGGGAGCCGGTGACGCAGAGCGTATCGCCGACGCGGCACCGGCACGAGTGATGGCGTGGTTGCGCTCAACGGTGCCAAGCAGAGTGATATCGAGGATGAGTTGCTCGCCTTTGCCTGTTCCTGAGACATTGCCGCCCACAATCGCCGTCGAGAACGCTTCGGCTTCCAGGCGCATACCAGCAAAGACCTGCTCCAACAGATCGAGTGAGAAATGAGGTGGGATGACGAGCGAGACCAGGGCGAAGCGCGGCTCCCCGCCCATGGCGGCAATATCGCTCAGGTTGACGGCCAGCGCCTTACGCCCGACCTGCTCCGCATCGCAGCCCTGAAACGTGAAATGCACTCCCTCCACCTGGCTGTCGGTGGTGGCAAGCAGAAGCTGGTCGCCGCCAATATCGAGTATAGCGGTATCGTCACCTACGCCGAGGACGACATCGGCCCGCGACGCCAGGTCTTTTGTCAGTCGGGAGATCAGCGCAAATTCGCCTGTCCCTTCACCTGAGATAGAAATGGCTTTCACCTCCCTTTGACATATATCACGATTTCTCACGGACAGCAGGTGATCGTGGACGATGAGGAGTGACCCTGTGCTGTAGGGACAAGGGGTGGACGAAGTGAGGGGAGGGGGCCTTGTGCTTGTCCTCGTTGAAAGCAGGTCTTTCTACTCTATGGCATTCTTTGAAGAAAGCCCACTTGCATGTCATTCTTAGCTACGCTAAGAATCTGAGGCCACCACCTGGTCGACGTGGCTCCCTTTAGATTCTTCGCTACGCTCAGAATGACATCTCCAGGCTACTTTTGAATCGCATGCCAACCAGCGTATGGCAAGGCGGACAAGCACAAGGCCCCCGCCCATCCCCACATCCACCCCTTGTCCCTACAGGATTCCCTTCTCGATCCTGATTGTTCAAGTTCATTATCGGCCCCAGAAGTCCTACGGACCGATCAATCGGCGATGCACAGAATACATTCAGCGCCCACGCGACTCTGGAATAGGCATGATTCATTCAGACAAGGGTGCCTGTGGATGAGAGTTTGCGTTCGGCTTCGATATAGGTGGGGCCGACCTCGACGAAGCCTAAGTGGCGATAGAGATTGACGGCGGGAATGCCGAGCGTCACATAGAGAAGAACGGAGGCGTAGCCCTGCTGGTGCAGGGTCTGCATAGTTTTGACGACCAGCCACTGGCCGAGGCCCACATGGCGAAAGGTCGGCGCGACTGCCGTATGATGGATGCGAGGAATGCCGCGCTCGACATGGGTCAGAACCGCGCCCGCGAGATTGAAACGGTCCAGAGAGTGCTCCACGACGAAGCAACTTTCGGGGAGGAGTGGACCAGAACCTCCATCATATATAAAGTGTACCTCCTCTCGCCAGCCTGTCAGATCAGGATGGTGATTATCCGGGCCGCCCATATAGGCACGTTGCAGCAATGTTCCTACCAGGTCAAGATCATCCTGTGTCATCTTACGCACGAGCAGTGAGGCAGGAATGGGCGGCGGGGGAATGGAGACAGCGGTGGAGGCCATCATTCCCGTGCGACTGCGTCCCTGCTCGAAGCTGACAGAGGCAAACGAGGCGATATAGGCGGCGGGATAGGTAGCCTCGATGTGACGCATGTTGAGGGCAGCCGCACGCGCCAGCGCCTCGGCGACAACCTGGGCCGCGACGCTGCCGCCGGCCTCCGGCAAGAGCACCAGCCCATCAAGGTAAGCCGTATTGCCCTGAGTGAAGAAACGCAGTCGCCCAACGGGGGTATCCTCACGCCAGAGCAGGTAGCGCTGCACCTGCTGTTCGGGAGCTTCTTCTTTATAGCGCTCAAGCTGCGCATCTTCACTTTCAAAGGGGATCTGGTCGGCGCTGCGACGAGTCACTGCAACCCAGAGTGCAGCGTCTTCCGGCCCCGCTAGCTTCCACTCAACAGTATTCCGATTTGTTCCGGGGTCAAGCATCGCATCCTCCTCGCTGGAACAGCTAAAGCTTAAAGACAAATGGGCTGGTACGAAAAGGCGTAAAGGTAGGATTCAGGCTCCAATAAAAGTATACTAGAGAACAGTTGCAATCGCAAGAGAGGTGTCAAGGCCTGTGTCCTGGCACAGGAGAAGAGGAGAGTGAAACGATGGAATTGCTGGTAATTACGCTGGCACAGGTGCTGCCCGGCAAAGCGGCTGAGGGGCAGGCACGCATACAATTGATCTCCAATACGGTACGAGTTGCTCCCGGGCTGGTTACATCCCTCTTTTACCGCAGCAGAGGAGACGATGGCTATTATCTGATGCTGACGACATGGGAGGATGAATCATGCTGGACACAGGCGCAGGAACGACATAGCCCACGCCAGTTGTTGCTGGCCTCACCCATCGAGTTGCTGACTGCACCACCAGAGCAATGGCTCATGCATTACTCATGGGGCTATAGCCGTCCGGCGGCCAAGCCATTGTTGGCGGCGGCGCACCTGGTAACTATCCGGTCAGATCAGGCTGAGCTTGCGCAACGAGGCTGGATAGAGAGCTTGCGGCGGCAGGCAATGCAGCCTACTCTGGCCTTCGCCTTTCTTGCGCGCGGGATGAAAGATGGCTCATCCTGGCTCAACAATCCGGCACAAGCCGTACAGCCGATACATCCAGTAGCCAGCAGAGACACCGGCGCTCGCATGGAGAGTTCCTACCTGCACGGGCCTATCTTCCTGAATCTCCTGAGCTGGAGCAGTGAAGGCGAGAGAGAAGATTTTTACGCGCACCCGAACTATAAAACCATCCGGCGCTTCCTCAGCGGCATGGGCACAATCCAGACACTGGCACTGGAGCCGCTCGAAGATGAAGACGCTTAATTGTCAATCGGCTGAGCTTTCGGCGACGGGTTTTTCGTAATATTTTCGTAACTGTTCGGCGAGAAAATCGTGGTTCGCCCACATGGGGCCGGTGAAGGTATGATATTCGCCGTCGCAAAGCGGGGCAGGGGTACTACATTTGAGATGAGGGGGCAGCCGGAAACGAATGGTGTTTCCGCGCACCTCAATCCAGAGATGGCGTCTCGTGGTGAATGTTCCCCATTTGAACAGCACCATTGAGTCATATTCTTCAAACGTTCCCCGGCCTTTGAGGAGATTTTTGTTGATAGCGATGAGCATGTCGGCCAGCCCACTGTCGCGCAGCACCCGTTTGGCATTTTCACGTACTGCCTGTCGCCGGGCAGCTCTTTCCTCGACGCTTTCATTGTCCAGATTGTTCTCTAGCTCTACTTCCTGATTCGTCGTAAGTACAACCTTTCCTGTTCAACACGGTTCAACTGTACATCTGTGATCCGTACTCTTTCATCATATCATCTTCACTGAAATACTGTCGATCACTGTAGGGCGGCGCACAGGTGTAGGAAAGAAAAGAGGATGAAGGACGAGAGGCAGTCGTGTCGGAGATGGATGGCGATGTATAGCGGTCGCGGCCTTGATAGATGCGACCGGGAGAAGAAGAGATGTAAAAAATATTCTCGGTCGACTGTTTGGCGTGACGCTTGGCCTCGGCGGCAAGATAGCTAATTTCCTGAATACTGTGAGGACGCCGCAACTGGTTATTCACTACGCCTATTGAGAGAGAGACCAGTGGAAACTGGAAAGGCCTGCCCTTACGGTCAAGGCCACTGATAGAGCCGCGTTCCAGGTCTTCCGGCAGATAGAGCGCCGCACTTTCCTCTTTATAACAGGCCATAATCTTTGTGCAGAGCGTCTTTGCGCGCATGGGAGAGGTGACAATGACGAAATCATCGCCGCCAATATGTCCGACAAAATCTTCGGCTCCCCCGTGCTGATGTACCAGGCGCTGGCAAATCTGACCAACCAGCAGGATCATATCGTTGCCTGCCAGAAAGCCATAGACATCATTGAAGGCCTTGAAATTATCGAGATCGAGATACAGGATACTCCAGGGTTCCTGGCTATTGAGCTTGTAGTTGATCGCCCGCACAACCTGCAAGCCAGCGGGCAGCCCGGTGAGCGGGGAAAGAAAACTCTGCTGAACGCGGCGTAGCTGGCGGCGAATACGGGCCAGTAATTCATCGTTCTCGAACGGCCTGGTCACGTAATCGTCGGCGTCCCGCTCGAAGGCACGCACTTTATTACTGGTATCGCCAAGGGCGCTTAAGACGATAATGGGAATATGCATCGTTTTGGGATGATTGCGAAGCCGACGAATAACTTCATAGCCATCGATACCTGGGAGCATAATATCCAGAAGAATGAGGTGAGGAGTCTCTCTTAGAGCAAATTGTACAGCATCTTTGCCGCTTCGGATACTTATAACCTGATAGCCTTCGACCTCTAAAATCTCATTAAGCAATCTGTCGGTTTGCAGTCCGTCCTCTACGACTAAAATGTTGGCCATATGCATTCTTACCTCTTCATTCACTAGAAAACTACTGAACAGGGTAACTATTTCACCCCGACCACTCTGACCACCCACATACACAGTATTACGCCACACTACCAACTACCCGATTACCTGATCAACCTGGCAGTCTGGCGCGACAACAGCAACAATAAAATGACACTCCTAAATCAGGGTGAATAGTACTGTCCTTGTGCTGTCTGCTGTCCACAAAGAACCTATCGAGACCTGTCCCCCGAGACCCCTTGAGGCGAAGAGCATTGCTAAAAAGAGGCTGTCCCATTCGTCATTGAAATGCAGGCCAAAGTGAAAGCCAAAAATATATACAGCCTGCCCGGGACATCTCTGCCCCTGCCTCTCTTGCCCACTTTGTTGAAGAACATCCCCCAACAGATTTCCTCGAAAGTCAGGCAAAGCTAGCGAAAAGAGAAATCTGCCATATTTTGTTGTGGTCTCGATCAAAATACGCAACCACGTTATTAACCAGTATAACATCCTCCTGCCCATTTTCATAGGGTTTTTGTAAACAAATTCCAATGTTGCCTGAAAAATGAAAGATTTCTTATTACTTCTAATCTTATCACCTATTATACCATGTTAAATCCAGTTGTGTTTTTCAGGAAAAGCAGGAACTATTTCATTTCGCATGTTTTGCACGCTCATTTGTTTCCCGTAGCCGTGTTGGTGGTAAGATTTTCAGAACAAAATGTTGACGGATGCAGAATCCTGCGTTAAGATGGAATGCGTGGATTCGCAGCACAGGTATGCAGAGAAAGAGAGACGATGACCGCACCAACAGCACAGATAGAACGAGCCGTTACATTTACGAGCCGGGGGAAACCGGTGTTGCAGCTCGAAGGGATTATTCACGAACCGCCTGTAGCGCAGGGTAGGGTTCCTCTCGTCGTCTTCTGTCATCCGCAACCGGCCAGTAGTGATATGCAGGACAGGCTGACGGTAGCCCTGGCGCGCAGTGTAGCGGAAGCGGGCATGATCGGCCTGCGCTTCAATTTTCGAGGTGTGGGCAATAGCCAGGGCCAGCAGACGGATGGACGGCTGGAAGCGCTAGACCTTGCCGGAGCAGTCGCATTCGGGCTAACACAGCCACGGGTAAACACGGAGAAAGTCTGCGTGGTTGGACACGCTTTTGGTGCCTATATCGCTTTGCAGTACGCTCCTTTCGACCCGAATATACGCACGCTCGTCGCAATCAGCCTGCCACTGTTCCGTGCTGCCAGCGGCTTTCCTCGCCCGTTTGAACGCCCCAGATTGTTTGTCACGGGCGAGTTTGACGAGGTCTGCCCACGCTACAAGCTCGAACCATTCGTCGAGCAGCAAAAAGGCCCCAGAGGGCTGAATGTGATTACCGGCGCACGTCACCTGATGCGAGGCTATGAAGATGCCGCAGTGAGTGCCATTATGAAGTATCTGAAAAGGTGGGCAGAGATGCCCGGAGTGTAAGTGTATGAACCCAGCAAACCCATTGATTGTGCAGAGTGACCGCACTATTCTGTTAGAAGTAGATCATCCATTACATGCAGAGGCAAGGGATGCCCTTGCCCAGTTCGCGGAGTTGGAGAAATCGCCGGAGCATATCCATACCTATCGTCTCTCCCCACTCTCCCTCTGGAATGCAGCCGCGGGAGGAATGAGCGCCCAGATGGTGCTGGAACTGCTCGAAAAGTACAGTAAATATGACATTCCCTCGAATATCTCTGTGGATATCCGCGAATATATGAGCCGCTACGGGCGTGTGAAGCTGATTCGCGAGGGCGAGGCGCTGCTCTTGACCTCAAACGATACGGCCTTAATCACCGAAATTGTGCGCCATAAGCGCACGCAGCCCTACCTGCTCCAACAATTAAACAAGAACACTATCCAGGTCGATGCTTCGCGGCGCGGCCATATCAAGCAGGCGTTGATTCACATCGGATTTCCTGCCGAAGACCTGGCCGGTTATACCGAAGGTTCGCCGCTGCCACTAACCCTCCACGATGTCACGAGCCAGGGAGTGCCGTTCCAGCCACGGGCCTACCAGTACGCTGCCTCGGCTGCGTTTTATGCTGGCGGCGCGCCAAGCGGGGGCAGCGGTGTTGTCGTACTGCCCTGCGGCGCGGGCAAAACCATTGTCGGGCTGGCGACGATGGCCGATATCCAGCGGGCCACGCTTATTCTCACGCCCAATACAATAGCGGTACGGCAATGGATACAGGAAATTCTCGATAAGACCGACATTCCGCCCGAGATGGTCGGAGAATACACGGGCGACCGCAAGGAGATCTGCCCGATTACGGTCAGCACCTACCAGATTCTGACGTACCGCGCCCCCTCAAAGAAGGGGGAGAAGCAAATCGCCGAAGAGGATTTTCCCCATTTCTCGCTCTTCACCAGCTACGACTGGGGCCTGATTATCTACGACGAGGTTCACCTGCTGCCCGCGCCTGTCTTCCGCATCACGGCAGAGATTCAAGCGCGCCGCCGTCTCGGCCTGACCGCGACGCTGGTGCGTGAGGATGGAAGAGAGGCGGATGTCTTCAGTCTGATCGGGCCAAAGAAATACGATGTACCCTGGCGCGAACTGGAACGGCAGGGCTGGATTGCCACGGCAGAATGCCACGAAATTCGTGTGGGCATGACCGAGGACGAGCAGTTGAACTACGCGCTGGCCGAACAAAAAGAGAAGTACCGGTTGGCAGCCGAATGCAGTGCCAAGCTTGGCGTGGTACGCCACCTCACTGAACGCCACCGCGACGACCAGGTGCTGATTATCGGCCAGTACATTGACCAGCTCAAAATCCTGGCCGAAGAATTGGACGCACCGCTCCTGACCGGAAAAACGTCCAACGTACAGCGAGAGAAATTGTATGAGCAATTTCGCCGGGGCGAGGTCAAGCGTTTAGTGGTGAGTAAGGTGGCAAATTTTGCCATTGACCTGCCGGATGCGAATGTCGCTATCCAGGTATCGGGAACATTCGGCTCGCGGCAGGAAGAGGCCCAGCGCCTGGGACGCATCCTGCGCCCCAAAAGCGACGGTGGCCTGGCCTACTTCTACTCAGTCGTAACTCGCGACACACGCGATCAGGAATTTTCCGCCAATCGCCAGTTGTTCCTGACAGAGCAGGGCTACCGCTACCTGATTGAAGATGCCGAGGCATTATTACCCGCGTGACGGTGGACTCAGCCTTGACAGGTTTCCTTCTCAGTGATACCCTTTTGGAAAAACATATTCACTTACTCAAAAAAAGAATAGAGGACAGGCATGGAAGAGAGCTATATTGAGGTAACTGGCGAGGACTTCGCTGAGAAGGTACTGGACGCAGAGCAGATGGTTGTGGTCAGCTTCACTTCGAGCCAGAGTCCCGCATGCCAGATACAGGAACCCGAATTTGACGCGGTCAGTAAAGATTTTCAAGGGCGCGTCCTCTTCGCGAAACTGGATGTCGATAAGAGTGGAGATATTGTTCAGCAGTGGAATGTTGAGGGCATTCCCACGATTCTCTTCTTCAATCACGGGCAAGAGATTCATCGTATCAAGGGCATTTTGATGCGGGATCGCCTGCGCAAGCAAATCGAGGGAGCGCTGCTCGTCACCGAGGACTCAACGAAGTCGGCGAAATGAAGTAAGCTGCAAGAGGGGAATAAGCGTTGGCACCAGTGATGATGGCGTCCCAGAGGCGTTCACTGAAGTGACGATGCGCCTTCCAGGCCGACCGCAAGGGATCGGCCCTACTATATACGAGGTAGCACGGAGAGCCAACGTGTATAGTAGGGCCGATCCCTTGCGGTCGGCCTGATTGGTCTATGGCGATGTTCTCCTATTCTCTCCTGCGCTTACGCCGCTCCTCCTCTAAATCTGTTATCGTTCCTTCAACGACTTTGCCTGCGCGCTCTGACTCGTAAGTAGAACGCGGTGCCCCTGGCGCACGCACGGTAAAGTCGCGAAAGTCGCGTTGCACGCGGCCAAGCTCAGAGACAGTCTGTGAGATGCTGCTGGTCATGTTTACGATAAACAGCATGACGAACACCCCGGCCCAGAGAGCGAGACCAATTAGCAGCGTGACGACACCGCCTACTACACTATTCAGGATGCTCTCATAGACGACGCCAGCGAGGATGAGTATCCAGAAGAAGCGCACGAGAACCTGCAACAGCCAGTGCATAAACCAGAACACGGCTTTCACAGGATCGGAGGGCATATTCCAGGGCGGTATGAGCTTCCCTCTCCGTCTAAACCTCATCATGCGCATGCTCTTTTGCCCTTCTGCTTAAAACTACCATCTCTATTTTATCATACATTTTGTTGTCCGTAGGGGCGATTCCCTGTGGTTGCCAGCAGTTGGTCTCAAGCGGTCTGGAACGGGCGACCACAGGGAATCGCCCCTACGGTATATTCGCATGCATACAAACAACCGCAACACATCTCATTCTAAGATATCTACGAAGACGAGACCCCCGCTGTTACATATTCCTTCCCCGTGGTAGTTTGCAGATTGGTAGCTGGCGTAGAGAGGCTCAGATAGGTTTCGAGGTGCAGGGGGCCAAGAGTTGGATTGTCGGGCCTGGTAGTGTATGATTGGGCAGAGAGAGTCACTGAGGACGGGATGGCATTCCCGGGTGGCACGGAAAAGGCGGCGAAGACCTGGTCGCCGTTCTGTAACGAACTGAGGCTACAGGTAACCTGCATAGCTATACTGCTTCCAGCTGACTTTGTGTTGAATACATAACTGTAGGTGGTGCGCAGCGCGGTTGGGGCGGTACGCAGCAATTGCCAGCGCGTCACCAGCCAGGAGGAGTTGGTGATGGCAAGCCGAGCAGCCTGCACTGAGAGCAATTGCAGAGCGCTACCGAACTGCGCCTGAACCGTTCCTGAAGCAGGAGTGTCCGGCGGATTGACGATGTAGAGTTTGAAGGGAGCGCCAGCCAGCCTGGCAGGTTGGTCGACGAGCGTTGCGTGCGCAAACTGGCTAAGCAGGGCGTTGGTTAAGGTATCATACGGGCCAACGAGCAGGACAGCTGGCCCTTCTGTGGCACCGGGCAGAACCAGGCACTTACCGGCGTCGAATACGGTGGTTGGAGTGCGCATCTGCTCTGTCAGGAAGCCCAGCGCGGTCTGTGTGGCGGCGTCGCTCGTGACATAGACCCTGGCGAAATGGCGCTGCTGAGCCAGCTGGTCGGCAGCGGAGAGCGCACGTTGCAGTGAACTCAGGTCATTGTGGTAGGGATAGGGCTGGAAGCTGCGGTCATCATACTTGCCCTCGACCTGATCGAGCACGCCGCCGACGCTACCAGTAAATTGCGCGATCACAAGGATAGCAAGGGCGAGATACAGGGCATAGCGCGCCCATGGTAGTGGCGGCAGAGCAGGCTGGAAGCGCCGGGACCATCCAGCAAGCTGGCCGATAAAGAGGCCGATCAGGATAAACGGGCCTGGCAAGAGGAAGAGAAAATACTGGGCATGCAGGTCGAGCGAGTGGCGCGTGAGCGCGAGCAGTGGGACGACCTGCCAGACAAGCAGCAAGAGCAGGCCGCGCCTGTAGCCACTCTCGTCACTCTCATAGAAAGCCAACCACCACGCTCGCAATTGAGCGACGCCACCATTCTCTGGCACATTCTGGGTCTTCGTCTTTGTGGGGGAAGTCCGCAAGGAGGGAGAGCCCCCCTTTTCTGCTGTCCCCGTCTCCGTATCATGTAGCGCTCCTGATCGCCCGCTTGCGAGCCTCGGCCAGAGTATCAGCAGCGTGGCTGTGAGCATGCCTCCCAGCACGAGCAAAAACATGATAAGAGAGAGATGGAGCCTGTTCAACCAGAGAGCAAACTGAGCCTGGATAGAACCCGGATAGGTGGGAGGCGAGATGTAAGGCACAAGCAATGAGCGGTAGAAACTCAGCGCCTGACCATCGATAAGGGCACGACCGCCGGAAGCGGGCAGGAGGGAGAGCAGGTCGGCAAATTTGTGCGTAAACTCCCACAGCAGAAATGGAAAGAAAATAACGAGCAGGCCGATTGCCGAGAAAATGAGGTCGCGCCAGCGCAGTGTGTGAGGCGCAAGCACGATTGCAACCGCCAGGGGCACGAGCAAGAGCAGGGTGATGGCGTGCAGCTGGTAGAGGATGCCCAGCAGAAGCAGGGCCGGGAAGAGCCAGCCCTTGCGCCGCTCAACCGCACCCAGGAAAAGCAGGAACATGAAGAGGACGACGAAGGGAGCCATCAGATTGGGCTGCCAGATGAAACGCTCGTAGATGATCGGCCTGAAGGTGACGGCATAGAGCAGTGCGGCCACAAGAGCGGCCACACGCCCGAAGTAGCGATTGGTGAAGATGTAGGTCAGCACGACAGCTAAAACAGAGAATGCACCTACCAACACTGCACCCCACATAGGATTGCTGCTCAGGGCAGCGGGCAGCATCAGCAGGTAGATGGCACCGGGTGGATTGGCGAGGCCAATGGAGGAGCGATTGCTGGTCACGGGCAGCAGGCCGTGATGGATGGCATCATAGGCCAGGCGAAAGAGCATTGCCTGGTCGTCGTCAAACTCCGTGGTATTGATGCCGTAGAAGCGCAGGAAACCGGCGACGAGCACAAGCAGCAGGATCAGGTAGAAATCCCAGGAGATGAGCACGTGATGCAGCCAGCGCTGGCGGCGCTTTGCCGTAGCACTATCTTTTGTTTCTGTAGAAGACCTGGGCTGAGTAAGGCTCATAATGTAAGTACGCTCCTGATAGCAGAAATTGTTGGCTCGACAACGACCTCCCCGGCGCTGTGCGGAATGCCGGTCACGGTATCTTTGAGCAGGTGGCCCGTCAGGATGCCCACGACGCGCTCATCGCGTTTGATGATGCCGCGCTCGACCAGCTTGCGCATGCCAGCCAGAGTCGCGGCAGAAGCTGGCTCACAGCCGATGCCTGAGCGATCGATGACAGCTTTGGCGGCCAGAATCTCCTCGTCCGTCACCTCCTCAACCACGCCGTCACTCTCCTCGATCACCCGCCTGGCGCGGGTATAGCTGACGGGGTTGCCGATCTTGATGGCGGTGGCGACGGTATGCGCCTGGACGGTCTCGCGCTGCGCGAATTTTCGCACAAAACTGCGATAGAAGGGGTTCGCGCCCGCCGCCTGAATGGAGGCAATGCGCGGCATGTGGCCAGTGAGCGAAAGCTGGTAGGCCTGGCGGAAGGCCTTGCCGATGGCGGAGGTATTGCCGAGGTTCCCGGCGGGCAGGACAACCCAGTCAGGCGTCTGCCAGTCAAGCTGGTGCAGTAGCTCGAAGCCGATGGCTTTCTGGCCCTCGATGCGGAAAGGATTGAGTGAGTTGAGCAGGTAGATACCGGCCTCGTTGCAGATCTGTTCGACCAGCCGCATGGCATCATCGAAATCACCGGCAATCTGGATGGTGGTCGCGCCATAGGCCAGCGATTGCGCCAGCTTGCCGCCCGCAACATGGCCTGCGGGCAGGAAGACGATGCAGCGCATGCCCGCCTGCGCCGCGTATGAGGCCAGCGAAGCGGAAGTATTGCCCGTCGAGGCACAGGCGACCATCCTGGCTCCGAGCGCGTGCGCCATCGAGATGCCAGCCGTCATGCCACGATCTTTGAAGCTGCCGGTTGGATTTTCGCCCTCGTGCTTCAGGTAGAGCCGTTCCAAGCCGGCAAACGCGCCAATCTGACGATGCCCGGCGCGATTGGAGCTGGAGCCGCAGTTTTCCAGTCCAACGGGATAGAGACCCGTATTGCCTTCAGGGCGACTGACGATATGGCGAGCAGGAACGGGCAAGATGAGTTCGCGATAACGCCAGACGCCGCTCTGATCAAGCAAAAGTTCTTCCGAACTGCCGGACCAGGTGTGCAAGTTGCCGGATCGCTCGTCGAAAAGCTGCCTCCAGGGAGCGCCAGCCAGAGGTGGAAGATCACTCTCCACGGCGCTGAGAATATCATCGGCCTCATCAAGTAGAGGATTTGGAGCCTTGCGCAGCACCGGCTGCATCTCCACATCGAGCACGCCCCCGCAGTCACAGCGATAGCGGGGAGGCCGCCCCGACTCGCTACCAGGGTAGAGCGCATTGCATTCCACGCAGCGCAGCGAGATTGTGGTTAGCGCATCAGCAACCTCTCGCGTCAGCGTACTATTCATGAACAGCCTGCTCTCCGGTTGCTCTGGCTGGAGACCAGTAGTATTGATCTGCATGACTGGCTTTCTCATCCTTTCGCACGGAATTACGCAGGCTACGGGGAGCTTTGATCACACGCGCCCCCTGCTGGTCGGCGCGCGAGATACGGCCCGTTCCCTCGACGCCATGCGTACGGGCTGACTCCTGCATAGCGTGCAGTACCTGCTGCTGGTTGGCGCTAGCAAGGGCGATCAACGATGAGCCGCCGCCGGAGAGGCTGGCACCGTGCGCACCAGCTGTGATGGCGGCGTCAATAATAGAGGGCATGGCAGGGAAAAGCGCCTGCCGATAGGGCTGGTGGAGGCGGTCCTGCCCCATCGCCTTCCTGCCTTTCTGATCTGCAACGCATATCCTGTTTGCAATCCTTTCCTCAAGTCCGCCCTATTCTATATGCTTCCGGGCCAAATTGCAACTCATCGTATTCAATCAGCTAAAAGGGTCACTCCTGGTTCATACCCGAGTCTTCCTGACGCGGCACGTATTGCAACTATACTCAGCCACGTTGCATAATAAACAGGCAGAACTTATAGAGACACAACAGAGAGGCAGACAGGTATGTATGGAAGATATGCTGCGAGAAGAGGGCAGCAACAGCTCGATGAGGGGTTCAATTACAGGCAGATTTTTGAGGCTTTTACCAGTCTGCCGCGGGTGTTGCGTCTCGTCTGGTCAACGCAGGCTTTCTTTACGGCGACGCTGGGTATCTTGAGCGTCACGCAGGGCATTATGCCGACGATTACTGTGCTGATTACGAAAGCGGTGATAGATAGCGTCGTCTATGGCATTGTGCATCATACCATCAGTCCCATCTGGCTACCGGTCGGGCTGCAACTGGCGGCTGGCTTAGCGTCAAATCTGTTGAGTACGCTCAGCAATATTGTGCAGCAACTCTTGCAGGAGCGGGTCTCTAATCGCGTGCAGTTTCTCATCCTTGAAAAAGCCAACACGCTCGACCTCGCCTTCTTTGAGAACCCGGAATTTTACGATAAGTTGCGCAACGCCAGCGATCAATCGACGTACCAGCCGGTGACGATGGTTTCGCAGACGTTCGGGCTTGTCCAGACCGCCGTCACCCTGGTATCGATGCTTTTCCTGCTGTTCCAGCTTGCCTGGTGGCTGGCAATCATCGCGCTGATCGTCCCCATCCCCTCGTTTATCGCCAGCTCGCGTTACGGCTGGCGCGGCTACCAGTTGATGCGCCGCCAGTCACCTGAGCGCCGCTTGATGATGTACTTGAACCAGATCATGACGACAGACCGCTACAACAAGGAGATCAAGCTGTTCGACCTGGGCGACTACTTCATCACGCAGTTCAAACAACTCGCCAACAAATTTTACGAGGAGAAGAAAAGTATTCTGGTGCGCCGCTATCTGATGGCCTTCCTGTGGACAGGCATAACGGTGATCGCCAATGCCGGCATCTACCTGTATGTAGCATTCGAGGCGGTAATCGGGCGGATTACGCTGGGTGGTCTCACGCTCTACACGCAGGCTGCCTTGCAAACAGGACAGAATTTTCAAGGCCTG
Source organism: uncultured Chloroflexia bacterium (assembly GCA_963736995.1). GTDB lineage: Bacteria > Chloroflexota > Ktedonobacteria > Ktedonobacterales > Ktedonobacteraceae > CADDYT01. Next base: position 588,103 of record CAVTRB010000002.1, read on the forward strand.
TTGAACGGCATCTCAAGCACGTATGAGAACAATCTCTACGTCAACACGCTCTTTGAGTTTCTCGAATACGAGCCAAAGCTGGTCTCGCCACAGAATCCGCGACCGCTGCCGCTCGATCCAGAGCGGCTGGGACTGGAAATCGAATTTCGCAACGTCAGCTTCACCTATCCCGACAAAGACCCGGAGACACAGGCCGCGCTGCGCAATGTCAGCTTTACGATTCGCGCCGGTGAGTCCGTCGCGCTGGTAGGCAGCAACGGCGCGGGCAAGACCACCATCGTCAAGCTGCTGACCCGGCTCTATGACCCGGACGAGGGCGAGATACTGATTGGCGGCCACAACGTCAAAGAGTATGACCTGAATGAATTGCGTGCGTATATCGGGGTCATTTTTCAGGACTACGTCACCTACTACCTGAGCGCGCGTGAAAATATCGGCGTGGGCCGCATCGCTGAAGTGGAGAACGAGGGGCTGGTCTCTGTTGCGGCGCAGAAAAGCGGCGCGGACAGGGTTATCGAGAAGTTGCCGGAGGGCTACGAAACCATCCTGGGCCGCTGGTTTGAGAAAGGGACGCAGTTGAGCGGCGGTGAATGGCAGAAGGTGGCGCTGGCACGAGCATTTATGCGTGACGCCAACATTCTCATTCTGGATGAACCGACCAGCTCGCTTGATGCGCAAGCCGAATACGAGGTGTTCGCCAGATTCCGCGTGCTCACGCGCGGCAAGACCGCCATTTTCATCAGCCACCGCTTCAGCACCGTGCGCCTGGCCGATCACATCCTGGTGCTTGAGCACGGGCGCATCATCGAACAGGGGACGCACAAGGATCTGGTGCAACTGGCGGGCCGCTATGCTGAATTATTCAATTTGCAGGCAGAAGCCTACAGGTGAGACAGGCAGGTAGGCATACAGACAGGTGAGACAATTTCACAGCTTCGCTCGTCTTTTTAAAGCGGATAGCTGAAACACGTATATACAAATAGAGATGATATTCAGGGATAGGACAAATAAAGGGTATGCCAAAACCAATATTACAAACATCTATCTCATTGCGGTCTCGCCTGCGTACTGTTACGCTGGCTGGTTTGTTGTGCTGTATCTTCCTGCTCAGTGCGTGCAACGGAATTACGTCACCAATATCGCATTCCAATGGCTCTAGCAGTGGCGTCACAGCGACGCCTTCGCCACTGGTTTCCAGCACATTGCAAGACCAGGGCAATATGCAACTGCAAACATTTCAGCAATGGATTGCGCTGATGCAGCAGTATAAGGGTGATGTCACCACTTACCAGCAGCAATATAGCAGCGATCAGCAGGCACTTAAAACTGCTCAAAGTAATACGGCCTACCAGAAGGCGCTGCAAACGGTGAATGGACATGTCGAGGCCATCCAGATTCCGGCTATGAAAGCGGAGTGTACCTTCCTGTACCAGAAGTTGCAGCAGGAAGCCACGGACTTTGGCAAGCAGCATACCTTTCATGACTCGTACAACAACACCACCTACCCGCTTGGCTACCAGTACGGCTCAGATGGAGCGACCGGCCCATTGTGGTTGCAGGGAGAACTTTCCTCGGCCCAGACGCTGGCGGACTACCAGCAGGCCGTCGAAGACCTGAATATGAACCTCACCAATTTCCAGGCGATGGTGACCAATTTCAGCGACAAAACGCCCTACAACCAGGTTCACCAGACCGACATTGCGTTGATGCAGCATTATGGCTATATGAATTCAAAGGTCGTTATCGTCTCTCTGAACGAAGAGGCGATGCGGGTCTACGATAATGGCAAGCTGGTCAACTCATTCCTGGTAGTCACCGGGCAGCCTGACCTGCCAACGCCGCCGGGAACGTGGTGGATCGAGGGGAAAAAGTCGCCCACCGAATTCAAAGCGGACGTTCCTCAATCCTCACCGAACTGGTACCCGCCGACGCCGATCAACTACGCCATGCAATTCCATAGCAACGGCTACTTCCTGCATGATAGCTGGTGGCGCACCGAGTACGGCCCTGGCATGAACTTCCCCCATCTCGATCCGGGCGGCACGCAATACTCCATTCACGGCTCCCACGGCTGCGTCAACCTGTCAAAGGCCAATGCAGCATGGCTTTACAACTTCGTAAAGGTGTACACCCATGTCCTCATTTATTAAGAGGTAAATATGTTCACTACAGAGATACGTGACCATGTACGCCAGCGTGTCATTGAACTGGCGAGGAGCGATCCACGAGTCACAGCCGGAGCGATTACCGGCTCTATGGCCTTTGAGGCCGGAGATAACTGGTCCGATATCGACGTAGCCTTTGGAGTCGCCGAGGGTATCACGCTCGAAGTTGTCCTTGATGACTGGACGCAGGTGCTTAAGCGGGAACTGGGTGTGCTTGCCCATTTCGATCTGCCCTCCGGCCCCAGCATTTACCGCGTGTTCCTGCTGCCCGGTGGCCTGGAAGTTGACGTGGCAGTGACCCCGGCAGCGGCATTTGGTGCCACTGGCCCGCACTTTCACACTCTTTTCGGAACTCCCCAGCCACCTCAGCCTACCCGGCGACCTGACGCCTCCTACCTCATTGGGCTCTGCTGGCACCACGTCCTGCACGCTCGAGGGTGCATCGAGCGCCACAAGTTCTGGCAAGCCGAATACTGGATCAGCGAGCTGCGCCATCACATGCTCGAACTGGCATGCCTGCGTCTGGGCGAGAACTCCTTCCATGGGCGCGGCTTTGATCGCCTGCCCTCATCTGTCGGAGATGCGCTTGCCAGTACCCTTGTCCGCTCACTTGAAGAACCGGAGCTACGCCGTACGCTTGCTGTAACGACCACATGTCTGATTAGTGAACTGGAGCAATGGGATGCTGCACTCTGCGCTCGCCTGTTGCCAGTCCTGCAAGAGTTCGGTGCGACCCAGGCCGAAGAGTAGAGTACCGTTCATGGGCGTTCACTTAAGGGGTGAGGCCCGCTCCAGGCCGACCGCAAGGGATCGGCCCTACTATAGACGCTGGCTTCTCAAGCCGCTTCGAGTATAGTAGGGCCGATCCCTTGCGGTCGGCCTGCCGGGTTTTGAGCATAGAGAAGCTGACGGCTCAGCCTTGCCTTACCTCAGATCTTTGCTCATCACGACGAAGGGTTGCTGGCCGGGGTTGAAGACGAAGCCGGGGTGCAGGTAGCTCCAGCCGAGGCGCTCGTAGAGGCGGCGCGCACCGGCGTTGCTGACTTCGGTGGAGAGCAGCGCACTGCGGTAGGGCAAGCTGGCAAGCAGGGCGTTGTGCAGAAACGAACCAATACCGTGGCTGCGGTACGCCGGGAGCACGGCGAGGTCGACCAGCACCCATGCATCTTGCAGCGCGGGATGATCGGGACCAACGTGCGCCGCCACTTTGTCGTGCCACCACTGCTCTGGCAGCGACCGCGTGCCAAAGCCCATACCCACCACCTCGTTATTCAGCAGCGCCACGTAGCCACGAAAGCCGGGGTAGCCCGCGTAGCGCCTGATAAAGTCGCGAATTTCCTCCTCGTTCGCGGGCCAGGTCTCCGTATAGACATGCACGGCTCCATTCAAACAGGGGGATTGGGCATCAAATGGAATGAGAGCGATGCGTTCCTTACTTGTACTGTCGTTCATCGTGTAGTCTCCTGCTTCCAGCGCGAACAGTGGAAAATCGGCGCGAAACACGGGAATCGGCCTCGCGGACCTCAGGGATGTCTGCTTCATGACAGCGTGCCGGTTGTAATCGCGCCGGCACGCTCGTAATTCGCGATAATGATGCCACCTGGGGAGACCTGGCTCTCCGTCAGCTTGAATGCCGCCGGAATGGTGCCCTCGACAAACAACCGTTTTCCACTACCCAATGTCAGCGGATAGATCTTTAGCCAGAACGCATCGACCAGATCATGCTTCATGAGCGTCTGAACGAGATTTGCACTTCCATACACGTGCAAATTCGGCCCCGGCTCTTGCTTGAGTTTGCTGACTTTTTCCGCAATGTCGCCGCCTAAAAACACGGAGCGCTGCCATTCGTGAGAAGTCATGGTATTCGAGGCGACATACTTGGTCGCTGTCATAGCGCCCGGCCATATGTCCGCATGTTTCGGCCAGTAAGGTGCCCAAATTTCAAAGGTTTTGCGCCCTAACAACAGATCAAACGGCATGCTCATCTGCTTATTCATGACGGTTCCAAGAACATCATCAGAATATGGAGCTTGCCACCCTCCATACGCGAAGCCACCACTGGTATCTTCGTCTGGCCCGCCTCCGGCTTGTATGACACCATCAAGGGTGATGAATTCAAGGACAATAACTTTTCTCATGACTGAATTCCTCCAACATCTGGCAACCGTTGGTGCTGATCACGTGTGTTCATCAGTGTTTCCTTTCTTTTCCCTTCCTCTTGTATTCGGGATGACGGATGGAGAGCGTAGATGTACTTGCAAGTTGCACGTGTATCTATTCTACGAGCCGAGAAAGAAAACGGTTATAATGTGTCAAGGTCTTGCATGCTTTAGAATCTGTCCAATCTGACCCAGTTTAGTACAAGCCTTTACTACTCCTTTCCTGGCGTGTACAATCCCTGTAACAAGAGGCGAAAGGATACTGGCATGCCAGTTGATAACGAACTGTATAACCAGATGGGCGATATCTGGTGGAACGAAAACGAGGTGTTCAGCACTCTGCTGCTGTGGTTGAATCCGGTGCGCTTCGGCTATTTCCGGCAGATATTGCTTGAGAAACTGAAGGTGGACCCGCGTGGGAAGGAGACGCTGGATGTGGGCTGTGGCGGCGGGCTGCTGGCCGAGCAGTTCGCCCGGCTGGGCTGCAAAGTGACGGGCGTTGACCCATCCGAGCGTTCTCTTGCCACCGCACGGGCGCACGCGCAGCAATCGGGGCTGGACATCAACTACCTGGTGGGCGTGGGCGAGCATCTGCCGTTTGCCGATGCCGCTTTCGATATCGTCTACTGCTGTGATGTGCTGGAACACGTGAGCAGCCTGGAACAGGTCATCAGCGAGATCGCGCGCGTGCTCAAACCCGGCGGCATCTTCTGCTACGACACCATCAATCGCACGCTGCTGAGCAAGCTCGTGCTGATCAAGATGGCGCAGGAGTGGCAGGCCACGCGCTTCATGCCGCCCAACCTGCACGACTGGCAGCAGTTCATCAAGCCGCGAGAACTGATCTCCTTTATGCGCCGAGCATGGACTCGTCAACCAGGACCTGAAGGGCATGACTGCCAGCAGCCAATCCTCTGACCATCCTGCGCACCCTGCTGAAGCGCAATCATGGCGAACTCACCTATGCCGAGGCCGGAAAAATCCTGCGCTGGCAGCAGAGCAACAATTTGATGGGGTCGTACATGGGGTATGCACTGAAGTGAGTATGAGCGGATGTCAACTTTTTGTCACGAGCACCTTTCATCGCGCAGAGACAAGTGACCCGACACGCTCTCAGCAGTCGAACACCGACCAGCAGATGTCGTTGCGCAACCGCTGGTCGTCGAGGACCAGCTCGCGAATCGCCTCCGGGAGCTGGTCGCGCTGCCAGCGGCACTCGAGCCGCCCTGCGCTCTCGCCCTCTCCTTGCGGGGCGGCAGCACGTGCGGCCTTGATCGCATAGGCGGCCGCACCTAGCTCGTGCGCGGCGACGTGCGCGACGACTGCTGCCTGGCCAGCAGCATAGGCAGCATGCCGGGCTGCCCCGCGCAGGTCTCTGGCCGCGGCCATTGCATGGCCGCCTGCCGCGCGAGCCGGGGTCATCCTGATCTCGCCACGCGCCCAGGCGCGGGCATGCTCGATTGCCCGACGGGGTCGCGGGTCCTCAGGCCGGGCCGACTCGAAGAGGTCAAGAACGTGCTCCGCGCACAATGCCGCCCAGAGAGCGAGGAGCTGATGATCCGCATCGGTAAGGGTTCCACCACGGCGGATCGTCACGAAACGAGGGTCGCGGTCTTTCGGGAGAATCATACCCGGCACCCCTTCTACTCGTATCTGCCCAACATGTACATAGCTGGCTCAACTATCAGCATAGAGTAGATTACAGCATCACAGGCATATTTACAAGTGTCGAAGGCAGCGTCCCATAACTTGCTCTAAAGCTCACTCAATCGGCCACCCGCCATGCTCATCAATCGTCTCGTCAACCTGTCCCATCAGCGTTATTGTCTCGGAGAGGGCGGCGACGAGGCGCTGGTAGTGTTTGATGTCGTCGAAGGTGAGGGTGCGGCCTTTGCGGTCTTTGAGCCATTTGTGGCAGACCTGGTAGCCGCCGACGTGAAATTCCCAGACGTTGGGCGGCACACCTTCAAAATACTGGGTCTTGTTGATGTAGACGCGGCCCTGCTCTGGTTTGTCTGGTTCGACCAGGTACTCGACTTTCTCGACGAGGTGCGCGCCATCGATGGGGTAGGAGGGTATGGCCTGGCCGAACTGCTCCAGCAGGTGCAGGGCAACCAGGCGCTGGCCGGGCTGGCAGAGGGCGCGGAAGAGGTCGGCGCTGGCGGTGAGCGGCAGGCGGGGAAAATCGATCTTCAGGAACTCGGCATAGCGGCTGCGATAGGTGGGAGAGTGGAAGACGGCATACATGTAATCAAAGACATCCTCCGGCCCAAACGTCTCCCGCACATCGCCCCTGCCATCAGCTACGAAGCGCATCCCCAGTTTCTCCTCCATCGCCCTGATAAACGCTTCCGACAGATTGGGACGCCGCCCACCAGGAGCCGTCGATGGTTCGCTTGTGTCGAAGAGGGTGTGTTTGTGGGGGTCGGGATAGAGGTAGAGGGGAGAGGAACGAAGCATGAGTTGTCTCCAAAACAAGAAAAATCTGTATGACGAATAGTATTTGCTACACAGAAGTTATCTCATCTGCCACGTCCGATTTGCTTGTCTACAAGGAGACACAATGTCCTTTGTCTGCCGCATCAAGTGTGCATCATTACTTCCTGTCTAGACCGATCAACAACAGCTTCATGATGAAAGTATGCTCTGACATCAAAAGGGCGGTAAAGGCATTCGATGAAATGACTTGTTGTCATTTGTATCAGATTTTAATGGAGCGCCGCTGATACACGCAGTTTCCAGGTTCCAGTATCAGCTAATTCATATTGTTGTGCCTGAGTATCATCTGGAATATCTAAATCTCATGAAATTTGCTATACGTTTCTTCAATACAGACATGATCGAAGTCCATAGCAAAATGGTCACGATGTGTTTTTATCCCTGTCGTAGTTGTAGATATGACATCTGTGACACTTCCATCCTTGCTCGTACTCCACCTTCACATTTCGGTGTTGTGGTATAAAGAGATAAAAAGGTGATTGCGGTTCAAGTCTTGGCCACATGCTGTCGTTGTAATATCATGCTCTGCCAGCCAGCGATATTTGCCTCCTACAAGGTACTGTTCCTGTCCAATTTTTGATAAACTCACGTGGTCCCCATAGATCGGCATGATGAACTGTGGCAAACTGGGATGTACTTTCTTTGATTGCTGTTTAACAAAATGACCGATAGCTACACCTTGCTGAATATCAAAGACATTCTCATCCTTCGAACCATCAGGCGCAATGCTCTTTTTTCTTGCTGTCTCCATGTAAGTTAAGAAGTATATATCATCAAAAGTTTCGCATAAGACTTTGCCGCATACCTCTAAATGTAGGATTATCCAGATAGCCGTGATTGGTGATGAAGGCGAGGATGCCATAGCCAGTACGCTCAATACGCCATTGCGCAAAGCGAATAAACTTTACATAGTCATCATTAAGATATTTGGGGTTTTGCTCGCCAAGCGGCTTGCCGTCTACCTCAAAATAGTTGCCGCTTTTGTCGTGGAGCAGGCCGGTAATCCAGCTTCCTTTGTTGGCGGAGTGGCCGGAATAGGGTGGATTGCCGATGATGACCATGACGGGGGCGTCGTATTTGACGTTGCTGGCGGCGTTGGCCTCTTCGACAAGCCATTCGGCGAAGGGGAGTTTACCGCCCTCGAAGCCTTCTTCGAGGGTGTTGGTGAGGTAGACGCCGAGGCGGGTTTTGCCTTTGAAGTCGTAGCCCGTGCCGGTGAGTTGCAGGCCGAGCTTCATGTGGGCGACGGTGTAGGGGGCCATGAGCAGCTCGAAGCCGAAGAGACGCGGCAGCAGGTGTTCGGAGACGTAGCTTGACCACATACCTTTGTTGTGCTGGAACGATTCGTAGATCAGGTCGATGACGCTGTGCAGGAAGGTGCCTGTGCCGGTGGCGGGATCGAGGATCTGGACTTTGTGCGCCTCCTCGCTGTATGTGCCGTCTGCGCTGGTGGCCCTGAGTTTGGTGGCGTCCGCGAGTCCTTCCGGTAGGCCGAAATCCTTTTTGAGCAGGTAATCGACGCTGCGCACGATGTAGGAGACAACCGGCTCCGGGGTGTAGTAGACGCCGCGCATTTCGCGCATCCTGGGGTCGTAGGCGCTGAGGAAGGTTTCGTAGAAGTGGACAACGGGGTCTTCCTGCCGCGTGCGCTTGCCGAAGTCGCGCAGGATGGCCGCCATATCGCAGCGGTTGAGGACGGCGGCAAGGTCGTCTACGGCCCAGACCACGCGCTCGTCGAGGTCAGGCCCGGCCATGTAGGCAAAGAGCCGGGCTAGAAACGGGTTGGTCTTTGGCATGTGGAAGGCGGCATATTCGCGGGTGAAGATGGTGCCGGGGCGGGCATCACAACGGGCGGCGAAGAGGCCGTAGCAGATGGTCTGGGCATACATGTCGGCGAACTGTTCGCGCGTGAGATCGGGCAGCAAGACCTGGCGAAAGCCTTCCATCTCCTGGTGCAGCGTGCCGCCGCCTTCCTCACTTTGAAATGTGCGGTTGATGGCGTCGCGAATGAGCTGGGCAATGGAGGCCATGCGCATCGCCAGTTCTTTCGGCGTGGCAATGGTCGGTATCTCCGCCAGCATGAAGCCTTGCAGCAGCTTGCTGACCTGCTCTATGCCATCAGCATCGACCGTCCATTTTCCCTTCCCTGCCACCTTTGCCAGCCGGGCAGTCATGCGCTGCTGACCGGCCACATACCAGCGGAACTCGATGTAGTCGGTGAGGATGAGGTTGGCAAAGCCGCCCAGATAGCGCCTCATCTGGTCCGTGCGCTCGATCTGGTCAAGGGAGACGCCAATATCTTTGGTCTCGATATGTCCAAGTGGGGTTTGTTTGCGAGCGATGATGAAGTCTGGCGCACCATACTTGACGCGCTTTGGCTCATTGGTGGCCGTCACATCCGGGTACAGCGTTTCCAGCACATGCTTCAAATACGAACGATAGGTATGTTCTGTGGCGTTGCCAGCGTGGTAAGCCTGCTCAATATCTTTCAGATACGTGCGTATCTCATTCATGCAATCCACCCTCTATTGCTTTATATGCCTGATTACCGTGTTTTCTATGCAAAGCTCTGGTGTGTGACAGTGTAGCGCATAAGGGAGTTCGATGCAATAAAGGGGGGATTTTTGGTTACGCTCCCCAGGCCGACCGCAAGGGTCGGCCTGGGGAGCGGGGAATAGAAGCAAGTGGGTAATCACCACATACAAATCTCTAGACATGTAGGCAAACTGCCGTATATTTTACTTTCAGGAGGAAAACTGAAATGTCAGCACGACACCGAACAATGAATAATCAGCGAACAAGACAGGAACGATTAGAAGCCCGGGTAAGTCAAGAGTTAAAAAAGCAGCTTCCCCGGCAAGTGAGGCGATTATCACTTGCGGGGAAGCTGCTGTCCAGAAAAAGTAGGCCTTTTATCTGGTGAACTGCGGGTTGAGGCGCAGAGTAATCGACTTGCCCGCGGGCAAAAGCACGTACGAAATGTGCTGGCCACCATAAAGCTCTGAAAGACCGACATTTAATCCGGTGACGGGCACGAGAGCGCTTTTCTGAGCCGTTAACGTGATCGATACGCCGGGGGTGTAACTCGCCGTAACGCCTGCACTCAGGTATTGCATCCAGAGGGAGACATTCATGCCAAGCTGGTCCATCGATGGACTTTCAATCGGCAAGTTATAGTACTGGGCGTACTTTTGCAGGGTCATATCCAGCAGGTCGCTCAGCAGACTATGGGTTCCATCGTAGGCGCGCAGGTTGGGCTGGTGGAACATCCAGGGGTCCAGATCGCCCTGCAACAGGTAGGAAAGGAGTACCTGGCTTTCTTTGTCAAGGATTTCCTGGTAACTGAGATTGCGGCCCCAGAAGTTGCTGTAGATGCAGTTGTACTCGGCCACCCATTCGGCAGGTGTTGTTACATTGAAGAACAGATTATTGGGGTGGCGTGGCAGCATAAGAATCTGGGGCTGGTAGGTGTTGTAGATGCCGACGTTGGGCGCGGGGTTGTTTTCCCAGCCAATAGAGGTGTCGGACACCAGGAAGCGGATGCCCTGATTGTACGCTGCCTGTAAGAAACTGGGATTATTCAGGCCGGATACATCGGGCGTCACCATGCTGTTCGGGTTAAAGCCGTTCAGGGTGAGGCCCAGCGTACTGGCCTCACGGACATTGAGCTTGATCTCAGAGGTAGCGGTAGCGGTATTCACACTGTCGAGGTTGGTGTGGTCAAAGGTATGGCTAACCCAGTAGAACTGGCTGCGATTTGCAACCGTAGCTGGAGTCAGCGTATCGGGCGTATAGGCGCCAGATGTTGCACCATAGCCATTGAACGCCATCGTCAACCTGGTGTTGGCTGAGACACTATTCAATCGAGTCGTATTCTGCCACTTGACGAGTGCCTGCACATCGCTGCCGCTCATACGAAACGTCGTGCCGGTATTGTCGATATTAGTGCCGCAAGGAGTGTCGGGCAGCCACTCAGTGTCGTCGATGAAGTAGTCGTCAACCTGTGGAGACATGTAGACGTGCCGCTCACCCAGGAACATACCGTTGGTTACCCAGTTGATCAGCCCATAGGACAGGACCAGGTCGTGCAGAAGGTACTGGTTGCTGTCGAATGTCAGGGAAAGGACCTGCCGCCCGTCTGTATAGGAGCGCACTGCCGCCAGCACATCGCCATTGGCATCGGTCAGGAAGGGAGTAGTGGCCCCATCCGTGAGCGGCTGCGCGACATAGGTGTAGGCGTTCTGGATGGTGATCGTTTCACCGGAGTTCAGGTAGGGGAATGAAGCCTTTGCCGCCGACGCGAGGGTCACTGCCAGGGGATTGTTTGTGGTATCGAAGGCGGTCAGGGGGACCTGGTAGCCAAAATCGGCAGTGGGGTAGGTGTACCAGCTCAGTTCGCGCACCCCCATGGTCAATTCGTAGCTCCACAAATTCGTCCATTCCTGTTGCGAGAGAGCGCTGGCCCAGCTCGTGCCATTAAAGTAGGCCAGAGCTCCATTGGTGAGAATGACGCCCTGGTAGTAGCCGTGACAGCCGTTGCTCAACCTGTCAGGTGTCAGCCCGTTCGGCGTCTGTGCCGCGACATAGAGGGTGTAGGGCGTGCCGAGGTCGGCAAGGGCTTGTTCGATAGCGGGAAGATCAGCTTCGCTGCCATCAGAAGCGATCACAAGGACGCGCATATCAATGGTAGGCGCGGGACACACACTGCCAGCAGCTTTGGAGCGAGTATGCGCCGACAGATGTTTCGCAAATGCTACCTGCGATGGTAGATTGACAGGTTGATGCAGTGGGAGCGAAGGGATGCCCGGTGAAGCGACAGGGCCCAGGGTCAGGCCGCTCTCACCCTGCCCTCCGTTGTTTGACGCCGCCAGCGTGGTTGCCGGTGACAGAGAGACAAGCAGCATGGTCGCAAACGCGAGCATGCAAACGATGGTCCGCATTCGTTGCGCAAATCGCATAAGATCGATCCTTTCTTGAACGAAACTCGACTGGAGGAAGCGCCCTCCATGAGCCGGTTATTGCCGCAAAACGGCTTTCATAACGGACGCATGAAGGTGAGGTAGTCCAGTCGTTGGAGCCGATTGTTGAACAGGATCCATCCCAGGACGGCGGAAATGATAGTAGCTGCCAGGTAGCCCATTCCAAAGTACGTCTCGCCTGGCAGCAGGGATAAGAACGTCAACGAACAATTGCAGGTAGCGAAAATGCACACCAGCAGCAGCGCTGCTCGCCGCCGATCAAGGTAGAGGAGCAGCAGCACCATGAAGAAAACGAAGAACTGCCCCGTGCCGCCCATGATTGCCGTACGCAGTAACGGCACCCATTGTACCGGCAGATTCGTCAGTTGGGCCAGGTACGGCGCAAGCAAGCAGAGGAAGAGCGCGAACAGCGCCTGGACTTTGAGGATGAGCCAGGCTCCTGAGCGGCTGGCCTGTTGCATGCCCATTCTTGAGCGAGCCATGTCGTTGAGCGTCCCCTTTTGAACGCAGCGATAGTAGCGCTCATAATGACGATAGAAGTTCGTCTCCACATGTATCATAAAGATCACTGCGGCGGGAATAGTCGCGAGGTTGGCAAGCAATCTGGCCGTATCGTAGGGAGAAAAGAAGTGATAGAAGCCGTCAATCACCTGGCTGTGAGCAGACATCCAGAAAAGAAGGATATCAACCCAACAGCCCAGCGCGTAGATCACGCCAACGAGAAACAGGTCCCAGTACTTTTTGAAATACGCCAGGTAGGCGAAATCCAATGCCTGGGAGGAAGGAAATTCCTGGTAAATGCTGGCTATCAACAACAGCAGGCACAGGAGCTGAGCAAAAGTAAAGCCGCTCAGGCTCCCTGGTAGCCCGTAGTGAGTGCCGAGAAGCCTGGATGCACTGACGCCGAGGAGTGCGCAAAGAGCAAAAATCAGCGTGATGCGCAGGTACCGCTGCGATGCAGAAAGGCAGGCAGTGACCATCCAGGTCATACTCAGCACCAGGAATAGTGTTGTGACAAGCAGGCGATAACGCAAATCAAACGGCGCACAGACGACAAACGGAAGCGCCAGCAGCGCAAAGGGTAAGACGAGCAGGCACATGCTGCCGCATGTCGGCGCAATACTCTCAAGAGACTTGCGATACAGGCAGTCGGCCAGGTAGCGCGTGACGAGCATCTGCGGGCCGGCAGCTACAAGAATACTGGCGGCATACGTAGAAACGATCGTGGCAAAGAGCAGCGAGTGATCAGCAACTGACAGGTAGGTAGAGGACGTTGCTGCCAATGCAGCCAGAGCACCTACCCCGGAGAGCCAGGGGCCGCTGGAAATGAATGCCGAAGACAGATAAGCACCGGCAGACTCGAGAACGGTGCCCTGCTGAACCATCGCTTGCAAGCGAAATCCTATACCCGCCATCGTTTCTCTCTTTTTCCTGCCTTAGACAAGGCAATAGTGCCGGTACAACCGATCATAGGCATGGTAGAGCTGTTCCTGGCGGTAGAAGCGCTGCGCCCGCAGCTGTCCGGCGCGCGCCATACGGCGTCGCCTGCCCTCGTCACGCCAGAGCTGGAGAATTGCCCTGGCGGTCTCATCAGGACTGGCTACAGGAGTGATCAAGCCGCTCTCCCCCAGGGCGCGGTCCTCTGGCATAGCGCCCGACAGCAACTCGCGGCAGGCCCCGACATCGGTCGCAACTACCGGAATGCCTGCGCAATTCGCTTCTAAGATCACCAGCGGCTGGCCTTCGCTCAGGCTGGTCAAAACCAGGACATCGAGCCGACGATAGTAGGTCAGCACATCTGCCGAACCCGTGAAATGAACGATATCCGTGAGATTGAGCAACTCGACCAGGCGCTGGCATTCGCTGAAGTATTGGTGGTCTTCTTCGGTAGGGCCAACGAGAAACGCCTCAAGATTGGGGATATGCTGACTGGCTACCTTGATTGCACGAATGAACGTTTTGACATCTTTAATAGGGACAATGCGCCCGACAAACCCGACCAGGAAGCGCTCTGACGTATAGCCGGTCGCCTCGCGCACACCTGCCAGGCGCTGTGTGTTGATGCCGTTGGGAATAACGTGAACCTTGCGCGTGTCTGCACCGCTTTTCACCTGGTACTGACGGTTGGCATCGGTGATAGAAAGCAACAGATCAGCGCATTCATAACTCAGCTTTTCCATAAAGCGATAGGTATTGCACCACCACTGTTGAAAGAAGCTCAAACGCTGCCCGGTAACGCGCAGGCCAGGTGGCAAGCGGGTGATCCAGTTTGATTGGACGATCTCGATTTCACGTTCTCGCGTGTAAATACCATGCTCGGTCACAAGAAAGGGGCGACCGCTGCGAATCTTCGCGAGCGCGCCGAGCAGGCCACTGAACCCCGTACTGACCGCGTGATAGACGCGCGCCTGCGGCAGAACCTCCTCGAAGACTTTGAAGATTGGCAGGTAGATCCAGCGAAAAGTCCAGAAGTAATCCATAAATGACTGCCCGTCGGCATGCTCTTCATAGAGCTTCACCAGGGTATTCCAGCTCTCTCTGGAGTTGAACAGGTCTGACGTATTCAGCCCGGCAAAGCCTGACCGCCGGAGAACAGGTAAAAGGTCGGCCATTGCTGGTATTGTGCCAGTAGCAATGGCTTTGTGCAGGACCTGGAAGTCTTGCCACGCAGCCTCTGTACGCCTGGAGCGTATATGCCCATGACGCTGGCTATAATCGCCAATGAAAACCTCGCGCAGCTCGATGACATTGCGCGGAAGTGTATACAAGAGTTTGCGCTGTACGTCTGAGCGCGCGCCGATATGGATTATGCTGAACGACAGGTCGGGCAAATTCGTCAGCAGCGCGTGGACCCAGCTTGATACACCTCCGGTCACAAAGGGATATGCTCCCTCAACGATTAAACAGACATCAGCTTTAACATTCATAGCTGGCTCCTGTACATGTACTGTGTAGTGCGGGCATACCTCTCAAGGGCGGGCACGCCTCGACCTGCCGCATGAGGTCCCGCGCCATTCTCAGATAGGCTTGCTGGCTGGCTGCGTCGAGCAGGTTGCTGCTTGCATACCGCTGGTACTGGTCGACGAGGTGAAGCATACAGGCAACATTCCGTGGCTCGCTCCTCCACTTTTCAAGGGCGTCGTTGAGGGCATGCGACAGTTCGTCCTCGATGCATGTCAATGCAATCGAAGCATCACTGCGAATTTCCGGCACCGGATGCGACAGGAGCTGGCGAAGTGTGCGAATTGCGTCAGGGGTTGCCAGATGGCCGAGAGCCGCCACCGCTGCGCGCTTCATCTCCAGTTGCGGGCTTAGCAAGATATCGACAAGGGGCTGCACCTCCAGGTCAGGTTGTTTCATTGGCGGTAGTACAGGCTCATCATCGCTCTTTTCAATCCAACTTCCCTTTGAACCTGCTGGCAAGCACCTGGTAGCAAGCAAGCCCACTCCACAGGCCAGCATCCCGAATCCTGGAAATGTAGCCAGGCAAAGGAAGAGGCTGGTTGCGCTCCACCGGTTCAGGCGAAAGCATTCGACCAGCGTGGCAGACCCGGGCTGGCTGACAAGGTTGATGCCAATTACGCAGAGCAGAACGGCGAGCATGTGTAGCCACAGCAACTGTATACTGGCTCCATTCAGAATGTCCAGGCCCAGAGCGCAGTCTCCAGGGAGGGCAAGCGCGATAAGCATGCAGCCAGAACAGTGGCGGAGACGAATCCGGCAGAATATCCTTTGCATGAGTTACACCACCTCCTGAAGTTGATAAAGGTCATCCGCATCCCTTGCTCTGGATAGGGCGCGTCTATGGAAAGCGTCACGACCGATTTCCTGCTGTAGGAGTGGGGTTCGCAGTGCAATCGAGGCCAGCTGCAGGATTGCGCTGAAGAGACGAACTGTGCCAGAGGTAAATCGCAGCAAAGGCAGGCTTTCGATCACAATGATACCTATCACCTGGTTGTTGTCGTCGAGCAATGGTCCGGCCATCAGCGGCATGTCTCGCTCCATGGCCACCTCTTCTGGCAGCAAGTCGCGCACGGTGCGGACCTGGCCGCTTTCCAGCACGCGCCTGTTGAGCGCATTCGTCAGTTTCAACACCGGCGTGTGTTCAGTATACGGACTCGACCCGGTACCTGCATACAGGTACCACTGCCCATCATAGCGCATATAGAGCGCGCAGGATGACGCCTCAAGGGCGTGAGCGACCAGGTGTACAATAGCGTTGTAGCGCTCGCCACCATGCAATCTCCTGATGCATTCGACCTGTTCGCTGACGGTCGTAACCGTCAACGTTTGCCCGGCTATCTGCCGCTCTAACTCCTCGTTGACGATCAGCGCTGCCTGATAGCTTTGTTGAGTCGCCACTAATTTCTCTCTGGCGAGGAGAAGCTGCTCCTGCGCCCGGGAGAACTGGTGCCGCTGAGCGGAGAGGAGATCACTCACCAGCACAGCGCACACGAGCAATAAAAAAGGTTCAAGGAGAAGATCCGTAATGACGAATACTGTGCCGACCCGGGGCAGCGGCTTTTGATGGAGCAGCAGGCTATAACTTCCCGCGGCAAGCAGTCCAGCGCTATACGAGACCGCTTTAGGGCAACGAAGAGCAACCACACATACGACGAGGAAAAATGCGCAAAACGCGAGATGAGACGTCACCAGGAGTGGTGGCATGTATTCGCCCGCTAAGAGGGCAATGCCGATCGCTAACGCTGCCCCGGCACCCTCGCAAAGAGTACGCCGGAAAAGCTGGTTTTTTGCGTCCTGCAATTGTATGATTGCTGGTTTCTCGGAACGCCTGCCCTGCTCTTCCAGAGAATTCAATGCTGTCAAATCAGGCATGTATTGTGTTTCAGCGTCGATCCTTTTTTTGATTTCTCTGTCGAAAGTATAGAAGGTAGAGATTGCGATCAGACTAGCAAACGAGTGGTGATTCTGGTGAGAATAAGAGAGATGCGGTTGAATTTACTCAACCAGAAATGCTTGCTGGTATAGCCTCACTGATGAGCAGTCAACACGCTTTGTTCGCCAACGGTAGCGAACAAAGCGAAGGATCTGAGGCAACTACCTTTATGGTGGCTCCTTTAGATCCTTCGCTGCGCTCAGGATGACATCTTTTGCCAGGATGACATCTTTCAGTTGACAAATTTTGTGGTAAGGCTAACAATCAGCCATTGACGAGGTTGAAGACGTCGGGCGTACCGATGCCAGTGGACATATCATAGTATTTGCTGGCGGGGTAATAGCCATTGTTATAGTCCATGATATCGTGGAATTGACTGGCATAACCCGCGGCTGAGTCGTAGCGGAACACGATGTAATTGAACAGGCCCTGGCGTCCATGATGATAGTTGTCGTAGAGGGCCGAGATGCCTGCCCAGATCGGTGAAGAACAGGAGGTACCTCCAATGGCAAGCCATGCCGGGTAGGGAGGAGCGCAACCACCACCCTTATCTGTGCAATAGATAGAATAACCGGTGTTGGGGTCTGCATCCAGGGAGACATCGGGATTCTCACGGCAAAGGACACCGGGCTGCTGACCGCAGTAGGAGCCTGACTGGCTAAAGCCCGGCTCATCGACGCCTGGTCTTGGCTGCCCGGCGCTATTGAAGGCATAATCGCCCTCGGCCCAGATGCGGCTCACGCCACCGCTGCTGCCACCACCATTGCAGTTATTCGTGTTGCAGGGATAGGTAATCCATACCTTCTCATCCTGCGCGCCCGGGTACGTGGGATGCAGGTTCTTGCCGGGATCGAAGAGAATGTTCCCGTCAGGAGTCTCAAATGAAGTGCCACCCACTGCCAGGATGTAGGGAGTGTCGTTGGGATCGGCGATCTGTAATTGCTGACCCGGTGGAAGATGCAGATCCGGGCAAGCGCCATAGGCTCCATAGTCGCCGGTGGCCGAGGAAATGCTCTGGCCCTGCACTGCCATTTGAAAGAAGATCTGGTTTTCTTCCTGTGTCACTTGCGACTTGAGGTAGTATTCAGCGCAGCCACCCCAGCTTGTGCTGATGGTATCGGCCAGGTTGTCGGTCGCCATCTGCTGATAATCGGCGACGGTATCAAGGTCGCTCGGGCCTGTCTCATAGACCAGCACCTGTTTGACCTCTGGCGCGGCGGCGAGAGCGAGGTCAATATCCAGTTCATCCTCAACAGCGCCGCTTTGATCGGTTGTACCGCCCAGCACCGGGATATTCACCAGGTCAGGTGTCGGGAGGCCGAAGGTCTGCGTGTAGTGAAAAATGTCACTCTCAAGGTAGGCGCTCTGCTCAAACAGGGCAATCGTCTCGCCCTGTCCCTGATCATTGAGCTGGCTATAGACCTTATTGATGTCGTAAATGCCTTCGATTTGCGAAGGGACCAACCCGGAACCTCCGGGACCGGCACCGTAACGGACAGTAGTTTTGCTGATGGGCTGCTTATGCGGCAGAACCGTCTCGATATTCGACAGGCCAATCACCCCGACAATCTCACTGGCGAGGTTCGTTGGGACAGATGCTGGCTGGCTGTTGGCATAGTACTGCTTGCCATTGCTCAGAGCGTAGTCCTCAATGCTGGTGTGGAAGGTTGCCTCCACCTGAGCGGTTGTCCCTTTTGCCATGAGCAGAGTAGCAGATGAAGAGGACACCAACTGCATGCCAGCGCCTGTCAGAAAACTCTGTGTTGCAGCAACGGTAGCGGAAGAAGGCGCAAAGCGGGCGTTAAACTGCTGTGGCGTCACCCATGCATGATAGGATGGACTACCTGCTGTATACAGCGATTGTAAGAGGCTTTGCTGTCCAGCAGGATCGCTCAGTTGGAGCGCGACCCCAACGGTCAACGTATCATCGGGGTTATGGCTGCCTAGAGGTTTGTTCAACAGGCTCGGGAGAAGCGTACTACCTGACAGGGGTACAAAAGACGGGCCAGATGCTTTTGCCGCGCTAAAATAAGAGATTGAGCCGATCAGCAGGCTCAGTATGACGACTGCTGCCAGCACGGGGAGCAGCAGGCGACGGGAAGGAGTAAGATGGTTCATCAAAATATTCTCCTCTCTCAATGCTTCGCTATCTTTATGCGCATAGGCATCACGAAAATAATGATCCCGTTGGCGAGCCTGGTGTAATGCCTGCTCAGCGCCTGCGGCGCTTCGCAAACTTTTTCGAGTGGGCTGGCTCAGTGGACGGCGTCGCCGTCCACTGAGCCAGCCCACTCGAAGTAGAGCTTAGCCGCTCTGCGGCGAGCAGGCAAAGCCGAGCGTTCCCAAATTGATTCGAAATACTGGTAGAACACGTAAGAGCTTTGCGCGTCAATGTAGTTGCAAATTCACATCTACTGACTTTTAAAAGTAAGCAGAAGAAAACACACCCGGTTAAAGTATACAATAGCGGGTGGCAAACGAGAAGGGAGAAACGGTGCAGGTGTGGTTAAGGAGTGGTTAAGTTTCGCGCAACTAAAACAGCAAAGGGGAATATCTTCACTTTTCCCTGCTATTTTCCAAAGGGGACCTCTTTCAGTGCAGAGTATTGCGCGCCGGAGCGAGAGAGTTCGCTTTTCATGACGGCGAGGGCGCTAACGGTGTAGGGGGGCGAAGGTTTTGAGAGGTGTGGGTCCGCGAGCAGGCGCTGCAGGGTCTGCTGTCCGGTGGGGACGAGAGGGGTTTTGACGCGGGCGAGGGTGAGGTGCGGGGAGAATGGACGTTTGTCGATCTCGAAGCCGCGCTGCTCTAGATTGGAGTTGAGGGCGCGGTGCAGCTGGTTGAGTTTGCCGGTTGGCTCCTCGATGCCCATCCAGATGACGCGAGGGGAACGCAGGGAGCCAAAGAAGCCGGGCCGCGTGAGGCGGTAGCTGAAAGGTTGGGCCTGACTGGCCGCAACTTCGGTGGCGGTGATGGCCTGCGCAAGCTGCTCGTCGTCCAGTTCGCCCAGGAAGGCGAGGGTGAGGTGGATGCCGCCGGGGTTGACCCAGTGCAGGGCAGGCAAAGCTGACGCCATCTCGCGAATGGCTGCGCTGAGATGGCGCTGCAAGGCTTCGTTTAATGCAAGCGCAATGAATGTCCTGGTCATTCTCGCTCTTTACTTCTACAGTAAACTGGCGATAAAACCCCGTAGGCGCGGAATGTATTCTGCGCACCGCCGATGTATCGGCCAATGGGCATGGGGCCAATAATGAAATTTCACACCCAAAATCGGTAACGGAATCTCGTAGGGCCGGGATTTATCCTGGCCACCGCCGATTGATCGGCCCTTGTAGCCCTATTGATAATGAATTTCATCAACACACGGGCGGCGGGGCCGATCAATCGGCGGTGCGCTCGATAAATCGTGCGCCTACGGGTTAACGGGATTACGGGAAACCTACGATTTTATTTTGCTACGCGGCCTGACCGAAGAGCATGGCGTCGAGTTCGCTGCCGTCGATGGTTTCGACTTCGATGAGGCGCTCGGAGATGGCGATCAGTTTGTCCTTCTTCTCGCCCAGGACGTTGAGCGCGGTCTGGTAGGACTCTTCGACCAGGCGGGAGACCTCTTGATCGATGCGGGCGGCAGTTTCCGGGCTGACGGTGGCGCTGCCCTCGGCATCTTTTTTCATGAGGATGTTGCCCAGCGGACTCATGCCGAACTCGCAGACCATGCGACGAGCGATGTTGGTGGCGTACTCGATATCCTGGCTGGCTCCGGTGGTGATGTCGCCAAAGATGATCTCCTCGGCGGCACGACCACCCATGGCACCGGCCATCTTGGAGAGCAGTTCGGAGCGGCGTATGAGGTAGCGGTCCTCGGAGGGGGACTGTACCGTTACGCCGAGGGCCATACCCCGGGCGATGGCCTGAACTTTCTGTACCGGGTCGGCGTTGGGCATCGAGCGCATGACGATGGCATGGCCCACCTCGTGGTAGGCGATGATGGCTTTTTCAGCCTCGGTAATCACGCGGCTCTTGCGCTCAGGGCCGGCCATAACGCGCAGGATGGCCTCTTCCAGATCGTCCTTCTGGATGGCAGTCTTGCCGCGACGGGCGGCGAGTAGCGCGCCTTCGTTGAGCATGTTGGCGAGGTCGGCACCAGAGAAACCGGCAGTCTGGCGCGCCAGATCATGCAGGGTGACATCCTCGTGCAGCGGCTTGCCCTGCGCATGGACCTCCAGGATAGCGAGACGGCCACGGATATCGGGTTTGTCGAGCATTACCTGGCGGTCGAAGCGACCGGGGCGCAGCAGGGCGGGATCGAGCACATCTGGCCGGTTGGTGGCGGCAATGACGACGATATTGGTATCCTTCTCGAAGCCGTCCATCTCAACGAGCAACTGATTGAGCGTCTGCTCGCGCTCATCGTTGCCACTCAGGCCCGAATTATTGCGCTGGCGACCAACAGCGTCGATTTCGTCGATGAAGACGATGCAGGGCGAGTGCTCTTTGGCCTCTTTGAAGAGGTCGCGCACGCGGGCCGCGCCCACGCCAACGAACATCTCGACAAACTCAGAGCCACTCACGCTGTAGAAGGCAACGTTTGCCTCACCAGCCACTGCGCGGGAAATAAGCGTTTTGCCTGTGCCGGGTGCGCCAACGAGCAGAACTCCCTTGGGAATACGCGCGCCCATGCTGGTAAAACGTTCCGGGTGCTTGAGGAACTCGACAATCTCCTGTAGCTCGGTCTTCGCCTCTTCAACGCCGGCCACATCCTTGAACAGGATCGATGGATGCGACTCACTGAAGCGTTTGGCTCTGGAACGCGCAAAGGGCATCGCCTGACTTCCAACGGCGCTGCGCCGGATGAAAAAGATCATCGCCCCGGCGATGACCGCGACGAGGAGCAGGTCAAGCAGGCCCTGCCACCATTGAGAAGATTGGCCAGTATCCACGGTAACAGAGACGCCGTCACGGCGCAATTCATCCGTCACCGTCTGTCCCTCTTCCTTGACCGCGTGATACTGTTGCCCGTTGGTACCAGTAGCATAAATATCGTTACCACTGAGTTCGACCGACTTCAAGCCGTGATGATCAGCCATATTGAGGACGCTACTGATCGGCAATTCCCGCACATTGCTTTGCCCGACGGTGATACTCACGACACGCACTACGGCAAAACTAATCAGCGCAACCCCCATCAGTATGAAAATGGCAGGCAACCCGAAACGTGACCAGAGATTGCGTTTTTTTGACGTTTTTTGTGATGAACGCGGACCGTTCGGAACCGCCTGGTGGATTACCCTGTGGAGGAATTTGCATCTGGAACTCTATACCCCTTCTATGGTGCTATACCTGTCAACCTACTGATTTACACTGCTACTGTATCAGCATGTTTCTTACTGTACACCCCTCTATCTTTCTGTCTTATTTAGACATGTGGCTAGTATATCCCAGCCAGTACAGCTTATGCAATAGAATTGAGAGCAAAATTAGTACTAAGGTAATAAATTGATAAGAAAATGCTGAGAAATTCCTTAGAGAAGCACTTTTCTAAACCAACGGGACGAAGTTTCTCTGGAAATTCTCCATTTTTCCCCTTCAAAGCCTACGGCTGACGTGCATGAACGTGCTAAAATATCTCTATAAGACATCTGGAACAACACGGATGCGTTCGAGCGGCTCGAGGGATGAGAGGAATTTGTCCCCACGTCCATTTTCCTTTTTCTATCTGTATGAAGCATGAGGAGGTTTTTTTTCAGTGAAAGAACGGCAACAGAAGATTGAAGGAAGTAAGCATTCTCCACCAACGGCGGCGATCCTTCCCAATGCCTTGCAGCCTGTCGCGGAAGAGATTTTGCAGGTTGGCTCTAACGTTCAACCATTCAGCATTGAGAGCGTTGAGAAGGCACCACGCATCCGTGACGCAAAGCTGTTTCACAGTGTCTGCCCGTACTGTGCGGTAGGATGTAGTTTAAACGTTTATGTCAAAGACGGCAGAGTTATTGACATCGAAGGCAACCCGGAAAGTCCGATTAATCGCGGCACGCTCTGTCCGAAGGGCGCATCAACCTTCCAGTATGCTATCAACCCCAGCCGCCAGACACACGTCATGTACCGCGCGCCCTACAGCGACCACTGGGAGATGAAATCTCTCGAGTGGGCCATGGAGAGAATCGCGCAGCGTGTCAAGGAGACGCGGGACGGCAGCTTCGTGGAGCGGCTCGATGACGGACGCGAGGTCAATCACACTCTTGCTCTCGAACTGCTGGGTGGGGCGACACTGGACGTTGAAGAGAACTATTTGATGAAGAAGCTTTTCAACGGCGGACTCGGTATTATTCCCATCGAGAACCAGGCCCGTATATGACACAGCTCGACCGTACCCGGTCTGGGTACAACGCTTGGACGTGGCGGTGCCACGAACTTCCCGCAGGATCTGGTCAATAGCGACTGTATTTTGATTATGGGCAGCAATATGGCCGAAGCCCATCCCGTTGGTTTTGCAAACGTCGTCAAAGCGAAAGAGCTGGGGGCGAAGGTCATTCATGTTGACCCGCACTATTCACGGACATCGGCGCTGGCGAATCTGTATGTCCCTATTCGTGCGGGCAGCGATATCGTTTTCCTGGGCGCGATCATGCGCTACCTGCTGGAAAACAACCTCTACTTCCACGACTACGTGGTCAACTATACAAACGCATCCGCGCTCATCGATGAGCGATTCCGTGATACGGAAGAACTGAACGGCATTTTCTCCGGCTTCGATCCAGAAACCGGGAACTATGTGGATCAGGGAACCTGGGATTACCAGTACGATGCCAATGGTTGGCCGCTGACCGATCCGACGCTGCAGAATCCGCAGTGTGTCTTCCAGATTATGCGCCGCCACTTTGCGCGTTACACGCCGGAGATGGTCGAGCAGGTCTGCGGCGTGCCACGCGAGCAATGGGAACTGGTGGCGCGTACCCTGGCCGAGAACTCCGGGCGAGAACGCACGACCGCTCTCTGTTACGCTGTCGGCTGGACGCAGCAATCGAAGGGCGTGCAGATCATCCGCGCCGGAGCTATGATACAGCTGCTGCTGGGCAATATTGGCCGTCCGGGCGGCGGCGTCATGGCCCTGCGCGGTCATGCCTCCATTCAGGGTTCGACCGACGTACCCACGCTCTACGACCTGCTCGCCGGCTACATGCCGCAGCCTGCCGCGATGGAGCAGCCGCATACTCAGGAAGCGGAAGATCGACCGACTACCACGACCTGGGGTGAGGCCACGGGCAAGCATGCCAGCGCTTTATCGCAGCAAACGCTGGAGGAGTATCTCACCTCGGCAGGGCAGAAATTCGGCTGGTGGTCAAACATTCCTGCTTACATGCGCAGCCTGCTCCAGGCCTGGTATGGCGAGGCCGCAAATGAAGATAATGGGAACCGCAGCTATCGCTGGATTCCTAAAATTACGACTGACCATTCCCACCTGGCGACGACCTACGATATGCTGGATGGCAAGGTCAGTGGCTTCATGGTCTTCGGGCAGAATCCGGCGGCGGGCAGCACCGATTCGCGCTTGCAGCGCAAAGCTCTACAGCGCCTGGACTGGATGGTTGTGCTCGATCTCTATGAGACGGAGACAGCGGCCTTCTGGTACAAGGGGCCAGCGCACTCCCCGGATATGGTTGACCCGGGCCAGATCAAGACGGAGGTGTTCTTTATCCCGGGAGCTTCCTCCGTTGAAAAAGCGGGGACATTTACAAACACGCAGCGCCTCTTGCAGTACAGAGATAAGGCGGTCAATCCACCCGACGATGCGCGCTCAGACCTCTGGTTCGTCTACAATCTGGGCAAGCGGCTAAAGGCGATGTATGCCGGGAGTACGGAGCCGAGAGATCAGGCGATCCAGGCGCTGACCTGGGATTATGAGGAAGAGAACCCGGATATCCCGGGCGAGCCGGATGGGCTGCTGGTGCTCAAAGAGATCAACGGTTATTACTTCTATCCACCGGAGCAAACGGCAAACAGTCAGAGACAGCCTTACAATCTGCGCGAAGCTCCCCACGTCCCCGGTTTTGCCGCCCTCAAAGCGGACGGCACGACGGCCTGTGGCTCGTGGATTTATAGCGGTTGCTACCCGGCACCCGGCATTAACCGCGCGGCTTCGCGTGTCAACGACGATAGTTACACCTTCCTGGACTGGGGTTTCGCCTGGCCTGCCAACCGCCGTATTCTCTACAATCGCGCCTCGGCTGACCCACAGGGCCGTCCGTGGTCGGAGCGCAAGAAGTACCTCTGGTGGGACGAGGCGGAACAGAAATGGACAGGCTACGACATTCCCGACTTCCCGGTCAATAAGCCGCCCAGTTACACGCCACCACCCAACGCGACAGGTATCGATGCGCTTTCCGGTAAAGATCCGTTCATCATGAAGCCCGACGGCAAAGGCTGGCTCTATGCCCCTAAAGGACTGCGCGACGGGCCGCTCCCGGCGCACTACGAGGCGGCAAAATCGCCCGTGCATAATGCGGTCTACGCGCAGCAGAGCAACCCTGCCGCTCGTTTCAACAGCGGCAAGCCGCTCAATATGCTGGCAGGCGTGGACGACGAACGCTATCCCATCGTCATCACCACCTATCGGCTGACGGAACATCATGTGAGCGGTCAGATGACGCGCTGGTCGGCCTGGCTCGACGCGCTGCAACCGGCAATGTTCGCGGAGCTTAGCCCCGAACTGGCGGCGGAAAAAAAGATCAAACATGGCGATTATATGATTATCAGCACGGCCCGTGGCGAGATCGAGGCACGCGCAATGGTCACACGGCGCGTGCGCCCCCTGCGCATGAACGGGCGCATCGTCCATCAGATCGGTCTGCCGTTCCACTGGGGCTATCAGGGCAGGGTGACAGGGAGCATTACGAACGATCTGGCCCACATGGTGCTGGAACCGAATGTGAGTATCGAAGAGGCGAAGGCATTTACCTGCAATGTTCGTCCCGGCAGGCTTTCATAGGAAGGAGCGAGCACATGGCGCTTGAAGCGAAACAGCAGAAGATGGCAATTCCCCGCTATCCACAATGGGAACCGGCCAACGCCATTGTCTCGATGATTGCTGGCAACAAGGTAGCACCGCCACCGCCGCAGCCCGCCATGGGTTTTTTCACCGATACGAGTCTCTGTATCGGCTGTAAAGCCTGTGAGGTGGCCTGCAAGCAGTGGAACCAGCTGCGGGCGAAGGATCCAACCTGGACGGGGACGAGCTACGACAACACGGAGATGCTGACCGCCATCACCTGGCGGCATGTACAGTTCATCGAGCAGCTTAGCCCGACACCGCTCCCTCCGCCGTTGCCGCTCTTTGACCGGCTAGCGGCGGCACAGAGCGATGGTCTGCTGCCAGAGACGCCACCGGGAACGGCCCTGCCCTTCTTCAATACTGAACGCTGGCTGATGCGCAGCGACGTGTGCAAGCACTGCGCCAACGCCCCCTGCCACGAGGCTTGCCCGACAGGAGCGATCATTCGCACCGAGTACGATACGGTCTACGTGCAACAGGATATCTGCAACGGCTGTGGCTACTGCGTGATTTCCTGTCCTTTCGGCGTCATTGCCCGTGATGATGATGGCACGCACACTGCACACAAATGCACGCTCTGCTACGACCGCATGAAGGACGGCATCGAGCCTGCCTGCGCCAAAACGTGTCCAACCGATTCCATCCAGTATGGTGAGGTGGAAAAGCTCAAGGAGCACGCACGCGAGCGGCTCGGTTTCCTGCAGGAGCACGGGGTGAAGGAGGCGCAACTGTACGGCGTGGATGACAACATCCTCGATGGTGGTCTCCACTCCTTCTTCCTGCTGCTGGATGAGCCGGCGGTGTACAACTTGCCCGCCAATCCACCGCGCCCGGCAAACAACGTCGCGCCGGCCTCGTTCTGGGCCGTCGTCACCGCCGCCATCCTGGGTCTGTTTACGATACTTTTCTTTCGTGAGTAGGGGTGCAATGATGATTTTTAAGGACCAAAACCGGTAACAGAATCTCGTAGGCGCCGATTTATCGTGCGCACCGCCGATTTATCGGCCCCGTCGCCTTGCCGATAAATCGGCGGTGCGCACGATAAATCGGCGCCTACGGTTGTCAAATAGCACAGCACATGTGAATTAATACGACAGGGGGTTTTCTATGCAGGAAACTCGTCTTCCCGCTCCCGTACAGGCATCTCTTACGGCTATACGAAATAGCCTGACAGCGCCAGAGCTGATCGAGCACCTGGCGACGCTGGTTACGGGTTACACTCCAGACCCGGAAAGGGAACTGGAGGAGCCAACTTATTACGATTACCCGGTAATACATGAAACGACCTGGCACTGGGAAATCATCTGGTATTTCTTTTTTGGCGGTCTGGCGGCTGGCTGCTATGTCATCGCCACTGTGGCCTCCCTTTTTGGCTCGAAAGAAGACCGCGCAACGGTACGCGCTGGCTATTATCTCTCGCTGCTGGCACTGCTGCCCTGTCCGGTACTGCTCGTCAAAGACCTGGGCAGGCCGGAACGCTTCCTGCATATGCTGCGCGTCTTCAAGGTGAAGTCGCCAATGTCCATGGGAACGTGGGGGCTGACCACCTTCTCGCTGTTCAGCGGCCTCATGGCAGTGCTGCAGGCGGCTCATGATGGGCTGCTGGGCGACTGGTGGGGAGCAAACTTCCTCAAAGTTCTGCCACGAAACTTGATTGCTTTACCGGGCGTATTTGCCGGTATCTTTCTTGGCAGCTACACCGGTGTTTTGCTGGCAGCCACGAGCGTTCCGGCCTGGTCGCGCAGCAAACTGCTGGGCGCGCTCTTTGCCACCTCGGCGACCTCGACCAGCACGGCCCTGATCTCCCTGGTGCTGCGTATCTTCGGCGCGCCAGCCAGCACATTGCACAAACTGGAACGGCTGGAATGGGTTGCCATGCTGCTCGAAATGAGCTGGCTGTTTAGCTTCCTGCGTGGCAGCAGCCGGGCAGGGCGGGCGCTGGTGGGAGCGGGGCCGGGCGAGCAAGGGCCGACATTCTGGAATTTCGTCGTCGGTGGTGGTCTGCTCCTCCCCTGGCTGCTCACGACGCTCTCACTCTTACAGGGCACGAAAAAGCATACCGGGCGCGGCCTGCTCGTCTCCCTGCTCGCGCTGACCGGCGGCTACTTCCTGCGCCGCACCGTTGTCAAGGCCGGCCACACCTCCAGCCGCGACGCCCGCGTCACGCTGTGGAACGCGAAACGTGAGAACAGGTAAGGGAAGCACAACAAGAAGCATGGACAGGTGGTAGCCATCTATCCATGCTTCTTGTTGTGTTCCCCTTACCTGTTTGCCCTTTGCCTGTGACATTTTTGCCCGCATCCCGATAGTTATGAGCGGAATATAGCAGACACAACTTTCAGAATACAGGGATTTGGAATGCAGCGATCAACAGAGCGGCAAACAGACGGGACAGGCAGACAGGCGCTACCTGCTCAATGGTACCAGCACAATGCTCCGGCGCTCCTTACCTACCTGCGGCTGCATTTGCCTGCGCGGGAAGACGCCGAGGACATGCTGGTTGAGGTATTTCTGGCGGCGCTGGAGCGCGACTACTTCGAGACGTTAGGCGAGGAGGAACAGCGGCTCTGGCTGTGGCGTGTGGCTCACAACAAGGTGGCCGACTATTACCGCACGCATCAGCAACGACAGCCACTTTCACTGGATGAACTGGCGGAAACGACGTGCGAGGATGAGGAGCGAGCGCCGGAGCGACTAAGCCTGCGTGGCGAAGAACAGGCGCAACTGCATCACAGTATCCAACGGCTTTCCAGACTGCAACAGGAGGTGCTGCGGCTGCGCTTCGTCAATGGGCTGCGCTGTGCCGAGATCGCTACGCTGCTGGGCAAGCGCGAGGGAGCGGTACGCATGCTGCTCTCGCGCACACTCAATCTTTTGCGGACACTTTACGAAAACCAGCGAGGAACCGAGCCATGAGCGAAGAGAATGTTTTTTTCACACCTGAACAGGTAGACGAACAGATAGAGCAATGTATGCAGGTGGATGCTTTCCAGCCAGAGCCAACAGCAACGACACATCTGATCCAGGCACTACGACAGAGCTACCAGCAGGAGACCGAGCAAGATGCACAAACAATGAATCGTGCCTGGATGCGCATTGAGGAGACAAGGCATGCTCATTCTCTCACACAGCATGGGCAGAGAAGAAGAGAGCCAATAGAGATACAAGAAAACGGGCAAGCGGTCATTTCTGGCAAAGCAAAGCAACGAGAACAGTATCCATTCTGGCAGCGTCTGCAAACACTGGCGGCGGTCGCGCTCGTTGCCCTGATCGTAGGCAGCATGCTGCTGGTCTTCCATGCCGCTTCAAGCTCTAGTAGCAATGGACCGGAGATGGATGGCAAACTCGGAACGACCATCTATACCTATACAAAGCAAACCGGGGGCATTTTATCGCTGGACTGGTCACCCGATAGCAAATATATCGTTTCCAGCGGTCAGGGAGTGCAGGTATGGAATGCGTTTACCGGCAAACGCTTATTCACTTTCAGCTTGCCCAACCCGCTTCAGAATACCTTCTTTGTCGCTCGCTGGTCGCCCGACGGCAAACGCATTGCTATAGGAAATGGAGCAGGACAGGTCTATGTCCTGAATGCCACGAATGGACAGGTGTTGCTGACCTTTACCTATCATCCTGCGACCAACCTCAACACTGCAACAAGTACAGGTGGAAACCCCAACGTTGAGGTGATGACTTCCCAGCATCTCGAGCCGACGAGTGGCGGCCCCGCCATATATGCGCTGGCATGGTCGCCTGATAGTACAGATATCGCCTCTGTTGCTCCATATGATGGTGGAGATAATTCGGTAATGGTATGGAATGCTACTACTGGCAGGATTGTGACGAGATACACGAAGCATACGGCACCTGTAGTTGCGCTCTCCTGGTCACCTGATGGCAAATATATTGTCTCGGCAAGCGGTGGTATAGCAGATACCACCGTGAAGGTGTGGAACGCCCTGACCGGCCAGACCGTTTCCACTTACCATGACCCGGCTCTGGGACCGCACGATGCCTACGTTGGTATCGTCTGGTCACCGGCTGGGAACCGCATCGCCTCCTATGACGACAATGGAACGGTTCAGGTCTGGCAGGCTTTGACAGGCAAACAACTTTTGACGCTCAAGACCGATGGCGCAAATCATCTCTCCTCGCCGCCTCTGGCCTGGTCGCCGGATGGGCAACGCATCGTGACAGCGGGGGAAAGCGCGCAAATCTGGGATGTCAGCAACGGCAAACTGCTTTTTTCCTACAAAGGGAAGCCAGTTTCTAACACCGCCTGTCCTCTCTACCCGGATTTTGTCTCCTGCGTGCGTACCGTGGCCTGGTCACCCAATGGCAAGTATATCGCCTCCGGCAGCGACCCCAACGTTGCCAGCATTGTGAAGGTCTGGATAGCCGAGAACTGATTTTCGTCTCCAACCTGGATATCCGTCCTTGAGGGGGAAGGCGTAGGGGCGATGCCTTCCCCGCAACTTTTCCCTCTTTTCCCCGTAATTAAGATGGTGTACAATAAACGATATCATCTTTATATTATCTATAAGACAAGAGGGAATTTATGGCGGAGACGAGCATTCCAGGCGGTAATGAACCGGTAAAGCAGACCACGGCGAAACTTCCGGCGGACAAGCCTGTGTATAATAGAACTTCAGGAACACCAACTACTCCTCTGACGGCAAACGGCAACCTCCAATCACAGGCACAACCAGCGGCGCAATCAACAGCACAGTCAACAACGCAGGCAGAAGAGCAGATTCCCCAGACGGTTGATAGTGTGCAACTGGTGGTGATCGAGGGCTTTCAGGTTGGGCGCGGCGTGGCTCGTATCGACCCGGCGGATATGGCGAAGCTGGGCTGCCAGGCGGGCGATATCGTGCTGGTGTCGGGCAACCGCACGTCAGCGGCGAAGGTGGTGCCGAGCGCGCTGGTGGATCGCGGCCAGCAGACCATCCAGATGGATAGCCAGGTGCGGCAGAACAGCGCATCCGGCCTGGGCGAGCGCGTGACGGTGCGTAAGGCGAAGGTGCAGAATGCCGAGAGGATTACGCTGCTGCCGTTGAGCGGGGGCGCGCCGATTCAAGAAAGCGACCTGCAATATATCGCTCGTTACCTGGTGGGCCTGCCGGTGGTGATCGGCGATCTACTGCGCGTTGGCACACCCGGAGCGGCAACCCGCGAATTTCTGATTATCGGCACCACGCCTGCTACTCCCAGCTATCCACTGCAAAAGCGGAAAACGGGCGAACTGCCTACACTTGAGCCGCTGGTACAGCCACAACCCATCACAGATGTCGAGGCGGTGCTGGTGCAGACCGGAACCGTTGTCAGGGCACAGGCGCGAGGGGCGCAAAGCGGTGGCCCTGGTCGCGTGAGCTACGAAGATATCGGCGGACTGGGCAAGGAACTCCAGCGCATCCGCGAAATGATTGAACTGCCGTTGAAATACCCCGCCGTCTTCGACCGTCTGGGCGTTGAGCCGCCCAAAGGCGTCCTGCTCTATGGACCGCCCGGTACCGGCAAGACATTGATTGCGCGCGTGGTAGCGGCAGAGACGAACGCGGCCTTCTTCAACATCAACGGGCCGGAGGTCATCAATAAATTTTATGGAGAAAGCGAGTCGCGGCTGCGCTCCGTCTTCCAGGATGCGCAGAAACGCGCCCCCAGCATCATCTTCATCGACGAGATAGACGCCCTGGCTCCCAGGCGTGCGGAAACGGGCGGCGAAGTCGAGCGGCGCATCGTAGGGCAACTGCTGGCGCTGATGGATGGCATGGCCTCGCGCGGGCAGGTCATGGTCATCGGCGCGACCAATCAGCCCAACGCGCTCGATCCGGCTCTGCGCCGCCCTGGCCGCTTTGATAGAGAGATTTCCCTGCGCGTGCCGGATGTGCGCGGGCGTACAGAAATCCTGCGCATCCATAGCAAGAACGCGGCCCTGGCAAATGATATCGATTTCGCCCGGCTGGCGCAATTGACGCCCGGCTTCGTCGGAGCCGACCTGGAGGCGCTCTGTCGCGAGGCAGCCATGATCGCCCTGCGCCGCGTGCTGCCCTATATCGACTACCAGCGCGGCTACATCCCCTATGAGACGCTGGTGAATCTGAACATCACCATGGCCGACTTCCAGGCCGCACTGCGCGAGGTCGAGCCTTCGACAACCCGCGAGGTCTATGTCGAGGTCAGCGAAACGTCGTGGGACGATATCGGAGGCCTGTCAAAGTCGAAGGCCACACTGACGGAGGCGGTGGAGTGGCCTTTGCGCTACCCAGAAGTCTACAGCAACGCGAAGGTTGAGCCGCCGAGGGGCGTGTTGCTGTCTGGCCCTCCGGGATCGGGCAAGACGTTGATTGCCCGTGCGCTCGCCAACCAGTGCGAGGCCAGTTTCATCTCCATCAAAGGGCCGGAACTGCTCTCCAAGTGGGTTGGCGAGTCCGAAAAGGGCATTCGCGAGATCTTCCGCCGGGCAAAGCAGGCCGCGCCGTGCATCGTCTTCTTCGATGAGATCGATGCCCTGGCACCACGCCGCAGTGGTGGCGAGATGGATGGTCAGGTGGGAAACCGCGTCATCGCGCAGTTGCTGACCGAGATGGATGGCATCGAGGGACGCGAAGGCGTGATCGTACTGGCGGCGACCAACCGCCCGGAACTGATCGACCCGGCGCTGCTGCGTCCAGGCCGCTTCGATATGGTGGTCGAGCTTGATTATCCTACCGAGGAGGAGCGCCGGGCCATCTTCGCCGTCCACACGCGAGGCCGACCACTGGCACCAGAGATCACGATGGAGGAACTGGCAGCCCTGACACCCGGTCGTAGTGGCGCGGATATCGAGGCCATCTGCCGACGCGCCGCTCTGCTGGCGCTGCGTGAGTGGATTACACCTCAATTGCAGATGGGACGTGTGCAGGTCACCGAGGCAAAAGATGACGAGGAACCGGCAGGCGCTACAGCGTCAGAAACACCGGCAACAGGGACGGCAGAAGTTCCCGGTCAGAATGGACTGGCCGACCAGAACGGGCAGAGTAGCCAGAATGTCCCGGTCCAGCCGACAGCTCGCTTCGAGATTCGCTCAGAGCACTTCGCGCAGGCCATTGACGAGCAGCGAGAACGCTACGTCGTGCAAGAGGACGCGGAGGCGGAGAGAGCACGTCAAGAAGCCGGTCGCCAGCGTTTACTTGAATTAGCAGCAGGGCAACAGGAGCCGGGGCAGAATCGTCCATTACGGGGATTTCGCCTGTGGCTGGCACGTTTGTTCGGGTTAGTGCCCTGAAAGCACTAGCCCATTTTTCTGCAATTCGGGTTTTTGCTAACATTTGTATGGAGATATTCATCACATGTATGTACAATGTAAGTACGAAAGGCGTTCTTTGATGTAAGGAATGTGCGGCATAATAGCTCATTACATGTATTACAGATATTAAACCACTTACATCTGCAATTGGACTATGGTATAATAAATTACAGAGAGCATGCATAAAACTGTGAAGGGAGATTGACATGTCACTTGTTCCTGACAACTCCTCTTCCGTCACCCGTGAGCAGGTTACAGATGCCTACTTGAAGGTTCTACGGCTAATTGATGACCGGGTCACACCTCTACTTGGAAAAGCTACCACGCGCGTCTTAGTACAGGTTGCAGCGAAACATATTATAGATGAGTATCCATTTCTCCAATTCTTGATGAAAATGCCCTATACTGAAGTTGTCCCATCCGTCATCCATGAGCAACTCTTCGGTGTTTCTGCACAGGAACTGGATGTCGGCTTGAATGCTCTGTTACAGGAGTGCTTCGCCGGTCTGAAGGAACTGACCGGCGATATCATCGCGCCGCCGCTGCGCGACGAAGTCAGCCGTCAACTGGAACAAAAACACTGGCAGTAGCGCATGGAGAGCAGTGTGCAAGTAGAACCAGAACTTACAGATAATACATATCGCTCCTCCATTACCGCACCGAATGGGGACAGAATAGGTTCCCTGCTGCGCGAAATGGAGTATCTCAATACTATTGGGAAACGTTTTGTCGCCGCCAATAGTCGCTTTCAAGTTCATCATGCACTGCTGGCGGCTTTGCAGGAGCAGTACAGCTTCGCCGCCTGCTCCATCCTGCTTAAGGATAAACCGTTCCAGCTTTCTATTATCCCCGCGTACCCTCTGAGCACAGGATTCATCGGGGCCATAATAGGACGTATCGCCAGCGCGGCCAACGTGATCGATTTCCCACATGTGACTTCCCAGGAACTGGCGGAAGCAGCTTATCTGGATGCTCCTGAAGAACTTATCCCACCTGCATCTTCAGACATGGAGGACTATGCAGAGGTTGGCTCCTGCCTGAACATCCCTCTGACCATCGAGGATCGCATCATCGGCCTGCTAAGCCTCTTCGATACCCAGATCGGCACCTTCGACACGCAGCGTCTCAGGTTCACCTCGATCATCGCCGACTACGCGGCCATCGCGCTGGAAAACGTGCGCCTGCGTGAGAGCGAGCGAGCACTGTGGCGACAGACCGAGGAGGAACGCCAGCGGCTGGAACTGATTCTCAGCAGCATGGCGGAGGGCCTGCTGATTACAGACGCCAGTGGTGCCATCACCTCGCTCAATCAGTCGGCGCAGCAGCTGCTTGCACAGGCCAGCGTCGATCTCAAGCAAGATATTCCTTTAAAGAAGCTGGCAATGTCAGGCAACGCGCCGTGGCTCAAGCAGCTGGCGGAGATTGTCGATACAGCCCTGTCAGATCAGGTGGTGATGAACCAGGAATTGATCGCCGGTGAAAGCAGCCAGCAAGTGCCGCTGACGTTGAGCATCAGCGCCGCGCCCCTGCATAACGCGGACGAGGAGCAGAAGCGTCCGACCGGCGTGGTAGCCGTACTCAACGACGTGACATCGCAGAAACAGGTTGAACGGCTCAAAGACGAGTTTGTCTCCATCGTCTCGCACGAACTCCGTACACCTTTGACGGCCATCAAAGGGTATACGCAGCATCTTGTGCGCCGCCTGGAGCGCCGCTTACGCGCTTTTCGGCAGGCACAAATGCAAACGACGCAAAAACTCCAGGAACAAAGCACGCCACCAGCGGAACCAGCAGAACTACCGGAGACCTACGACCTGCGCAGCCTGTATATCGTGCAGAGTCAGGCTGAGCACCTGGAACGGCTGGTCAACGATCTGCTCGATCTCTCACGGGTACAGTGGGGTCATTTGGACCTGCATCCCGATACCTTTTTCCTGGCAGACTTGCTTACAGAAAGCGTCCATTCGGCCCAGGTCAGCGCGGAACAACACACCATCTCTCTGGATATCCATGTAGCCGACTCAAAAACCGTGGCCGACCGGCAGCGTATCGGGCAGGTTGTGGGTAATATTCTGGACAACGCGGTGAAATATTCGCCTCACGGTGGTCAGGTCGTAGTGCGCCTGCAAGAGCAGGATAGAGATTTTCTGGTGAGCATCAGCGATCAGGGTATCGGCATCAGCTCCGAATATCTCGATCACATCTTCGAGCGTTTCTACCGCGTGCGCAATACCGCGAGCCATCAATATTCGGGCATTGGTCTCGGCCTCTACGTTGCCAGAGCCATTGTCGAGCGCCACGGCGGTCGCATCTGGTTCACCAATAACCCCGGCATCGGCAGCACCTTCTACTTCACCCTGCCACACACTCCCCGCATGGAAGAGTGATACTGAATATTGGTGCCGATGTCCGTAGGGATGAGCGGGGTGTGGTTAGAGGGCCTTTATGGTCGCCCGCTATAGCCTACATGAAGATGAACCCACTCATCAAATCCAGCAGTAAGGGACGCGGGCGACCATAAAGGCCCTCCCGACCTCCTCCCAACCTCCCTCGCCCCTACGGATATCAACCACGTTTTCCTGGTTCTTAAGAGAGGTCAGTGACTGTCCAGGTATCGACATATCTGATAAGGTAGGCATTGTGCAAAATAAGCATATCACGCACACGCTTTGTCTGTTCATAGCGAGAGAGGCGCACCATGAGCACGTGGTTTCCCCGCAGCGCCTCACGCAGGTAGATATCGCCAGAATCATCATCCAGTAAAGAGAGGAAGCGTGCCAGTATCTTTGCAAGCCTTCCCCGCAGCCGATCTCTGCGCTCGACAGCAGCCACATAGTCCCAGCACGTCATGACGTGGATGTTGGCGGCATCGTGACCATCGGCACGCAAAGCGTGGACGGCTTGCACCAGGTAGTCAAGATCGTCAATCACACAATGAATATGCTTGCCTGGAAAAGGTGCCGGGGGAAATGTCCGCCTGGAGGACACT
The DNA here is from genome assembly GCA_963736995.1 of uncultured Chloroflexia bacterium. Taxonomy (GTDB): domain Bacteria; phylum Chloroflexota; class Ktedonobacteria; order Ktedonobacterales; family Ktedonobacteraceae; genus CADDYT01. The sequence continues at coordinate 624,125 of CAVTRB010000002.1, forward strand.
GGCAGCAAGGAAACTACGTTTTCATCTTCATTTTCATCGTATATTCGTGCAGAAGAATTCACGAGCCTTCATCTCTCCTCTACTACTGCTATTGCTGAAGATGTCTTTCACCAGTTCTTTCGCTGATGAAGACGCTCCTCTTCTGTCATAATGAAGATAGCATCATTTCATTGAAACACTGTTGGAAAAATGTGAAAATGTTCCAATCTTGAATGCTCCTGCCCCCCAGGCGAAACAACAAGTACGGATTCTACGTCAGAGGTGGCTAATTGAGAGACAACAATATCTATTTGTCATTCTCAGTCTCTGTATGCTATACTGCTCTTGCTCTCGTAACGAAGAACATCAGGAAAGGAGGTGGTGCATCTCATGTCATACAAACAAATCTTTCTTTCACGATGCGCGACCTCTAGAAGTGTGTTGCGAGGCGTGGAAAGGGATCTGGCCGATCAGAAGCTGCTAGTATAAGTCCAGCAGTTTTGTGTCCCTCTCCGATCGATCCTCATTCCTCTCACGGATGCTCTCCATGTTGCTCGCTCCTGCCGGTCGCCTGCCATCACTGTTCCTGTAGAACACAGACAGAAACGCTTATTCGTTAGGAAGTTCTTTACGTAGTTTTTCACTGAAAAGAAAGGAGGAGAGGCTTATGAAAACAAAGAAAAGGACCATAAGAGGTGAGAACAATCAATATAGGGATTGTCGCGCACGTGGATGCTGGAAAGACAAGCCTGACCGAGAGAATCCTCTATGAAACACACGTCATCGACGAAATTGGCCGGGTAGATAAAGGCACGACCCAGACCAATTCGTTGGAACTCGAAAAGAGAAGAGGCATCACGATCAAGGCCTCTGTCGTCTCTTTTTCCGTCAACGACCTGAAAATCAACCTGATCGACACTCCTGGGCACCCGGACTTTCTCGCGGAAGTCGAGCGCTCCTTCAGTGTTCTTGATGGCGCTATCCTGTTGATTTCTGCTGTAGAAGGAATTCAGGCGCAGACAAACATTTTATTCTCGACCCTGAAAAAGCTTCGTATCCCCACCATCATCTTCATCAACAAAATAGACCGCAGCGGTGCCCAGGCGGATGAACTTCTCAAGCGCGTCAAGGAAAAGCTCACTGAGCACATCATCCCCATCTATAGAACGGAGCATATTGGAACGAAGCAGGCTTCCGTTGCCGCAAACAGTCTGCGTGATGCAACGTTCCTGCAAACCTGCATCGAGCAACTCGCGCTCAACGATGAGCAGTTGCTTGCCGCCTATGTGGAGGGAGAGACCATCACAGAAGGACAGGTACGAGCAGCGCTCATGCAGCAAGCCGGGGCAGCAAAGCTATGTCCGCTCTTTTTTGGCTCAGCTATCACGGGCGCAGGCGTGAAAGAGCTACTTGCCGATCTGGGCAGCTACTTTCCCTCCCATACGGGCCTTGAGGATGCTCCGTTATCGGGAGTCGTCTTTAAGCTGGAGAAGGAGGTGACGGGAGAAAAAGTTGCCTATGTACGAGTGTTTTCTGGCAAGCTGTGTGTGAGAAGCTTTGTGAGCTTGCTGCGCAGGAAGCATAACGGCGAAATCGAGACATACACCGGCAAGATTCAAAAGCTTCATCTATTCCGGGAAGGGAAAACGATGCAGGTGCAAAAAGTGGGGGCAGGCGAGTTCTGCAAAGTCTGGGGATTGAAAGAGGTGAAGATAGGCGATGTGGCCGGTGAGTGGTCCAACCACATCAAAACGATGCATTTCGCGATACCCCGGATGGAGACACGTATTGAAGCCGTTCCCCGCGGACAAGATCACCAGCTCTACCAGGCGCTGCTGGAGCTGGCAGAGGAAGATCCCCTTATTTCCGTACTGAAGGATGATGTTCATCAGAGCATCTACCTGCGCATCTTCGGGGAGGTACAACAAGAGGTGATTGAGACCATGCTCAAGGAACACTATGGTCTGGATGTATGGTTCGCGGAGACCGGCATCGTCTGTATCGAAAAGCCCACAGGGATAGGGCAGGCTGTAGAAATCATGGGAGCGGAGGATAACCCGTTTATGGCAACCGTCGGCTTGAAGGTTGAGCCGGGGCCTGTTGGCAGTGGGGTAACGTATAAAAGTATCCCAGGCGCTCTGCCGTTGCACTTCCATCGGGCAATTGAGGAGACGGTACGGGCAACCCTGGCGCAGGGTTTGTACGGTTGGGAAGTGACCGATATCGTGGTCAGCTCTCACCCCACGGACTATAACAGTCACAGGGCAGACGGAACGAAGGGCGGCGACTTCAGAAACCTGGTTCCGCTGGTGTTGATGGAGGCGCTCTCCCAGGCAGGTACGGATGTCTACGAACCAATCAATCATTTTGAACTGAGCGTCCCTGTCTCCGCGATCAGCACAACACTGTTCAAATTGTCGGTGCTGCGAGCAGCCTACGAGCAACCCACCCTGCGCAACGACACCTTCCTTCTGACGGGTACGATACCCGTGGAGACAACCGAGGAATTCAGGAGAGAACTGCCTTCTTTTACCGAGGGAGAGGGCGTTTTCCTAACCCAACCAGCCGGATTTCTCAAAAGAGAGGAGGATTTTCCCATTAGAAAGCGCATGGACTATAATCCACTTAACCGGAAAGAATACCTGCTCCACATTCAGAATGTGCTAAGGTAGAGGATCATGGAGCGTCAATCTCAGGCACAGGCAGTTTCGGCAGGTAATCGCGTTTGTAGACCATGATGGTGCGTTTGAATTCGATGACGACTTTGCCGTTCTGGTTGAAGCCGGTGGTTTTGACCTGCACAATGCCGCGATCGGGATGCGATCTGGATTCGCGTTTTGCCAGCACTTCGCTGCGGGCATAGAGGGTGTCACCGTTGAAGACGGGGGTGGGGAGGCGCACTTCGTCCCAGCCGAGGTTGATGGCGTTCTGGGAGAGGTCTGAAACCGAGAGGCCAGTGACGAGGGCGAGGGTGAGGGTTGAGTCGACAAGGGGACGGCCAAATTCGGTTTGCGCGGCGTAAGCGGAGTCGAAGTGGATGGAGTTGGTGTTGACGGTGAGCAGGGTAAACCAGATGTTGTCCGCCTCGGTGATGGTTCTGCCGAGGGGATGAGGGTAGATGTCGCCTACCTCAAAATCTTCGTAGCAGCGTCCGGTCCAGCCTTGTTTGATAGTCATAGAGAATTCCCTGTCCTAGTACGATCTGGGTAGGCCCAGCACGTGCTGGGCAACGTAGGCGAGGATGAGGTTAGTCGAGATGGGGGCGACCTGGTAGAGGCGGGTCTCCCGGAATTTGCGTTCGATGTCATATTCTGTGGCGAAGCCGAAGCCGCCGTGTGTTTGCAGGGCAACGTTGGCGGCTTCCCAGGCGGCATCGGCGGCGAGATACTTGGCCATGTTCGCCTCCGCGCCACAGGGTTCGTGGCGATCAAAAAGTTCCGCCGCACGGTAGCGCATGAGGTCGGCGGCCTGGAGTTTGATGTAAGCCCCGGCAATGGGGAATTGCACGCCCTGATTCTGGCCGATAGGCCGACCAAAGACGACGCGCTGGTTGGCATAGTCCACCGAGCGTTCGACAAACCAGTAACCATCACCGATGGATTCGGCGGCAATCAGGATGCGTTCGGCGTTCAGGCTATCCAGCAGGTAACGAAAGCCCTGTCCCTCCTCGCCGATCAGATTTTCAACCGGGACGAACAGGTTATCGAAGAAGATTTGCGTCGTATGGTGGTTCATCATCGTGCGCACCGGCTCGATGGTCAGGCCGTTGCCGAGGGACTGCTGCATATCAACTAGCAGGAGCGAGAGCCCTTCGGTGCGCTTCCTGACCTGTTCCAGCGGTGTGGTGCGGGCAAGCAGCAGCATAAGATCGGAATATTGCGCGCGCGAGGTCCATATTTTTTGCCCACTGACCAGGTAGCCGCCCCCGGTAGGCGTGGCGGTGGTGCGAATACTGGTGGTATCAGAACCTGCATCCGGCTCGGTGACGCCAAAGGCTTGCAGGCGCAGGGTGCCGCTGGCAATGCGGGGAAGATAGGAGCCTTTCTGCTCCTCGGAGCCGTGACGCAACAGCGATCCCATAATATACATCTGTGCGTGGCAGGCAGCGGCGTTGCCCCCGGAGCGGTTGATCTCTTCGAGAATAACGGAGGCCTCGGTGATGCCGAGATTGGAGCCGCCATACTCCTCCGGCAAGAGCACTGAGAGGTAGCCCGCGCCGGTCATCGCCTGCACAAAGGCATCGGGATAGGCATGGTGCTCATCCAGTGTTCGCCAGTATTCATTGCCAAAGCGTTCGCACAGGCGGCGCACGCCATTACGTATCTCGGCAGCGAGTTCTTTTTCCATAGCGTCCGCGTTTCCAGTTGCACTGTTACAGCGAGCTTAGCAGATCAGTGGGATTGGAGCCGAATTGCTCGCGCAGGTAGGAGGAGCCGAAGGGTGTGAAATGGATGGAGGCCCAGCTTGCGCGCAGCGTCTGGATGTTGCGCAGGATACGCGCCTCACCCCAGAGAGGATAGCGCAGGTCACGCAGGGCATTAATGACATCACCGGTGCTGGTGATGAGAATACCGGCGGCAATCACGACAATTTCGAGAAAGATGTCGTGCGGCAGCGACATAGGTGCAATAGAGGTGAAGAGGCCGAAGTAGAGCACAAGGCCGGAAACCAGGGCGGGCAGAAAGACATTGAGCAAGATATAGAGCGTAGACGGCTCACGCAGGTAGAGAGGCGTGAAGCCAAACGGACTCACGGCCCAGCCGATCAGCGGCTCATTGCGCAAGAGCGACAGCAGTAAATGCGTTCCCTCAAACAAAATGATCCACAGTCCCAGAAGACCGATCAGACCCAGGAGATTGCTCACGTGAACGCTAGACTGAAGGTCGTGCATGCGAAACCTCCTTATATGCCTGCATTACTGCATTGCCGCTTAAAGAGACGAGACCCAAACAAAACTGTTTATTCTTTATTATACATGTTCGGTTGTTTGTTCTGCAATTCATAGGTGCCTACTCGCTCCATCCTTCCTGTCCGATCAGAGGAACGAAGATGCAGCTACCGAGAGAATAGGTTTCCGGCCCCCACGGCGCGCGGTGGACAACCAGCAACTCCTGCCGCTGCTGACTGCCGACGGGTGCGACAAGCATACCCCAGGTGACAAGTTGCTCAAGTAAGAGCGAGGAGACGGAAGGTGAGGCCGCCGTTACAAGTATGCGGTCATATGGTGCTGCATCATGCCAGCCAGATGAGCCATCGCCCACATAGAGCGAGACATTATAAATGCCTAGCTGCAAGAGACGAATGGCCGCCTGATATGATAACTGTTGATGACGCTCGACGCTGTATACATGACAGGCAAGACTGGCTAGAATGGCAGTCTGGTAGCCGGAACCTGTGCCGATTTCCAGCACCCGCTCGTCTCCACGCAGCTTGAGAGCCTGTGTCATCGTCGCTACCATCAACGGCTGTGAGATCGTTTGACCCAGCGTAAGCGGAAGCGCACAATCAGCATAGGCATGTTCACGTAATGAGCGATCAACAAAGCGTTCTCGCTGCATGCTGCTCATTACAGCCAGCACTCGCTCATCGTGTATACCGTTCTGCTGCAACGACGCAATCAACTTCTGGCGCTGCTCCTCAAGCTCAAGGTCATCAACCATCACCGCTCGTTCGACTTCCTCAGGTACCTCAGGGGAACCATCTATCTCTAACACGATTCAGGACAAAGAATGTCTTATAAGACTGCGATCTATCTTCTTATCCAGTGTATTGCGCGAGGATGGATTATGTCAAGGAGTTATTGTGGAGATATGGGGTGGCGTAGAGAAAGGATTTGCGCTGGTGGGCGCTACTGGGATCGAACCAGTGGCCTCTTCGGTGTGAACGAAGCGCTCTCCCGCTGAGCTAAGCGCCCTTTCGATGCTGCAACTATAGCACTGGAGAGGCGAAATGTCAAGCATTTTTCCTGAGACCCTGGCACCTGCCTCTCACTGCTTGTGGTGCAATGCTACTGCTCCTCCGCCGTCTTGCGCATAGTGGGGAAGAGGATCACGTCGCGGATGGACTCCTGATCGCTCATGAGCATGGTGAGGCGGTCGATGCCGATGCCCAGGCCTCCAGTGGGCGGCATACCGATCTCCATTGCCTCCAGGAAATCCTCGTCCAGCACCTGGGCCTCCTCGTCACCCTGGATGCGCTGGCGCATCTGGTCTTCGAAGCGCGCGCGCTGGTCGAGTGGGTCGTTCAACTCGGTGAAGGCGTTGCCCAGTTCCAGGCCACCAACGAAGGGCTGGAAACGCTCCGTCAGGTCGGGAAACTGCGGGTGGTGCTTGGCCAGCGGCGAGATTTCAAGCGGGTAGTCGGTCAGGAAAAGGGCTTGCTTCAACGCCGGAATGCCTTTACGGAACATCGCCTTCATGAGATCGTCGATCAGGCGACCACGACTGGCGGCGGCATCGACCTCGTAGCCTTGAGCGCGCATTTCGGTGGCAAGGCTCTGCCTGTCAGGAAAGCGATTGACATTGATGCCGGTGTACTCGGCGATGGCGTCGAGCAGAGGAATGCGCGGCCAGGGCGGCGTCAGATCAATCACGGTACCCTGATAGGTGATGACCGGCGTTCCAATGACCTCTTGAGCGATGAAACAGACCATCTCTTCCACGAGCTTCATCATGTCGTTGTAGTCCGCGTAGGCCTGGTAACACTCCATCATGGTGAACTCGGGATTGTGGTTGCGGTCAATGCCCTCGTTGCGAAAGTTGCGCCCGATTTCATAGACGCGATCAAAGCCGCCGATGATGAGCCGTTTGAGGTAGAGTTCGACGGCGATACGCAGGAACAGGTCACGATTCAGCGTATTGTGGTGGGTGACGAAGGGGCGGGCGGTCGCGCCGCCATAGAGTGGTTGCAGGATGGGCGTCTCGACTTCCAGGAAGCCGTGCTCATCAAGATAGCGGCGCATGAAGCGGATGACACGACCGCGCGTCACAAAGACGTTGCGCACCTCTTCGCCATTGGCGATCAGATCAAGGTAGCGCTTACGCTGGCGCAGTTCCCTGTCCTCCAGGCCGTGGTACTTTTCCGGCAAGGGGCGCAGGGACTTGGAGAGCAGGCGGTAGTTGAGGGCATGCAGCGTGCGCTCGCCCTTCTTCGTCTTGAAAAGGAAGCCGCTGACCTGAATGAAATCGCCGATATCCAGCAGTTTGAGCATGCGATATGACTCCTCACCAAGGTCATTGATGCGGAAGTAGAGCTGGATACGCCCGGTACCATCCTCAATGTTGACAAAAGCGCTCTTGCCCATATCGCGCACCAGGCGAATGCGTCCTGCGAGCGTAAAGGAGCCTTCAGGGCCTTCCCAGTCATTAAAATGTTCCAATACTTCTGCGATAGTATGCGTGCGCTCTACTCTACTGGGATAGGGGTTAATACCCTTTTCCTGCAAGGTATGCAGTCGCTGCAGGCGCACTTCTCGTTCGTCCGCCATAGATTTTTTATTCTCCTCCATATTCTTCGGCATTGACTTGCAACCAATTGTAACATTGTTTTCACCGTCTGAGTAGCTATTTCTCCTGAATCAGACCGATGGTCATGACAGAGGACAAAAACAAACCTGCGGCCTCTGGTAGGCCGCAGGTTGGTGTTGTGCTATCCCGGTACGGTAATTTACATGACAGAAAGGATGGTATATTCTTTGACACCGCCGGGAGTAGCGACAATCACCAGGTCGCCTACCTTATGGCCCAGCAGTGCTTTACCCACAGGAGATTCGTTGGAGATACGTCCCGCGCCCGGATTGGCCTCGTAGGCCCCGACGATAGTGTAGTGACATTCGCGGTCATCGCTGCTGACAACATGCACAACTGAGCCGAGGGAAACGGCATCAGTGATGGTTCTGGTAATCACCTTCGCTTTCGCAAGCAATTGTTCGAGTTCGTAAATACGACCTTCAAGGTGAGCCTGCTGATTTTTGGCATCCTCGTAGGCCGCGTTGTCTATAACATCACCCGATTCTTTGGCTTCGTGAAGGTACTGGGCAACCTCGGCACGTCGAACATTACGTAGGAATTCCAGTTGACTCAGAGCACTTTGTAATCCATCATTGGTGAGGAATACTTCCTGTGTCTCCATCTTTTTTCCCCTTCATTTTTCTGGTCGGGGGTCTCCCCGCCAATTTCTTCCTTCCCGCCATTCCTGGACAGGATTACCGGGAGGATATCATCCTGATATCGCCCCAGGTAATATTCACTAACTCACCTGAATGACGCCGGAGCAACAGTTCTCCCTCATCATTCACATCCTCAGCTATACCATCGATCAGGGTTGACCCTTGCTGCACTTGAACGGTGCGGCCAAGAGTGACTAAATGACTCCGCCATCGTTCCCGCATCTTGCGAGCGGCGGAATCATGTGCCGAAGCAGAGGTGTCCATTGCCTCCTGTTGTAAGGCAAGGTAGCCCTTTTCAAGGGAATGCAACAGGTGAGCAATAAACATCTCCCGTCTCAGTTCATGCCCACATTCCATTTCTAACGTCGTCGCCGTCGCGCTCAGCGATGACATTTCTTTCTGCGCTGGCTCTAGTCCCTGCTTCCGCCATTCCTTGAAGATATGTTTCAGAAGTGGATGAAAACCGTCCATTTACGTTCACACCGATACCGAGAACCGCTACCAGTTGACCATTGCGATCATGGCTGGTCTCAATCAGGATACCGCAAACTTTGCGGTCCCTTATGAGCACATCATTCGGCCATTTGATATCTGCCTGAAGACCAGGAATACCACAGGTTCGATCAACGGCCTCAACAACGGCAAGAGAAGCAAGCATCACCAGTAAATACGGGGGAAAGAGAGGCCGGAGTAATGTGGAAGAGAGCACATTACAACCCGGAACATCCACCCAGCGTCGTCCTAACCTGCCCTTACCAGCAGTCTGGTTATCGGTAAGAACCACCACTCCTTCTTCTGAACGTTCTTGAGCCAGTTGCATTGCCAGAATATTCGTTGAACCTACAACTGGTACATAAAGTAAACGATCACCGGTACCAAAAAATTGAGTATCGAGCTGGTTCTGTAAGAACTCAATGTCAAGTCTACGTTCCAAACTGCTTCGCTTCCAACACTTCCAACGTGCTCTTTATTAACTGATCTATTTATTTTCCAGTCCTGCTGAGAGGACGAGAAGCCGGGTGGGAAGAAGAAAACCCTGACAACGAGGTCGGGGCGGGCGCGAAATGGGTAACAAATGCTGTTCAGGTGCGAGAAAGTGGAAAAAATCCCAGAGTGAAGGCAAAGTCTATTTTACCGTCACTCTGGGAAAAGCTGCACAGGCAGGAGCAAACTCCCCTACCAGCGAGCAGCCATCAGCTTAACGCTGACTACCTCTCATCTGGAAGGTGTGAGAAATCATCGTGCTGCCTGTGCAGCATTTACAATCAGTCATTACACACCACCTCCTTTCATTGCGCTTATTGTACCGTGAATTTTTCATTCTGTCAAGCTTTCCCATAAAATTCATGAACAGCAAGCTGGCCTGAAGATATTATAGATGGGCCTGAGGAGCCAGAAGAAACCCAGCTCACCTATGTGAAAATTTTGTGAAAAGAGTTAAAGAGAATTCATGCAGAAGAGAGCTTTGTCTGGAAAAACATTTTCGAGATGCGCTATACTATATAATGTAAAGTATTGTTCAGAGCGTTAGTGGGGAACGCTCCCTTTGGAACAGATTAGGAGGACATTGCATATGCAGGAATATTATATGGACTTGCTTGTCGACGCCCTCCTGGATGAGGGTTTCACTTTAAACGAGGCCAGCCAGTTGATTGCATTGCGTGAAAAGTTCGAAGAGGAACAGCAAACAGCGCGCGAAATCCAGGAAACAAACTATCACTGTTTTATCCGCTGGCTTGTAGAGCAGGGACGCTTGAGCGACTGGTGAAGAACTTATAGAGGGTGCAATGCCGCACTCTAGAAGGTCAGACCATACAGAACGAACTACTCTGCAAACGAAGCGGAAGTAGTTCGTTCTATATGGTTGTTTTTCGAAGGAACTCGAAACCTCACTCAACATACATAGTTGCCAATACTTTGTGTTCTAAAAATGCCTTGCAATGTTGTACAATAAACTTATAAGAAGCCTTTCATTTCGTTTTTTCGTTCCCTTTTTCTGGTTGTTGTCTTACTGAAAGGAATCAATTATTAGGAGGCCTCTATGAAAGCGGTTGTTATGGCAGGCGGGGAAGGATCGAGGCTGCGACCACTGACGATCAGGCGCCCGAAGCCTATGGTTCCCATTGCCGGGAAACCGGTAATGGAACACATCCTTAATTTGTTGAAACGAAATGGCATTACAGAGATCATTGTCACTGTGCAATACCTCGCGAGCAATATTGAGGATTATTTTGGCAATGGTTCTCAATTTGGCATGCATATCACCTACTCGCGGGAAGATGTGCCACTGGGGACGGCGGGCAGCGTGAAGAATGCCGAGGAGCAGCTGACCGAACCATTTCTGGTCATCAGTGGAGACGCGCTGACCGATTATAATTTGAAGGAGATTATTAGCTATCACGAAGAGAAGCATGCGCTGGCGACACTAACGCTGGCACATGTACATAATCCCCTGGAATACGGGGTGATTATCACCAACCAGGAAGGCCACATCACCCAGTTTCTGGAAAAGCCGAGCTGGGGTGAGGTATTCAGCGACACCATCAATACCGGTATCTATGTGCTCGACCCCAAAATTTTCTCATACTTCGAGAAGGATAAGCCGTTCGATTTCAGCCAGGAACTCTTCCCCATGATGTTGCGGCAAGGCGACCCCATTTATGGCTATATCGCCAGTGGCTACTGGTGCGACGTGGGCAATCTGGCCGAGTACATGCGCGCCAATGCTGATGCTCTCAACGGCCAGGTCGAGATCGAGATTCCGGCAAAGAATATCGGCGGCAATATCTGGGTTGAAGATGGGGTACAGGTCGACGAAGAGGCGCAGTTGTACGGCCCTATCTACCTGGGCCACGATAGCAAAGTCAGGGCAGGGGCGATCGTTCACGGGCCAAGCTCGATTGGACACTACACCATTGTCGACGAGCGAGCGCAGGTTGATCGCAGCATTGTGTGGAACAACTCTTACATTGGTGAGCGGGCCGAGCTGCGCGGCGCAATCGTGGGTTCTTCGACCAGCATCAAGAGCAAGGCGGTGATGTTTGAAGGCTCGGTCATCGGCGATAACTCCATCATCCAGGAAGGGGCGATTATCCAGCCGAACGTTAAGATCTGGCCCGATAAGGAGATCGAGGCTGGCGCGGTCGTCAATACCAGCATCATCTGGGGTTCGCAGGGAAGGCGCGGTCTCTTCGGCCGCTTTGGCGTGACAGGTCTGGTCAATGTCGATATCACGCCAGAGTTTGCCACACGGTTGGGCGCAGCCTATGGCGCTATCCTATCAAAGGGTTCAACCGTGTGCATCAACCGCGACGCGCATCGCAGCTCGCGCATGATTAAACGCGGCATGGTTGCCGGTTTGCCTTCGGCTGGCATCAACGTCGACGATATCAATCAGGTACCCATTCCGGTGGCGCGCTACTTCATTCGCAACACAGATGCCATTGGTGGCGTGCATGTGCGCACCTCGCCCTTTGATCAGCGCATCATCGACGTCAAGTTCTTTGATCAGAACGGGCTTGATATCAACAAGACGACCGAGCGCAAAATTGAGAACCTGTTCTTCCGCGAGGATTACCGCCGCGTCTACATCGACGATATCGGCGCGATTGACGTGTTGCCCAACGATGAGGTGCTCAATCGCTATCTAGACGGCTTCTACAAGGTCATCGATGTCAAAATGATCCGGCAGCGCAAGTTCCAGTTAGTGGTTGATTACGCTCATAGCAGCGCCGCCCAGTTGATGCCCGGTATCTTCAACCGCCTGGGCTGCGAAGTCATCGTGCTGAACACCAGCGCGAATCCGTCAAGCAACTCGCTGACGCTGGATGAAATCGACAAAGAGATGAACCGGCTGGCAACGATTACGGTGACCTCAAACAATAACATGGGCATCCGCATCGACCCGAGTGGGGAGCGTATCTCGGTTGTGGATGATCGCGGGCGCATTCTGGACGGCACGCAGTTGCTGGCGGTGATGAGCAGCCTGTTCCTGCGCAAACAACATGGCGGTACGGTAGCCGTGCCGGTGACAGCCCCCAACGCGCTGCAACACATCGCGCAACGCTACGAGGGCCACATCTTGCATACAAAGGTGCTGCCGCACGCGCTCATGATGGCGGCGAGTCGCGAGGGGGTCGTGCTGGCCGCCAACGATACCGGCGGCTTCGTCTTCCCCGCTATGCAGCCCGCTTTCGATGGCATGCTGGCCATCGCCAGTCTACTGGAACTGCTGGCAACCTTCAATATGCGCCTCGCAGAGGTGGTGGACGACCTGCCGCAGTACTATCTGAGCCGCACGACGGTCAACTGTCCCTGGGAAAACAAAGGGAAGGTCATGCGCATCCTCAGCGAGCAGTATCGCGAACGGCGGGCTAAGCCAATTGACGGCATCAAGATCGATCTTGGCAAGGAGTGGGTGCTGGTCCTGCCCGATGCCGACCGACCGCTCTTCCACATCGTCGCCGAATCGGTCTCCCACGACCAGGCGCAAGCTCTCGCCGAAAAGTACGCCCGCGTCGTCAGCGGCCTCCAACAGTAAGTAACATGTACAGAGAACCGATGGCGATAAGCGCCGCACGGCGCTTATCGCCATCGGTTCTCTGTACATGTTGAAGAAAGGTACCTCTTCATGTCGCCCGTTGCGCTGGGATTGTTGCTGCTGGCAGCAGTAATGCATGCCGGTTGGAATTTGCTGGTCAAGCGGGCTGACGAGAAGCAGATTTTTATGTGGTGGGCAATGGTTATCGGCACCCTCTGCTTCGCTCCGCTGCTCTTGCTGAGCCAGCCACTACCTGTGCGCGTCTGGCCCTATATTCTCGGCAGCGCAGCGTTCGAAGCGCTTTACTACCTGGCACTGACACGCGCCTACTCGCTCGGTGATTTCTCGCTGGTCTATCCACTGGCACGCGGCTGCGCCCCCGCCTTTCTGCTGCTCTGGACAACGCTCTTTCTCGGCGAGCATCCCCGACCAATGGGCTACTTGGGCCTCGCGCTGCTCATCCTGGGACTGATTATTGTGGGCAGCAGCGCATTATGGGCGCAGCGTGACAAAGCGGCGATCAAGACAGTCAGCATAAAAGCGATTCTCATTGCTCTGGCTGTGGCCTGCTGCATATCCATCTACACCACCATTGATGGCGCTGCCGTACAGTTCGCGCCATCAACTCCCTACAACGTCTGCATCATTGGCCTGAGCGCCATCTTCACTGCCCCTGGCGTCCTGCTCTACTACGGCAAGCGCAGCGTCGTCGCGGAGTTGCGCGTCAACTGGCGACCCATCCTTGTCGTGGGCATCGCCACGCTGCTCACCTACCAGCTTGTGCTCTACGCCTACGCCCGCTCACCGGTCAACTACGCAGGTTCCGTGCGTGAGATCAGCGTCGTCTTCGCCGCCCTCGCCGGTTGGCTCTGGCTCGGCGAAAAATTCGGCCCACTGCGCATCACCGGCTCCGCCATCATCTTCACCGGCATTCTGGTGATCGCGGTTGCTGGATGAGGAAGTAGTTGGATGATAGGGAGGAAACGTCCTTGCATCTTTTCTTCCCTGCCCTCGCATGCCTCAACCTTGCTCTTCGGCACGCACGTGTGACAACGGGACGACCTCTCTGATCCAGAGCATCAGGCGACGGCCAATCCTCCCCAGGATGAGGCGCTATTGACCCCGGTTGGCATCGTCCAGCGTTGCACTCCTGTGCTGCCATTGAGCGCGTAGATGGTGCCAACGCCCTGACCCGTCCAGAAGGTTCCATAGACGCTTCCGTCATGCACCCCTGCCAGTATAGCCCCCCCACCACTGTCATTCGTTTTCTGCCACAGAAGTTTGCCTGTGGTCGCCGAGAGAGCCGCAAAGCCTTCATGGGCGGAGCCAGCAGATGTGTTTTGGCCCAGATAAAGCACGTCGGAGGCTACCAGCATCTGGCCTGTGTTGAACGGCTGCTGCCAGATGAGGGCATGGGTGTGGAGATCAAAGGCCAGCACTGCATTGTTGAAGACAGCCACATAGAGCATCTTCTCAGTCACGCTCACCGTTCTCACTCCACTTGACAGGGCATGCGACTGCCAGAGCCTGTTTCCTGTCTGTCCATCGAAGGCATCAATCAAACCAAACGTGCCGGGGGACGAGATGTCGATCCCTCCTATGACCCGGGCATAAACGATGCCATTCTGGACGGAGAGTCCTTCGATCTGCGAGTGGGAACCCACTTGCTGCTGCCAGAGCAGCTTTTTACTCGACAGGTGAATGGCATAGAGGCGAGGGCCAAGCGCGTAATAGAGAACGCCATTGACTACAGTTGGGTCATTCCATCCTCCCTGTGGAGGCGTATAGGTGTCAGTGATCGCGCCATCATGCGGGTTGACTGTGTAGAGGCTCATCTTGCCAAAGAAAACATTAACATAGAGCAGACCCTTATCCATAGCGAGGTGAAGCCCGGAGCCAGTGAAATGGTCAGACCAGCGTACAGCCCCACCAGAGGCATCCAGCGCCCACAGCGTGACACCATCTGTAATGTAGACGGTATCACCAATGAGGACGAGGTTGCCCGCAATCCGTGATTGGCTCGCCAGGTGGGTGTGCCAGATGACCTTGCGGTTCTGTGCGTTGAGCCGGTACACATCATCCAGCCGATTAAAGTATAAGCCGGGAGGGGTCGTCACCTGCATGCTCGCGATTTGTGCCGTGCGGCTGGTGTGAGCCAGAGAGAGCACCTCGAGCAGACTCCCGACGAGCAGGGCCACCACCAGGATGGCCACCACCTGCGTAAACCAGGACGAAGCGGGGAGTCTGGAGGAGTGAGATGTCGGGTGTTGTGGAGGTCTGCTGGCCTTTATCCGGACAGGAATAGCTTCTGCAGGTCTGGCGTCCTCCTGGCCGCTGGATGCATGCTCGGCCAGATGTGATGTCAGCCGCGCCCAGACGCGCTCGGTGCTCTGTTGATCTGCTCGATAGAGGCGTGCGAGACGGGGGATCAGTTCTGCTCCCGCTGACACTGGCTCGCCTGACGAAGAGGATGCCCATTGCTCGATCTCTTCATCGACGCTTTCAGGTGCGAAAATTTCGTCGTGCTGCATCTCAGTTTTCTCCTTGACGGTTAAGGTATCGCTCGCGTAATAGCCGGAGTGCGCGCGAGAGGAGCATGCGAATTGCTCCCTCGCTTTTGTGCAAACGGACTGCAATCTCGGCGCAGCGCATCCCCTGTGCAAAACGCAACTGTAAGACAGTCTGATATGTATCAGGCAACTGCACCAACTGTTCGTAGAGCCAGGCCTCTTCTTCGGTGCGCACGGCCTGCTGGTCGGGACTGTGGTATTCCTCGGTGAGCAGTGTTTCAGCGACGGCCTCCAGCGGCACCGTCAGGCGGTGGCTGGCACGCCGATATGCATCAACACATTTATGAACGGCCACGCGCTGCAACCAGGCGCGTTGCTGCTGCTCACTCAGATGGACGAGTTCTCGATGTTGCAGTGCTGCCAGGAAAACCTCCAGCAGGATATCCTCGGCCTCCTCACGCAAGGAAACATGCCGATGGATGTAGGCCAGAATCGTCAGGGCATGCTGCTGGTATAAGCTGGCGACAAATGCGCCATCAGATTCAGAAAGGGTATATCCCGGTCCGTATTGCATGGTAGTTATCCTTGTTGCTCTGCTCGTTTTGGTCCCTTACTGGATTCGTCGCTTGAAGGGGAAAAATGTCACACGCATGAATAATTCTGGAAAGTCGATGGAACGCTGGATGTCTTGCGCATTAGCGATGGCACTGCCCTCTGGCGCTATCTTTTGTGAGCTGGATATTGCTATAGGCAAAGATGTGCCACGTATATCCAGACCGAATATACGAGTATTTTCGTGGATCAAGTCCAGACTACCTAAGTTTCACCCAAATGGCGTAGCGCAAAATGGTGTGGACAAGGCCATACTGACGGGTGTAATAGCGAAGATACCACTCGGCAGCCTGCTTGCTGATCTCATGTGGCTGCGAGGGGCAGAGCGGGGCATCTTTGGTCAGAGGCAAGCTTTCACTGCTCATACGGGCATACAGGTCCTTGCCACCGGAGGCAACGATAATTTTCTCTACGGAAGCACTGATACAGCTATCCAGGACGTTGAGCCTGGCTTCTAAGCAGCAGTCGGTGAACTGAGTATGGCCCGGGCAGAAGCTTCATCTGCCGCAGCAACGATAGCACCGGTAATTTTATTGAGATCCTCTGCCCTGTAGGTGAGTTCAGCTTTTCGCTGGAAGTCTCCGCATGCTATGAGTATAGCATGTGTAGGAGCTTCCTGGGTAGAGAAAGGAAGTCACATGCGATTTTTTCGAAATCTTCAGTTTGCCCAGGTAAAGCAAACTGCCGGGAAAACAGTTGTTGCACTGGCTTTTATGCTCGTCATGTTAGGGAGTATGTTC
Source organism: uncultured Chloroflexia bacterium (assembly GCA_963736995.1). GTDB lineage: Bacteria > Chloroflexota > Ktedonobacteria > Ktedonobacterales > Ktedonobacteraceae > CADDYT01. Next base: position 640,673 of record CAVTRB010000002.1, read on the forward strand.
TCTGTTTCAGCTTTTGCCCAGATTCCCTCGGCCTTCGCTAAGCCTACTGTCAGGGTACATGCAGTACAGAGTATACCCAAAGCTGGTTGTTTCCCTAGTAATGCAATTTGGACTTGGGTCAGTAGTAGCGAGGTCTTCCAGGCATGGATTGCCCTCGACACCACTCCTAATAAGCACGTTAACTTCCATGTGCAATATTATTGCGGTGGTGATATACGTAACTATCACATCACTTATGCCGGGAATGGCCTGTTTAAGAGCTATGATTTTGTGACAGGGGTAACCAAGACTTATGGGAACTCAGGCATTTACGTATGTGATTCTCTCTCTGTGGCTTCCTCTGAGCAAGCTACCGATGCAGGAAATACGCTACCCTCTGCCTACGGTAAGGACCTCACTAATCAGTCCGTCTACCCCCTTTATGAGGCGATGAATGAGTTGATGGGAGGGATTTGCCCTTAGTAAAGCTTTTGACAGAAGAGTTTGTTTGAGAAGGCCTTCTATCTTCCTTAAGGTGATTTAGTGAAGCCTTTTCAAGCAGACTCTCACGGTAAACAGGGCAGTCGCAGATTTAAAATTTGTGAGCTGCTCTCGCTGAGTAAAGAGGTGGCGTATCCTTTACTAAGGGTCGGTTTTATAGAGCAGCTTCATCGGTTCTGTGAAATCTCGATCCTTAGAGAAGGGTACACTACCGGAAAAAACAAACAACGCACATTGTCACATTTCACTCGTTAGAAATATAATGTAACGAAAAGAAGACGTGGAAATGCAATTAAGCGTTATCCTCTCCTTCTTACGTACATCGAGTGGCATAATTAGGAGGTACTGCATATGCCCAGACCGAACATACGAATGCAGACGGGAAAGACTGTCAAACAGTATGGACGGTTTCACCTCAAACGCTTTGAGGTATATCGAGATGAACGAGAGATCCCGACGAACAAATACATGGTTACGCTTGACAATGGAGATGGGAGCTATGAGAGTCTAGGCACAATAGAGGCCGAAAAGAGCATGCTTCCAGAACTCTTGAACTATCTCCACACCTTTCAACATCACCAATATAACGATATCTATCGTACAAAGCGGTTACGCGATCAAACGGAGAATGATGAAGCGAGAGCACCCTATCAGCATACTCTGGATTTTTGGGAGTTGAGGTATGACCGTGTAGATTGTGCCATCAGAGAATTAGAGCCTGATTATCAACCGGATGTCTCGATCTATAACAGCCCTCAAGACTCTGAAGGAGGAAACAAGGGAACATGCAGCATCTAGTTTTTCTGTTCTAAGAGGGAGGCATACATGGGCTACGTGCTTCTGGCTTGCCAAGGAGTGCTTGCAGTGGTTCTGCTTATTGCTTCTGTGAGTAAAATGTTTAATCACGAGCAATTTCTTGCAGCACTTCGCTTGAGTGATATACGCCGTGGGCTGCTCAAGCCGCTTACAGTACTTGTACCAGTATTAGAGTTTTGCTTAGCTCTTGGACTTGTATTGAACGTACCACACGTACTCTCATTTGTAATATCCCTTGCCGTAGTTCTCCTTTGTATATTCACGCTATGGATGTTTAGAGTGTACTCTCGAGGATTACGGCTGAAATGTGGATGCTTTGGAACAGGCGGGTCTGATATCGGTCCTCGCAGTATCGTTAGAAATAGTATCTTGATTGTCTTGGCTGGAAGCGGTCTTATACTCTCATTCCACGTACCTAGCTCTCTGCCCACCCCATCGTTCTGGTTTGTAGTAACCGTTCTCTCCTTCGGGATGAGCATTACGCTATTGTGGGCATTTCAACAAGCGCTCGCTGGTCTCAATCTCTCATTAGGACAAATGGAGCGTGCCAGGGAAAGAACTGCAACAAGTTCTCAGTAGCAAAGGCAAGGAGGAGGATAAGGTGCCGACTATCTTTTATGTTTCCTACATTGCAATGTGGATGCTCTTACTCATCGAGGGTCTGTTATTGTTACTCGTCTACAGACACTTTGGCTTAGCTGCGTTAGCAACCATAGAAGGGGTGCAACGTGACGGACTCAAAGTAGGAGATAGTGCCTTTCCTATTGAAGGGGTAACTGCTCAGGGAGAACAGATACAATGGTCACCTGGATCTGGCCGTTCCTGTCTTCTCGCATTTGTGTCGCCCAACTGTAGTCCCTGTGAGCGAATTCTACCCTCTATCCTTCAGTTGGCAACTGCAAATAGCCAGCTTGAAGTTACTTTAGTGGTTACAGGACCAAAATCGCTTGCAACCAAGCTTAGAAACAAGTTTCATCTGCCATCATCTATAACTTGCCTGGCTGATGAAGGAGAGCGTATTCACGAAGACTACCGCGTCCGCGTCACGCCATTTGCCTTTATGGTGGGAGGAGATGGGCGTGTTTGTGCCAAGGGTCTATGTGATACTGTTGAGAGATTACAGGCGTTGCTTTCTGCTGGCGGTCACGATGTGCCTGTAAAATTTTTTGCCCGTGTATAAGCTGTCTTGTAATTCTCTTAAGCGAGAGGAGTAACAGTATGACAACATTAGAACGTTCTGGTGAAGTGATCGCACGTTTGATTGATCGACGGAGATTCCTCAGGCGAGCAGCTACAACTATTTTCAGTCTAGCAACAGCATCAGTAGTTCGTCTTGATCAAATTGTATCGGTTTATGCCTGCGGCTGTCCAGTTGGAAACCACGATTCAGCTTGCTCCTGTAGCCCTGTAGGGGCTATATATTGCCAGCAAATTGGTGAGCAATGTAATGGATATAAATGCCCTGATGGATGCAGTACATTCACAGGTTTCTGGAACAATGGATGCTGGTGTTCAAAGTCATGCTATCACGGTGGAAGCTTACAGTACTATGTGTGTTGCGATTGCGTATGCGGACAGACCGCCTGTGGTTGCCGGCAAGCATTCGCTGCTTGAGTGCTCAGGAGAATTCAGCATGTTTCAGATCAGTTTCTTACTGTTTTCAATATTATGTGCAGGGATTAATGCGCATTCTCCTTGAGGAATTAACATGGTTATGACCATGGGACTTCTCGGTCGAGAAGAGGGGCGCAAATTAGCTCATCTCGGTTTTATTCATATCCTGGGTGCGACCATTGGTGGGGCTATCGTTGGAGGACTTTTTGGCATCATAGGGCAATTATTCTTACTCCAGATATGGCGTAAAGAACTCATCTTGATGGTAACTATCTTTGCTCTTTTGCAGAGTGTAACGAAGCTGCCGACAAGGTTGGGCATTCAGAAACAGGTACCTCGTACCTGGATACATACGATGCCACCAGGACTTTGTTACCTTCTCTGGGGAATGCTTCTTGGTAGTGGTATAGCTACTGTCATTCCTTATTCTGCCTTTCTCATCCTTTTGACTACACAATTGACCTCAGGTGTTATTCTGGGATGTCTATCCGGCGCATTGTTTGGCAGTGTACGACAGCTAGTAGCCCTTCTTCCGCTATCTCAAAAGCAGTACAGGCTTTGCCCTGAAAGAGCAGGAATGCTGATGCCTACACTTACAAGACCAGTTTCGCTGCTTAATAGTCTCTTGATCCTTGGAGGAGGTTCCATATTACTGCTGACGGCCTGGCGCTAAATGGAACTGGTTGTTTTCTTGAGGTAGTACACAAGCAACTGGCTATCCCATCAAGAAAGGGATAGCCTTTTGCTTGTGTGCCTGGTGGTTGACTGACCCTATTACACCCCTGCAAGAACCATCTCTGGCTGCTCAGCAGCGACCAGCACCTTGAGGCCCATATGCTCGCTAATGCGGTCGAGAGTGGTCTGGACGCCTTCGGCGAAGCTGACTTGAGGCTGCCAGCCGAGTTTCTGCCAGGCGAGGGTGTTGTCGAGCGTGATGGCGGTTGGCTCGGAGGGGAGGCCGAAGACGAGCGAGTTGGTGATGTAGATCGGCTCGATCTCGCTGTGCAGGGCCGCGGCTACCGCCTGGTAGAACTGGCTGATGGTGTGACCTTCGCCCGTGCTGATGTTGAATGTCTGGTTGCGACCGCGTTCGAGCGCGTACAGGTTGGCACGCACGACATCATCGATGAAAATATGGTCGCGCAGCTCGTCGGCGCTGCGACGAATGGTCGGACGCCGCTCCTCCAGCAACATATGGATCATGTAGCTGAGGGGATGGTGAATATGCTCTCGCTCTGTCTCGCCATAGACATCGGCGTAGCGGAAAATCGTGTGGACAAGGCCATACTGGCGGGTGTAGTAGCGCAGATACCACTCGGCGGCCTGCTTGCTGATCTCATGCGGCTGCGAGGGGCAGAGCACGGCATCTTCAGCCAGGGGCAGACTTGCACTGCTCATACGGGCATACAGGTCGTTGCCACCGGAGGCAAAGATGATTTTCTCTACGGAAGCACTGACACAGCTATCCAGGACGTTGAGCAGGCCGCGCACCTGCACATCGGCATCCAGCAGCGATTGCTCCCCGGGCAGGTCTCGCTGATCGCGCTGCGCCGCGTGGTGACTGACAATCTCCGGGCGTTCCGCCTGCATAATTGTGCGCAGCTTCGGGTCCCGTAGATCGACCTGATAGAAACGCGCACGAGAGTCGAGCGCCTGGCGAGAGCCGTTGAGTAGAGCATCAATAACAAATACGTCATGACCGGCATCAAGATATGCTTTGACGATATGAGAACCAATAAAACCCGCACCACCAATTACTGCAATTTTCATTCTGATTAATCCCCTCCTGCTAGCTGGTTCATTGAAAGAAAGATTTTATTGAGGGGCAGGTCGGCGAACATCTCTTCCATCTTCTTTGTGCCTGTTTCTGCCTCCTTTAATCACAGTATATTCTTCCATTAAATAGACGTATTGACAATAGCCTTAATAAAAGAGTAGAAACGGGAGAATAGAGAAGTCGTGGATAGAGTCAGATAACTCGGGAAGCATGGAAGAGTCGATAAGCGGTGCAGGAAAAGCGAAAGGAGAGGACACATATACCTATGCGCCCTCTCCTGGTGATCGCTGCCTTGAGAGGTAAACGTCTGATGTAGTCACCAACTCCTCAACAGATGATGATGGCGCAGGAGGTTTAGCTGTCATGCAGTGATCGGTTGCTTGAAGAACTACTACTCAGGCAACTGAGAACCCCGGAGTAATTTATCGAGAGTAGATTTTTTGACACGATATGCTTGACGACGCCCACGATGTGGAAGAGTGATAGCCTCTAGAGCACCGCTTTTAATCCATCGCCTGACGGTAGTATCATCTACCCTCAAGCGACGAGCGACCTCCCGCACGGTCAGTAACTCCTCAATATCCTCTGCCATATACGTACCTCCTACACCGTTTGAACTTACAGTAGCACTGCTACGACGAGCCATGATTTCACCTCGTATGAAACTAAGGACAAACAACACTGAACACTTCCCCGGAACGTTCCCAACGTCAGGAGAAATACGTTATTGCGGCACGATGTGTACTAGCTTTCCCTCGTTATCTTCCTGCCGGGCAGGAAGCTATGATATTCAGCGCATCATGTACTGTATATGATATGACGACGAAACAGCCTAAAAGGTACACCTTCCTCTGCCATTTGACTATACTATACATTTCGTCACAAACGTACTAAAATTAAGCAAATGGCGAGAAACACAGCCATCATCTTTTATTTCCGCTTGCGCAAGACAGAAACGGAATAGGATTCAGAAAGGGTTCCTATGTCTATTATCAAATTAGTCGTGAGTGATCTTCATCTTGCCGATGGAAACACCATCCTTGACGGCTTCGGTGAGTATCAACAGGCGGCGCTGGAAGGGTTACTGCAAGCCACTAAACCCGGGCAACCATTGGGTCAGGCTGATACTATCGAACTGATCATCAATGGCGATTGCTTTGACTTTCTCGTTACGCCTCCCTACGACCTGCATGGCACCACCGGTATTCCTACAGCACTGGACAAATTAGAAAAGATCATCGCGGCGCATCGCCCTTTCTTCGAGGCCTTACGCCAGTTTCTTTCTTTTGCGGGTCATCGTATTACCTTCATTACGGGCAACCATGATATAGAGTTGCGATTTGAGCCGGTGAGAAAACGCATTCTCGAAGCGATTGGTGGGGCAAAGGAGACAGAAGCAGTTTCATTCTGCTTAACGCGTTTTTACCGGCCCTTGCCGGATGTCTACATTGAACACGGCAACGCCTATGATTTCTGGAACCATGCTGCCGCCGGGCTGTGGGATGAGCAGGGAGAGCCGCTCACCGCGTGTCCAGAGCAGATAGCGCTGCCCGTCGGCTCGCACTATTATCACCACGCGGCGTACCTTATCAGCCAGGGCTACCCCTACTTTGACCACTTTGAGCCAGCAATGGGCATAGTGCGCGTGATGGCGCTGCTCAGCGTATTGAATCCAGAACTGGTCATCGAGGTAACGGGCCGCATCACGGAAATGATGTCCCATCCCTATACGCCACTGGCACAGCTTGCGCCGGGCGATGAGCGAAATCCGGGCAAGCTGTTCAGCGCGGCGATGATGGACTTCGCCGCCTTCCAACAGGATATGCAGGCGCGCAAAACCGACTGGACACCGGTGGCAGGGGTGGATGTGGCTCAGGCACAGGCCAACGCCCTGGTGGAGTTCTCCATGTTACGCGAGACATTGGAGCAGCCAACAACCGAAGCCATTACCGCCATCTGCACGCCCGTGCCTTATCTCATGGCCGAGGAAGTGGCGGCAGGCATGCATAACGTACTGAAGAATGATCCGACCTTACGGTACGCCATTGCCGGGCACACGCACATGGTACGCATCGACCCGGTCAATCAAGGCAGGCAGGTCTATCTCAATACGGCCACGTGGACAACGCGCCTGGCACAGCCCGCGCCGGGCGAGCTTACGCCCGTTCTCATAGAGTGGTTACGCACCCCCGACTGGCAAAACATTCCATTGAAAGACGTAACCGAATTAGTTTTTGTACTTATTACCGCGACATCCGAAAGCGAGACGCCTGCTTCCAGCGCCAGCCTGTGCGTCTGGGAAGGCGGCGCAAAGGGCAGCTATCGCGTCCTGGCCTGATTTGACGAACTGATACACACTATCGTAATTTGACGAACGATCACATACCATCGTAGGCGCGCAATTCATTGTGCGCACCGCCGATTTATCGGCCACGAGGAGCTCCTGTGGCCGATAAATCGGCGGTGGCCACGATAAATCGAGGCCCTGCGAGAGACTGTTTTAAGGAAATAGAGATGACAACACAGGAAAAAGAGAGAAAGCGAAAGAAACTTGTTTTGATTGACGGGCATGCGATGATTCATCGCGCCTTCCATGCCGTTCCTGAAGATATGTCGACGCGCAGTGGTGAGGTCGTCAACGCCACCTTCGGCTTCACCATGTTGCTCATGAAGGCCCTCAATGACGAGAAGCCGGACTACATTGCCATGACATTTGATCGTTCCGCGCCGACCTTCCGGCACCTACAGTATGCGGAGTACAAGGCGCACCGGCCTACTATGCCGGACATCATGCGCCCGCAATTTGGTCGCATTCGCGAAGTGGTGGAGGCCTTCGGCATTCCCATCTATGAGAAAGATGGCTTCGAGGCCGATGATGTGCTGGGAACGCTCTCTGTACAGGCTACCAGCGAGGACGTTGGAACGATCATCTTCACCGGTGACATGGATACACTGCAACTGGTGGATGACCACGTCACCGTCAAGGTCGCCAAGCGCGGCATCAGCGAGGTGGAGGCATATGACGTGGAAGGCGTCTGGAAACGCTACGGCATCAAGCCGCGACAACTACCGGACTTCAAGGGACTGGTGGGCGACAAATCGGATAACATTCCCGGTGTTCCTGGCATTGGCGAGAAGACGGCCAGCAGGCTAATTGCTGACTATGGCAGCCTGGAAAACATTCTGGAACATGTCGACGAACTCAAGCCAAAGGAACAGCGCCTGCTGCGCGAGCACATCGAACAGGCCAGGCAAAGCAAATACCTGGCCACAATAGTGCGCAACGTCCCTGTCCAGCTTGATCTGGGAGGTGCCCGTACCGGACAGGCTAACCCTGATAAGGTGCTGGCAATCTTCCGCCAGCTCGAATTTCGCTCGCTCATCGACCGCGCGCTCAAGCTCTTCCAGCCGGAAGGAAGCGGTGAAGGCGAAACGGGTACAGAGGCGCTGTCCGGTATGGCAGAAAGCGCTGCTCATTCTACAGGGGCTTTCCCTGTGGATGTCCGCTCTGCTGGCGAGGCCGAACCTGTTGCGGGTCGCGATGAAACGGTTTCGCTTGTGGATGTCGAGGAAGAAGATCTGCTGCTGGCTCCGCCAGTGGGCATTGTGCCGATTATGATACCGCCAGCGCCTCCCTCCGCAGGGGTTGCCAACGCGAATAACCTGCCCTTTGCAGTGGCCCAGGTTCAGCAGGCGCAGGAGAGCGGCGAGGTCGCTGAAGTGGAGAGCGAAGCGGAGCCAACGCAGTTAAGCCTGTTTGAAACGGCGTTGCCCGAGCCAGAAAAAGTACATCGCCTGCGCATGCCGGGCGTTCCCACACCAGCCGCGCCACTGCTCAAGGATCAAAGCGGTCTATTCACAACCAATACGATGATCGTGAATAGCGAAGAGGTTCTCGACGTGCTCATCCAGAGCATGTATGGCGCGGGTGGTTTCGCGTTCGACACGGAAACCACCTCAGAAGACCCCTGGCACGCCGAACTGGTCGGCATGTCGCTGGCAACCGCGCCCGGCGAGGCATATTACATCCCCCTGGGACACGTGCCGCCGCTCAACGGTGAAGAGGTTGGTCGCCAGTTGCCGCTCAGGTACGTGCTGGATACGCTCAAACCCATCATGGAAGATGCGAACATCAAAAAGTACATGCACAATGCCAAGTACGATATGCTTGTGCTGGCACGCAACGGGGTCAACATACGCGGCCTGGCCTTCGACACCATGCTGGGAGCGTACCTCACCGACCCTGGACGGCGAGGACTGGGACTCAAAGACCAGGTCTTCCAGCGCCTGGGACACGTGATGACTCCGATTACGGAGCTGATCGGGACCGGCAGCAAGGCGATCAGCATGGCGCAGGTGCCGGTGCGCGTAGCCGCGGACTACGCGGGAGCAGACGCGGACATGACCCTGCGCCTGGTTGAGCCAGTGCGCACCGAAATGGAAAAGCACGGCCTGATGAACCTCCACAACAATATTGAGCTGCCGCTTTTGCCGGTGCTAATGCAGATGGAAATGCATGGCGTGGCGCTCGATGCCAGTTTCCTGCGCGAGTTCGATATGACTCTGAGCGAGCAGATCGCCGAACTGGAGCACAAGATTTACGATGCCGTCGGCCATCACTTCAACATTAATTCGACAAAGCAGCTTGGCGAAATCCTCTTCGTCGAATTAAAGCTACCGGCGGGGAAGAAAACGAAGACCGGCTACTCCGTGAGTGCCGATATCATCGAGGGGCTGCGCGGCAAGCATCCCATGATCGATTACCTGCTGGAGTATCGCCAGCTTGCCAAGCTCAAATCCACCTACGTCGATGGCCTGCTGGCACTGATGGACCCGCAGACAGGGCGTGTGCATACATCATTTAACCAGACAGTGGCTTCCAGCGGTCGTCTGTCGTCGAGCAACCCGAACCTGCAAAACATTCCCGTGCGCACCGAGTTGGGCCGCCAGCTTCGCCGCGCCTTCATCGCCGATCCCAGCTACGTGCTGCTCACCGCCGACTATTCGCAGTTCGAGCTGCGTATCCTGGCGCACATTACGCACGAGCCGCGCCTGGTCGAGGCCTTCAGCAAGGGCGAGGACATTCATACCATCACAGCCTCCACGCTCTTTGGCGTACCCGTCTCACAGGTTACGAAAGATCAGCGCCGGCTGGCGAAAACCGTGGTCTATGCCGTACTCTACGGGCAATCGGCCTTCGGGCTGGCGCAGATCACGGGTATGAGCAACATGGAGGCGTCGAATTTCATCAAGCGCTATCACGAGACATTCCCGTCGATCAAGCACTACGTCGATAGCACGCTCAACCAGGCGCGCACGCAGGGCTATGTCAATACGCTTTTCGGGCGCAAGCGCTTCTTTCCCGACATGCTTTCATTGCCTGTAACTGAACGGCAGGCGCTCGAACGTGAAGCGATCAACATGCCCATCCAGGGGGCCAATGCCGACCTGATTAAGATTGCCATGATTCGCATCCAGCACGCTCTCAAAGCCAACGGACTGAAGACGCGCATGATCTTGCAGGTACATGACGAACTGGTCTTCGAGGTACCCGTCGAAGAGCTTGAACGCACCAAACGGCTCGCCACATCTCTAATGGAAGGCGTCTACAAGCTGGACGTGCCGATCAAAGTTGAACTGAAAGTCGGCAAAAACTGGTATGAAGCTGAACCAGCGTAGGGGCAATGTTGAGGTTGAACAGGCAAGATCGGGAAGTCCTGTAGGGACAGGGGCGGAGAAGAGGTGGGGTGGGGCCTTGTGCCTGTCCGCTGTGCAAGCCCCACGTTCGCTTCACCAAACCGAAACGTCTGTTGGGCGAGGCGGACAGGCACAAGGCCCCCTCAGCCACCCCACCTCACCCCCTGTCCCTACAGGATCACCATACCTGTTCTGGTTGTCCAGATTATTACGCCCCTACATGTTCCTGACCCTATCAGGCATGCGATGCAGGCCAGAATGAATGATATAATAGTTGGTGGAAAGTTTCAGATTGCTAACATCACTTTTGAGGAGCAAATAGTGCAGTTATCCAACTTGATTACAAACTTACCACCGTACCATTTTGCCGACGCAAAAAAGAAGATAGCCGAGCGTAAGGCAGCTGGCATGGATGTGATTAGCCTTTCGATGGGTGACCCGGACTTGCCAGCGCCTCAACCCGTGATTGATCGGCTGTGTGAGACGTTACACGATTCCGAAAACACGCGCTATCCGGAGTACCGGGGCATGCGGGCGCTGCACGAGGCTATCGCGGAATGGTTTGGGCAGCGCTTCGGCGTGCAATTGATGCCGGAGCGCAATATTTTGCCGCTGCTGGGTTCCAAAGAGGGGCTGGCCTACGTGGCCTCGGCAGTCCTCAACCCCGGTGATGTCTCGCTGATCCCAGACCCGTACTATCCCGTCTATGTCACGGGCAGCACTACTGTAGGTGCGCAGCCATATCTGCTGCCCCTGCGTGAGGAGAACGGCTATCTGCCCGACCTGGCATCCATTCCGACGGATGTGCTGGCAAAGGCGCGGCTGCTCTGGCTCAATTACCCCAATAACCCGACGGCGGCCTGCGCTGATCGCAGCTTTTTCGAGCAGGCGGTGGAGTTTGCCAGCCAGCACAATCTTGTCATCGTGCATGATATGGCCTACGCCGAGGTCTACTTCGACGATTTTCGTCCCATGAGTATTTTGCAGATACCGGGGGCGATGGAGGTCGCGGTAGAACTGCATTCCCTCAGTAAGACGTATAACATGGCCGGCTTCCGTATCGGCATGCTGGTTGGCAATCCCGCACTGGTCGATGCAGTTGGCCGCTTAAAAAGCAACATCGATAGCGGCATCTTCCGGCCCATCCAGTACGCTGCCATCGAAGCCCTGCACCTGCCGCGCACATGGATCGAGCAGCGCAACGCCATCTACCACCGCCGCCGTGACCTCGTGGTAGAAGGCTGCAATGCTCTCGGTATGCAGGCAGCACCGCCGAAAGCGGGCCTGTATATCTGGGCAGCAGTGCCTCGTGGTTTCCAATCACGCGCTTTTACGAACTGGCTCTTTGACAAAACCGGCGTCTTCATCACCCCTGGCACGAATTTCGGCGACGCGGGCGAGGGCTACATGCGTATCTCAATTACCGCGCCCTACGAGCGGCTCGAAACTGCATTACAGCGCATGAAGGCAGCTATCGAGGCATAAGAAAGATGATGGCTATGATTATCGAGCAAGACATGGATAGCATGAACCGCACGCCAACAAATGCCTGGAATCTCTACATTGCCCCGGAAATCTGTCAGAATCTACGTGAGGGACTCGATCACGAGTGGCTGGTGACGAACGGCCTGGGTGGCTATGGAGCCGGAGCCATCAATGGTGCGACGACGCGCAGCTATCATGGCCTGCTCGTGGCCGCGCTGCATCCACCCGTCGACCGCACGGTGCTGGTAACGAAGATCGACGAGGAGGTAACTCTGCCCAATGGGCAATTTCTCAAGCTGGGCGTTAACGAGTATAAAGATGGCACGATCGACCCGCAGGGATACCAGCATCTTGAAGGAGTTGGCCTCGAAGGCGACATCCCCTATTTTATCTATCGCCTCTCAGAGACGCTCACACTTGAGAAACGCCTCTGGATGGAATATGGACAAAATACGACCTATGTGCAGTATATCCTGCAAGGATCGCTTGATGAGGAGAGCGAAAAGACCTCCCGGCCCCTGACGCTTGATCTGCTGCCCTTCTGTCTCTCACGCGACTATCACGCCACGACGCAGGGTGCGCACGACTGGCATTTCCTGATGAATGCTGAGGGCAACCACTATCGCCTTCGCGCTTACGAGGGCGCACCGCCTGTCTCCATTATTGCCGGGCCAACGGCGACCTTCACTCCCACCGGCTACTGGTACTGGCACGTCTTCCACGTGCGTGACAGCGAGCGCGGACTGCCCGCTACAGAGGATGTCTACCAGCCCGGCATCTTCCGCGTCCAGATGGCTCCCGGCCAGCGTGTCACACTGATGCTGAGTGCCGAAAGTGATCTCGCCGCCGAGTTTGGCGGGCCGCAACATGAAGAACTCGTGGCACAGGCGCTCACGCGTTACCACCTGCGCACCAAACAACTGCTGATCGAGGCCGCCCCCTCGATCAGCAAGCTGCCCCTGCACGATCCTGTGCAGGCACGGCTGGTCATCGCTGCCGATCAGTTCATCGTCGCTCGCCCTGATTACGCCAATGGCAACGAAGGAAAGCAGGCGCTGCGTCTCTCACCTGACCGCAAGACGATCATCGCTGGTTATCCCTGGTTCACCGACTGGGGCCGTGATAGCATGATCTCCCTGCCCGGCCTGATGCTCTCCACTGGCCGCTATAGCGAGGCACGTGGCCTGCTCAAAGCCTTCGCCTCCTTCACCCACGACGGCCTGATTCCCAATCGTTTCCCCGATAGTGGTGCAGCGCCTGAATACAACACCGTTGATGCCACACTCTGGATGTTCCATGCCATTTCCGGCTATCTCTCAGCCACGGGCGATTGGACGCTGCTGAAGGAGCTTTTCCCCGTGCTGTCCAACATCATTCAATGGCATGTCAGGGGAACGGATTATAACATTGGCCTCGACTCCACGGATGGACTGCTGCGAGCGGGAGCGCCTGGCGTGCAACTCACCTGGATGGATGCAAAGGTAGATGAGCGAGTGGTGACGCCGCGCCGGGGCAAGCCGGTCGAGGTCAACGCGCTCTGGTACTGCGCGCTAACATACATGGAGTCCTGGGCGGTGCATCTCTCAACGGACGCTTCACAGTACAGTCAGCTGCGCTCTCAAGTGAGCCAGAATTTCGCTGCCCGTTTCTGGAACGAGGCCGGGGGCTATCTCTACGATGTCGTGGATGTCGATGGGATCGCAGGCCAGAATGATGCCTCGCTGCGCCCCAACCAGTTGTTCGCGGCCTCACTGACACACAACCTGCTTTCAGAGGAGCAGACGCGCAGCATGTTCCAGAAAGTGACCGAGCGCCTGCTGACGCCAATGGGACTGCGCAGCTTGAGTCCTGACAATCCCGAATACCATAATCATTTCAACGGGGATCGTATCCGGCGCGACAGCGCGTACCACCAGGGCGCGGTCTGGCCGTGGCTCATTGGTCCCTATATTGACGTTCATCTCTATTTGAACAACAACCGCTCCGCGCTGCTCCCCCTGCTCGAACCGCTGATCGACCACCTGTGGGTGGCCTGTCTGGGAACCATCAGCGAAGTGGCGGAGCCAGAACTCCCCTACACTCCTGGCGGCTGTTTCGCCCAGGCCTGGAGCGTCGCGGAACTGCTGCGTTGCTGGCTGTTAGCGGCAGAGTGAAGTAAATAGCGTAAGCTTTGCGTTCACGGGAGAGGAGTAAAGACGAAGTTACTGAAAATAACCGAACCCATACTGCTACCAAAATTATAAATTCTCAGGTTGACACTCATGGTGGTAGTCAGTGTCGTGTCCGAGACAGAGCCAAGCTCTGTCCCATCAATGGCAATACGCTGGTTCGCGCCAATAGTAGTAGCTTCAATTGTATAGCTTGTAGCCCGTCTAAAAGCGCCCAGGGCGAGGATAGTCTCTGCTTTGCCAACCATACGATGTATCCCCCATGAACCATCGTAACAAATAAGATTCGAATAATTCTCTACTGAGGTGGCGCGTGTCTCAATACTCACACAGCCGCCTAAAAGATGGCTGAAATCCACCTGTACCGAGACCCGATAATTCTGTGTGAAGACGCCGCTAGGAGGTATAAAGCTTATGCGTCCGGCGCTCCGCCCCACTATCTTCACCTCTAATCCCGATTTCAAACAACTGATACTGATCGGGCTACCGGAGACTACTGACCAGTTTGCTCCGCCGTTATCGCAATCGGATCCGGGAATCGTTGGTCCATACTGCTGATTCTCGCTGGCCTGAATCTGCCTGGGCAGAGCGATGGTGAGCAACAAAGCGGTAACGATGATTGTTACAAGGACACCACTTCCCACAACTACGCGCTGTGTTGGCTGCCAGGAAACGCGCCTGCCTGGTAAGAGCGACGCTGCCTGTGGCAGATGCCTGATTGCCAGAACGAACCCCAGCACAACCAGTGGTATCCCCAGTAAGAGTACTCCGCTCGAAGCGGTCAGGTCACTTTGCAGGAAGGACGGGAGGACCGCACCTGTTACCGGCTCATGGAACGTTCCCAGATACAAAAGGAGGGCGTTACTGACCAGCGTGTAACCTGCCAGTAGCAAAACATGCCCCTCCTCTGTGAACAAAGGATTGGCCTCGTCAGCCTTCTTGTCAGAGCCTGTTGAGTTGAAACGCTTGAGCGCCGGTATGAGGTTACTTAAGCGGGGAGCAAGCTGCTCCTGGAAAACGGGTTTTAGAGCATCCCAGAGAGGGAACATGAGAAAGAGAGCAGCAAGCAGAATTGTTGAAAGTGAACTCAGGCGCGGAATGACCTGCTGGAGGAGAACATATACCCATTCCACCAGTTGCAGCCCGATCAACAGGAGTAAGATGAGAGCAAACGGAATTATTGCCTCCTGCCATTGCCCGCGTACAGACAAGAACAGCATCCAGACCAGCATTGCGGCTGCGACGCTGACGATCATTAAGCCCAGATAATTGCCCGGCTGTGGCAAATCAAGGCCAAAAGCAGCCAGGGTAGAGGGCAAAGAGACGGACAGCACCATCAGCACGACCAGCGCTAGAAACAGCCCACCAGTTCCTATTCCGGGCCTGCCCATTCGTCCACGTACAATCAGGAACAGTGCTACCGTTAGCGCACCCAATGCGATAGGTACTCTCAATAGTACAGAGAGCGTCGAGACAACCAGTTGCGCCAGTCCCATAGGAAAGTAGTTGAGGTCAACAATCAACACGATATCAATAAAGACGAAAGTGGCTCCTACGTACAACCAGAAAGAAGGCATCTCTCGCGGCCAATTTCTGTCTACCTGCGCAAAGCGAACGAGCAGCACAACGATTCCCGCCAGGATGATGATGAGCACCAGCCCCGCTATAAGCTCACTGCTGCCCTTACGCAATTCATTGACGATCATGGCGACGACCGCTAACGGCGTCAGGCCCACGAGCAGGCGGGGAAAGCGAACTTCTCCCTGCTCGTTAAGAACGATGCGCTTGACGGTCTTCTGCGCTCGATGCAGCAGGTCCATACTAAGTGCGAGAATGGGAAGCACCAGAATAAGAGGAAGCAGCACCACCTGCCCGCCAATTGCACCGAGTAAGAAACTATTTGCGGCAGGATTCAACCCGGTACGAAAGTATATCAGCCAGATGCCGAATGCCAGACCGTAGTAAATCAGAAGCAGGGCAAGCACGCCCACGAAAGCCCATCCATGCCAGCTAGCGAAACGGCTGCCAGGCGCGGGCAAATTCCGGTTCTGTCTGAGGATAATTAACGCCCAGAGCCAGAAAGCAGCCAGGACAACAAGTTGAGCCATGCTCAGCCATAATTCCGGTGTGAACAGATCAAGGTTGATCCCAACTACAATTGCAATGAGAGGCTGGATGGCTAATATCCCCGTCAGGAGCGCAATTACGGGAACACACACACTCCAATACGAGCGCAGTGCCCCGGCTAGCACGAACCAGTAGCCAACCGCGAGCGAGACCGCAAGCATCAGGAAACTCGCCAGCGGAACACTGTACGCTATTCCGCTCTGGGCAGACACGCCGCTGCTGATAGTCGGCTGTGGGAGAACCTGGGTCGCCAGCAGCACCGCCACCAGGATTGTTTGCAGCAGAGTGATTTGGTCAAAGATGGCAAAGCGATGATCTTTATCAGAAGAAGATTGCTCCTGAATCCAGTGCAATAACATTCCACAATTTCCACAGAAGCGGGCATTGGCCCGGATGGGATGACCACAGTGCGGGCAGTACTTGCTGCGCCCATTCACCACCTGCACCGGTATGGCCGTAGCAGAGAGCGGCTGAATCTGACCACAACGCCGACAACGCCTCGTCGTCGGCTCAAGCTCTCCCTGGCAAGAGTTACAGCGCTCCATCGCAGGACTCCTTCTACTGAATCTTCACCACAATCGCGCTCACATTGCCCTCTCCGCCAGCAATATTGGCGGCATCAACGAGGGTGCGTGCCATGGTTTGCAGGTCACCGTTCTGGCCCAGTGCGAGCAACTCTTGCAGGCGCTCGTCGCGCAGCATGTGCCAGAGACCGTCGGAGCAGAGCAGGATGAGGTCGCCAGCTTTGACCTCCTGCTGGAAGAAGTCAACCTGCACAGGAGTGGCCTGGCCGAGGTAGCGATAGTGCTGGTGGCGTTTCGCACTTTTGTACAGTTCGTCAGGTGTGAAGAGCTTCGCATCTACCAGATTGGCGGCCAGCGTGTGATCTTTCGTGATGAGCCGCAGGTCCTGCTGCGCACGATAATGATAGACGCGACAATCCCCGACGTTTGCAACGTAGAGACGATATTTATAGACGAGCGCCACCGCCAGCGTACTCGCCATCTCGATACCGAAATCGTCGTTGTAGTGGTAAATCACCTGGTTGGCGCGACGCACACTCTGGCGCAGCCATTGTTCCAACAGGAGGGCATCCTGCGACCCATTGACAACCCCCGCCTGGCCTGCGACGATCATATTCTTGCCTGCTGTTGAAGCGGCTTTGCCGCTCTGCGGCAACGAAGAGACCAGAGGTGTGGAGAGTTGAGGCAGCAGGACATCAGCTACCGTCTCTATCGCTAACCGGCTCGCTTCGTGGCCGCTGGCAGTCTTTCCGGTACGGCGCAGCCCGTCGGCCACGGCAAAGAGACCGTAGGGACGAGACGGCGGCGCGAGATTGGAGCATAAACCCTGCACCACCACCAGCATATCCTCGTTCACCTCTGCTACATGCAGTCGTCCCGGATCGCTGGCATAGCCTACCTGCCAGGCATCGGTCACGACCGGCGCGGTATCATCGAGAGGATGACCGCAGCGACGGCAAAAGCGCGAATGGCGCCGATTCTCCTGCCCGCAGGCGCTGCAGGCATTCTCAGGCACGACGAGGCGCACCATAATATTGACGTTGTTCACGGGGACGTGTTGCTGTCCCTGCCCCTGTAACCCGGGAAGCACAAGCGGAGATAAGGCAGACGAAGATATTGGTAGCGTCGGCATCTCCGAGAGCGACGAGGCAGGGGAAGCAGAGGGGGCAGTCGTTTTGAGCGCCTCATTGATGGCATCGGCAAAGGCACGCGCCGTCGGATAGCGACGAGCAGGTTCCACTGCCATTGCCTGCATGATGACGGGATCAATGGCAGCAGGTAGGGCGGGATTGAGCTGGCTCGGCAGAGGAATCTCGGCAACGCGATTGCGCACCACAGCCTGGAAGGGCAGCAAGCCTGTAAACATCTGGTACGCCACCACGCCCATCGAGTAAATGTCGCTGGGCGGTTCGGCTTTACCTGCCTCCTGTTCCGGAGCGATGTAATGCTCCGTCCCGACGGCCCAGCCGCGCTGTGTCAGCGCCGATTCCTTCTGCATGGCACGCGCAACGCCAAAATCCGCCAGCACCA
The DNA here is from genome assembly GCA_963736995.1 of uncultured Chloroflexia bacterium. Taxonomy (GTDB): domain Bacteria; phylum Chloroflexota; class Ktedonobacteria; order Ktedonobacterales; family Ktedonobacteraceae; genus CADDYT01. Next base: position 658,891 of record CAVTRB010000002.1, read on the forward strand.
GCCGTCCATCATCCTGATGAATGAGCAGGTTCGAGGGCTTGATGTCGCGGTGAACAATCTGCTGCGGGTGCGCGTGAACGGCATCGATGGCCCCGGCGAGGTCGTTCAGGTAGCGCCGGGCCTGCTCAACCGGCAGTGGCTTCTCGCTCTTCAACAGCCCCTTCAGCGTGCCGCCCGTCACGAGGGGCATGACCAGGTAGAGCAGCGTGCCATCCTGACCAAAGTTCAGCACCGGCACGATATTTCTGTGCTGAAGCTGGTGCGCATAGCGGGCCTCGCGACGAAAACGCTCCCGCGCCGTCTGCTCATCCAGGCTACTACCGGCAGTGGAAATTACCTTGAGCGCCACCTGCTGCATCTCAAATGTATCGTCCACTCGGTAGACCGCGCCCATGCCACCCAGCCCAAGTAGGGACTCAACGCGATAGCGGCCCGCCACTACCGCGCCCGGCAGCAAACACTCACAATTTGCGCACGCCTCGCTCCCTGCCGGATTATCGGCCCTGCACCGTGGATTTCAGACAACGCGGCATAGCATCTTCCTCGCTTCATCAGAGAAAAATTAAGAGGCAAGCTCCATCAACCTGCTTTATTTTAGAGTGAGGAGGAATACATGTCAACATAGTTCAACGGGAGGATAGCTGTCCTTTCGGAGGAAACCGTAGGGGCGATGCCCTGTGCTCGCCCGCAAGGGACAGCGGGCGAGCACAGGGCATCGCCCCTACGGTTTCCTGTTTCCCCCGTAAAGATGGAGAGCCTAATGGAATCGCTTTACTTCATGTTATAAGAGACCGCTAGCCTTGACCACGGCATCGGCCTCGAATTCGACCAACCAGTCAGGGTCGATGAGGCGAGCAACTTGCAGCATGGTACTGGCCGGGCGAATTTGACTGAAGTATTCGCCATGCACGAGGCCCACACTTTCCCAGTCCGCTATGTTTGTAAGCATAGTACGCGTGCGAATGACATCTTCAAGGCTCGCGCCAAGCTCTTCCAGCGCGGAGCGCACAATCTCAATGCAGCGACGCATCTGCGCTGCCGCATCTCCCTGACCCACCGTCTTGCCATCAGGGCCAATCGGTGCCGTTCCTGAAACGGCAATAATACTACCGACGCGCACGGCTCGCGAAAAGCCTATCTTCGCTTCAAACGGAGAAGCGCTTGCTACTCGTTGTTCTGCCATTATGATACTCCCTCTTTCGCTTTACTTGAGATCTGGGTCCACATCCTTTTAGGGGGAGAGCCTGAAATTTTGATATTACTCCATCTCATTATATAGCGAAATGAGAAAGGCGTCTTCGCTGTAGGAAGTGTTGAAGCATGAGGGAGCCTCTTCATTGAGAAAGCCCCCTGTGCCTCCCAGCGCAGTCAATTCAGCGCTATGCTCGTTCAGCCACTGATCCTGTTGCGGACGTGGACGAGGGAGAAAACGCACTGTTCTAGTCTGGTCGAGTACGAAATGCTTTATATCGCTCAACTGGTGGAAGTGATATCCCATCAAGCCCCAGTATTCGTCGGATTCACCGGTATCAACGGGAACTATTGCCCTGGTATGATGGCTGTTACCGCACCAGACAAAAAGCCTGGCATCCGACGGCAGGGTATTAAGCGCGGCGAGAATATTGCGGGCCTGCATTTCCTCACGCCAGTTGTTGCGCCCTCTCTCCGAGAGAAGTGCAGACTCTTGAGAAAAATCGGCCTCGTAGGCGATGAGCGTCCAGCCGAGTTCGAGCGCAGCCTGGGCAAAGGCGCGCATCTCCGGCTGAGAAAAGTAATAACCCGCCCGGTCTCCTGACATCTGCCGGGTATGATTGATCTCTTCAATAGTTCGTGCATCTAAAGCCTCCATTGCCATGTGCCGGACACCGAGACGATGCAGGGTGGGCAGGAGACGCAGGCCGACTTCGCCCGCTCAGAATCTCCCGCTCACCTGTTGACCAATTGGTGGCCTCAGATTCTTCGCTCCGCTCAGAATGACATGTCTAGACCAGCTTTTTATAGTTTTTGATTATTCGCTCGCACTTACGTCATTTCTGGTAGATAAGGAGTTGTGAAGAGCAAGGGGTAGAGGAGCTACCCCGAAAGGAAATGGGTGAAAGCGATGTCGCTGTACCTCCTGGCCTGGCTGCTCATGCTGTCGTTCGTGGTGCTGGGCGTCGTGGGAAGTATCCTCATCACCCTGCCGCTGTACCTCCGACGGATACACCGGAGGGAACGCAGGCGGCAAGTTCCCGACCTCCAGAGCATGCTGTTCGAGGGCGGGAAATGGGACGTGTGGTAATCAGTAGCAAGTAAGAGAGTCACCCTCCTGGCAGAGATATACGGAATGCTCTGTCAGGAGGTTTTTAATTTTGCCCATGCTCTCAGCATATCTCTTCCATCACCTATGCTCACAGCATAGTTATTCCCTTGTAAAACATGCTCATAGCGAGTATCGTTGAAGCAAGATGTAGAAAAGATTTTGCTGAAAGGGATTTGAATTATGCGTATTCTGATTATTGGCGGCACGAACTTTATGGGGCCGTTTGTGGTGCGCCGGTTGAACGAAATGGGGTATGAGATCACATTGTTTCACCGGGGACAGACAACATCTGCCGACTTGCCGGTAGAGGTACGGGAAATCACGGGTGACCGGCATTATTTGAGCGATTTCAGGGAGGAGTTTCAACGGCTCGCGCCCGACGTTGTGCTGGATATGATGGCGATGACGGAGCAGGATGCGCAGGATGATATGAGCGTCTTCAAGGGCATTGCCCGGCGCGTATTGGCGATCAGCAGCCAGGATGTATACCGGGCCTTCGGGCGTGTGAATCGCAAGGAAGATGGGCCGCCCGATGCCCTGCCAATTACTGAAGATTCGCCACTGCGCCACAACCTCTATCCCTATCGCAGTGAACCACTGCGAGCGCAGGATGACCCAGGCAAATGGCTCGACAATTACGATAAAATCCTGGTCGAACGTGTTATTCTGGGCGATCCTGACCTTTCCGGCACAATCTTGCGCCTGCCAGCAGTGTATGGCCCCGGCGATTACCGGCATCGCCTTTTTGAGTATGTCAAGCGTATGGACGATCAGCGCCCGGCTATTCTCTTCGAGGAGCGCCTGGCAAAATGGCGCTGGACGCATGGCTATGTCGAGAACGTGGCTGCTGCCATTGCGCTGGCAGTTAGCGACGAGCGCGCCAGCGGTCGCATCTATAACGTGGGCGAGCAGGAGACACTTTCGATGGCAGAGAGGGTCAGTAGAATTGGACAGGAGATTGACTGGCAGGGGAAGGTAGTGATTGTGCCAGATGGTACTCTACCGGAACAGCTTGCCTCTGATATCAATACAGAACAGGATGTGGTGGTAGATACCTCGCGCATCCGGCAAGAACTGGGATACAGCGAGCCGGTTCCCCTGCAAGAGGCTTTGCGTCACACTATTACATGGGAACGGGAGCATCCGCCCGCCGAGATCGACCAGAAACAATTCGATTATGCAGCAGAGGACAAGATTTTAGCCAGCTTGTAGGAAGAGCAAGCAGATTGACTTTTATGAGATATCGCACTACGATATTACGAGGAAACCCTACTAAGTACGCAGACAAACTCTCGTTTGCTCATGCTTCTGAGGAGCGAAGCCTGCACATTATCTTTATCTCGCGATCATCATATGCGAGGAAGGAGGAACTTCATGGAAGAGCCAGAAGAGGATGTAATCATTGAGGAGTCAGAGGATGTTGTAATCCTGGAAGAGCCAGAGGCTGCTATACCCGGTCGGAACCCGGTCATGCCGCCCGAAGACCCTTATAAAGTGCAGAACCCGGTCATGCCGCCCGAGGACACGGCAACCCGCAATCCTGTCATGCCAGCGGAAGACACGGCAACCCGAAACCCGGTTATGCCTCCTGAAGACGTCAACAAGGTTCCCAATGTCGTTATGCCGCCGGAGGAACTCGACAAAGTCCAGAATCCCGTCATGCCACCGGAAGAGCACTAAAAGGGTAATGTATTGAGCAGCCAATCCAGAGATTGTAACGCTTTGCAGGCATGGTAGTTGATTACCATGCCGCTTAGTTATATGCCATGCCATGAAAAGGTCCTCAGCATGTCATTCAGAGCGCAGCGAAGAATCTCCCCTCGCCATTCTGTCCAGGTGGTTCCCTTAAATTCTTCGCTGCGCTCTGAATGACATGGGTGAGTGCTTACTTGATGGACTGTTATGCTGAGTGCAGTGAAGCACCTGTTGCTTCGTATGATATACTGGCAGAACAGCAGAGCAATTGCCAGGAAATACTTTCCGTGTGCTGGAGCAAGTACAGGAGTTAAAGGACGATTTGTGAATATTTTTGAGCAGAGCAAAGAAAAAAAGCGCTCCATTCTCTCCATCGCCTGGTATATTCTCCTCGTCGCCCTCTACGGCTTCGGCCTGTATCAGGTGTTTTCGCACGCCCCGATTAATTTCTACCGGCTTTTCGAGTATACCTTTTTCTTCGTCGTCGTGCTTATCAGCAGCATGCTTGTCAGTAGAGGCCTCTTCGCCAGACCGGGAGTGCGCAACTCTCCGCTCTGGATTCTCGTCGCCATCGTCTCCTGGGGCATCTTCGTCTATCCCGTCTTCACCTACTCACCCATCAATTACTCCCAGATACTTGTCTACACCCTCGTCTTCGGTATCTGCATTTATGTGCAGGTGAAGGGTACAATCGCTGACAGGAGAAATGCTAAGAACGAGGATGACGGGCTGTAAGAAGCCAGACCAGTAAAAACAACACCATCCGCCCGTTTGCCAGCCCAGCAGAACAGATGTATAATCTGACAGGGCTGGAAGAGGATATTTTATGACTTTCTGGCTGCAATTATCCATGTGCTCAAAGGATTGAAAGATTATATGATAGAGACGCTTCCACTGGTGTTGTTTATTGTGCTGTCGGAATTGACGATTGGCTCGTTTGGCTTGCTTTACGTACTTGATGTGCGCAACGAGGTTAAGCGCAGCTTTCTTGTCCTCTACGGGATTGTTTACCTGTTTCTGGCAGGTCTGACGCTGCTGTTTCAGCAGAATTTCTCGTCTCCCGGGCTACTCGACACCTTTATTCAGCTTGATAAGGCGTGGATACCTTACGAAACGCCCACGTTGCTGCTCTTTTTGCTGCTGCTGATCCCGTATAACATCTTTTTGTGGATGGATAAACATGCGGGTGTGGTGCAAGAGAAAGGCCAACCAATCGGGATGGGCGAGGGTAGTTCGCAGGAGAACGGGACTCAAGAGGGCAAACGTGGCTCCGTTGTGCGCACACTGCGGCTTGTCTCTGGCGGAGCAGCCGTTCTGGCAGGCATTGCCACTATCGCAGTGATGGCGCTAATCTATCGTCCGCTCAGCGATGCCAGCCTGGGTGGGGCATTCACAGTAGCAGAGTTCTTCGCCGCCTCCCTCACGATTGGCGGTGTAATGACCTCCATGTGGCTCGGCCACTGGTATCTCGTGACGCCCGCGCTGACAGAAAAACCTTTGCAGTTCGCGGTGACGGTTGTGCTGGCCGCTCTTCTGGCACAGGGCATTTTCACCTTTGCCGCGGGGCCGATAACACCTGCCGGTAATGTCACGACTCCAGCCGCGACCTCTGTCAAGGCTCAGCAAACGGCGACGGTGACTCCTATCATCAGCTCGGTCACGCCCACGCCGGGCACGCAGGTCAAACCGGCCAATGTGCCGGTGGTTACACCGATCAGTGTTGAGGCAATTGGCTGGCTGCGCCTCATCGTCAGCTTCGTCATGCCGCTGGTGCTCAGCGCCCTGGCCTGGAAACTCATTCGTGAACGCTCATTCCAATCAGCCACCGGCATGCTCTACCTCGTCGTAGTGCTGGCCCTGGCAGGCGAATGCCTCGCTCGTGGCCTCTTCCTGATGGGGTTATCGTAAAAAACCAGCACCGAAAATGGCGAGCTTGCGTGCAAGCTCGCCATTTTCGGTGCTGGTTTTTTACGATAACCCTGCATTACGGCTCCGCTCACGTTCTTTGAGTTCGCGACGCAGGATTTTGCCGGAGGCGGTTCTGGGAATGGCAGCGATGAACTCGATGGTGTCAATCTTCTTGTAACCGGCCACCTTGCCGTTGACGTAGGCGATCAGTTCCCCGGCGGTGATCTCCTGACCGGGACGGCGCACGACGAAGCCTTTGGGAACCTCACCAGCCTCCTCGTCGGGAATGCCAATGACGGCAGCTTCCAGCACGGCGGGATGCTCCAGTAAAAGGGCTTCGAGTTCGGCAGGGGCGATGCTGAAGGCTTTGTACTTAATCATCTCCTTCTTACGGTCGACAATGTAGGTGTAGCCTTCGGCATCGATGTGGCCGATGTCGCCAGTATGCAGCCAGCCATTGCGCAGGGCACGGGCATTCTCCTCCGGCGCTTTCCAGTAACCCTGCATGATCTGCGGGCCACGCACAAGAATCTCACCATCTTCACCAACAGGCAACTCGAGCTCGCCCGTCTCAATATCCACCACCTTCTGCTCCGTGTTGTGAACTACGAGGCCTACATTGTCCAGGCGCATTAATGAAGAGGCAGACGGGGATATATGCGTATCGGGTGAGGTCTCAGTCAGGCCATAGGCCTGCACAATCGTGACGCCCAGCCGCTCTTGCAGTTTGCGTGCAGGCTCCGGTGGCATAGGCGCGGCGGCGGACATGAGATACCTGACGGTGCGCAGTTCGTGCAGGTCGCCGGGATAGTTGGCAAGCCCCAGGATGATGGGCGGCACAGCGAAAAACCAGGTGACGCCGTGTTTCTCGCACAATTGTAATACGCGCTGAATGTCGAAGCGTTCCAGCAGCACCTGCGTCGCGCCTGCCGCCAGGAAGACGCCGGTCAGCATAACACCATAGATGTGGTACATCGGCAGGAAGATCAGCGTCACATCTCTGTTATTGATGCCCGACGCAGTGATGAACTGGAGATGGTTGGTCGTCAGGTTGCGATGAGTGAGCATCACACCTTTGGGCAGGCCGGTCGTGCCGGAAGAGTAGGGTAGGGCCAGCAAATCATCACCGTCGATCTCGACTGCATCGGGCCGTTTTGGAGATGATTCACGTAGCAAGCGGGCGAAAGGGATGGCCGTGGGCATACTCTCCGGCACCTCAGCACCTGTGACGATGACGTGCTTGAGATGAGGCAGTGAGCGCTGGTCGAGGACCGTTTGCAGCAGGGGGAGCAGGTCGCGATGCACCAGAATAGCATCGGCCTCGGAATCCTCAAGCTGGTAGGCGACCTCGCGCTCCCGGTACGCGGGGTTCATGGGCGTGACGACCGCGCCAATGGTGGCGGCGGCATTGAGCATAATAGTATATTCGGGTCGATTGACCGTAAACAGGCAGATGCGATCACCCTTACCGATGCCCAGGCTATGCAAGCCGTTGGCGATACTGTTGACCATCGAGACCACCTCACGATAGGTCAGCATCAAATCATGGTAAATGATAGCTGTACGCTCCGGGCTGCGACCGGCTGCCTGGCGCAGCAAGTGATCATAGGGCACAGCGGGAAAATCCACCGGCGGTCGGAAAAGCTCTGGTGCAAACATTGTTCACCTCAATCACGCTTGATTTGCGGCACGACGAGCTTTTTCGCGTTCTTTCAGCTCGCGGCGTAGGATTTTGCCGGAGGCGACCTTTGGAATGGCTTCGATGAACTCGATCTCATGCAACTTTTTGTAGCCGGCCAACTTGCCGTTGGCGAAGACCAGGATATCATCAGGCGTCACGTCGTGCCCCTGGCGAATGACGACGAAGCCTTTGGGCAGTTCACCAGCCTCCGGGTCGGGGACACCGATGACGGCTGAATCCATGACGGCGGGATGCTCCATCAAGAGGGATTCGAGTTCGGCGGGCGCGATGCCGAAGCCTTTGTACTTGATCATCTCCTTCTTGCGGTCGACGATGTAGGTGTAGCCGTTTGCGTCGACGTGGCCGATGTCGCCGGTGTAGAGCCAGCCGTTGCGCAGGGAGGCAGCCGTTTCCGCGGGAGCCTTCCAGTAGCCCTGCATGACCTGCGGGCCACGAATGATGATCTCGCCATCTTCACCTACGGGCAATTCGCGCTCGCCTGTTTCGATGTCGACAATCTTTTGCTCCGTATTGTGGACGGGCATGCCGACGCTGTCGAGACGCACGAGAGCAGGGTCATGTGGCTGGGCGTGGGTGAGCGGGGAAGCCTCGGTCATGCCATAGCCCTGCACCACATTGACGCCCGACTTCTCCTGCAACTTGCGCGCCGGGTCCATCGGCAAGGGGGCGGCACCGGAAAAGACATATTTGACCGTCTTCAGCTTGCTCAGATCAACGGGGGCATTGGCAAGGGCCAGGATGATCGGCGGCACTGCAAAATAGTAGGTAACGCCATGTTTCTGGGATAGTTCCAGCGATTGCATCAGGTCAAAGCGTTCCAACATGATCTGTGTGGCTCCGGAGAGCAGGAAGCCGCCGGTCAGCATGACGCCGTAGATGTGGTAGAAGGGCAGGAAGAGCAGGGCCACATCTTCAGGGATCACCTGCAAGGCGGTGATGAACTGGAGATTGTTAACGCCCAGATTGCGATGAGTGAGCATCGTGCCCTTGGGGAAGCCGGTGGTGCCGGAAGAGTAGGGCAGGGCCAGCAGGTCGTCGGGGCTGATCTCAACCGGCGCGGGCTGTTGCGGTGATGAGTTGCGTAGCAATTGCGCGAAAGGTACGGCTTCGGGCATGCTTTCCGGCACCGTCTCACCTGTGACAATGACGTGCTTGAGGTTGGGCAGCGACTTCTGACTGAGCACCGTTTGCAGCAGGGGCAGCAACTCACGCTGGATGAGGATGGTGCCGGCCTCGGAGTTCTCAAGCTGGTAGCCCACTTCGCGGTCTTTATACGCCGGGTTCATCGGGCTAACCACAGCCCCGATCGAGGCGGCGGCAAAGAAGGTGATGGTGTACTCCGGGCGATTGAGTGTGAGCAGGCAGATACGGTCGCCCTTGCCGATGCCCAGGCCGCGCAGGCCGTTGGCGATACTGTTGACCATCGAGACCACCTCGCGATAGGTCAGCATCAAATCGTGATAGATGATGGCTGTGCGCTCAGGATTGCGGGCGGCGGCTTCACGCAGCAGATGGTCATAGGGAACGGCGGGGAAATCAACAGGCGGGCGGAAGAGTTCGGGTGCAACCATTTTTTCAGACATGTCTGCTATCCTTTCTGGTCTGGCTGTGTTCGGATAGGTTGACCCACACCGTCGTGGGTCGCCTCAGGTGTCTCAGGCATTTCAGGAGCCAGCATGGCTCCACGTTACGAGTTTAAGCCCCTCACGTTGGTAATAAGCATACTCCTGATGAGCCACGCGGGTCAAGGGCAAATTCTACCTACATTCTCCGCTTCCTCAGCATGTTCACCTCTAGAAAGATGCGGCAAAAGCGTCTATAATGCAGGAGGCTAACAGGCGAACAAAAAGAGAAGGAGTATGACAATGAGCAGCAATGAAGTTGCAGGCCTGGATTGGGCGGCCAACAGGTTTATACCGGGGTTTCAAACGCCGCAGCAGCTTGAGGTCTACGATATACGTGGGGCCTCGCGAGAAGCGAAGTTGACAATTACCACGATGGCAGGCCTGATTAACCGTCCACAGCCCAGAGTGTATCTGCTGATGAGCGATCCACAGGATGATTTCTGGCTGAAAACGATTTTCCCGCACATCCCGCATGAATACGCACCCGCCAGAAACGATGACGCGCTTGAGGCCATGCTCATCAAGTATCGTGACAGCGTACATGGCATGATTATTTACAACCCTGATTTCCCCGATAGCATCAACATCGCTACAACGCTGGCGGGACAGCGCGATGCCATCATCGTCTCCCCTGCCCAGGCGCAGGCGCTGCAAACCCCTTTCAAGCTTGCCAGCTTCTTCGACCTGAATCAGTTCCAATGGAAGACACGCTTTCAGGCGTATAAATGGGCGTATGACAACCTGCTCAGCGCATCCTCTTCGCGGCTGATCGCGGGCCTCAATCCTGGCGGCACGCTCGACTCCCGCGATCCGGGAAATATTCCATTGCGCTCGTTCCTGGTTGCCACGCGCACCTTCGTCTACTGGCTCGACCCGCGAGACATTCTCCCTGACATCACCGATCCCCTCTCCTCCGAACACAAGCTGATGCAGGAGATGTTCAGCAAGTTTCCAGCAGGTTCCGCGCATCTGGGCTGGTTCATCAGTGAGCAAAGCGGTGTCAGTTTGGCTTCCAAAGCGGCCATCACCGTGCTGGCAAGCGATTTCTTCTCCAATCTGGAAGTGTTCACTTCAATTCCCGCCAGCGCACCATTGGCTGCGCCAAAATCGATGCCGACTGTTCAGACTCCACAGACAGACAGGGTCTATCTCTCGTTCACTATGAGCGATGGCGATAACCTGCAATACAGCGAGTTACGCATGCAGCAGCTCTGGCACGATGGCGCACGCGGCAGCATCCCCATTGGCTGGACCATTTCACCGGTGCTGGCGCAGGCGGCACCAGCGCTGGTAGCCTATTATGCCAGCACGGCCACGGCCAATGACGAACTGCTCGCCGGGCCGAGCGGCGCGGGCTACATGTATCCCTCGCTCTGGCCCTCCCAGCACCTGCCCGCCTTCCTGGAACAGACGGGCCAGTTGATGCAGCAGATGAATCTGAGCCTGCTGGAAATTCTCGACTCGACGATGCTGGGAGCAGGCGGCTTGCAGTTGCTGGAAGGTCTAATGGAGATGAGCCAGCAGGTTTCCCAGGTATTTGCTGACGACCAACTCCAGCAGCAGTTTGTCCAGGCACTTGCACCTTACGGGTTGCGAGGGCTACTTAGTAGCTCAGGAACGAGCAATCCCGAATGGAGGCTGGTCGATAATGTTCCCATTTACCGCAACCTTGGCAACGTCAACAGCTTCTCCAGCGCCACCGGCGTCACAGGCGTCTCGCAGGCAGTCAACTTGATAAAAAACACAGTGGCAAATATGCAGCAGCGCCCACTGTTCCTGAACGTCTACATTGTAGCGTGGAATATGACACCCGGCGACCTCAAGCAGATCGTGCAACAACTGGGCAGTGGCTATGAAATAGTCACGCCGGGGACGCTGCTCGCTATGATCCAGCACCAGCAGTAAGCATGTCATATGCTGTACCTTCGCCCGCTCCCGCACCGGGCTGCTACCGACGAGTGCGCGGCGTGCGCGTCCTGCTTGAGCAAGACAGTGGGCTGGCTATCTGTGATTACCCCCTGCGCGCCGTGCGCCTGCCTGTTGTCGCAGCACAACTGCTGGCATATTGCAGCGAGGAGCGCACGAGAGAGGAACTGGCGGGGCACATCCAGCTGCCTTTGAGACGAGTAGAAGCGCTGTGCGAGTACCTGTGCCACAGAGGGCTGCTTGAGGCTGGTCCCGCGCTTCCACCGGAAACGTGGCCGCGCGTCTCCATCGTCATTCCCAGTCGCAACCGGGCTACACAGCTTGAACGCTGCCTGCGCTCCCTGCTCGCACTGGATTATCCAGCCGCCGCGCTCGAAATCGTCATCGTTGATGATGCCTCAACCGACGAGACGGAGACCATGCTGCTACGCTTCGTTGAGGAAACCGCGAGACACGGCTGGACGATACAAGTCATCCATCATGCAGCACAGCAGGGTGTGGGCAAGGGTCGCAATACAGGTGCCGGGGCGGCAAGTCACGACCTGCTGGCCTATATCGACAGCGATTGCGTGGCTTCGCCGGGCTGGCTTCAAGAACTGGTGCCTGCCTTTCAGGATGACCGCACCGGCGCGGTTGGCGGTCTGCTACGCGCTTACGAACGCACAAGTATGGTGGGGCGCTACGAGGATGTGCGCTCCTCGCTCTTCATGGGTACGCGCGCGCAAGAGGTACAGGCTGGCGGGTCAATACCGTATGTTCCCAGTGCTAACCTGCTGATGCGCCGCCAGGCATGGCAGCAACTGGAAGGCTTCGCGCCGCTCAACTTCGGCGAAGATGTGGACTTCTGCCGCCGCCTGCTAGCTGCTGGCTACCGCGTGCGCTACCTGCCCTATGGCACAGTCTATCACGACTACCGCACGCGCCTGCTCGACTTCCTGCGCACGCGGGTCGCCTATGCCTCCTCCGAGGCCGTTCTGCTGCGCCTGCATCCTCACGAGCGGCGCACTCTGATTCTCCCACCCGAACAGGCCACCTTCGCGGCTCTGATAATTGCGGGATTATGGGGAATGGTTGCTAAACTGTTTCGGAATCGTGCGAATGGTCGCGAACCGGTAAAGTCACAAATGAGCGTGTGCGGTGCCGATAATGAACTTGAACAACCAGAATCGGGAAGGAGTCTGCCCGTCTCCTGTAGGGACAGGGGGCGGAGGATGGGATGGGTGGGGGCTTTGTGCCTGTCCTCCTTCTGGAACAATTCGGCAGCTGTTCAAGACACGGGGGCCACGAGGGCAGGCACAAGGCCCCCTCATCCCCTTCACGCCACCCCCTGTCCCTACAGGGTTCCCATTGCCGATTCTGGTTGTCAAAGTTCATTATCGACCCATAATAAACATCAATGGAGGCCAGGGAGATGGGGAGGAAGCCGGGTAATCCGTAGGGGCGAGGGTGGTGAGGATGGGCGGGGAGGGCCTTTAGGGTCGACCGCCGTAGCCCAACCGTTGACTAGATCGATCCATGGGATCAGGGACGCGGGCGACCCTAAAGGCCCTCCCCACATCCACGCAACCACCCTCGCCCCTACGGATCACCCCATTAGATCGATGCCTGTAGGCACCGATTTATTGGACAAGGGGGCAACGGGTGCCGATAAAGTGGCGGCGCGCACAATAAATCGGTGCCTACAGATGTTACAAATGTTGCGAATGTTACAAATGTTGCGGATGTTACAAGGAATTTCAGCAAGGATGCCAGTACTTCCATATTTCCCTGGTATGCTGGCAATGATACTCTCTCTTGTTGGGGCGTACAGGCGGTGGCGGAGGGTGCGAGAGCAGAGGGTGCCGGTGGGACCGTTTGCGGTGGCGCGGGCGACATTGCGCGCCCACCTGGCCTATACCTACCACCTGTGTCGCCAACTGACACGCTATTACACACTGCCCATGCTGCTGCTCGGGCTGTTGCTGCCCCCGTTACTGCCGCTCGCACTCATCCCCTGTGCTGTTGTTATTGGCGTGGACTATGGACGACTGCGTCCTGATATGAGCCTGGGGAAATATGCCTTCTGCTCCCTGCTGGATGATTGCGCATATGGGGTTGGCGTGGTACTGGGCTGCACCAGGTACAGAACGTGGAAGCCACTGGTGCCGGTTGTCAGGTGGAAGGTATCCAACGCTATTACCAGAGGGAAAAACTCATCGTTATAAATAGAAAACCCATCTTTACATGTATACATGAATTTCTTGCCACTTTAACATTCATTTAGCATATATTTAAGAATTGGACGTATGCATTTAACTTCTTCATGTTAGAATTTTGTCGGAAGGGGAGATTCTAAATCGTTTACCTGACAAACAGAAAGGAACAGGGAACATCGTCATGAAGAGGTTTTTCGTTTCTGTTGTGAGCGCACTGGCCTTTGCAGTGCTGTTACTAACACCTTCGCTAGCAAATCACAATGCATCGACCACAGCTGAGAGCAGTACACCAGCTTTCAAGACCACGACACCGATCAAACACCTTGTCGTTATCTTTCAGGAAAATGTTTCTTTCGATCACTATTTCGGCACTTACCCATACGCCACCAATCCGAGTGGTGAGCCAAAGTTCACGCCTGCGCCCAATACGCCCACGGTCAATGGCCTGACCCAGACGCTGCTCACCCATAATCCGAACGAGGCCAATCCTGTGCGGCTTGATCGCTCAGAGGCGCTGACCTGCGATCAGGATCATGGCTATACTGCCGAGCAGGAAGCCTTCGCAACACCGTTACCGACCAGAGTTCCATCCTGCGCTTCATCGAAGACAACTGGGGAACGGGTCGTATCGGCGACCAGTCCTTTGACGCCCTGGCCGGAACTCTCACCAACATGTTCGATTTCTCCGGCCCGCACGCCAACAAACTTATCCTTAATCCCACGATGGGTGAGCCGTAGCTCACTCATCGTAGGTTAGGAAGAAGCACAACAGGCAAGTCAGGATTTCCTGGCTTGCCTGGGCGGCGAAATACGTCAGGGCGGCGAAATACGTCAGGGCGGCGAAATACGCCAGGGCGGAGGCCAGCTCCGCCCCTACCAACTACGCAATCGTCTTGCTCCTCTGTGAGTTAGTAGGGGCGGAGCTGGCCTCCGCCCTGGCGTATTCTCCTCCCAATTTCTCCCTATGCGCCCGATTTGCCCTTATTCTTCTTCCTACCCTTATTCGCTTATTCATTCACCAGCACGCATTCTGGGTCGCGAATATTGAGTTTGTGGTGGACGAACCACTTGGTGGCGGGGCAGCCGCCGTGGCAGGCGTTGTACTGGCCGCAGCCAGTGCAGGCTCCCGCGCCCATACTACGATAGAAGGTGAAAAGGGTGGAGTTGCGCCAGATGTCTTTGAAGCTGTGCTCGTGCAGGTTGCCCGCCTCAAATTCGGGAGCCTGGAAGAAGGCGCAGGGATAGACTTCGCCTTCCGGGCAGATACAGCAGGTAGCGGTGGCCGCGCCGCAAATATCCAGTCCGGCCAGCCTGTTGCCGAAGGCGTTGAGGTGGAAGAACAAATCGGCAGTCAGCACGTCGGGATGTGCTTCCAGCCACTGAGTAAATTGATGGTATTGCTCGCGGGTGGGGTGCAGATCGTCCCAGACATCCCGACCGCGACCGGAGGGGCGCAGGCGTGTGACGCGCAGCTTCGCGTCGAAGCTAGCGGCGATCTCATACAGACGATCCAGTTCGGCGAAGCTGTAGCGAGTGAGGACGGAGTTGACGGTCAGGCTGTGCTGCTCGGCTGCCAGCAGTTCCAGACCGCGCAGCGCCCGTTGAAAGACGCCCTCGCCGCGTATGCGATCGTTCGTCTGTGATGTACCGCCATCAAGGCTCACCTGAAAATACAGGGGCTGGAACTGTGTCAGGCGGCGCGCCCGCTCCGGCGTAATCAACGTGCCGTTGGTGCTGACGCACATGACGAGGCCACGCTGGCTGCACCGTTCAAGCACGTCCCAGATGCCGTAGTACATAAACGGCTCGCCGCCACCGAAATGTAGCTGGAACACCTGCATCTCGGCCAGTTCATCGACCAGCGCAAGGGACTGGGCCGTTGTCAATTCGCGTTGACGGCGCTGACCCGATGAGGAAAGACAATGAACACAGGCAATATTGCACGCGGCAGTAATTTCCCAGGTCACGGTAATTGGCGCGGAAAGTCCTCCCTGCAAGAAACGCTGCGAACCGCGTCCTTTCTGCTGTCGCTCCATCTCCCCCGTCTGCTGCATGGCAGTTAGAGCCGCAGGATGAACAATGCCTACAGGCGGATGGGCATTCAAATTCAACGGGGAAGCATTTGCGCTACGCGAACTGGAAGAACGTGATGATCGTTCCACAAAGCGCACAAATTGCGTCATGAAATACTCCTCTCGGGAAATGAGTTCAGAGACATTGCCAGAAATGTACTGCTTGCATCATCACATGCTATGAAAAATTGGCCTAGACGTGTCATTCTGAGCGAAGCGAAGAATCTGAGGCCACCAACCGATCTACCCGGCTTGCTTGAGATTCTTCGCTTCGCTCAGAATGACATGCGAGTAGATCTTTTTATGGTATGCTGGATCGAATTACTGCTCTATCTGGATATAGCCGCGCTTCGCGAGATCATCGAGGGCGGCACGCAGCTTTTGCTTGCTGGCCGATGAATAGCTCTGCGCTGCGAGGGCCGCGCCCAGATCGCCGCCAAATTGCTGCTGGCCGACAAGTAGGAACTCGATCAATTGCGGCGAGTTGATGAAGGACATCGCGCCCCGGTCAGCGCAGCCATACTTATAGAGGATGCCACCAAAATGCTCGCGGCAAATCTTAACCTCGGCGATCAAACGATAGCTGGCAGGGGATTGAGCCATTTTTCTTGATTCTCCTTGACTGGCCGGATCGGCAAAACAATATCGTTTCATCAGTAAGCATACATAGGAAAAGAGCAGCACGTCAAGGCGAATCAGTAGCTGCGAAGCAATTTGCGCACTCGCCCCAGGATTTGATAGATATCTGTATCTGAGAGGGTAATGGCGGCTTCAATCCTACTGCCTGCCGGTATAGCCATAAGACAGGCACCCAGAGGCCTGGTATTGCGTTGAGAAATATCCAGGCAAATACGATAGATATCGTAGTCATGTTGCTCATTTTCAATCACCATTATCTCTTGAGAAATGTCTATATCCGCAGCAATAATATGCTGCCGTGTATACTCATCACTGCGGTAGACATTCGATGACCTGGTAACGGCATTGAAATACATAGTGAATACAGCGACTGTCCGGCTAAAAGGAAAGACAAAGGTGTAGAAATTGATGCTGAAACGGTATTTGCCATCTCTGCCTCTCTTCATCAAGACAGTCCCTGCCGGGTACCGCTCTGCAAGCGTTGAGCCAGGCAAGACAAAACTGTGGATTGAGAGGACTTTATCGGTAAGCTCCCTGCGATCTATTTGAAGCGTGTAATATACCTCTTGCTTTATCACACGAGCCTGCTGCTTCAGCCACTCATCATATTCTTCGTCACTGATCCTTGATTTGAACGAGTACCTGAAAATCATCACGCCGAGAACAGTCACGCACACCCCAAAAAGATCATACCTGCACCGGTAATCACTGTCATAAAACGGATCGCCAGGATGCTTGCAAGGAGCAGAAAAGTACCCAGGATTATGATGATAGCCCCGGCGATCATACCGGGAGGCCATGTAGAAGAAAAGTATTGTCTTACCTGTTTATCCGAAGGTTCGCGAAAGGGAACTGTCACCTGCTGCTGAGAACTGACGTTCATCCGCTCTACCTCCTTTAGCATTGCAGAGCATTCACGCAAGAATATACGCACAATGGTTGGTCACACAATTGCTCTCCCTGATATTTAGACGCATATGTCGAACTGAAGTCAAAGATATGGTCCACTAACTTGTCTGTGTTGCTCTCGAGAGAATTTCTTCGTATTGTAATGGAGAGCGTTTTTCCCTTAGCGGGTCATTTTCGCGTGTCATCCTGATTACAGATGCCGTTGGTGAACTTCCCGTAGTGACAGCTCAGCGCCTGTAGCGCTTCGCAACTGGTTTTGAGTGGGCTGGGTCAGGGAGCGGCTGCCCCGCTCCCTGACCCAGCCCACTCAAAACCGAACCGAGCCGCTTTGCGGCGAGCAGTCCAGGCAGACTGTTCGCCAACAGCATCGAGCGCAGCGAAGGATCTGAGGGAACCACCTGGTCGAGAGCCTCAGCACTAGATCCTTCGCTGCGCTCAGGATGACATGGCAAAGGACATTTTTCATAACAGGGCAGAGTGAGAGGAAATTTATCAGGGACATGATATCGTACTGGCGAAAAAAATACGGGCAGATTGATGCGCATGGCTTCTGGCTCGGCCTTTTGCTGGCATCGGCCATTACGCTACGGCTTATTTTACTGGCCCTCGGCTGGCCCACCACCAATAGCGATGAAGGTACAATGGGGTTGATGGCCATTAATCTGGCCTTTCACGGTCAATGGCCGATTTTCTTCTATGGACAAAGCTACATGGGTGCGTTAGAGGCGTACCTGGCCTCGCCACTCTTTCTGCTCTTCGGTCCATCGACATTTACTTTGCGCTTCGGACTTGTTGTGCTGTTTACGGCTTTTCTGGTAGCACTCTATCTGCTCACTCGCCTGCTTTATACAAAAGAATATGCGCTGCTCTGCATTACCTTGTTATGTTTCGGCTCCGTCGAGATGTTCACACGGCAGTTGAAAGCAGTTGGAGGGGCCGTCGAAACCATGCTCTTTGGCTGTCTCATCATGCTTTTCACCATGTACCTGCTACTTCCCGGACGAGATAAAAGTAGGCCCTCTATCCTGATGGAGGAAACGGGAATTCGTTTGTGCTCGCCCGCCGAAAGCCGCTTCATGGCCTCTAAACGGGCGAGCACAAGGCATCGCCCCTACGGGATATCTTATCCAGAAATTACTGACAGAACACGCAGAAAACGCTATCTTCTCTATGGTCTCCTGGGGCTTTCAATGGGTCTGGGCATCTGGAGTCATATGTTGATTCTCCCCTTCGTCGCGGTCTCATGCTTGCTTCTGCTGCTCTTTTGCCGGGAAGAATTGAAGACGCCTGCCATCCTTTTCCTGCTGGCGGGCTGCTGCATCGGACTACTGCCATCCATCATATACAGCTTCGAGTATCCCGAGCAAAACTTCATCTTCACGCTTGGTAAGTTGCATAGTACCGGAGGAACGACGGTATCACAGTCCTCTACCTTCTGGGAAGGATTGTTGGGAACTGTGCTCATCAGCATCCCGATGGCGACAGGCGCGCCGAAGATTTGCACCGTTTCGACTACGCCAGGAGCGTGGAAAGCACAAATCTCCGCCTGCATGATTCCACAGGGTCTGTGGGGCGTTGGTTATGTCCTGCTCTTTCTGCTGGCCTGCCTGCTCGTGCTCAGGCACTTCCTGGCTTTTCGCCGCTCGACGACCACACCACGCTCGATTGAAGATCAGAGGACGTTTATGCTGCATACGATGAGATTGGCGGTCATGGGAACAGCTGTTTTGACGTTCCTGGCGTATGTACCCACTCCCGCGCCCGCGCTGGTTCCTGTCACTTCAACGCGTTATCTCGTCGGCCTGCTTGTGGCCTTGCCCGTGATTCTCGCGTCGCTCTGGACACCTTTCGAGGGCAAAACCGTTGCGGCAGGCAATATTCTCTTCAAGCTCAGACGAATTGCCTTTCTGGGTATCGGGTTACTGCTGGTAGCTGCCACATGGGGCGTTTTTCAGCAGGTTCCAGCAGCGCAGGTAGTTAGCCAGCAGCAACAGAAATTTATCGCCGACCTGGAACGCATCCACGTCAATGCCATCTACTCAGATTACTGGACGTGCGATAATGTGATGTTTCTCAGCGACACGCACATTGTCTGCGGGGTGCTGGGCAATGATCTCCAACCGGGGCAGAATCGCTATCCGCCCTACTTTACTCAGGTACAGAGCGACTCACATGCGGCTTACGCTTTCACCGCCGGTTCTCCACAGGCAGCGCTGCTGACGAAAAAACTGAAGCCAGGGCAGTACAAAAGGCTTCACCTTCGATGGCTATGTGATTTATCAACCGAAAACGTAGGTCATCGTCGGGTTCAAGCTACTTCTAGCCCTCGTGCAATAAAAAAGGCCCATTCGCATGTCATCCTGAGCGCAGCGAAGGATCTCTCGTTCGCTGTGTCGAGCAGGTGGTCGCCTTAAATTCTTCGCTGCGCTCAGAATGACATGGTTGAGCGCTTTCTGATGGCGTGCCGCTCGCGGGGATACTTCGTGTTTACGGGGCCTTCCACACATGCACCGTAGTATCGAGGCTCGCCGATGCTATCCGCTGCCCATCTGGCGACCAGGCTATTGCATGCACCGTTCCAAGAGGTAAACGGTTTCCTATCAATCCTTTGACGACTGTACGCCTCGAAAGACGTGGCATGAGCTGACTTGTTTGCGTATCCATCTCTACGCTCCCTTCACAGAAACATATCATTTTCTTTCGGACTCAACCACCTCTCCTATGCGCTGCAGGGCCTCTCTGCTTTGCTGTATGATCGATCCGTAAGCCTGGAAAACGTGATTCATGTGTTCCCAGACCTCTAAGGTGACAGAAGCTTCTTGCGCCTTCGCCTTGCCCACAAACGCCCGAATCATATCAATCAGCAGTTCCGCATCGCCTGCCTGGATGTAGATCGGTGGCAATCCACGAAGATCGGCATGCACAGGAGAAACCAATGGGTTCGTCGGCTCCGTTCCCTGGCAAAACCACTCAGCCCACTGCACAACCATCCGTTGCTCTATCCAATCAAAAGGCTCATTCTCCTTCATACTCCTGGAGGAACTATCCATGTCCGTCCAGGGACAGAGACAGATTGCCATCCTCGGAAGCGGCTGCTGCGCATCACGAAGGGCAAGCAAGAGGGTCAGGGTCAGGTTTCCGCCCGCCGAGTCCCCGGCAATCAGGATGTGTTCGGGAGCAATGCCACTGCTGAGGAGCCAGTGGTAGGCCGCCTGCGCGTCTTCCAGTTGTGCCGGAAAGGGATGTTCTGGTGCCAGGCGATAGTCAAGAGCGAAGGTTCTGGCCCGGGCGGCGCGGGCAAAGAAGGCAATGAAGTTATCGTGCGCACGAATCGAAAAGGCGTAGCCTCCTCCATGCAGATAGAGGACCACAAGCTCACTGGCAGCCGTTGGGGGCACAAACCAGCGCCCCTTCACCCCATCTGCCTCGACCGCTTCTATCTGCATGTGCGCAAGCTCTGAGGAACGAACAACTAGCGCATCCATATATTCGCGTTGCTGAGCAATCGTTGGCAAGCCGAAGGCAGCACGCTCCTGGCCGCGCAGGAAAGTAGTGGCCGTCTCAAAAACCCAGGGCCATCCACTGAGCCGGGGGCCACGACGCAAGCGTGACGCCGTTACCAGGAGGCTTACCCACAGCAACAGCAGCAAGTTGCGCAAGCGGTAGCTCAACCTCCCATGCAACTCAAAAGGCATACACCGCATCTCCTTTTGATTTTAACATCGTTACTCCTCAGCCAGAAGTTGATGAGAGAATCGTGCTTATCTTACAATCAATTTCTATAAGGCATGCAAATACTACGTCTCAGCAACGGGAAGTATCTCACGATACTATGAAAAATAGCGGACATTACACGCTTGCACTTGCCCTGATCTGATGATATGCTTTAAAACACAGGTATCGATAGCAACAGAAACGAGGAGAGGTATGACCGAAACTACTTCCGTTCCTTTGAATGAAGTCCCTCTTCAGGAAGATATAGCGCAGGTAGAAACAGAGGCTGACGGGGTCGGCGAGCAGGATGAGGCGACGCTGGACAATGAATTTGATGAGTTTGAGGAAGAACTCATCATCGAAGATTTCACGATAGACGGCATTTGCGGCGTCTATTGAGACAACGAAGAGCATGCGTTTTCAGGATCGGGTCGTATTTATCACGGGTGCCGCACGTGGCATGGGGCGTTCGCACGCGCTGGCTTTTGCGCGTGAGGGCGCTCGCCTTGTTTTGTGCGATGCCTGCAAGCAGTACAGCAGTATTCCCTATCCCCTGGCAACGCCGGAAGAACTGGCTTCAGTTGCCCATGAAATCGAGCAGATGGGACGCCCTGTCATCGCTTCACAGACCGACGTGACCGACCTTGCCGCAATGCAGGCGCTGGCGGAGCGAGCGCGAAGCGAGCTTGGTCCCATCGACATCGTAGTGGCGAACGCTGGTCTCTACTCGTTCGCGCCGAGCTGGGAACTGAGCGAGGAACAGTGGGATGAGACCGTGAATGTTGATCTGAAGGGAGTATGGATCACCTGTAAGGTCTGCATTCCCCAGATGCTGCCCCGGCGCAGCGGCAAAATTATCTGCATAGCCTCCACCGCCGGAGAGAAGGGTATGGCAAACCTGGCGCATTATGTCGCGGCCAAGCACGGCGTGATCGGGCTGGTCAAAACGCTTGCCATCGAACTGGCCCCCTACAACATCAACGTCAATGCCATCTGCCCGACCAGCGTCGATACCGCCATGTGTCGCAACCAGGCGCTGTACGATGTCTTCGCCGGTGGCCCCGGCCCGCAGGCCACCTACGAACATATGCTGGCATTGATGAACACGCTCAACCTCTTTCCTGATCGCAACCTGCTGCCGCCGGAAGCCGTCAGTTCCGTTGTGCTCTGGCTGGCCTCTGATGAAGCGCGTCACCTGACCGGCGTTGCATTGCCGGTAGATGCTGGCTATTTGACCCGATAACTCGAATATCCGTAGATGCCGATTTATTGAGGTCTGACAGTCTGGGAGACTGTGCATCGCCGATTTATCAGCCTCCGCCCCCTGCCGATAATGATTTTGAAGGACCAAGATTGGTAACCACACCAACCCGTAGGCGCCGATTTATCGTGCGCACCGCCGATTTATCGGCCTCGCGTTCACTTGCCGATAAATCGGCGCCTACGAGGGACGGAGGCCGCTACCAGACTGGGCCGATGAAACGAGTGCAAACCTTTTGACATAGAACACTGGCGTGTGATAGCATGCAGTTTGACTTCGCTCTCAGCCATTCGTTGATGTTGTACGCCCATTGTAGTGCGTCGTTTGCAAGCAGAAATCAACACAGCAAGCAGGAGAAACATCCATGAAAACACGAGCAGGCGTTATTTACGCTCCCGGCGAACCCATCCGCGTCGAAGAGATCGAGCTTGATCCACCAAAGGACAACGAGGTACAGGTACGCATCGTCGCCGCCGGCATCTGCCACTCCGACTACCATATCATCGCTGGCGAACTGCCCGCGTACCTGCCAATGGCCCTCGGACACGAGGGAGCAGGCATCGTTGAAGAGGTTGGTTCCAGAGTCACCAGCATCAAACCCGGCGATCACGTGGTGCTGAGCTTTATTCCAGGGTGCGGTAAGTGTCGCTACTGCACGGCAGGACATCCCGGTTTGTGCAACCAGGGTGCAGGAACCCTGGCCGGTCCTCAGCTGGATGGCACTTTCCGCATGCACAGGGACGGCACCGATATCGGGCAAATGTGCCTCGTCTCGACCTTCGCCGACCGCACCGTTGTTCCCGAAACGTCAGTAGTGCTTATTCCCGATTACTACCCGCTCAATCGTGCGGTACTAGTCAGTTGCGGTGTGCCAACGGGCGTGGGCGCGGTCATCCATCGCGCCCGAGTCGAGGCTGGCAGCACGGTCATGGTGATTGGCTGCGGTGGCATTGGCACCAACATTGTGCAGGGCGCGGCCCTTGCTGGCGCACGTATGATCATCGCCGTAGATATCCACGACTTCAAGCTAGAGAAGGCGAAAGAGTTTGGCGCGACCCACACCGTCAACGCTACGAGGGAAGACCCGGTGCAAATGGCATTTGAGCTGACGTGGGGCGAAGGTGTCGATTATGCCTTCGAGGCCATCGCCACTCCCGAGACTATCGGTCAGGCCTATAATGCGACCGGCAAGAACGGTACCGTTGTCGTCGTTGGTCTGGCTCCGATCACCGCCGATTCACTCCCGATATCGCCGCTCAACCTCGCCCTCTACCAGAAGACGCTGATGGGAACGCTCTTCGGCGACTCACAGCCGCGCAACGACATTCCTAACCTGCTCAAGATGTACGGCGCTGGCAAACTCAAGCTGGATGAACTGGTAACGCGCACCTACACCCTCGACCAGGTCAACGACGCCTACGCCGACATGCTTTCAGGCAAAAACATTCGTGGCGTGATCGAGTTCGACTAATCAAAAACATTCACATAAAAGCACTTGTGCGCCGAGCACGCACAAGTGCTTTTATGCGACAGGGATTTTCTTTGCCATCCTCCTCTTGCAACCATCATAGCGTTATGCCGTAAAATAGATAACATGGTACATCAAATGATATAGTGTGTCTCAAACCCTGCAAGGGATAGGCACAAAGGAGATTTCGAGGATTTCATGGATTCGACCACAAGGATAGAGCGACAGTTGAACCCGTTTCCCTGGTATCGACAGATGCGCGAGACGAACCCGGTTTCGTACAGTCAGGAGTATGGAAGCTGGTCCGTCTTCCGCTATAACGATGTCCAGAAAGTGCTGACCGATTACAGCCTCTTCTCATCGCAGTACATGGGCGAACAGCAGCCGATCGCAATGAGCATCATCAATACCGACCCGCCGCGCCACCGGCAGTTGCGCTCGCTGGTCACACAGGCTTTCACGCCGCGCCGCATTGCGCAGTTGGAGCCGCGCATCACCCAGATCGTCAATGAACTGCTCGATACGGTGCAGCCTGGCGGCAAGATGGATGTAGTCGACGACCTATCCTACCCGTTGCCGGTGATCGTGATTGCCGAAATGCTTGGTATTCCACCGGAGCGGCGCGAGCAGTTCAAACACTGGTCGGACGAACTGATTGGAGAATCGAGCACACCAGGCTATAATCCACAGATGGAGATGGGCAGGTACTTTTACCAGATGATCGAGGAGCGCCGCCGGGAGCCGAAAAATGACCTGATCAGCGCCCTGATCGAAGCGCAGATCGACGGTGAACACCTGGACATGATGGAACTGCTGGGCTTCTGCATCCTCCTGCTGGTGGCCGGAAACGAGACGACGACCACCCTGCTCGGCAACGCCCTGCTCGCCTTTACCGACTATCCAGAGGCAATGGAGGAACTGCGGGCGCGGCCCGAATTGCTGCCGGACGCCATCGAAGAGGTCCTGCGCTACCTCTCGCCCGTCAAAAGCATGTACCGCATGGCGCTCAAAGACACCGAGCTTGGCGGCAAGCAGATTAAGGAGGGTGATTTCATCACTGCCTGGATTGGTTCAGCCGACCGCGATGAGGAGCAATTCCCCAACGCCGACCGTTTCGACATTCATCGCTCGCCCAACCGGCACCTGGCCTTCGGTCACGGCATCCACTTCTGCCTGGGCGCGCCCCTGGCCCGGCTCGAAGCAAAAGTCGCCCTCGGCATCATGCTCGAACGGCTGCCCCACATCCAGCGCGTGCGCGATATCCCGCTGCAACCATCCAGCAGCTACATCCTCCAGGGCGTCAAGCATTTGCCGATTACGTTCGGGAAGTAAACAAGTTCCTGAAAAGGAGCGATGAGAGCGGCAATCTCATCGCTCCTTTTCCTTTTCCTTTTACAAATCAGGATTGCGCTCCATCAAACGGTTCAAGGTTGACGACGATTGGCTCCTGTGAATTGCGGACGATCACCCATTGTGAGGGAGTGTTAATTGGCCCTGGCAAAAATGCCTGCCTATCTCGTACAATGCAAAGAACGTATGATGCTTCTGCATTTCAAGATTGAGGAAAGAGACGAAATGTATGGGTGCGACACCGGAGTTTAAGCAGCAGGTGCGTGAGGCGTTTCAGGCCATGCGCGTCGGACAGACGTTCACCTTTCGGCGCACATTTACGGAGGGAGATGTAGCTCTTTTCTGTGGCGTGACCGGGGATTACAACCCCTATCACATCGATCAGACGTTTGCTGAGAGTACGTGGTTCGGGCAGCGCATTATTCCGGGTCTGCTCACCAGTAGCATGATGACACATATCGGGGGCATGATCGGCTTCCTGGCAACGGAAATGCACTTTGAATACGCGGAGGCGGTTGCCATCGGCGATACCGTCACCTGCACCGTCACCATCCAGGAGAAGGACGAGGAGAAACGGCTGGTCTACGCCAGCGCTACCTTCGTCAATCAAGATGGTGTCGAGGTGCTGCGGGCGCGCTTCAGTGGCTTCCCCTCAAACATTCGACTGGCACGCTGATATTCACTGATTGATTCCCGTGATGGTAGTCAATCAATCATAAAATAATGAAGAAGAGGGTCAGGTATTACAGATTTCGCCTGCGATACTCGACCTCTCATGTGAGCGTGATGAACTTGTTATATTTTATTCAACCTCATCCAGATCAAACAAACCCTGGCGAGCTAATTTCTTTGCCACTTCATAGACATCCTTCTTATCTCCATGCCTACGTATACCTACAGTTACCACCACCACTAGTACTCGCCCTTCCTCTATTTTGTAAATAATTCGATAACGCTGTCCTACCGCTCTTGTACTTAAGTAGCCAGCAAGTTCATGACCCAGAGGCTTCCCTTGTTTTTCTGGATCACGCTCAAGCCCTATCAGGGTAGTGCGCAGCATTCTTTGTACTCGTTGATCTTTAATAGCACTTAACTGTTTTTCCACTATCGGTAGCGCTATTACATTCCACTGCTTCATTCCCAACCAAGCTCCTTAAAGACTTCATGCAGTGGCCTACCCTTACCTTCAGCAAGTTCTTGTACGCCCTGACGGAAATCAGCCATTAACTCTTTATCTTGCAAAATCTCCATTGTCTCCATCAAAGACTCAACAGTGTCAACAAGTGATTGGTACTCGTTGAACGGCAAGATAGTCATTACTGGCTTTCCATGCCGTGTTACAGTCACAGCCTCGGGGTCTTCAGCGAACTGTTCGGGAAGACGAGTAATCTTGTCTTGAACTTCAGAAATGGACATGGTATGCTCAACCTGAGTTCGCTTGTTCATGATTCACCTCTTTCTATGTAAATTAGTATGTACTATTTTATATACGATTTTACGTACTTTGTCAAGAGGTATTACCTACTAGTTACCAGGATTAACCTCTTGCTACGATTTTAACTGCCTCTGCTCTCTCATAGAGCAAACTACCGGGTTCTATGACTTTAATCGCCTCTGCTCTCTCATAGAGCAAACTACCACGTGTTACAATTTTAACCGGCTTAGCTAAATCGTAGAGCAAACTACCGGGTTCTATGACTTTAACTGGCTTTGAAGAGTCGTAGAGCAAGCTTCCACGTTCTATGACTTTAACCGACTTTGCTGAATCATAAAAATCGCTTCTGTAACTCATCACCTCTTCCGTGAGAATTTCTCCTCTTTCTGATAATTTGATGCTTTTACTTGCCAAACAGCAAAGAGACAGCCCAACAGTACTTATGCCTATAACTAAAACCGATACCTGGATTTTATTTTACCACAACCTTACTAAAACAGGTAAAGAGGCTTCAGCTTTGCAAAGAGTGTTGGTGCGAAGAGCCTTAGCTCACTGAATATTCAGCACATGGTCACTGAAAAATGCTGAATCAGCCCGTTGTCAAAGCATCATGGATTTCAGAATCATTTCAGCTTTGCGAAGTATACTTCCTCAGAAGGAAGCTGTAAACGAGCGAAGGGCAATCAATATATGAAGCGACTCTGTGTTCTAAACACTCTTCTCTTGCTTGTAGGCATCCTGGTGCTGCTGTGTGGATGCGCAGGCCCATCTCAATCACAGGAGCAGACACCGGCAGCGAGTGCAACATCGTCAAACGTACCTTCTACGCCATTGAAGCCGGAAGGCAATATTCCCTCTTCATGCCCTGCAACGCCTGTGTATCAAGGAGGACAGGGCATCCTCTCTACGGCTCCCTGGGTACAGGCTCAACCGGTTTCTTCGGGCATTCGTGGGTATCTCTTTTATGCTCAAAGTGCTACAACGAAGAGCGGTACCTATCGATTTCTCCATACAGGTGGAGACTATCCTGACGGGAGTACTACCAAGATACTCTGGATTGTCGATCACCCTCAAGCATCCGGCCCACTGCAGATAGACGGGACAGATTTGTCCCATCCGGGAAAAACGTTTCATCAGACAATTGCCGGTGAAGGTGAAATTCCATCCATTGTAGTCGTCCCCAATGCTGGTTGTTGGCACTTACAAATTACTAGTGGGAGTGCAAAAGGGGCCATTATTCTTTGGGTCACGGGATAATGGCTATAAGAAGATCGATGATTAGCCGTGCGCCCCATTAGCCGACCGTTTCTGTGAGAACAGCCAGGTGAAGAAGGTGGGGTCGTTTTGAGGAGAATAGACTTTGCCTGGACCCCAGAGATCATGCGTTTCGTTGGGGAACTCGGTGTAGCGTGGGTGTCCACCGGCCTGAGTGATAGCCTGGATCATGTCTCGTGAGCCGGAAACGGGGACGGTCGTATCCTTTGCACCATGAAAGGCCCAGATGGGCATGTTCACCAGCACTCCAGCCCTTGTCGGGTCGCCCGCGCCGGATAGTGGTGCTGCCGCGGCGAAGTAATCGGGCCAGCGTTCAATGGCCTCCCACACGCCATAGGCTCCCATCGAAAGTCCGGTGATGTAGATGCGGTTAGCATCGATGCTGCTATAGTCACGTTGCAGTGTATTCACGATGGCTTTAGCCGCGCTTAGAGAAGGACTGGGCTGCGCGGTCATGGTGTACGAGCCAGTGTGTCCAGGAACATTGACATAGCGGTTAGGCGCATTCACCTGGGGAATCACGATAAAGCCTGGCCACGTATCCTGAATTGCCGCTGAAATCCATACCTGTGCATAATACTGGCGGAGAAGCAGATTTCTATTCTGCGCAAGCGACGCTTTCGGGTTCGCAACCTCTCCACCACCTTGCATCACCAGTACCAGTGGATACTTCCGTTGCGGGTTATAACCAGCAGGGACATAGAGATAGTAGGACATCTGCATACCGTTTGGGCCGTGATAAATCAGCGTCTCATAGCCGTGAACAACGGGTGCCATCGTTCTACCTTCTGCAGGTAATGGGAAGATTACGCCTTTGCCAGCAGGGGCAGCACTGGTTCTCTGTATTCCCAGAAAAAGGACGAGCAGGATAATGGAGCAATATTTTATAATTCGTTTAACAGAAACCATAGGTATCTTGCCTGAAACAGAATACATGTAATAGTACGAAGCTTCCTTATAGCGAAACCATGAATTCGCTTTCAGGTATTCTAACTATTTCATGCCGAGTATAGCAGCTTAATGCAGTTTTGAAAAGGGGTGATAGCCGGAAAGGGATCATCGGGTACCGGGCATCACTGGCAAAACCTCCGCCAATCTCGTACAATATCAGCACGATGCGAGAGGCAGACAATCGAAAGGATAGAGTGGTATGCTCAACTTTGCTCCAACGGAAGAGCAGGAAGAGATACGGAATCTGGCGCGCAGCCTGGCAGTCGAGCAGTTGCGTCCCCGGGCGCGAGAGGCTGAGAAGCTCGGCCACGCACCGGGCGAGGTGATGAAGACGATTGCGCAGACGGGACTGACGACACCGTTTCCTGAGCAGTATGGCGGTTCCGGGCCAATCGAGGCCGTGACGTATGCGCTGATCGCTGAAGAACTGGGGTTTGGCGATGGTGGCATAGCAATGAACTTTATTGGCTCGATGATGGGACCACTGGCGGTGATGCTGGCCGGAGATGAGGAGCAGCAGGTCCATTACCTTCCTGTTTTCGCCGATGATTTGAAGGGTTATGTAATACATGGCAGCCTGGCATTCGCGGAGCGCACAGGCGGCTACACGCTGGACGATATTCAGACAACGGTGCGCCGGGAGGGCGAGCATTTCATTGTCAACGGCACGAAGCGCGACGTGATTCATGGCGGGGAGTCGCGTCCAAGAGTAGTGCTGGTACGCGAGGAAGGCAGTTCCGGTCTGCAAGGATTGGCCACCCTGGTAGTGCCAGAACACTACGCGGGCATGCACATCAGCGCCGATATGCATAAGCTGGGTCTGTTGGCGGCTCCCAGCGTGAGCTATCGCTTCGAAAATGTGGCGGTTCCGGCGGAAAATATGCTGGGCAAGCCGGGCAATAGCGGAGTGGTACGAGCTGCATCCCTCTATACCATCCTGCGTTCGGCGGTGGCCTGTGGTATGGCACGAGCAGCGTTGGAATACGCCGGAGCCTACGCGAAGGAGCGCATCGCCTTTGGACGGCCCATCGTCTCCTACCAGGGCATCGCCTTTCTGCTGGCTGAGATGGCGATGAAGCTGGACGGGGCGCGCCTGCTGGTGTGGAAGGCGGCGTTCGACTGGGATCAGGGAGTAGAGGGCGAGGCGCTGGTACGGGAGGCGGAAGGAGCGCAGAATCAGGCTGTCAAACTTGCGAAGTCGGCCACCATCGATGCTGTCCAGATCATGGGCGGCGCGGGTTTCATGCAGGACCATCCGGCAGAGATGTGGATGCGTAACGCTGCGGCAATGGAGTAAAGACAATGATGGATTTTACCCTAAGCCCTGCACAGCAGGAGGTGCGAGACTATGCGCACCAGGTCGCGCTGGAAGAGATGCGGCCTATCTCGTTGGAGTGTGATCGCAGCGAGCACATCCCGGAGTCGTTTTTCTGGAACATGCAACGGCGCTACTGGGGTGGCTCGGCTGCACAGGCCCGCAGTCGCCGCGATGAGAGCGAACGACGGCAGGAAAATGTCTCCTCGGTGATCTCGCAGGAGGAGATGGCGTGGGGTGATGCCGCGCTCTCCACCGCCATTCCGGGGCCAGGGTTGGCAGCGCCGCCCATTCTCTCGCAGGGGACGCCGGAGCAGCAGATGCGCTTCCTCGGCCCCTATATGGATGGGCAGCTACACTGGGGCGCACTGGCGCTGACGGAGCCGGGCATCGGTTCGGATGTGGCGGGCATGTCCACAACGGCGGTGCTGGACGGTGACGAGTGGGTGCTCAACGGCCACAAGCACTATATCACCAACGGCGCACGGTCCGACATCGTAGTAGCCTTCGCCACCGTCGATAAGAATCTGGGACGCGAGGGCATCCGATCGTTCGTGGTGCCGAAGGGAACGCCGGGGATGATCGTCGGGCGCATTGAAGAGAAAATGGGACTGCGCGCCTCGCAGACCGCGGAACTGATCTTCGAGAACTGCCGCATTCCCAGAGATTATCTGCTGGCAGGTCGCCAGGGAGAGCGCAAACAGGGCTTCAAGGCCGCCATGGGAACGCTGGACGCGACACGCCCGATGGTAGGGGCGCTGGCCATCGGCATCGCTCGCGCCGCCTACGAGACAGCAAGCGATTGGGTGCGGGAGGAACTACCAGCAGGCTATCCGGCAGCCAGACGCCGCGACATCGAGCACGAACTGGAGGAGATCAGGCAAGAGCTTGAGATGGCGCGCTTCCTGGTCTGGCGTGCTGCCTGGATGGCGGATCAGCGCATTCCCAACTCTAAAGAGGCTTCGATGAGCAAGGCCTACGCGGGAGAACTGGTGATGAGAGCCACGGCTACGGCGGTGCGCATTACCGCACCAGGTGAGGATTCGGAGCGCAAGCAGTTCATCCACAAGTGGTTCCGCGACGCCAAAGTCTTTGACATCTTCGAGGGAACCGCGCAGATTTAGAGGCTGGTGATTGCGCGCCGCATGTTCCCGGAGATCGATATTCCGTAGTTGTTGTTTGCATAGCACTACTGTTAAAAACCGCCTCCGGCATGTCATTCTTCGCTGCGCTCAGAATCTAAGTAGCCTTACCGAGAGGTGGTTACCTCAGATTCTTCGCTGCGCTCAGAATGACATGTGCGAGAGTCTTTTTCATGACAACCAGGAAGAGCGCTAAGAGTTTCTGCCTCTTAGCGCTCTTCCTGATAATCAGGCTTTTTATTTCTTACCGGGTTGGGCAGATTGCACAGGTTGAACAACCGGAACAGCCGGGACGGGTGCCTTCAACTCGTCCCCGGCCTCATCTTCAGTCAGGTAGCCATCCTCCTCTTCCAGTTGCTGGTTCAGCCAGAACAGAGAACGGTTTTCTCGCCTGTTCGATGGGCGGCGGTGCTCCGCAGTCTCACGCTTGAACTGATCGCGCCTTACATCGACTCGCTTATCGCGTAACTTCCCTCGCATGCTCTCACCTCCTCTCCTCCAGGGTAGCAATGAACCGCTTTTGGCTTTGCGTATAGAGTTCTATCAAATCTCGCAAGCTGGTAACACCTTTCTTCTATGGGAAATGGTGGAGGATGACACAATGCATCCCGGGAAGGATACCTGTGTTATTACCAGGAAACACGCCTTCAAAGGGAACGACATATTACCTTTCCTGTATGTGAATGAGCGGTGTGTAGATAATGGATTACATGAGGAAGCCTTACGGCATAGTATGAGGGAGCCAGATGGGAAAAGAAAAGGCTCGGACGTGGAACTATCCGAGCGACAACACTGAGCGGAGCTTGAGAGGCTGTAACGCTCAGATGCCGTTTGACGGATGAGTTCCACGCAGATACAGTGCCGCGCTTCTGTTCTTGTTTATAAGCACTTGCAGCATTGAACTCACCCCCTTTACATCGCTGTGTGATCATAGCCGATCTCTCATAGCCAACGATAAATCTGAGTCAGAGTGTACCCGTTGCTTTAAAAAAAGTCAAGAGCTTTTTGGGCTATTTACGCCGCCTGAGAGAAACTTGTGGAAAAATTGTTGAACTTTGCGTCAGTCAAAAACGAGATTGACAGCTTCTCGTTAACATGTATAATACGTTTCTAAAATATGCAATCAGGGGTTATAAATATGAGCATCCTGCATACACCTTTATTCGCATCCACAGCGACGCATGTACTGGGTGTGGGCTTTCATAATGTAGGCAGTGAAGGCGTCTTACGCGCCTCGAATGAGGAAATGGTCAATTACGTGCAGCACTACTACGGAGAACGCTGCGGCCATCTTCCGCTGCATGCCGAACGTATTCGCGTCCTTGTCAGTTTGCCCACGCCGGAAATTCGCGCCCAGTTGCACTACATCAGCTCACTTTCTGGCAAAGAAGTTCTTCCCGTTACATTCGATGAACTGAGAAGAGAGAGGGAAAGCGCACCGGAACTGGTACCACTGGTCGTCCCCTACATTAACGTCCCTGAAACAGAGGCACGGTTGCTCAAGGAACTGGGAACAGGGGCATGGGGCTTACCGGCAAAGATGACCCACGTGTTGAAAAACAAAGCGAGCTTCTATCAACTGGCCGATGAGTTCGGGCTGGACGGCTTTTATCCACCTGATTACACCATCGCCTGCATTTATGATGTGGCGGCAGAGGCTGAACGTTTTCTGCGGCGAGTAGAGAATATTTATAGAGAAGCTGGAGTGGCGGAAGCATACCCGTTGGGAGTAATACTGCGGGCAACTGAAGAAGATGGCAACTACGGCTGCTGCCTGGTCTATGAACACGCGGGCGGCATCGCCGTTGTACAGGATGGAGACGCTGAACACGCGCATTACTATACAGAGTGGAAAGAGGCATTAGCCGCATCACAGCAACACCTGGCCGCAACCATGAATGTAGAGAAGGAAAGCAGGGTAGTCATCAGCCGCTATATCGACTTTGCCGACTCTCCCGGCACCTCGGTCGTGATTTTAGAGGGCCATGTTGAGTCACTGGGGTGGAATGGACAGTTGCAGAAGCCAGGCAGCAAAGCCTGCATTGGCACGAGTACCTATGTTCCCAGAGATGCTTATATGCAGCGCATGCAGCAGCTATATGAAGAGAAAACTGCCGCGTTCTTTGAAGCATTCTTAAGAAAGACGGCGCAAAAGTGTGGCATAGCATTTGCCTCTATCAGAGGGGTAGCAAACCTGGACATCATGATTCCGGGTGAACTGGAGAGGCGACTTCAGCGACAGCGAAAGCTGCCGGATGGCAATTACCTGGCTGAATGCAATCCGCGCTGGACCAACTATACCGACGCCATCATGACTGTTCTGGGCGCGAATCACAAAGAGCAGACGCCGTATACTATGAAGGAAGTCATTGCGGAAGGCATCTCTACGATCGATAAACAACCGCTGCCAGTAAAGGCCGACCCGCAAGAGGTCCGGGCGCGCATCGCGGAAAGAGACGCGGTTTTACAGCAGGAAGGGACGAGAATTATCTGCCGCATGGCGAAAAATCCTATGGGCTTGATCTTTGCCGGAGACACAGTACGAGCGCAGCAAGAGGTCAACAGGCTGCTTGCTGCGCTCTCTCTATCGGGGTAGAACGTATCCGTTAGCTGAACGGTAGCCCTATTTGCCAGGTAAAAAGGAAACAGAAGGAGGGTTTGCTATGCATGACGACATCACCGACATCCCTGGCATTCGTGTCGGGCATGAGACCAATCTTGAGGCAGGGACGGGCTGCACCATCGTTCTTTGTGAAACGCCAGCCATTGGCGGCGTCGATGTACGGGGGGGAGCGCCAGCAACTCGTGAGACCGATCTGCTGCGTCCCATGCACCTGGTCGAAAACATCAATGCGATTCTGCTCACTGGCGGCAGCGCCTTCGGCCTCGACGCGGCCACTGGTGTGATGCGCTACCTGGAAGAGCGCAACATCGGTCATGATACCTTCGTCGCTCGAGTTCCCATCGTACCGGCTGCCGCCATCTTCGATCTCGCCTTCGGATCAGCCAGCATCCGGCCCGATGCCAGCTCCGGGTATCGCGCCTGCGAGCAGGCTTCTGATGGTCCGGTCGCTCAGGGCAACGTAGGCGCGGGTACGGGAGCAACCTGTAACAAGACGCGAGGTCCTATGTTCACGCTCAAAGGAGGGCTTGGCTCTGCTAGCACACAACTATCCGACGGCACCCTGGTTGGCTCCATTGTGGTCGTCAACGCCTTCGGTGACGTGATCAATCCTGAAACGCGGCAGCCTTTTGGCGTCAGCGAGCTGTCTGCGCTGGCAGCAGAGTCAGCGCAGGATGTTCCTCCCGCCAATCCCTCTGGCAACACCACCATCGCTGTTGTTGCCACAAGCGCTTTTCTTTCAAAGGACGCGGTAAACAAAGTGGCGCAGATGGCACACAACGGCCTGGCACAGGCTATCCAGCCTGCTCACACCATGTTCGACGGTGACACGGTCTTCGCTCTGGCACTCGGCCAGCAGCCGACAACACCAGCAAACGCGGCAGATTCAGCTGCACAGGGATTACAGATCAGTCTGATCGGGGCTGCAGCTGCCTCAACGCTGGCTCGCGCCATCGTCAAGGCCATCCTCAACGCAACTCCCCTTCATGGCGTGCCAGCAGCGACATCCTCAAATTCTTCATGACATGCCTGGTGTGCAGACAGCAATATCTTGATGTTCTTTCTGTTTTTTTAAGAATCCAGCGGCGACTGACCTCCATGCTTATCAGGGCTGGAACATAATCCATAACACTACAGCGGCGCTGACGAGCATAAGCACAAGGCATGCCAGAACCACCAGCAAAAAGATAAAGCTACGTGGTGTAACCGTGTCTGCCATATCTGGTTCTGACAGCTTCTCGTTCAAAAGCCGGTCAGGCAGCGGGGGTAGCTGACGCTTCGCGGTCAAGGTCTTCAAACCACCGGTTGCGAGATCCCAGGAGGAAGAGACAAAATCAAGAGCACGCTCATGTGCAATCTGGTCACCACATTCCGCCATTGACATTGACATAGATGAAGATGGGGATGGCAATGGAGCAGGGAAAGGTGTGCCTGGAAAAGGAGAAGATGGCAGGCGAGGTGTGTTTATGGGAGGAGAGTTCTTTGCATGTGTGGGGTACGCTGGAGAACCAGGAGAACCAACTACAGGGACGGCCATCGAGTGAGGAGCCGCCTGTGAATGTTGCGCGGATTGTGGGGGTTGCGGGCGCTGAAGATGCTGTGGATATTGTGGGTGCTGCGGCAAAAATCCCGAAGATTGTGCATCAGAAGATGTGGGCAATGACACAGTTTATTCTCCACCTGGGCCTCTGAAGAAGCCGAACCGCTACTACATAGAAACAATCTACAGGGAACGCGCTACAAACATTACCATATCCGTTTGCACCTGTTCTTTCTCTATTGTAGTCAACGGATGGGAAAAATGAAAGTAACCATGACTATTTTCCCTTCCCCGTCTCACACCTCCAGCAGATTGAGCAGCGTCTTCACCATACGTGCGGTTGCGCCCCAGATACGATATGGGCCGTAGTCGTAGAAATAGACCGTGTGCTTGTGGCCCTGGCGCAGCCATTCTTCTGAGTGAAAAATGGCGGGATCAGCCAGCCCCGGCAGCGCAGCCACGATCAGTTCGCTCACCTCGCTTTCTTGCAGATGCAGCGTTCCCAGTCCACGCGGCAGAAAAGCCACGACCGGAGTGATGAGATAATTGCTCACGGAAGTAAAAAGGGGTGGCAAAATACCAAGTATCTCGACCCGCGCCGGGTCCAGCCCAATCTCCTCCTGCGCCTCACGCAGAGCTGTCGCGACAGGCGAGCTATCGATTACTTCGGTTCCTCCGCCGGGAAAGGCAATTTCTCCACTATGCGAACGCAGGTCTTGCGAGCGACGAATAAAGGCGAGAGCCGTCTGCTCCTGGTGGAGAAAAAGCGGCATCAGAACAGCAGCCAGTCGCACCTCAGGATTGTTCACCATTACAGCGGCGATCATGTCACTGGCTTTCTCCATCGGCTCCAATCGCTCGCGCAGCGCCACGACTACTTCAGTAATATTTCGTACATCCATGTCCTTATTCTAGCACATAGCATAGAAGAATTTTTGAACGTTTGGAAACAGGAGACAATCGCCACGATAGTATAGATCAGCGTCCTGGGCGGCCAGAAACAAATTTCCATGAGCACACAGCACTGCTTACTCAAATTCTTTCACGCTTGCCGAAAAACCGATGAGAAGGACCTGTAAAACTCGGAAATATTGCCCTTGCTGCCTTTGATGTTCTGTGATACAATGTGATAAATAAAAATACATCGGGGAGTTTGGAGAATAGGCATTGTATTGTCTTGCATTCAGGAAAAGCTTCTGGTATAATGAGAGCATCGAGTGGGGGTGTGCTGACAATAGGCTCTCATTGTGTTCGTAATCGTGGCTACCTGTCTGCGAGCAGCGTTTCGTATGACGTTTTATAGAGTTAAGAGCAGTCGCTCAACCAGCCAGGCAATCTCAGAGAAGAGAAGACCTTTCAATCGAAACGAATCACCGCCTAAGCAACCTCCTCCGATAAGCCAGACCAAACGGCACATTCCCCAGGTTTCCTGTTACGAAATCCAGCCGCCAGAGAAGGCGCGAGACTAAGCCTGACAGATTGGCGCAACAAGCCAGCAGGTACAGGCGTGTTCGGACCAGCTATGGCAGGGAAGATAACAGGCAATATTGTGGAATAGCTGTATAAGGAACGGCAATAACCGTGGATCGAAGGGGGTATTTTACCCATGCAAGCACAACAGCACGGCGACCTTTCGACAATGCCAGCGGCAAATCATAAGAGCGGGCAGGTACACACCATGTACGAAGAGAAAGACCCAGAAGAACAAAGCAACGGCACCCCTGAAGAGGGTGAGTACAATGAGATGGCAGCATTGCTGGCAGAATCAGCAAATCCCATCAACATCAAGCGAGGGGATGTGGTCGAGGGTGTAATCGTGCGTATTGACTCGGACGAAATCCTGGTCGACATTGGCCTCAAATCAGAGGGTGTCCTCTCGACAAAAGAGCTGCCAGCCAGCGGCTACGGCTCCTTCGGTGAGCTTCACCTCGATGATAAAGTTCTGGTGTATGTCATCCAGCCGGAGACGCAAGAGGGTCACGCGCTCCTCTCATTGAAACGCGCCAATGCCGAACGGCAGTGGCGCATTGCCGAGCAGCAGTATAAAGATAACGAACTGCTGACAGCGAAGGTCATCGATTACAACAAAGGTGGCTTGATTGTCGACGTAGCAGGCATTCGCGGCTTCGTGCCGATCTCCCAGATACTCAACCTCAAGCGCGAAGAGGTCGCGCTGGGCGGCGAGAATCAGGAGACGGCGGCCAAGCTGGCGGCTATGAAAGACAAAGAGCTACAACTGAAAATCATCGAGATTAACCGGGCGCGCAACCGCCTGATCCTCTCGGAGCGGCTGGCCGTACAAGAATGGCGACAGCGCCGCCGCGAGGAATTGCTTGATGAACTCAAGCCAGGCGAAGTCCGTAAAGGCGTGGTCAGCAACCTCGCCAACTTCGGGGCTTTCATCGACCTGGGCGGGGCAGACGGTCTGGTGCATATCAGCCAGCTTGCCTGGAGTCGCGTCAACCATCCAAGCGAGGTGCTCAAGGTTGGTCAGGAAGTCGAAGTTCAGGTGTTGAGCGTCGACAAAGAGAAAAAGAAGATCGCCCTCTCCATCAAGCGTGCGGAGGTCGATCCCTGGACAACGGTGGAGCAGCGCTATAAAGTTGGTCAGCTCGTGACCGGCACGATCACCAAGATCGCTCCCTTCGGTGCCTTTGCCCGCATCGAGGATGGCATCGAGGGCCTGATCCATCTTTCTGAGCTTCCGCCTGGGATGGATATCAAGAATGCCCTGCACGAGGGTCTCCAGCTCCAGTTGCGTGTCCTGCGTATTGACGCAGAGCGCCGCCGACTGGGCTTGAGCCTGCGGCAGGTTGAGGAACTCGACAAAGAGCCTGCGACAGAGGCAGTCGGGGCCGAGCCAACGGCTGAAGGAGCTGCACCTGATGAGATGGGAGCGCGTCCGGAAGCCGCTCCTTCTCTGGAGAGCATTGGGCCAGTGCGCCAGCGTGACCAACGCCCTGAGCGGCGCGATCGCGTAGAGCGCACTCCCGAAAATCCGATCTTGAATAACCTGCCAGAAGACAGTGAGACGACAGCCATGGCGGAAGCCTTCCGGGCTGCCGCTCGCCAGCTGAACAAGGAAGATGAAATTACCGGAACCGGAAAGTAACTTCTTCTCCCATTTGCAACTCAACCATCTGACCTCCTTGCGCAATATTAGAAAAGTGCAAGGAGGTCAGATTATCCTTGACGCTACCCTTAGATTGTTGTATGATACTTTCAATAAGCCGAGCCAGATTCCCCTGGCTTCCAGTCACGGGAAGGAATGGCGAGTCCTTATCTGGCGGATACCTGGGCTTGCTAGTTTTTCCTCTTTGTGAGAAAATAATTCTACAGGCCCAAGAGTGAGTTGCGGTGGAGTACAGACACAAGCCCTTGTCTGAAGACAGGGGTATCTGACAAGATGACTTGAGCAACTTATATACATGCTCCTAATATGTTCCCTCAATGAAGAGGTCTGAAGAGTCTTACCGTCCCGTCTGGGATTGAAATGAAACCAATAAAAACGACACCTCAATGATGAGGAAAAGCTTTCACCGAACACAAGGGAGGTATTGACACAGGCTAGCTGTTTCTTTCTGACGTTACGAACATTTCGCACCTGAACAACCCATCATTCGGCCTTCTTACTGCACATAGGCTCTGGCAGGTACCAGGCAAGCAGGCAGCAGTAAGGAGGCCGCTTGTTTCCCGTCAGGAGGCATGGAATGGATTGTAAGGGTTGATTATAGGGAGGTTACAGGTGTTATCCTTGACGCTGTTTAGTACGTATTGTATAGTGAAAACAGTGGTTTACCTGAGCGACACAGAGGGATCGGTTCCACCCTCTGCCTTTGAAAGGGGGGTGACTAACAGGTGAACGATAGAGACAGATTTGATAAGTTCACAGAGCGGGCCAGGAAAGTCCTGAGCCTTGCGCAGGAAGAGGCACAGCGCTTCCAGCACAATTACATCGGCACAGAACACCTTCTGCTTGGTCTTGTACGCGAAGGGGAAGGTGTCGCAGCAAAAGTATTGAGTAATCTGGGCGTCGAGCTGAACAAAGTTCGCAGCGCCGTTGAATTTATTATTGGCCGTGGCGATCGCATCGTTCTGGGTGAAATTGGCCTGACCCCACGTGCCAAAAAGGTGATCGAGCTGGCCGTTGACGAAGCTCGTCGTCTGAAATCATCATTATATCGGTACAGAACATCTTCTGCTCGGCCTGGTGCGGGAGGGTGAAGGTATCGCCGCTGGCGTCCTGGAAAGCCTGGGCGTCAACCTGGAAAAAGTGCGCACGCAGACCATTCAGGTGCTTAGCCAGTCCGGCGCGCCGCACGAGCGCGATGCCAAGCACTCGAAGACCCCCACGATCGATCAGATGGGCATTGATCTGACGGCAGCCGCTCGCGCAGGTACGCTCGACCCGGTGATCGGGCGGCATCAGGAGATCGAGCGCGTCATTCAGATTCTTTCCCGGCGTAACAAGAACAACCCGGCCCTCATTGGTGAGCCTGGCGTCGGTAAGACCGCCATCGTTGAAGGTCTGGCACAGCGTCTGATTGCCGGTGAAGTTCCTGAAACCCTGGCCGGGAAGCGCCTGTTGACCCTCGATGTCGGCTCCCTGGTCGCCGGTACCAAGTATCGTGGCGAATTTGAGGAACGCCTGAAAAAGATCATCGAAGAGATTCGCAACAGCCGCGACTGCATCATCTTCATCGACGAGGTTCATACGCTCGTTGGTGCGGGCGCTGCCGAAGGTGCTGTTGACGCTGCCAATATTCTGAAGCCGGCCCTGGCTCGTGGCGAACTACAATGCATCGGTGCCACCACGCTCGATGAGTACCGCAAGTACATCGAACGCGATGCCGCCCTGCAGCGCCGCTTCCAGGAGGTCATCGTGCGCGAACCTAGCGTCGAGGAGACCATCGAAATCCTCAAGGGCATTCGCGAACGCTACGAGCAACATCACCGCCTGGTGATCACCGACGAGGCGTTGCGCGCAGCCACAGAGATGGCCAGCCGCTACATCACCGACCGCTTCATGCCCGACAAGGCTATCGACCTCATCGACGAGGCCTCCAGCCGCGTGCGCATGCAGAACTCTCTCGCGCCTCTCAACCTTAAAGAGGCGATGAAGGCCCTGGAATCGGTCCTGCGCGAAAAAGAGGCCGCCATCCAGCAGCAAGAGTATGAACTGGCCGCGGAACTGCGCGACCGCGAGGTCAAACTGCGCGATCGCATCGCCAAGCTGGAGTCCGGCTGGCACCGCGAGCGCGGCACAGACAAGCCGACAGTCGGTGAAGAGGAGATCGCTCAGATCGTCTCGATGTGGACGGGCATTCCTGTGATGCGTATCGCCCAGGAGGAGTCGCAGCGCCTGCTTCAGATGGAGGAGGCACTGCACCAGCGCATCATCGGTCAGAACGAAGCCATCGAGAAGATTTCTCGCGCTGTGCGCCGCGCTCGTGCGGGTCTGAAAGACCCCAAACGCCCCATCGGCTCCTTCATCTTCATGGGTCCGACCGGCGTTGGTAAAACCGAGCTTGCTCGTACGCTTGCTGAATTCATGTTCGGCAGCGAAGAGGCGCTTATCAAGATTGACATGTCTGAGTTCATGGAACGCCACGCGGCAGCCCGCCTCGTTGGCGCGCCTCCCGGATATGTTGGCTATGAAGAAGGTGGTCAGCTCACCGAAGCGGTACGCCGCAAGTCCTACAGCGTGATCCTGCTCGATGAAATCGAGAAGGCCCACCCCGACGTCTTCAATATGCTGCTCCAGATCCTGGAGGATGGCAAACTGACCGACGCCAAGGGACGCACGGTTGACTTCCGCAACACCATCGTCATCATGACCAGTAACGTCGGCGCGGCCCTGCTCAACCGCGAAGCCTCCATTGGCTTCAAACAGTCGAAAGACAAGGCCAAAGCCAACCAGAGCGAATACGAGTCCATGAAGGGCAAGGTGCTGGGCGAACTGAAGAATACCTTCAAGCCGGAGTTCCTGAACCGTATCGACGAAGTGATCGTCTTCCACTCCCTGCGCATGGAAGAGATGTACTCCATCGTCGACCTGCTGCTCAACCGCGTGCGCGTGCAGTTGACGGAACAGCAGATCGAGCTGGTCATGCCTCAGCCTGCGAAGGACTTCTTGATCGAGAAAGGCTTCGACCCGCAGTATGGCGCTCGCCCGCTGCGCCGCACCATCCAGCGTATGGTCGAAGATCCTCTGGCCGAGGGTCTGCTCCAGGGCAAGTTCCATCCAGGCGACCTGGTGGAAGGCATGGTTATGGATGACGATCTGGTCTTGCAGGTGCGCAACCGCATCGAGCAGTTGCCAGCACCCGCCGCGCCCGAAGCAGCTCTGCCCGCAGGCACTGCCGACGGTGGCGACGGTCTGCAAGGGTAATCGAATTGGTAGGATTGACAAGATAGAGAAGGGGTGCGAGTTGATCGCACCCCTTTTTTGTGCAGTCATCCCATTTCCGCTCATTGCCACCTCTGATAGAATAGTACAGTAGATGGCGTCAGTTATTTACCTTGCATTATCAGGATACATACTTTATGCCTAAAACACGTACAAAATATGTTTGCCAGCAGTGTGGTGGGGAGCAGAGTAAATGGGTGGGCAAATGCCCGGATTGCGGCTCCTGGAATACGATGGAAGAGGTGGTCGAACTGCCGACGCAGAACACTATTCAGCAGCGCAGGCAGGCGACGCTTGGGCAATCTTCCCTCTCGCAGGGAACGTCAATTCCGGTCGTGCTGCCCAATATCAAGCCGCTGGCTCAGGAGCGTATCTCTGTAGGCTATAGTGAGATGGACCGCGTGCTTGGTGGTGGGCTTGTCTCCGGCTCGCTGATTCTCATCGGAGGTGAGCCGGGCATCGGCAAATCGACGCTGCTGCTTCAGGTCTCGGGCGCGATCGCGAAAGATGTGGGGCCTGTCCTCTATATTTCAGGCGAGGAGTCGATTGAACAGGTGAAGATGCGCGCCGAACGGTTGGACATCAGCGGCGAACGGCTCTATTTGCTGGCTGCCATAGAACTTGAGGTTATTGCTGATGCCATCGCCCGCCTCAAACCCTCCCTGGTCATCGTCGACTCTATTCAGACGGTGTTGAGCGGACACCTGCCAGCCGCGCCCGGCAGCATCAGCCAGGTGCGTGAGTGTACGTTGCAATTGATGCAGCTTGCTAAAAGCAGCCATATCCCTATCTTCATCATCGGTCACGTCACCAAAGAAGGCACCGTTGCCGGCCCCAAAGCGCTGGAACACATTGCAGACGCCGTCCTCTACCTCGAAGGCGAACGTTACCACTCCTATCGCCTGCTGCGTGGCGTCAAGAATCGCTTCGGCCCCACACACGAAATAGGAGTCTTCGAGATGCACGGTGAAGGTCTGCTGGAAGTCACCAACCCCTCAGCCGTCTTCCTTTCTGACCGGCGCGACGATGCCACCGGCTCAGCCGTCGTTGTCAGCATGGAGGGAACGCGGCCCATCCTGGTTGAGGTGCAGGCCCTTGTTACCCCTACCAATTTCGGCAATGCTCGCTGCACTACCAACGGGATTGAACACAATCGCCTGTTAATGTTACTCGCTGTCCTCACCAAACGCGTCGGATTACCGGTAGGCAATCACGATGTCTACGCCAATGTTGTCGGCGGCTTTAGTCTGGAAGAACCGGCTATCGACCTCGGCGTCGCTGCCGCCATTGCTTCCAGCTATCGCGAGAAGAACATTCCGCCCGACATGGCACTCATCGGCGAGGTTGGCCTTTCCGGCGAACTGCGTGCGGTCAATCGCCTGGCCCTGCGCGTGCGCGAAGCTGCCAAGCTGGGCTTCAAACGCTGCATTGTGCCTGCCGCCGGACGTGGCAATCAGGTACGCGCCGAACTGGAAGAGGCTGGCCTGCCTGCCGACTTTAAAGTCATAACCGCGAGTTCACTTGCAGTAGCCCTGGAGATTGCGCTACACTAGAAGAGATGGTGTCTTTTTGTAGCAAGTTGTCTCAACGAAGAGGCTATTGATTCTTCAGTCGTGAGGGTGTATACTCCTTAATCGACATAGAGTTTTTTTGCGGTTACTACGGGCGCGTTCCCGCTCAAGCACGAAAGGCCTGGCAACACATCATGCTGCTATTATCATTCTTGTTTTTATCCTTCATCCCGCCCTCGTGCCTTAGCCGACGTCGCCCCTCAGTGGTGCATTCCACAGCTCTTGCTGGCACCGTTTGGAGGATGCAAGGATGTCTATTAAAACTATTGCCCGGATCGCCGGAGCACTGGTCGCCATCTGCGTCGTTGCTGCTTTGTACATTTTTGATCCCTCTACACACAATCTCGGCATTAAATGGGCGGCAGGGATCGCAGCCGCCTGCGCTATTATAGCTTTTATCATTACGCCTTATATTACCGTCGTCCCGTATCGCTGGATGCGCGATACAGCGGCCAGCGATCTCATCGCTGCCGTCATCGGGCTGACCGTCGGCCTGATCATCTCGTTCCTGCTGGCCATTCCCCTGGCAAACCTGCCCGCCAGCCTGGGACATATCATGCCCTTCGTGGGGGCCGTTGTCTTTGGCTTCCTGGGCGTCGCTCTGGCTGTCCAGCGGAAAAACGACATTACCCACCTCTTCTCTACCGGCATCTTCCAGCGCCGTCGTGACCGCGAGCGCGACGATGAGCGCGACAAAGAGAAGGGCAAGGAGAAAGAGCGCGACAAGGAGCAGGGACTTCCCTCGACCACTTCTTCAGAAATCCTGCTGGATACCAGCGCTATCATCGATGGGCGCATCGCCGATATCAGCCAGACCGGCTTCGTCTTTGGCACGCTGGTCGTGCCACGCTTCGTGCTTAACGAATTGCAGCGCATTGCCGACTCTGCTGACACCATGCGGCGCAATCGTGGTCGTCGCGGCCTCGAAATGCTCAATCGCCTGCAAAAGGATACGGAGGTTCCTATCGAGATCACCGACGCCGATGTCGAGGGCATTGTGGAGGTCGACAGCAAGCTTGTCAAGATGGCGCGCACGCTCCACTGCCCCATCATCACCAACGACTACAACCTGAATCGTGTGGCCGAGCTTCAAGGCGTCAAAGTGCTCAACATCAACGAACTGGCAAATGCTGTCAAACCTGTTCTGCTGCCTGGAGAAGATATATTCATCAAAATCATGCAGGATGGCAAAGAACTCAACCAGGGTGTTGGCTACCTGGACGACGGCACGATGATTGTAGTCGAAGGCGGGCGACAATATATGAGCATGACCATCGAGGTCACGGTGACTCGCGTGCTCCAAACCGTTGCCGGTCGCATGATCTTCGCCCACCCAAAGCAGGCGAATAACAATGGCTCCTCGTCGACGCAATCACCCTCCAAGCAAAAGCAATATTGAGGGGGTGAAGGAGAAACCAGCCAGTGCCAGACAGGACAGCCGCTGTAATCGTCGCAGCAGGGAACAGCAGGCGCATGCAAGGACGAGATAAGCTCTGGATACCGCTTGCCGGACGCCTGACCCTCGCTCGCACCATTGATGTCTTTGAGGCTTCTCCCCTGGTCGATAGCATCGTTCTCGTCCTCAACGAGGAACGTATCAGCGATGCTGCTGCTTTATGCGAAGGCGAAGTCTGGCGCAAAATTGCCGCTCTCGTTCCGGGTGGACCGCGCAGGCAGGATTCGGTACGTCAGGGCCTCGATAGACTGGCGCAGGTCGCACCGGAAACGCAAT
Source organism: uncultured Chloroflexia bacterium (assembly GCA_963736995.1). GTDB lineage: Bacteria > Chloroflexota > Ktedonobacteria > Ktedonobacterales > Ktedonobacteraceae > CADDYT01. The sequence continues at coordinate 703,650 of CAVTRB010000002.1, forward strand.
GGGTGATGATTCACGATGGAGCCCGGCCCTTCGTCACTTCTGTTATTCTGGAAGCGGGCTTGCAAGTTGCTCAGCAGCATCAATCCGCCATTGCTGCCGTTCCCGTCAAGGACACCATCAAGCAGGTGCTGGATGGTCAGGTCAGCGCCACTCTTGATCGCTCGCAGCTCTGGGCCGTACAGACTCCACAGATATTCTCCTTCCCGCTCATTCAGCAGGCTCACCACTCGCAAGCTGCAGAAGTGGATGTCACCGACGATGCTGCCTTGCTGGAACGCCTGGACCTACCTGTTCATATCTTTCCCGGTTCCTACACCAACATCAAAATCACAACGCAGGAAGACTTGCTCTTCGCAGAGGCACTGCTACAAGGACAGGTATTATGACAATACGTATTGGGTTCGGCTACGACGTTCACGCTTTTGCCAGCGAACGCTCCCTGATCCTCGGCGGCGTCACCATCCCGTTCGCGCAGGGCCTTTCCGGCCACTCTGACGCGGATACCGTCATTCACGCCATGGTCGACGCGCTGCTGGGAGCCGCCGCGCTCGGTGATATCGGCCAGCATTTTCCCTCCAGCGACCCACGCTGGAAAGACCAGCCCAGCAGCGTCTTCCTCGACTACAGCCGCGACCTCTTGCAGCAGCACGGCTGGCGCATCAGCAATATTGATGCCACCATCGTCGCCGAGCGACCCAGACTCGCGTCCTACATTCCCGCCATGCGCGCCCACGTTGCCAAACACCTGCACCTCGACCTCTCGCAGGTCAGCGTCAAAGCCACCACCACCGACGGCCTCGGCTTTGCCGGTCGCCAGGAAGGTATTGCCTGCTACGCCGTTGCCCTGCTTGAACAATAACAATATTTACTAACTTTTTATTAGATACTTGACAAGTGAAAGCTTATATGTTATACTTCCCCCAGTTAAGGAAGTTACTAACTATTTGGAAGTAACTGACAAAAGAAAACGATAGCAATGGGTCTATACCCGACGAAGGAGCATAGCAATGGCGTGGCAGATTGACGCAGTCCACTCACAGGTAACATTTTCAGTTCGGCATATGATGATCAGCACCGTGAAGGGGCAGTTTGACGTGATACGCGGCCAGCTTCACATCGACGAAGCACACCCGGAAAATTCCTGGGTCGAGGCTGAGGCTGATGCCGCAACCATCAACACCCGCGACGAAAAGCGCGACGGACATCTTCGCTCCGCCGATTTCTTTGACACGGAAAAATACCCGCTCATTACCTTTAAGAGCACGAAAATCGAGTCGCTCGGCGGCAACGAATACCGTGTGACAGGCGACCTGACCATGCACGGCGTCACGAAAGAAGTCAGCTTCGACGCCGAGTACCAGGGCCAGATCAAGGATGTCTACGGTATGCAACGTGCGGGCCTGACCATCAAAGGCAGCATCAACCGCAAAGACTTCGGCCTCAACTGGAACGTCGCCCTTGAATCCGGTGGCGTCCTCGTCAGCGAGAAAGTCAATGTCGAAATCGACCTCGCCGCCGTCCTGGCAGAAGTTCCCGCGACCGCATAACATCACCTGCCTGGATACCAAAGAGAAAGGCGACGCCATTACAAGCGTCGCCTTTCTCTTTATCCTCGGCTATTACTCCGACCAATCCACCTCGATTTTCGGGGGTGTAGTCAGCGTCTGCATCACCACACAATATTGTTCGGTCTTCTCGCGTAAGGCTTGAAGTTGTTCCACCGTTGCCTCTGGGGCATCGATCTCAAAGCGAAGGCGGATATGCTCAAAACCTACTGGCACCTCTTTCGAGATTCCCAGAGTACCGCGGAGATCCAGATCTCCTTCTACGTTGACTTCAATGCGGTTCGTTGCTATTCCCATTGCTGTAGCGACCATCTGGCAGGTGATCTGCGCGCAGGCAGCAAGCGCTCCCAGAAGCAGATCGCCCGAACAGGCGGCTGTGCCTACACCTCCCACTCCACTATGGGCTTGAGCTTCATAGAGTGCGCGTCCGATATCGACCGAGCATGCTATTGGTGTATCCGTCTGGCTGCCCTGCGCCTTGAGGGTTATTCGTGCGCTTCCCGGCTCACTGCGATATTTCTCCTTGAATGGTTTCTGTACTGATCGAAGATCCATAACTTCCTTCCTTCTGAGTTGTGACAGTGTCATAGTCTTTATTGTAGCAGATGGATATGCCAGGTCTCCAAACGCAACGACAAAAAACTCGGCAGCAGATTGCTACCAAGTTTCTCACTTCGCATGTGAAGCAAGCTTCCCGTTATGCCTGCTTGACCTTATGCACAGGCACCTCGCCCTTCGCTACAACCTCATATGCCCCTTGCATGATTGATGCTGCAATCGGACTCTGCCGAATGTAATCCATCGTTCTCCTGGTAGACTCTTCAGCAGCCTCCTGTGTCTCAAAGAGACTGACGCTGAAGCCTACTTCCCCCATTTTCATGAAGTAATATTCGACGAAGCCCGGAACACTGCTGATAACTGGCCAAAGTTCCCCTTCTTCAACAGCCTTCGCAGCTTCATCCATTTTACCAGCCTGTGTTGAGCTGCGTCGTATCACCATGTACATCGGTGTCCTCCCTTTCTGAACAGCTTCAAGGCTGTTCGCTCTGTTCATAACATTAAAAAAACGATCAAGGTCACTTACTGGCTTGTCCTGGTACGGGAACAACGCCGAGTTGTTGCAGGACACCCAGCGTATCTGGCTGACTCCAGACTTCAACTTTGATCTGCTGGCTTGCGTATCCTGCACTTAAATCCATTAAGACGCTGGTTGGAGGGCGAGACATAAACCCAGGTTGGTCCAGAATAGTTAGACGGTCGTCGAGATCATGACGATTAAAGCTCTCGATATACCTGTTGACAATCTCGGGAAGTTCCATAGGGTGTCCTCCATTGCTTATATTTACTTTTCAGACGATGGAGAACTTCATTTTTTCGCTACCAGTTTACAGAGCCTGGCTACATATCCCGGCGATACGAAATTTCCTCTTTTATCGTTTGAAAACCGAGGGAACGATAGAGAGCTAGCGTTTCGGGTGTGTCACCCCAGGATTCGAGTTCAATAACGGCAGGTTTCCGCGGTAAGAGCCAGTGAATGACGGTGAGCAGCAAGGGAAGCGCGAGATGCGCATCACGATATTCGGGGACAATGCCGGGGGCATCGATTAGAGCGGCGGGTGTTCCACTCTCTGGGCTGAGGTTGGCACGACAGGTTCCGGCGATGCCGCCGTCAGGGGCAAAGAGCAGGAAGATACCAGAGTGGTTCAGTTGGGCGAGAAACGGGATAATATCTTCTTCAGTTACATGAAGATGACCCCATTGGCCTTCAAAGCAGCGATTCAAGGCTTGCGTGTAAAGGTCGATACGCTCGATCTGGTCGTAGCTGCGGATGGTAAAGCCCTGAGGCAGTACCGGAGCGGGAAAGGTTTGCGTTGTCGGAATGCTCAGGCGTGTATACGTCGAAACGGGTTCAAAACCGAGCTTGCGCACAAAGAGATCAGCCCCTTTGTTGCGTATATTGACATACGTGCGCAGAGCTTGCGCATTGAGATCGGTGGCACGTTCGAGCAGGCGGGCAAAAAGCTGGCTGCCAATTCCCTGTTGTCTGAATGAAGGAAGCACAGCGATATAAAAATCTGCAATCTCATCATTGGGCGTCTTCTGGATGGTACCATAGCCGAGCAGGGAGCCATCGTCAGGCAGCGTGACGACCTGATTATTGAGCACAGGGTCATGCCCAGACCATGTGAGTTGTTCGCGCATGTCTTCTTCAGTCGCGACCTCGCCAGCCTGATCAACTTGATCAATATCTCTGATCAGGCTAACAAGGGCAGACAGATCACGCTCAAGATCGAGGTTGCGATAGATGAGGTATGTTCTCTCCATGTGAATACTCCATCGATAAGCGCTTGCAAAAGACAGTATGTTACAATTGTATCGTAACCCATCAAATCATAACATTACGCATCCATCATAGCTATTTTTTCTTGCGATGTAACCTTTCGGTGATACTAATCGTATGATCTATGTAGCTCATCAATATGTTATACTTGAGAGGATGCTACAACCATACGAAGGGAGAATAAGAGACATTATGGAGCAAGAGACTTTATCTTCTCAGAAGCGCAAGGGGTTCGCCTCGATGTCACCAGAGCGACGACGAGAAGTGGCAGCGCGTGGCGGAAAAGAGGCGCATCGCAAAGGTACGGCTCACAAATGGACGGCGGAAACGGCGCAACAGGCAGGCAGGAAAGGCAGAGCTGTGGCGAGAAAACGGAAAGATCTGCCGAAGTAGGATCTTTTCACGGGGCGTTGGAGGGTTCCTGCTGCTAGAACAGCCAGAATCTCACAACGCCGATAGCCGCTCCCGCCAGGATGAGCCAGACAGAATTGAGCTTAAAACGTAACAGGATGGCAAAAGCGATGAGCGCAATGGCCCATGTCAGCACATCGCTCAGGGCATTTTGTCCAAGTTGCAGCAACACTCCCGCCATCAACCCCAGCGCGGCCACGTTCACTCCTTCTAGCAGGACAGCCGTCCAGGGCGAACGACGCAGCCGTGTGGCGATAGCGTGAATGATGGGTATAAAGACAAAGGAGGGCAGGAAGATGCCAAGTGTCGCCACCAGCGCCCCCTGCCAGCTTCCCACAAGGTAGCCGACGAACGTGGCCGTCGAGGAAACCGGCCCCGGCGTAAACTGCCCGATGGAGACAGCATCAAGCAACTGGCGATCGGTCAGCCAGTGCAGATTCAGCACGAAATCCGTGCGTAAGAAGGCCAGCAGCACGTAGCCACTGCCATAGAGTACCGCCCCAGTCTTCAGAAAGGTTAGAAACAGCGTCAGCAAGTTGAAAGGGACGGCAGGGGCAAGCATTCCTATACTTGACACAACCGGAGCCACGCGCTGCCATATCTCCGCTATGCTTACAAAGGAAACAGGTAGTGCCAGGCTCGCTACCGTCTCTTTCCCATCATTGCGCTTGCGCCACATCTCGATCCAGCGCACCAGCCCGAAAAGCAGCGCGCCGCCAAAAAGCAGGATCAGGACGTTTATTCCCAGCAAATACAGGCCGACCACCAGCAGGGTCAGCGCTCCCTGCTGCCATCCTTTCAGCACCGTGCGGCCCAATCCCCATAAAGCATAGGCGATGATGGCAATGATGACGGGCTTGATGCCATAAAACAGCCAGTCGATCTGAGGCAGCGACCCGAAGCGGACATATGCCCAGGCCAGTGCCAGCACGATGAGCATGGCCGGGCCAATGAAGCATACACCCGCCAGCAGCAATCCCAACCAGCCACCTCGCACATAGCCCAGGTAGATCGCCAGTTCCGTCGAGTTCGGCCCTGGAATGAGATTCACCTCTCCCATCAGGTCAACGAAGCGTTGGTCGCTGATCCACTTACGACGCTGCACGATCTCCTCGCGCATCATGGCAATATGCGCCGCCGGTCCTCCAAATGCTGTGAAGCCGAGGCGTAAGAACACTGCCACCACCTCCCACAACGTCTCTGCCCGCACCGATTTTTCCGCTACCGGCTCTGCTTCAGCTCTGTCGTGTATGACATTCGTTTTCTCTTCCATAGCTTTGTCTTGCATTCCCTCTCTTCGAAAGCTGGTTCAAGTATACAACTTGTTATACCCTCAACAACCTATCAAAAAGGCACGGGCAATCTTACAAGAGAGAGGAACGAAGAATAATTTTAGAAAACAAGGGGAAAATTCTTAAAAACGCAACGGCCCGCTCTCGATATGCTTGCGCATAGCCTCGGCATCTCCAAGCGTGGGTGTGACGTATTCCATCCACCACGTCGCTCCCGCCTCGGCCAGTGCCTTTATCGTTGCTCGTTCCTGCTCGGCGTCGGGGCCGCGCTCTGCACCACCTATGGCAATATCAAAGGGCGCGTCTGTCGCTCGCTGCGCCTCAAAAAAGGCTTTCACTTCTCGCAGTTCATCCGGGGTGAAAAGCCAGTTCTTCCCATCATTTACTTTACCACCACAAAAGCCATCCCAGCGTGCCGCTCGCCGTATCGGCCCCATAAGCGGCCAGTTGCCGCCGACCCAGATGGGAATTCTCGGCCTCTGCACGGGTGTCGGCAAAAATGTCACCTCGCTGATGTGGTAATACTCGCCACTGTAGCTAAACGGCTCGCCACTCCATAGCCCTGCCAGAATATCTAGCGCCTCGTCCACCATCTGTGCGCGCTTCCGGTTATCCGTCTCTTCCCCAACTTCGGCAAAACCAACATCATTAGTATCGCCCAATCCTACTCCCAGGATGAATCGCCCATTGGATAGATGATCCAGCGTGGCCGCCTCACGTGCCAGTTTCCACGGCCTTCTACGTGGCAGGGGCGTCACCGTCGTTCCCAGCAACACCCGCTCCGTACTCATAGCCATAGCAGCAAGCGCCACCCAGGGATCATATGTCAGCGCCTTCTTCCCACTGTGATGAGTAATATAATCCTCAAGAAAAACACCATCCCATCCAGCTGCCTCCGCGACACGAGCAAACTCAGCCAGCGTGCGCGCATCACCGCCCACGCCCGCGTTCGGCAGCGTCAAACCGAATTTCATAAAGCTCCTCCTGTTCGGACATATGTTCATCTCCAGTACCTGTAAGAAGTATACCCATCTTTTCATGACACCTACTGTCATATTTCCTGCCAGTTTCTGACGGATGAACTATGCGAGTTCATGAAGATAACCCACAGAACAGTGGAAAATCTTAGCTAAAGCTTCTATACTGCAACAAATGGCAAATCATCTACACGAGAGAAACACAAGAGGGAACATGCTATGAATGATCGTCACGCCAAAACCATGCGCTGCATGGTCGATGCCATCCTCACCACGCAGGGAGATACCGATACTGCCCTGCGTCAGGCCGTAGAAGCGCGAGCAGCCGCTCTCGGTGGTCGTCCCGGCCAGGAAAACGCCGGTGAACTTCCCGCGAACATCACAACATATGTTGATAAAGTGGCCTTGCACGCCTACAAGACCACCGATGCCGATATCGAAAACCTGCTGCAAGCCGGTTATTCCGAGGATGCCATTTTTGAGATCACATTGAGTGCCGCTCTGGGTGCCGGTTTAGCACGGCTCGAACGCGGCCTTGCAGCCCTGAAAGGAGAGATAGATGCGACTGAAGAACGTTGAAAGCGGGCATCGCCAGCCCTTCAAAGCCATGCTGGAACAGATGAAGGCACAGCGCAATGGCAAGTTACCGGATATCCTGCGCACCACCCTCTACCGGCCAGAACTCTTCGGCCACCCTTTCTCCATCGGCATCGATAAACTCTTGCGCAGCCCATCTGAGTGGAGCGTGGGAGAGCGGGAGCTTTTTGCCGCCTTCGTCTCGCGCCAGAATCAGTGTCCTTTCTGAACAGGCGCTCACGGCGCGGTCGCGTCGGCAGCTCTCTCATCAGAACTTGTGCAGGCCGTCCTGCAAGACTGGCGCACGGCTCTCATCAGCGAACCCTTGCGCGCCATGCTCGGCTTCCTGCAAAAACTTACCCTGCACCCGACTGAAATTACCCCGGCAGACGTGGCACTCCTGCGTAATGCGGGACTCAGCGATGCCGCCATCGAAGACGCCATCTACATCTGCACCTATTTCAACGTCATCGACCGCATCGCCGACTCCCTGCACTTCGACGTGCCATCACCTGAAGATTTTGCCCGCGGTGGTCAGGCCAATTTGCAGAGGGGATATCTCCCGCCGGGGATGAAGTAGCCTTTGCAACAGCCATAATGCATGTTAAGCAGTACAAAAGAGAGATAGGAAAATGACCCAATCGCAGAATAGCCAGACGAACCCCCTGTTGTGGATACCTTTAAGCTTGACATCGCCGGGAAATCAGCATGGTTTGCCAGAGCATTGCAAGAACTCCCCAGCGGGTTGAGCGAATGGGCAGCTCATCCTGCTCTAGATACCCCTGAGATACACGTGTACGAACCGGAAAGCTGGCAGGCACACTCGACGGATCTCGACTTTCCGATCTCGCCGGAAGCTCGCGAGATCATCGAGCAGGAAGGAATTGTGTTGCTGGACTACAAGCCTCTACAGCAGGTGTGGCAAGCTATGAGAAATCAACCTTGACATGTCATTCTTCGCTGCGCTCAGAATCTAGCAAGCACCCTGTCGATCAAGGGGTGGCCTCAGATTCTTCGCTGCGCTCAGAATGACATACTAGAAGCACTTTTCAGGCAAGAGAAAAGCTCATCAATCCACCCCCCCTTGCAAATTCATCCCGTCAAACAATGTTGGCTGGCTAATAGCCGTGGTGGTTGCCCTTTTGCCCACAGTTCCCAATGGTATAACCTGAGCAGGCTCAGCCTGTCCCTCCTGTTCATCTGCCTCATCCTCAGCAAGATCAACGCCCTTTGGAGGGAACAAATACGGACTATTCGGGTTATGTTCTTTAAATCGCTGCAATGCCAGATCTCTACGTTGCACGGCATAGCAATACACGCAGCCATGCGGACAGGTATCATACTCCCCAATGTCACGAGATTCAAAACAGCCGCATTCTTTACGATTCCCTTTCAGCTTCGCCTCGATAGCTTTTCCAGAACCCATCCCTAACTGCCCGGCAACCTTCTTAAGCCGCTCTGCATCAATGCAACGTGCTTCTTTCACTATCTCATCTGTTAAAAATGCCGCCTGCGAGCACACTTTCAGGGTTATGCCATGCTTTATGGCTATATGAAACAGTTCTAAAGCAAAAGCCCTGCCCTGCTCTTGCATAATCGTTTCGTGGTCGTGCCAATCAAAGCCAGATTCTTTCGCAGCCGCATCCATGTTGCGCTTCGTCTTGCGGTAAATCTGGGCGAATGAGATCACCACCTCGTTTGTTGACCCAGCCAGTGCTTTTGCCAGTTTTGTGAAGTTTTCGAGATGCCAGTCCGGTGGTGTCAGCGACGAGAAAACAATGGGGTCGTAGCGCCAGACGGCAATATCAGGGCCATACTCGCTGACAAGCGTATGCATATGCTCGACGGTATGGTCGTAGTTAATGACACGTGATTCCAACTCACGAGGATAGCCATTGATGGAGTGCTGGACAATGAAGGGATAGCCCTTATCTCGAATCTCTGGCAGGTACTTCAGAAATGGCCCGATATTTTTTGTCCAGAAGACAAAGCCATCCACGTCTTCCCGCTTGAGGCTGATCTTATATCTCTGACCACCATACGGGTTGACCATGCGACAATAGCTCGCTCGCAGGCGGTTCATGAACCATTCCCCGTAAAAGGTGGGAATATCTGTTTTGTAGCTGGCTGATATGATCATACTATTCTTTTCCTAGAGTTTGCGGCAAATCCGGTTACAGCTTTCTCCCTTTGATAATCAGTGCAGCAGGCACTTCTACATATCCCGGCACACGTTGTGCCAGTTCACCTGTTGCCTGTGGCTCGCTGAGGCGTTCGAGGGTCAGGCCAGCTTCTGTCAGGGTGTTGAAATAGGTGCTGAGGGTGCGGTGATGTGCGCCGACCTGGCCGCGCACTCCTGATGGATTGTTGGAGTACCAGAAACGTTCGTCGAAGTAGCTTCAAGCATCAGTGGCACCACGAGGTCGTGAATGAGCGAGCCGTTGCGCACGCTTTCGTCGTACCAGGAGGCAATGCGATCATAGTTGGCTGTCATTGCTGCAACTGCTCACTCATGTGACCAGAAAGCGGCGACTGAGGCTGCAAGTTCACGTCCCTGCGCGCGACCAGCCTTTGCGGAAGGTTCGCGGGTTGCCGGGTCTAATGGATTCAGACCTAATAGAAGCTGTGGATGCCGCATCCGGCTCAATCACCAGCACCTGGCTTCCCTCTCGTTCCAGGGCTGCTGCTTCCGCAGTCGGACCGGCTCCAAAGTTATTCGCGTTTGCTCCCAACGGGTTCAAGATCAAAATGTGATCATAGCCCTTTGCCAGGTCTGCATTCGTTGCAGAGCGAACCCCACCATCCATGTAACGACGTCCCGCAATGGTCGCAGGAGGCCAGATACCGGGAACGGCGCAACTGGCGGCAACAGCATCAACCAGGGGAACACCAGATGCTCGATCCATGATATATTCCTCGCCGGTCTCAGTATCTACTGCGACAATTAGAAGACGCTGCTGGGGCCATGTCTGGACGGGAAGTCGAGCCTCTATGATGGCGCGTCTTTCCGCCTCCGGAATTGTCGGAGCTTTTAAAGCATACGCTCCGATACGTGCCCGGATCGCTCTCATATCAGAACCTGCCCCTGCTACTGCCTGGCTAAATGCCTCCATCAACTGATCCGGGTCGAACGCCACCATGCGTTCTTTCGACTGCTCGACCGGTGTCAGTTGAGAGACAAAGAGACTCTCAAGATCGGTTCCACCGGCGATCTGAGCGCCGACCACCGATCCGGCAGAAGTGCCTACAATGATATCGGCGTTCCGTACATCCACACCTTCATCGTGCAAGCCCAGAAGAATGCCTAGCTCCCAGGCAACCCCGGCCACACCGCCTCCTCCCAGAACCAGCGCTCGTGTTCCTGTCTCATTCGAATTCATAGTACTTCACCTACTCCTTTCTGTTGCTCCTGCACTATCGCCAACAGTTGCGCCAAAGGCATTTCCATCAGCGATGTCATATGAAAATCGGCATGCTCTAATGGAAGTTGGGCTGTTACCGGATTGGGGACGGCGACGCAGAAGATGCCTGCTCGCTGCGCTGCCGTGACGCCATTGGGCGAATCTTCTATGGCGATAGCTTGCTCGCCCGGCAAGCCTAATGCTTTAAGCACGGCAAGATACAGCGCCGGGTCGGGCTTGGTTTGCGCCACGTCCCCGCGGCACTTGATAGTATCAAAGTAATCGAGCAAGCCGAGCCGTGCCAGATGGCTATCTACCCACTCGTGCGTTGAGCTTGAAGCCACACCCATTTTCAGGCCCAGTCGCTTCCCCTCATGGAGATACTCCTCTATTCCCGGCATCGCTAGCTGCGTCGACATTATCTCTACGTGCCGCTCGCGCCGCCTGCGCCACAGTTCCTCACGCGGTACTGGTCGGCCTATCTGCTCTTCAAGGTAGAGCGTGGGGTCAAACAACTGCGGCGAGCCGCCAATACAGATTGCCCATGTCGAGAAAGGCAGTTCACAGCCATATTCCTGATAAATCTCCAGCCATGTCTGATATGCCGACATCTCTGTATCCAGAATTACTCCATCAAAATCGAAAACAATGCCCTGTATCATGTGGCTCCTGAAAAATTTTCTTCGTTCTCAAGCTGAATATTCCCAAACAGCTATAGCATATTGTACAACACAACTTGTTCGAATCTGATCATGTATAGAAAGATGAGTTTATCTCTTATCGGCTACTTTATACAACAAAATATTCTCATCCTTGTGACTGATGAGTATTCACCGCGTTATATTTAGTAGCCCTCTTTCAATAGGAGATTACATTAACAGGTGGAGTGAGAGTATACATGAGCAAAATGACCATACACGGTGCAGAGTATCCAATCAGAAAAGTTTTCAGCGATGATTTCTTATTTACCATCCCCCTTTATCAGCGTCCATATGCATGGACAACAGAGCAATCTGAAGAACTATTTGAAGATCTTTTGAGAGCCATAGGTGGCTATAAAGAATCTATTGAGGATTTACCTCCTTATTTTCTTGGGAGTATTGTAATTGTTAAGAATGACGATGACTCAAAAGCAGATATTATCGATGGGCAGCAACGGCTCACCACATTAACAATGCTCCTGTCAGCACTACGAAGCATAATAAAACCCAAACACGCAGAAGCATTAACTGATTACCTCTGTGAAAAGGGTAATGTTATTACCAACACTCCCAAGCGCTATCGTCTTCGCTTGCGCGATCGTGACGCACAATTTTTTCAGAAGTATATTCAAGACGAAGGGGGTATTGAAGAACTCAATAAACTTTACGGCGATACATTACCTGAGAGCCAGCGGAACATTCGAGATAACACCCTCGGCTTCATTCGAGAGCTACAAAAGCTTTCAGAAAGTCAGCTTATTGCATTGGCACAATTTATCGTCAATCGCTGCTTTCTGATTGTTGTTGCCGTCTCAAGCCCCGACCTTGATTCAGTCTATCGTGTCTTTTCTGTCCTGAATAGTCGAGGATTAGACCTCTCCTATCCTGATATCTTAAAGGCTGAGATCATTAATGCTATTCCATCGGATCAAAAAGAGGGTTACACGATAAAATGGGAAGAGGCGGAAACGATGTTAGGCAGTGATGACTTCGAAAATTTATTTGTCTATCTGAGAACAATCTTCTCCACAGAGAGACAGCGTAAGGGTATGATTGAGGAATTTCATCAATATGTTTATCCAGGCCAACCACCAACCCTTACACCGCAGAAATTCATAGATGAAATCCTACTTCGTTACGCTCAAGCTCTGAATTTTATTATTAAGGCTAACTATGCTCGCGGCGTATTAGCTAAAGATATCAATGCTATGTTCAAATGGCTGAATCAACTCGATCATGAACGATGGATTCCTCCAGCACTCTTCTATTTTTTCCAGTATTGGTCGTCCCCAGATCTGGTCTTACACTTCCTGACTGACCTTGAACGACTTGTCGCTAGCTTCGTAATTTGTAGAGTACCTCCCTACAAACGCATCGACCGCTATTGTGAGCTTCTGAAAGCTATCAGCGAGAAAAAAGACCTTTATGCTCCAAATTCACCTTTACAACTAACCAGAAAGGAGTGCCAGGAAGTCCTCAGTGCCCTTAACGGCAATTTGTACTTTTTACATCACATACGCAAATATGTACTGTTACGCCTGGATACAAAGCTATCAGAAGGTGTTGCGTCATATGATTACCAGACAATTAGCATAGAACACGTATTACCACAGCATCCAGCCCCGGATAGTAAATGGGTTAAATGGTTCCCTACAAGAGAGATTCGTGATAAATATGTTCATCGCCTGGGCAATCTGGTTCTGCTCTCACAAGGGAAGAATATGAAAGCAGAAAACTTCGATTTCGAGGAGAAAAAACAGAAGTATTTTAGTACTAGCGGGGGTATCTCGCCATTTGTACTCACAACTCAGGTTTTTGGCTATCGAGAGTGGACACCGGTAACTATAGAGCAGCGACAAAACCAGTTGATTGAGGCTCTTAGACAACTGTGGAGACTCTGAATGATTTCTCTGTTAATAGCCTCTTAGGGCGCGACCTTCAGGGTCGCCGGAGGCCAGGCGCGTAGCAACTGGCCTAAGCTGGTCTCCTGCTCCATTATGTACGAAAGACTGCCGATGCGCTTCGCTGTCAGCAGCGGGCGACCCTGAAGGTCGCGCCCTACGGTATCGGGGGCGGTCGAGAAGAAGGTGTCGCAGGCTTATGGGGCAAGCACACCTATTCATCAATGGTCTCGTAAAAAGCGCGTTCGCGGCTCTCTAGATTGGGGATGGCTTCTCCTCGGACGTACTGCTCGAAGTGGGGAGTGGCCATGTGCGCTTCATAACCGGCTTCGTTGACGTATTGTTCGTAGAGGAAGAAGACGGTCGGATCGGTGGGCGAACGCTGGGCCTGGTAGTAGAGGCAGCCGGGTTCCTGGCGCGAAAGGGGCGTCATCTTCTTGATAATGTCCAGAATCTTCTCTTGCTGGCCCGGCTGCGCCTTCCAGATAGCTGCAACGACATAAGCCATACTGAATCTCCTTGTTTTTTAAGTAGTATCATGCATCTGCACAGAGTGTAGCACAGACAGAATGTGTCCTGTCTGCTGCTTAGATCCTTCGCTATCGCTCAGGATGACATGGGGTGTAGAGAGTAGAACAGACAGGACACATCCTAGCGGTACTACGACTACTTTTCCGCTGCCGCAATGATCAGGCTTACCCGGCGTTTTGTACGAAGAACTGCATGATATCCTGCGGGCCGCTATCCTCAAGAATGCCTTGCATGCGCAGTTGCACGCCAAATTTGGTCGTCGGATGTGTGAGGATGTAGAATTTATCCTCGCGAATGGCATCAAAGACGGTATCGGCGACCTGAGATGGCGGAATAGCTGTTTGCACGACCTGGCGTAAAAACTCAATCGCCGCCGCGACCTCTGGACTCAGCTCCTGCTGTGGGTTCTGTAAGGCGGCTGGACGGTTGCGTTCCGCATCCATAATGCGCGTATTGACCCACTCAGGACAGAGCACGGAAACCTTGAGATTGGCTCCTCGCTGCGCCAGTTCAAGGGCGAGCGTCTCTGACAGGGTAACGACGCCATGCTTGGTGACCTTGTAGATGCCCAGACCCGAACTGGCAATCAATCCGGCGGAAGAGGCGGTATTGACGATATGGCCTGCGCTGCCCTGAGCAAGCATACGCGGTACAAAATAGTGGACGCCATGAATGACTCCCCACAGATTGACGCCGAGTACCCATTGCCAGTCGGCCAGGCTGCTCTCCCAGACAGTTGTACCGGCTCCGACACCGGCATTATTGAAGAGCAGATGCACTGCCCCATAGGTAGCGAATGCTTTCCGGGCCAGTGCCTCCACATCTTCGGCCTTTGAAACATCGGTTTGCACAGCCAGTACATCTGCGCCAGCAGCTTTCATTTCTTCCTCGGCCTTTTTGAGAGCAGCGGCCTCCACATCGGCCAGCACCACTTTCATGCCTAGCTGTATACTCTTCTCAGTCAGGGCACGCCCGATGCCACTGGCTGCCCCGGTGATCACGGCCACCTTTCCCTGGAAGTCTTTCATACTCAAATATCCTTTCTCATCGCAAATCGGCTACAGATTCTCTATGCCCATTTATTGTAGCCTGAAAACGGAGGGGAATCCAGTATAGTCAATGCACGTCACTTCTTCATGGTCTCATCCGTTACATCCATATACCGGTGTTTCTTTTTCAGTAACCTATCCTTTACAGAAGGAGTATTGGATGCCAGGGGAAGTTTTTCCACCATCATCACAGAGACCACGAGGGGCAACTATTCTCATTGTTGAAGATGATGTTGATATCAGCCAGTTCCTACAAGAACTCATCGAAGAGGAAACGCCCTATAGCACGGCGGTCATTCATGATGGGATGCACGCACTGGAGCAGGCACCCAAGCTTCATCCCTGCCTGCTGCTGCTCGATTATCGTCTGCCGGGTCTCAACGGTCTCGAACTCTATGACCGCCTGCAAAACCTTGGGGAGACGCAGGGTGTCCCGGCTATCATGATGAGTGCTACGCTGCCCGTCATCGAACTGGAGCAACGAGGCATCCATCAGTTACGCAAACCAATGGACATTGGAAACGTTCTTCGCATGATTACTCATGCTATAGCCAGCGCTGATGAACGCAGGCTCAACTAATCCTTTTCCGGTCACAGACCCTATTCCCTTACCGACGAATTTGGTACAATAGATATACTGATAGGTTATCTCATCAGGTATTAGCGCGATGGCACAACAGGACAGGAGGGATACTATGGCAAATAAAGAACAGAAAAGCGTGCAAAAGCCGAAACCGAAGTCGAACAAGCAGAAAAAACAGATGCAGAAGGAGAAGAAGGCAGCCAAAGCAAATACCGGTCTTACATCGTAACAGGCAGACAGCCCTTGACACTGCTGTTACAATGCAGGTAAAATGCCTTCCAGAGAGCACCCAACCATTGAAGTAGACTTTTTGCAGGAGAATCTACTCTTTTGGGAGGGAGAAGAGGAATGGGGGTGCGCATGCAATCGATGTTTCATGATAATGCATCTAGACGCGAACGCGAGAATGCCCCAGAGCAGTGGGCTGGCAAGGCTCATCCAGATATACACGGGTCGCAAGAAGATCAGTGGGCCATCCTGCGGCATGAAGTGGAGGGGGAGAAGATGAAGTGGCAGGAAGAACGCGTTCATTCAGGATGGGGGCAGCGAGACACAGGAGATGATGATCTTGCTGCCAGAACGACCTATGGCATGCTAGAAGAGGCATTACATCACGTTGATATCGTGGTAGCCGGTGTAGGCGGCGCAGGCACAAACGCGGTCAATCGTATGATGAGTGCGGGCGTACGTGGCGTGCGCTTTATCGCTATGAATACCGACGGGCAGGCTTTGAGCCTCTCCGCCGCTTCTACGCGTATCTGCCTGGGACAACATTACACCAAGGGACTGGGTGCCGGAGGGAATGCAGCGGTAGGTAAGCGCGCTGCCACCGAGAGCGCGGCAGAAATTCGCGCCGCCCTCGGCGAACCCGATCTTGTCTTCATAGCCGCTGGTATGGGTGGTGGGACAGGAACTGGCGCAGCTTCTGTCGTCGCCTCGATTGCAAAAAAGCTGGGAGCACTCACCGTCGGCATCGTCACCTACCCCTTCGCCTTTGAAGGCTCGCGTCGTCGTCGGCTGGCGGAAGAAGGTCTGGCCGAACTGAGCACCGAGATCGATGCCCTGATTACCGTTCCCAATGACCGCCTGCTCGCCATTTCCAACCGCGAACACAGTCTGAACGCGGCCTTCAAACTGGCCGATGACGTGCTACGCCAGGGCGTGCAGGGAATCGCCGAGGTCATCAACGTTCCAGGCATGGTGAACGTCGACTTTGCGGACGTGCGCAGCGTGCTCTTTGAGGCGGGTACTGCTTTGATGAGCATCGGACAGGGTTCAGGGCGCAATCGAGCGCAGCAAGCTGCCGATGAGGCTATTGCCGGTGGCTTCCTCAATGTCTCTATTCGCGGTGCCAGTCGCGTGCTTTTCAATATCAGCGGGGGCGAGGACATGACCCTCTTTGAAGTCAACGAAATCGCGGAGCGGATTGGCGCGGCTATCAACTCGACGGCGGATATCATTTTCGGCGCGGTCATCGATCCAAATCTGCACGATACTGTGCGTGTGACCCTGATCGCCGCAGGCATGGAGGAAAACCATACACTGCGACTGCAAGCCGTGCAACCTGAACAGATACGTCAGGTACAACAGACTCAATTTCAGAGCAATAGCAGGCCACAATCACGACCGGCAACGCAGCCCGGAGGGACGCCTTTAAGATCAGGACCTGCTTCCCTACGATCAAGCGATGAGCCAGGCGGGAATGCACAGCCGGGTAGTCAGCCTGTGCGTCCAGCACAGCAGCCACCGCCACCCGCACTGTTTCGGCCTTCTGGTCCACCGGAACGGCAGAAACGCAGCCTTGATGATCTGCGCGGCATTCGCAGTATGGGCCGTCGGCAGGAAGCTAAAGGCAACGGGGCCGACGATGACGCCGAAGCCGAGGCGGTGGATATCCCGCCTTTCATCAAACGTCGAAGTACGTGAGTCTGAGTAAAGTCAAGCATACCATGATCGTGTAACAAGGTCACTACTTTTCACTCTGACAGAGTGAAAAGTAGTGACCTTGTTTTCAAGCGAACAGCTAAATGCCGACATTACTCTTTTTCAGGAGCAGCAGAGATACGTCCCCGCTCTCCACCTTTCTTCCCGATCCGTGAATAGAACTCAGAGCCTTGCTGGCGCTTGGTCGACTCGCCCCCCTTCTTCCCAATCTCAGCATAGAACTGCGGTCCCCGCTTCTCCTTTACGGTTTCCCCGCCCTTCTTGCCGATCCGTGAATAGAATTCGGGGCCGTACTTCTCGCGTACCGCCTGTCCACCATGCTTAGCCTTTTGCGAGCCTGGCTCGGGTCCACGTTTGTTGTTTGCCATAGAATCCGCCTCTCTTTCACTCAAACTACCACTTTTACCCACAGACAAACCTGGCGAGACATTCCCTACAGTGAGAGACATTCTCCTCTCTATAAAGGGCATCTCGCGTTTTCTACTCTGCTCTATGTTCTCGCGCCTGCGCCACGCCGTTTGCAATCATTGCCGCTGTTATGCCAGCGCCAACGCCGTTATCGATGTTGACAACCGACAATCCTGGCGCACACGTCTGCAACATCGCAAGCAATGCGGCAATACCTTTGCCGCCTATACCATAGCCAATTGACGTCGGCAAGCCAATGACAGGAACAGGAACAAGCCCCGCTACTACCGATGGCAATGCCCCATCCATACCTGCTGCTACGATGATCGAATCTACACCGGTTGTAAGTAGGTCACGCAGCGGACGCATCAAACGATGCAAGCCGGCGACCCCTACATCATAAATACAGGTGACTTGACAGCCCATCTCCTCGGCAATGAGCGCCGCTTCCTCCGCCACTGGAATATCAGATGTGCCTGCGCTAATGACCCCTACCTTTCCGCCGGTGCTCCGTTGCACATAGTCGGGTCGATAGATGACCATCGCATGAGCCGCCTCCCGCACACGTATACTGTAATCGCGAAACGCTTCCTGCAGCACCATCCACGCAGCCGGGCGCACCCGACTGATGATGGCTCGCCCGGTTCCTGCCAGCAATCCCTGCGCCATCGCGACGATCTGTTCTGTCTCTTTCGTTTCCCCTAGAACGACCTCTGGCACTCCCTTGCGAAACTCTCGCCCGGGGTCAGGCCTCGTTTCGATTGCCCGTGAGGCACTATTACCCGCATGGGGCTGATTTCCCTCTAATGACTCACTGGATAACACTGCACGCTCTCCTTCTCCATGTTCTCCTCCGTTGTATCCAGCGATTTGCTCAAATGCCCCCTCCTGAAACCACTGGCTCAAGAGGTCCAACTCATCATCAGCATGAAAATACACAGCAATAAAAACCTCATCAAGTTTTACTTAAACTTTTCGGGAATTTGGGAGTTCTCCAACCAGACATAGTTTAACACAGTTTCCCTCCTGTGAGCAAGGTCATGAAGCACTTATTTCTTTTTGTTCCAATAATCCTAAGAGATAACACCCCTGACTACCGTACAGTATACTGATACATCCAAATTCCGATATTTCCCCGCTGTTAGGGTGATATATCAGCAGATTCCACGTATCCCTGGATGACTGCTATGCGTTATCATATATGTGTGACTTTTTTAGAAAGAGACAAGAGATAGGAATAAGATGATTCGTCGTATTTTCTTGTTCGCGTTCGCATGCGGGCTTCTGGCGCTGCTTGCCGCCTGCAGCCCCGTCACGACCAGTTCGCTTCAGCCGGTGAAAACGGTGACGATCAACCCATCGTTTCAGTCACAGATCTCGCCGATTCCGACAATGCAAACCTATGCCTGTGGGGCATGGTCATCCAACAATGCCCCCGGGCCAGGCGCAATGATCACCATTTATGCGAGGCTGACGAAAGATGTGCAGGGGGCCAGCGGCGCAACCGCGACCGCAGTGGTGCATTTTCAATATGGGGATGTGCAACTTGGCAACCAGACAAGCGACAGTGGTGGCTATGTCTCCTTCCCCTTACTACTGGAAGGTCGCCAACCGGTTAAAGTACCGGCGACCGTCAGCGTGACCTTCAGCAACATAGCGGGCCACTCCGGTCAGGTTCAATGCAGCGCATTTTTCACGCCAATGTAAGTTTCTGGCAGGTGGGGCAGAAATGCGCGCTGCGCTGGACAATCACTCTACGCTCGATGAGCGTACCGCAACGTTCGCAGGGCTGCCCCTCACGCTGGTAGACGCGCACATGGTTGTAGTTTTCGCCTGCTTCACCCCACAAATCGCGATAATCGTTAAAAGACGTGCCACCATGCGCAATGCCGCCGATCAACACCCGGACAATGCCGTGATGCAGTTGCTCGATCTCCTCGCTAGAAAGCGAACTGGCAGGGCGCAGGGGATGGATGCGTGCATCGTACAGAGCCTCATCGGCATAGATATTGCCAAGACCGGCAACAATCTCCTGTGATAGCAGCGTCGGCTTAATGGCGCTTTTGCGCCTCGCCAACGCTTCCGCCAGCCACTCCACCGTAAATTCCTCGCTCAGAGGCTCCGGTCCCAGACCTTGCAGCGCCTCCCCTTCCTGTCCGCGCGGCCAGAGTTCGATGCGCCCGAATTTGCGTGGGTCGGTAAACAACAGACGTCGCCCATCCTCCAGGTTGAAGCAGACGCGGCTGTACGCTGTCTCCTTTGTGTAGGCACGCGCCATGCTCTCGTCTGGCGCTGTTGGAGCAGGAGACAGTTCCCGCACTGTTGGCCCCTTCGTATCCCAGGCGAGCAGATTTGTCTCGCGCAGGCTTGTATCAAGCTCCCAGCCCGGCGGAAGCAGGAGCAAGTTGCCTGTCATGCGGCGATGAATGGAGAGGAAAAGATCACCACTGAGATCGAGCAGCAGAAATTTGCCGCGTCGGCGTATGCTCTCGATGCGCCTCCCGGCAACCCCGACTAAAAATTCAGACACGACGGGATAACCAATAGTGCGATCCCAGAAAACAAGCGCATCGCGAATTGTTGCTCCCACGATGGCCTCGCGCAATTGTCGCGCAGTATACTCAACTTCCGGTAACTCAGGCATGTTTGCTCTCTATCCCGACATCCATCAGTTCAATCGCGGCACTGGCTGCACAGTCCGAAGAATTCCAGGCGATGTCCCTCGATGGCAAAATCGGCCAGCCGCCCTATGCTGGCGATCTGCTCCGTGCTCAGACAGGCATCCACCTCGATCACCTTGCCGCATCTTGTGCAGGAAATGTGATGATGGTGCCGCTCTGCATTATTGCAAAAACGGAAACGATGCGAACCATCCGCGAACTCAACACGGTCGAGCAGGTGAAGCTCTTGCAAAATTTCGACGGCCCGAAAGACGGTAGCGCGCCCCACGTTCGGGTCACGAGCCAGCGCCATATCCCATAACTGCTCCACCGTAAACTCCGACCCGGCATTCTCGACCAGCAGTTCTGCCAGCGTTCTGCGCTGGCAGGTAATACGCAGTCCTTTCTGCTTAAAAGCGGAGAGAATCACTTCCGAAGTTATAGCCATGGCGCAACCATCTTTCGCGATAAGCATATATTGAGACACAATATCATTACAACTCTATTCTATCATTTGTGCCATAGAGCGTCAATCTGAGGAAGATGACGCAGGCTGGACAGGCTCCCATACCTGATAGCCAACCGCCGTATCCTCGACTAACATGTCAGGGGGCAAGCGCAAAATCCGCGACGTTGTCCACACGTCTCCTGCAGCACCCGAAAAATTGCCAATCGTCGCGAAGAAAATGTATGAGGCCGCGACTGGAGCGAGCAGCGTCAGGAAAATAGCCGCCAGGGAGATAACCACCAGTGGTGCCAGCGCCACTAAAATATACTGGTTGCGACGGAATAGCTGGTTTTTCGCGCCACAGAACAGCGCCAGTGGTAGCTTCGCACCAAAATAGGGGTTGCCACCCAGCAGGGCGATCAC
Organism: uncultured Chloroflexia bacterium; assembly: GCA_963736995.1. GTDB lineage: Bacteria > Chloroflexota > Ktedonobacteria > Ktedonobacterales > Ktedonobacteraceae > CADDYT01. The sequence goes on from CAVTRB010000002.1 coordinate 724,861, forward strand.
CACACCATGTATTGCCTCATGCACGGGCAAAATGACAACATAGGCGACGATATTGATGACCAGCCAGAGCAGCATTCGGCCAAAGCTGAAGCCAAACGCAAACGCATGCCAGAAGTATGCAGCCAGATTCAACGCGCCGAAAAACACTGCCCCGATGATGAGCATATACAAGCTCAGCCGCGCTAAAGGCAGTAGCTGTTCCGTCCCCAGCAGCTCTACCGACTCCACCTTCCGCAGCCGTCCCGCGTCTATCTCGTCCTGCCAAAGACGCCTCCATTCTGGATGAAAGCGATCAATCAAACGTAACGCCATAGCGAACCCCTGGAAAATGCCGACTACTGCTCGTTTTTAGGATAGGTGTAGGGAGTAGTCTCTTCCTTTACCTTCTCGGCCAGAAACGTTTTCATCAACGATTGATAGGGTACATCTTTTTTGTTTGCCAGCATTTTAAGCTGAGCGAGCAACGATTCTGGCAAACGAATGGAAACTGATCTGGTCGACGGTTTGAGGTTTGGGAATGAGGGATTCTTCTCAGCCCTGTGCCAGTCAATAAATTCGGTCGAGTCATGCGTTGCCCAGAACTCCCTCTCCTCATCTTCATTGTCGAAATGCGGGATAGATTTATTATTGTCTTGCATACTTTTGCCTTTCCTTATCTGTTTGCTCACGAGCCGAAATGACACGAATTTTATTGTTTCGTAGAGTGAACGCGAGAAATAAGAGTCTTCCGGCATCACTTTGACCGAGAGCATAGTAGCGTTTTTCGTAAGTAGAGTGTGTCTTGTCTTCATCGACAATTAAAGGTCTATTGAAGAACACCTCTTCACACTCTCTAAAATCAACCTGATGTTTCTCCCAGTTCTTTTGCTTGTTCCCTTTGTCCCAGTCAAATCCAACGATGCTACTAAAGTCAAACACGCTATCCTCCAAAACATATCTTGTATATGATAGTACAATACAATTACTCTCCTGTCAAGCAAAAGCTCTTCATTTAAGATTGCTCTTGTATTCAACGAGTGACTTTCCTGCTATAATGCTAGAAAAAGATAATCAAAGCGAAGCGCCGACATCCCGTTTATGGTTGTGAGCATGGCTCTGACAACGGTAGGCGCGCTCTCTTGCCTGGTGGTCGCCCTTGCCTGGGCTGTACATAATGATTTATGAAAAAACTGGATATAAAGGATAAATTATGATTGATATTTGCCTGCTTGGCAGCGGTGGAATGATGCCTCTGCCGGGAAGGTGGCTCTCCAGCGCTCTGGTGCGTTATGGTTCGACGCTGACCCTCTTCGACGCGGGTGAGGGGACGCAGATTCCCTGGAAATCAGCGGGCTGGGGCTTTAAACAACTGGGAGCCATCTGCCTGACACATATGCATGCCGATCACGTGGCAGGTCTGCCTGGCGTGCTCTTCATGCTGGCAAACGCGGGTAAGACGGAGCCACTGGACATCTATGGTCCGCCAGGCACGCGCTACGTCTTCGAAGGGCTGCACCGCATCTTCCATGATATGCCCTTCCCCATTCGTCTCCACGAACTCATAGGTGGCGAGCAATTTTCGCTGCCGGACGGCTTAAAAGGTTCAGCAGGAGCAGCTTCCCACGGCATACCCTGCCTGGCGTACCGCATTGACCTGGAACGCAACCCCGCCTTCCTGGCGGAACAGGCGAAGGCATTGGGGCTGCCCGTGCAACTCTGGTCGCGCCTGCAACACGGAGAAACGCTTACATACGATGGGCGCATCATCACGCCCTCTCAGGTACTTGGCCCGCCGCGTCGCGGCATCGCGCTGGCCTTCATCACCGATACACGACCGACGCCAACCCTTAGTCAGCTCGCTAGCGATGTCGATCTGATGATCTGTGAGAGCATGTATGACAACCCGGTAGACTTGCCGCTGGCGCAGGCCCATTACCATATGCTCGCCACAGAAGCCGCCGCTCTGGCGAAATCCGCCGGAGCGCACGAACTCATCCTGACCCACTTCAGTCCTAAAATCACCGACCCAGCCATGGCCGAACGCGCAGCACGCCACGTCTTCCCTAACACTCACGCGGCTAGAGACGGCATGATTGTCTCACTGAGTTATCCCGAGTAGAAAAGGGGAAAGATAATGCGTAGTTTCATTTCATAGGGCGGGGCTAGCCTTCGCCCTATGAAATGAAACTACGCATTGCCCTTCATAGCCATTCATATCAGTATTTAATATATGGCTAACTTGCCTCCGACAAATCCTCAGGAGGACTTTCGGCGCTGCCTGTGTTGCCCACGCTCTCAGCACTATCCTCATCACCACTATCTACCAGTTGCAGGCGAGGTTTTTTGAGGTGTATATCGAAGAAATCGAGCACTTTTCTGGTGTAGGCGACGCGATCGACGAAGTAGGAACCGCAGTGGTCGGCGGTGGGGATTGTCCAGAGTTCTTTTGGTTCGCCTGCTGCCCTGTAGAGCAGGAGAGCATCTTGAGGGTCAACAATCGTATCTTTGCCGCCCTGAATAAGGAGAATGGGGCGAGGAGCAAGACGACCAATCTCGCGTAGCGGCTCAACCTGGTGGAAATGGTAGCCTGCGCGCCACCAGAGCAGGTAATCAGCCATCCAGATAAACGGCGCAAAGGGGAGATGGACGGCGCGCCGGAAGTTATAGTCGACCGCGCTGGCATGCGTGGCAAAGGGGCTATCGGCAACAATGACTTCAACATCGTCACAATGGACTGAACACATAATGGCAACCGAGGCTCCCATCGAGAAGGCCATTACACCCAGGCGAGCTTGCGGCGCACGCTCCTTCCCGTAAGCCACCGCACCCAGAAAATCGTTCATCTCGCGGTAGCCCAGAGTCACCGAAGCACCAACAACTGTGCCATGACCGTAATATTCAAACACCAGCACATTATGTCCGGCATGCCAGAGCTTTGCGCATAGTCCCAGCACATCGGTTTTGCGGGTGCGATAACCCGGACAGACCAGAATAGTAGTCGTGGCTGCAGGTGCCGGGATATACCAGCCACTAACCAGATGATCGCCCTGCTGCGGCGGAAATACGATAGTTTCCGCGGGTAAGTCTAGTTCATAGGGACTAACAGTATAATCTTCAAATGGGGAATGCTTTTTCGGGCGAATCAGTATCTCCACCACGTACAGCGCCACCGTAAACATCACGCTCAATATGCCAATACTTCCACCCAGACCGCTATACAAAATCTGCTTCAACGAAGGCTTATTCAATTTAATATGTTGAAACATGAGTGGAGCCAACCTTTCTAGCACTTGATTGGCATATCAGGACCAGTAACCTCTATAGTATAGAACGCTGCGACCACTTCTATTTATGCCCCCTAATTATATTACGCTCTTTTCAACCAAAAGTATTCGCTTGCTTTGCAATGCTCTGATAATTGCTATCGCTAATGCTATTCATTCCATTGATTTATGTATTTTATGAAATATATGTATTGGAATTATGTTTCATTTTGCGCTACACTATCAGGTAGAAACAATCTGGTAGACAAACAGGCGTAATGATGTGAAATGATGAGTTTGTACAAAGAATATAACCCGGATTGGGGCATTACAACCGCTATCCGAGAGAGATGGAAGAGAAAATGGAAAGAGATTACAATGCTTCAACCGCAATTCAGGAGAGGCCGGAACAACTGCCAGCGCAGGAACTGACAGAACAGGAAAGGCGCTTTGTAACGCCTCAACAGGATATGATGGCTTCGATTATTGGCTGGATTCTTCAGGGTGGCGTCATCGTCAGCGCGGCAGTCATTCTATTCGGCATGCTGCTGCTGCCATTTCGTCCGGGCGGTCTGACACCGCAGCGATTGCAGAATTTCCCGCATTCTTTGGGCGCGGTTCGGGTGGGCCTCATCGGTTTGCATCCCCAGGCCTTCATTACGCTGGGCCTGCTGCTCTTGATCGCCACGCCAGTGATGCGCGTCGCGGTCTCGGTCGTGGCCTTTGCCCTTGAACACGACCGGCTCTACGTCGTCATCACGCTTCTCGTGCTGGCTATCTTGATCGCCAGTTTCGTCCTGGGAAAAGGAGGGGCATAATGCATCTCTCCGTTCTCATTATTGCCCTCATATTTGGCGGTGCGATTGTGGCCGGAGTGCTTGGTTCGCTCGTCGGCCTTGGTGGAGGCGTACTGATTGTTCCCATGCTCACTCTGGCCTTTGGCCTGCCAATTCACTACGCTATCGGCGCGAGCATCATCGCCGTTATCGCCACGTCCAGCGGTGCGGCTGCCGCCTATGTGCGTGACCATCTTACCAACCTGCGAGCAGGCATGTTCCTCGAAATAGCAACCACGACGGGAGCCATCAGTGGAGCTTTCCTGGCCGGTCTGCTGGCACCCAACGTTCTATTCGTCATTTTCGGCATCATCTTGCTGATCTCCGTCGCGCCACTGATCTTCAAACTGGGAGAGGAACTCCCAGTAGGCGTGCATAATGATGCCCTAGCGAATAGACTCAAGCTCGCCAGCAGCTATCCTGACCAGCATTTAGGACAGGTTGTCTCCTACCAGGTCACACGCACTTCGCTCGGCTTCGGTATGATGTATATCGCGGGCCTCATCTCCGGGCTGCTCGGGATTGGCAGCGGCACTTTCAAAGTGCTGGCAATGGATACGATTATGCGCCTGCCCATGAAAGTCTCCACCACCACCAGCAACTTCATGATCGGCGTCACCGCAGCCGCCAGCGCAGGCATTTACTTCTCACGCGGAGACGTCCCCCCGCTGGTCGCAGCCCCTGTCGCCCTCGGTGTGCTCGGTGGTGCCATCGTCGGTGCCCGGTTGCTCCCACAGCTGAGCAACCGTACGCTGCGCCTGATCTTCATTCCCATTCTGGCGGCTATTGCTATTGAGATGGTGCTGCGCGGCCTGGGACTCGGCTCGTTTTAGAACTCTACCCTGACTCTTTTGTAGAGTATCCCAATCGTCGCTTCCTCCGTGATACATACGAAGCACATTGCTGACGTATTTCCATCTAGAAGCAGTGAAGGGCATGACATCATCGCAGTTACTGCTCCTGGCAACGAGGACAATATCTCAGCCCTTATGCGGGCAAACGGAGGACACGACTAGGGCGACCACTCCGCTCGACTGCTAGAATTGCATCATAGCTTTGCCAGTGATCTTATGTGCTCCTTCGCCTCCACAAGGGGCAGCGTAAAGAAGATGGATGTGCCTGCACCAGTTGTGCTTTCAGCGTGGGCTGTTCCACCATGAGCGCTAATGATGGCCTTGACAATGGAGAGGCCGAGGCCAGAGCCGCCTGTTGTGCCAGTACGCGAGCGATCGGCACGGTAAAACCGCTCGAAGATAAAAGGCAGGTCTTCAGGATTGATGCCAATGCCAGTATCTTTTACCTCGACCTCAAGCAGTTCTCCTACCTGTCTCGCGCTCACTGTGATGGTACCGCCTGCCGGAGTATGACGGCGAGCATTATCGAGCAGGTTCAGCAGCACCTGCGTGATACGGTCGCTGTCGGCCACTACAGGGGGAGTAGTTGGCGCAATCTCATTCTGAACAGTGATACCAGCCTGCTCGCATTCCGGCTCAATCACCGCCAGTGTCTCATCTACCAGCGAACGTATATCGAGGGGGGCAAACTCAAGGTGAGCGCGACCCGATTCGAGCGAGGTCATCTGCTGGATATCGCCCACGAGACGTCGCAGGCGTTGTACCTCGCGGCCAATCAGTTGAGCAGTCTCCTGTCGCGCCCCTGCTTCTGTAATGACGTCATCGGCCAGAGCCTCACTGAAACCTTGAATGGCGGTGAGAGGAGTCGCCAGATCATGCGCGATGCTCGCGATCAGGTCGCGGCGCAGCTCCTCCTGGCGGCGCAATTCGTTCATATCGAACTCGATACGTTCCGCCATTGTATTAAAGGAGAGCGCCAGTCGTTCCAGTTCATCTTTGCCTTTTGGCGGCTCGACGCGCTGTGCATAGTTCCCCTGGCCCATCTGCTCCGCCGCCTCAGTCAGCCGTTCCAGAGGGCGTGTCAGACGGCGTGCCAGAATCAGGCTGAAGACAATCACTCCCAGCGTGACAATGATGCCAACAATAAAAATGGCCTGATTGACATTGGCAAGAAAATTATATGGAGAAAAGCCCTCACGGTAGCGCTGCGGCAACCCGTAAAACATTGCGCCAATAATCTGGCCGGACGGCTGCCCATTGTAACGCACCGGAAAACAGGCATAGTAGCCAGTAAAGGTATCATCATTACTAGCATTAGCATTGTTCATAGTTTGTAGCTGGCCATAAGCTGACTGCCCCTGAAGCGCCTGCTGCAAAGCAGTATTGATAGTTGTTACCTCACCATCGCTCAGGGGAAAGGACCTGCTGGAAGTGTAAAAGTTACCCTTACTATCCTCAACAACCAGCAGGGCAGGCTCGGAAAGAGGCAGTGGCACACCATTCCAGCTTCCATTATGACTGCGATAGGAGATGCCCAACTGCTGCGCCAGATACGTCGCGTTGGCACTGACCAGTTGCTGCTGCGAGCTAACAAAGTAGTTCTGGATCGCCAGAGAGACGACTACGGCCAGCAGGATAATAGCGCCGAGCGCCACTGCCAGGAAGCTCAGAAGCAGTTGAATACGCAGGCTCAACACCGGCTTAGTAGAGAGTATCGTCGTCTTCATTCCTGTCCTTCCGAGACCGGCACAAACTTATAGCCGACACCCCACACCGTCTTGATATGGTGTGGCGCGCCCTCTACCGCTTCCAGCTTCTTGCGCAGGGTGCCAATATGCACATCAACGGTGCGACCATCTCCCAGATAGGTATAGCCCCAGACATTGTTCAGCAGCGCCTCACGGGTAAAGACGCGCTCGGGCGAGGAGGCTAGCGTCACCAGCAGATCAAACTCTTTAGCTGTCAAGGCTACGCTTTTCCCGTTGACCTCGACATGACGGGCCGGGATATTCACAACCAGCCCATCGTAGCGCAATATCTCTCTATCATCGCCGCTCTTGCCGACTGGCACATTCTCACCGCTCTGCGCAGCTTCACCCTCTTTTGACGCGACAGGAGCAGCAGAGGCAGTCCGGCGCAAGATGGCCTTGACACGACTTACCACCTCACGCGGACTGAAGGGCTTGACCAGGTAATCATCCGCGCCCATATCCAGTCCCGCGATCCGGTCTTCCTCGCTCTGGCGGGCCGTCAGCATCAGGATTGGCGTGCTGGCCCATGCTCGAATGCGGCGACAGACCTCCATGCCGTCCAGCGCGGGCAGCATCAAATCGAGAATCACCAGGTCTGGATGTTCGCGGGCATGCATTTCCAGTCCTGCAACGCCATCACTGGCCACCACCACGCTGTACCCCGACTGCTCCAGGTACAGCCGGATTAGCTGCGCAATATTTGTTTCGTCTTCAATAACCAGTATTTTCATTGCAATATACCTTTTCAGAACGGAGCTGACCTCCGCCCTATCTCCCTCGCCCTGTATTTCCCTTTCTCCACATATTACAGCATACAAACAAAAGGTCAAGAATGCGCAAGCAATTTGTAAAATATGTATTAAGTTGCAGCCCCCGGCAATGGGAAACGTTGCGCCAGCCTCTTACAAACTTTTTACATTTTCTTGTGGGTTTTCTGATGAAGGTGCGATACAGTCTATACAGAACAAACAGGGGTACATTCCCGTGTATAAAGTAGATTATACGAATGAGAGGGAAGGTTTATACGAGACTATGATGGAGGGTTATTATAATGTCAAATCCATATGTTGATGATAATCAGTCAACCCCATATCAGGATAACCAGGGATATCAGGCATCGCCGCAACAGAGGGAACCTGAAGATGATTTCACTGCTCCTTACACGCCATATCAGAATGGGACGGCACAGCAACAGAACGCTACGTTTCCGTCCTACACCCCACCTGCAACGCCAGTGCCGCCTCCACAAAACCGGCAGCGAGGTGGTGGATGGCGCACAGGAGCAATTCTCCTGCTGGTGCTGGTGCTGGCCGTTGTCTTTGGAACTGGCCTGTTCGCAGGGTGGGAATTTGGTCATAGCAGCGCAACGACGACCACAACTACATCAAGCCCCACTGCCACACTGGAACCGGGAACCACCTCTACCACACCGGTACCCACGCTGACAAGCAACAATATTAATAGCGTTCTTGAAGCAGTGGTTGCGAAAGTACGCCCGACTGTTGTACAGGTCAACGTCACTTTATCGAACGGGTCCGGCATCGGCTCCGGCGTCATTATCGACAAGCGCGGCTATATCGTCACCAACAACCACGTGGTTGATGGAGCGCAAAGCATGAACGTGGTGCTCTACGACGGCACGAAGGTAGACGCACAGGTGGTTGGAACTGACCCGGCTGATGACCTTGCCATCATCAAGATCAATCCGCCCAGATCGAATATAGCAGTGGCTACCCTGGGCAACTCGTCCAATTTGCAGGTTGGCGAGATGGTGCTGGCCGTTGGCAACCCGCTGGGTAATACACAGACCGTCACCAATGGCATTATCAGTGCCCTGAACCGTACAGTGACCGAGGGGCAGGGTGGTGCAATCATCCCCGATGCGATTCAGACCGATGCGCCTATCAACCCCGGTAATAGCGGCGGCGCACTGGTAGACTTGCAGGGCAATGTGATCGGCATTCCCACGCTTACCGCCATTGACCCTGAGTTCAACACTCCCGCCAGCGGTGTTGGATTCGCGATCCCGTCGAATCGTGTCAACTCCATTGCCAGCCAGCTCATCGCAACCGGAAAGGTTGAGCACACCGGGCGAGCCGAACTTGGGGTGCAAGTCGGAGATGTTGACCCAACGCTTGCCGCACAGGATAATCTTTCTGTTGACCACGGCGCGCTTATCGAGGGTCTCGTATCCAACGGACCAGCCGCCCAGGCAGGTTTGCAGGCTGGTGATGTCATCGTTCAGGTAGGCAGCCAGGCTGTGAACGATACCGCGTCCCTCGGCGATGCCCTGGCAACATACAATCCCGGACAAACCGTTCCCGTCACGGTCTACCGTGGCAGCCAGCAGCTCACCGTCAACGTCAAGCTCGGAGAGCTTCCATCACAGTCAGGCTAAGCTAAGCAGGGATTAATGGCATCAAAAAACGCGGGCAAGCTAATTGCCCGCGTTTTTTGATGCCATTAATCTTCTATTACCTCAAAGCCTGCCTGCTTCCAGGCATCCATGCCACCCACAACATTTGACAGTTCTGTAAAGCCGTGTCGTTGCAACAAAGAGCAGGCAATCGTGCTGCGCTGGCCGCTGGCGCACAGCACCACCGTTTTCTGAGCGGGGTCGAGTTCCTGCCAGTGTTCTTCTACAAAGTAGTACGGGATATGCATTGCCAGCGCGATATGGCCCTCGTCCCACTCACCCTGGTCGCGCACATCCAGCACCATGAGATGCCCATTCCTGCCAGCTTGCAGGAGGGTGTGCAACTCCTCGACTGGCATCTGGGGCAGTTTCTGCACGGGGAAGCCTGCTTCCTGCCATGTCACTATGCCACCCGCCAGGTAGCCCACGACCAGGTCATAGCCCACGACCGCCAGCTGCGTCGTAGCCTCCCGCACAGCCCACTCATTCTCCGCGACCAGCAACAAGCGGCTTGCAGGATTGGCAACGAAGCCAACACGAGTGGGAAACGATGAGCCGTGCAGGTAGACATGCAATGCGCCTGGAATATGCCCCTCGCCAAACTGCCGGGGCGAGCGCGTATCAATTACTGTGATAGGGCCGATCCCTGAGATAGGATTGATCCCTGAGCCAGGGCGGAGGCTAGCTCCGCCCCTACTAACCACGCCATCCTCCATTGCGAGTTTGAAGGAAGGAGCGTCGAGTGGCAAAGGTTCAAGGGGTGAGGAGCGATGCTGGTAATCCTCACGGTTGCGCTCGACAATATTGTACATATTGGGCGGGCGCTGCGGCAGGTTCTCATTCATATCAGCAATGAAGGTCGAACGCGGACGCGGTGTAACAGCAGGGTTATGCTTGCGCTCGAAGCCGATGGTCGAGCTGGTCTTAGCATTCATGCCGCGCCCACAGAGCGAGCCTGCCACGTGCGCCGGGTAGACCTCCACGCCATCATCAAGCTCCAGCAGGCGCTTAAAGATGCTATCGTAGAGCGCATCGGCCCCTTCCTCACCGGAGATAGCGAGATCAGGCCGCGCTACATCGCCGATAAACAGCGAATCGCCCGTCAATACCAGCCAGGGGTCATCGCTACGACTCGTATCGGCGACAGCGAGCGCGATATGCTCAGGGCGATGGCCGGGCGTGTGCATGACGCGCAGTCGCACCTCGCCTAATTGCAGCTCGTCTCCGTCGTGCAGTTCCTGATGTGGATACGCTACATGCGCCAGTTCGTGAACATAGATCGTCGCTCCGGTGCGGCGGGCAAGCTCACCATGCCCGGAGATATGGTCGGCATGATTGTGCGTCTCAAACACCGCCGTTACGCGCATACCCTTCTGCGCCGCCAGTACCAGGATGTCATCCACCATATCCAGACGAGGATCAACGACTGCACATACCCCTGCACTGGGACACCCGACAATATAGCTGGCACAACCCAGGTCCTCTTTGACCAGTTGCTTAAAGTACATATGGTCCTCCCTGATATTTCTCGCCACAAAAAGGTTCTACAGGTCGATCTTACCCTTCGTCCTCGTCCTCATCGCCGATCAGGTAGCGTTTGGCTTCCTTCGCATTTCGTGCCATACTCACCTTGACGATCAGATCATTGATCTCATTCTCATCACCGGCGATAGCGGCCTGCCCTCTTGCCAGCTTCTCTATACGAGGGAAACGCGCTCGCACAATCCCCAGCAGAGCCTTGCGAAGCGCCTCCAATTCTCCTGTTGCGCCTCCTTCAACCCCTCCTCACGACCTTCTTTCAAGCCTTATTGAGGGCCTCTTCACGAGCTTCCTCACGGGCATCGCGCACCATCTCCTGGTAAAGAGAGGTGTCTTTGACCACGTCAAACATTTGCCTGTACCTCCTGATAAGCCATTCCTGATCCTCGGCCCCATTCTTCGCTCGACCGAACGCTAACGAAGCCAGTTTCTGGGCAACGGAGAGTAAATTGGTCTTGCCACTTTGCTGCAATTCCTCAAAGACGGTCTCGACGACTTCGCGTTTGGCTCCGCCTCTGGTAAAGGGCAGGAGCGGGAAGAGATTGGGCTGGCCCGTTTGCACAATCTCTTCGGGAGATAGCTCCCCTAACTCGATCACATCAAAGTAAAACTTGATGACTCGCCGTTCTGTCCCAATCGTGATGTCAAAAGGCGAGGTGGGCAGTTTGCCATCGCCCAGGATATGCATCACGCAGGAGCAGACTGGAATATTGTACTCACTCCAGATCAGGATATTATACCGCAAGAGCCGTCCGGCCATATCCAGGTCGTTGTAGGTCTGGAACTCGAAGTGAACCAGCACTGACTCTCCATCTTCCAGAAAGGTCTCAAAGAGCGCATCAACCTCCAACTTCCACTCTTTGAGTTTCTCCTGCAACGGACGTGCCTGTTGCGCTTTTTGGAAACACCAGACGCACAAACGCTAACGGATCATCACGCACAGGGCCTTAAAACTATCGTCGTACGGGGTCGACATACGAGAACGCTCCATCGGAAATATTCTAAGAGAAGTTTACCATAGAGGTAACTCCCTGTCGAGGGCTGTTTTGCCTTGACATTGTACTGTTTTTCACTACAATAGAAACATGAAAGAAATTCGTATTTTGGCCTTAGTATGGGATGATTTTAACGAAAAACACATCTGGGAACGGCATCAACTTACCCGTACTCAGGTGGAAGCTATATGTTACGGAGATGCGAGCAAATACAAGTAAACATCACCTATGGCGGAAGATTTCTCATTATTGGCCCGGGAGAAGATGGCAAACTTTATGCTTTCACCCTGGGTCCCGAAGGAGAAAATACGTTTTATCCAGTCCGTGCGCGGCGAGCCAGTAAGAAAGAGGGCCGCGACTATATGGCATGGAAGGAAGGTACTGGCAATGAGTGAGCCGATTTATAAAGGACCGAAATACCCAACCGAGGCACAAGGTTCCATTCCGGCATTCAATAGCTACGAAGAAGAGGCCGAGTTCTGGGATACCCACGGCTTTACAGACTTTAAGGCGGAAACAGAGTCTGCGAAGGTGGTAGCAACTCGTGGCCTCTCTGCAAATGTGCAGGTACGTTTTGAACCAGAAACAGATCACGAACTTGAAGCAATTGCACGCGAGCGGGGGATGAAAAAATCTACCTTGATACGAACATGGGTATTAGATCGCCTGCGTCAGGAGCAAGGTCAACGCGCCTCATAGAAACAGGAAATCTGAAAACCTGGGAAGGGATTTATGGAACAAGATCAGAATGAGATAGATGCTTTGCGGGTGGATCTGGCGGAGTTGACGGCTTTGCACGCGCCTTCGGGGGCGGAGCAGCCGGTGATTGCTCGCCTGCGCGATCTGTTCGCGCCCCTGGTCGATAATGTTCAGGTAGACCATATGGGCAACCTGACGGCGACAAGGGAAGGCCCGGAGGGCGCGCCGCATATCGTTGTTTCAGCGCATGCAGACGAGATCGGGGCGATGGTGGCGAGCATCGAGCCGGAGGGGTTTCTGCGCCTGTCGCCGCTTGGCGGCGTTCAGGCTCGCCTGCTCGAAGGGCGGGCAGTATGGGTCAACGGGCTACCGGGGGTGATCGGGGCGCGTTCGGGCCATCTGACGCCGCGCTCAGAGCAGGGACAGGGGATTTCGATAGCCGATCTGTACGTCGATCTGGGCGCGGACAGCGCGGAAGAGGTGAAGGCGATGGGCGTGGGCGTGGGCGATCCCGTGGTCGTGCTGTCGGAACTGCGCAGCCTGGCGGGAACGCGGGTAGCTGGCAAAGGCATCGATAATCGCGCAGGCTGCGTACTGTTGCTGCATTTGCTGCGCAGCCTGAAGGGACGTGAGCTGTCATGCCGTCTGACAGCCCTTGTTGCCGTACAGGAAGAAGTTGGCCTGCGCGGGGCGAAGGTGAGCTTTGCCCGGCTCAAGCCAGACCTTGCCATCGTGGTTGATACTTTTCCGGCGGCAGGCACACCCGATACGCGCCAGTTGCATTATGCCGCTCGCATCGGCAAGGGCGCGCTGCTCACTCCCGCTTCCAGTGGGGGCGATAGCGGATTTCTTATGCCGAAAGCCGCACGGGACGCGATCATTGCCGCGGCAGAACGAGTTGGTGCGCCTTACCAACTTGCCGTCGCCAGTGGCGGAGTTACCGATGCGGCAGCCGCTCATCTGGCGGCTGGTGGCATTGCTACACTGGAAATCAAACTTCCACGCCGCTATTCGCACTCGCCTGTCGAACTCCTTGATCTGCGCGACCTCGCAGCGGCGCTTGCCATCGTCGAAGAACTCGTCACACACCCGCCAACCGCCGCCCAACTTTCTTTCCTGGGTGATGCTGAAGGGGGTTGAGATCATTCCCAGCCACATCGACACCACCATCAACCTCCATGATACCTACTACGCCTAGCAGGAGGGCAAGATAGCAGCCATCTGGCCTGTTGCTGCGAGAGGCAAGGTGCAGTGAAATGGATGCATTTCACGAGGCATACACTACAGCCACGACCAGACCGTAGACGATGTGGTTGAGGATGATGGCGATGATGGCCGGGCCGGGTCTAATCTGTTCGGAGAGTTCTGGGACGATTTGGATGGTAACGAGCAGCATGAAAGAAATTAAAAGACCGTGTACCAGGCCAAAGATGATGCCCCAGTACCAGGTCGGACTGCCTACGCCCAGACCCCATAAGAGGGCATAGATGATGGCGAAGAGCACGCCCATCGAGAAGTGGATGGCACCGCCTAACGTGACTGCGGACTCTTTGTTGCGGGCAGCTAAAGAGCCAATCATGCCCACCGCGTCTATTCTCGGTAAGCCCAGGAATGGCCCTAGATAGATCAGCAGAATCATGGCCATTCTGCCGGTTGACCCCGCGATAATGGCATCTCGAATGTCGAATAACATCGGGTAGTGGACAAAGAGAGAATGCAGCATGACCCGTCTCCTTCACTCAGGAGATTGCTTTATGCTCACTGTAGGACTGCATCTACATGTCAAGGAAAAACTACAAAGATGATTACTGAACTACACCTATCATAGCTTACAACAAGCAATTTGCACAGGTCAACTATGTCATGCTGAGCGCAGCGAAGCATCTCTATGCTGGGCCAACAGATGCTTCGCTGCGCTCAGCATGACATGAGGCTCTCGATTAGCTGCGTATCTTACTAGTGTCCGTTCTGCTCGAGATGGCCGCCGAAGCCGTAGCGCATGGCGGAGAGCAGTTTATCGGCATAGTCAGCCTCACCACGCGAACTGAAACGCTCGTAGAGAGCCGCACTGAGCACATGGGCAGGAACGGACTCGTCAATAGCAGCAGCGATAGTCCAGCGTCCCTCACCAGAGTCGGAGACGCGACCCTCGAATCTGGAAAGGTCGGGGTTCTCCAGCAGCGCCTGGGCGGTGAGATCAAGGAGCCAGGAAGCGATAACACTGCCGCGCCGCCAGAGTTCGGTGATATCGGGGATGTTGAGGTTGTACTGGTAATTCTCTGGATTGCGCAAGGGTGCCGTCTCGGCATTAATAAGTTGCTGGTTCAGGCCAACATTGGCGTGGTGCAGGACGTTCAACCCTTCGGCATAGGCAGCCATGATACCATACTCGATACCATTGTGAACCATCTTCACAAAGTGACCAGCTCCATGCGGACCACAGCGCAGGTAGCCATCCTGAGACGTACCGGATACTTTATCGCGACCAGGAGTTGGAGGCGCGCCACCTTCACCGGGAGCCAGCGCGGCAAATATCGGGTCGAGATACTTCACCGTCTCCTCCTCGCCGCCGATCATCAGGCAATAGCCACGGTCGAGTCCCCAGACGCCACCGCTGGTGCCAACATCGAGATAGTGGATACCCTTCGGTTCTAGCTCTTTTGCCCGCCGGATATCATCGACATAGAAGGAATTGCCACCGTCGATGACGATATCACCCTTGTCGATTATGGGTAATAGCTGATTCAGCGTGTCATCAACCGAGGCTGCGGGAACCATCATCCAGAGGATGCGCGGTTGAGATAGCTTTTTCACCATATCCTCCAGTGAGGACGCTCCCTCGCTGATCGCTCCGGCCTCCAGGTTCGTCTGCACGGTGCTGGCATGACGGGCATAGCCAATCACCTTGTGTCCCGCTCGCAGGAGACGCTCTGACATATTCGCGCCCATGCGGCCCAGTCCAATCATTCCAAGTTCCATACACTCTTCCTTTCTCTTGCGTTTACATTTTCTCCAGCAAGGACGAGACGAGATTCTCTCTGCAAAAGTCTGTCCTTACTGTCTCATCGCTGAATAGAAGTAGTCTTTGCTGTAGGTATTATACGGCTAAATTCGCGTTCTGTGCTTCCATTAGTAACACGTATGAGAAGGAAGATTGTATGGCAGCTGAAAACAGAGAGGTAAGCACTTACCCTTCAAACAGAGGCAAGGTAAAACGAAATATAGAGCCTTCTCCTTCGTGGCTTTCTACCCAGATACGGCCACCATGACGCTTCACAATCTGATGAGCAAAATACAGGCCGATGCCCAGACCGGAAGGAAGAACATCTTTATTGTTCACCTGATAAAAGCGGTCGAAGATTTTCTGCTGCTGATCTTCCCCGATACCGATGCCATAATCCTGGACACTGACAAGGGCCTCGTTCCCGCTTGACTCGACGCGCACAATCACGCTTTCTGAGGCAGGAGAATACTTGATAGCGTTGGTCAGCAAGTTGGTGAGTACCTGTCCGATACGGTTCCGGTCGCCGAAGATGGACACATTTGCCGGGTTCTCAAGCAGCAACTGATGTGTCTCTACTGTTGCCTGTACGTTTTCTACAATTTCCTGGACGAGGGGATCCAGAGAGAACGGCGCATCTTGATATTCCAGTTTTTCGGCCTGGATTCTGGAAATGTCGAGCAAATCATTGATCAGATCGGTGAGTCTATTCAACTGGCTATCCATGCGACCCAGAAAACGTAAAGCCTCTTCCTCTCCTCTTCTCTTGAAGCGGCGGTAAAGCAACTGCGTGAAGCCTTTGAGGCTGGTAACAGGGGTTTTCAGTTCATGGCTGGCTACGCTGATAAATTCATCTTTCCGCCTTTCCTGTTCTATGCGCTCGCTAATGTCGATGAACGTTACCACCGCCCCCTGGATAGCGCCATTGATAGTCACTGGATGGGAAGAATATTCGGCAGGAAAAGCAATACCATCCTTACGCCAGAGCACTTCATTGGTTACACGCACGCCTCTGCCTGTGGAAAGTGTCTGGAAAATGGGGCAACTGCGTTCAGGGTAGGGCGTCCCATCGGAATAGCTGTGATGAATCAGATCGTGCATATTTTTGCCGAGCAACTCCTCGAGAGTATAGCCCACCATTTTGGCCCCGGCCTTATTGATAAAAGTGCAATGCCCTTGCAGATCGATACCATAAATTCCTTCGTCGGTCAATTCCAGCAGAGCAATACGTTCTTGAAGCAGTTTCTCGCGTTCCTGTTCCGTCTGTTTGCGCTCGGCAATATCATGGAGGTTGGCAACAATACCGGCCACAATCGGCTCATGCAGGAAATTGGTCATTGTGGTCTCAAACCAGCGAAAGCTTCCATCCTTACAGTGTACCCGGCATTCCATCCGGCGTGCCTTGCCTGGCTCTACCAGAACGCCCGCTAACAACTGTCTCATCAGAGATTGTTCCTCTTGATGGAGGAGGGCAAGGATATGAGAACCAAGAAATGCTTCGGGAAGATGTCCCGTGAGCCGGGTAAGCGTGGAACTCATATAGGTAATCTGCCCCTGAGCATTTATCAAGGCAATAATATCAGAACTTTTCTCGATAAGGGCCTGAAAACGCCTCTCGCTCTTTCCCCGGTTACCTTTTCTCATAGACGGCGTTCTTGCCGGTTCTTTCGGTAGATGCATTCCGTTGCAACCTCTCCCACAAGGAACTCATGTCTGTTTGATCTATAGCTCAAGCGGTGGTGCCTCCTTCATTGCGGTAGACGGTGCAATGAAACTGTTTGTCGTCCAGAGCGGTCAGGAGACAAAAATAATCTGCTCCCTACCGCTCTCCTACCTTTCGGGGTGAAGTACAGCTATTCAAAGTCCCCTTATGGTCATCAAGAACTAGCACGGGATACCCCCATAGTATCGTTTCAAGGTACGCATTGTGGAATTATTCTATCTTATATGGAAGCAGTCAAGCAGAAAAAGTATTTCCACCTGGCTGCTAAATCAGCAGCGAGGCAATAGTGCTGCACACGTGGCGGGCAATGGCCTGTCCATCGGCGAGGGAGTTCTGTTCCTGGGTATAGACCGAAATGATGTAGGTTTCCTGCTTTGACATGACGATGCCAGAGGAATTCATGGCCCACAGGCCATCCGGGCCGGGCAACCACCCATCTTTCATCGCTGCTGTTGTCCCGGCAGGGGCAGTATCTCCTACGCCCACTTGCTGGTCAGGCTCGATATTTTCCATCCAGTAGAAGGCGAGGTTGCGGTGAGACGGGGTGAGGATTTTGCCTTCGTAGAGGAGCGTCAGGAGATTGACCATCGCCAGTGGGGTAATCAGACTGTAGCCCCAGGCGTCCGGGTCTGGGTTCAGGCCGATAATACCGATGCTTTGAAGGTAGCTCGCGACTCCTGCCGCGCCACCGATTTCTCCGTAGTAGAGGGCCGAGGCCGAGTCATTGTTGGAATTTTCAATCATCGTCTGTAACAGGTTCATCTCCTGATCGGTCGGCTCGCGTCCCTGCTGTTCGATCATATTGAAAAAGGTCAGCATAATCGCCACCTTCATCGAACTACCCGTGATGAACTGCGCACCGGCATTATAGGTGTAGTATTGCTGGTGCGTGATGTCATAGACGACCAGATCGACATTGCCGCCGATGCCGGAAAGGTAAGTGGACAGAGCGGGAGAGAGGGCATCGATTGAAGCCCAGGACGGAACCTCACCGGGCGAGGTAAAGGTAAGAGCGGTCGCTGGTACCCAGCCGGAATAGGTTTGTTCCGGTGCGGTCCACTGCACGTGATACCAGAGCATACCGTCTTGCCAGGTTGTATTGCCAACAAGCGATAGAGGGAAATGTTGTTGCACATGAGCGGCTGGAACTGGTTGACCGGTCGGAGCAACGAGAATGCCTGTGTTGCTCTGTGTCCAGACGTGCTGATTTGCATCTATCTGAACAACGGGAGGGCCAAAAGTGTGCAGGTAGGCAACACCGGTATCAAGACGTTGCACGAGTGGCTTACCTGTAGTATCCAGCGTGTTTTGATCGAGGATCACGCCATCGCGCAAAAAAATCTGCACCAGCATATGGTGAATGGTGCCGCTCCTGGTGACGGTAAATGCAAGGGCGGAGGTGAGAGGAAGGCCAAAGTCAGTTCTCCAGCCAGCCGGTGAAACATCAGTGCGATTGATGTAGTTCCAGATAGGTGAGGGAATGACGTAGCCGACATCCTGACCGGCACGAGTACCAGCATTGATGAAGGCACCCTGAGCCTTGACCGGCATTGGCTGCATACGGGCGGGGTTAGTCGCCCTGCGTAGATCAAGGTAGGTGAATGTCGCACTATCGCTTGCAATCGCTTCCTGGCTACCAGCAGTGAGCAGGGCTTGCAACAATGGAAGGCGAACAATACCGGTTTGTGGGTCGCTCAGGCCATTGCTAACCAGCGCCGTTACAGGATCAGCGTCGCTATTTTCTGACTGTTGAGCCGGTAGGAGCAATGCGCCAGACGCGAAAAACTGAATCCATCCCTGGTCGGTAGGAAAGGCGACGGTCAAGGGTACACCCAGGCTTTCCATACCACTGTGGACGGCATAGTAATGGTTAAAAAGTTGAGAAACGCTAATCTTCTGAGAGGCGGTAGACGAGAAAGGAAAGATGGGTTGAGTGATCTTTCCGTCGCTGCTCCAGGCATTCGCGCCATTGAACGCTAAAGTTTCATTATGTATAGCCGACACAGGTATGGTCCTCTGCCGGCTAAAGGCTAAGCCAGAGGACAGAAGTACAGCGCCTACGATAAAGATGATGAGCAGTACAAAAAAGCTTTTAGAAATAAAGAGAGGGCGCAGCCGCTTTACCGGCACCTGCTGCCCTTTCTCCTGCTGTTCCTGCATCCTTCCCTCTTTCATCACATTAAGACCTCTTGCAGGACTTCACATAAAGAGTTTACACTCCATTCATATTCCCCAATAGAATGTAGCAAAAACCGGTGGAGAACAGGTTAAGATTCGGTTTAAATCTGGTAGACAACGGTCGCTCTGAAAGGAGTGCGAGTGTGCTTTATTCGTTAATCGAAGCTGGCACCATTGAGGGCGGCATGAACATAATCAGCGACATAGTGCCGCTCTTCAACACCATCTAAGATCATGCACTCGGCAACAGAGACCATCTGTGGCAAAACCTCGTGCAGGACGCTGATTATAGCACGCTCGTTGCGATTATCCGCACTCGGATCGGTGACAAACGCAAAGAGTTCATCCGTCAATTTCTCCTCATCAGCCAGGAAACGGAAGACATTCGACATGAGACATTCCTTTCAATTCGACCATTGATCCCATTTTCATCATCGTTCTTCAAGATATTCCATCACCATTACGATACCTCGCACTCCGTCTTGCTGTCAAGCAAGCAGGCGTAGGGCGCGGTGAACCGCGCCCTACGAACTTATAAAGTGTTGTAGCGAACGGAGTGGGTGGATTGTGTGAAGGCGACATGGTCGCTGGCTGCTCTGTTGGAGCCGCCAGTAACGGAAAGGCCGGATTGAACGGTGAAGAGACTCTCGTTCAACTGGCTGCCATTGGGAGCGGAGGCGACGACAAAGACGGGAAAGGCTTTGTCAGAGGAAAATGAGGTGGCGATGTAGTCACCTACCATATAGCCATCGGTTGTGTTTGCCAGCCATGTCACATTCATGGGCGAAGAGGTGAGGGCAGTTGCAGCCGACCAGCTACTGCCGCCATTGAGGGAGGAGGCGAAGCCAACCTCTAGCTGGCAGGTTGAGGTCGTGCAGTTCGCGTTGGGATAGTAGTAATATGCCAGCGCGAGGTGGGCGCTGCTGCCGGAGGTGGTCGGGTCGATGCCCAGACCGGGGATGAAGTGGTCAATGCCGCTGCCCACGGCATCAAGCGGAATGCGCTGCACGGCAGACCAGGTGGTGCCATCCGTCGAGGTGCTCATCACGAGATCGTTGGCGCTGCAGCCGCTCTCGAAGCGGCAATCCTGCCAGACGACATAGATAGTTCCACTCGCATCCATCGCCGCAGTTGGCAGAGGCTCCGTACGGAAACTGGCGGCAACCTGGTGATCTGTTTCTGAAGAGATGGTCACGCTGCTATTCCAGCTCGCACCGCCATTGGTAGAGGTGAAGGATGCAATGGACGATGAAAATGTTGAGCTATTCAGGAAGGGGACGATCACGGTGCCGTTGGGCTGGACAAGCGGCTGCCCACCGAGGCCGGTTGCGTTGTCGGCGGTAGTCTGCGCCGCGCTCCACGTGTTGCCGCCATCGCTTGAGGCGCTCATCTGCACGAGGTCGCCATTGGAGGCGAGATCCCATTCGACGTAGCAATGCCCGTAGAAGGGGC
Source organism: uncultured Chloroflexia bacterium (assembly GCA_963736995.1). Lineage (GTDB taxonomy): Bacteria > Chloroflexota > Ktedonobacteria > Ktedonobacterales > Ktedonobacteraceae > CADDYT01. The sequence continues at coordinate 745,547 of CAVTRB010000002.1, forward strand.
TGGTCGCGGTATTATCGCAGGTGATCCAATCCTTGTCAAAGAAGCCACCATTGGCGTTGGCAACGACGACCGGAGCATCCCAGGTGAGGCCACCATCGGAAGAGAGGCTGACTAATACGGCGATGCCCGCCGTACCAGCCGCAGAAGAAACGGCGAGTGAGGCGATGATCCAGTGCTTGTGGGCCGCGTCATAGACCACTGTCGGGTCACTTAGCCGGTCATAGCTGCCAGGAGGCGTGGCGTAGGGAGTGGTCGAGGGCAGGAAGCCATTCTGCCAGGTGGTGCCATTGTCGCTAGAGGTAGCCCAGCCAATGTTGGAAGAACCGCCATCACTGAAGCGACCGACCTGTGTCACGGCGACAACGGTTGAGCCGTAAGAGTAGCTGTCTGGCTCAACCTCGGACTGGTGCTGGCTGGTCGAGTTCGTATAGGGGTCGCTACTTATCTGGAGAAGGGTAGCCGTTGCAGCGGCAGCGGAAACAACCGAAAACAGTGCGAGACCGAGAAGGAACATCAACAAGAGCGAGGCGCTGATCCACCAGCGAGAGTGATGGAGCAAGGGCATAGGTGAAATCTCCTTACCATAAAACATTTTGCCAGTTGAAACACAGACTGGCCTCGATAGAAAGAACGGCAAGGAGGAGAGGATTTGGAGCGGTTACTCCTGTGCGAGGTGCGTACCCGGTCCATCGCCGATGAACTGGGCGAGTTGGACAAATTGGGCGTAGGGCATACCGGCGGTCGTCCCACTCCACAATTTCTGGCCTAACGTTGACATGGCAGGCTTAACCCTGTTATAAACATCGGCGTTGCTGACAGCATTGCCAGCGTCGTTCCATTCGGAAAACATGCCGCCAAGCAGGTGTGGGTCGTTGGGTGAAAGATCGAGGGATGGATCGGTAAGGCTGAAAATGTTCGGCTCCCACGCATTGTAGAGCGTCTGCGTGTCGAGGTAATCATGGTAATAGCCAGCTTTGGGCACGATATAGAGGAAGCTGTCGTTGGCGTTGATGATCGAGTAGCCCTGATGCACCATATCAACCGGATTGGACCAGGCGTTATTCCAGTCGTCTATGACGATATCGCTATTGACCTTGATAGTGCTCGGCATTTTGCTGAGCGAACCCCACATTCTGACGGTTTTCCCCTTGCTCCTCAGTAGATCATCAACGGTATTGATAAACTCCCTGAATTGATCGGCATCGCTGGTAGCGTACTCGTCCGCGCCGATATCGACCTGTTTGGCCGTGAACCAGGGTAAAAACGTGTTCCAGAGGGCATCCAGGAAGGTGTAGGTAGCGGGATTGCTGAGATCGAGAAACTCTTTCGAGCCATTGGGGTCGGCGAGATCGGGACGATACTGGGTGAGGGCCAGGTCATGGGCGGGCATATCGATTTCCGGCGTGATCGTGACGTTATATTCCGCCGCAACCGCCTCCAGCTGGAGAATATCCTGCTCCGAATATGAGCCATCCTGAGCAGCAAGGCCGGGAAAGGCCGGACTGTTGAGGCGGAAGGCGGCATACTGGTGCATCCAATCAGGACTATTGCCCACGTTAGGAGCATTGTCGTTGAAATGCAGGTGGAAGTCGTCCATCTTGAACCACGCCATGAATTTCACGTAGTCCTCCAGCACGCTGATGGGGAAAAATTTACGCCCAACATCAAGCATGAAGCCCCGTTCCGCGTACTGTGGATAATCTCTGGCGTCTCCCCTGGGAATATGCGATTTCTGCGGGTCTTGCAGGAGAATTTGCAACGCCGTGCGCGTGCCATAGAAGACGCCGGTGGCTGTGCGTGCGTTAATCACGACGGCATCACCCACCTGAAAGAGATAACCCTCGTTGCCGATGACGGAGTCCGAGGTGCGCAAGGTGAGAAAGAAATCACCCGTCTGAGGAGCATTTTTTATGGCTATAGGAATTACCTGTCCTGTCTCGGTGAAAAGATCGTCGCGGAAGACCTGGGCAGTTGTTCTTAGCTGTGCAACATAGGAGGAATCGATGGCGATGAGCGAATGTGCATCCAGGGTAAAGGAGCCACGACCACCCTGCCATTCGCGTAGGCTGGGAATGACCAGCGGCGCCGGGTTATTCACCTGCTGGGGGGCCAGTGCCAGTAGGCCGACGAGTGAGGTATCAAGCACGCGCAGAGGTGATAAAATCAGGCAGATGAGAATCAGGCCAAGCAGCATGCCCAGACAAAACGCCCCGGTCTTTTTGCTCAAGGATGCCCTCCACTAGCAAGCGACTGGATAATCGATGTCATGCCGTCTCCTGACCGGTCTATCAGGATGACATCAGCGATATTTTAGTGTATCAAGACGTGTCATGTGAGTTTATTGTATGCCATAACCTTACGAAAGGCAACTTTAGGTGAGAGAAGGTGACCAAATGGCTAACTATGCGCTTAGCCCCAGACACGTGCTGCTGTTTCAAGCATGACGTCCAGTTTGCGCCACTGGTCATCCTCGCTCAACAAGTTCCCACCGATTTCTGAGGCGAAGCCACACTGGGGGCTGAGAGCAAGCTGCTCGATAGGAATGTAGCGTGCGGCTTCTTCGATGCGCCGCGTGAGTTCATCAACCGTTTCCAGTCGCCCGGTCTTCGTCGTGATGAGTCCCAGCACGACAATTCTATCTTTCGGTACAAAACGTAGGGGCGCAAATGTTCCCGCACGTTCGGTATCGTATTCAAGCAGGAAACGCTGGTAGTTGAGGCGCGTGAAGAGTTGTTCTGCTATTGCATCATAGGCGCCTTCGCGCAACCAGTAACTGCGACGGTTGCCACGGCAGATATGTACGGCGAAGGTGATATTGGAAAAGGAGGCTATTAGCGCGTTATTCGCCTGGATAGACCGTTCCATGTTGGCAAGCGGGTCTTCGCCACGCGCTCGCATCTCTGCCTGCTCTCGCTCGTCGACATAGGCGGTATAGCCCGGTTCGTCGATTTGAATATAGCGGCATCCTGCCTCGATCAGTTCGGCAATCATGCGGCGCTCGATGGTGATGACATCAGCAACGAATTCTTCAACGCTACTATACACTGATTGCGACTGTTGGAGATCGAAGCGCTGAGTAATGCGATCAGGCCCGATCACGGTTATCTTGACGGGAGTAGTCGTCAGCTGTTGTGCGAAGCGAAATTCTTCCAGGGGGCGGTTGCGCAGCAGGCGCAATCGTTCTGTCGCGGGCTGGCGCTGTGAGTGCATCGGGTCGCGTCCGCGCCCTCCCTGCTGCTCAATCGCCTGTCGCTGTGCTGCCCGGTTGATGAATGCCTGTTCCTCGGGCGAAGGCAGCGGCTCCCAGTGGCTTTTCCAAAGCTCGTAGCCAGCAACATCGGCAAAGCTTGCCATAAAGTTGATGCGTCGAAACTCACCATCGGTAATTACAGGCAAGTGGTGAGCTTCCTGCTGAGCAATAAGCTGCCGGATAGCCTCATCCTGCACCCGAGTCAGAGTCTCATCGTCGATCAAGCGCTGCTCATGCTGCAAAAAAATTTCTTTCAGCGCGACCGGCCGGAGCAGGCTGCCAACCTGGTCAACGCGCAATGAACGCAACTGAGAAGGATGGGAAACGGTCATGCAACTTGCTCCTTTCTGCGCTTGAGCTGGCTGCTAGCGTGCGGTGCGACGCCCGTAGGCAAGCACGGCGAGCGGGATGAAGACGATGAGGATGCCGATGCACCAGGCGAGGGCCTGTAAGATCGTCGAGGTGTCCGGCTGATTGAGCAGGAGGCCGCGCACGGCGTTAACGATGAGCGAGACGGGCTGGTGATTGGCGAAGGTACGCAGCCAGGTGGGCATATTCTGTGTCGGTACGAAAGCGGTGCTAGCGAAAGTCAGGGGGAAGAGCCAGATGAAGCCTGCCGATTGTGCCGCTTCTACGGTACGTACCGCCAGACCGATAGTGGCCGAAATCCAGGAGAAGGAGAAGCTGGTCAGCAGGAGCAGCCCAGTGGCCGCGATCCAGGCGACAGGGCTGCCCTGAGGCCGGAAGCCGACGATCAGGCCAACCGTCCACATAACGCCCACGACGAACAGATTGCGCACGAGGTCGGAGATGGTCCGGCCCGTGAGGACAGCCGATTTCGCCATTGGCAACGAGCGGAAGCGGTCAACCAGGCCTTTCTGCAGATCGTTGGCGAGGCCGATACCGGTTGAAGTCGCGCCGAAGATGACGGTCTGGGTGAAGATGCCAGCCATCAGGTAATCGACGTAGCTGAAGCCGCGAATCTGGATGGCCCCACCAAACACGTAGCTGAAGAGCAAGACAAACATAATAGGCTGGATCGTGGCGAAGAGCAATTCCTCGGGGATGCGCGGAATTTGCATCAGGTTGCGTTTTGCCATGACCAGCGCGTCGGCAATTGTCCAGTAGAATGCCGGGCGGCTCACAGGTTTTAACGATGTACTCGTGCGAGTAATGCTGCTGTTCATCGCGTGCTCCTTACCACCGGTTTCTCGGTCTGCGTCTCCGTCGTCGTCTCTTCCGTGACTGCCCGACCGGTGAGCGTGAGGAAAACGTCATCAAGGGTGGGACGGCGCAGGGCCAGGTCTTCCAGGGGAACCTGCGCTGCATCGAGGTCGCGCACAACGGCTGTAAGCAACTGTGCGCCCTGTGTGACCGGCACAACGAGGTGGCGGCGATCCGCGTTAACCTGTGGTTCGCCCGAAGCGTAGGGAAGTACGGCCTGCAAAGCAGCTTCCAGATCGCTTTTGTGCGCGACAGTCAGTTCGAGCCGCTCGCCCCCGATACGGGCCTTCAGTTCATCGGAGGTTCCATTGGCAATCACTCGGCCCTGATCGACGACGGCGATACTATGGGCGAGTTGATCTGCTTCCTCCAGGTATTGCGTGGTTAACAAGACGGTGGTTCCATCGCTGGAAAGGCCACTGATGATCTCCCACATAGCGATGCGACCACGCGGATCGAGGCCGGTGGTTGGCTCATCCAGGAAGAGAACGGGCGGGAGCATAATCAGGCTCGCAGCAAGGTCGAGGCGGCGGCGCATACCTCCTGAATAGGTTTTGACGATACGCCCGGCAGCATCTACCAGATCAAAGCGTTCGATGAGTTCGTCAGCCCGCCGCCGTGCTACAGGGCCGGGCAGGTGATAGAGCTGACCGAACATTTTCAGATTTTCGAAACCGGTCAGGTATTCATCGACGGCGGCGTACTGACCTGTCAGTCCAATACGAGCGCGTAAGAGATTGGCATCTTTGACGACATCGAGTCCTGCCACCTCAGCCCGACCGGCATCCGGCTGCAAGAGGGTGGTGAGGATGCGAACTGCGGTCGTTTTCCCGGCCCCATTTGGCCCCAGTACGCCGAGGACGGTACCTTCCTCTGCCACAAGATCAAGGCCACGCAGCGCATGCGTTTTGCCATACCATTTTTGAAGTCCTTCAGCCAGAATAGCGGGTTTACCCTGTACCATAAAAATTTACTAACCTTTCGTAAGTAAGTTTGTCTTTCGTCCCTTATACGTATTGAACACATACCGTGTTGCAAGCCGAGCCATGACATGCGAGTGGACTTTCTTACTATTGTGCCAGAGGAAAAGCTCCATAACTACCTCTTCTCATTGAGCATGACGAAATCGGAATGAATGATGGGTAGGAAGTTGCTCTTGAATGCGTGCTATACTATCAGGAGTGAGATTGGTTTACAGGCAAACAGAAATTGGACAAAGCGTGGAGCGTACAGAGAAAGAAACACAGGAACAGCAGGAAAACAGTAATAACGCCGCGAACATTTTACCTCCATCACTGGCATCCCGGCCATCGCCATTACCACCGGTAACAGACGACACCCATGACCCCTATCGCGCCTTACGCTTCCGGGATTTTCGCCTGCTTTTCATCGGGACGTTTATTGCTTCGCTGGGCGAGCAGATGGTCAACGTGGCTATTGGTTGGGAATTGTATCTACGGACGGGTTCAGCGCTGGCACTGGGCCTCGTAGGGCTGGTGCAGGTCATGCCTGTGCTTGTGCTCTCGCTGCCCGCGGGCCATCTGGCCGATCGGGTCAATCGAAAAGCTATCGTGATCGTGACGCAGTTCCTGCTGGCGCTGGCATCGCTGGGCTTGACGGCACTCTCGTACACGCACGGCTCGCTTTTGTTGATCTATGGCTGCCTGCTGCTCATTGGCATCGGCGTCGCATTTAACAATCCCGCCGCATCGACGCTGATACCGCAGGCGGTGCCGGAGCAGGAGTTTGAAAGTGCAGCGAGGTGGAGCAGCAGTTCCTGGCAGTTGGCTGCCGTGATAGGCCCGGCACTGGGTGGCTTTATCATAGCCCTCGGACATGGTACGGCACTGGTCTATGGCTTGAATGCTCTGGCCGCTTTGCTCTTCCTGCTATTGATTATGCTGTTTAAAGGCAGGCAGCAGGAGATACCTGTAAGCGAGGGAACAACGCTCAGTTCGCTGCTGGAAGGTATCCGCTTCCTGCGGCAGACACACGTTATCCTGGCAGCGATCACGCTGGATATGTTCGCGGTTCTACTGGGCGGTGCCACCACGCTGCTGCCAATCTTCGCGCAGACTATCCTGCACGTGGGTCCAACCGGATTGGGCTGGCTGCGGGCTGCACCCTCAATCGGAGCGGTATGCGTTTCCATCGGCCTGACTCGCCTGCCGCCGTTTAAGCACGCGGGCAAAACGCTGCTGGTCGCGGTAGCGGGCTTTGGCCTGGCGACAATTGTCTTTGGCCTCTCGCGCTCATTCTGGCTTTCGCTTGTAATGTTGTTTCTGCTGGGCGGATTCGACAATATCAGCGTGGTGATTCGCAGCACGCTCCTGCTGACGCAGACGCCGGATGCACTGCGCGGGCGTATCTCAGCCGTCAATGCGCTCTTTATTGGAGCTTCCAACGAATTAGGTGGATTCGAGTCGGGGGTAGCGGCGCAACTCTTGGGCCCTGTGCTCGCAGTAGCAGGAGGAGGGGTGGGAACGTTGCTCGTCGTGCTATGTGTTGCACTGATCTGGCCGCAGATGCGCCGCCTGCGCGCATTGAGCGAAAGCGGAAGCGAGCATTGAAGTCGCTACCACCATGCACCCAGGCTCCGACAGTCTGGCAGACTGTCGGAGCCTGGGGCAATGTCGACCGGAAGTGTCAGCCAGTGATGAGCGAGGAAGCTCCATCAATCCAGACCTCTGTCCCCGTGATATGGCTGGAGGCATCCGAGACCAGGAAGAGGGCCAGTTCGGCCACCTGCATGGATGTAGCCGGTTTTCCGTCATCCAGGGGAATCTTTCCCTTCGGATATTCAACGGGAAACTTGACTTGATCCACGTCTTTTTGCTGCGTGTTTTCCTGAATCTCTGTTTCCGTCTGACCGGGACAAATGACGTTTACCCGAATGTTGTGCGGGCCTAACTCCACAGCGAGCATTTTGGTCATGGCAACCTGGCCTGCTTTGCTGGTGGAATACGCCGTGGCACCCGTGTTGCTGAACACGCGCGTACCATTGACTGACGCTGTAACAACGATATCTCCACCCTGTTTTTTGAGATACGGCACGGCAGTCTTGATGGTCAGGAAAGTTCCCGTCAGGTTGTTGGTGATGGTGTGCGACCAGTCGTCGAGCGTGAGTTCCTCAATAGGTGCCCAGACGCCGTTGATGCCGGCGTTGGCAAAGACGATATCGAGCCTGCCCCAGCGATCCACCAGTTGCTGCACCGCCTGCTGCATCTGATCTTGCTGTGTGATGTCGGCAACGAGTGGGATGGCCTCATTGCCGTTCTGCTTGATCTCAGCCGCCGTCTGCTCCACCTCATCCGCCGTGTGGCTGAGCACACCTACGCGCACCCCCTGCTGTGCCAGCAAAACGGCGGCAGCCTTCCCAATACCCGAACCCGCTCCTGTGATCAACGCCACTTTCCCTGTTAGAGCCATGTTTGAAATTCCTTTCTCTTTTTTGTCAGATACGTACCCGGTTGAAAGTAATCCTGGGCCAGGAAGTACACGTTTTACTGACAGCAACCGCTACAGATTATCCCTGTGCAGTCTTTTCTTTCGAATATGAATATTGTATTCTACAGAAGAGACATATTAAGGAGAAAGCATATGCCGAGACAGGTATCGAGAGGAACATGTAATTTTTGCCAGAAAGAGATGAGCAAGCCAACCATGCTCAGACACCTGGAGAGCTGCGAGCAACGAGCAGCCGTACAGGCACAAGAGAAGCCACGCATAGTGCGGAAAAGCAAGGCGTTCCATGTGCTGGTGCAGGGATATCGCCTACCCATGTACTGGATGCATCTAGAAATTGCCGCCGATACAACCCTGGCAAGGCTGGATCACTTCCTGCGCAATATATGGGTGGAATGCTGCGGCCATCTGAGCGTCTTTAGAATCGGTGAGCTGAACTACTACGTAGGTGAGGATACAGATAACTTCTCCTGGTGGGACAATAAGCGCAGGGATATGCGGGCGAAACTGGATGAAGTGCTCAGCCCGGGACTAACATTTTCTTACGAGTATGATTTTGGCTCGACAACGGAACTGACATTGAAGGTGATCTCTGAACGAGAAGTGGCAGGAAGCGCAAAGCCTATACAGATACTTGCCAGGAACACCTTTCAGCTTATCGCGTGCGATGTCTGTGGAAATCCCTCTACGCATATCTGTGTTGCATGTGTCTATAACGACGAGGGATACCTGTGCGACGAATGCGCCAGGAAGCATCAATGCAGAGAAGGGATAATCTTGCCGCGTGCAAATTCACCACGCGAGGGCGTGTGCGGCTATACCGGGCGAGGATCGGCTTCTACCTTCTGACAACCTCGAACAAGTGTGTAAAGAGTACTCATAGAGTAAGCACTCTTTACAAACACATCATGCCTCGTCAAGAATGTCTGAGTTTGTGGGAGAAAGCAAGTATTTCTCCTGTTATTCCATGCTTTGTTCCAGCTTCCTGACCGCATACGCATGGCTGATGTGTTCCTGTTCGAGACGGAGGTTGTTTTCGGCGAGGTGGAGGAAGAGGTCGTGTTCCGCGGGGTTGAGATGGGGAAGCTGGCGGACAGGGCTGGGGGTGCCGGGGACGCAGAAGGCGGAGAAGGTGGAAAGCGTTTCGCGGTCCATCATGAGGGAGGTGACGTGGAGGAAGAGGGAACGCAGGCTGGACAAGATCTGGAAGCCCTGCGCGTCGAGGTCGCCCCAGTAGAGGATGGGGCATTCCGCCAGCCAGGCGATGGCTTGCAGGCTGCTGACCTGAAAGCCGCCGCCGAAGAGGGCGAAGGTATTGCGCTGTGGAGGCAGGGTGAGAAAGGTCATTTCGTTTTCGGTGATGATGCAGCGCTGGCTGCGCAGGAAAGCGAGCGCTGCGAACTGGGAGAGTGGGACGCTCAATTCGGTAAGCGGTAGAGTGTAATGGGTGTGCAACTGGTGATCGAGCAGGCGCAGGCGCAACAATGGCTCTTTCTCGCGCAGTCCGAAACGCTGCTCGAAGGTAGGGGCTTGCGCTAAGATGGCTTCGGGCGGCAGAAGCTGCTCCAGTAACTCGCGCACGATGCCGCGATGTTGCTCAATGAACTTGGTATGCACGTTGATGGGCAGTTCGCGGATATAGAGACCAGGACGAGGGTGTTGCAGGAAATAGCAGCACACGGCCAGCAGGTCCTCCCACAGCCCGTGCCGGGCAATAACTTTCTGCGGATATTGCTGCATCCAGGATTCCAGTTGCGGTAGTTGCGCTCGGATCAACGCGACATCCTGCTGGAATTGTTGGAACTCATCCTCTTTAGCGAGGAGGCGCAGGAAATCCTGTTCCGTCTCGATGAGGACGCGCACCGGGAGCGTTTGCGTGCCCATACGGCGCGTCTGCTGCACCTCGTACTGAATGGTATAGCCGTAGCCGCGCTGCTCTCTCGACTGTGCCTGTAGCTCGCGCACAGCACTGCGCAGTTCCACATAGTCCGCCGCCAGGCGGCCCACGGGAAAGTCGAGCGGGAAGAAGGCGCTGCCCTGCAGCCATGCCTGCAAGAAGGGCAGGTAGAGCCGCGCCGCTTTCTGCTGGATGTCAGATGGCGTTATCATGCAATCACCGGTAATCGCTTATGCTTGCTCCCGCCTGCAGGGCCTGTTTGTGCTCAAAGTATTCTTGCATGGTGAAGTTGTAAACCCGTGAGTCGTTTTCCTCCTGATTGTTGGTCACGTAATGACAGGCAGTAATATATGGCTCGATGACGTGAATCTTATCAAGCGGCGTGACGACCAGAAGTTGCAGGTCAAGCTGCTTGAAGAGTTCCATGGCGTAGCGGGCATTCATTTCGTCGGAGCGCACGAAGGCTTCGTCGATGACAACGAAGCGGAAGGCACGGCTGCGCTCATCCTGCTGATCGAGGCCATACTGGTAAGCGATGGCGGAAGCCAGGATGGTGTAGGCCAGCTTCGTCTTCTGACCACCGGACTTGCCAGACGAGTCATTGTAGTAGTTTTTGGTGGCGTCGTCTTCGCGGTAGCGTTCCTCGGCGGAGAAATCGAGCCAGTTGCGCACATCGGTCACTTTGGCCGTCCAGCGCTCCTCCTGCTCAAAACGCTGGATCAGGGCCTGGATGCGGCGGAAGCTGGCCTCGTTGGCCTCGGGTGTGCGCGGCTGCGTGACATCCGGCAGGCAGGCGCGCAACTGCGCCCGGAAATCCCTGACCTCGCTGTCGCGCGTCGGGTCGTAGCACAACTGGATGTAGGTACCGGGTGTGTAATCGATGAGGCGCAGCGAACCGTTAAGGCTGGCAATGCTGGCCTTGATGTCCTCGATCTGCTGCTCCAGACCCGCTTTGAAGACGCTGATATTGGTGATGACTTTTTCGTCGAGCAGCTCTTTGAACTTTCGACGATAACGCGGCAGGTCCTCATGGCGCACGCGCTCATAATGATGCCGGTACGCTTCAATGGCTTCGAGGGAGACATCGAGTTCGGAGGCGATAGTCGGGCTGATGCGCTTGAAATCGTTCATCAGGCCGAGAATTTTGCTCATCAGCGGTGTAACCTGACCGCGTAGAGAGGCGGCGCGGGAACGATAAAACTGCGCCATTTCCTCCCGCGTATTGTCGGCATGCTCAATGGTCAGCGCTGCGGTTTTGTGATCTTTTTCGATCTGAGTGATGTAGGCCGAGAGGTCGGCATGGGACGCCGCTTGCAACACTGTGAGGCAGGCGTTGCGCTGCTGCTCGTAGCGGGCAAGGGTTGCCTCAAGCGTGGCGAGCGTTGCCAGCACGCGCTCGCTCTCGACCCGTTTCTCTCTTTGCTGAGCGGTGACGAGTTCGAGCTGGCGGCGCAGCTCGGCGAGGTGATCGGCGCTGGCCTCAAGCTCGCGTTTCTGTGCCAGCAGATCATTGCCGCGCCGCTCGTCACTCCGCCAATCGAGAGCGGCGAACGAGGTGAACTCCAGCAGGCGCTGCAGGGACTGCTCGCGTTTTTGCTCGTACTGCTGGCTCTGTTCGATGCGCCCGATGTCGTTGAGCACCGTTTGCAGCGCCCTCTGCTGCGCAATAAGCTCGGAGCGGATGGCTTCGATCTTCTCGATGTTGCTCCAGCCAAGCACGTAGCGCTTGCGATCACCGAGGGAGGAACGGTCATCTTTCTCGTGCCGGGCCACAGTGTGCTTGATCTGCCCTTTGAGGGTAAGCGCGCGACGAGCCTGCTGGAACTCTTCCATTGTTTCACAGCAGACGTAATCATACGAATTGATGAGTTCGGCGGTGAGCCAGTTCGTGAACTCGGTATCCGGCTTGACCTCCAGCTTGAAAAAGAGCATGTTGCGCTCAAGGCCGGAGGTGTTGCGCGGTGTGCGCGGGCCGCGCAGGCGGTGATAGACGAGCCGCCCACGCAGGTTCGTCTGATCAACGTAGCTACTGATGTGCTGGTAGTGTTGTTCGGGAACAAGCAACTGCCGCCCAAAGCCATGCAGCAGGCGCTCAATGGCCGGTTCCCACTGGCGGGCGCTATCCCGTAAGCGCAGCAGTTCGCCGACGAAAGGCAATTCCTCCTCCGGGATGGAGAGTGTTCGCGTCAGCATAGTGCGTAACGCGATATCTTCGGCGGGAATCTGGCTCTTGCGCTGTTGCAGCGAGGTCAATTCTGCGGCAAGCTCTTGCAGGATCGTCTTAAGGGCGGCCTCCTGCTGTTTCATGGTGTCGCGCTGGCCGGTAAGCTGCTGGCCGCGCTCCTGGGATTGGGAAAGCGCGGCTCTTGCCTGCTGTGCGACTGCCAGAAAGGCTGCCTCATCACGATATTCGGGCAGATTCAGCGAGCGCGCCAGGGCGTTATAGTGTTCCGCCTGTTGTTTCTTCGCCGCCTGCTGCTGTGCCAGCAGCCTGATATCCTGCTCAAGCTGGCGAATGCGCTGGCCAAGCTGATCGTTCTGAATAGCGACGTTCAGATCGATCTTTTGTTGTTCCAGGGCATCAAGGTGCTGCTTGAGGGCCGCGCTCTGCCCCTGAGCGGCCTGAAGCTGCTGCCGGGCCTCGGTGATGGCGTTTTCCAGCAGCACGCGCTTGCGAACGGCGATGTAGACGGGAACGACCTGAGCGCATTGCTCTGCTTCGGAAATACGGGTTTGCAGCTTCTCGTACTCGCGCACTTCATTCATGAGCGGCTCCAGCACGCCAAGCTGTTGTTCGGCCAGTTCAATCGAGGCATGGGCGCGAGTCAGATTATCGAAGTTCTCACGCAGGTCGGTAATGCGCTTCGCGGCATCGGTCTTTTGCAGCATGTGGTCGCGCACGAAGGCATTCAGGCCACCAATGTCTTTGATGGAGACAATCTGGTTGAAGAGATCGAGCGCCTTTTCGGAGCGCAGGCCCAGCAGATGGCAGAAGCGTCGGCTGTACTTCGCAAACTCGTCATAGACCTCAGCTCCCCTGGCGCGTAGCTGCTTGCGCAGGTCGGCCATGTCGCCGCGCACGGCAAAGTGTTCCTCGATATTCAACGGGGTGGGGGCGATGACAAAGAGCTTGCGTAAATCGCCCTGCTGCCACCAGAAGACCTGGGCCAGCGTGACATACTGTTGCGGATTGGTGTTGGCAAAGGCAGCCAGCAGCACGGAATACGAATCCTTCCCGCGCAGGAATTGCACATTCGCGGCGCTGCTCTCGCGGTCTTTCTGCTTGCTCCACGCGCCGCGCACGTAGGTACCCTCGTTGCGCTCGCGGTGTTTCTCCGTACCGGAGGCCTGATTGTATGTGCGGCGTCCATAGGGAACGAGCAGAGTGAGCAGAGCATCGGCCAGCGTAGATTTGCCGGAGCCGTTCGCGCCGGTCAGCAGAGCCGTGCCACCCTCTGGCGTGATGCTCCAGACGTGGTGATCGAATGTTCCCCAGTTATAGACCTCAAGCCGCTGCAAGCGGAAACCGCTCGCCACCTGCTCGCTGCCGTTCGCCCAGGCGCTATTCTGATACATATGCATTAGTTCCATAAGATGCAAGCTTCTCCTTGATCTCAGCTAACTTCTCCGCATCAATTCTCGCTTTCAGGATGCGGCGCACTTCGAAGTAGGTGGGGTGGTCGGTATCGGGCATGCGTTTGAGAAAGCCCAGATCGATGAGGCGTTCGATAGCTGCATCGATGCGGCGCTGGATGGCACGTTCGTCGGTACGTGGCGGCAGGAAGGGCAACACCAGATCGTGAATCTGTAGATCGGTGATGGTGCATTTGCCCGCGTCGAGGTGCGTGGACTCGAACTGGTCAAGCCACTCGCGCAGCAGGACGCAGAGCAGCGTAGCGTGATAGGTGAGACGATCACGCCGCGTGAGACGAGGCAGCGTAACGGTTTGGCCCTCCTCGTCTTCGATGGTTGGCTGGTGCAGGAAGGCGTAGCCGTCTTCTTCATTGATATGCACTTCGAGGCCAATACGCGCGAAATGCTCCTGCACCGGCGTCTGATAGGAGAGCAGCAGATTCCATGCCGCCGTCTCGTCGCTGAAGAGCGGATTCTGGAGCAGTTTGAGGATGACCGGTGCGTATGGCACAATAGTGTTAGTTGGCATAATTACCTCCTTTGATAAAGCACACGAGGGAGAGTGAGGACGCGCATCTCCTGACCAAATGGCGTGGCGACTGGCAGTTCGATCACTTCCTTCTCGTGCTCGTCAATGAAGTGGTCGGGATCATCGGCGGCGAGCGTGCAATAGGCCAGCACTTCGGCCAGCCCCTTCTGCGGGGGATAATGTTGCAGCACCTCGGCCAGCGTCACCCGCGGGCGCACGTCCAGCAGCGCCTCAATGTGTTGATAGAGGAGCATTTTGTCTATATGAAACTGAGTGTGCAGCGAGATAAGCTCGCGCAGGTCAGGCTCTTCGTCGTCGGCGTTCACAGGCTGCACAGCAACTGAGAAGCTTTCGCCGGGTTCCCACAGGCCATGTTCCATCACCAGGTGCGCCTCCGGCGGTCCCTCAAGCTCAATGAAGGTTGATGCGTCGGGCGGCGAACCTGCCACCTGAAAGGCGGCCTGCTTGATCTCAGAGACGATGGCGCGCACGCGGCGGCGTTCTGCTATGCTCTGTTCGTCAAGCATGCGGCGCAATTGCTCCCCCAGCCCGGCATTCGATTGCACTACCTTCTCTCCGGCTGCCAGCAGGTACATGGGCAGGCGCTGAAGGATGCGGCCCTCGTGAATCACCGGCTGTAAATCGGACTGCTGCTGCACAGCATCGAGCAGGGCGTAGAGTTCATCCTGCTGCGAAGGAGCCATCAGAAAGTCCCAGAAGGTGTAGAAACTGCGGCCCTGATCGGAGGATTTCAACTCGGCATCAGCATCCAGCACAAAGGCCACCAGCTCGCCTTTGCGGATATTCGACTGCAACTGCGCCTCTTGCAGGGCGCGAGCAATGTCGCGAAAACGTTCCTCGACCAGGCGAAAATCGCGCAGCAGTTGCCGCGCCTGGTTGACAGCCTCAAAGAAGCGCTCTTTAAGCTGCGTCTCGCTATAGAGGTCATCAACGATGCCGGTGTCGCGAATCTGGTCAATCTGCTGCTGGATGGCGTCGCGCTGCTGTTCAAGCTGCGCGAGTCGCTCCTGCGGGTCTTCCGTGCTGCGCTGCACAATATCGTGCAAGAGTTGCACGATGTGGAGGAAGCGTGATTCGGTACCGACAAAAGGGGGGCCATGCAGTTCTTCCAGCCAGCCAATCGTGCGTTCCGTTTCCGGCGTCAACTCAATGAACGGCGTATCACTGTTGGCGGGCGTGGTGATACGAACGTAGCGATGGTGTTCATCGGCCCACTCCGTCAAATACGATGGAGCCGGACGGGGATAGCTGCCCGGTGCCTGCTCGTTCAAGACCTCAAGCGTGTTCGCCAGGCGCTCGGCCAGTTCCGGCAGCGGAATAGCGATGCGCTGCTCGCGCTTGAAGTGCCTGTGCAGAAAGCTGATAATTAACGCGGCATGTTCGGCTTTAAGCAGCCGCAGTCCCGGCTCATGCTGCAAATCATACGTAAGCTGATCGTAATCCATACCTATCTCCGGGAAAACTGTCTCCCATTAACTCCCTTATTTCAGCAATTCCCTCAAGAAAGTGTCCCTCTTTTTGCGTGTTCTTTCCGGGCAGGGGAAATGTGGTAATTATTCTGCGCAATGTGGCTTTTCTCTATCCTTCTCTGTGCTACTCGCTAAATAGCTCCTCGATGTCACGGTGGCCTTCGATGATCGAGACGATTTCAAGGTAAGGGCCGTTGTAGCGAAAAAGAATCACGTAGTTTCCATAATCGCTTCCCCGAAGAAGGCCGATGTGATCCAGCAAGAGCCTTCCCGTGTGCTTTGCTCTTGCTGTGGGTTTTCTGCTCCTCTTCTCAGCGGAGTGTGTGCTCGCTCGGCTTGCCTATCCACACCCTTGACACGGCTGTCCTCGCACAACTATACTATTCTTAGTAATGATCGATTTCATCAATCATAAAGAAAGGAATGGATATGCCAGCACGGAAGAAGCCAATCAGAGATGTGATGCGCAGCGCGCCAATATCCTGGAAGCCGCCTGGAAGGTCGCGCAAAAGGCGGGGATGCTGCGGATGCCCTCTTCCAGTTCCGGCCTCGCCCTGCCCATCGTACTTGCCAGGAAAGAGGGCATCTGCCAGCACTGGTGGAACAGACCCTCCACTCTGGGAACGCCGCCTTGCAGCGTTTTGCCGCGCTTCCAGGGACACCAGGTGAGCGTCTGGACTGGCTCATCTCGCGGCTGATAGAGACCCGCCGTGACCACCCCGAATTCGCGCAGGTGCATTATCAGGTACTCAGCGATGCAGCGACACCTCCGGCCTGCGTGAACAGGTGCTCAGGTACGGCCAGGCGTTTCACGACCTGCTGCGGCGTCTGATCGTTGAGGGCCAGGCGAAGGCGCAGCCAGCGCGCCGACCCGACCAACTGGTGACGGCTGTCATGGCGGCTCTGGATGGGTTAATCCGGCTGGCGCTCATCGACCCGGAGCGCTTCCAGCAGCATTTTCCCGATGCGAGCATCATCCAGGGCATGCTCAAGCCCTCCTGATTCCCTCGAACAAAGAAGAAAGTGAGATGAAACTCATGACTGCATCATCGGGTGGACGCAGCACCCCAAAGACCCGGCCGTTGACGGGTACATTGCTGCTCTGCGGAGCTATCGCCGGTCCCCTCTTTCTCTTGACCGTGCTCATTCAGGACTACACTCGCCTGGGTTTGACCCGCGGCTCGTCGAGCTCAGCCTTCTCTCGCTTGGTGACTGGGGATGGGTTCAGATCGGGAACTTTGTGCTGACCGGAGTGCTCAATCTCCTCTTTGCTGCTGGCCTCTGGAGGCGGTTGCACCCCGGACGAGCCGGAACATGGGGACCGCTCTTGATCGGAGCGTATGGGCTTGGTCTGATGGTAGCCGGGGTGTTTCGAGACGATCCTGCCAATGGGTCCTCCGGCATTCCTGCCGCAAGCTTCTCCATGGACGCGCATTCATGATTTCGCCGGTCTCTTCCTTTGCTATGATGGCAGAGGTTGGGGGTTTGTGGTTCTTAGCGGAGAGCGATTGCTCTATTGCTGCCGCTCTCCCTGGCAATGTAACGTTTAATCTGAATGAGATCATTCTTTGCCTGCTCAAATGTGGATGGCCGCTTCCTGATCGCCATCAAGCTGCTCTGTACACCCGAGAGACGACTCACCACTGAGGGGATGCAACGAGAGGAACAGGCCGAAGTGCCGTTAAAAATTGAGCAGGAGAAGTTAAAGAGTCAGTTTACTCCACAAGAGCTAGATGAACTTCATACCCTCCTCGTGAAATTTGAAGCCGCTTTAAAAAAAAAAAAAAAAAAAAAAAAGGCAAAGGAGTAATCATGAAGAACATAAAGGCGTAAACTATGTGTCGGTACCGTAATTTGGGCATCGTGCCTACTGCTCATCCGCCAGGAGAGAGTCGATATCCTCATCGGTATAGCTCCCGCCCTGGTCGAGTGCATGTTGAACATGCTGGCGCAGAGCAGCTAACTTCAGTTGCCTGATTTCAAGCTGCCGCAGCGCATCGCGGATAACCTCACTTTCATTGTTGTAATAACCGGCTACGACCAGCTCTTTTACGAAACGGTCTAAATGCTCGCCAAGCGAATAACTTCCTGCCATGTGTAACTCCCTCCTGAACATACTTCCTTTCTCCCTGATTATACCATTTAAGTTGAGATAAGAAATGGATATATGAGAGAAGAGAATTAATCGAGAGGAGATTGGAAAGTATAGGAAAGGTAAATAGAAAAGAAAAAAAACTAAAAAAAAAAAAAGGAAAGAAAGAAATAAAAAAATAAGAAGAGAAGAAAAAATGAAAGAGAAAAATGTTATACACAACACATTCGTGATCGAGCGCCAACTCGTAACTGTGTCACGCGTGTTCGCCGCCTTTACCACGAGAGACGTGAAGGACGAAAGGGGAGAAAAGGGAGAAAAAGACTAAAAAGAGAAGGGCAAGGACAGCGACGACTCAGAGAACGACTACTGGGTCGGCGACTACGAACGCTACTGCGACGGCAAGCAGGGCGCCTCCTACCGCTATGACGCCACCTACTACGACAACGACCCGGAGCAGCGACTGACCACACACGAGAGACGCCGACGGCGAGCGCAGCCCGACACCACCGCCACCACCGAACCTGTCGGAGTGGAAGCTAGATACTAACAATTACTAGTTCTTTGCAAAAGGATGAAACGCCCCTGGTTTTTTCCTGACAGTCAACCATCACTCCTTTAAGAATAGGCATAAGACGATCCCGCTACAATGGTTCGTTGCCTCAGATCAACGTCACCCTGTAACAGGAGTTATCTTCGTTGAGGCCTCAAAGCAACATCCCCTTGTATCAGGCAGTCATCTTTGTTGTGGACGAGTTCGTGCTGGTCGTTCCACCCATGGGAAACAGAATGGGCTTGAGCAGTGCCTGCTTTGCCTGATTGATCGTCGTCCAATCGTCGTTGAGGATGCCGCCGGTATCGCCGGAATTGGGGTTCCAGTCCCAGTATGTCCAGTTGATGCCACTGGCCCCTGTACCGAGGTAGTTGATGAAGGTTTTGAACCACTGTATGTCTGATATGGTTTGTAGTCTGGTGCCAAACTCGCCTACCCAGACGGGAGCAATGCCCTGCTTGTAAATGTAGCCCCAGTTGGAGTCCCAGATGCCCGGCAGGTTATCAGGATAGTTGCTGGCGCTGAACCAGGGATGATAGGAGATGCTCTGGGGATAGTCATGTACAGAATAGACCAGGCGGTGGGCAACATTGAGTTTCACGGGGTACGAGGCCACCCCTTGCAGGTTGCCGCCCCACCAGTAGCAGGGAGATTCATTCGTCGAGCCACGCGGCCCATAACAATCCACGCCTTCGACAAAGATGAGCCAGTTGGGGTTGATCGCCAGGATAGCGTTGCCCGCTCGCTGTGCCGCTAAACGCCAATCAGTGGCAGGATTGCCGCAGCCCCAGCAGGCGGGAGAATGAGGCTCGTTATGCAGGTCGGCACCGATAACCATCGGATTGTTTTTGTAGCGCCTGGCGAGCATCTGCCAGTCGGAAATCCAGCGCGACTCAGGATACTGAGCGGTATACCAGAGGGCAGATTGCTTATTTGAATCGGGACGATGCTGATCGAGAATGACATGCAAACCAATCTGGCTGGCATAGCCAATGACCTTATCCATAATCTGCAAGCCGCTCAACCCCTGCAGGTCGGGGTTGAGCGTATAGTTGATCTGATTGGGCACGCTGCCGGGGTCGAAAAGCTGATTGGAGTAGGGAAGGCGCAGCGTGTTGTAGCCCAGGCTCTTGATCTGATCGAGCATACTTTTGTAGCTACGCGCCCACAATCCCTGCGGGCTGTAGGTGGTCGTTTCAAGGCCAAACCAGTTGATGCCTGCGATGCGTACCGGGTGATTATCGGCATCAAGAATCTGAGCGCCATCGGTATGCCAGTAGCCCTGACCTACGAGGTTTACCTGCGTTGTGATCTGCTGCTCAGCTGGAGGTGAAGATGACAGGTGAGAGGGAGGTGAAGTATTCAGCAGCGTATTCGCCAGAAGGGCCAGCATTACGAGAATTGCTATACTTGCTCCTATGATAATTGCAAGAAGAGGTCGCCGTAATTGTACCGGTAGAGGCTCTTTTGTTGGTGCTGGCATGAGTCACCCTTTCCAATGGTTTTCTTATTCACAATTATCATAAACGTGTTTACGCGAAGAATGTATATCGATATAGTACTGCTTCTGCTTTCTCAGCACGGGCAACCAATCAGTTCCATACCTTTCCAGACGTCCAGGCAGTCACGATAGGTGCTGATGATGGTACCGGTACAGCTTCAGGGTGATCTGTACAGTTACTAGAAAATTGCAGATACGTATTTAATGATACAAGCGCCTTTTTTGATCTTTGTGATGGGGGATAAAACACGATGGCAAGCGAAAGCAAAGATATTTATATTGCTAACTATCGCCTTATTTCCCAAATTGCCAGTGGTGCTTTTGGTAGCGTTTACCAAGCTCAGCATATCGTTCTTACCAATCGCATTGTCGCCATCAAATTATTGCAACCTGCCTTTCTTGGCTCTCCTGAAGAATTTATCAGGTTTTTCATGGAAGCTCAGTTCCTCGAAAAGCTCAAACACCCACATATTCTGCCTGTTATTGATGTAGGTATATATGAAGCTCTATTATATGGGAAAACCTAAAGAGGCTCAACATGCATATCAAAAAGCGCGACAACTCGGTTTTAAAGATTGAAGATTTTCGTAGCGGTATACGAGATCGCTGCAAATCCTCAACCAAGTATTCTTGTCAAAAAGAATAGTTGCCCAAGTCCGTAGGGGCGACCTTCAGGGTTGCCCGGGCCAGGAGCGCAGCAACTGGCCTGCCTGTTCCGGCTTTGGTTGTATAGCGGGAAAGATGTCATCAGCTGTCCTGGGAAGACTGCCTTCACGCTTCGCTGTCGGCAACGGGCGGTCCTGAAGGTCGTCCCTACGGCAGCCATGTGGCGGCAGCAGGCGACCCTGAAGATCGCATGACGAGATGCGGTAAAAATTTTATTTACAAGGATAAGTGTGTGATGAAGAAAGGTAGAACTGATTCCACCCATTACACGAGGAAGTCGTCTTTACGCTTGCCAACATACAATTATGCTTCGAGCGGGACTTATTTTGTCACCATCTGCGTCCAGCCTCGTCGTCCTGCTTTAGCGAATCCTGCCATTCAAACCGCTTTTACTGAAATCTGGCAAACGCTTCCAAAACGTTTTGCAGGAGTAACGGTCGACGAATTTGTGATCATGCCAGATCATGTTCATGGCATTATCTGGTTAGACGATACAAAGGTAGAAAAGAATCCGCCAACCCTCGGTAAGGTAGTCGGAGCCTTTAAAGCGCTGGCTACTTTAACATGGTTGAAGTATCATAAAGCGCATAAAATCGCTTTTTCCATGCCTCTCTGGCAGCGCAACTATAATGATCATATTATCCGCAACGAGGATGATCTCAATTTAACCAGGCAATATATTCGTGATAACCCTTTGAAATTACAGCTACGCAACGGTACTTTACCTGATGCTTAACTGGATACGGGTAGGCCAGTTGCTGCGCTCCTGGCCCGGGCGACCCTGAAGGTCGCCCCTACGGATGCCTGGTGACCCTGAAGGTCGCCCCTACGGATGCCTGGTGACCCTGAAGGTCGCCTCTTATGGAGGTAGGGAATATCCACACATGAGACAACGTTATCATCTATGGGAACCGAGAGGTTGTTTTGTGCCGCTTTCTGGAAAAACGCCCCGGAAAGGCTATTTACAATTTTCTGCCGATATGATATGATCGTTCCTGCCCAGGGGATGTAGCTCAGCTGGGAGAGCGCGACAATCGCACTGTCGAGGTCAGGGGTTCGAGCCCCCTCATCTCCACCTTGTTCCATTGTTACCATGACTTTTCGGTTAGTGAGGTTGAAATGCCTTGCACATCGCAAAGCGTTATGGTATATTGGTGGAACAGTTCAAGCAATTGCGGCGATCAGGAGTAGTAGGTCTGATGAATTGTGGGACAGAGAGCAGCCGGGTGGTGCGAGGCTGCAAAGGATTGACCGAACTCGCCTGGGAGCAAGAAGTGTGAATGTCTTAGCTGGTGGATATGGAGATATCTATTTGCACCGGCAAGAAGGGTAGCACTTTTCGGGACGCCCGTTATCGCGTATAATGAGTGTATATCAAACTCGTTCTCGTTTCGTACCACGTCTGGGCCTGTAGCGCAGCTGGGAGAGCGCCTCCATGGCATGGAGGAGGTCAGGGGTTCGAATCCCCTCAGGTCCACCATTTTTATCCCTCTCTTGAAATGAGAGAGGCGCGAGAGTGATTTGATATCAAAACAGGGTGGTACCACGGAATTGCTATACGCCTTTCGTCCCGTAAGGATGAAAGGTTTTTTTATTGGTGCTTGTAATCGTATTGAGCATTCGTTATATCAAATCCGTTTAAAAAGGGATTATTTGGGGACACCCCAAACCCCGGCAGGGAAACCCCTGCACCCCCTTTTGATCCCTGTTCAATCGGATTTGGTATTATTAGAGATGGAGAGAGAAGGGGGCGCGAACGGTTATGATTACGCGAACAAAGTATAACCCCAAAGAGATCGAACCGAAGTGGCAGAAGCGTTGGGAAGAGGAACAGCTGTATCACGCTCCCGACAATTCGCCCAGACCAAAGTTTTATCACCTGGTGATGTTTCCGTATCCGTCCGGCGATCTGCACATGGGCCACTGGTACAACTACTCGCCCTTCGATGCCTATGGCCGTTTCACGCGCATGCAGGGCTATAACGTCATGCAGCCCATCGGCTTCGATGCCTTCGGGCTGCCAGCGGAGAATGCCGCCATCAAGCGCGGAGTGCAGGCACGGACGTGGACGCTGGCGAACATCGAGAACATGCGCAAGCAGCTGCGCATGATGGGCGCGGGCTGGGACTGGGAGCGCGAGGTCGTTACCTGCCTGCCCGATTACTATACGTGGACGCAGTGGCTGTTCCTGCAATTCTACAAGCACGGGCTGGCCTATCGCACGAAAGCGCCCGCCAACTGGTGTCCCGGCTGCAATACGACGCTGGCGAACGAACAGGTGCTGCCCAACGGCACCTGCGAACGCTGCGGCAGCATCGTGGAGCGGCGCGAGATCGATCAGTGGCTGTGGCGCCTCACCGCCTATGCCGAAGAACTGCTGAACTTCGATGAGATCGAGTGGCCCGAGAAAACCGTCACCATGCAGCGCAACTGGATCGGGCGCAGCGAGGGGGCGGAGATTCGCTTCTACACTGAGATCGAGGGCAAGCGCGAGGAGATTCCGGTCTTCACCACGCGCCCGGACACGATTTATGGCGCGACCTTCTTTGTGCTGGCCCCCGAACATCCCTGGGTCGAGAAGATCACTACACCCGAACAGCACGCTGCCGTCGAGGCCTACGTCGAGCAGGCGCGGCGCATGACCGAGATTGAGCGCATGAGCAGCGAGAAGGAGAAGACGGGCGTCTTCACCGGCGGCTACGTTACCAACCCGGTCAGCGGCGAGCAGGTTCCCGTCTGGATCGCAGACTACGTGCTGATGGGCTACGGCGCGGGTGCGATCATGGGCGTTCCCGCCCACGACGAGCGCGACTTCGAGTTTGCGCGCAAGTTCGGCATCCCCATCGTCGAGGTTATCCGACCCGAAGGCGAAGAGCCAACCAACCCGGAGACCTGGACGGAGGCACACATCGCGAAGGGGACGATGGTCAATTCCGGCCCCTTCAATGGCACGTCGGGTGAGGAAGCCATCACGAAAGTCACGCGCTACCTGGAGGAACAGGGCATTGGCAAGCACATGGTCACCTATCGCGTGCGCGACTGGCTGATCAGCCGCCAGCGCTACTGGGGCGCGCCCATTCCCATAGTCTACTGCCCGGAGCATGGCACCGTTCCCGTACCGGAGGAGCAACTGCCCGTGTGGCTACCTGAGAACGTGCATTTCAAGCCCACAGGGGAGTCGCCACTGCGCTACGAGTCGGAGTTCCTGAACACGACCTGCCCGATCTGTGGCGGACCAGCGACGCGCGAGGCTGATACAATGGATACGTTCGTCGACTCGTCCTGGTACTTCCTGCGCTATGCCGACCCACATAACAGCGAGCAGGCGTGGAGCATGGAGGAGATGACGCGCTGGCTGCCCGTTGACCAGTACGTTGGCGGGGCGGAACATGCCGTGATGCACCTGCTGTACTCACGCTTCTTCGTCAAGGCGCTGCGCGACATGGGCTACCTGAACTTCAACGAGCCGTTCAAGCGCCTGTATCATCAAGGCATGGTGCTGGGTGCTGACGGGCAGAAAATGTCCAAGTCTCGCGGCAACGTCGAAGCGCCCGACAAGTATGTCGAGAAGTACGGGGCCGATACGGTGCGGCTGTACATGATGTTCATCGGGCCTTTCGATCAGGGCGGCTCGTTCATTCCTGAGAACCTGGAAGGCGTCTGGCGCTTCCTGAACCGCTTCTGGAGCCTGGTCACAGACAACTGGATGAGTGGGAATGCAAGCGGTGAGGAAACGGCAGAGAGCAGAGCCATTGAGCGCCTGCGCAACAAGACCATCCAGCGTGTCACGGAAGAGCTGCGCGAGTTCCGCTTCAATACGGCGCTGGCAGCGCTGATGGAAGCCAACAACGCGATGATGAAGCAGCAGAACGAGCCAGTAGCCCGCACGGCTGCTTACCAGCGCATGTTGGAAACGATGATGCAACTGCTGGCCCCGATGGCCCCGCACATTACTGAAGAGCTGTGGCAGCAGACCGGTCACACCGGCAGCATCCACGTGAGCGAATGGCCGAGTTATGATGAGGCACTGACACAGGATGAGACCTTCACGCTGGTCGTGCAGGTCAACGGCAAGGTGCGCGAGCGCATCGAAGTGCCAGCGACCATCAGCGAAAAGGAGGTACGCACGCTGGCGCTGACCAACCCGCATGTCGCCTCGTTCATTGGCGAGTCGACCGTACAGAAAGTCATCTACGTTCCCGGTCGCCTGATCAATATCGTCGTTAAAAAGAGCTAAGATTTCTGAGCACAAACAAGAGCCGTCACAGGCCGGGCCTGTGACGGCTCTTGTTTGTGCTCAGAAATTCGTCTTTGAATTTTGTAACCCGCTAACGTTCATATTGATAGAGGGGTGTTCCTTAAAGAAGAGAAGAGAAGAGAACTGGGAAGCATCACAGGAATGTCACAATTCTGGCGCAACTATTCATCCGATGCGACGTATTATATGAGTGAAAGCAGTTGGAACTCGACCGGCGGCTTGAACGTATTAGAAGCAGTAGCAAGCGAACGCCCGAGCCAGCTCTTATCTAGTCTGAGGCTGGCAAGGGGATGTTGGAGTGGGATTGAATGCGGAATGTGATGTAGTTCACAGGATTCTTGTGAGCGAGTAGATTGTTGTAATATTCATTTCCGTTTATGCTTATGGCAGAAGGAAATAAGTAGTAGCGGGGATGATGTTCTAACAGGAAAGATTGGTTTGTTATCTGAAAAAGTATGGGTCGAGCGTCTATCAGAGAGAAGTATTAGAAACGGCGAACGGCCACTTTGAAAAATACGCATAAAGAGGCAGCGGTAAAAGCCTTCTAGAAGGCGAAAGGATACTGAGATGAATCCACAAACCCACTCTGAAGAAGAAATCACTATCGTCCCTGGCGTCGAGAGCGGCGTCACTGAAACGGAAGCCCTTGCCCGCTCTGGCTTCACGCCGGATGAAATTGTCTCTATGCTCTGGCTGCGGCAGTGGTACGAGACAGGTGGCAGCGATCGTATTGAGGTCGTGCGCCGTCTCGAATTCATCAAGCGGCTGGTTCTCAGCGGCAAGCTCGAGCCATAAATATTCTTAATATAGAAGAGAAGCGCGGGGCTGAGCTTATATATGATACTCAGCCCCGCGCTTCATTGTTTCTCGCAATATCACACGTGATGCAGGTCTTTCACGCCCATCTTGCACAGATCCATGAACCAGTAGAGCGAGGCCGTCTTCAGCTTTGTTTGCAGGGGAACACTGGCGCGCTTCGTAAAAACATTGTAGCTATTCAGGCGAATACGCTCTAAAATGCTGCGATAGAGGGTCGCGCTGAGTCCTACCGCGAGGCGGCAATCGGCGCTCAACAGGGAAATACCTGGCTGCGCCCGCATATAATATCCCTCCGCTCGCTCCATCTGAAAGTGAACCAACGCACGGAACGATTCGTTGATGGTGCCGTTCAGGAGATCAGCTTCGTTGTAACCGAAGTGGCGCATCTCATCCTGCGGCAGGTAGATACGCCCATTGCGGGCGTCTTCTCCGATATCACGCAAGATATTGGTCAGTTGCAGCGCCACTCCCAGGTCAACGGCGTGAGCCAGCGCCGCATCATGGATATAGCCGAAGATCGGTCCGGTGAGTAAACCAACGGTACCGGCGACGCGGTAACAATACAGGTACAAATCTTCAAAGCTTGCGTAGCGGCGCTGCGTCAAATCCATCTCCACACCCTGCAACAGTTCCAGCGCAGGCTCGATTGGTACGGGATACTGTTCCAGCATATCGCTCCATGCCCGCTGAATCGGCCCATCGTTCGTTCCCCCCCGCTGGTAGATGCGTTCCAATGTGCGCCGCCAACGATCCAGTTCGCGCACCGGATCCTTTGAGCCAGACAGATGGCCTGGATACAATTTATCCGTAATTGCGGTTGACTCGTCAACGATATCATCGACCACGCGACAAAAGGCATAAACGGCCCAGATGGCACGTCGCTTCAGGGGAGGCAAGAAAATTGACCCCCAGTAAAAGGTCTTTGATGCATGCCGCGTTATCTCTTGACAGTATTCATATGCCTCCATTACCCCGGCATCTTCTCGCTGTGCCAACTGCATAACCTTGCCTCCTCATCATTTTCAGTCCAGAAGTGCCATGCCATATAAAAACGGCTCGGGCATGTCATCCTGAGCGCAGCGAAGGATCTAAAGCTGGTCCTGCCGACTGTATGGTTGTCTCAGATCCTTCGCTGCGCTCAGGATGACATGCGAGAGGGCTTTCTTCTGAGTCCGCTATATTGCTCACCGTATGTAGCTGGCAAGCATCAGGAAAGGCCATTTCTTTCCTCAACTGATAACAGGACGCCCGACGGAGGCAATACTGGTAATTCCTTGCGCGAAGCTAAATAGTCCCCTCGTAGCCACGTGCATATCCACAATACGATAAGATGTGTTACCATAAGAGGAGAAGGCTTTTCCTCTAGCAGGAGTGTCAAGATATATAACCAGCAAGGGGTCACACACGTAGAAGCAATGGAAGAGAGCAAATTCACGTTCCCACGGAGAGTTCATAAGGGGACGCTTGAAGTATAGAGAGGCACATTTGTGTGCCCTGAGATGAGAACAAGGAATAGTAATCAGTATGCGCATTATCCTTTATCTTGGAAAAGGCGGAGTCGGCAAAACGACGGTTTCCGCCGCCACCGCCGTTCGCTCGGCCATGCTTGGCAAACGCACCCTCGTCGTCAGCACCGACCTGGCGCACAGCCTGGCGGATTGTTTCAATCGCCCGCTCACCTCCGAGCCGGTAGAGATCGCGCCCAACCTGTGGGCACAGGAAGTCAACGTACTTGATGAGATGCGCCGCAGTTGGGGTAAGCTGCAGGAGACGATGAGTAAGCTCCTACGCCAGCGCGGTATGGACGTGGTTCTGGCCGAAGAACTGGCCCTCATCCCCGGCATGGATGAGATTGTCAGCTTGATCAACATCTATCGCAACGCGCAGCAGGGCGACTTCGAGGTGGTGGTCATCGATGCCGCGCCCACCGGCGAAACGGTGCGCCTGTTGAGCATGCCCGATACCTTCCAGATGTACGCGGGTCGGCTCAACAGCCTGCAAAACAGCCTCGCCCGCCCGTTCCTCAAAGCTGTCATTCCGACAACCGAGATACTGGAGGTCGTGCAGGAGATCAGCGAGCGCGTCAAAACCCTGCGTGAGGTGCTGACCAACCCCGATATCAGTTCCTATCGCCCGGTGGTCAACCCGGAACGCATGGTCATCAAAGAGGCGCTGCGCGCCGAAACCTACCTCGCCCTCTTCGGCTACCCCATCGACGCCGTGATCTGCAACCGCGTCATCGCCCCCGGCGACTATCAAGACACGTTCATGCAGGAGATGTATCGCAACCAGGAGAAGTTGCGCCAGCAAATTCACCAGACGTTCGCGCCGCTGCCCATCTGGGAGGCTCCCTACTACTCGCACGAAATTCTCGGCGTCCAGCAGCTCGGCGCGCTGGCCCAGACCATCTTCGGCAACGCCGACCCCACGCACATCTTCTATCGCGGCCCCATCCAGGAAGTGACGCGCCAGGGCGAGGAATACGTCCTGCGCCTCCCACTGCCCCACGTCGAGATGGACAAAGTGCTGATGACGCGCAAAGGCGACGAAATGATCATCGAGATCGGCAATTTCAAGCGCGACATCACCCTGCCCAACGTGCTCGCCAACCAGGAAGCCACGGTCGCCCGCTTCGTCAACAAAGCCCTCGAAATCCACTTCACCGCAAGACAGGGAGAAGGTGAGGAGGAGCAGGAGAAATCGGCATGAAGAAAGGGTTAGAAGAATGTTTTATCCAGAGCATGCAGTAGTGCCTGAGACACTTCAGACAGAAGAGTTCCTGGTACGTCCATTGAGGGCTACTGATGTTGAGCTTGACTATGACGCAGTAGTTTCGAGCCGCGCCGAACTGTTCCTTCGCAGCGGTGGCAGGTGGCCGCGTGAAGGGTTTACCGTAGAAGAGAATTTAGCCGATCTGGTACAACATGAACAGGAACATCTTGCTCGTGTTGCTTTCACATACACCGTCATGAATCCGGCGGAAACACAGTGTCTGGGTTGCATTTACATCAATCCACTCAGGCCACTACTTCAACGCGCCGGTCTCTCCGACACCCATATTCCTGCAGAAAGTGCCTATGTCACTTTCTGGGTACGCCAGAGTTCCCTCCAAGACAATCTCGACAGACGCTTGCTCCAGGCGCTGATTGCCTGGTTTCAAACAGAGTGGGCCTTCTCACAGGTCGCATTTGTCGCCCAGAAAGCTCAAGTACGCCAAATTCAGATGTTCGAGGAGATGGGAATGCATCTTCAATACACGCTTCCGAAATCCGTCGTGTATTTCCCACCGGAGAACCCTTCTCCGAGGGCCTAGCAGCTCCTATTTCATGGTGCATAGGTGATTTCTCTTTGAGGCCCTCAAGTCTCTATGTGACCCAAAACTTCCAGATATCATAATAAAAGGGTTGCAGGTGGCTCACAAGGCAGATCCTCCACAGTTCCATCATCAGCCTCAGTGGCAGGCTTCATCTGAGTATGCCGAAACAGCAGCAGGGCAGCCACACCAGCGAGAAAGTAGAGAAAACCCATGACAAAGACCATTGATCTGGCACCAAAAAGACCTCCCATCGCACTGGAAAGGGCCATTCCTACGAGCAGCAAGATGGTGTTGGTAGTAGAATAGGCTCCGAAGACGCGCCCTCGATAGCGGCCTGTCACGCTCTTTTGCAACATTGTATATACACCGACAAAGAAAAAAACGACAGGCGCACCTGCAAGAGCAGTGAACATTATCACTATAGGGAGTAGCGGGAACATCACCTCGATCATTACCAGCAGTCCACCTGTCATGGCTCCAAGTGCGATAAGGCGCGTTGGCTGCACGATTCTGCTGATACGCTCGTTGAGCAAGGCACCGGCGATGCACCAACTCCTTGAGCGGTCATAATCCAGCCAAAAGTGAGAGCGTTGCCGCCTGCTACCTTCGACAAAAAGGGTACAAATACCGCTCTGCCCGTTCCTTCTCCAACCAGCGCTATTCCCATCACAAAAAAAAGTATGGCTATCAATCGCTCGTTGCGCACCAAGCGGAGTCCCTCCAACCATTCCCGCCACACGTTAGCCTCTGTCGTAGAGGATGCTGCCTCAATTCTGGGAGCCATTGACTTCGCTGATCGCTGTGCAATCAGCAAAATCATGAGAGCGGAAAACACAAAAGAGGTGCTATCGACGAGCACGACGCTGTTGAGGCCCAGGAGCGCGAGCAAAAACCCTCCCAGTGTTGGCCCAATCAGCCGCGTGAGTTCCTCACCTAACGAGTTGGCTGAATTAGCCGTTGTGAGTTGTTCTTCCTCAACCAGGTGTGGGATAAAGGCAGCCTGGGCGGGACTGAAGAACTGGGCGAGCAACGACTCGGTAAACCCGACGAGGTAGATGAGCCACAACCATTCATGCGAATGGACCAGCAACAAAGGCAGCAGGATAAGGGAGCGCGAGAGATCGGCGGCGATCATCGTCCGGCGACGATCCCAACGATCAACGAATACACCTGCCAGGGAGCCGAAAAACAGGCGCGGGAGAACCTCGACAATAAACATGGTGCCGGTAGCCAGGGTAGAACTTGTGCGCTGATAGATATAGAATGGGAGAGCAACAATCAACACCCAATCACCAATCATCGAAACCAGTTGCCCGATCCAGAGCAGGGCAAAGTTTCGTTTGCGCAAGACGGCAAACATGAGCATTCTTCTCTCTAGCTTAGGGGAAATTCATTCGTGGTGAATGGCAAGCACCTGTAAAGTTTGGGTATGGAGGAGCATAATGAGCCGCACTGCACTGGTAAAATCGGTCAGGCAGACTCGGAAAGCGGGTTGTCCGGCGTAATCAACGAGGACTTCTGGCTCGTTAACCCAGCGCGGATGCTGCTTCATGAACTGCTGCGCTACTGGATGCAGCCAGATAGCGCCACCAACATAGTAACTGTTATGCGCATCACATGAGGGGCATTCCATAGCAAACCGTAACCCCTGCCACGGCGTTAGCCAGGGAAGAAATTCACCACTTCTCAGCAATCGTACCTCAACATATCCCCGACAATATGGACATACCTGTCGATGCGGCATCGAAGTCCAATGCTCTGTCGCCACCTGCTGCACACGATTCCATGCCGGGCGAAACGATTTCAACCTATGAAGTTCAGCCATGCCACCACTTTTGATCCATTCATAATTACAGATAAGGCAACGCATGCGCAGATTGACACGACTATCGGACAATGGCTCTAAAAGTCCCTGTAAATGGCTGCGAGCGCAGAACATACACCAGATGCGCGTCTCACGCCATCCCGTAGCAGCTTCCTGATCCAGCGCCAGCCCAAAATCTTGCGCCTGGGTGCGCAATTCTGTGCTCAGCACCTGTCGTAGCTGGCGGCGGGCGCGGACTAACCGCACTTCCAGCGCTTTGATGGTCATGCCCAGACGTAGAGCAACCTCGCGCTGCGGCAAATCTTCCAGGTAGCACATTTCCAGTGCCTCACGGGTAATCCCAGGCAGATATCCCAGTGCGCGATCAAGCAGGATGGATAAGTCTTTACGATCTAGCTCCTCGAAAGGATCGAGCGCCAGTGGGTCGGCAACCTCGCTCTCCCAGGCCTCCTCACCGTCGTCTGACAAAGAGAACACTGGCGAAGCTGCATGCTGCAAGGTTTTTCCCTGTGCATACGTCCAGCGCAAGCAAACATTGCGGCAAATGCCATCGAGCCAGGCATCAAAACGCTCTGGATTGCGCAGGTTATCGAGATGACGCCATGCCTCCAGCAACGTCTCCTGCACAACATCATCAGCGGCATCCGGCGCAACGCCATGTTTTCGCGCCAATTGTGATAGCCGCGGTCGAGCGGCAGCCAGGATTTCATCCAGTTGGCTCACCAGTGCTGCGTGAATGGGCTGTTGGTTGAAACCGGTATCGAACATCTAACTCCTCTCTTTTCTCTGGTCTTTATTATTATGTCTCACCGGCTCTCCGGAATCCTACATCATTTTCAGCTTTCTAACAGCCTAATCAGCGTTTCCGCAGACAACATGCTACGATTGATGATGAGAAATCAACAAGGACATGCAAGAAATGGAGCCGCTCGCCTCTTCCTTAGCTGGAAGCCGCAGCACAGCATGTACGAAGGGATTGGGTAGCAATAGAAGCAACTGGACTTTACCCACACTGGCAAATTCTGGTATCATGTGGAGTAAGCGAGATAATAAGTGCGTAGAGCAAGAGGCAAGGTAGGCACGATCATGGTAAAGAGGCAAGAGCATGAGGAAGTCCTGGTTCGTTCTGGTTGCGTTGTCGCTGCTGGTGCTCACTTTTAGTGGCTGCGGGACAGTGTCATCAACGTCTTTGAAGACTGTACCGCCCGTTGTGGCAACGCATCGGCCCACCAGCACAGTTGTTCCCATTGTGCAGCCAACCACCTCTGTCTACCTGCCACATCCCGTGACGGTACCGGTGCGCCTGACCATACCTGCCATCGGAGTGAACGCCGCCGTGGAAAAGGTCGGCATTAACCCCAACGGCGACCTCGCCACGCCCACCAAACATCCCTGGGATGATACAGGCTGGTATGATCTGGGGCCAGGGCCAGGCGAGCGCGGCAGTGTCGTCATCGATGGACACCTTGACAGGCCAGGTGGTTACCCCGCGGTCTTCTGGAATCTGAGCAAGCTCCAGAGTGGAGACCAGGTGATGATGACAGATAATCTGGGCAACACGTTTCGCTACCGGGTGATGCAGGTGGTTTCCTATCCACCGCAGGCAGCTCCGTTACAGCTCATATTCGGCAATAACGGCGGCAACTACCTCAACCTCATCACCTGTGCCGGGGACTGGATACCCAGCCAGCATCAGACGACGCTGCGCCAGGTCGTCTATACTAAACTCATCAGTTAATGACTATTTCTACGGCAGTGGGCGATCCTGCGGGGGCAGCGTATCGGGAATATATGGCTCGTTATCAACGCGCGGGCCGTGAAAATCCGGGCTTTCCAGCGTTCCAGGGACGCGAGGGTCCATGCCTACCGGCTCCGCAAAGAAGCTTCCAGTATTGTTCATGGCTCCGGCATGATCGGGATAGCTCGTATCAGCTGCGTCGCCACCACTAATCTCACCGTGCTTCGTACCTTCAGCAAAGGGGGTGTAGGCATCGAAAGCGCCATGCCGGTGCAAAATCTCACGGGCCTCGTTTGCTCGCTGCGCATCCTCACCTGCCTTCACGGCCACAATCGTGCGTCCACTTTTGAACTCGTTTTCATAGTAGCGCGCCTCTTCCTCCCCCAGACCCAGATCCATCAGCGCGCCAAGCAGGCCACCTGCAGCTGCACCTAGCGCCGCTCCTCCCAACACTGCAACCAGGATACCGCCGGCCAGGACCGGGCCAATGCCCGGTAGTAACAAGGCGATCAGCGCGCCCACGATACCACCAAAAATGCCGCCGGAGACCGCGCCGGTTGCCGCCTCGTTTGCCGTCCCGCCGTGAGGCGGCTCCAGCCCTTTCTCTACCGGCTGCTCTCCATGTTCGCCACGCAGCGCGTAGCCAATCTGGTCATCGCTAAAGCCAGCGCGGTGCAATTCATCGATCGCCTGCTCCGCCTGCATGCGGTTCTCAAAAACACCCACTACTGTCGAACCAGGTATGATTGCCATACGTATCTCCTTTACAGGGTATCGTTAGCATCTTTTACACCGTGATAGTGACTCATCTCTCTTGTAGAGTCTTTTTTTAACACGGTTGCGGCTTTTAAAAAGTTGCATAGTTGCATGTAGGATGTTCCATAAGGAGTTCACACAAATGTATTTCATCGGCAACACATCCACCCTGCTGATCTCAATCGCCTGCATTATCTTCGTCATCTTACTGCTGATCGTTTTCTTTCGCAATTACGCGGGCGATCGGCGCATGATTCGTACAACCAACCAGATGTTGCTGCCCATTCTCAGCGCCATTGTCCTCATCCTCGGCTTCGTCTTTGGCAATCACATAACGCCGGTCAATGCAAACTGCTCCAGCATCTTCGACACATTGAGAAATGTGACGGGCCTCCTTGCCCTGCTGGTGATCGTGCTCGGCCTCATCCGCTACACGCTCAGTCGCCCGCCTCGTGACAGGCGGCTCATCACGCAGCCACTGCTCATCGCTATGATTCTGCTGGCCCTGCTCTTATTTGCGGAGAACCTGATCGGCTGTATATAAAAAAGCAGGCTGTGCGAGACAGCCTGCTTTCTGCATAACCAGGCCTATTTCTGATAGACGCCCTGGTTTTTCTGGCGCATAGCACCATCCCTGTCCATGATTTCCTCCGCCTTGCTCTGAAGCTGAGGATCCGTCGTGTTGACCATCACCAGAGCACGGCCCTCTTTGAACTCTTCCTCGTAATACTTCGCCTGATTCTCGGCGATACCCATACCGGCAAGGGTACCAACCATGTCACCTGCGGCTGCACCCACGATAGCGCCACCGAAAATTCCGGCCAGGATGCCACCAGCAAGTACCGGGCCAATGCCAGGAATCAGCAGGGCAGCCGCCGCACCAGCTATACCACCAATCACGCCACCGGTCGCAGCCCCGGTAAGAGGGACTTTCCCCATGGGTGAGGGGCCCTGGCTCTCACCTATATTGAATGCAGGTTCGCCCTGCTCACCCGGCTTGCGGATGGCATAACCAATCTGATTCTCGTTAAAGCCTGCTCCTTCGAGATCATGTACCGCTTTCTCCGCCTGCGCACGATCCTGAAACACTCCCACAATCACTCTTCGTTCAGCCATGAAAAGCTGCTCCTTTCACTACAATCTAATCTCTCTATCTTCATCGATTATTGTGCTTTCGCTTCCAATGCGTATAGTGGACACAAATCGAGCAAGTTAAACGATATGCTTACCTAACCTTTTTTCGCAGTGAGAGTAAAGCCTTCGTAACCCTTTTCCGCTATCTGCTGGCACATCAGCCGGTAGTTTCCCACTCCTCCAACGTAGGGCATGAAGACACGGGGCTTGCCGGGGATGTTCGCTCCGGGATACCAGGAGTTCGCGCGTGGGAATAAGGTGAAAGATAACCGCTTGACACCTCCACGCCTCACCGACTATAGTAATGTGGCGAACAAAAAGACTATTTTCAAGGATAGAATATAGCATACATTATGTCAAATTCGGTAGAGAGCCAGCTCGTTCCCTACATTGAGCGAGCGCGTAAGATACTCCAGTACGAACAACGCACCAATCACCAGGATCGAGCGGTACGACCCGGTGGCTTAGAAGCCTTCGCCGTCCACTGGGCCGACGAGGTCAGCGCCGTGTGCAAAAACGAGGGACTCGAATTACGTCCGATCTATCGTTTCACGGAATACCTGGAAGGCTATCGCCAGCAGGACCCGATGCAGCGCGCTGCCAGTCTTCGTGGTGCGCTGGCTGTGCTCAACGAAATGGGCAATGACAGTACTCCGTCTGCCAGACCTTCCACTGCTACATCCAGAGCAGACAATAAAAAAGACGATAGAAAACAGGCGGCAGTACGCCCGGTCACATCGTCCGCAGTGCAGCCACAATACCCCCCACAGATAGCGTCCACGGAGAACAAAACGGCCAACCATTCTGTACCTGCAAGCGCGAACGGCAATAGCAGCAAAACGACGATGGAAAAGACAGAGCGGAAAGACAGGGAGAGCAGAGATATTACCAGAGATGGAAAAGAGGTGAAAGCGCCAGCGAAGGCCGCACCGAATCCAAACGCACTTTCTCTGGATGCCGGTATGTCGGTTGGTCATACCGCACTCGCCGTGCTCAATGCCGATATTACATCGGTACCGGGTGTGGGGCAGGCTGTTGCGGCCAGACTGCACCATCTAGGGATTCGTACCGTGCGAGACCTGCTGCTGTACTTTCCACGCGAGCATCGCGACTACAGCAAGCTCGAAAAAATTGCCGGGCTACCGTTCAATGAGGTCGTGACGACGATGGGCATGATCTGGGACGTAGAGACGCATCGTACAGGTGGCGGGCGCACGCGCACCATCGCCACCATCTCCGATGAGACGGGCCGCATGCGCGTCTCCTGGTTCAACCAGCCGTACCTGCAAAAGCAGCTCAAGGCCGCGCAAGGCTCCTACCTCGTCGTTACAGGGATGAAGCAGCGTTTTGGCAATAAGATCGAATTTTCTGTGCGCAGCCACGAACTACCCGAACAGGGCGATCTCCGTGAAACGGGGCGGCTTGTCCCCGTCTATCCGCTCACCGAGGGGCTGCACGCCAAAACGCTGCGCCGCTTCACCAAGTGGGTCTCCGATCGTTACGCCAGCATGTATCCCGACCACCTGCCAGCCTCAATACGCATGGCGGGCAAGCTGATGCCGCTGCCCGAAGCTATCTCGCACATTCACTATCCTGAAAACGAGCAGGCGCTACTCGCTGCACGCAAACGCCTCGGCTTCGACGAACTCTTCCTCATCCAGCTTGGTATGCAGGAGCGGCGCAGTCGCTGGCAGTACAATCCCACGCCCGGACACGCCTTCAAGATCGATTACAGCAAAATCTTTATCGAGCCGCCGGCAACAACTCACGAGGAAGCTCTCCCTGCTCTTCACGAGCAAGAAACAACTGACGAAAGAGAGGCACCG
Organism: uncultured Chloroflexia bacterium; assembly: GCA_963736995.1. Taxonomy (GTDB): domain Bacteria; phylum Chloroflexota; class Ktedonobacteria; order Ktedonobacterales; family Ktedonobacteraceae; genus CADDYT01. Next base: position 781,519 of record CAVTRB010000002.1, read on the forward strand.
GCGATAGGTACAACCCTATGGGGTGCCATCGCCACCGATCAGCCCTTCGAGGCGACGCTGCCTTTCCACTTTACAGAGGCGCAGCGGCGCGTCATTCAGGAGATAGGTGGCGACCTGGCTAAAGATCGGCCTATGTGCCGCCTCTTGCAGGGCGATGTCGGCTCCGGCAAAACGGCGGTTGCGGCCAGCGCCCTCTTCCTGGCCGCCATCAACGGCTTTCAAGGCGCGATCATGGCTCCTACTGAAATTCTGGCGGAGCAGCACGCTCGCAGCATCAGCGAGATGCTCGCCCCCTTCGGTATTCGTACCGTCCTGCTCACCGGCAGCATGCGACAGAAGGAGCGTGCCATGGGCCGGGCCGCCCTCGAAAACGGGCAGGCGATGGTTGCTATTGGCACACATGCCCTCATTCAGGAAGATGTGAACTTCGAGCGGCTCGGCCTCGTCGTTGTCGATGAGCAGCACCGCTTCGGCGTGGAGCAGCGCGATGCCCTGCGCCAGAAGGGCTATCACCCGCACATGCTGGTCATGACGGCCACACCCATTCCACGCACACTGGCGCTCACGCTCTACGGCGACCTCGATGTCTCCGTCATCGACCAGTTGCCTCCGGGTCGGCAGAGGATCATCACGCGCTGGCGCAGCGGCACGCGCCGCAACGAGGCGTATACGCTCATCGCCCACCAGATTGCCGAGGGGCGGCAGGCATTCATCATCTGCCCACTCATCGAAGAGTCCGAGACGCTGGCCGTCAAAGCTGCCACAGTCGAATACGAGCGTTTGAGCCGCGAGGTCTTTCCCAATCAGCGCCTGGGACTCATTCACGGTGCTATGAAGGCTGCGGAGAAGGATACGACGATGCGCCGCTTCCGCGACCACGAACTCGACATTCTGGTTGCCACCTCAGTCATCGAGGTCGGCATCGACGTACCCAACGCCAGCGTCATGGTCATTGAGGATGCCGACCGCTTCGGCCTCTCGCAGCTTCACCAGTTTCGCGGGCGCGTCGGGCGCGGCCAGCACCAGTCGTACTGCTACGTGCTCAGCGCCGATGCCAGCCAGACGGCACAGGAGCGGCTGGAAATCTTCCAATCCACTGATGACGGCTTCAAGCTGGCTGAGGCCGACCTGAACCTGCGCGGCCCCGGCGAGTTCTTCGGCGTGCGCCAGAGTGGCGTTCCCGAACTGCGCGTCGCCAATCTCAGTGATACGCCGCTCATCGATCTTTCGCGCACCCTTGCCGCAAAGCTCTGGGAAAGCGACCCCTACCTGCGCAAGCCCGAACACGCCCCCCTGCGCGAACGAATGCACACCTTCTGGCAACATTTCATCGGGCATTGAGCCTCGTTACCGTTCCCGTAGGTGCCGATTTATCGCGCACACATCGCCGATTGATCGGCAAAAGGCAACAGGGCCGATCAATCGGCGATGCGCACAATGAATTGAGCGCCTACGAGATTTCATTATCGTCACCTCCCCAATTTACTGGAGATGATCGGTAAAGATAGTTCCTCTGAGACGTGTGAAGTAGGGAGAGTCATTCACAAATTCTACTTTCAAGCAAGCCTCATCTCCCATCCAGGAGAATGGAAAAGGGAAAATCATATGCATATTTCATCGTCGCAGCCAGAGGCACGTAAGCTAGCAACGACAGCTAGCATTCCCGCCTCAGCCCCATTGGTGCTCAGCGAGCGCAGCCTTCTGCTGCTGGCTGTTGTGCGCATCTTCTTCGGCCTGCTCTGGTTTCAACAACTGGCCTGGAAAATGCCGCCATCCTTTGGTGGACTGCACAGTTACGTTGTTAAAGAGGCCCAATACACCTTCATCCCCGGCTACGCATTTATCCTTCACAATATTTTCCTCACGCACTTCCTCATTTTAGGGGCCCTGGTTTGGAGCGCGGAGTTGATCGTCGGGCTGTCGTTCCTCTTTGGTCTCTTCAGTCGCTTCGGTGCGCTGCTGGCAACGATCCTCGCCCTCCAGCTGTATGCTGGCCTGGCATATGCGCCAGGCGAATGGTACTGGACGTATGGGATGCTCGTGCTGCTGGGCCTGACCTTCGTTGCTGTTCCAGGTGGGCGTCGCCTGGGAGTGGATCAGCTTCTCGCGCCGCTCCTACAACGTACTGCACAGCAGAACCTTCTGGCACGTATCGCCACCTGGTGTGTATGAAGAAAGAAAAAGGGGAATATATGCACTCTACCATCCAACGAGGTCTGCTTGCAGGGGTGGCCTCCGGTTTGCTCCTGGTTGGCGTCTTCTTCGCAGATTACGGTCCCGCTACCAACCTGACCACAGTGGCTCACTGGGTTGCCCTTTCTGGCAATGCGTTCAGTAAAGTTCTTGGAGCGCTGCTCTTGATCGTGCTGGGTACGCTCTCTGGTGGTCTGTTTGGTCTGGTGATGCGCAGTCAACCGGCCTCACTGGCACGTTCCATCGTCGTAGGACTACTCACCGGTCTGCTCTGGTGGATAGTGCTGGTTCTGCTGGTTAGCGAGCTACTCTGGCATATCCAGATGTCGCCCTATAGTATGCTGTTCTGGCTGATGGTAAGCCTGCTATATGGCCTGGTGCTGGGAAGTCTGGCGGGTAACATGGCGCAGGGAGAGGAGGCGCGGGCATGAACGATTCTATGCCTGCTCTACCCTCATATCCGCTGTTTGCGCACAAGGACTACGCGGCCCCATCCATCTTCACACCGGCGAATCTGCTGCGGGAGGCGCGACGCCAGAAGGGACTGCCAGAAGGATCAGTTCCAGCGCTATGCGTACTGGACCCCGACGGCGATCTGGTGGAGTATCTACACGCAAGCGGGCAGGCATGCCCTCATCCACATTGGGCCTGCTATCACACAACGCTCTTCACCTGGGAACAGGACGGGGTCGAGATTGGAATTGTCGGGCGAGCCGTTGGCGCATCGTTCACAGTGCTGGTGGCCGAGGAACTGTTTGCCTCCGGTTGCCAGTTCCTCATCAGTATTACTTCAGCAGGGCAACTGCTGGAGGTGGCGCAGCCTCCTTATATTGTCCTGATTGAACGGGCGCTGCGCGATGAAGGCACGAGCTACCACTATCTCCCTCCATCTGCATACAGCACAATCAATTCAGCCTTGCGCGAACGTATTCTGGATGGATGGGGTCGAGCATCTCAGTCACTTTTCATTGGAGACTCCTGGACGACCGACGCGCCATTTCGTGAGACGGAGGCCATGATCGCATGGGGGCGCGAGCGTGGACTGCTGGCTATTGAGATGGAGGCCGCTGCTCTTTATGCGCTGGCAGAGGCCAGAGGCTATTCCATCATCTGTTTCGCGCACATCACCAATCAGATGGCGCAGCAAGAAGGCGATTTTGAAAAGGGAGCGGCCAATGGCAGTCTGAGCGCCCTCTCTGTGATTCAGCACACGATACAGGCGCTCAGGCTTGCCCACTCCCGATAACCAGACTATCTCATGCTACTTCTAGCGCATGATAATAGTTTCCTGTCTTCTCCTCTGAGGAGATGGCGCAACCATGCTGGCCCCCGGGCGTGGATTGCGCTGCATTGGAACACCTGCTGGTGTCCCTGCCTGACGAACAGGAGCACTCCTGCGAGGTGGCGAGCCTGCCGGACGAGTGGGAGTCTGCGCCGGAATGTGTTTCTGTTTTTTCGGCATGGCGAACAGGCGGCGGCAGAGGAGGATACCTACCAGGGCAGTGCTGGCAAGGTAGATGCCAGTAGCCCAGGGGGTCTGTGTATCGCTGCCAGTGCCGAGGCCGTGGATGGTGGCAAGGGCGAAGATACCCAGCGTGAGCACGTGCAGTTTCCGCCAGAGCTTGTAGCCGATGCGCGGACGCAGCCACGTGCTGATGCCAGTAGCGATGCCGAGGTAGAGGGCGAGGATGCCGAGCGCCATCCAGAAGGTACGATACGTGCTCAGGAAAGGAATGAAGATCGCCTGCCAGCCGAAACGGGTGAACGGGTCGACCCAGACGGCCAGCACATGCACGCCGACAAAGATGGTGCTGAGCAGTGTCAGGAAGTTGTGCAATTCGCTATTGAGCAGGCGAGGCCAGCGACCGGGCGATTGGAGCTGCGTTGAAAGCGCCAGCCCTACGATGACCGCCAGCGCGAGCAGGATGTAGGCTGTAAAGCCACCTGCACGAGCCACATCCCAGGTGACAGCTTGCCAGAGAGTAGTCATGATAGTTCCTCCATCAGTTCTACGGGCCACGGCTCTACAGCTTGCCATGTACCATCCTGACGCACGAGCAGGCCCGCGATGTTATAGTTCCGTAAAAAGTCCGCTCCCTGTTGGGAACCGAGAATAAAGGCGACTTTTGCCGCTACCTCCGCCTGCTCGCAGCGATCTGTTACCACGGTGACCGACCAGAGGTCAGTCTGTGCCGGAAGGCCGGTGCGCGGGTCGAGCAGGTGATGGCGCAGCGTCTGGCCCTGCCACCAGTGGCGGCGCGCAATGCCGGATGTAGCCATTGCACCGTGGCGCAGTGGGATTGTCCAGCTTCGCTCTTGCCCGGGCACGGCAATCGGCCAGGTGCTACCACCTGGCGGCAAGCCCAGCACGGCAAGGTCGCCGCCCGCGTTGACGAGGATAGGACTGATGCTGCTCTGCCGCAGTTGCTCAAGGGCAGCGTCAACGACCATTCCTTTAGCGATGCCGCCAAAATCGAGTTTGACGCCTACGGGCAAGGTAACAGTGCGATATTTTGGCTCCATACGAATGCCGCGCCATCCTCCTCCCGGCTTTTCAGGCACAAAGCGGTTGGAGGACACGGCGGGAAGGGCATCGAAGGTGCGATCATAGCCCAGCTGCACCAGTTGATTCAGCAATGTTGGATCGTACACACCCTGCGTGGCCTCCGCAGCTGTCAGCGCGGTTTCAAGCACGGAATAGAGCAGCGCGCTGACGGCAGTAGTTTTTCCCGCACGCTCATTCAATCGTGATAGCTCGCTCTGTGGTAAAAAGCGACTCAAGGTTTGTTCCCACTCATCGAAGAGCGAACGTACGATCCTTAAGCCCTTTTCCACATGCAGCACAGGCAACAACAGGGAAATGGTCGTTCCCATCGCCCGGAACTCAGCACGCTGCATGCCAGCGGGCGTTGCATACTCAGGAGGTACTGGTTCCGGTGACGGGCTGCGATGAACTGCTGGAACTGCTGGTTCCATTGCTTGAGTTATTCGTACTGCTGGAACTACTGGTTCCACTACTTGAGTTATTTGTGCTGCTTGAGCTGGTTGAATTGCTCGATGTACTCGAACTGCTGGAAGTAGGTGCTTTACTTGATCCGACATTGCTTCCTCCCTGATTTAAAAAGCCATTAGATGATGATGTCGATGTATTTTGTGAAGAAGTGGTTGTTGTCTGTTTGGTCGAACTGGTTGAGGCAGTCGTGCCAACTTGATGAAATGCCACCAATCCGCTCAGGGTGCCAAAGCCTACCAGCGAGGCCACGACCAGCCCTTGCTTCAAGCTGTGAGCCAGGGCTAGCGTGCGCGCCTTCGGCATTGGCTTCGGCGGTTTCGGTTTTTGCGCCGTGCCTTCCAACCGTTGCCCGGGAGCTTGCCGAACAGGTGGCCGCTGCTGACCGGACTCATTTGTTCCTCGGCCTGCATACACCTGATTCTGCTGCGGCATCCATGAAACTTTTCTATCGTATTCATATGGATTTGTTTCCATTTGTGACTCCTATTTTTGTTGTGTACAGATTGCTCTTGCTTACTTCGTCAATCATAGTGCATGGAGATTGACTTTTTATTGGAAAGAGATGGGAAATTTCCAATGTTCTAGCCCCGTTCATCATGCTTGCTTCCGGCTGGCAAGCTGGCGCTCTCTGACCACAAGGCCATGTTCCTCTTGCCGCCATGTACGAGCATATGTGAAGAGGTCACGCAAAGCTCGCAGAATCACGTCTGATCTGGCACCTGTGGCCCGCCCACCAGTTCGTGGATAGTGGTGGACACCGATCTCTTTATAGGAGCATCCGGCCCGTTTGAGCCGATGCAACAATTCGGCATTGATCATCGCACCGCGAGTTTCGAGAGGATGGCGGTGCAGAAAGTCCGTGTGCAGCAGTTTGAAGGCACAGTCAACATCACGTACATGGACATCCAGTACCAGGTCGATCAGACACTTCCAGCCCCAGGCATTGAGTTTGCGCATATATGAGTCCTGTCGATAGATGCGATAGCCAATGACGGCCTCGTAACGCTCAATGAAGGGGAAAAATTGTCGCAGATCCCAAATGTCGAACTGCCCATCCGAGTCCATGAAAAAGGTCAGTTCCCTGGTCGCAGCCGAGAAGCCACTGACGAGCGCGGCCCCATAGCCCTGATTGTTCGCATGCGTGATGAGGCGAAGCCGGGGATGAACGTCAGCAAGCGCCGCGACAATCTTGCCGGTGCGATCGGTACTGCCATCATTGACCACCAGCACCTCAAAATCCAGCTTCCATTCATTCAGGATATCGAGAATATCGGAGACGGTGTCTGCAATGACCTCCTCTTCGTTATAGACAGGTAGGACGACAGAGAGGCTATGCTGGCTCACAGCGTTCTCTTCGCGCTCGCCTGCCTCATGGCGCTTCTCTCCATCGATAGCACCTTCTTCACACCTCGCGGGCAACAACCGTCTCTCATCACTGGCAGAAGCCAGTTCAGTCTCTTTATACAGCTGTTCGCATATCTCGATCATAAACGTATCCTTCCTTTCAAAATTTTTCACAGAAGTTCAGCACGTGTCCTTCATATCCCTTAGCATGACAGGAGTTGATGGGAAGGATATTGGAAGAAAATGAGGAATTTCTCACGGAGGCTTTCATCACTTTTACAAATATAGACAAAAAAGTGGCAGGTCCTCCTCTCCCAACAGAGGAAGAGAAGGACCTGCCACTTTTTTATGAGGCTGTTGCCACACAATGACTACTGCTGTTCGGGTTTGCTCGAAGCCTCCAGGCGCTCGCGCATCTGATCGAAGGTAGCAGCATCGATCTCACCACGCGCATAGCGCTGGCGCAGAATCTCCATTGCCGTCGGTTGAGCGGGTGGAACTGGCGCTGCACCGGGATGTGGCATACCAGAACCTGTACCCGGCGTGTTGAACGGCGGGCGATTGTAGTACCAGCCATACCAGCTACGCCTGCGGCTAAACAAGCGAACCAGCGCCACAATCAGCAGGGCTAGAAACAAAAACCAGAAGAACTGACCAAACAGGAACAGTGGTCCCAGGAAAAACAATCCGTGATGACCCAGGAACATATTATCCCTTCTTTCTCGAGTGTCTATTCACGCTGCCGGAGCACTATATCTCAGCAGCATTTCATTTCATTTCGTGATGTATCTTTCGATATCATCACAGATATTTACGCATATCTAACCAGAGGGTTGTAGATACGATATAACGTTATCCACCTCTTAGAACATCACGATATATCGATACTATTCCTTCCCCTCTCAGCATGAGAATTTCCTCATCTTTTTCCAAGAAACCTCTCATGATCTCCTGCTATCCTGCTCAATGTAAGGCGACCCTGAGTGACCGCCTTAGCAGTGTCACACAATATAGAAGTATGGTGGACAACTGGCATACTTTCTTTTTTGCTGCCTAGCTCACCTGGATTACTCAGCACAGCAAGATAGTCTCATCGAGCCAGTGGCAATCGAGTATAACAGGGAACAGTTCCGGTGGCTTTGGTGGCGGCGAGCAGTTGTACGAATACACAGGAGCATAATGTCCGTGATGATACATCTACAAAAAGAGACGATAGACAACTCTCCAAAGGAACAGCTTGCTCACGTCTCATGGAGAGAAGCAGAACTGATGTGTAAGTATGGAAGCAACAGCCTTGCGTTCTTTGGTCTGGCTCCCCGGAATAGCCAGTTCCTGGCCCCTGACGGAGCAGGATTGGTACACTATCGACTGATACACAATGTCGCCGTCGTGCCTGGGGACCCGGTATGCGCACCAGAAACAGGTGAGCAGGTCACGCGGAGCTTCCTGGATTTTTGTGCGCATCACCGGTGGCGCGTCGCCTTCTATCAAGCCTCTCCTGAGCATCTGGCAAGCTATCAGGCTCTCGGCTTGCGGGCATGGAAGATGGGGGAAGAAGCCATGCTTTCTCCCCAAATCTTTACCTTGCGTGGCTCAGCTATGGCGAATGTGCGCACCAGCGCTCGACGTGCTGAACGTGACGCCGTTAGCATCTGCTGGTATGAAGGCGTGCCTCCGGCAGAAGTCATGCAACAACTCGAGCATGTTTCAAGTGCCTGGCTCGCACACAAAGCGGGTGAGCAGGCAGAGGAGACGGGGTTCAGCACGGGCAGACTGGATGAGCTGATCGAAAGTGCCGGGCGGGCTGAGGAAATCGCTCACCTCTCCGGCTCATTTCATCAAGCTGTTCGGGCCGTTCCACGCTTTGTGACGGGAGTAGTCATGACGCCTACGGGTAGAGCATGCGCTTTTGTGACCTTTACCCCCATCTATGGGGAGGGAATCACTGAAGCGATTTCTGACGGTCAGCAGTCGAGAAGTCAGGGTTGGGGATGGAACCTCGATTTGATGCGGCGCGAACCAGATGCCCCTCCGGGAGTGATGGAACTGTTGCTGGTGCGCGCCCTTGAGCGCTTCCGGGCCTCGGGAGCGCTCACCGTCAATCTGGGTCTGGTGGCACTGGCTGATACCAGACAGGAGATGACTCCTGTCGGGCGTAAGTTTATCAGCTTAGCAACCGATGGCCTGCACCTGATGGAGCAGCGTGAGACGCTCTTCAAGTTCAAACAGAAATTTCAGCCCTGCTGGCAGAGTCGCTACCTCGTCACGAACACGGGGCTGGCCTTGCCCGGCATCGCCCTGGCAGTCCTGCGTCTGCGTAACTACTCAGGAGGCCGGGTGGCAAGATTGCTCCGTGGCTCCAACAGTGAGGGATGACACGATGTGCAACCCTATACCTTCATGCGTTTCTGGACCTTTGCTGAGCGGTCGCAGTATCACCACAAAGAACAAGAACTTCTCAAGTAGAGAACTGCTCATCTCACAAAAACTTTACACTCTTTTGAGGTTTTTTTCATGATTTTCCTGCTTTGCTCGCGTACAATAGAAACGGTTAGACAAACATAAGAGCAGGGAGAAGATACGTATGGCAGATACAGCACCGAGAGTCATTCAAACTGAATCCGAACCAGGTAGAGAGCAAACAAGGGAGGCGAAACGCTTGCGCCTGCCCTGGCCTCCAGCCTGGCATCATCTTGCGTTGGCAGGAATCACCATTATCTCCATTTTCATGGACTTCTTTCAACTGGGAGTGAACGGGTACGGCAGTTATTATCCGCCAGCCATCAGGAGCATGATGGACAGCTGGCATAATTTCTTTTTTGCCTCCTACGATCCAGGCGGCTTCGTCACAGTTGATAAGCCAGCGCCTGGTCTCTGGTTCCAGGTCATCAGCGCCAAAATCTTTGGCTTCAATGCCGTCAGTATCCTGCTGCCCCAGGCGCTGGCCGGGGTGCTGTCGGTTCTCTTGCTCTATTACCTGGTGCGACGCCACTTCGGGGTGGTAGCCGGTCTGCTGGCAGCGCTTGCCCTGGCCGTCTCCCCCATTAGCGTTGTGACCAACCGCAATATTACCATGGATAGCATCCTGGCGCTGTTCCTGCTGATGGGAGCCTGGGCGGTATTACGAGCGGCTGAGACCGGAAAGTTGCGCTGGCTGCTGCTCTCTGCCTTCATCGTTGGCATTGGCTTCAACATCAAGATGCTGGAGGCCTATCTGGTCGTCCCTGCCTTCGGAGTCCTCTACCTGCTCGCAGCTCCCCGCAGCATCTGGAAGCGTATCGGGTACCTGGCCTTAGCCGGGCTGGTGCTCCTGGTTGTCTCAGCTTCCTGGATAGTAGCAGTCGATCTCACTCCGGCATCACAACGCCCTTTTGTTGATTCGACCACGGATAATTCGGAACTCACCCTTGCGCTTGGGTACAATGGCGTTGATCGTCTCATCGGCAATATCTTTGGTGGCAGAAGAGGATTTCGTCCAAACACTTCCACCACCGGTTCCAGAACCACCGGGACGACCGGGACGAATGGTACGCCGAACGGCAATGGCGGAATACCAGCAGGAACGCCTCCCACAAATGGCAATGGTGGGCCTTCCAATACCGGGAACACGACAGGACGACAGATACCAGCGGGAGGTGGTGGCCCTGGCGGCGGGATTTTTGATACCGGGGCAGCTAGCCCACTGCGCCTCTTCCAGGAAGCACTGGGAAGTCAGGTCTCGTGGCTCCTGCCGATAGCACTGCTGGGAATGCTCGCTCTTGCCTGGCAGCGGCGTCCGCGCTTTCAAGAAGACCTGCAGCAGAAATCGCTGATACTATGGGGAGCGTGGTTGCTGACGATGGGCATCTTCTTCAGCGTGGCAGGCTTCTTTCACCAGTACTATATGACTGAGATGGCACCAGCCATTGCCGCACTCTTCGGCATCGGTCTGGTCATCATGTGGAAAGACTTCCGCGCTGGTGGTTGGAGAGGCTGGCTGCTCCCGCTCGCTCTGGTCGCTACAGTGGCTGAGCAGGTATACTTGCTGAGTGCTTATCCCACATGGTCACGTTGGATGGTTCCGATCATCGTTGTCCTGAGCATCGTTGCCGTGGGAATGCTGGTCGGTACACGCATTGCTCCTCGTCTGCGTGTCAAAGCTCCCAGCATGCGCTTCCTCTTGCCAGCACTGGGCGCTGGAGTGCTGGCCTTGATGCTTGCTCCAACGGTGTGGGCAGTCACTCCCATCCTGCTGAGTAAGCAAGCCGATACCCTGGTGGCAGGACCGTCGCAGACAGGAAGCTTCGGTGGCAACTTTGGCGGAGGGGGAGGCAATACTGGGACAGCCAATGCCAACGTGAAGCTGATCAGCTACCTGGAGGCCAATCAGGGCCAGGCGAAATTCCTTGTCGCTGTTCCCAGTTCACAGGGGATAACTGACCAGCTCATTATCGAGACGAACAAGCCGGTGATGTCGTTGGGAGGCTTCTCCGGCAGCGATCCTATCCTGACGACCAACCAGTTGGCGTCCCTGGTTGCTAGTGGGACGGTACGCTTCTTCCTGCTCAATTCCTCCGGCAGGGGACAAATCAGCCCGCAGAGGCTGAAGCAGATACTGAATCAACTCCCTCCTCAGGTCAGGGAACAGGTGCAGCAAGCCATACAGAATGGCACATTTGCAGGCCCTGGCGGAGGGTTTGGTGGGGGCCAGCAGACCACTCTCACGACCTGGGTCACGCAACATTGTAAGACCGTGCCGACGAATCTCTGGCAATCTGCTGCGAGCAGTGCCGGTACTGGCGGTGGTGGTCGTGGCTTTGGCGGCTTTGGTGGCGCGTCTCAGCTGTATGATTGTGCTTCTGCACAGTGATGGTTAAGTAGGGTAGAAGCAATAGGAATGGACAAGAGTCCGGCGAAAAGGGTGCGGACGCATCCCCTTTTCACTGGACTCTTGTCCATTCCTATTTCATTATGAGAGTTTTCACATCTTCCTCTCATGAGAATCCAATGCAAATGGTTTATTCTATAACCAGGGAAAACCCTGGACTTAGCGCCTTCTTTTCAATGTATTTCCAATCTTTGTAGAATATGAGTATGAGCGAAATGAGCGAACAGTGCGGACGGTAGGTGAGCCGACAGCACTGCAATGAGCAATATATAAGGAGCGGACAGATGCATATTCTTGTGGTAGAGGACGAGAAACGGCTGGCCTACTTGCTGCGCCGAGTGCTGATGGAAGAGCGGCACACGGTCGATCTGGCGCACGATGGCAATGAGGGGCTTGATCTCGCCCTCAGCGATACGTATGATACCGTAATTCTTGATGTGATGCTGCCCGGCATCGATGGACTCGAAATCTGCCGCCAGATGCGCGAGGAACATATTATGACGCCCGTGCTGATGCTTACAGCGCGTGGGGCCGTTGAGGACCGCGTGACGGGTCTCAACGTGGGGGCCGACGATTACCTGACCAAGCCCTTTGCGATGGAGGAGCTGCTGGCGCGGGTCAATGCCCTGCTGCGCCGCCGCGACCGGCGTTTTGAGGAGACGCCACAACTCACAGTGGGCGATCTGACGCTTGATCTGGTGCGACACGAGGCGCGGCGCGCCGGGCGCGTCATCGAGCTAACGGCCAAAGAGTTTGCCCTGCTGGAATATCTGATGCGTCATCCCGGTCAGGTGCTCACGCGCACGCAAATCGTCGATACCGTCTGGCGCTACGACATGGAGGCGCTCTCGAACGTTGTCGATATCTACATTCACTACCTGCGTGACAAGGTCGACCAGGGCTTCTCGCGTCCCTTAATTAAGACGGTGCGCGGCGTGGGCTACAAAATCGAAGCATAGCAAAGGAGCTATCGTATGAACTGGAGCATGCCCGGCTGGTGGCCCCTGCACCGTGGGAGGAGCCACCACACGCAGGAGGCAGGAGCAGCCCTGTTTCAGGGGCTGCGCATTCGTCTCACACTCTGGTACTGTGCTGTGCTGGCGGCGGCCCTGGTAATATCCGGTATCGTTCTCTACACCGGGGTCTCATACTTTCTGTTAAACTCCACCATTGAAAATGGTGTCAATCAGGGCGCTAGCGCGATGGCAAATCGCATCGCCGACGATCCCGACCACACTTGTCCGGCTGGTAGCTCTCCCGGTGGCTTTGGTCCTCCTCCCTCCAATCAGAATCAGAACCCTATGTCCCAGGTGGTTGTTTGCTTTAACCAGAACGGTATGTTGCTGCAAACCAGCAATGTTGCATCGCTGCCATCTGCTTTTCTGAACAACTCGCTGGCGCGCGAGGCCCTACAGACAGGCCAGGCCTCTGGTACTGTCAATGCAGGAGGCAGTTATGGAACAATGTATCGCTACGCGGCGGCAGTTTCCAATCCGAACGGTCATGGTTACCTGGGTGTCGTCATGGTTGGCATCTCTATTCAGCAGCAGGAAGACACGCTTTCTTTGTTGCTCAAGCTCTTGTTCGCGGTGGGCGGCTTTGCCTTGCTCGGGGCGGGAGTAGGGGGATTGTTCCTGGCGAATCGTGCGCTTGCTCCAGCGCGACTGGCCTGGAATAATCAGCAGCGATTCATCGCTGACGCCGCGCATGAGCTGCGCACGCCGCTGACGCTGCTGCGAGCCGATGCCGAAGTCCTGCTGCGCAGTCGCGAGCACATCCCGGAAGAGGACGCGATGCTGTTAGAAGACATAGTGGCCGAAGCGAACCACATGGGCAACCTCGCCACCAATTTGCTGACCCTCGCCCGCCTGGATAATCGTTCCTCACATCAGGAATACGAGGTGGTCGATCTGGCAAGCATCGCTCGCATCCAGGCACGGCGCATCCAGGCTCTGGCAGAACAGCAACAGATCAGCGTTCAGGTAGAAGGCAGCGAGAGCGCGCTGGTGATCGGCGACCCGACACTGCTCGAACAGGCGACCCTCGCCCTGCTCGACAACGCCATCAAATACAACCGGCCCGGCGGTCGCATCACTGTACGTACAACAACTCAACAAAACCATGTGATCCTGCAGGTCAGCGATACCGGCATTGGTATCTCATCCGAACATCTCCCGCACCTGGGCGAACGGTTTTACCGTATTGATAAGGCACGCTCGCGTGAGGCGGGTGGCACCGGCCTCGGCCTTTCCATTGCTCGCGGTATCGCTATCGCTCACAGCGGCACGCTCACGCTGAGCAGCGTCGCCGATCAGGGAACAACCGTGACCATCACCTTGCCACTGGCACATGTAAGATCAACCAACCTTCCGGGCAAATCGACTGGAGAAGTAACAGCTTCGCCAGAAAGAACAGCTTTATGAGAATTATAAACTCTGCTACGATAAATTTTAACAAGCGAGATAGGAATCCAAAAGACAGAACAGTTCACCCATGTCATCCTGAGTGGAGCGAAGGATCTGAGGCAACGGGCTGGTCAGTAGGCTTACACAGATCCTTCGCTCCACTCAGGATGACATATTGGTTACCGGTTTTGGTTGGTAACATTCATAATAGGATCAACAGCAAAAGTTTATGGTTCGGGAGTATCTCCATGACCATGTTGCTTTTTCTGTTATGCGCCTGTTCGACAATACCCGGAATTCAGACGAGTTCTCCACCTTCAAGTACGACGGAAACCGGGAGCCAGACGAGTTCTCCGCCATCAAGCTCGACGAAGTCGGAGAGCCAGATTGCACAGGCTGTTTTTCAGGCTATTAATCAATCACGGGCGGCTAACGGGTTGTCTCCTTTGAAATGGAGCAGCGCTCTGGCGAAGAGCGCGAGGCAACATGATCTGGCGATGCAGGCCGCGAACACATTGTCACACCAGTTGCCAGGAGAGGCAGGTCTGGCTACTCGCGAGAGCCAGCAGGGAGTGAAATGGACATTCGCAGCCGAGAACATTGGGGAAACGACGGATCAGTCGCTTAATGGGGCGCTGGCTTTGCATCAAGCCATGATGAATGAGAAGCCGCCAGAGGATGGGCATCGCCAGAATATTCTTTCGACGAGGGCCAACATTGTTGGAGTTGATATCCTGATTGATTCGCGACATGGAAAGTTGTGGCTGACTGAGGATTTTGCGCAGGTGTAACTGCTCTCCCGGCAAATGAGAAAATTTTCATCTGCTTCCAATATACCTCTCATCATCCCCTGCTATGCTTATGATCAGAAAGGGTCCACGCGGAACTGAGAATGGCTTCCACGATAAGCCATTCTCGGTTTGCAAAGTCTTTACAAAAGGCTTTGGAATCTTTGACAAAAGCGTGTAGGAATTTTGATATCATCGCGCTATCCTGAGAGCAGACGCAAAGAGAGCGCAATGAACGTCATTTCTGAAAATTGAGCAAGTACATAGAGCAGGCAATAAACAAGCATGGAGGTATTAAAAAGCGATGATAGCACCTCAAACACATTATGATGATGAAGCCTTTGCACCTTATGAGCAACAATCATGGGACTGGGAGACAGGTACGCCAACAGCACCTCTCACTCCGCAGCAGTTCCCCGTGCCACCTACTACCCCACCCACGCCTCCAACAACCTCATTGCATAGAGGCGGGGGGGGATTTCGCGCCTGGGCAATTGGAGCGCTGGCGGTAGTGCTGCTCCTCATCTTCGGTACCGGCCTCTTCGCGGGCTGGCAATTCAGCAGGACGACAACGGTAACAACAAGCAGCAGCGCGGTCACGACGACCACGACATCGGCACAGACAACAGCTACCGTACAAACAGCGCAGGAGGCCGCGATTGCGAAGGACAAAGCAGCAGTGGTAGAGGTCAATGTAACTACACAGAGCGGCAGCGCCATCGGTTCTGGCGACATCATTGACTCGCGGGGCTATATCGTCACCAATAATCACGTTGTCTCCGGCGCGCAAAGCATCGATGTGGTTCTCTCTGATGGCACGCATCTACCTGCACAACTTGTAGGCACATCACCTGCCAATGATCTCGCTGTGCTGAAGATCAGCACGACAAAGCCGCTCACGGTCATTAAGCTGGGAAACTCTTCTCAGTTGCAGGTAGGAGAGTATGTGCTGGCTATTGGCAACCCGCTGGGCATTACTGAGACCGTTACCGAGGGTATTGTCAGCGCCACCGGACGCACGGTTTCCGAAGGGCAGGGAGAAGCAACGCTCACCAACGCTATCCAGACCGATGCCGCGCTCAATCCCGGCAATAGTGGCGGTGCGCTCATCGACTTGCAGGGCAATCTCGTCGGCATACCTACCCTGGGTGCAGTTGATCCCGAGTTCAATACTCCGGCGAACGGCGTGAGCTTTGCCATCTCTTCCAACACCGTTGCCACCGTTATCAGCCAGATCATCCCTGCCAGCCACACCTAACTTCCCCCCTCCCCCTTCCCTCCAGGCAGGCTGCACGCTATGTGCAGCCTGCCCTTTTCATTTCTCCAACCTGTAACATCATATAAGAAAGCTTCCACTCATGTCATTCTGAGCGCAGCGAAGAATCTGAAGCAACCAATTCCTCAACCTGGCTCCCTTAGATTCTTCGCTGCGCTCAGAATGACATGTCGAGTTCGTTTTTACTAGCAAGTCATTGGAAAGAGTCTATTGCCAGGTTTTCCCGATCAGGCAGGCAAACAACCTATTGCCGAATGCATTTCGATATGGTTTAATTGTGAGAAAGGGAGACTGAAACTTTCAGGCAGTGGAACAACACTCTATTTGCCGCTTGCTGAAAAGCGTATTTTTCTCTTCTAGCCTGCTGTATTTTGTTCGTTTCGGCTCGGCTTGCCGCTTTGTAGTGAAAGGGCCTGTACGTGAGTAATAGGGAGAATAGCGGACGTGTTGCCGTCTATCCTGGTAGTTTTGATCCTTTAACCAACGGCCATCTTGATATAGTACGGCGCGCGGCCCACCTCTTCGATACGTTGATCGTGGCAGTATATGCATTTCCCGAAAAAAACCTGCTCTTCAGCGCGGATGAGCGCGTAGCTTTATGGCAAGAGGTACTGGCAGACGAAGAGGAGATGACCAACGTGCGCGTGGACAAATTTACCACCCTGCTGGTCGATTACGTGCGCTCCGTAGGTGGACAGGCCATTATTAAGGGACTGCGTTCGCCCAATGATTTCGAGGCCGAGTTTCAACAGGGCTTGATGAATTGTAAGCTCGCGCCGGAGATCGAGACGGTCTGCCTGCTGACGAACCTGGAAAACCTTTTCGTCAGCTCATCTCGTCTCAAGGAAGTTGCGCGCCTGGGAGGCAACATCACTGATATGCTGCCACTGGCAGTTGCACAGGAACTGGAAAAAAGATTGAGGACAGAGTAGCCCGGTCAGGGACGGAGGAACACTATGGATATTCTCTATCTCGTGGATCGCCTGGAAAACCTTATCGCCAGCAGTAGCAGGGTTCCCCTGCTGAATCAAATTCTTATTAAGGATGGGGATATTCTCACTATCGTTGAACAGATGAGAACTTCCATCCCCGATGAGTTCAAGCAGGCGCGGCGTATCATTCAGGACAAGGAGCGCATTCTGGCCCAGGCGCAGGCCGACGCCTCCGGGCTGCTGGCAAAGGCACGGGAGGAGGCGGACAAGACTGTTAGCCGCGAAGGCCTGCTGCGAGCGACAGAAGAGCGAGCGCAAGAGATTCTGCGCCGCGCTCAGGAACAGGCACAGCAGATCACCCGCCAGGCGGGGGTGGAGGGCGAACAACTCAAAGACGAGGCCGATGCCTACGTTGCCGAAACCTTGCGCGGCCTGCGCGAGCACCTGATGGACTTCGGAACCGAGGTCGACCGCTGGATTCTCAGCATCGAGAAGGGGCTAGAGAGCCTCGGAGTGCAAAACGGTGAGAACAATGGCGGGAGCAACGGGGACGGCAATAGCGAAGACGAGGAGAATGCTCCCGTCCCCTATGCCATCGCAGGAGCCGGAGATGAAGGAGAAGGCGGTGACGAGGATGCATCACCTACGCCACCTGGCCATCCCATTCCACGCCGCGCCTCGCTGGCAAACGACACTATGGGTGGCCCCATGCTCTAGGGGTCAGCGCCATACCAGATGCAGCACGATATAGATGGCGTAAGCGGCAAGCAGAAGTATACCGGCTAAGCGACCAACACGACCTCGCCACAGGAATACCGTCGCCAACCAGGTAACGAGAACGAGAAACGGCCAATCTAGCTCGCGTATCAATGGAGCAACTCGAACCGGCGTCAGCAGTGCGATCAGGCCAAGATTGAAGAGCAGGAAGTACAGCAGGGTGCCAACAAGGTTGCCCGCGCTGACATCGGGTCGACCTTCCTTTGCCGGCACCGCCTGCCGGATTACCTCTTCCAGTTCGATAGCAGCCGGGGCGACGATCATCCCCATGAAAAGCTCAGGGACGCCGAACGAGGCGATAATGCCTTCCGCTCCCCGTGCGACCATCTCGCCGCCAACGCTGATTACGACGATGCCAACCAGCGTCAGTACGAGCGCGAACCAGAGCGGGCGCTGCTTCTCCTGCGCCTCCTCCACCTCATCGGCATCGATAAAGTTACGCCCGCGAGAAGAGCGAAGCAGGTAGGCCATGGCAGCGAGGAAGGCCAGTAGCAAAATGACCCCGCACCAGCGCGGCATTACAGGGGTGAAAAGCGCCAGCCCCGGCAGCAAGGGAGAGACAGCAAAGAGCAGCAGGATGCCGCGGGGTAGATTGACTTTTAAGGGGAAAAAGAGCGAACCGAGGCCAAGAGCGACACAGACGAGGAAGATTGCGCCACCAAATACGGTTCCCAATGCAACGGAGGCCGTACCTGTCCCGCCAGCCGCGAGGCCAACAGCCACATTTTCGGCCTCGAAGCCCGAAAGTACCGCCCCAACGGCAAACGCGGAGAAGTGCAGCGCCAGCGAGAGGCCAACCAGCCCTTCCAGCAGTCGCTCCGTCGCCCAGACCGCAAGCAGAATGCCGGCGAGAAACAAGAGGATATTCAGCAGCGCAAGCATAAGGTTCCTTTACGAATTTCCCGCGATGGTATCACCTCCATCCATCATCTCTTCGCTGGCTTGCAGCCTATCAAGACCCAACTGCTTTGCCATCATGGGGTTCAGTAGGGCAAGTTGTTCCCTCATCTCCCTGTGCTGCTCCTCAAGCCGCTTCACAATCTGAAGGATCAACTCATCCTGGTGATCGAGATGGTTCATGATGTAGCGGATTTCCTCTTCGCCCTTACAGTCGGTGACGTAATCGTTCTGCGCCGTAAGCCTGTCTTTCTCGGCTTGCCGGTTTTGTGACATCATTACAAACGGAGCGGCATACGCTGCCTGGAAGCTTAACATAAGATTTAATAGTATGAAAGGCGGGGGATCCCAATGATACACAAATCTTATACTATTTAAAAGCAGCCACACTGCTAAAAAGCAGCTCTGGGTGATGATAAAAGGCCAGCTACCGACGGTTGCAGCTACTTTGTCGGCGATGCGCTGACCTAGCGTCAACTGATCATCGGTGATCTTGTTCACATCAATGACCGCTGGATGGTCGTGATTGAAGGTGGGGAATTTGAGGTGCATGCCATCAAACCAGTGTTTGTAGGCGTCGAGCTGACCGGATAACGAGTGATGGTGAGAAGGCGTAGCTTGCCCCTCTGGTGGCGTGACATCCATCAGTTGGTCTCTCCTTTTCTGAGCGAGCCGGGGGTTGAGGCAGGCAAAGCGAGCAGAAATGAGCAGAGGTTAGCAGCCAAGTTGTTTGGCGATAACCATGCGCTGTACTTCGCTGGTGCCCTCCCCGATTTCGTTGATCTTGACGCTGCGCCAGTAGCGCGAGACAGGGTATTCGTCCATGAAGCCGTAGCCACCGTGAATCTGGACGGCCTGATCGGCGGCGCGTTTGGCAGTTTCTGAGGCAAAGAGCTTCGCCATCGATGCCTCTTTCGTGTACGGCTGACCCTGCATATGCAGCCACGCGGCCTTGTAATACATTAAACGAGCCAGTTCGATTTCTGTCTCCATATCGGCAAGTTTGAACTGGATGGCCTGAAATTTGCTGATGGGTTGGCCGAATTGCTGGCGCTGTTGCGCATAGCTGAGGGCTTCATCCAGGCAGGCCTGGGCGAGGCCGACTGAGAGAGCGGCAATGGCAACGCGGCCCGCGTCGAGAATGTGCATGAACTGCTTGAAGCCTTCGCCGCGCTGGCCCAGGATATTGCCTTCCGGCACAACGCAATCTTCAAAGGTGAGAGGACGCGTGTCCGAAGCTTTCCAGCCCATTTTTTTGTAAGCATTACCGATGATGTAACCCGGGGTAGCTCTGGGGACAATGATATTGGTGATTTCTTTGCGCCCGTTGGGCAGCGTACCGGTGACGGCGGTGATGGTAACGCCGCCGGTCATGTCAGTACCAGCATTGGTGATGAAGGCCTTGGAGCCGTTGATATGCCAGTTGCCATCACGCAAGATAGCGTGCGTCTTTGTGGACCCGGCATCGGATCCGGCCTCCGGTTCGGTCATGCCAAAGGCCCAGAGTTGCTCGCCTCTTGCCAGAGGTGGCAGGTACTGCTCCTTCTGTTCTTTGCTGCCGAAGAGGAAAAATGGGCTGGCACCAAGCGAGGTATGCGCCTCCATCGTGATGCCAACCGAGACATCAGCACGCGAAATTTCCTCCAGAGCGAGACAGTAGGAGAGGTAATCGGCACCCGCACCACCAAATTCTTCAGGAAAGGGCAGGCCCAGCAATCCTATTTCGCCCATTTCCCGCACCAGCTCATAAGGAAATGCCCCTGTGCGGTCCATTTCCTCTGCCAGTGGCTTGATCTCCTGTTCCGCGAATTCACGGGCTGTATTTTTAATTGCCAATTGCTCTTCATTGAGCGAAAAGTCCATCTCGTCATGCTCTCTTTCTTTCTGGCATACAGCTATGCAAGGGTCTACTATGTATCCCTATTATACAGTTATTCAACAAAAAGGGAAACAGGCATTGGTGGGTGCTGCCCTATATTTTTTTTGATAGAATTACCCCATGCAAGCCGACCGTCAGGGTCGGCTTGCATGGGGTGATTTTAAGGAAGGTTTACGAGTGAGCTTCGCTGGCGCTTTCGACTGGCTCGCCGAGACTGTGGCGGATGCCGGGTACCTTGTCGAGCGTCTCCCAGGGGGCGATGATGTCGGTGCGACCAAAGTGACCGAAGGCTGCCGTGGGCTGGTAGATGGGACGACGCAGGTTGAGCGTCTGAATGATGGCGGCGGGCCGCAGGTCGAAGTGCTCGTTGATCAGGTCGATGATCTCTTCGTTGGAGACATGACCCGTGCCAAAGGTTTCGACGAAGAGTGAAAGCGGGCGCGCCACACCAATGGCGTAGGAGATTTGCAGTTCCAGGCGATCGGCGACACCGGCGGCAACGAGATTTTTAGCAACGTAGCGAGCTGCGTAGGCTGCCGAGCGGTCTACTTTGGTCGGATCTTTGCCGCTGAAGGCACCGCCGCCATGACGGGCCATGCCACCGTAGGTATCGGCGATAATCTTGCGACCGGTCAGGCCAGCATCGCCCATAGGGCCACCGGTGACGAAGCGTCCGGTGGGGTTGATGTAGATGCTGGTATTGAGATCGAACATACCGGGGGGAATGACGGGCTTGATGATATGCTCGATGACATCGCGGCGAATCTGCTCCTGGTCCACATAATCGGCGTGCTGAGCGGAGACGACGATGGAGTCGACACGCACCGGGCGGCCATGTTCGTACTGGACAATGACCTGGCTCTTGCCATCGGGACGCAGGTAGGACATGGGGCCAAGCCCATCCCATGATTTGCGGCGCACCTGCGAAAGCTGGCGCACCAGCCCGTTTGCCAGGGTGATGGGCATGGGCATATATTCGGGCGTCTCATTACAGGCAAAGCCGATCATCATGCCCTGATCACCCGCACCAACACGCTCCAGTTCGTCGTCGCTGAGTTCTTCTGCCCGGTTTCTGGTTTCGAGGGAGCGGCTGACGCCCAGATCAATGTCGGGGGATTGTTTGCCAATGGAGGTAATGACTCCACAGGTGCGGTAATCAAAGCCGTACTCGGCATTGACGTAGCCGGCCTGCTCGAGCGTCTTGCGCACAATGGCCTGCATATCAACCCATGCACTGGTGCTGATTTCACCGGCGATGAGGACCAGGCCGGTGGTGGTGGCTGTTTCGCAGGCGACACGGGCGTAGGGGTCCTGTGCTAAAATCGCGTCGAGCACCCCATCCGAAATCTGGTCACAGAGCTTATCAGGGTGGCCTTCGGTGACCGACTCGCTGGCGAAGAAGGACTTCGCATTGTCCATAAAACTGCTCATAGTTCGGAAATCTCCTTTTGTACTACAACTGTGTTGAAACTGAGAGCTTACAGGTACGTACTGGTACGTGCATTCAGTCCAGCTTAGATCCTTCGCTGCGCTCAGGATGACATGCGCAACTTACAGGTATGTACCGGCAAGTGAAAGTCAGTCCGGCAAAGAGAGCAAATAAAAACCCCTGGAATGCAGGGGTTTCGCGTAAATTCCCCTCATCTTGCGGACTTGTCCGCCGGAATTGGCACCCTTCCTGCACCATGGTGCAGGTGGGTTGCCGGGCTTCATCGGGCCGTTACCCTCCACCTCTCTTGATGAGTTCGGATAGCCTCTTACGAGGCCAGATCATCGGCGATATTCAATTGTGTGTGTTTGAGCTTGTCTTAAGTATAATCGAGAATAGCTGCTGGTGTCAAGAACACCGACAATAGTCATCACCAATACTCACTCTTCGCGCCGGTTGCCCGCTTGTCACTTCATTTATCAAAGCGAACGGGATGTGGTAAGCTAGTAGAGCCAGAACGCTCTGCAACTTTACGTTCTCTTCATCGAACGTGCCTCCATTGCAGGTAAACGTCTCTCTCTGGAGGCGGAACGACTCATAAGCTTATGTCTTTCCACATACCCAGCCAGACCGAGCAACAGCAGGATGAGCGGGCCACCCAGGCAGACGGTGAAGAGGCCAATCAGTTCTAAGGTGGTTGGCTCCTGAAACAGAAAAGGATCCCATTGCGGGGCGTTAATCAGAGGCAGGTAAAGTTTTATGATAAGGAAGATGCCACCGGCCAGACCACAAAGGCCAATTGCGGCCAGAAAAAGACTCATCACGAGGCGTCCAGTATACTTGCCCGGCGCGAGATCGAGCTTTATTCTAAAAGCGCGCCGGACTCTCCACGCCGCGCCCACTATCAACAGGACCAGCACGCTAGCAGCCAGGGCAAACTGCCACTGACAGGTCTGGATCGCTGCCTGATAAGGTATTTTTAGTACTTTTAATCCTAATTCGATACCATGCGCAGGCAACCGAGAGTAGAGGTAGAGCAAGCGTTGATAGCCGTTGCAAGCCACCACGAAAGTCCAGATACCCACAGCGCCCACCAGCAGCAACGCGAGATTCTGCCACCATACCTTTCTGTCGTAGGGAGTTTGCAGCAAGAAAAAAGCCAATGTCGCAAGCAGGAGCCAGATGGCTGTCCAGCCAGTGAGAATGACCCAATCATATAACTCTTCTAAGATGAAAGATTGGAATAAATAAACGTAGGAGGGTAATGTCATTGATCTACTCTTTTTCTTACTGGATTTCGGTCATCTTAATGAAAAGACGTTCTTGCTAGATGAAAGGTTCCTTATGAAGAGGTATTCTGAGCAATGGACCGTTATCTCTCGTCAATGCATATTTGGAAAATTCCCTTGCTATTGCTAAATTTTTGAAACCATACCCCAAATACTTAAGTGGCTGATGGCGAAGAGGAAACACCATATTTGCTGTTTCCTCTCCAATGAGTTTCTGTAAAGCAGCTAGTTAGGCGCTTTCCAGTAAATGTTATAGTTCCCGTTCCCACTAATTGGGCCGGTAGAGGCCATTTCACGAGAGTGGTTATTAAGACTATACATATTATAGTAGTTGTGCGGCAGTTGGTTGATGGCTGTGCCATTAATGTTGCAGTTGGTGAAGGCGATCGTGTTGAAGTTTGTGAAGTTTGGATAGTTCTGTTGTGGATTTTCCACAAAGCACTCCCCAGTAGAGCCATCGGAGGTCGGCCAGGACTGTGAACCGCTATAATTTACGTTGTCAACCTCGAGCACGTAATAATCATAATTTCCATCGATGGAATCTGCTTCTGCGTAGACCGAATCACCACAGATAGCCCTCAGATGATCAGTTGTGGGTGACAAATATGCTGGTCTTTTTTGATGCGATTGGCTGTTTGCAGCCATTGCGCATAGGCATTCGGATTGGATGGACGGAGAGGCAGACCGTAGGACATGAGTTGCACCATACTCAGTGTGGTCACATCAAGATTTGCCGGTGCTTGTAAGCAGGGAGTGGGTGTGGTTGTTGCGTGGACTGTCTGATGCTGTGCGAATGCGGAGAGTGGGAAGAGGAGAGCCAGGGTCAGAGCCGCCAGTACTGGTGCCAGTGAGCGCACGGGGTTGGAAAATGGATGGTGTTGAAGGTTCATCTTGCTTTGGTCCTTTCCTTTACCTTGTAGTTCTCAGGTAGAGCAAGGATTTCTGGTTCGCACGCTCATCATCTTCTTTCTCTAGCAGAGAAGCACATAGCTTGCACAGTGAGAGAACATTGTGAGCCGTTGCAAATAGCTGTCCTGGAAATTTTTCTTGCTTCCCCCTTGCACAAACGATCTTAGAGTCTATTATAACATAAGATAAGATCAATTACTAGATGTTGTAGAAATTAAGAAATTGACAATTGTAGGGCCGATCAATCGGCAGTGCGCACAATAAATTGAGCGCCTACGGATTGATCGGCCCATTTCGAGTTTCAGGTGCCGGACTCCCAGGAGTTGAGGTAGTGTTCCTGCTCAGGGGTCAGGGTGTCGATACGCACCCCCATGGCTTGCAGCTTGAGGCGGGCGATCTCGCGGTCGATTTCGGGTGGCAGGGTATAGACGCGGGGCTGCAACTCGCTGGCGTGCTGGCGCATGAATTCGGCACCGAGCGTCTGATTGGCGAAGCTCATGTCCATGACGCTGGCGGGATGGCCCTCGGCGGCAGAAAGGTTGACGAGACGGCCCTCGGCCAGCAGGTGAACGTGACGCCCATCGGCATAGGTGTACTCGTCCACGAAGTCGCGCACGCGGCGCTTGTTGACGGCGAGCGACTCCAACGCCGGAATGTTGATCTCATCGTTGAAGTGGCCGGAGTTGGCGATGATGGCTCCATCCTTCATGCGTTCCAGGTGCGGGCGATCAAGCACGTTGATATCGCCGGTGACGGTGACAAGAATATCGGCGAGGGGCGCGGCCTCCAGCATGGGCATGACGCGGTAGCCATCCATCAAGGCCTCCAGAGCACGCACGGGGTCAACTTCGGTCACGATGACGTTCGCCCCCATACCATGCGCGCGGGAGGCAACGCCACGACCGCACCAGCCGTAACCACAGACGACAAAGGTGCGACCGGCCAGCAAGATATTGGTAGAGCGTATAATGGCATCGAGAGAACTCTGGCCCGTGCCATAGCGGTTATCGAACATGTGCTTGGTGTCGGACTCGTTGACGGCCAGCACGGGGAAGCGCAGGACGCCGTTTTTCTCCATGCTGTGCAGACGAATCACGCCCGTCGTGGTCTCTTCCATGCCGCCGATGATGCCGGGAATCAGTTCGGTGCGTGTGGTATGCAGGGTCGAAACCAGGTCGCAGCCGTCATCCATCGTCATGTTCGGTCTGTGGTCGAGCACGGCGTTGATGTGGCGATAGTAGGTCTGCTCATCCTCACCCTTGATGGCAAAGGTGGGAATGCCGTACTCGCTTACCAGGGCAGCAGCCACGTCATCCTGCGTGGAAAGCGGATTGGAGGCGCAGAGTTCAAGGTCAGCGCCGCCCGCTTTGAGCGTGATGGCGAGGTTGGCCGTCTCTGTCGTTATATGCAGGCAGCCGGACATGCGCACGCCTTTTAAAGGCTGGTCTCTGGTAAAACGCTCGCGGATGAGGCGCAGCACGGGCATGTCCTTCGCAGCCCATTCAATGCGATCTTTTCCGCGTGGAGCGAATGAGATATCTTTGACATCTCCACGAATCGATGTTGTCATGAATAGTTATTTCCTCTCGCATATAGTCAATCAAAAAACACGTTTCTTCTGGGCAGGACGCCAGTTGGGATCAAAGTGAGAACATTGTACCAGCTTTTGATAGCGTTTGGCTACGTCATCCATTGACAGCGGGCGCAGGCGAGCGATGCTGAAGTCTTCACAGACGAAGGAGCCGATGATGTTGCCATGCACAACCGCACACTTGATCTCATCGACGGAGTAGCAGCCATCGTCTTCGGGTTCCACCTTGGAGAGATAGCCGAGAAAGCCACCGGCGAAGGCATCGCCCGCGCCTGTGGGGTCAATCACCTCTTCAAGTGGAAACGTCGGCGCGGTAAAGTAGGTGCCGTCAGCGCCAAAGAGAAGCGCGCCATAGCTGCCCTGCTTGACGACGACGTATTGCAAGCCCATACCGAGCAACTGGCGCACACCGGCAAAGATACTGGGCTGATCGGTATACTGGCGTACCTCCTCCTCGCTCATCAGCAGGATATCGACGCGCTTGATGACTTCCGTCAATTGCTCGCGCGCGGTCATGATCCAGAGTTCCATCGTATCCAGGATCGTGAGGCGCGGTTTCGGCACCTGGTTGAGCACCTCCAACTGCAATTCCGGCTGGATGTTGGCAAGGAACAGCAGTTCGCTGGCACGGTACTCGGCTGGGATATCAGGATGGAAGCCCGCGTAGACGCCGAGCTGCGTATCCAGTGTATTGCGTGTGTTCATATCCATATGATAGCGGGCGATCCAGCGAAAGGTTTTTCCCTCTTCGATCTGCAGACCCTCGAGGTTGATGGGGCGGCTGCGCCAGAAATCGAGATGTTCGCGTGGAAAGTCACTGCCAACCACCGCGACGAGATTTACCTGGTTATAGAGGGAGGCCGCCGTAGAAAAATAGGATGCAGCTCCTCCCAGCACTTCTTCGACCCTGGCAAACGGGGTCTCAACAGTATCCAGAGCCACAGACCCCACAACAAGAATAGACATAGATGTTCTCCATTAGTATTAGACTGGCGTCGCATCGCTCAGGTGTTCGATCACGCCATCGATAAAGGCGAGGGTGCGATCGAATTTTTCACGAGCCATCTCCCGAGCCGGAGCAGTGTACAACGACTGGTAGAGTTCGATGAAACGTTCCTCCATATGATGTAACACGGCGGAGAGAATTTCAGCGTTGATCTCACGATTGCGATAGCGCTCCCGGTAGCGCGCTCCAAATTCGATCAATGCAGTCACCACAGCCAGACCACTGAGATGTCCGAGATTGGTGGCATCATAAAGAATGCGTCCCTCGAGGGGAACCGTGGAGCGTTCAGCGGGCGGAACACGGGTTGTATGGGCCAGAATAGCCTGCTCCACCTTGCGCAGGCGCTCAGGAGGAAGGTCGAGCGTTTGCAGGAACTCGAGCGCCATCTCAGCCGACATGATGTGGTGATTCTGGGAGCCATGTGCGGCGACAGAGAGATCGTGCAAATAGGCGGCGAGCACCAGCGCCTCCATATCGATATCCTCGTCATCAGTTCCGACTTCCTCCGCGTCGTTCTCCTGCTCCTGCCCTTCGAGTTCCAATGCCAGCATCTTACAACTGGCAACGACCGCGCTGATCTGCTGGAATCCTTCCTGGCCCATTTCCTTTTCCACGTGTTGGGCAACGGCCTGCACAACTTCCATCTCCATTTATGTACCCGCCTGCTTCCCAAATTCCTGATAGCCCGCAAACAGGGCGAGCAGGCCACCCGCAAGGGGTGGCCCTACTATACCACGCTCCGTAATAATGGCGGTCACGTAGCGGTGAGGGGTGACATCGAAGGCGGGGTTGGCGACATGAACATCCACGGGTGCGACAGGCGTTCCGCGAATGCCGGTCACCTCTTCGGGATTGCGCTGCTCAATCGGAATATACTCGCCAGATGGTAGTTTGAGATCAATGGTGGAAAGGGGCGCGACGACATAGAACGGAATAGCATGCGCGTGCGCCAGCACTGCCACGCCATACGTGCCAATCTTGTTGGCAACATCGCCGTTGGCGGCGATGCGGTCAGCCCCCACGAAGACAGCTTTGATCTCGCCTTTGCTCATGAAATGAGCGGCCATGTTATCGGTGATAAGCGTGAGCGGAATACCCTCCTGCTGGAGTTCCCAGGCGGTCAGGCGCGACCCCTGCAGGATGGGGCGCGTCTCATCGACGAAGACGTGGATGGCGCGGCCCGACCTGTGCGCCGCATACATGGGGGCGAGCGCGGTTCCCCAGCCAGCCGTTGCCAGCGCACCCGCGTTACAGTGCGTGAGCAGGCTATCGCCGTCGGCAATCAAGCTTGCGCCATAGAGGCCCATTTGCCTGCACGCCTCAAAGTCTTCGTCGGCGATAGCCTGGGCCTCGTCGCGCAGATGCTGTGCCAGTTGGGTGAGCGAGCAGCCGCTGCTCAACGTCCGGTTAGCGCACTGCTGCATGCGCTCGATGGCCCAGAAGAGGTTGACGGCAGTCGGGCGCGTGCGAGCCAGCAAGTCACCGACGGCCCGCAGGTGTTCCTGCACCTCCTGCGCCTCTCGCGGCGTTACTGGCTTGTCGGCGTCTTCAGCTCGCTCTTTAAGGAAGCGATAGAACGCCAGGGCGAAGCCAAAGGCGGCAGAGACGCCGATAGCAGGCGCACCGCGCACTTTGAGCGTTTTGATGGCCTCGGCCACCTGCTGTTCGTCCGCGAGCCGCAGCGTGACCACCTGCTGAGGAAGCGCCGTTTGATCAATCATACATACGACAACATCAGTGGCGTTCTCTTCCCACCAGACAGTGCGCAAACCATGTTGTGGATGTTCATTGATCATGCTTGTTTCCTTCTCAAAGTCCCTCGTAGGGGCGCGATTTATCGTGTCCACCGCCGGATTGATCGGCTAATGGGGCCATATGGGCCGATAAATCGGCGGTGCGCACGATAAATCGAGCGCCTACAGTACATGGTATCATACTCGCCCGCTTCAGGCAAATGTATGGGACTTTGCTTGCACCTTGGAGTTAAACGAGGTGGAACAGGACACTGAAGAGGTTTTTGGCCCATTAGTACTAGCATAAGAGGCGGGCGATGCTGAAAAATGGGCAAAATATGCTACCATGTCTAACAGTAAAACACGCATATTGCTATGTTACTGAATGTGTTAGTTGTCCGTTCCACTACACAGAAGGACAAAAGGCTTTCCACGCCTGCCAGGCAAGGAATAAGAGCCTGAGATGAGCTTCTTCTATCGCTTGTGTGGAACGGACATGGTGATAGATATTAGCCTTCGAAGGGATTGTAGGCATGGCTCGGGTGGAAACAAAGGAAAGTTCCTGGTCTTTTGAACAGATATACGACGAATATAAGACGCCCATTTACAACTATGTATATCACCTGGTAGGGGATCGCGAACAGGCGGATGATCTAACGCAAGACACCTTTTTGAAGGCGTTCCGAGCGCTGCCAAAAATGGATGCGAACCTGAAGCTTTCGGCCTGGCTCTACCGCATCGCGACGAATACGGCGTATGATGCGCTTCGTCGACGTAAGTTGATAGCGTGGCTGCCGTGGCAAGACCTCGACCACGAACCGGCGGATGTCGATAGCGCGGACCCGCAGGAAATGTACGGGACGACAGAACTGGTGCGCGCCGCACTCCGTCGCATGCCCCAACAATACCGCGCCGCATTGCTGCTGTATACGCAGGAAGGCTTCTCCTACAGCGAGATTGCCCAGGCACTCAATATCGCGGAAAGCGGCGTCAAAATGTATTTATCCCGCGCCAGGCAATCGTTTCGCGAGCACTACCGGGCGCTGGAACAGGGAGGAGGAACCACATGAACTGCGAGCAAGTCGAGGAGATGCTCAGCGCTTACCTTGACAATGAGCTCGCGCCGGAAGAGCGCAGAGTCGTCGCTACCCATTTACAGGAATGTTCCCATTGCAGTGCTATCCTTGCCGATTTCCGCCGCGATGATTTCCTCCTCTCGCAGTTGCCCCACGTATCCCCCGATCCGGCACTTCGTGATCGCATTTTCTCTTCACCTGAATACCTGGAACTGACCGGAACCCTCGACGCCAGCAATACAGAACCTTCTCCCTACCGGCATCCTCGTATTGACCCGGTCAGCCGCCCACACCTGATTGCTCTGCCGGGTGGTCGCTCATCGCAGGGAGGATTGCTGAGCGGAACGCAAACATCAGAACTCCAACCAACGAGAAAGCAGCCAGTACCCCGGCCAGGCCGTAAAGGCTTACAGGTATTACGAGCCATGTATGTAGCCATCGCGGCAACAATTCTGCTCACGATTGGTGTAGGAGGTTACATTACCTGGCACCTTACGCAGCCAGTCGGGCAGACAGCCAGCAATATTATTCCACCTCCAGCCAGTTTGCAACAAGGACCGCTACCGGCAGGAATGCACCTTGTCTTCCTGCGCGACGGAAAACTGATGAGCATACCCGCTGATGGGAGTACAGGTACGGTAGCTCTCACCCCTGCCGGAGTGACGGTGGCGTCAAGCTGGGCAATAAGCGCACCCTTGCCGGGGCATTCCGCCGGAGATATGCTGGCCTACATCGACCTGCAAACGGCAACCGTCCATACTATTCGCAGTGATGGGCTGAGCGATAAAATTCTTCCTCAGCGCCTGCTCAAAGCGGGGATACCGCCTTCTTCCATATGGGATACGGATACCGGTGCGAATATCCTCAGCAGCCTGGCATGGTCACCGGCATCCAGCAATAGTATGCTGGCCTTCGCTGCCGACCCCAATGGTACGGGTCTCACCAATCTGTACATCTACTCAGCCGGAACCGGCTCGGTACAGATGGTCGCCCTGCCACTCAAAGGCAGCGCTTCCCATGCCGTCTGGTCGCCCGATGGCATGCGCATCGCCTTTGCCTTCACGCACAATGGCATGACCAGCATCCTGGACTACAACATCCAGAATCACGGCCTGTTGACCATCACCAACGGCAGCCAACAGCAGCCAGTGGCGTCAGAGAAAACAGGTGACAGCGTGCTCTCTTTTGACTGGTCGCCAGATACGGATATACCTGCGATTACGTGGAGCTATGGAATACCCGGGCATGTTCACAGCCTCTGGACGCGGCGTGTGGGTGTCAGCAGCGATGTCGCGCCTCGGCTGATCGCTCAGGGAGATTTTACAGAGGCGCTTTACAGCCGCAACGGACATGGCGGCGTGGGAAGCTGGCTGCTGGTTGGCTCTGCCAACGGGTACACGTCAGACCTGTGGCGCGCCGATATTGCTGGTATATCTCCGGTCCAGCTTACCTCTGGCCAACAGATCAGCTACGCCGGGTGGTCGCCCGATGGCATGACGGCGTATTACCTGAACGCTGTATCATCAGGCATTGGCACGTTGTACGTGATACATATGGCAACAGACGGTGATACACAGATTGCGACCGGGGTTGCCGGAGAGCCGGCACCCGCGTGGTCATTCGACAGCCAGGAACTGGCCTATAGCACGGGAACGCAGTTGATGGTTGTCAATGTGCAGGCGGGGCAAAAGCCGCTTGCACTCAAGCTGCATGGCCCGGTCTCAACGTTCATCTGGTCGGTCACCACTGCTCACCAGCTTGTCGTGGTGCTGGGTGATGGGCAGGCAGGCATCTTCCTGGTCGATACGCAGCATAACACCTCGACACAGGTGGATCAAAAGGATGTCACCGGACCTATCACGTGGTCAGAGGTTCCATAATTATGCTCAAAGGTGAAAAGGTGGCGCTGCGGGCGCTGAAGCGCGAGGATGTGCAGCGCCAATGGGCCTTCAACAACGACGTGGAGTTTGAGATACTGGGCGGAGGAGATCCCTGGGAGCCGCAATCGCTGGCCCGGCTGGAAGCCGAGTTCGAGCAGGAGGCGCAGAAGGGAGGGCGCAATGGCCCCAACTTCGCCATTGAGACCGATGGCAAGTATATCGGCAGTTGCGGGCTGTTTCACTTCGACGTAGTTGCCCGGACCTGCGAACTGGGTATTGGCATCGGCGATAGAGAATACCGGGGAAAAGGCTACGGGCGAGACGCGGTGCGCGTCCTGCTGGACTATGCCTTTCGCCTGCGCAACCTGCGCAAGGTCTGGCTGACGGTCAACGGCGACAACGAACGGGCCATTCGTTCCTACAAGGCCAGTGGCTTCAGTGAGGAGGGCCGCCTGCGCCAGCACGTCTGGAGCAACGGGAAATACATCGATCTCGTCTACATGGGCATACTGAGGGATGAGTGGGAGGCTCAACAACAAAGAAGCCACTGATTTAAAAGAGCCAGTTTGTCAGGGCGAAGGTCAGCTCCGCCCCTACTAACCAAGAAAAGCCACGAACGCTCGTAGGTTGGTAGGGTCGGAGCTGGCCTTCGCCCTATTTCACCTTCTGAAATAATTTGTTGAGTTTGAGATGCTTTGATACTCTCTAGTACTTTCTGGTATGCGACGAACTCATCCAATCTCAATAATATTCACACAAATTTCACATGAGACAGTCAGATTTTCACAGAAATTCTACGTAGTAAGAGTACAGTAGAAGTATGTACTATAGTGTAGTACATTCGGGTTGGTTGTGTGGTTCACGTGGTTATGGAGGAGGTATTGTAATATGAATTCTTTCTTAAAAGGGGTAAGGCAGACCCCTGTTCCTGCAACTCTGAGCGCTCTTGAGGCTTCCAGAAATGCCAGGCATACAGCTCCTTTGCAGCAACTTCCAGTTCTTTCGTCAGAACAAACTCCCTCAACGGCACCACTGTCGACCCAGGTGACAGAAGGGGCAAGAGAGATGGCGCAGCAGGGTGTCAACGCTGTCTTCAGAACATTGCCGTGGGCAACCGACCAGAAGATCATGAGCCAGATGGAGCGGCGCGACCGTGTCGTATTCCTGTTGCTAGACAGCAGACGCAGCATCCAGGATATCGCGCGCCTGGTAAACCGCAATGAACTGGACATTGCCCGCACGATAGTTCGCCTGCTCAAATGTGGCTACATTGAGCCTGCGGGAGCGCTGGGAACTCTTATGTAAGGCAAAGTTATGACAACCTCTAACATCTCTTTTCTCATGAAAATTCTTCAGAAACATAGGAAATCTGAGGGGAAAATGATATCAATGTACAAAGTTGTTCGTTGTAATAGATAGACCTGGGACGGAAAGCGAGATGTTCGTGAGCAAGCAGATCCACCTCGACGAGCGGCTTGTAACGGGCATCTGACAATGTGCGACCTTTTCCCCATGGGGTCTGCACACGCGCCTTCTAGAGTCTCGCGCTGCATGTTGCATGCGCGTGGTAGGGGGAGGACAAGCTGGCACCCTGTCCTCCCCTTGCTTTTCGTTGTAGCATTGCATTATGGAAGGGGCTGCTTGAAACTCACTGTTCGGTCATTGGGGGAACAATTTATCATCGCGGCCATAGTAACGCTCTTGCTGTGTATTCTCCTGTTTTCGGTAACGGCGGTGATCCTGCTGAAAAACCGCTTTGAGCGCGAAGCAATGAGTGACGCTCATACACACCTGCAATTAAGCGAGCGGGCCTACGTGGCTGAAAGCAATGAACTGGTACAGATATTATCTTCGACCGCCCATAGCAGCACTATTATTACACTGGCCCAATCTGGTACCGCAAGCGGTACCACCATTACTTCCCTGAGCACCCCCCTGTCACAATTGAGGCTATCCGAAATCGCGATTTATTCAGCTCAAAAGGGACAGCGTGCGCAACTCGGTTCCATCACGATCAAACCTACCACGTCGCTCTTGAACGAGGTGTTGTCGAAGGGATATGCAGTGACAATGTTTCAGGCAGCAGATAGTAAAGATACTGCATGGATATTGAGCGTAGCTGTGCCGATTTCTCATAATGGACATGTGATCGGCGTGCTGGTGGGCGAGAAAGCGATTGATGATGTTTTCAAAGACCTGCTGCAACAGAGCGTGCAGGGACAGACGCTGGCATTTTGCCTGGGTAGAGCGATCCAGGACACAAGCATGAAGGCACTTCTCCATCAACAATCCATTGCCCGGCACGTGCTTTGTACGCCCGGCAGCACGACATTCGATCTCAGTGGGCAGAGCTATCTCTCACTGGCCGCCCCGATCGCGACCAGCAACGAGCTTGCCGGTTCGCCAACGCTGGTGATTGTGAATATCGAGACAGTATATAACTTCAATGAGCACCTGGAGCGCAATCTGCCGGTACTCTTCGCGATGGCAGCGTTCACCTTCTTTCTGGCCATCATGAGCCTGATTTTGATTACGCGCTATTTTCTGACACGTCCCCTGCGTAAGATTCAGAAACGAGTGGCCATGCTGGTCGCCGCCAGTAACGCGAATATGGCACTCGCTCATGCTGAAGGGCTAAAGACCGATGAATTGACTGTTTTAGATCGCTCATTTAACCTGATCTCCGAGTCTCTCTCGCTGCAGGAACGCGAGAGCCAGGTCATGACGAAGCAGATGGAAGATCTACTGATTATGAGTGATGCGCTCATCTCGACGCTCAACCTGGAACACCTGCTTGGCGAAATCGTCTCGCGCCTGGGCCATATCATGGAATCACAGCACGTCTCCTTGCTGCTCTATGGACGTGAAATGCTCTCTCCGTGGGCGGTGGCGCAGTGGTCTGCCACTGTTATACCGGTCAGCGGGAGCGGAGAGACGCAGTCTTTCCCGGGTCTCGCTCCAGGAAATGGGAACAATGCTTCGGGGCAGCATGGCGCTGTGACGGTGCATGCCGACCCGGATGGAGATATTACGCTGGCGGCAACCACCAAGATGGCCGTTATTCCTTCGCCTCTGCCTCGTTCCAGCGGCAAACGCCACGCGGTGCGCGTTCCCAGAACACAGCCGGAAGCGACCTACGGGCTGCGTCGCCCGCGTATCCCTCGCCCGGCTCTGCGCG
The DNA here is from genome assembly GCA_963736995.1 of uncultured Chloroflexia bacterium. Taxonomy (GTDB): domain Bacteria; phylum Chloroflexota; class Ktedonobacteria; order Ktedonobacterales; family Ktedonobacteraceae; genus CADDYT01. The sequence goes on from CAVTRB010000002.1 coordinate 815,981, forward strand.
ACCTGGACATGATGCTGGCGCGTATGGCGATGCAAAAGCAGAGAATCGTCTGTGGAGAAGATATTGCCGCCATTTACCGGGAACGTAGCGAAGCCTGGGTGCAACTGGCACTCGAAGCCGGATATCGCTCGGTGATTGCCGTTCCCTTGCTGCTGCAAGATCAGTCCATCGGTGCATTTATCCTCTATTCCGATAAGCCATATGAGATCAGCGATCGCGACAAGTTTCTTTTGAGTACGGCGGCTGTGCAGGCAGCGATCGCTATTCAAAATGCGCTGCTCTTTGCTGAGGTGAAGGACAAGAACTCGGTGCTTGAGCGGGTCAATACCTTGAAATCACAATTTCTGGCTACTGTGACCCATGAATTACGTACCCCCTTGCATAGTATTATCGGTTATGGATCGTTACTATTAGAGGGATTTGTTGATGGGGAACTGACGCAGGAGCAGGAGGAGCACCTGCAGTTCATCGTGCAGCGGGCTGAAGACCTCAAGATGCTGGTCAACGATATGCTCGATCTTTCGAAGATCGAGGCGGATCACCTGGAGGTCACAGTTGAGCCACTCGCGCTAGAGGCATGCCTGCGCGACGTGGTGAATCAACTGAAGCCCATAGCGGACAAGAAGGGTTTATCGCTCACCTTGAAGATGGATGAAGGACTGCCAATGGTGCTGGCGGATAGCCAGCGCGTCGGGCAGGTAGCGATCAACCTTGTCTCCAATGCCCTGAAATTTACGGAGCAAGGTGGCGTAACTATTGAGTGTTCGCTGCTGGAAAACTATGATATGCTGCGTGTGGCCGTGCATGACACAGGCATCGGCATCTCTCCGGCGGCGCTGGGCTATATATTTGAAGCATTCCGGCAGGCCGACGGCAGTACCACCCGACAATTCGGCGGTACTGGCCTCGGCCTGACAATCGCCCGGAAATTGATTGAATTACAGAGTGGTGAAGTTGCTGTGGAGAGCATCGTGGGACAGGGTTCGACCTTCTCGTTTACCCTGCCCATCGTTTTTCCGATCGATAGCAAGCCATGAAAAGGTCATCTGTCATGTCATTCTGAGCGCAGCGAAGAATCTCAGGCAACCATCTTGTCGGAAGGCCACCCGCAGATTCTTCGCTGCGCTCAGAATGACATGGTTGGCCACTTTCCTGAAAAAAGGAGGGACAAGACAGCGATGATGAACAGACAGAATGCAACGCATTCAACAACAACTGACACGCAGCAGGCAACGATCTTAATTGTTGAGAATGAAGTTTCCAGCCGCATGCTGGTGGAGCGCGTCCTCGCGACGCGGGGCTATCGCTGCCTCTCAGCCGAAAATGGGCGCGAGGCGTTGAGCATCCTTGACCGTGAGCGGGTCGACCTGATTCTGACCGACCTCTCTATGCCTGTGCTCGATGGCTACCAGACGGCCCAGCTCATTCGCCAGCGTCCCGGCCTTGCCGAGGTTCCTATTGTGGTGGTAACCGCTTATGCGCTGAGCGATGTGAACGAAAGGGCTATGCGTGTCAGTTGCACGGAATATCTGACCAAACCCTTCAAGCCACGTCAACTACTGGAAGTGGTTGAGCGACTGCTGCCAGCACGATAGTAGGGGCGTGGGTTGTGAGGGAGGTGGGGAGAGGGAGCTTGCTCCGCCCTCCGCCAATTTTGAAATTGTGATTCTGTTTACCGAATGTGCAAGCCATCGGGGAGCGGGGCGGAGCAAGCTCCCCCTCTCCACCTCCAACACTCTTTAACTACTACGCCAATCAGAACCTCCCGCCCGAGCGGGGCGGAGCAAGCTCCCCCTCTCCACCCCTACCACAGCCCCCGCCCCTACTGGTGTCCATGCTCTCTAAAAACTTTCCCATATTCCGCCCTGGTTCAGTTAGCCTCATTCGGCGAATTGTGTTATGATTCGTTCTATCTGCGCGGCATGCTGACCGGCTATACGATGCCGGTCAGTCTCTTTTTTGTCGCAGTAATAGCTCTAGAAAAGGTGAGAAAGGCGAAATGGATTTTCAGGTTATTACATCAGGGGTAAAAGATGTAGCATGTGATGTGCTGGTCGTGGGGGCCGTACGCGAGCAAGGAGGGAAGGTAACACTTCCCGGCGCGACCAGAACGGTGGATAACGTGCTGGATGGCTTGCTCAATGAAATCAGCTCAGGTGGAGAATTCAAGGGCAATCTGGGCGAGATGGTGACTATCCATACAATGGGCAAGCTGGCGGCGAAGCGCGTGCTGCTGGTGGGCCTGGGTATGCAGGAGAAGCTGAACACGCAATCGTTCCGGCGGGCAAGCGCTGTGGCTGCCCGGCAAGCGCAAAGTACGGGAGCGCATACGCTCTGCCTGGCGTTGAACTGGAGCGGCTCCGGCATTGACACGGAAGAGGGTGCGCAGGCGGCGGTTGAGGGCGTGCTATCAGGCACCTACTCCTTCAGGAAGTACCAGCACAGCGAGCAGCAAGGGAGCGGAAGCAATACCAATGGAAAGGGTCTGACGAAGGTAGAACTGCTCTCCTTTGATTCGCAGCAAGAGCAGTTGCAGGAGGGTATCCGCCGGGGAGTGGCGCTGGCCGAGGCAGCGAACTTTGCCCGCGACCTGGTAAACGAGCCACCCAATGTGATGACGCCAACAGAACTGGCGAACCGCGCCGTGGCAATGGCAAAGCGCTTCGGACTGGAATACCAGGTGCTGGAGCGACCACAGATGGAGGAACTGGGCATGGGCGGCTTGCTCGCCGTCTCACAGGGCAGCGCGCAGTCCGCGAAGTTCATCATCCTGCGCTATCAGGGTGACAAAAACACGAAGCAGGGTATGGCGCTTGTGGGCAAGGGCATTACCTTCGATACCGGTGGCATCTCCCTTAAGTCTGCCGAGCGCATGGACGAGATGAAGGGCGACATGGCTGGCGCGGCTGCTGTCATCGGCGCGCTGCAGGCGATTGCGACGCTCAAACCGGCCATCAATGTGACGGTGCTGGTGCCGACGACGGAGAACATGCCCGGAGGCAATGCCTACCGTCCGGGCGATATTGTGCGCATTATGAACGGCAAGACCGTGGAGATCGTCAATACCGATGCCGAGGGGCGCATGGTGCTGGCCGACGCGCTTTCCTACGCCGTCAAAGAGGGTCTTTCACCCATCATCGACGTGGCAACGCTGACGGGCGGTATCGTTGTTGCGCTTGGCAATGTCATGGCGGGTCTGTACTGCAACAACGAGCAGCTCTGTCAGGAAATAATCGAGGCAGGAAAGATCGCTGGCGAGAAATACTGGCCCATGCCGCTCGATGAGGAGTACGCGGAGCAGATCGAGAGCGATATTGCCGACATCAAGCAGACTGGCGGACGACCCGCTTCATCAGTGACGGCAGCCAAGATTCTGGAAAACTTCGTCGGCAACGCGCAATGGGCACACCTGGATATCGCCGGTACCTTCTACGCAGGCAGCAAGAAGCCCTACCAGGAGAAGGGCGCTACCGGCTCTACCACTCGTACCCTGGCGAACCTCGCGCTGCTGCTGGCAGAGCACCAGTAAGCGATAGAAAGGCAAGAAGATGGCGCGTATTCAGTTTGGCTGGACAATAACTAGCGGCCCACGGGTTGACATGGGTGTGGGACCAGAGGCGTATCTTGCCGCCGTAAATCGTGGCTTTGATCTGATCGAGGGGCATTTCGACTCGGCCTGGTTTGTCGATCATCTTGAGGCCGGTGATGACAACATTCTCGAAGGGTGGACGGCGTTGACGTATTTCGCGGCGCAGCACCCGCAGTTCAAATTCGGGCATGCCGTGCTCAGCCAGTCGTTCCGCAATCCTGCCCTGCTGGCGAAGATGGCCGCAACCTTGCAGTACATGAGCAACGGGCGCTTTATCCTGGGCATCGGCGCGGGCTGGAAAGAGAGCGAATATATCCAGTACGGCTACCCATTTCCCCCTGCCGGAGTGCGCGTGGAGGAGCTTGGCGAGACGCTGGAGATTATCAAGCTGATGTGGCACGAGCAACGGGCAACCTTCCACGGCAAACATTACTCCGTTGAAGAGGCGTGGTGCGAACCCAAACCGAACCCGATTCCCACTATCATGGTCGGAGGTGCAAAACCGCGTATGCTACGCCTGGTTGCTCGCTACGCGGACTGGTGGAACGTCTCCTGGACGGGCATCGAACGTTATCGCGAGCAGGTGAAGGAGTGCGAACGGGCCTGCCAGGAGGTCGGACGCGACCCGACGACGCTGCGCCGCACATGGTTCGGTGGCTGCCTGTGCGGGCCAAACGAAACGGTGGTACAAGACCTCAACAAAAACGTCAACATGAGCGCCAGCAATGCCTTCGTTGGCACGACGCAGCAGGTGATCGAGCAGATGCAGCAATTCGTCGATCTCGGCGTCGACTACTTCATGCTCAACTGCGGTGGCTTCCCTGACCTGACCACGCTCGAAACGCTGGTCAACGAGGTCATGCCCGCTCTGAACAGGTAATACTACATATGAATGGACAGGGGAGCATACCCCACGATGCCGAGGGCATCGTGGGGTATGCTCCCCTGTCCATTCATATTTTCTGGTACCTTTGTCCCATATCAATTGACGCCTACCTGCACGATTTATATAATGACCTGCATCGTAATCACTGGTGCAATCATCCAGGTGGATCGGGTTGGAAAGTGGAAAAGAAAGACTGGGACGGGTAATGAAAGTACCGGGAAAAAGGGGTTGCTCACTGAAAAGTTCAGTAGCCCTGCTAGCTACGCTCATCATATGCGTTCGTGCGTTGATGCCCCTCACATCTGCTGTGTTCGCTGCTCCACCTCAGAAAGAGCTTGCAGAGGCGGACATGCAAAATCTTATCTTTGTCTGGGCAAGTGGCACGCCCGCGCTTCAACAACGGGCGCTCCATATTTGCCAGGCTGATACTGTATCAACTGCCAGTTGCGCAGGGATAAGTGCAGCAGTACGTACTGCATGGCTCAATTTAATGCAGGTAGACCCGGCGTCACTGGGCAGGCTCAGAGTGCAGGCGAATTCTTCCGGCAGAGATAGGGTATACGAGGCTCTCATGGGGAAACTTTCCTCGCTGGCGCAAGGCAAAGAATCTTTGCTGCTTGCACAGACACAACAGACCTTGAGGCAATTGAATGGCTTCCTGCATGGACAGCCGATAATCAGCACAACGAGAATAGGTACAGCTTCATACACGGTCTGGGCAACTTCCTACATGCAAAACTCGCTGCCCGATGGCCTCAATCCAACGACCAGCCCCTATGTTGCGCTGCCCGATGTCTATCTCAAGTACGCCAACTGGGGATACATCGCGGATATTCCCTCCATCTACCAGCCCTATTACGTCCCGCATGGCACAACAACGAACTGGTCGGTCTCTCTTTCTTTACCCGATGAGACAAAAAGCGTATCCAATGTGCTGGTGACAGAGGTAGGACCCTGGAATGAAGATGATAACTGGTGGGATGCAAATGGAACAAGCGCTACGCTGCCTGCGAGCTGTCCCGTCTCTCCTACCTTGATGAAGCCGGACGCTGCCAGCAATCCACTGGTTGATGGCATCTGTCCCAATGAAAAGAATCTGCGCAGAATCTATTATTACCTGCTCTATACCCACGACGGCCTGCCCTTCTTTCAGCCAAGCGGCTACTCGCCATCCGGCAATTTCACCGATGGAACCTGGCCGACCGCTCTCCCTCAAGGATGCTCAGAATCCTCACTTGCTGCCGTCAACAACGATGGCATAACGTGTGGTGGAGGGCCAGATGGGTACAATGCCAGTAACGGTGGCTGGCTGCGTGAAGATGCATACGATGAGGACATCACCAACCAGTCCAGCATCGACCTCAGCCCTGCTGTAGACCAGGCACTTGGCTGGACTTATCCATCCAGTGGGCTGATTCAGGTCAATGTGAGCGGGTTGCCTTAAATTGAACATACTACCCGCCTCTCAAACTTCCTCGACAGCCATTATCCCATATGATACACTCCCTAGAGAATGATATGGCAGCGTAATAGTGAGGGCTATCCATCCCTGGAGGGAAACAGGATGCCGTAGGGGCGATGCGCTGACAGCGCAGACAGCCTGGGAGGCTGTCCATCCGACCTTAAGGGAGGATACGGCTGTCGATGCGAAGCAGACAAGCCGGGGGCTTGTCCTTGCGACCTCAAGGGAGCAACGGCAGCATATCTCGCCCGCTGTGGCCCAACAGAAACGCGGGCGAGCACAAGGCATCGCCCCTACAGGGACAGAAACCCGGTGAGGAAGATGAGAAGCAGGAGATGGAGATTCGGATACGGTACTTTGCTTCGTTGCGAGAAGTGAGTGGGAAGAGTGAGGAGAGGCTGGAGGTGCCTGAGAGGGCGAGTGTGGCTGAGGCACGTTCGCTGTTGCTAGAGAAATATCCACGCTTGCAGGGCATTATGGAACGCTCGCTGTGCGCAGTGAATCGCAGCTACGTTGCGCCTGAGACGCAGTTGCACGAGGGTGATGAGCTGGTGTTCATCCCGCCGATGGGCGGGGGCCAGGAACAGAGAGCCATTGAAAACAAGCTCGCATGTCATCCTGAGCAAAGCGAAGGATCTGCAGTACGCCATGCCAACGCCTCAGATCCTTCGCTTTGCTCAGGATGACATGCGAGAGGGCTTTTTTTCATAGGAAGATAGGAAGGATAAGCAGCTTATGGAACCGGTGATTCGACTCACGCGCGAGCCGCTGGATCGTGCGGCGCTGATTGAGGCTGTTACCAGGTCGAGCGATGGGGGCATTGTGGTCTTCGAGGGCGTGGTGCGCGATAATGCACGGGGGAAGCAGATTCGCTATCTTGAATATGAAGCCTACGTGGAGATGGCGGAAGCGCAGGTACGCGCCATTGTGGATGAGGCCCGGCAGCGCTGGGGCGTGGAGCATGTGGCAGTCGCGCATCGTTTCGGGCGGCTGGAAATCGGCGAGGCCAGCGTGATTATCGTCGTGGCGGCACCGCACCGGGGGGAGGCATTTGAGGCCTGCCGCTACATCATCGATACGCTCAAGACGACGGTTCCCATCTGGAAAAAGGAGGTGGCAACCAACGGCGAAGAGTGGGTGGAAGGCTAGTGGGGCTTACCAGAGCTTACAAAAATGGGCAGAGTATGGTATAGTTATACCAATATAGAAGCACTTTTGCTGCGGCTATCCCAGGGCTTTGGATAGGTTAGGGTTACTTCGGAGGTTTGCATGAACTTATTCGAAAGGCAGTCTCAACTTAACCAACTGTTCACGCAAAATCCTGTCAATGCTGCCTACCTCTCCGGTTCCCTTGCGGGGCGAACCTCGTTTGGGCATCTCAGTGATATCGACATCGCCATTCTCCTGATGGATCAGATCAAATCAGATCAATTTCTCGATTACCAGATGTACTTTTTCAGCGAGCTTGCCAAGCGGCTGGAATCGGAAAGCATCGATGTAGTGATTTTGAATCAGGCATCGCTCCTGCTGAAATTGCAGGTCATTAAGTATGGCCAGATACTTTTCAGCCGTGATGAGAAGCAGCGCGTCTCATTTGAGACGAAGGCGGTGATGGACTATCTGGATTTCAAGAAATACGATGAGATTCAGAATCAGGCATTGAGCCGCCGCCTGCACGGCAGTATCTTGCCGGTTGACAAAGACCTGATCCAGCGCCATCTGAAGCAGTTGCGCGAAGCTATCGCAATTCTCAACGATCTGAAACAGACGAAGCGAGAGGAATTTGTCAGTGATTATCGTGTCTATGGGCTGGCTGAGCGCTACCTGCAACTGGCGATTGAGGCTTGCCTGCACATTTGCGGCATTCTGGTTGCGACGCTGGGACTGCGCCGCCCGGAAGGCTATCACGAGTTACTGAGTATCGTTGCCTCGCAGCAAATCATCCCCAATACGCTGGCGTACCGGCTTGAGATTCTGACCAACCTGCGCGAGGCCCTTGTTTACGACCCTGGCACGCTGAACCATGACCTCCTCTACGATCACATCCAGCAGCGCGTTGGCGACCTGGAAACCTTCGCCACCACGGTTGAGGAAAGATTACAATAATGAAGGGTGATGCTCGCAGGGGGCGCACATGGGGGTAAAACCCCTACGTGCGCCCCCTGCGAGCATCACCCTTCATTATGAAAAGTCTAAGTCAGTTCGCTGGCGGAACGCAGGGCGTTGGCCTGCTCTCTGGCATCCAGCGACTCCTGCGTACGGCCCATCGCTTGATAAATCTGAGCGAGTGTCTCGTAGGCAACGATGAGTGATGGATCCATGGCGATGGCTTGCTGGGCGGCGTCAATGGCCTCTTCGTAGCGCTTCACCTCGCTCAAGGTGTCGGCAAGGTCGTTGTAGTAGTCGGCATTGAGGGGGTCGCTCTCAATAGCATTTTCGTAGTTCTCGATGGCCTCGTCGTACTTTCCGAGTGCGTCATAAGCCGTAGCAAGCTGGTAGTAGCCTTCCGGGTCTTCGGGGAACTGCTCCAGCAGTTTCCGGGCAGTCTCAATAGCCTCGTCGGAGCGTCCCAGCGAGTTGTAGGTATCGGCCAGACCGGCATAGGCGGCGGCAAGGTCGTCGGACTGGAGTTCGTCGCTGCGACCGGTCAGATACTGGTAGACGTTCAAAGCATCCTCGTAGCGTTCGGCTTCGAGATATGTTTCGGCCAGGCTGAAGCGAACGGGGATGCTGTTTGGCTCAAGCTGGATGGCGTGCTGATAGGCATCTATGGCCTCGGCGGCATCTCCCTGGATGGAGCGCCATGTACCGAGATGCTCCCAGGCCTCGGCGTCATCAGGAGCAATGGAGACGATGCGGGTATAGGTATCCGCCGCCTGGTCGCGCTCGCCCATCTGCTCATAAACGGCTGCCAGCATATCATAGGCAGCGCGTCCATCAGGATCGATGGCAAGCATCTGGTTCGTGACAGAAAGAGCCTCGTTGTAGCGGCGCATATCCAGGTAGAGGCTGGCAAGTTCGGCGTAGCGCGCAGGATCAGCCGGATCAGCGTCAATCCGGCGCTCTTGCTCAATGATGCGATGTAACTGGTCATCGATGCGCGTGCGGGCGTCTGTTAAGCCATCTTTCGCCATGACATTGTCTGGATTGAGAATCAATGCCTGACGATGGGCCTGGACGGCATCCTGGTAGAGATTCAGCTGGCGATAGGTATCCCCTATATTGACATAGAGGTCGTCATTTTCCGGGTCTAATTCGAGGGCTTCCTGGAAGGTCTCCAGGGCATCTTCGTTCAGGCCAATCTCATTATAGAGATTGCCCAGGTTGATGTAGGCATCCAGAAGCTGAGGATCAAGGTCAATAGCCCTGCGATAGCCAGCGATAGCAATTTCCGAGATCGCCCAGGTACTGCTGCGCCAGCGCCAGGTTATAACGCGCGCGCGCATCACTGGGGGAAAGTGCAACGGCATGCTCAAAAGCGACTGCCGCGCGCTCATAATCTCCCTCTCGCGCAGCGGCATTGCCCCGATCTGTCCACTTCTGTTCTTCAGCATTGATGGAGACCGGGCTTGATGCGGCTGTCGGCAGAGCGTTCGTGCCATTCGGAGTGGTTCCATCATTGCCCGGTGTTTTCATCTCATCCATAAAGTGTCTTTTTCTCCTCTATACTCATCTTTTGTTAGAATGAAACGGTCTTTACTTTGCGTAGTATAGCACGGCAGACCTTCTTGTACCAGCACATATGACCGGAACAACGGCTATCGGATGATGCGCAGGGTGACCTGGAATTCGTAGCGCGAACCTGGATAGAAGGCCTCGGTGTAGGAGACAGGCATGCCTGTCTGGTCATAGCTGATAGTTGTAAGCCGCGTTCCCGGCTCATCGGCGGATATACGCAGCAATTCTGCCTCGCGCTGCGCGGGCCGGTCGGCTTTGAATATCTGCTTCGCGATGTACGGATTGAGTCCTTCAGAGGCCATGAGGCTATAGAGGGAACCTTCGGCGGTCTCCCTGGCGCGATCATAGACGCCCTGAGCGCGGGGGAAGGGAAGATAGTTGTGTTCGCAGGCAATGGGAGTCTCGTCGGCGGTGCGCAGGCGCGAGAGGTGAATGGCCTGCTCCGCATCGGTGAGGCGCAGTTGCTCGCGAATCGCTTCAGAGCCGCGTACGAGTTCGCTGACGAGCAGGAGACCACCGGGACGCTGGCCCCGGCTGCGAATCTCGCTGCTCAAACTGGGAAGTTCGCTGACAGTCTGCTGGGTACGTGGCTCGCAGACGAACGTACCCTTTCCATGTTGACGGTACAACAGGCCCTCATGAACCAGTTCGGTCAGCGCCTGGCGCACGGTGGCGCGGCTCACATGATACTGAGCCACCAGCTCCGGCTCGGAAGGAATAGTGGTATGCGGAGCAAGGTGGCCAGAACGAATTTGCTGTTTCAGCACCTCTTTGAGCTGATAATACAGCGGTAATGGATTTGACCGTTCTAATGTTGGCATATACGGTTTCCCTTATGTCCATACAACAACATAGTTGAACGCTTGCAAACAGGGCAAGCGCTGGTATGGAATGAATATATCACAAAAGACGTGCTACGTCGAGGGGTTTTGTGCCAAAAAAGGAAGAGTGAAAGTGAAACAATAGAGCCGATAGAAGTGCTCTATTGTTTCACTTTCACTCTTCCTTAATTCAACCACTAAGCAACGCTGCTCTGTGCCTGTGCGAGCAGGCGCTCGATCTGATTCTTCAACTGTGGAGGCGGATACGCGCCAACAATACGGCCAACTTCTTTGCCGTTGTTGAAGACGATCATGGTCGGGATACCCTGAATGTGCAGGCCACCGGGAATGCGAGGATTCTCGTCGACATCCATCTTGGCGAAGGCAAGTTTGCTGGAAAACTCATCGCTAAATTTCTCATAGGTGGGCGCGATCTGGCGGCAGGGACCGCACCACGCAGCCCAGAAATCAACGATAACCGGGCGGTCAGATTTGAGAATCTTCGCCTCAAAGTCTTGATCGGTTACATGAAACAGATTGTTATGCGCTTGCATGTTCTTTAAGCTCTCACTTTCACGGCAAATATTCTTTTGCCCTTGATTTTTCCGCTCAGGTAAGCAGATTACCTGAGACTCTCCTACTGTTGAGAACAAAGGATACCTCTGTTCTTATTCCTTGTTACATCCTTCTCTCTATATTATACGAAGAGAAGGCCGGGGATGAGGATATCTCTAAAACACAAAAATGTAGGTGCCGATGATGAATTTTAACGAACAAGAACGGCAATGAAATAGTGTAGGCGCCGATTTATCGGCCCCGCGTGACTTTGCCGATAAATCGGCGCCTACGGGTGAATATGATTGCCGATCCTGGCTGTTCAAATTCATTATCGGCACCTACGATAGCATTTACCTGCGGCGACCACCTCCACCTTGCAGGATGGAAAGCAGTTCCAGGATATAGAGGAACAGGTTCAGAACGGTGATGAAGAGGGATACTGTCAGGCCAATGGCGTTGGGCATAGTATCGGGCATGTACTTCGCGCGCTGTACGTAGAAGAGCACATAGCCGGAAAAGATGGCAACGCCCAGGATGGCGATCAGCAATGCTACCGGGCCGGTGCCAAAAATGCCGCCGAAGAAGATGCCCAGGATGCCCAGAACAATGAGCAAGATCAGGCCAAAGAACAGGTAGCGACCCAGGTGGCTGAAGTCGCGTTTCGTCGTCCAGGCAAAGGCAGCCAGGCCAAGAGAAGTGATGGCAGTAATCAGGAAAGCTTCTCCCAGGATATTGCCTAAACCTGAAGCGAGATAGTCACTGATAATCGGGGCAAGAGACAATCCTTCCAGGAAGGTGAACAGGTAGAGCAGGAACAGGTTGAGTCCCTGTACCCGGATCGCGAGTTGCAGGATAAAGAGTACGACCAGACCGGCAATGGCAATGATTATGTAGGTCCCAAAGGTAATACCGAGGGCCATCCCGATGAAGGTGCCGATGGCCGCGAACAGGAAGGAGAAGGACAGCAAGACCATCACTTTGCTGATAAGGCTGGCTGCCTGTGTCGGCGAAGCTTCATAGCCAGGCATCATAGTTTGATAGCCGAAGCGTCGTCTCCCTCCAAGCTGGTTTCCGCCGTAAGGATTTCCATACGGGTTATTATTTGGCATGTTGTACATAAACAACCTCTATCTAAGATTATATGCTTGTATACTCTTGTTTGAAGCGTTAATACGCTCTCATATATACTACGAAAGGGGTAATGGGCTGGTTGCATTCTCCACAGAAGGCCAGCAGTGGCGCGGGTGACGGCAGGCGCGTAAGGCCTGTGACTGCTGGCTATACCTCTTGAGAATGCTTATTTTTTGAGTCTTTTCCCTCGGGCGTGCCGCTCTGTGGCTCAATATTGGCAGCCTCGGCCTCGCTAGCAAAGGAGGACTCCGCGATATTGGTGATATCGCAGCGGGGATGCTTGTTATCTGTATGCCAGTACAGGTTGCTCCCGGCAGGTTTAGCCATCAGACCACCACAACGAGGGCAGCGGCGCGAAGGAACGGTTTGCTGATTCTGCGTCATACTGTGCTCCCAGAAAAGCAGCAGGTGAAATTACACCACCGTTATTACATCACACTCCAGACACCGCAGATTTCACAGAAGGCGATGCCGATTTCGCCAAAGGTTCTACTGCGTGTATTCCAACGCTCGTAGACAACGGCGATGGAGCCACAATTCCAGCAACGAGCGCGCCCTCCCGCCTTACTCTCTTTTGCCAGCTGGCTCAGAAGATGGCTGCGTGCCTCTTCCGCCCCGGTATAGCCGGGATTGTAGGCCAGGTGGAGCATATTGCCCAACGGCAACGTGATTTCATGTGTAGGCGGCTGCAGCGGAGCCTGAGCGGCAACCGGCGGTGGCGGCTGGTGCTGTGGCGGTTGCGGCTGGTGCTGTGGCGGCTGGGCATGTTGCGCCGGTTGGGGAAATGTCTGCTGTTGCTCCTGTGATGGGCGGCGAAATGTACGCCGCACTCTTTCAACCTGGGAAGGCGGAACGCCTTCCTGCTGCGCCGGATGACCTCCGTTGGCTGATGGCGAGGAAGCGGTAACAGGAGGTACCGGTGGTACAGGAGTAAAGGTAAACGCATGAGCAGGATGAGCCTCCTCTTGCCCGGGGGTCTCAGCAGGCTGTTTTGTCGTCTGTGCTTGCTCTGCCTCCTGTGTCTGAAGCACCTGCTGAGCCTCCGGCGCTTCAGGGTCCTGGGCCTCCTTCCCCTGAGACTGCTCCCGGGCAGTTGGCGTGGAGGGAGGGGGCGGCACAGGTATGGAGGTCTCATCAGAGGCAACTGGCTGCTCTACGATTTCCGCCGCCTGTTCCTGTTGTGCTGCTTCTGAGGCGTGATGGTTATTGTTTTCCGGTTCCTCTGGTGGAGTTGCGCGTTTGCGTCTGGTTCCTGGCATAGGGGTAGCTCCCTTAGAAGTAGTTTACATGGCATGGATCATGCATTCAAGCTCATACGAGCATTATATCACATCAAAAAGGGAAAAGGTGAAAAATAACTACAAGGTACTGGACTCAGCGTAAAAATTCAGGCAGGAAATGGGTAGGGATGACAGGTAGTTCCCTACCCAATATTCCCTGTTCTACTGAGTTCGTTCTACGTATACAGGGGAAGCCGCTTTTGCTTCCCTGCACAGGCCTGGTAAAACCAAGAGAAAGCTGGAACACCAAATCATTAGTGTCCGGTGAAGAAATCCGCGTTGATCTTAATAAACTGTTTCCACTCTTCAGGGACTGCCGACTCTTCGAAGATGGCAGTAACCGGGCAAGCAGGCTCACAGGCCCCGCAGTCGATACACTCGTCAGGGTTGATATAGAGCTGCTCAGCCGTCTCAAAGTCTTCCTCGTTCTGAGTGGGGTGAATGCAGTCAACGGGGCAGACATCTACACAGGATGCATCCTTTACGCCAATGCACGGCTGAGTGATTACGTATGTCATGTTTTTGAATATCCTCCTACCAGCCCGCCATGTGAAAATATCTGAAACCTCCATGGCGGCGAATTTGTTTTTGTTCATGTGCAGTATAGAGGTTTAGGCTGGCAATGTCAATCGTATCTCACTTTTCCCCTTTACAGCTTTTCCCACTCTTTGCGGTCAATTCTTGCTTGCTTCAATAACCTGACCAACAAATCCTCGCCAATATCGCCTTGATGGGGATTTGGTATGCGCACAGTAATGTTTTCCTTCATCATAAACTGGTGTTTTGAACCTGAATAAGGGCCATCGAAGCCCAAAAGCCTGAAGTAATAGATCAGGTCTTTACGCCTTATTGGACCCAGACGAGGCATTATGCTACTTCCTTGATGGTTAATTCGTTGCCATCAACAATCGGCAGAGGGAGGTGCTTAGCAACCCGTAAAAGAATCCACTCTTCTAAGACCTCCTCCAGTTCTTCACGACATGCCTCAAGGGTTTCTGTATTCGCATAGACCCCATCAAAGCCAGGGATCTCGCCATAAAATGTACCATCGCCAAGAATTTCATATCTAGCATGGCGCATAGCCGCTCGAATGTAGTTTGTAAGCATAGAACTTGACCTCCTTACCTCTCAAAAGCTTCGCTTTGCGAACAATTATACAACTAAATGGTAATGAAGTATAGTTCTGCTAAGAACAGAGGATTTTTTCGCGTAAATTGCCTTGACAAAAGGCCTGACCATTGGGTATAGTTCTACCAGTTGCTATAATTCAGGCATACATGAGTATCAGGAAAGGAGATGGCGCTGCATGCTGCAAGCTGAGAAGTTGACCACGCTTTGCCAGAGGGTGAAGGCGGGGCATGCCGGTTGTGCTATTCTCCTGGCCGAACCACCTCCGATTTACCTTCCTTACATAGCGCATAGCTGACCTGTTGCCCGGGGCCTCATTGCGCCCTTTTCCGGCAAACGCTTTCCCGTACTGAGCCTGTGCTCACGGCTGTTTCCGTCTGCTTCCTTTGCCCTTGATGGAACATGTCCGCTCACCTGGCTTTGCTATGCCGGATGGCCTCTCGGCCCTTGAACACGTGCAACATCCCTTGATGTTTCTCACCTTTTTTCGTGTGTAAAACTGGCTGCTCTGCACTTTGTACAGGAGTCAATTCCCTACCACACGTTGTCCCCTTTTGAAAGTAATGGCTATATGAATAATGAGGTAACAGGACAATGCAGACAGAAACAACACAGACAACCGGTTTCCCGGAAAGGCGCGACCTGGGCAATGGCCTTGTGGTGCGCTGGTCGACTGCTGACGATATCGAAGGGTTGGCACAGTTGACGGGTATGGTCTTTCGCAACGGGCCGCAGGAGCCGCTGAGCCAGTTCCTTGCCGACATGATTTCTCACCTGATGAGCGGCACACATCCGCTGATGGGGCCGGGCGACTACGCGCTTGTGGAAGATACAGGCAGGCAGGACCATCGCATTGTGGCTTGTACCTGCCTGTTCCGACAGACCTGGGCATACGAAGGCATTCCTTTCCGTATTGGTCGCCCTGAAATCGTGGCAACCGACCCGGAATATCGCAATCGCGGGCTGATCCGCGAGATTTTCGGGCTGGTACATGCGCGCAGTGCGGCAGAAGGTCATCTCGTGCAGGCTATTACTGGTATCCCCTACTACTACCGTCAGTTTGGCTACGAGTACGCGCTCGACCTGGACAACAGGGTGTACGTGCCGACTGCGCTCATTCCACCTGCGACGGTAGGGATAGCTGAGCCATATACTTTACGTGACGCGAGCACGGAAGATATTCCATTCATCAATGCACTCTATGACCGGCAGCGAACGGGAAGTATCGTTTCGACGCCGATTGACGAGTCATGGTGGCGCTACCAGATCGCCTCGTGGGAGAAAACACGAGAGGGAGCAGCATCACCGTCCAAAAAGAACGATGGGTACTGGCATATCCAGGTGATTGTGGATGCCGGGAAAACTGTACAAGGGTATGTCATAACGCCGGTAGCGCGCTGGAGCAATTCCATACCGGTCTTTGATCTGGAGATCATGCCAGGCGTGAACTGGCAGCCAGTGCTGCCGTCAATGCTGCGGATACTGTACAGGCAGGGATTGGAGATGCCAACGTATTATGGGGCGCAGCCGGTGAGCCGCATTGCCTTCTGTATGGGTCAGGGCCATCCTGTCTACAAGCTGTTGGAGCCGAAGCTGGCCCCCATGCAGCAAGCACCCTATGCCTGGTATGTGCGCGTGCCTGACCTGCCGGCATTCCTACGACAGATCGCGCCCGCGCTGGAAAAACGGCTGGCACAATCGTTCATGGCAGGGTATAGCGGCGATGTAACGCTGGATTTCTATCGTGGCGGCATGAGGATGGTCTTTGAGCAGGGCCGTCTGGCGACAGTGGAAAACTGGCGCAAACCGGTGTGGGAGGGCAAAGAGGTCGCGGGCTTCCCACCGCTCGTCTTCCTGCAACTGCTCTTCGGCTACCGCAGCTTGAGCGAGCTGCGCCATGCCTTCCCGGATGTGTGGGCTAATGACGAGGTGGTGCCACTGCTCAACATTCTCTTCCCCGCTCGCCCCTCGTGGGCTGTGCCGTTGGGGTAGGGCATTTCATAGAGTAGCAAGCGAGCTGCTGAGCAGCTCGCTTGCTACTGATTGCAAGAAAAATTCTGTAGAAGATAGGGAGCCTGTCAGAAAAGATTACGGTATCGACTACTCAGCTAAGGAGAGGGGTGATATAGAGGTGAGAGAAGGCGATTTCAGAGTTTTCCTCGACGTAGAGGCCAACTTCGCCGGAGGATAGGGCGTGTTTAGAGGGGTCGCTTACGGAGGAGCCGACCGCTTTGCGATTGATGGTGAAGCTGAAGGTATTGCCGTTGGCATCCACGCCAATGGTGTTGCTGGCACCGGAAGTGGTAATCAACGAGGGGGCAGGACCGCTGTCGATCAAATTCCATTTACCATCAAAGCGCCAGAAGGCATATTCGCCGCTGCCCCAGGAAGAGACCTCAAAGACATAGTAGCTCGATTGATCGGCTGCCGAGCGGAAGACGACGCCATAATAATCGGCGCTGTCATGGGAACCATGAATTTCAGTCATGGTAACGGAGAGGTGAAAGCTGGTATACTGGTGAGCGGCGTAGAGGGCGAGGGCAACATTCCGGGTTGATTTGTTCTCGATATGATATTGCTTGCCTGTAAAGAAGAAGGTGCTGCTGGTTGGCCAATTGCCGCTATCGGTGAGATCATCGGCGAGGATGGTCCCAATACTGGTAGAGCGGTTAGTCTGTGTGATGACGTTATCGCGAGTCAGGCGCGAGGTAATCGTGCTAGCGGCTAAGGCGGCTCCAATGGTGAGCATCAGGAGCAGGGCAATGGCACACAGGACGCGAGTGAAATTCAGGGAACTCAGGAACGATTGCTGGCTGCGGACAGAGCGCACCTGCACAACGGGTCGGGCAGCAAGCAGGTCTGGCTGTATCTGAGGTTCCGCCAGGGTCTCCTCTATCTGAACATCCTTGAGCACCTCCGGCGGCAGAGTGGCGGGATCGAGCAAACCTGCCGCCAGGGCAAAGGCAGTGCAAAACCGGCTCGCGCTCTGGAAACGCTCGGAGGGGGATTTTGCCAGCGCCTTACGGATAACGCGGTCGAGGGCGGGCGTGATATCGGCGCGCAACATGCAGAGCGAAGGCGGCGGCTCATAGACGTGCAGGAGGGCGATGGCGATGGTGCTATCGGCTTTGAAGGGAAGCGCAGCGGATAGCAGAAAAAAGAGCATGATGCCGAGCGAATAGATGTCGGAGCGGCCATCGAGTCTGTGTCCCAGCGCCTGCTCCGGGGAGATGTAATCGGGCGTTCCCATCAACATTTCTGATGCCTGCGCTCCCTGCGCCTGTCCCTGTCCTGGCTTCCCCTCAACAGCCGTCGTTTCCTCTGGCTGCATGATATGGGCAATACCAAAATCGGTCAGCAAGGCGCGCCCTTCGCGGTCAAGCAGGATATTGGCAGGTTTGACATCGCAGTGAACGCAGCCCTTTTCATGGGCGTAATCGAGGGCTAAGGCGATCTGTTCCAGGTACCAGCACGCCTCCTCCAGAGAGAGGCGTCCGCGCCTGCGGGCATATTCATAGAGCGTACCACCCGGCATATAGGGCATAATGATGTAGGGCAGGCCATCCTGTTCGCCATAGGAGTAGATGGGAAGGATGTGCGGGTGATCGAGTTCGCTGGCCGCTTCTGCCTCGCGCAGGAAACGGATGTAAAAATCCTTCTGCACCTTTCCATCGAGAGTCGAATGAGGGAGAAAGACTTTGATGGCGACCTGACGTTCGGGGTTATGTTGCTGCGCCAGGAAAACGGCACTGGAACCACCGTATCCCAACAGACTTTCAAGGACGCAACCGCCCACAGTTTTGCCAATGAGATGTTGTCCCCGGACGTTTGTCACCCTGGCACTCCTCTCACGTCCCATCGCAGATGTAAGTAGACTCTATGCTCTGTCTGAGATGGCAGTGTAATTCTGGGGATCCACTATAATTTTACAAGAATATGACTATGCTGTCAATGCTTATCTGGCTCGTTTAGCAAACTGGCAAAAGATTTTACATATTCCCGTAGAGGCGAGTGAATCCCTCTGCTCACCCACCTCTTACATATCATACGTCCACGGGAATCAAATCGTAAACACTCCGGCGCGCATGATGACGCGGCCATCGACCTCTATAGTGCAGCGGGTGGGGATAACATCGACGTGAACCTTCGCATTCCAGTCGGCCCCGGTGAACTGGGGATAGGGGTTGCCGAAGGCGACGTGCAGGCCGGGCATCTTCTCATCTTGCAGCAGGTTGCCGGTCAACTTTTTGAGGCTGGTTAGCGTGCCAATAGCAAATTCGCCCGCACGATTGCCGTTGGGAGTGGAGAAGAGGTAGTCATGCAGTTCGCGGGCCAGTGCTTCGTTCTCGCAGCGAATATCGGTGATATAGCCACCCTTGACGGTGATCGTAACGGGATGCTCCAGGACGCCGTACTTTTCAGAGAAGTAGTCGCCGAGCACGTCGCAGACCAGCACGCCATCAACGGTGGCCGGAGCGGTATAGACTTCGCCTTCCGGCAGGTTGCCCCATTTGCCCTGTTCGTGGTAGCGTCCGTGACAGGGAACCCAATTCCAATCATGGTGGAAGGTGGCTGTGACATCGCTGCCCTTCTGAGAGGTGACATGGATGGTGGAGGCGTTGCACACGAGGTCGTAGACCTGGTTGGTCAGGCTGAAGACCTCATCGTAGTCGGCGCACATGCCATCGGCCATGAGGGCTTCATCGATACCGATCATGTGGCCGTGGCGCACCTTGAGTTCCTGCGCAAGGAAGGGCAGCATGGGAAGACGCATGCCAATTTCGCCCGGCTGCGCGGTGGCAATGTAGAACGTCACGGTCGGGCGAGCAGCGATGATATCCTGGCGCATCTCGTCAGGGAAGAAGGTCAGGGGGCGCTGGCCATAGTGTTCCAGAAAACGCACGGTAACATCGGCATGGTGGGCGAGCGCGGCAGATGCTACGTCGCGAGCAATGTTCTCACGGGCATAATCAGTGATGATAAAGACGCGGTCCTGCGCGGTGACGCCCATACAGCGCACAGCATTCTCGGCTCCAAGCTGCACGCGCTCCTCCATCGAGAGGCTCTCGCTCTCGTGCCGGGCAGGGAGCATATGACTTATCTGACCTGGCATACGTTTACTCCTTTTTCATCTATGTATTGTGCATAAAGGCAGTGGTGGGAATTATTCGCGTCATTCAGGACAATGCGGTGGAAATCCCTCGCCATCACATCTCATTTGCTATCGTACCTGCACTTGCATGCTGAACGGATAGATATTTTCAGATACGCAGTATAACGGCAAATGGTAACGGAATGGTACTCCTTGCTTATCTGACAGACAATTACGGATCAGGCGATGCATTGATAATGAATTTGAACAACCAGAGGCGAGAAGGTGACCGCCCGTATCCTGATGAATTTGAATGACCAAAACCGGTAACGGAAACTCGCTGGTGTGCGATTGATCGAGCGCAGCGCCGATAAGGAACATGAACAAGCAAGATCGGGAATAAGGGGAGGGCATCCTGTAGGGACAGGGGGAGGCGAGGTGGGGTGGATGGGGCCTTGTGCCTGTCCGCGTGGCAGCAGCAGGCTTCTGAGACACGCGGACAGGCACAAGGCCCCCGCCCATCCCTTCACCGCCCCCTGTCCCTACAGACTAAGGGCGAACATTCCTCTATTCGGTTGTCAAAGTTCATCAGGACGAGACCACCCCTCATTGTCGGCTTTGATTGTCAATGTTCATCATCGGCGATGCGCACAATGAATTGAGCGCCTACGGATAACGCAACAAAGCTGCATTGGCTGTGGCAAGAAAACGGAAAATCGGCTATACTGTACAATTAACGTATGCATATTTCTGTTTTTGAAAGCGAGGTTTTTGTATGGCAACAGAACAGGGAACAGGGCTGTATCGTTCGATTCACGGGCAGCCACAGGCGGTGCGCGAACTGCTGGCGGATTGGGAAGGGCCGACGCGAGCGGCGGAGCGCCTGGCGCAGTGCGGACGCATCTTTCTGGCGGGTATCGGTACAAGCTACCACGCGGCGACTGTGGGCGAGTACCTGCTGCGCCTGGCGGGAGCAGATGCCTGGGCGGTGCGCTCCTTCGAGTTTGTGCATTACCCACGCCCGCTGCGAGCGAATGACGGGGTAATTGTCATCAGCCATCGTGGGAGCAAGCTGCATGGCAATCTGGCGGTGCAACGAGCGGTGGAGGCCCACGTACCAACAGTGGGCATCACCGGCAAAAACTCGAAGATGCAGGGGCCGGACGTGCTCATCGAGACGGTGGAGCAAGACCCATCCTCAACGCATTCGATCAGCTATACCGGAGCGTTGACGCGGCTGGGGCAGATTGCGACGCGGATGGCCGCGCGCGCTGGCAATACGGTGCAGGCGCAGCGTCTTGAGCAGGGGTTGGCGACACTGCCCGCGCTGATGGAGGGTATTCTGGCCCGCGAGGACGAGGTGCGCCAGGTCGCGCAGGAGGCCGCAGATCACCAGCGCAGGCTCTACTATGTTGGCGCGGGGCCAAATGCAGTGACCGGACCGGAGGGTGCGCTCAAAGCAAAGGAGGCATCCTACGTGACGGCGGAAGGCTTCGAGTTGGAGCAGGCCATCCACGGGCCGCAGGTTGCCTTTGAAACGGAAGACCTGCTCATTCCCATCAGCGTGCCGGGACCGGCGGAGCAACGCATGGCCGATTTCTTGAGGGCCATGAGCGAGATCGGTTCGCGGCTCTGGCTGATTGGCGATGTACCCGGTGAAAACACGGACGAGGAGACGGCTACATTGTTCGCCCGTCCTGGCTGGTCGCACTTCTCGCTCGGCGATCTCAGTACGCTGCCCGAGGAGTTGACGCCACTACTGGCCGCGCTGCCCGTCCAGTTGATGGCCGAGTTTCTGGCCGCGGCGCGAGGCACAAATGCCGACAGCTTCCGCGCCGACCAGGAAGTGTATAAACGTGCCGGAACACGCTTCCGCATGTAATAGGGAGAGGAGCCGCTCAGGGTTGTGACAGAACTTCCTTCGGTGTGAAGAAGAACTGTTCGCTCTGCGAGCAGAAAATCGGCTGCTCAAAGCCCTGGCTTCGTCAGCCAAACTCAACCTATGAAATTAGATGTAGCGTTAACCGAACAAGCGGAGCTATGGGAGAGTGCCATGAGCAGCGAATAAACAAGCGCTACTTGCACATACGCAGCGACCCCCTAGCAATAGAACTCAATCAGTGTCTTCAAAATGTTTGGAGAACCGTACTCTCCCACAGCCCAGACGTCGCTCGCCGAGAGCGCCGCCACACCGTAAAGGATGTTGGTACTCGAACCGGGGTTGGGGCTGGCTACCACGCTCCATTTTGTGCCGTTCCAGTGCAGGGTCAAGGTTTGGTAGAGTGAACCCGTATTGCTAGAGACCTCCCCCACAGCCCGGATGTTGCTCGCTGAAACCGCCGCCACACCGAAAAGCACATCGTTACTCAAGACATTGGGGCTGGCTACGACGCTCCAACTTGTGCCATTCCAGTGCTCAATCAACGTCCGCGAACTCGTGGTACCCACGGTCCAGACGTTGCTCGTTGAAACTGCTGCCACGCTGTAAAGTTCGTTGCTCGTCGAGCCGGGATTGGGACTGGCCACAACACTCCAACTCGTGCCGTTCCAGTGCTCGGTTAAGGTTTGGTAGGTAAAGGAGCTGCTATTGTAAGACAGTCCCACGGTCCAGACGTCGTTCGTCGAGGCCACCGCCACACCAGAAAGGCTGGAACTCGAGCCAACGTTGGGACTGGTCACGACACTCCATTTCGTGCCGTTCCAGTGCTCGGTTAAGGTTTGGTAGATTGTGAAGCTGCTGTAGTAATCTCCCACGGCCCAGATGTCGTTCGCCGAGACCACCGCCACGCTTGAAAGGTAGTTGGTGCTCGACACGTTGGGACTGGTCACGACACTCCAACTCGCGCCGTTCCAGTGCTCAATTAACGTCTGAGAGGTGCTGTCTGTATTGTCGAAGGCGTTTCCCACGGCCCAGACATTGCCTGTCGAGACCGCCGCCACACTGGTAAGAACGTTGTCGCCCGCAGTAACGTTGGGGCTGGTCACGACACTCCAGCTTGTACCGTTCCAGTGCTCAGTCAATGTTTGATTGGCATGGGAGCTGCTGCTGACGTATTCTCCTACAGCCCAGACGTCGTTCACCGAGACCGCTGCCACGCCGTTCAGCACGTTGCTACTCGAACCAGGATTGGGACTGGCCATGACACTCCAGCCCCCGCAGGTGAACACAGAGGCCGAAGAGGAATTCCCAGAGTGATGCGAGTGGGACCGAGTAATACTTGCCGCCTTTCCTGAGCCGCCGGTAGAACTAAACACAGCAAGACTAACCAGGAAGGGGATGAGCAGAAGAGCGAGCTTCAGTCGGAATGCAGATGTGGCAGGCATGAGGTTTTCTCACTTTCACAAGATTGAGTCTCTCTCGAAAAACGATGTGAGTAGTAAAGCACGTAGTATTTCTATGAGCATTTTAGCACATCAGATCAAGTAGTTACACCTGAACCGACAAAGAAAAAACCCGCTTGCCTCAATACGGGCAAGCGGGTTTGTGTCAGCCTACAACCACGGGAAAACGGTCAAAATATCGACACCCCAGCGCCAGTTGCTCACGCCGTATGCCCAGTCAGGCGTCAGGCCGATCTCAATAAACGAGCCGGAATAGCCCAGGAGAGCGCCATCGGCCACGTGCTCGCCCACGTAGACGTTGCTCGTGTTGATTTGCACGTACATATACGGCGATCCTCCGGCATGACTGGGATAGTCAAGCTTCCAGGTGATGTCCATGACGCATTCGCCATCCCAACATTCCTCCTGGCTAAAGGTGATTGTGCCAGAGCGTAGAGCCGTAACGGGCAGGCCCTGCGTCCACAAATCGACGCCATGCTCCTCGTTTTGCCCGTATCGTTGCGTGACAGGGCAATGATCCCACTCACTACAGCCACTGGCATGCGCCCGAAAGAGCGTGACACCCGTCAGGAGCGTCATGAGTAACACAGCGAGCAGAACGATGCCTCGCAAGCGTACCAACGTCACAAATAGTTTGTTCATAAAGTTTCCTCCTGTTTCTCTATATACCATACCTGCTCATGTTGCTATGCTCGCATATATGAATAATGGGAGATATGGGCTATATGGTGGTAAAGAGAACACGCTTCCGCGAGGACAGTATCTTGCATTGCTTCCCTGAACATACCGGTGTTGCTAGAAAGAGGCTTCGGGAGATGAGGAAATCATGCCGGGTCGCTGGAGGATGGGTTGTTCAGAAGTAATCAGGATGCTGAAAATGGGTCGAATTGCTGCTGCAACAAGTTTCGGAGAGGCAAGAACAACGGCTCAGGCAAGGTCGTCCACTCAAACCAGCCCCAGCCTTCACACTTATCAGGTTCAAGAAGCTCAGGCGTTCCTGCTGGACAATCAGCCATCATAAATAAGGTCACAAAATGCTTCTGTTCGCTCAGAAAGAGGTCATTCGTCACGCTGACTAAACGGACATTTTCGATAGTCAGGCCCGTTTCTTCACGTACTTCCCGCACAGCACATTGCTCCGGCGTTTCACCAAAGTCTAGTTTTCCGCCGGGCGGACTCCAATCACCAGCGCCATGAGCGTTGCGCCGCCTTCCAAGAAGGATGCGCCGCTCGCGTAGAATAATGACACCTACACCGACCAGAGGCTGGCGCGCTTCATTTCCAGCACTCGTGTTCTCCATTGAAGTTGATCGCATCGTTTCTCCTGTCTTCGTGTGTGAGTACCGACGTTATGAAGCTACTCTTCCATTATACACGATAATTTGTTCCAAAAGAAGCTTTCACCTGCTTTATCCCTAACGTTTTTCTATCCATTCGTGCAGGAACATGTTATAATCTCAATCAATGTAATTGATCGAGGGATGGATAGATAGTATGATGCAACGGCAGGTTCATACAGCAAAACAGCAGCCTGACACCTTACGCAGGTACCGGCAACAGCGCCGCCTTGTAATGCTTATCCTGCTCCTGGCTCTTGGTGCCACATTCGGGATATTGATACATCAGGGCGTTATTTCATCAACTGGCTGGTCTCTCTTCCCTGGGTAATTCTAGTTACTCTAGTGTTGGTGATTGCATGGGCTGCCCTCTGGTTGCTCAGAGATCAAGGCATCCTGAACGGCTCGTGGGTTAGTATTGTTCTCCGCTTGCTAAAACTGGTTGTGATTGTTGCCATATTCGGATCTTTTGTCTGGGTAGTCTTTACCGGCTTTTCGGCTGTTTGCAGTAGCAGTCATGGTAACTGTTGGAATAACTCTAACAATCAATTAAGCATTCTCTTCATCGTCTTCTTGCCTGCACTTGTTGGGGTAATTGTTTTGGTACAAACCTATTTGACCTACCTGACCTACCGTCAGACCAGGCAAGCAGAGTTTGCTCCTATTATTGATCCTTCACCACGCCAACCAACTGCTGAGGATTCTTCACCAGAAGATGATGGCGCTCAGGGGTCTCAAGCTGTAAGTGGTTCTCTTGTTCCTGCACGCAATCTTGTGACGCTGCCACCGTTGACCGATCCTGCTTTTATCGAGCAACGCGAGATGATGGTGAAGAACATTTATAGCCGATTGATTGCGCAAAATACGAATGCTCTTGTTCTGACAGGTCTTGGTGGGGCAGGCAAATCCACTTTAGCCGCCCTGGTGTACCGATATGAGGAAAAACGACGTGAGTTGAAAGAGAGTCCTTTTCTTGCTAATCCGCTCTGGCTCAGCATCAAAGAAAGTGTGACCATGGCGGAACTGACCTCAATCCTTCTTGATCTGCTCGGTACTCCTGTCCCAAATATAGAAAATTTTCCTCCTCCGCAACAAGCTCTGGCCCTTTTCAATGCGCTGAATGCTACGGAGAGACCGCGACTCATTGTCCTCGATCAGTTTGAGACGCTGCTCAACCCTTATAGCGGCCAGATATTACCAGATCGCCTGGGGGTGAGTGAGTGGCTGGAAGCGCTCAATAGTCGCTCCTCGCGATGTCGCATGCTGTTCACCAGCCGTTTGTGGCCCAGAGGCATGCATGAATATCCTCAGGCATGGATGAAAGAATATCCTGTCGAACGTTTATCTTCTGAAGAAGGGATGGAGCTACTGCGCAAACAGGGAGTGACTGAGGGCCAGGCAACGCAAGCCGAATTACACACAGCAGTTGAACGCTGTCAGGGCCATCCGCTTTCCCTGACCCTGCTGGCTGCTATTCTCAACAATCAACAAAAGCTTCACCTGAAAACGTTGCTGACCGACCCACTTTATGTGCAACTCTGGCGTGGAAGAATTGCCTTTGGCCTTCTGGATTATATTTACAAACAGCAATTGAATGAAGTTCAACGAAAGCTTTTGTGTGCTTTCTCGGTTTACCGTGAAGCCGTTCCTCTTCAGGCGGCGCAGGCGCTTCTGACGGCCTCTTCACAGGAAGTGTTGGATGCCTGTGAAGTCTTACGGACACAGCATCTGCTTCAAGATGCTGGTGAATTGCTGTATCAATTACATCCCATTGTGGTTGAGTATGCCTGGAACCATTTCGATGAGAGCAGTGAGCAAGCCAATCAGCATGCATTGAAGGTAGCCCACACAAAGGCGGCAGAGTATTACTTGCATATTGCGAAGAATTGTTTGTCGCGAGATCAGCGGCACCGTGTGGCCGATGTACAGCCAATCATTGAGGCGATCTGGCATTGGTGTCTGGCCGAGAAATGGCAAGAGGCTTTTGATCTCATGAATCATGAAAGCATCTTCGATGATGTCAATCGGTGGGGAGGAAATATTCTGCTGCTGGAACTCTGTCTCCAGTTCTTGCCAGTAGAGAAATGGCATCCAGAACGCTCAGATGAGGCACTCATCTACAGCCGTGTTGCATTTGTCTATGATGCCTTAGGGCAGAAGCAAGAGGCGCTCACCTACTATAAGCAAGCCCTGGCTATCTGTCAGGAAGTGGGAGATCGTGGGGGCGAGGGTACCACGCTCAACAATCTGGGGTTGTGTCTATGATGCCTTAGGGCAGAAGCAAGAGGCGCTCACCTACTATAAGCAAGCCCTGGCTATCTCTCAGGAAGTGGGAGATCGCGGGGGCGAGGGTACCACGCTCAACAATCTGGGGAGTGTCTATGATGCCTTAGGGCAGAAGCAAGAGGCGCTCACCTACTATAAGCAAGCCCTGGCTATCTCTCAGGAAGTGGGAGATCGCGGGGGCGAGGGTACCACGCTCAACAATCTGGGGTATGTGTCTATGATGCCTTAGGGCAGAAGCAAGAGGCGCTCACCTACTATAAGCAAGCCCTGGCTATCGTTCAGGAAGTGGGAGATCGCGGGGGCGAGGGTACCACGCTCAACAATCTGGGGGGTGTCTATGATGCCTTAGGGCAGAAGCAAGAGGCGCTCACCTACTATAAGCAAGCCCTGGCTATCTCTCAGGAAGTGGGAGATCGCGGGGGCGAGGGTACCACGCTCAACAATCTGGGGTGTGTCTATGATGCCTTAGGGCAGAAGCAAGAGGCGCTCACCTACTTTAAGCAAGCCCTGGCTATCCGTAAGGAAGTGGGAGATCGCGGGGGCGAGGGAACCACATTGCACAATATTGGGATGATCTATTTTCACTTGGAGCGTTATGATGTTGCTCTAGCTGGTTTCTGGCTTGCCAGGTTACTCTATCTGGGAGTGCAGAGTCCTTCAGATGTTGAGGATGAAGAGCAAATGATTGAGGATATTTCTCAAGAAGTGGGCGAGCAGCAATTTGCTCAACTTCTTACTGAGGTGAAGGCAAGGGCTGCTGAGATTGTTGAGCAGGCTCTTCGTGATGGGTTGAGGTGAGGCAGGAATGGTTTCTCTTTCTTTGCCAGTGTATCTCCACCTCCACTCCCCAGGCCGAGGCTAGTGAGCTGTTCGCTCTGTCATTTCATCCATCCACTCCTCCTGCCTCACCTCTCTCGCCAACTCCCCCACCAGCTTCACCGTCTCCACACTCACCGTCACCACTTTCCCGACCAGGCGCACAATATACTCCGGCTCATCCTCGCGATTGGGGTCGCTGGTAATGCCACTTCTTGCGTCAGTGTTCACCTGGTACTGGTCGATGACCCATTCGAGGGCTGAGCGGTTGCCGAGGCGATAGTGGAAGCACTCTGGCGGGATGCCTTTCAGAGTCAGCCAGTCGTTGACCATAAGGGCATCTTTGTTGGGGGTGAGGCGCATCTTTTCGACGCGCCAGTTGACGGGTACGTCTCTGTTCTCAAGCCAGGTGAGCGGGTATTCTGCCGCCTGCTCGTAGGTGAGGTGGAGTTCCATCAGTTGTTTGCCGACGCGCACGCAGGTCTCGAAGGATGCTCTCTCCTGGAGCAGCGGAATGCGGGGCAGTTCGCGTTTCAGGTTCTCGGCGTAGCGTTCGCGATACTGCGGGTGGTGCAGCATGGCGTAGACGTAGTGGAAGACGTCCCACTTGCTCACTTGCTCCCCGTAGCGTGCCTGGAACTGCGTCAATGCCCAATCCGTGATGTTCTCTCGCCGGTTGCTGCCGTCTTCTGCGTAGGTGTAGTAGGGGAAACATTGTAGCAGAACCAGCGCTTGAGGTAGAATGCGATCTAGGCATGACATCGAGTTACTAAAGCATAAAAGGCTTCTTCTGTAACCTACCTGTGAGACAGATCACAATGTTCTCTGCCTCACTGCATCAACAGGAAAAACTAGGGGTATTACTGATATACCTACGTCATTCAATATGCGATCAAGAAAGTAGCCATTGCTTACAAAATGGACGATAGAGAGATTACGACTTATAGAGACTATCGAATTTTGCATAGCGCTCTCTTCTTAAGATCACTTTTAAGATCGCGGCTCCATTTAATTTTGTATCATCGTAAGTACAAAATTATCGATGTCTTTAGGTTTACCGCTTCTGACTCCACCGATCATACTTCACTATTATATGTCTTCGATGAAACTTGATCATTCTCTCATCAGCTGTTCTTGATCGAAGCCATACATCACGATCTATCACGACTCCAGTTGAGTACACCTTGAATATATGCTTCAAGATACTATATTCCTGTTTCTGCTCTGATTCGTAATTTTGCTTCTTTTGTTCCGATTAGTAAGAAAGTTGACAAATTCATGGACGGAAACCTTCAGTCAGCCAGTATATCTTTTCATCTGGCTGTAATGCTTGCCATTCAACTTTGGTAATGCTATGCTTTCTCTCTGAAGAAGCCAAGTTTTTCTGTTTTACGTCCAATATTCCGGTACACGGTAGTAATATAGTTTCCGTGTCTTGATGCATGTGAATTTCGTATGGCAATGGTAATGCCTACTCCTACCTGAATACCGAAAACATTATGTGTAGTTCCAGAGAGCTTCGGGTTTTTGCGCACATTACCATGAAGATCAAGATGATAGATTTGAGTGAAATCCTGTAAGAGGTTTTTCCGCATACCATCAAAAGCAATCTGATCAATAAACGAGTTGTTTGAAACAAAGCAGACAATCCCATCGCGTCCTTGTAAACGATCAGTTGCCCAACGGAAAAATTTGACGTAAGCGTCATAAAGGGTATTGTTATTGGTTGCTTTAGAGTCTTTTGCATAGGTCTCTACTGAATACGCTCATCAATCACTGGATAGCGGCGATTTTTGTTATTGTCATTTTCGTTTCTTTGTCCAACATTATACGGTGGATTGCCGATCACCACCATAATTTGTGCATCTCGTTCGCGTTGGATGCGTTCGGTGTTGCGTTCGCTGAAGAGTTCCATTTGCTGGGCTTCGAGGTTGAGGGTGTCGGCGAAGCAGATGCCTTCGAAGGGGCGGTATTCGCCGGTGCGTTCGTAGTAGGCGTGTTCGATGTTAAGGGAGGCAATGTAGTAGGGCAGGAGCATGATTTCGTTGCAGAAGAGGTCGTGGGCGTACTTTTGCCGGAGAGTGCCGCCGGAGATGCGCTGGATGAGGTTGACGAGGAAGTTGCCGGTGCCGACGCAGGGGTCGAGGATCTGCACGCCGGGCTGCGAGAGGGAGGAGTGGAACTCGCGCTGCAGGATGTCGTCGACGCTGGCGACCATGAAGTCGACGATCTCCTGCGGGGTGTAGACGATGCCGTGCGTGTCGGCCTGCTTGATGGAGAAGCCCTGGAAGAAGCGTTCGTAGACGGTGTTGAGGAAGTGCTGCTTCTCCGTCCAGTCGTCCAGTCCCCTGGCGGCGTTTTCGATGGCGAGGTAGAAACGGTCAAGCGATTTGAGGAATTCGCGGCGATTGAAGGCGCGGCTGGTGAGGGCCTGGATGACCTTCTCGATCTCGGCGGCGATGACGTTGCGACTGATGAAGTCGGAGTTGTCGAAGACGGTGCGGAAGAGGCGTTCGGTCAAGAGGTGCTGCACCAGCATCTCGTCGACGGTGGCGCTGCTCATGCCGGGGTCAAGGGAAGCGCGGCACTGCTCCAGAAAGGCGGAGAAGGCGGCGACGAAGGCTTTGTTGCGGGCGTGTTCCTCTTTGATGATCTTCAGCAGGCCCTGCGCCAGGTCGGGAATGCTCTCTTTGAATTCCTCGACGGCCCGTTCAAAGTTCTCGATATCCGGCTCGCTATAGTGGAAAAAGCGGTCAACGACCTCGACCAGTTCATTTTGCTTGCTCAGGTCGGCGTCGAGGATGCGTTTGTTGCCCTGATAGAGCACGGCGCGGCGCGTATCCTCAAAGATGGTGTTGCTGATGGGGTAGCCAATGCTGATCTTCTTGCGGATCTCCGTATTCAGGTCGTCGCCGCTATCTTTGGCCTCCCAGTAGCCACGGGGCAGGTTGAAGCTATCACGCAGCGTGCCATCCGGGCGTTTGCCATTGGCTAAGGGCTGTTCGGGTATGAGTATCCAGTTGGCGGACTGCGCGAAGGTTGCCAGCAGATTCTGGAAGGCGCTTCTAACAGCGGTCTCATGCTTCACGTTATGCGTCTGATACGCCGCAAGCTCATTATAATACTGATCGATGGCCCGCTTCTGTGTCGCTGTGATATGCATGTCTATTTCCCCTGATAGCCCTTCCCGACTGTAATGGCATAATGAGTTTTCTCTGACCAACACGGATCATGGAATCCGTAGGCGCTCAATTCATTGTGCGCACCGCCGATGTATCGGCCAGTTGGGCTGCGGGGCCGATACATCGGCGGTGGTCACGATAAATCGCGACCCTACGGATATTCATGTGGTATACGCCCGTTCCGGTTCTATAACTGTAGAGTTGGTTTCCCCAGTGTAATCGAAGATGGGCGATATTGCAAGGGGAGTAGCCATTTTTTCGCGAAAATAATGAGGCGATATAGAGGCAGTTTTGTGGCACAGCCAGCGCGAGGCGATATGGTATACTTATGGCAGGGAAGCTGTTTCGTTGCAGGGGGGGTCTAGAGAAAAGTATCTGGCGAAGGAGTGGTGCATGGCTGATTACTTCGGCTTTCCTGACATCCTTGATTACCTGTCGCGCCTGGGGTTGCGGATTGCGCAGGTCCATCAAGAGCAGGAGCTGGTCGAGCTGGGCTTTCATGGCAACCATGGACAGTGGCGGATGCTTATCGGCATCCAGCAGAGCGGGCTGTCGCGTAAGCTCATGCTGATCGCCCCTCACATCTGTACGGTGACCGCGAAAAAGCGGCTCGAATGCCTGGAAGCATTGATGGCCGTGAACTACCGGATCGCGATGGGGAAATTCGGGCTTGACCTTGAGGATGGCGAAGTACGGGTCGAAGAGGGCATTCCCCTGGCAGACGATGGCATTACATTTGAACAGTTCCAGCTGGCCTTCGGTGCTATCATGCAAACCGTCGCCATGTACCACAGCCTGATTCCCCGCATCGTGTACAGCAACTGCCTGGTGGAAGAGGCGATCGAGGCTTGCGAGCAGGAGTTCCTGAAAGAGATTGCCGACATACCGGAAGGCGACGAAGATACGCCGACGCAGCCCGTCTCAATCGACGCATTCGAGAAATCGGACGATGATCTGCCTGAACTGAACGTGAGCGATGTGATAGCAGAGGTGACACGCATGCTTGAAAAGCATGACGAGTGAGCAGTTACGAAGGCTTTTTGCTCTCGGAATAGTGGCCGTTCTGCTTTGCACGAGTATGGAGCGATTGCTCAGGGTGTTCTTCCTCGTTTACATCCTCGCCTGCGGAAAGAGGTTCTTCAACCTCCTTCGAGGAAGTAGCATCCAGTTGCACCCAGGTATTGAGGTCTCTTGCATTAAATCTTTTCCGGTCATAGCGTCTCGCCAGCTCATACACTGCCCAGATGAGAATACACGCCGCGACAATAAAGCCAGAATAGGTAATAATCTCCACACTCATGTAAACCTGCCCTTTTCCTATACGTAATCACCTCAGTTCCCACATTGTAGCTTCATAGATGAAAGTCGTCAAGGTTATTTCTGCATAGTTCATGCCGCCAACGGCGGCTGGGAGAGGGAGAAGGGGAGGACAACCCAGCCGCCAGAGAAGAGGATGGTATGGAGTGTAGTAAAGTGGGGTGGGAGAACGTATTTAGTTTTGAACATTTGTTCTTGCAAGGAGAATAATACCTTACCGGGAGAGATTTGTCAAGGGTTTTCTGGAACAAATTTTCTATAATTCGGGCGAGATTTTGCGGGTAGAAAAGATGGTACAATGAGCAGCAAGACAGACTGATCATGTCATGAAAACCAATTTGGACGTGTCCTGGCGAACACAGACATCATTGGCGAACTCCCCATGGTGATGGCTCAGCGCCTGAGGCGCTTCGCAGCAGTGTAGAGTGGGTTGCTGTGATGGACGGCGTAGCCGTCCATCACAGCAACCCACTCTACAGAAAACGAGCCGCTCTGCGGCGAGCCGTCCAGGTCGAGCGTTCGCAACGGTAACGAGGGCAATGAAGAATGACATAGGCAGAGAGATTCAATTAAAGAGGATGAAACAGGTATGGCAGAACTTCAACCATTGAAAGGGATACGCTACAATCGTGGGGTGGTGGGTAATCTGGCGGAGGTAGTGACACCGCCATTTGATGTGATTTCAGCAGAGGCACAGGAACGCTATTATGCGCGCAACCCCTATAATGTGATTCGACTTGAACTGGCGAAGCAGGAGCCGGGGGATAACGTGTTGAATAATCGCTATACGCGAGCGGCGGCTACCTGTAGTGAATGGCGGCTCAATGGCGTGCTGCGCCAGGAAGAGCGGCCCGCACTTTACCTGTACCAGCAGCGTTTTACGCATGGCGGGAAGACATATACACGCACGGGCCTGCTGGCACGGGTACGGCTGGAGCCGTGGAGCGCGCAGGTCGTCCTGCCGCACGAGCGCACGCTTTCCAGGCCGAAGGATGATCGTTTGCACCTGCTGCAGGCCACTGCCACCCAGTTCAGTCCGATCATGGCAATGTATGAAGACCCGCAGGCCCGCATACGACGCCTGCTCGCATCTTACGCTACCAGACCAGAGGTAGAGATTACCGACGAGGCGAACGAGCAGCATACGTTGCAGCCGATTACCGACGAGCAACAGATTATACTTATCCAGGATTTCTTTTCCGAGCGTCAATTGTTTATAGCGGACGGCCATCATCGTTATGAAACCGCGTTGAACTATCGCAACGAAGCGCGCGAGCGGCATAAGGACATGTACGCTGCTGATGCCGCCAATTACGTGATGATGGCCCTGGTGGATATGGAAGACGCGGGGATGCTGGTGTTGCCAACGCACCGGCTGCTGCACGGTTTGAGCGCAGAGAGGCTGGCGAAGCTCAACCGGGAGAGGCTGGAGCAGTACTTTTCGGTACAGGAGTTGGAACAGGGAACGGGCAGCGAGGAACTGGAAAAGCGGCTGGCAGAGGCCAGTGAGCAGGGGCCGTCGATGGTGATACAGACGCCGCACCAGCGCTTCCTGCTGACACTCAACGAGCGAGGCAGGGGTCAGATGGCGGAGAGCGGCCACGCGGCAGCCTGGAATGAACTGGACGTGGCTATCGCGCACCGGCTGATACTGGAAACGCTGCTTGGCCTGCGCCCGGAGGAGATTACGGCGGGGCAGTATGTGCGCTACGTTCACGAGGCTGAGGCGGCGCTGCACGCGGTTGAGGGAGGTGAGGCGCAGGCAGCCCTGCTGCTCACCGGCACGCCGGTACGGCAGATCAGCAAGGTGGCGCAGGCCGGTGAGCTGATGCCGCAGAAGGCGACCTACTTCTATCCGAAGCTGATTACGGGACTGGTCATGAATCCCCTGTGGTGAGGAGAACGCAAAGCATGATTATCATTGTGGGCGCGGGCATGGCAGGCCTGACATGCGCGAAAGAACTGGCGCAGGCCGGGCAACAGGTGCTGGTACTTGAAAGCGATGACCAGGTGGGCGGGCGAGTGCGCACCGATATCCACGAAGACGGCTACCGGCCTCGATCGGGGCTTTCAGGTGCTCTTCACGGCCTATCCCGCTGTGCAGCGCCACCTGAATCTGGACAACCTGAAGCTGCGCAAGTTTGAACCGGGGGCCGTGCTACTGAAGAACGGCAAGCAGTATGAAATCGCTGACCCGCTGCGCGAACCTGAGACGCTGATACATGACCTGTTCAACCCGCTCATCTCCAGCACCGATAAGCTGCGCATGATCCCTCTGAGTATGCGGCTACTGAGCCTCTCAACGGGCGATATCTTCGCGGGCAAAGGTGAGCAGAACGGGCAGGATGAGTCGACAGAAGCATATCTGCGAACGTTCGGCTTCTCGGAGCAGGGTCTTATCCAGAACTTTGCCCGGCCCTTCTTTGGCGGCATCTTCCTCGACCGCACCCTTTCCACCAGCGCCCGCATGTTCCAGTTCACCTTCAAGATGCTGGCAACGGGTGATACCGTTCTTCCGGCGGAGGGCATGCAACGCATACCGGAGCAACTGGCAGCGACGCTTCCCGCCGGTTCAATCCGCCTCAACACGCCAGTGAGCAGGCTGTTGATCGAGAACGGCAGAGCGCGGGGCGTCGCGCTGGCAAACGGCGAGCAGATCGAGGCCGAGCAGGTCGTGGTAGCAACGAGCGGTCCGGCAGCCGCCAAACTGACCGGTCTTTCTTTGCCGGAGACGCCGGTGAGCAGCGTCTCTCTCTACTTTGCCGGAGACGAGCGGCTCTACTCGCAGCGCATGATCCTGTTAAACGCGAACGAGCGGGCCTACATCAATGAAGCCGTGCTGCTGACCAATATTGCCCCGACCTACGCGCCACCGCACAGGCACCTGCTTGCCGTGACGGTGCCCGGTAACCCGCAGGAAGACGACGGGGAGATAGTGAGCCGCTGCCGGGCGGAACTGGCACTCTGGTTCCCCCACCATGACCTCACGCGCTGGCAGCACATTGCGACCTATCGCATTCCCTTCTCGCAGTTCGCGCAGCCGCCCGGTATCTACGACCGGCTGCCAGAGAACCGCACCGCCATAGAGGGGCTGTTCCTGGCCGGAGAGTATACGAAATCGAGCAGTATCCAGGGTGCGATGCACAGCGGCGAGCACGCGGCGAAAGCGATTTTAGCAGCTCCTGCACGAGTATAACGCTTATCAATCTTCATCCAATGAAAAGAGGCCCATGGGACCACCATCGAGCTGGCCGGTTTCGAGGGCGGAGGCAAGCATGCGGATCGGGCCTTGCTGGATGGAAAGGCGCATCAAGGCGCGCAGGAAGGGCTGTTCCCCGGCGGGAATGCCGGAAGTGGGATGGAGGGCTGCCGCTACCGCCTGCACGAGCGAAACATCCTTTTTGCGGTCCGCGAACTGGAAGAGCAAAGCCTGGCGGCGCAGGCGGGTTTCATACAGCGCGCGCCATTGCTCATCGACCAGGTTGGTGATGGCCTCGCTGACGGCATCTTCAAGCAATTGATCCTGCCCTTGCGATAGCTCTTTATTGCCGCGTCCGCGCCGCCGGCGATTGCTCTGGTTCTGCGCAAGCTCAGAGAGAGCAAAATTGGTCCAGTAGCGATTAATGTATGGCTGAAGGCTTTCAAATGGCTCGAACAGCCACGAGTTGAACTCTTTCATGCCGGTGAGTTCATCGCCTCGCTGCTCCGCCAGTTGTCTGACCTCCGGCGTCAGCGGCACTGGCTCTAAAGCGGTCGATGTGGAGGAGGTCGTCCCTGTTGAAGCAGTCTTTTGCCGGACCTCTTCGTCTTCGATAAAGGGACGCCAGATCGAGAAGGCGACAGGGATACGATGACGAGTACGCTTATTGACGGCACGAGCCTCTGTCACCAGAGCACGGGCATACTCGATGGGAACGCGAAAACTGCCGAAGCCCTGCTCCTCTATCTGCTCAATCAGCGAGGCCCAGTGATCGGCATCCATTTCGTCGGTACCATAGCAATCCTTAATGCCCCATTGATCTTGATAGAGCAGGTTCACGCCTTTGAGCAGGCCATCGGGCCGCTTCCAGGAGAGCATAATCATTTGAGAGCCAACGCCATCGATGAAACTAACGCGCGCATCGTGAAGCGGCAGACGCTGCGAACGCTGCGCCTGCATCGCCTCGACCTCGACCCCTGGAACGGCATGCATGGTGAGCCGCCCCAGAGCAGCCCGCGCTCGCTGCTTGACAGTTCGATTGGAAGTGGTACTCAGCAAGTAGTTGAGGGCAGGAATCGCCTGCCCGGCAGCAATCGTCCCGAGCTGCTCAAGTGCATCGATGGCGGCCTGCACCACTTTTGTCGACGAATTTTCCAGCAGGGGAATCAGCAGCCGGGCGGCGCGAGGGTCCTGACTGCTGCCCAGCCAGCCAATAAAGGCCAGGCGGCGTTCGACCGGCATCTCCATGACATCTTCCAGAATTGATTCGATGCCAAGTTCGCTCTGTCCGACGAGTTCGAGCAAGCGAGCCTGCATCTGCACCATAGCAGCTTCAGGGTCGTTGAGATAGGGGAGAATGCCATCGTCGGCCATAGGGGAGTCTAACTCTTTAAGCAGTGGAGCCAGGGTAAGCTTTGCCAGATCGGTAACGGTCGGATCGGTTATAAAGTCTTCCAGGTACTCCAGGTCGTCATCGCTTGCCAGTTCAGAGAGGATCATGACAGCAGCAGAGTTGGCGGCAGTGTCGTAGCTGCGTAAGAGATGTAAGACCTTCTCACGCGCGCCCGTTTCCCATTCTTCATCCAGCCGGTCGAAATAATGCATCAAGGTATCATCATCAAGGTCATCGCGACGGCTCATAGCCAGTAAAATACTATCAATGCTCTCCTGCGGAGGTCTCTTGCGTCTTCGCGCCATAAATGCTCTCCTTAGTACATAGAAATAGGGGACAAGCGCTCATCTGTGCTACCTGGAATGTAAACAAATAGGAACTCTGATGCCACGCATTGTACCACGTTACAGGTCTCGCGTCGAGTAATTTCTTTTCTTCTTTGGCTCCGTTCATGCGCACAAAACGTATCACCGGCAGCCATCCATTCTACCTGTCTCGTTCGTTTAACAAGTAGAGAGATTTCTCACAGGCTGAAGACTGTGCGACGAAGCCAGAAAGGATGTCGTAATTTGTATGTAGGAAGTTTTTTACCGCTATCTGTTGTGCCTGTTGTGCCGCAGGGCGCATATATTCTGCTGATCGGAATCCTCACCTTTGCGCTTGCCTATTTTTTCACGCTGCTGGTGAAGAAGATGTGCCTGCGGTTCGGGTGGGTAGAACCCGTGAAAGAGGGCAAGATTCACACGACTGCAAAGCCCAGGCTGGGCGGACTGGCCATTTTTGTCGCCTTTCTCATCGTCTCTCTGCTTTTCTACGCGCCCTCCCTCACCACGCAGCAGCAGCCGGTCGAATCCATCTTCGGACATATCTTTCCTAAAGAACTGATCATCTATACCCTTTTCGTGATTGCGTCCCTGCTTATCGTTGTGGTTCATGCCTACGACGATGTAAAGGGGCTGAAGCCTCTGCCAAAGCTGATTGCGCAGACGGTCGCCGTTCTGATTCTGTTAGGGCCAGGTCTGCATGTCTTTCACGGAGTACTTTTCTTCGGCATCCATAATCCCTTCGCGGGAGGTTCCGCTGCCTACAATCCCGCGCTTCCCTGGTACCGGCAACCCACGCTGACGCTGTTTATTCGAGAACCCATCGTCTCCTGGCTGGCCATTCCCGCCGTCCTCTTTACCTGGTTCTGGATTGTGGGCATGATGAACGCCATCAATTTCATCGATGGATTGGACGGGCTGGCACCAGGCATTGTGGCGATTACCGGTCTCTTCATTACGATCATTAGCTGGTCGCTGCAACAATACAGCATCGCGCTGCTGGCCGCCATTTTTACAGGTGCGGTAGCAGGCTTCCTCCCGCATAACTGGAGTCCCGCGCAAATCATCATGGGCGACAGTGGCTCTCAGTTCCTGGGCATCGCACTGGCCGTGCTGGCAATCATCGGCGGCGCGAAGTTCGCCCTCATCTTGATGCTGCTGGGCATACCGATACTGGATGTGGCGCTGGTAATGATTCATCGCATCATGCGCGGGCAGCATCCGATGCAGCGCGACCTGCTACCAATGCATGCTCGCTTCACCCACCTGCATTACCGGCTGCTCTTTGGCGGCTTGAAGCCACGGCAGGTGTGTCTCGTGCTCTACGGCGTGACGTGCGCGCTCGGCATCCTGGCGCTGGTCCTGCCTTCCTTCTACAAGTTCGTCGGCATCCTCGTCGTTGAAGGCGTGATGGTGATTTTGCTGCGCTGGAGCGCGTATTTGCAGAAACAGCACGGGCTGGACGAGCAGGCGCTCGGTGAAAAGCAGGCCGGTTAGAACTTTCCCTCCTCTTGATACAATTTACGGGGGCGAATAAGCGTCGAGGCGGCGGGGGCAGAGAGCGTATTGAGGGCTTCCGTCAGCAGGGCGAGGCTGATGAGAAAATCGTCGTGGCCATCAGTGGGGTCGACGTAGAAATCGAGGACTTCGGGGGCAGGCAGACGATAGCGAGCCAGGCGGAGTTGTCGCCAGCACTCCTCGTAGAGAGACGTCGGGGCCCCGGCGGCGGCGTAGAGCTTAAGGCGTCCGCTGTTCAAAAGGGCGAGCAACTGGTAGGCCAGGCGAGATTTGCCGGGGCGTGTAAACGTGAATGCCTGCACGCGCTCCTCTCCCAGACGATTGCTGAGCAGCGAGGCCAGGCCTGCACCGAGACCGGTGGCATCGATGACGAGCGCGCGCAGACCCCATTGCTCCGCCAGAGCTACTGCCGCAGCATACTGTTCCAGGTACGGCTTGCCCGTCCACCAGTATTGATGCACCACCTCCACGCATGGCAAATTCAGTTCGTTCAGGAAGACACGGCCAATGGTGATAACGGTGCTATCCCGCTGCGTCCGCGTCATGCCCTCTATGCTGGCGTTGGCGCTGCCGCGCGCAGGGCGTTCCTCTCCGGCCACATCCATGCCCGCGACGTACCAGCCTTCACGCGTGCCATCTGTCGCAGGTGCCTCCTCCCAGCGATGCGTTCCCTGTAAGAGGGTGCGCTGCAAGGGATTGAGAAAGTAGCCAGCGCCGCTGATGGGGCGCAGAAAATACTGCGTCTGAACAGCCAGATGCTCCTCACCCAGGCGGGCAATTTCCTGTTCGACGAAGGCGCGATAGGCCGGGTTGAGTGCGGCGAGGACGCGCCAGTCGAACTCGAAGTGGCGGCGCTCCCCCGTGCGCTGCTCCAGAGCGAGGTTGCTGGCTCGCTGCTGCGCCAGTAAGGTGTCGTCGGACCAGGCAGTGCCGTAAAGGATGGTGGTCGCGTTTTGCACGGCAGCCATCGGTCTGAAGTCGCGATCAAACTTCTCGGTGGAGACATCCTGTGCCTCGTCGATCTCCAGCAGCAGGTCGGCAGTAGCGCCAACAACGTTGCTATCCGGGCTAGCCGAGTAGAACATGACGCGCGGCCCGCTGTGCGCACGCAGTACGGCAGCATCAGCGCGAGGAGCGAGGCCGATGATATAGCCGTTGCTCATCCAGATGCGGTCTCGCGTGAAGGGAGTGTCGAGCAGGGAGAGCAGGCGCAGGCGGCTATTGATGATCTGCGGCGTGAAGGTGGGCGCGGCCTTCACAATCGTTCCCTGTGGCATGCAGGTGAGCAGATAGGCCTCGATGACCGCGGAAAGCTGATTTTTCCCCATCTGACGGGCCATCATGACGCTGAAAATCTTGCCGTCACCATTGAAGACGGAGGCCAGAATCGCTTCCGCGATCTCCCACTGGTACGGGTAGAGCGGCTTGCCGAGGACGTGCCGTGCAAAACGCGCAATACGAGAGGCATTCTCTTTCATATGAAAACCGGAGAAGAGGGTGGGTGAACCTGTAAGCAGGCAATACGTGGACGAAACGAAAGTAGCACCGGCTGCTTGCCTGTATGAGTATAGCATGAAATGGAAAGAAAGACAAGGGCAATACTCTTCTATTGGAATTTCTGTGGGTGATGGGTGAGTACATCACCCTGCCCTTCTCAATCAGCGAGCACAGGATCACCGATGTCGTGCCGATTATGGACAACTGCATAAGAATTGGGTATACTTACAGTCGATAGTAGATAATTTGCATCATCAAGAGGTATCTGCTCGACAGTTACGTATTCATTCGGCAGGTGATTCGCAGCATCCTGAAGGAGAGACGCATGGGTACTTTCAAGCAACTTCAGCAGCAGAGACGCAGTATATTGTCTCCCAGGGTTTCGACTTCAACCCTCCTACGGCCTTCCCGCCCGTTCGCACTCAACTCCACTGCCACTTCCGAACAGACCCATTCTGATTGGCAAGCCCGGTCCGACCATGCTAACCACTTTGAATATTCCTTTGCTCACATTCCCATCTTTCCTCCGGCCAGTCCGATGAGCAGTCAGGCAGTTTCACAAACCGGGTCGCCCGCGATACAGCGGGAGAGACTTGAATCTCACCTATCCCTGGCCAGGGCAGAAGATGTCTCTACGGAGGGGGTTCGACGGGCCGCTCAAGAAGGTTTGCAGACTCCTGCGAGCAAGCTCCCATATGCTGAGCAGATTCAGAAGTCGTTCGGCCACCATGATGTCAGCCAGGTTCAGGCGCACATGGGATCGAAGGCCACAGCGAGCACAATGGCTATGCATGCTTCTGCGTATACCACGGGGGATCATGTGGTGTTCGCGGATACGCCAGGTCTCGATACCGTTGCTCATGAGGCGGCGCATGTGGTGCAGCAGCGCAACGGTGTGCGAATTGCAGGTGGCATCGGGCAGGTGGGGGATAGCTACGAACAACAGGCTGATGCTGTAGCAAGACGGGTGACAATGGGGCAATCGGCGGAGAGTCTACTAGATCGGCTTGCGAACGATCAGCAAGATGCAGGTAACGGAGCTGGAAAACCGGGGAGTGAGAAGGCTTATGTACCAGGACGGACAGCGGCCCCGGGCCAGGTTGTACAGCAAAACAGTTGGCCTGAGGACAAGAAAGCATTCCTGGAAGAGCCGACCTCAACGAAGTTTCTACGCCTCCTGCGTGAGCACCCTGAGCAGATGAGAGGGAAAATAACAGGTATATACAAGAGCAGATTCGAGCGAGAGTATCCAGGACAGTTTGGCCTCGAAGTAAGCCTCCAGACACTGCCTTATGTATATCATGCTCATTGCATTGCAGTCTACAGAGGCCAGGCACCGGAGGAGATTGAAGTGAGGGAGTTCCAGGTACAAAGCTCATCGTTGAAGCCGGAAGAAGCCACGAGAGGAGTGGGTAATGCGGCGGTAGATCTGAGAAACATTCAGATGATATTCGATAAAATCGTGGACATTGAGTTGCTGAAGCGTGATTGGAAGAGAGAGTATGCAACACATTACAGCGAGAAACACCGGCATCAGGAAGTTGATGAGAGGCACAATATCATCCATCCCTCTGAAGATCTGAATCGCTGGGTGGCAACACTCAAGTCGGAAAGAATCAGCGATCTCTTCAAAACGCTACCGGGTCTGCCTGGTCACGTTCAAGCGGTTCAGAACGAAGTAAGCCGTCTCGTAAACCTCGATGAATTCAGCAATACACAGGAGGCTTTTCAAGCAGTGGAGGATATCAAGAAATCCATTGCTGCGGCAGCAAATAAAGCCACATTTGACTTCCCCATACAGGAATTGAACTTCGGTAATTACGGCAAATTTACGTTCAAGAGGCAGAATGGAAAGGTGACAGCAGGGAAAGCATAGTTATTCCAGGTGCCACTGCCACGCCTGTACGCCCCTGTCAGGCAGGTTGGAGAGGGAGAGCATGCAAAGATATTGGGCCAGAACTGCTACAGATACTGGCTGGTCAGGGAATTTCTGGCGTTGAGCAGGTCACGAGGGGTGCCTTATATTCCTGAGCCATACTCATGGATACTCCCTCTCCTGACCGAATTGCCGGGCGTACTCCGCATTGAGCCGAGGCCAACCAAACTTCATCGCCTCACCAGCAACGATACGACCGATGGGAGTTCCGTTGAGAAGGTGATCCAGAACATCGAAACAAATGTGCCACCCGGCAGCACCCATGGAGATGAAGCGGCGATCGATGTTGTGCCACAGCGTCAGGCGCGTGCCACTACCAGAGGCTTCGAGTTCCCAGCGGATGGTGCCTCCCCAGTTGTACTCAAGCACCCAGGGAGCATCAGCTCGCCTCACTCTTGTTTCGGAAACCT
Source organism: uncultured Chloroflexia bacterium (assembly GCA_963736995.1). Taxonomy (GTDB): domain Bacteria; phylum Chloroflexota; class Ktedonobacteria; order Ktedonobacterales; family Ktedonobacteraceae; genus CADDYT01. Next base: position 858,162 of record CAVTRB010000002.1, read on the forward strand.
GCGGTGTAGGCGCTCCCACCGTGGTGAGCTTCACTGTGGTTCCAACCGTACCCAGACTCCCATCGGCTTCAAAGGGTGCCCACTCGCGCAGTTGCACCGGGTCGGTAAGCGCCTGCCAGACTTTTTCCGGCGAGTGGCGCAGTTCTCTGACGAGAATGAGCGTCCACTTCTCTCCATCCTTTCGTACCTGCGCCCCGCTGGCCGGACCCGGTGCGTACTGCTCGCGCTCGGTCATCTTCTTCTCCTTGTCTACTCTTTCGTTGGTGTTGATTGATCCATGCGGTCGAGGTGGCGTGCGAGAGCATCCACGTGAGCGGACCAGAACTGACGAAACGGAGCCAGCCAGGCATCCACCTCCTGAAGTGGTTCAGGTTTCAGCCGGTAGAGGCGGCGCTGTGCGTCCACCGTGGCTTCGACGAACCCGGCCTCGCGCAGCACGCGCAGGTGTTTTGACACGGTCGGCTGCGACATACGAAGCTGACGTGCGATCTCTCCTACCGGCTGTGGTGACACAGCCAGCAGGCTCAAGATCGCACGACGGTTCGGCTCCGCAATGATGTCGAACACAGTCTCCACTCTCTTCTTATACTCCATAGAGCGCCAGTAGCTGAACGACCGCCCTTAATGGCGCGCCAGCTGGGTGAGTTGAATGAGGTTGCCGCAGGTATCGTTCAGCATCGCAATGGTCGAGGCGGTCACATCAGTGGGCGGCATCGTGAACTCAGCACCACTAGCCTTGATCCGCTCGTAGTCGCCCCTGATGTCATTAGTGAAGAACATGATCGCGGGCTGGCCCTGTTGAAAGAGCGCCTGCTGATACGCTTTGGCGGGGGGGTTGTCGTTGAGCGCCAGCTGCAGTTCAGTGCCATCCGGCTCCTCGGGCGAGGCCACGGTCAGCCAGCGATATGAGCCTTGCCTGAAATCGGACTTCTTGCTAAAGCCCAGTACCTCCGTATAGAAGTGCAGGGCCTTGTCCTGGTCATCCACGTATACGCTGGTCAGCTTGATTTTCATTACGTTCCTCCTTTGTTCCGTGCGCGGTTTGGGCCGCGTCGTCTTCTCTTTGTCTACTCTTTCGTTGGTGGTGATTGATCTATGCGGTCGAGGTGGCGTTTGAGAGCATCCACATGAGCGGACGGAACGGAGCCAGCCTCGAACACAGTTTCTACTCTCTTAGTATACACCATAGGGTATATACTTGTCAAGGTATATAATGGAGCAACTTTCTCGGACTTCTAGTGGGGATTTAGCGGGATTATAATACGACGGAGGCGAGGGCGACCACAGGGATCGCCCTCGCGTATATCAGTCAATAAAGCCCTCTACCCTCCTGTATAGCCGATAATATCGGTGCCGCCCTGGGTGGGATAGCTGGTGCCGGTGCCGTTGGTGTTCCAGTACTGGGGGCGTTCGGCAACGAAAGGAGCGTTGTTGGTCGATTGGACGGACATGGAGACCTGGTCATCGAATTTACAGTGACAGGAGACCATGTTTCCGGCAACGATAGCCGTCAGGTCGGTGGTCGAGCGCGTGGTAGCTCCTACGGAAATTGAGAAGGTGTACACTTTGCCGGTAGTGTTGAAAAGGGTCACGTCGATGGTTTCTGCGCTATTAGTCGGATTCTGGATGGTGAGCCACTCGTTATAGCCGGTATAGGTGTAGCCCTCTGAGAAGCTGTAGCTATATTTGCTGGCGGGACCGGGCTGGCCCAGGATTTCGTTGCCGCCATTGGCCGTCGTGGTGAGGTTATTCACAGTATGGTGATACTGGAAGAACATTTCTCGTTCGACGACGATCTGCGCGCCAGTGGAGGAGACATCGGCGGAGACCTCCGGCGTCGCCGTGGAACTGGTTGCACTCTGATTCACGTTCCAGATGACCTGGCTCTTGCTGGTGACCGTCAAGGGAATCGTCTGGCTGCTGCCGTTGCCGTACTCCAGTTTGATATTGACCGAGGCATTGTTGGCCGGGTCAAGGTTTGCTATGACGAGGTTTTCCTGGTAGTTGGGCTGATCGCTGTTACCGGTAAAACCTTCCGCGAACAACCAGTCGTTGGCAGAAGATGGCAGGCCGATGACGTCGCTGGCACCGGAAATGGCGCCGGCCTTGCCGCCATTGACGCTGGCGAAGTAGTCGGGGCGCTCTACAGCGACGGGCTGATCGGAGGTGACGATGGCGGCGACGTGCGCGGGCAAATTTTGCCCGTTGGGCGAGATGGTGCCGCGAGAGGCGGGTGGAACTGCGAGCGTTTGCTGCTTGAGCTGAATGCCATTGGCGTAGTAGGTGGCCGTGATATTGGCCGTACTGCCGCCCGGAGGGTTCAGGATGGTGAGATACGAGGAGTAGCCACTGGCGGTCGGCACATCAGCGAAGTAGAAGGTCTTGTTGAGCGTCGTCACACCCAGCACATCATCCCCACTGCTGATGCCATGATAATTGTACATGTACAGCGGGCGTTCGGCGACAACGCCTTTGCAGTTGGGGGTGGTCCCGCTGTTGACGGTCACGATGGCGGCATCGCTGGCGGCGGGCGTCGCGTACTGTTGGATACCGAGGTCGCTGTTGGCCGATTCGCTGATGCGCTGGCTCGCGTTCACTGTGACGGTCACGGTCTTCGACTGCGATGAGCTAGAGCCATCTCTGACATAGAGATATTGAATGTTGACGGAGCAGGTATTGGCGGAATCGGGATTATCGATAGTGAGATATTCCTGGAAGCCAGAGCCGACGCGGCCCTCTGCGAAATACCATGCCTTCGAGACGGGGCCGCTATTTGCAGGCGGCGTCGAAGTCGGATTGGGCGTTGGCGTTGAACCGCCTGAACTCCCCTGCAAAACTTCACCTAGCTTGTTCGCAAACTCTTCTGCGAACCAGACATTGTTGCTGCTGTCGATGGCAAGACCATCATGGGGATGGCTGTTCGCCGTCGGGGTGGCGTATTCCGTAAAGGTTGACGAGGAAGGCACGAAGGAGACGATCTGGGCATTCTCCGAGTCGTCGAACCAGACCGTGCCATTACTATCGACGCCGATACCAGAGGTATGTGTGCCTGTCGAACAGGTAACGGGGTTTCCCGACGTGTTGACGCAGCCGGGGTCATGAAATTCCGTGACGCCATTGCTGGTGCCAGCGGCGGCCTGGCTGATGACCAGGCGACCAATTTCTGCATCGAAGCCTTCCGTCCACCAGATGTTGCCCCTGCCATCAAAGGTGATGAGATGCGGCGTGGTGGTGTTGCCGACAGGATGCGTCTTATATTCTTTGATGGCGCTCGTGCTCAAGGAGCCAGAGGTTGGTGGGACGAAGCTGCCGATCTGAGCGACGGCACTGTTATTTTCTGTAAACCACATAGCGCCACTGTTCGGGTCCGGGCCGGTGATGCCGTAAGGAGCGCTATTCGCGGTCGGAGTGGGTACTTCGCCAATAAACTGATGGCTGGATGGGTTAAATTCACCGATTTTATTGCTGTTGACCTCGGTAAACCAGATATTACCGGAGTGGTCAAAAGCGAGATCGAAGGGCGCGCCGCCGGATGGAGTCTTCCACTGGTTCCAGCTAGAACTGCCGGGGATCAGTTCGCCTATGGCAGCGGTCATGGGTTCGGTGAACCAGATATTGCCACTACCATCAACGGCGACAAAGAGCGGACTGGAGTAGCCCGACGGCTCAGCATAATCATTCACCCAGGAAAAAGCCGGGTCGCTATATTCAGCAATGACGCCCTGTACTGGCACTGCCACAGAGTGGGTTGGGATCGCATTCCGGCACTGCAACCCAGACGTGGCTGCTATGATCGAAGGCAACGTCCCACGGCTCCTGTTGATGGACAGCGATTTCGCGAATGGAGGTGGTCGAAGAGGCATGAGCCGCGAAAAGAGGGTTGCCAGTAACGGCCCATACCAGTAAGAAACTGGCAAGGATTGAAAAAAAGGCAAGCGCAAGGCGCGCTATCAATCCTAAAGTGAGGCGCGAGGGGTGCTTTCCAGAGAGGTGCATAAAAATAAAGCTACCTTTCTACAGTATTCCTCTTCGTGAGAGCCATAGGTGTATTTGAGCGGGCACAATCATAGAAATTTATAAATTTAGCCCACCTATAGTAGTAACTATCGATCAGCCTGTATTGTCTCTTGAATAGGAAAAAAGGGTAGCTATCAGGATCGCGTAGCTAATGGGGGAGATAGTCTTCCAGTTTGCAGATAAGCGCACTGATCTGGCAAGGTTTGAAAAAGATCACAGCGTTAAGGGGTAGGCGTGGGTGAGAGGCCCGGAGTAGGGGTGGGTGAGGTCGGCGTTGGCGTACTGGTTGGTGTCGATGTTGGGGTCGGCGTATTCGTGGGTGTTGGTGACGGCGACGGGCTAAGCGTCGGCGTGGGTGTGATGCCGACAGTAGAGGTGGGTGTCACGGGAACGGGTGTCTGACCACCAGGGTTGGGGCCTGGTGTTGGCTTGTTGCCATTGCCGTTGCCAGAAGCGGGTGTCGGTGTAGCTTTTCCTGGTACACCAGTGCGAACAGGCGCATTCGTGCCATTACTTCCCTTCTGGCTGGCAGGGATAATAATGCTGATCTTCACCGCAGCCAGGTAGCCACTGGCGAGATCACGCGCCTCGATAAGATGTAGGCCAGGATACCATTGCTGACCCGTTCCGAGCGTCAGCGTGGCGGTAAATGTGCCATGCACGTCGGCCTGCACCATATCCTGTGGAGAAAACGATTGCATGCGGTCATAGGTGAAGAAGATGTCGCCGTCAGACGTAAAGCCCTGACCGTGCAAACGGATGCTCTGCCCGGGCAGGAACGACCCATTATCCAGCAACTCCAGCTTCAAAGCTGGATTGGTCACGATCGTCGGCAGAGGATGCGCGCTGTTGGAGGAGGGAGAGAACCGGCTCAAGGAACCAATTGTCAGCCAGCCGAAGCTTAAGCTGGTCATAAATAAGAGTGCCAGCGACACCGCGATCAACAGGATGGTGCCAGCCAACCAGACGATAAACTCGACGTGTCCTGGTTTCAGTAGCCACCACCGCACCCGATCAGGCGGATTGAGACGCACTGAAGAGAAGCCGCGTTGCCCTCGCTGCCCGCGGCGCTCAATCAGCCGTTGAGCAAGGGGAGATTGTCGTGCTCCCCCTGCCGTCCAGGAAGCCAGGCTGGAGTCATCAGGAACTAATAAATCGGCGGTGGCCTCAATCAATCGAGGCCTCACTGGTAACCGTGCATTGCGGAGATTGACTCCAGCCGGATGTGCGAACGGAAACAGATCAATATGGGCCGGAATGAGCGCCTGCGTGGGCAGGTCAGGATCGTGTTCGACGGATACATCCCAGGCAGGGGAAAGGAGCAAGGGCGGCACTGTATCAAGCTCTGTAGGCGCTCGATTCATCGTGCGCACCGCCGATTGATCGGCCTGGGAAAAGTTTCCATGACGATGCTCAGGTCGGGTCGGCAAGTCGGCTACAGGAGAGGAGGCAGACAGCTCCGGGCGCGTTGGCAGTTCGGCAGTGGACTCGATCACGCGCGGCCCTACGGGTTCCTCCGGGCGTGTTGGCAATTCATCTATTGGAGATAACTCTGTGACAAAAGGATCGTAAGTAGCAGGGGTAGCGGGAACCACAAGCGAAAGGGCAGCAATGCTGCTCTCGATCTCAAAATCGGGCGAATCATATTGCCATAACGGCGATTGTGATTGTTGCTCCAGGGTAACTCTGCGTGGGGGGACCGGCGCGTTCCTTTGCGTCCCTCTATATTTTACGGGTACCCGGGCGGAATGTCGCTTCTGAGCTGAGGCACGGGGTGGAATAGGCGAAGGTACATTGGGCAGCCTGTACGCCGGGTCGATCCATACCGAAGACTTCGATGAGCGTGATGAGCGAGACGAACGTGATAAGCTATCTTCTGAGTGCATACCCCTTTTTCCTTTTCGCGCCAGGATACCCGGTCCGCCGGGCTTGCCCCTACCTTACGAACAAATAAACGGGCATTTTGCCCGATTTCGCGTTTACAACATACCTCGGAGGCGCGATAGATCATGCACAGAATGCGGCAAATTATTACGATAAACCCTGCGAAAAAATCCCCAGCGCTGGAAATTTTTTACAGGTGTGGAGCAGCCTTTCGGGGCAAAGATACTGAATTTTGCGTTCTAGAAAGAACGGTATTTTTCAAGGAATTTGAGGGTATTTACCCGGAAAAATGAGCAATACAGGTGACCAATGTAGAAAGCATCTATGGAGTGTATCAGTCTTCTGGCATATATCTTGCAGGAAATGAAGTAAGGGAGTGTGAGCAAAAAGGGCATATGTCTCCCCCGAAAACCGATGCAAATGCGCACCGGTTTTCTGGTTTGTTTTCTGGTTGTGGAAAATGTGGTTTGTGAGGAAGGAGACAGAATAGGGATGGTTGCCATCGCTATGGGGGCGCAACGGATAGCGCCCAACGTACTCAATGTACCCGGAACGTCCAGTAGGCCTGTGAAATCCACGGCAAAAGTTGCGCGCCGGAAGGCCGCTGATCAGCCGGTCATTGCGGCTAAAATGCCGTATTTTGACGATGATGTGCTGGATGTAGACGATGGAGTGTTTGTAGAAGAGCGGGAGGAAGCAGAGGAGGAGGAGAGCAGCGTCGTTGGTCTCGATAACGCACTGCGGCAGTATCTGGCCGAGATAGGCCGTTCGCCGCTGCTGACGGCGGAGCAGGAATTGAGCCTGGCCCGGCGTGTGATACAGGGCGAGACGGAGGCACTACAACAGCTGGTCGAGGCGAACCTGCGTCTGGTCGTAAGCATCGCGAAACGCTACATCAACCAGAGCGTTTCCCTGCTCGACCTGGTACAGGAGGGCAATCTGGGCCTGATACGCGCCGCCCAGAAGTTTGATCCGGCCCGTGGCTGCCGCTTCAGCACCTATGCCACCTGGTGGATTCGGCAGGCGATCAGTAGAGCTGTGGCCGAGCAGACACGCAGCATCCACGTGCCGGTACATATCGTCGAGCAGATTTACAAGCTGAAGCGGGTAGAGCGACTGCTCTACCAGGAACTTGGACGCGAACCGACCCCGGAAGAACTGGGGCGAGCCATGAGGTGTTCAAAACAACAAATCATCGAGCTACAGAGCATGGCTGAGACGCCTATCTCACTGGACGCTCCCCTGCTGGACGACGATCAGTTCTCGCTGGCTGAGACGCTGGAGGATACGCAGGCTACTGCACCGGCGGACGTCGTGACGCACGAGACCTTACGGGCGCAAATTGGCGGCGCGCTAGGGCATTTATCCGTTCGCGAGCGGCAGGTGATCGAGCTTCGCTACGGCCTGCACGATGGAACCTGCCATACTCTGGAGGAATTGAGCGAGTACTTCAAGCTAACGAGGGAGCGTGTGCGGCAGATTGAGGTCAAAGCCCTGCGCACCCTGCGCCAGCCGATGTACGCTTCTCTGCTCTCCGACCTCGTATAGATCGGAGTTCTACCAGACCCAAAAATGTAGGGGCGCAATGCATTGCGATGGAACCGCATCTCCCTTTTGCGAGCGCAATGCATTGCGCCCCTACATTGCTATCAGGGAAGATAAGCGTTCACCCCTCCCGCGCTAAGCTCCTGTAACTCTTCGCTTGCTGGAGCGTCAGGAACATCGGCGAGGCAGACACGATTACGCCCGCCATGCTTTGCCTGGTACATGGCGCGATCGGCGGCCTCGATTAGCGCCTCACGAGTCCAGCCATGCAGGCCATGAAGCGCCACCCCGATGCTGGCTGTTACTGGAATGGAGACCAGGGTTGGATTGGTAGCCGCCTCCATCCCGATGTCACAGGTGTTTCCCGCTACCAGGAGACAGGGCTGTGAGGCGATGGCGGAGCGCAGGCGCTCGCCGATCTCAAGGGCCGCATTGAGGGCAACATCGGTAAGCACAATGGCAAATTCTTCGCCGCCATAGCGACCAACATAATCCTCCAGGCGCAGGGTGGCACGCAGTCGCTGGCTAATCTCATGCAAGATGGCATCGCCCGCTTGATGTCCCCATGTATCGTTGATGCGCTTGAAGTGATCAATGTCGACGAAGAGGACAGCGCAAGTAGGAACATCGGCTCCACTAACTTGCTCCCCTGTAGTTTCCCGGCAACGCGCTATCTCTTCATCCACCAGGCTCATGATAGCACGATGGTTGGGCAGGCCGGTAATGGCATCGGTGATTGCTGCCTTCGCCTGCTCGCGATAGAGGCGATCCAGTTCGGCCAGGAGTTCTTGCTGCTGCCGCAGGAGCAGCTCCTGTTCATCATAAGCCGCCTGCAATTGTTCGCGCAGCGCGATCTCGCGGCGATTGAGTCGCTGCTGCTCACCCAGGAGTCCATGCATACGCGGCACCTCACTGGCGACCCAGCCGACGAGCAGGGAGGCAAGGGTAACAACGACGACGAGTACCATCCAGCGGGTATCGGGGATGAGCGAGGGCAGCCAGGAACTGGAGATAGTGGCCCAGATGCCGATGAAGGAGGCAAAGATACCGGTAATGGCAATGCCGTTGAAAGCGATGAAGCGGGCGCGGGCCATGCAAAGCAGACAACGCGTTCGCTCGACCTCTGCGAAAGCGGGCGCGTTTGGATTTGCGCATGTTGAGGACGAGCACCAGCACGAATATCTGGATAATGGAGCAGACCCAGACGACGGTTGTTCCTGCCTGCGTGACGTTATAGATTTCTAAGGCCAGATCCGTCGGACTGATAAGGCTCTCAAAGACCAGTGGAACAGCGACGTAGGAGAGAATGGCGGCAACGGCGACAATAGCTGCCTGGGTGAGAATGCTGGCAATGGGAACGCCGTGCCGGTTGACACTGGCCAGGAAGGATGGCAGGCGGCGATCCTGCCCTACAACGAAGAGCAAGCGGGAGAACAGGAGAATGTAGGCCATGACAATAGCGACCTGGCTGAGCACCAGAATAATATCTGCCCCTTTTGCGGTAAAGGGGCCAAAGACGGTGGCAATGGCCTGTACGCTGGCAAGGGGCATACCGGATTGTGCGGGTGGAACGACGACCATGATGCCGAATGTGCCGCATATATAGGCCAGAAAGGCCAGCGCGCTCCCCCACCAGACATAGTTGCTGGCACGGCGTGCCGCTCGCTTATCGCCGCGCACTTCGCCACCCATGAAGATAGGGATGTCGACGCCGAGCAGGGCCAGTACAACAATGCCGTAGACGGCGAAATTGTTGCCGTTGGGTTGCCAGGAGGCGGCGCTGAAGAAGCCAGGGGAAACAGCGGCAGCATGTCCTTGCACCAGCCAGCAGATGCCAGCCAGGCCGATCAGTCCGAAAACTGAGAGGTAGAGAGCGGTCATACTGAGCAAGATGCGCTTCACCCAGCGCAGCGGCAGACAAACGCCGACTGTGGCAGCCAGCAGGGTGAGCACAAGCAGCGGACATTGCTGTATCGGCGTGGCAAACGAGGTCGGAGTGAGATATTGGATGAAAAGGAAGTCACTTTCAATGACGGCGAGGATGACCAGAACGCCGGGCAGCCAGGCGCAGAACGCGGAGAAAAAGCTCCACTCTGGTCCGAGCACCTGCGCCGCCCACAGATAGGGCGCGCCTTGCCCCGGGTATCTCCGGGCCAACCAGCGCGTGACAACGGCACACGGCAGCAGAAAGGTGAGTAGTCCCACCCCCCAGTAAAGAAAGCTGGCCGGGCCACCAAACTGAACTCCATTGGTGTTCAAAGCGAAGACAACGATCAACACCATCAAGGCGATCAGGTCAGACCTGCCGAGGACAGCAGGCAGCGTTGGCTTCACTGCTGCTGTATGGAAGGTTTTCGAAGCGTCAGCTCTAGCCGGCGATCCCTTCGTTGATCGCCGTGACATAGCGCTTCCTTCCTGCTCCTGTGCCCGTGTCGACGAGGCAGCGGGAGCGGACACAGCGTCCGGGGAACCGGGCAACTGATGCGATGACAATGGCGAGGATGATAGTGACGATTGTACGTCCATAGTGTTTTCTCCTCCACAGCTACGAAGTGGGCGTTCTGAAAGCCATATAGATCCTTCAAGCGGCCCAGCTTCCGCGACCTTCATAGCAAAATGCATATCTCACCATTTTTTCATCGGCATAGCAGAGATTTTTCGCAGGTTTCCCACTTGACATTTACCAACCAACCGGTTATACTTCTTTCAGTAAGCAAGCAAGTAGGCAGGCAGACAAAAGTATTGCTTTACTTGACCCCTTCATTCTTCCCCTTGTCGTACCACTTACATCGTTCCTCTCATTCCCTTCTGGAGGCTTCACCATGGATGATTATGTGCTGGCAGATTCGACGCGGCCAGATTTTTCGCTGCCACCTCTGCAACGGGTTGATCTCACCATTCCCGGCCTTTCCCTGCCCGACCCCACGCGACCAGACCCCTTTTTACCTGATCTGATTACTCCCGACGTGCCGCCCGACCTGGATCGCCCGGACGAAACCCTGCCCGACCCACGCTCTCCTGATCTTCTCTTCCCAGGCAACCCGGAAGTGCTGGTACAGCCGGATCAGCAACAATCGATGCTGCGGGCATTGTATGGACCGGTCGAAGTCCATGCTCAGGTCAGCGAAGAACCGGGTGGTCTGGATCCATCGGCTCCATCACTGGTGGCGCATAGTGCGGATGCCCGGCAGTTGCCATCCTCCCTGCACTATGAGCAGGTCTATACCTCACAGGATGAAATGTCACGGCGCAGCCGACATCTGGCCCCACTCCTGTCCGGCCTTGAGGGGCAGGCACCCCTATGAGCGCAATACCGGAGACGAGCGTGGAGACAGGTATGGAAACAATCCGCATTGAGGGCCTGATTCGCACTGTGCAAGAGCTGGAGCGAGTTGAGGAGCAGAACGCGGGCGCAAATCCAGGCGGGCGAGCGCACAGGCAGGGACACGAGGTGCGGGTGACCGCGCTGCGTGGGGGTGCCAGCAGCAATGGGTATTACGACAATGAAGCGGCGCTGCGAGCAATTGCACGGTTACTGGAGGCGGCTCAGGCCTACGTAGATCATCCGCGCACGGCGGCAGACAGCCAGGTGCGTTCGGTGCGCGATATCGTCGGCTTCTACCATTCGCCATCGGTGGTACAGGGGCCGGAGGAGCCACTGGGACGGGTGGATGCAACGCTGCACATCCTGGAGTCGGCACAGTGGCTGTGGAATATGATCCACGAAGCTTGCGCACTGGGCCACCCGGAATTGATCGGGCTTTCCATCGACATCTTCGGTACCTGGCAGCCGATGGAGGCAGGAAGCGTCGGAAGGCAGGGAGAGCGATTGAAAGAAGTGACGAGCGTGGTCGCACTCAATTCGTGCGATATCGTGACACGGCCCAGCGCGGGCGGTGCCTTTCAACACATTTTACAGGGAGAAACAAGCATGAACGAACCAAACACGGAAGCCCGGAACGTGGAGCTACCATCACTTGCGCCTGCCGCAACAATGCAAAATGGAGGCCGCGTGCAGGAGCAGGGCGCACCGTATCTGACGGCATCCGAAAGTGAAGGCCACGAGCAGAACGGCAATGCGCGAGTGCAGGCAGGTAATGACGAGACATCGACGCTGCTGGAGGAGATACGGCGCGAGCGAGGGCAGTTGCTGCTGGAACGGCGGCTGCTAGAGGCAGAGAGACAGGGCATGCCGGTGGCGGCGCTGAGTCTTATTCGCGGGCGCTTCACAGGTCGCATCTTTGAGGAGGCAGAACTGGAGCGCGAGATCGAGGGAACGCGACGCATGCTGGCCGACCTGTCTGGCAGCGGCATGATTCGCGGGCAAGGCTTTGAGCGATCCCAGGTGGGAGAGCAGATCACGGAGGCGGAGAAGCTGCAAGCGGCTTTCGATGGCATGTTCGGACTGGACATGAATACGGCGCGGCTGGGCAATATACGGCCCTTCGCCTCCATACGTGAAGCATACGCACGGGTAACGGGCGATCCCTCCGTCAGTGGGGCAAGCCTGCGCGACCCCGGTGTGATTCGCGTCGATGAAGCCGCGCCCATCCCGCGCATAACCGAGGCCGATACCACGACCGCCAGCTTCTCCTACCTGCTCGGCACGTCTATGAACAAACGGCTCTTGAAAGACTACCAGGCGTGGCCAGCCGAATGGATGCGCTTCTGCTCAATCGTCCCGATTAAAGATTTCAAACAGCAAACGCGCGTGCGGCTGGGAGCCTTCGGCTCGCTCTCGACGGTGGCGGAAGATACGGCCTACAGCACAATCTCGTTGAGCGACACCGCCGCCACCTATGTCCCGGCCAAAAGAGGTAACCTGGTAACAGTATCGCGAGAAACCATCATCAACGATGACCTGATGGCGATCAAGCAGATTCCGACCAAACTGGCGGTGGCGGCAGCCTACACCCTGGCAGAGTTCGTCTACGCCTTCCTCTCGACCAACCCGAACATCTACGATGGCAACGCCCTTTTCACAACTGGCGCGCCTCACTCGAACCTCGGCTCCAGCGCACTTTCGACTGCTGCCATGCAACTGGGGGTAACCGCCATGCGCGAGCAGACCAACATGGCGGGCAAGCGCATTGGCCTGCGCCCGAAGTACCTGATTGTCCCGGCGGAACTGGAGTTCACCGCGATGGTCGCCACCAGGTCGGCTGGCGTCCCCGGCAGCGCCAACAACGACATCAACCCCATGATGGGCTACGTCGAGGTCATCGTCTCCCCCCAGTTGACGAACACCTCACAATGGTTTTTCAGCGCCGACCCCATGGTCGTCGACACCATCGAAGTGGGTTTTGTCGGTGGCCAGGTCAATCCTGCACTCTTTATACAGGATATGCCGCTCTATGGATTGAACTTCACTCAGGATGTTGTGAGCTACAAGATACGGCATGAATACGGCGCAGCAATAGTTGATTACCGCGGCCTGTATAGAGGAATTTAGTCATAAAAATAATGGAATGCGTAGGGGCGATCCCTTGTGGTCGCCCGCTTGACGAAAGGAGAATCCCCATGGCTAAACTCCCAAACGCCAACGCGCTCACCGTGAGTGATGGACTCAACACCTACCTGAACTTTGATACCAACGGCTTCCACGAGCAGCACTTTAATGCCGATCTGGCCTTTAGCCAGTCGGCTACCAACCCTGATCCCGGTGCGGGTGGGGCAATTGCGACCGCCGGGCTGGTCGTCTCACGGGTGAATCCGGCTGCCGCACGCACAGGCTGCATTTTACAGACAGGCACCCAGAGCGGGCAAATCGTCTGGGTGGTGAATGAGGCGGCTGCGGCCAACTCGATTACCTTCGCCGCCTCTGGCACCAGCAATGTTGCCGACGGCACTTCAGACGTGATCGCCGGTCTCACGGCGCGCTGCTTTGTGTGGAATGGCAGCCTCAATTTATGGTATAGAGTCGCTTAGCTGATCAATCACCGAAGCGCTGGGATGCTCCCTCAAGGTCGCATCGAGCGTCCCCGGACGCTCTGCCAGCGCTCTACAATCCTGGGGAGATACAACATGACCGGCTACATGAATTCTGATGGCTCAGCCCTCGTTGGTGGCCTCTTACCCTCCGGCGCGGGACAGGCGCTGCAGCTTGATGCGTCAGGCAACCTGAAGACCGCCGCCACGGCAACGTCGGTCGATACCTTTGAGGCCAGCGCGCCCACCATCAACGCGGCTACCACCTTCTCCGGCATCCCGACCGTCTCACAGCTGGTGGCAGGCTCCTATGCCTCCCTGACCAATCCGGGTGCCCAGGCCAGCTTTCTGGCAGCCTTAGAGGTGACCAGCGCCTTTGTGGGGACGCTGGGCTTCTATGGCCTGGAACCGGACGGGGCGACGCTGACGCCACTGGTGGCCTGGAACCGCTCAAGCGGGGTCATTGCCTCCTCAACAGCCATCAATGCGGTGGCCGCGACCAATCAAGTCTGGCAGGGCAGCATCACGGGCTTCAAGGCAGTCTATGTCGTCTGCACCAACTATAGCAGTGGGTCGATCACCGCCCAGCTCGGGCTCTCGGCTGCGCCCATCGCCCTGGTGCTGCTCAACGGTACGGCGCTGGGCCAGGCACTGATGGCAAGCAGCCAGCCGGTCGTGATTGCCTCCGATCAGAGCGCGCTGCCGATCAAGCGCGGAGCGGCTGCAACCATCTATTCCACCACCCAGAGCGCGATTGCTGCCACTGGTGTGAGCGGAGATCTCGCGGTCGGGCAATACACCGAATTGCTGATTCTGGTGTATCTGTCCGCCTTCACGGGGACGAGCATCAATTTCCGCCTGCAAGCAAAGGACGCTTTTGGCAACTATATGACGCTCAACTCCAGTGGAGCGCAGAGTGCGACGGGCTTCTACGTCTTCGGAGTCGGTGCCGGGTGTGGCAATAGCCTGCCGTTTGGCGACGACGTGCAGTTGCAGTGGCAGTGTACGAGTGTGACCTCCGCCACCTTCCAGGCGACCGTGAAGGGGAAATAGTTGGAGACGACATGTCCTCCGAGTCTTCCCTTAAGGTCAGACATGCCAGTCCGGGGGACTGGCCTGGACGCCTGAAAGGTAGGGGGGCGAGCGAACGAGTGAAACGACGTTTGCGAGGGGAAATACCACATGACGAGCGCGATCGCGACCGAGAACCTCAATCAAGGCACAACCGCATGGAAGGCGACCAATGCCGCCACCACGCAAATTCAGGCCTATGTCAGCGCCTGCTCGGTCGCACCCGGAGGCTCGCTCAACCTCTACGTCAGTACGCAATCCGCAGGCACGTCGTACTCGATTGCGGTGTACCGACTCGGCTACTATCAGGGCAACGGGGCGCGCCTCATGCTCTCGGTCACCGGGCAGAGCGGGGTCGCGCAGGGCTACTACGACAAGTCGAATGGCACACTCAACAATTGTCCGACGGCGTATTCCGATAGCACGACGCACCTGCTGGAGGCGCGCTGGACGAGCAGCTACACCATCAACGTGGGGGCCAACTGGGTCACCGGAATCTACCTGGTGCAGCTCACCGATGCGAACGGGTATCAAACCTACACCAAATTCACCGTCACCGGCTCCACTTCATCAGATTATGTGGTCGTGCGACCGGACAATACCGACAATGCCTATAACTACTGGGGCGGAAGCAGCCTCTACCCCTCGAACTCGTGGAATAGCGTGCAGGCCTCCAGGGTGTCCTGGGACCGGCCAGATGTCAATTTCTCGGGTGGCGGCGGGGCCATTTTCTACGAGACATGCCTCATCCAGTGGCTGGAGAGCCAGGGCTATGACCTCTGCTACCTGAGCAGCGTGGACCTGCACACCAACCCTGCGCAGCTTCTCTCGCATAAGGCATATCTCTCGATAGGCCATGACGAATACTGGTCGCTCCAGATGCGCAATGGCGTGGAGGCGGCCATTGCGTCGGGAGTCAGCGCCTTCTTCACATCAGCCAACACCTGCTACTGGCAGGTGCGCTACGAGACGGGCGGGCAAAATGGGGCCAACCGGACGATGACCGGCTACAAGGTGGCAAGCTCTGACGGGGGTGGAGGCGAAGGGATTGGCAATGGACCGCTTTCCAACGATCCCTATTACAGCGCGGGCAATAGCCTGGGGACAAATACTCTGGTGACGGCACAGTGGCGCGACCCCGTGCTAAATCGGCCAGAGAACGGCATGATCGGCATCATGTATTCCAGCTACTGCAATCCGCCCTACTTCGGCTGGACGATTGACAGCAATGCCGACACGTGGCTGCTCGCGGGTACCGGCCTCACGCCAGGACAGAGCTATGGGACGGATTGTGGAGGCTACGAGTGGGATAAGGTGTTTGCCAACGGCGTAACGCCTGATGGGCTGAAAATCATCGCGACCACGGCCATTACCAACTACTCAGGGCAGGCCGACACCTACAACACCACGTACTATATTGCTCCATCGGGCGCGCTCGTCGTGGCAACTGGGAGCGTGCAGCTCTCCTGGGCGCTAGCCCCCTATCGCTACAGTGCCTCGAATGTGACACCGACGCCACAGATGCAGGCGTTTTTCGCCAATGTGATGTATGCCCTCAAGCTGAATGCCGCGCAGCGCGCGCTCTCAGGGCTAGGATTTCATCGCTAGGAGGATTCGTGTGAGCATCACCCGCGTCCAGAGAGCGACGCGCAAACCTGTAGAGCACCTGGCGTCATGAATGAGAATGATAGTAGAACAGAAAGGAAGGAACAAACGATGTTGGATTTAGCCGAATTTACCTGGGGACGGTATAACAGCGGACAGATAGCCCCGGCAGGCTCATACCTCAATTTGAGGACTTTGTGCATTTTTCAGCAGGCGAGCGACGGCAATGTGCCGGGCGATGGCACCTTTTTTCGCGTGGACCCGTCCGGGACACAGACCTTCGCCAATATCGCAACGACGGTGAACAGTGTGCTGGGTACGTCGTACACGGCGGCGAGTTTCCATGCCTGCGCGGGCGGTGATAACGAGACCAGCCCTGGACAGGCAAGCGATGACGCATGAGCCAGGGAATTAAACGCGGCATCATCCAGTCGTTTAACGCGAGCGCATATACCGTATCGGTGCTGCTACTGGAGGCAACCTCAACAGCGCTGGTGGGAGTACCGGTCTCGAACATGGTGGATTCCACATCGTGTCTGGCCGGTGCGCTATGCGCGGTGCTCTTTTTCGACGAGCACAACCCCACTGATGCAGTCGTGATCGCCGTCTTCGCCAATGGCAGCAGTGCGTTGCCCTCTCCGCCACCCGGTCGAGTAACAATCAGCAGTCCGGTGCAGCAGGTGAGCGGGGTAACGATCAACGCTGGCGCGACGCAGACATTTACGCTGAGCGGTATTCCGGCGGCAACACTGGCAGTGCTGTGCAAGGCGTACTTTTCGACCTCGTCCCCTCCGGCGCATATCGATCT
Source organism: uncultured Chloroflexia bacterium (assembly GCA_963736995.1). Classification (GTDB taxonomy): domain Bacteria; phylum Chloroflexota; class Ktedonobacteria; order Ktedonobacterales; family Ktedonobacteraceae; genus CADDYT01. The sequence goes on from CAVTRB010000002.1 coordinate 875,020, forward strand.
GGCGGCACACGGCGGCAATCTCGGAGAGACGCTGACCATCGGCGATAATCAGAGCGCAAGCGGCTACCTCAACGGCAGTGGTATTCTGCCGGTTGATAGCCAGGGCCGCGTCGACATCAGAGCCAACGGCGGCGCGTGTACCGTCTGGCTCTTCACCTACGGCTATGTGATGTGAGCACCGTGACCGATGGTAGAACAACCTGGGATAGAACGTGATAGATTCTCCATCCTTTTAGGGGAAGCAGCATGCCGTAGGGGCGACGCCTGCTCGCCCGCGTCCCTGCTGGCCCACCGCGGGCGAGGTATGCTCCCTCAAAGTCGCATCGACAGCCGTATCCTCCCTTGAGGTTGGATGGACAGCCTCCCAGGCTGTCTGCGCTGTCAGCGCGACGCCCCTACGGCATTCCCCATCAAGGACAGAGAGCCGCGAGAAACGGTTGAAAGGAAGTTACCATGCTACTCTCTGATATAGAGACTGCTGTACGCCAGGACCTGTTTGACCCATCTGGCGGGTCAAACCAGCGCTGGCAGAACTCGGATATCGATCGCGCAATTGATAAGGCGATCGACCGTTACAGCCAGTATTACCCCAACATTGTGTTTACCGACATGGCCTCGCAACCGTTCCAGCGCACCTATCCCTACCCGGTGTCGTGGAACGCGGCCTATCCCGTGTGGTGGCTCGAGCGCGTGCTCTACCCGCTGCAATCGTATGGCTCGTACTTTCCAGCACCGGCTTCGGGCATGACGGCGACCGCGCAGACCGGAGTTGGAATGGGCATCGGGTCATATGCATACGCGGTGACGTACCTTTCTCAGGGCGGAGAGACGACCCCTTCGCCGCTGGCAACGGTGACAACAACGAACGGCAACCAGCAGGTGCTGCTGGCAAACATTCCTATCGGTCCGACGGCACCGGCCACACCCGGCGCGGCGACCAATACTGTGATCGGACGCAATCTCTACCGCACACAGGTTGGCGGCTCGCAGTTGTACCTGCTGGCTACCCTGCCAGACAACAAGACGGCGCAGTTTGTGGATACCAGCGCGGACACAGCTATTGCCCTGAAACCGGCACCCCCGACGGTGAATACCAGCGGGGTCATGCTCTGGCCTCCTTTCGAGCGCGACTTCGCCGAGTATTCAAACCTGTTCGACAGTACGGCTGCGCTGGCGGCTGGCGGCAATCTGGGCGTACAGGGTGCAATCGGCGTGGGGACAGGCCCCACGGGAACGGCTGCGCCTACCTTTACCCTGAAGCTGTCGAGCGCCGAACTGCCACAGGACTCGACGCTGGTGCTGCGCGTCTTCTACGCGACGAAACACCAGCTGGACTACTCCGGCTCGACCATCCCGGAGGCGCATCGCGACATCATCGTGCTGGGTGCCTGCGCCTACGCCATGGAAGCCTATCAAGTACCCACCAACGACAACTTCGATTTTCAGGATGGCGCGCTGCGCGACCGCGTGGACGACACTGCGATCCCCCAGGCGTGGCTAGCAGCAGCAAAATCGAAGATGACACAGTTTGAGGCACGGCTACAAGAGATTAAGAATCAGCGCGACTTTGCTACCTCTTCAAGAGTTCATTGGGGGGATGTGGCGGCACGATATGAGCGATTGTAACACCGTCTTCACCTGGAGAAAACGAAATGGCATTACTGAGCGAATGGCTGCCACTGGTAAACCTGACATTCCTGATTTTCCTGGCTATCGGCGGCTTCGTGGCCTACCGGGTGGGCTTTGCGCGCACCACAGAAGAGGTGCAGGAGCGCGTTATCAACGCCCTGAACGTGGAGATGAGCCTGCTGCGCGACCGCGTTCTGGCCACGGAAAAAGAGAATGCCCGGCTCTCGCAAATCATCCTCATCATCACATCCGCCCTCAAAAAATGGGGCCTTTCAGTCACTATCGACGGTGAACTGGTCTCCATCAGCGATACAAAGACCACCCAGACCTCGCGTATCACCCCGACAGAAAAGTAGGAGAAGCAGTAGTAGTATGGCACAAATTGGTATCGATTGTGAAATAATGCTCGACAATCAAGGGTACTTTGTGAAGCCGGGTACATACCGGATGAAGCAGCCGCGAGTGCGCAAGGCGACAGTGCGAGCAGACAATGGCGAGTCGTATGTCGATCTGGGACCTGGCAAGCGCACCTGGTCAATGGTGCTGCTCTGCTACAACGACCTGCTGAAATATGATGGCACAGCCACCGGACTGACCGGTGAGCAATACCGCGATGCCCTGCGCACCTCTTACGGGCAGGTGGGCGTGACCATCAACTACGTAGACCCGCTCAACAGCGTCCCGGTCGCGGTACATTTTGACAGCTATGCCGAGACCGTGCTCGACCTGCACAGCCAGCAAGTCCCTCTTGCGACCGGCGGCTCCCCCGGCCTCTCCTACGAAGTAGCCATCGAACTGGTAGAGGCATGAGCCACAGGTACCAGTGACTTGACGGCAGAGTCAAAAGCAATCTATAGTCAAGGCATGGGAGAGGGACAAGAGAAAAGAATAGCATGGATTACTCTGCAAGCAATTATGTGCGTCATGGCGCTGCTCATGCTTATGGCAACGAACCTGTGTACACAGCGAAGTATTGCGCAGGCCGCGACACTTACCCGCCGTTCCAGTGGAACTTTGACGAGCGCTCCGGGAGCAGGGCCAACACAGGCCACGCTTGTCGTTAGAGGCTCGGGTTGGCAGCGCGTATCTGATGGAACAGTGATCAACTTCGGCTTTAGCACCGACCCATCCTGCACAGCCGCCTCATATACACCTGTCATGACCGGGCAGGCAGGCGTTATGAACGGCGGAGCTTTTAGCGGCTGGTTTCTCTGGCCCGCCAGAACGCCGGTTGACACCTACACAGTCTGCGCTTCAATAGGCTCGACACTCGCAGTAGCTGGCTCCTATACTGTGCTCTCGGCAGCACCACCGCAACTCACTATCTCCTCAACCACCTTCAACGTTGGTCAGCAAGCGCTGATCAGCGGCAGCAATTTCTTGCCGCCACAGACAAGCATCATGCTCACTTTACAACAGTTGAGCGGCGGCACCAGCGTCCCCCTGGGAACCGTCACCTCCGACGCGAACGGCGCATTTGCCCGGACATATACGATACCCACCAACCCTACAGGTCCGGTTGAACTCGTTGCCACGGCGGGAAGCGGCACCCCACCAACGCTGAGTACCTCGGCCACCTTCATCGTCTACGTGGCTCCAGTAACGCCCACGCCAACAACAGTTATAACGCCAGCAGCTTCTCCTTCACCTGCGCCAGCGAGCACAGCGACTCCTAAGTCGCGTAAGACGGCAACGCCCACCTCAATTCCACCTCGGCAGACACAGGTGCTTCCAACACCGAAGGCGACACCCATCAGTCTCGGAACACAGCCGCAAGCTCCAACGCCAACCAGCAGTTCCAGGCCCACTCAGCAACCGGTAGCTAAAATGCCAGACACCGGCAGCGAGCAAAGTGGCAGCACGCAGTCGCCAGCTCCGGTAGTGGGTGCAATCTTTGTAGTGCTGGCTGCTGCCCTTATCGTTCTGGTCTGGCGACGCAAAGGGAAAAAGCAGATTGCGCAGCCTGCCTTTCACGCGGCCATTCCAGGTGCCGGTTCCCTCAATCCTGTGCCGAATCAGTGGATAGCACAGCCTGCGCAGCCATCAGCAAGCTGGACTCCAGTCTGGGACGGTTTGCCAGTCCAGCAAGCAGCTCCATCTCTCGCTGGAACGCAAAGGAACACTAATGGGAAACCGGGCACAGGCTTGCCATCTGCCACCCTTATGGACAATACAGACCAGCTGGCAAAAGCATCAGCCCGCAACGGATTACCTGGAAATGAGGCAGCAGCAGAAACACCCGACGAACTTCCTGCTGCCGCAGCAGTATCGCCAGATAGCGATCTGCTCCAGGACCCGCTTTTAGCAGCCATCATGCAGCAGGCGCGCAGTGGGCTGTTCGTCCTGCCCGGAAAGAACACCTGAAAGGCTACCTCTGGATAAGGTTTTTTTCCTATCACTTGACTGTAACTTGACTGGCAAGCAAATAATCGGTTAAAGTCTAAAGCGAGGGGAAGATATCATCACCAGCATCGAGATAGCCCGCACTGGCAGCTTCACTTCAAGCTGTCAGCCCGTGCCTGTCTGGCCCCGCTGATATATGACGCACCGTGGTAAGGGAGGGAAAACAATGATTCACTGAGGAGAAGAACTGTGCAAAACAGCAAGCAGCGAGTAAAGCAAACAGGTCAGGATAATTCCGAACAAATGGAGCTGGCGCACCAGCGGGCAGGATGGTCGTGCGGGCACAAAGGTATTTTCATCGCACTGTGCGGCTCGCTCCTGCTTTTCACCGTAGTTGGGGTACTCGCCCATCTGCCCACTACCTACGCCACGAACACCGGTATCTTCCCAACCTTGACACGACCTGCCACACTTACAATCACGCCGCCCACACTCACACCTTCCCCCAGACCCACTCGTACACCCTCGCCTACGCCCACCCATACACCGACACCTACACCCACGCCTTCTCCTACCCCTTCTACCCACTCCTACTCCTACTAATACACCAACACCAACTGCCACCCCCACCCAGGCACCGACTGCTACTCCCACGCAGCCGCAGGCCACACCTACTCAGCAGTCCGCTCCAACCGCCACTTCCACCAGTGCGAGCCAGGTACTGCCAGGCTCAACACCCGAGCCAGTTGCTACGGCGACTCCGGGCGTATCTCCAACGCCGACCAGGGCCATCGGCAGCAGTCTGCCCGCTTCGACCCCGACCACGAGCATAACACCTGAAAACAATAACGAGCAAAACTCCACCTCGCCGGACAACAGCACGGATAATAACGCTCCTGCTCAGCATCCGCCATTGTTTGTCCTGGGCGGTTTAGCAGCCGGGCTGCTTCTGTTACTGGTAGTTGCCATTTTCCTGGTGAAAAAGCTGCTCGAACCTATGCCAGACGAGTTGAATATGCCTCCCAGTGGCGCCCGGCCCTGGACACGCACGCCGAGTCCAAGCATGGATGGAACCACCAATCTCTACAGTTGGGGAAACGCGGCGACCAACGAGCAGGCATGGGCAAACAATCCCTTTGCAGAAACAGTCCCTCCACCCTTAGCCACAGCTGTACAGCCACAACAGAATAATGAGACCCAGAACCCATTCTTGACTGAACCCAATACTCATGGTTTTCCTGTCTCACCCCGTTCCGTGCCAGCTACAGGAACGCAGTGGAGCATGCCGTCAGACGCTATATCCACACCTTTCTATGCACAAAACGGCCCCTGGAGCATGCCATCCAACGTCAATCTCCCTACCATGCCGACCACTCCCGGCTCTGAAGGGCAATACCTCGCAGGTGAACCATCCTTCAACGAGCATCAGGCTTCTCAGTAATAGGAATTTCAACGCCTTTGATGATCCATTGAGGCAAGTATACACATGTTTCGTTCTACAGTTTTCTATGCACCACCTTGAGCGTGATACACTGCAGATCTTCCTGGCTCAGGTTCATATAGTGCTGATCGATGGTAATGGTACTGATATCAGTAAAGGCGAGTTTCTCTTCCTGCAAGTCAAGCCCGGCTTCCTCAAATAAGTGTAACCATTCTGAACGCTGGACCCGGTTAAAGTACTGGACATCATTCTCAAAGTAGCGCACCCATACGTTATCCGGGTACCGCAAATAGTTTTTCATACAAACGCCCCTGCGAACACTATAAGCAAGATGATCGCCCGGGTCGATCTTATGTATCGAGAAGCCCCCTGGCCTGAGTACGCGGTAGAAGTCCTGGACAAACTCGGGAAGGATCTTTTTATCGATGTGCTCGAGTACGTTACAACTATAAATGGCTGAGAAGGCTTCGTCCTCAAATCCCTTAAGAGTCCCTGGTGGATTAACCACATACCGGAAACCCAATACCTCATACAATTCGTCAAACGATGTCGCCCGTGCAATGACTGCGAGCAACCCGTGGACACGTTCACAGGTTGCTGTATCCATCGCTATCACCGTATCGATCACCATTGCGAGCTGTTTGAAATAACGCTGGTAGGCCCCAAACTGCCGGTTATCCCAGACATCAAAGAGGGTGATGTGAACATCATAGAACAGGCGAATAATCGTTGATTCCCAGTGTATCCAGCCGGTACCAATTTCAAGCACTGTATCTCCGGGCTGGATGGCCTGGTACTTTTCCAGTACTGCCAGGATTTGCTGCGCTCGCTCCAGATATGGCTTACTCAGCCCTTTCTGTATTCTCCTCTTCTGCCCGAACGTATTCCCCAGTCGGCGATAAACACGTTTGGTCTGAGGTGAGCAGGAAAACGCTTTGAGTGCTGCTGCCGTCATCAAATATTTAATCACTTCTCTCTCCTTTACTAAGGACCGTAACTCATATACCACTGGATGTATCAGGCTTTCTCATGATAAGAAAAATGCCCGCAACCATGAGATCCTCATCAGACATATCTCTAAACTCCGGTTGTAGGTGGGGGCGAATACTGGCGAGTAAAGCCAGCGTTGAGCTGGTATAATCGACATCTACGGTCAGTACCTCTTTGTGCGGTATTATTTCATCTTCAATGCCAACGACCTGCGTTTTCAATATCCGCGAGTCATATGCTAACCCGGCGGCTTTATGCCGATAGTAATTGATCAGTCTGCGGTTCGGTTTTCCAGAATCGTAGGACATCAATTTATAGACCGCATCACGAATAGTAAGAAACGTGAGCGGATGATGACCGTGACTGCTGAACATGTTGTGGTCGCGAAAATCGACTTTATGCATCATCGTCCCACCTGGTTTCAACAGTCTATCCATTACTGAAAAAGCGGCGTCAAGATCATAGAGATGCTCGCATACAGCGCGCGAGACAATACAATCAAAAGAAGCTGGCTCAAATAAAGCTTCAGCCTCCTCTATCCCGGTGCCATAAATATAGACTAATTTTTGAGCATCCTCTTTGATTCCTCTCTCCAGGTCTACCACCTCATCAAAAATAGCTTGTTCTTCCTCACTTAACGACCCTCTCAAAAACTGGTAAATCTGACGTTGATGACTCTGGTCATATTTTGAGAAGAACCTATCAAGGCACACCACCTGTGAGGCACCGGCCATTAAGAACTTTAAAGCCACACCCACATTATCTCCAGGCCCTATCTCTAAAATTCTTTTTCCGCGCAGCATAGCAATCGCAGTCTCAGAATAGTACAGGTAATCATCAAAGACCTCTTGAATGTATTCAAGACTCTTTATCAGACTCAACTTGCTATGCGTCGAACCCGATGCCAGTTCAATCTTGCCTCTTTTAAAGCGCCTCTTTGTCGACCAGTTATCGTACATCTGATAGGCAACAATTGCCGCCTTTGACTTTGCCGCAAGCTCTCGCAATTCAGATACCATTGTATTTTCCTCCTTAACGCTCTGTTGAGTTCAATCACTGCCGCCAGGCATAGATATAGCCGAGAGGGGATTGCTGATCCCAGCTCAACCTGGTAACAAAGCTGCCCTCTTCCAGTAATTTCTGAATATCAACATGGGTGAACTGCGAGAGGTGGTCATGAAATTCGAGGGCTATTTTCCTGATCCTGCGCAGGTACGCCGGAGAAGTCGAAGCGAGGATTGAACCCTCTGATCCCTCGCAATCCAGCTTAAGGAAGTCAATGCCCCCAAGGTTATTGTCGTCTATGATGGCCTGCAAACAGGTTGTCGGAACTTCAATTTCAGTATAGATGTCCAGATTGTCAGGATCAGGAACAAGATCATCAAATACCGGATGTTCTGGCTTATTCCTGAATTGTTTCAGTTTCTCAGGGATAAGATGGGCAGCCTGTACATTCCCTTGCTCAACGTAGGGATTAAGCAAGAAGCTGGTGGCACCAACTTTATCAGAGACAGCACTGTTGAAAGCAACGACATGCTTCAGTTTATTAGCTGCGAGATTCTGTGCGAGGATTTTGAAGTTCAGTGGGGACGCCTCGAAGGCATAGATGCTATTCCGGGTTTGAGTTGCTGCGAACAGCGTAAATACCCCATGATGAGCGCCAATGTCTACTACGATGTCATCCCTGCCGATACGAAGAGGGGACGGAGTATACACTTTGCGAAAGAAGATATCATGCATCAGGGATTTAAGCCCACGCGGGGATTCAATACACATTCCATTCTTGAGAACGACTTTATAGAAGTTCTGCCTTTTAGAGATTAAGGTAACTACCTCAGGCCAGTTTCTATATTGTTGCATGGCAAGCAAAGTATTTTCTGTAGTGTACCGAAGATGCATAGGTAATTTCTCCTCCCTGGAAAGAGTGAATGTAGCATCCAATTGAATAATTGTTACTCACTCTGCTTTTTTGAAAAACTCCTCTATAAAGCCAGCTGGCTTGTCTGTACCTGTAGACCTTGTTCAACATGTATAGCGGGTTCGTCTATATATACCTGGAACCAGAGTTCGAGCTTCGCAGGATCGTTAAAGCGATGTTCTGTATCAATAAAACCTGCTATGCCGCACATAGATCTGGCATCCTTTCGCTATCTTTGCGCTAAAGATGGCATAGAAATTTCGGAGCATGAGTTATCCTCAGCCAACCAGTATTCAGGGCCTGCACATCTTCTATACAGGTCTATGTAGCTGTCAGTAATCCGTTCAAGCGAATACTGTTTTTCAACGGTTTGCCGCGCCTCTTCGCTGAATTCCTTCACCAGTTGAGGATTTTGTAAAAGAGTGAGCAGAGCACATGCCATAGCTTGATAACCTTCTGGCTCAACCAGTAACCCATTCACGCGATGCTGGATAATATCTTCACTTCCGCTCACACGAGTGGCTACACACGCCAGACCACAGGCCATTGCCTCTAAAAGTGCAACAGGCATTCCTTCCCAGCGTGAAGGAAGCACTGCAATACTACTGCGGTGCAAATAGAGCGGTATATCGCTCTGCATGCCTGCGAACTCAACGCTATCCGCAATACCAAGCTCCTGAGCCAGAAGCTTCAATTGAGTTTCATGAGGGCCACTCCCGACAATGAGTAATCGCGCCTTCAAGTCAGGCACCTGTTGCACCAGATACCAGGCCTGTAACAACACATCAATGCCTTTCTCATAGCTCAAGCGAGCAACGCAGATCACCGTGCTCGCACGTTCTTGAGGAGAATGAGCCAGATAGCCCGGTTGGAAACGAGTAATATCTACCCCGTTGGGAATGAGTTGCGTGCCGGGGAGATGAAAATGATAGTGCGCGAGGTAGTCCTTCATGCGAGAACTGATTACAACTGGCACTGCTCGCATGTAGACAAGCAAGCTACGAGTGAAAAACATTACAAGTTTCCCCAGGCGTTCAATATCTGCTACATCTCCACCGGCCCAGCTGCTGCGCGGTGCATCAACTCGTAACCAGGGAAGAGCGCTCTCGAGAGGCCCTGCGAGCAATGAGAGTCTATTACTATCTCTTTCGCTTTTTTCCCTGCCTGTGCTGTGAACAACAATGATGATAGGTTTTCTGGCCAGCCAGCACGCTAGCGCCACAGGCAGTATTAACTTATTGAATTGATGGACATGTAACACGTCGTAGCGATGACGCTGCTGCCAGAGTGTCCAGCCCATAGCAGCTAAAGCCAGCACATACAGGAACTTTTGCAACAACTCTGGCAGTTTTCCCCGCTTTCCCAGCAGTATGCCAGCTACACGCTGAACAGGTATATTCTCGACTATTTCCCGCCGTGCCCATTTGCTATCATGCCGGAAAGTGACCACTGTTACCTCAAAACTGCGCTCCTTCACCTTTATTGCTTGCGCTAAAGCCTGGTTTTCAGCTCCACCAACCAGCGGATGAAACGTGCCAATGACGATATAGATACGTGGATTGTTCATGCTACTTTCCCCTCTATCGAGCAAACCAGTATAATCCCCCATTATTGTTATCTCGTGAGCAGGCTTCATTGCTCTCTTTGCCTCTTATTTTCTGCCAGAAGATTGCGATACAGCTCAAGGCATTGCTCGACAATGTTCGTTAATTGATAATCATGGACGACAGTTTTACGTCCCTCCTGTCCAAGCCGCTCTGCAAATTCAGTATCTTCTATAATGCGCTGCAGGGCGCGAGCCAACTCATCGGGCTGCTCCGGTTCAACCAGCAACCCGTTACTGCCATCAGCGATAAGATCTTCGCTGCCGCTTACTCGTGTGGCGACGCAGGGCAGGCCACAGGCCATAGCCTCTAGCAGAGCGTTTGGCATACCCTCCCAGCGCGAGGGGAGGACAAAGCCCCATGCTTGTTGCAGGAGAGCGGTTATATCCTCACGGTTGCCGAGAAACCGCACGCTATCCTGAATGCCAAGCTCGAGTGCCATACGCTCCAACTGCTTCCTGAATTTGCCCTCGCCAGCCAGGTGCAGGATTGGTCTCAGTTCACTCTTCTCATTGCAAGCGTGCATCATCTTTGCCCAGGCGTGTAAGAGCACATCAACTCCTTTGCCGTACTCCAGGCGCGCAACGCACATGATGATACGCTCCACTGTTGTGTGCTCGAGGGTTCTTTCTTGCGCCGGACGAAATTTCTCTGTATCAACGCTCCCGGGAATTCTCATGACTTGTTCGGAAGGAAACCCCTGCGCGACGAGATACGAGTGGGAGCGCCAGCTGAGCACCTGGTAGAAAGTGTGAGAATTGCGCAACAGCTTCAAGAAGAGGCGGCCTCCCAGCATGATCACCGGCAACAATTGCAGATCACTGCCACGTATGATCCAATCCTCCTTCCAATCAATTTGCAATCCATACGCGCTTAGCAGCGTACCGTCTTCCTGCTTCCGAGGTGGAGTGAGTTTGCTGGTATCTGGTCCCGCGTTCTGCATACTGAGAACAACCGGTTTCTGGAGTATGCGACCGAAAAGCGCTGCCAGGACGCAGGGAGGAGTCATCTGGAAAGCGTGAATGATATCATAGTTACGACGCATGCGCCAGAGAGCGAGGAGCATACCAATGCCAATCGGCAGCTGCCCGAGTTTGCCCATGCGCAGTTGCCCATTCCGCCTGTATACTCCTCCTATCCGAACAACTGGCAGACCGTCCAGCAATTCCCTGTCCTTCCAATCTCGCTTGAGCTTCAATGTGATGATGGTTACCTCATGGCCAAGCGACTGAAGCTGTCGTGCCTGCTTTTCAGCCCGCCTCTCTGCTCCACCTATAGCTGGATAAAACTGATATGAAACGTAACAGATGCGCATAGAGTCCTTCACACTCCTCCTCTAGAAAGAAATAGCTTCCATCTGTGGAATAGTCATCCTCTCAGACACGTCACCGGGTTCGCTCTCTATCCCTCCATCCACGCCCACATGAGAAAGTCTTTCCTGCCTTGACCAGCACAAAGCAAACGGGAAGGCGACAATCACCCAGAAATAGAGGCCTATCGCCTGCGTCCAAAAATCATCTACCTCAATAGCCTCAAAGAGCACGCTTACAAGGATGGAGAGCGCCACGACGAATAGTAAGCGCTGCTCCCCTTTTGTCCTGACTATGCCTCTGATAAGATTGATGAACAAGGCAGCGAAAATCAGGAGCAGTAAACCTAAGCCAATAATCCCGTGGTCGTAGAGGGTGCCTATAAAAAGATTAGAAGGCGCAGTAGTCACAATGACGCCTCCATACAGGTTAGCAAGCAAGATAGTAGAAGCATTCAAGCCATTACCGAGAAGCTGTTCGGGCTGAAAGCGGCTGAGCAAAGCCTGCCAGAGATAGGTTCTCCCATTGAATGAGGCAAGATCTCCATTTAGAAAGCGGCTGAGGATAGGGATATTGAAGATTGTGCTTAGCCCAAAAATACCAGCAGTCACGACCGCCAGACTGGATAATAAGGTTGCCTTCATCTTGCGTGATGGCAAAAAGAGGATGAACACGCCGATGCTCAGGGGAATGCTGACAAAAGCGCCACGGGAAAAGGTGAGAATGGTAGCAATCAGCAGAGAAAGTACTGCTAATGACATAGCCACGCGTTTGAATCCTCGGAGTATGAATGCTCTATATATTGCCAGGGGAATGATAATTGAGAAAAACAGAGCTAATGATGGGGCAGCACTGTAAATTGAGTAGATGCGGAAGAGGAAAGTCGTTGGGTCAACCTGACCATTGTGCTTCGTGATGTAGCCGTCGATACCGTAGAGAGCTACATAAGTCGCTATCAGGATGATCACATCGGCAACGAGGTGCAAGCGTTCTGGCGTCGAAAGGACATCGATGGTGAGTACTGCCACCATCAGACAATCCAGGTAGATCAGCCAGGTCGTCAAAAATGCGCCCATGCCAATAGCGGAGATGCCAATGCTCGCAAATATCCAGAGCAGGTAGAGCGAGAGGAAGATCAGAGCAGGCATACGCTTGAAAGAATTGCGTACAGGCAGAAAGAACATCACGAGCAAGGTCGGAACTGTTAAGCCTGTCTCCAGATGGTTTCCATCGAAGAACGAGAGAGTTGAGCCGATGAAGGCATCAAGTGTTACCCAGGCAATCAATAAGGCGTAGCGATAGCGAAGTAGGGCAACAATAAGCACTGATCCCAGTGCTATACGTAGTGTATATGCCGAGTTAAACAGGTTTCCTACAATACCGGCGAAGAAAACTCCCATTGCAATACAGAAACGCATCATTTGTCGGCGCAGGTCAGGGGAGAGATGCAACCATGAAAAGCGAATTTTATGTCTCAGCTGAAGTAGCTCTGCTGGCGGTGTCAGGATATGGAGTTTCCCGATCACGCGGCTCAACGTGATGAAGAGGATAAACATCGTACAGAAATAGACTGCTGAGGTAGAAAGGGCTATACCCTGGCTCTGCCAGAAATGGGCGAAGATATAGTCAAAGACAGCGTTAGCGACCACGCTGAATATGCTCACACCTATTAATGCCCGATTCTTGCCGAGCGCATTAAAAGCTCTTGATGTGACAAAGCCCAGCGCCATAGGAGTGAGACCAAATACAAAGCCGATGAACGTGGTTGCAGTACGATTGGTATCATCAGCAGTAAAGGCGCCATGCTGGAAGAGAAGCTGTACAATGGGATGAGCGAACAGCAGCATAAACACACTGATAGCTGCCATGCCCCAGCCGACGATCCATAAGTAAAAGCGCAACGTTGCCTTGAAAGCTTTCAGATCATGATCAGCGGCCTGGCGTGAGAGATAGGGAAGCGCGGCTCGCCCTACAGAAGCAAAAATGACCCCTGAAAAAACACTGACTATTTTGAGAGAATAGCTGAGAGCAGAAATGCTGCCGGTGGTAAGCAGCGAAGCAAAGACCTGATCAACCAGCGGACTGGCTTGCCCGATGAGTCCACTCAGGAATGCAGGCCAGAGCGCTACGAAAATCTTGCCGATTTCTGGAGTGCGGAGGTCCAGAACAGGTTGGTAGACAAGCTTAGCCCGTTTCACCCGTATGACGAACACTCCGAGTTGCAGGCACAGGCCGAGTACCATGCCGATACAGAGCACGACCACTCCCTTTGCATTGCCAGCCGCGATAACCAGAATTACAGTAGTGACAGGGACGAGTACACCGGCATACGCAGGCCAGCCAAACTGGCCTTCCACATTGAAGATAAATTCCAGCAGGGCAACCACCACCATCAAAAGTATCACCGGGTCCATATACGGGGCCAGAGCAGTAGCGGCAGTGGCGCGAAACGGGTCCAGGGCCGGAGCAGAGAATAACACCACCTGGCGGCGAAAGATGATGAGAAAAATTGTCAGCAAGAGCGTAATCAGGAAAAAGAGATTGAGCAGCGTACTGAAGAATCTGGAGGTCCGTTTTTTGCTTCCCTGTGCCCTGACGAGAGTATAGACCGGGATGACTGAACCTTCAATGGCCCCTATGAATAAGTTAGCGACTACAGTTGGCAACGTATAAGCCACGAAGTAGGCGTCCATCATGGCACCTGCCCCAAACTGGGAGGAGGCAACAACTTGATTCATCATTCCGGCCAAACGAACAAGCAGGGCCGCAGATGACAGGCTGAGCAGCGCACGAAAAATATTCCTGTTTGCGGCTTTTAGCCGTACTGCCGTCACTTTAGCGCTATGGGTAAGCGTTTGAGACATCGATCTACCTTCTATCTTGCGGCCTTGATTGAGGATGAGAGCGAAATGGGCCAGCCTGGTTTACTCTTTCGGCAAACGGGCCGGGAGAACGTATAATCAAACGAGGGCCATGAGAAGGTACTATCATTTTGCGGGGTAGCGGAGTCTCCTGGGGCATGGGAATAGCGGGCAAGGCGGCACCAGGGTACATGATCAAAGAGGTATCTACTTCAGCCTGTTCTTCATCTCTGGGATTCGGATTTGCCAGTTTTCTATATTCCGGCCACTGGCATTTATTTATTACAACACCCAGTGCCAGAGTATGAGTTCTCTTCAAGATGTGCGTGGCCTGTAACAGCGTCTTGCGAGACGTTTTATCTACGTCAGCTACTAATATGACTGCATGTACGAATGAAGCTACTATCTTCGCATCGGCCAGGGGAAGCAGGGGTGGAGTATCAAAAATAACATAGTCAAATGGCGCTTCCTCGCGAAAGAAGGTGAAGAGTTGCTGCCCGAGCGCAGATTGTAATAATTCTGCCGGATTAGCTGGAAGTGCTCCTGATGTCAGTACGCGCAACGTTGGCACTGAAGTTGCCTGCCCATTGAGCAGCCATTTGTTCTGAGATGGCATTTCCATGAATACTCTTGAGAAGCCGCGGTAATTATCGAGTTGAAATTGTTGAGCCTGCACGGGACGATGTAAATCGGCATCTACCAGCAATACTCGTTTTCCGGTCATAGAGAGAAAGGAGGCAATATTAGCGGCAATGCTACTTTTGCCTTCGCCTACAAGAGCACTGGTGACCATGATGAGTTTGAACGGATTTCTTGCCTGTTCAGCGTTTAAAGTGGCACACAAAGAGCGGTAGCTTTCTATCAGGGCAGGTTCTTCAACGAAAGATTCCCGGCGATCTTTACGGCGTGCTATATAAGGGATAACTGCCAGAACCTCCAGATCCAGCGCCTGTTGTACTTCTTCAGGACTGCGGAGGCGATTATCGAGCCATTCAAAAACAGCGATCAGCGCGATGGCCAGACCAAGGCCAATCAATGCGCCCAGAGATGAATCTTGTAGAGGCCTGGGCTTGATGGGGACAGTGGGCAATTGAGCCGGTAAAACCTGTAAGGCACCTGGAAGTTGCGTGCTTACATATTGGACAAAGCTTTGACTGATCTCGTTCGCCAGTTGAGCCGCAAGCTGTGGATCACTATTCTGGACATCGATCTCCACAAGCTGTGTATTCGTAGGGGCAGTGACAGTGAGCATAGCGGTGAGCTGTTGTAATGTCAGCCCAGAATGCCTGACTAAAACAGGTTGCAGTACTGAAGGATTGGTCACTATCTGTGCATACGTTGGTGCAGCCGCTATACTTTCCAATGCATTGGCAGAGGTCGTTGGAGATACGTTGACAACAATAACTGCTGAGGCCTGGTAGATCGGAGTTTCAATCTTCGTAATGAGATATGTTCCGGTTCCACAAACAACGGTTCCCAGGAGTATCACCCAGATCCAACGTTTAACAAGCATCACATAATAATTCCAGGATCGTTGCATTTTTTCCCCCTGTTTCATGCTTAAGCCCCGGCTGATCCGGGCTTTCTCTTTCAAATGAATGGCCGCAATGCTCTCAGATTTCACCGTAATAAGGGACAACTGGCGCTCACTGATGATCCGATCAGACTGGAACGCTCAAAAGGTTTCGCTGCCACTCCACTTGAGCTTTCAGCCCTACAGCGACAGGAGTAGTTGGCCTGTAGCCCAGCAAGCGAGAGGCTTTCCCGATATCAGCCGCAGTAGAACGCTGATCGCCAGGACGAGAAGGAGCAAAAGCGACCATGAAATGCTTTCCTATCAACTCTTCCAGGACATGGAGCACCTGATTGATGCTCACAACCTCGCCTCCACCGATGTTGAAGGTTTCGCCAATACTTTGCTCCCGTCGTTCAAAGGCAAGCAAAATTCCTTGCACACAATCAGAAATGAAGGTATTGCTACGGCTCTGTTCTCCATCTCCATAGATCGTGATGGGTTCATTTTCGAGCAAGGCACGGATGAAGATGTGGTAGGCCATATCGGGACGCTGGCCAGGGCCATAGACAGAAAAGAACCGTAAAATCGTTAAGGGTAAGCCAGCGCTTTCCGCATATGCTTTGCACAGATGCTCCGCGCATACCTTCGTTACCCCGTAGGGAGAACAGGGAATTAAAGGCAGCTCTTCATTGCCGGTAGCGAAACGTCCATAGACAGATGAGGTTGAGCCATAAATAAAGTGTTTGATGTCATTGATGCATGCTGCTTCCAACAGCCGATGGGTCGCCTGGACGTTGCAAGTCATATACCAATCGAAATCACTCCAACTGCGCAGCAGACCGGGCATGGCCGCAAGGTGAAAGACGACATCAACCTCTGCCAGTAAGGCATTCAGGTCGTCATAACGCAGATCCATCTCGTGCAAGCTGAAGCTGGAGTCCCTGTAAAACGTTTCCAGATTGCGCTCTTTGATCCTGCGAGCATAATAGGGCATAAAGGCATCAACACCTGTTACGTCGTGGCCCTGGACCAGCAATTGCCTGCACAGGTGCGAACCAATGAAACCCGCGGCTCCTGTTACCAGACATCTGGACATGTTCGTTGTTTCCTCCCCTGATATTTTTCTCTCAGGCTCTTGAGATCAAAAATACCTTCTTGAATATTCCCTTCTATAGGTAACTCAAACATTCTCTGCTCACTTTGGACAGCGAGAATTGATTATGTTCAGTTCATTGTTCCCGGGAGTTAATGAAACCATAGAAATGAATAGAATTATCTGTAGGTACAGCCTACTTCCGACAGTTTTTTCTAAGTTCATAGATTAAATATATGTTAATCGATTTGATGCTGTTTGCCTGGTAGTGATGAGGTTAAGAAACCATAATGAAATGAATAACTGCGTTAAGATTTATTAACCGCAGTACCCGTAGAAGCTGCTTTCTGGTTAGATCAGCAGCGAGGAGGGTTTCTGGGGCATCAAGCCAGTTATGGTTGACATAGCAACTTTATTATGAATGAAATGGAAATACGGCTAAACCATATAGCATAAAAAAGCTGACCGGGATATGGCTTTCTGAGTTGCGCTCGGAATGCCATGCCCCGGTCAGCTTTTTTATGCTATACAGCTAAAAGAGGAAGGATGAAGTTTGTGAGAAAGGCGCAGCTTACTTCCTGGTCTCTTTATTTGCGGCTTCCGCGGCCTCGGCCTGCTTTTTGACCAGTGAGGGAACGTGCTGCTCGCAAAAGCGGAAGGTACGACCGGCGGGAAGCAACTGGGCATAGGCGGCTGGCTCACCGCAGGTATCGCAGCGCCCAACGTGTGTTTTGACAGCTTTCATATATAAAAAACTCCTGAATTTCTTTTAACCATGAGAAAGCAGCCTGTGAAAGCTACTTTCTTTCTCCATGAGGTATTGTCTCACCTGTATTATATCACGTTTTGCCTGCACCTAACCTCTTCAGGGAAATGCTTTCGCCATTCAGGGATTATTGAGCTTTCAGGAACGAATTGTCCCTCATACATGAGCGTAGGGCCACGAGCGCTCGCGACCCTACGCATAGTTCTTGCACAATACGCTATCGTCCATCTACTGTGACGTACCCGCTCCACCTTCTGTCTGGCCTCTGTCTGCCGGTTTGGTTTGAGACCCCATAGACGCCTCACCCGACTCCTGGCTGTAAACTCCAGCATCAGGAGTTGAGCTTCCCACGGGTGTCTGTACGCTGTCACCGGTTGGCTGAACCGGAGGCACGGGAGTACCACCCTCTCCGCCAGGTGCGCCCTCTGTCTGACCTCTAGCCGCCGGTTTGGTCTGGGAACCCATAGATGCCTGACCTGACTCCTGGCTGTAAACACCGGCATCAGGAGTTGAGCTTCCTACCGGGGTTTGCTCAGTGTCATCGCTTTGTGATGGTGTCTGCTGGTCTCCATCATCGTTGTTCATACCTGAAACTCCTTTTTCCTGAGTCTGCCTGACGCTATTATTGATGACTACATGTTTAACCGGGGGGCCTGTATCTTCCACGCTCACAATAGAATACTGGTTTCATGTATATTGCATTAGCTGTAGAAAGCACAACCATATTCAGGTTTGCCGGACTAAAAACCCTGACAGACCAGAGTGAAGAGAAAGTGACTGGCCATTGAAAACCGGTTCAAACATGTCACCCTGAGTGCAGCGAAGGATCTGAAGCCGTGGCGAGCGGGCCTTTACCTCAGATCCTTCACTGCGCTCAGGGTGACATTCCAGCGGGCCTTATTCGTGGCCTGTGGATGTAGCAGAGACTCTGATGAAGCTATGCCTGCTGAGCGGCAGCCTTCATTCTGGCGTACGGGCGCGTCTGCGAGACGAGCACCAGCACGATGACGCCCACACCAGCGATGACGTGAGGCAGCCAGACGTTGGGCGCGTCTTTATAGAAGCCGAAGATGAAGGGCGAGAGAGCGAGCAAGGCGGAAGCTACAAAGTCCAGCACCAGGTGTACCGGCATCGGGATAAACTTCAGGGCCGGAATACCGCGCTCGTAGTTCGTCAGGAGGCTGTAGAGGATGAGGCCGACCCCAAGCACCATAGGCAGGATGACAGCCGGGCCACCTACCGAGAAGAAGCCGAAGACGAAGGGGGCCGCAATCAAGACAACGCCTCCAACATAATCGAAGATGCCATGCAGCCAGGTTGGAACGAAACGAATACTGTTCATAAAAACCGTGTCCTTTCTGCTTGACCTTGTTGAGCAAAGTCAGCTAACGTATGATACGATAGACAATGGAGAAAGCCTCTCACCAATTGAAGACTTTCACGTTTTTGCTGTCATATGTACGGGCCGGGGTAAATTTTAGATCATTGCAAAATGATGAGTTTATGGCTTTTCTTCAAACTTGCCTGTTCGTAAATGGCGATGATTTGTTTGACCACGGTTGAACTGATCTTGTCAGCAATATCTGCTCGACCGGTTGTTGGTTCAGCGTGCAGGAGCGCTTCCATGAGGGCATCCGCCAGCGCATCGGGATCATATGGGCAGACGGCGCACCCTTTTGTACGGGTAATGACCTGAGCAACATCGCCTACGTCCACCGCTACCACAGGCACGTTGCAGGCCATCGGCTCCTTGACCCCACTTGGTGAGGCTTCGCTTAACGAGGTGAGAATCAATACGTTGCTCGCATTAATGTACTTCACCAGCTCAGTCTGTGCCAGACCACATGCCACCACTAATTCTGCTGTTACTCCCTTTGCCCGCAAGCGCTCAACGGCGGCCTCTGCAAGAGGAAAGTTTTTTCGTGGTAAATCTGGATCATTCCCAAAAAGTATAAAGTATTTCTCCTGATCCCAACCAAGGGCGGCCCGGGCCTCGGCACGCGGAACAGGCTGAAATACATTGAAATCAACACAGCTTGGAACGAGATGAACCTTCTCTCTCAGCGACTGATTTTTGCCTGCCAGAGCGATCTTTTTCATCTGCTCCGACTTGACGATTACCGCATCAACGTGGCGGCACAGCCAGGAACTGATACGAATAACAAACAGGGATTTTTTTGTAAACGTCTGCTCATCAAGGGGTTGGCCGAGCAAGTCGCTGCCATGAAAATTGACGACGACTGGAGTTGTCCATTGCAGCCGCGCGGCCAGACCCCAGAGGCCGAAGTGACCATCGACTACATCAAATTTGCCTGACAGCGTCTTCAGAAAGACCTGGATAGCAGCCAGAATATAGCGGAGGGGCGCAGGGCCTGGCTTCGGATGAATAATTTCCACTTCATGGCCCTCTGCCACCAGCGCATCCACAACCGTTTTGATAAACGTCCCTGAATGCGGGCGCTGCTGCGTTGGATAGATGCCGGTTACAATTAAAATGCGCATACGTAGAACATCTCCTATCCGAGCAATTGAGAAATCTGGACGTTTTCCCTGTTTTCCTGGCTGGCATTGTTTTGCTCAAGATCAGGCAGCATACGGAGGCCAGGAAAGAGTGACTGATAGGTACGTAAAAGATGTTCTTTACTTCTTTCCCAGTTCAGTTCATCTTCGATGCGCTTTCGCCCGCAGGCCCCCATCTGGCGTCGAAGTTCCTCGTTATCCAGCAACATTTCAATGTTGTGCGCAAAGTCTTCAACACTGTTAGGAGTTGCATAGAGGGCTGCAGCTTGCGCTGAGAAGCGGGTTTCTGCCAGATCAAAAGCCACGACCGGTAATCCCATCGCCATATAATCCATGGTTTTGTTCATCGTGCAGAATTCGTTAAAGCCATTTTTACCATCCGGCGAGATACCGACATCTGCGACCGAGAGATAGCGGAGCATATCTTCCCGTATTGTCCAACCGGCAAAATGCACATATGGATCAAGCTTCAATTCGTGGGCAAGTGCGCGCAAGCGCGGTGCATAATCCCCATCGCCCATTAAAACCAGGGAAACATCCTGCCGACCCCGCTTAGAGACAAGATACTCAAGTGCATACAGAGCATAATCGACCCCATCCTGTACTCCCATCACTCCAATATAGGCGAGCAGATACCTTCTTCCACCTTTTAACTCCGGTTCCGCTGGTACCAGCTTCATCCGCTGCAAATCTGGCCCATTGCGCACCACAAACACCTGCTGTGCGGAAAAATGACCTCGTTCAATAGCCACCTTCCTATGCGAGAGATTCGTGGTGATGACCAGGTGGGCTGTGTGATAGGTACACCATTCGAGAAAGAGTAATAGCCGGTAAAGCATAATCATGCGACCTTTGAACATGACCTGGAAGATCTCAGGGACCAGATCATGCTGGTCAAAGATAAATTTTTTGCCGAAGCAGCGATAAAATATGCCGATGATGAAAAACAGATCAGGAGGGTTACAGGCATGAATGACATTAAAGCCATGCCTGCGCCACACTCTTAAACTCAAGCAGAACGTCAGGAGTATGGCAACCCCATACTCCAGCAGATAGGAGAGGAATGTATGCGCCGTCGCCGGAAGTTGATAGCGATAAATATGAATATTCTCGAGACAAACATAAGACTCTCGAAAATAGCGAGAGCCTTTAGGACAGATAACACTGACTAGAAAGCCACTATCGCGTAACGTTTTCGCTTCTAACCAGACCCGTTCATCTCCCGGAACAGGGAGATTCTCGACCAGCATCAGTACCTTCCGACCTTTTTCCTGAATCCTTTCCATACGATCAAAGGACATCCTTTCTTTCTACTCAACAATTGTTAACTATCTCCTTGCCAGTACAACCGATACCCGGCGTTCGCCTGTTGATTACTTGAAAACCTTGTATTACACCTGATATCCTAAAAAATAGGATATTTTCAAACATTTCTATATACTGACATTGCAAATCAATTGATGCCACATATGCATCAAGAACAGCAAAAACCTTTATCGATTAAGATATCATCAGCAATATATAAACATGTTAATTTACCGTTATGAACTGGTTGAGGTTTGAAAGTTTGAGTTATGAAAAACCAACCTACAATTAATGGATTAACCGTATCATTCAGGGGTAGAATGAGGACAGCTTTCTAGAGGCTGTGAGAGCTAATAGGGGTCTATACCCTTTCGGGGCTTCCGACCGGATAGCCACGGTCGAGAAGATATGAACTTTCGGCAACGCCTGCTACGCTTTTTTTGAGTTTCCCCACTACGAGATGACTGCTATGATCGAAAGGAGAAGAGTAAAAAGCGATGGCGCTAACCCTCTTACTCATAGATGATGAAGCGATCGTACGCCAGGGACTTCGCATGCGGCTAAACAGAGAGCCGGGTATCACCATCGTGGGGGAAGCAAGTACCGGTGCTCAAGCGCTCCAACAGGCACAGTTGCTCCAGCCGGATGTCATCCTCATGGATTTCAAGCTGCCCGATACCGATGGCATTGCAGTGACCAGCACCCTCCAGGCACCTCACAGGACATGTGCAGTGATCATCCTGAGTTTGCAAGACGATGGAGCGACGCGAGCACGAGCGTTGGCAGCCGGAGCAGTCGCGTTTGTAGGCAAACACGAAGGGGTGCAGGCAATCCTCACCGTGTTGCGGCAGATGGAGCACTGTAAAAACGATTGCCACGAATAGCATCTATGAGGATCTATAGCTTTTCTCCCTTCCTTACTGCCCCTTCTGCAAGTTTTGCTGAGCGCGAATATAAGCGCAAATAGCATTCACTGTATTGAAGTTCTCAGGAATGAGTTCAAAGTCATCCACCTGAACATTAAAGTGCTCCTCCAGGAACACTAGAAGCCGAAGAAGGGCAAGCAAATCCAGTATACCCGTCTCTAACAGTGGGGTATCATTTTGAAGTGGAAGTAATTCTGATCTATTGATTAGCTCAAGGCTAATGTAATCTTTGATTATAGCTTCCATTTTCGCCTTCTCATCTTTTAACGCTTAGAGAGTCATTACAAATCACTTATCTATATGTTTAAATATCACAGACAGGCACAAATTTGCAAGAGCAAATACATTATTGAGGTAATGCATCTTTCTCTACGAGAGAAACCGTAACGCACCCACCACATACGCCCTTGCGGCGAGGATCACTTCATCGAGGCGAAACGGATTCGTCGGGCATGTGGGCAACGGTGACGTCGCCGGAGCCGAAGAGGAGGGTGGGGATGTGGCCGAGGTTGACGAGCAGGCGCAGGTCGGAGCCATAGGGTGCGCCTTCCAGTTGGGGTGGCTGGCCGGTGAGGTCGAGCATGCTCTGGCGACAGAGGTGGACAAGGGGATGGTCGGCGAAAATTTCGCTCTCATTGGTACAGACCTAATGGTCAAGCGAATTATGCCGTCCCACGCCCTCGTCTTCAGAAACCCCGCTCGCCTACACGGCTCCGTCTGCTGTTGCGCTACTGTCTCAGTAACGTCCACGAACAAGATGGACACCTCCTCGACTGCTGCAATGTCTGTAGGCGGTAATGCATCATTCTCAGGTAGCAGTTTGTAATACTAATTCAGGAAAGGGATGATATGTTCTTTTGCTGTGCAGCTAGACAGCAAGCCAAGTGTCTCCTATGAACATATCATCTTGTCCCTGAAACAGTATAAGTATACATTCAGGCAATCACTCACGACAGAGGGCGTATAGTTGGCCTTCGCGGGATAATCTTGCCGTTTGTATGATGACCGTTACCGTTATTTGTGTCCCATTGTGTTTGTCGTTCCTGCTGCTCTCTATCTTGAGATGGGTATGGAGTGAAAGGCTGTTCCCACACATGTGTATACAACGGCCTTTGCTGAGCATGATCGGCAGCAGAAAAAGATAACCTGTGTGCATCATATGTATCAAGCAGTTTAATTTCCTGCTTGATGCTGTACTCTTCTCCTGGCTTGAAGGCATAGTGACGTATCATCTCTCCGAGTAAACCAATCAAAACGAATTGAAAACCAAAGATCATCAAAAGAATACCTACGAAGAGTAATGGTTGATTATGAATTGGTTCACCGATTAAGATACTGCGAGCAACCACGAAGGCATCCACAAAGATCCCTAACAGGAAGGTCCACGCTCCAAGTTTGCCAAAAAGACGCAACGGAGTATGAAGTGAAGATGTAAGAAACAAAACGGTGAGCAGATCGATTAGCCCACGAGCAAAACGTTTGGCTCCGAATTTCGAGACACCATATGCACGGGGATGGTGGCGTACTTTGATCTCCGCTACTCTATAGCCCCGCCAGTGAGCTATCACGGGAATTAAGCGATGGAATTCCCCATAGAGCTTCAAATGTGTGTCTTCGATCACTTCGCGCCGGTAGGCTTTGAAACCACAGTTGATGTCATGTAATTCAAGTCCGGTCAATTTACTCACCAATCCATTGAAGATACGTGAGGGAAAGGTCTTATTGAGAGGGTCCAGGCGTGGGAATTTCCAGCCAGTAACAAGATCATAGCCTTCATCCAGTTTTACCAGTAAATTGGGTATCTCCTCCGGGTCGTCTTGCAGATCTCCATCCATGGTAAACACAACATCACCACGACAACGACTAAAGCCAGCCACCAGCGCAGGAGTCTTACCAAAGTTTTTACGAAAGCGGATGATTTGCACAGTATTAGGGTGTTCATAATGCAATTTCTGCAATTCGATAAACGTCCCGTCAGTACTTCCATCATCAATAAAGATGATCTCAAAACGCTTTCCCATCTGCTGGAGCGTTGTTGCTATCTTCTCATAGAGTGGCTGTATATTTTGTCTTTCGTTCATCACAGGCACAACTATGGACAGCGTAACCTCCCTCGATAGGAATGATGGAGTCAATGATTGAGCTTCCATAGGCATATTCGGCATCTCAAATTGATGCATATCTTGTGTCCTCCACTGACTTTGTATATGCTCTGCTGTTGATATACTACCAGGCATATTAGCAGTCATAGAAAAGCTTGCCGACTGAATAGCATGCTCAGAACGCTCCGACCGCGCAGGCATAAAGACGAAACGTTTAGAAATAGCGAAATTGTAAAAGAAAGCACAGACAATACCAGCCGCATTGGCTAAATAGGGGCTGACATGGACCGCGTATTTGAAGATCAGAGCAATCACGAAAGAGAGCAGGAGAGCAGAGAAACTGGTCACTTGAGCTTTTAATGCTCGCCTGACCCAATTCCAGCCCTGTGGTCGAGCCTGGTCACTGTACGTAAAGATCTGGTTGAGCACGAAGTTGAAGGTCGTACTGACCTCAAAAGCACAGGCCGAGGCAAGAGGGTAGAGAGTATCTCCCAAAAGGTGCAAAAATACAGCTAGCGCTAGCAGGTTGATCGGTATACCTATCCCTCCTATGAGAGCATAACGTATGATGCGAATGCGAAGAAACGGCGATAAATATTTTAGCATGAGTAATCCTTGCTCCCTCTCTCATTTTCCTAATAGCCTGAGAAGGCATGTATGTCTGAAATGCACACATTCAAGCAGAAATACATTTCTTATCATATAGCTCAACCTTTTCCCTCTCCGCAGCAGAGGAGCAGGAGCGATCTAGTAAAAGAGATGAGCATCATGAGAGATGAAATACATACATTGAGCATCATTGTTCTCCTTCCTACGCATCTGACGTACAGGTATGAGATGTATTAACAAGTTGTGAAGAAAGTGGCCGTGTAGGAAACGATGGCGCGTTTCGTCGATAATAGAGTTGAAGGCCATCCTGGTCAGAGGCGATACGAGTAAACTCTGAGAGAAACTGTTGCTTGTTTCTCAGATAGAGGGGGGCAACAAGATCCCCTTGCTTATAGGGGTTGAGGATGACCCAATTGACGTAGTGTACCGGGTCTGCCAGTGCTTCTTTCCAGTACAAGCCTGATCCCTCGTAGATCATACTTTTCAAATTAGCATGAAAGAGCTGTGGGTTGATATCAGAGTTGAAGTGGTCAACAAGGATATACCCTCCATCGTAATGTTGAGATAGCGCCAGAATAACAGGAGTTGTAGTGTCAATGCAACTTCTCCCCACGAGGCCATCCTGAAGGGCGATAATCCCTGTTTCATTGATGAGGAGCACCTGTGCTCCTATACCGATGAGGGAGAGCGTTAAAAGTATTACTCTTAAAACAGGAAGATGAAGATAAGTCATCAGTCTGTCTAATCCCAACGCGATAAGAAATACCACTGGGATGACCATTTGTACTCCGTAGCGCACGTTAAAGAGCGTATTACTTCCAGCTCCTGGAATATCTATGATTGATGAACCTGTATAAAGGGTAATGACATAGAAAAGGAACGGAACAGCCATGAGACCAAGAAGTAAGATTTCCCTTTTTCTTCGGAACACGAGTAATACGAGTACTGCACTCGCAATAGCACTTATCAAGAGTCCCCAACCAACACTTTGCCCGGTATCAATACTATATACCTGAAGTGATGTGAGAAGATTGTGATATGTCGGCAGTTCTCCACGCTGAAGGAAATAGAGTTGTTGGGCTTGGGAGCTATACTGACTTTGTTCAAAGTACAGAGGATTGCCAGTTATCAACCTATTCCAGATAAGCCAGCACATAACTCCAAGAGGTGCAATGGCTAGATAGCTGAAAATCTGATCAGAGCTTACCTTTTCTGTCCCTTTCTCCAGAAGTTTTACTATGAACACAATTCCTGTTACCGCCAGAAAAAGTGCCCACCCATCGAAACGGATAAGGCTAGCGATAGCGACAGCTAGTGCCAGTCGGATCAGATTTCTCTGGTGATACGTTTCTAGCCAACACACTAGATAATAAACTGTTGCAGAAAATGCTGCGGCATACATCACCTCTGGCAATGGAGTTGTCTGAAGGTAGAGGATATTTGGGTTGCTCAAGAAGAAAAGCAACCCTATCAGACTAATAGCAGTATTGCGAGTAAATCGACGTAGGGCGCAAAAGAGATAGATAGCAGCGACGACAAAGCTCACCATAGAAGGGATCGTTCCTGCCAGCCCTGTTTCCCAGAGGGTATCATTCCAGATGAGAGGAAGCATCAGAAGATGTTGCAAAGGAAGCCATACCGTACCCAACTGCGTTAAACCAGGTGTGAGACTGTCAAGAACAATTCTTGCATTGAAGAGGTGCGCATAGGCATCGTTATAGAGTAGTGTCTCATGGTTCTCGAAGTAATAGATCGTTGCTCCCAAGCTCACAGCCGTTGTAGCGACGAAACTCAGGAACAGCAGGATATCTGGCTGCTTTCTGCGCTTCTGTTTCGCTGAGGAGACACTAGGAAGTTGGATGGTATTCAGGTATTCTATCGGTGTCACACTGTACTCCTAAGCATTCTTGCTAATCACAATAAATCCCTCACGTCTCCTGAAGAAGTCAAGCAGTCCTAAGAGCGCTGCCCAGGCCTCAACGAAGGAGAGAACTGGAATAGAGAGCACCTGGACGAGCGGCAGTACATAGAACTGCCAGCGAGGGGCCAGACTAGCTTCCAGGTTGATCCGCAGCCCTTCGAGGTACATCCAGACCTGGAAGGCAAAGTTGAGCGTCCAGCAAAAGGTGAAGATCGGCAACACCGGGCTGGTGTCGAACATTCCAGTGAGAAAAGCAATGGTCAGAATGACGATGAGGTGCTGGAAGAGGCCCATAGCCCAGTTAGTAATAGAGTAGGCAAGAATGCCTTTGGCTTTCCACGATACCTGTCGATCGAAGAGCAGGGCAACGAGGCCTGCTGCCCAGCGCCTGCGCTGTGTCACGAGGTCTCGTACTGAGGCAGGAGAGGCCCCATAGGAGCAAGATGACAGGAAGGTCGAGCGTCTTGGGAACTGCGACGAAAAGGTGAGACCGAAGTAGGCATCCTCGACCTTCACAGTTGGTCCGAAGTCCCAGCCGATACGGTCCTCGACACTGGCGCGGATGAGCAGGTGTTCTCCATGTAGACCCACCAGGGGCGAGCCAAGGTGACCTGTACAGAAGTAGAAGCGGGAGAGATCATCCGCGGGCCGGATCAAATCGGCAAGGCGACAGAACCAGGACGAGGTCAATTGGTGCGGATAGGTGAGCAGCCCCTGTGCAAGATCGTGTGTATTGCGCTCGATAAACTGCGCGATGCTCCACATGGTATCATGGCCCACACTGGTATCGTCGTCGCCGTGGTAGACGAAGACATCCGCTCCGGCAAGTCCCCGGCTTCGGCGGTACTCCATAGCATACTGGTTAGCACGTGCCTTGTAGCGTGTGCCGCGGGCGGGCGTATACGCCTTTGGCACAATAATGCACTGGACATGCTTATGGAAGTGGTAGTGCTGGAGAATCACTGGAACACCTTCTGCCCCCTCTTCCATCACCACGTGAACCAAGAAATTTGGCAGGTACCGGGGCGCACAGAGCAGGATGGAGTCAATGACCCGACACAGGCCTGCAAGGGTATCTTTGCGGGCCACTGTTGGGATGAGAAAGATCACTTGCTCGTAGCGTTTCCCCACATAAGATGTTGCCCTCTGCCTCCGAGAGGCAAAGGCTCCACAAATTCCAATCAAAGTAATCGGAAGGTATGAGGTCCAGACGAGTGTTAGGTAGAAGTTCAGCCAGTGGTGAGGGTTGCGCCCGGCGAAGAGCAGATTGAGGAAAAGGCCATAGACAAGCAAGAACACCAGTTTCCCAAAACGCATGTGTAGTGACACCTGTGTATCACTGGCTTTTCGCAGTACCGGGGTACGCAAGGTTTCATAGATTGCCGCATGAACCGTTTCCCTCCTTACTTCCGAAGTGGAGGCAATAGTCGGAAGTCCTACTCTAGGTTTGATAAGATGTTCCATCGAACGGTTTTTCTCCCCTTTTTCTCTCTTGAAATGAAAATGAACAGATGATCTCTCTAATTTGAAGTTTGCAATGTCTGATAGCGCTCACGTATTGCGGGAACCGCCGGTTGGTTTTTGAGAGTAAATGCTCCCACATCGTCCCATCCCCAGAAGAAAGTACCCAGTATGTGCGGGTCGGAAATGAGATTAGCTAAAGCTGCATCACATGCAGCCTCCTGTACCTGGGGATCGGGCGGTGCAGCACTTGTTGATTCCCAGGAGTTGTAGAGAGCATCGGCACTGTTACGATAGCCGATTTCTGAGACAAGTATAGGCTCGCCAAGTGCTCTTGCGAAGTTGTCAAGCGCACTTTTGACCGTATTCTTCCACATACCGGCTATATACTTAGGATCCACCCGTTTAGGCGTACCTACAATTGGCAGATAGGCTGAGACTCCGATCATCTTCAAGTTGCTGTTATGCATCCAGGAGCGCGGAGGTACCGATAGAGAAGACCAGTTCATATCATAGGTAAGCGTTCCCGGAAAAATGCTCCGAACCTCAGAGATCAAACTGTCCCACAGGGAGTCCGGCGCGTTTTCTTGCAACCATTCATATTCGGTACCCAGAGAAAGCTGTTCGACGCCAGCCTGAGCAGCAGCCACCGCATAAGGTTTGATGGCCTGCCAGTAACTCTCAAACCACTGTTGTTCCTGAGAATAGGTACTAAACTTTATTGCTCCCGACCAGGATTGGGGACCGTTCACATCAAGCAGAGGCGTGGCAAAAACATGCAACCCCAGGGCATGGGCAAAGTGTATGCCATAAGTGAACGACGAGAGTAAAACTGTACTCTGCCCCGTTGTTACCTTCGTTGAAGTTAGAGATGATTGGAAAAACAGGACGGGGATTTCTACCCAGCACGCCCCCGATTGCACTTGCAGTTCGGGCAATTCTGTAAGCCATTTCGCATCACCATCCCCATACCCGTCTGGAGTCCATTGTGGAAAGGCCATACCCATTTCGAAATTTCGCTGTACCACGCTACAGCCCTTCGATGGAGGCGTTGGCTTCAACTGTGATATGGGAGTGTGCGGAACTGTCACTGTAGATGTCACGCTAGCTGACTGCGATGTAGAACCCGTACCAGCAGTAAGCAAATATGTCAGGGTAGAACCAAGAATCGCAATCCCCACAAGAAAGAACAAAAAACTCACCTTCCTGGCAGATGTACCTTCCATCCCCACAACTCCTGAAAGTATCTATGAACGCTTGCAATTGAGTGTAAACACTTTCACATATCAATACATGTACAATGTATCCGTGATTTCCAACGTTTGGTTTGACAGCAAGATAACACGGCATTACCTTTGGCAAAGAAGTACTAAACATCAGACATCAACGTGTGAATACATTGCAGCGTATCTATTATGAGGGACAGCTCTGTCCTAATAACGGAAATGAGCATAGCTCTAGAAAAGGTACAATCAGTTTCGAGATAAGCTTTACTCTCAAGCCGGAGCTTGAGTTTACTACTTTTAGAAGATGAAAACTAGGAATTCTAGGTTGAGATTGGGTTAAGGTTTTAAACACACCCAGGTCTTTTCTTAATAACGAATATATTTCTAAAATTTTTTAATAGGTGTCTAAAAAGGCTTCTAAAGCCAAAAATATTGATGAGCTGCTTCAGAACGTAGTTCTCTAAAAAGAGCCAGGATAACATTAGCTAGAAGGTAGATCAGTATTAGCCTGGCTCTTTTAGCTCACCTCTCAATACAGGATAGTTACCGATCCGAAATTTGGATTCCAAGATTTACCGGTTGTATTATTCCAGACCATCTTGACATAGTTAACGCCAGAGAGGTTCTGCAACGTGTAGATGTACTGCTGCCAATTTCCGGGTACATTGAATATTTGAGGTGTAGCCTGTGTCCACATTGTTCCATCAGCAGATGTGTAGATTGAGAAGGGCGAGACCTGGCTCGGAGGGCCAGAAGTAGGTAGTGGCCTGGAAGGCTAGCATGTTCGTCTGTTTCCAGGTAATGAATTCGTGTGTTGATGTCGTTCTTATGGCCCGTGAGGTATCACCTCCCATGTATTGAGAATTAGTAGTGTCAAAGGTGAGATTACTACTGTGCTGATAGACGTGGCTCCAGTCATTCAGGTTGTCGGTCATCAAGCCTGTCGACCCTGCTAGATAAGCGACTGTAGGTGGACCCGCAACGCCAGATATGTTGTAGGCTATTACCCGATACCAGAGGGATCCGGAAGGAACCTGAGTATCTACCCAGGGAGTGTCGTTATCGGTTGCACACTTATTGCAGATGATCGACCAGGGTCCATTTGGCCCATTCGTGGACCGTTCTATGGTGTAGCTGGCGGCAACAGTTGTTCCTTGCCAGACCAATGTGTTCGTGGTCCCATTTTTGATCACCATTTCAAGCAAAGGCGCTCCAGGGATACTATCAGATGGAACTGGCAGATTGCTCATTTTATAGGCATATGACCGTAATAACTGTACACCACTACGCATAGCGGCACTATCGCCTGGATAGTGCAGCGTATATTTATCGCCACTTGCATAGCCATATTGATCGTTGTGTGACCACAATTCCCAGAAGGCATCTCCTGCTACATTTGGATTGGTCTGGATACTGGTAAGAAAGCTGCTGAGAGAATCACCGCCATTGGCATCGTTCCAGTCGAATTCACCAACGATGAAGGCTTTACCCGCTTTTGCTGCTGCTCGTGCGTCAGCATTCATTTCGCTATGCTCTTTGGATAGTAGTGATTGGAGAGAATATCGACGTTAGTCAGGCTGGCTGCCTTTGGGTCAATGCCTTCCCGTCCGTCTATGACAAGATGGTTATGATCGATACTTTTTATATATGTCGATATAGTCTTCGTCCAGCTTGTTGGTGGTTGTAGTTCGTTGCCAGTCTCCCAGCCCAGGATGGTTGGATCGTCCTTGTAGGCAATACCTGTATAGATATTCACATGGTTGAGCAAAGTTCTAATGTAGGTTTCAAAGTCACTAATGACCGGGAGGTTATAGTAGAACTGATTCTCGTCTGAGATACCACGCCAGTCAGTAAAGTTGTGTTTCCCACCATCAGCATAGTGCCAGTTATCCGTTAGAGGAATAATGAGC
Source organism: uncultured Chloroflexia bacterium (assembly GCA_963736995.1). Classification (GTDB taxonomy): domain Bacteria; phylum Chloroflexota; class Ktedonobacteria; order Ktedonobacterales; family Ktedonobacteraceae; genus CADDYT01. The sequence goes on from CAVTRB010000002.1 coordinate 906,471, forward strand.
CGCAAACCACGATCTGCCGCAGCCTTTATGACATAATCGTCGTGTTCTAACGCTGTTTCGTTGAAAACGCCCAGCGAAGGTTCAATGCATTCTGGACAGCCGGTAGAGATTCCCAGGTTGTGCGAACGGATTACCGTTAGCCCCATCTCTTTCGCTGCATCGAGGGCATCATTGACACGAAACTGAGAGGGGTAAATCGTGGAATCATACAGAGACAGCCAGTGTATATTAGCACCAGCAAAACGAAAAGGATGCCCATTAAGCATCAATCGTGTTCCTGAACGAGTGACAAACCCCTTATTGTAAGAAGGCTTTATGATAGGCCCAGGTTTACCTTTAGCATATATCGTGTTCGATTGCCCACAAAGAAATAAAAGTGCGAAGAGAACTGTGACTGTGTACGTTCGCAGGCGAACACTTTTGAAAATCTTCATCTTCCAACTCCTGTAACTCATCCATCAGCGGAACCATCTTTCTTGTGATGTTGCTCGCACCTTTATTTATCGGTGGATAGCAATGTATCTATAGGGGTATGCTTATGTAGAGCAAAACTTGTTCTAACAGGAATTGGGAACTTATGGGAGGGGAGAATAATCTGTTCAGCTTCCAGAACAAGCCGAACAGGTTAAGACAGTACCGGGTAGCTGCTTTCTCCTTTACTCACTTCAAAAAACCGCAACGCACCCACCACATACGCCCTTGCGGCGAGGATCACTTCGTCGAGGCGAACGCATTCGTCGGGCATGTGGGCAACGGTGACGTCGCCGGGGCCGAAGAGGAGGGTGGGGATGTGGCCGAGGTTGACGAGCAGACGCAGGTCGGAGCCGTAGGGTGCGCCTTCCAGGTGGGGGAGCTGGCCGGTGAGGTCGAGCATGCTCTGGCGGCAGAGGTGGACGAGGGGGTGGTCGGAGGGAATTTCGCCGGAGTCGAACTGACCTCCGCTCCAGGTGATTGCGAGGGGGTGGTTGCGCAGCCAGGGGTCGGTTTCGGCGAGGTTGGCGAGGGTCTGCTCGAATTGCTGGCGTACGGCGGCGCTGGACTCGCCCATGGCGACGCCGATGCGCCCCTCGAAGGTCAGTTCTTCCGGGACGGAGGAGGACCAGTTTCCGGCCTGCACGCGCCCGATGCTGAGCGGGTAGGGAAGAGCAAGCTGGCCGAGCAGGGGATGCTCGACCTCGCTGTTGCGCTCCTTTTCGAGCTGGATGAGGGTGCGGTGAATGTCCAGGTACTTTTCGATGGCGCTCACGCCTTCCAGACGCACGCAGGCGTGGGCCGATTTGCCTGGCACGCGCACGGTGAAGGTGAGCGCGCCCGCCTGGGCCGGAATCAGGTTGAGGCGCGTCGGCTCGCAGACAATGGCGGCATCGCCGCTGTGACCGCGCAGGAGAGTCGCAAAGGTGCCAATGCCGCCATCCTCCTCGCCGATCACACTCTGAATGCTGATCGAGCCGTGCATGTCCACCCCTGCATCCTTGATGGCTTTGAGCGCGTAGAGCGCGGCCATCAGCCCGCCCTTCATGTCGCAGGCCCCGCGCCCGTAGATGCGACCATCCTCTAATTCCGCGCCCCAGGGAGCGTGCTGCCAGTTGTTGGGGTCACCCACCGGCACCACGTCGATATGGCCGTTGAAGATCAGGTGTTTGCCCACACCTGTTCCATTTACGGGTGAGCTATGCCAGGTGCCGACGAGGCCGAAGGCTTCGTGACCGCTGCGATCAACCTCCATGCCGGGAAATTGCGGATGCTGCCGCACTGCCTCGACATCGATGGGCCAGAGATCGACATCCAGCCCCATCTGCTGCATGTGCTGCGCCAGCCAGCGCTGTGCCTCTGCCTCCTGGCCCGTAACGCTGGGGATGCGCAGCAGGGCGCGAAAGGCTTCGATCAATGCCCCTTCATCGAGGGCAGCAAGGGCGGTTTGCTCTCGTTCGCTCAATGGCATAGCTCAAGTTTCCTATCTTACACGTTAGCGATATTTACTGCCGTAATTCGGTGATTCCTTTGTGACGACAACATCGTGTGGATGGCTTTCACGCAGGCCAGCATTGGTGATACGCACGAAGCGTGTGTTCTCCTGCATCTCCGCGATGGTGGCTGTACCGGCGTAACCCATAGACTGACGCAGGCCACCGACGAGTTGATAGACCAGAGGGCCGAGCATGCCCTTGTAGGGGACGCGGGCCTCGATGCCTTCGGCGATCAACTGCGCTTCGTCCTTCGTGTTTTCCTGGAAGTAGCGGTCTTTGCTGTAGCTGCGCTGTTTCATGGCGGCAACGGAACCCATGCCCCGGTAATCCTTGAAACGCTCGCCAGAAGAGATGATGAGTTCGCCGGGACTTTCATCGACGCCAGCAAAGAGGCTGCCGAGCATGACGGTATCCGCTCCGGCGGCGATGGCTTTGGCGATGTCGCCGGAGTACTGGATGCCGCCATCGGAAATGATAGGTATACCACGAGAACGGGCAACCTGGGCGCATTCGTAGACGGCAGTGATCTGTGGCATGCCTACGCCGGCGATGATGCGCGTTGTGCAAATCGCGCCGGCGCCAATGCCGACCTTGACGGCATCCACTCCCGCTTCGATCAGCGCCTCGGTGGCCTCAGCCGTGACGACATTGCCGGCAACCAGCTGTACCTGCCTGCCAAAGCGGTCTTTGATGCGCGCCACGGCCTCGATGACCATGCGCGAGTGGGCGTGCGAGGTATCGACGACCAGCGCATCTACGCCCTCCTCGATCAGCGCGGCACAGCGATTGTCGGTATCCGGCCCGACACCGACCGCCGCCCCCACGCGCAGCCGCCCGTATTCATCTTTGGCGGCGTGTGGATAGAGGATTTTCTTCTGAATGTCCTTGATCGTAATCAGCCCTTTGAGCACGCCATGCTCGTCGACGACCGGCAGCTTTTCGATTTTGTAGCGGCGCAGGATGTCGTGGGCCTGTTCCAGTGTCGTACCAACCGGCACCGTCACAAGCTGGTCACGGGTCATCAGTTCGGAGACGGGCCGCTGCAGGCTGGTTTCAAAACGGATGTCGCGATTGGTCAGGATGCCAACCAGTTTGCCCTGCTCGGTGATGGGAATGCCGGAGATGTGGAACCGCTGCATCGCGGCCAGCGCCTCACTGAGCAACGCGCCCGGTTCCAGGGTGATCGGGTCGGTAATCATGCCCGACTCAGAACGCTTTACTTTGTCGACTTCTTGCGCCTGATCCTCGATGGAGAGGTTGCGGTGAATGGTGCCAATGCCGCCTTCACGAGCCAGGGCGATGGCGAGCCGGGCCTCGGTCACCGTGTCCATAGCTGCGCTGACCAGCGGAATATTGAGGGAGATGGTACGGGTGAAACGGGTACGTGTAGAGACATCACGAGGGAGAACCGACGAAGCGGCGGGAATAATGAGTACATCATCGAATGTAAGCCCTTCCCCGGAAAATTTATTCTCGAATGAGCCGGGGGTATGTGCCAGAGGCATGATGGAGCGCCCTCCTTAAAAAAATGCCCGGCCATACGACCAGGTAAGCCGGACTAGAACCAGTATATGATAACGGCTACAAGTGTTCCTTTGTGGAAGGTACGATGAAACATGTTGGAATATATTTCCCTATACTGTAACACCTGAGATAGGGCTTCGTCAAATCCAATCCGGCAATGCGTTCCGACGAATGGAAAAAGGTATGTTGTAGCACGTTGTGAAAACTGTCCACGACATGTCATACTGAGCGCAGCGAAGAATCTCTGGCAACCCGCTGGTCAGAATGGTGAGCTAGAGATTCTTCGCTGCGCTCAGTATGACATGGGTGGGTACTTTCCATATGGCATGCTATTTGGTAATGTGGTATATAATCAGTACGGTAGTAGAGATATGTGGATTTTGTGTAAGCAGGTATATGGCAAGCAGGGAATGCGATGATAGTCTTTCTCCATGGTTTCGATTGGGCGATCTACACGGAAGAGGTGATGCCAGCATTTGCGCGCTGGCTGGTTGAGCGCGATGAGAGCGCTGTTGCCGCCCTGTTTGAACAGACGCGCTGCGCGCAGGAAGAGGCATTGCTGCCCGCGCCTATGCAGCGCCTGCGTTCGTGGGTACGCGCCCTGGTCTTCGTGCAAAAGCTGCCACGGGGCCTGAACAGCCTTCAGGAATATGAGCAACTCTGCTCCCCTGAAGAGTTCACCCTGCTGAGCGATCGCTATCTGCACCTTCACCCGCCGCAGCTCTACCAGCAAAACGATGCCCTGCGCACTATCTGGGGAGCCATTCTCGAAACATACTGCCTGCCCTGGCGAGACAAAGCCCTGAACGGCGATAGCGCACCTCTGTCGACAATTTATCTGGCTGATGAGGGAGACAAGGGAAACGAAACAAACAGCCCGGACGAGCAGAGCGAAAGGGTGATGGAGATACGCAGCGAACTTATCTCACTCCTGCGAACCGCGGGGCTGCATGACCTCGCACACCAGATTGACGAATTAATCTCTCAGATTGAACGCCTCAATCTGGAAGCAAGTGGTACAAACACCTTCGAGTCAACCAGTTCAACCGGTGAAACCGATGGAGCATATGACGAAACTCCTCGCACCGGCGACCTGGACGCCTTCGAACCACTCGATGAAATTGACGAAGGTCCCCGCACCGGCGAACTAAGTGCATTCAGCCGTACAGAGACACTGGGTGAACTTGCCCACACCAGCACTGGTGCAGACGAAACCAGTGCAGAGGAACAATTTATCGCATCCTTAGAAGACAGTGGGGAGGCAGACGACGAGGCTGATCTGATATTTTCAACTCAGCTTGGAGGCATCGAAATCGGCGGGGCGTCCGACCTCCTGCACCTGCGGGGCTGGTTGGCCAGTACGTCGCTGCGGGCGATGGTCCTCTTCGAATACCTGGCCTGTGGGCGGCGCTGCATGCCTTTTGGCTACGTCACCGGTGAACCCTACAACTACGCAGGCTATCTGACGCCCGGCGAAGTGCAACAACTCGCTGCAAATCTGCGCAACGTCCTGCCACCCGCACAACGGGCAGCCGCACAGGATCAGCAGCACTTCCGCCAGCAACAGCAACAGAACCTTTTAGTTACCTCGGAACAGTTCCGCCTCGTGGACGAAGTGCTGCCTGCATATGCCGCTGAATTTCTGCAAGCCGTGCGCGCCGCCGCGTCCGAAAATCTGGGCCTGATCTGTGCTGTAGAATAACTATTGGATGTCATCCTGAGCGCAGCGAAGGATCTGAAGCGACGATACATCAACTCGCCACCTTAGATCCTTCGCTGCGCTCAGGATGACATTTCCGGATCAGTCTTTCATATGCTATTCCCCGTCTGTGCTGCGAAAGAGGGCTTCCAGCAGCGCCTGCTCGCCCGGGGTAGGAATGTCCTGCGCGTATTTCTGGCGCAATTGAAGCAGCCGCAATAGAAGTGCGAGATGGCGATTGGCGGCCTGCTCGCGCTCGCCCGGCTTCATCGCCTCCAGATCATTCGACTCCAGCAGCACGCAGATGCGGCCTTCCAGCACATTGAGCCAGTTGTTCAATCGTTCCAGCGCATCCTGCTGGCACTCCTGCTCATTCAGTGGATTTCTGGTCATAGAGGATTCCTTTCGAGAAACGCAGCTTACCGCATGCGGCGTAACAAGACACGCAGGTGTGTGCCACCAACCACGATGCCGACGGGCAACACCTCGATGATTTCATATTTGGGCGCGCTGGCAACCGCTGCCGCCGTTGCCGTCGTCGTGTCAGCAACGTAGACCGCGCCGGTAAAATTGGTGCCGAGCGGGGCGATTATCAGCATATCAGCATTGTGCAGCGGGGCCATGCCGCTGGCATCGTAAATCTGCGGATCAATGATCTGCTCCGGGCGCATAATGACCTGCACAGTGCTATAGCTATAGCTGCCGTTCTCCAGGTAGACGATCACAACGGCGCGCTGTCGCCCGGCAAAGGTGCGTGGAATCACTTGCAGCATATGCTGCTCTTTTCGCGCATCAAGTGGCATGGCTGACCTCCTTTATTGTTTTTTCCCTCACAACAGGCTGGGATGTCCGTGGTGCTGGCACATCAAAATGGCTGTTCCTCGACGCCCGGCGGCAACTGCAGGCGATGGTGCGAGACATGAGGGATACGGGGATGGGATGTATGGCTGCGCGCTCGACTATTGCCTTGATGGCGCGCCTGCGAGGAATGCGCGGGCGCGAAGAGCGAGGTGGTGTAGGGCGAGGCCACGAGCGTTGATGGCGGTGGCGCGTACATCAGCGACGCGGAACCTGCTCTGGCTGCTGCGATGGATTGGGGGTTGACGTTTGAGGACATGGTGAAGGCTCCTTTCCGATGCGTTCCTGTTCCTCGTGGATATCGAGTTCTTCTCCGGCAAACTGAAAAAGCAGGCGCATGGCCGTCTCATCGCTCACCCAGCCCTGCGCTTTCGCGGCAATGAGGGCGGAGACAAGCATCTGCGTGGCGCTGGCAAGTGTCTGGTGATCGGCCACATCGATTTCGGGGAAGAGAATTTCGTAGTGCGTGTCAATGCCGTCGCGCAGCCGCCCGGCATCTACGTGCTTCGAGCAGCACACGATCCAGAATAGCGCGCAGCATGGCACGCATGACGTACTGGCGGCGCTGGAACTTGAGGAAGGTTGGCAGGCCCATCTCCTTTGCCGTCGCCAGGTTGCTGTTATCGCCATCTGATAGAAAGTGTTCGGGCAGCTGAGCGCCCACTGCCACCATAAGCTTAATGGCCCGACCATCCTCCGCCGCCTCGTTCGCATTGATCTCCGGTTTGACCGCTGACCACTTCTCGGCCTCATTGTGAATGATGACGCTCCCCGGCTCCGGCGGGTACGAATACTCCATGCGTTTGCGCTCGACCGTCTTCCTGTCCGCACCAGTGAGCACCACATCCCACAGGAACGCCCCCTTGTACTTATTGATGCGCACGCGGTCCGTCAACCAGTCTTTGTAGCGGCGCAGCCAGGGCAGCAGCGTCGCCAGATCGCTCTTGCCGCGTTTGGCATTGCTCACCTTGTTAATGGCGAACTGCACGACCTCCTCACCCGCCTTGAACCATTCGCCATCGGGGTGCTGCTCATCCGTCCTGCTGATGAGCGGCGGACTGCCCGGCAGCGTCGCGCTCGGCCCAATCGGGCGGCGGTGAAAGCGCAGCGGCGTCTCGATATCATCGGGGTCGGTCTCAATCTGATCGATCAGTGACGGGTCGATCTGCCGTATCTTCACCCGCCCATCGAAGCGATTGACGAAAAAGCGGATAAATTGCTCGCCATACAGCGACAGTTCAGTACACAGCGCATACACCCGCGTCTCCATGTGATTATCGGGATCGTGCCAGAAATCCATCAGCAGGCGCTGTACCTCCGGCTCAGCCGCCGCCAGCGTCACTCCCTTGCCCATCACAAAACTCGTCGTGATCTCGATAATCGCAAAGGCCAGCGGATTCGCGTTATACGCCTCGTAACAGCTATTATGCAATTCCAGATATGTTGAAGGAATTACATCTTTTAAGTACCAGTTGTCGCTAAGCCTACGCCAGTAGAAATCCTCTTCGGTACCTGTCGCTAATCTCCCCCAGTACCAATCCTCCTGTGTGGGCGAGGAAGCTATCGCTGTTGGATTAATCTGCTCTAAGATGCGCTCTGATGTCGCAGCAGCAGGCGAAGAAATTGAAGGCTCGGGGAACAGCCAGCGAACAAACGAGGGAAATGAAGAAAGCGGAAACGCCATAGTCCACAACTCCTGAAAAAGCCAGACGAGGAATATTCGAAAGGAAACTAAGAGGGACAATCAAGAGGATATCTACCGAATTACCGGTAGCTTGCTAAAAGTATACAATCAAGCGGGCGCGTTGTCAAGGAGAAAATCATGGTTTTGCAAACACCCGGCTTGCCTGCACCTCTTCTAACGCCTCGACCAGCGCAAAGACCGAGAGATAGCGCGCATCCGGCTCAAGCGCGAGGGAGCGCAAAACGATCTCCTCCAGTATCAGTGGAAGTGGAGGACAGAAAAAATGTGGCGAGACAAGTTCCAGGCCATCGCCATGCTCCTGCGCGTGCAGCTGGCGTAGTGGCGCTGAGACCGGCGCGTGCCGAGTCAGCAGCAGGTAAAGCATGGCACCAAGCGCGTAGACATCCGCACGCTCATCATATAACCCGCTCAACAATTCAGGCGCGGCAAAGGCGTTCTGCTGTGGAAATGGAACCGGGAAATACGCCTCCACCATAGCTCCATCAGGCCAGAAACTCGGAGAGGGAGGCCAGGAGGCGAGCAAGAGAGGAGACCATGCAGCTTTGCCGCTTTCATCTACCATGACTGTTGAGGAATCAAGGTCAACCAGAATTGTTCCCAGGCGGTGCAGGCGTGCGACGACGCGGGCGATTTGTATTGTCCAGGCAACTGCAACCTGCATGTTCAGCCAGTGCGGCCAGTGGCGTTGTTGCAGCAGATCAGAAAGGGTCGTCACTACAGAACATCCCACCTTGCCTTCAAAAAGGCGCATCACCAGGTAATGCCGTTCGTGCTCGGTACCCAGCCATGTGCGCTCAGTTTTCCCGGCTCCGGGCAAGAGCATTGTACCAACCACACCTGGCGAAAGAAATTCTTCCCATGCCGCCCGCTCTACCTGCGCCCGCGCTTCAGCAGGCAGCCCTTCCAGCACCAGTTCGCGAATGGCAACCATGCCGCCACCCTGTCCATCCCTCGGCAGCCGCCATCCCAGATAAAGATTCACACGCGGACGCTCATAGAGCAGGCGCAGCAGGATATATCTGCCACCGAGAATGCGCGAATCTTTCGGTAAAGCCTCACTCATACGATACCCTCTTCCCTTTCCTCCACTATCCCCACTACCAGATAAGACGAAATGAACGAGACACTTTAACAGGAAATTTGTTTTTTTATCATTGACAGAACTGTCAGGAATGGCGTACAGTATAAACGTCAGCAGGTTACTTTTCATCTCGTTTTTTTCATCATTCTATGGAAACTGTTCCCAGAGGCAGGGAACAGACGAAAGGAGTAACGCTTATGGCATCCCGACCTCAGGGAAGAGGCCGTCGCTGGCTTCTCATCCTCCTCATCATTCCCTTCATCGCGCTGTTGTACCCACCGTTCTACAACCATGCCGACCCGACGTTCATCGGCATACCCTTCCTGTACTGGTATTCAATGCTCTGGATCATCCTCACAGCCATTCTGACGGCTGCGTTGTATTTCCTGGGCGTCTGAAACCAGCAGAGAAGGAGCATTCACGCATTTCTGTTTATTCTGTATTGGAACATGCATAGCATGATGCATGTCTGTTCGATGCTACGAGGGAGAAGCATTCATGTTTAACGGCGTCGCATTTACCGTCTTCATCATTTTCTTCCTGCTCGTCACCGTCCTGGGATTTGTCGCGGCCCGCTGGCGCAGCGGCAATCTCGATCTCATCAATGAATGGGGCCTGGCCGGGCGGCGCTTCGGCACGCTCGTCACCTGGTTCCTGCTCGGCGGTGACCTGTATACTGCGTACACCTTCATTGCCGTTCCCGCCGCCATGTTCGGCCTGGGCGTGCTCAACGGCTGGTTCGCAGTCCCCTACACCATCCTGGTCTACCCGATCATCTACGTGCTCATGCCCAGATTCTGGTCTGTCTGCAAGCGCAACGGCTACGTCACTGCCTCCGACTTCGTGCAAGACCGCTTTGGCAGCAGAACACTGGCACTGGCAATGGCCATTACCGGCATTATCGCAACACTGCCCTACATTGCCCTGCAGATGTTCGGCATCCAGGTCTCGCTGGCCGCGCTGGGCATTCCAGTCAACTTATCGCTGGGCGGCTTCAAGCTCGACCTGCCGCTGCTGATCGCCTTCCTGATCCTGGCGGCCTACACCTACACCAGCGGCCTGCGCGCACCCGCCATGATCGCCATGGTGAAGGATATCATGATCTTCATCACGCTGATTGTCATTCTCGTCGTCATCCCATCGAAACTGGGCGGCTTCGGAGCGATCTTCGGGGCAACGGCTGCGAAGCACGCGGCCTCGCCTACTACATTCACCGAATTCCTCAGTCCCAAACAGGTCTGGCCCTATGTCACGCTGGCGCTCGGCTCCGCCCTCGCCCTGTTCCTCTATCCCCACTCTCTGACAAGCGTGTTGAGCAGCAATAGCAAGAACGTGGTCAAGCGCAACACCGCCCTGCTGCCCATCTATTCGCTGATGCTCGCCCTGCTGGCCCTGACCGGCTACATGGCCATCGCCGCGCATGTGAAGCCGCTGGCTCCCTACGGTGCAAACGGCTCAGTTCCGGCGCTCATCCTTCAGGAATTCCCGAGCTGGTTCGCGGGCTTCGCTTTCGCGGCCATCTCGATTGGCGCGCTGGTACCCGCCTCTGTGATGTCGATTGCGGCGGCGAACCTGTTCACGCGCAACATTTTCAAGGCGTACATCGCTCCAGCTGCCTCCGATCGTGCGGAGTCGAGCGTCGCCAGGTGGGCCTCGCTCGTCCTGAAGTTTGGCGCGGTGCTCTTCATCGTCTATATTCCCACGGCACAGGTGATTAACTTCCAGTTGCTCGGTGGCATCTGGATTCTTCAGACGCTGCCCGCCGTCTTCCTGGGCCTCTATACCAACTGGTTCAATCGCTGGGCCTTGCTCATCGGCTGGGCAGTCTCTGAGGTACTCGGTACCATCTTCTTCGTCGCGGCCGGGCTGAAGTCAGTCTATGTCATCAGCATCGGCGGCCTGAGCTTCCCCGGTATGTACATCGCCTTCTCAATGATCATCTTGAACCTCCTGCTGGCGCTTATCCTGACGCCCATCTTCAACGCCACCGGTCTGAGAAGCGGCCAGGACAAGACTACAGCCGAAGATTACGATGTAGACGAGGCTCCAGTAGAGCCTGAAGAGAACCTGAAAGAAGCCCTGGGCTAATCTTCTCTGCTTTACATTGGACGTATAATACTCGAGGGATGACGAATGATCGTCGTCCCTCGAGTATTCTATGGAACCGGTCCGTGGCCGGGAAACAAAAAAACTTGAGGGGAGATGATATGGATGTCAAAGGACTCACCTGGCTGGGATTGCGAACTACACAGTTTGAAGAGATGGTCAGATTCTTTCGCGACGTAATGGGCATGCAGCCCATTCGAGACGAACCGGAGATTGCGGGGTTCCAGATGGCCGATGGAACGCAAGTAGAACTTTATCGCCCCGGGGAAGAATTTCACTCATTTTTTACTACAGGTCCTGTGGTCGCCTTCCGGGTGGATGATGTCGAGGCAGCACGAGCAACCATGGAAGCAGCAGAAATCGAGTTTATTGGCCCTATTCAGCAGATGGACAAGATGAAGTGGAATCACTTCCGCGCTCCAGACGGGACAGTATTTGAGATCTTCAGCCGGGCCGATGAGGAGAGCCAATGAATAACGATGAATGGTTTGCCGACGAAAACAATGAGCGGGAAGCAGAAGAAGCTGGCAGCGACGAACTGCTTTCAGACGAGCAGTTGCGCCTGCCGGAAAGCGCCAGCATCCTTGTACGCCTGCATGCCGTACGCGCCTGGCTTGAACGCCGACGGCAGGAGACCAGTATCGAGGAGGGCGAGGCGGCGCTTGCCCTGCAAGAAGCCCTCACAGCACCCTCCCTCACCACAGCGCAAGAACAGGTATTCAGGCCGCGCAGGCGTAGAGACAGGGAACAGGCAACACAGGAGGAGCAGCTTCAACGCTTACAGCAGGCCATGCTGATGGCGCAGCGGCGGCGTAGCGCTTACGAAGAGGCCCAGACCCTGCTGGAAGAGTGCGTGACCCACACCAGCGGAGAGCGCGTGCTGGTCGAATACTATCTGGCCCTCGGAGATCTGATCCAGGCCTACCTGCAAGCGCAGCAGGAGACTGGACAGGAGATGTCAGGGCGGAGGCCAGCTCCACTCCTACCAACCTACGGTCGGGTTCTGTCCAGCATCGAGGTTGGTAGGGGCGGAGCTGGCCTCCGCCCTGGCTCAACTCCCTGGTTACAGGCAATGGCCGATGTGCAACACCGCATCGAACAGGTTGGCATCAGGGAGAACGAAGAGGATTAAGGGCATCAGCCAAAGGGTATCGTTGCGCTGCCCAGGCGCAGGGTGAGCGATGAGAGATTGACCTGATTAGTGAGGGCAAAATCGATGTAGCCGTCCTGTTGCGACTGTGGCAACTCAGCCGGCGAGAGGTTCACCAGCTTCGGCGTAATCACCTCTCCATCCGGTAAAACCAGGCGAGCAATAGTGTCATATTCAATACCAATCGTTTCCTGCCCATTATTGACTGTTTGCATGGAGACGCGCGCGATATAGCTACCACCGCGTTTAGTGTCATCGGAGAAGGCCGTTGCCTCCTGCACCTGCGTCACAGTCATCTGCACCCCCTGCACCTCCACGCTGCGCTTGACGGTCAGCGTTCCCATCAGATGTGTAATGCTCACGGTCGGAGTTGCGGGATCACTCGCCAGGCCAACATTGGGGTCCTGCTCCTTCGGAGCGAACAGGATGGTATACACCACAAGAATGGCGATGATGGCAACACCCAGGCCCGTTCGCACACGCGGCGATTTCAACCACTTCTGGATCTCTATTTGCACGATACTGTTTCCTGATCTTTCTGTTAAGATTGTCTCAGGAACATATTATAGACCTCACGGGCAGGCTGGACAAGAGATACTCACCTGCATCATGAAGACGGGGGAGGGCCAGGGATGCGCCCGGGCGCATCTCTGGCCCTCCCCCGTCTTCATCATATATTTATGGCTGCGGCAGGAAGTTCTGCGAGCCGTAGGAGCCGCCCAGCACATCTTTGGAGGAGGCACCGAGCCAGCGATCCAGCACGGTGGCGTAGACCGAGCGGAAATCGACGGTGTATTTCAGATTGCCGTTGCTATCCAGGCTGCTCAGGCTCGGCGGCTCACCGTAGACGCCCTTGTTGATCGACTTGCCCAGCACAAACATAGGCGCAGCTGTGCCATGATCGGTACCCTCGCTGCCATTCTCCTCCACGCGCCGTCCGAACTCCGACCATGTCATGACCACGACGTTATCGGCCTTGCCATGCGCATCGAGATCGTTATAGAAGGCGGACAGGCCGTCGGCCAGCGTCTGCATCAAGGTGGCGTGCGTTGTTTGCTGGTTGGCGTGCGTATCGAAGCCGCCGAGCGTCACGTAGCCAACGCGCAGGCCAAGTCCCTGCACAATCGCCTCCGCCAGGATTTTCAGCCCGGCGGCAAAAGAGTCCGTTGGATAGGTCACGGCGGGCTTGTATGCCTCGTCCGCCTCCCGCAACTGTGCCGAGCCACTCTGTGCATCGAGGGCCGTCGTGTCCAGCAGCGCGGCATAGGGCGAGGTCTTCGGATACGAGCTATAGAGCTTCATCAGCGCCTGCATCCGTGCGTTGCCCGCGTCTCTGTCGATGGGGTCGGCATAGACGCGATATGAGTTGACGCTGGCAACCGTCGGCACGGGCGTGCTGATGGATTGCAAAGCCTGAGCCGTCTGCACCCCGATATCCATGGCCTTGAACGGGTGCCCATCCTGGTCGACCCAGCCGGAGACCAGCTTGCCCAGCCAGCCCACGCTGCCACTGCCGCTCAGATCGAGCGTCTGCCAGATGTCCATAGCCTGGAAGTGTGAAAGGCTCTGGTTGGGATAGCCCACACCTTCGACAATCGCCATGCGTCCCTGATTCCAGAGCGACTGCAACGCCTTCAGGCTCGGATGCAGTCCCAGTCGTGTATCCAGCGTCAAAACCTGGGAGTCGGGAATCGCCAGTGTGGGGCGCATCTGGTGGTAGAGCGGGTCGGCATAGGGAATCACCGTGTTCAGGCCATCATTGCCACCCGCCAGCTGCACCACAATCAGCGTGCGGTCGCTCGCCGCCTGCGCGAAATGCGAACCTTCCTGCGACATGACCCGCGCCGAGGCGATGCCGCGACTGAATATGGCAGGCATCACCATTCCTGCCGACACGACCAGCAAACCATCTTTTATCATAGCTCTGCGCGAAAGTCTCATCTTCTGTTTCCCTTTCAGATACAGCACCTCGTAGGCGCTGAATTTATACAGCGCATCGCCGATTTATCGGCCCGTTCGCCAGTTTTGCCGATAAATCGGCGATGCGCACAATGAATTGCGCGCCTACGGCTTGGTCTGAATTCAATTCAACTGGTATTCCGGCGACGTCATCATCAGGTAGAGCGTTCCACGCACGCGATTGAGCGGGTAGCTTTTGCCATCGGTCAAGGTGATCTGCGCGCCGCCCCGACTTCTATCGGGCGTCGTAAAGTAGTCCAGCAGCATGGAGCGGCGGTCGCTGTCGAGCGTGCCATCTAGCAGGAACGAGGCGTAATAATCCACAAAATGCTCTGGCGAGTCGATGCGATTGGCGTTCACTACCGCCTGCAGGTCGAGTGGCTGTAACTGCTCTTTGCCAGTCGAGCCGCCGCGCACCAGTAAGAGGTCAATATAGTTCAAGCGTGACATCCAGGTACCACTGTTAAGCCAGAGCGCACTCACCTTATCACCGGGCCAGCCAGCGACGTTGGGCGGATCAAACAATGTCTGCCCGATCAGTGTCGTCATGCCCGGCAGTGTTCGCCCGCTGCCCTGCAAACCAAGCCCACGATACGCACCCGCCACAAACTCCGCGGGGGATTTGATACGCGCGCGATAGGCCTTCGACGATGAGAACTGCGGCGAGAGCAGCAGGGTGCGCATGACCGCCCCAATATTGTGCCCGCTCTCCACATATGTATCCACCAACGGCTTCAAATCATCGGTGTTGGGATTCTCATAGACGAAGAAGGTGAACAACTTGCGGGCGAGAAACCAGGGCGCGGCAGGATGGTTCGCCAGGATACGCATCACATCTTTATAGTCGAAATTGCCGGTCTGACCCAGGTAATGCTTAACCAGGTTGTTGTGATCCGCAGGGATATAGCGCGAGGTCAGCCCCTCGATATGCCAGCCGGTCAGTGCAGCCGCGCCCTCGGACACATCTACCTGTGTATAATGTCCCAGTCCAAGCGTGAACAGTTCCATCAATTCACGCGCATAGTTCTCGTTCGGTTGATTCTTCCGGCTTTTGGTCAGATCAAGGTAAAAGAGCATCGCGGGGTCAGCGGTAATGCCGAGCAGGATATTGTCAAAGGTATCAAAGGCGTGCTCGCGCAGGAACTGATTCTGGTTAATCATGCGCACGAAGTAGTTTTTTCCGCCCACTTTGCGGAAACTGCTCGTCAGCACGCCATGCCAGAACAGCGTCATCTTCTCCAACAGCGGGTGCTGTGACCACGCCATGCGCAGCAGCCACCATTGTTGTTGATCGGCAGGCTTGTTCAAATCCAGCTTCAAGGCGTTCAGGCGACTCTCCAGCGCATCATCCGAAACCTGCTGGTAATTGAGCAGGCGATCGACCGCTCCCTGAAAGCCCAGACTCTTGTACGTCTGCATATCGGCAGAGCTGGCACCAAAACCGGCCCGCCTGAGCAGGTGTCCAATCTGCGCATTGCTCCCCGCTGTATGAAACAGCCCGGGAAGGCCACCGTTCTCCAGCCGGTTTAATGCGAGTCCGCCCGCCACACCTGCTACGCCCAGTCCAGCCATGCCCAACAATGAGGCACCCAGCACTTTGCGCCGCGAAATCCCCCGACCGGAAGGTCGACCCGGAGTCGCCGCAACCAGTTTTCGTCTCGGCTCCGTCGGCTGATTGTTCAAATCATCATCATTATTCATAACTCATAACGCCTCTTATATGCCCCATGAGGTACTCACAAGGGTTATCTTTTTCCCTTGCCTGTATTCTAACAGACAAAGTTCAAGAAATTCTCAAGATACGCTCACAAGTTGCTCTAGAAAAAAGAACCTTCACTCCTTGATAGGGCAAAGGTACCATATTCCAGCAAGATTAATAGCCGATCTGTAGAGTACGTGCTATGATCTTGTTCCGTAGGCATGCTTGAATCACTCGAGAAAAGGAAATGAAGGAATGTCTCTTCTATATAAGAACCTTATACCGCTCAGCTTGATACTCTTCTTGCTTTTGTTCCTGGCAGCCTGTAGCTCTACTGGACAGGGGAGTACTGGAAACAGTTCGACCGGGCAACAGGGAACGACATCGACGGCCACTGCTCTACCTACTATCACACCAATTACTCCAAAATCTGTCAGCGGCTCACCGGGCGTAGGACCCATAGTCATTTCAAGTCCGACAGCTGTGCCAGGTGGCCAGCCCGGAAGTCAGCAGGTTGTCCTGGCAGATCGCACATTGATTATTAACACCATCACCAGTCAAAAAGGGACGAGCACGAATTCCACCCAGGTCAGTTTAGCTCTGACCATTCGCAATACCAGCGCGAAAGCTATTATGAACCAGCCCACCTTCTTCGAATTACTGGCGTCCGAGGGAGACGCCTTTGGTTCTGCATCCAGCAGCTCTGCTAACTTCTACGGCGCTATTGCCGCACATACAACCCGCAGTGGCACCATTGTGTTTCAGGTGCCAACGGCGGCTGCATCAGCTTTGTCCCTGTTCTACCGTCCTGAGGTTGCAACAGAGACGGTCATCATCGCATTGAAGACATCGTGATGCACAATAACCTCCAAACCTTGCCCCTATCTTGAGCAAACCTTGAACTCTTCTTGAGAAGAGGGCCGTATACTAGCAGTACATACTGTTGCTCGCAAAAGAGCAGAACATGTACAGGAGGAGAGATGCGGCTATGAATCGACTTCGCGTAAGTGCGTTCGGGCAGTTCAGACAACTGCCATCGATTGTCCTTGCCGTTATGCTGGCAACGACTGTGCTGGCGGCCTGTACCAATGGGCCACAGACGAACAATCAGACTACCAACCAGAATAGCAGTGGTATCCATAAAATCAAACACATTATTGTGATTATGCAGGAAAATCGCTCGTTTGACAGCTATTTTGGGACGTTTCCTGGAGCCGATGGCATTCCCATGCAGAATGGTGTCCCAACAGTATGTGTGAATGACCCGGCCACCAAGCAATGTGTCAAACCCTATCACGACTCGCAGGACCTGAACGGTGGTGGTCCGCATGGGGATGCGAACGCGACCGCCGACATCGATAACGGAAAAATGGACGGCTTCATTGCTCAGGCGGAACATGGGCGCAAAGGCTGCACCGATGTCAACAACCCCATCTGCACTAATACGAAAAGCGTTGATGTCATGGGCTATCACGATGCACGCGAAATTCCCAATTACTGGACATACGCCCAGGATTTCGTCTTACAGGATCACATGTTTGAGTCCGACGCCTCCTGGAGCCTGCCCGCTCATCTCTACATGGTCTCAGCGTGGTCCGCGAAATGCAGCAGCGATGACCCGCATAGCTGCAAAAACAACATCAAGGGGCCGTATACGACGCAGCAGGCCGCCAAAGCCGGACAGCCGGGCGGTGCGCTCTATGCCTGGACCGACCTCACCTACCTGCTGTTCAAACACAATGTGAGCTGGAACTACTATCTGGATCAAGGCACGCAGCCGGACTGCGCCGATGACCAGATGATTTGCAATCAGCCAAAGCAAAAGGCAAACGTGCCGGGCATCTGGAATCCGCTTCCCGGCTTCGTCGATGTCAAGCAGGACAACCAGCTTGCCAATATCCAGCCCGTGCAGAATTTCTTGACCGCGGCCAAAGGTGGGACGCTGCCCGCCGTTTCCTGGGTTGTCCCTAACGGACAAGACAGCGAGCATCCACCTGCCCTTGTCAGCGTGGGGCAGGCCTATGTCACCAATCTGATTAACTCGGTTATGCAGGGGCCTGACTGGAACAGCAGCGCCATCTTCCTGGCCTGGGATGACTGGGGCGGCTTCTACGATTCCGTTGTCCCGCCGTCAGTCGATGAAAATGGCTATGGCCTGCGCGTTCCCGGTCTTGTCATCAGCCCCTACGCCAGAAAGGGCTATATCGACCACCAGACGCTCAGCTTCGATGCCTACCTGAAATTTATCGAAGACGATTTCCTGAACGGTCAGCGCCTCGATCCCAAAACCGATGGGCGTCCAGACCCACGCCCAACTGTGCGCGAGAACGTTCCCAGCCTGGGCGATCTGGTCAACGACTTCGACTTTTCGCAGTCACCTCGCTCGCCGGTCGTGCTCTCACTCCATCCAGCACCCGGCCCGGCCTCAACACCGTAGGGCATTCAATTCTCTTCCTCAAAAAGCAGGGCACAGCGTTCGCGCAGCAGGCGTTCCGCTCCCTCGCCCAGGGAGCGGACAACCTCTCCGGCAGGGTGTTGACCCGTGATCAGTCCAACTGCCTGACCTGCATAGATATAGGCGAGATCGTAGTTCTTGTCGGCAATGGCCTGCTTAAGCTGCTGGCGCGCCTTGTCATCCTGTGGAAGCGTAGTGATATGGTCATGCCACTGATCGGTGAAACGGTTGCGCAGGGCACGACCGGGATACTGTGGAGGCCAGGCCAGTCCCTGTGCAACATCGAAGGCCCGAGTGAGGATGGTATCTGTTTCTCTGGCCTGCACGACGCGCTCGCGGGCCTGCTCCGTATTCTCGCACTCAGGCGAGGCCAGCAGAGCCGTTCCCACCCAGACGCCTGCCGCGCCAGCCGCCAGGGCTGCCGCGACTCCACGTGGAGAGGCGATACCGCCAGCCGCGAGCACAGGCACCCGCACAGCATCCAGCACGGCCTGCAGCAAGGGAAGCATACTCACCTGACCGCTGACGTGTCCACCGGCCTCCGCTCCCTGCGCCACAATGAGATCGATGCCATCCTGTTCCGCCTGTATGGCTTCGGCTCGTGAATTGACCTGCGTGGCAAGCAAAATACCATGCCGGTGAATCCTTTCCACGTAGGGAGCAGGGGAGCCAAAAGAGAGCGAGATGAGAAACGGTCGCGCCTCTATCGCTGCCTCAAGCAGGTCGGGGCGCTTTTCCATAGCCCAGGCATGCATGCCGATGCCAAAGCGCATCTCGTTGCTGCCACGAGCAACAGCAACTTCCTGCATCAAGAAATCAACTGATTCGGTACTGCCAATACCAATCATGCCTAACCCTCCGACCCCTGAAACAGAGCGGGCCAGGCGTCCTCGCCCGACAAATGCCATTGGTGCGCCAATAATGGGATAGCCCAAGCCCCAGGATGTGGTGAGATACGTATGCAACATACTACGCTCCTCCATTCGCTGAAACTCATGATCTTCGACACACATCTCCCCACACGGGAAGATACTTTTGTCCTTACTCTACCCTGAACAGGATCAGCCTGTCGCGCATATTCTTGCGCAAGTTCAGCAGGTTCTTGCGCTATCTACGAGTGTGTTTCGGGGTCATGCCGGTGGCAGATTGCCACATTTTGCTCTTCTCTATCGTATAGAGAATGTGGCAAAACAACATTTTCCCTATACCGTTGTGAATAAAACAGGCAAGTCAACCACACGAGGCATGCCGCAAGGCAAGCTTATCGGGAAACGGGTCATAGTTAATAACGTATCGCTGTTCTACCGTGTCTCCATTGACCCTGTTCCTCCCGAGCAGCCGCCGCTTGTGCTGGTGCATGGGTATATCGTCTCGGGCCGCTACCTGCTGCCGTTAGCGCGCCTGCTCGCGCCCTCTTCCCGTGTCTATGTTCCCGATCTGCCTGGCTTCGCCAACAGCGGCAAACCGGCACATGCGCTCAACGTCACCGAACTGGCTGATGCCCTTGCCACATGGATGCAGCAACTGGGGCTGCAACGAGCCGTGGTACTTGGTCAATCTTTTGGCTGCCAGATCGTCACCGAACTGGCGATGCGTCATCCAGAGCTTGTGCAAAGCCAGATATTAGTTGACCCTACCGTCAATCCACACGCCCAGAACCTCTTCCTGCTTGCCATGAGCTGGTTCTTCGCCATGCTGCAAGAGTCGCCTTCTCTGATCTGGATCTGCTTCCAGAGCCTACTGAAAAGCAGCTTATGGACAGATATGCGTACCATGCAATTCATGCTCGAAGATCATATTACTGACCGCCTGCCCAAATTGCAGGTTCCTGTGCTCGTTGTGCGCGGCTCCCGTGATACCATTGTACCTCAACGCTGGGCTGAGCAAGCCGCCGCTCTGCTGCCGCAGGGCGAGCTTGTCGTCATCAAAGGCGGCATCCATGCCACCAACTACGACTCGCCCGCCGCCCTGGAACGGGTTATCCGCTCCTTCCTCGCCAGGACATGGCCGCCCGACACTCCCACCATAGCCGTTCCAGAGGGCGAGACGCATAAGGCATAGCAGCCTACTACCTCTCCAGCACATCCTTGCCGGGGCGTAGCTCCTTCTCATAGCGACCGATGCGCATGGTCACATGCATGCCCACACGCTCGTAGAGGCGCTGCGCTCCTGTCAGGCTCTGCCCATCAACTCCCAGGCCTACCTGCTTGATGTCCCGTTGATAGAAAACAGTAAATGCGTGCCGCAGCAGCGCCTCTCCCAGCCCGCGTCTGCGCCAGGGACGCAGCACTGCCAACTGCTGAATCCAGCCGTTTTCCTCCTCGCGCACGCGACCAAGTAGAGCACCCGCGATCGCGCCACTGGCCTCATCGACAGCAAAGAACCAGAGGCTCGGATCAAAATCCTCACGCTCTACCATGTAGCGTCGCCAGAACTCGAAGCTACGTGGGGTGTGCGCCCAGTGATCTTTGAAGCCCTCCTCGATGGTCTCGTAGGCCTGGACGATATCCTCTTCACTGCCATTGCACACACGCGCCGTGATCCCCTGCGGCCAGACAGGAGCCTGGGGCGGCTTCTCCATCAGAATATGCATGCGGAAGAAGACGCGCTGCAAGTTATACCCGTGGGACTCAAGCAGGGTGAGTGCCGCTTCGTTATCAACAATCACATTGTTTACCAGCACAATGCGTATGCCCTCAGGCATCGCAGGTACAAGCTGCTCCGCTCGTGCCTCCATCAGCTCAATCAGCGTACTACCGATGCCACGCCCATAATGAGCCGGATGCACGTAGCCATCGGCCTCAATGCGTCCTGATTCCTGCTCTGCTGTCAGCGTGCCATAGCCACCGAAGGACCCATCGGGCGCAACAACCAGCCATGCATCGTGCTCTGACTCCAGATTCTCCCAGTCTGCACGAATATCATCCAGCTCATAGCGGTCAGCCTTCCCCGTTTCGGCCAGTTCATGCTCGTAGATGAGGTCCACAATCCCCGGAATATCATTCCCGGTCGGATTGCGCACGTTGTAGCCTGTTTGCAAACGTTGAAATGCAGGCATATCATCCTCCTTTTTCTCGGTCTGTTTCGTTGAACGAAAATCCTCAAAGCAGTCTTGTTGCAAAGGCAGGCAAACGCGCTGGCACATGGAATCACCATGTAGAGACAAACTCAGGGGAATAGAGGGAAGAGGTACTGGTGGGTGGAAAAGTTTTCCTATCGATCACACAAGCATCTTCGACTCTCCCTTTGCCCTATAATCCACGCACGTGCCAACCATGCAACATCTTCCCATGCCATCTGATAGCGGCACAGGTTCAAGCCAGCATGTTTCACGTATTCGTTGCGCGATTATCAGCAAAGAGACATCTGTGTGATCCTCCTTTTCGGTAAGATAATGCAAGTATAACCGCCAATCAGGGGAAATACAAGAGGATTTTCCCTGTGAAATGTTCTCCATCCAAACGCAATGGAGCGACACGAATCGTTCGTGCCGCTCCACGAGTTCTGGAGTTTCCTCCTCTTTATGCTGTTGGGGTAGGAGTGAAACTGGTGGCGATGACATTGAAGGAGACATCCGTAGACATGGCTGCGTTATCTTCGTTGAAGATGACCCACTGTCCATCCTGGTAAGAGACGCCGAGATTGTGAGGCTCGTAGGCTCCATCATGACCTCCTCCACCCAGGCCTCCAGGGTTGAAATTCGGCGTGACAAACACGATCGCCTGTGGGCTGCTGCTCAACTGCGAGGACTCATCGATAGCGGTGTGATTGCCGGATGTGTTGCTGGCAGTGGAGGTGTGCAGTACCAAACCATTGATAGACGAATCTACCAGCAGGTTGAAGGCAGAACCTTGCGGAATGGGATCGATACTGCCCTCGTTGAAGATGGCCCATTTTTGTGCCGTCGCATCGTAGAATGCACCAACTGGATGAGGGTCGTAGACGCCCTTCGCGCTCCAGTTCACAGTAGCATTGACAAAGGCGTTCGGATTGCCGTTGGTGACCGTGCTGTCAATGTAGGTCCAGTTCCCCTTGCTATTCGACGAGGATGCCACAAGGGTAAGCTCCTCCGACTGAGTGTTCCCACTTTGCCTGTTCTGTGGGGCAAAGATAGAGCTAAATGCTCCAAACACGGTCGCAGACGATGAACTGTTCACCGACGACTGGCTATTCACGGGTTGCACCAGAGACTGGGGGACAGCGAACACGTTAAAAGCGGCACCGACAGGTATAGAGGCTTTATCCTGATTGATGATGGCCCATCTGCCCATCATGGCGTCATACCACACGGCAATCGGATGGTTATCGACGACGCGCCCGTTGCTGCTCGCGCTGCGGTTGGGCATGGCAATCACCCAGGCACCGGACTGGTTGTTCGTAACTTTATTGTCCAGTTCTGTCCAGTAGCCTGTAGTGTTGGCGGACGTGGCTACATGTGTGTAAGAGACGGCACCGGCACCCGAGTGCGGTCTCTGTGATTGAAGTACGTGTGCAGAGGCGGAAAGAGCAGCGCGTGGCGAGAAAAACACTACAAGGCCCAGCATAACGACAATCGTCAGTGCGACAGGGACAAAACGTCTGGCATAGTGGAATTGCATCGCAATCCTCCTGATTTACTTGTTTAGTCTGTTTTTCCATGTATTCTAATCAGTTATACATGCGGACTTTTATTGATTGTCCTGATGGATAAACAACTGCATTCGCTTTTTTTCGTAGTAATTAATGTGAAATAGCTCACAAAACGGCTCTATGGCATGCAGTGCCTATAAAAAAATGTGGCCCGAAAATGTTATGCTGCGCGCAGCATAACATTTTCGGGCCACATTTTTTTATAAGCCCTTAACCCGTAAAGCCCACCACGTCCGTTCCTCCCGTGGAGACATTATGGTAGTCGAAGTACATAGGTCGCTCGGCCATGATGGTGCCGCTCAGCGCCTGAACAGACATGGAGACTTCGTAGCCTGACTGCACATTCGCCTGCGCAATCGGCGTCACGAGGCTGTTGACGCTGACCGTCACGCGGGTCTGCGGGCCGACCGTCACGATCTTTTGTGTGCTGATACTGTTCGCCAGGTAGAGCGTCACTGCCACCTGCTCGCTGGTCGTGTTGGGGTTCTGTAACGTCAGGAACTCGTTGAAGCTGTTGGTCGTATAGCCCTCGGCGAAGCTATAGGTGGTCTTTGCCGGGCCTGGCTGCCCCATAACATCTGTACCACCCGGAATGGGCATGGATGTTCCGGCCATGTTTGTGCCGTTAAAGCGGAAGTACTCCTGGCGCTGCACCACGATGGGCGCGTCCGCCGTCACCTCCGCCGAGACCTCCGGCGTCCCCTGTCCAAAGATCGTCGAGGCCATGTTTACGTCGAAAAGGAACTGCCCCAGCGGAGGAACAGGCACCATGCGGGTATCGACCGTCCCATTGCTGTATTCCAGCTTGACCGTCGCTGTGGCCGGGGTAGAGTTGAAATTCGCCAGTACCAGGTATTCGTGGAAGTTTGTTCCGGTGTAGCCCTCGGCGAAGAGCCAGTCGGTATTCGGTGCGGGCGCGCCTACCAGCGTTGCGGCACCCGTCACCGCACCATTGATATTCGAGCGCGAGGTGCTGAAGTACATGGGACGCTCCACCACCACCGGCTGATCGGAATGTACCTGCACCGCGCAGTTGACCGTCAGGTGCAGAGCCAGCGGTGTCGTGGTGCCGCGCTGCCCGGCTGGCACAGCCAGCGTCGAGGTTGCTACCTGCCTGCCGCCCGCGTAGTACGTCACCGTTACGTTGGCCGTCTGCCCACCCGGCGGATTGAGGATGGTGATATAGCTGGTATAGTTACGGGCAGACTCCACATCGGCAAAGTAGAAATCCTGTCCCAGCTGTGTTGCGCCCACAGTATCGGTGCCACTATTGATGCCATGCCACGAGAAGTACATGGGTCGTTCGGCCACAATCCCCACACCATTGGTCGATGTGACCACCATTGAGAGCGACTGTCCCGTCCCATAAGTGGGAATGTGCAGATCACCATTGACGCTGACGGTGAGGCGGCTCTGCGGCGGGACGGTGTGCAGAATGGCCGGACCGTTGCTGCTCCCCTCCAGCAGGTACTGCACGCGCACCTGTGCCGCCTGCAGGTTCGGGTTTTCCAGGGTCAGATATTCATCGAAGTTTGCGCCGACACGGCCCTCGGCAAAGTACCATGTCGTGCTGGTCGGCGTCGTCTGGATCAGCGCTGACTTCCCCAGCGTAATCAGATTCTGTGCCAGGTTGTATGCATCGAACGAACCCAGTCCCGTCGCCAGATCGTACATACTCGTAGCGGGATAGGTATTGCCACTATCCACGTAATCGTTGGTATTCACGCCGCCCGTCACGGGTACTACATCATGGAAGGCGCTGGCGTAGGAGGTACCGGCAGCGCCATAACTGATATCATACAGGCTCGGATTGAGGAAGCCCATCACAAAGGTGTTGGCCTTGATGGCCGCCTCGTTCGCCAGCGCCACCATCGCAGCCCAGACCGGCGCGGCTGCCGATGTGCCGCCCATCACCATCCAGCCCCCGTTGTAGGCGCAGTTACCCGCACTGCAATACACATCATAGCCCGTCTGTGGGTCAGCGTTGACGGAGACATCCGGCACTTCACGGTAACCATTCGTATACGCATTTGCCACGCCCGGTCCCTGCTGCCAGGAGGGCATGCGCCACACCTGGCTCACGCCGCCACCGCTCGCGCCATTCTGAATGACGCGATCATTCCACACTTGCTCCGATTGATACGTGTTATCGGCATTGATGCGCAGCGTCGTGCCGCCCACGCCCGTGACATAGGGCTGAGAGGCGGGATCATCTACGGAGGGGTAGGTGT
Source organism: uncultured Chloroflexia bacterium (assembly GCA_963736995.1). Classification (GTDB taxonomy): domain Bacteria; phylum Chloroflexota; class Ktedonobacteria; order Ktedonobacterales; family Ktedonobacteraceae; genus CADDYT01. The sequence goes on from CAVTRB010000002.1 coordinate 931,534, forward strand.
TGGTTTTCGTGCGCGGGTCATAGCAGCCAGTCGCGCCCAGGTCGCCGCTGGCTGCTACAATCGTCTGTCCCTGCGCCGCAGCTGCCTGGAAAAAGACGCTCTCCTGCTTGACCTCGCTCGTCATGCCCGGCCCCTCTTCACAGAAGACCCAGCTTGTGCTCACCACCGGCACATCATCGGCCACAATGCGCGCCCAGGCGTCGTTGTAGGCCGCGAGCGAGTTGGCCGCCTCGTAAACGCGCAGCGAGGCCAGGCGTGGGGCCAGCCCCAGCACCATCTCCATATCCAGTTCGACCTCCGCCGCGTTCGGTCCCGGCGTTCCACCGAAGCCATCGATAGGAATGGTCTGAATATTTGTATATTTTCCGCCAAAGCAAGAGGTATAGATGGCAATATCCTGTGGCGAGTAGCCATCGAGTTCCAGCAAACCTATCGTCTGTCCCTCACCCAGATTGCCCGCGTTATAAAGCGCATTAAAATCATAGGCGCTAGCGATCTGCTGCGGAGTGTACGACGTTGGCACGGTTGCCGCACCGGGCTGCGGGCAGGCAATCCCCGCCTGGTTCGTTCCCAGCGTCGCTGCCGCCGTACCAGGAGTGGTGGGCGCTCGTCCGTACTGCACAACATCATCCAGTCCGGCCACTGAGGCTACGAATGGAGCCAGATTCGCAGGTAGAGAAGGGTCGGCCTCATTGGCAAAGAAACGCCGCCCGTTGCTGGCCTGGTAGTTATCAATCTGCACCTGGAAGGTCTGCTCCGCCTGCGCCACCGTCCCTACCGCATCGATCAGCAGGTGATTGGCATACGTGCGTGTAATCTTGAAACCCTGCGCCCGCAGGAAATTGCTCACCGTCGTCTCCTCGGCAGGGGACGGCCCATAGAGGGCGGCAAACGTCTGCGAGTTCAGGTAGTGGTGGAACAGCGGCGTACCCGGCGTCGAAACCTGTTGCAGGAAGGCATCCAGTTCCGCCTGGTTGCGCAGGCTCAGCCCGATGGAAAGCGCCACCGGCTGCTCAGCCGCCGCCCGCGTAATCATCCTGCTCTTCTTTGTAAAGGTCCCGATCCCGCTCGGCAACGGCACGCGCCCGGCATTCGACGCGGCATGTGTAAAGGGAAATGGCACATGCGCCATCAATAGCGTCGCCACCAGGACAAGACACAACAGTGGAACCAGCACTACCGGATAAACACTACGAAACTTCATCGCAACACCCTCTCGCCTGCTTACAATTCATCAGAAAACACATCCGATTCGTTCTCAATTTGTCTGAACGCAACCCGCAGCATTTTCCGTGTATTTCGCCAGGTTGGTACGTAAAAAACTGGATGGTTAGTACTTCTGGCTTATCAGAATGCAGGAAAGGTGGACTTCATTTTCTGGAGCATTTACCAACAATGCCGACACAATAATAATGTCGTGACAATGTTGGTAGGATACGCTGCATTTGCTTGCGGAAAAGAATACCGTAGGGTGCGACCTTCAGGGTCGCCCGCAGCCAGGAGCGCAGCAACTGGCCTACCCGTTGTGTCCCCTTAAATATGATGGAAAAACTGTTGACATGTTCGGGTCAGACTGCCGTCACGCTTCGCTGTCGGCAACGGGCGACCCTGAAGGTCGCACCCTGCGGATTTCATACCCTGTGGTATGCTTTTATTTAAGAATGCGGTGATACAGGAGGACAACATCATGCCCACTACTAACTCGCCTCTAGCTGATGCCATCATAGCAGGATGGCAGGACTATCAGAAACAGCTTGTCGTTATTACGAGGCCCCTCAGTGCCGAACAGCTTGCTGTGCGCGTCGCGCCTAATCTGCGCTCGGTGGGCGAGATTATTGCTCACGTTATCGCGGGTCGGGCATTCTGGCTGCATACGGTGCTTAAGGAGGGAGATGATGAGTTTGCTCCACTTCTGCAGTGGGATAGGGAGGGGCAACCGGCGCGCACGGCAGCCGAGTTAGCTTCCGGGCTTGAAATGACGTGGAACCTGATACAGAACGCGCTTGCCCATTGGACGAGCGAGGAACTGGCCGAGTCTATTGTGCTGCCGTGGATAGGGCCGAAATATCCGATTACGCGACCCTTCGTGATCTGGCATTTGCTCGAGCATGATCTTCATCATGGAGGTGAGATAACGCACTCACTGGGCATGGAAGGGATGGAGGTAAAGCTGCCGCCTCCGCCGCCGGAAAGGTGATTACTTTCTCTATGATGTCATCCTTCGCCTCGCTCAGGCTAGGAGGGGCGCGTCAATTTGCGGACGACGTCGAGCAGGTCGCGGACGTGGAAGGGTTTTACGATGACCTGCTCAACGCCGAGCGCCTCGGCATCGGGGCCGTTGAGACCGGCGGTAATGATGACAATAGAGGGTAAAGGATGGGTGGTCTCCCATTGTGAGCGCAGGCGTTCCAGAAACGCGCGGCCATCCATGCCGGGCATGGCAAGGTCAAGCAGGATAACGTGGGGATGCTTTCCCTCACGGGCTGCGTTATCCATCCAGGCCAGTGCTTCCTGTCCCTCAGCCGCCTCGGCTGGCTCGTAACCATCCAGTTCAAGTGCCCAGGAGACCATGTCGCGAATAGCGGGATTGTCATCCACCACCAGCACAATTGGCTGATGCCCATGACCATTCAATTGTTTTTTTGCCTGGCTCATGCTCTCACCCCTCTATGTGCCTCGTCTTTCCTTACAGGTATCCCATCGCCATCAGGGAGTGTACCAGTTGTGCAAAAAGCCGCGTACGGCTTGCTGGAAAACCTCCGGCTGCTCCATGTTGGAGACATGACCGGCATGTGGAATGACCACAAACTGCGAGTTGGGAATCTGCTGCGCATAGGCCTGCGCCACACCCGGCGGCGTCAGCGCGTCCTGCTCGCCCACCATCACCAGCGTTGGCACCTGAATGCTTGCCAGCAACCCGGTCGAATCGAGCCGTTGTGCCATGCCACGGGAGGCTGCCGCAATGCCCTGCGGCATCGCATCATTCATCATTTGCCACACCTGTGTCTCCACCTGCGGCTCGTGCTGGCGCGTATAATCAGAGATCAGCTTCGGCAACTGCATGTTGGCAATGGCCTCCGTTCCCTCCGTCATGGCGACCTGCGCCACGTTCTCGCGATTCGCTCGCCCCTCCGGCGTATCGGCACCGGGACGGGTATCGGCCAGGATGAGGCCCGCCAGTCGCTGCGGGTACTTGCGCAGAAAGGCAAAGGCCGCGTAGCCGCCCATCGAAAGCCCACACAGAATGGTCTGGCGCATGCCCAGCGTATCCATCAATTGCGCCACAACATCAGCAAACTGCTCCATCGTCGAAACTTCATCCACAATGTCGCTCTCGCCAAAACCAGGCCAGTCCAGCGCCACCAGGCGAAATTGCCCCTGCGTCTCTCCTTCGGTCAGAAGGGAGCGTATATCGGCATCCCACATGTGACGATTCAGGGGGAAGGCATGCAAAAAGATGATTGGCTGCCCCGCACCATGATCGTCATAGGCTATTTGCAGATTATTGATCGGTGTTTTCACTGTTCATTGCCCCATCAGCTTGTTCGTGCGCGTGATACGAACTGCGCACGAATGGTCCAGATTCCACGTGACGAAACCCCATCTTCTTGCCCTCGGTCTTCAATGCGGCAAACTCCTCCAGAGGCACGTAGCGCTGGATTGGCAGGTGCTGGAACGATGGGCGCAGGTACTGGCCGATGGTCAGGATATCGACGTCGTGCTTGCGCAGGTCGTGCATAACCTCGATTACCTCGTCCCACGTCTCGCCCAGCCCCAGCATGAAGCCAGATTTGGTCGGTGCAGAGGGATTCATCTCCTTCGCCCACTTGAGCACCTGCAGCGAGCGCCTGTAAATCGCCTGCGGACGCACGCGCTTGTAGAGGCGGGGAATCGTCTCCACATTATGGTTGTAGACATCCGGCTTCGCGTCCATCACTACTGTGAGCGCCTCGTAGACACCCTTGAAGTCGGGCGTCAGCACCTCTACCTTGCAATCGGGATTCAGGCGACGAATCCAGCGAATCGTGGCCGCGAAGACTGCCGCGCCACCATCCTTCAACTCGTCACGGTTGACCGAGGTCACGACCGTGTGGCGCAGGCCCATCTTCTGCACAGCCTCGGCCACGCGCTTCGGCTCCTCCCAGTCCAGTCCCAGCGGTCGTCCCGTCGCCACAGCACAGAAGCCGCAACTGCGCGTGCAAACGCTGCCCAGGATCATAAAGGTGGCCGTCCGGTGGCCCCAGCACTCGCCGATATTCGGGCAGCGCGCCTCCTCGCAAACGGTATGTAACTCCTTACTACGCATCAACTGCTTCAGGTTTTCGTAATTCTCCCCCTTCGGGGGGCGGACGCGCAGCCATTCAGGACGGCGCTCTGGGATTATCGTCGCCATAGGTAGTTCCTTGTTCTAATAGATATCTATCTCCCGACCATAGCTCTGTAATTTGGTGCGTGTGGCCTGCAGGAAACCACCTGCCCCCGCGCCGTCCAGAATACGGTGATCGAAGGAGAGACACAGGTACATCATGGAGCGTACCGCTATCGCATCATCCTCGATGACAACGGGCCGCTTGACCACGGCATCCATGCTCAGGATACCGGCATTGGGCTGATTGATGATCGGTACAGAGATAATTGTACCAAAAGTGCCGGGATTATTCACGACGAAGGTGCTGTTCTGCATATCCTGCACCGTCAGCTTGTTGGCGCGGGCGCGCTGGGCTACCGCGTTCACCTGCTTCGCCAGCCCTGCCAGTGTGTACTGATCGGCGTCGTAGATCGTCGGCACCACCAGTCCCACGTCGGTCGCCACGGCGATACCCAGGTTGATACGCTTCTTAATAATGATCTTGTTGTCCGGCGTCCATGTCGAGTTGATGAGCGGGAACTTGCGAATGCCCTCGCACACCGCCTTCATCACGAACGGCACGTAACTGATGCTATAGCCCTCGCGCTTCTTGAACTCTTCCTTGTGCTTCTCCAGCCACTTCGCGATGTTGGTCATATCGACCTCTACCACCGTCGTGGCATGCGGCGAGGTACGCTTGCTGCGTACCATATGCTCGGCGATAGCCAGCCGCATGCGACTCGGCGCCACCATTTCCTCGTCTGGCGTCTCCGAAACTGTCACAAACTCGGTTGCACGAGGCGCAACAGACGGTGCCGTGGCAGGAGCGCTGTACACCTGCTCCGGTACCGAAGACACAGTGGACTGTGTTGTCGTCGCCACCGGAGCAGGTGCGGCGGCAACGGCAGTGGGTACAGGCGCAGCCTTGCGGTTCTGCTGGTTTGCTATATAGGCCAGAATATCATCCCTGCGCACGCGCCCACCAAGGCCAGTACCCACAATATCGTTCAGATCGATGCCATGCTCGCGAGCCAGCCGTCGGGCCAGCGGCGATATTCGCTGCCGCTCCTCCTCGCTCTCCTGCTGCTCCGGTTGTGACTGTACCGTGCTCGCAGCGGCGGAACTCCTTCCATTACCCGTGTCCACCGAGCGCTGTCCTGTTACTGTGGCCTTTGCCGCGCTCTGCTGTGCTGTCACCCCTCCAGGCATGGAAGCAGGCGTTGCTGCCTCAGTTGCAGGAGCAGCAGTAGCAATAGCAGCCGCCGGAGCGGGTGTGGCCGCTGCAGGAGCTGAAGCTATCGCCTCAACGTTCTCCTCGATCAGGGCAATATCCGCACCCACCGGCACCGTCTCATCGGTCTGCACCAGAATTTTCGCCAATCGTCCAGCCACAGGTGACGGCAATTCAGCATTTATCTTATCAGTAATAATCTCAGCCAGCGATTCATCTTTCTCAACCAGGTCGCCTTCCTGCTTCAGCCACGAACCCACCGTTCCCTCAGCGACCGACTCCCCCAATCGGGGCATCTTCACAGGCGTCGCCATGCATATACTCCTTTGTATTACATACTATTTCGTGGAGATAATCGTCGTCACCCATCCCGTAGGCGCTGAATTTATTCTGCGCACTGCCGATTTATCGGCCAATGGGAACGGGGCCGATAAATCGGCAGTGCGCACGATAAATCGAGCGCCTACGGGATTGTACGTATCCTGCATATATCCTCCACATTGATTGTGCGCCTAATAGGCTGCTAGCTTGCGGGCGGCAGTGACGATCTTTTCGGTGTTGGGCAAAAAGGCCGCTTCCAGGGGCGGGGCGTAGGGAAACGCGACATCCGGCGCGGCCACGCGGGTAATCGGGCCATCCAGGTACTCGAAGAGGTCTTCGGTCAGCATTGCGGCCAGTTCAGCGCCGATGCCGCCGGTGAGCGTGTCTTCATGCACGATCAGCACCTTGTTGGTGCGCTTGACCGATTCCAGGATGGTTTCACGATCCAGTGGTGACAGGCTGCGCAGGTCGATGACCTCGACCTCTAGATCATCCTCTTCCCGGAGAATCTGTGCTGCCTTCAGGCTCTGATGCACCATCGCTCCGTAGGTCAGGATGGTCATATCCTGGCCATCGCGCCGCACAATGGCCTTGCCCAGCGGCACCGTATAGTCCTCGCCCGGCAGTTCCTCGCGCAGTTCCGGCATGCGGTAGAGCAGCTTGTGTTCCAGGTAGAGCACGGGGTTGTTGTCGCGCACCGCCGCCTTCAGCAGACCCTTCGCGTCATAGGCAGTCGCAGGGACCACCACTTTGATGCCTGGCGTATGGAAAAACCAGGCTTCCGGGCTGACCGAATGGAATGGCCCGCCCTTCGTGCCGCCGCCGGATGGCCCGCGAATGACCATCGGCACCGGCATGCCCACCCGCCAGTACATCTTGCTCGCCATGTTGATGATCTGATCAAAGCCGCAGGTGATGAAATCAATAAATTGCATCTCAGCGATGGGACGCATACCCATCAACGCGGCACCCACTGCCGAGCCGATAATCGCCCCCTCGGCCATCGGCGTATCGATGACACGCTCCGGCCCGAACTCTTCGAGGAATCCAGCGCTCACCTTAAACGCGCCACCGTAGGTTCCCACGTCCTCGCCCAGCAGGAAAACGGCCTCGTCCCGCCGCATCTCCTCGCGAATGGCCTGGCTAATAGCCTCCAGATAGGTTACTGTACTCATCTCTTGACCACCTCTTCCGGCGCGCTATAGGCCAGTTCACCCGGCTGCGCCATTGTGGTGAATGGTTTCCCTGTTCGGGTATCCAGCGCATTGACATAGCGCGGATCGCGATCATCCGGTTCGCCGATCATGACAATCGGCCCATCCGGCGCGAAGACATAATCGGCCACCGTCTCCGGGTCCGGCGCGGGGCTTTGCTCCGCGAAGCGCACGGCATCATCAACGATGGTCTTCACTCGCGCCTCGATCTCGGCCTTCTCGTCTGCCGTCAGGATGCCCTGCTCGCTCAAATACGCCTCAAAGCGGGTAATCGGGTCCTTCTTCAGCCATTCCTCGCGCAGTTCTGGCGGCACATAATCAGCCTTATCGGCCTCGGAGTGGCCGCGCACGCGAAACGTCTTGCTTTCGATCAGCACCGGCCCCTCGCCGCCGCGTGCATGCTCCAGCGCCTGCTCAACCACCTCCATCACCGCCAGCACATCGTTGCCATCCACCGTCGCGCCCGCTATCCCGTAGCCTTCAGCGCGGGCCGAGAGATTATCAACAGCAAATTCCCTGTTATTGGGCGTCGAATACGCATAGCCATTATTTTCAATCAGAAAAACCACCGGCAGCTTCTGTACCGAGGCCATGTTCAGCGCCTCGTGAAACGCTCCCGTACTCGTTGCTCCATCGCCGCATGCAGCCAGCACCACACCGTCGCGCCCTCGCATCTTCAGCGTCAGCGCCACGCCGCAGGCCACCGGCAGCGACTCGCCCAGCATACTGATCATCGGCACAATGCCGGCATGCATATCACCGATATGCACCTGCCCATCACGCCCCAACGTCGGTGAATTCCCGCGTGCTAACCACTGGCACATCACCGCACGCGGCGAAACGCCCCGCACGAGATGCATTCCCAGATCACGATGCTGCGGCACAATGCAGTCACCTTCGTTCAGCGTCATTGCTGCCCCGACGGTCGTCGCCTCGTGTCCCTGCGCCGTGTAGACACCGCCCACGACCCTGCCCTGTAAGAACAGCGTGCGCGTGCGATCCTCCATAGCACGAGTGAGGCGCATAAGATAATAGATCTGTAGCAGGTCAGCCCGCCCCAGTCGCATAACATTCCCTTCCTTCATAGCATCATAGAGGTTTAAACCATATTCATGCTAGCACGCGCTGTAAAGGAGTGTCAAGCCAACCTGATAAGGATGAGTTTTGCAAAAGAGGGCAACGCACGACGTGCGTTGCCCTCTTTTGCAAAACTCATCCTTATTTCTGCATCTCCCCTATGCGAAGCTCTTTGCGCAGGCGAGCGATGCGCTGGCGGTAGGCATCCTCGGGCTGGCGGTAGCCGAGCTTGGGCTTGTCGCCCATCTGCACGTGCCACTTGCGAAAAGCCAGCCCGATCTGCGTCTGGTACAGCGCCTTGACACGCATCCACTGCCGCAGGCCGCTTTTGAACAGGACGCGCCGCTCGGCCCGCGTGCGCTGGAACGAATTTTGCAGCAGCGCGTACTCATCTACCCGCACCACGCCGTTGCTGACCTCTGCCGACAGAAACTCGCGAATAACAGCAGCCTCGTGCGCCAGGCTCTTAATCAGAATATAGAGCAGGCCGATTTGCGCCAGGAAAGGCGGAATGTAATCACCGATGATGGCGATCAAAGAAAAGACCGCCACGCTCTCGTTGCCGGGAGCCGCCTGTACGGCAGCGCTGGCCTGGAAATCCACAAAATCAAAGAAGCTGTGCAACCCGACGGCGATCAGGTAGGCCAGCAGCGGAATCATGATCTGCTTCCAGCGCACCCGTGTATGGCGCACATAGCCCAGGCCCGCACCAAAGCATGCCGTAAACGTCGAATGTCCCAGCCAGCCCAGAATGATTCTTCCGACTATAAGAAATACCAGAATACTGTGGGATTGCGTCGCAAAATAGCTGAAATTCTCTACCATCGCGAAGCCTGCACCAATCAATGCGCCATAGACGATGCCATCAGTCACGTTGTCGAACTCGTCGCGCAGGATTAAGAAAAGCAGGAGCAGGCCGATACCCTTGATTGTCTCCTCCGTGACCCCGGCGTTCAGTCCTTGCAGCGCCGAGCGAATCACATCGCTTGTACCAGGTGGCAAGATGTTTTGCAGCGTCGCATCAACCTGCCGCTCGATCAACCACGTCGGGGGAATAGCGATCAACGCGCCCCACAAAAACGCGGCCAGCCGCAGGAACCAGGGTTCGCGCTCAAAACGGTCCATGAAATTGACCAGCAGATTAATACCAATGGCAGGCACCAGCGGAATAGTCAGCGCAGTCAGCACCGTCCATGGCCCGTACTCGGCCAGTGCGGAGAAGCCAATCACACTATTGAGCAAAACCGTCACCAGGGCGCTGAGGCCCAGAATGGCGATGGCGATACCCGCGATCATCCAGCGCGTGCGCAGACCCATGCGTTGTGGCAGCGCAAACTGCATGGTCACACCGACACCCATTAAACTCACATCATCCTCATCATCCCACGGCTGCGCCACCAGTTCCGGCTCAGGCTGCACGGGCAGTGATGAGATATTTCCACCTCCATTATTTCCGGGCACATAGCTCCCTTTCGATTGCGCCAGTGGCGCGGGTAAAGAAGTCTGCACACCACGTCCCGGCTCCCCTGGTGCCAGCACGTTGTCCAGCAGCTCAGGAGGTTGCCAGGAAGATTGGGAAAACCGGGAGGAAGAAGGAAGGCGTTCCGTTGCAGCATTGCTTACATCGCTAAAGACTCCAGGGTGCGACGTCCGCTGCGGAGCTATCAGTTGGAGCATCGTACTGCCCAGGATCAGCGTATCCTGCGGCTGCACAGGGAAACTCTGGCCCGCCTGCACCTGCTCCCCGTTGACCCGCACCACATTGTGCGCGGTCAGATTGACAATCTGCCAGCCACTCTGATCCAGCAGTAAACGGGCATGAAAACGTGAGACCGTCGGGTCCATTAACACGACATCGTTGTCCAGCGCACGTCCAACGGTCGTATCTGTGCGCGTAATCAAATGTACCAGCCGCTCTTCGGGTATCCAACTGCTCTGACTGCCCTGATAGCGTTCCTGGAGAGATGACGTATTCGCGGGTGGGCGCACCCCTACGACCCGCAGCACACCATATTGTTGCTCCATGCTCTGTCCCTGGCACTCTCAATCTAAACAGGCACGCATTGATATTCTCTAACCATCTATTTTACACTATAGCAAATTGACAGGCAGTATCGCCAATTTCATCATGAAGTAGCACTACTATACAGAAGAATGCTCCAACTGACAGGAAGAAAAGGAGAATGGGGGATATGCTCATAAATGGGCCGAGCGCTACTCTACCGGTAGCCCCTCCAACTGCATAATCCTCAGGGCGTTGCGGGTAGGGCAAGGGCCGGGACGCATCCGGTAATCGAAAACCAGCCGTCCATTGACCACGTCCTCGCGGAAGTGGTAATGGTGGATCTCCGGCAGCGTCTCGGACAGCTTCACCAGTTCCAGATCATGCGTCGAAATCGCCCCCACGCAATGCTTGCCCACCAGTGCCCGGATATAGGCGCGGCTCCCAATCAGCCGCTCGTAATTATTCGTTCCCCTGTAGATCTCGTCGACCAGGAAAAAGACGGGTAACGTTCGTCCCTCCTCCAGCTTCGCCAGCAATCCTTTCAGCCGCCGCACCTCGGCATAAAAATAGGAATAGCCGTCCGCCAGCGAATCGCTTACCTTGATGCAGGCATATAGCTCGAACAGCTGTGTGCGAAAAGCGCCTGCGCATACCGGGCCACCCGCGTAAGCCAGGCAGAGATTAATGCCCAGCGTGCGCAAAAACGTACTTTTGCCCGCCATGTTTGATCCGGTAATCATCACAAGCTCACCCAGGCTCTGGAGAGAAAAATCATTCACTACCCTTTTCTCTGCCGCGATCAGCGGGTGTCCCAGGCCAACTGCCTCAAAGACCGGCGCATCCGTCTCCGCGACAAGCTCAGGCAGCGTAAAATCGGGATTGAGACGGGCAAAATTCGCCAGCGAACAGAGGGCCTCAAGCTCATACCACACATCCAGCCAGACTGGTAATAACTCTGCTATCTGCCCACAACATTGATCCAGTTGATACGTCACCCAGGCATCCCACGGCAGCAACGCATTCACGAACAGCCTCAATACCTCGCCCTGTTGCAGCGCCGAAGCCTGCGCCAGCCGCGCCAGCCGTTTCAACAGCAGCGAAGGTCGCCGCGCCCTATCCGCAAAAAACGGCTCGCACAACTTCCTGAGCCGTGCATGCTGTCCATAAGGATAGCGTTCCAGGTAGCTAAAAATCGGCTCCAACTGGCCGAGTGCGTCGCGTAAAGCAGCCGCGTTCGCCATCAAACTCCCCCGACTCTTGCGCGTCAACAGGTAGTAGCCGAGGGAGACCAGCATGAAGAGCAGAAAATAGAGCGGCGAAAGCAGACCTGGCAGGTAGGATACCAGCAACAGCAGCGTTCCGCCCGACAGCAGCGTCGGCACCAGCAGTGACGAGCGCGGCACCTGCAGCTGAGATGACGCCTGCTCATCCAGCCAGCGCAATAGCGGCTCCGCATCCAGCGCGTCAAACGCATACCTCGTCGCGTAAAGCTCATGCAGTTGCAGTTTATGCCGGAAGCGCGACATGGGAGCCAGTTCGCTTACCAGCGCCTGTCGCCTGCGCACCTCCTGCTCGTCAGGCTCCGTAGCCAGCAGCCAATCCAGCAGCCGTTCGCGGCCCTCAAGCGCAACGCCCACATTCAGCAGCCGGTGCAGCGAATGCTCACCTGTAATATCCAGATCCACCTCAAAGGGGTGATCCTTATATTCCTCCGCATCCCGCAGCCGGGGTGGCGGAAGCGCATCCCAGTCCAGGCGCATCCGAGCCACCTGCGCCCGCTTCATCTGCAACCACAGACGATGGCGCACCACGCTCCGATCAACCTTCCGGTTTTCCCGTATGCACCAGAGAAAAACCACTGCCGTCAACACAAAGGCCAGCACACCCAGCCAGCGTACCGCGATAAGCACAAAAATACTCAGCACCACCCCGCCAATAAATATCCCCAGCTGCGCCGAACGCAAACTCAAGCTGCGAGTCGATAGCGCATCCAACCGCCGCTGCACCCGCTCAACATCTCGTTCCAGCGCGCCCAATCGCACCTCGCGCACACGCTGTCCGGTCTGCGTGTCCTGTCCAACCTGTGCCTGCCCATGCCGTGTAATCTTCACCATCGTATCTAATCCTCAAACATCATTCAGAAAATTCCCGATTTATTGCATACTTCATCATCTTTATCTACGCGCCATGTCCCTCAAAGTTAACCGCAGTCCAGCTCGCAGCAAGAACATTTCATCCCCAACAAAACACCCTCATAAACGAAATAGCAGCAAGCTCATCGTTCGTCCCCCTGTCTGTCTGCCTCCTTGCTGTGTTCAGCGTGTGGCTTGCCAGCAGTGATTTCCTCCATTCCTTTGGCAATCAAAGGGTTCAACACCTCTTGAATATGAAACTGGCGCGCACCTACCAGATCCCAGGCCCGTGCTATGCCATAAATATAGATGATTATAAGCACTACAGCAAGATTATCTAACGTAGAGATATCGCCAGGATCTATTTTTAATCCTATGGCATAGAAGATCTCAAAGCCATACATGATGAGACTTGCGAGAATAAAAAGAATGTTATTCCGTTTCTTTACCCGGCCTCTGGAATCTCGCAGCAGGAATATGCCCATAATGATCGTATTGACAAGTCCAATCGCACTCATTATAAGGGTGGTTGTGCCGATGGTTGCTTGAGGCATCAGTGCCATCAACGAGATAACAAGAGGATTGAGTAATGCACTGTAGGAGCTGGCAATTTGAACCTGATGCATCACAGAGGCATTGTCAGCTTGAGTGACTTCCGGCCTGATAGAAATGACAACAAAAATAAGACCAAACAGTGTTGCTCCAACAGTGGCTAGCGTGGTAAAAAAGTTTACAAAAGACAGTGGCACCATAAAATCATCTCGTCCTTTCCTCTGTGAAAACAGCGAGACACGCGGGTGAATCCCGTTTTCATCATCAAATTATACCACTGGTAAAGCAAATTTCTCATGGAAAGAGGGATTGCAGCAACAACCAGAAATCGTCGGAGATCAACAAGTGGGGGCTACCCGTCCTGACCCAGATGCGCTATAATTTACCTGCTGGCAATGAGCCAGCAATAACAACCTGACTCGCTAGATCATTCAGGAGCAAGCAAACAATGTATATTGTCGTGAATACAATTTCCGTACCAGAGGCGCAGAGACAGGCAGTCATCGAAGGGTTTAAACATGCGCTGCCGGGCATGAAACGCTTCAACGGCTTCCTGGGAATGGAGATATGGACAGGCGAAGATGGCAGCATGCAGGCCATTTCCCGCTGGAACTCCAGAGAAGCAATGGAAGAATACTTGCAGAACGACCTTTTCAAGCAGCACCACGGCGGCGTTGAAAGCCAGCGCATGAGCATCGCCCGGCCAACCCACTACACCGCCGAGATTCTCAGCTAGCCCCACACAGCAAAAGGCGATGGGGAGACAACGAATTGGAACAACCAGAATCGGGAAGAGACTGCCCGTATTCTGTAGGGACAGGGGGCGGATGGGGAGATGGGTAGGGGCCTTGTGCCTGTCCGCGTCCAGGGGTGAAAGGCCCTGTTGTGGTCCAGATATATCCTTCTGTCAGGCGGACAAGCACAAGGCCCCCACATCCCTCCACACCTCCCCTTGTCCCTACGGGATGAGGACACTTCCCTCATTCATGATGCACGCCATACGTGTTGCCATCCTGATCGGCAAAGGAACCCCACCAGCCCCACGGCTGCTGTTGCGGCTCCTCCTCAATCGGCACCCCATTCGCCTTCAGTTGAGCAAACGTCGCCACAATATCATCCACCTCCAACACCATCCCTGTCTGCTTACCGATATTCGCCTGTGCCGCCTCATACGAAGCCGCCCCCGGCATCTCAGGAGACGCCTTATACAACAGAATGCGCGTCTGCGCCCCCCGGGGAGCCACCTCAATCCAGCGCTGCCCCGGCCCCATCGGCTGATCGCTGCGCACCTCAAACCCCAGCTTCTGCGTATAAAACTCCAACGCCCTATCCTGGTCCGTCACCTGCACCGTAATCGTGCCAATACTCGTCAGCATACATTCCTCCATACTGCTCAAAACGACAGTCACGTTCAGTAAAAACCCAACATACTATATCACTCTTTGCCTGCCTGAACAAAATGGAAACGAGAGGAAGAAATGCTCTCTTTACATCGGCCTCCCTTTTCTCAGACTGGCACATACAGTGGCATCACTCAGTATGCTTTCGCCGTGGACATGAACCCAGTGCATCCCTTTTCTCAGATTGGCATGTACAGTGACATCACCAGCGTCCGATGCCCAAACATTCCTCAACACGTGTCGCCAACTCATCGACACTTGCGCTTCCATTGACCTCAATGGTAGTGAGCCGCAAAGCCACAGCCTGCCTGAAAACTTCTTCCGTATAGAGCGCATCACGCGCAAGGAAGTTGGCAAGGGCCATCTCCGGGTCGCCTGTCCGCCCCGCAATGCTCCATGTCGATCCTCTACTTGCCAGGGCCGCACGCCGAAACTCAGGAGTAGGAATCAGCCACACCGCCTGATCAGACCGACTCAGCAACGGAGCAACAAGACGAGGCAGCAGCTTATAGCCCTCAACCAGAACTGGCAGATCAGCTGGAAGCGCCAGGAGATCTTCCAGAAGCAGTTCGAAGCCCTCACCATGAAACCCATGAAACGTGCGAAACATCTCCTCTGGCGACCGCTTCACCCATCGCTCGTCCATACTCATACCCATGAAAGCGTGAAGTAAGGGATGATCGACAGGGTTTGAGCGAGCAGTATGCGCCGCCTGCATCTCATCGGTACTATAGAGACGAAACCCATACTTCTCCGCCAGCAACCATGCCAAAGTCGACTTGCCCGCCCCACTTCCCCCACCAATCCAGCGCACATGTTGCAACCGTTGCGACAGCAAATCAGGTTCATGAGATGATTGGGTCATCCTGTCTGCTCTCCGCAAGTCTTTCACAAAAGGTACCCGATTTACAACAACCAATCTAAGCATAATGGATCACCGTACTACTTACAAAAACCGACCTTAAAAAGTCCTGTTGATAGCAGTTAATTGTTGAAATATATTGTTCAATCAGCTACACTAGAGAAGCATTATCCTTTCCTGACAACAACGGCTTATAGCATCTCTAAATAACATTGTGGTAGTGAAAGATGTTTGATAAGGAGTACATCTAATGGCAGCAGAACAAGCAAATCCGTTCAAAGTCTTTTACTCTTATGCACACAAAGACGAAAAACTGCGTAATGAACTTGGCAAGCATCTCTACCCTCTGAAGCGGCAAGGTCTTATTACTGATTGGTATGATCGAAATATTAGTGCAGGTACTGAATGGGAGCAGGAGATAGAAAACCATCTGAATACTGCTGATATCATTCTCTTGCTCATAAGTCCAGACTTTATGGCTTCCGAGTACTGTTACAGCATTGAAATGCAGCGCGCTTTGGAGCGACATGAAGCAGAAGAGGCTCGCGTCATCCCTGTAATCCTAAAACCTACAGATTGGCAAGATGATGCATTTAGCAAGCTTCAACCTCTTCCTAAGAATGGGAAGCCTGTCTTACGCTGGCGGAGTCAAGGAGATGGTTTTGTCGAAGTTGCCAAAGGTCTCCGAGAAGTTATCAAGGAGCTACCGGCCCCATCACCACTTCCCACCATATATGATGTTAGTGCATCCTCTCCAACAAGCCCTAAATCAGCAAATGCTTTTGAAGAAAATCAGAGTGAGGAACCTGAACTAGGACCTGTGTGGAACGTGCCTGTCAGTCGCAATCCATTCTTTACAGGACGCGATCAGCTCCTGCAGCATCTTCATGAGATGTTTACGACCGATTCGCCCTCAGGCGTGAGACAGCCCGTTGTATTAAGTGGGATTGGTGGCATGGGCAAGACACAAACCGCTGCTGAATATGCCTACCGCTATCGCGACGATTATCATGTTGTACTGTGGGCCAGGGCGGATTCACAGGAGACACTCAGGTCGGACCTCGCAAGTTTCGCTGATCTCTTGCTTCTGCCTGGGCGAAAAGAACAAGATCAACAATATGCGATGGATGCGGCCAAACGCTGGTTAGAGATACACACAAACTGGCTTCTGATTTTGGACAATGTTGAAGACATCAAAATGGTCTACGAATTCCTGCCACCCAAACTACAAGGACATGCACTACTAACGAGCAGGTTGCAGGTAACATTTGGAAAGGCAAAACTTGTAGAAGTTGAGAAATTGAATTCAGAAGAGGGTGCTCTCTTGCTTCTACATCGATCCGGTCGCCTTGTGACAGATGCTTCCCTTGATAGCGTTTCCCAGATAGTTCGTACACAAGCCATAGAAATTGCAGACACGCTCGATGGGCTGCCATTAGCTATCGATCAGGCTGGAGCCTTTATCGAGGAAACAGGGGCGAGCTTAGCCGGTTACCTGGAAATGTACAGAAAACGCAGGACGCAATTGCTTAGCTTGCGAGGTGGATTGTCTTTAGATCATCCTGAACCTGTTGCGGCAACCTTGTCCCTCTCATTCGAAAAGGTGGAACAGGCCAACAGCGCAGCTGCTGAACTGCTCCGCTTCTTTGCCTTTCTTCATCCTGACGCGATCCCCGATGAGCTGATTATAAGAGGCGCACCTCACCTAAGTTCACTGCTTCAATCTATTGCTAACGATCGCTTCGAGTTGCTACAGGCCATTGGAGAATTATACAAATATTCACTCGTCCGTCGCAATCCTGACGACAGCACACTAAGGCTTCATCGGCTAGTTCAAGCCGTCTTGAAAGACCAGATGGACGAGCAAATGCAATCACAGTGGGCCGAACGAACCATCAAGGCTGTCAACGCCGCTTTTCCAGAAGTAGAATTTAGCAATTGGCAAGAGTGCCAAGTCTATCTTCCACTGGCCCAAGTATGCTCAACAGTGATTGAACAATGGAAGATTACATTTCCAGAGGCAGCAGAACTTCTATATAAGGCAGGACAGTATCTTGCTGAGCGTGCGTCGTATAAAGAAGCAGAGACGCTGCTTAAACAAGCTCTTACGATTTATGAGCAAGTGCTCGGTCCTGAGCATCTCGATGTAGCCACAACCCTTAATGAGTTGGCCGAGATTCAGCGCAAGCAAGGTTGGTATAATGAAGCATTACCTCTCTACCGACGAGCGCTTACAATTCGTGAGCAGGTGCTGGGTTCTGAGCATCCAGATGTAGCTACGAGCCTTAACAACCTTGCACGACCGTATCAACATCTGCGCCAATTTACAGAAGCCGAACCACTTTATAAACGAGCACTCGCCATTCGTAAGCAGGCGCTCGGTCTTAACCATCCTGATACGGCACAAAGTCTGAATGATCTGGCCACCCTCTATAAGGAGCAGGACCGGTATACGCAAGCTGAACAACTCTTTAAACAAGCGCTGCTCATTCGTGAGCAGACACTGGGTCCAAAACATCCTGATACAGCGCAAAGCCTGCAAAATCTAGCTTCCTTCTATAGAGACCAGGACCGATATTCGCAAGCGGAGCAGATTTTTAAACAAGCACTTTCCATTGATGAGCAGGTACTTGGTCCTAACCATCCCGATACGGCCATCACTCTAGGCAATCTAGCTGCACTCTATCAAGACCAGGGTCTGTATGTGCAAGCCGAGCAACTTTTTAAACGAGTTCTCGCCATTGATGAGCAGGTACTTGGTTCTAACGCGCCTGCTACAGCTATCAACTTGAACAATCTAGCTGCACTCTATCAGGACCAGGGTCTGTATGTGCAAGCCGAGCAACTTTTTAAACGAGCTCTTGCCATTGATGAGCAAGTACTTGGTTCTAATTCTCCCAATTCGGCTACTGTTTTGAACAATCTAGCTGCACTCTATCAGGACCAAGGCCAGTATGTGCAAGCCGAGCAACTTTTTAAACGAGCCCTCACCATTCGTGAGCAAGTGTTAGGTCCGGATTCTCTTGATACAGTTATCACCCTGAACCGTTTAGGCTTCCTCTTCCAAGCACAAGGTCAGTATACGCAAGCCGAGCAGATATTTAAACGGACCCTGACTATTGATGAGCAGACTCTTGGTTCAAACTCTCCCCGGATGGCTGTTACCTTGAGCCATTTAGGTCACCTCTATCAGGACCAAGGCCAACATATACAAGCTGAGCATTTCCTCAAACAGGCTTTAACCATTTGCGAGCAGTCCCTTGGGCCTAGCTCTCTTAATACCGGACAATGTCTTGAGAACCTAGCCATACTTTATGCAAAACAAAAGCATTATACCCAGGCAGAAGAACTTTTCCAGCGGGCATTAACCATCTTTGAACGAGTTTTAGGACTTGAGCATCCAAAGACAAAGAAGATTTTAAAGACTTATAAATCTTTTCTATTGGCATCAGGGCATAGGAGGAGAGCGGCAGAGATTGAGATACGTTTGAAAACCATAGAGAAGAAAGACTCCTCAAAAACCCATGCCCCCTTGCCTGCCATACTATAATGAAGGGGAATATCCTTGCCTGATTGTGGCAGAATAGTGACGGGTGAGGATGAGGATGAGCAAAAGTTTGAGTTGAGAATGGAGTGTGCGAGTAGAGCTGGTGGATACTGGTACTTTGCGGCTTTTGCGCGAGGCGGCGCGGTTCTTTGAGGAGCAGCACCAGAGGGCGTTTCTGGTGGGTGGCTCGGTGCGCAATATTGTGCTGGGCGAGCCGTGCGTGGATTGGGATATTGTGATTGAGCGCGAGGCTTCAGCGCAGGCTCGTCGCCTGGCGGAGAGGCTGGGTGGGCATTATGCCCATATGCATGAGAAGGCCAGCCGGGTTGTCGTGAAGGGCGAGCAGGAGACGGTCTTCGATATCTCGCAACTGGGCAGCAACTCGCTTGAGGCCGATCTGCGGCTGCGTGACTTTACGCTCGATGCGATTGCCGCACCGCTTGCCAGTGTCGTTGAGCATTTTGAGAACGGCACGTCCATCCAGTTCGTTGATCCCCTGCGCGGGCTTGCCGATGCCGAAGCTCACCTGCTGCGCGTGGTCGATAGCGATGTCTTCCGCCGCGATCCTTTGCGCATGCTGCGCGCCATTCGCTTCGCCATGCGCTACTCCCTCACTATCGACCCTTCCACTGAAGGCCTGTTGATGCGCGATGCCGCGCTGCTGCCCCAGGTCGCGCCCGAACGCATTCGCGAGGAACTCTACGCCATCCTCGCGCCTGATGGGGCAACGGAACGGCTGCGCAAGCTCGATGCCTATGGCCTCTTCACCGTTCTCGTGCCCGAATTTCGTCCGGCTCGCGGCATGCGCCAACCCTTCCCGCATTACTGGGATGTGCTCGAACATTCCTTTAAATCGGTCGGCATGCTTGAGCGACTGGCCGCGCTGCTGCCACAGGAGCCGGAAAGCATTCGCAGCTCTCCACTGGAGCAGGAAGGCCACCTTGTCGAAATTGCCGCGCTGCTGCGTGAAGCGGAACAACAGGGTATCTTCCAGTTCTCCACGCTCACGACACCAGGCATGAAGCTGGCCACGCTCTTGCATGACATCGGCAAACCGGCCACTTATGCTCTTGACCGGGAGGGAGGCATCCATTTCTATGGTCATCCCCAGGCAGGTGTCCCGCTCGCCGGGCAGATTCTAAAGCGGCTGAGCGCCAGCACCGCCGATCGTCGCCTGGTGCAGCAGGCCACAGCACACCACATGCGCCCCGGTCAGCTTGGTCAGGCTGGCCCCGTCACGCCCCGCGCCATTCGCCGCTACTTTGTTGATCTTGGTCATACCGGCATCCTCATTGCCGTCCTCTCGCTGGCCGATCATCTCGCCACCCTCGGCCCGCAGCCACTCAATGAGCACTGGACACGCCATCTCTCCACCGTCCAACTCCTGCTCACCAGCTATATTCGCGAGCGGGAGAGCATTCTGCCCACCCAACTGGTCAGTGCCCCCGATCTTATGCGCCGCCTCAAACTTCAACCCGGCCCCCTCGTCGGTCAGTTACTCGAACAGATCGCCGAAGCCCAGGCTGATGGCCGCATCCACTCCCGCGAAGAGGCCCTCTGGCTCGCCGAAGAACACTATAAACACAGACAGTAATCATGTCATCCTGAGCGATAGCGAAGGATGTAAAGTAGCCGACCAGACCAGGCCGTTGCCTTAGATCCTTCGCTATCGCTCAGGATGACATCTGGGTTACCGATTTTGGTTGTGAAACTTCATTATTGGCTCAATCGGGCCGGACAGGCGTTACCGGATTCTGACATTCCAGAAAGAATGTTGACAAGGATAGCAGCATAGCGTACCATTACAACAACTAGACTTGAAAGGGCGTACATTCTCTGCACGCCCTCATTTATCTGTTTTGGGAGAAAATCTGGTTGTGAAGGCACTCGCAATTTTTTACCAGGGCCGCAAGCAGGATACCTCAGCCGTTGCCGAGAAACTCGATGTGTATTTAAAAGAGCGGGGCTACGAGGTGCGCAATATCGACATTCGCGAAGAGAAGGAGGAACAGCCCGATCCCTCTCTGCAAGGCTGCGAACTGGCAATCGTGCTGGGAGGCGATGGCACTATTTTGCATGCCGCCCGCATCTGTGCCTTCACCCACACACCCATCCTCGGCATCAACTTCGGACGCGTCGGTTTCCTGACCGAACTGGAGCCGCAGGATATGCTTTCACAACTTCCCTATTATCTCAATGGAGACCCATCCGTCTGGATGGATAAGCGCGCCATGCTGCAAGCCACGCTCGATCAGAATGGGAAGAACGAATTCTTCCTGGCGCTCAACGATATCGTCATCGCCCGTGGAACGTGGCCGCGAGTGGTGCAAATTCGCACCTGGATCGACGATTACTTTTACAATACCACGTATGCCGATGGCATCATTCTCTCGACCGCCACCGGTTCGACGGCCTATAACATGGCCGTCGGTGGCCCGTTGATGCATCCACAGGTGCAGAGCAGCCTCCTGACACCCATCGCGGCACACCTCGCCTCTGACCGTTCCCTGATCCTGCCAGCAGAAGCCTGTGTCAAACTTCAGATTTTTACCGGCTCGCAGGATGGCGTCTTCTCCGCCGATGGTCAGATGAACCGCGAGGTCAAGGACGGCGCAACGGTCACCGCCCAGAAGAGTCAATACATCACGCAGTTTCTCAGACGCCGACCACCAACGCACTTTTACCAGATTATCAATGCCAAGCTTAGAAGTGAGGACCCGGTAGGGAGCAGTCAATAGATTACCATGTTACTTGAATTAAGCATCAAAGATTTCGCCATCATCGACAGCCTGCGCCTGCAACTCCACCGTATGTTCAACGTCTTTACGGGTGAGACGGGCGCGGGCAAATCCATCATCATTGACGCGGTAAACGCCCTGCTGGGCGGCAAAATCGGCGCGGAATTCGTGCGCGCCGGGTGCGAGCGCGCCAGTGTCGAGGGCATCTTCTCCATCGATCCCCTGCCGCCAATCACCGGGGAATGGCAGGTGTTGGAAGCCGTTGGCGCATCTTCCAACGGCACCCATTCGATGATTGAAGCGATGGAAAGCACCATGCAGGTTGCTCAACAGAGCATCGACGAAAGCAGTGCGGATGCCGCCGTTGCCCTGGCCTCGCTGCTGCACCAGTACGACATCGAGCCGGAGGACGGGCAGTTGATCCTCACCCGCGATATCTTCCGCTCGGGCCGCACTGTCTCGCGCATCAACGGGCGCACCGTCTCGCAGCAGGTGCTGCAACAGGTGGCGAGCTGGCTCGTGGACATCCACGGTCAGAGCGAGCACATGAGTTTGCTGCGCCCCGAACAGCACGTCAACTTCCTTGACCGCTACGCTGAACTGCTGCCCCTGCGCGAACAACTCGCGGCGAAAGTCAGCGAGTGGCGTAGCAACCGCAAGACCTTGCAGGGTCTGCAACAGAACGAACGCGAGCAGGCGCGCCGCGCCGAGTTCCTGCGCTTTGAAATCGATGAGATTGAAAGCGCGAAACTCCAGCCCGGCGAAATCGAGGAACTGGAACAGGAGCGCAAGGTCCTCAACAATGCCGAGCGGCTGCGCGAACTCTGCACCTTCATCTACGGCACCATCAAAGGCAACGACCTCAGCGGCGACGATTTCAAGCCCGCCCTTGACCAGCTACGCCTCGCTCAGCGCAGCCTCTCCGACCTTGTCCGCCTTGACAGCAGCATGCAGGAATACGCTGACAACCTGTCCGAGGCGCTCTATCGCCTCGAAGATGTCGCCACCTGTATCAGCAGCTACGAGGCCGACATCGAGGATGACCCGCGCCGCCTGGCCGATATCGAAGACCGCCTCGACACCATCAACAAGCTTAAACGCAAGTACGGAGCCACCATTGAAGATATTCTTGAGCATGCCACGCAGGCCCAGGAAGAACTCGACAAAATCGTCCACCGCGACGAAATTCTTGCCGGGTTGCAGCAAAAGGATGACCTGCTGCGCCGCGAAATTGGCACGCTCGCCCGGCAACTTTCCGAACGCCGCTCTGAGGCCGCCGGTAGCCTTTCCACCGCCATGGAGGAGCAGCTCAACGACCTCAATATGGCCCGCGCGCGTTTCTTAGTCGAAATCGAACAGGTTCCCGACGCCAACGGCGTTCCCGCCAGCATCAACGGCGAGCCGGAGCAATGCTATGCCTGCGACCTGACAGGCATCGACCGCGTGCAGTTCCTCATTGCCCCCAATCCGGGCGAGCCGTTCAAGCCGCTCACGAAAATTGCTTCCGGCGGTGAAACCTCGCGCCTCATGCTCGCGCTCAAGACCATCCTCGCCACCGCAGACGCCACGCCCACGCTCATCTTTGACGAGATCGACGCCGGTATCAGCGGGCGCAGCGGCCAGATCGTCGGCGAGAAGCTCTGGATGCTCACCGCCAACCACCAGGTCATCGTCGTCACCCACCTGCCGCAGATCGCTGCCTTTGCCGACACGCACTACAACGTCAACAAGCAAATCTTCAACGAGCGCACCATGACCATCGTCAACGAGCTGCAACCAGACCAGCGCGTGCGCGAAATTGCCCACATCATGGGCGGCAGCGTCACCGAAAACGCCATGAAAAGCGCCGAAGAGATGCTGGCACGGTCTTTCCTGTGGAAAGAAAACTGGCGGCATCGCGGCAAAGCAAACGCTTAAATCAATAATCTTCTCATTGAAGAGGTACAATCATGCAAGTTCGTCGTTTCTCCCCTGACCTGAAAACGAAAGTTCCGGGTGGGAATCCTGGCCTATATGCTGTTCCCATCCAGTTCGATGCTGCTCACACGAATGTTCAGGACAGAGAGGCGCTTGCGCAGCGCTTCAACGGCCTGCCCATTCTACTCAACCGGCCCATGATTGTTCTGGCAATGTACCTGGAATCTCACGGCTCAATGGACGAGCATTCGGCGGAACAGCCCATCCTCTTCCTGGTCACGAAGGGCAGCGGCTTTGTCCGCATCGGTGGCCCCAACGGCGAAACGCGCAGCGTCAGCGCCGGAGATGCCATCCTCTGGCCCGCAGGACTCGATCACACAGTCTGGACAGAAGACGAACCCCTCGAAGCCATCATCATCGATGGGCCAGAGGAACGAGAAAAACGCCATAACTAAAAAATGATCGTAGGGGCGATCTCTGGTGAATCTGTAGCCTGGTAGTCAATCATAGTATGTGACGAGTAATCTGTAGGGGCGGGGGTGGTGCGGATGGAGGGTGGGGACCCTTGTGGTCGCCCGCCGTCCGTGAATTGAACCGCAAAGTAGACTCCATCATCGAAGGACGCGGGCGACCACAAGGGCCTTCCCCATCCATCACCACCACCCTCGCCCCTACGGGAATCCCTAACGCCTTCATATTTGAAAGCAGGCATTCGCATATGACCTCAATCGCCATCATCGGGGCTGGCATGAGCGGCCTTGCCGCCGCTCACACCCTGCAAGACGCGGGCAATAGCGTCACCCTTTTCGAGCAGACGGGCGATGTTGGTGGGCGGGCAACGACGCAGCAGCGCGAGGGCTACATCTACGACTCCGGCGCGCAATACATCAAGCCCGGCTCCGTCAGCACGCCCTTCGTCACTGAGCGTTTCGCCCTGCCCGACCTGATCGACATTCCCAAACCGGTCTGGGTCTTCGATCGACACGGCCACATTCAGGAGGGCGACCCGCAACAGAACGCCGAGCCGAAATGGAGCTATCGCGGTGGCCTCATCGCCCTCGCCCATCGCATGGCGCAGGGGCTAGATGTTCGCCTGAACACTTCCATCACCCATGTGCAGCACACGGCGCAGGGCTGGCAAGTCTTCTCATTGTCCAACCGGCCCCTCGGCACCTTTGAGCGCCTGCTTATTACCATGCCCGCGCCCCAGGCAGCCGACCTCATTGAAGTCAGCAACCTTCCCTCCAGTCTGCAAGAGCGCGTTGCCGACCTCTTGCATGCTTCTCGTTACAATCCCATTCTCTCCGTCATGCTCGGCTACGCGCCCGTGCCGCGAGCGCGCCCCTACTACGCCCTCGTCAACACCGACAGGGCGCACGCCATCTCCTGGCTGGCCTGGGAACACGAAAAAGCTCCCAGTCGCGCACCCGCTAACACTGGCCTGCTTCTTGCCCAGATGGCTCCCGCCTACAGCCAGCAGCACCGCGACACGCCCGACGAAGAGATCATTCGCGACGCAGCGGCCCATGTCGCCAACCTGCTGCAGGAGCCGCTGACCACCCCCATCTTCACTGCCATCCAGCGTTGGCCGCTCGCCCTCCCAGCACAGAAAGCCGACGCCAGCGCCCTCAACGCACTGACGCTGCCCTTCGGCCTCGCCTTCTGCGGCGACTCCTTCACCGGCGGTCGCTTCCACCTCGCCCTCGAACATGGCGTCGACGTGGCAAAACAACTTATCAATCAGTGTTAAAAACCCATCGCCCGCCCGGTCGTGTTTATGCTATAATAGCCATGAGAACATATCAGGAGAGTTATCTTCCTCTCAAGCAGGTGATATAGAAGGAATTCAAGAGCCATGAACAAGAAATTACTCAGTACTATCCTGTTATTTGCCGTCTTTATTGGCTTCCTCTGGTGGGGGGTCTCCATGCTCACTTCGCCCGGCAAAGATGTGGAGACCGTCATTTACGCCATCCTCATCCTGGCCTGCTCTGGCTATGCCCTCGTCTCTATTCTGCTGCTGCCACGCAAAAAGCAGCGCTAAAACAAACCAGAGAGTAGGTCATTGAATATGGGGAATCCATCGCCAACAGCGCCGTTGGCCATTCGCCTGGCTACGCAAGATGACATCGATATCATCAACCAGCTCGACAGCATCAGCACTTCGCCCACGCGCCATATCCCTCGTGAGATGCAAAAATATTTCGGCTCGGTCGACCCCTCCACACACGAGCGCATCCTGATCTTCCTCGCTGAGATCGAGAGCGCGCCCGTTGGCAAAGCCGAATTGATGCTGCCCCCTGCTGATTCCGTCGGTGGTACCGGCACAACCAGCACCACTGGCTACATCAAGCGCGTCGTCGTTCGCCCGGGTTATCGTGGTTCCGGCATTGCTCGACATCTGATGGAACATATTATTGACTATGCGCGCGGCGAACATGGCCTGGACGCCATCGATCTGCATGTCTGGGAAGACAATAAGCCTGCCATCCGGCTCTATGAATCGCTCGGCTTCCAGCTCCAACACCGCGAACTCTACTTCCGCCTTCCTCTATAGTTCGCCATATGTGACGAAGCTTTCTCTCTCCTCGTTTTAATACGCAGGCTGGAAACCTCTTGCGTGTCTGTGCAAGCGGACTATTTTCCGGTACTTTGAGGGAGGTAAAAAGCGCCAGGAAAGAGGCGCGCATATATGGAGCAGCGAACAGTCACCACACAGACCATTCACGCAGCAGAAACCAGGAAGCAGAATCAGAGACAGACTTCTATTAAGTATCACTGGATGCGTCTCTTCTTCACTGAGGATACTTCCCCGGACAACCATCGTCTCATTGAGCTTCAGTGGCGCGCCTGCTGGATCGGCATTGCCCTTATTTTGCAGGGGCTTAATGAGTTGAATCAGGATGCTAGCCTCTATCTACAATCATATCTGCAACATGCGCAGTCATACAGTTCGCTCATCGGCTTTGCGCTGATGGCTGGCAGTTTAGTAGCAATCTGGATGGCTTTGCGCCCAAAAGAGCTGAAGCCCCGCGCTTTGCAGGGGCATCCACAACGCTGGCAACAGCGCACACTGGTACTCATTCTCATTGAGGCAGTTATCGGCGCGTTCCTGTTCGGCTATATCATCGGTATGTGCTTCCTGCCACCCCTGCTGGCTAATGATGGCACCTCACTCGACACCAACGCCGCCATCACGCTCACGCAGGGACACAATCCTTACACCGATTCCAGCATCATTGAGGTGGCAAAACGCTTCTCCATCCAGGCAAACTGGACAACACCGCTGCGGGCGGGGCAGTTCGCCAATCAGCTCGATTATCCCACAATATCCAGGCTTAACGCTGTCTTCGAGGCCGATCTTAAAGCCGGTCAGGCCCCTGAATTTGAATCGAAGGTAAGCTATCCCGCGCTCTCATTCCTCATTCTCGTTCCATTTGCCCTGCTTAAAGACTATAACGTCCTGCCCTTCTTCCTGCTCAGCTACCTGCTGCTCGTTGCCATCGCCTGGAAGGTGGCGCGCCCGGAACTGCGCCCCTGGGTGCTGCTGCTCGCGCTTGCCAACATTCCCATGTGGAGTTCTGTCTACGGCAGCAACCTGGATATCTTCATCATCCTGCTCGTCGTACTGGCGTGGCTGCTGCGCGATGCTCGCTGGTTCTCGGCCCTCATCTTTGGCCTCGCTCTGGCTGGCAAGCAGACATCATGGTTTCTCGTTCCCTTCTACCTCATTCTGATCGGTCGACAGTACGGCTGGAAAGAGGCGCTGGGCCGCATGAGCATTGCCGGTGTGGTTGCTCTGCTCATCAACCTGCCCTTCATGCTCTGGAACTTCCATGCCTGGCTGGCCGGTGTGATGGCTCCGGTAGCCGACCCCATGTTCCCTACAGGTGTCGGCATCATCACCCTGAGCACCGCTCACCTGCTCCCCTACTTTCCCACCTGGCTCTACACCTGCCTTGAGGCGGGAGCCATGCTCGTTATGTTCAGATGGTACTGGTCTCTCTGCCGCAAACGCCCGCAAGCGGCCCTGCTGCTCGCCATGCTGCCACTCTTCCTGGCATGGCGCAGCCTGCCCTCCTACTTCTCTTGCATCGCCTATCCCATCTTCATCTTCCTGGCAGCTCGCACATACAGTGGCAAGGCCGCGCTCCGAGGTGAATCCGTAGGTGCCGCTTTATCGCGCACACCGCCGATGTATCGGCCCTCGTAGCCTGTTGGCCGATACATCAGCGCTGCTCATATTTAATTGAGCGCCTGCGGTTCATCTCTCGACGCTATTGCCATTTCGTGATACAATCGTCCTACACTGATATATCACTTCTTTAAAGAGGGAAACAATACGATCATGCCTGCTAACAAAGACACTGGAATTACTCTTTCGCCGGAGGATGAGGCGCAGATGCAGCAATTGCTCGCGCAGTATCGTCAGATCGCGACCAATTTACATGCCAGCCAGACGCAAAATGAAGCGGAAGCGGCCATTACCGATATCGATGATCTAGCCGAAACGGCGCAGATGGCGCTGCTCAAAGCCCTTTCACGCGAACAGAACAGCGATGCTGCCGATGTCCTGCAAGCTTTACACGAACTCAGCCCCAATAAGGCCGTGCGCAAAGAAGCAAAACGTGGGTTGATTCGCCTGGAAGGCTCAAAGGTCTATCCACGCTGGCAGCCTCCCGTTGATCGCACGCTGCTTGTCCAGCTTGTGCGCCAGCCCCCTCGTTTCTGGAAAGGCTTCGTCACTCAGTCACGGGAAGAGGGCGAAGTCCAGCTTATCCTTACCTGGGAAGAGGGATACGACTACAACGAAGTGCGCATGATGACCTTCCTGATGGATTTCTGGGAACGGGGCATCAAAGACTTTGTCATCGAGAACTTCACCAAACGCAGCTTTGACGAGCACATGCGCGAGTTGCAAAACCGGCTCTCCGACATTACCCTGCTCGATGCCACGCTGGCCGAGGGTCGCCGCCTCATCGAAGACGCGCGCTCCGTTAATACATGGCGCGGTACCACGCCCCATAAGGAGTACCGGCACCACCTGCCCACCATCAACCAGTTGATCCTCGAAGCCCCCAACGTAGGCGAAGATCGTGGTAAGCCTGGCAAGACCTTTATCAACCCCGCGCTGGAACCCGACGAGGTCGCAGCCACCTTCACCGGTGCCTGGGGGCTGGGCGATTACGCCCTCGACTACGATTTGCTGAGCAGTGATAGCAGGCTGCGCGAAGGACTGGAGCGCGACGCATGGATTGAGCGCCGCCGCAACTGGGTCAACGAAGCCCGGCCCACGCGCATCGAACTCAGCCTTGTACGCCAGCGGGAACCGCAGGCTGTACAAAGCTCCGGCCTCTGGGTGCCAACGCTCCGTAACAACCGCACAACCACACGCAAAGAGGTCGAACTGATCTGGTCGCTGGAGATTGGCGAGACGCCGCTCAGCGGTACGCTGCCCGAGATGCCGATGGGAACGATCGTCTACAAAGAAACCGGACGGCACTGGTACTGGACAGTCTTCACCCTCGTACAGGAAGAGGGGCGCTGGCGCATCCAGAGCATCAGCGACGAAGGAGCCAACGTGCAGGGCCTTCCCATCGAGGAGATTCAAAAGCGCATCGAGGAAGAAAACAAACGTATCGAGGAAATCAGCAGCCGCCCTCAGTCTAACAAGCGAGAGGAAGTCCAGGCCAACTACGAAGAAGCCGCCACGTCCATGCTGCACAGCATGTTCTACGATGATGCCCTTCTCGTCAAGCTGCCGCTCGATCAGGCCGTCTACGAAGACGCCTTCGACCGCGCCATGACGCTGGGTACCTTTGAGCGCGCCGCCGCCTACCTCGATCGCATCGCGCAGCGTTTCGGCCAGGGACGCGCCGAACACCTGCAGCGCCTGGGCGTCTTGCAATCTATGCTCGCCGAATCATACCAGCAACGCGGCCTGCGAGAGCGCAGCGAACACTTCTTTGAGCTTGCCGAGTCCACTCTCAGCCAGGCACTGGCTATCAGCAACAGCGTCATCGGCCACGTGCGCATTGCCGAAATCCTTATCAACCACAATGTGCGGCTAGATGAAGCCGAGCAACACCTGCATCAGGCCGGAGAACTGGCAGCCAGCAATGTCAGTAACGACGAACAGGCTATGGTTGAAGCAGACCTGGGCAGCCTTGCCATGTTACGCGAACAACCTGAAAACGCGCTGCCACACTTCCAGCGCGCCGCCGCATTGAACCCCGCCCAGGAAAATATCTGGTTCAGCATCGGCATGGTGCAACGCATTCTCAAACGTTTTGCGGAAGCTGAGGTCACCTTCAAGCACGCTATTGAGGTCGAGCCACAAGATTTCCGCGTCTACGCCGAACTGGCCGCCATTTATATGAACCAGCGTCAGTTCACACAAGCCCGCGAGACACTGGAACAGGGCATCCGCAATATTCCCAATACTGCCTACCTGCGCGCCCTGCTCGCCTCCGTCTTCCTTGAAAGCGGAGATCGTCGTCATGCCCAAACCATGCTCGAAGAGGCCGAGCGCATCAATCCGCAAGATATGATGGTTCAGGCCGTGCGCGAGGAAATGGCAAAAAAGAAAAAATAGCCCGATAACCTGAAAGGGGGAAACGAGCAAACAGATGGCAAAGAAAAAAGACACCACCGTGCAGATTTCTCAGGAAGAGAATGAGCAAGTACAGAGCGTCCTGGAACGCACCCAGCAGTTCGCAGAAAATCTGCGCAAAAGTACCGATCGCCAGCAGGCAGAGGCAGTGTTAAGCGAGATCAATGCGCTGCCGGAAGCTGCGCAGATGGCCCTGCTGGCAGGGCTTACAAAAGCAGCCAGCAGCAATGCAGCCGATATCCTGCTCGCCATCCACCAGTTTAGTACGATTAAGAATGTGCGCAAAGAGGCAAAGCGTTCGCTTATCCGGCTGGAAGGGGTCAGGGTCTACCCCCGCTGGCAGCCACCCACCGAGCAGCCACTTCCCATCTTCGAGTTCACGTCCGAACCGGCCCGCTTCTGGAAAGGCCTCGTGACCAACACCTTCGAGTCAGGCGAGGTTCAGATGATGCTCTGCTGGGAGCAGGGTGCCGAGTACAGGCAGGCGCGCTTGATGGGCTTCCTGCTCGACTTCTGGGATGGTGGAGTCAAAGATTTCTTCACCGAAGTGGGCAGCAAACGCCATATAGAAGAGCACATCGCGCAGTTGCGCACCATCGCAAAAGACCTTGATGTGACTGATTGCTCGCTGGCCGAGGGGAAACGTCTCATCGAAGATGCTCTTGCCATCAACAAAAAACGCGGTACCCATCCGCACAGAGATTATCGCATGAACGAAACGATGGTCAGGCAGATGGTGCTGGAAGCTCCTGAAGCCGACGAAGATATCAGTTCCAGTTTTATCTCGTCCGGCCTGGAACCGACAGAAGTTGTCACCACCTTCGTCGAAGCTCTGTTCGCCGGGCGCTTTGGCCTCGCCTACGACCTGCTCAGCAGCAATAGCGTGATTCGCGACGGCCTCTCGCGCTCCCAGTGGGTGGCCCGTCGCGATGAATGGGAGCAAGCTGCGCAGTCCGATGGCTTCCTGCCCGGCTTCGCCTTTGAACGCGAACAGCAGAGGAGTGGCCTCTGGCTGCCAAACCTGTTCGGCGGCAACCGCTCGACCACGCGCAAAGAGGTCGAAGCCTCCTGGTCGCTCGAACTCAATGATACGCCGCTCAGTGAGGGGCTGAAAGAACTGCCAGTACCCACCGCTATTTATCCAGAGACGACGCGCCACTGGTACTGGGCCACCTTTGTCCTCATGCAGGAGCAGGGCGAGTGGCGCATTCAAGATATCATTGACGAAGGCGCTGGCGCACGTTTGCTTTCCATTGATGATCTGCAACAGCGCGTCGAGGAACTGGACAACGAGGTGACAGGGATCGCCAGCAAGCAAGATCCAAATGGCCCGGATGCCGATAAGCATTACCAGACCATCATCCAGAGCATATACACTATCCTGCATTACTATGATATTGTGGTCGAGAAGCTGCCACTTGATCTCATACCATACCAGGAGGCCGCCGCCCTCGCCACCTTGTTCGGCAATTACGAACGCACCCTGGTCTTCCTGGACCCTCTTGCCCACCGCTTCGCCGAAGGTCGGGCCGCAGCCTTACGCCAGCTTGCCGGCGCACAAATGCACCTGGCAGAAGAATTTTTCCAGGAAGAAGAGGACGAACGCGCTGAGCACTTTTATGAACTTGCCGAGGCCGCGCTGCGCGAGTCACTCACACTGGAAGACAACCACCTGGCACATATGGTGCTTGCCGAGTTGCTCAGCCAAAAGGAGGTGGGCAATGAGGAGGACGAGGACAAACTGCTGGACGAGGCTATTGAACACCTGCACACGGCTCAGGCCATGACAGCAGAGCCAGCAGTGCTGACCTCTATCGAGCACAAGCTGGGCGAAATTGCCGTGGATCGCGAGCAATTCGACGAGGCCATCCAGCACTACCGGCGTATGACCGAGCTGCAGCCAGCAAATTTAGACGCCTGGATGCACCTCGGCAGTACCTACGCGGAGCAAGACAACATTGAAGAGGCAGAGGCCGCTTACAAACACGCTATTGAGATAGCGCCGGAATCTGTTCAGGCATATTCCGCGCTTACCAGGCTCTATATAGAGAACGAAGAGAATGAAAAGGCCGTCGCGCTCGTAGAGGAAGGAATTCAGAAGAATCCTGACTCTGCCCTGATGCGCGGCCTGGGTTCAATGGTACTGGCACTCAGCGATAACTACCCGCGAGCCAGGGCTTTGCTGGACGAAGCGGAACGCATGGACCCGGAGATGGAATTACTGTCCCAATACCGCACTATTGTCGAAGCTCACAAGCCGAAGCCAGCGCTGCCAGCAAAGACTGGTCATCAGGGTCAGCACTTCGGCAAAAGCACAGGCAAAAAGCACAGGAGACGATGATTTCACAGGAACAGAGTATAAGCTATCACACCGTCACGTTGGGGGCAATGACTCGCGAGGGCGACGTACTGGCTGAGATTCGCGAGCGGGACGAGGCGGGCGAAGAGCGAGTGCGTTCCCTGCGCGTTCCCGCCGGTCTCCCTGGCGAGGTTGTCACCATCGCCGTAGAGGAGCCACCGGCTCCGCGTCCCGGCAGGAAGCGCCGCCACTGGAAGACACGGAAGACGCAACCGCCTCGCGTCTGGATTCAGGAAATTCACGAAGCATCGCCCCTGCGCATTCAGGCCCCTTGCCCGGTCTTCGGCACCTGCGGCGGCTGCCAGCTCCAGCACATGCGCTACGATGCTCAACTGGCATGGAAGCGTGAGGTGGTAACTCACCTGCTGCAAGATATCGGCGGCTTCGGCAATGCGCCTGTGCAGCCAACAGAGGCGTGCGACATTCCCTGGCACTACCGCAACCACATGCGCTTCTCAGTGAACCGCAGTGGCCAACCCGGCCTGACGGCAAGGGGAACGCATCGCGTGCTGCCGCTCACCTCCTGTCCCATTGCCCACAAGCAGATCAACTGCGCCCTCTCTGTGCTCAGTCAGCAGCCAAACGCGCAGCCCCAGGTGTTGATCCGCTGCGGTGCCAACAGCCAGCAAATGCTCATCCAGCCAGAGCAGGACGAGGCCACACGACAAAAACTCGCCACAGCCGGTCTCGATGTGCGTTCCGAAACGATGGAAGAGCAGCTTTGTGGCGAGACATTCCGCATTCGCCCCAGTTCCTTCTTCCAGACCAACACGGCCCAGGCCGAGAAGATGACGCGCATGGTGCTGGATGGTCTGCTGAGTCAGGCAGAAACCGGGCAGAACCTGCAGGACTTGACCGTCGTTGATGCCTATTGTGGCGTCGGCACCTTTGCCCTCCTGCTGGCTCGCCACGTCGGCAAAGTCATCGCCATCGAAGAATCCGCCAGCGCTATTCGCGACGCACAGTGGAACCTGCGCGACGTAGTGAACGTGGAGATACTGAAAGGCAAGGTGGAAGATGTGCTGCCGACGCTGGCGATGCCACTTGACGGACTGGTCATCGATCCACCACGTGCTGGCTGCCAGCAGGTTGTGCTCGACGCGCTCCTCCAGCATCCCGTCGCTCGCGTCGTCTATGTCTCGTGCGACCCCTCGACGCTGGCCCGCGACCTGAACATCCTTTGCCATTCCAGCCGTTCTTCCGGGCAGCCCGCCTACCACCTGCTCTCGGTGCAGCCCCTCGATATGTTTCCCCAGACGGCCCATATCGAGTGCATCACAACGCTGGAACGCATAATTCACCCGGGTGAAACAGCATGAACTATCAGGAGTATAACCAGAATTTCCCTTTAGTGCTCGCCTCAGCTTCGCCCAGGCGGCGCGAGCTTATCAGCCAGCTCGGCCTACCCTGTATCACCTGCGTTGCTCCCATCGAGGAAGAGGAACTGGAAGCGCGCTACACCGGGTCGGCTGATGGGCTGGCGCAGTGGCTGGCCGAACAGAAAGCCCTCGCGACCCATACCTTGCCCGGCCTCGACGGCCATATTGTTGTCACTGCCGACACCACCGTCATTCTTGAAGACAAAGTGCTCGGCAAACCACGCGACGAGGAACATGCCCGTGAAATCCTCCTCGCCCTGCGCGGTCGCAAACACTATGTGGTCACGGGCGTCGCGGCCAGCAAGATGGAGAATGATCTCCTCAAAGTGCGCAGCGAGTGCGCCATCACCTCCGTTATCATGCGCAAGTATACAGAGGAAGAGATCGCGGCCTACATCGCCAGTGGCGAGCCAATGGACAAGGCCGGGGCCTATGGCATTCAAAACCTTTCCTTCCACCCGGTTCAGCGCATCGATGGCTGCTATCTCAACGTCGTTGGC
This sequence comes from uncultured Chloroflexia bacterium, assembly GCA_963736995.1. Classification (GTDB taxonomy): domain Bacteria; phylum Chloroflexota; class Ktedonobacteria; order Ktedonobacterales; family Ktedonobacteraceae; genus CADDYT01. The sequence continues at coordinate 965,729 of CAVTRB010000002.1, forward strand.
CTGCCGCTGTGTACCCTCGTTGATGTGCTGGCCGAATTCAACGTCTATCCTGTCCTCCATCCACATGAAGCGCCGTGTCCCTGGTCGCCGCGATGCAAAGTCTAGATACATTTCCCGCTGCCACTGTGCGCGGGCGCTATGCGCCCAGCCCTACCGGCGATCTCCACCTGGGCAATCTGCGCACCGCCTTGCTGGCCTGGCTTTTTGCTCGCGTTGCCAACGGTCAGTTCGTGCTGCGCGTTGAAGACCTCGACCTGGCCCGTGTCCGTCCTCACTCCACGGAACGCATGATCGCCGACATGCGCTGGCTTGGCCTCGATTGGGACGAAGGCCCCGATGTCGGTGGCCCCTATGCCCCCTACACCCAGAGCGAGCGCCTCAACATCTACCGGCACTACCTCCAGCGCCAGCTCGCTGCCGGTCTCGTCTATCCCTGCTACTGCACCCGCGCCGAGATCACCCGCGTTGCCAGCGCTCCCCACGGCGACGAAGGTCCGCGCTATCCCGGCACCTGCCGCCATCTCACAGCAGCGCAACGCCGCCAACACGAGGCCAATGGCCGCCGCCCATCCCTGCGTTTCCACGTTGACGATGAGCGCATCGTCTCCTTCACCGACCTGCTCACAGGCCCCATGCAGCAGCATGTCCAGCAGGCCACCGGTGACTTTATCATCTGCCGCTCAGATGGCATCTTCGCCTACCAGTTCGCCGTCGTCGTCGACGACGCTCTCATGCAGCTCAATCAGATTGTGCGCGGCGCGGACCTCCTCTCATCCACGCCCCGCCAGATACTGCTCTACGAGGCTCTTGGCTTCCCCATCCCCACCTTCGTCCACGTTCCCCTCGTCCTCGACGAACAGGGCAATCGCTTCTCCAAACGCAGCGAAAGCGCGGGCCTCGCCCCGCTGCGTGCCGCCGGTATGACACCCGCTCAAGTCGTCGGCCAGCTTGCCGCCTCCTGTGGCCTCGTAGAACCGGGCGCAAGCATCACCCCGATTGAGCTGGCTCAACAGTTTACCTCGCAAATTCTTAATGATATAATTCGCAAGAAATAGAGCAATCCAGAAAACCAAACGGCATGCTCAGTTACCGCAAGGTCCTCGCTATCGTCTTTCCCTGAGAAAGAACCTGACCTGCCGAAGCTCACAGCCGTAGTATAGTAGGGATACCCCTTGCGGGTATCCTGGAATCAGCATCAGGATAAAATTAAGTCAATGGAAACAAATATTTTACTGACTATCGTCGATATCGTTGTAGCGCTCATCATCGGACTTCTCCTCCGCCGTCGGGTTGTAGAGGGACTGAGAAATACCGTACTGGATAAATGGCTGGTACAGACGCTGGGCCTGCTCGTCATTGTACCTTTTCTCATCCTTGCTATCGCCATCACGCCCATCATCTGGGATAATAGCATCCTCCTCACTGCGTGGGATAACTTCAAGAAACAGTTCAACATCACGAGCCTGAATCAACTGATTGAAAACCTGCTTGGCAGTTTGTTCATACTGGCCATTGCGATCGGCGTTGCACGCACGCTCATGCGACTTGCCATTCGCGGCCTGGGTCAGCATATCGATATCAACATTCGCACGCTGATCGGGCGTATCTCTTATATCGTTGTCCTGACCTTCGCCGCCTTCTGCATCCTCGCCATCTGGAACGTCTCAATCGGTGTTCCCATCGCTACCCTCGGCATCGTCACTGTCGCCTTCACAGTTGCTATACAGGATATCCTCAAGGATCTTGTTGCCGGGTTCTACATTCTTATGGAGCGCCCGTTTCACATCGGGGACCTCATCACCGTCACCGACATCGTTGGCTCGGCAGGGCGCACGGGTCGCGTGGAAGATGTGCAACTACGCACCACGCGCATGCGTCTCACCAGCGGGCAGTTGGTCAGCGTTCCCAACACCCTCGTCTTCAGCGGCGTGGTCATTAATAACAGCTTCTTTCCCGACCGCCGCGCCACACTCACGGTCACGCTACCACAGGAGATGTTTGTGAAAGACGAGACGCCGCAGAGGATCATCGGGACATTGCAAGAGATCGAGGCTATCATGCCCAAACCGGAACCAACCGTCATGCTCAGCAGCGCCAGCGCGGGCAAGATCACGCTGACTGTGCGTTTCTGGGTCACCAACGGCCACACCGCAACCGATCTGAGCATCGTCTCCGACGCCATCTCCGCCTTGCTCTCCATTCTGCCCGCAGCCGACCTCACCGTCGTCGAGCCTGCCGGAAACGTGTAATAGCATGTGCCGACTTGTCATCCTGAGCACCGGGTATCTCATCCTTCGCTACGCTCGATACGTTTAGCAAACCCACCAAATTGACTCCTCAGCGCCTACGGCGCCTCGCAGAAGTTTGAGAGTGAATTGGCTCGTTAGGCGGCTTGGCCGCCTAACGAGCCAATTCACTCTCAGCAGAAGCGAGCCGCCACGCGGCGAGCAGTCAAAGCCAGGTGTTCGCCAACGATATCTTCGCTCAGGATGACATCTGAAAAGCTCTTTTTCAGAGCATGGGAATTTTGTAAAATTCCACCTCATCCTGTTTCTCTAAAGGGTCATGATTCGTTGGAAAGGTATCAATCAAAAGCGGAGACGGAGACAAAGATGCAGAGACGCCGGGTAGGTCTGATGGGCGGCACGTTCGACCCGATCCATTATGGACATCTGGTAAGTGCAGAAGAGGTCTATTACGCCCTCGATCTGGATGAAATGGTCTTCATTCCAGCCGGGGAGCCGCCGCACAAACGCGGGCAGATAGTGACACCGGCGGCTGATCGGCTGGCAATGCTCGCACTGGCGACCACGTCGAATACGCATTTCTCGATCTCAAAGGTTGATCTGGCCCGGCCCGGCCCATCATATACCGTTGATACCCTGCGCCTGCTGCGCGAACAATGGGGTGATGCGGTAGAGCTCTATTTCGTCATCGGCTGGGACAGCCTGGAAGAACTGGCGAGCTGGTATGACCCGCGAGGTATTTTGAAACAATTAGATCATCTCGTGGCCGTTCATCGACCTGGACATCAGGAAATGCCCGGCTACCGGGAGCAGTTGGAGGCACGCCTGCCCGGCATCACACAACGACTGCTAACAGTACCGGTGCCGCAGCTGGATATCTCAGCCTCGGAGCTGCGCCAGCGCGTTGCCGAAGGCCGTCCCATTCGTTACCAGACGCCTGGCGCGGTCATCGAGTATATTCGCGTTCACAACCTGTATCGCGAGCACAGTTAACATAGAGAGAGAAACGCGCATGTCGACGCCAATGCATTTTGAACTGGGTGATCGGTTGCGCCTGCGCAAACCACATCCCTGCGGCAACTACGACTGGGAAGTTGTCCGCCTGGGAGCAGACATCGGGCTGCTCTGTGAAAAATGCGGTCGCCGCGTCCTCCTGCCCCGTGCAGAGGTCGAGCGCCGTGTCAAGCAAGTGCTGCCCCGCGCGACCGGAACGGCAGATACCAATACGGAAGATGAAGATAATGAATTTTGACAACCAAAACCGATAACCATGGTAACCCGTAGGCGCCGATTTATCGTGCGCACTGCCGATTGATCGGCAAGGAGACGCCGGGCCGATTTATCGTGCCCCTACGAGATTCCGTTCCCGATCTTGTTCGTTAAAAATCATTATCATGAAAAAACTCTAGCGCCGCAAGGCGCGAGGAAAGAATAGAATGGAAGCACGCGCTTCACATGAGGGTTTTTTGACCCTGCTCAGGAAAAAAGATTTTTTGCGCCTCTGGCTGGCACAGCTTATCTCCATGACCATCCTCAACGCCTCCAACTACGCGCTGCTCGTGCTCATCGAGGAAGTCACAGGCTCAACGACCCTCGTGGGCCTCGCCATTATCTGCTTTAGCCTGCCCGCCCTGCTCCTCGGTGCGCCCGCCGGCGTCTTTGTCGACCGCATGAACAAACGGCGCGTCCTGTGGATTAGCAACTGCCTGCGTGCCATCGCCAGCTTCGCTTTCGTCATCTCACTGCTCACGAACCGGCAGCAGCTCCTCATCTTCTACCTGCTCACCTTCCTGATCTCCAGCATCGGCCAGTTCTTTACACCGGCCGAAGGCTCTACCATTCCCTTGCTCGTCAACGAGGACGAACTGATGCCCGCGCTCTCGCTTTTCAACATCACCTTCATGCTCTCGCAGGCGCTCGGCTTCATCCTGCTCGCGCCGCTCATTCTCAGCCTGATTCCATCCTTCACCCTCTTCGGCACGTTCTTTTATCCGGTCACTACCCTCTACCTCATCATTGCCCTGCTCTACGTCGTCTGCGCCATTCTCACCGCTCTTATCCCCGCTTCTTACTTCAAACGTGCAGGAAAGCGCGACTTCGAACATATTACGACCCAATCGCTCAGTGCTATCAACAATGTCTGGCAGGAGATGTACCAGGGATGGAGCTTCATTCGCCGCAACCAGCGGCTCTTCCTGGCCGTCATCCAGCTCTCCTTCGCGGGTACCCTGCTGCTGGTCATCGGCGAGCTTGCCAGTCCAATCGTGACGAAACTGCTGCTCTTCGCCCCCAACGACCTTGCCTTCGTCTTCGCACCTGCCGGTATCGGCCTCGTCCTCGGCTCCATCCTCATGCCACATATCAGCAAACACATCAACAAAGCGCAGGCTATCCTTACCGGCAGCATCACCCTTGCCATCTGTACGCTCCTGCTGCCGCTCGTAACCTTGCTCACGCACAAACTGCTGCCACACGGCTGGAAGCCCGATCCACTTTCCAACGCGCCCCTGCTGCTCACCGTCGCGCTCATCATGTTTATCGCGGGCATTGCCATCGACTTCATCAACATTCCGGCGCAGACTGCCGTGCAGGAGCAAACGCCCGACTGGATCAAAGGCCGCGTCCTGGCCCTGCAGCTCACGCTCTACAACGCCGGTTCCATCCCCGTCATTCTCTTCATCGGGGCCAGCGCCGACCTCTTCGGCATGAACAATGTCCTCTACCTCATGACCATCAGCGTCATCGCCTTCGGCCTCTGGAGCCTCTTCTACGAACGCAAATACAAACAAACCAGCCTCCTTCAAGACGAGAATGCCGAAATCCAGGCCGAACTGGAAGAAATTATTTCATAACACAGTGGGAAAATCGTCAATTGACGTAGAAGACAAGAATGTCTACAATGATGTGTGAGCAAACAAAAACGAAATGCCAGGAGTATACAGAGAAGGAATTGCATGGACCCAACGCTGAAAGCAGAAATAGCGCCATATGAACCCTGGCTTATTATCGCGGGCGTCATCATCCTCTTCATCCTCCTGCGCGTCACTCGCAAGCGCCTGCGACAGCATATCGACCAGATTGGCTATTCAATGATGGGCGAGCGCGGCCTGCTCATCTGGTTCTGGCTGAACGCCCCCGGCGTCATCCTTCACGAACTGAGCCACGCTCTCGTCGTCCTGCTGCTGCGTCCTATCGGCTTCCGCATCACGAGTATTGCCCTCTTCCGCATCCGGCCAATGGTACAGCGCCTGCCCAACGGGCGCGTTGTCAAAAACGCCGGCAAACAATCATTACAACTGGGCGAAGTGCAATATGTGCGCCCGCAGGGAAGGATCATGAGCAACATCGGCGACGGCCTGAGCGCCATCGCTCCCCTCTTCGGCGGCATCGCCATGTTCATTTTCCTCTACTGGGTCGCCACCGGCTACAACCTCTGGGAGTACAACCCCCTGCTGACCAACTTCCGCCTTCTGCGTCCCGGCTGGCCCTGGTGGACCCTGCTCTTCGCCCCCTATCTCATCCTGACCGTCACCTCTGAACTCTGGCCCAGCGGCCAGGACTGGCGAGGCGCGCGCTGGCTCGTCACCGTCCTGCTGCTCATCACCGCCCTCGTCCTCGGCCTGCTCTGGTACCTCAAGGTGCTCGTCTTCAACACCACCCTGCTCCTGACCATCTCCGGCATCTCCGCCCACATCGACTTCGCCCTCCTCATCCTCCTCACCCTCGACCTCATCCTCCTCCTGCTCTCCTACGGCCTGTTGCGGTTGGTACAGAGATAGCTGATTTAGGGCGAAAAGCCCTTGTAGAAGCAAGCAGGCTATGTTATGATCTCGTCAGAATATTTGTAGGACGGTCATTGTAGGATGGAAAATCGTAGACAGCAGGACACACAAAAACAGGCCAGCCCGGAGCAGCAACAACCCTATGATAATGTGTTAAAATTGTTATGGGAAAATCAGGAAGCGGTGATGCTCCCATATCAAGGAGAGACTCATCATGTTTAACGATTTATTCGAGGATGATCCGTTCATCCAGGAGAAAAAAGCCGAGGGCCGCGCTGAAGGACTGGCGGAAGGGAAGGCCCCGAAGGCTTAGCGGAAGGATTGCAAACGGCGGTAGTTACCGTAATTAAAGGACGTTTTCCTTCTCTGGCACCGTTAGCGGAACAGCGGGTAAAACACATCAGTAAGCCTGACGTGCTCAACATGTTACTTTTGCAGGTGAGCAGAGCAGAGGACGAGAACTTAACCCGCTGGCTGCTTGAAACCACTGCTGCTTAAAAAGCCTGACTGAAAGGTAAGCTTTACCAGTCAAACCTATCAATCAAAAACGCTCGACTATAGTGCAGTAATATTGGGCTGCCGTGCGGGCAGACTGCCGGGGCTGAGGTGCTGGCAAGGGCGCTAATGAGCGAGCGCTGCTCGTCTGGCCCTAGCTCTCGACCGCGCCGCATGGCCGAACGGCAGGCCAGACCAATGAGTAAGTGATCTTCCCAATCGCTGCTGTCCTCCGCCGCGATCTGCGCCAGTTCTTGCAGGTACCCAACCAGTTGTTCCGTTCCACCTTCAGGCCAGGATGGCACTGAGCGTATCAGGAAGCTGCGGCCACCGAAACGCTCGCATTCCAGCCCCAGGCCGCGCAGCATCGGCAGACGCTGCTCAAATAGTTCGGCCTCGTGTCGCTTCAGTTCTAGCATCACCGGCTCCAGCAACAGATTGGCATCGCTCCACTCCTCCTGCTCCTCTGCCTGCTGCCTCTGCTCGTTGGGCGCGGATCCTCCTTTAAGGTCGGATTGACCGTTCCCCGAACGGTCTGCCTGCGCGCCGGTGTATTTGCTGCGCAGGTGTTCGTAGATCACGCGCTCGTGCGCCCGGTGCTGGTCGATCAGATAGAGGCTGCCATCCGGGGCCTCGGCCAGAATGACCGCCTGCTGCAATTGCGCCAGGGGACGCAGGCTGTTGAGCACTTCCGCTGTTCCTGGTGCCGCCGTCTCAGCCTTGTAGCCCTCCGACGATTCCGCTACGTGCAGGCCGCGACGGCGCGGGCCGGGCAAATGTCGCTGGTAGACCAGTTCCGGGCCAGGAAACTGTGCTGATTCCGGCAGCGCCGGGCTGCGTTCCAACACCGAGCGCGCGGCCTGGGTCAACATTGCCACTACCTCAGCCTCGCGCTGCAAACGAACCTCCGTCTTCGTTGGATGCACGTTCACATCCACCTCTTCGGACGGCAAATGCAGGTGAAACACCAGCAGTGGATGCTTCCCCTTCGGCAGCAGGCCCCGGTAGCCAGCCTCCAGTGCCTCCTGCAAGACTCGTGACTGCACCCAGCGCTCGTTCACAAACAGCATCACGTGCTGTCGATTGTGCTGTGCCAGCGACCGGTTGCCCACGTAGCCATGCAGTGTGTAGCCCTCGCCTGTCTCCACCTGCACCGGATTGAGCATCTCCGCCAGCGGCAGGTGATACAGTTCCGCCAGCGCCGTCGCCACATCGCCCGTGCCACTCGTCTGCAACACTGGATTCTCCTCTATCGCCAGGTTGAAACGCACGCCGGGATAGCCGACGGCGTAGCGCCTCAGAAGCTGCACGATATGCCCATTCTCAGTACGCGCCCCACGCATAAACTTCAGCCGGGCCGGAACGTTATAAAACAGGTCTCGTACCGTTACCGTTGTGCCATGCAGGCGCGCCCGCTTTCCGCGCTCTACGACTTCGCCGCCGCGCATTACCAGCAGGGCGGCAGGATGCTCTTCACCAGCCATCTCCGTCTCAATGGCCCGGCTCAGCAGTGTCAACTCCGCTACAGCGGCAATGCTTGCCAGCGCCTCGCCGCGAAAGCCCAGCGTGTGCAGGCGGTACAGGTCTTCAACTTCATTGATCTTGCTCGTAGCGTGGCGGGCGCAGGCACGCTCCAACTCGTCTTCGAGCATGCCCATGCCATCGTCGGTGACGCGCATCAGCCGCAGACCGCCGCCGCGTATCTCCACGCGCACGTCTCGCGCCCCTGCGTCCAGCGCGTTCTCCACCAGTTCCTTCACCACCGAGACGGGCCGCTCGATCACCTCGCCCGCCGCGATGCGCTCCGCAACCTCCTGCGGCAGCGCCAGAATTGGCCTGCGCCTATGCGACATCATATTGTTCTCTTCTAGGTTAATGAATTTTAGAAAAAAACCCGGCTGCGATACCATCCGTAGGCGCTCAATAAATTGAGCGCCTACGGGATTTCATATCCGCATTATTTATCAAACTTCATTGTCTGGCTCATGTCTATTTCTTGTGCCGTTTCTTCTGTAGCAGGAATAAGAGGTTCAGCGCGTCCAGCGGCGTAATAGCGCAGATATCAACCGCATCCAGTGCGGGTTCCTGTCCATCCGCACTCGCTCGCTCAAGAGTCTCAGCCGCTATCTGCGCCGCCTCGCTCTGCCATGAGTAGCGCCAGCGTCCCTTTGCCGCCTCTGTCACCTCGGCCACCTTCAACCCGTTTCCATTACCGCTAGTCTTATAAGGTTGCCGCGCCTGCACCTCTTGCGACAATGCATGCCCATTGTGAAGTGCCAGCGCACCATGACCATTTTGAAGCTGAAGTGGCAGCGCATTTTTGCCCGCTTCCAGTTGCTTCAGCACCTCTTCCGCACGGCGCACGATGCTCTGTGGCATCCCCGCCAGCTTCGCCACATGCACACCATAGCTGCGACCGATGCAGCCGGGCGTCACGCGATGCAGGAAGATAATCTCCCCCTGCTCGTCATCGCTGATCGCCATCGTATAGACGCGCAGGTGCGCCAGTTCGTCGGCCATCGAGGCCAGTTCGTGATAGTGAGTGGCAAAGAGGGTGCGCGCAGCCGTCTGCTCGTGCAGGTGCTCCACCACCGCACGCGCAATCGCCAGCCCATCATACGTGCTTGTTCCCCTGCCGATCTCATCCAGAATAATCAGACTGTTCTGAGTCGCGTGATAGAGGATACTGGCCGTCTCCTCCATCTCCACCATGAAGGTACTTTTGCCCGTCGCGATATCGTCTTCGGCCCCCACGCGCGTAAAGATGCGATCAACCAGTCCAATACGCGCCTTGCGGGCAGGCACAAAGCTGCCAATCTGCGCCATTAAGGCAATTAGTGCTACCTGCCGCAAATACGTTGACTTCCCGGCCATATTCGGTCCCGTCAGCAGCAGGATACGCGCCCCTTCATCGGCCTCCATCACGGTATCGTTGGGAATAAACACGTCACCGTCCAGCGCGTATTCAACAACGGGATGCCGCCCGCCCACGATCTCAAGCCCGCGCCCTACTTCCAGCTCTGGCCGCACATAGCCCTGGTGCGCCGCCACCTCCGCGAGGCTCAGCAGCACATCCACCTGCGCCACCACCTCGGCGGTCTTCATCAGTTGTGGATAATAGACGCTCAACTGCCGCAGCACATCGGCATAGATGCTGCGCTCCATCTCATCGATGCGCTCCTCCGCGCTCAGGATACGCGCCTCGTGCTCCTTCAGTTCCGGCGTGATAAAGCGTTCCGCGTTCACCAGCGTCTGCTTGCGCATGTAATCATCTGGCACCAGCCTGATCTGGGCGTTCGTCACCTCGATATAGTAGCCAAAGACCTTGTTGAAGCCAACTTTCAGCTTCTTGATGCCCGTGCGCTCGCGCTCGCGAGCCTCCAGCGAGACAATCCAGCGCCGCGAATCCCGAATCGAGGCAATCAACTCATCCAGTTCACTATGAAAGCCCGCTCGAATGAGTTTCCCGTGATCCTCCTCTTCGCTCTCTTCGCCCCTGTCAACCAGCGCGCGATCAACGAGATCGATCACCTGCGGGCAAAGCTCAAGCTCGTCTGCCAGTCTGCTCAGAAGAACAGCATCGCAGCCGCGCAGCAGGTCGCGCAACTGTGGAATCAGTCCCAGGTATGCTCGCAGGCCCAGCACCTCACGTAGCCCCGCCGTTCCCTGCCGCACCCGTCCGGCAGTGCGTCCCAGGTCACCCATCCCTTGCAGGCACATAGTAAAACGGCTGCGCAGCGCCGGACTCTCGTACAATTCTTCCACACTCTGCAAGCGCGCCTCTAACTGGTTCAAATCGAGCAATGGCTGTGTGATTGTGCGCCGTAACAGGCGCGCTCCCATCGGCGTGATTGTTCTATCCAGCACACCAAGCAGGCTCCCCTGCACAGAACCACTGCGCGCCCCTTGCAACAGGTCCAGGTTATGCTGCGTGTGAGCATCCAGCACCATATAGCTGGTCGTGCTATACGAACGCAAACCGGTCAGCAGAGCCAGCAGCGAGGTATTCATCTTCTCTAAATAGGCCAGAATCGCGCCTGCAGCAGCAATCGCCTGCGGCACGTGCGCGCAACCATACGCCTCCAGCGACTGCACGCCGAACTGCTTGCATAACCTTACTCGTGCCGCCTCCGGCTCAAAGAAATAGGGCGGACAAGACGTCACCGTCATCGTACTCGAAGGGAGTTGGCAGACATCGACATGGCTTCCTTCGATCAGCAGGCACTCTGCCGGGTCAAGACGCTGCAGTTCCGCCTCCAACGCTGCCGGTAGCTCGGCAGGCGCAAACCATGTCACCATAAATTCGCCCGTGCTCACATCCACCGCCGCCAACCCTGTCTGTGTCCGGCCCGGCGCAATCGCTACCAGATAATTGTTCTGTTTCGTCGGCAGCAGGTTCGGCTCGGAAAGCGTGCCAGCCGTCAGAATACGCGTCACCGCCCGCTCAACAACACCGTGACCAACCTCTCCCACCTGGTCGCAGATCGCCACGCGGTAGCCACGATGCACCAGCTTCCCTACATAATTCTCAAGTGCATGCAGCGGTATGCCCGCCAGCGGCACGCGCTCATCCCCATACAGGCGGCTCGTCAGCACGATCTGTAGCTCGCGGGCCGTAACCTCCGCGTCCTTATCAAACGTTTCGTAGAAATCTCCTACCTGATACAGAAGGATCGCATCAGGATACTGGCTCTTAATCTTCAAATATTGTCTGCGAGCTGGCGTCGACATGTTGCCCTCTCTACTTCCCTGTCAATGCTAGATGTCCTTTATTGCAGCGAACACCTATTCTATATCATATTCTGACAAACATGCCAAAAAGCGGCATCCCCCGTATACGCAGCAAGTATATTCCTCCCTGTACATTTATGCAATAAGAAATTTGGCGATCTGTTTGACATTATCTCATGCATCCTCTATGCTTGAGGTCGTATTCCGTTGTTCCTTAGCTAAACAGGAGAGAGAGATATAAGGGGGAAGCATGGCGGATTTGATGGAGAGAATTGGCAACTATTATCTGTTGCAACCGCTCTGGCAGGGGTCACTTGCCAGCGTCTACCTCGGTGAGCACAGGCAGTATGGCACACGAGCCGCCATCAAAATACTGCATTCAGTGCTGGCCGATGAAGAGGCCGAGAAGTTTCTGGCGCAGGCAGAGATCATTGCCCGGCTCGATCATCCACATATCGTGCGCCTGCTGGATTATGGCATCGAAAACGGCCTCCCCTTTCTGGTCATGCAGTACGTCCCCAACGGCTCGCTGCGCCAACTTCACCCCAGAGGCTCGCAATTGCCCATAGCTACCGTCGTCTCCTACGTCAAACAGGTCGCCCCCGCCCTGCAGTACATTCATGATCAGGAACTTATTCACTGCGACGTGAAGCCGCACAATATGCTGCTCAACTCACGTCACGAGGTCGTGCTCAGCGATTTCGGCATCGCCGTTCTCTCACAAAAAGGGGGCTACCGGCGCATAAGCGTCTCTGACTTCGAGGGAACTGTTCCCTATGCCGCGCCCGAACAGATACGCAGCAGACCCCGCATCGCCAGCGACCAGTACGCCCTGGGCGTCGTCGTCTACGAATGGCTCACCGGCGGTTGGCCCTTTAGCGGCTCCATCGACGAGATTGCCAGCCAGCATGTACTCAGTTCTCCCCCACCCTTGCATGAGAAACTTCCCACTATCGCTCCTGCCATCGAACAGGTTATCCTGAAGGCGCTGGGAAAAGACCCCATGCAGCGTTTTGAGAGCGTCCAGGCCTTTGCCATCGCCCTGGAACGTGCCAGTCGCCTGGAATCACCCCGGAACACCTTCGTACCGGGATCACCCTTACCATTCGCGCTGCCCTCAAGTCCCGCATTACCCTCTGTTTCACCCGCGCTATCCCCCCTGCTCACCTATCGCGGCCATAGCGACCATATCTATGCACTGGCGTGGTCGCCCAACGATACATATATTGCTTCCAGCGGCTTCGATGAAACTATCCAGGTTTGGCACGCAGACACGGGACAAACACTCGTCACGCACCACACAGACTCTCTGAAGGGGCAGGCGCTGGCGTGGTCACCCGACGGCACATACATCGCCTCCACCAGCGGCCTCCTCTGCGAAACCATCCAGACCTGGCACATCTCTACAGGACAGAACGCCACCGAATATCCTCCGTGCAACGGCCACACAGAGCCCATTACCGCGCTGGCGTGGTCACCCGACGGCAGCAAAATCGCCTCTGCCAGCGACGATAGCACCGTCCAGGTCTGGGATATTTATAGCGGGCGCTCCATCCTGACCTATCGTGGCCACTCAATAGGCGTCAAGGCTGTGGCATGGTCGCCCGATGGCAACTATCTCGCCTCGGCAGGCGAGGACAAAACAGTACATGTCTGGAACGCCGCAACAGGGCGCAACCGGCTCATTTACTACGGCCACCGCGTCAAAGTTAATGCCCTGGCATGGTCGCCCGAGGGGAGCACCATCGCTTCAGCCAGCGACGACGGAACTGTTCAGCTCTGGGATGCAGGCAGCGGGCGAAAAATCCTCATCTACTCCGGCCATCGCGGCTTCGTCACCGCGCTGGCTTTCTCACCCGATGGCAGCACCATCGCCTCCGGTGATCTCGACGACACCATTCAGCTCTGGGACGCCTCTAACGCTTTACATCTGCTCACCTACACCGGTCACACCGACTGGATCAGCACCCTCGCATGGTCACCCGATGGTAAATGCATTGCCTCCGGTTCCTGGGACAAGACAGTACAGGTATGGGAAGTGAAATAATACACCTCTGAATCCTCTTTATCATTATGGCATTATGGCATATTGTCACCTTGTCACAGATTATACAAGTAGCATTATTGACATGGCTACCCCGTCGTGTTGTAATTGATGTTAGAACATTTCAGAGACCAGATAATCAATGAGAAAGCAGGTGAAGATCATGGCAGTCGAAAAGCACTACATGGACGACGACCATTACGAACAGGAAAAGGACGCTAAAAAGCGGACGCGTATCACCATTGACGTTACACCTGCCCTGCGCCGCCGTATTCGCCTCGAAGCATTCAAAAAAGATCTCTCCAATGGCATTTGATTTGCAGCGCTCACGACGGGAGACCCCTGGCTGTGAGCAGGTACTGCACCTGAATAATGCCGGGGCCGCGCTTATGCCACTGCCCGTGTTGGATGCCGTGATTGCCCATCTGCAACGTGAAGCGCATATCGGAGGCTATGAGGCGGCGGAAGAGGCTCAGGACGCCATTGAGCGCGTCTATGATGCCGTAGCGTCCCTTATTGGCTGCTCGCGCGATGAGGTTGCCATCATTGAAAACGCTACTCGTGCCTGGGATATGGCCTTCTACTCCATCCCTTTCCAGCCCGGCGACCGCATCCTTACCTCAATGGCGGAGTACGCCAGCAACTATATCTCCTACCTGCAGGTCGCACAACGCACAGGCGCGACCATCCACGTCATCCCCAATGACACGCACGGTCAGATTTCCATTGCGGCTCTACGCAGCGCCATCGATGAGCGCGTCAAGCTCATCTCCGTTACCCACGTGCCCACCAACGGCGGCCTCGTCAATCCAGTCGTGGAAGTAGGCAAAATTGCACGCGAGGCCAATATTCTCTACCTCGTCGACGCCTGCCAGTCCGTGGGGCAGATGCCCATCGATGTCAATCAGATCAGCTGCGATCTGCTCTCGGCGACGGGCCGCAAATACCTGCGCGGGCCACGCGGTACCGGCTTCCTCTACGTGCGCAAAAGCGTGCTCGACCGCCTGCAACCGCCCATGCTTGACCTGCACGCAGCACAGTGGACGGCCAGAGATCACTACGCAATGCGTCCTGATGCCAGACGTTTCGAGAACTGGGAGACCAACTACGCGGCCAAAATTGGCTTCGGTGTCGCCATCGACTACGCCCTGCAATGGGACATCCTCACCACGTGGCGGCGTATCAAAACGCTCGCCTACACCTTGCGCACGCGCCTCAGTCCGCTCCCCGGCGTCATCGTGCGCGACCGGGGCATCACGCAGTGCGGCATCGTCACCTTCAGCGTCGAGGATAAAGACCCCGAAGCCATTCGCCAGGCGCTGCGCCAGCACAACATCAACGTCTCCGTCACCAGCCGCAGTTCCACCTTGCTCGACATGGAAGCTCGCGGCTTCACCAGCCTCGTCCGCGCCTCCGTCCATTACTACAACACCGAAGAAGAGATTGACAGGTTCTGCCAGGCACTGGAAACGATGCTATAATTTAATGAGTTGCTATAAGAAAGAACAATGATGCAGAAACTCTATTTCGAAGATTTTCACGTGGGGGATAGCTTCGACCTCGGCAGTATCTCGGTAACGCAGGAGGAAATTATCGCCTTTGCCCGGCAATTTGACCCCCAGATATTTCACATTGACCCCGAACAGGCAAAAGCTTCCTTCTTTGGGGAACTGGTTGCCAGCGGCTGGCATACCTGTGCGCTTTATATGCGCCTGCTGGTCGATGGACTGTTCAGCAAAGTGGATAGCATGGGTTCGCCCGGTGTTGACGAGGTTCGTTTCCTCAAAGCCGTCCTCCCAGGTGATACCCTCTCCGGGCATTTCACCGTTATCGAGACGCGGCCCTCTAAAAGTCGCCCTTATCTCGGCATCCTGCGGGCACAAGGTGAACTGTACAACCAGCATGACGAGCAGGTATTGAGCATGATCAGCACGCACTTTTTTGGATGTCGACCAGCCATATCTTAAATATCATTATCCTTAAACAGGCACTTCCATAATGGCAACAGCCACATTGCCTTCTTTGCTCAATCCGCGGGCAACACGACTGAAGTCGACTTCAACAATCTGAAAGTATGGAACCAGTAGGAAGATGCCAGGGATAAAGGTCACAACACCTTACCCCTGGCATCTTCCTCATAGCCTACACATTTCATCGGCGCGTACTACTTCAGATCGGGATCGACGTACTCCGGGTAAGCAGACTTGTAGGGCTTCGTTACCAGCGTATCCACCGCATCTGGTGTTGACGCTCTGTTCCCAAGATTCTTCAGCCCGCGCTCCACGGGTGATCCTGGCCCCTTAGCTCGCTGCACAATCTGATTAAGCTGGTTGTTGTTGCCAAGCTGGCCGCCCAGACCTTGCAGCCGCTCGCTCAGCATCTGTCGCATCTCTTGTCCCGGCATCGGAGCAAGCAGCATGCCAATCCCAACGCCAATCAGCGTACCTGTAAGAAACTTATTCATCTCCCACTCCTTTCCGCTGTATTGCTACCAGTTTTGCCGCAAAATACAGCATCATAAGGCTACTTAAAAAGGTCAACTAAAACCATACACGGGAAGTGGGCAAGGGTGGTTTCAATGGTAGAAGCTAGCTTCTTTCACTTTTGTAAACATCAGGGAACGAACGCTCCATATAGCGTTCTGGCATCGCGGGTTCAGTAAATCCGAATTTTCTATACAGACCATGCGCGTCTCTGGTCAGCAGCATCCAGCGACGCAGGTCTTGCAGTGCGGGATGCTCCACTACTGCCTGCATCAGCCACTTGCTCAATCCCAGCCCACGGAACTCTTCCAGAATAAACACATCACCAATATAGGCAAACGTGGCATAATCCGTAACCACCCGCGCAAAGCCAACCTGCTGCTCCCCCTTGTACACGCCAAAGGGCAGCGAATGCTCAATTGAACGCTCCACCACCTCGCGAGGAATACCCTCCGCCCAGTACGCCCTGCTCAAAAATTCATGCACCACATCCATGTCCAGCTTGCGCTTATCAGTGCTCACCAGATATTCTCCCCTTCTCCATTCCTGTATCATGTCTAAAGTGTCCATATGCTTTCCTTCCTACTGTGTTTGAGTTTGCTCAATTCTGACTGAAAAGCGATTTGAGTGCAAGAGCCAATCAGGCAGAAAGAATAGAACCATTCTCTTAGAAAGCTTACCACCCTCATGATATAATGTTCCGTAGCAACTTCACTGAAGGAAGATACAAGAAAGGAGCAAATGATGCGGCTACAGGGGAAGAGAGTTGGCGTTCTGGTGGCCCAGGAAGTGGAAGATCTGGAGTTCTGGGTACCCGTTATGCGCCTGATCGAAGAGGGAGCGAACGTTGTCATTATCGGCCTCAGCACACAGACGGTACGCGGCAAGCACGGGTTGGAAATGATCCCTGACGTGAGCATCGAGGAAGCTCCGAAGGCCGATGCGCTGGATGGTCTCGTTATCCCTGGCGGCTGGGCACCCGACAAACTGCGGCGCAACCAGGCCGTCCTGCAACTCGTGCGGAATATGTACGAGCAGGGCAAGATCATAGGCACCATCTGTCATGGCGGCTGGGTTCCCATCTCCGCCGGTATCATGCGCGGCCACAAGGCCACCGGCTCAACGGGCATCAAAGACGATATCACCAACGCGGGCGGCATCTGGGTCGATGAGCCAGCCTTCCGCGAAGGTAACCTCGTCTGGGGCCGTGTAGTGGAAGATATTCCTGCTTTTTGCCGGGAACTGATTGCTGCACTGGCAGCGTAGGAAATAAAAACAGAAGGGGGATGGGAGTAGATGAGCAAATTTTTAGAGGCCCTGGCACAGCGCGTCTTGATTTATGACGGTGCTATGGGGACAAATATCCAACGCTATCAACTGACGGCGGAGGATTATGGCGGGCAGGCCACGGAGGGCTGCAACGAATATCTGGTGCTCACAAAGCCAACCGTTATTGAGGAGATTCACACTGGCTTTCTTGAGGCTGGCTGCGACGTGCTGGAAACCGATTCGTTCACCGGCAGCCGCCTCAAGCTCGACGAATATGGCCTCGGCACTCTGACGCACGAGATCAATCTGAGCGCCGCTCGCCTTGCACGCCGCCTGGCCGATCGCTATAGCACGCCTGAACAGCCGCGTTTCGTCGCCGGTTCTATCGGCCCTACCGGCATGCTGCCATCTTCCGATGACCCCTTGCTCAGCAACATCACCTACCAGCAACTGGTGGAGGTTTTTCGCGAGCAGGCAACCGCGTTGCTGGAAGGCGGCATCGATGTCCTGCTGATCGAGACCAGCCAGGATATACTGGAGGTGCGTGCCACCATCACCGGCATGCGCCAGGCCATGCAGCAGGTTGGGCGCAGCGTCCCCATTCAGGCACAGGTCTCACTCGATACCAGCGGACGCATGCTGCTCGGCACCGATATCGCCGCCGTCATGACTACGCTCGCTAACCTGCGCGTTGATATCATTGGCCTTAACTGTTCGACGGGACCGGACTATATGCGCGAGCCGGTGCGTTTCCTTGCAGAAAATTGCCCGCTGCCCATCTCCACAATTCCCAACGCGGGCATCCCGCTCAACGTCAACGGGCAGGCTGTCTACCCGACGGATCCGGAGACGATGGCTGCCGCCCTGAGCGAATTCATCACCGAGTTCGGCGTCAACATCGTAGGAGGCTGCTGCGGCAATAGCCACGAACACCTGCGCGCCATCGTCCGCGCCTGCCGCAACGCTCCCCGTCGCGCGCGTCCCATTGCCGACAGCAACATCACAGGAAAAGATTTCACGAAGATCGCTCTTCCCCTCGTCTCAAGTGGCATTCGCGCCACCTCCTTGCAGCAGGACCCACCACCCCTGCTGGTCGGCGAGCGCGTCAACGCGCAGGGCAGTCGCAAGGCGAAACAGGCGCTGCTCAACGATGACTACGACACCCTGCTCGCCATTGCCCGCGAACAGGTCGAGGGCGGCGCGCATGTCCTGGATGTGCAGACGGCACTGACCGAGCGTGTCGACGAGGCTGAGCAGATGGCGAAGACCAGCAAGAAGCTCTCCATGGGCATCGAAGCTCCCCTCATGATTGATAGCACCGAAGCCAACGTTCTCAAGGCCGCGCTGGAAACCTATCCCGGTCGCGCCATCATCAATTCCATTAATATGGAGACGGGCCGCACGAAAATCGACAGCGTGCTGCCGATGGCGCTTGAGCATGGAGCAGCCGTCGTCGCCCTCACCATCGACGAGGTTGGTATGGGTAAGACAGAGGAGCGCAAGGTCGAGATTGCGCACAACATCTACGATATCTGCGTCAACGAGTATGGGTTGGCCCCCGACGCGCTCATCTTCGACCCGCTCACCTTCCCCATCACTACCGGTCAGGAAGAACTGCAAACGGCTGCCATCGAGACCCTCAACGCCCTCAGACGCATCAAGGCCGAACTCCCTGGCGTGCTGACCATTCTGGGCGTCAGCAATGTCTCCTTCGGCTTGCAGCCGCATGCCCGTGCCGTGCTCAACAGCGTCTTCCTCTACCACGCCGTCAAAGCTGGCCTCGACCTCGCCATCGTCAACCCGACACACATCACGCCCTATGCCGAGATCGATGCCGAACAGCGCCAGCTTGCCGAAAATCTGGTCTACAACCGGCCCGACGCCCTGCCTCGCTATATCGCCTACTTCGAAGCCCACGCACCTCAGAAAGAAAGCGAGAGCACGAAGGCCGACCCGACCGAAGGCATGACCATCGATGAAAAGATTCACTGGCAAATCCTGCACCGCCGCAAAGAAGGCATTGAGCCGCTCATCGATCAGGCCATTACCCTGCGTGCAGAGGAGCAGGACATGCCAATGAGTGAGTCCGCTGTCCAGGTGCTCAACACCGTGCTGCTGCCTGCTATGAAAGACGTGGGCGACCGCTTCGGCGCGGGCGAACTTATCCTGCCCTTCGTGCTACAATCCGCCGAGGTGATGAAACGCGCCGTCGCCCATCTGGAACAGTACCTGGAAAAGAAGGAAGGCTATACGAAAGGCAAGGTGGTGCTGGCAACCGTCTTCGGCGATGTGCATGATATCGGTAAAAATCTGGTCAACACCATCTTGAGCAACAACGGCTACACCGTCTACGATCTCGGCAAACAGGTGCCGCTCAATACCATCATCGACAAGGCCATCGAGGTCAAGGCCGATGCCATCGGCCTCTCGGCTCTGCTGGTCAGCACCTCAAAACAAATGCCGCTCTGTGTCAAAGAGCTGCACAAGCGCGGCCTCAGCTTCCCCGTCATCGTCGGCGGCGCGGCCATCAACCGTCCCTATGGACGGCGCATCCTCTTCGTCGACGAACAGGCACCGGACTCGACTCCCATTCCCTACGAGCATGGCGTCTTCTACGCCCGTGATGCCTTCGAGGGCCTGGAAATCGTTGACAAACTGACCAATGGCCCCGCAGAGCGTAGCGCCCTGGTGCAGCGCTCCATCAACGAGGCTATGCGCGAGCGGCAGAAGAAAGCCTCTACGGGGGTAGCCGTAGAAGCTACCGTTTCAACAATTCAGGAAATACCCTCTGTCAGCGTTCGACCGCTCGCGGACATTCCGCAGCCGCCCTTCTGGGGGCCGCGTGTGCTGGAACGCATCGGCATCGAAGATGTCGCCGCCTGTATGGACCTTAACACCCTTTTCCGTCTCCACTGGGGCGGCAAGGCGCATGGCGAAGATTTCAATCGCCTGGTGGAACAGGAGTTTCGCCCGCGCCTGGAACACATGCTGCTTCAAGCTCGCCAGCAGCGTTACCTGCAGCCAAAGGTTCTCTACGGCTACTTCCCCTGCCAGTCTCGCGGCAACGAACTGATCATTTACGATCCCACCGACCTCCGGGCAAGGCGCGAGATCACACGCTTCCAGTTCCCACGCCAGCACGAGCGTGAGCGGCTCTGCCTCGCCGACTACTTCGCCTCCGTCGATAGCGGCAAGCTCGACGTTGTTCCCTTCCAGCTGGTAACGATGGGACAGGTTGCCAGCGAAGCTGTGCAACGCCTGCAAGACGAAGGCAACTACGCCGAAGCCTACTTCCTGCACGGTCTCGCCGTGGAAATGGCCGAAGGTCTGGCCGAATACACCAACCGCCTGGTACGCCAGGAGCTAGGCCTGAATGAGCCGCGCGGTCGTCGCTACAGCTGGGGCTACCCCGCCATCCCCGACCTGGAAGACCACGCGAAACTCTTCCAACTGCTGCCCTGCCCGTGACACCATCGGCGTCGACCTCACCGCGTCTTACCAGTTCGTGCCGGAGCAGTCCACCGCCGCCATCGTCGTCCATCACCCCCAGGCCACCTACTTCGCAGTACGCACACAGGAAGCATTAAGCGCTAGATAATACGCTGAGAGGTATCGCTGGCAAGCCAGACATAGAGCTTGCCAGCGATACCTCTCACTACGCCCAAACTAAATTGCCTTGTCTCCTTTTCCATCCCCTCCGCCACCACTTCCTCCTCCATTCTGACCGCCGCCATCCCCATTCTTGTCATCATTGTCATCATCCTGAGGTCCTGGCCATCATCGCCTGCCGATTGTTTTCCTTCATTCTCCGGTACTGGAGGATTATCTTCCGGGGGATCATTATCCTCTGGAGCGGGAATCCCTCCCTCCTCATCTACAGATTTGTAGCTCACATGTTGTGTCATAGACGTTGTTCCTCCTTTACTTGCGTCTTTCCGTCGATTTTGTTTACGGTCACTAAACTGTTGCATCCTGTACAATAGTTGAGCTTTAACTTATATTTAAGCCTTAATTATGTGTAAATACCATTACATAAAATTATTTTCATTTATACCATTTACACTTTATAAGACGATATAAAGTAACGAAAGTCAAATATGCTTCTCATTTTTATATTTTACTCATAGTATGAGTAGGTATGTCTTCCTCACGCAGCAGAGCCAGTCCTGGAGGTTAGGCGGCAAGGAAGATATACCTGTAAGGCACTATGTAGAAAATCACTGGCAAAAAATGCTATACCTGCGGCGTATAATGTGGTATACTAACGGCAAATAGCACGAGGAACTGGCATATCAGCCAGCTACGTTTGGAGTCAATGGTGAAATCTGTAGAGTTTTCTGTACAATATACAAAGCACTCTTGCACCTGTCCCGGCGTTCACAGAGGAACGATCAGTAGCTCAGCACTCTGTGAACGGCAATGGAACTGCGTACTTGTTTCTGTGCGTTCCCTGTAATGTAACGCCCTCTCGCACATCACCAGTCTGAGCTACTACCTCTTTCCAGAACTCGTTTTTTCGCCTTTGCGTGTCTTCGACAATCTGACTTACGCAACGAGAGGAGAATGCTCTTGACTACAAATGAAAATACACATAAACCTGTTTACCTGTATAATACCTTGACCAGAAGCAAGGGGCAGTTTCAACCACTGAACCCCTCCCGTGTGGGCATCTATGCGTGCGGACCCACCGTCTACAAAGATATCCACCTCGGCAACTTCCGCACCTTCCTCATGACCGACCTGCTGCGTCGTGTGCTTGCATACAACGACTACGATGTCTTCCTGGTGCGCAACATTACCGATGTGGGCCACCTGCAAAATGACACGGAGGAGAGTGGCGAGGACAAGTTGGAGTACGAGGCCCGCATGACAGGTCGTTCGGCCTATGAGATTGCCGCCCACTACACGCAGCAGTACTTCAACGACGCCGCCGAGTTGAACATCCTGCCACCGCATCTCAGTCCGAAGGCCACCGACCACATCCCGGAAATGCAGGCGATGACGGAAAAGCTGATCGAGAGCAACCTTGCCTATGTCACTCCTGAAGGCAACGTTTACTACGATGTCAGCCACTTCACGGACTACGGCGAGCTTTCCGGCAACACGGTCGAGCAGCTCCGCGCCGGGGCCAGTGGCCGCGTCCAGGAAGAGGTTGCCGAAGATAAGAAGGCACCCGAAGATTTTGCGCTGTGGAAACGCGGCGAAGAGAACCGGCAGATGAACTGGCAGAGTCCGTGGGGCATAGGCTTCCCCGGCTGGCACATCGAATGCTCGGCTATGGCAACAAAATACCTGGGCGAGCAGTTCGATATTCACACTGGAGCCGTTGATCTGATCTTCCCGCATCACGAGGATGAGATTGCTCAGAGCCAGGGCGTTTCGGGCAAGGAACCCGTGCAGTTCTGGGTACATGGTGAGCACCTCATCTTCGGGAAGGGCGACGCTATCAAGATGTCGCGCTCCAAAGGGAATGTTGTGCTGCTGCGCGACCTCAAGTCCCAGGGCATTGACCCACTGGCCTTCCGCTACCTGGTGCTGACAGCGCACTATCGCTCGAAACTCCACTTCAGCGCTGAGTCGATTACCGCGGCACAGAACGGGCTGAACAACCTGCGCGCCGACCTGGCGGAGCTGCTGGTCGAGCCGGGCACTGAGCAGCAACCCTGGTCAGCAGAGGCCATGCGCGTACGCGCAGCCTTCCACACAGCCATCAACGATGACCTGGATATGCCCACCGCGCTCAGCATCACCCGCGAGACGGCGCGCAACAACCACATCGCTCCAGCAGAGCGCCGCCGCCTCATTCTCGACTTCGACCGCGTGCTCGGTCTGGGCCTGGAAAACGTGCAGCCCAGAGCGTCGCGCCAGCTCAGCGATGAAGCGCAGGCCCTCGTGCGCGAACGAGACGCCGCCCGTGCCGCCCGTGACTGGAAGCGCTCCGACCAGCTCCGGGACCAGCTCAAAGCCCTCGGCTTCGAGGTACGCGACACACCACGCGGCACCGAACTGGTATAATAGTAGGAACGCGAAGATATTGGGAATCCGTAGGGCCGGGATTTATCCTGGCCAGCGCTGATTTATCGGCCCGCGGGGCTTCAGAGGCCGATAAATCAGCGCTGCGCACAATAAATTGAGCGCCTACGGGTTTTGTATCGTTTCATTCATAAAAGGAGGCACACAGCATGGCAGCGTGGTGGCAAAAAACGATAGTAGCCGGGGCAGCTCTCGTCGGTTTGGCCGGAGGAGCATATTATGGGCTGATGCGGCGACCGCTGGCACAGAAAAAGGGAAAATTGCACCTGCACGGCCTGCACGCCCCCGTTGAAATCATCACCGACCGCTATGGGGTGCCCCATATTTACGCGCAGAACGAAGACGACCTCTACTTCGCTCAGGGCTACACCCACGCTCAGGAACGACTCTGGCAGATGGAACTCAATCGCCGTATCGGCTCAGGTCGCCTCTCTGAAATTTTCGGCGCAATCGCTCTTGAGGCAGATCGCTTCACACGTCGCCTGGGGATGCATCGCGCCTCTGCACAAGAGGTTGCCAGCCTTCCCAGAGAAAGCAAGCGCCTCCTGCAAGCCTACGCGAACGGCATCAACACCTTCATCGAACGCAACAAAAACAGGCTCCCTATCGAATTCACCCTGCTACGCTTTACACCCGAACCGTGGAAGGTTGCCGACAGCATCCAGTGGAGCAAGATGATGGGCTGGAACCTCTGTGGCAACTGGGAGACCGAAATCGTCCGCGCCATCCTCGTCAGCCAGCTCGGACCCGAACGCGCCGCGCAACTCGAAGCAGGCTACGATTCCACGCACCCGCTCATCATCCCGCCCGGAGTTGCATACAATGGCAGCAATGCCGGGATGCTCGAACAGTACGAATACCTGAAGCGGTTGAGCGGCTTCGGACTGATGGGTGCCAGCAACAACTGGGTGGTGGATGGCACCATGACCGTCACCGGCTCGCCCATCCTCTGTAACGACCCGCATCTGGGACAGGCCGCGCCCTCGATCTGGTACGAGTGCCACCTCGTCTCCCCCGGCCTCGATGTGGTCGGTGCCAGCTTCCCCGGTACGCCCGGCGTCGTCATTGGCCACAACCAGCACATCGCCTGGGGCGTCACCAATGCTGTCTCTGATGTCGAAGACCTCTACATCGAGAAATTCAACCCGCAGAACCCACATCAATATGAATACAAGGGCGAATGGAAAGAGGCCGAGGTAATCCGCGAAGAAATCCGCGTCAAGGGCCGGAAGGAGCCAATCATCGAAGAGGTGCGCATCACCCGGCATGGCCCCATTCTCACCACTCTGCCGAATCTGCAAGCCGTTGAGCCTGCCGACAACAACGGTCAGGCTCCCGAACTGACAGAGATGCCCCTTGCCCTGCGCTGGACAGGACTGGAGCAGTGCCGTATCATCACATCCATCCAGAAGCTGAATCGCGCCACCAACTGGGAAGAGTTTCGGGAGGCCATGCGCGACTGGGATGTGCCGCCGCAGAACGTTATCTACGCCGACAGAGAGGGCAACATCGGCTACATCATGGCCGGTGCCATCCCCATTCGTGCAAATGGAGAGGGCGTAATTCCATCACCTGGTTGGACGGACAAGTACGAGTGGACTGGCCTCATCCCCTTCGATGAATTGCCCCACACCTACAACCCGGAGCAACATTTCATCGTCACCGCTAATAACCGCGTCGTCGCTGATGATTACCCCTACTACATCACGAACGAGTGGCTCAACGGCTACCGGGCGCAGCGCATTCGCGACCTGCTGCTGGCAAAATCCCGCAGGGGCAAGCTCTCGCTCTCCGACATGGCAACCATCCAGGCCGATCAGTATTCTATTCCCGCTGCGCAGATCATGCCGCACATCCTCAACCTGCAGCCGGAAAACGCACTTGCCCTGTCTGCGCAGTACCTCTTGCGCAACTGGGATTACGTGCTCTCATCCACAAGCACTGCCGCCGCCATCTATTCTAGGTTCCTTTACAAACTGGAACGCATCGTCTTCAGTGCCATGCTCAGCGATGAAGCAGTGCGCGAACGCTACCTCGGCAGTGGCACCACACTGATCGCTCCCGTCAACGGCTATCTCGGTCGCGACAAACCCTTTCTCATTCGCCTGCTCAACGAGCAGAACGACGCCTGGTTCGCCAGCTCGGCCATCACCAATGGCCCACGTACCTGGAACGACGCCATCAACAGCGCCTTCTCTGCCGCCGTCGAGGAACTACGCGAGAAACTGGGCGATGACATCTCGCGCTGGCAGTACGGCAAGATACACAAAATGACCTACAATCATGCCCTCGGCAGCGTCAAGCCGCTCGATAAAGTTTTCAATCGCGGCCCTATCCCGGTCGGAGGCGACATCGATACCGTCAACATGGGCGCGGTGCAGCCGAACCAGCCCGAGGCCGTCATCACCGTCCCCTCGTTCCGCCAGATCGTCAACCTGGCCGACCCTGCCGCCTCGCTCTCCGGCCACTCACCCGGTCAATCGGGCCAGCCCGCCGATAAGCACTACGACGACTTCATCAAACCCTGGCTCAACGTCGAACACCATCCCATGCTCTTCGACCGCCACCAGATCGAAGCCAATGCCGAAGGCAAATTGCAATTACTCTAAACCCTCTTGTGATTTCTCGGTGATACTGCTATTCTATCGTTAAACGGAACAGGTTTCAAAGACGAGCAGGATGTTATCCTGTTCTCAATTCAGGCATAATTTTTAAGGGAGTTTACTAGAATGGAACAACCCGGTACGACAGCGCGGCCACTGCGTATCGCTATCATTGGTGCAGGCCCAGCCGGATTTTACGCTGCCGAAGCCTTGCTCAAAAAAAGTGATCTCGCGCTGACCATCGACTTCATCAACCGCTTTCCCACTCCTTTTGGTCTGGTGCGTGACGGCGTTTCGCCCGATCATCAGTCCATCAAGTCGGTGATTCGCGTCTTCGATAAAATAATGGCGGACCCACGAGTGCGTTTCTTTGGCAATGTCACCTATGGCACGGACATCCATCATGACGAATTACAGCAGTTCTACGATCAGGTTATCTACGCTTACGGCGCGCAGGCCGACCGGCGCATGGGCATCCCCGGCGAAGACCTGCCCAACAGCTACCCGGCTACCGCCTTTGTCGGCTGGTATAACGGCCATCCCGATTACTGCAACCTACCCATCGACCTCTCAAGCGAGCGAGCCGTGGTGGTCGGCAACGGCAATGTGGCGATGGACGTAGCCCGTATCCTCGTCCTCTCGCCCGATGTGCTGATGAAAACCGATATCGCTGATCACGCCCTCGAAAAGCTGCGCGAGAGCAAGGTGCGCGAGGTGGTGGTACTGGGGCGACGAGGCCCGGCGCAGGCTGCCTTCAAAAATCCCGAAATTCGGGAACTGGGCAAGCTTGAGGGCGTAGATGTCATCGTCGATCCACGCGACCTGGAACTTGACCCGAGCAGTATGGCAGCCATAGAACAGGATCGTTCGGCGAAGGTCAACCTGGATATCCTGCGTGAAATTGCGGCACGTACCGAGCATACCGCTCCGCGCCGCATCGTCATGCGCTTCCTCGTCTCGCCTGTAGAAATTCTTGGCACAGATGGGCGTATCACGGCGGTGAAAATCGAACACAATGAGCTAGTCCCCAACGCAAGAGGCGGACTGGAAGCAAAAGGTAATGGCATATTCGAGACCATCGAGGCATGCATGGTCTTGCGCTCCATTGGCTATCGCAGTGTACCGGTCGAGGGTGTACCTTTCAACTTCAAAACCCATACTATCAACAATGTTGCCGGGCGCGTTGTGCAGCCAGAAACAGGTGAAGCCGTACCGGGCGAATATGTCGTTGGCTGGGCCAAGCGCGGTCCCTCTGGCCTGATCGGCAACAACAAACCGGACTCCGCCGCCACCGTCGAATCCATGCTGGCCGACCTGGAAACCCTCCAGGGCATCAGTGACGACCGGCGCAACCCCTCACTGATCGAGTCGTTTCTGAGCGAGCGAGGAGTGGACTATGTGACGTATAAGGACTGGAAGATTCTCGACCAGTACGAAATCACCTGCGGCGCACCGCATGGTCGTCCTCGCATCAAACTCACAACAGTACCGGATATGCTGGCAGTGATTCGCGGGGGGAGATAACCATGCCGGTCCACCCCAGGCCGAGCGCAAGGGGTGGCCCTACTATACGCGAGCTGCACCGGAGTGGTCGTATATAGTAGGGCCACCCCTTGCGCTCGGCCTGGAGCAAAGCATCGCAGAACGGGACAGCATTCAACAGTACAGAGAGAAAATTATGGATCAAAGAGCAGATAGAACACAGGTGAAGAAAGGCTGGTTTTTGCTGCCCCTGCGCCTCTTCCTCGGCATCACCTTTATCTACGCAGGCATCCAGAAGCTGACTGACCCACAGTATTTCAATGCATCAGCTCGCGGCTATATCGGCAAGCAGATCGCTGCCTTCGCTACCGGCTCTCCGCTCCACAACTTTCTCATCCAGGTCATGGTGCCACATGCCAGCTTCTTTGGCGCGTTGATCGCCTATGGAGAAATCGCCATCGGCCTCGCTGCGCTCGTGGGCCTGCTCCTGCGCCCTGCCGCCTTTTTCGGTCTCCTGCTAAGCATCACCTTCTTCCTCACTGCAACCTGGCGCGTCTACCCCTACTTCTATGGCTCCGATATTGTCTTTATCTTCTGCTGGATCACTCTGATTCTCGCCGGACCGCTCAACACTGGCCTGCCATCGCTCGATGCCTTGCTGGTGCCGCGCCTGCTGCAATCGCTCTCGCCACAACAACTTGCCGTGCTGGCCCAACCGGTGTATGCCCTCACAGGTGTGGAAGAGACTCCCGCTGTCCAGCAACAAAGCAGCCAGTGGCTTGCCAGACCGGCAGCGGCAAAAGGGAAGTTTGCGGCAGCCCGTGCTGCTGAAGAAAGTCGCCGCAGCTTCATACTCGGCACCATCACCGGCGGTATGGGCATGCTCATCCTCACCTGGTTCACCCTCAGCCTCCGTTCCATCCTGCAACCCCTGGCAGATCATTCTCAGGCTACTTCATCCATCACCGGTTCGGGAAACACAACCGGCAGTAGCTCAACCCCCGGCAGCACAGGAAGCAACGCCATTGCGAAAGTCAGTGCCGTTCCCACCAACAGTTCGGTCAACTTTACTATTCCATCAAATAATGACCCCGGCATCCTTGTGCATCTCAACAACGACCAGTTCGTGGCCTACGACGCCACCTGCACACACGCTGGCTGCCCCGTTGACTACGACCCCGGCCAGCACTTGCTCGTCTGTCCCTGCCACGGTGCGGCCTTCGATCCCGCCAGAAACGGGGCCGTCGTCCAACCACCGGCCCAGACACCCCTCGCCAGCGTCACCATCCACATAGACAGCTCTACAGGAGAGATTACTTTGTGATGGCCTGGACCCGTCATGCGGGAGACCTTTTACAAAACAGAAGACGTTTTTGCTAAACTACTGACATCCACTCATAACTCGGGGTGCAGGGGGCAAAGCCCCCTGCCGGAGCGCGAGGACGCTGTCCGGGGGACAGTGTGGAGGAGCCTCGCCCTTTTCTCTCCTCCCTGGCGGGCCTGCGGCCCGCCAGAAGCATTATGCGTGGATGTCAGTAAACTACCCTTGACAGAAGCTTCTTTTTTCTTTATACTCATTTTATGAGTACTTAAAAGATGAGTAGTCATCTCCATTATCCCAGAGCAATGCGCGCTACATCGCCGGGGATGACTACCTGGCCCGGCAGCTACAAGGGAAAAGTGCTCATATTTTTATTATTCACAGCATAACGAGGAGAGGATATGGCACGAGAAAATTGCTTTATCCCCGTGCCATATCCTCTCTTTCAGAACGAAATATTCTCTAGCTCTTGCCGATCATCACTTCGGTAGCTTTGACAATCGCAACAACCTGGTCGCCCTGCTGCAAGTTCAAAGACTCGGCAGAACTGCGTGTAATCGCCGAAACGATCTCCTGCCCATCCGACAATTGCACCACCACCTCGGCCATAATCGTTCCCAGTTTGACCGACTTCACCGTGGCCTGCAACTGGTTCCGGGCGCTAATCTTATCCGCCATCTCACAAAACTCCTTTCATCTGTATTTGATAGTCAAGCTATGCACGCTTCTTTACAGCACATATTGTACCACGTCCCCTACAACCACAAGAGAGGTTGTATTCCACTATTCTGTAGCTACATTGCTCTTGCCAGATTGCGAAAAACGATGCACAATAACCATGAAATTCACGTGTTTATCCCTTGACATTGTGATAACAAATAGCTATACTTACTATAGCAAATAGCAATGGACAGAGAGGATGTTATGAATCTGGCGGAGAAAATCAAACATTTACGGGAGGTTGAGGGCGAGCTTCGTGGCCTCAACCGCCCGATGACACAGGTAGAAATTGTACGTGCTATGCAGGAAGAGTTACACGACCAACTCAGTCAGGCCTATCTCTCACAACTGGAAAGTGGCAAGCGCGTCCACCTCACAGCTTCCAGTCGCGACTTACTCTCGCGCTTTTTCAAAGTCCATCCCGGCTATCTGGTCAGCGACCCGCCCGATTATAGTGTTGATCTCCTGACGGATATGGAGCAAGAAACGGATCGCCTGGAAACCTGGCTGGCAGCCAGTATGGAGGAATGGAGCGGCGAACCGGAAGTGCAGCAGTTTTTCCAGTCTCTCAGCAACATTGATGAGCCGCGCCGCTATCTCACCCTTTTTACTGATTTGTTGCATCTGCCATTAGAGGAACTTGAAGCTATCGTTTACGCTATCACACAGGCCCATGCCGATTGAGCATTGCTTAGATTTGATTTTTGATACTGTTTAACGTTTAGAGTAGTGGATAGAACTTTTCGTCGAGGAAGATACCCGATCATCTTTAACCCGTCGGCATACGCTAGAGTTATAGAGAACAAGTCAGTAATTAAGGAGTATTTATGATCCAGGATTCTTCTCATTCTCCTGGTCAACAACCGTTCCAGCAGTTCCAGCCAATGCCGGGACCAGGGAGTGGGTCCCTGCGAAACAGATATCCTGTGCTGCTCCCACTTCTTTTGCTGAGCGGTGCAGGTGCGCTGGGAATCGCCAGTGTATTTGCCAGCTCACTCTTTCCCGTACTGGCATTCATCGGTGCGCCAGTCGGCCCGCTCTGCCTCGCCTTTGCCTCTGTGCTGGGCATCGTGAGCTTACTGACCGGCATCATCGGTATTCTTGAAAGTATTGACCGCCATAGTCTGAAAGCTGCAACGATCTTACAGCCGAAGGAGCAAAGTTATGGCAACTGATCCACTTTCCCTGTTTTTTATCGGCTGTTTCCTGTTCGGGCTGCTTTTCCTGCTTGCCACCATCGTACTCGGCAACTTCGGCCACAGTGGCCATGTCCAGACCGGTCACGTTGGTCACGTTGGTCATGTCGGACCAACACATACTGGTACTACGTATGCAGGCGGACACGCGGGCAGTCATACAATTGGTGCGCATAATAGCCATACTCATAGCACACCTGCACAGGCTCACTCGACACAGGGGCAGGGAAATCAGGGCAGCGGCTCATCCTGGTTCGCCTACATCAACCCTACCTCTATAGTCTTCTTTCTGATTGGCTTCGGATTTTTCGGGTACGTCTTTCACAATACAGCCCATTTCCTGCTCTCCATTACACTGATCTTAGCGGGAGCAAGTGGCCTTATCATTGCAGGACTGCTCTTGCTCCTGTTTAGTCGCATCTTTAGTAACATCGAGGGAGAAACCGAACAGGACGTGACGGACCGCACCGGGTTACTGGGAACAGTGAGTATCACCATTCAAGAAAATGGCATGGGCGAAATTCTTTATACATCGCCCGCCGGGCTACGTAAGAGCATCCCGGCACGCAACGTCAATGGCCAGCGTCTTGAACGAGGTCAGGAGGTGGTTGTCGTCAACTACGCGCAGGGAGTTGCGGAGGTTGACACCTGGGATCATTTTATCAACGAGCAGGCCGGGGAAAATGAAGAGCGCACAGAGTATAAAGGAGGGTACGAAGGATACGCGGGCAACAGGGAACAGGCCCGATCTCAGGTTCCAACACCTGACTCCGACGAACTCGCCAGATTACGCGCACTCCTCGAAGAATCCGGCACAGACAACACCGACATGGGATTAGTAATACGAAATGAAATGCAAAAGGAGTAGTATGCCATGGATCCACTTCTGCTTACCATAGTAATCGTAGTAGTTCTCGTTATCGTCGTCGTTTTTGCCATCAGCAGCATCGGGCGACTCCTGCGAAAGGTTGGCCCGAACCAGGCGCTCATCGTCTACGGTGCGGGCGGCACCAAAGTCGTGACCGGTGGCTCCCGCCTGGTCATTCCGCTCACGCACCGTGCCGAGGTCTTCTCGCTTGAGCTGATGTCCTTCGACGTCGCTCCTTCACAGGACCTCTACACCATTCAGGGCGTTGCCGTCAACGTCGAGGCCGTCACCCAGATCAAAGTGCGCTCTGACGAACAGAGCATCAAGACTGCCGCCGAGCAATTCCTCAGCAAGAAACAGGAAGACCGCGAAAATCTCATTCGCCTGGTCATGGAGGGCCACCTGCGCGGCATCGTTGGTCAGCTCACCGTCGAAGACCTGGTGAAAAATCCCGAACAGGTGGGCGCGAAGATGCTCCAGACCGTCACGCCGGACATGCAAAAGATGGGCCTGGAAGTCATCTCCTTCACCATCAAAGAAGTCCGCGACAAGAATGACTACATCACCAACATGGGTCGCCCGCAGATCGTCGAGATGCGCAAAAACGCCGACATTGCCACCGCTCTCGCCGCTCGCGATACGCAGATTCAGCAGGCCAACGCCTCCCGTGAAGCAGCCGTCGCCAAATCCGCTGCCGATCAAGAGCGTGTGAAGGCGGAAGCCGAGTCACTGGCCCTGCAAGCCGAATCGCAGCGCAACCTTTCGCTGAAAAAAGCCGCCTTCGACGCTGAAGTCAAGAAGCAGCAAGCAACCGCCGATAAGACCTATGATATCCAGGCCAACTTGATGCAGCAGCAGGTCGTGACCGAAGCCGTCAGGGTAACAGAGGCTGAGAAGATGGCGCAGATCAAGGTGCAGGAAGCTGAAATCCAGCGCCGGGAGCTTGAACTGCAAGCCACAGTCCAGAAAGCTGCCGAGGCCGACCGTCGGCGTGTCGAAACCGTCGCCGGAGCCGAGCGCCAGCGCCTGATCCTCGAAGCGCAAGGGCAGGCCGACGCCGCCAAAGCACGCGGTATCGGTGAAGCCGAAGCTAACCGCGCCAAAGGTCTGGCCGAAGCTGAAGTCATCCGCGCCAAAGGCCTGGCTGAAGCCGAAATCATCCGCGCCAAAGGTGAAGCCGAGGCCGATGCGATGAAGGTCAAAGCGGCAGCGTTCCACGAATACAACCAGGCTGCTGTGCTCGACAAGCTGCTCACCAACATGCCGGAGATCGTGCGTGCCATCGCTGAGCCTCTGGGCAAGGTCGACAAAGTCACCATCGTCTCCACCGGGAGCGGTTCAGGTGCCAACAACGGCGGTCTCGGTGCCAGCCGTCTCACCGGCGACATCGTCAACATGGTTGCCCAGGTTCCGGCCCTCTTCGAACTGCTCAGTGGCACCCGCATCGGTGACCTGATGAGCCGCGTCCCGGCCCTGGCAACGCAGGAGAATCAGGCCAGCAGCAACGGTAAGGTCAACGGCACCTCCATCCCCGTCGAAGCCAGCGACTTTGCCTCTGACGACCGACTATAACATTTGTGGAAAGTTTCAATTCGTGCGAAAGCTCCATGTTTTCACATGAATTGAAACTTTCCACCATCCTTAACCGCTTTTTATCTTAAATACCATATAATACCTGGGGGGAAGAGGCGCACATGAATTTGTTGGAACGAGTGCTTATCCTGCTCCGCGCAAACCTTGACAGCATGGTCGAGAAATCCGATGACCCGGAAAAGGTGCTGCGACAGCTTCAGCTTGATATGCGCAATCAACTGGTGCAGGTCAAGACACAGGTAGCCACCGCGATTGCCGAGAGCCATAAATTGCACACCCGCAGCAAAGAAAAAACGGCTGAGGCGGAGACATGGCTCCTCAAGGCAGAGCAAGCCATCCAACAAAATAACGATGATGCCGCCCGCTCTGCCCTCACACGCCACAACGACATCCTCAAACAGGCGCAGCGTTACCAGCAACAGCAGAAGGAGCAGGAGCAGCTTGTTATCACTATGCGCGACGCTCTGCGCCAGCTAGAGGCCAAAATCACCGAAGTCGAGACGACTATCGAGTTGCTTGTTACCCGCAAGCGCAACGCCCTCATCCAGCAGCGCGTCCTCGAAGCCCTCAATAAAACAGGCGGTCAGAAAGACCGCGAGCGCGCCAGCCGTGCCCGGGATGCCGTCATGGAGGCCGAGGCCCGCGCCCGCGCCCTGGCCGATCTGCACAAACATGACCTCGACTTCGACTCCCAGCTCGAACGAATCTCCAGTGAGCAAATCGTTGAGCAGCAGCTTCACGACCTCAAAGCGAAAAAACGCCCCGCGCAGGTAGAACCACCACTCTTGCAGGAGGGAAAACCACACCTCTCGCCGCTCATCTCACCCCGGCCAGAGGAGGGAGCACCGGCCAGAAAGCAGGTACAGCGCCAACAGGACCAACCACAACAGTCAACCATATCGCCCAGACCAGCCTCTCCAGCCTCTGAGGAAGAAGATGCTGCCCTCGAACAACTCAAGAAAATGCTGGAATAAGGTTATGAGGTTATTGTGGATAGTTCTGATGATTAGCTGCATCTTTCTATCCCCACCCCGCCCCAGGCCGACCGCTAGCGGTCGGCCTGGGGCGTTAGTATAGCGTATTGTGATAGATAGCCGGTCTATTTCATGTATCCGGCAAGGTATAGAATGGTAAAAAGAGCAATGATCGCCATGGCAATAAAGATGCCAATAAAAAAGGACCGGCGATCAATCCGCTTCTCCTCTTCGGTTCGAGCACGCCTCTCCTCGCTCATCATGGTCTCTCCTCTTCCATATTCTAGATATGTTATCGAGCTAGCGCAGAGCGGCGCTGATAGCCCCCTCGACATTCGCCATCACTTCCAGGCTTTCCGCTGGTTCGGCCTCGCGAGTCGTAATTAGCACCTGAAAGGCACTGCTTTTGCTCCCTACGATGCGCAGCAAGATATGTCTGCTCTCGCTCGTAATCACTGTCTCCTCGTGTCCGCCCCAGCCACCCTGTTCGAGCGAGCGCACCACACTGAGTAAAATAGTGTTGAAATATCCACATACCCGGGAGATATCCAGATCATCCACCGCTACCTGGGCTACTGGCTGACCATCCATTCCAACGACTGCTGCTGCAACAAAGCCGGGGATAGAATATCCCAGTGTTTGCAGTGCCGAGATCAACGCCGGGTAGTTATGCCTTCTTCCCTGTTCCTGCCCCTGCTTCCTGTTCCCGTTCTCCGGGGAGACCGGAGTTACCAGGCTTTGTAACCCGTTCTGACCTGCCCCTGACCCCTGCTCTGGCGGCTGCCATTCCGCCGATACTTCGGGCGCTGGCGAAGAGACACGCTTTTGCTTCCCACTGCTATACATTTCCGGCAACTGCTCCGTCACCTTTACCACGGGAGTCGGCTGCGTTGGCTGTCCGGGGGTCGCCGGTATTTTCGAAACCGGAGGAGCCGACCGCCTGGTTTTCTGCGCAGGTGGCTGTACAGACTGGACAGGAGGCTGCCATTCCGCTGGAGAAGGCTTAATAGATGGCACCGCCGGTAAGGGCGTGCTGCTGGAAAGGGCTGCCGGGCGCAGGGGTAGTGCTTGAGATCCCTCCTCTGGCTGCTCTGTCAACCATGCTGGCAAATCAGGCCGCGGGCTGGCTGACGTCTTGTGTGCAACAGAGGGCATAATATTTGTATTCCCTGTCAGCCGACGCCTGCCGGGAGTTGCAGGAATCTCCCCGGGAACCCGACCATTGGCCGCTCGCGTTCCATTCGCCCGACCATGCCCCGTCTCCTGCCACCATTCCTGTCCCTGCTCTGCCTCCTGCCCACCCTGCTCCTGACTCATCCCCGCGTTTGCCTCTATCGATGCAAACGCCGCCGGCTCCTGCAAGAAGATAAAAGGTGAATCATCAATTTCGTCCGTGATCAGTTCCCGTGTCTGTGCCTGGGATTGACTTTGCAACGCGGACTGGCGCGCGAACGCCGTCTGCTCACCCGTCTGTTGCTGGCGTACTGCATACTTACTACGATATTGCAGCGCCTGGAAAATCAAACGAGAAAGCGGTTGTGAGACATTGGGTTGTATTTGCTCGTTCCAGGGTTGGTGAATGACCGTGCCATTCATATGCGCAGCCAGTGCGAAGAAGGCCTCCTCGCCGCGCAGGGTACCATACTCTACCCAGATCAGCTCCCCATCCTGAAAACGCAGCACACCGCGCTCCTCCAACCCGGTATTAATCAGCAGCGCAATACTCTTGCGGCTCATATTAATAATCTGAATCACATCGAGCAAATCAAAAGAGTCCAGGCTGGCGGAAAAGCCTGTCTGCTGGAGGAGGCGGCGCAGTTCCTCTTTGAGCAGGTGCAAGTTGAGGGGCTTCTCCAGGTAACTGACGGCCCCGCTCTCCAGGGCCTGAGTGCGTGTCTCTGGTGACCCATACTCGGAAAGCATAATCATGCCGGTGTTGGGTCGGTTGGTGCGCAGCCATTGCAACAGCTCAAAACCGTCCGCACCGGGTGTCTTCTGGTCACTAATGACCACATCGCATTCTTCTGTCCACAAAATACGAATCGCCTCCGCACCGCTCCTCACTCCTTGCACCACATAGCCATCCCGGCGCAGAGAATTGACAATACTCTGGTTCAAGGTCTCTTCGTCTTCAACAACGAGAATGCGAAACTGCTCAGCCATTATCAATCACCTGATGATTTTATAAATAAGGCTTCCCCATATGCTTTAGCCCTTTGTGAAGCAACTATATCACGCCATCCTTACCTTGACAAGCCTCTATTTTCTCCCCCTTTTCAAGTCTGAAAAACACTGCTTTTAGCTTTTGCTATACGAGGCAGCATCAGCGTGTGCCGACTGTATCTCTCTACCTGCTGCCTCCATTTCCTGCTTCTGCCCTCTTCCACCTCTAAAATGAAACCAGAGGGTGGAGATGGCGGAAAGATAGCAGCAGGCGCCGAGAATGAAGATGAGAGGATAACCTGAGCGGGCGATGATGAGGCCGCCGATGGGCGCGGTAATGGCCCAGGCTACCTGGTAGGCAGCCTGGTAGCCGCTGTTTGCCAGCCCGCGCCGCTGCTCCGGCACCACCTCCATCGAGAAGACTTGCAGCACACCGTTGGACATATCCATCAGTCCCTGCCGGAATGGGTAGAGCAGGGCCGCCAATGGCAACAGGCCTGTCAGGCCAATCGTGAGCATGATGGGGATGCTGGCTAGCTCGGTCAGGGCAATGCCCTTGATTTTCCCGAAACGCAGCGCCAGCCAGGGCGCGACGAGCGTGAGCAGGGCCGTCAGCGCGTTGGCCCCACCGTCGATCAGACCGAAGAGGGCAGATGAAGCTCCCAGATGATCGACAAAATAAATGTTGAAATAAGGGATAAACAGGCCGGCACCCAGTCCGATCAGCACCTGCACTAGAATCAAGAAGAAAATGGCATTATGCAGCAACTTCCGCGAACGTACATAGGCTAGCGCTACTCGTACCCATTGTGCTAGCTGGGCAAGTGCGCTGCGCATGAAATCCAATGATAGATACTGTCGCACCGATGATGATAAAGCCCGGGTAGATATAGAATCTCGTATGCGCCGATTTATCGATCTTGTTTGTTCAAAATCATTATCGGCCCCGGGACGATCATTGCTTAAAAGAAAGAGTGGAATCAGGCTAGGCCCGGCGATGATTCCGGCAAAGAGCAGGGCAAGCTGGTAGGAGCGCGGCTCGGGAAAGTGTGCCAGGAGTGGAGAGAACCTGGCTGGCAGGGGTGCCATCAGCCAGGGGATGCTGCGAAACCAGACCGGCAACACCCCGCCCAGAACCTTGCCCAGCACCGTCGTAATCAGGGTGAGGGTGATATTCAGGCTGAAAAGGTGCGTGCGCTCATCCGGCGTACTGTTGGCCGTTAAAAAAGGGGCGTTGACGACCAGCAGGGCCGCACCCGCTACACCGGCGAAAAAGGTCGTGACCAGCAGCGGCAGTGGCTGGCGAAAGAGAATTTGCCCTGTACCAATCAGCCCCAGGATGATGCTCGACCAGATCATCACTAGCTTGCCACCGAAACGGTCGATACAGACACCGGCGGGAAAGATGGCTATGCCCGCTCCCAGCGTTCCAACGAAAAGGATGACACCGACAAAAGCAGTGCCATACCCCAGCGAAACCAGGTAGAGATTGTAAAGAACCAGCAAAATGCCCGTGGAGACGCCCCCAAGCGCATTGCTCATCAGATACAGGCGAGCATTGCGCTGCAAACGTCCAAACCGCCGGATGTAATCAAGCAGTTGATGCATCTTTGATTTCGCCGGACGGCACCGTACCTACAAAGGCATCACCAACCTGATCCGGCACCTCCGGCACCTTCTCCTCAACCAGTATGCGATAGCCGGGACTGGCAAAGCCTACATCCACCCGGCGCTCTTCTGGCTCTTGCTTCACCGACCGCGGCGCAAAGAAGGCTTTAACGATGCCTTCGACCATCATCGTGCGAGCGCGAAACTCGATGGCCGCTTCCGTCACACGATCGGCCCCCTGGTCGATCTTCTTCTCAACGCCTTCGATCTTCGCCGGAACCTCAGCTATAGTGTGTATCACTTTGTTCTCATTCGGTTCGGCAGCAGGCAGCGTGCCGTGAATCGCCTCTTCCGTCTTCGTATTCACGCTTTCGACGGTTGGCCGCAGCTTCTTAATCAGTTCTGTCTTCTCACGCACCCAGGAGAGGCCGAACATCAGCCCCCCGATTAGCGCCAGACCAATCAGAACAAAGATGAACAGTTCGATCACCAGCAGAATCGCCGCGGCCTGACCCCAGGCGGCAATAGGATTGCTTGCGAGTAGATACAGCATGATCATTCTCCTCTACCGGCGACAACGCCAGTATCAGTATT
Source organism: uncultured Chloroflexia bacterium (assembly GCA_963736995.1). Taxonomy (GTDB): domain Bacteria; phylum Chloroflexota; class Ktedonobacteria; order Ktedonobacterales; family Ktedonobacteraceae; genus CADDYT01. The sequence continues at coordinate 1,003,934 of CAVTRB010000002.1, forward strand.
CGCCGCCGCCTCCGCCGCCTCTATCGCATCCATCTGCTGCTGGCGCCTTCGTTCGCGCTGGCTCTTTGCTCGTCGTCCACTGGTCAAAACGCCCAGTACTTGCTGAGCCGCAAACAGCCCTGCCACAACCCGTATCGTCGGCTTCACGGCGAATTCCTGGGTCAACCTGGCCGTTGAGCCAATCGTGGTCACCGTTTGTCCCGCCGTCTTCGCTGTATCCTGCACAATACCCACCGTCTGCTGCACCGAGGCAATCAACGGCCTCATCTCATCACGTACCGTCGTGATCGAGCGAATGAGCATGAGCACAGCATAGATCTGGAATGCGACGGCGATCAGTGTAAAAACGGCCACGATAATCAGAGCGATATAGAGAATAGTCAGCCAGGCGTCGAAGATGGCAGCAAGCACAATACCGATAATGAGCAGTATCCCCACCACAACGCCCACAATGATCGCATAGCGTTTCGCCTTTTGCATAGCACATACCTCCCGGTATAATAATTTCTATCAGGGTTCCCTGTTGATTATAGCGCATAATGGTCCCTTGCTACTAGTGTTACAGCGCACTAGCAGCAGATGCAGCAAATGATCATTCAGAAAGGAGACGCATGCGCTCTCTGTAATCAGCTCTACGAACCCATATCCTTATACACGTTAATAAGGTTTGTCTGGCTACACGACCCGTATCGCTTAGCACATGTCACGGTGAGCATAGCATGACAGACCCGTAAATGTGAGCAATGCCTCATCTGGTGCCAGTTGGGTTACAGCAGGCGAGCACAAGCCATCGCCCCTACGATATTTACCTGTGATATACTAAAGGCAAATCGTCTGAGGTTTGTAGCTTTGGTTATCACGTTTACACTACGGGCCATTGTGGCTTTTATCACCATTATCGACCCTGTCGGTCTCGCACCGGTCGTAATTGCGCTCACTGCACACATGAGTCAGGCGCAGCGCAATGTCATCGTCACGCGAGCCATTATTATCAGCGCACTCATCATCGCCTTCTTCGCCATCGTTGGACGCCTCATCCTCGCCAGTCTCGGCATCAACCTCTACGCCTTCAATATCGCTGGCGGCATCCTGCTCTTCCTTGTCGGCTTTGATATGCTCTTTGGCCGCTCATCCGGCGCTCGTGAGACAAAGGCGGAGGCGGAGGAGGCGCGCACTCGTGAGGATGTCAGCGTCTTCCCACTGGCGATACCAATGATTGCCGGGCCTGGCACCATTGCCACTACTATTCTCTACGTCGACCTTGCTACGCCCAATCCGGTTGATCTCGCTTCCGTCGCCGTCGCTATTGCCATTGCCCTCTTTGCCGCCTGGCTCGTCATGCGCAGCAGCGGCTGGATCATCCAGCACGTTGGTCGCACCGGGATTTTAGTCCTCTCGCGTATCCTGGGCATCTTGCTGGCCGCGCTGGCCGTCCAGTTCGTCCTCAACGGCGTCACCACCTTCATCCAAACCCTGCACTAGAGAAGATGAAATTGGATATAATAGAAGGTATATCGTCATAGATTGTGACCTTCACCAAACTGAAACGTATACAGTATAAGGCAGCTATACACAAACAAATTTTTCATGACATACATGAGGTTAGAGTGGAACAAACCTACACGGCGAACGACGCTGTCAGCCGTGCCATACGTACACGCAACAGCTACCGAACGGCCTTGCAAAAATACCGCTCTCTGAGTCGCTTCGCACGTATCTCGTGGGTCACCTGGATCATCGCCCTCGTCACCGTCGCCATCTGGTGCTTCAGCGCCTACCAGTATGCGCTGGCAACGGGAGCGCACAACCTGCGCGATATATTGATGAGCGTACTGGCAAACGCGATAAACGTCCAGAACGATGACTCCCTGGCGAATGTGTTGATTGCCGATGGCGCGAAATATAACGAGGCAATGCTACAGGGCCAGTACTGGCGCTTCGTCACCCCTATCTTCCTGCACGCCAACCTGCTGCACGTCGGTCTGAACATGCTCAACTTCGTCGTGCTGGGCGTCTTCATCGAGCGGATTGTCGGGCATCTCCGTTTCCTGCTTATCTATATCGTGACCGGCGTTGTCAGCATCATCGCCAGCTTCGTTTTCTCGCCGCAGGAGATCAGTGTTGGAGCCTCCGGTGCCATCTTTGGCCTGGTGGGAGCATACAGCATCTTCGTGCTCGTTCACCGCCAGGCGTTCAATCGCGGCGGTATCCCGGCCCTGCTCTGGCTGCTCTTCATCATTGGCCTCAACCTGAGCATTGGCTTCTTCGTGCAAAACGTTGATAATTTCGCCCATCTCGGTGGCCTGCTCAGCGGCTTCCTGCTCGGCTGGTGGTTTACCCCGCTCTACCGCACAACAACAGACGGTACGCTGGTTGATATGCACAGACTCTCGCGTCGCTGGCCACTGACATTGTTGACAATAACAGGTACAATACTGTTAGCAATCATCGCCTTACATTCCGCTGGAGGATAATTCTTTGGAAGCACAAACAGACATACAGGCATATCTTGAGCAGGGCAAGCAGGCACTGGCCCAGGGACAGGGGCGCGAAGCCGCTATCGCCTATGCCCATGCCGCACAGATAGAACCGAACAACCCGCTGGTGCATCTTGGGCTGGCCGAAGCCAACCTCGCGCTCGGCTCCTACGGTGTGGTCTACATGGCGGCGCGGAAAGTACAGGATTTGCAGCCACAGGGCGGGGCCGAAAGCACGATGGCAAAGGCGCTGCTCAACCTGCTGGATCGCCGCTACGACCGCGCCTTGCAGGACGTTGACGCCGCTATCAGCGTGGACCCCGGTATGGCCTACGCCCACGCCCTGCGTTCCTACCTGCTGCGCGCTACCGGCCACGATTACGATGCGCAACTGGCCCGCGCCCGTGCCGCCCGTCTCTCCTACGGCGGCCACTTCGACAACAACTTCCCCCCGCTCGAAAGCGACTCTTCCGGTTATAGAGGAAACGGTGCATCTAACGGGACCGGAACAGCACAGCCCAACGAGCCATACAATTCGGGTTCGGGGGCAGGAGCAACCGGAGCAACGGGCGCGCCCGTTGCAGAACCCGTCCCAACCTGGTCGCGCCCCAACGGCATGCAGCGGCAGATGATTCGCACACGCTTCGCGCTCAGTCAGCGCCCGCGTATCGTCACTTACGCGCTTATCGCCATCAACTTCGCTGTCTACATCATTCTGGCTGTTCTGAGCCAGAACTTCATCAATATAGATACAGGCGTACTTGTGCAGGCCGGGGCGCAGGTGAACATCCTGGTCGCACAAGGTCAGATCTGGCGCATCTTTACTGCCATGTTCCTGCACTTTAGCATCCTGCACATCGGCCTGAACATGCTCTCCCTGTTCTTCATCGGCCCGGCCATCGAGGTCTTCTATGGCAAATGGCGCTACCTGGTCATCTACCTGGTTTCCGGCCTTGTAGGTGGCATCCTCACCTACTTCACCATGCCTCCCAACACTATAGCAGCCGGAGCCTCCGGTGCCATCTTCGGCATCTTCGGCGCTCTCGGTGCCTTCTTCTTCATCAATCGCCGCTTACTCGGGGGCGGCATCATCGGCCAGTGGGTTTTCTGGCTCGCCATCAACATCGTCTGGGACTTTTCAGACCCCAGCATCGGCATCTGGGATCACCTCGGCGGCATTGTCGCGGGCATTATCCTCGGCTTCATCCTCATGCCCCGCGTGAGACCCCGCCGCCGTATATGATATCGGCCTATAACATGTCATCCTGAGCGCAGCGAAGGATCTGAGGTAGCCATCTGAGCGGCATGCTTTCCTCAGATCCTTCGCTGCGCTCAGGATGACAGGCCGAATGTCCGTGAACACCTAACAAAGCCCGCTTGTTGGTCTGTTTCGTACACTAGAGATAAGGAAGTTGAGTCAGCAATCTCGCTGTGACCCGGCTGAGTCACAATGAATCCTATCCATGCCCTTTACCCCCTACTCAACTTCCTTTATCTTTTTGCTTCCTCAGCCTGATCAAGAACACTGGCCGCCGCGGTCAGATGCTGGTTTTCTGGTACGAGAGTTGGTAGCTCGCGTAGCCGTGGCACTGGCGAGAACACCACCCACAACCAGGTAGACAGCAAACCCACTGCGCCTACCAGGAGTGTGAGTTGCAGTCCAATCCACGAGCCTAGAAATCCACCCAGGAGCGCTCCTACCGGAAGAGCGCCGGAGACCAGCAAACGATAACTGGCATTGGCGCGACCCCGCAACCGATCTGGAATGAGCGCCTGGCGAATGCTATCAACATGGACATTGCAGCCGGTAATCCCGATGCCTTGCAAGAAAAACGCGCACAATAGCATAGTCAGTGTACCAGTTGTTGGCCCGGTGACGAATGGCAGGACGAGCAGAGGAATGTCACTTATAGCCGCCGCCCCAACGATCGTCAGACCCACTCCGATGCGGCGAGCTATGGAACCGGTGAGGAGCGCCCCACAGAGCGCACCAGCACTCCCGACAGCGAATAGCAGGCCGAGCATACCTGAGCTATAGTGCAAGTCGCGCACGGCATACAGGACGAAGACGGTCAGGATCACCTGCCAGAACAGATTGTAACTCGTCGCTTCACCAGCAAAGGCACGCAGGTAGCGGTTGCCGAAAGTGACGCGAAAGCCTTCGCCAATTTCGTGCAGCAGGTTGTGCATATTCGTTGCTGATGTCGGTCTGGGTTCAGGCATACGCATGAGCACGAGACTTCCAGCCGCCACGAAAAATGAGAGGGCATCGACAACAATAGCAATGGGCGCTGTCACGAGTTGTACCAGCATGCCTGCCAGGCCTGGGCCACCAATCTCCGCAATGGACTGGCTCGCACTGAGCTTACTATTACCCTCAATCAGCTGGTCCCGTTGCAGCAGGACCGGTAAAAACGCCTGGAAGGCCAGATAGAACAACACCGTCAGACAACCCACCAGCATTGCAATGACATACAGGTACTCGATACGCAGCCGACCCAGCAGAGCCAGCACCGGTATCAAACCCAGCAGAACTCCACGCCCGATATTCGTTAGCAGGAGAAGCGGGCGGCGGCGGTGATGATCGACCCAGATGCCCGCGAAAAGGGTCAAAAAGAGAAACGGTGCAAATCCAGCCGCGTAGAGCAATCCCAGTTGTGTAGAGGATGCCTTAAGCAGGATGACGGCAGTTAATGGCAGGGCAAGCGTCGTTACCTGTGAACCAGTCAGGGAAACTGTTTCTCCTGCCCACAACTTGAGAAAATTGGCATGGTGCCACAGCGTCACCAATCCTTCTTGCAGGACGATCATCCTGACGGATGTTAGCTTTCTCGTTCGACATCGTTGTTCTCCCTTGACATGTATTTTCTTACCTGCTAAAATATCTTTACTAGTAAGATAGTAACAGAGAAATATATTACCTGTCAAGTCAACTTTACCGGTAAGAAAGTGACGAAGTGCGAACGCATGAATGCAAGTAATGACAGCATCGAGACGTTGCGCCTGTCTGGAGGGCGCTTATGCCTTGACTTCACAAATACCATGGATCCACGTCTTGGCAACCACCCGCGTGATTATCTCGCTGACTACCCTGATCTGGTGCAATGGAGCCGTCATGTGGGTCTGCTTGCGCAGGACGAGGCAGAGCATCTACAGAGAGACGCTGCACACCGTCCTGCGCAAGCAAGCACGGTGTTCGAGCAAGCCATCACGTTACGGGAGGCAATATATAGAATCTTCTCCGCTCTCGCCCACGGCACAATCCCGCAAATCAGCGACCTCTACAGCTTGAAGGCCGCATTTAGCGAGGCCATAACGCATGCGCAGCTCATCTCAACACCCCACAGCTTCAAATGGGACTGGACTGAGCAGAAGGCACTCGATCAGATGTTGTGGCCCGTGGTAAGTTCAGCGGTAGAACTCCTGACCTCTGAGGAGGTGAAGAAGGTGAAAGAGTGTCCTGGTATTGGTGATTGTGGCTGGCTCTTCCTCGATACAAGTAAGAATGGCAGCAGACAGTGGTGCAGTATGGAGGGGTGCGGCAGCCGGGCCAAGATGCGCCGCCAATACGTCCGCAAACGTGTCGAGCACTCACCGCGTGCTGCTTCTGGTTGATGGTCCGATCTCATTCCTGCGGAGCAGTGATCTCGTGATCTCGGAAAAAGGAACGCCAGGGGCCGCAGCCGAGCATGAAGGGCTGCATAAGCGCTCGTTCGGCCTGGATGGTGTGATTCAAATCGTGAGCCGCCCAGGTATGCAGCATCTCTTTCAGGGTCACTGTACCGAATTGAGGATGCTGTACGGTTCGTCCCAGATCCTCATCCTTCACCTGCTTGATGAGCGAAAGGTTTTCCTGCCGGTAGTGTGCAAACGCGGCAGCAAGCTGATCAGGAGTCAGTGAGACGATATCTGCCTGCTGCCGGTTTGGATCGAAAGCGACAAAATCCTGTCCCGCCAGAAAAGCGCGCACGCGGGCTGGAAAGAGATCGCGTTCGGCAACCACTAAATGCTGCAAGCAATTGAGCGCCGACCACTCCCCTTCGGCTGGCGGACGATTCAGTAGATCAACGGGAAGCGTACTGACCAGTCGCTGCCAGCGTTCCGGGGTGGTGGAAAGTATAGCCTGTACGTTCTTCAACCAGGTATCCATTGAGAACCTCCTTATGCTTTCTTTGCCAGTATCCACAGAAACGAAACCGGTTGCCCATCCTCATTATCAATCAATATGTCCGTCTCGACAAGCGTGAAACCTGACTGGCTGACCAGATCAAGATTTGTCTGTGCGTCATAACTGCTCCAGTACATGGGTGCTCCCAACCAGTCAGGCTCAATTGAACCAGGATCATTTGAAATGCCCAGATTTACCAGCAGCCAGCCACCGGGATGAAGCCATGCTGCAAATCGCTTGAGCAGAACAGGCTGTTCTGCGCGAGGAAGATGAATGATCGAATAGAAGGCAACGACAGCATCAAATGACGCAGGAGGAAAGGCAAGTTCCATCATATCTGCCTGCAACAGCGTTGCCTCGGGAACGTTCTGACTGGCAAGTGCGATTTGTGTCGCAGAGATATCAACTCCAGTCACCTGAGCCTGTCGAGCGAGCAGTTGCGTACACGGAACTCCAGCCCCACACCCTGATTCTAGCACCTGTGCCTGAGCGGGTAGCCGTTCCAGCAATTTTCGTAGATAGACCATACGCGCCGAGGTTTCTTCCCACGCATGGTTGCGCTGCCCGAATTGGAGATAGTTCTGCGCAATACGATCATAGCCAGCCTTCACAAGCTGTTTGGGATCATCATACATGATCTTTTCTTTCTTCATCTACTGTTTTTCATAATGAATTTTGACAAACCAGATTGGCAATGTTGGGGTGGTGTCGTCCTGTAGGGACAGGGGGTGGAGCAGAGGGGATGAGGGGGCCTTGTGCCTGTCCCCGTGGCCCCTCATCCTGCTCATCTCAGCCGGACAAGCACAAGGCCCCCACCCAACCTCTCCTCCGCCCCTTGTCCCTACAGGATACGGGCAGCCACTTTCCCGATCTTGTTTGTTCAAATTCATTCATGAAAATGCTCCTCTTCCGGAGATTTGATATACACATCTCTGGTGGGATCAAAGCGCCGCTCATCGCCCGAAGCCGGTACACAGGCAAAGACATAGTGCTTCGGGTTATTGAGACGGATCAGGAGACCATCCAGGTCTTCTTCATACTTGCCATACTCGCCGCCGTTCGTCTCTTCACGTACAGGGGTATGGCCGTAAAACCAGCGCTGGACGATACTTCTGATGCCCAGATTGTCCAGGGTCTCAGTAATAGCCGTGCTGTTGACTCCTCTGCGCGATGTCAGTTCTAAGACAATCTCGCGTGGTCTGTTCGGGTCACGAAGAGCAGCTTCCGATAGGGGGATGCGAGGGAGAGTATGGCTGACCACAAAGTAGCTGCCCTGAGCAAACAGGGGCAGCACTCGCTCAAACTGCGTCCAGGCCTCTAAAAACGCTTGCCCCCACCCTTCTCTGGCGAGCACCCAGTCTCTGACAAGCTCCGATTCCCCTTTGTCGCCGGTTAAGACGGGACGCCCGTCAACGAATACCACTTCGTCCTGCTCATCACGGCGCAGCCCGACGAACTTCCTGAACGGCCCCATTTCTCCGGCCATGTCATCGTGATTTCCGCGCAAACAATAGAAGTGTTCAGGGAATTGGAGCTTCAGATACATGACCATAGCCCCCATCCCGAGTGAACGCACCATTTCTTTGTCCAACAGCTCAGCCGTCCACTCCCCATCGTGATTGATCACCCAGTTGGATGCCTCTTCCGAATGCACAATGTCGCCAACGCAGACGACATTGATGCGCCCCCGCTGTAAGAGTTCAAAGACCTTTTCACCGGTAGAAGAGCTTTCGCCAACCTGAGCATTGAGTATATCTATGAGCATAGTTCTGCGGGCATGTAGATCAGGAATAATGATTGTAGGCAGATCAGGCAAGCGTGGCAGAGTGCCTTGCTGAGACAGCACATCGACAACAGCTTCAATCGCCGCCTGATAGGTGCCGGGCAATTCAAGTTGATCTCGCCTGGCAAAGTCACTGAGCGCTTCAAGAGAACTGGCCGGATTTTCTGCTACATTCTGGGTACTCATATGGCCTCGACTTTCCATCAGAACTTGCCGACCAATGTTTCGCCTCTCGTCTTGACCCACTGTTGTAAGGCTGGCGCATCCATGCCAGGCGGGGGGATCAAGATGAGCCGGTGGACTCCCAAATCGGCGAAGCGTAAGGCGGTGTCCTTATCGAGGGGCACGCGGGGAGCCACGCTGATCTCAAGCTCTCCCAACGAGGCCGGGCGCGGGTAGCGCTGAGCGGCCTGTCGCAGTTGGGAGAGCAGCGCAGCGGTCTCATCAAGGTCCAATGCAAAGCCATACCAGCCGTTTGCCTGCTCAATTGCCCGGCGCAGAACTGCTGGCGCGCTTCCTCCCATCACTATCGTCGGGGCAGGCTGTTGAACGGGATGAGGATAGGCCATCACGTCCTGGAACGAGACGTAGCGACCATGATAGGCCGCCGGAGCTTCACTCCAGATAGCGCTCATGGCTGCCAGATACTCCTCGGTGCGCGCCCCTCGTTCGTGAAAAGGTACCCCCAGCGCCTCGAATTCCGCTTCGGCCCAGCCAACGCCAACGCCTACGATCAAGCGGCCACCGGAAAGGACATCCAGGCTGGCCAGTTCTTTCGCCAGGATGAGCGGCTGGTGCTGCGGCAGGAGCAACACCCCGGTCCCCAGGCGAATAGTGCGGGTAAAGGCTGCGACATAGGTGAGAGCGACCACCGGGTTCAGGTAGCGGCTCGTCGGCGGGATCCTCGTTGAGGAGGTAGCAAGCACATGATGCTCCCCGGCCCACAGTGAGTCGAAACCGACCAGTTCTGCGGCCTGCGCGACAGCTACCAGTGCCTCTGGATAGCTCGTTGCTCCTCCATTGATGCCGGTTAATCCAATCTTCAACTGTCCAGGCATATCGTGTCTCCATTTCAGAAAGAACTTGCAGAAGGATTGAGACTCTTTCCAGAATCCCCTGCTCTATTCTCTCATATTAGCCCAGCATAATCTAGTAATCTGCCAGACAGAAGCGCTTTTACCTACCAATCAAAATATGACATAAGATGACAGGAATAGCAGGCTATAATCTTGAGGTAAACATTTTTGACCACACAAAGGAGGGAAACTTTATGCGTATCGCGGTGAATATTGGGCCGACAGGCAACTGGGCAGCTATGCTTGCGGCGGCAAAGGAGGCGGATGCGCTTGGCTTCGACGCACTTGGCTTTCTAGATCACTACCACAGTGACGAACCACAGTGGCCATATATCTGTGGCTGGTCGGCTTATGGCGCCCTGGCAATGGCAACCTCGCGCATCGGCTTCGTACCGATGGTGATTGATCGGCTGAACTACCTGCCCGGGGTGCTGGCAAAAGAGGTTTCCACCCTCTCCATCCTCAGCAATGGGCGCTTCGAGCTGGGCATCGGCGCAGGCGACTACTTTCAGGAGGCGCGGGCCTGGGGTACGGCAGTTCCGCCCGCAGCAGAGCGCATTGCTGGCCTGAGCGAGACCATCTCCGTCCTGCGCCGCATCTGGCAGGGCGAGATTGTGATCTTCGAGGGAGAGCACCTGCACCTGAAAAATGCTGCTTCGACTCCCACGCCGCCAGGCATGCCCCGCGTCGTGGTTGGTGCTGGCAGTTCGCGCAGCCTCATCCAGAGCGCTGTCGAGTTTGCCGACGAAATCAACGTGTACGCCGACGACGACCTTGTACGTTTTGCTCGACAGACCATTGAAGCCGCGCAGCGTCCTGTCGCCCTCTCCGTCTACGTCTGGGACTGGCTGGACACCATCGAGGAACGGCTCGCTGCCTGGGAAAAGCTGGGAGTTGCGCGCACCTTCATCACCTTCTGGCACCCCTTCGACAAACTGCATGAGATGGCAAAAAGACTGTTGTGAATGGGTTGTCAATGGTGTTCCGCTTCTACCATCTCTGCCACGATCTTGCCGGAGAGCGTAACCAGTGGCACACCACCGCCCGGATGCGTGCTGCCGCCGACAAAATAGAGGTTACGTATCCCTTGCGAGCGATTGCCGGGGCGCGTAAACGGGGCCATGCGTGCGTTGGACGAGAGTCCGTAAATCGAGCCGCGATTGGCCCCATACTTTTGCAGAAAATCCTCCGGCGTAATCATCGCCTCACACACGATATGCTCGCGCAAATCGCCCAGCTCTACCTGCTCGTAACTGGCAAGCAGGTCAAGAATGTGGTTGCGATAGGCAGGGCCATCACAGCGCCAGTTGCTTTCTTCAGTCAGACAGGGAGCGTTAACCAGCACGAAGAGATTTTCGCAGCCAGCCGGGGCCTGCGTGGCATCGCTGCGACTCGTCGCACAGACATAGATGGTAGGATTGCGCACAGGAATATGCCGCTCGAAGAGGTCCTCGAATTCAGCGGGATAATTATCCGAAAAGAAGATGTTGTGATGCGCCAGTTGGGGATAGCGCCGGTTCACGCCGAGCAGCAGCACAAAGCCGGAGCATGAAGGTTCCAGCCCTTCCAGCTTTCTCATTAGCCGCCCATCGCGCACGGCAGGTGAGAGCAGTTCACGATGGGTCGTCACCACATCGCTGTTGGCAATCACCACGTTGGCACGCAGCACGCGCCCATCCGCCAGCACCACGCCTCGCGCCTCTCCATGCGCCACCAGCACGCGCCGCACCTCGCAGCCGGTCTCTATGCACACATCCATTTCCCGTGCCAGCCGTTCAAGCGCACTCGCCAGCGTGTAGATGCCACCCTTCAGGTACCAGCCTCCGAAAGCCATCTCCACATAGGGAATGAGGCTATAGACCGTGGCCACGCGATAGGGCGAGGAGCCATTGTATGTCGCGTAGCGATCAAACAACTGCCGCAGGTGCTTATCCTCAAAAAAGCGCTGCACGCAATCATCCAGCGTCGCGGGTGAAAGCGCCGCCAGCACCGCCTTCAGGCGAGCAAAGACCGTAGATAATGAATTTTCACCATCAAAAACGGGAATGGTATCATGTAGGCCCCGATTTATCGTGGGCCTACGCGTTGATGTGATTCTCGATACAGGATGTCCTGCCAGCACATAACGCACAAAGGTACGCAGCACGTCTAGCGGGCTGCCGAGGCTGTGATAGAGAAATGGGTCAGCGGCAGCATGGAAAAGCATGCCTGCGTAATCGAGGAAGTCTTGCAGTGCCTCGCCATCGTGCGGATTCCGGAGTGCAAACTCCGCCGCCAGCCGCCCCCGATCTCGCCACGTATTCAGCGTCAAGCCATCACGATAAAAATAGCGGCACGTCGGGTCAAGCGGCACCAATTCCAGGTAGTCCTCCATGCGCCGCCCCGCCGACTCGAAAAGCTCGCGCAGCACAAACGGCATGGTAATCAGCGACGGCCCCGTATCAAAACGAAACCCCTCCATCTCCACCAGATTCAGCTTGCCCCCCACCCGCTCCTGTCGCTCCAGCACCCGCACTTTGTGCCCTCGCGCCGCCAACCGTATCGCAGCAGATAACCCGCCAATTCCCGCTCCCACAACAATAATCTGTTTTGTCCAGGCCCAATCAGGCATATGTGTCTCTCTCTTGATAATGATAATATATTGGGTAGATGTTATACTTTGGATTAGTGGGTAAAAGGAAGAAAATATATGTCAACCTCTCCCCAGCATGATGAGATACTTAACCGCTTTGAGCGACTGATTTAACGTCCCTTTCTCTTCCTCCGTCTCGACTTCCTGTTCCCACCCCGCCTCTTAGGCTCATATGAACGCATTCTCTCCATCTCGCTCATTTTCACAATGGACTCATCTAATAACTTTCTCAGCGCGGAGAAGACGGGGAAGGGCCAGATATAGACGAGCAGCACAAGGGCTATGAGCGCGACGACGGAACCAAGGTAGTAGCCGTGGGTCAGGTCGGTCAGACCGAAGAGCAGGACGTTGGCGGTGTAGACGAGGGGGAAGGTGATCAGTGCCAGGCGACCGGGCAGGGTGACGATGTCCAGGAGCGGAATGGCAAGGGAGAGCAGGAAGTTCACAAGATAGAGCAGGATAAAGGCGACAATAAACCAGGCGAGAAAGTTCAGGAGTGGGACGCCGTAGTAGTTGAGCGCTCCGGGGTTGAGCCACTGCCAGTAATGTTCGAGGTGGAAGGCAACAGGTTCGAGCATCAGGTCGAGCAGGAGCGCGAAGAGCGCTGGCATCACAATTTCCATCCATATGAAGCGCGGCAGTCTCACCGTCATTCCATGGACCATGCCACAGATGGAAAGAATAATCATCAACCAGGCGAAAACGACGGGCAGGGGGACGTTGCCGGGCAGGTGAAAGAGCAGCACGTCCGTGTAGCGGTACGGGCCGAAGGGAAAGCCGGTATTCACGCCCAGCGCCTCTATGCCATAGGCCAGCAACGCAACCAGCACACCGGCGATCAGGCCAGGCAGCGCGTACACATCCATGATGGCAAACAAGACTAGCAGCCCTTCGAGGATGAGCAGGGCACTGGCTGCCCAGGTCATTGAAAAGGGCGGGTGGACGTTGAAAACAATGCCGATAAAGGCAATGGGAAAGGCGATGCAGAACAAAATAAACAGCACAACAAGGGTGCCTCTGAGAAAAGTAATCATAGCTGATTCAAACCTACAACAGTGATAATGCGTGCATAAGCACTGGTCTGAACGATGGCGGCCACCGCTCTGGTCTGCATATTCATAGCGTAGAGCGTGCCATTGGCGTAAAACGTCAGAATATGGCTGTTAAACCAGGGGCCAAGCTCAAGCAGGGCAGCAGTCGAGGTCACCAGCAGTTGCGGTGTGCTAACGTGCAGGTGCGACCCCGTCCCGCTAATCTGAGCTGCGTAAATAGCGTTGACACGATCAAAGGGGGCCTGCGGGTCGCTGGAAAACTCGACATAGATCAACGTATGCCCATCAGGGCTGAAGACCGGCGTTGTCTCCCAGCGATAATCAGCGGGCGTACTCAAATTATGCTGCTCCGGCAGCACGGTCTGTGACGAACTGAGCGATAATGGCTTCTCACCGATGTTCGCCAGATCAAGACTGTTGGCATAGGTGAGTGAAGCAATATCGGTGGGAATACTTTCATCGGTGGGAACAGGAACTGTCCCCTCGTTGGATGAATAGAGCAGAACATTACTGTAGGAAGCCATGAGCAGCGGCCCTTCCAGCGAGTCTTCGTCCAGAAGCTGCGTTGGCGTGTCAACAGGCGATTGTGTCAAATCCATAGCCCACAGTCCATACTGCACCCCGTTCAGGCTGTTCTGGCTATCTGCCAGCAGTAATGTTGTATCTCCGTTCTGCCCTTGCCCATACAAAAAGGAAAAGACACGGAAACAGGGGCAATTATCCGTCGTTTGCTGGTACATCAGCGCGGGCGAGGAGAGCGGCCCCGCATAGAGGTCGATATCTCCCTTCCCGTTGGCTGGCTCAACGCTGTAAGCCACCGTTGAACCATCGCTACTGAGCGCCAGCGATGTCACGACCTGATCAGCGCCTGGTGTAGCGATCTGTCTGGGTGTGCCACCAAATACATCGGTAATCCAGACTCCATCTCCGGCATAGAGCAACTGACCCTTCGGGGTCAGGATAGGTCGCACCGCCTGGCTATACAGGTAGCCAGGAGTCGAAATAGCCTGGGGCAAGCCGCCACTGCTGGAAACCATATAAATGTTGTTCTGTTGCTCATAAAGCACGAAGTGGTCCGGCGGCAATTGTAGCGACGGGGCAGCCTCTCCATTGGTAGTCAAGATAGGAGGTACAGGGGTGGGCGATGCACTATGCAGCGGTGTAGCTGTTGGCGTAGGAGCATGCGTAGTGGTTGGAGAGGCAGGTACACTCGTTGGAGTAGGTAACTGCGCCTGTGGTGACAGTTCCGAAAGATTGAGCATCAGCGTACCGGTGATGAGCATGAGCACCATACCAATGAGTGCCAGCAGAAAGACTATTCCCGCTTTCGACAAACGAGCATGCCGTCGATCAAGCGAAGGTTGCGTGATCGACTGTTGCTCCTCATGTTCCTGTTTCTGCTCGGGCGAATCACCCACCTGCGGTACCAAAACGACTTCTTCCTTTTCAAAATACTGTTCACGACCGGACGCAAGTATACATCATTCCCTATCCAGAGTGAAGAGGGTACAGCGCCTCTGCGTATCTACCCTCTACAAAATTGCATACAGATCATCTACGCCGTTTGGCCTTCCCGTGCAACCAGAGCACTGCGGGCATGACGCTGGATAAAGGCAACCGTCTTGGCAAAGACTTCCTCCCGGTCGTGGTCTTTCATGATGACGTGATAGGAATGGTGAAATGTCACAAGATACTTCTCCTGCGAGCCGAGCAAGCGATAGATCTCCCGCCCATCCCGCGCCGGTACAACATGGTCGTGGAGCGAGACCATCACCAGCGCCGGAATGGTAATACGCGGCAACTCCGTTCGCAGTTGTGGCAAGTAGCGCAACAAACTCTCTATCGCCGCCATTGGCGTCCAACGATAGACATTCCTGGGATAACGCCGGCGCGCCTCCGGGTCCCACACATCTTCGCGCAGCGTCGGCAATAAGGGAGTAACGTATTTCACCAGACGCACGCCAAAGTGCGTCAGTGGGTGCATGTACAGGGGAGCGCACATCACAACAATGCCGTCTACCTCTTCATGTGCCGTCACATGCAGCGAGAGCGCGCCGCCAAGCGAATGCCCCACCAGGAAGACCTGATTGCAGCGCTCCTTCATTGCCTGCAGCTCTTTGCGCACGGCAGCAGCCCAATCGTCCCACCCACTTCCCATCAAATCACGTACCTTTGTCCCATGTCCCGGCAAAAGCATATTATTCGTCAGATAGCCGTGCTCCTGAAGCACCATTTCCAGTTCCGCCATATCGCTGCGATCGCCATTCAAGCCATGCACCAGCAGCACCCCTACTATCGATCGCTGAACACGTGCATCAGAAAGTGATTGAGGAGATTGAGATGTATCTATTGTCATAGCCATTTGTTTCCTTGCCAGTATGAGCTGCTCGACCCTTCATTCTCTACTTTCTATACGCATGCCGTTTCCTCAAGGTTCTTGGTATAGCATATCATATAGAGAGACAGGTCGGAGCAAGCTTATTCTTGCCCCGACCTGTCTCTGCTTTTTGCCAGATCGCTTAGCTGCACTGCCCTGTTGGCTGTACCTGCGGTGAGTTCACCTGATTGGGACTGGTGGATATCACCTCCGCGATACCTGGGAAGGTGTGATCAGAATAGAGCACGCCAGAACCGGTGAACTGGTAGACTGCGGACGTCGCCCCTGGACTTACAACAACGCTGCTATTCGTGCTGCCACGCCCATTGGAAGAGTTGATAAGAGGACTGTGAGCAAGTTCACATTTTTAGCGTGTACTACCCCGGCAAAAATAGGAACATTGCAACATGCATTGCCCTTTCACTACCAAAGTGCTATAGTCGTGGAGAACACATTTGACCTATCTCAACCGAAGCGAAAATAAAGCAACACGCGCAGCCGTATATAGTACCGGTACAGCTTAAGTATTAAAAGGCCTTCAGGCCACCCGCAAGGGGATGGCCTGGATGACCAGGTAGCATTTTTATGACTATATGAAGGAGTAAGCACTATGAAGTTCTCGACCAGGGCCATTCACGCCGGACAGGAACCGGACCCGGCGACGGGTGCCGTGATGACGCCCATTTTTCAGACGTCCACCTATGCTCAGGCAGGTATAGGCGATAATAAAGGCTATGAATATTCACGCACGCGGAATCCCACGCGCAGCGCGCTTGAGACCTGCATTGCCTCTCTTGAGGACGGAAAATACGGGCTGGCCTTCGCCTCCGGCATGGCGGCTGAAAGCGCCATCCTCAACTTGCTCAGTACGGGCGACCATCTCGTGGCCTGCGACGACCTCTATGGCGGTAGCTACCGCATTTTCGAGCGCGTCATGAGCCGCTACAAGGTGGAAACGAGCTATGTACCGGTGGACAACACGGCAGCATACGAGCGCGTCATCCGCCCAAACACAAAGCTGATCTGGCTGGAAACGCCCACCAATCCCCTGCTCAACCTCGCCGATATCGCAGCGGTCGCCGCTATTGCCCATCGTCACAATCTGCTGCTCGTCGTCGACAACACCTTTGCCAGCCCCTACTTCCAGCAGCCGTTGAAGCTCGGAGCCGACATTGTGGTGCATAGCACGACCAAATATATCAATGGACACAGCGATGTCATTGGCGGCGCGCTCGTCACCAACAACGAAGAAGCGTACCAGTCCATCAAGTTCTATCAGAACGCGGCGGGTGCCGTTCCCTCGCCTTTCGATTCCTGGCTGACACTACGCGGCATCAAGACACTGGCCGTGCGTATGCGCCAGCACGAAGAGAACGCTCTTGCCGTTGCAAACTTCCTCTCGGAGCACCCGCGAGTCGAGAAGGTCTACTATCCCGGTCTGCCAACGCATCCCGGCCACGACCTGGCGAAGCGCCAGATGAGTGGCTTCGGTGGTATGGTCTCCTTCCAGTTCAAAGGGGACTACGACGACGTCGACAAGGTCGTGCGCCGCCTCAAAATCTTCTCCTTTGCCGAAAGCCTGGGGGGCGTCGAATCGCTTGTCTGCCATCCCGCCTCCATGACGCATGGCTCCATCCCGAGAGAGATTCGCGAAGCTCGCGGCCTGACCGATACCCTGCTCCGTCTCTCTATCGGCCTCGAAGACAGCGAAGACCTGCTTGCCGACCTCGAACAGGCCCTCGCCTTTTAATAAAAGTAGGTGAATGCATTTGCGTACCCTGCTGAGCGGCGCTCAGCAGGGTACGCAAATGCATTCACCTACTTCCTTTGTGTTACTTTCCGTGCGGTCAAGCGATGTAATAAGTGGAAGCCTATACGTTATATACTATAAAGTATATTATTCTTTCTCTATCACACTATGGGAACCCGGAAACGCAGGAGGAACCAGTTCTAATGGCATATCAATTTGTTTCCAGGCGAGTCAAGAAGGGGGCAAGCACTATTACGCTTGCAACGCTTCTAATGCTGCTGCTTAGCCTCGCGCTAAGTGCCTGTGGAGGCAATGCTCAGATGCAGCAGCAGGCCACTGCAAGCA
The DNA here is from genome assembly GCA_963736995.1 of uncultured Chloroflexia bacterium. GTDB lineage: Bacteria > Chloroflexota > Ktedonobacteria > Ktedonobacterales > Ktedonobacteraceae > CADDYT01. The sequence continues at coordinate 1,021,594 of CAVTRB010000002.1, forward strand.
AAGCTACGCTTGACCAGCTACTCGTCCACGCACAATCTATCGGCGTACCCGCCACTTTACTACAACCTGTTCAGCAACAAGAAGTTCAACTCAGCAATACCAACGCGCCAATAGGCATCTTTAACGATCAGTCTACGAATGATTACTATAGCAATCTTGCGCAGCGTTATCAGGCATTGAGCGTCCAGGTACGAGGATTGGAATCTCAGGCCACCCAGCAACTCGACTACCAGGCCTCGCTCGACCTGCAAAGCTTCGAGAAATCCCTGGCTGTACGGCAGGAGCAAGGCTTTGTTGAAGCCAAAACGTTTGCCAGTCAGCTCACTACGGATCAGCAAGCTCTGGCAAAGGCACAATATCCTAAAGACTACCTGCAAATCAGCAATAACGCGAAGCTTTCCACCCAGGCCCTGCAATTGATGGGCCCGGCCTACAACAACCTTACTACCTTCCAGCAGAATATTAAACAGCTACAGGCCTCGCACCTTGATACAACCGCCTTAAATCAGCAGTACCAGCAAGACCTGCAGCAGTTTCGCGTCGCTGCACAGCCGCAAGACTTTTCCAATCTCATCACGCAGTTGAGTGCGCAGTTGCAGGAAACGACTGTCTACTCCACACAGGCCATTCCCTATGTTGGCGCGGCCAAGCTCCAGCAATTCAGTGCCGATATCCAGCAGCTCAAACACTATGGGCAGTCTACTGCCAGCTTCCAACAGAAGCTCAGCAACGACCAGCAGGCGCTGAACGCGGCACAATCCATCAGCGATTACCTGAAAATCTCCGGGCAGATTGACCGCGACATTGCCTCGCTGCAATACTCGCTCATCGTAGGGCAGGCGAACTACCTGCTCAAACAGTTCCACAGCGCGGTCACAGCCTGGGGCAACACCCACCAGTATCACAATGCCTATGATGGCAACGTGTACAACCTGGATTACGAATACGATGAGCAGGGCATTGGCTCAGATGTCGACAGCGCTGTACAGTATGCCGGGTCCACCGGTGCGGTCTCCGATTACCAGGCAGCCATTGACCTCATTCAGAACGATATGGCGAACCTGCAAGCGATGGAAGCGGACTCTGGCGACAAAACGGCCTGGAATCAGCCACACAAGACCGATATCCAGATGATGCAGCACTACGGCGTCTACGGTGCCAACTCCGGTCAGGTGCTCGTTGTCTCGCTCGTGGAGCAGGTGCTGCGCTACTACAATAACGGCAAGCTTGTGCGCTCCTTCCAGATCGTCTCCGGCCAGTACGAGAAGCCATCTCCCCCGGGATTCTGGAGCATATTCCTGAAGCAATCGCCGACCGTCTTCAAATCGAGCGAACCAAAGGGGTCTGCCTTCTGGTATCCCGACACCAATATTAAGTACGCAATGGAGTATCACGATGGCGGCTACTTCTTCCACGACGCCTGGTGGAGATGTACCTTCGGCCTCAACGCGAACTTCCCACATGCCGATGCCTGCGGCACCACCACCTTCAACGGCAATGGCAGCCACGGCTGTATCAACATGAACTCCAATGATATCGCCTGGCTCTACCCACAAATCAACTGGGGTGCCGCTGTTATCCTGTACTAGTGCGTGCGCACACGTGATGCACGATCTTCTCGCGGCTCACGTGTGGGCCGCTCGCAAAGAGGAAGAGGTGCCGACGAGGCCGCGTTGCGAGCGGAGCGCAGCCCCGCGAGTAGTACAGGATAGACAGGTAAACCAAAAGTCCAGAGAGCGTGCGCAAAAAATTTGACAGGGATAGCATCAATCTGTTATAATCCTTGCGCACTTAGTCCAGCCCGGCTTTCGGTTGGCCTTTTTTAGATTCGCCCGTTGTAAGGGGCAGAGAATTCGGGGAGGATTTGTACTTACATGCCCAATAATAAATCTGCGGAAAAGCGCATGCGCCAGGAGCGAAAGCGCCGCATGCACAACCGCATGGTAAAATCAATCGTGAAAACGCAGATAACCAAGGCGCGCCAGGCCATTGCAGGCAATACGGCAGACTCTGAAGAAGCGGTTCGCGCCGCTGTCAGTGAACTCGACCGCGCCGCCAAAAAAGGGGTTATCCACAAGAACAACGCTGCTCGTCGCAAATCGCGCCTCATGAAGCAGCTCAATGCCACAAAGTAGCTTTTCGCGCTCAATGCTCCGCTGACTGATCTCCCATCTCTCACGGTTGAGCATGAAGCGCCCAGGAGGTTTAGTAAGGATGGCCGACAAACAAGTCGTAACGAAGCCAGCAGGGCAGGCGTTACTGGCCGCAGTCGAAAATGCCCAGTTACGGAAAGATATTCCTGCGATCCAGACTGGCGATACCGTTCGCCTGCAAGTACGAGTTGTCGAGGGGAACCGCGAACGCTTGCAGCCATTTGAGGGTGTGGTTATGCGCCTGCGCGGCTCCGGCGTCAATCGCAATTTCACCGTTCGCCGCATCACGCATGGTGTGGGCGTCGAGCGCACTTTCCTCATCAACTCCCCGCGCCTCGAGAAGATCGAAGTCCTGCGTCACGCCCGCGTGCGCCGCAAACAGCTCTACTATCTGCGCGGCCTGACCGGTAAAGCTGCTCGTCTGAAGGAACTTCGTCCAATGACGAGCAAGGAAGCCGCTGCCAAAGAGGCAGCTCGCGCTGCCAAAGCCGCAGTCGTTGCCGCCCCCGTGCAAACAGAGTCACCGGTAATGAAGATGCCAGAAACCAGTGAGAACCCTTAAACTCCAGGCTCCGACGCTTGAAGAAGAAATGGCCCTGTTCCAACAGGGCTATTGCTTTGTGGCGGGATTGGATGAAGCAGGTCGTGGTTGCCTTGCCGGTCCAGTCGTGGCAGCCGCTGCCATCCTTCCCCTGCCACTTAAAGAGGAAGGGTTGGCGCGCTTCGCCGGTGTGCGCGATTCCAAACAACTTACGCCGCAAGCTCGCGACATTCTCTACGACGCCATCATGCAGCATGCCCTTGCCGTCGGTGTCGGCATTGGCTCCGTCGAACTGATCGACGAACAAAATATTTTGCAGGCCACCAAACACGCTATGCGCGAGGCCCTTGCCCGATTGTCCCCGCGACCGCAGGCACTGTTACTCGATGCCCTCCGCCTGCCCACCATACCTCTGCCGCAGCGTTCCATCATCAAAGGTGATGCACGCTGCCTCTCCATCGCCGCCGCCTCCATCATCGCCAAAGTTACCCGCGACCGCATGATGCTTGACCTGCACGAACACTATCCGCTCTACGGCTTCTCCCAGCATAAAGGTTATGGCACCGAACTTCACCTCGCCGCCCTCAAGCAACACGGCCCTTGTCCCATCCACCGCAAAAGCTTCTCGCCCGTGCGCGCGCAATTTGGCCTCTTTCCCGAGATCTGAAGCCTCCCTTCAGTCTACTTCTCTGATGTGCTCTTCTCCTCCTCAATCATCTTCTCTGCCAGATTCAAAAAGTCAAAGATGTAGGAAATTGCTGCCGTTTGAACAGTGCCGCCAATTGCTTCGATTTGCGGTGTCAAAGCCTCCATCCCGTGCATTGTCTCACGCAGCATAATAAGCTGATCGCTCTGCCGAACGGGTGGAACCGTATCCGTCCTCCATGCCTCGCGTCCCGGCTGCACAGCAGACACGCCAACCAGATACTTCACTTCGTCCACCAGCCCTTTCAACAACTCCAGCAGGCCTACCGTATCCCATGCCTTACGGCGCACAATGCCTTTTACTCCGATATTGCCCATTGCCCAGAAAAAGGCGCTCAACTGCGTTAGCCGCGCCGCTCGTTCGTCCTCCGCGAGGGAACCATCATTGCCCACCTCATCAAGTTGCTCCTGGCGGGAGTCCTGCGGAATCCCTACGCGATCAAACAGCAGCACAGCTTTACGTGGGCGGCTCGCATCCGTTTGTCGCTGCCAGTACCAGTCAATCTGGTGAACGCCTGCCCGCCCGGGATAGAGCGCCATCAGATAACCTCCTCCGACTGGCGCATTCCCGGGAGACTCCAATAAAAGTACAGGTTCCCCCAGTTGAGCCACGTATTGCTGTCGCTCGGCTACAATTGCCTCACACGCCTCATCCTTTACGACCACCCACAGATCAAGATCACTTAACGCATCGTCAGTCTGGCGACCACGCGAACCGAAAAGCCATGCCGCCGCCACACGCTCATCTGTATGTAACAGTGCCACCACCCGCGCAAGCAACGCCTCATGCTCTATGCTCCGCATTTGCAAGAGATTGTCTACTGACATCAAATTATCCTTCCATCTATAAAAGAGCTTTTGTCCATTTGTCATCAGGTAATTACGTAGTCACAGAGAGGATAATCACCATAATAACCCGTTAGACCTACTCAAAAACAGGCAAAAAGGACTAATTTATGTTATACTTTAGCGGAGGGAGTTCTCACATATAATAGAGGTGGATGACCTATGGATGAGTCTATCACTATCTACGGTGCAAAGGGCTGCGAGCATACCTCCAGGATAAAAAATCGGTTGCGGCAGGCAGGCGTTTCCTTCCACTGTATCAATGTCAATCATAATGCGGCGGTGGAACGCTTCGTCCTCTTCATCAATCGCGGCCTGCTGCTCACTCCAACGATAGTCATCGATCGTGGGAAGCAGAAAACCATGCTGGTAAGGCCGGACGACGATGATCTGAACAGAGTGCTGGCAGAGCTTGGCTATCTTGTGATGAAGTGAGGTCTGTATACTGTTCCCACATCACAGTCCGTGTGCTATACTTTTCAGCAGCGAGAATTTGTTCTTGATGCTTGAGAGGTACTATGCCCGAATATGTCTGGGGCCGCAATCCCGTCTTAGAAACACTCCATTCTGCACGACAGGTCAAACGTGTCTTGCTGGCTGAGGGTCAGCGTGAGGCATCTGCCATTGCCTCCATCCTGCAAGAGGCCAGGCAGCGTCACGTTCCGGTGGAGACAGTGCCTCGGGCGCGTCTCGACCAGTTGAGCCACGGTGCGGTTCACCAGGGCGTTCTGGCTATTGTCGGCGAGCGCACCTATGCCGATATCGATGAGATACTGGCTCTCGCCCAGAGCAAGAACGAGCCACCATTCTTACTGATCCTCGACGCCATTCAGGATGTCAATAACCTCGGCTCGCTGCTGCGCACAGCCGAGGCAGCAGGCGTTCACGGCGTCATCATTCCAGAGCACCGGGCAGCAGAAGTCAACGCCACCGTCATTAAAACCTCTGCGGGGGCTACCGAACATCTCCTGATCGCCCAGGAAACCAATCTCACCCGCGCTATCGAAGAACTCAAAAAGCGCAACATCTGGGTCGTCGGGCTGGCAGGCGAAGCAAAAACGCTCTATACGCGATCCAATCTGACCGGCCCGCTCGCCCTCGTCGTCGGCAACGAGGGCAAAGGCATCAGTCGCCTGGTACGCGAGCACTGCGACCTGCTCATCAAACTCCCCATGTACGGCCATATCAACTCGCTCAACGCGGCAGTCGCGGGTAGTATCGCGCTCTACGAGGCTCTACGCCAGCGCGAAGCCGGAAAGTGAAAAATACCCATATTGGCCTGTACCGTTACATGCCTCGTACAGCCACGTCATCATCTTATGATACATCTTAATTGTGGGAGACTGAACGTGTTCAGGATAGCTCATTGGCGTTATGTGCAGGTATTGTGTTGCCTGCTGACAGTTGGCATCAGCCTGCTGCTCTTCTTCAGCTACTTCACATCGGCTGCATGGGCCGCGGGCAACCCCCAGGTCTCTATCACCTCCTCTATAGCCACCGGCGTCACAACCGGTCATCCCGGCACACGGGTTACTATTTCCGGCTCCGGCTTCACTTCCGGTATCGCCAGCCTCTACACCACAACGAACAGCGCCCCGGCGAAATGCAGCGATACGGGTAATCCCTCTGCTCTCGGCCTCACACCTTTCAACACCCATCCGAAAGTTTTCATCACCGGTGGCGGCTTTCAAATTCAGAGTGCATGGCCCGGCAACGCGGCAAATCCGGGAACCTCGTACTATATCTGCGTCGTTAAACACGGCTCCAGCGCACTCTCCTCAAACACCTTCACCGTCGCGCCGCCCGCCACCATTTCTGTCGCGCCATCCACCGCTGCACCTGGTACTCAGGTTACTGTCACCGGTATCAACTGGCTACCGCCCCAGGCGATCACCATTTCCATCATGGCAGGCAACAATACCAGTCAGGAGATCGCCAGTCAAAGCGCCTCTGCCGATGCAGATGGCAATCTCAACGTTTCTCTCACCATTCCCGCCAGCACACAGCCCGGAACATACTCCGTCACCGCCGTCGCTCCCAATGAAACAACGATGAATGCTACCGCTTCCAATGCCCTGATCGTGACGGCAACAGCGACGCCTTCAGCATCGCCATCTCCATCAGTCACCACCTCACCTACAGTCACTCCTACCCTGTCAGCATCGCCCACTACTACAAAAAACGCCAGTGCGAACGACACTTCAGGTTCCGATGGTGGCCCTGCCAGCAGCACCATCCTCTTCATCCTCATCGGCACGGGCATCCTGCTGGTCATCTTCGGCTGCATCCTCTTCATCGTCTACGCACGCATTCGCTGACAGAGCGATACTCAGACTGCCAGCCGCTTGAATACCTTCTCCGGCACGCCCTTGACTAGCAGCATGATATAGCGCCAGTACCAGGGCAGGTAGACCACCTCTTTGCGCTGCTTGATTGCCTTATAGATGCCCTCGCCTACCACACGCGGACTGGCGAAGAGCGGCCCCTTTTTGAGTGCCGCCGTCATCGGCGTATCCACCAGCCCCGGCTTAATGGTCACAACGGAGACGCCCGCTTTGTACAGGCGACTGCGTAGCCCCTGCAAAAAAAGACTGACAGCTCCCTTCGTCATACCATACACGTAATTGCTGCGCCGACCACGATCACCTGCCACAGAGGTCACTACGGCAATGCAGCCATGTCGCTGTTGCTCAAAATAGTTGCCCAGGATCGTCAGCAGCGAGATCACACTGGTACAATTGGCGGTGAACTCCTTCAGCATCTCCTCGACGCTCTGCTGGCACTTCTGCTGGTCTCCCAGCGTGCCATGCGAGATCAAAACCGTATCCAGTCCATCCAGCGTGACAACAGCCCTATCGATCAATTCCTGGTGCCGCTCCAGATCGGTGAGATCGAAGAGGCAGGTCTCTACGCGCTTCGCCCCACGCACCTTGAGGTCCTCAGCGACCACTTCGAGCTTCTCAGCCGTGCGCCCCACCAGAAATAACTCCGCCTCCTCGCCCGCAAAACACTTCGCCGCCTCATACCCGATGGCTGAGGTCGCGCCCAGTATCAACATCTTCATACGTCTCTGCACCAATTTCAGTAGTAGTAACTCGTCGCCAGAAGCTGGACGAGAATTTCGGGTCTTTATAGCAAGCAAGCTCCCGCCAGCGCGGAAAATACGCTTGAAAAGACTGAGCCGACATGCGCGCATCCTTCGCCGGGTAGACCGCGCCGCCGCTCTGTCGCACTATTCCATCCAGCTCATCCAGCAATTGCAGCGTCTTCCATCCATGATAGGCAAAATCCAGCGCCAGCGTCAGCCCGGGTCGTGGAAACGAGAGCAGCCCCGGCGAAGGCACAGCGCCAAACTTCTTCAGCACCGTCAAAAACGATCCCTGCCCCGAACGGCGGATGCGTTCGAGCAGATCGCGCATGGACTCGCGCCCCCCCTCAAACGGGACAACGCACTGGTACTGCAAGAAGCCGCGCCGCCCATAGAGCCGGTTCCAGTCCTTAATCGAGTCCAGAGGATAAAAAAACGGCTCGTAATGCACGACCTTACGCACCACGTGGCTCACCTGCGAGCGATAATACAGCGCGTTGAATGCCTTTACCGTAAACGTATTGAGCGCCTGCGATGGCAGGTCAAACGGCACGCTCAAAGGCAGCTTGCCGTGCTGTTTTATCGTCCGTGAGGTCGCCGGTACATGGTTGCCGCGCATGAAAATGCCCCGGCAGGCATCCTTGCCTCCAATCAAGCAATCCACCCAGGAGACGGTATATTCATAATCCCGATCGGACTGCTCTGAGAGCGTCAGAAACTCCTCAAGCGAGGCGAAGCGGATGCGCTCCATCTCAATCAGAGGGTTTGCGATAGGCTTGAGGCGGAACTCCGCCCACAGAATCACCCCTGTCAGGCCCAATCCGCCGATAGTGGCAGCGAAAAGCTCGCGATTCTCGGTCGGCGAGCAGAGCAAACGCTCGCCATTGGAGCGCAGCAGTTCAAAGCAGGTCACATAGCGGCCAAACGTTCCGGCCCGGTGATGATTCTTGCCATGAATGTCATTGGCAATGGCCCCACCCACGGAAACATACTTCGTTCCCGGCGTCACAGGCAAAAACCAGCCACGCGGCACAATCACCTCTAAAATCTCCGCCAGCGAGACCCCTGCCTCGCAGCGCAGCACACCCTCGCGCTCGTCAAACGCCAGCAAGCGCCGCAGGTGGCTCACATCCAGCACCACACCGCCCTCGTTCAGACAGCTATCCCCATAACTGCGTCCATACGCATACGGCAGCACAGGCACCTCAAAACTCGCCAGCTCCGGCACCTCATGTCGCCAGTACACCGGCACCACCCGCGCAGGCTCAACCACCGGATAGCGCCCCCATGATTGCACCTGTTGTACTTTATGAGATAAAGCCATATAATTCTACATCCTTATGCTTATGAATTGGAACATGCAAGATCGGGAAAGGGACCGCCCATCTTCTGTAGGGTCAGGGGGCCTTGTGCTTGTCCGCCTCGCCACAGCAGATGTCCAGGTTTGAGGGAGCCAACAGGCCAGTAGGCAGAGTGAGCGGACAGGCACAAGGTCCCCTGTCCCTACAGGACGATGCTACCCCTCGTTGCCGATTTTGATTGTCAATCTTCATTATCTTGCTTTAGCAGAGAGGTTCATGTTCACTTTGTTGTGGAATCAGAGCGTTTTTGCCTCCGACCTTTCACTATCACATACCAGAGTACCATTATCGCGATACCTATAATACCATACTCTACGATTTACTCGTCAAGGCTGTATCGAGGTACCAGAGTTTATGAGTCTGGCATTTCGTCTTCTGCCGCGCAAGTTTGTGAGTAATTACCGATGAATATCCGTTGACTTGCCTGATAAGATCAAGTATAGTTATGCCATGAACTTTGTCCCCTTGCATTGATTTAATCTGCTAAAATCAGGCACTCGATACGTTTACGTATCAGATCTTTTTTGCTCTTGCGCTGAGAAATGCCTTCATTTCTTCTCGCAGGTCGCATTGCTATAGAAAATACTTTACATAAGGCACTTTTTGAGAAAAGTTTCTGAAACTGAGACAGGAAACGAGGTGCATGGCATGAGTACAAATCAACGCCGTGTCGGAAAATATGAACTACAGCAGCGTTTGGCGGGTGGAGCAATGGGTGAGGTCTGGAAGGCATGGGACACCGGGCAGCAGCGCTACGTTGCTATCAAAGTCATCACGATCAACGAGCAGGGCAACACTGATTTCTCTGCTCGTTTCTATCATGAGGCGCAAATGCTGACCTCGCTTCGACACCCAAACATCGTAACGGTACAGGATTTTCGCATGGTGGATGGTGGAAATGAAGCCTATCTCATCATGGATTATGTGGAGGGTCCTTCGCTTGCTGACTATCTCAAAACGACCGCCCACGCTGGAAAAATCCCGGCTGCCGACGAAATTGTGCATCTGCTATCAGCTATTGCTTCAGCTATTGACTACGCCATGCAGCGCGGCATCATTCACGGAGCACTCAGACCATCTGTCATCCTGTTTGACCGGACAAATGCAGCCTCTTCTCCTCCAGGAGAACCAAAAATTACTGATTTTGGGCTGAATTACCTGCGCAATCCACTTTCTTTTCCGTTGGAAGATATGCCCTATATCTCACCAGAGGTTGCCAGTGGGCTTGCAGTCACAAACCGCAGCGATATCTATTCGCTGGGAGCGATTCTCTATGAGATGTGTACCGGGGCGCTGCCTTTCTCCGGCGATACGCAAGGCGACATTTTGATGCAGCATATTCACAGCATGCCTACCTCACCGGTGCTTATCAACCCGCAAATCACCCCCGCACTGACGGCAGCTATCATGCGCAGCCTTGCTCGCGACCCTACCGCACGCTTTCCTTCCGCGACCGCCCTGGTTACAACGGTGGCACATGCTCTGAATGTGGGCATACCGGAGAGTATACGTCAGGCCAACCCGCCCTCGGGAAGCGGCACTATGGTATCTCTCAGTGGCATCAGTGGCACGCAGTATACGACAAATAGCCCGTCATCTCCTACACAACAGACTCAACAGAACGCGTCACAGGGCTTTGCGCCTGTACCACCGATTATTACAGGCGGCAATACACCTGTTCTACCGCCGCCTCCCGTCATCTCATCTTCCACACCAATCTACCCCCGGACGCTTATCAATTCCGCAGGGGGTATGCCTTCGCAAACAGAGATGAACATGCCAACGTTTCTGACACCCACATCGTTGCGAACCACCTCTGCAAGCGCGCCTGTTCCAGTAACGGCCATTTCCTCGCCTCCGCTGCAAGTTCCTGCTCAGACGCCGGTACAGTCTCCACAGCCCGCAGCGCCGCAGGCACCGACTTCCACACCGGCTCCGCCAACACGCAAGAAGCGCCCTCGTGGATTATACCTGGGACTGGTTGCCGCGCTACTGGTTGTGCTCATCGGCTCCTCTTTCGGCATCTACCACTTCACCAGGGGCACTACAACTCCAGTAACGCAGTCGCAGGTGGTGGGCCATGCTTTCTTTGTGAGCAGTGGCCTGTTGAGCAGCGAGAACAGCAACCGGGGCATCAGTGATGGCCTCCAGATTAATTTACAGAATTTGCCTCCTCCTGCAGCTGGCAAAAGCTATTATGGCTGGCTGTGGAATAACCAGCAAACTGACTCAATTTTCCTTTCTCTCGGCCCGTTGCCCTTCAATCACGGGCACGTGACGAAGACGTATACCGACCCGAATGACAACAATCTGCTTGCCACCTATAACAGCTTTCTAGTCACGGAAGAGAGTACCAATCCAGCGCCAACGGTTCCCTCTACCAATATCAGCAACTGGCGCTTCTCCTCAGCATTTGCAACGACAGCGAGTCCTACCGACCCCGATCATTTCAGCGTATACGATCACCTGAAGCATCTGCTTGCAGCCGATCCAAAGCTTGCAAAGGTGAATCTGAATGGAGGACTGGACATCTGGCTCTTCCGCGATACAGAAAAGATACTGGAACAGGCAGGCAGCGCTAGAGACGGGGAGAAGCAATGTGCAGCCGATCCCACTGGCAATGCAGGCTCCTGCGACTTCGTCCACCGGGATCTGGTACGCATTCTGGACTACCTTGATGGCAGCCAGTTTGTCGGGCAAGATGTCACTACAGGGCAAACGGTCTTGATTGACCCGACCATCGCTAAGGTAGCTTTGTTGGAATTTGATACCGTGGCTCAAACCCCTCCTGGCTATCTAGATCATATTGGAAGCCACCTGACAAAAATTGTGGTGTCCCCCGGCGTTACGCCGCAGCAGCGTACACTTGCCATCCACATTTCACAGGACATCAACAACGTGCAGGTATGGTTAACGGCAATTCGCCACGACGCGGCACAGTTGGTTCAAATGAATAACAGCCAGTTGGCCTCCTCAACGGCCATTTTAAACGATCTGTTTACCAATGCCAATTATGCCTTCGTCGGCAAGTACGATCCCAACACGGGTACAGTCAAAGAAGGTGTCGTGCAAATTCACTACAATATCCAGGCTCTGACGACCTTCGATGTGACTCCCTGTACCGTATCACATGGGCAGAATAGCTGCGCTTAGAGAAGGAGATGGAGCGATGAGTACACATCCACGTCGTCTCGGTAAATATGAACTACAGCAGCGGCTGGGGTATGGAGGTACAGCAGAGGTCTGGAAAGCGCTTGATCTGCAACTTCAGCGCTATGTTGCGATCAAATTGCTGCACGCGAATCTGAAAGAGGATCCCCATTTTATCGAACGTTTCGAGCGTGAGGCGCGGTTAATAGCCTCGCTGCACCATCCCAACATTGTGAAAATCCACGATTTTCAAATTCTCTCTTCAGAAGAAGAAGGCACCATTGCATATATGGTGATGGATTATGTTGAGGGGCAGACGCTAGCCGATTACATACGCAATACCCCTGCTCGTGGCAACTTCCTCTCTGCTCAGGAGATCGTGCAGCTTTTCACCTCTATCGGCCTCGCCGTTGATTACGCGCACCAGCAGGGAATGATTCACCGCGATATCAAACCGGCAAACATTTTGCTTGACAGCCAAAACACGACGCGCAGTCCCATTGGGGAACCCATTCTCACCGACTTTGGGCTTGCCCGGCTCATGGGAGCGGCAGCAACCACGCTCTCAATCGGGTTGCCCGGCACACCGCTCTACATCTCTCCCGAACAGGTGAGCGGCTACCCCGGCAATGAGCGCAGTGATATCTACTCGCTGGGCGTGATCCTGTACGAAATGGTTACAGGCGTAGTGCCTTTCCGTGGAGATGACCCAACAAGCGTGATGGCACAACACCTTAACGCTACTCCTACCTTCCCGACGCAGATCAATCCGACTATTCCCGCTGCCCTGGCAATGGTGATTATGCGCTGCCTTGCGAAGGACCCGGCAGCACGCTTTCCCAGCGCCACCTCCCTGGCTGCAGCTATCGCAGATTCGCTACAAGTGCCGGTTCCAGAGAGCGTGAGCAACCCTGCCTTTCCGGTAGACGCCGAGTATGCGCCAACATATGTCACGCCTGGCCGATCCAATCTTCCCACGGTGATAACGTCATCTTCTCCCGGAATTGCTGGTGTGCAAACCTCAGCGCCAATGCCGACTCCGGTATATCAATCAAATCCGCAAACTCCCGCGTTTGCGGTCGCCTCTGCCTTCGGTAGCAGCGCTGTTACTCCACCACAGGCATCTTCACAGACGCCACAGATCTCGCAGACCTCACAGGAACAAATACACAGGCTCCTCCGGTCGCACCCACGACAAACCCCGTACCTCCTTCAGCTCCGAAGCGACCACGAGGATTGGTTCTGGGGATAATTGGACTCATCATCGTCTTGCTGGGCGGCTCGCTGGGAGCTTACTTTCTGCACTTCCGCACTGCCACCGGCGGCGCTATCACACCGGCAAGCGACATTGTCGGTCATGCTGTCTATGCCAGCAGCGGACAATTAGGCGATGGCGCTCAAGGCATTGCCGATGAACTGGAGGTCGATCTGCAAAACATCCAGGCACCCTCGACGGGAAAAAGTTATTACCTGTGGCTGCTCGGTGATAAAGACACGACCCCCAAACCAGACTTTCTGGTGCCGCCGCCATTCAACCCTCCGCTTCTGCTGACCAATAACCTGCCGGTGCAGCAGAATGGCACTGTCCATTACACCTACATGAATCCGCAGCACAACAACCTGCTTTCAGTAACCAGCCGCCTGCTCATTACACTGGAAAACGCGGGGCAAAATCCGAGCCAGCCTTCCACCGACCACTCTACCTGGGTCTACTACGCACAGCTGCCCCAGGCGTACATCCCGAAAGACTCCAGTGGTTTAAATTTGCGCGGCCTTGACCATGTTCGTCACCTGTTCTATAACGAAGACCATCTTCAGGTCAAGGGTCTCTATGGCGGACTGGATACCTGGGTCTTCCGCGATACGGAAAAGATACTGGAACTGTCCAGCAGTGCACGGGACGACTTCGACGGCACAACCAACAACTATCAGCAGATACACAGCCTGTCCATCGAAATCCTGGACTACCTTGATGGCATCCCGAATGTCCACCTTGATGTGCCAGCCGGTACCCCTGTCACTGCTGATCCCACTATCGCCCAGATTGGCCTGCTGGAGGTAGATCCAAATCAGAATACGCCAGGTGACCTCGTTCACCTGGTGCTTCACGTCAACGAGTTGAATAGAGCGCCCGACGCCACGCCGCAAATGCACGACCTCTCGCAGGAAATCGCGGTTGATATTACGAACGCAAAGGCATGGTTGACTACAGAGCGTACCGATGCAAAGATGCTCTTCAATATGACGCCCACGCAATTGACGCAGCCAGCGGCCCGAGAATTGTTAAACGACCTGGTCACACAAAGCACCTATGCCTACATTGGGAAGCTCAATCCAGTCACGAACACCATCATACCTGGTGTCCTTCAGGCCCACTACGCTGCTCAGAAGATCGCCACCTATGATATCTCGAAAAATGTACCAGAGAGCCTATAAAATGCATCACAGAGTGCAGGCAACAGAGGCATCTACCGCCTGCACTCTGTCACAGAGTCTCCGTCCTTACAGGGGAATCCCGTAGGGGCGATGCCTTGTGCTCGCCCGTTGTGGCAGTACCGGGACGCGGGCGAGCACAAGGCATCGCCCCTACGGATATCCAATTTCCCCCTGAAGGGATATAGAGCCTGTTCCAAAATCATCATTGACATCTTTTGAGCTTTTCTCGATAATGAAAAGGCAAAGAGATGAACAGACGACATTATTGAGGAGTGAGCATGAGCACGGAGTCGCGCTATCTTGGGAAATACGAACTGCAAAAACGCCTGGCACGTGGTGGGCAAGGCGAAGTCTGGAAGGCATTTGATACCCGCTTGCGCCGCTACGTTGCTATTAAACTGCTCCATGCCGACTTGCAGTCTGATCCCGATTTTGTCTCCCGTTTCGAGGGTGAAGCACGGTTTATCGCCTCGCTGCACCATCCCAATATCGTGCAAATTCATGATTTTCAACTCGATTACGCCTCTAACCCGAACGCACCGATAGCCTACATGGTGATGGACTACATTGAAGGGCCAACGCTCGCCGACTATATCCGTAACACGTCGCGCAAGATGCAGTTTCCTGCCGATGCCGATATCGTCTACATCTTCACAGCGATTAGCCTCGCGCTTGACTACGCGCATGGAAGAGGAATGATCCATCGCGATATCAAGCCAGCTAATGTGCTGCTCGATCAGCGTTCTCCCAGGCGCAACTCACTGGGCGAACCTATTCTCACTGACTTCGGCATTGCCAGATTACAGGGCGTTGGTGGATCCACGACGAAAGTACTTGGCACCCCGCTCTATGTTTCACCGGAGCAGGCGCAGGGACTTACGGTTGATAAGCGCAGTGATCTCTACTCACTCGGCATTATCCTCTATGAAATGACCACGGGCGTCACACCCTTTCGTGGTGACTCCCTCATGGTGATCCTTTTTCAGCATCTCCAGGAAATGCCCACGCCTCCTGCCTTGATCAACCCGCATATTCCACCCGCCTTATCTGAAGTTATTCTCAAAAGCATCGCGAAAAAACCCGAAGATCGTTTCCCCAGCGCCTCTGCCATGACCACCGCCGTCGCCGAAGCCCTCAATATTCCTGTTCCCAGTGAGCTAAGCAGGTCCGTTGCGCTTCATGACGGCGCAACAACGCCCTCTCATCCCTTGCTACCTTCTCAGCCAATCAGCATAACTCCAGTATCATTAACGCCACCCGCGATCCAGCCCATGTCCCCTTTCAGCGCGTCAAATTCGGTGTTCACACCCACTGTCAGTGATCGCAGTAATGAGAACAATGGTCAGTTTCCGTTCGCGGTAGCTGCAAACGCCGGTTCGGAATATGCTCCCCTGGCACAGACAGGCTCTGATACTCCTTCTGTTGCCACACCTCAAACGGCACTGCATCCCTCACCATCAGTGCTACAACCGGAGCAACACCCACGCAGGAAGTGGAAACCGCTGCACGTTGTCTTGCTCGCTGTGCTGATTGCTGTTGTAGCTGGTTCAGGGCTGCTCTACGCGGTCTCTGCCCTAAACAAACCGTCAACTTCGCCAGCGCCAAACACCGTTGTGGGGAAGGTAAGCTTTCTCAGTGTCAGTATGCCCAACGTTCGTGCAGGAACAATTGATGAGGTGCAAATTACTCTTTCACCTGTTGCCGATCCCCCTGCTCAGACCCATTATTATGCCTGGCTGGAAACCAACAATGTTGCGCCACCCGTCCACTGGCTCTTAACGCCACAACATGGAAGCCTCGCTTCATCCTATACCAACGCGCAACTGCTCGCGAACCCACCATATCAACTGCTCATCACCGCTGAGCAGCAGGATAATGGCGTTCCTACCTTTGACTCCAGGTTCCGATTGTACTATGCCAGTCTCTCCAACATCCAGCCTTCATCCACATTTACTATCCGCACCTGTCCGGGAAGCTCTAATAGCATTTGTACGTCATAGCTGCGCTCTTTACTTACGAGGGGAAAAAACAGACCGTCGCCTCCACACGAACCACAGCGTCACAAGAAGCGCCACCATCGCGAGTGCGATCGCCACGAAGAGGGCTATTTGAAGCGCAGGTGACAGTGCCGTTTGCAGCGGCGCAATTGCGCCGGGAGGAGGATAGAGGCCGGTAATGATGAAGTGCGGCGTGCCACCAACGTCAATCGTCTTGATGGTGCGCCGGGCAGGAATGTCGAGCATGACAACCTTTCCTCCTCTGAGCGCCACGAAGCCAAATTGCCCATCGCTGCTGATAGCCACCGACTGTGGAGAGCCATTCAGGTGAATCACGCGCTCCGGTTCCTGTGGCGCAAGAGCTTGCCCCACGAGAAAGGGAGAGAGGACATCGAGTTGATCAGCCTCCTGATCGGGTACGTACACCTCCAGCGTGATCGCGTTATAATCCATCGTACCGAAGCTTCCGCCTGTAAGCAAGGGGGGAGAAACCTGCAAACTACTCAGGTCTACCGCGACAACCGTTCCCTGGCGCGTCGCAACATAGGCAGTCAACCCCGAAGAAACGCAGAGCGATTGTGGCCCTCCCGCAATTGACACGCTGGCAAGCTGCTGCCCCTGCTCATTGTAGAGGAGCAGCGCGTTAGACCCGGCAATCCAGAGTTGATCGATCAAAGCGTTCCCGGAGGTGACAGCCACAACTGCCAGGCCATAGAGCGGGTCATGTGTCTCGAAAGTTCTGAGCACAGTACAGGTTGTGGAATCGATGGTGCTCACATTCCCTTCTGTACTTGCTATATACAAGGTGATTCCATCCGTTCCCATCGCCATATATGTTGGATGTCCGGGCAGATGAACGCTACAATATATCTGACCAGTTCGAGCAACAATCACTGTCACTGTGCCTGTTGCTGGCTGCGTTACATACAGGAAACGCCCATCCAGGCTTAATAAGACAGTATGTGCATCACCAACCACAGGAATCGTGCGGGTAACTTTTTGTTGCAGGATATCAATCACAGCAATGCCATGTGCGGTTCCAACAACATAGGCCAGGTTCGGCGCGCCCCCATCAGCACGAACCTCTGAGGCTGAAAAGATCAGGCAGAGTGCCAGCAACAGGCAAAATGCGAGCAAGCACCAGCAGACGCGCATTTCTCACTCCAATCGAAAGATCACACAGCGTTTCGGCCAGTTTAGAGAATAGTATGAGAAAAGTCAAGGAATTGATTGCTCAAAAGTAAGATTGTTCAGGTGAGCCAGTACGGCGGCTTGCCCTCCACAATCCTACGTGATATACTCCTGAACCGTTGACACTCTCATCGTCAGTCCTCTCAGAAAGCACAGAAAGGTTCAGGAGTATGTTAGAACCATCACCTTCGCCTCCCGCCGCACCTGTCACTCCGCTGCTAGAATCATGGCTTGCGCAACTGGTTGCCGAACTGGATAACGAACATATCCGGGGCATTGGTCTCGGCGGCAGCCATGCACGAGGCGAGCCAACGCCTTACAGCGACGTAGATATCGCCTGCTTCGTCCCGGATACATACCGCCCGTTGCGCAAGCGGTTCGTGTACCGCGACGGACACCTTGTCAGTATTGGGCTGAAGACGCTCGAAGGCATTCAGCAAGATCTCACTCAACCTGACCGTGCGCTCTGGATCGTTCCCAGCTTCCGGCAGACACGAGTACTGCTGGACAAAGACGGCTGCATGCGCGAGTTGAAACGGATGGTTGAGGGGTTTTCCTGGGAACCGTTGCGTGCCGAAGCCCTCGGTTTCGCCGGGCATATCCTCATGTGTGATGCCGAACTCGTCCACAAGCTTTTCAGCAATCTCTGGAAAGGCAATCTCTCCGGCGTCTCCTACGTCATTACGCGGCTCCTTCAGGGCGCGACTGAAGCGATGATGCTCTATCACGCTGTCTTTATCACCACCGACAGCGTCTATTACCAGGAGGTCGAGAATGCCGTCGGCCTTGACACTCCCTGGACGCACTATCACCGCCTGCTCATCGACACAGAAACTGGCCCGGAAGATACCAGTTCCATCGAAGCCAGGGCCAGAATTGCTTTGCGCCTCTTTCGCGAAACGGCCACCCTGCTCTATCCAATCCTTAGCCAGCAGCGCCGCTCGGTCATCGAGCAAGTACTGCAACGCATTGAACAGGCGTAAGGTGATCTACGCCAACACCTTCCTCGTATATCCTGCATAAAAACTGAACGGCGCATTTCTGTTGTGCTATACTGTTTGTAGTTTTTTATGAGGAAAAGTAACCATTCTGCAACCACTCTCTGAGGAGGAAGAAATGGCCATGACCAACGATGGTCTGTCATACTGGCAGGCCGAGACTTCCGGCGACCCTTTGCTCGAAACGACCATTGGCGACTGTCTGGACCAGCAGGCAAGCGAAACTCCCACGCGAGAAGCGGTTGTCTACTCTGGCTATCCCGAATTTGGTGACGCCCTGAATATTCGCTGGACGTATGCCGAGTACCGGGCGCGGGTCAACGCTGTCGCCAGAGGGCTGATGGCGCTGGGTCTCAACAAAAGTGATCATATCGCAGTATGGGCCGCGAACGTACCCGAATGGCCGTTACTCCAGCTTGCCGCCGCTAAAATTGGCCTCGTGCTGGTCACCATCAACCCCATCTTGCGTGCTGCCGAGGTCGAATACATCCTCAAGCAGGGCGATGTGCGAGCATTGTTCCTGATGGCACAGATACGCGACCATAACTGCCTGGCTACCGTGCGCGCACTGACCACGCCCGGCAGCAAGCCAGGAGAAGTGACCGGCGAAGCAGGTGGGCGTCTCCCGCTGCTGCGCTACGTCTGCCTCCTCGGTTTGCCACCTGCCGACCTTGAACAAGATAGCTGGCGACCCGCGCTCTTCCGCGAGCTGGTCGCGGCTGGCGCATCCATCAGCGACGAGACCCTTGCCGAGCGTCAGGCCTCCGTCACGCCTAACGACCCGGCTATGATCCTCTATACCTCCGGCACCACTGGCTTCCCTAAAGGGGCAGTGCTGACCCATCGCGGCCTGCTCAATCAGGCATACTTTTCGAAGAAACAGGGCAAAACTGAGACGGATTTTCGCGGCTGCGTGCTCGTGCCTTTCTTCCATGTTTTTGGCTGCGTGGGCTTTACCCTCATTGCCCTCATTTCCGGTGGCACCATCTATCCCCTGCTCGGCTTCGACCCTCTGAAGGCCATGCAGATCATCAGCCACGAACGCTGCACCTACACCGGCGGCGTGCCATCCATGCTCATGGCGCTTCTGCAACATCCCGACTTCGAACAATACGACCTCTCGTCGCTCGAACAGATCAGTTGCGCAGGCGCGCCTGTTCCCGTTGCGTTGATGGAAGGGGTCAAGAGGCGCATCGGGGCCGATGTCATCATCGCCTTCGGTCAGACAGAGAACACCGGCGCGATGACCGTTACCCTGCCTGCTGACCCCTTCGAACTTAAGGCGGCAACAGTCGGCAAAGCCCTGCCCCATACCGATATCAAGATCATCAACCCGGCTACTGGCGAGACCGTACCCGTTGGAGAACGCGGCGAAATCTGCTGTCGCGGGGCCATCGTCATGTCTGGCTACTACAATATGCCAGAAAGAACGGCGGAAGCTGTCGATGCCGATGGCTGGCTGCACACCGGCGACCTGGCAACGATGGATGCCAATGGCTACATCAATATCGTCGGTCGTCTCAAAGAGATGGTCATTCGCGGCGGCGAAAACCTCTTCCCCCGCGAGATCGAGGAGTTTCTGATTCGCCATCCGAAAGTGGCCGACGTGCAGGTGCTCGGCGTCCCCGACAAATTCTTCGGCGAGGAACTGTTGGCGGTGGTCATCCCCAAAGCGGGCGAGCAACTGACCGAAGAGGAATTGCGCGAGTACTGCACAGGCCAGATCAGCCGCCAGAAAATTCCCCGCTACTTCCAGTTCGTCAACTCCTATCCCATGACGGGCAGCGGCAAAGTGCAGAAATTCGTCCTGCGCGAGCAGGCCATCAAAGCCCTGGGCCTTGCAGAAGCCACCCAGGTTAAAACCGCGTGATACAAATAAAATAGCAGGGAATGCCGTGCTATTCAGAGTTCAGGAGTAAAGGTACAAAGGCTTCATGCACATCATCATCTTTGCCGGCGGCACAGTACGGCCTGGCAAAGCCGTTGAGCAGGCACTGGCAAGCGCGGATATGATTCTTGCAGCCGACAGTGGAGCAGCGACGGCGCTGCAACTCGGCTACGTTCCCTCTGTTGTCGTTGGCGATTTCGATTCGCTGGCGGCACTGCCTCTGCAACAACTGGAAGCACAAGGCAGCGAGATCATCCGCGTTGTCGCCGAGAAGGACGAGACCGACAGTGAACTCGCGGTTCTGACCGCCATCGAACGCGAGGCCACTGCCATCACCATTCTCGGCGCGCTAGGCGGAGCGCGCTTCGATCACACGATGGCGAACGTCATGCTGCTGGCCGCTTTCGAGTCGCCACCTATGCGCATCGTTGATGGTCCATCCACCTGCTGGCTGTTGCGTGGCCCTGCCAGCAGCACTATCAACGGCCACAGCGGTGACCTCCTCTCGCTCATTCCGCTTACCGCCGAAGCCAGCGGCATCCGCACCACCAACCTCTACTACACTCTGCGCGACGAAACGCTCTGCTTCGGCAAGCCACGCGGCGTCAGCAACGTCCTCACCTCCGACCACGCCGAAGTCTCCCTGCAAAGCGGCCTCCTGCTGCTGATTCACACGGACAGACAAGAACTTTCCACGTAAATCTTCCTCAAGCATTTCCCTCTTCGTCATCAATCATCACAGCTCGTGCGAAAGCCCGATATCCAGCCGCCGCAGCTAATGCAAGGGAAGCGCTATTCTCGGCAGATGCACTGTAGAACGCGACAAGGCCTTCCCGCGTAATCGCATCGGCCCACAGCAGAGTCGCGGCAAGCGCATAGCCTCTGCGGCGTGCCTCCGGCAGTGTATCAATGCCCAGTTCGCACGCCTCGGCAGTCCTGCGTGAACTGTGCGCAAGACTAAGCAGACAGCCCTCAACAACGACCCCAACCAGCGGACGCCGGTCTGGATGATAGTAATATGCAACTTCCCCGGGATCAAATTTGTCTACCAGGTCTTGATCTTCAGGACCGAGGAAGCGCGCAATATGTTGAGCAGCCGCAATGCTGAGAGTTGGAGATGCCACCTGATGCAGCGCCACCTCTCGACTGATGCCTGGGGCCACACGCTCGCTCGGGGCGAGGGTGAATGCTTCCCTCGCACGTGCGATCAGTGCTTTCCGTTCAGACGCTACGACATCAGGTCGCCAGACAGCCACCTGCTCCCCCGCCATGTTGGCAGCATACAATTTCCAGCGCGGCTGCTTCCCCTCATGCATTAGCTCAACAGAGTTCCCAACAATGAGAGGAAGCGATATTCCCCACACAGCTTCGATATGCAAACGAAGCAATGTTCGTAATGTTGATACCATGACAATCCTTTCTCTTTTGCGCTCTGTTCCTTGACAAGAGGCTGTTTGGGTACACATAATACAGGCATGACGAATGAGCTTATATCGTCTGATTATCAGGCGTTTCTACAGACAATTAAAAACCGCATTCAGCAAGCGCAATTTCACGCCGTGCTCGCTGTCAATCGTGAGCTTATTTTACTCTACTGGCAGATTGGCCGGAGTATTTTAGAGCGCCAGCAGCAGCAAGGATGGGGCGCAAAAGTGATCGACACCTTAGCCCACGATCTACACGCAGCGTTTCCGCAGATGAAGGGTTTTTCTGCCCGCAATCTCAAGTATATGCGGGCGTTTGCTGAGGCATATCCCGATGAGCAATTTGTGCAGACAGCATCTGCACAAATTCCTTAAAGACATCTCTGAAGAGGATGATCAGTAAGGCAACAAGAAAGTGAATTATCATCATGCGTTCTGAGATTGAGGTGGCCAGCAGGCGCATAACTGGCTATGTGAGAGAAACGCCGGTTATACATCTGGAACCTGGCATATGGGGGATCGATGCCCGGCTGACACTGAAGCTTGAGCAACTTCAGCATACCGGCTCCTTCAAGCCGCGAGGGGCCTTTAACCGCATTCTGAGCAATACGGTGCCAGCGGCAGGCGTCATCGCGGCATCGGGCGGCAATCACGGCGTGGCAGTTGCCTACGTCGCACAGCAACTGGGCTATCGAGCAGAGATTTTCGTACCGGAAGTATGCCCTGCCATCAAGGTGCAGCGACTGCGCAGCTATGGCGCTGATGTTACCATCGTCGGAGCCAACTATGCCGAGGCGCTGCTGGCAAGCCAGGCGCGAGCGGCAGAGACGGGCGCGCTGGTTGTCCATGCCTACGACCAGCCAGAAGTTGTAGCCGGGCAGGGAACGCTGGGCTACGAATTTGCGCGACAGGTGCCAGAGCTGGATACCGTTCTGATAGCCGTGGGCGGTGGTGGACTGATCGCGGGTGCAGCAGCATGGTTTGCTGGCAATGTGCGCGTCATCGGCGTCGAACCAGAAAGCGCACCAACTCTCTCGGACGCGCTCAAAGCCGGCAAGCCCATTGATGTCGAGGTAGGTGGTGTGGCCGTTGATTCGTTAGGGGCGAGGCGCGTGGGAGGGCTGGCCTTTTCGCTGGCGCAACAGTACGTGCAGCGCGTTGTCCTGGTCAGCGACGAAAGCATCCGTGCCACCCAGCGTGCGCTCTGGAACGACCTGCGCGTCGTAGCAGAGCCGGGAGGCGCAACGGCTGCCGCCGCCCTGTTCAGAGGAGCATACCAATCCGCGCTCGGCGAGCGCGTTGGCGTGGTAGTGTGCGGCGGCAACGCTGACCTGAGCCAACTTCTCTAGAGTTTGTTCGTAATTCAAGGTCGAGAACATGGTAAAATGAAGGATGAATCCTTAATGATTTGCCTCATTACTCATGCATATTCATCGGGTAACGACGGCCAGCGCTTTGCTGCCCAGGCAGACCAGGACTCATATCCATGAGGGGGCTCTGGCAGGATGGTGTCATGAAGTTCAGCTTCATCCGGCTCGTCAAATAATGCACGCCATTTCGTCAGTTCCTCTTCGCTCATCTGCCAGGTCTGGTCCGGCCTCTCTCTAAAGCGGTTTTCGACGCGCTTTCGTTGCGCTTCTCTATCAATGGACAAATAAATCACCTGGCTTTTCGCTCCTAACTGCCTGGCGATCCATCTCAGAGACGACCGTTCGTCTTTGCTCCAGAATCCGAAATCCAGGATGACGTTGGTATGAAGCTGAAGCGCACGCAGAGCTATCCAGATCAGACGACCTTCCAGGGCATCTCGTTCTGCCTGCTCGTTTCTTCCAAATAACGGGATCATCCACTCATCAAGGGTCAACCGCAAGGCGGAGGCTTCAACTTCTAATTGTCTGGCTTTCGTTGTCTTACCAGCCCCTGGAAGTCCCACCAGGAGATACAAGATTGCGGGTTCTTTCATAGCTGCATTATCGCACATTGAGGAACTATGGTGGCGAGTAGACCCTCCTGGCATTTACTCATCTTCTAACGGCACCGCACTTTATCCATTACAGCTTGAGTCCCTAACAGGCTCTAAAAACAAGCTCACACATGTCATCCTGAGTGAAGCGAAGGATCTTAGGCAACGAAACTGGGCTACGTTCACTCCAGATCCTTCGCTTCACTCAGGATGACATGTTGGTTACCTGTTCTGGTTGTTCACAGTCATCATTCCGCCCCTACGGTAAGAACTGATTGGTATACAGCGCATTGAGGTTCAGCTGGTGGACGGGCTTGCCGGAGGCATCAAGCACGCCGTTGGCATTGAGAATGAACTGCGGGTAACCCTGCCAGGCTGTGGCGTCCTGCAAACCCCACTGGCGACCAGGGTCGACATAGCGCGGACTGAGGAAGCTCTGGCTGGCAAAGACCAGGCCCGTGTCGGGGAAGGTGCCTTGCGGAGCCTCGTCTATCAACATCTGCGCCGCCTGCCGGGAATGAGTTTGCGCGTATTCGTAGCCACGAGTCGTCGCCGCCATAAACTTGCGCAGTAGGTCCGGTTTCTGCTTGATCTCATTTGGACTGGCGATGATGTTTGGCGTGTAGTAATCAGGAATGCCGTAGTTGATGATCGGGAAGACGTTGACTTTGAAACCGTCGCGCTGCGCCTGAATTACCTCCCAGCCCTCAAAGACCCATGCGAAATCGATGCGGTGCGTCTCCAACGCCTGCATGGTATCGACACTCAACGTCACGCTCTTAAACGTACCTTTCCCGCCCGCGTGCTTGATGATCTCGCTCACCACCGCATTTTCATAGGGTGCGCCAAACGCGCCATAGATTTTCCCGTCGAAGTCGCGAGGACTGTTCAGGCCGGAGCTTGCCAGCGAGACCAGCGCGGATGTGTTATGTTGGATAATGGCGGCAAGGGAGACCACCGGCTGACCAACAGCCGCATCGGACACAATGCCCTCCGTCGAACTGATACCAACATCAGCCTTGCCACTACTCACCAGCACATCCGGCGAGATATTGGCCGAATAGGGCAGCAGTTTCAGATCAATACCCTCGTCGGCATACCAGCCCTCTTTCAGCGCAACATAGATGCCGGTATGATTTGTGTTGGGCGTCCAGTCAAGCGCCAGTGTCATTGTGGTCAGATGTTGGGGTCTCGTCGTCCCTGCTGCCGGAGTTGTTGCGGCTGCTCGTTGCTGCCAGAGGTAGCCAGCCACGACAACAATCACCAGCAGAACAGGGATACCACTGCTTAACAGGAAACGAGCGCGTCTATTCATTGTATGTTCTCCTTGCCAGTGTTCAGGTGCGGGCAACCGCACCATGATACCAGGGCAGCGCAATACGTTCAATAAGTGATACAAGTCCAAACAATAGGAGACTGAGCACAGCAGTCACCACGATAGCGGCAAACAGCAGGACGATGACACGCGAATTGAAAACGCTCTGCATGTAGATGCCCAGACCTTGAAATCCTCCCACGTACTCACCAAAGATAGCGCCTGTGACGCTGTAGGTTGCGGCGATGCGCAGGCCGGAGAAGAACGAGGGCATAGCCCCCGGCAGGCGCACCAGCCAGAGAATCTGCCAGCGCGACGCCTTCATGCTCTGCATCAACTTGATCAACTCTGGATCGGCCCCGCTCAAACCATCCGCACACGCTACGGCTATAGGAAAGAAACAGTAGAGCGCCACCACCAGCACCTTCGGCTCCAGATCGTAACCCATCCAGAGCAGCAGCAGCGGCGCAAGAGCGATGATGGGGATGGTCTGCGAAACGATCAGCAGTGGATAGACCGCCCGCCGCAGCCAGAGCGAGAGTCCAAGCATAATCGCCAGCACCAGGCCCAGCACGGTTGCCGCTACCAGGCCAATGACAGTCTCTAGCAACGTCTGCATCGTATTGACCGAGATGACATCCCAGTGATTGAACAATGCCTGCACAATTGCTGTTGGCGCGGGTAGATAGATCGGATTGATTAAGCCTGCTCGCACGTAGATTTCCCAGAAGGCCAGCAGGACCACAGCCAGCACAAAGGCAGGCCCGAATCCAGCGAGACGGCGCAATGTCATAGCTTTTGCTCCTTCAACAGCAGCGCCATCAATTCCTGCTCCAACGTCACTGCCTGTGCCAGCGCCAGTTGCTCTGGCTTGCGCGGCCTCGGCAGGTCTACATCCACCACACGCAACACATGAGCCGGACGCGCACTCAGCACGTAAATGCGGTCGGACAACAAAATGGCCTCACGCACATCATGCGTGACGAAGAGGACGCTGGAATGGAACGACTGCCAGAGGTCAAGCAGCCACATCTGGAGCGAGAGCCGCGTCAGTGCGTCCAGCGCCCCAAACGGCTCATCCAGCAGCAGGAACGAGGAATTGAAGAGGACGGTGCGCAGCAGGGCTACACGCTGGCGCATGCCACCAGAAAGTGTGGCCGGGTAATGCTCTGCAAATTCTGCCAGCCCGAAGCGTTTGAGCAGTTCGCGAGCCTGCGCCAACGCCTGCTTGCGTGGCACGCGCCGTACATCCAGCCCCAGCATGACGTTCTCCTTGACCGAGCGCCACGGCAGCAGCAGTGGCTGTTGCAGCATATAACCTACCTTGCCCGCTCGCTTCGCGTCAGGGTTCCCATCAAGGGCAATCACACCCGCTGTCGGCTGCTCAATATCTGCGATAATATTAAAAAGCGTGCTTTTGCCGCTCCCGCTCGGCCCGATAACGGTCACAAACTCACCCACATTCACCCTCAGATCAAGCGAGGCAATGGCTTCCACACGCTGCTGCCCACGCTTGAACACCTTCGTCAGACCCTGCACAAACAACTTCGGCGGCTCTTCCATACGCGCCACCTCCCTTTACTTTCCCGTGTCATCCTGATCACCTTCCCATGTCCTCCTGAGCGCAGCGAAGGATCTAAGGCCACCACCTGGTCGAGAAGGCTCTCTCCAGATCCTTCGCTGCGCTCAGGAGGACATGTCCGAATCGGTTTTCCATGGCATGACATGTGAGAAGACTTCTTTCATAGCATGACGAGCATACAAAAAGCCGCAGTCCTGAAAACGGAGGACTGCGGCTTCTGTAATAGCTCTGATAGCCTACAACAAGATATGGTCGGTCTGTACTCTGCCATATCTCGCTGCTTCCCTCCGCTGGTACTAACCAGATCAGGTTCATAGGGTCGGCAAACCGCCCACTGCGGCTGCCTCTCAGCCAATCCGGCTCCCCTAGCAGCAAATCATGTTCGTTTGTCACATGTACCTGTACAAATTACGTTATGGTCTACGCCTATTATATCCCGGAGGAAAGGTGTTCAGCAATCTTTATCAGACCGTACTTACGTTTTTCTGATGAACTCTGACAATGAGGAGTGACCTCTTTCTGTAGGGACAAGGGGTGGGATTGGGTGGATGATGAACCTTGTGCTTGTCACCGCGACCAGACGACATGTTTGCGTTCTTTCAATCATAAGGTCGCATCCCGACGGGGACAAGCACAAGGCCCGATGCTCCCTCAAGGTCGCATCGACAGGCCCACGGCCTGTCAGCTACAGCTTCCCAGGCTGTCTTCCTCTTCTCTCCGACAGTCTCCCAGACTGTCTGCCCCTTGTCACTACAGGATCACCCTCCCAACCTTGTTTGTTCAAAATCATAACCGACGGCTGATTGCGACCCGTTGCCTCTGGCGGATGAGTCGTCTTCCAGAGAGAGCGGGCCGCTAAGAAGCGCGCCACTGAGCCTGGCAGCGTCGAGATGGGTGCCGCTCAGGTTGGCATGATTGAAGTCCGCACCGCGCAGATCGGCCTCGCTCAGATCTGCGTCGGTGAGGTCGGCTTCGCTCAAGTCGGCCATGTAGAGATCAGCAGCGCTCAGATTGCTTGCTCGCAGGTTGGCCATAGAGAGATTGGCGCGGCTCAAACCGGCGTGGCTCAAATCAGCCTCCAACAGACATGCCTCTCGCAGATCAGCTCCATTTGCGTTCGCTTCATAGAGATTCGCCTTGCTCAGATCGGTTCTGATAAGATAGGCTTTCGTGATCTTAGCACCCCCCAGCTTCGCCTCTTTGAGCAGCGCACCACTCAAATTCGCTCTTGCCAGGTTGGCACCTTGCAGGTTGGCTCCACTCAGATTGACGCCGCCGAGATTTGCTTCGCTTAGATCAGCTTCACTCAGATCAGCTTCACTCAGATCGGCTCCACTCAAGTTCGCACCGGTGAGTTGCACCCCTTTCAGGCAGACGCCGCGCAGGTTGGCCCGGCTCAATGTGATCCCGCTGAAAACGACGCCTGTAAGATCGGCTCCGCTCAGATCAACACCACTGAGATTCACGTTACGCAAATCCATCTCCGCGAGATGAACTCCGCTCAGGCGTGCGCCGCTAAACGTTACAGCATTGCAGTGCGCGCCCTGCAAACGAGCGCCGCCCAGGTTCGCCTCCCACATGCTGACCCCATCCAGATCGGCATCGGAAAGATCAGCATTGGAGAGATCAGCTCCATTCAAGTTTGCCCCGCGAAGGTTCGCACCCCTGAGCTTCGCGCCTCTCAAGTTCGCGTCTCTCAGGTCGGCTCTGGTTAGCTGAGCGCCATCCAGAGTTGCTCTGCTCAGGTTCGCACCATGCAGATGCGCTTCACTCAACTGCGCACCGCTCAGATTCGCTCCCGCCAGGGATAATCCATCCAGGTTTGCATGTCTGAGTACCACCTGCTTAAAGCTTGCGCCACTCAGCCGCGTCTGCCGCAAATCGGCATCACTCAAGTCGACACCTGTGAGATTTGCACCGGTTAGTTCGGCTCCGAAGAGGTGTACCCCTCTGAGATTTGTCTCCCGCATGTCGGCTCCACTCAGGTGCGCATGGCCCAGATTGGCTTCGTGCAGGTCAACCCCGTACAGGTGCGCCTCGCGCAAGTCCGCTCCGCTCAGATCGGCACCACTCAGATTCGTTTGATACAAATTTGCCCAGTTCAGCCGTGCCTCGCGCAAATTCGCATCCTTGAGTTGTGCCCCTTTAAGGTCTGCCCCACTCAATGTAGCTTGAGCAAGGTTTGCCATCCGTAAGCTAGCCTCATGCAGGGTTGTACCGTTCAAATTGGCATTCTGCAAACTGGCACCGTTCAGATCGGCTCCGCTCAGATTCGTACCATATAAATTGGCCCGGCTCAACTGCGCCCCGGCCAGTTGAGCCTTTTGCAAGTCCGCACCGTTCAACTGAGGTTGCGCATCCAGGTGCTTTGCTCGCCAGTTATTCCACACACCAACCCCTTTTTTCAAAAGATGTAGATGATTTCGGTCTGCCATCGCACTCACCCCTCTTAGCATAAGAAGAAAGAAACAGGCTATTTCCATTATAGGGTCTGAAAAGCAAGTTCAACAAGGATATCACGCTAGAGGTGAGGAATCAGTTTTGCTTCGCTTCTCTGAGTGGCATAAAATCATTGACACACTGGTTGCTATTCGATAGACTGTCTATAGCACAAATAAGCTAGGGAGATATAGAGATATGAGAACACAGTCAGCCGACACAAGTCCAGAGGCAGAACGTATCCAGATTGAACTGATCCGCAAGGCTCCCATTACTAAAAGGTTTTCCCTTCTCGAAGCCTGGAGCGGATTTCTCATAGAAGCAAACAAGCAAGGTATCAGGCAAAATCATCCAGGTGCAAGTGAAGAAGAAATTGCTTTGATCTTCATAGCCAACAATTATGGACAAGTTCTAGCTGATAAGGTGAGAGCGGACCTTGCCAGGAGAAAGCAGTGAACGCACCAAACACTCAATATATCCTTGCAGCAATAACTCCAGTAATCGAGGCATTCGAACAACTTGGAGTAGAGTATCATATTGGAGGTTCTGTCGCTAGTTCAGTTCACGGTATATTACGAGGAACTTTTGATGCCGACCTCGTGGCTGATTTACGAATGGAACATGCCCATCTTTTAATGCAACTGCTTAAAGCAGCATATTATATCGACGAAGATGCAGTAAGAGACGCAATTAGACGAAGAAGTTCTTTTAACGTAGTCCATCTGGACACAATGCTGAAGGTTGATGTTTTCATACTCAAACAGCGTGCCTTCGATCAGGAAGTATTTCGCAGGGTGCAACAGCAAGCTCTTGTAGAGGGGACCCGCCCTTTTTACATAGCCTCTGCAGAAGATATCACTCTTAACAAGCTAGAGTGGTACAGAATGGGCGGCGAGGTTTCTGATCGTCAATGGAATGATATCCTCGGCATTCTCAAGATTTCAGGGGACGAAGCTCGATATGACCTATCTTTCTTCAAAAATGGGCAATCATAATAGGAGTAGCCGACCTTCTAGAGAGAGCACTGGTAGACGCTGGCCTCAAACCTTCTGAGTAAAGGATTAGCAGAAATAAGCTATCTGGATGAGAAAACAATATTCTTACTCTTGTTTTCTCATCCAGTCGATTCCAGATCAACACGTTGCCTGAAATGGCGCAACCACCTTCACCACGCCATTTACAGCTTTCAACTGGCTCTGCCACGTCACCGCGTTGGCACCGGTGGTAGCAAGGATGAGAGTGTGCGACTGGTTGAATGTACTTGACTGGTCTTGCGCTTTCCATGTAGGTTTGCTGCCCTGCGCTCGCGCCTGCTCGTAGCAGGGAGCGGCCAGCCGGAAGCCCAGGCTGTTGACGGCATCCAGGGCAGCTGCGTACTGGACCGTATTTGTAAATGTTACCTGTACGTAGGTATTCGCCTGTGAGGCGGGCAGAAATGCGGGGCCATTGCCAGGTCGCATAAGAGGACAGCT
This sequence comes from uncultured Chloroflexia bacterium, assembly GCA_963736995.1. Taxonomy (GTDB): domain Bacteria; phylum Chloroflexota; class Ktedonobacteria; order Ktedonobacterales; family Ktedonobacteraceae; genus CADDYT01. The sequence goes on from CAVTRB010000002.1 coordinate 1,052,143, forward strand.
CTGCGGACCGCCCGGCTGCACCATCTGAACGCCGGACGTCGCTTTCAGTCGATCGAACCAGAGGGGGGCCGAATTGACGGTGGCGAGCACCGTCATCTCGTGGTTGCTGACAAAAAGGGCCCTATTGTCGGATGAAACCCACGTACCAAACTGGCAATCGGCGAAGGTTTTCAGACCGAGGCTGGTCACTGTCTCCAGTGCCTGCTGATAGGAGGTGGACGAGGTAAAGGAGATGTAGGCGCTGGAGACGGGTGGACTCTGCACCGGCAGTTCCTGGATGGCGTAATGCCAGAGCAGTTTGCCGTCGCTTACCCTGATGGCTTGCACCACGCCAGTATCACCACCGACCAGCACAACACTACCTCCGACTGTCTCCGGCCCTGCCGCGTCAGAGCCTTCACTCGCACCCACGACGTTCTGTTGCCAGAGGAGAGAACCATTACTGGCGCGCAGGGCTTCAACAGGTCCCGTATAGCTTATAACCAGATCGTCATTCACAGTCAGAGGATTAGCAATGCCTGCTGCGCTATGTTGCCAGAGCACCCTTCCATCGCTGGCACGCAAAGCAAGAATTGTCCCTCTTTGACCGCCAAAGTAGATCACCCCGCTCACCACAACTGGCGCTACCAGGACTGGACCGCCAGGAGACGGCTCTTTGTACTGCCAGGCCAGGCTGCCATTGCCAGCATTATAGGCAAAGAGGCCCATAGTACTGGCAACGTACAACAGACCGTTCGCAAGTACCGGTGTCGGTGCATTCGGCGGCATGCCCAGGAGCGGGGACTGGATAGCATGCCAGGCGACGCTGCCTGTATCTGTGTGCAGCGCATAGATATTGCCCTGCGAGGTTGCGAAATACACGAGGTCGTTTGACGCTACAACTCCTCCGTCTGCCAGTCCTGTATTGCTGCCCGGCTGCGCCTTCCACAAAACATGACCATCGCTCGCCTGCAGCGCATAGATAAACCCGGAAGAGAGACCTTCTGGTCCCTCTGATGATTCAGAGACATAGACGATGCCGCCGATCACTCCCATCATCGACGGCGTGACCGTGGACACAGTATAGCTCCAGAGCATGCTGCCATCCGCCGCTCGCAAAGCAACAAGAGTAGAGGCATTGTTATCCGCGGAGGTAGAAGTGTAAACTGTGCCATCAACGACTATAACCTGAGAAAGCTCTTTATTCCCCTGATAGCGCCAGAGCAGCTTCCCACTTCCCGCGTTCAGAGCATACAGCCCTGTATTCCCCGTGGCATACACCACGCCATCGAAGACACTATAAACCCAGACAGGAGTGCCGATCTTGTAGCTCCAGCGCCCAGTCCCATTATTTGTATCGAGCGCGTAGAGCGAGCCATTATCGGACCCCACGTACGCCACGCCATTGGAGATGCTAATGGATTCGTTGTGTCCATTCGGCAGTGGCGCGGGCTTGCCACTCGTCCCCGGCTCAGGGTCCATTCCCTTTCCCTGCGGTACAGCGCTGAATTGCGAGGACGTTGGAGTAGCTGGTGGACTGGTTGCAGGAGGATTCGTCCCACAGGCAGTCATGCAGAATAACAAAAGCAAAAGCAGAACAGGTATAACACTCGTAGGGCCGCGATTTATCGAGGCCAGCGCCGATTTATCGGCAGTGCGCACAATAGTAGAGCGCAGATTGATCAGCGTGTCGCCTACGAGATCGCGAAGGAATTTTATCATATAAAGTCTCCCCGAATGAAATAGCGCAATATAAGGCTACACCATTGAAGAGACGCGCGCAAGAGGCAAAAGGTTCCTCAACAGAACCAGTAGTATGCCATGAAAAAGAGGGCGCGGGTGGCCGCGCCCTCTTTTTCATGGCATACTACTGGTTCTGTCTATCTTCCCAGCAAAAAGGCCAGCAGGCTGTTGGCGGCAGGGTTAGCTATCGCCAGGATGACCTGCGAGGCGAAGGTAATCACGATCAAGGCTGCAGCCATCAGCGAGATGGAGGTGGTCAGGCCAATGGGAGTCGCGATGCGCCCCTCTTTGAGCGGCGCGTCGAAGTACATGGCCTTGATGATACGACCATAGTAGACCAGCGAGACAATGCTGTTGAGCAAGGCGACTACCACCAGCAACGTCTGCCCTTCACCCCAGGCAGCCGTAAAGATGAACACCTTACTCACAAAGCCCGCCGTGGGTGGAATGCCCGCCAGCGAGAGCAGGCAGAGCGCCGTTCCCGCGCTGAGGAGCGGAGCTTTCCGCGCTAACCCCCTGAAATCCTCGATGCGCTCTCCGCCCGTCGCGTTCGCCAGGGCGATGATGCCAGAGAAGGCTCCCAGATTCGTGATCACATAGACCAGGATAAAGAACAGCACTGCGGCGTCGCCAGCCGAGGACTTGCTCGCCAGGCTGGCCGTAAAACCGACGATGATATAGCCGGCCTGCGCAATGCTCGAATAGGCCATCATACGCTTCACATTTGTCTGCACAGCAGCCACAAAATTGCCCAGCGTCATCGTCAGAATGGCGACGATATTCAGAATGATGATCAGCGAGGTCAGGTTGATCTCGAACAGCCCACCATCCATGAAGACGCGAATCAGGGCCGCGAAGCCAGCCGCTTTGGATGCCACCGAGAAGAAGGCCGTGGCAGGGGTGGGCGCGCCCTCGTAGATATCGGGTGCCCACATGTGGAACGGCACCGCCGAAATCTTAAAGCCAAAACCGGCTATGACGAAGAGAGCGGCCACCAGCTCCATCGCATTGCCATTGTGAAACGCTGTACGAAGAGACGTAGCAATGCTCATCAGGTCGGTGGTTCCGGTCAGACCATACAGCAGGGCGAAGCCGTAGAGCAGAATGGCCGAGGACATGGCACCGAGCAGCACGTACTTGACAGCCGCCTCGGCGGAGCGCTCACTGGTGCGAATGAGGCCTGCCATCACGTAGAGCGGAATACTTGTCAGTTCCAGTGAGATATAGATGGAGATCAGTTCGGTTGTGCTCGCCATAAACATTGCGCCGGTGAGGGAGAACAGCATGAGTGTGTAGAACTCACCATCCGCCCGCACGTACTTCCCTATGTAGCTGTAGGAGGCCAGCATCATGACCACGCCGATAATCAGGAAAACAATCTGGAAGAAGATGGCGTATTGATCGACTACCAGCATGCCGAAGAAGGCGCGGTGCGCTACCGAGAAATTGAGCGAGAGCGCCAGCGAGATGCTGAAGGCCAGTGGAACGATAAGACCAACCAGGGCGACCGTCACCGTCACGATACGCCGCCGCGTGAACAGATCGACCACCATGACTACCAGCGCCAGCAGAGCCATGCTCAATTCGGGCGAGAGCAGATAGAGATCGCCCGGTTGAATTGCTTGTACAGGCATAATTCCTCACCTCCCTCTAATGCAGTACCAGGGTGACGGTATGCATAATACCGGCCAGACTGGGTGTAATCACATTGATCAGATACGCCGGATAGATGCCCACGAAGACAATTACCGCCGCCAGCGAGAAGAGCGGGATGGACTCCCGTAGATTCGCGTCGGGCAACCACTGCCAGCGCGTATTGAACGGACCGTAGAAGACGCGCTTGAGCATCCACAGCAGGTAACTCGCGGTCAGGATCATGGTAAAGACCGAAACAACAGTAATCCCCGTCCAGACCTGGAAGCTGGAGGTAAAGGTCATATATTCGGCGACGAAACCGGCCAGTCCCGGTAGTCCCAGTGAGGCCAGACCGGCAAAGGTGAAGAGCGTGGCCAGCATGGGCATCTTTTTGGCGACGCCACCAAAGACCGCGATCTCGCGGGTGTGTGCATGGTCGTAGATCACGCCAACGCAGAAGAAGAGCAGGCCGGTAATGATGCCGTGGCTGAACATCTGAATGGTCGCGCCCGTCAAAGCAGCGGTGCGGAAGGCCAGTCCACCAAAGCCAGCCGCAGCCGCAGCCACGCCCAGCAGCACCACACCCATGTGGCTCACGCTTGAATACGCGATCAGCCGTTTCATATCGGACTGCACCAGGCAGATACCCGCGCCGTAGATGATATTAATGACCGCCAGCACGGCCAGCCAGCCCGCGAACTGCTGGACGCCGAGCGGCAACAGCGTGAGGCAGATGCGAATCAGCCCGTAAGCGCCCATTTTGAGCAGGATACCGGCCAGAATCACACTCACTTCGGTGGGAGCATCGGTATGCGCATCCGGCAGCCAGGTATGGAACGGGAACATGGGAATTTTGACGGCAAAGCCCAGATAGATCAGCAGGAAGGTAAGCAGTTGCAGGCCGAACGTGATGCCCAGGAACGTGACGGAACCATGCTGGAAATGCGTCGCGAAGAACTGCATGCTCGCCGTCTGGCCTCCGAGGCTGAAGTAGAGCAGCAGGATGCCGACCAGCATGAAGGCGCTGCCGAAAAATGTGTAGAGCAGGAACTTCCAGGCCGAGTAGATGCGTCCCGGCATGCCATGCTTCATCGTCTCGCTGCCCCAGATGCCGATGAGAAGGAACATGGGAGCGAGTTCAACTTCCCAGAACAGGAAGAAGAGCAGCAGATCGAGCGCGAGGAAGACGCCCATCACCGCCGTTTCCAGTAGAAGGATGAGCGCCATGTATTCCTTGACACGTGCCTTCTCCCAGCCACCGATGATCGCCAGCATGGTGAGCAGGGCATTCAAAACAACCATTGGCAGGCTCAAACCATCAATGCCCAGGAAATAGTCGATCTTGAAACGTACCGGCCCTGCCGCGAAATTGAGCCAGGGCAGAGATATCGCATAGGCAGGATGCAGCAGGTCGCCAAAGTTATAGCCATTGAAGGCGATGCCGAAAAACAGCGCCAGCGAGAGCGCGAAGGTGGCTGCCGTAAAGAGCAGGGCCAGCCAGCGCGCTATCTCTTTCGGTGTCAGTATAGCCGCTATGGCACCGAGCACCGGCAGCAGGATGAGCCAGGTAAGTGGACTTGCAAATATCATAACGCACTATCCTTATTTGACGAACGTGACCAGCACAAACACCAGTACGGCCAGCAACGCGACACCGCCAAAGAAACCAACCATGTAGGACTGTACCCTGCCGGTCTCAACATGCCGCAGGTCGCCCCCGGCTCCTCTCACCAGACCGGCCACGCCATTGACGATACCATCAACGACGTAGGTATCGAAGGCTGCCTCCACGTGCGAGAGACCGAGCACGCCGTAGCGGATAAGCAAGGCGTAGAACTCGCTGACGTAGTACTTATGCAGCGTCACACGGTGCAGGAAGCTCAGTAACGAGTTGTTATAGACCACCTTGCCAACGGCGACCCAGCCGACCACGCAGTAGAGGTAATACGCCCAGCCGAGGCCGATAAACGAAACCAGCACCCCTACCCATGTCTTCCAGTCGGTAAGAATAGTGCCGAGACTCAGCACCGGGGCATGTGGGTCTATGTAGCTGAAGAAACCAAACCAGTACCCGGCAATGATTGACGGAATCGCCAGCAGGATCAACGGAAGAGTCATAGTTAGAGGCGATTCTTTCGGATCCTGCTCGTGCGCTACGCCCCCATCGCCTGCCAATCGTCCCCAGGGCTGTCCAACAACGCCAGCCGCGCCGCGATATGGACCACCCCACAGGCCGCCAAACGCGCCGCCCTTGCCGCCGAAGGTCAAAATGTAGGCCCGCAGCATGTAAAAAGCGGTCATGCCAGCCGTTACCAGCGTGATGATATAGAGTCCGTAATCTCCGCGATCAAGGGTCAGGCCAATAATGGTATCTTTGCTATAGAAGCCGGAGAAGAATGGGAAGCCAGAGATGGACAGGGTGGCAATCAGGAAGGTAATAGCCGTAATCGGCATAAACTTCGCCAGCCCGCCCATGTAGCGCATATCCTGTGTCTCACGATGCAGCGCGTGATGCATAGCGTGCAGCACGCTACCCGCGCCCAGAAAGAGCAACGCCTTGAAGAAGGCGTGCGTAAACAGGTGGAACATACCGGGGCCGGGGCCATATTCGGTCCCGCCAACACCGAGGCCCACGAACATATAGCCAAGCTGGCTGATGGTCGAGAAGGCCAGGATGCGCTTCAGGTCGAACTGCGTCAGGGCAATGGTCGCGGCAAAAATGGCGGTGATAGCGCCAATCCAGGCCACCACGCCCAGCGCCTGTGGCCCTGCCGCCAGGAAGAGGGGATAGGTGCGCGCCACCATGTAGACACCGGCGGCCACCATCGTCGCTGCGTGGATGAGCGCGCTGACGGGTGTTGGGCCTTCCATCGCCGACGGCAGCCAGACATGCAGCGGCACCTGCGCCGATTTACCGATAGCGCCGCAGAAGATCAGAATCATCGCCAGCGTCAGCAACGCCTGGTTTCCAGCAAAGACGTGGGCGACCCCGTGCGGGCTGGTGGGCGAACTCAGAGTACCGAAATCGAAGGTACCGGTATTGGCAAAGAGAATCATGATACCGATGATGAAGCCAACGTCACCAACACGGTTGGCAATAAAGGCTTCAATTGCCGCGCTGGCTGGTGATGGACGGTCTTCGGCAGGCTTGGCCGCCTTGTTGATCCAGAAGCCGATCAGCAGGTACGAACTCAAACCAACCAGTTCCCAGCCAACGAAGATTACCAGGAAGTTCTGCGCGAAGACGATATCGAGCATCGAGAAGGTGAAGAGCGAGAGGTAAGCGTAGAAGCGGGCATAACCGGCCGAGTTCTCCATGTAGCCCTGTGAATAGAACTGCACGAGCAAGGAGACGGTTGTCACCACTGTCATCATCGCGATTGCCAGCGTATCGATGTGATAGGCGATGATATAGCTGACAAGGCCACCCGGCTGCACAAACCAGTTATACGAAAAGACGGTAACACCAGCCGCCGATAGCCGTGGAGCTATGGAAATGACGCCTGCCGTATTAAGCAACAGAATCCAGGAATAGAGACAGGCCAGAGCTATGATGATCATACCCACATAACCACTGACCTGTGCGCCCATCGTCAGATGCGGCACCAGAGGATTTTCATCATCCTCCAGGGTTTCCTCTTCACCATGCGGCCCGGGCTTCTCGAAGGTGTGGATATCACTATCCTCATGCGCCTGTTCGCGTTGCTCGACTGTTGCCCCCACAGGGCGGCTGAGCAAGTCCCAGACTCGCGTGCCGAAGACAATCACGACGAAAGAGAAGAGCGGCGAGAAGAGGATGAGCCATGAGCCATAATATAAACCCATAGAATTCACCACCTCATCATGTCAATGTCGCCGACATCCACTGTGCTGCGTTTGCGATAAATCGAAATAATCATCGCCAGGGCCACTGAAGCCTCCGCCGCCGCGACCGTTATGATGAAGATGGCGAAGATTTGGCCGGTTAAAAAGGTGGAATACGGCTTAACAGTATTGAAAAACGAGAAACCCACCATCGTAATATTGACGGCGTTGAGCATGATTTCAATGCCCATCAGCACGGCGACGGCATTCTTCTTGGAAATCGCGCCATAGAGGCCGATACAGAAGAGAATTGCTCCGAGCGCCACAAAGTGATAGAGTGTCAGGCCCATTATTGATCCTCCTCTCTGCCTATCACAATCGCGCCCACAATCGCCACCAGCAAAACAAGAGACGCAATTTCAAAGGGCAGCACATAGCTATAGCTCGACGGGCTATACAGCAATTGACCGATACGCACGACATTGCTGATATTCGCTGGAATCTGCCCGCTGCCGTTTCCCGTCACGGCGACCGCGTGTGGGCTGACCGTCACGGCCAGAATCGTGCCTGCACCCACCAGCAAACAGATGATGAACGCGATCCACCACAGCCTGTTGGTCGGGTTACTGTCACGATTGATATTCGGAGTGCGCGTCAGCATGAGGGCAAAGAGTATCAGAATCGTTACCGCACCAGCATAGATAAGAATTTGCACAATAGCGATGAACTCGGCATTGAGCAGCAAATAGACGCCAGCCGCCATCCCGAATACCACGATCAGGGCCAGCGCACTGTGTACAACGCTGCGCAGCAACACCACCATCAACGCCGCCCCCACCAGGATGACGGCAACAATCCAGAAAAGTAACGTAGCTAAATCCATAAAATACCTCCGAGTGAGAGCAGATGCGAATTATCAGCTTCTCTCTTTATTGTAACAGGTAATCTGCCTGTCAGAAGAGGTCACACATATGTCCTTGTGAAATTCTAACAAAACATCCGCAAGGTGACAAGGGGAATGCTTGACTGCTTTCCGCTCAAACCCGCTTCTCAGGCATAGTGATTACACCCTTGCGTACACTCCCTACCCGCTATATTCGTATAAGAAGAAGAACAGGTAACTGTCCTCTGTTTTCACCCGTCAATTTACCTGTTCCTGACAAAAGTGAGTGAGACAGAGCTCTTTTGCTATCGTAAAAACACTGATCTATGCTATAATTTCACTGTATCAATTTGCTAAGCAGCTTAAAAGGGAAGAAGTTTTATGAGCATGGCACAAACACAAACCGGGCAGGATTTCTCTGCACTCATTAACTGCCCGCAGTGTAATGCAACGTTACCTCCACAGGCTCTATTCTGTAGTTCATGCGGCACTCGCCTCGACAAAGCAGCCAGCCGTTCTCTTCTGGAAGACGATATTGATATCACCACACGCTATCGTATTACTTCTCTTGTACGACGTCAGCCTTATGTCTCCCTGCTCTTCGCCTTCGATAACCAGCAACAGCGGCCCGTCGCCATTCGCGACCTCGACCTGAGCAATGTAGATGAGGAGACGCGCAGTGCCATTAAGGACGCGGTGAAGGACGAATATGACCTGCTGCGCCGCCAGCACATTCCATACACCATGCCCGTCATCGAGCTGCGCTATTTCCAGGATCATCTCTACCTTGTCACTGGCTGGCCTTCCGGGGAAACGCCATCTCAGCTCCACACCTTACACGACCTGCTACAAAGTGGGTCCGGCCTGCCCAATGAACAGGTAACGCTCGACTGGATCACGCGCCTCTGCTTCTCTCTTGAATACCTGCACCGGCAGCACATCGTGATCGCCGATCTTGATCCGCAGACCATTGTCTTGAACGAAGATAACTATCAAAGCCAGCTTGCCTTAATGGACTCGTGGCTGCCAGCGGAGATACGCAGGTTGCTCCCTTCCAGCCCACTTTCCTCTCAGCCTGACCCGTTTCTCGCACCGGAAGCGCTGGAGGGAAAAGCCGAACCACGTTCCGACCTGTACAGCCTCGGAGCCATCTTCTACCTCTTGCTCACAGGAGAAGCGCCTGAAGAGGCCAGCATTCGACTGGCTCAAGAGAGCCACCAGCGCTCCGCTCGTTCCCTGCGCTCCCCTCGTGACCTCAACCCGCGCGTGAGTAGCAGCGTCAACGAACTGGTTATGCATGCTCTCGCCCTCGAACCCGGCAAACGCTTCCAGAACGCCAGTGCCATGATTGCCGCCCTTACCGACCTCAGTCGCAAACGCTCGGTCCCCAGACTGACTCAGGTCAAAGCGGCTCCGCTGCCTGGCACAGAAAACGAGATAGAGGACGATGATTGGTACCTCGAAGAAACGGTCACGATCATGCCGTTGAGACAGGTTGAAGCCCTCGACAGCACACCTACCGCGCCATCCCCCACTAATGCGAAAGCTGCTGCTGCCCGAGAATCTTCTGCCCCTGTTCAAGAAGCGCAAACGGAACAGCCAGCGCAACTATCGTCGTCTCAGATCAGCAGCGAGAACGAGTTAGACCATATCTCTGAACTCAGAGACGCGGATACGATTCACCCCCCTGCTGCGCAATTGCAAGGAGAAGAACAAAAGCAGAGCCAGGGATGGCGTAGGCGCGTCAGCGGTCTGCTGCCCATCGTCGGTACAGGGCAGCACTCTACCGTGGGGCAAGCGCCGCAAGCGAAAGAATCTTCGTGGTTGAAGCGGCTGCGGGAGTTCTTTCTGGGCGAACAGCAGCATACAACTACGGCGGCAGCCCTCATCGAAACACCGATGCGCGTGCAGCCTAACCAACCCTACGCCATCCGCATTCGGCTGATGGGCCGCTCCCAGCCCGCCGTTCCATCAACACCGGGTGAGAGCCTGCAAGAGCACCGGGCAAGAACGCCCCAGGGTTTGAGCGCCTTAGTCGAGGGTGAAGTGGTCTACATCGAGGTGCGCTCGGTGCTCTATCAAAGCTTCGCCTACATTTTGCAGCAGGCCACTGTAGCCATTCCCGCCGCCGACTACGCAGCCGATGTCACCATCCCTATGCAGGCGATAGGCAGTGGGCCGAGCGGGCGGCGAGATCGCCTGCACATCTTCTTCCTGGACGAGATGCGCCGCCCACTTTACGAAAAACCCTTCGTCGTTGAAATCTTCGTCTCCCACCTCGTCCAGTCGGGCCGCGAAGGCCACAACGTCCTGACGATTCCCTTCTAATTCTAACTAAAGTGGGCTGGCTCGGTGGGCGGCTTCGCTGCCCACCGAGCCAGCCCACTTTAGTTAGAATTGAGCCGCGGAGCGGCGAGAAGTCAAAGCAGAACGTTCGCCAATGGCATCAAGAATCAGGCAAAGTAAATAGATATAGGTAAATTCTCCTATCTTACTCACAATTTACGCCAAAACACAACAACCTTCGTGTATACTTATCGTTGTTTGCACGACTGCGGTACAAGCAGGATAGGATAGGGAAAAAGAGGTTCGTAACCTATGGCTACAGCGAACTGGTCACAACAACCCGCGCAAGGGGATAGACTGCCTGTCGGCAGAGAAACATTGCCCTCTGAAGAATACGTTGCCCGGGCAATGCCTGCCGGGTTGGGCAGTCTCGACATGACCACCACATACCTGGTGGCTATTTTCTTCATCGTCAACGCGGCTACTGCAACCGGAGGTGGGGCGGCTGCTTTCACCTACCTGCTGCTTGGCGGCGTCATGTTCTTCATCCCCTGCGTCGTCGCCACGGCCCAACTGGGCGTGATGTTCCCCTACGAAGGCTCCCTCTACAACTGGACCCATAAAGCCCTCGGCGGCTACTGGAGCTTCTTCATTGGCTTCTGCGCATGGTTTCCCGGCGTGCTGGTCATTGTCAGCGGCGCCGATATCGTGATCTCGTATATTCAAGGATTGAGCAACGGAAACTGGCTGGTCGAACCCTGGCAGCAAGGCATTGCGCTGCTGGGCATCATCGTCTTCTCTACTCTCCTCGCACTCCAGCGCCAGCGCATCATTCAAAACGTCGTCAATGTGGTCATCGGCCTTACCTTCCTGGCCGTGCTGATTATCGGCATCGCGGGCGTTGTCTGGCTGCTCAAAGGGAAACCGTCCGTCACCAATTTTCAAGCAGCCAACTGGGGTCTCAAATCCAACAATTATTACCTCTTCGGGTTAATTACGCTGGCCTACCTGGGGACAGAAGTACCCTTAAACATGGGCGGCGAGATCACCGGGCGCAAAGTCGTCACCCGTCACCTGCTCTGGGGAACTGTGCTGGTCTTCGTCGGCTACTTCATCGCTACCCTTTCGCTGCTCCTCATCCAGGGAACAAACGCTGCCACAACTGGCGGCTACTCGCTCGTGCTGATAGTCGATGCTGTCCTGGGAAAATTCCTGGGCAATATCACCGCTATCTGCATCATTAGCTTCTTCCTCATCGTACCGGTCGTGTACAACTGCACGTTCGCTCGCCTGCTGCTGGTTGGCGGCATAGACCAGCGGCTCCCGGCGCGCGTGGCCCGGCTCAATAAAAACCGCGTTCCCGCCAGCGCGATCATCTTCCAGAGTTGCATCGCCTTCGTCTTCATTGCCGTCGCCTTCTTCGTTGTCCCCTACGTCATCACCATCGGCAAACCAACCGACCTGGCGAACGAGGTCTACAATGTCACGCAGGCTGCAGCAACGCTGGTCTGGGCGATTTCGACCGCCTTCTTTTTCATCAACATCTTCATCTTCTACTTCCGCGACCGGCAGAGTTTTAACCTGCACCGCATCTTTCCCATGCCAGTGCTCTGGGTTTGCGCCATTGTCGGTCCCGTCGCCTGCGCCATCGCCATCGTCGATACCCTGCTCAACTCCTGGATTCCACAGATCGACAATGCTCACTGGTGGTACATCGTTGGCGGCCTCACCCTCGTCTGTCTGATTGTTGCCGGCATCGGCAGCATGGTCGCCAGCAGCGAAGCTGCCTGGCAGGGCGCGAGCCAGGAATAAGGAACGAGTCAGACTGTAGGGGAGTCGCTTGCAACTCCCCTACAACTGTTCTATGATAAGAAAAACTGAAAGCAATTTCCCATGCAACAGACATTCTTATCAAAGCTGCGCAGCAACGGCGTTTACTATCTTATCGGCTCGCTCTTGCTCGTCCTGGGCGTCCCGCTCTATCAGCTTGCTATTCTTATCCCACAGGGCTATAGCTCCGCGCTGGCCGCGACGGGCAGCGGCCATTTCGCTACCTATCTCGGCTGGATTGCCCGGCACACCGGCTCCTTCCTGCTCTATCGCCTGCTGCTGGTAGCCGCCTTTGCCTGTCTGTGGAGCCTGCCCTTCACCCTCTTCCGCATCATCGTGGCGCAGGAGATTCTGGGCCGGGAAGACGAAGACGACGAGGTGGAAGCATACGACGAGGCAGAAGTCTATGACGAGGTGGAGGAAGATGCAGAGGTACAAGAGGGTGAAAGCGATACTCTGCCTGCCGATGCCTGGCGTGGCAAAGGCTTCGCAGTGCTCGCGGCCTGGACAGGCATCACCGGCATTGTCGTGTTTGCCCTTGCCACACTCGCCAGCACCATCTATCTCACTGCCGCCAGCAGGAGCGTCACCTCCGCTGTTGCTGTGCTTCCGGCCAGTTTCCCCACTCTTTCCAACCTCTTCACCATCCTGACCTATACGTTGGGTGGTGGCTTGCTGGGCCTCTCCTGCCTGCTCTTTGGCGTTGTCATCACCCGTGCGGGACTCAAGCTCTGGCCCGGCATCTGGATCGCCTTCGGCTATGCCGCCATCCTGCTCACCGCTTTTCTCATCAGCAGCGCCGTGGGCGTTGCCACCGTCTCCAACGAAAGCCAGTCCATCTTCACTACCCCTGCCATCCTTCTCTTCGCTCTCTGGACGCTCTGGTTCGGCTTCATGCTCGTCCGTCTCAAACCAGAAACAGCGTGATCAACACATGCTGTCCTTTTCTCAACCTACGCCGAACAAGACATCCCCAAGGGATATCTACTCTCTAGCATAAGAGACGACATCCAGCTCAATCCCAGGTAGCTCCATAACTGCCTCCCTGGGCCTTCACAGCAGAACGCCAGCAATCAACAGCCTCCTCTGTGCGCCCCAGCATCTCTAACACTTCACCACGCTTGCCATAGGCTTCAGCTATCTTATCATACGCCTGAGTGGCGCTTAAAATACTGCACGCTTGCTCAAAGTACTGTAATGCCTCTTTCATCCGCGTGTGTTTTTGCTCACCTTCCAATGAGTTAGCAACTGCCTGCAACACTTTCCCCATTGTTAAGTAAGCAATGCCTGTCAATTGATCGTCTCTGGAACGGCTCATAGAATCCAGAGCAAGTTCACAGTACTCTATGGCTTCTTGCATTCGTCCCTCGTTCACACAGAGTTGAGCCAGGGCAGAGCAATTGAGCATAATCATTTTTGGCTGATCACTGGCATTCGCAATAGCCAGTGAAAGAGCAAAGTGCTCTGAAGCCTCATGAAAGTCACTCAAAAGCATGTAGATATTGCCTAGCTGGTTATACATGCGTCCTGCCAGGGGGCGATCTCCTATCTCTTTATAGATCTGCAAAGCCCTCTTTCCCACGGTAAGAGCATCAAGCAGATTTCCTGTGAGCCAGTAAAGGTTACATAAACCATAGTAAATGTCCGCCAGATCTCCCCGTAAGCCACATTGAGAGGATTTAGAGAATGAGTTATAGAGATTGAGGGCGTCATCATAGTATTGTTTGGCGGAAGCATAGAAACCACGCATCAGGAATGTCGTCCCAAGAGAATAACGAGCCTTGAGTCGAATTACTTGCGTTTTGGGAGACAGCACCCTACGGTCCTGTAGTAGCCTGATACATTTTGTATAGTGATGGGCAGCATCATCATAACGTCCAACATTGACAGCAACTTTTCCCAGATAGAATCGGCAGAGAGCATGGCGTCTGCGATGCTCATTTCTCTGAGCCTCATCAGTGTCTTCCTCTATTTCCATAATCTCGACAAGGCGCGCCAGGATAGCTTCTGCCTCCTGCCAGGATGCCTCGAGTACATAACTCCATGCTCGTAAATACTCAACTTCTTGTTCTTGCGTGGTGTTTTCTGGATGAATCTGCTCAAGTACCTCACGTGCGCTTTGGGGTTGTCCCTCTTCAAGACGAAGCCCTGCGCGATTCAGCAATACCTGGTTATCTGCTTGAACGTTTTCCATAGTTAGGACCTCCTTCCCTTGCAATAGTGACAGTATAACACATCCAGGGTCAAAGGGACAGCAAATTCAAGAGTACCTGGAGAAATTGAGGAGAAATGCTGAAAATATGACTGGCAACAAAATACAACGGGATATCTTGCGTCCCCACCACCGCGCCCACAGAGTGGCAAGGAGATACCCGTCTTCCACAGTATAACCTAATTCTTGCCTTTACACAAGGAAATAATGGGTTTGCGGCAAATGAAGCAGTCAGCCAGCCAGTTACGCAACTGGCTGGCTGACTGCTTCATTTGCCAGACTCGCTCTGAAGTTTACGCCTGCTCGACTGTTGGCCCTTCGGACGATTTACCACCGGTGGACGTCGCTTGCGGCGCTGTCCCCTCGCTCTTGCTCGCGTCCGAACTGTAGATCATATCCGTCAGATCTTTGTGCGTGCGCTCAATGACAGCGCGCAACTTCGCAAGTTGCTCGGGGTTCTGGAACGCCATGCGACCCGCGATGGCAAAGAGGCGCATGACCTCCATGGCCTCGCTACGCAGCGCCTGCATCTCCGGCGAAGGACGACGTCCGCGACCGCCTCCACGCATCCAGGGTGGCCCAAACGGCTGCTCCTCGTTCCCGCGTCGCTCAGCAAGCAGCGAACGCCCGGCATCCGTAATGCTGTAGACTTTCTTCCCTTCCATCTCCTTCGAGGTCACATAGCTGCCGTCCTCGAGCATTTGCAGCGTTGGATAGACCGAGCCGGGACTGGGCGAGTAGAAGCCGCCGGACTTCTCTTCCAGCGCCTTCATCATCTCGTAGCCATGCATTGGCCGCTCCTGCAACAACTCCAGCAGTGCGTATTTCAGATCACCGCGTCCAAACGCTCGGCCTCCTTCACCGGGACCGAAAGGGCCAGGCCCGAAGCCAAACGGCCCGCGCCGCATACGATTCATAAAGAATCGCGGCCCAAATTCCGGCCCATGATGATGTCCATGCGGGCCATGGTGTCCGTGATGTCCATGTGGGCCATGCCTCTGACCATACCATTCACCTTCATCACGTAGCCAGGGCGGAGTCCAACCTTGATCGCCACCCTCAAACTGGTATGCAAATCTTTTACCAAACATACTATTCATTCATCCTTTCTTCTGGATCATATTTTCGGTATCGTAGAGAAATCAGCCTCGAAACCGATATATCGTTATCTATTTCTAATTATAACGATATATCGTATTTTGTCAAGGGGTTTGCGCACCAGTTTTTAAAGGCGTCAAAATTATTATGAGGCATTAGCTTTTATTGTTGGGAGGGACAGAGTTATTTCTCTTGAAATAAGGAGAGGCGCTTACCTCCTCGATTATAACATATCTTCTGTTAAAATCTCCTGTACGATGAAAAGTTTTCACAAAAATAGATAGAGCACGCTGCAGCAACTCAACATGCTCTATCTGCTTCATGTTATTTCACTTGATGCGACAAGCCGTGTGATTACGGCACTGGTTAGCATTCAACGGGTGGTGGGGGACACCAACTCGCCACTTGCCCATGAATTGTACGAACGCTGGTGGTCTGCGACAAAGCCGCTGCCTGCGTGTGGCCGAAACCGGTAATCAGGCCTGCCATAATCGTCAGCACCATCAACACTGCCATCAGGCTTTTACGTACTGTCGTTACTACCATTGAATTTCCTTCTCCTCTCTTTGCTTGCCCGAGCTGACTCAAGCATCTTCGATAAGTATTCGATTGGACGTTCAACGTCCTTCTATTAACTATGTGCGATTACAAGACGAATTTATTGCAATTTCAATCACATTCTTCCATGCTATTTTGCTATTTGACATCAAAACATAATATTGAATGTATTTATTAAATATTATCCTGTATTGAAAGGTGGTGGGAGGGTAGAAGGTCATATCCGCTTGCGCATGGCAAGGCAAGATGGTAGACTATCACGTGCAAGCGAGAAAGCACCGTGTGAAGAGGGAATTTTCCACAGGTACCCGTTTCTTTTAGAAGAAGGACAACAGTGACAGAGACGGAACAGAGAGCGCAAACTGGAGAGGACAATCGGGCAAGCTGTAGCTTCAGAAGCGTATTGAGTGCTTCGTAGGAATAGGTCTCATTATGGAAGAGGAGCCGTGTAGTGAATAAAGAACCTGAAATAAGCAACAGGAGCAGTACTTTGTCAGGGAATTATCGTGTTGGAGACTCTTTTGCCGGACGGCGCGTCGTGACCATTGGCGGTGGCTCCGGTACCTTCTCTTTCCTTTCCCACCTCAAGAAATATCCGGTCAATATCAGTGCTATCGTTACCATGTCGGACAGTGGAGGCAGTTCGCGTCGTCTCATGGATGAGTTCCGCCGCCAGTTGCCGCTGGGCGACCTGCGTATGTCCCTGGTTGCCCTCGCACGCAATGGCGCGTTATGGCGTGAAGTCTTCATGCATCGCTTCCAGAATAATACATATGATGAAGATGAAGACGGTCTGCACGAAGTCAGTGGGGGAGTCAGCGGTCACAGCCTGGGAAACCTGATTCTGAAAGGACTACAGGATATCAACAATGGCGATCTCTTGCTTGCAATCGAGGATGCCCAGGAACTGCTCAATACCGCTGGAAATGTTATCCCTGTCACACTGGAACAGACCACCATCTGTGCCGAACTTGAGGATGGCACAACCATCTGCAGCGAGACCGATATTGACACAAGAGGCAAAAAAGACCTCGGCCCGCTCTCACCAATTAAAGAATTACACTTAGTACCGGAAAATGCTCCCGCCTGTTCGCAGGCTATTCGTGCCGTACGCCGCGCCGATACGATCATCATCGGCCCCGGTGACCTCTACACCAGCCTGATCCCTAATCTGCTGGTCAAAGACCTTGCCCGCGCCGTACGCGAATCCGATGCGGAGAAAACCTACATCTGCAATATGATGACCAAACACGGCGAAACGGACGGGTATAGCGCCTCCGATTTCGTTGATGAGATACACCGCTATCTGGGGGGGCGCGTTGATCGTGTGCTCGTCAATGATGGTCCCTTCCCGCCAGGCGTTCTGAACGAGTATGCCAAGCAAAAAAGCGAACCGGTGGTAGTCGACCGCGCCCGTCTCTCGCGCCTCGTACCAAACGTGCTCATCGAGCACCTGAACCTGGAAGACGATTCGCTGGCGCGCCATGACCCTGAACGCCTTGTTCGCTCCATCTTCCCCGGCAGCGATCTATAATCTGCCAGAAAAAAGGGGAATAACCCTGCCGGGATAGCAGGGTTATTCCCCTTTTGTTTTTGCATCATTCAGGGCAATTTGCTGGCAATATTCTCGAACTCTTCGCGAGGAAATGCGCGCATGGTCTGAGTGCGTACCGTTCCCTGGGCAATCGTGCCAAGAATCAGGCGTGCCGCCGTTTGATCGTCGGGAGCTTCAGTAATCACGATATAGTCATACTGCCCCAGTACAAGGTAAAAACCTATCAGTTTCCCTCCCACCTCCCGTGCGGCTTCGTCAAAATCGTGCAATCGTTCCGGGGCATTTCTCATTTCCCTGATTCCCTGCTCGGTGAGATTGACCAGGCTAATGTAAGTTGGCATCGACTCTTCCTCCTGATTCGCTGGTAAACAACTACCGTTCGCGCATAGAGAGGTCTTCCAATATCATTGTACAAGAATCCTACTCGTTCTACAAGCTATGCCGTAGACAACCATAGAGGAACGCCAGCTTTATCCTTTGCGAGCGAATATCCATCCTTCCGTCAACCCGGCAAGCGCGGCCAGCAGCGAGAAGAGCGCTTCATGTTGGCCACCACTGCCATTGAGCGCCAGCAGGCCGCTATTGAGCAGCAGATAGGCCAGCATAGCCAGCAGAGAGCCGATAAATGGCCGGGTAAACCAGGTAATCAGCACGAAACCCGGTGGTGTCACCAGCCCGCGCCTGCCCAGAGTGATAATGCTGCTCGCACAGCCGCCCAGCAAGCCGTAAACCAGGATAAACCAGGGTATGCCAAGCGGTGTAAAGTTGGCGGTGAAGATGGCACTGGCAAAGCCCAGGCCCTGAAAGACCGCCAGAGTCAACACCAGCAGCAAGAGCGCCACCAGATATATGGCAAACGCCATCATCCATGCCCACGACTGCCCCGCAGTCCTATCACCACTTTCCATCTTTTCGACCACAGGCACTTCCTCTCTATCAGCCAGCACGGGCAGAGGTTCCGTATCCTGCTCCGATCTGGCTTCCACGCGCCCTCCAGTCCCGCTTTCCTTCGCCTCTATCGCAGGCCGCCTGTCAACAGCCTGGGTGGAAAGTTTCCGAACATACTCATCTGGCAGAGCGTGCTTCCGGGCAATGCCGAGGAATCGCTGCAAAAATGCTGCGTCGAGGCTTTTACGCAGTTCCTTCTCGCGCCGCTGGCGGAATTGCTGCAAAGCCGCTGCTGTTGCTATATATGTTGTGCAGGCCACTTCGCGCCCGCGATAAGATTCATACACCATGACGGTGACCGCCTCAAACAACGGCGCTGGCGGGGCAGCCAGGTGTATCTTGTCCAACAACGACGCCTCGCCTTCCCTGTGCGCCGCCAAACATGCCGGGATGCGATAGAGCACGCCCCAGACCGCTGCCCCACTTTCTCCATCCAGTAGCAGCGTCGCCAGAGGATTCCCTTCCTGTGTCTCAATTGCATCCAGCGCGATACGATACCCTTTCAGCACAGCCGGGCCATAGAGTAAAGCAGAGCCGTCTAACTTCTCCGGCACGTTCAGAACAGCGCTATCCATCTCCAATCCATACTCAAACAGCCACATGAATTCAGATGCGCTCTCGTCGAGACCCTGTTTCTCGCCCGGCAACGGCGTCGCCTCCACGATGTTGATTGCACGCTCCTCATCCTCACACTCCTCCGGTAGTGGCGGGGCCAGTGGCGCTCTGGTTGGGAAAGCTGCCTTCTCCTGGTCCGCCACCTGACCCAACTGCCCACCCTTCATGCTTCGCCTGCTATCTTTTCCCCGCTCTCCATCGCCCTCCTGCGCCTCTCGCTGATCGCTCAGTAACTGTGTAAATGATAGTGGTCTTGGCGTGCTGCTACGCACAATGGGAACGCCCGGAATAACGCTTTCTCCAGCCTCAACTGGCATCTCCTCCCCTGCCTCTTTCTGTCCATCCTCGATCTGGTAAGCATCACCGTCGTGCTCCATGCTTCTCCCTCCCATCACAAAAACTGCATTGCTACCCGCACGCGACATGCCAATCTTTCTATGCCGCTACTGTACAGCATACTGAAAGATGCCCATCTCACCAAATCAATAGGAATGGTGGCACAAAATCCACTTTTATACAATCGGTTTCAGGGTTGAGGCGATTTGCTGTATGTGCTGCCTGTCTAGAATGCCGCGCTCCGTAAGCACGCCTGTCACAAGCTGCGGCGGTGTATAATCAAAATAAAAATTGCGTGCGCTAACGCCCGCGATAGGCTCTGCCAGCACCTCCTCGGCCTCTTTCTCCTCCAGTTGCGAGAGATCGTCCTTCCAGTGCTGCGCAGAAATCTTAAGCGTCTCACAAAGCACGTAAAAAGGCACACCGTGACCGTGCGCGGCCCATGCCAGCAGGGCAGTACCGGCCTTGTTAAGCACTCCTCCATCCGCCAGCACGCTGTCCGCGCCTACCACAACCGCCTGCGAGAACGGCAGGAAAATATCGGCCTGGGCATCGGTAATCAGCGTCACTGCGATACCATGCTTCGCCAGTTCTGCCGCCGTCTCGCGCCCCTCGTAGCGCGGACGGCTCTCCAGCACGATGACTCGCTCGATATTGCCGGCGCAGGTCTGCAAGACGTTCAGCACAGTGCCGGAAATGCTCAACGTCATCAGCGTCCCTTGCAAAAGCGAAGATGCAAAACCTGCAATTCGTTCCGGCGCTGCGTCATATGCTGCCAGCAGGTCACTTGCCTCCCGCGCTATGCCCTGCAATCCACCAGGTGCGTTCAGGATACGTGAAACAGATCCGGCGATGGCCGCCATTGCCGGACGAGCCTGCGCCAGTTCCACGCCTGCAAGGTGCAGTTCGCGTAACCGCTTCTCTGGTGCGATTGACTCATCCATTGCCATATCTCGTAGAAGCGCAATGGTCTCGCGCACCAGCCAGCGCGACCCATGCTCCCGATCATTGCGCACCTGCTCTATTCGTTGCTCTATCTCGTCCACATCTTTTCTCCATGAAGTACATGACCACCATAAAAAAAGTCCCCTGGCATGTCAGAGACTGTGTGTAAAGAAGTTGGTTTGGCCTCTCAAGCCACTTCTTCTCTTTCATTTTGAACGCATTGAGCGCATTGCACACAGTCTCTCATTCTGAGCGCAGCGAAGAATGACATGGGTGGATGCTTTCTTAATGGCTTGCTAGATTTCCTATTCACCTCTGAAAATTGTATCAAATCTATTGTTGGACGCAATTGGTCTCTGTTTGTAGATCTAACCTGGCAACCCGGGAAAGAGGAGGCAAGGGGATGCCGGGTAGGGGCGAGGGTGGTTAGGGGTCGCGGGGAGGGCCTTTAGGGTCGCCCGCCGTACCCTGATTGAATGCGATTCAATCTCCATCGAATATAGCGATGGCAGGCGGTCACAAGCTCCTATGGGAACGCGGGCGACCCTAAAGGCCCTCCCCACCCTGTACCACCGCCCTCGCCCCTACCAGCATCCCCTCATCCTTGTATATTTCCTTCACAACCGTCCCGAATTGGCTTGTTTGTCATTCCACCAATTGGCACTTGCATACCATTGACTCTATAGTTTAGACTACATTGGTATGAGCCAATCGAGAACGGAGTGTTACCATGCGACAGCAAACAAATGCATCCTTACCCTTGTTCACTGCACCCATCAGTTCATTGATACAACTGGAACGGGAGAGCGGCGTTCCCTTATACCAGCAAATCTGTCAGAAGCTGCGTGAAGCCATTCTTTCGGGCGAACTGGCCGAAGGCGTGCGCCTGCCAACCGAACGCGCTCTGGCGCACGAGCTAGGCGTAAACCGTACCACTGTTATGAACGCCTACAACCAGCTTGCCAGCGAAGGACTCATCGAGGGACACGTGGGTCGCGGCACCCTGGTCAGGCGTAACTCCTACAACCATAGAGAGCGCGAGGAGAGTTTCGAGGACGATATACCCTCCTGGCTCTTTGGCCTGCCCGCCAGCGAGCTTGACCTGCTCGGCCCCGATGCGCGCATCCTCAACGAACTGGCCTCAATGGGCGAGCAAAAAGAGGTGATCTCCCTGGCGGCAGGCACGCCCGCGCAGAACCTGCTGCCCGTCGAGATGCTGCGTTCCATACTCAACGACGGGCTGGACTCCGCCCGCCAGAGCGCGTTGAGCTACAGCCCCGTCGAGGGATTGCACAGCCTGCGTCGTGGCATTGCCGCCCGTATGCGCAAACGCGGCGTCATCATCGACACCTCCCAGATATTGATTCTCTCTGGCTCTACACAGGGGATAGGTCTGCTCGGTCGACTGTTGCTCAAGCCAGGAGATGAGGTAGTGGTCGAAGTACCTACCTATCTGGGAGCTATCCAGACCTTTCGGGCACTGGGCGCTCGCGTCATCGGCGTGCCGACCGACAACGACGGTATGCGCGTTGACCTGCTTGAAATCGGTACTGGCGCGTCATCACCCTCGCCTCATCTATACCCAGCCCACCTTTCACAACCCGACAGGTGTCGTGATGTCACCCGAACGCCGCCGCCGCCTGTTGCTGCTCGCTCGTCGCTACCAGACGCCCATCCTGGAAGACGACCCTTATGGAGAGATGTACTTCGAGGGCAAACCTCCCCAGCCACTCAAAGCACTCGACAACAGCGGCCAGGTGCTCTATCTGAGCACTTACTCAAAGCTGCTGGCCCCGGGTCTGCGCGTTGCCTGGCTGGCCGCGCCTGAACCCATGATCGAGCGACTCACCCTGCACAAGCAAATCTTCGACCTCAACACCACCACGCTCGGTCAGTGGCTCGTTTCGGAGATTCTCCAGCGAAACCAGTTAGACGAACATCTCGCACAGGTGCGACAGCGTTACCAGGAGAAGCGCGACCTTATGCTGCATGCCATCAGCGAGCACTGGCCCTCCTCCGTGCGCGTTAATCACCCGGCAGGCGGCTTCCACCTCTGGTGTCGCCTGCCCAGCGACATGCGCGCCCGCACGCTGCTGCGTGAGTGCGCCCGCGACCACGTTGCCTTCGTCATCGGCGAGCCATTTCACGTCGATGGCGGTGGCAAGCAACACTTCCGCCTCTGCTTCGCCTCCCTCGAAGAGGGCTACATCGAGGAAGGCATCAAACGCATCGGCGAGGCCATTCACCGCCTCGCAGCCCAGCGTATAGCGCCTGAAGAACGCGAACGCCAACTTCACACCGAACACCTGCCAATGGTCTAAGCACATCCATTTCTGAACAAGAGGTAGAGAGTGTCTTTCAATTCTGGAGAATTGCACGATTGGGACATCGATGCCAATGGTTTTTATATCGCGACTCGCGGCTTCCTGATTCGCCGGGGCTATTGCTGTGCTAATCAGTGCCGTAACTGTCCTTATATCAACTGGCGCGAGTCGTCCTCGTGGCAACCGGCTCCGGCGGAAGCGGTGCAGTTCACGACGGTACCTTCAAAGGCGTTGCAAGCTGCGCAACAGCGCCTGGCATTCCACGAGCAACAGATCCGGCAAGCGAACGAAGCCGAACGTGACTACCACCAGGCAATGATGGCACATTATCGTGTGCTTCTTGAACGCTGGCAAGTATGACAACTTCCACCGCACAAACGCAGGGACTTTAGAAGGGAACAACAGCGCCGCAACAACAAACATGCCCATTCTGTTAGAATGGGCATGCACAATTTTAGCCGGAGATATGTTCTCGCCTATGCATGCCAGACAAAGCTGACACCGGGGCCGGGATGGAAGGTCCAGTAAGAGAGGGTGTCCCAGCCGCCATTGGCGTACCAGTTGTAGTTGCTGGTGTAGACGCTGCCATCGGGATTGATGCGCTCGACAATAGCAACGTGACCATAGCCGCCAGCCCCTTGCACACCGGGCTGTAAGACAATGATCGAGGGAACCATCGGAGTAGCGGATACTACCCAGCCGGATGTCTCTGCTCCATATGCCCACTGGTAAGCGTTACCCAGCCAGGGTACCCAGTAGCCAGTCAGCTCGTGATAGCGGAGATTGGCCCAGTAGGTGCATTGCCCGAAGGCAAAACGGTCCAGTGTGTTACCATTGCCCATTTGAGGAGGAGGCAAATTGATACCGGTGGTGATACCGTTGGTGGTACCAGTAGATTGACCGGGATCATAGCCATCCTGATGGACAATGACTGCCGTCGCTGTCGCCGCCTGCGCTGCGATAAGTGCAGGATTACTGCTGTTACTCTTCACAAGGTTAAGAATTGGTCGGAAAGGGTTAAATGCGGTTGTACCGGCGCTGCCCGCTGGTATGACCGACATTACACTACCCAGGACGATCAACGCCAGTATGCAGGTCACGGCTATATGCACCACCCAGCTCCGACCACGCGGCGGTCGCAATGTCTCCGTACTCTTCTTGCCCGATCCCCAAATCACCACCGGCTGGCGCAAAGCCGTCGTTGTGCTCGTCCTGAAAGACACCGGCAGCGCCCCCGTCTGCGCCTCGCCCACCTTATTGCCCAATTGCTGGGTCACTGGTGCTGAGGAGGCCAGGCCGGGTATCTGCCGGGTCACAGGTGGCAGACTGGCCACGTCAAAATCATGCTGTAAAGGAGTGGTTATCGTGGCTGCCGCTACTGCCTTTGCCGGATTCTGATACATAAGGGGAAGAGGGGAAAAGGAAGTGCCAGTTGGCGTTACGGGAGTCTGTGCGGCATCCGAGAAGGGCATTTGCTCAACGGGCGACATCTGGCTGACCAGCCTCGGCAATCGCAATGCCCCTGAAATAAGCTTT
The DNA here is from genome assembly GCA_963736995.1 of uncultured Chloroflexia bacterium. Classification (GTDB taxonomy): domain Bacteria; phylum Chloroflexota; class Ktedonobacteria; order Ktedonobacterales; family Ktedonobacteraceae; genus CADDYT01. The sequence goes on from CAVTRB010000002.1 coordinate 1,076,430, forward strand.
TTTCCATCGGGCGTACTATTCTGACGATCATCCATAAACGACATACACAGTCCCCAATCCTTCGAAATAGCTACAAAATAGTATCCGGGCGCTTATAACGCGCCCTTCGTTATCAATCACTGTACCTGCCGCCCTTCAATTGGTCAAGTAAAGCAAGCCAGTTTGGGACTAAGGTACCTCTTTCTAGTAAAGAACGGGATAAACAAAGAAACCTGCTGATAATGATCTGTAACAACCAGAAGAGGTACTTCCTGTCATGCTTCGCGCGCGAAGCATGACAGGAAGTACCTCTTCTGGTTGTTACCTTATTCGACAGAGACTTCGAGGAGACCGGGATTGCCAACCTGCTCCTCTTTGAACATGTTGCGCACGATTACGGCCCAGTGCTGTACGGGCTGGGTGGAATCGCGTTTAATGCCCAACCAGTGCAGCAGGCCGTGCTGTGTCGCTCCGTCTTTTCCCCGCGGCAACACAGTTGAGCCAACCGCTGCCAGCGGCACTCGCAGGACAGACTTCTCCGTGAAATCCAGGCTGAAGCGTTTGACCTGGCCGCCGCCAACAACACGCGCCAGTGCATCCGGCAGGCAGACATGGGCGATCAAACCCGGCTCGTAGCGCGGCACGCTGATAACAAGCTCCAGTTCGTCACTCACCTTGAAACGATTCTGGACGTGTCCCTTGCGTTCCAGCCGCACCTCGACCTGGAGATTGCTCTTGAAGGCGCTCCAATCCTCGATCACTTCGTAAGTAAGCTGTGCCGAAACCACGCCTTCTATGGCGCGCAACGTCTCCACTTTGCCCTCGTAGGCCAGTGACTCCGCCAGCGACATCTCCTGCCCGTTGAGGACGACGCGCCCGCTCTCCGGCGTCGTCACAACACCGGCAGCGCGCAGGCCGAGCATCAAGGCAAGGCAGGCCGCCGTATCGACGGTGCTGTAGAGCCGTCCCTCCTCGTTCAACTGGCCCGTCAGGTAGTTGGTCGCCGCGATAGCACGCGGCAAGTCTCCCGGCTCATCTCCCAGCAGCAGCGCGGCAGCAGCGTAGGCTGTCTCCTCTCGCGTCGAAACCGCCATGCCCCACAGTCGATACGAGGGCTGATCGTCAGCTACCTCGACATACGTCTGTCTGTCTCGTTCTACAAGTCGCGATCGGGCATAGGTCAGCGCCCTACTCTTCTCCTGCTCTGAGGAGCCATTTGCCAGTACCTGGTAGGCCGCGTGGCAATCGCTGACCTGCTGCGGAGGATAATCGAGCCTGTAATAGGCAGCCGCGTCACTTGCCATCGCCCGCATATCGTCCAGCATCTCGCGCAGTGCCTGCTCCTTCAAACCGGAACGTTGCGCGGTGGGCAGGTTGAGCAGGTGTTTGACGCCCAGCGGCGCGCAGTAGGTATCAGACGTCCTCTCACCACCCTCTTCCGGTGGATAGAGGCAGAAACCGCTATGCGGCAGGTACATGCTCTTGAGCCGCTGATACCAGATGAGAATCGCTGCCTCGTACTCGCGTGCCACTTCCTCATCATTCAGATTGGTGATGTAACCGGTGTACATGGCTAAGACCTTAGCCGATGTTTGCTGGATTCAGCCAAAGGGGTATTTGGCCGCGCCCTCCACAAAGAACTGGAAGGGCCGCTCCAGTCCGGGCAGTGGCTTGATCTCCAGCAGACGCTGCTCCCGCGATGTTACCTCGTCGCCGGGAGTAAGCAGGCGCAGTCGGCGCGTGATATGGCGCAGTTTGCCTGGCTCCGTCACATAGCGCTCGCTCACATCGATGCCGCCCTTGCGCGCATCGCGCACCGTTGCCGTGATGGCCCCGGGACGTACCGGAAAGCGCAGCACCGAGCCGGAGGGAAGGGGCAGACCGGGAGTCACCTCTGAGCCATCATCGAAGAAGAGGGGCAGAACCTCTCCATCATGGCGTACCTCCACCAGCGCGCTGCCCGATGATGCTCCCACGTCCAGCCGACCCAGCACCGGATCGCCCGGAAAGACAAAGGGCGAGATGGTCAGTTCGCCATAGACGGGCTGCACCGCTTCCAGCGTCGTCTCCACACGCTGCCAGTCCATCGTCTCTGACGAAAGCGCAAAGGCCTCGATGCTGTAGCGCGTCATGCTATCTCCCAGTTTCACCTCGACGCGAGCCTCGCCCTGCACCTTCACGACGTTGTTGTAAACGACCTCTGGGAATTGCAGCCGTATCTTCGCCAGCGCCGCCGTTGTTGGCGGGACTGCGACCTGCTGCGCCTGCCCGCGTTGGACAGCAGTATAAACACCCACGCTTTCATTCACTCGTGCCGTCCTTATCGCTGGCATGGCTCCTGTTATCGGAGCGGCTGCGGGCGTAGCTCCAGCCATCATGGTTGGAGGCTGCGGTGCGGCACCAGGAGCTATCATAGGCGCGGCTACTGGCATAAACGGCGGAGGTACCGGGCCACCCGCTACCCTACCACGCATGCCATAACGCCAGGGCATGGAGGCCAACGTTGCCAGTTGGCGTTCAACCTTCCCCGTAAATGCGCTCTCGTGCCAGCTTGCCAGGTTCTGCTTGATGCTTGCCGCCAGTTCTACCTGTGGATCGCCGGGCGAGACCAGGCGCTGATCTTTCACGATCACTTGCACCGGCACCACGCGCTCTGTCACGCCCGTCTTAAGCGTAATAGTCACGCGCTCTCCCGGCTTCGCCTCCGCCGGTGCCTCGCACTGCAACTGGATATCTGAGGGGCGCAAAACGGCACACCAGCCTTCCCAGGCTTCATCAGCGATGAACGCGCCGAGCAATATCACACCATACGGCTCTGGAATTGGCACCTGCACGCTGCTGTTTGCCTTCAATCCCTCGCGCAGCGCCTGCTCATGTGTACCACGCGCCGGGTCGACCACCACGACGCGCAGCATCTCCACATCCACACGCGCTGTGATCTCTACCGTACTGCCGATGACGCGCCGCACCAGCAATGGCTCCGTATTGGCCTCACCGCGAGTGATATACATGCCGCGGCAGGAATTAGATTGCGGTAGTGGCAGCAGGCTCAGCAGCCGCTCCTCACCCAGTGCGCTGATTACCAGCGTTTCGCGCCGCTCCTGCTCCGATCCTTTCAGGGCAACCGTTGCCGTGCGCTCGTCGACAAAGAGATTCAGCGTGTACGGCCCCTGCCCCGTCAGCTTGACCGAGCCGCGACACATCCCCTCGCGATTGCAGTTCACCTTTTCCCGTTTGCCCACGCGCTGCCCGCGCTCCTGCAACTCTACCTCGACCGGGCCGCTATATGGCTGGCCGAACGCTGTTACCGACAGCGCATAACGTAGCACCTCGCCGTTGAGTTGCTGATCGGTCAACTCGACATTGAGCGGCGCGAGCCGGTATTCGGCCACCTCGAAGCGACAGGGGGCCAATTCGCTCTCCCCCACAGCCATAACCGCTATATATTCGCCCTCCGGCAGCCCCTGCATCGACCAGAGGCACAAACCGTACTCGTCCAGCGTCACCGGATAATCGGCATATGGGTTGCCGCTCAAATGCAGCCGCAACTGTACAGACTCACCGGGCTGCCGCGGATCTGCCAGCAGCAAACGCACCATGTCACGATTGGCCCGGTAGAGCATCTTATCGCTGGTCAGCGAGGCCAGGTGCGGGCGCGGCAGTTCCTTCGCAGCCACCTTCGCCCCCGGCAGCGTCACCTCTTCTCCACGAAAGAAAATCGCCGGTCTGGCCTGCACCTTCTCGATACCAGAGGCAGCCAGCAAACCCTCCATACCAGAACGGGCCAGCCAGTTCGCCTTCATAAATACAAACCAGTCCCCGACCAGCGCCGCATCACCCAATTGCTCCGCCAGCGCAACATCAGAAACGCTCACATCAGGATCATACTGCGCCAGCGTCTTCTCTTCTGACATGCCATCACCTTTTTCATCTATCTTGACCGTGAAGGCCTTATCAAACAACTATGCATTATGAAATTTCGTAGGCGCTCAATTATGAATTTGAATAAGCAAGATCAGAAAGGGGCTACTCGTTTCCTGTAGGGACAGGGGGCTGGGTTGGGAGGATGAGGGGGCCTTGTGCCTGTCCGCGCTGCAAGCCGACCTGTTCGCATCGTCAGAACCGGGTACAAACTTGTAACGAATCGGACAAGCACAAGGCCCCCTCCCAACCCCTCGTCCACCCCTTGTCCCTACAGGATTCTCTTCCCGACCTTGATTGTTCAAAATCACAATTGGCGATGCGCACAATAAATCGGCACCTATGGGTGTCCATGCTACCTTACATCATTCACCACAAAAGCACAAGAGAAAATTTTCTCAGACAAGAGATTTACGAGTATCATCGAGAGAGGTTATAATGAACTTCTGTACAGCGTTCAATTTTCTAGAGGAGCATAAAGAGCATGATGCACAGGTCGACACCTGCATCTCGTCTGTTTCCGCTGTTCATCCTGGTTCTCCTGCTAGCAGCCTGCAATTTGCCGGGCGGCAGTGGAGGAAACGCCAGTGGAAGTAGCACGCCGACAACGGCCCCAACACGTGCAGTCGCCTCACCCACGACCACTACGGCGCAGCTTCCCTGTCCCGTGCCGTTGAATACTACCCGGAACTGCTATACCCCTTACGCCCTGCGCGTGGCCTATGGTGTGGAGGCGTTGACCGAACGCGGCTACACGGGCAAAGGGCAGACCATCGTCGATATCGTCTCCTATGGCAGCCCTACGTTGCAGCAGGACATGGACGTCTTTGACCGGCAATTTGGCCTGCCTCCTATCAAGTTACAGGTCGTTGCGCCGCTTGGTACCGTACCTTTTGACCCGAACAATAAGGATATGGGCGGTTGGGCGGGCGAAACCGAACTGGATGTCCAGATCATGCATGCCATCGCTCCCGATGCCAATATTGTGGTCATGACCAGCCCGGTCGATGAGACCGAGGGGACGATTGGCCTGCCACAATTCATGCAGTTAGAGCAATATGCCGTCGCGCATCACCTCGGCCAGATTTTCTCGCAGAGCTATGTCGCCTCCGAGGCCACGCTCTCCGACAGCGCCAGCCAGCAGTTTGTCAAAGCCTACACAGATTTCTATCAGCAGATCACCACGCAGCAGGGCTTCACCATCCTCAATGGTTCCGGCGACAATGGCGCGACCGACTGGGCAAACATCGCTGCCACGAAGCTCTCACCCACGCGCACCGTCAACTTCCCGGCGGACGTTCCCTGGGTCACAGCCGTTGGCGGCACAACCTTGCAGCACACGGCCAGCAACTACAATGAAACGGTCTGGTCAGGCAGTGGCGGCGGCACCAGCAAGTTCTTCAGCGAGCCGGATTTCCAGCGCGGCATGCCCTCTTCGGTGCAATCACTACTCGCGGGCCAGCGCGGCGTCCCTGATATCGCCGCCGATGCCAACCCCGACACAGGTATGGCCTTCTACTTTGGCGGAGGATGGAACCAGGTAGGCGGCACAAGTGCCAGCACGCCGTTCTGGGCGGCCATCGTTGCCATCGCCAATCAGATGGCCGGTCATCCTCTCGGCTTCATCAACCCCGGCATTTACAAGCTCGCGCAACAGAAGCCGCAAGATTTTCGTGATATTACCGTTGGCAGTAACAGTGTAAACAACGGAACGGTGCAGGTACAGGGCTTCCAGGCTGCACCTGGCTGGGATGCAGTAACCGGCTGGGGCAGTCCGCAGGCCAGCCAGTTCATCCCTGACCTGATCAACGCGCTCAAATAGACTCAGGAGTTTTTTCCATGACCAGATATCCAATACGGCGTTTCTTCCCTGTCTTTATCCTCTCGCTCCTGCTCCTGGCGGGATGCAGTTCAATCGGCCCACTTGGCAGCGGAAATACGACGCCCACACCTGTAAAGCCCGCTGCCAGTGTTACAGCAGGCACCACTACCTCTAATGGACCAACGCCGACACTGGACGATACCTGCCCTATTCAGGGCCTCAATAGCGGCGTTACCTGCCTGACACCGCACCAGCTTCGTCTGGCCTTCGGTGTCGAGCCATTGATCGAGCAGGGCTACACGGGCAAGGGACAGACCATCATCGATATCGTCTCCTTCGGCAGCCCCACGCTCCAGCAGGATATGAACACGTTCGATCAGCAGTTTGGCCTGCCCCCGATCAACATTCAGGTCATCTCTAATGTCGTCAACGAACCGGTCTCCGACCCCAACAACGATAGAGGTGGCTGGGCGCAAGAAACCGAGCTAGACGTGCAAATTATTCACGCCATCGCTCCAGGCGCTAATATCGTGGTCATGACCAGCCCTGTCTCGGAAACAGAGGGTACCGTCGGCCTGCCCGAATTCCTGCAACTGGAGCAATACGCCCTCTCTCATCACCTCGGCAACATCGTCTCACAAAGCTGGGGCGCGTCCGAGGTCACATTGAAGGACACAGCGGGGCAGCAGGAATTGCAAAAGTGGAACAGCTTTTACCAGCAGGCCACCACGCAGCAGGGCATGACCTTCTTCAGCTCATCCGGGGACAACGGCGCGACCGACTATACCGATCTGAAGGCCACCCGACTCTCACCCACTCCAACCACCAGCTTCCCAGCCGACAATCCCTGGGTCACAGCCTGCGGCGGCACCACCATCAGTGGCAGCGGCGAAACCTACCAGCAGACGGCGTGGAGCGACAGTGGCGGCGGCTTCAGTTCCTTCTATGCTGAACCGAGCTACCAGCAAATGCTGCCCGCCTCGGTGCAGAGCGCACTGAATCACCGGCGTGGCGTTCCCGACGTGTCCGCTCCCGCCGACCCCAGTACCGGACTTGCCATCTACCTGCAAGGCCAGTGGGGGCTTGCCGGTGGCACCAGCGCCAGCGCGCCATTCTGGGCCAGTATTGATGCCATCGCCAACCAGATGGCGGGCCATTCCTCTCGGCTTCATCAATCCTGCCCTCTACAAACTGGGAACCTCCAGCCAGTATAGCCAGGATTTCAACGATATCACCTCCGGCAACAACAGCGTTAATAGCCACGGCGTCAACGTCCAGGGCTATTCAGCCACCACTGGCTGGGACGCCATCACCGGCCTCGGCGCTCCCATCGCCTATAAGATGCTCCCGGATTTGATAGATGCGATGAAATCGTAAGGTGCATGTCATCCTGAGCGCAGCGAAGGATCTAAAGCAACCAATTACCCGGTAGTGCCACCTATAGATCCTTCGCTGCGCTCAGGATGACATGTGTGGAAGCTTTCAACCGCTTGTTAAGCGCGCATGCCTATTCTGGAAGGCAGCGTCACATCATTGAGTGAGAACATAGGATACCTCCTGTTTTAATCTACCAGTTGATTATACGACTAGAGGCATCCTCTTTATATCCCGCCGTTATGCAGCAGACCTACTCTATCAGCCCCTTGCTCACACACAGTTCCGCGTTGAGGATGGAGCCGCCAGCCGCGCCGCGAATGGTGTTGTGGCCGAGCATGACAAATTTGTAGCTCAGGATGGGACAGCGGCGCAGGCGACCGAGGGTGACGGTCATGCCATGCCCGGCATCCCGGTCGCGCAGGGTCTGCGGGCGATCTGGCTCGGAGCGATAGAGCAGGACATGTTCCGGCGCGCTGGGAAGACCCAACTTCTGCGGCTCTCCTTGATATGCCTCCCAGGCCGCGATGATCTCCTCCGGCTCCGCGTCGCGTCCCAGTTCGATACTGGCACATTCAAGGTGTCCCTCGCGGGTTGCAATGCGATTGCAATGTGCGCTCACCACCAGGGACGCATCGCGAAAGCCGCCTCCCTCTCGCCACGAGCCGAGCATCTTGCGCGTCTCGCTCTCCACCTTCTCTTCCTCGCCGCTAATATAGGGAATGGCGTTGTCGAGGATATCATACGAGGGCAGGCCAGGATAGCCCGCGCCAGAAATGGCCTGCAAGGTCGTGACCAGCACCTTGCGCACTCCAAAGGCATCCTGCAAAGGCTTGAGCGCCATCACTAGCGGTGTGGCCGAGCAGTTGGCGTTGGTGACGATACAGCCCGACCAGTTCCGCTCCCTTCGTTGCTGCAAGATGGCTGCGGCGTGATCGGCATTCACCTCCGGCACAAGCAGCGGCACATCAGGTGCCATCCGATAGCTTTTCGCGTTGCTGAACACTGCTTTGCCCGCCCGCGCAAAATCTGCCTCGACCGAATCCGCCGCCTCCGCAGGCAGCGCTGAAAAGACAAGCTTGACATCAGGCAACGCCTCCGGCCTGCACGCCAGCACAGGTAAGGTCGCCACCGCTTCCGGCATCTCGCTGCCAGGCAAGCGCCAGCGCGCCACTTCTGCATAGGTACGTCCCGCGTGTCGCTCCGAAGCCGCCAGCGCCACCAGTTCAAACCAGGGATGTCCCTGAAGCAATTCGATAAAGCGCTGCCCCACCATACCCGTCGCCCCCAACACGGCAACAGGGATACGCTCTCGTCTTTCTGTCATGATGTATCTCCAATCAGAGATTACCTCTTACAATCGCCTGCAAACTGTGTCAGGCCAGTTGCTGCGCTCCTGGCCTCGGGCAACCATAAAGGATGCCCCTACGGGCTTGCTAACGACCCCGAAGGTCGTCCCTACGCACATCGCGGACGACCCCTTTACCTGTCTATAATACCCCGGTGTTCCGCCGCCTTTCGCGTACTGTGGGGGTGTGGCGAATGAGGGGGATGACTGGCGCGATGAGGTCACGGTGCAGGCTGCGCATGGCTCGCTCTGCGTTCTCGTCCGCTACGATCAGCGTGATACCCTGTTCGGAGGCACCCTGTGTGATGACCGGGATGCGCTCGCGGGCAAGGGAGGCCATGGCGCGGGCCGGACTCATCGGGTCGACGGTGAAGCCAGACCCGATGCAGGCGCAGGCGGCAAGGCCGGGGCGCGAACGGACGCGCCATGTCCCCATGTCGTGTTGCAAGAGTGAAACAACAGTATCCGCCGCCTGTTCCTCCACCATAAAAGAGAGATGATGGCCCGATGAGGAGCAGATGGCAACCGGCGCACCCGAAAATCCCCCGGATTTTCCGCCAGCACGAGCAGCCAGCGCAAAGACCTGGCCTGCGTTCTCAGGTGCGCCAAACAGGTCGGTACTTTCTACAGTAATCAATGCCAGGTGGCGGCGTGCGGTGATGGCCGTTGCTCCACTGTTCTCCTCCTGTGGCCCGACCAGTGTGCCGCGAATTTGCGGGCGAAAGGTATTGCGCACGCGCACGGGAATGTTGCGCGGCGCGACGGGAATGAGCGTGCGTGGGTGCAGCACCTTCGCCCCAAACCAGGAGAGCCGCGCCGCCTCCGCGTAGGAGAGCACGGGCAGCAGCCGGGCATTGGGTACCAGGCGCGGGTCAGCCGTCAGCACCCCATCAACGTCGGTATAGATCGTGACCTCCACGCCATCCAGCGCCGCGCCAATCACCGAGGCCGAATAGTCCGAGCCGTTGCGTCCCAGCGTCGTTACGTAACCATCGAGCGTGCGCCCGATAAAGCCAGCAGCGACAGGCACCACGCGCCGCTCTACTAATGGAAAGATCAAGCGCTGCGCGTTTTGCCGTGTCTCCTCCATCAGCGGGTCGGCCCCCACCACCGTCCCGGTCGGTGGCGTATCACCCTCCGGACGAGCGGTGATAATCACCTCTTCGCGTACTGGTGTGGCCTGCACGCCACAATCCAGGACAGCCGCCGCCACCAGCAGCACCGAAAGCCGTTCACCCCAGGCAGCAATAGCAGCCGTCCGCAAAGTGATTTCCTCTCCACGCTCCCTCGTTGCCTTCAGCGCCTCCACGTCTCGTTCAAGCAGCGAGAATGCCGCTTGCAGGCTATCGTGCAGAGCATGGCGAGCTTCACGGCGCATGATGGCCTTCTCGGTAGCCTCCAGATGGCGCTGCTTCAAGGCCACCAGTTCCTGCTCAAGCTCCTCACTGCCACTCTCGCTGGCATAACGAGCTATGCGCAGCAACTGATCGGTCACGCCGGACATGGCAGAGACGACGACGACTGGAAACGGCTCCTCCGCATTGTGATACACGTGCGCAACGATATGGGCCACGCGCCGCATACACTCGCCACTGCCAACAGACGTTCCCCCGAATTTCAGGATACTCAGCACAGCTTCCATAAGGACCACCCGACAACCTTTGTGGATAATGAATGTATAAGCTTCACAGGGTACCCGCAAGGGGTACCCCTACTATACACGGACCAGGTCGCTCGCTTCGTGAACGAACGGCGGCGCTGGGAGACGTGGGCGGGGCCGTATATGGTAGGGGTACCCCTTGCGGGTACCCTGTGGGGAGCTGGCCTCCGCCCTTTCCCTTCCCACCACCACGAAATCTACCCAACCGTTACGCACTCGCCGGTTCGCCGACTGAGGCTGTTGCCGCCTTGAGAGCCTGGTCGAGGTCGTCGATCAGGTCGTCGACCGTCTCAAGCCCGATGGAGAGGCGAACGAAGTCGGGCGTGACGCCGGTCGCGAACTGCTCGTCAACCGTGAGCTGCGAATGGGTAGTGCTGGCCGGGTGAATGATCAGCGATCGGGCATCGCCAACGTTTGCCAGGTGCGAGAAGAGTTCCACGTTGCCGATCAACTGCTTGCCCGCTTCCAGGCCGCCCTTGATACCAAAGCCGATGATCGCTCCGTAGCCGTGCGTGTGGTACTTCGCCGCGAGTTCGTGCTGCGGGTGGCTCTTCAGACCGGGATAGCTCACCCAGCTCACAGATGGATGTCCCTCCAGGAACTCCGCGATGCGCTGCGCGTTCTGGCTGTGCCGCTCCATACGCAAAGGCAGCGTCTCCAACCCTTGCAGGAACAGGAAGGAATTGAAAGGAGAAATCGCGGGACCCAGATCGCGCAGCAACTGCACACGAGCTTTGATGATGTAGGCTATCGGGCCGAGCGCCTCAACGTAGCGCAGGCCATGATACGATGGATCAGGTTCGACAAATTCGGGGAAGCGTCCGCTCGTCCAGTCGAATTTGCCGCCATCCACGATTACGCCACCAATAGAGGTGCCATGACCGCCGATGAACTTGGTGGCCGAATGCACCACGATGTCTGCGCCGTGCTTCAATGGCTGTAGCAGGTAGGGCGTGGGAAAGGTGTTGTCAACGATCAACGGCAAGCCGTTCTCATGCGCAATACCGGCCACAGTACTGATGTCCAGCGTGTCCAGACGCGGATTGCCCACCGTCTCGGCATAGATCGCTTTCGTGCGATCATTGATGGCCGCACGGAAATTCTCCGGCTCGCGTCCATCGACGAAGCGCACGGTAATACCCATCTTGGGCAGCGTGTAATGGAACAGGTTGTAGGTGCCGCCGTACAGACTGGACGAGGTTACAATCTCATCGCCCGCACCGGCAAGATTCAATATTGCCAGTGTCTCCGCCGACTGTCCTGACGCCGTGGCAAGCGCGCCTACGCCGCCTTCCAGCGCCGCGATACGCCGTTCAAAAGCATCCTGCGTAGGATTCATAATGCGCGTGTAGATATTGCCAAATTGCTTCAGAGCAAACAGGTTCGCCGCGTGTTCCGGGCTATCAAAGACAAACGAAGTGGTCTGATAGATTGGTACTGCACGTGCGCCGGTCGCGCTATCCGCCGTCTCCTGCCCGGCGTGCAAAGAGAGTGTTTCAAAACCATAACTCTTGTTGTTGTTGAGTGCCATGAGATTCGTTGCTCCTTCCGAGCGTGTTTCATTACGCCCTAACACATGTACAATTCAATTGACCCCTTAAAAATTCAGGGCCGCGGTCATCTGCTCCCATTCCTTCAGGAAGGCATCGTGACCATGTGGTGAGTCCAGTTCAACATAAGTTGCGTCACCACCCGGCAACCTTACCTGTTCTGACAGCCAGCGCACGCGCGCCGCCGGGAAGAGGAAATCCGAACGAATGCCAACGAACCGCGCCTTGCTGCGTATGCGGCTCAGCGCCGCCTCCAGCGATGGATAGCCCTCGCTCACGTCGTACAAATCCATCGCCCGGCTGATGTACAGGTAGCTGTTAGCATCAAAGCGCCGCACCAGCGATGCTCCCTGGTAGTAGAGATAGTTTTCTACGTCGAAGCGTTCTCCCAGATCAGGCCCATCGCCAGGTGTGGGAGCCTGAGCGAAACGCGCGGGGCTGCGTTTGAAGCGCAGTTCCATCGATTCCTCACTCTGATAGGTGATCATTGCCAGCATGCGCGCTATCGCCAGGCCCGCACGCGGCCCCGATCCCGGCTCGTAACTCCCACCCTGCCAGAGCGGATCGACCATAATGGCCTGTCGCTGCACCTCACTGAAGGCGATGGCCTGCGCTGTCAGGGCCGCCGTAGCCGCCACCACGGCCACCTTGCGCACCATTTCGGGATAGCGCACCGCCCATTCCAGTGCCTGCTGCCCGCCGATAGAGCCACCGGCCACCATTGCCAGCTCGCGCACACCCAGATGGTCGAGCAGCGCATGTTGGGCATTCACCATGTCGCCAATGGTAATCACCGGAAACCTCATACCATAGGGCCGACCTGTTGCCGGGTCGAGAGACGATGGCCCGGTACTGCCATAGCAGCTGCCCAGGATATTCGAGCAGATCACAAAATAGCGCGACGTATCGAAGGGGCGTCCAGGTCCGATCAAAGGATTCCACCAGGCCGCCTTCGGATCATCGGGTCGGGCCACATCGTGGGCATGCGAACTGCCGGTGAGGGCATGAGTAATGAGGATGGCGTTGTCTCCCTCGGCGTTGAGCGTCCCCCACGTCTCGTAAGCCAGGGTGATGGGGCCAAAGTCGCCGCCGCGCTGCAATGGCAGCCGGTCAAACCTACAGGTATGCACCTCGCTGGCAAGAGCGGGAGATGCTGCCTGTGTTGTTCGTATTTGCGCGCCCTGTTCGCGTCCATCACGTCTACGCTGCCCACCCTGTCCTGTTTGCTCGATACTGGTTGCCATTGCATCCTCCTTTCTCATTGCTTGAAAAATGAGCGCAAAAAACCCCTCTCCCTGGCAGGGGCGAGGGGTTCAATGGGTTCGCGGTACCACCCTGATTCATCGATGCCTCACGACATCGACCTTAACGAGTGCCATAGTTTCGCGACATCCAGGCCGACCGCAAGGGTCGACCTGGGGGTGCGCGGTCTGTAATGAGTGGCTACAACACTCTGGCTCGTAACGCGGCCAACGGCACAGCCTACTTGCCCGCCGAGGGGCGTTCAGCCTGCTACTCCGAGGTCATATTCAACGCGGGTACGGTACCGGGCATCTCATCATCTCCGGCTCGCTGTAGCCGCCCCCTTCGTTTACTCGTCCTCTTCATAGTAATTGTTACTTGACTGGTAAAGTACACAATAAACAGGCAATAAAAAAACCCCTGCATCTCAGGGGTAACGGCAACGTTGCGCATTTCCCCTCATCTTGCGGAACGCAGAGCAAAGCATTCCACCGGAATTGGCACCCTTCCTGCGACATTGCAGCAGGGTTGCCGGGCTTCATCGGGCCGTTTCCCTCCACCTCTCTGGATGAGAGCAGAAATTTGATTTCCTGCACCTGTTCTGTTGTCTATGTACAGCACTTTCGTTTTGTTAGTAACAAGTATACCCGCCAACCTTCGGGAATGTCAAGGGCAAATTTGGCCGTAATTGCCTTCTGGCCCTTTTTCCCGTTAGAAACGTCTTCTCTTTCAGAAGGAGACTATCTATCGAGATGCAAACATTTCTGCCATACGCTTCATTTGAAGAGGTTGCGAAAACACTGGATAACAGGCGGTTGGGGAAACAGCGCGTGGAGGGGATGCAGATTCTCAACGTGCTCGCGCAACCACCCGGCTACCGGGGTGGCTGGTTCAATCACCCGGCAGTCAAGATGTGGCGAGGCTACGAAAACGCCCTCAAGGAGTACGTCAACACGATGATTACCGAGTGGAAGCGCCGTGGCTACCAGAACAACATGCCCTATTACGACCTTGAGGGCGTGCAGATCATCTACCCCTGGTGGCTCGGAGACCCGGGCCTGCACCGCTCGCACCAGTCCAATCTGCTGCGCAAAGAGCCAGCATATTATCGCCAGTTCGGCTGGGACGTACCCGAAGACCTCCCCTACTTCTGGCCCTTGCCCTGACGAAAGCACAAAGCGGGCGACCTTGCTTTCTGGTCACCCGCCTCAGCTTTGATATTCTAGATCGGAGCTAGAACGTTTGCTGTTGATAGGGCTGCTGGTAGGGCTGGTAAGCATAGTAGGGCTGCCCGAACATGACACGGCGGCGCGTCTGACCGAACAGCATGTAGATCAGTGGGCCAATCACGGGCGTTGACCAGATGACCACCAGCCAGAGCAGGGTGCCCGCCGGTGAGTGCTCATCTTCAAACACCATGACCGACTCGATGATATGACCGACGACCGGCACAAACACACATACCAGGAACAACAACGAATTCATTACACAACCGCGATTCCCTGACATCTATTTTACTCCTTCACATTCTCATAACCATTGTTTCATTGTAGTCATAACCACCCACGTCCACATCCACATGTAGTACGTGCCAGGCATGAATTATGTTGCATATGGAGCCTGAAGCGGATATCCTTTCACACGAAGAATATCCGCTTCAGTGCCGTGCTCGTCGGAGATCGACCCGCTAGCAATAGGACTCAATCAAGGTATACTCGTTATAAGAGAAGTCATTGATGTAGTATCCCACGGCCCAGACGTCACCGCTGGTGTCCGCCGCCACTGCCAAAAGCTCGTTGTAAAGCACACCAGGACTGGGACTGGATACTACGCTCCAGTTCGTGCCGTTCCACTGCTCAATCAAGGTCGGGCCACCGTAGTAATATCCCACGGCCCACACGTCGCTGGCTGAGACCACCGCTAAGCTATCAAGCTGGCTGAGACCGTCATTGGGACTCGTCACCACGCTCCACTTCGTCCCGTTCCAGTTCATGGTCAAGGGGATGGTGCCGCCGCTGTATTGGTTTCCCACGGCCCACACGTCGCTGGTGGAGACCGCCGCTACACCGTAAAGGCCGCTGTAAAACGGGGCGTTGGGGTTCACGGAACTCCACTTCGTGCCGTTCCAGTGCAGGGTCGATGCCACTTCGGTACCGTTGCTCCTCTCGTAGTACCCCACGGCCCACACGTCGCTGGCGGAGATCGCCGCCACGCCGGTAAGGACGTTGGTACTGGAGGCGGCATTAGGAGTGGGCACGAGGCTCCAATTCGTGCCATTCCAGTTCATGGTCAAGTTCCTGGTAATGCCAGTGCTACTGTTGGAGTAGTTTCCCACCGCCCAGACATCGTTTGCCGAGACCGCCGCCACTCCCCAAAGTTGATTGTCATTGCCGTCGTTATTGGGGCTGGGCACAATGCTCCAAGTCGTGCCGTTCCACTGCTCTATCAAGGTCCGTTGGTTGTTGGTGTTGCTGTTGTAGTAGTATCCCACCGCCCAGATGTCATTGGCCGAGACTGCCGCCACCGCGTTAAGCTGGTTTAAAGCCGTGCCGGTATGGGCGAGTACCACGCTCCAGTTCGTACCGTTCCACTGCTCTATCAAGCTCTGGACACCGGTGTTGCTGTGATAGTATCCTACGGCCCACACGTCGTTGGCCGAGACCGCCGCTATACCATTAAGCTGGCTGGGATCGCTATAGGGACTCGTCTCAACACTCCATGCTCCGCAGGTCTGGAAGGGAGCCTTTTGAAGGGAAGCGAGTTGCGTATGACCGTGAGCAAACGCCACGCCTGTCCCTGACAAACCCATGAACAGGACAGCCAGCATGCAAAACAGAAACAGATACCGCTTGGACTGCTTTCGCATTGCCATCTCCTCTCCATTCTGGCAAAGAAGGACGCTTTACAGCTGAGGAAACATTCCCCTCGTGGATAGAAAGGCCTGGGTCAACCTCTCAATCGGCTCCGTGACGTCGCAGATGGCTCCCCAGGAGGAGGGCAGAAATCAAAAGATGGTGCTCAAAAAAAGTGACACGGGTATTCGTTGTGCAACTACCTATGACTATACCTTTCAAATGGAACAGTTGTCAAGTTATTGCAACACAAAAAGTACGCTCCTCCATCTTTGATGTTCAATCAGCTCTTTGTGGCCTTGACTGATGGAAGTGAAGGGAAGCCAGGGTGGAGATTGATGACTTTCCACCCCGCACCACCTCACCGCAATGTGGTCAAACTACCAGCGTGACCAGCCCTTTAGCGCCCCAACCCCATACTCGCATAGCCGCCGCTCGCTCCGTTCTGATTGAAGAACATCGTCTGCTCCACTACTACAGGCACGGTCGAGTAGATGGCTGTTCCCACTACTTTACTGGTTCCCACCTCACTCGTGAGATTAAGCGTCATGCGCGAGTTAGCTGCCAGCGTGTAGGTCTTGACGATCGGTGTGCCATTGATCTGGTAGTAGACTACCTGCATCTGTGCCGAAGCAGTACCGGGATTTGCCAGCGCCAGCAATTCCGCGTGTCCGGCGCTCGTATCTCCCTGCGCCACGTACCAGCTTGTATACGCACCGCTACTGCCGATCACTGCTGTACTGCCCGTCACCGCACCGAGGCCATTGAGCTGTGTGGTGAAGAAATCCTCTCGTTCCGCCACGATAGGTACAGTGGCAGTAATCACCGTCGCATGTAGTGCCGACTTCACGGCGCTATTCACGCCAATATCGCTGCGTCCCTGTGCAGGCACACTTCCGTTCTGCGTAATGGTCTGCCCATTGGTGAGCAGGTAACGCACCTGGACGTTCGCCGCCTCCGTGCCGGGATTTGCCAGCACCAGGTGCTCATTGAAGCCTGCCGAGGTGTTGCCCGCGCCGAAGTACCATGTCTGCTGCGGTGTAGTAACACCTGCGACAGCACTGCCGCCCCTTAGATTACCGGAAGTCAGGTACATCGGCTCCTCAATCGCTACGGGGTTGCTCGCGGCAATTGTCAGCCCGAACTGGCTGTTGGGAAATGCCGCGTTGAGCACAATCGTTGCCCGCGAGTTCGCCGCGATGTTGTAGCTCTTGCTATTTCCCTGCCCATTGTTCGTCAGACAGGTGACATTGAGCGTGACGGACTGCGCGGACGGGTTGAGCACCGAGAGCAGCGTATTCCAGCCCGCCGTGGTACGGGCATCTGCAAAGTACCACTTGCTGCTCAGTGAGGTTATACCAACGCTGTCCGTCGCGGCCACGAACCCGCCCTTCTGTGTGTACATCGTGCGCTCGGCGACAAATGGCTGATTTCCCTGCACCACCATCCCAACCGTCTTATTCGCACCCACTTCGTGATTGATATTCAGCACGCTTTCTCGCTGCGCCGCCACGGTATACGTGCGTGTCAGCGGCGCGCTGCCTTGAAAGAGGTATGTGATGGTAATGCTGACCGGCGCTGCCGAAGGGTTGGTCAATGACAGGTACTCGCTGGTTCCCGTTCCTGTGTAGCCCTCGGCAAAGTAATACCTTCCGGGCAGATTGGGCGTAATAGTCACGTTGAGCGTGAGCGGGGTCGCGCCTCGTGAGGAGAACCAGGTTCCCTGCTGCTGGAGGTCATACACAAGTCGATACGTTCCCGCCAGCGCCGGGGTGTGCAGGCTAAGCGAAACCGTCGTGTTACCACCCGGTGGCACGTTGGCTGGCAGCGTTCCCACGCTGGTTGGCTCTGTAATGGCAGGAGCAACTGGCTGTCCCGCGTTGTTCAGCCAGTAGTAGCCCATCGTCACCGCTCCATTACCCGCAGCCGACCAGCTCTGCGCCCCCGTATTACGCACGCTCACACTCACATGTACCGTCGCTCCCGGCGGCAAATTCGTCGGCAGCCCGGTCGAAGCAATGGACTCGGCATAGGTGGCAATCTCAACAGTGTCGTTATGTGTCTTTGCCCCCTGCTGTGAGAAGACTGTTGGTCCCTGCACCATATCCCATTGCAGTGTATATGTTCCCGCCGGTACATCCGGCGTTTGCACGGAGGCACTGAGCGAGACCGAGCTATTGGGACTCACATCCTGCGGCAGGGCGATGGTGTTACCCGCCAGCACCACGTGATTTTGCGCGTTGAGCCAGCGATAGGTGAGAGCGACCGCCGCCGTACCCGTCGCGGGCCAGGGGAAATTGCCGGTGTTTTGCAGCGTCAGATTGACCGTTGTCGTGCTGTTCGGCAGCATGGCGGCGGGCGTACCGTCATTGGATACCGCAAAGCTATAGACGGGTGGCGTTGAGCCGGGCAGACTGGCGACAGAGGCGAACTCCACGCCATCCGCCGCAAGCTGCGTCCCATTCTCGCCTGTAGCATTGCTCAACACCACGCGCCCATGCATTGAAGCGCTGAAGTAGTAGGTGCCGAGGCTGACCCACTGCGTCCCCGTGTTCTCCCAGCCATACGGCCCTTGAAACGAGCCGATATGCTCCTCATCCACGTACACAGTATGCGCAATCTCCGTTCCCGGCTGGTTCGGGTCATCGCTATAAACCGTATATGGTGCCCAGCCACTGCTGGCATGATTATCGTCGACGAAGACGCCCACTTCGTAGTAGCCACTGACCGGCAACTGCGGCTGCCACGTCGAGCTTGCCGTTGCCGCGCCACTGCTGCTGTTCGTCCAGTGCAATCCACCTTTGATATCGGTGGCAGCCGTGGCCGTGTACCAGGTTCCCGTGCTGCTCCAGCCGGAGCCACCATCATCCACCAGCGTCGCGCCGGGGTAGATGGCACTGCCGTTGCTGCTCAAGAGCGGAACAGTGTTGTTAGTGCCAGGATTATTCACCCAGAGGTAGTAATCAGGCACGACGTTGGGGTCTGGATAGTTGCCTGTCCAGCCAAAGGGGTCGGTCGCGCTCCAGTAGGGAAGATAATAGGTTGCCATGTGCAGGTGCGGTCCGGTCGAAGAGCCTGTGGTGCCACTGGTGCCAAGTTGCCATTGCGTTCCCACCGTATCGCCCACGGCCACCGTCAGCGCGCTTAAATGCCCATACGCCGTGACAAAGCCATTACCATGATCGACGGCCGCCCACAGACCCAGAGAACTCTCGTGATTCGTCGGGTCGTACCAGCCAGCGCGAATCACCGTTCCCGCCGCCGCGCTCAACACCGGCTCAAAGCGCAAGTTCAGATCATAGCCATTATGTCCATCGTAGCAATTGACGCCGCCTGTACAGGAGCCGATAGAGACCCCCGTCCATTTCTGTCCATCATAGCGCACAAACACGCCATCGTAATCGTACCAGGGCTTATCATGGTCAACAAACGAGACCGTGCGTGAAGCAATCGATTGCGTGCCATAGTAGGGCCGGTGCATAAATGGCGTTGGCGCACTCGCCTGCTGCCGCGCCCCCAGTGTCACGGTGCGCTGTTCCGACGTTTGCCCCTGAAATGGCGGTTTCCCGCTTACAAACAGGCCTCCTGCAATGCTCGTCAGCACCAGCAGCAGGAGAAGCGCCAGCAGCAATGGTCTTTTCACTTTTAGCATCTGTCTATGCATTCTGTTCCCTCCTGCTTCTGCTAACCTGCTGCAAAAACTCGCAATTGTGGTGCCGCCAGGGAACGCACTGCCGGGCGCATCGTTGCACTCATTACAGCAGCAGACCAGTAATGCGGCGTCGCTCCAATCAAAGTGTTCATGGGACTGAACGAGGTAAAGGTAATGCTGGTGCTACTGGCCGCCCAGGTGGGATTGATATTGATCTGCATATTCGTCTGCTGCGGCGAGGCAACTAACCAGCTACGCCCGCTCGCCACGTCCGCTACAGCGATGCCGCACTGTAACTCCTGTGCCGATTCGTCGGCCTGCTGGTCCGTCAGATTGGTGCGCTCGACAAAGGCGATGCGCGTGCCATCCGGCGACCAGAGCGGTGCGTAGCCATGCCCGCCATCCGCCTGTGTCAGAAAACGCTGCCCGCTCCCTACGCTATTCATCACCCATAATCCAGCAGGCAGGAATGGCACCGGGCTATCAGAAATGCGCTCGTAGGCGATCTCCGTGCCATCCGGCGACCACGCGAAGAGACCGGCGATAGATTGCGTCCCGCCCGCGAGATGAAACAAATGCCGTTGATTGCCGCCATTGCTATTCATCAGCCAGGTGTCGCTGCCCAGTCCCAGCCCTTCCGAGGTCGAGTAGACAATGCGCGTCCCATCGGGTGAGGGAGCGGCATCTACCAGGAAGGCCGAAGGCATAGAAATGTTGATGTTGATATGGCTTCCCGTCGCCGCATTCACAATCCACAGTCCCGGATTCCAGCCGTTGTTGCCATCCATCGGCGCATCAGGCCCCATCGGGAACATGGGCCGGTAGAGAAAGCTATCGCCGGAAGGCAGCCAGTGCAGGAAATTGCCCATCACATTTTCCGGCGTCAGCCGCATCACCATATGCTCCGTATCGTAGACCCACACCTGCTCGCCATGATCGCGTGTGCCGTTGATCGCCAGGTAACGAGCATCAGGCGAAAGCTGCATCGACAGCACAGCATCCCCCTCCACCTGTCCAAATGAATCGCTGAAGCTGGCAATCACCTGTGGCGCGCTCACCGGCTGCCCTGCCGCCCCCTTAACCGCTCGCGCCAGCACAAACCCCTGCGACTGCTTCAGCACATAGTAGATATAGTCATCAGGAGCAAGTGAACCACTCGCCCTCGCACTCGTATCGAGATTCGCACGCTGCACAACCATGACCAATCCCGTAGCCACCACCAGCAGCACAGGTACCAGCAACGCCACCGCTTTCATCCGTTGCATACTCTCTCCTCCCTCCGCGCTGATCATGAAATTGAACAACCGAAAGCGGTTATGGGAACGCTGTAGGGACAAGGGGTGGGGTGGAGCGGATGCGGGGGCCTTGTGCCTGTCCCCCTGAGCAGCCAACCCATTCGCTTCCCCAGATCTCAACACGGCCATGGGCTACGCGGGACAAGCACAAGGCCCCTTCCCAGCCTCCCAGCCGCCCCCTGTCCCTACAGCATCCCCTTCCCGACCTTCGTTTGTTCAAAATTCATAATCCGTGCTTCCATTTCGAATCAGCATCAAATACCACTATTCTTATCGGCTCTAATGGTGGAATGCTGAAGGAAATAAAGAGGGAAAGAGAGAGCAACAACAGGCCGATGCCTTTCGCTCGGCCTGGGGAGAGGGGTGGTCTGTATTCGGCCTATCGAACTGAATCTAACAACTACCCGATATTCATCGGAACTAATCTTCTTGCCACACCCATCAAGCGCGGACGGAACACGTACTCGTAACAGCCCACGAAGCGCACAATCTCGCCACCCCAGCCGCTTTTGAAGCGGTAGACGCCCGCCATAGCCTCGTTTTCATCGTCGGTGGCGGGAATGCCCCAGAAATCGTAGTGGCTCGCCCCCTGTTCTTTTACCCAACGGATCGCCTCCCATTGCAAGAGGTAATTAGGCATCAGGTTGCGGTGTTCATTGCCCGAAGCGCCATAGAGGTATATCCCCTCCCGCGCAAACAGCCCGACGAAGATTCCCGCCAGCAACTGCCCGTTATATTCTGCCAGCAGCAGCCGTGCCTGCTTGCGCGGTGCAAATATGCGCCATGCCAATAGATAATAGTCGAGTGTATGAATGCCGAAGGCGTTGCGCTCGCCCGTTGCACGCAGCAGTGCATGCCAGGCACGCACATCATTCTCTGTTGTCGCCACGCGCACCGTAACGCCCTTACGGCTCGCCAGGCGCACGTTGTAGCGCCACTTCTCCTTCATGCTCGCCAGCAGCATCTCCTCAGAGGGCGTCACATCCAGCAAAACGGTGCGCAAGGGCTGGATGGCTGGCGTGGGACGCACGGGCAACGGAGCGAAACTCTCCCACAGGCAATCATCTTCCGCCACCTTTGTGATGAGTCGCGGCTCCAGCAGCATCGTCAAGGCCCCCTCGCGCCTCAGCCTGTCTCGCAGTTGCGTCAGCAGGGCCGCGCCCAACTCCGGCTGCGTCCAATCCACCACCGGCCCCTCAGGCACGTAGGCCAGAAATCCTGCCCGCAAGGGGACGCGAGGCAGCGTGCGACACAACACCTGCGCCGACCCCACCATACATTGCTGCTCTTGATCCCACAGCGCGAACCTAAGCGGCTGCCAACCAGCCCCCCGTTTCAGCTCTCCCCAACCCCAGCTTTGCAACAGATGCCCATTCTCATGTCCACCCACAAAATCATCCCATAACTCGCGCTGCTCCTGCCCATTCTCCACCACTTGCAAAACGTATCGCTGCGACATATTTACTGCCTCGATTGCGTTGAATATGCTTTATTCTTCTGCTTGCGTTTCATCCGGTTTCGTAAGCGGTAAAATTGGCCTGGTCACTTCACGCCAGCTTTCCAGAAAAACTTTCTCTCCGCTAGCTTTTCTGGTGTGGGAAAGATGCTACGCTCAAATCTCTCGAATTGCTCCAGTCGTTTTTGAAAATCGGGAGATTGCCGCTCTTGCTCTGTAGCTCCTTCGAAAATTCTCTTTGCCACCGCTCGTATCCGTCTGACCAATCGAGAGTTTTCCCCTTTGGATGCATCCTCTAGCTGGTCTTCAAGGACATGCTCTATCTCTCGTCTAAGCGAGACCATCAGGAAGCGTTCGGAGAGATGAACCTGTTCTACCAGAACTACTACTCTTTTTTCTACCATGCTCAGATTATACTCAATATCCTCATCTTCGTCATAACGTCCAGTATCCGCTAAAATACACTGCCTGATCATCTCATCAGGAGCGCCAGTTTTTTGAGACCATGCCTGCACAGCTTGAAAAAACTGATCAATCAATGTACTCATCTTTCTCCTCCAGGTAATTGGCTTGATTAAGGTTCCATCTCATTTTTGAAAGTCGCTTTCTTGTACCAGGTTGGTCAATGTCTTTTCTGTATGTTGAGATAGCGATAAGTTTAAACGGATAGAGAGTAGGTCTCCCTCCTGGTTCGTGAAGGATACTATGGACTATAGTGACCCAGGATGTCAAGAGATTCAAATCGTGCCTGCTAAGGCGTAGACGGTCAGAGTGGTATTGCTGGCACTGCCCTGCTGCGAGCGGCGCAAGACGCGCTCTCCCGAGGAGTCCTCCATGTACCACTCTTCGTTGTTGCTGTTGTTGGTATCATTCCAGCGCACCAGGTGATCAAGGCCATCATAGTGCAGCGTGGCGGTGGTGCTGCCCGTTCCCGTTGCTGTGCGCGTGGTCATGTTGCCCCAGCTATCGTAGCTGGCGGCGTAGGTCTGCGTTTTGCCGCCAGTGGTGGAGCAGGTGGTGCCGGTGGGATAAAGGCCGGTCAGTTGATGGGGTTGACTCTGTTGCAGTAGAGGTACTGGTAGGAACCACTGCCATTGTAAGGGCCTTGCCAGAGCTGGCCCAGATGGGTGTAGACGTACTGGTTGCTGTAGGTGGCTCCACTGAGGCTATTGGAAGGGGTACCAGAGCCACAGGTACCGTTACCTGCTGCCGGTACTGTGCCGGAGTTGCCTGCCCACACGAGGCAATTCTGCTCGTCATAGCAGTAAAGCTCGGTCTCGCTACCGCCCGAGCTGGTAGCCCCTGAGACCGTGGCCTGAGTGGTGCTGGAACTGGTGAGATTGCTGGCCGCATCGTAGCCTAAAGCCTGGCTGTAAACGGTGCCGCTGGTGCCACTGCCGCTCTGCCACGTGGCGCTGGCGTTGGTGACGCGCAGGTTGGGGTCGTAGCTAAATTGTTCCTGAGCCAGGGCGCTGCCCGTGCTGCTCAGGAAATTGTAGGTGTTGGGCAGGGCGTTGAGTGTGTAGCTCAGCGTCGCCAGGTTGGCCGAAGCATAATATGAGGGCTTCGGAGATTGAGATGGTGAAGGTACATCCCTCGCCATTAGGCAAAGCCAGTACAATGTTTTGTAAGAGCGAAGGTTGACGAGAAGTCAGATCGAGGGGTGGATGAGGATGAGGCAGGAGAGAGATGGCAAAGGTATGTGGCAACGGGAGGTGATAGAGGCGGTGGATACAGTGGAACTACACGGAGAGGCTGTAATGACGCCTGAGCAGGCAAATGGCGGGGGAAATGTGCAAGAGCAAGGACATGAATATGAGCAGCCATACGACGTGGAAGAAAGTGAGTTAGAGGAGCAAGGGGCGGCGCTGGCTGTGCTGCTGGGGCAGATGGTGGCGTATCTGAGCAGCAAGGTCGATGTGAATGATCTGGATATTGTGAGCTTTAGTCTGCACCACCTGTTTTGCGGCTTCGATTCCCTCTATCGTGTGCTGCTGCCCTCCTTTGTGGTTTCTCTTGCGTCTGAAGCAGGGGAAGAGACGGATGCGCATAGTGGGCAGATACATCCAATGACGTGGTTACAGCTTCAGTCATTGCGGCAAGTGATACATCGTATGTTGCCCCTGTGCCAGCTTTTGAGTGAGGCTGCTATGCGTATCCTGGGTCAACTGGGTTATGGCCGGGAAAGCAGTGAAAATGAGGGAAGCGAAGAGAGCCAGGAGAACAAATGGAGCAGGACGGAGAGAGCGACTTCTCTGCATGAAACACATGGCGATGAAGGGATTGCCCATGCTGACAAACACAGGGCCGAAGAGTGGACAGAGAGCGAACAGGATATCCTGTATATGGCTGCCTCCACAGGGATAGAGCAGGCGCTGCGAGACCTGGCTGCGAGCCTGATGTGCTGGCAGCAGCAATATCACGGCTTACCATCCTTCAGGTCGCAGCTGTTTGCGCTCTTTCCTACCATGCCTTTGCCGCTTCAGCCTGACGCACCTTTTATGCAACTGCTCGAATATGCCAGCGCCCTTTTCGGCGATATTGTACCGGCCTTTCAAGCTCTTTCGCCGGGTGACGATGAAGCGGTCATCCTGCTCCTGTTCGATCTCCTGCAACAAATCGACCTGCTGGCCCTTGAATGCGAGACGCTGCTGGAATTATTCACTTTGCTTTTAAAGCACCTTATGGTTGCGGCCATATAGACTGTTCTTAACCACAAAAAGGCAGTTCTTAACTCAATCATAACCAGATTGATGCTGCATTCTCCCTTGCCTACCTGTAAGATAGACATAATCAAATGGGCTACATTAGACCTGATCTAAGGAGATGGCGACATGACGAACGCGGAAGCCAGCCAGCCAGTAATAACACACGTTCCGCAAGCCCGGGCTTATGAAATACTGAAAACGTCGCGGGACTTGCTCGCGAAAGCTGCACAGATAACGTCTGGATATGATGGGAAGATCGCTCTGGTTACGATGCGCTTTGCGTTCGAGGGGAAAGCGTCGGTAGAACGTCCCGCGCACATTGTGGACAGCACCATCTCCTTTTTGCAGGCACTGCGACCGCTTGTACGCAAGACCGATGCCGTCTTTCTCCTGGATGACAGGCTGTATTTCTTCCTGTTCGGTGCCAATGCGCAGGGAGGGCACATTGTGCAGGACAGGCTCTGGGATACCGTGCTCTGGAGTCTTCATAACAATGTACAGGGAGAGGTCTTGCAGCCCACCAGCATCGCCTCCGGTTACAACGCCTATCCAGCACCTTGCACCAGCATCGATACATGTATAGAAGCTGCGAAGAAGGAACAATTACACTTTGATTTACCGGGTGAAAAAACGATGCGCAAGACAGCACGTGGGCACCAGAGTCAGAGCCAGAATCGAGTAGAGGTGACAGAGGAGGAACTCTCCACACTGGCACGCAAGCTTGGTATTCCCTACCTCTCGCTGCTCCCACGTGAGACGCCAAAGCGGGTGCAGCAACTGGTCAACCCAAAACTGGCACAGGAATTGCGCTGCTATCCGCTTGGACGCGAACGTAACAAGCTGACAGTCGCCATGGTCAATCCCCAGGATGGCCCTGCTCTGGATCGCCTGCGACAGGAAACGGGCCTCTCCATCTTTCCCGTCCTGACCAACGCGTCCGCGCTGCAAACCGCCCTGGAAAAATTAGGTTGAACTTTTTATTGCATGTCATGAAAAAAGGCCCTCCGAGCATGTTATCCTGAACCTCACATGTTACTCTGAGCGCAGCGAAGAATCTAAGGTAGGCGCCTGATCGAGAGGGCGAGCACTAGATTTTTCGCTGCGCTCGCTACTGTTGGCGAACACATCGTGTTGACTGCTCAGCGCCTGCGGCACTTCGCACCAGTTTGGAGAGTGTGCAGGCTCGGTGAGCGGCGAGGCCGCTCACCGAGCCTGCACACTCTCCGGAGAAACGAGCCGCTTCGCGGCGAGCAGTCAAAGCAAGGTGTTCGCCAACGGTATCTGCGCTCAGAATGACATATCCGATTCGCTATGTTAGACTGCTGTGAGTACAATATACTTTGGAATGTCTTCAAGACAGGATAGGTTATTTCAATTCTGAAGAAAGGTAGCATAAGCGATGAGAATACTGGTGACAGGTGGAGCTGGCTTTATTGGCTCGCATATCGTCGATCAGTACGTGGCAGCAGGTCACGAGGTCGCGGTTGTTGATAATTTCTGGGAGGAAGGCGGCGGCAAAACGTCTAATCTCAATCCAAAGGCGCAATTGTATCGGGTCGATATTACGGACGAAGCGGGTCTCAGGCGTGTTTTCGATGAGGTGCGCCCGCAGGTGGTCAATCACCAGGCGGCTCAGCATAGTGTGTCTATTTCAACAAAGAATCCGCAGTTAGATGCGCGGGTCAATGTGCTCGGCCTGTTGAACGTGCTGATCAACACCAATCGGGTAGGCGCACGTAAGATCATCTTTGCCTCCTCTGGCGCAACGTATGGAACGCCCGCGAACCTGCCCGTCGATGAAAAGACGCCACAGCGCCCGGAGTCGCCTTACGGCATTACCAAGATGGTCGCGGAACACTACCTGCGCTACTGGCACGAGGCCAACGGCCTCGACTTCACGGCCCTGCGCTACGGCAATGTCTATGGGCCGCGCCAGGACCCCAATGGAGAAGCCGGGGTGATCGCCATTTTCGCCCGCCGCTTCCTGGAGCATGAACCCGTGCGTATCGACTGGGACGGGGAGCAGCAGAAAGACTATGTCTACGTGGGCGATGTGGCACACGCCAGCCTACTGGCTCTTGAGCAGGGAGACAACGACATCTTCTGCATAGCCACCGGCAAAGGCACCTCTGTCAACGAGATTTACCGCTTGCTGGCACAGGAGACCGGCTATGAACCGGAGATCGTGCGCGCGCCCAAACGCCCTGGCGATATCTACCTGACCTACTTCGATTGCAGCAAAGCCGCGCAAGGGCTGGGCTGGAAACCAGAGATGGGAATGGAGGAAGGTGTCAAAGCCACCCTCGACTTCTTCAGAAAGGAATAGCTGGGAACGAAAATGCCGGTGGCAGAGCGGGTCGACCCGCTCTGCCACCGGCATTTTCGTTCCCAGCTATTCCTTCAATTTGTTGACGAGGTGAGTTCCAGGCTGCGGGCGTAGGAGCGGACCACCTCGCGCATATGGCGGGTGATGATGTGAGCGAGAATCATATGCGCGTCCTCTTCCTGCTCGATATTCTGACCCGGAGCCAGCACGTAGGCATCGACGAGGTCTTTGATCGCGCCGCCTCTGGCTCCCAGCAGACCAATGGTACAGGCTCGCGAACGCTTTGCTAGCGTCAGAGCATTGATGACATTGGGAGAGTTCCCGCTTGTACTGATGCCGATAACTACATCGCCCGGTTCAACCAGGCTGGCGAGTTGCTCGGCAAAGATATGTTCGTAGGCGGTATCGTTGCTCCACGCGGTAATGAGGGGGACATGATCAGTTAACGAAATGGCTTTCACACGGGGAGTACTGGGCATGATGGTATTCTTTGCCAGGTCGAGCGCGAAGTGGGAGGCCGTTGCGGCACTGCCTCCATTGCCCATTATGAAAATGCGGTGCCCGTTATAATAGGCATCTTCAAGCAGACCGAGCACTTGCTGGAGATCTGACAGCGAAATGGCCTCCACCATCTGCTCCAACTCGCGGAAATACTGACTGATTGGCTCCAATGTCTTGTTCCTTCTCCCTTAGAATGTATACACTTTACGTCTTGACTGATTACTTCTCCGGCATTTCTCCATAAGGCTCGACCCAGCGCGAGTCAAAGTTGGCAACGTTGAGGATGACCTTCGCCCCCTGCTGATCGAAGCGAAAATTCATGCGCTTCAACCCTCGCTCCTCCAGCGCGCTCGTGACCGCCTCCTGTCGCTCTTCAGAACAGTAGAGCATGAGGAAGCCACCGCCACCGGCACCGGTGATCTTGCCGCCCAGCGCTCCCCGTTCCAGGGCCAGACCGTAGCATTCATCAATAAAGTTGGTAGAGAGACCGGGAGCAAGACGACGTTTCTCTTGCCAGGCATAGTGCAGCAGACCGGCAAACTCGTCCAGCTCTCCCTTTTCCAGGCAGCGCTGCACGTCCACCGCCACCTGTTTGATATTGTGCAGCGCCTGCAACACCGACTCATCCTGCTGCTCGGTCGATTTACGCTGGTGCTTGAGAATCGAGGTCGATTCCCGCGAGCTGCCGGTGAAGAAAAGCATCAGGCGGCGCTCCAATGTCTGATAGATCTCACGCTCAAGAGTGAGCGGCTCAACGGTGACGCCCTGGCTACTAAACGTGATTTTATTCAAACCGCCAAATGAAGCGGCGTATTGATCTTGTTTGCCAATCGGCATGCCCATTTTGGTAATTTCGATAGAAGAGGCCAGCTCGGCGATCTGCTGCTTGGTCATTGGTTGATCCAGCAGGGTCGAGATGGCATGCACCATCGTCACGGCTGCCGCACTGGAAGAGCCAAGCCCTGTCCCAGGTGGAACTTCGCTGGCGACAAAGAGATTAATGCCCTTGCGTATGCCAAAGTGGTGAAGAATAGCCTTGGGCAGGGCCAGATCACCGTTCCAGAAGAGATCATTGTAGGGCGAATGGCGGAATAAAGAACGATAATCGGCGGAAATGACCTGTAGATCATCTGATTCATCGGTATTAATAACAGCATAGAAATATTTATTGATGGAGGTGCTGACGACGAGGCCACCATATTTCATATAATATGCCGCAAGATCAGTCCCCCCCCCACCAAAACTAATACGCATAGGTGCTCTAGCAATAAGCATATACCTCGTCTTCTCCTCTCTATACAGACATAATTGCGCAGGGCCGCGATTGATCGTAGCCACCGCCGATTGATCGGCCAATGAGGTACGGGGCCGATCAATCGGCGATGCGCTCAATAAATTGAGCGCCTACGGGGCCAACGGGCGACGTGCTGATGAATCAGCACGTCGCCTATGGGCTGTTCTATTTATATTGTATACTATGCGGTCGGCTGCTGCATAGCGTCAATCAGAATCTGAGCGACCTCTGGACGCGAGAATTCGCGTGGAGGCATCTGCCCCGCTTGCAGCATCTGGCGAACCTTTGTACCACTCAAGGTGACGTGCTGCTCGTTGCCATGCGGGCAGGTCTTCGCTGAAGCCATCCCTTCACAGGCGCGACAGAAGAAGGTGTGATCGAAGAACATGGGTGTGATGCCCAGCTTTGCCGGATCGAACTCGGCGAAGATATAGTGGGCATCATAGGTACCGTAGTAGTTGCCGACACCGGCATGGTCACGGCCCACGATGAAATGCGAGCAGCCATAGTTCTTGCGCATCAAGGCGTGGAAAATGGCCTCACGCGGCCCGGCATAGCGCATAGCGGCAGGCAGAACGCCCAGAATCACGCGGTCAGCCGGATAGTAGTTTTCCAGCAATACCTCGTAGCAGCGCATGCGCACATCGGCTGGAATATCGTCCCCTTTGGTATCTCCCACCAGCGGATGCAGGAAGAGACCATCGACGGTTTCCAGGGCGCACTTCTGGATGTACTCATGCGCGCGATGCACAGGATTGCGCGTCTGGAAGGCCACGATCCGCTTCCAGCCGCGCTCCTCGAACAGCAGGCGCGACTGCGTGGGCGTGTAGCGATACTGCGCGAAGACCTGCGGCTGCACATCAACCACGCGCACCGGCCCGCCCAGCAGCACATCGCCCTGTGAATACAGCACCTTCACCCCGGGATGGGCCTCTTCCGTCGTGCGATAGACCTGGCTGGCCTCGTGCTCTTTGTCATAGCCAAACTTCTCTTCAACCGTCATAACGGCTTGCAGCGCACCCTCAGCGTTGACCAGAGCAATCTGCGAGCCTTCCTTGATTGTGGCCGCCTGCTCAGAATTGACGGCCAGCGTGATGGGAATCGACCAGGGCAGACTATTGCTCAGGTGCATCGTATCGACAACGCCGCGGTAGTCAGCCTGCGTCATGAAGCCACCGAGAGGGCTATAGGCTCCATTTGCCAGCATCTCCAGATCGGCAAGCTGGCGGGAGCCAACCGTCACCTGCGGCAGCCCCTTTGCGCGCTCAATCAAGGTCGGGCGTTCCGCCTCAGCCGCCATGTTGATGATCAGTTCTCCTCCGTGAGGAGCAATTAACGAATTTTTAGTCACTGTCTATTCACTTTCTCCTTCGGGCGCAATGAATTGCATTCCTACAGGTATCCTAGAGCGCTCAGGCGTTCTGTGACGTCTTTCTCGTCCTCTTCATGGGCCTCTTCCGGTTCGAGATAGCCAAGTTCTTCCAGTTTGGCGAAGATACGCTCGATGCTCTCTTCGATGGTCTCTTGATCGGTCTCAATGATCAATTCAGGATGTTCCGGCTCCTCGTAGGGGTCGTCAACGCCGGTGAAACCCTTGATCTTGCCTTCATCTACC
Organism: uncultured Chloroflexia bacterium; assembly: GCA_963736995.1. Classification (GTDB taxonomy): domain Bacteria; phylum Chloroflexota; class Ktedonobacteria; order Ktedonobacterales; family Ktedonobacteraceae; genus CADDYT01. The sequence goes on from CAVTRB010000002.1 coordinate 1,107,025, forward strand.
AGTTTATAGAGGCCCTTCACATCACGCTGGCGACAGACATCAATGGGGCATTTGACGTAGATTTCAACGAAATTGCCAATCTGCTGGCGCGCCCATTCGCGAGCTTCGCGATACGGCGAGATGGCGGCGGAAATACAGACAACTCCATTGCGAGTCAGCAGGCCGCACACGAAAGCGATGCGTTTGATATTCGTATCGCGGTCCTCGCGGCTGAAGCCCAGGCCCTTGCTCAAATGTGTGCGCACCACGTCGCCATCCAGAATCTCAACGTTGCGCCCACGCTCCCTCAGACGCTGCTCAACGATTTCAGAAAGGGTACTTTTGCCGGCGCCAGAGAGGCCGGTGAACCAGATTGTAAAACCAGTAGTGTTTGCCATGTATAGTTATCTACCTTCCTATTTTTTTGAAAACTGTTGCTTGCTCCTAAAATGCCTGGCCCTGCATATCGGCTGGCACCGGCACCTCCAGTTGCTTGAGAATGGTCGGGGCCATATCCATGAGTTGCAGACCGCTCAGTTCACGCCCACCCGGACCTTCGTGGACATCGGGATCATGCTTGATGACGATGCCGAACTGCGCATGATTGCAGTCATCCGGGCCGGTATCGTTCTCAAAAGTATAGACCGAGCCGTGGCCCACGCTGCCCACCGAACGCCAGTAAAGATCGCCGAAATAGACGATCAAGTCGGGGGGAATGCCGTTGCATGCTTTGTACACTTCCTGCGGCTTATAGACGGTGGTGCCGATGTTGACGCCGTCAGGATCGACGAGCGCCTCCAATTTGGCCTTCAGCTCCTCGCGCAGAGCCTCCACCTCGTGCGGCTTGACGATGCCCTGCGGCTCGCGTCCCTCCACATTGAGGAAAATGCGCGCATAGTAGCCCCCATCGCCCCAGACCTTCGTCTTACTCCAATCAATCTCGCACTTCTCAATGGGCGTCAAGCTGCTCGGCTGCGACTTCAACGTCAGGTAGCCCTCGCGCATGAGCCACTCGTTGACGCAGATGCCTCCGTCCATCTTCTTCGCCCCGTGGTCGGAGACGATGAAGACCGTCGTGTTCTCCAGGTCCACCAGCTCCAGAATCTGCCCGATTTCGCTATCGAGGTAGCGATAGTAGTCGTGAATGCTGTTGTTCAAGCGGGGATTAACCTCGTACTTGCGATGCGTCGGGTCGTGGAAGCGCCACAGGCCGTGATGAATGCGGTCGGTACCCATCTCCACGAACATGAAGAAATCCCACTCCTTTTCCGCGATCCAGCGTTTGACCAGCTTGAAGCGTTTCTCGGTCATGGTGTAAATCTGGCGCAGCAGATATTCCTTGTCTTCCGTGCGGAAATTCGGCACGTCCACCAGGTACTCACCTACGAGAGCCTCGATCTCCTGCATCGTCGCTGCCGGATAGGTGTAGGGCCGCTGGGGATTGCTGGTGGATGGGGAAAGGAAACAGCCGACCTGAATGCCGTTGACCGGTCTGGGGGGGTAGGTCTGCGGCACGCCAACAGTGATGACCTTCTTGCCCGCTCGCGATAGCACGTCCCAGACGCGGTCAACCTTGACCGCGTTGCCATTGGCCAGCACCTGCTTCTCATACGAGTAATCGCCGCGATTGCGGAAGCCATAGAAGCCCAGTGTGCCCGGATCTTTACTGGACATCATCGAACTCCAGGCCGGAACGGTAATCGCCGGGATGCAGCTTTCCAGCTTTCCCCAGACACCATCATCCATGACGCGCCTGAAATTCGGCAATTCCTCACGCCACTGCTCAAACACCAGTTCCGGTGGGGCGCAATCCAGCCCGATCACCAGCACCTTTTTTCGCGTGGTCATATACTATCTCCTATCTAACTCTACCTGTTACTTTGCCAGTAGGGGCCTTCACCTGCCCGATAATCTCTCTCTATCCTTGCTGTCCCTATCAATGCCGATATATATCTCTCTATCGCTTTATCTCGCGATTTCAACAGCATCTCCTATCGTTGCGATTGCCAGGACAAGCATGCCTTGAACATGATAGTGAGCATATCACCCTCGACAGGTGAAAAAGATTGCTGAGCAGTGAAGAAGTGGTTGCAAACCTCTCCGTAAAGTTATGTTTACTCAACCACTCTCACGGCAGAACCTCTTACAAGATGTAACGGCTGTTGCAATTAATGGTATCATTTATCGTCTAAATAGGCAAGGGGTACCAGATACAGAAACAAAAGTTACATCTACTACGTCCTATTTGAGAGCCGTAGGGGATACAGTTTTCCTGCTGAGGGCAAGACAGCAGTGAGTGGCCAAAAAATTGTATAGTATTAAGAAGTTCGATGCGGCGACATAGCCGTCAGGTAAAGTGCTAACTGGATATGCTGTTTCATACAATGAAAGGATCGACAAAATGAGTAAGAAGAAAGTGCGTGTAGCCATTATCGGCGTCGGCAACTGTGCCAGTTCGCTGGTACAGGGCGTCCACTATTATCGCAACGCCAGTCCTGATGATTTTGTCCCTGGACTGATGCACGTCAATCTGGGTGGATATCATATCAATGATATAGAATTCTCTGCGGCTTTCGATATTGATCAGAACAAAGTGGGGAAAGATATCAGTGAAGCCATTTACGCGGCCCCGAATAATACCTATCGTTTCGCGGATGTGCCCAGGCTGGATGCAAAAGTCTACCGCGGCATGACCCACGACGGACTGGGCAAGTATCTCTCGCAGGTAATCACAAAAGCGCCGGGCCAGACGGACGATATCGTGCGCATTCTCAATGATACGGGTACCGACGTCGTCATCAATTATCTGCCGGTCGGCTCAGAAACGGCGACTAAGTGGTATGTGGAGCAAATTTTGCGCGCAGGCACCGGCTTCGTCAACTGCATTCCGGTCTTTATTGCGCGCGAAAGCTACTGGCAGCAGCGTTTCAAAGAGGCCAATTTGCCGATGATCGGGGATGATATCAAGAGCCAGGTTGGCGCTACCATCGTCCATCGCATGCTGGCGCGTCTCTTCCGCGAACGCGGCGTCAAACTGGAGCGTACCATGCAGTTGAACGTCGGTGGCAATACCGACTTCTTCAATATGCTGGAACGCGAGCGTCTGGAATCGAAGAAGATCAGCAAGACCAACGCAGTAACCAGCCAGTTGGACTACGACCTGGGCGAGGAGAATGTCCATATTGGCCCTTCAGATTATGTGCCGTGGCTGGCAGACCGCAAATGGGCCTATATTCGATTGGAAGGGCGTACTTTTGGCGATGTGCCACTGAATGCCGAACTCAAGCTGGAAGTCTGGGACTCACCCAACTCGGCTGGCGTGGTGATCGACGCGGTGCGCATGGTGAAGCTGGCCCTCGACCGCGGCCTGAGCGGGACGCTGGAAGGCCCGTCCGCCTACCTGATGAAGTCTCCTCCAGTCCAGTATCCCGATGATGTGGCGCACGAGATGACCGAGGCTTTTATTCAAGATGAGAGCGTTGCGCCGCCTTCGCAGGCACCGCTCGCCGCCGAGCAGGTCAACGGCTATAAGGAGCAGACTCCTGCCGAATAAGCGAGAAACTGGTGGTCTGAACAGAGAGGGCAGCGGAGCAGCAAAGATTACAAGCTTTGCTGCTCCGCTGCCTTCTCTTCGCCTCGCTTAGCGCTGTACCACAGGAGGATCAGGCACTATCTGCCTCTCAGCGATGTGCAGAAGTTCTTCGCGCACAATCGTCACATCAGATGGGGCGCTGATACCAATTTTGACACGCTCGCCCTCCACTGCCAGCACTGAGATTTGGATAGACCCCGCAATTATAATGCTTTCACCAACTTTACGTCGTAATACTAGCATGTGAGCTTCCCTTCTTCCGGTGAAGAGTAAAATGAGTACGTATTGCATCCCTGCTCTGCCATACACCCGATAACGGGGCTTCCTCAGCCAGTAGCATCAGAAGAGTGAGCAGAGAGTCAAATGCAGGTATTTCTACCTCCATGCCTCTCATCTTTTTCTTAGACGAGAGGATGCCGCCGAACGGGTAAGAGTGCATTTAATCCGTTCAATATGACATCTTCAACTCATTCCCGTCGTTATCTGACAGACCTGATAGCATCTTCTCAGCCAGCGCCCGGCTATCAACCTGGTACGTTCCAGCTTTGACCTGTGCCCTCAGCTCCTCAACACGAGCTGCCCGTTGTTCAGAAAAACGGGTGGCCGCACGCAAAGCAGGCTTGATAGTGCGTTGTTTTTCCGCTCTGGTCAGGCCTGCCTGCCAGGAGACCTGGCGAGGCTCCTGTGCCGATCGCCTGGACATAGCCCCTCGCGTCGTTTGCGCCAAAGAAAGTTGTGTTTTTGCTTTCACGTCGGTCCTCGAAAAATCACTAAGCCGCAATTCCCTGAACAGTGGTAATTGGCAGCGTTCCCTGCGATCATCCGCTAGTGTGTAATATCGGCACCGGTTGGCATTCCAAAAGAGATTTATCCTATGTCATTCTTCGCTGCACTCTTAATGACATGAATGGCAGGTCTACAATCTTGCCGGATTCAATCTCCTGTGCCAGCGTCCATGTACCAGAGAGCCTTTTCTCCCTCCAACCTCGCTCGCCTTTTCCTCCTCCTCGTCTTCGCTCTCATACTGCCCGGCGGCATTGAACATCGAGCGCAAACGCATGATGGCTTGCATGTGCAACTGGCAGACGCGAGATTCGGATACGCTCATCACTTTACTGATCTCCTTCATCGTCAGTTCTTCCTGATAGTACATAGCGAGCAGCAGCCGCTCGCGCTCTGGCAGACGGTCGAGCGCGGAGGTCAACAAGGTGAGCTTCTCTTGCATCTCCAGTTGCTCGGCCGGTCCCGGCGTCGACTGGTCCTCCAGCAGTTCACCCAGCGTGGGAAACTCGTCTTCCTGCATGATCGTAATCAAGGGAGTATCCAGTGATAAGACCACGATACCGGCTTCAAAAAGCATCTGCCGGTAGCGGGCGAGCGGCACTCCTAGTTCGGTCGCTACCTCGATCTCGGTGGCAGGTCGTCCCAACTGCTGTTCCAGTGTCGCCATCGTCCCCTCGATCTGGCGCACGCGACTCACTGCCGCCCGTGGGAGCCAGTTCAACGCCCGTAACTGATCGATAACTGCTCCACGGATGCGCGCCGTGGCAAAGGCCTCAAAACGTACTCCTCGCGAGGGATCGTAGCGATCAACCGCGTTGATCAGCCCGATCATACCGTAGCTGAGTAAATCGCCAGCCTCCAGTAAGCCGGTTGAAGGAATGCCCAATCTACCAACCACCTGGCGTACCAGGGGAGCATAGTGCATAATTAGTTCGTCTCGGAGTTCCGGTCGCCGCGTAGCCACGAACTCCGTCCAGAGATCATCTACTACAATTGACGTCTCCATTCATTGTCCTCTCTCATTCAGCAACCACTATTCAGGCACTGCTACATACAGTGCAGCGCCTTCCACAAATTCGTTCATCTTTCATGAATTCAGTGTAGTGAAGCTGTAACGAGAGCGATATTGACTTGAGTCTTTGAACTGGCAGCCAGAAGTCCTTTGTTGCCAGCATGCTCTATTTTGCGCAACCAGAGCCGATGGAAAGGAGTAGAACAGGGTTTTCTATTTTGAGGAGCGAAAATTGCCATGAAAGAACCATTCCAACCACCGGCAGGCGGCTTTTCTGAATTCAATGAGCATCGTGTCCCTCCAACCTCAGTCGAGGCGACCAGAAGCGAGACCGGAGAGGAGCAGATGTTCCTCGATTACCTGCTCGCAACGGGCTTCGAGCTGGACGAAGCGCAAAAGCTCGTAGAGATGCGCGAGCATCTCTACGAGAACGCCGAAATGCGCCAGCGCATGGCCGAAGACTACCGTATGCAATTCGCTCGCTGGCTCTACGAACAGGGAGAACTGCGCGAACAAGAGCAATAAAACGCTTGCCAACAGGGGTAAGGTATGCTATACTGCGCCGTGGAGAGATGTCTGAGTGGTCGAAAGTGCCGCTCTCGAAAAGCGGTAGGGTGAATAGCCCTCGTGGGTTCGAATCCCACTCTCTCCGCCCACCCCCAGTTGGAGGAGTCTCATAGTGGCCTAGTGAGCACGACTGGAAATCGTGTAGGGTGAATAGCCCTCGTGGGTTCGAATCCCACCTCCTCCGCCATTTGCCTCTTCGTACATCTACCCATCGAAGGAGCAAGAGCAATGAAAATCGGTGTCTTTCTTCCCATATCGGGACGTGCTACAGGGCCGGAGACGCTGACCCAGGCCGCGCAAAGCGCCGAGCGGCAGGGCTTTGATTCTATCTGGTCGGCGGACCGCGTGGTCACTCCCTGGCAAATCAACACGTTCTACCCCTACAGCGAGAACCACGAATTCATTGTTCCACCCGATCGACCGTTCCTGGATTCGTTTACCTGCCTGGCTTTCCTGGCTGGCTGCACGGAAAAGGTCATGCTCGGCATCAGCGTGCTGGTCCTGCCCTATCGCCATCCCCTCTACTGGGCGCGGGTCGCAGCCTCCATCGAACGCCTCTCGCAGGGAAGGCTTATCATGGGCGTCGGCGTCGGCTGGATGGAGGAAGAGTTCGCCGCCCTCGGCGTTCCCTTCAAAGAACGCGGCAAGATGACCGACGAGCAGCTAGAAATCATCGCGAAACTGTGGAGCGAGGAACATATCAACTACCAGGGGCAGTTCTACTCTGTTCAGGATGTCGCCTTCTACCCCAAACCAATCCAACAGCCGCGCATTCCCATCTGGATCGGTGGAGAGAGTATGGCAGCGATGCGGCGCACGGCAAAATACGGCGATGCCTGGTTCCCCTACTACATCGATATCACAGCAGCACAACTGCGCGAACGCTTCGAGACGATACGGCGCATGGCTGCAGAAGCAGGACGCAACCCTGACCAGATCCAGCTCACCTGCTGTCGCGCCATCGAGGTGACACGCGAAGCGGTGCCGCAGGACGAACAGCGCCTGCGCGGCACGCCTGAGCAACTGGTAGAGGCTCTCAGTGCCTACCGCGACGCCGGTGTAGACCACATTGCCCTCCAGTTCATGGTGCCACGCTGGCCCGACCGCGTGGAGCAGATCGAGCGTTTCGCCACCGAAGTCATGCCGCACGTGCGCTAACAATACATTAACCTGTTTCTTCTCTCCTCTTTCTGAGAGGCCCTTCTTCGCTACGCTCAGAATCTGCCAGAGCCAAACTGAGCAGGCGACCGCCTCAGATTCTTCGCTGTGCTTAAAATGACATGCGCCAGACACTTTCAATGGCATTGCTGTATGAAAAAGCTTTCATATCTTGTATGATATTACAGGTATCTTTTTCGCGATTATTGAGACCGTTCGCTGTGGCGAAACTAAAGCAAATATCTTGGACCAACACCCAGAAAAGGGAGGTAATCTGTCGCGCGCTCAAAAGCGTATTCTAGGTCAAGGTAGACAGATTGGAGAGTCCGCTATGAATTGTAAAGAATTTGAAGAATTATCTGGCGCATTTGCCCTTGATGCTGTAACGCCACAGGAACGCCGGGAAGCGGAGGCACATCTCGCAGAGTGTCCCCGCTGCACGAAACTGTACCATGAATTGCGCGCTGTCGTGGACCTTCTCCCCCTGTCTGTCCCTCAGATCAATCCGTCCTTTTCACTTGAGGAACGGCTCCTAAACGCAATTCGAGAGGAAAGTACACACGGTGGTAATGCCGCACAAACTGGCCACGACAGACAACGCACGCGACCCGGTCAGAGACAGTCGGGCTGGCAAAGAGTGGCTATGCCGTTGCTAGCAGCGGCGGCAGTGCTTTTCTTCGTCCTCTTCGGTGCAACGGCTGCCTGGAATATTTCGCTGCAACACCAGCTCGCCGGTGTGCAGCAAGTACAACCTGCTCCACAAATTGTGATGGTGCAGGGCAACGGAGTAGATCAGGGAGTCAACGGCGAACTCATCTACTATCCCCGGCAAAACATTACAGTCTTGCTTATGCATAATCTCCCTCCATTGCAGGGTACCCATGTCTATCAGGGTTGGCTGTTGCACGGCAAACAGCCAACCAGTGTCGGCCTGCTGAATGTCCAGAATGGCAGCGCCAGCCTTACCTTCCAGGGCAACGCGAAAGCGCAGGGCTATGACGCGACAGCCGTCAGCGTCGAGCCTGGACCGAACGCCACACGAGGCGCACCAAAGGGAAAGGTAATAGCTGTTGGTGCGATTAATAAGTCATCTAGCTGAGCAAACACGCTCCCACGGTACCCGCAACCAACAGGCCACCCGCAAGGGGTGGCCTGTTTGAGATTGCTTTCCACGCTCTCACTCCCCCCGTCGCTTGCGCCTGAGCATGACTGGCATACTCATGAAGAGCAATGTACAGAGGCATGAACCGCCGGAAACGAGCCAGAGATATTGCCCCAACCATTGCCCCAACACAAACATAGCAGGATTAGCTTCCATAAAGGCGATACTGGCGCTCAGACAATCGGTATGCTGGCTCTCTGCCTTGCCCCTGCTGCCTACACCGGAGGAACCTGGAAAGTGGGGATGTCCTCTATTCACGTTCGTTTTCACCGTAGCCGCGGGTTTGCCATCTCCCCGCATCACTCTTGAAGTCGGAGACGGCGTCGATGTGATAACAGGTGTATTTGTTGCCACCGGTGGTTCTCCGGTAATCCCGGTCGACGTTGGTAGTGGCGTTGACGTTGGAGACGGCGTTGTCGTCGCTGTCGCTGTCACCGTCGCTGTTACTGTTGGTGGTGGCGTTGCTGTTGGAGATACTGTTGCTGTCGCTGTTATTGTCGTCGTCGCTGTTACTGTTGGTGGTGGCGTTACTGTCGAGGTAGGTCCCGGAGTCGCCGTCTGTGTTATTGTTGGCCTCGGACGGGGTGTAGAGGTAACCTTCACTGTAGGAGTTACACCTGGAACACTTCCCGGACCAGGGGTTTCTGTTGATCGACGAGGAAAATTGCTTCCATTCTTAGTGCGCACCTGGCGTGTTGCAGTTTTACTGATCACAGGAGTAAGCGAACATGGGCGGCTAGTCGTGCCTGTAGCGGTCGCGGTCGAACCGGCAGGAGTAACGGGTGCGGTAGTCGTGAGAGACGCAGCATTGACAAAGGTTCTCTGATTATCCGGTGGCCCTTCATGAGGAAGTTTGAACAACCAGGACACTCCGGTCATAGCCAAAAGTAGGGATATGCTGATGCAAATGAGAATAAAAGCAAAGAATATGCCTGTACTGCGGCCAGCATATCCCCTATTCCAGAGCGCCATCAATGTATCGATCATTCTCTCTCTCCCACTTCCTCTGACAATACTTCCGCCACGCTGTTCGACATCATATCTGATGTGCTCTCCATATCTTCCATACCCTCAACACACTCCACGTTCCGCGTACGCCCAACGCTCACCGCTACACCTGTATCGGTTGTTCCCCCTGTATGCGGCTCCTGCCATTGCTCCTGAAAATCCCCTGTATCTCTGAGTCGCATACGCATGCGCTCTATCCGCCAGTTGCGTCTGGTTAAACCATCAGTCTCGATCTCATCATCCAGTACCGTTTCATTCAGCCCTCCAGCAGTGACCTCCTCTGTGACCCATCCCTCTTTCGCCGGCACAAATTCCCCATCGTCATTGGAAGCGGGGCAAGATGCCGGGCTGTTGTCCCGGGCGGCCCTGAAGCTCGCCCCTGCGAAGCGTGCCAGGATCGTTTCAAGGTATTGCGCGCATTCCTCCGGCTTGCGTATCTCAAAGATCTCGCGCCGACTGCGATAATCTGTCTGGATGGCGATTGCACCATGCAGGCGGGAGAACTGTAAGAGATGGGCGTAATCGATAACTACCTGACTTTTGCGACCAATATAGATCATGCGTCAATTCGTCAGAATGAGCGTTCCCTGATCTCTGGCGGGATAGGTGACGCGGCTGCCCTCACCAATGGGCTCTCCACTGAGCGCCGCCACAGTACTGAAATATGCCTCCTCGCCGGAGGATAAGCGTACGGGAACAGGAATAGTAGGCAGCGATTCCCCTGGCCGCTTTCTGCCACGCTTCTGTTGTATCCCGTTTCCAGACCGGGGTGGCTGTTTCAGAGAATCCGGAGAAAATTCCTGTCGACACCATGAAGAGAGATATTCCAGTACAACGCGAGCATCATCAAGCGAGGAAATGCCGCGTAACACTACTTTTTTCTTCCCAAACCACAACTCTAAACGAGCAGAGGGAATGCCCAGCAGCGTGCGAAATGTGGGACAAACGCGAGTAAGCGCACTGAGGGCATAGGGTATCTCATTGATTTCCAGGTAATCGGAGTAGAGCCGGAACACGCGACCCCACCCGAAGGCGCACTCGACTAACGGTAGCCCTTTTCCCATCTCAACCATCCTCCCCACAAAATCCATCGCAAACGAGCCATTTGTTTTCATACATAGAGACGGATAACAAAAGCCGATGTAACGGGCATTAATATATTTAATGATATAAATACTTCAAGGATCGGCCCTACCTGGCCTGCTTTTTCCGGTTGAAGACGGCGTAGAGAAGGAAGCGGCGCATGTCCGCCCGGAGATGTTTGACTTCATCTTCAGCAATGTGAGGGGATTGCTGCGGAGGTGCCCAGCGCTCCCACACGAAAAGATTGGTGAGCTGCCACAGGGGCGCGGCCTCGCGCGGAAAGTAACGGCCCAGCATCGAGCTATATTCGTATGGGGTCTGTGAGGAGCGCGGAGCGAAACCCAGCCACGTGGCAACACGACATACACGCCAGAACATGCCAGCGACTAAAGTACTACTGGCGTAGAGATTGCGCCACCAGGAGTTGAGCAGGGCCGCGCAGAAAACGAGCAGCGAGACCAGCAGCGAGACCAGCGAGAACCAGACCAGAAAGGTTTCGTTCAGCACCAGGCTGGCGCCAGTCGTTCCTTGAGGCTGGTGCTGAGGACCTGTAACGCCATGAGGCAGCCTGCTGCCCTTTTTCGTCGTCACAGGAGTCGACGTGGGGTGAGTAACCGCCTTCGTGGGCGTTGCCGTTACTGTGGGAATGGGACCGGTAATGGTGTTATTTGTATAGCCAGGAGTGGGGTCAAAATTGATCCAGCCGTAGCCGGGGAAGTAGGCCTGCACCCAGCTATGCGCGTCCTGCCCACCGACTACCCAGCGTTTCTGCAGCGCATTGTAGGTGCCATGACTGAAACCGTTGACGATACGCGCCGGAATGCCAAGCAGGCGGGCCATCATGACCATCGCCGTCGCATAGTAGGTGCAGTAGCCGCGGTGGGTTTGTAAAAGCCAGGAGACGGCGTCAATATTCGCAGGCACCGGTGGATTCGCCACCGAGTACGTAAACTGGCTCTGATTGCCTAGATGCTCTTGCAAATCTACCAACGCCTGATAGGTATTCTGCGCTCCCTGCGTCCACTGTTGAGTAGTGTGCCAGACGTTGGGCGACAGGGTTGGCTTCTGGAGATAGTCCAGGTAGAGCGTGGCATAGTCTGGGTCTGACTGCCAGAAATTGAGGTCGTTCTGCGGCAGTGGAACAGCGGACAGTTCAGCCGGTGAAGCCTCGGAGGCGAAGGAGATGACCTGGTAACTTTCGCCCTTTTTCAGAGACTCTTCCTGCGCCCAGGCGGTCGGTATACTATCGCCATAGACCACGGAACTCACATTAAACATGACAGGTTCCGTGGGGCCAAAAAGATAGGGTTTCGTGCCGGAAGGCGGCAGCAAAATGTGTACAGTGGTAGTTATATTTCTATATTGACCGGTGACATCATTGGGCAAGTCCGTATCACTATGAAAATCCTGGCTGGTGCTGGTGGTAGTCGTCCAGGTATGCCCATCAAAGTGGTCAAAAGTAAAGCTTTCCAGGTATTGTGCTCCGGCATTGCTGGTATAGGTAAGGACGTTCCCGGTTGGCAGGTCGACGCTGCCGCTAATGCTAAGCTGGTCACCGAAGAAGTTTGTCGCGGGCTGATAGGGCTGGACAATCGCAGTGGGATTCTGTAACGAGAATTGGCCCGCAGTAATATTGTTCCAGGCATTATCCAGTTGATTCCAGAGCATGGCTCCCTGAGACGGCTGGCTCAAACCCGGTAACAGCCAGGCGAAAAGCAGGGTAACAAGTGCCAGGACGCATGCTGCCTGCATACAACGCATCGTCACTCCACGCAGCCATGATTGATCGGTATGCAATCCCTCGCGCTTCCACTGTGTCAACTGGCTCGCCAGCTGGACGCGAGCAATCAGCAAGATCAAGGCTCCAACAGCAACCACCATCAGTCCGATGAGGTTTTGCCTGGCAAAATTGAGATTGACGAGCAGAATTGAGCAGTAGACCAGGGCAACCAGCCAGGGCAGGTGCGCCCGGTAGACGAGCCAGGTGCCAAAATAGCTCAAGAAGAAAGAAAGAAATGAGAGATAGAACAGGAAAACCATGTCGCTTGCCGGCGACCCCATCGAACCTGGCCCACCCGCAATAGCCGTGCGCAAGCTGCCCAGCAAGAGCAGCCAGGAGATATGGAAGGCGATGGCGCTGGTGAGCCAGATAGAGAGCCAATGGCCAACCAGGCAGGCAGCGAGGTGAAGGATAGCCTGTGGCATACGGCTCATCTTCGCCACCAGCAATCCAGCCAGCAGCCCGGCAGTAGCACTCCAGAAGAGAATGAATGTGTTACCCTCAATCCACTGCGCCTGGATGATCGAGGAGACAACGCTCCACATGGCGACAGCGAGCAGCAGTAGAGGCAACCAACCCTCAACAGGTACCAGCGGGATAGAAGGTTGCTGCGTTTGTTTTTGAGGCATCGAGGGAAAGCCTCGAGAAGACTGTGCGCGCAGACCAGCCTGGGCGCTGGCGGAAAAAATGGGCGTGTCTACGTGTGATAGAGGGCCGGACTCGGCGACACTCGAACGCATGCAAATCTCCTCTAGAAAGGTAACAAAACCATCATATTATAGATAATACATCTTATTTTAAAGCAAAACTATGGCATAGCTCACAAAAATCACGGAAAAGCATGCACTTTCATTAAAAAACGATGCGCCACATGAGATAAGTACATGCCTATTCTCTGCATGTAACAGCATACCATAATACAACCGTTTTTGTAACTATTTTGTACCATATTGCCTGCGCTTGCGACCAAAGAAGAGAAGCAGGACGCTTGAGCAGACCGTCAGACAGGACGCACCGAAGACGAAGGAGGTGGAAAGGCCAACATGTGACTGTAACCAACCGGCGATGCCGGGGCCAATACTGAAACCAATGCTCCAGGTAACGGAGTAGCAGCCACTGAGCGTTGCGCGGTAGCGGCCGGAAACCTGCTCCATGGCAAAAGCTCCGTAGATCGGTTCAATTAAAGTGCGCATGAAGGAGCGCGCATACTCTCCGCCAATTGCCAGCCAGAGCGTAGGCGCGAACCCTACCAGGATCATCAATGGAGCGCTCAGATACATTACAAGCGTGATGATGCGCAGCTTGCCCCAGCGATGCACAAACAGGGGAGCAGTCAGTGAAAAGATGCCGCCAGCCAGTCCTGAGATGGTAAAAATGATCCCCAGTGGGCCAGGCAAGAGATGGAAACGCAGCACGAAGTAGAGTTGAATTAACGCTACGACCGCCCCCTCGCCCATCGTAAACAGGAGGTCGGGAATCAACAATTTGACGAAGAGCGCGAGGGGCAACTGCTCGCGCTTTTGCGGCTTCGCCAGTGTCATCACCGCTCGCTCCACTATCACATCCGGCGCGGCTACCGGCTCCTGCTCTGGTCCAGCCTCCACCTGCTCCTTACGCCTGTGCCTCGTATCTTTCAGGAACCAGAGTGGCAGGCCAAAAAGTAGCGTACACAGGGCCGCGCTCAACACGCCCCAGCGCAACGGCACCGTGCTGGCAGCAGAAACATGCAGCAGCCCGCTCACAAACTCAGGAATAGCCCCACCAAGCAAGTTGCCCAGCGCACCGATACCGAGCAGCAAAAAACTGTTTAAGGCGAAGATACCGACACGCTGATTCTCTGTCGTACTCTCGGTCAGCAGGGGCAGATTCGTCACCCAGTAGGCAGAGGAGACCACTCCCTGCATGAAGGCGCAGAAAAGCAGCCAGGGTGCGGCACTCCCCAGGCCAATACCCGCCAGGAACAGCGGCGTCAATATGGCAGTCGCGATCAACACCGGCTTGCGCCCCAGGCGATCAGCCAGCAGACCACTGGGAACGCTGCTTATCAAAGACCCAATCGCGGGCATAGCGCTCAACAAACCGATAAAATCCGGGTGATATCCCAGGCTGTAAGCATAATAATTGACATTCAAGGTGGCAATGGTAATTTGAAAGCCCTTGCCAAGCGTAAAAAAGAGCAACAGATAGACGTTGAACGGCAAATGCAGAAAATCTGACGTAAACGAAAATGGCCCTTTCCGCCCTACTACCAGCTTTTTGTCCGCTACAGAGTCCGAATGTTCGGATCTGGACGTGGAAGGCATAAAAATCTACTCCTGGTCTTTCTGAACCGTGTATGTATTAGATACGGTAGCACATCTTCTTGCCAGAGGACAATGGACAAAAGAACAGGTACCTCGAAGCAGAGAGTGGTGTTTCTTTTTTATGAACTATTTATAAAAATTAAAAAGATTAGCAGGTGTTTGGAATAATCTTAGAGTGTTATTGTTCACTTGATTATGCAGCAACTTCGGGGTAATGTATAGATAGCAAATGGAGCCTGGCAGGTACATCTTATGAATCAGGTCTGATTCTTTCGTAGGTAGTTAGTCAAAATCCTGCCGCGACATTTGCAGAACATGGATCGTAAGAAGGATTGAGTTTCGTTAAGACAAAGGAGTAGAAACAATGTTTGCAGCTCTCGTTCTTGGTGCTTCGTTGAATCCCGGCGGCATTATCGCCTGGATCATCGTTGGCTTGATCGCCGGTTTTCTCGCCAGCATGATTATGCGTGGCGGCGGCTATGGCATTATCGGCGACATTATCGTTGGTATCGTAGGTGCGTTCATCGGTGGCTTGATCGCCGACCTGCTGTTCCCCAGCGCGTCGTTCGGTTTCATAGGCAGCATCATAGTGGCCATTATTGGGGCCATCATTCTGATCGCCATCCTGCGCGCCATCGCCGGTGGCACGCGCCGCGTGTAGTCAGACAGATACAATAGAGTCTGAGGGAGGCCCGCCTGAGCGCGGGCCTCCTTTTGTGTATTGCCAGCAACTACCCACTACTCGGTATCGCATACTCTGGAGTGGGACAGTCAGTTACACTCGCACTGGCCCGTGAGCCGTCCACCACGTCAGCAGCCCGGTTTCGACTTGCCAGGAGGCACGGGCGGCAGTAAATTGCTGTTCCATGTAGTGATGGGAGCCGCGCTGCACCTCGTGTTCCTGTTCCAGTGGCGGGCCAAAATTCCAGCCCTTTTGCTGCCGCGCCCGCAGCCAGCTTTGCTCTATCGCGGCACGCTCATTGATCGCTATCTTGCCGCACAGCATCCAGACCTGGCGATCATCATCACTGAAGGAGAGCGGAGGCTGCGGCGGTGGAGGTGGTGCCGGCGATGGAGGTGGCGCCGGCGGTGATGCGGGCGCTGGTACAGGAGTTTGTCGGATAGCGGCGGCATAGGGACCGTAATACTGATAATACCAGAAGCCGATGTAGCCATAGCCCTGCATTTTGACAATGAAATCGGCAATTTGCGCGTCTGCCACGCCGTTTTCCAGAGAGATGATCGGCAAAATGGGTTTCAGGCGGCCCAGTCCTGCCTGCTTTGCACGCTGGTCGAAGGAGAGCCACTGCGGGTAAACGTAATCGATGGCCGACTGGGCGATGCCGTTCCACAGGGCAAAGTAGACTTGCGGCAGCCACGCATCCATATACGGGTTCAGCGAGAGCAGTGGGACAGGATGATCTTCGGGATTGGGATAGAGGGTTGGCATCCAGAGGCCATCAAAGAGGGCGCGCACCTGCTTGCCAAACGTTTCCGCGCTCTCGTACTGCCCCATATATTGATCTTCGATATCAGGGATCACCGCACCAAACACCTTGCCCGCCCAGGCCGAAATCTCTGCCTCAGCCGTAATCTGCGCATCCCCAAACTCCGGCCCATAGCAATAATGATAGGGAACGACGCGCAATCCATGGCGCTGCGCCACCTGCTTCAGCATCAGCAGGCCCGCGTCATCATACCAGCGATAGATGCCATCAGCCACCTTTGGATGCAGTCCCTGCACCTGCCATGCTGCCGCCTGCTGGCAAATGGCATCCCACTCTGCCTCAGCAAATCGCTGCAAGCCAAACCAGATCCACCGCCCCACCATCATCTCCGGCACGCCAGCAGCCGTCTTCGCGGGAGATTGCGCCGGAGGAGTCGAGGAAGCCCGGGGAAGAGAGGAAACCGGGGACACTGAGGGTACAGAAGGGGAAACACTTTCTTGCTGTTCGCTCATCGAGGAAGATCCTTTCATTACGAGGAGTTGTTCTGAGGATTGTAGCCAGCAATCAAGCAAGCTACATCAGGAAGAATAACATGGATTGAGAAGAAAGTCAAGGCAGGCTGGTTGCTTGAGCGTATGAAAAAGTTGCAGGCAGGCAAGCGGTGGAAGAGACACAACACCATCTCCTCTTCCAGCCTGACATAGAGCTGGTTTTTGAGAAAAACATTGCGCAGGCTTGAAGTAGCGGAAATCCTGAAAAATATCGGGTTATCAGTGACTGAGTGGTGTGAGCTGTATCTGCTTCGCAAGCCCGTAGGCGGTTGGGAGATCACTGTCGCTCTCGACAAATACACGACCGATAACGAGCACCGAATTGTGCGGCGAAGCAATCTGTGTCATTGCCTGCGACACGGTTCCTTTCCAGCCCGGCCCGCTCATGAGGTAATCGCCAGCCTCGGTTCCCGTGGTGCGTTTGCCGACGTAGGCAAAATCAGTGCCGTCCGACGGATCAGTGAACTGCACGCTGTAGTAACGGCCCGCCATGTCCGGCACGTGCAACACTTGCGGCCCTTTGGAGAGGTCGAGCCAGCCGCCGACGTAGAGCACGTCGTTAGTCCCTGTTGCTAATAAGCTGGAGTTTGACGCCGCGGGCGAAGAGAGAGTGGGTACCGCGTACAGCGTATTGATGGGGATTGGGTCTCCGCCCAGCCCATGCTGAACTACCGCTCTTTTGTAGGCACTGTACGAGATAGGCGGCCAAAAATACAGGAAAACGCACGTGCCAAATCCCCATACGAGGACGGCCACGACGATGAACAAAATGAGCAGGCTCCCCCCCTGAGAGAAAATCCTGTAGACGACCCATGCGAGGACGGCCAGGATGGCGAATGTAATGGGATATTTGTATTTCAGAATCAACCTGTTCATATCATGGCACTTTCATGACTGGCGGCACGTGGTACTCGCCGTCGAGAATTGCTGGGCCGGGCAGATACGCGCGCAGCATCAGCTTGAAGTAGCCTGCCGGTGTCGGCAGCCAGTTGAACTCGTGTCCGGCGGGAGCTGTACGCTGCAGATAAATGTCGATGGAGCCATCGGCGTTCGGCACGAGGCTGGAGCGAGAGCCGACGCTGGAGCGATCGATGGAGTTGCTCACCATGTACCCGACCACATCGGTCAAGGTCAGCGACCAGAAGGCATCGTTGGGCGGGAGTTGTCCTTCAGGAAAATGCAGGACGTACTCGCGTTGGCCGGAGAGCCGCCGCCCCGCGCTATCGACGGTCGTCGTCCAGTACGCAGCCTCTTGCACCACATTGACGGCGGGCAGGTTTCTAGCGCAGGCGGCCCGCAGGAGAATGCCATTGCCGGGCTGGCCGCATTTGAAGGTGGTGCTCCACCCGTTGACGGTCGTGGTCATGGCTTTCAGCGCAGCGTTCATAATGATCTGTGCCGTGAGAAACGCCAGCACGCCGCCGACGATGATTGCTTGCACGACGTGAGAGCCTGAGAGCATGGTGAGGATAGTTGTCATACCTTGAGTATACCCACTACGAGCTGTGAACGTCAAGGAAGAGTAAGCCACAGAGAGTGGTTGCTTAATCTGGTTGACAAAGAGCATCTTTTGAACTACATAAGATGCAGACGATGCAGAGCGTAGAGCGTACCGACACTGAAGAAGCATCAACATCAGCAGAAAAATGCGAGAACAGAGAGCGCTGCTGCACTGATAGATGCAGCAGCGCTCTCTGTTCTCTCTACGGCATGTTCGTTCGCTCTTAATCCGGCTCAGGTTGGCACTGCGTTGCCATGATGAGTGGCCCTCGTTGCGTGCCGGTGGAACTGTCGCCAGAGTTCAAGCGATCCCAGTCCGTGTGCAGGGTAGCGGCTGCAAGAACCTGATCGCGTACTTGCGGATCGCCCGGCAGACGATTCTGTAAAAAGCGAGCAGCTATGGCGCTGATAATGGGAGTCGCGAACGATGTGCCAGACCAGAAGGCCCAGGCGTGGTGATCGGGAACAGGATACTCGGGATAATTTTCCGGCGCTGGTAGCGGCGCCTCTAAGGGTGGCACCGGGTCATCATGATAGAGACCGGGATAATATTGAGAGGTGTAGACGCCGCGCAGGGCATCGATGCTGCCGGGAACCGCATGGGTGACCACTTCAGGGTCAGGAGTGGCTGGATCAGGCAGAGGAATGTCACCACCGTAGGTGGCAATACCTTGCTGACCGGGATAGTTGCTATACGTGGGTTCCCGTCGGCTATTCACAGCACCAACTGGAATGATTTGTGGAATAGCAGAGCCACTCGCGGTATCATAGGCGAAGGCGGCGGGATAGCGCGCATCCCAGCGTGTTGCTGACGGCATAGAGCCTGGACGCTGATCCGAATCGTTACCGACGGAGGCCACAAACACGACATTGAAGTTGGCGGCAAGGCTCGCTATAGTGTGGTACAATCCCTCGCGAATGTGCTGTATCTCTGTCGGATGGAGGTTATAGGGTGGCATACTCAGTTCCTCATCGGCAGGCGTCGCCACCAGGCTGAGGTTAATCACAGCACGCTGCAGTTCGCCCCGGCGAAAGCGATTATGGATATCATTCAGAGCAGAGGTTAGCATGGTAGTGTTCCCGACGCCGAAGTCGTTGAGCACGCGAACGCATTCGATTCCTACCTGATTGTCGATGCTGCGGACTATACCGGCGACAAACAGGCCGTGGTCCGCCATCGGGAAGCCGACCAGGGTACCATAGATATCCTTGCCGGTTGCCGGTTGCATGGCGTTCGCTACATCCAGACGATGGCTCAGTCGGCGATAGTGAACATTAATCGCGGGTGGGGCAGCGTCAAAGGGCTGATGCTCGACCAGACCTTCCGCCATATCCTGAAGCAGCAGGTTCTGATTGGCCCCATTCCTGTTGGCTTCATAAGCGGCATGGTGTATCTGATCGGCTGTGGGTAGGGTATCCAGCACAAAAACGGTCAGCGCGGTCTCGTCGGCCTGCGGAATGTTGCCGGTCAGTGTAATCGGCCAGGAGCCTGGGGAAATGGTACACGTATCGGGAACCGGCATAGGAGGCGAGACCGGGCAGCCATGGGTAGTACAGCCAAAACCGACTCCCCCATTGAGCCAGTTGGGCATGGCTGAGACCAGAGGCACCTTCATCTGCTGAATGTCTTGCAGATTTGCATTGACCAGTTTGACGACATCGAGCGTAGCATCGTTTTCGAGAGACATCTTTCCGTCAGCCGGTTTACTGGTAGGAGCCATTGGCTGATTCGTCTTTTCCACATGAAAGAACGTGATCGCGCTGGTACCTTCACCTTTGGGAGGCAGGAAAAAGTACTTCCCGACTGCAGTGTTCAGCCCGGACCCCTTATGCTCAGCACCAGCATCCATTGGCCGTCCCGGATTGTCGGCAGACAACAGCGAGCCAGGCCGCGCTTCATCTTTCCGTTCGTCCCTGTCATCATCACCATCACCATCGTCAGAGCGTGGGGGCCTGGGAACGTCCTGAGTGGTATAAGGCTTCAGTTGATAATTGTGTTTCTGGAGAAAGCCATTGAGCTGCTCGATACGCAGGGAGTCAATGATGCGTGTGATTCCTGATTCCAGCGACTCAGGTGAATGGAATGTGAAGACTACCTGATTTTGCTCCCACCATTCAACCCAGCCAGTCGTGTATTGTATGTCCTGCATGTTCATCGTGGTATCTTCCATATATTTCCCTCCATACTTCAAAAGAATGTATGACTTTCGTTTTGCCAGTGTATCCGGCTCTAACGAAGGAACGACGAGACCTCACATTTTTAGTAGCTCACTCGCAAAGGCGGAATCACGTGTATTTGCGCCTTCATAACGGAGTGAGCCTGGCTCTCCAACCAGTCTAAATGCGGCCCAGAAATAGGGGTGAGCATAGGCAGACGTTGCCGACTTCAGGAAACTGCATTGAGCAGCACGCAGCGCCTGCACCTTCGTATCACCTTGTAACAAACGCTGGTAGAAGCATTGCATCAACTCACAGGTAGCGTCATCCTCCACGGGCCACAGACTCATCACCAGCGAAGAGGCTCCCGCAGCAAGAAAAGCGCGCCCCAGTCCCAGTTGCTCATCGCCCCCGCCGCTCAAAGCCAGCCCTGTTTCACAGCCGCTCAGTGTCACCAGCTCGCAGCCCTCCAGCTTCAGGTTAAAGGCATCAATAGCATTCAGTTGTCCATCTGCGAGACGAATATACGAAAAGTGAGGGGATTCAAGACTGCTTTTTCCATGTGTTGCCAGGTGAATGAGTGGAGTGCCTTCAGCTTCCTCCATCAAGCGGGCGATCGTTGCCTCGTCCTCAAGGTAACAACGTCCCTCCAGCATCGAAGCCAGCGTGCTCACCTCATCCAACACGCTCTTCATATGCCCCCGGTCCGAATAGCCCAGGAGTAATGGCCGTTTCCTATCGGCAGTGCCTGGAAGCGGATCACGCTTCTGAGCATCCAGGTGCAGAAGGAGACTGGTCGCGGGCAGATAGTTGATTTGATAATGCTCAATCAGGAAGTGCGAGCCATCGTAGAGGGCATGAAACGGCAGCTTATGCAGCGGGCCATACGGAACAATGGTCACATTGCCCGGGGAAGGAGGCAGCAAAGCTGATACCGGAGCAATCAACAATTGATAGAGCTTCTGCAATAGATGCCGGATGGGAGCCTGGGGTGGTTTTTGAGCATCTGGCCAGCCGCCGGGTTCGAGATGAGCATGCAGGAGCGGGAATAGACGTTCAAGTTGTCGTCCTCCTTCGGGATGTTCATGCACGACCACTCTATCAGCAGTGATAGCGAAAATGACCAGCGTTTCCTTCGAGAGGAAGTAGGAGAGCAAGAGGTGGTCGGGCGCGAGATGCTGGCGCAGCTCTACGAGATGCATCTGCTCTGCCTGCCTGGAAGGCGAGACATCGCTTCTATGAGGCATACCCTGTATACTACCTGATTCATAGAGATGCAGGCGTTCAAATAACTCGCTTAAGTGGGTTTCGCAGCGCCTCAATTCGGACTGAAGCACGGCACGACTTACCTGGGAAGAGGACATATTCTCAATAGTGGCTAGCTGCATACTATACTGATGATATTTTTCTTGCCAGCGATCTAGCTCGCCCCGTATCCGCAATACCGTTGCGCTGTCTTGCTGCTTTCCCTGCCTGGTGGTAGCTTTTGATCTGTTAAGATACTGTCGTAAAGCCATAGAGCGAGCGCGTTCAAGATAGTTGAAGGCATCTTCGATCTTCCCTTGCCGCAGACACAGCACAATCATATCTTCATAGACCATCCAGGTGGTATGAAGAAACGAAGGAGACAGATCATAGACCAGATCATCAAGAATATATTCGATCTGCTCAATGGCAATGCTATAGTAGGTGACAGCTTTCTCCTGATCTCCCTGGGCAGATGCGAGCCGTCCTAAAAGATACTGGCTTTTATAGGATTGTTCGAGCAGATTATGTTGGCGAGCCAGAGAACCAGCTTGCTCGCACAAAAATACAGCTTCCTGCAGGGCACCTTCTCCCTTTTGCTTCTGTTCTATGAGTGCTTCGGCCATAGTCAGACTCGCACGAACAGCGCGTGAAACCAATCCCTGCGCTTCGAAATATGCTTTGACAGCACAACCCTGCTCATATGCCGCCTCATGCTCTCCCATAGAAAGAAGAAGTTCGGCCCGCTGCAGCCTGGTTGTAGAGGCGTGGTGGCTCAACTCGCCTCGAATGAAGAAGGACCCGGCCTGTTCAAGAGCTGCCAGAGCCTCCCGCTTGCGGTTAGCAGCTATAAGGATCACAGCATACTCACGTAATGCATCTCCCAGAGGGAGAGATGTACCGAGCTGGCGATACATCTCTACAGCTTCGTCTGCGAGAGGATATGCCTCCTCTCCTCTATTCAGTTTCAGCAGACAATTAGCCATACGCAACATCATCGAGGCCAGGAAGTCGGGCATATCAAATGCATGCTGAATCAAGCCATCGCGAATTTGATAATAGCGCCGCAGTGCTGAACCATAGTATCCCTGCACGTAATCAAGTTCCGCGAGGTTAAATTCTGTGTTGAGAATCTGTCCTGTCTGTCCGCTGGCGATAAAAGTCTCCTGCGCTTTATACAGCAGACGATATGCCTGCTCAAAATGACCAAGCCAGGCCAGATTTCTGGCCTGATTCACTTCAACCATCGCTATCGCTTGACTGATAGCCGCCTCACTGCGATCAGTAAGGGTGGGATAGATAGCGAGCATTCTTTCATAAAGCTCCAGAGCTTTGGAATATTGTCCTATCTGAGAGTAGATTACGGCTGTATTATGATCGATTACGCAGGCCCAGTATTTTTCACCATGCTTCAGCAGTACAGCGCGAGCACGATTTGCCTCTTGCAAAGCCTCGTTAGTACGTCCCAACCAGGCACAGGAAAGAATCCAGGCAACGCGAGTACGCGACCAGTTGATGGCATCGCCCAGTTTCAGAAACTCCTCACCGGCCATATCCAGACACGCCAGAGCGGCCTGAAATTGCCCCATATAATCTAAAGCATCACCCTGGGCCTTGAGTCCTAGAGCGTGGGATAAGGGATGACGAGCGCCTTCCCCCAGAAAAGTGAGCAATTCTGCCAGCTTAAGGGACAGAAGAGGCTTCGCATCTCGCAGGTGCAGCGCCTCGTCCGCTATCAGGTTCCCGACCTCATCATAATCAGGAAGTTCATCAAGATGAGATTGGAGATATGTGCGGCCTTCTTCAAGGCTGTGGTCGCAGAGATATTGCAGGAATTGGGCGTTATCCATAAAAATAGTATGCTCCCCGCCTGATCCGGCATAGTTAGGGCTATATACAGGGATGGGCTGTACAGACTCTCTGTTCCTGCTACTGATAAAGCGGCTTCGTTTGTCCGAGAGTAATATCTTTGATGACCAGTTCGGCTTCGGGCAGGCAGATCATCATGACGTAGCGGCCCCCGGGAACGGGACTGAAGACAAAGTTGCCGATGTCGTCGACCTCAGTCGAGAGGAACGGCTCCGGCTCGCGCTCATTTTGATCTGCTGCCGTAAACTCGGTCATTGTATAGAGATTGGCATGGACGCCGGTAAAGGCATCAACATTCTCTTCGGCGTCAAAACCAGTCATAATGCCAGGCAAAACGTAATCGCCGTTGCTAGCACGCGAGAGATGCAGTGAGAGGTCGACGGTACCGGCGCGATACTGGCGTGGCCATCTGGCAAGAGTCGTATCATGGTTCCCGTCTTCTCCGGGTTCGCGCCGTTCCCCGCGCACCACAAGCTGTGCCTGCTGCCGTATCAATGTGGCAAAGATTCGCTGGACCTTGCTGCGCAGCGAGGTTGGCAATGACTCCGGCAAGAGTTCGTCTTTCAGGAAAGCGCGGGTTACGGCAACTTCGGCCATACAGAGCGGACACGCTCGCAGGTGACTGGCAATGTGCATGTTCTCATCGGCAGGCAACAAACTGGCACAGTAGAAGCTCAACTGGGTGGCATCAGGACAGGAATGACGGTAGAGACGCGAAACCAGAAACGCATGGCTCTCTCGATAGCTGGCAAGGCGCTTCTGACAGATCGCGCACTGCTCTAGATGGACACTTGCCTCTTCAGACAACGGCTCTTCGCCAAGCACAAAGCTCAAAAGCTCCTCATCACCGGGTGCCATAGAGTGCAAATCATCCATCTTATATCATCCTTCCCATTTTAAGAATCTTCCTTTTTCACAGTTGCAACATCCAGCACAGACCACATACGTGTTTGTTGCCGTATAAACGTCATATCTCTCACCTTTTAGCATATCTTTTTTTATTGAAAAAATGCCAGATGTCTCTAACGAGAAGGAACTCTTCAGAACATGAATAGAGCGAGCACATGGGGGGTTCCTCTAAGACTCAAATTCCTGATCGCTCAATCGCCAGCGCAGCTTATCGCTGTTGCGCTTCAGGCGATCAATGATGTTACGTCCCAGATAGTACACTTCCTTTACATCGCTGAACTCGTCGGGGCAGTAGCGCACGATCTCTCGAGGTTTGAGATTGCAGTAGTAGAGCAGGTAGGCAACGCGGCGCTCGCGCTCGTCAGGCAGCAGGCTTTCCATAGCTTCCCATAGCTCGCTGCCCTCGTCAGGCTCTTTCTCCTCTGGCTCGATGAAGGTGTTTTCCTGGCGCGAAGCTTCTTTTTCCTGCCAGAGAGCATGTTCGGAGAATCCCACATCGGGCAGGGGAACTTCTCTGGCACGTCTCTGAGCACGCAGTGTATCCAGAATCTCGCAGTTCAAGCAGGTTTTCAGATAGTAGAGAGCCGCGCCCACCGACGCAAACTCCATTTGCGGCTTATGCATGGTCGCGTTCCAGAAACGCGCGAAGGCCCGATCTACGAAATACTGCTCGCTTTCAAGCTGGCAAACAAGTTCGCCGCTGGGATGACGGCGCAGCCAGCTCATCACAGTATCATGGAAACGTGCCATCAACACTTCCCATGCCTGCCCATCCTGCTGCAGGATGGCGCGACGGAAAATTTCCAGGCAATAGATGTCGTCGTAGGCTTCGCCACGCCGGTATTTATTGACCTCGTTCATGCAGCAATCTGTGAGTGCATCCAGGCGCATCTCTCCTGGCGGTTTATCCATCTGAATACCCATTTCCCCTGCCCTTGCCTTCCTCCAGCTCTTTTCTGGCGCAAGTTTATCAAGATCACTCTACGGTTTTGTCAGGCGATTCAGATCATTATTACTTGACGCACAACTCGCCACTCTATCAAATCTTGCTCTCGCATACACTCATCTGTTTCTAATAGAGGCCAGATATTACCGCAAGATTGGTAGCTCCCTCTTTTACAGAGTATACCTCACATGTTGCCGGAGAAATATGTCAAATGTCACATTTTCTCACGTTACAGGGAATCAGGCCACCGGTCTCTCCTACGCCAACGCACGTAGATTACCTGACCGGCATAGACAGTCGAGGGAAAAGATGCTCCTGAAACTTTTCAATAACATGTAGATATAAGTAGCTTAATCGAATACAAGGGCTTTGTCAAGATCAACGGGCTGCAAATTCATCAGTAATTATGACGAGGTAATATTGCAAACTCTGGGAAAAATATGTATATTTTATATGTGCATACAGCAGAATTTTCGCGAGGACTGCACATTCTGGAAGTTAGAGCGTAGCCAGCATCGTTTGACCAGTTGATGAGCTGAAATGGGAAACTGGAAAAGCCATGAACAAACGCATTTTGCTGGGCATCGACACAAACCTTTCCGCCACCACGCGGCAGGCTATCCGTGCGGTCGCTGAACTGATGGAGTCAGCCTCCCCTCACCTGCATATTGTCCTGCTCACCGTCATTCCTGTCCCCTGTATGACCTCGCCCTCCCTCGGCATGTACACCGGTCAGATGCTGCCCATCTCAGTCACGCTCGAACAGCGCAGGCAGGCCGAGGCTACGTTGCGCAAGGCACAGGAAGAACTACAGGAGCGCGGCATCGACCCGGAACAGATCGAAACGCTTGTGCATGTCGGCATCCCCGCCGACGAAATCGTGAAGGTCGCGAGAGAACTGCACGTCAGCTTTATCGTTGTCGGCAGTCACGGCAACTCCGCGGGACAGCAACTGCGGCGTTTCCTCGTGGGCAGCACCTCTCGCCGCGTGCTCTCGCTGGCTTCCTGCCCCGTAATGGTCGCCGCCATGCCGGGTTCCCACCAGCCATCCGACCTCATCAACTGGTACGAAAACGCCATCATTGCCTACCTGAAAGAGCATCCCGGCTCCCTCACCGTCTTCACCCCGCTGGAGGTCGCGCAAAAATTCGCCCCCGCCAGTAAGAAAACGTCGGGTCGCAAAGAGATCGCCGCCGCCACCCTCGCCCTCGAACGCCTCGCCAGCAACGGCGTCCTCTGCTGCCACGACATCAAAGGCGAACTGAGGTACGTGAATGACTGATAGAGCATCTCCCAATGGTACCGGCAAACCCCGTAGGGCCTCGATTTATCGTGGCCACCGCCGATTTATCGGCGATGCGCTGAATAAATTCAGCGCCTACGACATCCGTTATGGCTGTTTCATTATAGGAAAATCTACAACAATGTTATCAGTTCCTCAGGCGTCGTCACAGGCGCAAGACACGTAAAGTTCTGGCACACATAGGCTGTCGCCCTGTCATCCTTCATAGGACGATTTTCCAGTAACGGAATGGCTTGCATTGATTCCATGTCCGTGGGGAAAGCTGCGGCCAGCACGCTGTTGGGCAGATAACGCTCGTTGACGGCTGCCAGCAGGTCACGGCAGTCGGCAGAACGCAGGTCGCCAACGATGGCAATCTCCTTCACAGGTGAAAGCGCGAAATCCAGCGCCGCGAGTACCTCACCGAACGCGGATGGATGCTGGACGATGACATCGGCCAGGGCACTCAGGTAATCATCGGCGCGCTGGCGATACTGCTCGTCGCCTGTGTAGGCAGCCAGCTTTAACAGAACTTCAGTAGCCACGCTGTTGCCCGCCGGTGTAGCATTATCCATAATGTCCCTGGGCCGGGCTACCAGCTCCTCGTGGTCGCTGCCCGTATCGTAGAAGCCACTCTGCGTGTTGTCGGCAAAAAGGGCGATCATCTCGTCCGTCAGGTGGCGCGCCTCCACAAACCAGCGCGAGTCGTAGCTGGCCTCGTACAGTGCCAGCAAGCCATCGATCAGGAAGGCGTAATCCTCAAGGTAACCCTTCAGGTGCGCCCGTCCATTTTTGTAAGTACGCAACAAACGACCATTCTGATACAGGTTGTTGAGCAGGAAATCGGCGTTGCGCGTGGCAACCTGGATGTAGTCGGGACGGGTCAGGTAGCGACCGGCCTCGGCAAAGCTGCGTAGCATCATACCGTTCCAGGCGGTCAGGATTTTCTCATCGCGTCCAGGCGGTACGCGCTCAGCCCGTTTGTGGAAGAGCAGGCTGCGGTCGCGTTCCAGCGTCTGTTGCAGTACCTCCAGGCTGGTTTCCAGTTCGTCCGCCACCGCCTGCGCCGGACGCGGCACGTTCAGGATATTCTTGCCCTCGAAATTGCCCTCCGGCGTCACATCATAATACGTGAGAAACATCTGCACATCCTCGACCGGCAGCGAGGCCTTGATCTCTTCTGGCGTCCAGACATAGAACTTGCCCTCCTCGCCCTCACTGTCGGCATCCTGCGTGGAATAGAAGCCGCCCTGCGGCGAGGTCATCTCGCGCACCACGTAGTCCAGTGTCTGCGTCACAACATCACTATAAAAGGGTTTGCCCGTCACGAGATAGGCGTGCAGGTAGAGGCGGCTGAGCAGCGCGTTGTCGTAGAGCATCTTCTCGAAGTGCGGCACCAGCCACTGAGCATCGACCGAGTAGCGATGGAAGCCACCTCCGAGGTGGTCATAGATGCCACCATGCGCCATCTTGTTGAGCGTGAATTCCACCATTCCCAGTTCAGGCCGCGTCGTCTGTGGGCCGATTTCGCCGCGCATACGGTGCAGGTACATGTGCAGCAGGAACTCTAAAGACATCGTACTGGGGAACTTGGGGGCGTTGCCGAAGCCACCATTGACGGCATCGAAATCATCTGCCAGTTCGTGACTGGCCCTCGCCAGCATCTCAAGCGGCATCGTGCCCGCCGGGTTGACTTTTTTATTGAGCAGCGGCGTGCTGCTGCGCTGTTGCAGCATCTCCGCCAGTTGCGCCGCCTGCTGCTCCACATCTTCGCGCCGGTTTTTATAGGCTTCGGCCATGCTCAACAGCACGCGCCGGAAGCCCGGCATGACCTGCTGCCCGTAGTGACGATCTTCGGGCGGATAATACGTGCCACCATAGAATGGTCGGCCCTCCGGCGTAAGGAAGACGGTCATTGGCCACCCTCCCTGCCCGGTCAGCGCCTGTACCGCCTGCATATAGATAGCATCGATATCCGGGCGCTCCTCGCGGTCCACCTTGATCGACACAAAATGCTGGTTCATGATGGCAGCGATTTCAGGATTCTCGAACAATTCGTGCTCCATCACATGGCACCAGTGGCAGGCCGAATAACCCACGCTCAGCATAATGGGCTTATCCTCCCGCCGTGCCTCCTCCAGCGCCTCCTCACCCCAGGCATACCAGTCCACCGGATTGTGCGCGTGCTGCAGCAGAGTACGGACTCGTCTCATGAATCAATCTATTGGTATGCTCGTGTTCTTGTTGCGCTTGCGTATTCATATTGTTCATCCTCTCTGCCATAACCCTTCTCCCGGAAGATACAATTTGTCCTCTCAGTTCTACACGCATTGTACGATATCGGTGGCTGAATAGAAAATTCATCAACAAAATTCTTGACTTTTTCCCTGCTTGTGATTACACTTATGACCAGATAGTAGTTATGACTAAATTTGTTTATTTGGTCATTTCGTCAAAATAACGTCTATCTTTATAGACAGAGGAGTCTTCAAGTTGGCAAGACAACACGGTAGTGGGGAGCGCGACTCCCAGGAAGAGAGGAATAAGCGGCAGGAGCGTGCGGAACGCATTCTGGACGCTGCTGCTGAATTGATACAACGCTGGGGGTACAACAAGACCACCATCGATGATATTGCGAAGCAGGCTGGGGTAGCGAAAGGCACCATCTACCTGCACTGGAAGACGCGGGAAGATCTTTTCCGGGCCCTGCTGTTTCACGAAGAGCGCAAGCTGGCCGACGAGATGAAGCAGCATATGGCGAATGACCCGGAAGGTAGGACGTTCTACGGTATGATCAAACACTCGATGCTCGTCACCATGAAGAATCCGCTCTGGAAGGCGCTCTTCCTGCGCGACACGAATATGCTGGGCGAACTGGCGCGCCAGGAGACGCGCACACCGTTGGCCGAGGAGCGCACTGCATCATTTATGAGCCTTCTCCGTCTTATGCGCGAGCAGGGCCTGATTCGTACCGACCAGAGCTTTGAGGCGCAATTACATTTGATGAGCGCCATCTTAATCGGCTTTCTAATGGTAGAGCCATTCGTGCCGGACGAGCTGCGGCTCTCGGACGACGAAGCGGTCGAAGTCATGACGGATGCCTTAATACGCGCTCTGGAACCTCGTATATCTACCACACCTACCGCGTCGTCACAAGAAACGGAAGAGGTCACTCAAGCTGTAGATCAGTACTTTGAACATGAAATAGACATTATAAAAGAGCAGGAACAAAAGGAGTTGAAAACATGACAACATCGGCACCTGCTATTGAAATCGATCAACTGAAAAAATATTACGGCAAAATCGAAGCGGTCAAGGGCATTTCGATGAGTGTGGAGCGCGGCGAGATCTTCGGCTTCCTGGGTCCGAACGGGGCGGGCAAGACGACCACGATTCGCTGCATGCTCAACCTGATTTACCCCACGGCGGGCAATATTCGCATCCTGGGCATGGATGCGCAGAGAGACTCCATCAAGCTCCACAAACATATTGGCTACCTGCCGGGCGACGTGCGCCTGCCGGGTGACATGACGGGCAGACAGGTCATCGACTACTTCTCGCGCCTGCAAGGGCTTGAGCCGGTGCTGCTCAACCCCCTTGTCGAGATGTTCGATGTCGAGATGAAACGGCGCATCAAGGGTTATTCAAAGGGCATGCGCCAGAAAATCGGCATCGTGCTGGCCTTCATGTGCGACCCCGATGTGCTGGTACTGGACGAGCCAACCTCCGGCCTCGACCCCCTCCTGCAAAAGACCTTCAACCAGTTCCTGCTGGAAGAGCAGGCACGGGGCAAGACCATCTTCATGAGTTCGCACATCATGAGTGACGTGGAGAAGGTCTGTCACCGCGTCGCCGTCATTCGCAGCGGCGAACTCGTGACGGTGGAGACGGTGGAGGCCCTGCGTGAGAAGGCCGGACAGCGCGTGACCGTCGAATTCGCCGACAGCGTTACGCCCGAAGAACTGGCACGCATCCCAGGCGTCAGCACGGTGCAGCAGCACAACACCCAGTACCAGTTCAACATCAGCGGCAGCATGGACGCGCTCATCAAAGCCCTCAGCCAGCACAACGTCGTCCGCCTGAACGCTGAAGAGGCCCCACTGGAAGAGGTTTTCCTGAAATTCTACGAGGAACCCGAAAAGACAACAGTAGAGACGCGCTAACCTTAACCTACACACGGCTAATGACACGACCGACAAACCTGTAGGCGCTGAATGTATTCTGCGCACTGCCGCTTTACCGGCCCCTGTGGCCCCACGAACTGGCCAGTCGGGTCCCACTTGAAAGGACATACATCATGGCAACAACATCCATCACCATTCAAAAAAATATTCCTCAGAGGAAACGGGCAAGCTGGGGAGCGATCACCATGCGCACCCTGGTCAACGGGAAACTCCCGGTGGCATATGGAGCCTTTTACGCCGTTCTCCTCGCCATCCTCGTTGGTCTTATCTACCCCGCTATGTCGAAGCTCAACCTGGACGTCTACCTTTCGTCCAGCGTCCTGACCGGCATCCTGGGAACAAATGCATTGAAACACATCTCTGGCTTCACGAGCCTGATGGCCATCGAACTCTACAGCGCGCTCTACGGCCTGATCTTCGGCGGCATCATCGGCTACCTCGCCGGAGCGGCTATACCCGCGACGGCGGAGAATGGCACGCTGGACCTTGCCCTGTCACGCCCGGTCAGCCGCACACAGTACTACCTGGAAACGTGGCTCGCCACATTCCTCGCCAGCATTCTCATTAGCGTGCTGACCATCGTCGCTGTCTGGCTCGGCTCGCTCTTCGTCAGCAATGCTGGCCTCGACTGGAAATGGCTGATCATCACGCAGTTGGTCGAATTCGCCTTCCTCATCATGGCGACCGGCCTCGGCCTGCTCTTCGGCTCATTCATAGATGCCAGCCGCACAGCAGGAGGCACCGTAGTAGGCATCCTCTTCCTCTTTTACATGATGAATACCTTTGGTGGCATCACCGACAAGCTGCAATGGATGCTCAAAATCGAGCCGTTCTACTACGCACCAGGCATCCAGACCCTCGTCGCCCACCAGATCACATGGTGGTACCCATGGGTACTGGTGGTTGGTGGTCTCGTGCTCGGCCTCATCGGCCTCGTCATCTTCAACAAACGCGACCTGCCAACGACGTGAGTTGAAGCTCCCTGTACTCACGCCACCTGCCAGTCTGTTACCCTTTGTTTGAAAGGCAACATCCTTGTCACCATCCCGGTTGCAAAGAGAATCAGATTTTCAAATGAAGGGTAACAGCATCAGCATCTCTAGACCCATCAAAAGTCATAACGTTCTAAAAAGCTCGTGATAGTCAGCCTGCTTTGCCTTCCCGCATCTCTCCCGGTTATAGCCGTTTATGCGCCATCCCTTCGCCATAGCTCTCGCCTTTCTCCTGACATGCCGTTGAAAACCGACTCGAACATGTCATCCTGAGCGAAGCGAAGGATCTAAAGCAACATCCTGGTCGATATGGTCAGCTTCAGATTCTTCGCTGTGCTCAGAATGACATGCGAGGGAGCCTTTCTCCTGACATACTACTTCTGGACAACAACCAGACTGGCAAAGTTCTGATCAACAACTATATCACGTTTCTGGAAAGCTCTTCGTCAGAAAGCGTTGCAAAGTTGCAAAGTTTTGACGTTCATGTGCGCTATACTCTGCTGGCAGGTGGAGAAACACGATGAACCGGGATGAAACAGGTTCATTGCAATCGATCCACTTCTCGAAAAAGCGTTGAACGGTAGTGGGAATGCTATTCCCGAACAGGAGAAAGCATCATGGAAAAGGAAAAAGTGGTGTTCTTCCTGGATTACGCCAATATCAACAGGGCGGCCAGGGAGAAGCGGTGCCGGCTGGATTATCAGGACTTGCTCCGCTATGTAGGGGAGCATCGCTTCCTCGTTGAGGCGTATTGTTATGTCCCGATCAATCCACGCAATGAGCACCGGCTGGACGCGGAGATCGAGGACCTCTGGCGCTCCGGCTACATTGTCACGACCAAGCTGGGCAGTATCGCGGGCGGCACGTACAAGTGCAACTTTGATGTCGAGATCACGATGGATGTGCTGAAGGCCGTCTACCAGGTGAAGCCCGATATCATTGTGCTGGCAAGTGGCGACGCCGATTTTGCCCCGCTCGTGCAAGAGGTCAGGAAATCCGGCATCCGGGTCGAGGTAGCCTCTTTCGTCGAGACAGCCGGGGCAGACCTGCTGCTCAAGGGTTCAGGGTTCATCAACATGGCGGTGTACTACGCGGACTATCTCGCCGCTCTCGCCACTAAAGATGGCGAGCCGGACGAGGCCAGCATGGAAGAGCAGTACAATAAGCTCGTCCAGTCTCAGACAAGCGATGACGAAGACACGGTGAAGGTGCCGGTTGATAAGGCGGTTGACGAGACAGTCATTCTCGCGCCTGACCTCGTATCCGACTCCATTGACGATCTGAATCTGTAAGCAAGCTTTCAGCGCAAGCAAAAGGAGGAATTCCACATGGCGATTATTAACGGCAGGAGAATTCAGGTTCCACCCCAGGGCATTACCGGTCAGGATCTGATCCAGCAGTTAAATCCTGCTCCTGGTCGGCGACCGGTCATGCAGCAAGGGGCGGCGTTCACACGGGTTCAGCCAAACTACACCTATAAAAAGGAAGAGTTGTTTGATCGCTTCGGCAACCCGGTCAAGATCACGACAATTCCTGATCGCACCAAGGGAGTGACCTATGGTGGTGATCGCAGCGATCTCTCGAAGCGGCTTATCACCGAGCAGGTTTACGATATCGCGGAGAAGTTGTTCAAGCGGGGCATCTCGTTCGATGAAGAGCACGCGGACTGGATGATTGCCAACCAGTACGTGCTGCCGCCCATCTGGCACAACATCGCCAGGACGACCGATCTGCTGGTGGTCTTCCCGACGGAGTATCCCGAGCTGCCCCCGGTCGGCTTCTACCTCAAGGAAGACATCCCGCTCTCCGTCAACGGCCACCTGTACCAGACGGCCTACCACGAAGCCTGTAGCGACCCCTTAACGCAGGGCTGGAAGTGGTACTGCGTCTACATCAACCCGGGGAGCTGGCAACCCGCCCCCATCCAACGTCCCGGCGACTGGCGCAGGGGCGACAACATCTGGACCTACTTCACCCTGATCAGTGAAGTATTGTCGGGAACGGGAGACTGAGGGGTCGTCGTAATCATGTAGGGCCGCGATTTATCGTGGCCACCGCCGATTTATCGGTCAATGTCGACCGTTTGATCGACGGTCCCGCAACCCGTAGGGCCGCGATTTATCGTGGCCATCGCCGATTTATCGGCAATGCGCTCGATAAATCGGCGCCTACGGGGACGAATTGGTCCATATCGGGGCGATTGTGGGGATGTTCATAGTGTCAAATGCGAAAGGAACAGGCAATGAGTACACATTCTCGCCATTTCATCAAGTTTAAACATGGTGATCTTGAGCAGCTGCGCAGAAAGCTACTGGCGGACCGTTCAAAGGAACATTTCGCGGTGCTGCTGGGGAAAACGCGCAAGATCGATGGGTACACGATCATCACCGTCATCGATATCCTTTATCCTGAACAGGCGGACTATAACCAGCAGAGCGTGGCTTTTTTGCGCATCAGGAAAGATTTCATCCACCGGGCGCTGGTGGAACTGAGGAGCAGGTATGATGTCGATACCATCATCGATGTGCATACCCATCCGTTTACGCCGGAGAGCGTCTCATTCTCGGCAACCGACGATGGAGACGAAGAGGGCTTCTTCCAGTTTCTGAACGAACGGTTTGAGGGAGTCCACTACGCGAGCATTGTGTTCTCGCAACGGCGCTATTCCGCCCGTGTGTGGACGCTGAACGGTGGCTCCATTGTCGCACGAAGCGCGCTGCTCAAAACGCAGACGAGCGTGGAGAACATCGCCAGTGCTGACGTTCGCGATTATGCAGATGAACGGCGGGAAAAAAAAGCGCAGGCAGAGACAGAAAGTATGTTCAACCGCAGCGTGCTGGCGCTGGGACTGGACGTGCTGCGCAGCATGATGCACGACCAGGTCATCTCCATCGTCGGCGTGGGCGGACTGGGATCAATCGTCGCGGAACATCTCATCCACATGGGCTTTCACGAGATCAACCTTATTGATCCGGATGTGCTGGAAATGTCGAACCTGAACCGCGTAGTGGGAGCATACTACGAGGACGC
Source organism: uncultured Chloroflexia bacterium (assembly GCA_963736995.1). Classification (GTDB taxonomy): domain Bacteria; phylum Chloroflexota; class Ktedonobacteria; order Ktedonobacterales; family Ktedonobacteraceae; genus CADDYT01. Next base: position 1,141,565 of record CAVTRB010000002.1, read on the forward strand.
GCAGCAGAAACGCGCAAAAGTGGAGGTGGTCAAACGGCATCTCACGGCGATCAACCCGAAGGCGACGGTGCGGGCATATAAAAAGGATGTCCACGAGCGGGAGATGGAGAGCGTGCTGGCCCTCTCCGACTGGATGATTGTAGCGACCGATAACCATTCCAGCCGGCTGCGGGCGCAGGAGCTGTCGGTAGAGTACTTCGTGCCGTTACTCTCCGTCGGCGTCAATATCAGCGTGAAAGACGGCAAGCTGGAGGACATGAGCGGCGAGGTGATTACGGCCAGAGTAGGCGACTACCTGTGCCTGCAATGCCTCAACCGCATCAATCCGATCAAGGTCGCCAGCGAGCGGCATCCAGATGCGGGAATTCGTGAAGCCCTGGTGAAACGTGGGTATGTGAGTGGGCAGGATGTCAAAGAACCCGCGGTCAAGACGCTTAATGCCTCACTGGCGACCATGGCGGTTGATGTACTGGTCAACCAGTATACCGATGGGCGGAGGCACGTGCCTGTCCTCGTCTACGAAAACAACGGCAGCATGAGCATCTACGAGGATACGGAAAGCGTCGAGCGCAGAAACAAACGTTGTTTCCTGTGCCACATTTGAAACGAAGGCCAATAATGAATGTGAACAAACAAGGTGGGGAAGGGAATGCTGTGGGCACCGATTGATCGTGCGCACCCGCCGATTTATCGGCAAACGGGTCACAAGGGCCGATCAATCGGCACTAATAAGCATCAACCTGATGAAGTTGGATTCTCCGTAGGGGCGAGGGCGGCTGGGGTGGGTTGGGAGGGCCTTCAGGGTCGCCCGCGTAGCGATCGGGTTGATGACGAGGTGGATGAAGGTCGCAGAAGGGACGGCGGGCGACCCTGAAGGCCCTCCCCGCCGCTCCACACCTCCCTCGCCCCTACGGACATTCATGACCTTTTCGTGAGATTGATGCCTGTTGGGGCCGATACATCGGCGCCTACGGCTGGCATGGTTACCGATCCTGGTTGTCAACGTTCACTAGCGGCCAGCGGGGCTACATGATACGACCAATTGGCGAGGAAGAGAGAAAGCGAGTCAAGCATATCACATGAAAGATAGAGACGTTCCGCGATCTCAGCACCCAGCACAGTCACCTGCGTCCGCGAATCAAGCCCACAATCGTCTGTCATGGGGGGCGTTGGAGCAGCAGGTGGTGCGCATGCAAAAGCAGATCGCGCAGGCAAGCCAGCGCGGCGAGAGACAGGCTATGCATAACTTGCAGCAGCGGTTGATGGAATTGGAGGCGGCCCGGCTGCTGGCGGTGCGCCGCGTAGCCGAGGCGAACCAGGGCAGGGATACCGCCGGAGTTGATGGCGTCAAATCCCTGACCTCCGAGCAGCAACTGGCGATGGCGGCGGCGATTGCTCCGAGGAACTGGAGTCACCAGCCCCCGCTGCCCGGTCGGCGCGTCTGGATTGCCAAACCCGGCACCACCGAGCGGCGTCCGCTCGCCATCCTGCCGATGATCGACCGCTGCAAGCAGGCACTGGTGAAACTGGCACTTGAAGCGGAATGGGAGGTGCGTTTTGAAGCGCACAGTTACGGCTTTCGGCCCGGTCGCGGCGCGCATGATGCCATTGCCGCCATTCTGGTAGCGATTGAACATCGCCCCGTGTTTGTCTTCGACGCCGATATTGAGGGGGCATTCGACCATGTCGACCACGCGGCGGTACTGGAGAAGCTGCAAACCTATCCCGCGCTGCGCGAGGCCATCACTGCCTGGCTCAAGGCGGGGGTCGTCGATGGCGGCACCTACTTCCCGGGCGAAACGGGCATTCCCCAGGGAGGGGTGCTCTCACCCCTGCTCATGAATGTGGCGCTGCACGGCATGGAAGCGGTGGTCGCGGAGTCCTCCCCAGGCGGACGCCTGCAAGGAACCCAGCCACTGCTGGTGCGCTACGCCGATGATTTCGTAATTCTGCATGCCAATCTAAAAGAACTGCAACAGGCAATCAGGCGCGTCCGGCACTGGTTAGCCGTGATGGGACTACAACTCCACGCCGACAAAACCCGTGTCACACATACTCTGACGCCCTACCAGGGACAGGTTGGCTTCGACTTTCTGGGTTTCAACATCCGGCAGGAGCCAGTAGAGAAACATGCGGTGGAAAGGAGAGAGCAGCCCGGTGCGGCAGCGAACATGCGTCCAGGGGAAGCGAACATCCAGCCAGGGCAGCAAGCGCTGATAGGGCGGAGGGTTGAACCAGGGCGGAGGGTTGAACCAGGGCGGAGGCAAGCTCCGCCCCTACTAACCACGACGAGTACGATGAGCATGAAGGCGGTGAGGACGATTGTTAGCCCGACGCAGGAGGCGAACAGGCGGCACCTGGCAGCCATCGATCAAAAGTTGCAGCAGTTGCAGACGGCCCCGCAGGCGCGAGTTATCGAGGAACTCAACCCCTTGATTCTGGGCTGGGCAAACTACTACAACGGCGTCGTCCCTGCGGTCACGATGGGCCGCTACGACGACCTGCTGGAGCAGCGGCTGCTCGCCTGGGCAGGCAAGCGCCATCCAGGCAAAGCCCATGACTGGCTCCTCAGCCGCTACTGGCAGCGCGTCGACGAGCACAAACGGGTCTTCGCCACTACCAACGGGGTCCAATTGCGGGCCTATCGGCAAACGAGTGTATTGAGAAGATAGTCCCTCGGCCCCACCCTTCAGGTGGAGGTTTTTGGGGAAAGCGTGGAAACCAGTAGGGGCGGGGGCTGTGGGGGTGCGGGGAGGGGGAGCTTGCTCCGCCCTGGACTGAAGTGGGACATCGGGCACTGGTTGAGCTCTCCTCCGGGGCGGAGCAAGCTCCCCCTCCCCTCCCGGCCCCACTCCCGCCCCTACTAGAATGTTTCCCAAAAACCTCCACCTGAAAGCCCGGCCCTGCCCCCAGGCCACCCGCAAGGGGTGGCCCTACTATACGCGATCTGTTCGCTCGCTTTGCGTGCGACAGGGTGTGGGGTTGGGGGCGGTCGGATATAGTAGGGCCGACCCTTGCGGTCGGCCTGGGGGTTGAGAGTAGACTATGGAGCCGCAAGAAAGGACAATAAAACAATGCCTGACACATCTAATATGGAGATGATCCCCATCTCTTCGCTCAACGCGCTGGAGTATTGCCCGCGCAAGTTTTACTACCAGTATGTGCAGGGGGAGATGCTGGTCAATGAATTTGTGCTGGAGGGGACGCTGGAGCACCAGCGCGTCCACCAGGCCGGAACGCACACGTCGGCGGAAGGAGAGATAGAGACCACGCGGCTATATCTCTACAGCGAAAAGCTGCGCCTGACCGGCTTTGCCGATGTGATCGAGGAGAGGGCAGGCGTGCTGGTGCCGGTAGAATACAAGCATGGGCAGCAGGGCCAGTGGCTCAACGACCACATCCAGCTCTGCGCGCAGGCACTGTGCCTGGAAGAGCGGCAGCAGGGCAAAGCGCCCATTCCTCACGGCTACATCTACTACGTGGGCTCGCGCCGCAGAGTGCGAGTCGACTTCACACAGCAACTGCGGGCCAAAACAAAAGCGGCCATCGCCCGGGCGTTGAAAGTGGCCGCGCTTGCCACCCCACCACCGCCACTGACGGGCGAACTGGCGGCGCGCTGCCCCAATTGCAGCCTCCTGCCCCTGTGCCTGCCGGAGGAAGTACGACAGTTGCTAGCAAAAAAATAATCCCGTAGGGCCGGGATATATCCTGGCAACCTGCGAGAATGTGTTTGAACAACCAAACGCGGGGAGGTGATCTGTAGGGACAGGGGGTTGGGTGGAGCGGATGCGGGGGCCTTGTGCCTGTCCGCGCTGCAAGCCCGTCCGTTCACTACACCAGATCGGAATGCAAACCTGGATGAGGCGGACAAGCAGATGCTCCCTCAAGGTCGCATTGGACAGCCTCCCAGGCTGTCTTCCCTCCCATCCACCCAGCCGCCCCTTGTCCCTACAGGATTCCCGTACCGGCCCTGGTTGTCAAATTCATAATCGGCGGTGCGCGCGATCAATCGCGCGCCTACGGATTACGATAAGGAGAACACTCATGCCAACCCTCTACCTGACAGAAGAATATGCATTCGTGCGGCGCGATGGCGAGGATAGCCTGCTGGTGGAAATTCCCGCGAGGAAGGGCAAAAATGGAGCGGCGTCCGCACCGGCGCGCAAAGCACACATCCCGCTGATCAAAATAGACGAGGTGGTCGTGTTCGGAGAAGTCACCATGACGGCCTCCGCGCTCCACCTCTTACTGGAACGCAACATCGAGATCACCTACCTGGGAGCGTACGGCCAGTTCAAGGGACGCCTCTCACCGCCCTTCTCCAAAAACGCCATCCTGCGCATGGCCCAGTACCGCGCCCACCAGGACATGGCAAAACGCTGCGACCTGGCACGTCGCTTCGTCATCGGCAAACTCTCGAATCAGCGACTGATGCTTACAACGCTTACAACCGCACTCACAAAGATGCCGAGGTAAGCCAGGTTGTCAGACAACTCACAGATACCATTCAAAGCCTGGAAAGTATTGTCTTGCGCGAGCCAAAAAGGATGCAGCCGCTAGCGGGTGGGGATAACCGTGTTGAAGGTACCGCACTCGAAACCATCCTGGGATTGGAAGGAACGGGCAGCGCAGCTTACTTTCGCTGCTTTGGGAAACTGCTCAGTGATCAACAGGCAGTGGCCTTTCCCGGGGCGAGTCAAACGCCCGCCCACCGATCCGGTGAATGCTCTACTCAGTTTCGGATATACTCTGCTTGCCAGTAAGGTAGCGAGCGCGGTCCAACTCGTCGGCTTCGACCACTTCGTGGGCTACTTGCACAGTTCCTTCTACGGACGTCCATCCCTCGCACTCGACCTGATGGAAGAATTCCGCCCGGTCATCGTCGACTCAGCCGTACTGACCTTGCTCAACAAGCGTATGCTCACCACCAATAACTTTATATCCGAACTGGGAGCTTATCGGCTCAAAGATGAGTCGCGAAGAATATTTTTTACACAGTTAGAAGAGCGGCTTTCTGAAGAGATTGAGCATCCCATTTTCGGATACAAGACCAGCTATCGGCGATGTATAGAACTCCAGGCACGGCTGCTGGCTAAATATATCACCGGAGAGATAGAATACTATCCTCCATTTCTGCTCAGGTAGGACACCATGAGAAACAAAGTCAGAACCAGCAGCCAAACCACCTTATACGTCGTTGCCTACGACATCCCTGATGATAAGAGGCGCACAAAGGTGCATAAAATTCTGCTTGGATTTGGTACATGGACGCAGTATTCACTCTTTGAATGTTTCTTAAACAGGAAAGACCTCATCCTGTTACAGGCAAAGCTTGCTGAACACCTGGTTGCTAGAGAGGACAGCGTACGCTTCTATCCTCTTTGTGCCAGCTGTGCAAGCAAAGTGGAGACAGTTGGTGGAGGCCCACCAACTGAAAGAGCTGTCTATATTGTATAAGCGCAGCAATTGAGCGCGGATCGCAGTGATGCTCTTCTCACGCAGAGATCCGCGCACCGCTCTCTAAGCGGCTTGAGACGCATTTAGCTCTCTCATCAAGACTTTTTACGCCTCAAAAACGCCTCCAAAAAAGAGATCCGCGAAAACGCTTGCCTAAAACGGCTTCTCATGCTATACTAAAAGTACCGCAGGCTAAATGGCCTGGGAAGCCCGTTCGGGTTTGAAACATACTACAATGCCGCTCATGGCGTCGCAGTTTCCAGTCGAGGCTAAATGGCCTGGGAAGCCCGTTCGGGTTTGAAACTGTAGCTACGAATGCTACTTAGCTTCTGCACATTTCGGCTAAATGGCCTGGGAAGCCCGTTCGGGTTTGAAACTCGGGCAAAACCAGCCGGAGTTGTCGCCACTAGGCTAAATGGCCTGGGAAGCCCGTTCGGGTTTGAAACTCCGGCGTACATCAGTCATGCCCGATTTCAGGCTAAATGGCCTGGGAAGCCCGTTCGGGTTTGAAACAAGACAGTCTGTCACACAATGACGTTACATAGGCTAAATGGCCTGGGAAGCCCGTTCGGGTTTGAAACACGACCTGAGTTGCTGCATACCTGTAGCAGCTTATGGCTAAATGGCCTGGGAAGCCCGTTCGGGTTTGAAACACGCGATGCCACTCAAGTCGCTGCTTCACGCTGGCTAAATGGCCTGGGAAGCCCGTTCGGGTTTGAAACTGCTTTTAACGACTACAATGAGCATTCCAAGGCTAAATGGCCTGGGAAGCCCGTTCGGGTTCTGAAACTCGCCAGAGCAGTACATTAATACCTGTCTTGCCCGATTTTCATGCTCTTGCTCTGAGGCAGAGCATCATCGCGCTTTGAAACACAAGAAAGTTCTATGTGGACAGTTCTTCGAAATCCGGCTAAATGGCCTGGGAAGCCCGTTCGGGTTTGAAACAATGAAGTCTGATACAAAGCTTCAGCTGATTCGTCTGGCTAAATGGCCTGGGAAGCCCGTTCGGGTTTGAAACAACTTAACTCTTTCAGTACAAAGTCGTAACAGCAGGCTAAATGGCCTGGGAAGCCCGTTCGGGTTTGAAACCAGTCAACGTTTATGCATGCCGGAGCAGAAGCTGAGTTTAGGCTAAATGGCCTGGGAAGCCCGTTCGGGTTTGAAACTATGACATTCCTGATGCTGACTGCCAGCATATGCATGCGGCTAAATGGCCTGGGAAGCCCGTTCGGGTTTGAAACTAGATTGAGCTGTTGACCAGAGCTTAATGACAGTCAGGCTAAATGGCCTGGGAAGCCCGTTCGGGTTTGAAACATTTTACGACTGTCGCTACGTGGACTGCCGTGAACTGCGGCTAAATGGCCTGGGAAGCCCGTTCGGGTTTGAAACGGTTCCAGTTGAACATGCAGTGTGTCGATGATGAAAGGCTAAATGGCCTGGGAAGCCCGTTCGGGTTTGAAACTCAATCCTCAACGAGCAACTGCAAGCTCTACCAGCATCGGCTAAATGGCCTGGGAAGCCCGTTCGGGTTCCTGCGAAAATCGCCAGAGCAGTACGTTAATACCTGTCTTGCCCGATTTTCATGCTCTTCTCTGAGGCAGAGCATCATCGCGCTTTGAAACGTATGACCAGTCGAACTCATGGACAATATCAAGGCGGCTAAATGGCCTGGGAAGCCCGTTCGGGTTTGAAACAGCTTGCGTAAGACTGTACGCGTAGCTGTGTCATGGGCTAAATGGCCTGGGAAGCCCGTTCGGGTTTGAAACTATCAGTTGTCTGAATGGCTTACCTCCTCTCAGTAGGCTAAATGGCCTGGGAAGCCCGTTCGGGTTTGAAACTTACTCGCTTGGTCAGCTACGTGCATAACTGTCCTCTACGGCTAAATGGCCTGGGAAGCCCGTTCGGGTTTGAAACAACGTAGATGTCAGCGACTCCCGGCAGCTCATGCTCGGGCTAAATGGCCTGGGAAGCCCGTTCGGGTTTGAAACCTGTCTATGTTCCATTATGTACCGTGGAAGGATAACGCGGCTAAATGGCCTGGGAAGCCCGTTCGGGTTTGAAACTTGACTCGTTGATACGAGCCGTTCTTCGAAATGCGACTATTGTATGAGGCTAAATGGCCTGGGAAGCCCGTTCGAAGGTCGAACTATTGCATTTGAAGAAATCTCTGAAGGGTGGAATTGCCATGCCATGAAATACCGGTTCTATCGTGGCATGCGGAAGAGCCAGGGCGGAGGCCAGCTCCGCCCCTACCAACCCACGAATCGGTGGCGACGAGCCGGGGTTAGTAGGGGCGGAGCTGGCCTCCGCCCTGGCTCCATTTCTCCGCCCTGGCTCCATCTCTGCCCTGGGCCGAGCGCAGGCAATCAGCCCGGGGGACTGTCAGATGACCCTACGACACGTTCATTCGTATATCTGTGACGCGCTCAGAAACAAAGGGAACGACATTTGCATTGGCTGCACTGCGCACGGGATGACCTGAGGGCGCATAGAGCAGGACCGATGCCTTGCGCTCGGCCTGGGTGGGAGTCGGCCTGATATTGGATGTCGGCGTGGTGGTCGTCACAGGTTTGCCGGGTCTTTATGGGCGTAGCTTTTCGTGCTTTGCCAGCATATTGATGAATTTGTGGATGCGGGCCTGGCGTGTTTCGGGCTTTTTCGCAGTTTCAACTAACTTTGCAAGCGGTAGAGGGTGGCGTAGCGATTGGCGCTGCACAGGATGCTGAAGAAGGCTTTTGCCTGCTTGTTTTGCTCGAGTTCGCGTTGAAAATCTGCGGGGATGTGCATTTACAAATTCGGCACAATTACTGATTCATGCCCCTGTCAGATCAGGCATAGTTGCCTGTAGCAATTGTTGCACTGTTGCTATTCCATATGCTATACTCCACGTGGTACAATATGTAACGGAGACAACCGACGGATAAAGGAACAGCAATGAGTAAACAGACACCTCCACCCTCTGCATGGGGGTCTCTGGCGCTTGTGGGTCAACTGGGCTTCACCATAGCGGTACCCATTGCTTTGCTGGCTATTCTGGGACACTTCCTGGATGGCGTAGCACATACCGGTTATTTGTTTTTATTGCTCGGGCTGCTGCTTGGCCTGATTGCGGGAATTTATGGAGCGTACCGTTTATTATCGCGCTCACTCTATAATAAGTAGAGAATTAGCATAGACGGGAACCATTGTAGAACGAATCCGACTGCGCAGGGCCTGGTGAATGTATGAGGAGGATGCCGAGTGCTCTGGAAATTACCGAATGTAAGTCTGGCACCCGATAAAATTTTTACTATTCCTTTGCCAGGTGGTGCAGGATTTCCCGTTACCAACACGCTGCTCTGCACCTGGATATCGATCATTGCCTTATTTTTGATGTTCTTTTTTGCACGCCAGGGAAAACTGATCCCCTCTGGCTGGCAGAATGCTATGGAGTGGATGATCGAGGCATTGCTCGGGCTGGTCGAAGGTGTGGTGGGAAAAGAACGAGGTAAGAAATTTTTCCCGCTGGTTGCCACCTTCTTCCTGTTCATTCTCGTTTCCAACCTGCTTGATGTGTTTCCGGGCGTCGATACCGTCGGCTCAATCAATGGCACGCTGATCCAGCAGACCAATGCATCCGCGCACGCGAGCTACGCTCCGGTCGCGGGTTTCTTGCTGTTTGGCCCCATCTCGAACGCGGTTATACCCTGGATTCGCCCGGCCACGACCGACCTGAACCTGAACCTGTCAATGGCCCTGATCGCCGTGATTACCGCACAGGTCTTCGGCTTCGCCACCCTGGGCTTCGGAGAGCATGTCAGCAAGTACCTGAACTTCAGGGCGCTGCTCAAGTTCAGCCTGACCGGCTTCATCGAGTTCTTCGTCGGTCTGCTGGAGATCATCAGTGAGCTTGCTCGTATCATCTCACTGGCCTTCCGTCTTTTCGGCAACATCTTCGCCGGTAGCGTCGTGCTGGCAGTCTTCGCCTTCATCCTGCCATTCCTGGCGGATGTCATCTTCATCCCGTTCGAACTCTTCGTTGCCGTTGTGCAAGCCTTCGTCTTCGCACTGCTCACGCTGACCTACCTGCAGCTGGCGACTACCAGTCATGCTGAGCCGGAAAGCGAACACGAAGCCCGCGCAGAGTTCGTACAGGAGGAAAGAGGGAGAGAAACGGCAGCGGCACATTAACAAGCTCGCTCTTCATAAACAGAATGCTACTCGCAGGCGCTTGCTCGCGCCGCGATGTGCATAAATTGAACACTCATCATTGATACGCAAGGCCATGCTTGCGCAGTCGCAACGCATCCCCTTGCAGCACTTAAGGAGGATTTACTATCATGACGCTTGCATCACTCGTATTAGCCCTGGTACCGGCTGCAACCACCAACCCTTATACCCCGCTGGCAGTCGCATTAGCCATCGGTCTGGGCGCTATCGGCCCTGGCATCGGTATCGGTCTGGCCGCCGGCCAGGCCTACAACGCCATCGGGCGCAATCCCGAAGCCGAGCCACTGATCCGCACGAACCTGATTCTTGGTCTGGCTTTCGCCGAAGCTATCGCTATTTATGCTCTGCTGATCGCCTTCCTCGTCCTGTTCGTCGGTTAATAGCGAACGATACTACGGCACAGACCGGGAGATGGAGTGTGGTGATTTCCTTCACCCTGTCCCTATTTCAGACACTGGAAAGGGAAAAGGAAACAAGGCATGCTTCATCTCCGTGCTACAGAGTAAAGTCGAGTCGTAGTATCTTCTGAGGAAAGGAGGGCAGATGTATGTACGCAGCTATGCATGTCTTTGTCCTGGCTGATATCTTCAGTGGGCTGGGCATCAACGCGCTGGCCTTTCTCTCGCAACTGGTCAGTTTCGGCATTGTCTTCTTCCTGCTCTATAGATGGGGTTTCCCCATGATGATCAGGACGCTGGACAGGCGGCAGGCAGTGATTCGCGAAGGCATCGAGAACGCGCAGAAGGCGAAAACCGATCTGGAAGAGGCCACTGCACGTGCCGAAACCTTGATCGTGGAGGCGCGCCGCCAGTCACAGGACATTATTGCGCAGGCGCAGAAAGCGGGAGATCGCGAACGCGCTCGCATTGAGGAAGAGGCGCACACGCGCGCAGCGCAGATACAGGAGCAGGAAATCGCTCGTATCCGGCAGGAGGCGGCACGCGCTCGCGCTGAGATCAGCCGCCTGGTCGTCAATCTTTCGATTGATGCCGCCGGGCAAGTTATTGGAAGATCGGTGGATGATCGCGACAACCGCCGCCTGGTGGAACAGTTCGTGACTGCGACCGAGGCAAAGGAGCAGTAATGCCTAAAGGAGCGATTGCCAGACGTTACGCAGCGGCCATTTTCGATATCGCGCTCAAGCAAGCAACGATTGATCGCACCCTCTCCGATGTCGAGGGCATCGCCCAGGTGTTCGGGGATCGCAAACTGTCGTTTCTGCTGCGCGAGCCAAAAATCTCTGCGAAACGCAAAGAGACAGCAGTACGCCAGGCTCTGGCGTCACGGGTGCTGCCGACGTCGCTCAACCTTGCCTTGCTGGTAATCCAGCGCGAGCTGGTCGAAGTGATGCCCAACATTGCCAGCGAACTGAAGCAGATGGTCATGGACTATAAGAACGAGGCTGTCGCGCAGGTAACCACGGCAACAGGGATGGATGACGCCGAGCAAAAACTGATCAAAGAGGCACTTGAGGATAGGACCCACAAGACCATCATCATGGAGACTCGGGTCGATCCGAGCATTCTGGGCGGTGTGATTGCTCGTGTAGGAGACCAGCTCATTGACGGCAGCGTTCGTACCCGTCTCTCATTACTGCAAAAGCAGTTACTGACTGATGTGGCCGCTGTCAGCTCCAATGCTTCCGACTGGGTTAGCGCTGACAGTGCTGCTGGCCCTGCTGGAGCTGATACCCTGCGGCAGCCGGAAGGGACTACTGGCACTGTCAGCGCGGCTAGCAGTGCCGGAACTGCCAGCACTCCTGGCGCTGACACGCTGCGACAGCCGGAATCTTCCATGCAGGTCCCTCCCGAAACAACGGTTGAGTCAACAAAAATACAGTAATGTATTTCCCTTCCATCCTATCTCCTTCTGAGGAGGATAGGATGGATGTGGAACATTTCTCGTAAACCCTTTATCTTTATATTCTCCACGCACAGCACTAGAGGAGGAAAACGATGGCATCCTGGGCTGATGAAATCAGCGCCATCATTGAGAAAAACATCACAGGCTTCAACGCGGCTGAAACTACAACGGCCAACGTTGGCACCGTGATCGCGGTATCTGATGGTATCGCCCGCGTCTACGGCCTGCAAGATGTGAAGTATCTTGAACTGGTAGAATTTCCCCGCACCGGACTGATAGGCCTGGCCTTCAACCTGGAAGAAGAGACGGTCAGCGTCCCTATCCTGGGTGACTATACCGTAATCCGTGAAGATGACGAGGTGCGCACCACCGGGCGCATTGCCTCCGTCCCCGTGGGCGATGCCCTGATTGGTCGTGTGGTGAACCCGCTGGGCCAGCCAATCGACGATTTGGGACCGATCGCCACCGATAAGTACCGCCCGGTCGAGCGTGTGGCCCCCGGCGTGATTACGCGCCACCCGGTTGATACACCCGTGCAGACCGGTATCAAAGCTATTGACAGTATGATTCCCATCGGGCGCGGACAGCGCGAGCTGATCATCGGCGACCGCCAGACCGGGAAGACGGCTATTGCCATAGACACGATCATCAACCAGAAGGGCAAGAACCTGATCTGTATCTACGTCGCCATCGGCCAGAAGAATTCGTCGATTGCGCGCACGCACGAAATCCTGAGCCAGCATGGCGCGATGGATCACACCATCATCGTGGCCGCCAACGCTTCCGAGCCTGCTCCATTGAAGTATCTTGCCCCTTACTCTGGCTGCGCAATGGGCGAGGAGTTTATGGAGTCTGGCCGTGACGCGCTCATCATCTATGACGATCTGAGCAAGCACGCAGAGGCATACCGCAATATGTCGCTGATCATTCGCCGCCCACCGGGCCGCGAAGCCTTCCCCGGCGACGTCTTCTACCTGCACTCGCGCCTGCTGGAACGCGCCGCCCGTCTGAGCAAAGAGTACGGTGGCGGCTCGCTTACCGCGCTGCCGATGGTAGAGACGAGGGCGAACGACATTTCGGCCTACATCCCAACCAACGTCATTTCGATCACCGATGGCCAGATCTTCCTGGAAACCGACCTCTTCAACGCCGGTATCCGCCCGGCCATCAACGTCGGTCTCTCGGTCTCCCGCGTGGGTGGCAACGCGCAGACGCGCGCGATGCGCCAGGTGGCCGGTACGCTGCGCCTCGACCTCGCGCAGTTCCGCGAACTCGCTGCCTTCGCGCAGTTCGCCTCCGACCTGGATAAAGCGACCCGCGCCCGCATCGATCGCGGCCAGCGCCTGACTGAAGTGCTCAAGCAGCCGCAGTATCAGCCGGTGCCGGTAGAGAATCAGGTCATGATTATCTACGCCGGTACCAACGGCTTCCTGGACGATGTGCCGGTGCCACTGGTCTCGCAGTGGGAGCAAGCCTTCTACCGCTATATGGAGGCGAACCACCCGGAGATCGGGCAGGAGATCATCGAGAAGTCGGTCAACGGCAAAGAGAAGATGACCGATGACTTGATGCAGCGCTTGAACAAGGCGATTGAGGAGTTCAAGCAGACGGCTGCGCCGCACTAAACCGCTAAACGAGGAGGCAAGAGGAGACAAAGCCATGCCATCAACCAGAGAAATCCGGCGGCGCATACGCTCGGTCAAGAACACGGCGCAGATCACCAAAGCCCTGCAACTGGTGGCGAGCAGTAAAATGCGGCGGGCGCAGGAGCGCGTGGAGCAAGCGCGTCCCTACGCCGAACAGCTGCGAGCGCTGGTCTCGCGCCTGGCGAACGTTACCGGAGCCGAGGTGGGCAACGAAGTTGCCTTGCTGAGGCAGCGACCGGTGCGCTCCATTGGCATCCTGGCCATCACACCCGACAGCGGCTTTAGCGGTGCCTTGCCGAGCAATGTGAACCGCAAAGTGATGGCGACGGCGCGTGAAGAGCAGCTACGACAGGCCGAGCAGGGCGAACGCCCCGCCATCGACTTTATCGCCGTCGGGCGCAAGGGACGTGACTACCTGGTACGCACCCGGCAGCACCTGCTGGCCGAGTTCACCAACTACGGCGACAACCCGAACATCACCGATGCGACGGCCATTGCCCAGGTAGCGGTCGACGCCTTCCTGAAAGGGGAGGTCGACATCGTCTACCTGGTCTATGCGAAGTTTGTCAATACGGTGTCGCAGCAGCCGACCGCCGTGCAACTGCTCCCCGTGCAGCCCCCTGCCCGCGAGCAAGGAACCGTACAGGAGAGCCTTGAGTATATCTACGAGCCGGACGCCCAGAGCATCTACCAGGCACTGCTCCCGCGCTACGTGGATATCCTGGTCTACCAGGCGCTGCTCGAAGCCGTCGCCAGCTTCCAGTCCGCCCGAATGGTGGCCATGAAGAACGCGACCGATAACGCCAACGAACTGATTCAAGACCTGACATTGACCTATAACAAAGCGCGCCAGGCCAGCATCACGACCCAGATCCTCGAGATCGTGGCCGGCGCAAATGCATAATGAACGCACGATAAATCACCTGGATACGTGAGGGTTCGGACCTCCCGTAGGCGCTCGATTTATCGGCCATCCGTACCATTTGTGAAAATGAATCGCCAGGGCTACGAGGGCCGATAAATCGGCGATGCGCAGAATACATTCAGCGCCTACGGGATCCGAAAACCACCAGGTATTCGATGGACGAGGCCGATCAATCGACCCTCGGGCAAACCCGGTGCATGTATCACCGTTCATTCTGAAAGGCAGGAAGACATTATGGCAGCAGGCACGAAAGGCAAAATCGTGCAGGTGCTGGGGGCCGTGGTAGACGTTGAGTTTCCCCCAGACCAAATTCCAGAAATTTACAGCGAAATTTTGACCCGCGTGCCGGGGGCCGACTTCGACCTCGCGCTTGAGGTCGAGCAGTTGCTCGGCAACAACTGGGTGCGCTGCGTGGCGATGGGACCAACCGATGGCCTTGAGCGCGGCATTGATGCCACCGATACCGGCGCGCCCATTACGGTACCCGTCGGCGAAGAAACGCTGGGACGCATCTTCAACGTTCTCGGCCAGCCCGTCGACAACAAGCCCGACGTTCCCAACGCGCCGCGCCTGCCCATCCACCGGCCCGCACCGGACCTGGAAGATCAGGCCGTCAACATCGAAGTGCTCGAAACCGGCCTGAAGGTTATCGACCTGATCGCCCCCTTCATGAGAGGCGGTAAAGTTGGTACCTTTGGCGGCGCGGGCGTCGGCAAGACGGTTATCATTCAGGAACTCATCAACAACATCGCGAAGGTGCATGGTGGCTATAGCGTTTTCGCCGGCGTGGGCGAGCGTACCCGCGAGGGCAACGACCTCTACGAAGAAATGATCGGCGCGGGCGTCATCGACCGCCTGGCAATGGTCTTCGGTCAGATGAACGAGCCGCCCGGTTCGCGCCTGCGCGTTGGCCTTACTGGTCTGACAATGGCGGAATACTTCCGCGACGAAGAGGGCAAAGACGTACTGCTCTTCATCGACAACATCTTCCGCTTCACCCAGGCCGGTGCGGAAGTCTCGGCGCTGCTGGGCCGCATGCCTTCAGCAGTGGGCTACCAGCCGAACCTGGCGGAAGAGATGGGCGAACTGCAAGAGCGCATCACCTCGACCAAGCGCGGCTCCATCACCTCGATGCAGGCCGTCTATGTCCCGGCTGACGACTACACCGACCCGGCTCCGGCCACAACCTTCGCCCACCTCGACTCGACCATCGTGCTCGAACGCTCCATCGCCGAGCAGGGCATCTATCCCGCCGTGGACCCGCTGAACTCCACCAGCCGTATCCTCGACCCGCAGGTGGTGGGCCAGGAACACTACGATATCGCCCGCAACGTGCAGAAAGTGCTCCAGCGCTACAAAGACCTGCAGGACATCATCGCCATCCTGGGTATCGACGAACTCTCCGACGAGGACAAGCTGACGGTGGCACGCGCCCGCAAGATTCAGCGTTTCTTCTCGCAGCCGTTCACCGTGGCCGAGGCGTTCACCGGACGCAAAGGCCAGTATGTGCCGCTCAAGGAGACGATACGCGGCTTCCGCGAGATTCTCGACGGCAAGCTCGACCAGGTGCCTGAAACGCTCTTCTACATGGCCGGTGGCATCGATGAAGTCTACCAGCACTACGAAGAAGAGCAGAAGGCGGGGGTCTAAGCGATGGCGACACGCAATCGCAACGTGCTGAACGTCAAAATTGTTACC
Source organism: uncultured Chloroflexia bacterium (assembly GCA_963736995.1). Taxonomy (GTDB): domain Bacteria; phylum Chloroflexota; class Ktedonobacteria; order Ktedonobacterales; family Ktedonobacteraceae; genus CADDYT01. Next base: position 1,157,363 of record CAVTRB010000002.1, read on the forward strand.
GCGGATCGCGAACTCTATAACGGCGAGGCCGACCTGGTGAGCGCACCGGGCAGTGAGGGACGCCTCGGCATCCTGCCGGAGCACGCCCCCCTGCTAACCACGCTCAAGGCCGGCGAGCTGCGCATCAAGCTCGGCGCGGACGAGGAGCCAATCTTCGTCTCCAGCGGCTTCCTGGAGGTGAGCAACAACAATGTCACCATCCTGGCCGACACGGCGGAACGCGCCGATGAGATCGATGAAGCCCGCGCGCAGGCCGCCCGCCGTCGCGCCGAGGAGTTGCTGGCGCAATCCCGCTCCGATGTTGATCGCGCCGAACTGCAAGGCGCGCTCGAACGAGCGATGGCCCGCCTGCACATCGTGGAAATGGCCCAGCGTCGCGGTCGCCGCCGCGTCGACGTGCAAACCCCACGCAACGAGTAAGCAGGCGTACCTGACACAGCATCAGGCAAAAATGAAATTGAGTAGGGACACGAATCAATCGTGTCCCTATTGTTTTATCAAACCTGAATTATCTGGAACCACAGACAAGGCCGAGCGCAAGGCATCGGCCCTACTATAGACGGGCGCTTGCTCGCTTGTTGTCATTTTCGTTGTGTAATTAGCGTTTTTTTGCGTTATGCATGTGCTTTAGCTCCAAAACGCTTGCAAAGCAACCGAACATCGTATATAGTAGGGCCGATGCCTTGCGCTCGGCCTGGGCGCGGGGTGATCCTACTATATACGAGCACTCCACGAGCCGTCTTGTTTTTGTTGTGCTGGTGTTGCTATTGGCGATTTTTCGCGTTCTTCCATCGTTTTGGCTCCCGAAACACTTGCAAAGCAACCGTGCTTCGTAGTATAGTAGGGCCGAAGCCTTGCGCTCGGCCTGGGGGAGAGTGGCAGGGTATGTTTGGAGGTTATTTGAATGTAGAAAGGAATTGTAGGTTGGAGAATAGGAAGTATGATTCGGACCGCTCTCACAAGTGGAAAAGACGATCAACGCATCTACGAACGCATAATTATGGCTGGTCTGGAACGTATTTTATCACGATATGTGCAAGCGTGTTTGATCCTCTTTTTGAAATACCGGAACTACGAACTATTTTAGCGGAAAACTGGCAAGTCCTCCCTGTGCGTTTTCCGAGCGTCGCGCTGGATGAATTTGTCATTATGCCCGATCACATCCATTTCATTATCCATATCGAGGGCAATGTGGAAAAGCCGACGATCTTGCACAGAGTTGTGGGAGCATACAAATCTCTGACGACAGTTGCATGGCTGCACTATCTCGAAGTGGCAGGGATCGCCGCTCTGGAATATCCCGGCATCATCTGGCAAGAAGGCTACCACGACCGTATTATCCGCGACATCAGAGAACTGGAAAACACCCGACAGTATATTCGTAATAATCCCCTCAGAACACCAAACTAACGCTACTGCATGTTGAATTCGCATACAGAATGACGGCCACCGCCCCCAGGTTGTCCACAAGCGGATAGCCTGGGGGACTGTCAAAGCACCCTACTATACACAAACGTTCGCTCGCTATGCGAGCGAACCCAGGGACGATGATGGTGGGAACGCCCCGTATATAGTAGGGCCGATGCCTTGCGCTCGGCCTGGGTGCGGGGTGGGAAATCCGCCACCACAACGACGAAAATGCCAATGATCGAGCGAGCAAGCGTATATAGTAGGGCCGATGCCTTGCGCTCGGCCTGGGGAGTGGGGTCTTAGAAACTTCCACTCCCACCACCACCGAAGTCACCACCGGCTCCCCCACCACCACCACCGAAGTCACCACCATTACCAGAGTCGCCCGCAGCGCCGCCACCGAAGTTATCTCCATTGCCGAAGCTGCCCTCGGCTCCGCCGCCGAAGTTCCCTTCATTACCAGCATTGTTACCTTGCTGCTGGTTTTCAGCCGACTCCCGGCCCAGCTCGTAACCAGCCAGACCCCCCGCTGCCGCACCCAGACCACCAGCAACCCAGGGATTCATTCCTGCGCCCTGGTTATAGCCGGGACCATAATAGTTGGGAGGATAGCCCTGATAGGGGGGCTGCTGGTATGGTCCACCCATCGGCGGTTGCGGTTGCCCGAAGAAGCCACTACGTCGACGACGAAAAACGCCAAACAGCGCAATCGCGGCCAGCACCAGCAGGCCAACACAGCATAGAGTACCGAAGCCGATACCACCTAACCCGCTCGCTGGAGCAGGTACGCCTGCATTGGAACTCGAACCCGAACCCAACGCGCTGCCCAGTGAATGAATGGCCGCAATCGTGGCTCCTGTATAGTCGCCGTTATTATAGTTGTTCTTGAAAGCGCTCACCGCGTCATTGTACTGGCTATTGCTCAGTGGCACGCTCGACCCACCCTCAAGCGCCAGGTAGTGGTGAGTAGTATCAATTGCCATCACAATCAGATTCGAGCCGGTAATATGGCTGCGCGTCTGCTGCACAAAGCTGCTAGAGGTACCGCTATAGGTGTTCGTCGTATAGATGTCCATCGGGTCGGGCAGGCTCTGCGCCGCGCTCTGCACCTGTGAGGCGTTGAGCACTCCCGCCTGGTCATAGACGTGAACGGTGCTCGCCAGCGCTACCATCGTCAGCGCCATCATCAAACAGCACGCCATTCCCGTCGCCAGCAGGCCTCTGCCGAACCAGCCGTTATATCTACTTCGCATGTTCTCCTTCACTTCCCTGAAAAAATTACAGTCATCATCATTATCAGAATATAACTCTATACAATCCAAGTACGTCTGAGCCTCCATATATGATACAGCCTCGCCTCAGCATTTTTGCCGAAGTGTATGCCATAAACAAGCCCGGCAAGGAGCGGTACCCTCATCCTGTAGGGACAGGGGGCGGATGAAGGGATGGGATGGGGCCTTGTGCCTGTCCGCGTGGCAGCCTCCTGGTCTGGAGAGCCATCCTGGTACCTCTGGAGGCGGACAGGCACAAGGCCCCATCCTCCCCTCCACACCGCCCCCTGTCCCTACAGGATCACCATACCGCTTCTGGTTGTTCACATTCATCAGACTATGAAGAAAGCAACCTGCGAGGTCTTTTCCCGTGATACAATGAAGACGACTGATCTCCGGGTGAGCGACAATTTTTTGCACGCAGAAAAATGAATGGCACCCTTGATCTCTTACCAGACCATATATGTATTGGAGCGAAAATAGAAGATGAGCACAACACCGGCGGGGCGACCGCGCCCGTTTGTTTTGATTGTAATGGATGGCTGGGGCATCAACCCGCGCCAGGAAGGCAATGCCATCGCACTTGCCCGCACGCCCACTATCGATAAGCTGGCGCGACAGTGGCCGCACACGGTAGTGCGCACCTCTGGAGAGGCGGTCGGCCTGCCGGAGGGCCAGATGGGCAATTCTGAGGTGGGCCACCAGAACATCGGCGCGGGCAAGCGCGTCTTGCAAGACTACACCCGTGTCAGTGAATCGATTCGCGACGGCAGCTTTTTCCAGAATCCCGCGCTGCTCAAGGCCATCGAGCATGTCAAGAAAAATCAATCGCAGTTGCATATCTGCGGGCTGCTGGGCAACGGCGGCGTCCACGCGCACGAGACGCACCTGGAAGCCCTGCTGCAACTGGCGCACATGCACGATATCGAGCGCGTCTACATCCACTCCTTTACCGATGGCCGCGACACCTCCCCCACGGGCGGCGTCGAGTTCATGAAGCTCCTTCAGGCTCGCGCACGCGAGATCGGTGGCGAGCATGCAGCAAAGGTGGCAACCGTAACCGGGCGCTACTACGCGATGGATCGTGACAATCGTTGGGAGCGCACGGGCAGTACCTACTTTGCCATGACGAAGGGTGAGGGTCAGCACGCCAACTCGGCCATCGAGGCCATCCAGCAGTCCTATGATAAGGGTGTGACCGATGAATTTATCCTGCCCACCGTCATCATGGAAGAGGGTCAGCCCACGGCGGTCGTCAAAGAGGGTGATGCCGTCATCCACTACAACTTCCGGCCCGACCGCGCCCGCCAGTTGACCAAAGCCTTCGTCATGCAGGAACTGCCGCCACAGGCCGAGGGCAAATTCAATCGCGGCCCGCGCATCCCCGCTCTAGCCTATGTGATGATGACGGAATACGAGGAGGGGCTGGACGCCGAAGTGGCTTTCCGCGCCGATGAAGTGGAGATGCCGCTGGCGCGAGTCGTCTCCGAGCACGGCATGCGCCAGTTTCACACCGCCGAGACCGAGAAGTATGCCCACGTGACCTACTTCATCAATGGTCGCCGTGAGACCCCGTTTCCCGGCGAGGATCGCCTGCTCGTCCCCTCGCCCAGGGTACCGACCTACGACCTGCAGCCCGAGATGAGCGCGGCAGGCGTGACCGATACCGCCATCGAACACATTTGCAGCGGCCAGTATGACCTGCTGATTATGAACTACGCCAACGCCGATATGGTCGGCCATACCGGCGTCATTCCCGCCGCCATCAGAGCCGTTGAAGCCGTCGACACAGGCGTCGGGCGCGTCGTCGAGGCCACACTGGCAATGGGCGGCGGCCTCCTCATCACCGCAGACCACGGTAACGCCGAGCAGTTGATCGAGTACGACACCGGCAAGCCTTTCACGGCGCACACCACCTATCCCGTACCGCTCTACCTCGTCGTCCCGCAGCTTGCCCGGGCTCGCCTGCGTTCCGACGGCATCCTCGCCGACGTCTCCCCCACCATCCTGCACATCCTGGGCATTCCGCAACCGAAGGACATGACGGGGAGATCGTTGATTTTGCCGTAAGCAAGAGAGCATAGCCAGGATGACATGTTGAAGAGGTAATATAAATCCCAATAAACGAATGAAAGCCAGAAAAGGCGGTAAGTTATCCACATATTCTAGCTGAATATGTGGATAACTGCATTCATGACTGTGGATAAGTAACGATACAATCGTTTCCAGGCGTTTTCAACCCGCAAGCGTGAGCCAGACCCATCTGACAATCCAGGCCAATACGATTATCCGATTCGCTCTAAAAGGGTGAGCGGGACGACCACGCACGAGCCATCTTCAAGCCGCAGGCGAGCAGCGCGGGCACGTATACCGGAAGCAAAAACCTGTTCGTGGGTAAAAAGATATTCTATTTCCCCCGTAGCTCCTTCATACTCACCACTATACACGCGTACGGGTGCATCAATTGCCAGCAAGGTATCCGGCTGTACAGGATACCAGTTGCGCTGTACCTCTTTTAAGGGCAGCGAGATCAACAATTCGGGGAACATCCCCTGACGTACAGAGGTCGCGCCCGCGAGCAGGGCTATCGACCCCTGATACTGGCTGAGCAGGTTCACCGTGCGCACCGGCATAGCCACTGTTCCCAGTCCCTCCGTCAACATCAAGGTCAAAGGAGGGAGATGGGCCTGCGCAAGCTCCAGGTCTTCGCTGTTGAGCAAAGAGATAAGATCGGTTTGCAAAAAACCTTCAAGGTCGCGCAGGGGAATGCTGCTGGCAACGATTCCGACTATGCCCGAACTCAGCGCATGGCGCAGCATGGTGAAATTCAGCGGCCCCGGCACCACCAGAATTGCTCCCGGCGGAATGACTGTGTTTCCTCCAGTAGAGCGCCACATCGCCAGTACACCTGCCACCTGGTTGCCAGCGCCAAGCGTTCCCTCCACCGCAGCCACGCGGCTCTCAATCACCACTCCTCCGCGCTGGGTGATGTCGACGACGCGCCCGACCAGCCCGGCAGGAACTACATCTCCCGCCGACCAGTTTCTATTCCCGGCATATCCATACTCTCCGTTTCCTCCCCCTGCTCCACCCGGCATGCCCACCGCGGGCAAGGCCAGGCGGGGAGTAGTATTGACCGCTTCAACCTTTTCCGCTTTATACAGGCGAATCACAGGCTGATCGGACTGCACCTCCTGACCCGGATAGACCAGCGGCGTCCCCCTCGTTTTATAGCCGCCGGGCCAGCGTTCGCGGCGGACAACGATCTGCGGTATAACCGACCAACCGAGCAAGTAGGTCATAGCGGGCGCACCTCTTCGTTCTCAGCCGCCAAGCACCTGCATCCATTGTAACAGGCGAGCATAACGCTCTCTCTTCTCATCCGGCAGGACTAACGGTCGACCGCGAGCATCGATAATCAGGCCGATCAGTCCGCCGTCGATCTCTTCGGCGGCACGAGCGCGCTCACCGGGGCCAAGCCCAACATCAACCGTCGGAGCGGGATAGAGCGTCAGCAAGGCCTGCTCGTTGAAACGCAGGGGAATAACCTCGATCGAGCCGCTCATCACGTCAACGCTGATCTGTCGTCCATTGTGATATTCGATGCCCACGCGCAGCGCCACCTGACCGGCAGGCAGATCACCATAGGGGATGACGCAGGTACCGAGGCGATGCGTCACAGCATCGTTCTCATTGACCTGTACAGCAGCCACCGGCGCGACAGTCGCCACAGCCCCCAGTTGAGTGATGAGCATCGTGCGATCCAGCACAAGCGAAGTCACGCCTCTGGGTTGGATCGAGTCGAGCAGCATGAGCGCGGCCTGCCCGTTTCTGGCTGCATGGGCGAAGATGCCGCCCGTCGCCAGAATCAAATCAGCATTCGGCCAATCGAAGTTGTGCCGCCGACCTTCCTCAAGGGCAACGTTAAGCGCCTCACGCGTAAAAGCCTGGGTAATGAGCAGTTCGCGTATCTGCGAAGGCGTCACATGGGGGTGCAGCATGCGGTTAAGCACATACTCGCGCAGTTCCTCCTCGGTGATATCGAAGGGCAGCCAGCGCACGACACGTTGGAAGCCAACCTGTTGCAAGATTTCCCCCACGTTCGGCCCTACGCCGACGCCTGCATGCACTACCGGCATGAACTCGCCCTGTTCACCTGCGAACATCACCGTCGTGGTTGAGCCGCCCACATCGACCGCCGTGACATTCATGGCATAATGCTGCGCCAGGAAACGCACCAGGCTGCTCAATGATGTGGCAGTAGCAACGGGTGGAGAAGAGAACCAGGATTGCAGAGAATGATAGCCCGGAATGCGCTGAATCACCTCAGTATTGTACAGGTTATTCACTGCCATGCTCGTCGGGCCAAGCTGGTTCTGTGAAATCAACGGCTCCACTTGCGTGACCTCAGCCGTAATGCCAAGCATACGACGTACCGCCTCCACATATTGTGGCGCACCGGCATACACAACAGGAAATCGTCGTCCCGCCTGCGCTACGCCCTTTTCCTCCCGCTCTTTCATCACGTTAAGTAGAAGCTGACAGGCTTCCTGCAACGGATTGGGACCGGTAGGGCCATCAGCCAATCCGACGATCAGTGCGGTCTGTGGCTGTATCTCACGAATGCGCTCAAGCTGGCGTTCCCATTCCAGGGCAATACGCTCAGGCGTCCACGTCCCCGCGTTCGTTCCTTGCGGAGCAGGCGTACTGCCTCTGGAAGCCGAGGGCAGAGAGATTGCCGCATATGATGGGGCCGCTAAGGGATGCGCTTCCGCGTACAAACCGGAGACGGCCTGATCCACCAGTTCTTCCAGAGCGGGGCTAACAGCACCGAGCACCAGCAGGCGAATAGGACCACCGGCGCTGATAGTGGTGATGAAAATATCCACACCATTACCATCTACCTCTTCAGGCATGATGATACGGCCCTGAGAGATAAATCTTCTCCCGGTGACGAATTCGATGCTCTCGATCGCCTGAATTATGCCTTTCGTAATATCCCCGTGAGGTGGTACTGCCGTGGTTGGCGCTTCACCGCGAGCCATCAGGCGAAATTGTCCCTCTACCAGACCAAATAGCGAAACCTTTGTAAAAACGGTTCCACAATCTGCCGCCAGGATGGAGTTGATTATCGCAGGTTTCTGGTTGCTGGCTGGCTGCGGTCCTCCTTCCACGTGAGGTAGTGTTTGCATCTCCGGTATCCCTCTTCTCTCTGTGACAAGCAGTTGCGTTATCTGATATTACGAATTAAAAACGGAACCATTCACGAATGGTATCGAGAAACCCTCGTCTGGCAGGCTTCGCCGATTTCCCTTGCTCTCCCTGTCCTGCTTTAGCCCCCTGAGCGTTCTGCTTCGGCTGCCCACTCTGTCCAGGTTGTACAGGTGGCATCGACATTCCCTGGTTGGGAAGCGGCTGTGATACGCCTAACTGGCTGCTTACAGGAGAGCCTGAGAAGTTCGGGTAGCCAGGATATCCCTGTTGTCCCTGCAACCCTGCTTGATAGCCTTGCGACTCATACCCCTGCATTGGTACTGGATATCCCTGCGCCTGTGTTGGCCCTGGCACCATCCCCTGCCCGGATTGAAAAGGAGCCTGTACCTGTGGCCCCCACCCCTGTTGGGGTGGGTAGGGCTGTGCAGGCAACTGGGGAGCATTTGAGGCAACACCGAGCATCGAGGCAAAGACATTGGCTGCTGCTGTGCTTGCCTCCTGTGGGCCGGCTCCTCCTCGCGGGCGACCGGGCACACGCACATTCTCCACACGCGGCGGCATCCCAGCATTTACGGCGCGCGACTGATCTGGCATAGCTCCTCCCGCCTGACCATCGCTCGCGGAACGCAGCCAATCGGGCAAGGCATCCATATCAATAAAGGAGGCAGCGACCAGATTGCCAGCCGGGGGCTGCTGCGGTGGTACAGGCTGCATAGGAACAGCAGGGGGAAGCGATGACCCGTTCATATTCGCCGATTGAGATACTTGAGGCCCTTGAGAACCCTGACTGTTCTCACGCAGCCACGATGGCAACGCGTTCATATCGAGCAGCGAAGCAGCAGACAACACCTCACCGTTGGCGGGCGCTCCAGGCTGACCGGATAACCAGGGCGGCAGTGATTGCGCGTCAACCAGGTCCCGGGCAGCCAGCCCCTGCGCAGGAAACATAGATTGTGCTGCCGGTGTCTGCAAAAGCTGCCCTGACTGCACCTGGCTCGACTGTCCTGAAGGTATCGGCTGTCCCTGTAGCGCTCCGGTCAGAGAGGGAGGAACAGGCTGCGCCTGTGGGGACCGGGCTACTCCTGCTTGCCCGGAAACCTGCTGCGGAAGCGATTGCTGTGGTTGTTGTCCTGCCTGCGCATCCCGCAGCCAGTCTGGAAGGGCATCCGGCTGAACCAGATTGGCAGCCGGCAATCCCTGCCGGTCACCAGACTGCTCCCGCATCCACGATGGCAGGGCCTGCTCGTCGATCAACGAACTCGCCGACATACTGCCATCAGGGAAAACAGAGCCATCTGTATCTGGAGCCGACTTCGAGGATGGAAGCAGGTCTGCGTGGGGATCGGTGGGATTAGTAGCAGCATTAGGCTGCCCGGGTTGTCCAGGTTTCATCCAGCCGGGAAGCGCCCCCTCTTCTACCAGATCGGAGGCCGAAAAACTGCTATTGCCTCCCGTTGCGTATGTTGGCTGCGTTCCCGCGCGCAGCGATTGCAGCCAGGCGGGTAACTCCGGCTGATCAGGGCTTACTTTCCCCGCATTCGCCCCGTATTCACTTCGATTCATGACAGGCATGCCACAATACTGGCAACTCGATTGCCCCGCGGAAACGATATTCCCACAGCGACTACAGGTAATCACGTTTGCTCCTCCCTTTCGCCAGGCCGAAACACATCTTTATGTATGACCTTCGCAGTGTATCATGCTTTCTCACGCAGCGCAACGCTCGAAAAGACACGGGAATACACGCTGATATGATACAATACGCATAAAATCAATCTCCCAAAAGTACTATTCATACAGGAGACATCCATGTACGAGAAGCCTTTGAGTAAGCATGCTCTTTTACGCCTGACTCTTCCGCTTCCTCCCAGCATCAACGAGCAGTACGCGACCGTTGATGGACATCGTGTCAGTTCTCAGGTTGCCCGCCACTTTAAGCGGCAGGTAAAGACACTGCTGCGCTCGCTTGAACGCCAGGGCATTCTTAGCGAAGAACTGCGCAATCAGTTGCGCCAGGGGTATCTCGCTCTTTTCCTCGATTTCTACTTCTCCACTCCCCTCAAACGCGACCTTGATGGAGGACTCAAAATTACGCAAGACGCCCTCTGTGAGGCTCTAGACATCAACGACAACCGGGTCGTCGATATTCACCTGACCAAGCATATCGACCCCCTGCACCCTCACCTCTACGTCGAGCTAGAGGCCCTCCCCGACTGGCAGTTCGACCGGGAATACCTCGTCCTGTAGGGGTGATGCCCTGTGCTCGCCAGTGGTGGCTCAGCAGGAACGCGGGCGAGCACAGGGCATCACCCCTACGGCATTCTGATTCTCCCACAGTCTACCCTTGTTTCTCTTCTGAGCCTTCTTTACAATAGAACTGGCAAGGGAAGCCTTCTGTACAATAGAACTGGCAAGGGAAGCCTTCTGTAACAAAATACCCACGAATTCTTATTAAGAGGTACTACCTGAAACATGATGAAAAAGCCTGTTAGAATGGGACTCGGTCTGCTCTTCAGCAGCATGATTGCCCTGCTTGCTTACCGGCGGCGCTCCCTGAGCCGCAGCGGAGTCGTGGGAGCCATCATTACCGGTACAACCACCACCGGCATCGGCGGTTGGAGTTGGGGGTTGACGCTGATTTTTTTCTTCGTCTCCTCCAGCCTGCTTTCGCATTTTCGCGAGCAGGACAAGGAGCGAACTGCCGCCGATAAATTTAGCAAGGGGTCACGGCGTGACATCGGGCAGGTAGCAGCCAACGGCGGAGTCGCAACCCTGCTTGCCCTGGGCTACGGGCTGTCATCTTCCCCCGCGTTGCGCCAGCTTTTGCAGGCGGGCTACATCGGCTCGCTAGCCGCCGCCAACGCCGATACCTGGGCCACCGAACTGGGCGTGCTCAGCCCACAGCCCCCACGCCTCATCACAACGGGCAAGCGCGTCGCGCCCGGCACATCCGGAGGCATTACACCACTTGGCACCGCTGCTGCTGCCCTCGGAGCGGGCGCGCTCGGCCTCTTCTCATGGCTGCTGCAAAGCGACCGCGAGCAGCACCTGTCTCTTCCTCTGCTCGCCCTGGTCAGTGGTCTGGCGGGCAGCCTCTGTGATAGCCTGCTCGGAGCAACCGTCCAGGCTACTTATTTCTGTCCTGCCTGTAAGAAAGAGACCGAGCGGCGCATCCATAGCTGCGGCACGCCCACAACGTTCGCGCGCGGCCTCCCCTGGCTCGATAACGACGGCGTCAACTTCCTCGCCACCCTCTCCGGCGCGCTCATTGCTATGGGGATGAACCGTTTATTGATAAATATGAACAAACAACATTGGTAAAGAGATGGGGCCGCGTCCTGTAGGGACAGGGGGTAGGGTAGAGAGGATGAGGGGGCCTTGTGCCTGTCCGCGTACCCCTTCCAGGTATCGAGAGGACTTCGAAGCTTCTGGAGTCGGACAAGTACAAGGCCCCCACCCATCCTCTCAGCCGCCCCTTGTCCCTACAGGCTTACCTTCCCGACCTTTTTTGTTCAAAATCATTAAAAAAGGAAACGTGCAGTCAATGCATGACTTTGACAGGGATGCGCTAAAACCACTATGATTAGTAGCAGGAACCTGGCAAGCATCCGGCTAGCTGTCAGGTCGCTATAAACCTTGTCTGGCACAATCAAGCTATTGGTTTGTGCTCTTTTTCTCTGTGGAGGTACAATCAGTGAGTGACACGCCTATTGTCGTGGGCATCAATCGGACACAGGATGGCTCCATTAGCGTCATAAAAGGCCCCTCAAGCGTCTATAGCCTGCAGAAGGAACGCCTTACCCGCAAGAAACATCACTGGGGCAGGCTGGGCGATTTGCCAAAGTTGTACATGGATCGCCTGCCCTATCTCGATGAACCGGTCGATCTCGTCATCGAGTGCTATTCTTCCGATAGCGAGATCGAAAAAGCGCCGGCATATCATCAAGAACTCAAAGAGACGCTGACCTTCCAGGGCGAACCGCGCATCGAACGTGTCTCTCACCATCTCGCGCACCTCTACAGCGCCTTCTATCCCTCACCATTTTCTCAGGCGGGGGTCATGGTCATCGACTGTCAGGGCAGCCCGGTGAAGCACTTCACCGAGGAGTGGCCTGGGGCGAGCAGCGCCGACCCCGAACTGCTGGAAGTCGCCTCGTTCTATCGCTGCGAGCGCGGCAAGGTCGAGTGCATTGGCAAGCAGCTTTGGGACGGCGATTGGAGCCATCCGGTGGGTCTCGGCTGTTTCTACTACCAGCTCACGCGCATGATCTTTCCCGGTGAAGGCAACGAGGGCAAGGTGATGGGCATGGCCCCCTTCGGCAACCCCGACGCGCTGGGACTGCCACCCCTGATTGTCGAGGATTATCAGGTCTTCATCCCCGATGCATGGGTCGAGATGTTCAAGGAGCACGAGCGCTTCAAGTACAAAGGTGGAACAGGCAACTTTGAAGATTGCGCCAATCTAGCCGCCGCCGGGCAGCAGGCCTTCGAGGATGCCCTGCTTCAGGTAGCCGACTGGCTGCACGAGCAAACGGACATGACTGCCCTCTGTTTCGCCGGTGGCATTGCCCTCAACTGCTCGGCCAATGGGCGCTTGCGGCGCGAAAGCCCCTTCACGCAGGGCGTCTTCATTCCGCCCAGCCCGCACGATGGCGGCACGGCCCTCGGCTGCGCCATGTACGGCCTCGTCGACCGCCTGGGCATCCAGACCGGCTTCCGCTGGGAGAACGACTTCCTCGGCCCCGAACCTGCCGCCAGCGACGATAGACCAATTTGTCGCCACGTTACCGGATGACCTTATCGTTGAGCGACCGGCCAACCTGATCGATAGCATGGTAGAACTGCTCGACAGCGGGCGCGTGCTTGGCCTCTATCAGGGACGCAGCGAGTCCGGCCCCCGCGCGCTGGGCAATCGCACCATCCTGGGCGACCCGCGCCACCCGAAGATGCAGGACTTCATCAATAAGCGCGTCAAGGGCCGCGAATGGTTCAGGCCGCTCGCCCCCATCGTGCTTGAGAAGTCCGCCGGGAAATACTTCGATATCGAAGGGGCTGCGCCATTCATGCAATTCGCCTCCGACGTGCGCCCGGAATACCGCGAACAGCTTCCCGCCATCACCCACGTCGATGGCACGGCCCGCCTGCAGACGGTGGAAGCAAAAAACACGCCCTTCCTCTTCGACCTGCTCACAGGCCTACGAGGCAAAGACAGGCTATCCCATCCTGCTCAACACCTCGCTCAACGGCCCCGGCCAGCCCCTCGTCGAGTCCCCGCAGGACGCCATCGAATGCCTGCAAACGACCGACATGCACGCCATGGTCATAGTTCCCTACCTCATCCGCAAACGCAACGAACCAGATTTGCCGGAGAGGTCATAAAATAGTGCGTGGCGGTCATCGCTGAGCGATGACCGCCAATAATGAATTTGAAAGGATTGGGAAGGTGATCCTGTAGGGACAAGGGGTGGATGTGGGGATGGGCGGGGCCTTGTCCCTACAGGACGTTGCTCAAACCCATTGTCAACCTCGATGAGACAGCCGGTCGAGCACATTACGCGTGATTTGCTCCACAACTGGAGCCTTCCCGCTGGCAACGACGCGCACCCAGTCGGTGGTGCTGGCGGTGAAGACCGTGCCGTTGTTGCTATAGAGGCCCATTGTGGCGGCCTTATTGCCATTGCCCCAGCCGCTGGCGCTCGTATCGCCGATGCCGAGGATGAGGAAATTTGCCGGGGTGCCGTCATTGCCGGTTGGCTGTACCGGGTGGCCGTTCTCAAGGGCGCTGCGGTCGAACTCGGCCCCGTCGCATTCGTAGCCGACGATGTACTGGTCGTGGTGCGTCGCCGAACGTATCCCCGTCGCGCAGGCCTGTTCCCTCGTAGACCCAGTGGTCGGCATGCTGCACGCGGTAGCCGACCGGCAGTGGATGCAGGTTTTGATCGCGCTCGCCCCCGTTACGAAAGCTCACGCCGGTGAGGCTGTTTTCCGGGTTGTTGGGAACGGGCATGTCCCACCAGTAATGCAGCCTGCGAAAGCTCCAGGCGTCATCGAAGGCGATGCGCCACCAGCAGGTATTGCCGCTCAGAAAGGCGACATTGCCGCCGTTCTGGATAAACCTCTCCACATTGCTGCGCATGGCATCGCTCCAGTATTCATCGTGTCCCACACAGAGCAAGAGCTTGTAAGCGTCTAACAAATCGCGGTTGCTGTCTCGATGGATGTCGAGGTCGGTACAATAGTCTACCCTGTAGCCCTGCTCTTCCAGCCAGGCAATGAAGGGAGCGTCCCAATGCACAAACGTCTGGCGCGGCGTCGGGTCGAAGGGGTCAAAATTGAAGATATCCCAGGGAGTGCCACCCGTGCCGCCTCCCGGTCTGTGTATGTTGACCGAGGGTGGCACGGCTATAGGAAGATGCTCTGGCCTGGGAACCGTATACAGGCACCAGCCTCCCTGCTGCGTGGCGGGGTCGTATGCCTGCGGCACCGCCAGATTGTAGGCGTGATAGGTAAACAATGGCAGTTTATAGAGAATGGCGGCATCTCTTCCAGGCGCAGCGTTTTTGACTACAAAGAGCGCCTTCGCTTCACGCGCATCCGGCGTCGTGCCATCGAGCGGGTCAATGACGTTGCCATTGCCATCACCCTGCACGAACATGGCAATGTAGACACCCGATGTCCAATCGGCGGGAATCGCGAATGCATAGCCGGGCCAGCCGGAAAGGTGCTCCCCATGCAGCCCGTTGCCATCCTCACTCCAATCCTGATAGGGCAGGTGCGGCGGACAGTTCCGACCGGGCAGCCAGTCAGAGCTATGTTGAAACATAAGCTGCTGGCCCGACCGGTAAAAATCAACGCGAAACTGAGGCGCGTCAGTAGAGACATGCAGCGCCAGCGTCTCACCCGGAAAGATGCCTGGTTGAGCGGGATAGCCTTGAATTGTCAGATGCAACCTCCTACCTTCTATAGCCTGCTATCAGGGAAATACCCAACCATGTCATTCTTCGCTGCGCTCAGAATGACATGCCGTGGGTCTTTTTCATGGCTGATGGACTTGAACAATCTAAATTGGTAATGAAGGGGTAACTCGTCTTTCCTGTAGGGACAGGGGGCGGGGCAGGGTGGATGAAGGGAAGACAGCCTGGGAGGCTGTCCTCTCCGACCTTAAGGGAGGAGTTGCCTGTCCGCTTGGCAAGCCGCTTCGTTCTTCGGCAGATCTGTAAGGCTGCCAGGGCAAAGCGGACAAGCACAAGGCCCCCACCCCTCCTCTCATCCTCCCCTTGTCCCTACAGGCCGTAACTCCCCATTGCCGATCCTGGTCGTTAAAATTCATTATGCCATTATTTTAGCATAATCACTTCTAGAGGGTTGTTGCTTTGGTACACCCACTTGAACAGGTACCTGCGTCTTCTGCTATGATTACGAATACAACAAACTATTGATATACGGGGGTGATTATGTCCATATACCGCGTCATTTCAAAGCAATGGCATCCCTGGCGAGCGGCGCTGGCGGGAGTGCTGGCGACGATAGCATATAGCATTGCTATGGAGGGGGATATGGTGCTGACGGGCAACCGTTTCAGCGATGTGCGTTTCATTCAGGGGCTGTTTGGTCGCAAGGCAGCGCAGGAGAGGCGCTTTTTTGTGCTGGCCTGGATACTTCATCTCTTGAACGGCGTAGCCCTGGCCGAACTCTACGCTGCGTTCGTCAAACGCTTCCTGCCTGGCCCGGACTGGCTCAAAGGCTCGCTTTTTGCCGAGCTGTTCATCGCTGGCGCGTGGACCTTGACGCCCCTGGCCGATAAGTACCACCCGTTAATCCAGGATGGTGAATTACCCAGGCTCGCCACACGCCTCTCATTCCTGCAAAACCTCGCCCGCCACTTCGTCTTTGGCCTGGTACTGGGACTGCTCTATCGCGACAAAACAGATGGGAAGTCGTAGGAAAGGACCGCGAAATCTTCAAACTCTGACATCCTGAGTGAAGCGAAGGTTCTAAAGCAACGACCTGGTTGGTACGGCTACTTTAGATCCTTCGCTTCACTCAGGATGTCAGAGGTAGTTGCCAGGTCTTGCTATAAGACGATTACGCCCAGTTTCTTATCAGGTCGCCGATGATGGGCAAGCGGTAATTGGGTTGGAACCAGGCCATGAGCATGAGCCAGAGCCAGAGGCCGATCGTTACCCACCAGAGGATGGAGAGAAGCAGGCCCAGGCCGGGGTTGGTAATCAGGCTGATCAATGGAATCCAGCTCAGATAGAGTCTGAGCAGGGAGACGATGAGCATCACCAGCGAAAGCGCGCCGAAGCTGATCATCGATTGGAGCGCGTGCCAGCGCACCACGCGGTTCTTTTCAAGCAAAAACAGGATAATGCCCGAAACCCAGCCAAATGCATACGCCAGGACTCGTTCCAGGCGCTCATCAAGTCCAAGTGTCGTCATCCTATTCATCATACTACGCCTCACTTCTGCGGACTCTGGCGCTCTACTATACCGCCTGGACCCCATGTCCCGCGCTTCCCTACAGAACGCCATCATCACGTGTTTCATACCTATCATCTATACGCAGGTCGCTGAGACTGGTTGCACATTTCTCACTGGCATAGCTAGAGCAAGACATCTTGACTCAGGGGTTTAGCTTCTAAAAGACTCTTCGTTCGGATAAGGCGAACGTGTAATCTGGCCGACAGTATATACTGTAAGCTCTCAATAATTATCCGTAAAAACTGTGATCCTCATCGTCTTAAGAGTGATGAACAGAGTAGAAAGTTCTTATCATTCGCTAGTGAGGCATTTCATATAATGAGGGTACAGAATACTATAGCTTTTCATCTTATTTTATCGTAAAATCTGCTCAGGTAAAGTCAGATTTGTAGTGACGAACAAGGAGGGCAACATGCTCACCGGCCCAATACTCGTGCAACTGGTTGTCATATTGCTCGCGGTACAACTCTTTGGCTACCTGTGCAAATTCATAGGCCAGCCACAGGTGATCGGAGAAATTCTGGCCGGGCTGGCTCTAGGTCCAACGCTGCTGGGTTTCCTCTTGCCTCACGTCGAGGCCGTTGTCTTTCCCAGCAATGTCCTGCCAACGTTGCAGACGCTCGGTGATATCGGTCTGGTGCTCTACATGTTCACGCTGGGAACGCATATCGATACGCACTCTATGCTTCGGCAGAGTCGCAAAGCCGGTGTCGTATCTCTGAGTGGCATCATCCTGCCGCTTGTCATGGGCAGCATCTTTGCCTATTTCCTCTATCCTCAGTTTGCCGGACCCGTTGCTCAAGCCACGGGCAATACGCTCCCCTTCATGCTGCTGGTGGGCACGGCCATGGCTATTACGGCTTTTCCCGTGCTGGCGCGTCTGCTTTCCGAACGGCACATGCTGGCCACCCCGATAGGCACGCTCTCGCTGACCTGTGCGGCTATCGATGATGTGCTGGGCTGGTGCCTGCTGGCTTTCGTGATTGCCATCATTCATGCCAGCGGCCTGCTTTCGGTGGCCATTACCCTGGGCCTGCTGGCGCTCTTTATCGCGGTGATGCTCGTGCTGGTGCGCCCCCTGCTGCTTTTTGCCTATAAACACATTCACTCGAAAACGCTGCTGACGGTGCTCACGATGGTGCTGCTGCTGCTCTCGGCCTATGCCACCGACGCGATGGGCATTCATCCAGTCTTTGGAGCATTCATGATGGGCATCATCCTGCCGCGGCGAACCGCCTTTCTCCAGCAGGTGCAGAGCATCGAGCAGGTCAACACGCTGCTGTTCCTGCCCCTCTACTTCGTCTATAACGGGCTGCGCACCCATCTGGGGTTAATCAACTCGCCTACCCTCTGGCTCATTTGCTTGCTGGCGCTGCTGGTCGCCTGTACGAGCAAGATACTGGGAGGCACGCTCTCCCTCAAAGCACTGGGCGAGTCCTGGAAAGAGTCGTTCACGCTGGGAACGTTGATGAATACACGAGGACTGGTGGAGTTGATCGTGCTTAACATCGGCCTGGATACAGGGGTGCTCTCTCCCTCCCTCTTTGCCATGCTGGTGATTATGACGATTGTCACTACGATGATGGCTCCCTGGCTGCTGCCCCTGCTTGGCTACAAGCAGCAGGGAGAACGGGAGAAATGGTTCACCAGATCCCTCGACGAACAGGTGGAGGAACAGGTACAAGAACAGACCCTCTAAGCCAGTTTCTTAGCAGAAGGAGTTTTCTTCGATGCAGACAGAGATCCAGACCCTGAATGTACGGCTGATGTGGAGTGACGTCGTGACCGGCGAAGAACGCGAACTTGTTGCTCCCCTGCCCGTTTCCTTCGGGCGCACCCCCGAAAATACTATCGCGCTCAACAGTAACAAAGTGTCGCGTCACCACGCGGTCTTGAGGCAGCAGGATGGTGGAGTGCTGCTTGAGGACCTGCAGAGTACCAATGGCACCTATGTCAACGAGGATCGCGTTACGCAGGTTCCCCTACCTACTGGCAGCGGCTTCCGCATCGGGCCGTTCCATTTCACGATGGCCGTCGAGCCACCGGCACGACCCATGCCCGTACACCCCGCGGGAGCACCATCTGCTGATCGAGTGGCAACCCTCTCTCAGAGTGTGTTAGGCCGCTTGCAGGGCATCCCTCGTGGCGAGTCCGCCCTCGTCTTCAGTCACCTGACCGGCAATCTCGAACCTGCTCCGGCCATTCCCATTGAGGAACCTCTGCCTCTAGGCGGCTTGCGTACGCCGATCATCGCTGTGCGAGATGTCTACAGCAGCGGCATCCCTGTGCTGGAGAGCACGTACCTGACTGTTGGCGCAGGCATTGGCAGCTTCGCCTGGGCCGACCACCTGCGCATCTATGGCGTGCCGGCAGAGCAAATTATCGCGCTGGGCCTTGAGCCTTTCCCCATGGGACGCTACCGGCGCCTGTGTCAAAACTCGCAGATTCCTAACCACGAGCGCCTGCGCTCTCACAGCGAGTCCTGTCCTGATAACATCTGGGGCTACCCTTCCTACGGCGTGCGCGAAATCTGGTCCTCGCTCGGACAAGGGAAGATGGGCAATGCCCTGCACGTGGCCCGCCAGGTCTTTGGTGAGCCGGTGCTCAACGATACCTATACGCCCCGTTCTGGGGATGTCTTTCGAGCCGTAGACCATGAAGCGCATCGCATCGGCTGGGAGCGCATCTTTCGTCAGGGCAGAGGGTTGGTGCTGCGCAAAACCGACGATGGCCGCTACCTCGTCGCCTATAAAGCGACCAACGAACGCGGGCAAGAGGAGCAGCGCTTCGCCCTGGCCCCCTTTGTTCACCTGGCTATGGGCTACCCGGGCATTCGCATTCTCGATGACCTGCAACGGTATCGTGAGAGCACCGGGGATATGGAGCACGCGGTCAATGCCTACGAAAAACATGAGCAGATTTATGACTACTTGCTCAAACATGGGGGAGTGGTGATGGTGCGCGGACGAGGTATCGTAGCCTCGCGCGTTATCCAGCGGCTCTATGAGGTGCGCCAGAAGAACCCCAATGTGGTCATTGTCCACTTGCACCGCTCACCCGTGCCCGTGGGTCATCTGGATGGACATGCGCGCCGTCCCGTGAGTCACCATGTCGAATTGCAGCCTTTCAACTGGCCCAAAGCCTGTTGGACCGGCAGCATGCGCATCCGGCTGGAGCGGGCCGATGATGAGGAGCGCGACCGGTTGCTCAATGACTGGGGAGGCACCACCACCGCTGATCGCAAAGACTGGCAGCGTATCACCGACCAGGGACTCAAAGAGGGCTGGTACCAGATCTTCTTTGGCGAGGTCAAGCGCCTGGGACGCAGCAAGGAAGGACGCCTGGAGACCCATATCTCGACAGGCAAACCCTATCAGCCCGAACTCACCTTGACCACGGACTATATTATTGACTGCACTGGACTGACGGCCTCCCTGGACAACAACCCTTTCCTCAAGGATATGGTCACGATGTACCATCTCGAATTGAATCCCAAGGGCCGCGTGAAAGTGTCCAATAATTTCCGGGTACTGGGCATGAGCAATGGGGCCGGACGGCTCTATGCCACAGGAGTCATGACGCTGGGCGGCCCGCACGCGGTAGTCGATAGTTTCCTGGGGCTGCAATACGGGGCCCTGCGTTCCGTGGAAGACCTGGTTGCCCATCACACCCCGGGCTTGCACGCCCTGACCCCTGTTCGTTCATTCTCGCAATGGACTCGTTGGGCGAGAGGAGCACAACCATGACACCAACACTCTGGGGCCGCTGGCAGATCCGTCTCTTTTTACTGGGTACGGTTGGCCTGATCATAGCATTGATCATCTACCTGCTTGTCAAGAGCACGGTTCCGCTGTATGCCCTGCTCTACGTCTTTCTCTTCGGGCTGGTGTGGGATGTGATCTACCAGATCATCACCTCGTTTCGCTGGGACCGCGATTGGCCGACCAGCTTTCAGGTGGCGGCAGGCATCTTCGAGGGAGCCATCCTCTGGGCCGTAATGGTGACCGGGAAACTGCCCGGTATTGCCCACCCACCCCCTTTTATCGTCTACCTGATCGAATATGCCGCCATCTGGCTCAGCATCTTCCTGCTCACTCAGGGGCCGTTACGCATTTTCTCGATCCACTGGCGCTATCAAGGCGGACAGTGGTTCGTGTCCCATCCTAAAGAGCCTGAGGATGCAGTCTCTCAACCCTATCCTGCCCCGGCCCTTCAGGCACCTCCCGGAGGAAACATCTTGCAACAACCTGTCCAGCAGCAAGGTGCCAGTAGTGGCTTCCCGCAGCAGCCTATCCCACAACAGGCTGCCAGTAGCGGCTTCCCGCAGCCGTCGGGACCACAGCCTGTTCGGGCGAACAACGCTGTTTACCAGCAAAGCGCGTCAGGTTTTGCCTTCCAGGCGGCACCACCGGGGCAACCCGTACCGCCCCTCCAGGCTGCCCAGCCATATACCTGCGTATGCGGATTCACTTCTGATCGCTCGGCGGGCAATTTCTGTCCTAACTGTGGCAGGCCAAAGGTATAGAGAATCATCGGCGTATAACTGAGATTCACGCATAACTCGGCGTGCAGGGGTATGGCCCCTGCACGCCGAGTTATGCGTGAATCTCAGAGCGTATAAGACTTGACAGGAGCAGCAAAGACTGCTATTATTGTCTGGCCTTCCCATATGGGAACGCACTAAGTCCTCATGCTTTTTAGCCTTCCCTTGTGGGATTGAAAGAGGAAAGAAAAACCCGCTCCGCTCCGCATCAGTAATCAGTATATTGATCGGAAAGGCTCTCAAGGCCAAAGCACCTGGCTTCCCATCTGAGATTGCAACAGATTGAAAAAGGAACTGTCATGATGGCTTCCACCAACGCCATCTACGTATCCATAGAAGTGCATGGGAGAGTCGCAGGCGAGAAAGCGGGAAAGGAGAACAGGAAAAATCATGTTTGCAGTAATTAAAAGTGGTGGACGACAATACAAGGTCTCCGTTGGAGAGCGACTGGAGGTCAACCGGCTCCCAATCGAGCCGGGAGAGCAGGTCACCTTTGACGAGGTATTGCTCATTTCCGATGCCGATACCACGATGGTGGGTACTCCCCTGGTTGAGAACGCCTTCGTGCTGGCAACAGCAGACGCGCAGGCTCGCGGTAAGAAGGTAATCGTCTTCAAGTACAAACCCAAAAAGCGCTATCGCCATCGTCGCGGCCATCGCCAGGAACTAACCTTGCTGACCATCGATGACATCGTCGCGAACGGCAAGAGCCTGATCACCGGCGAGGAACCGAAGGCGAAACAGGTTCCTGTTGAAACAGATTTTATGGCAGAGCCTGCTGGAGAAGACGAGGAGACCACTCCAACGGCTGAAATTGCAGAGACTTCAGAGACAATGCCAGAAACTGAAAGCGAAACGCAGGAACCACGTATTCGCCGCCGCATCATCAGAAACGAGGAAGAGGCTTAATCATGGCACATAAAAAAGGTATGGGTAGCTCTCGCAATGGTCGAGACAGCAACCCGAAGATGCTCGGTGTGAAATGCTATGATGGGCATCTTGTCACGGCTGGCAGCATTATCGTGCGCCAGCGCGGCACCAAGATTCGCCCTGGCGATCACGTCGGTGTGGGCCGCGATCACACGTTGTTCGCGCTGATCGATGGCTACGTCAAATTCGGACACGACTCACGTACGCGCCGCAAGGTCAGCGTCTACACAGAGTTCCCCGGTCGCCCTTCATTGGTGGCCGCGAGTACCGAAGAACCCGTTCCCACTACCGTCCCAACCAACGACTGAACAGTTCATCTTTAAGAGTCAGCAGTTCACCAGCAAACGGCAGGCCGCCCGCAAGGGATGGCCTGCCGTTTGCTGGTGAACTGCTGACTCCATTTTCACTGTCCTGAGCGTGGCGAAGCATCTGCTTCACGACTTGTCAAGTAGCTGTCAATGTGGTTATACTGGCTGAGGACATTTTTTGCTCACGGTACACCCGGAGGGTTCATCAACATTATTATTCATTCATGGAATACATATTTGCGCCCGCAGAGAGCGATTCAAAGGAAAGGATGAGTTCATGCGAGCAATACTCAGCACGGCAAACCGTGAAGGTCTCACGGAGCTAGCACTTCGGCTTCAGTCCCGTGGCATCACGCTATTTTCCACCAGCGGCACCGCCCATGCTTTGCAGGAAGCGGGTCTCGCCGTCGAACCAGTCAGCAACATAACACAATTTCCCGAAATTCTGAACGGGCGTGTCAAGACGCTACACCCGGCTATTTATGGTGGTATCCTTGCGCGGCGGCAGTCACCTGAACATATGAGTGAGCTTGCCAGCCACAGCATCGCGCCCATCGACATTGTGGCCGTGAATCTCTATCCATTCGCGGAAACCATCGCGCAGCCAGCTACTACCCTGAACGAGGCAGTGGAACAGATCGACATTGGTGGCGTGACGTTGATCCGGGCGGCGGCAAAGAATTTTGAAGATGTGATTGTGCTGGTGCGCCCGCAGGATTATGGACCGGTGATGCAGGAGTGGGAGGAGCAGGGCGAAGTCAGCCGGGAAACGCGCCGTCGTCTCGCCGCCATCGCCTTCCAGCACACCGCGCTCTATGACAGCACCATTGCCGAATACCTGCGCGGCCCATCCTCTCCGTCTTCTGGCCTCTTTCCCGATGAATTGACGCTGCCCTTGAGGTTGATCCAGCCTCTGCGCTACGGCGAAAATCCACACCAGAAAGCAGCGTTCTATCGCTGGGGCGGCGTGCCAACTCCGCAGTCAATACCCAGCGTGGCGGGAGCCGAAGTCCTGCACGGCAAGGAACTTTCTTACAACAACCTGCTTGACCTTTCAGCGGCTCTGGAAACGGTCGCCACTTTCACTGCCCCGACGATTGCCATCATCAAACACACCAACCCCTGTGGCCTGGCTTGCGACGATGTGCTGGTCGAGGCGTATAAGAAAGCGCACGCGGGCGACCCCATTTCAGCCTACGGTGGCATCATCGGCAGCAACCGCAAAATCAACGAGGCGACGGCGCGTGAAATCTCACAGCTCTTCTACGAGGCCATTATCGCCCCCAATTTCACGCCCGAAGCCCTGAACATTCTGAACGCGAAAAAGAACCTGCGCCTGCTGGCAACGCATTGCCCCATCGAGCCAAAACCGGGAACACAGGCGCTGGCAGCGGAACGCCCGGAGGTGCGCAGTGTCAGCGGCGGCCTGCTCATGCAGACGCCCGATTCTATGGGCAAGGGAGAGGTTGACTACAGCGTGATGACCGAGCGCAAACCGACGCTAGAAGAGATGACCGACCTGGTTTTTGCCTGGAAAGCAGTGCGCCATGTAAAATCCAACGCCATTATACTGACGCACAAACTGGCGGTCGTTGGCGTTGGCGCGGGGCAGATGAACCGCGTCGCCAGTGTCCAACTGGCGGTAGAAAAGGCGGGCGAACGAGCGCGTGGCTCAGTACTGGCCTCCGATGCCTACTTCCCTTTCCCGGATGGCGTGGAGACAGCGGCGAAGGCGGGTGTGACAGCCATCATCCAGCCTGGCGGCTCCATCCGCGACGACGAGGCCATCCGCATGGCGAACCGCTACGGCGTCGCCATGATCTTCACCGGCAAACGCCACTTCCGCCATTAACATAATAATGGTGCAGAAGCGAAAAGCAGGGCTACGGCGTAGCCCTGCTTTTCGCTTCTGCACCATTATTATGTCAGTTCATCAGAAAAGAAATGCACCCATAAGACGGAGACGCCGAGACCGCCGATCAGGGCGAAGAAGCCAACCGCGCCAGCCGCACTATTCGTGGGGTCTTTGAAGGGGTAGAAAATAATTAAGGCCAGCCAGCACATAGTGAGGATAGCCGTCAGGCCCAGCTTGGTCGTGAGGGCACTGGAACGGTAGAAGATGTTATAGAACACGATCACGAGCAGACCGATGACGACCACGGTCAACTTGAAGCTCATAGTAATGCCAGCCCCGTAATCAATAATCAGCGTTGGGCGAATGAAAAGGAAGCAACAAATGAAGAGAACGCCGAGGATGACATTCCCCCAGATTTTGCCCCATTGCACACCAGTCATAACGACACAAAGCTCCTTTCGCGGAGTATTTATGATACATGCGCCGGTACCACGTCAGTTCAACGCAGCCTCAATGCTATTTGTATTGTAGTCCTTGTGTCGCAAGAAATCAAGCCAATTAAAAAACAGGGGCGCAACGTGTTGCGCCCCTGCTCAATCTATCACGTTCAAGCTATCAAACGTTCAATGGTATCAAGAAACTCGTTCAAGTCGAGCGGTTTGTGCATACCGACAATACAACGTTTGTTGACCTCATGGCGCGGCAGTTGCGCACTAACCATAATGACAGGAATGTCTTTGAAGCCCTCCATCTCACGAATACGGTCATAGAGTTCAATACCATTGATATGCGGGATGCGGTAGTCCAGAATAAACAGGTTCGGCTTCAGATTTGTAATAGTTTTCAGCGCTTTATAACCATCTGTTACCAGCATGGCCTGATATGGCGTTTCCAGCATGATCAATTCCACAAGAAAAGGGCCAATATCAGGGTCATCTTCGACTATAAGAACGGATTTCACGCAGGTATCGCTCTGTCTGCGTGTATGGGTTTCGCTTTGCAGCATAGATACCTCCTGACGTTATACATCCTCCAGAAACCCCACATCTGAGCATAACTTCTAGGATTAAAACGATTAACCCGCAAGACCAGTTTCAACATACTCTTCGTTTACAGGTATCTGCTCCGACCAGCGTGGCCCTCTGTCAAGGACGATGGGGCCGAGGGGTTCATCCTGACGGACAACGAGGCGTTCCTGTTTCCAGAGTTCAAGCACGGCCAGAAAGGTCACGATGATGACGAGACGCGAGCGTTCGTTGGCGATGACCTCGGAGAGCAGCAGAGAAGTGGTGCGCTCGCTGAGCATGCTGATAATCTCGGTGATGCGCTCGCTGACGCGCACACGGGCTAGCGGCATGAGTTCCGCACCACTGGCTTCATCGCGAGCATGCAGATCGAGCAGGCGCTGGAAGGCACTGGCAAGCGTGGAGGTATCCAGTCCGGTGAGCGCAGGCGGCGTCCACACGAGTTGCGCCTCTATCCCGGCCAGCAAGCCGGAACGCCCATAGGTTTGCAACCCGACCTCCTCACGCTGTCGCAGGTGGTACGCAATCTCTTTCGCCAGCCTGTATTCCAGCAGGTGACGCTGCAAGTCCTCGGCCATGACGGCTGCACTTTCCGCCTCGGCGCTGACCTGTTCAGGCATAGTACGCGGCAGCAGGCTCTGCGACTTAATAAAGAGCAGGCGCGCCGCGATGGAGACGAAGGCCGCCATATTCGCCAGCATGGTCTGTGTCTGCTCAGCATGGGCGGGGTCGGGATCATCCACAATAGGAGAGAGATGCTCTTGCAGATAGGCGAGATACTGGTCGGTCACGGCCACAAGAGAGATAGTGGTAATCTCCATCTGCCGCTTTTCGATGAGGTGCAGCAGCAGATCAAGCGGTCCCTCGAAGACGGGCAGGTGAACGACGTAAGAAAGAGATTGCCCGTTCGCCTCAAGCGCAGCAGCATTCGTGCCAGGCTGTATTCTATCTGCTTGCTCAACCATCTGCTATGATACCTCATCTACAACATGCAATTGCGCCGCCGGACCATCGGGCTGATGATGCGTGCGAATCAAGAGCACGGTTCGCGCTGAAAGCCCGGCAGCAGCCGCGAGATCGGCTCCAACCTCGGCATGATGCCATGCATAGCTGAGCGAACGCCGCCACCCCTTACAGCCCTCCTCGACCGGATAGCTGGTCAGGCGCGAGAGCAGACCGGGGGCCACGCGCTTGCCAGTAACAATGGCCGGCCGCGTCCAGAAGGGGACGCGCCCCTCCGCCTTGCCCACGTCGTGCAGCAGAGCCGCCGCCAGCATCTCCGCGTCCATACATCCCCGTTCCTGCAATCCTCGACACACCCTCAATGCATGGCGTTGATCGGCGGCAGACATCGTGTTGAACAGTTCTCGCGCCCGCACCGGCAGCAAGCGCGCCACCTCCATCTGCTCCTCAACTGAGAGCGGCGCCACTGGCCCCAGCTGCTGGCGCACCTGTCCCAGCCGGTAAACAATCACACGCAACCATCTCTTCTTACTCATGGCCCTGATTATACACTACCTGCCTATCAGAAACTACCTCTCAAGAACCCTCCTTGTTTCACCGTGAACACTTCCATTTAGCCGTGCGTATAGATATGCTCCGTACTATGGTAGAGATGATTATATCACAATCTTGCCCTACCTTTGCCCGTACATTATAATGGCGTTGATCTTATTTTTATTACCACCAGCATCAGGAATGGGAAAGAAGGGAAGGAGTGTATGCATGTGAGCGAACCGGCGGAATATGCCATTCTGGGGCTGTTAGAAAGCCAGCCCATGCATGGCTATGAGATGTTCCAGCAATTTGATGGTGGGACACTGGGAGAGATTGTTCACCTGGAAATGAGCCAGATGTATGCCTTCCTCAAGAAGCTGGAGCGGCTGCATTACATTGAATCGGAACTGGAGTTGCAGGGGACGAAACCGCCGCGTAAAGTCTTTCACCTCACCGCCTCAGGGCGCGAGGTGTTTTTCCAGTGGCTCACTCAGCCCGTGGAAAAGCCACGCGAGGTGCGCATCCTGTTCCTTATCAAGCTCTACTTTGTGCGACGCTTCCTGCCGGAGCAGACGCGCCCGTTGATCGACCACCAGATTATCGCCTGCCAGCAATTCCTTGAACACCTGGAGGTGCGCCAGCATGCCGAAACGCTCGCAGCTGAGACGTACCGGGAGAGCGTAAGTTCGAACGATGCTCAAAGCGATACAGATTTTTTCGATCACGTGGTTTTGCGTGGTCGCATCTACCAGACGCGCTCCCTGCTTGACTGGCTGCGAGAACTTCAGCGCGAACTGGCAATTGTTTGACGCTCTTTCCCTGCTATGCTACTATTTTATACAGGATTATCTCATTGGCTTACAGCGGGCGCGAGCAATTGCGCCTCTCGTGTGTCTATAAGGATCTCTATCCTTGGAGGAGAATCATCGCCCCTATGGCATCCCCTGCAAAGACGGAGAGCCGTCTATAATCGAGGAAAGTTATGCAGCTTTTATCTATTGTGGCAACAAGTGGAGCTTCGGGGCTGGGAACGGCCTCGCTCTATTTTTTCTCCGCCGGTCTCTGTATGCTGGTTGTGATGACGCTGGCCTATCTCTGGTATACGATTGGCACGGCGCGGCTGGCGAAGGAGATAGAGCAGGAGACGAGTGGCAGTCAAGCCATAAGTAAAACAAGCGGGAGAGCTGGCGTTGCCGTTCGCTCTCTGCGTGCTTCAGGTGCGGCAGGAACTGGCGTGACAGGTGTAGCAACGCTCGCTCCAACGGTAACAGCAGATATGGCAGGAACTGGCGGGCCGGGGGCGACCACGCCAGTTTCTAAGCTGGTGCTGCACGAGCAGCCAGATGGCGAGGCTCCTATTGCACTCAATTCTGGTTTGATCGCCGTTGGACGCATCAGCACGATTATTGGTTGGATGGCGGTCTTTGCGCTCTTCATGTCGCAAGTCTTTCGCACGATCGTCGAACAGCACGCGCCATGGAGCAACCTGTACGAGTTCAGTATCAGCTTCACCATAGCCCTGCTGCTCTGCTACCTGATTTTCGAGGCACGCTTCCACGAACGTGTGCGCGCCTGGGGCCTCTACGTCTGCCTGCTGGCGGTGATTACGGTGGGCATCGCCCTCTTCATCGGCTCCGCCTACAACCTGATAGGAAACTCGACGGCCTTGATACCGGCCCTGCAAGATCAGCCGATTCTGACGGTGCATGTCTCGATGGCCATCTTTGCCTACGCGCTTTTCAGCGTGGCCTTTGGAGCCGGGCTGATTATTCTTGTCCAGGGCGGCGAAGGACGCCGTTTCGCCTGGCTGCCCTCGGCTGAGGCTGCCGACGAACTGGGCTACAAGGCCGTCATCGTCGGCTTCCCGCTGCTGGCGCTGACGCTCATTCTCGGTGCCTACTGGGCCAACTATGCCTGGGGTTCCTACTGGAGTTGGGATCCAAAGGAGACCTCGGCCCTCATCACGTGGCTGATCTACGCTGTCTACCTGCACGCGCGGGGGATTCGCGGCTGGCGCGGCAAACGGGCGGGCTGGCTGCTCACCATCGGCTTCGCCGCCACCCTCTTCACCTACTACGGCGTCAGCTTCTTTGTTCCAAGCCTGCACAGCTACGCGAAATAGGAATGGATGACAGAGGTAAAGGGCCTGCTTTGTTGGGCAAAGCTCAACAAAGCAGGCCCTTTCACGTATGGTACATCTACGCTTTCAGTTCCAGCTTGAAGCGGGGATTGTAGCTCTTGTCGCAGTGGCTGCACGAGACGGCGTGGGAGTAGCGGCGGGCGCGAGGATACTCCCTGCCACAGTTGGGACACTGGTAGAGATAGCGAATAGGGCGGCGTTCGCGGCGCTGGCGTTCGCGACGGGCGCTCTCCTCGTGCAGCAGGTGGCGCAGTTCTTCCAGCCCATAGCCAGTAACAGCGGCCTCGTCAGCAGCAATTGAGTCGTGACCATGATGACGATGGCGGCGCGGTGTGCCATTGACGCGATCCGCCAGGTGAATCAGTTCGTGCGCCACCGTGACCTCGATGGACTGTGGCTGCATGTCCGGCTCAATGAAGATCAGGTGCCGGTGTCCAGACTGCTGCAGGTAACAGTAGCAGCCCAACACCATACTATTCAGCCTCTTCCCAGTCCACTTCATGTATTCCTGTCGATTCTGTGTCAGCGCGAGCAAGGCTCGTTCGTACGCTGGGAGACGTAGTTTTTGCCAGTAGTAATCCAACCATTGCTGTACTGCCCCGTCGCAATGCAAAACTGGCTCGCCCTGTTGCATTGGAGGCGCGGGTGCAATACGTGCAGATTTTCTTCGTGCGGCAACCATGTCCGCTCTTTTAACTCCTCGTCTATGCAAACAACCCTGATAGATGCCCATGACCGTCAAAGCACCTTGCTCCAAGTATATCAATCAACGTCAGAGGTTGCAAGAGACGTTTTGCATTGAATCTTGACACCTCTTCTTTATAATCGTAAGATGTTGCCATCAGGACAGGCGTTTCTGATGATTACATTGCGAGAAAGCCTCCCATGCAGAAGGAGCCGAGGCATGTCGTTTCAAATTTGTATCAAGACGGATAAACCTTTACAGCAGCTTGCGACAGAGATACGCGATTTACTTTTCCTGCCCCCATTCCGGCAAAATCTTTTTGCCGGTTCATCATATTTCCAGTTCGAGATGCTGGGGGTGCTTGTGCTGATTCACGAGGCCGACGAGGAGGATCGCGACCCGGAAGTCAGCCAGTACCCCTACTGCTTCGACCTTCAGATGTCCTTTACCGATCACGAACTGGACACCGACGATATGGAGTACCGCCTGCAGCCCTACTACGCCCAGTTGCTCAGTTTTCAACTCGGGCTGGATACCGCCTATCATGAGAAACAGAAAGTAGGCGGTCGCTGGCAGATTCGCTATCGTTTTTTCTGCAAGAATCTCAAGTGGAACAGCTCTATACTCTATGGCGAACCAGGTTGGGTACCGGCGGTGCTTGAACTGCCAGCCAGCGGTTGGCGCAGCATGCACCCCGTCTTTTGAAGTCCCTCGTCGTTCGCCTTGCCCTTACCCTGAAAAAGATGGTACATTGTTGAGACAGCAGGAAACGACCGTTCGTCTCCTGTAGGTGCCGATTTATCGAGCACAGCGGTCAGTGATCGGCCAATGGAGCCACATGAGCCGATCACTGGGCACCTACAGCATTAAAGTTTTAGAACAGGGGCAATAAGTATGAGCATCTTATACACCGGCGTTGGAGAAACGCTCTCTCCACTTGTCAAACCAGCGATTACGCAGGAACAGTTGCGGCGCTACGCCGACGCCTCTGGCGACCACAATCCCATTCATCTTGATGAAGAGGTAGCGCGAAGTGTTGGCCTCGACGGCGTGATCGCGCATGGCATGCTCAGCATGGCCTTCCTGGGGCAATTTCTTGAGCAGCAGATAGCTGCCATTCCCGGCGCATTTGTCACCCGACTCAATGTGCGCTTCGCCAGTATGGTGCGCCTGGGCGATACCATTACCTGTGAGGGTGTTGTCCAGGAGCGCACGCATGAAGATGGGCAGGAGAAGGTGACGATCGAGTGCTGGGCACAGAACCAGCGCGGTGAGAAAGTGACTATCGGCAAAGGCGTGCTATCTCTTCCCCTCACAGAAAGCAGTGACGAGGTACAGGCATGACGACGAGCGAAAAAGTTCTGCTGGGCGACCAGGAATTGCGCTCATTGTATGATCTCTCCATCTCCAACTGGCGGCGTTTCGGTACGTATAAGATGTTGATCTATGAAGATCAGCAACAGCAGGAGGTGAGGGAGTATACCAATGAAGAGGTAGCCCGTGAAGCCGTGCAGTTAGCGGCAGGACTGCGCTCACTCGGCATCCAGTCTGGTGATCGCATCATGGTCATGATGCTGAACTGCCCGGAAGTGATTATCGCGTATCAAGCTATTGCTCGCGCCGGGGCGGTCATCATTCCCATCATGCCGCTGCTGAAAGCGCCGGAAGTGCGCTACATTGCCCAGAATTCCGGGGCAAAAGCGGTGATTACCAGTCCCGTACTGCTGCCCATGCTACGCGCCACACTGGCCGATATGCCGGGCATGCAGCACATTATTTCCACCGGGGATGCCGGGCTGCCTGAGGCACCTGAACAGGATAACGGCTCTGCTTATACAGTGCATCGCTATCAAGACATAGTGGCGCGTGGAACCAATTACGCAGATCATTACCTGGCAGACCTGCCAGGAATAATGCCCGCGCTCGACAACACTGCCGTCACGATCTATACCTCTGGTACGACGGGCAGCCCGAAAGGTGTAATGCTGACGCACCGCAACCTGATCGCCAATGCGATGGGCGGCGCAGGTGAGGCTGAAGCACTGGCCCCGCGCAGCGATGAGGTGCAACTGGCGGTTCTGCCACTGGCCCATAGTTTTGGCCTGCTCGTCTCCAATGTCGCCTATCTGAGCGGGGCCACCATCGTCATGCAGCCCCGCTTCGATACGGGCGCAGTGCTCGCGGCCATTGAACGCTATCGCATTACCGGCTTCGCGGGTGTCCCGGCCATGTTCGTGGCCCTGCTCTACTCGCCAGATGCCGGTAAGTACAATACGAGCAGCCTGCAATACTGTGTCAGTGGTTCGGCCCCCCTGCCAGTTGCTATTTTACAGGGCTTTGAGCAGAAGTTCGGCTGCCGCATCCTGGAGGGCTATGGTCTGACCGAGGCCAGCGCGGCCCTGACTGGCCACTCCCGTGAGATGGAAGTACGGCCCGGCTCAGTGGGCAAGCCGCTGGCGGGCGTGGAAATACAGATCGTAGACGAGAACGATCAACCGCTGCCGGTGGGAGAAGTGGGCGAGGTGATTGCGCGCGGCCCCAATGTCATGCAGGGCTATTACAACATGCAAGAGGAGACGCGCACCGCCATGCGCAACGGCTGGCTGCATACCGGCGACATGGGTCGCTTTGACGAAGACGGATACCTGTATATTGTTGAACGAAAGAAAGACCTGATTATTC
The DNA here is from genome assembly GCA_963736995.1 of uncultured Chloroflexia bacterium. Taxonomy (GTDB): domain Bacteria; phylum Chloroflexota; class Ktedonobacteria; order Ktedonobacterales; family Ktedonobacteraceae; genus CADDYT01. The sequence goes on from CAVTRB010000002.1 coordinate 1,189,407, forward strand.
GCGGTGGCTTCAACATTTACCCGCGTGACGTTGAGGAGGTACTTAATCGCCACCCTGCCGTCATCGAATCGGCGGTGATCGGCATTCCTTCAGAACGCATGGGTGAAGAGGTCAAAGCATTCGTCGTCGCTCGCGAGCCGGTGGCTGCTGAGCATCTCAAAGCCTTCTGCCGCGAGTCGCTGGCGAACTACAAGACGCCCAGCGAAATTGAGTTTGTAGATACCTTGCCCAGAAATGCTGTAGGCAAGATCGACAAGAAGGAGCTAAGGAAACGCCATGTCCATTGATATGCCCCTTGAACATGCATCGCTAAACGAGTTACAGCAGACCCCCATCGATAACGTGCTGCACATCATTGATGAGGGACTGGTTCACCTGCCAACATACCGCGAACTCTACTATCGCTGGGAGCGCCAGCAGTGGAAGGCGCAGGACATTGACTTCAGCTTCGACCGCCAGCAGTGGGAAGGAATGTCGCCGGAAGAGCGCGAGATGCGTATGTACGGCCTCTCCGCCTTCTTCAGGGGCGAAGCCTCCGTCACCGATACCCTCTCACCCTATGCCATGGCTATGCCGGATGAAGAGATGCGCATCTTCGTCACCACACAGACGGTCGACGAGGCTCGCCACACCGTCTTCTTCGACCGCTTTTTCCGCGAAGTGCTCGGCATCGACAAAGAGACGCTGGAGGCCGAACTGGGCGTAGCGGAGCAATACATGGGTCCGCAGATGAAGTACATCCTCATCGAGGCCTTGTACGGCATCGCGGACCGCATCAGGCAGGAGCCAGGCAACCTGGCGTACCTGATCGAGGGTGTCACCCTTTATCATATCATCATTGAGGGCACAATGGCGCTGGCAGGACAACGTAGCATCCTGGAACTCTATCGCCAGTACAATCTCTTCCCCGCCTTCCGTGGCGGCTTCACCGCCGTTGCGCGCGACGAGTCGCGCCACGTCGTCTTTGGCGTCAAGTTCCTGCGCGACATGATCCAGCGCGACGCGGCCAACGCGCACACCGTCTACAATGCTATCAATAAGTACGTCTCCACGGCGCTTGAGGCAATCTCGCCTGACCCGGAGGAGGTGCCTGGCATCCTGGCGGCTAAGCAAGACCCCTGGATGACGCCACGCTATGCCGTGGAATCGCTGCGCAAAAAGGTCAAGGTAATCGGCCTGAGCATGGAACTACCCACCGTGCCGCCTTCACCGTTCTAAAAGGACGTAGCAGGCCACCCCACCCCAGGCCGACCGCAAGCGGACAGTCTGGGGTGGCGGCGCATATTATCAGGAAGGAGTTGCAAATGGTATCTGCTGTTGTGCTCATCAACGTCCAGCGCGGGCATGTCAACGAAACGGCACAGAGCCTGCTGGAAATCGACGGGGTGGCCGAGGTCTACTCCGTCACCGGCGCATACGATCTGGTGGCCCTGCTGCGCCTGCAACGCTACGAAGACCTGGCCGAAGTCGTCACCGAACGCATGGTGAAGATTCCGGCCATCACCGGCACCAACACCCTCATGGCCTTCCAATGCTACTCCCGCGCCGACCTGCAACAGGCCTGGGATATCGGGGTGGAGTAACCTGATGTTCGAGCTGGTGTAAGCCCATCACGGCTGTTACCCCTGCTGAAAGTACGTGGGCCTGCTTGCAGTCCAAACCCGCCCGCAGGCGAAAGAGGAAATCGCCTGGTACGCGGGCATATTCACTGAAGCCACCATGCCGGGAACACCCCTGCAGGATGATGCGTGGGCCGATCACTCAGTTGATCTGAAAAGCCTTGAGTTTCCGGAGATCACGCGCGACATAGACAGTTCGTTGATAGTCTTGGAGTGCATGTTCATTCCGGCGCTGGTGATAGGACGCGAGCGCCTCTGACTGGGAGAGCCTCCCGTCAAACCACTCGCAGAGCGTCTCAGCCAGGAAACTGGCATGCGTGCCTGCCATATCCATCCCCAACCCACTCCAGGGGTCTTGATGCATCCCAGCGTCACCAACGAGCGCCCATCCCGCACCAGCAGGGACACGCACATAGTTGGCTTCTGGGCCGCAGCCCAGGAAAGGACCAATGGGCTGCGCAGCCAGAAACCGCTCAGCAATGCCACGATGCTGAGCCAGACGTTCCCCAAAACGCTCCTCTGGCTTTGTGCGCATCCAGGCAAAATCAGCCAGATTGATGGATAAGGCAATACAGGTTAGTCCCGCATCACTGGGGAACGCGTAGGCCATCTCATCTCCTGACAAAGAAAACTCTGCGGCATTGGGGCTGATCTCATCAGGACCGGTAAAGCCAGACACATAGCGATAATAGACAGCACGAGTGGGTGGTGCCGACTCTTCCAACGATGCATTGACTGCGCGGGCAACGAAAGAATGTCGACCATCGGCTCCAATCACGATCCGAGTGCGGACGTCATAGCTTCCCTGGGGGGTGAGCAGCCCTACCCCTACCACTTGCTCGTGCTCCCATAGCAGGGCGGTGACACGAGCCTGTTCCACCAGGTCAACTGAGGGAGATGCCATCGCTCGTTGCACCAGGAGGGAGTCCAGCGGGTCTCGTCGTACAGCCAGATCGAAGCCCACGGTACCAGGAGATGGTGTAGGTAACACGGCGCGGCGCTCTGTCTTCTCATTATACAGATAATGATACATGAGTGGTGGGCAACCCATTGCCAGTGTGCCGTCAAGCAGTTTGAGTCGGGCAAGGACATCAACCAATCCCGTGCCACGAAAGTAGTGCGTTGAGCGTGTTGCACTTGGGAAGGTAGCCTTATCGACGAGCAAGATATGATAGCCTGCATCGCCGAGCAATGCTGCTACCGTTGACCCTGCTATACGTGCTCCTACCACAATTGCGTCATAGTCTCGATCAAGCATGACATGATCCCTCCTGCATGCATCTATTGCGCTGCGAGCGAAGCCGCCTGACGTCAGCCCATTGAGGCGGCTTCGCCACGTTGTGCTGTGCCGAAAGGCTAGGCTTCGGCGATGAGCGCGATAGAAATCTTCATTCCCTTCGGATGGATAGGAAGTTTTGCTCCCTGGCGGGCTGGCGGGTCCTTGGGAAACCATTTCCCCCACTCTTCGTTCATCCCAGCGAAGTCACTTTCCTCCCCTAAGATGAAGGTCGCGCTCACGGCTCTCTCAAGGGAACTATGCGCCGCTTGCAGAATAGCTGCGATATTCTGCAAGCATTGAGCCGTCTGTTCCTGGATGGTTGTTCCCACAACCTCGCCCGTCCTGGCATCAAAAGGACCCTGGCCAGAGACAAAGACAAATCCTCCAGACTTCACCGCCTGGCTATACCCGGCCAGGGATTTAGGCACGTTATCAGTGTGGACGATGACTTTCGCCATTTCCATCGCCTCCTCAGGCTGGTTTGATGTTCTGATTCACGTGGAACAGGTTGTCCGGGTCGTATTTGGCTTTGATCTGTGCCAGCCGAATGTAGTTATCGCGGTAGGCAGCCTTTACATTGTCCGTCCCCTCATCCATCATCATGTTGATATAGCCGCCTCCTGCTGAATAGGGATGCAAGGCCATCCAGTAGTCTCTGGCCCACTGGATCATGCGCTCATTGTTGGCCGGATCGGGGTCAACGCCAACAATCACCTCGGCGAAGTTGGCCTCGCGAAAGCTGAAGGCGGTCTCGCTTGCGCCAACGTGATGAACTGCGCCATTGATCGGGTAGAGGTGCATGGTAGAGTGCATCGTCGGCAGTTGCGCGCCATACTTCACGTGAAGATCAATCGCTTTATCACTCAGGTCAGTGACGAAGTCGGCTTTCCAGTACCACTGCAAACCCTTCGGGTAGAGCGCGTCGAAAAGACTCTGGAGCACCGGCCAGGGAATCGGCCCGGTGAAATCCACTACAGGTGGGATGTTCGTTCGAATCGGCTGCAACAGCTTTTCGGCCTGCTCCTGCGGTGCAGTAGAGCACCAGACGATAGCGCACATCTTCTGCAGGTGAACCTGTTCCGGGAACGGTGGTGCCGGGGGTATAGTGTGCAACCCGAACCAGCCGTTGATCTGCTCCGGGGCGTTCATGATGAAATCGCGCCAGAACTTCATTACGTCTGATAACTGTTCGAGCGGCCAGAGCATCGGCCCCCCATACACCATACTGATGGGATGCAATTTGAACAGAAACGAAGTGACGACGCCAAAGTTGCCACCTCCGCCACGTACCGCCCAGAACAGGTCTGCATGGTCGTCAGCATTGGCCGTGACGAAGCTGCCATCGGCGAGCACCATATCAACGCCAAGCAGGTTGTCAATTGTCAGTCCCAGAGTTCGCGAGAGATAACCGATGCCGCCGCCCAGAGTCAGCCCACCGACGCCGGTGGTCGAGATGAAACCACTCGGCGTAGCCAGTCCGAAGGGGTGAGTAGCATGATCCACGTCGCCCCAGGTGCAGCCACCTTCGACGCGAACTGTGCGCGCAGCGGGATCGACGTGAATACCCTTCATGTCAGAGAGGTCGATTACCAGGCCATCATCGCAGGTTCCCAGGCCGGGACCGTTATGGCCGCCACCCCGGATTGCCAGCGTCAGCCCGTGCTCGCGGGCAAAATTGACGGCAGCGATCACATCGGCGACATCCACACTACGGACGATCAGCGCGGGGTGCCGGTCGATCATAGCGTTATAGACCTGGCACGCCTGCTCGTAGCCAGTGTCACTGGAACGAAGCAATGTGCCACGCAGCTGAGATGCCAGTCCCTGAACTGCCGTCTCTTCCAGAGCGACCGGGGGATTTTGTTGGTCCAACATGTCTTTCTCCTTGTCTGTGCTGTTTCTAACGAAGTTGCGAACTACAATGCATCTTTACGTGGTTTGTGCTGTTCCTCGCAATTACGAAGCTAGGAGCGCAATTCGCCTTTCTGTACCCTCACCAGAAGTTCCATCCAGTCGAGGACTTGTGGCAGAGAGGGTGGCAAGCTGAAGCTGTAGGGAAGATCATGATCACCGCCAGGACCACTTTCTAACTCTTCCCGCCGCCTCTTTAGAGCACTCATGCCCTTGCTCTCCAGGACACTTCTTCCTCTATCATCCTCCCTCACCACCTGCCCGCTGATCACAGCAATAGATGCCCTCTCCAATGACGTTCCTCCCTCACGTTCTAAGGAATTGCCCACGATACATCGGGACACTACACCGATTGCCGGTGGACAGAGCATTCTCTCCCGGAGAAATTGCGCTGCTGTTACCGAATGGGATGCCAGTCTTCGGTTCTCCTGCTCAAGCTGCTCCGTCAAATCCTCTCGTGAGGAGGAGGAGAAGACTCGCAACTGGTCTTGCGGAAGGGAACGAAAGAGCCGCAAGAATTGAAACAGGGTATCCAGTGAACTGAGAACTGTCGATTTCCACCGCCAGGTAGACGTTGTACCTACCTGAGTTGCTACACGATAATACATCTTTTGCCTCCTTCTCTACGCTCAAGTCGCATCAAGCAGGTTATGGCCGTCCCCCTGCTGGCGCGGTGTGTCCTGGTGTTGCCTATACCGCATGCTCTCTTGACGGTCTGAGAGCCATCACATCACGTGCATCAGTAGTTCACTGATAGAATAGCATTGGCAGCGTTAGTAGAGAGTTTGGTGACGAAAGATAAGGAGGCAATTTCAGGAAGAATAGAGATGTTTGCTAATCGGTGGCGTTAGTAAAGCGTTATTGCAGACCTACTTACAGACCCGTAAGCCTATAGATGCTCCAGAAGCAGGCGGGCAGTCTGCAAGTCAGGCGTCTCAAACCCTTCTGTGAACCAATTGTACACGCTCTCAAGCTGACGCCTGGCTTCGTCTGATCGATGCAGCGAACTCCACAACCGTGCCAGGCTCATCGTCGCACGCAGCTCCAACGACCTGGCCTGCTGGAAGCGTGCGATCTCAATAGCTCGGAGGAAAGCAGCTTCGACATCGGATGCGTCTACACCCTGCATGAGCAGTAACTCACCTCGCAGCCGATGTAACTCCGCGTCCCACCAGCGCTCATTATGTGTACGCACTTCCGCCAGCGCCTCATCGATGGTTGCCAACCCCTCCCCAGCGCGCCCGGCTTTTCCATAGACCTGCGCGAGCAGCGAGAGGTAATAGGGCAACCGCAACCTGGCACTCGAAGCTTTGAATACGGTGATCGAACTGTGCAGAAGCTCAATGCGCTCTTCATCTGGCTGCTCCAGAGCCAGCGCATAGCTGACTAAGATGTCTGCCCAGGCACGGTAGTAGGGGGCCTGGAACTTGCTCGTGAGCGCAAGCGACTGCTCAGCGCGCTCTCGGGCGTCTGTCTCATCAGCGCACAACTGCTGCAACAAGGCCAGGTAGGCTGACACCAGCGCCTGATTGAATGGCTGCTCCAGGTCCTGCACCAGTTTGACCGCGTCGAGTCCCCGATTAAGTGCCTGCTGCGGATATCCAAGACACCAGAGCGCATGTGACTGCCATGCTCGTGCAAGCGCTGCATAGTTCGTTCCCTGCGACTCCTGAAGACGGAGGATTTGATCAGGATCATGCGCTGCAATGATCTGCGCAAATTGCTCGTTTGCATCCGTCACCCTACCCAGGTGCAGTTGCGCCCCGGCCAACATTACGTCAGCAAACGGGGGAGGTGTTGTGCCAAAAGAGCGCCGGTACAGGGTATGCAATTCATCGGAAACCATTTGCACCCGGGCAAGTTTGGCCTGTACAACGTAGACGGACTGCAATCCATAGAGTGTTTGCGCTCGCTGTGCGTCGTCGCCTATCGTATCACACAACGCGAGAGCACGATTGAGTACCCGCTCCAATTCCGGCGCTGCCCAGCCTTTGGTCACACGGTAGATAGGTGCCAGCGCCAGTAGCAGATTGAGTTCCTGTTTGTCACGCTTCGCACCGGCAGGCAGCAGCTTAAGCAACTCTAGACTACGCGAGAGCAGCCCGATGGCATCCTCGTTCGCGTAGACCTGCTGTGCCACAGCTGCTGCACGCTGATAGTAGGGAAGCGCCTGCTCGATCATGCCCGCACGCTCGTAATGGGATGCTATCTGGCTGCTGACCATGTCGAGATCATCAGCATGCATGGTTTCCAGTGCTTGTGCTACACGGCGGTGTAGCAGGCGACGCTGTGGCGCGCTGATTTCTCCATACGCCACCTCACGCAGCTTATCGTGGGTGAAGTCATAGCTGTTCGTGCCATGTTCACGCACGATCCGTTTGTACCAGAGTTCATCCAGCGCATGTACAGCGCTCTCGGCGTCGGCGTTGCTAACACCAATCAAAAGGTCGAGTGTGAATTCGCGACCAACAGTCGCAGCCAGTTCAACGAACCCACGAGCAGACGCCGAGAGTTGCGAGAGACGCCCGACAAGCACAGCATACACCCTCGGTGGAAGCGTATGAGCATCATCTAGCAGCAGCTGCGAGCGATTGGCCTTTGGAGGACCGCCTGATACGCGTTCCAGGTCGGCCCGCACCGTTTCGACTACGAACAAGGGATAGCCTCCGGTCTCATGATACAGGTACAGCCCCTCATCCATCTCCAACTGGCGCTTTGCCACCTGCGAGGCCAGTTTCGCCGTTTCTGCTGCATCTAATGGCTCAAGCGCAATTTCTGTTACATGCATGGTATTGCGCAGGTGCAGCAAGAAGGTGTGCAACGGATGCTGCGAGTGGAGTTCTTCCTCGCGGACGCACCCGACGACGAGCAGTCGCGCCAGAGGGTCGAAGCGTAATAGAAAATGTAACCATGCCAGCGTTTCCTGATCGCACCATTGTAAGTCATCAAGCAACAAAAGTAATGGCTGTGACGCAAGGAGTACGGCGCGAGCCAGAGCCTCAAAGAAGCGCTGGCGCTGACCATACTCGGTCACTGGCTCATAGTGCGGTAAAGTTGGCTGCTCCGTTAACAGTTCGGGCAGGAGTCGCACGATCTCGGTGAGCCAGACCTTGTCAAGCTGCATGAGCTTCGATCTCAATCCATCGCTCCTGAGCCATTCCGTCACCGGGGCGAGCGAGAGTTGGCCCTCAACAGCATAGGAGCGCGTCCTGGCGGTGACGGCACCCTGCTGGCCTGCCCACAGCAGGAATTCCTCGACCAGCCGTGATTTGCCCACGCCCGCTTCCCCGCTCACCAGCACGAAGTGAGGTCCTCCATCAGTAGCGCGCTGCCAGGCATTGTGCAGATGCTTCCACTCGTGCCCTCGTCCAATGAGCGTTGGGCTAGCAGAAGGCAACGGTTGATGGAGGCTGGCCTGCCTGCCTGGCGTCTCCTGCCTCATGAGTTGCTCGTAGGCCTCGCGGGTCGCGGGGTCGGGGTCGACGCCCATTTCGCGTTGTAAGGTGGTGACACAGGTGTGATAGACGTGTAACGCGCTGGCGCGATCGTCATTGAGCGCAAACAAATGCATCAGCCTGCGATAGAGGTCTTCGGAGAGAGGATCGAGACCGAGCAAGCGCTGGGCATAGCGGATGGCAGTAACGGTGTCGCCCTGCACTTCAAAGAGGCGGAGCAGTTGTTCGAGTGCCTGCCGGTGGCCCTGGCGGAGCCGCTCCCGCTCAGGCAAGATCCATTCATCATAGCAGCCAGGAAGCAATTCACCTCGATACAGGTTGTCTGCCTGCTCGAGAGCAGCCTGCTGTGCGTGCTGGTCATGCTGTTGGGTGGCCATGTCTGCGAGAGTAAGCGCCTCTTCGACCTCAGCCACATCGAGGTGGAAGGGCGTGACGGGGTGCCAGTGCAATGTGTGCATGTCGGCAGAGAGGAAGTGCTCAACCGGAGGAAATACCTGGCGCAACTGGTGGAGCAGTTGGCGCAAGTTATTGCGAGCCTGGGCCTCGGTTGTGTCGGGCCAGAAGAGGAAGGCAAGGCGTTGGCGTTGTTGAGGGACATCGCGGTGCAACACGAGATAAGCGAGCAAAGATTGCAGGCGCATGCTATTAAGGTCTGTCATCTGCCGATCAGCATAGGTCAGACTGAAATCGCCAAGCAAGCGGATGTGAAGAGTTGGCTCCATCATGATCTCCTGACTCTCGCTTATCCAAAGAATGTTCTGAGAGACGAGACGTGCCTACAAAAAGCATACGCGATTTTGTGGAAGAAAACAATCCTGCGAAGAATATCTGTCATCGTTCCGTGATATTGTCAGAAGACAGGCAAATCGAGCATATCACTCTGACCTCTTCCTGCCTTGATTAGAACGGGTGACGCAGCAGGATCGTGATGACTATGATGGCAACAATCAGGACGGCAACACTGATCAAAAAGATGGTGTTGCGCCGACCCAGGCTGAGATTCACCCGCTGCCCCTTTGTCACCTGCTGTCGAAGTTCTTCGCTTTTGCGCTTCTTACGTTCGATGCGTTTCTGGCGGCGTTCTTGCGCGCTGGCTGCCGCATTATCGCCGTATGGCCCTGTCCCCATTTTCTGCATGCGGCGGCGCATGGTGCGGTTGTAACTCTCCGCCTGCTGCTGCTGTGGGTTATTGGTATTGGAGATGACCTTTGGCTGCGTCGACTTCGCGCCGGGAACGGCTGTACCTCCGATAGTCGACCTGTTGCTTTTGCCGCTCTGCCTGCTACCCGCTTGCCCTGCCGACGCTGCTTTGTCAGACAGGGGCAAGGAAGCGGCGGCCTGTACAGTTGGCTTCTTCATGGTATCGCCTTTGGTCTTCCCGGCATTGTTGTTATTTCCTGGCTGCGGCGAATCTGCCCTGTTTGCTTTCGTCATAATGCTATCCTTCTTCCCTCAAAAAGTATTGAAGCGCGTGCTCAATGTGCCTGGCCACTTTTACGTTGCCTGTACTCGCCATCTTTTCAAGAATCAATCGCAGGATTGCTCCTACCAGTTTCCCTGTTCGTGCTCCATGAATTCACGGGCAATGCGGATGGCCTCTTCCCGGTCACCGGGAGAAAGCGCGCCATCAATCACCAGAGCCAGCAGGTGCTCCTTGATGGGACGCAGCCAGGGGCCAGGGCCGCGATCAAACAGCTCCATGAGTTCGTTGCCGTTCAATGGACTTTTGAGCGGCACGCGCTCTGCCTCCTCCTTCAGACGCTGGCAGCGTTCAGCCAGTTCGCTGACACGGGCGGCAGCGCGCGAAATTTTGGTGGGATTGTAGCTGGTGATATCGGCCCGTGAGAGATCGAGCAGGTCGGCAAAGTCGTCACCGGCGTCCAGCATGAGACGGCGCACGGCACCATCCGTCCAGTCGGAGGTGTAGGCATTAGCGCGCATGTGCAGGTGTACGATGCGTGAGACGCTCTCGATGAAGTCACGGTCGAAGTGCAGGCGCTTCAGGATGTCGTGAGCCATGTGCGCGCCCACATCCTCGTGGCCGAAGAAATGCACCTCGTTCTCCTTGACGGTGCGCGTGCGTGGCTTCGCGATATCATGGAGCAGAGCAGCCCAGCGCGTAACCAGGCGCGGTGAGGAACGTTCCACCACGCGCAGCACGTGAGCGTAGACATCCTTAGAGGCAGGGGCGCGCTGAGCCGTTGGCGTCGGCAGCTGGCTGACACCGCGCAGTTCCAACACCTCCGGCACGATATAATGCATCAGGCCAAGTTCGACCAGCAGGTCAAGCCCCTTTGCCGGGTGTGGTGAGAGCAGCAACTTATTCATCTCGTCGCGAATGCGCTCGCGACTGATCTTTTGCAACGTCGACGCTTGCCGGATGATCGCCCGTCGCGTCTCCTGCTCGATCGTAAAGTCAAGCTGGGCGGCAAAGCGTATTGCCCGCAGCAGGCGCAGCGGGTCTTCCTCGAAGCGCTTGTCCGGCTCGTTGCCAACGGCGCGCAGGATATGGGCGGCAAGGTCTTGCTTGCCACCGAAGAGATCAATGATCTGTCCGTTGAGCGGGTTGCGCGCCATGGCGTTGATGGTGAAGTCTCGGCGCAGCAGATCCTCTTCGAGTTTCGTGCCAAAACAGACCTCAGGCTTGCGCGATTCGGGATTGTACCGCTCGCTGCGAAAGGTCGTGATCTCGATTATATCACTGCCATAATGCAGGCGCACGGTACCGAAACGCTCGCCAACCAGCACGACCGCCGTTGGATACGTCGGGGCCACCAGCCGTTTGATCTCTTCAGGAGTCGCATCGGTCGCCAGATCAGCATCGTTGGATTGCCCCCGGTTGAGCAACACGTCGCGTACCGTCCCCCCCACCATATAGAGTTGTTTCTGCCGGGCGCTAAAAGCTTCCGCCAGCGTGATGATGATATCTAACATAGTCTGATATAAGTATCCATTTCACCAATGGTTTTTCATTGCTCTGGTGCGGCTATTGTACCATGTTTGGGCGCGGCAATAAAGAGGATGAAGAAAATAGGAAATTTGTTCAAATTCATGGATAAACCCCTTGACTGATGCGTTTTATCTGCTATACTTAGAACAGATTTTCTTAGAACAAACATACCAGGAATGGAGGAACGCTATGGCTGTGTCACAGTCGAAGAAACAATCCGGGCAGCTAGAGGACATAGATGCGCTGGTAGGCGACGAAAGTCTCTATGTTGTGCGCACACCCAATAGTACCCGCCGCTACCGGCAGCCAACACAACATGACACACTCGATGAGCCGGTCACACGACCAGGAGGGTCAGGTGCGTTCATTCAGCCACGGCGCGCCAGTCGCACCTCAAATCCCGGCGTTACATCGAAAGCCGTTGATCCTTCGCTGCCCCCTTTGACAAAGCCCGGCCGTCTGGGCCATTTCCCCTGGATGACGCTGATCCTCGGTATGGCGCTGATGGCACTGCTCGTCATTGGTCTGAGCAAGTTTGGCACATGGTGGCAGATTCACCAGGATGACGTGACCTATGGTCGCCCGCGCACCTTCCAGCTGGATGCCGTCGTCGGCCACAACGACAGTCCGAGCAATCCAACACACTTTATCTTCATGAACCTCAACCGGCACGTCATCATCATCGAGATGCCCGGCGGCGATGCCACACACTCCCGCGTCTATCTCGGCCCCGTCCTCTTTGGCGACGGGCAGGACTTAACGCCGGTCACCGGAACGATAAAAGATGTGAACGGGGATAGCAAACCAGACCTGATTGTATACATTCAGGATCAACGCCTGGTCTTTATCAACACCGGAACCGGTTTCCGTCCGCTACAACCGGGAGAGCACGTCAATCTAGGATGATTCCTTAGTGTCTCTTACAATCTATTCATCTTCTGCCAGTCCTGCGAAAACTTCTCGACGGCCTGTTCACTGAGTGGGTCGGAGACCATGTCGAGCAGAACCTGGGGCGTGAGAGTCAGGTCATCGGCCCCGGACAGAAGCGCCTGCTCGGCCTCCTGCACCGATTTGAGGCTGGCGACGAGGATGCGCGTGGACGCTTTGCAGTTGCTTAGTACGCTGGCCATATCGGCGATACGTTCATTCGCGTCGATGCCTGCTCGCGTCATACGATTGTAATAGGGAATGATGAACTGAGCCTGTAACATGCCAGCAATATAGGTCTGTGAGATAGTGGTCACGGCGGTGAAGGCGATGTGCTGCCAGCGCTGCTTCAGACGGCGCGCCACCAGCACGCCCACCTGTGTCATAGGAATTTTCGGAATGACGCGCTCCGGCGCGGCCTGGATGTACTCAAGCGCCTCGTCATACATCCCGTCTTCGTCCGTTGCCCCCGGCTGGATGAAGACGGTGCCATCCTGCACGCGCAGCAGTTCATCTAGCAACTGGCGCGGCCTCACGTTCTGCCCGCGCTCGCGTGCCGCCAGCAAAATCGATGGGTTGGTGGTCACCCCCGCGAGTGGTACCGTGCGAGCGACATTCGTGATATCACTGAGAAGCGCACAATCAATGTAGAGGGCCATATCTATGCTCCAATCTGACCTGTGTATGACATTATAGAACCTTACCTTGAGTATACCCTAGAAGAGCAGCCAATGACTATGTATATCGTCCTGGTGATTACCTATATCTTTCTCTCCCCGCCTCCCAGGCCGACCGCAAGGGTCGGCCCTATTATATACGACAGCCCCACACCTCAGTTCGCTTGCAAGCGAAGGGATCGCGTATAGTAGGGCTGACCCTTGCGGTCGGCCTGGGGTGGGGCGGGGAGAGATGTGGATAATCACCAGTCCCACTCTGTACCATAACGCGCTTCAGTATGGTACAATAGCATCGCTGCACATATTTCTGAAAGCGCATTTTTTTTGTTATGGAAGACGATAATGTTAGAGCAACAGAATTTACTGGCGGGCTTGAATGAGCCGCAACGCAGGGCTGTGACGACAACGGAGGGGCCGGTGCTAATCCTGGCGGGACCGGGCAGTGGCAAAACTCGTGTTATCACCCACCGTATCGCCTATCTTGTCCAGCACGAGCACATATCCCCGTGGCGCATCCTGGCCGTGACCTTTACCAACAAGGCGGCGAAGGAGATGCGCGAGCGCCTGGAGCGGCTGGTAGGCATCAACGAGTCGAAGGAGATGACGATTGGCACCTTCCACGCCATCTGCGCCCGCGTGCTGCGCATCGAGGCCGATTACCTCATGCCCCTCGGCTTGAATAAATCGTTTATTATCCTCGATACCGACGACCAGACCACGCTTATCAAACAGGCGATCAAAGACTTGAACCTGGACGAGAAACAGCACCGGCCAATGGCGCTGCATGGACTTATCTCCCGTGCCAAGAACGATCTGGTCGGGCCAGATCAGATGGCTGAGCGAGCAATAAAGTACAGTGAAGAGGTGGCGGCGCGTGTCTACAAGCACTACCAGCGCCTGCTGCGCGCCAACAACAGCGTCGATTTCGACGATCTGCTCATGCTGACGGAGCAGTTGTGGCGCACGCAGCCCGAGGTGCTGGCCCGCTACCAGAAACGCTGGCAGTACCTCCACGTGGACGAGTTTCAGGATTGCAACCTGCCGCAATATAAACTCATCAAGCTGCTTGGCTATGGCACGGTTGAGCGGCACGAGGGATCAGGCAACGTCTGTGTCGTGGGCGATGATGACCAGATGATCTACACGTGGCGCGGAGCCAGCGCCGAGAACGTGCAGCGCTTTGAAGAGGATTTTCCGCGCACAAAAGTGATCTTGCTGGAGCAGAACTATCGTTCGACACAGCACATCCTCGACGCAGCCCAGAGCGTGGTGCAGCGCAACCGGCTGCGCAAAGACAAACAGCTGTGGACGGCGCTTGGCACCGGCGAGAAGGTCGTCTATCACGAGGCGTACAACGAGGAAGAGGAGGGCCTGTTCGTGGCCCGCGAAATCAGCCGCCTGCTGGCTCGCGGCGAGGTGGAGGAGCGCGGCCATATCGCCGTGATGTACCGCACCAACGCGCAGTCCCGCGCGTTGGAAGAGCAATTCCTGCGCGCCAACATCCCCTACAAAGTCATCGGCAGCCGCAAGTTCTACGAGCGCAAAGAAATCAAGGATATGCTGGCCTATATGCGTCTGCTGGCGAACCCCTACGACGAATTGAGCCTGCAGCGCATCATCAACGTGCCCAATCGCAAGATCGGGCCGAAGACGCTGGGCGAGTTGAAGCAGTGGGCGACTGCGCAGCATCTGAAGCTCTACGACGCCATCCAGCGCATCGACGAACATCCTACCCTCGGCAAGGCGGCAAAGTACGCCTTGAGCGAGTTCGGCAAGCTGATGGTCGATTTGCAAAACACCATCGCTGAACTGCACCTGCCCGAACTGCTGGATAGAATTGCCGAGCGCAGCGGGCTGGGTCCCGAACTGCGCGACAACCCCGACGGGGAACTGGATCGCTGGGCCAACGTGCTGGAATTGCGCCGCGTAGCCGAAGACTACTCCGAAATCGAGACGCGGGCAGCGCTCGAACTGTTTCTGGAAAATGTGGCGCTGGTCGGGGGAGCCGATACGGCGCAGACGAGTGAGGACGGGCGACTGCTCAACGAAGAGAAGGCCGATGCCGTGACGTTGATTACGCTGCACGCCGCCAAGGGCCTGGAATTTCCCGTCGTCTTCATCGTTGGCATGGACGAAGGCTCGCTGCCCCATGCTCGCTCGGTCGACAAGCCGGAGCAACTGGAAGAGGAACGCCGCCTGGCCTACGTCGGCTTCACCCGCGCCATGCGCCGCCTCTACCTCGTGCGCGCCTACCGCCGCTCGATCTTCGGTGAAAGCCAGTACACCGAGCCATCACGCTTCCTCGCTGATATCCCGATCGACCTCGTCTCCAATCCAGGCAAAGCGAAATCGCATGAAATCGGTGGCCTGCGCTCGACTATGAACCGCCGTCAGGAATCCAGCGACTGGAACGAATTCAACCAGGACACCTATCGCGGTCCTGCCAGCGGTCGTACCTTCGGCAGTGGACAGGCTGGAACATACGGCACAAGCAGAACGAAATCGAGTCAAGGGTCACAGCGACCAGGTTCCTCCTCATCGCCAGCTGTGCCACCCTCTTCATCCTCGCGGATCGGCGGCAATCCAACACCGCCATCATCAGCAGCTTCAAAAGAGCCGGAGCAGAAGCCAAAGGAGCAGCAATTCAAGCCAGGGGATAAAGTCAGCCATGCCCTCTTCGGTCAGGGCGTCATCCTCAAAAGCGAGATGGAGCGCGGCACCGAATTCGTCGATGTGCAATTCCAGGGTAAGCACGGCAAAAAGCGCCTCAGCATGGACTTCGCGAAACTGGAGAAGCTGTAGAATGATATATCTACTAGCATTTTTGGGATAATCCCCTTGCGCAACAGCCTTCTGTGGTGTATGATGTAGCTAGTTCGCACTCTCTTATGAAGAGTGCTAAATGTTGAGCGCGAGCGTATGCTGGTGCGCTCTTAAAAACTGAAGAAAGACAAAATAAATTTCTGGGAGGTTTGAGGTATGACAACTGTAAGTACGAAGATTCAGCCCCTGGGCGATCGGGTCGTCGTCAAGGCCGTCACCCGCGAGACGACGACGGCGAGTGGCATTGTACTGCCGGAAACGGCGAAGGAGAAGCCACAGGAAGGCGAAGTGCTGGCCGTTGGCCCCGGCAAGGTGCTGGATAATGGCAAGCGCGTGGTGCCGGAAGTGCAGGTTGGGCAGAAGGTGCTCTTCGCAAAGTATGCTGGCACCGAAGTCAAGATGGATGGACAGGAGTATTTGATCCTGCGCGACAGCGATATCATGGGTATTGTTGAGTAGCTATCTAAAGAATGTAGTGTGGGCTTCCAAATAGTATCCCCTGGAAGCCTGCAAAAGTTATGAGGAGTGAGTTTCGTGGCAAAGCAACTTGAATTTAATGAACAGGCAAGACGATCTTTGAAATCAGGCATGGACAAACTGGCCGATGTGGTCAAAGTCACGCTTGGACCGAAGGGTCGCAATGTGGTGCTGGAAAGAAAGTATGGCGCGCCGCTCATCACCAATGATGGCGTTACCATCGCTCGCGATATCGAGTTGGCCGACATTTTTGAGAATATGGGCGCGCAATTGCTGAAAGAGGCAGCGACGAAGACCAACGACGTGGCCGGTGATGGTACTACGACAGCGACCGTGCTGGCTCAAGCCATCGTGACCGAGGGCTACCGCAACCTGGCTGCCGGTGCGAACCCGATGATCCTGCGCCGTGGCCTGGAAAAGGGCCTCGAGGCGATAGTGAACGCGCTCAAGCAGGAGGGCAGACCGGTTCAGACGCAGGAAGAGATCGCGCAGGTTGCCTCGATTTCCGCTAATGATCCCGAGATCGGCAATTTGATTGCCGAGGTGATGGAGAAGATTGGTAAGGATGGCGTTATCACGGTGGAAGAGGGGCGTGGCCTCGGCCTGGAGACCGAGTATACCGAAGGCATGCAGTTCGACCGTGGCTTCATCTCTGCCTACATGGCGACCAACCAGGAGCATACGGTGGCCGACCTGAATAACCCCTACATCCTCATTACCGATAAGAAGATCAGCGCCATTGCGGACATTCTACCCCTGCTTGAACGCTTGATCCAGATGGGACATAAGGAACTGGTGATTATCGCTGAGGATGTGGACGGCGAGGCGCTGGCGACGCTGGTAGTCAACCAGATGCGCGGTGCTTTCACCGTGCTGGCAGTCAAGGCCCCCGGCTTCGGCGACCGCCGCGAGGCTATGCTGGAAGATATCGCCGTCCTGACGAATGGCCGTGTGATTACCGAGAAAGCCGGTATCCGGCTGGAGAGCGCCACTATTCAAGACCTGGGCCAGGCTCGCCTGGTGACGGCGACGAAGGACACAACTACTATTGTCGATGGTGCCGGTGACCCGCAGAAGATTCAGGCGCGTATCCGCCAGATTCGCGCTCAGATCAACGAGACGACCAGCGACTACGATAAGGAGAAGTTGCAGGAGCGGCTGGCGAAGCTGGCCGGTGGCGTCGGTGTGATCCGCGTAGGTGCGGCCACCGAGGTGGAACTGAAGGAGCGGAAACATCGCGTCGAGGACGCACTCTCCGCCACGCGTGCCGCCGTTGAAGAGGGTATCGTGGCTGGCGGTGGTGTCGCCCTTGTCGACGCCATTCCCGCCCTGGACAATGTGCAGACCAACGAAGGTGATGAGCGCACCGGTCTCAACATCCTGCGCCGCGCCCTTGAGGAGCCGCTGCGCCAGATCGCCATCAACGCCGGTCGCGACGGTGCCGTGGTCGCCAACGAGGTGCGTTCCAGCCAGTCCGGTCACGGCTTCGACGCGCTCAACGGCCAGTTCGTCGACATGTTCCAGGCCGGTATCGTCGACCCGGCCAAAGTGACGCGCTCGGCCCTGCAAAACGCCGTCAGCGTCGGCGGCATGTTCCTCACTACCGACGCGCTCATTAGCGAGCAGCCCGAAGAGGCTTCCGCCGCCGCCGCTGGCATGGGCGGCATGGGTGGTATGGGCGGCATGGGCGGCATGATGTAATAGTAGTTGAGTTGCAAGCAAAAGTGGGCAAGCAGGACACCCTGCTTGCCCACTTTTGCTTGCAACTCAACTGCACAAGGGAGAGAAATAGAGCACAAGTGCCGGATGTCAGGGGAGTCATGTCCTGAAGATTGTCCCCTTTCTCCGGGACAATATGTCCCCCCGCAAAGGCCAGAGGTCAGGACAGTAGTCCCTTGCACGATGAGACAGGATTCGGGTATGCTGAAGAAGACAATCGGAAGAATGAGGCGATCTGCCAGAAGTTCTTCTTCTCCTCGTTTATATGGCGATAGTCGATGTAGTTCTTCTCTATATGAATACGACCGTTCAAGTCAAGAGGTGGGGGGAGAGGCCCTTTCAAGCATAGATCTTTAGGAAACAAGGTTGAGAAATGAGGAGCGGGAAATGAGCAATGAACACAGTGTCCCCCTGGTTTTAGCACTGGATGATCCCGCTGCGACACTGGAGCACGTAGGAGGAAAAGGTGCTTCGCTGGCACGGCTGGCGGCAGCGGGCTTGCCTGTCCCTCCCGGGTTTCACATCACTACAGCTGCCTATCGCTCTTTTGTGACAGAAAATGGGCTGCAGGAGCAGATACTTGGGACGGTCTCCGCCGTCACTGCCGACCAGCCCACCTCGCTCGAAGAGGCGTCCAGCAAGATTGGCCGGATGTTTGCACAGGGAAGCATGCCTGCTGAGATTGCCACGGCAATTCGCCAGGCATATGTTGCCCTGGGCGGGGACGATCTAGCCGTGGCGGTGCGCTCCTCGGCCACCGCTGAGGACCTGCCGGACCTGTCCTTTGCTGGTCAGCAGGAGACTTATCTCAACATGCGCGGCGAAGCGATGGTACTTGATGCCATCAAACGTTGCTGGGCATCGTTGTGGACTGCACGAGCGATTGGCTATCGCGCACGATCTGGCATCGCGCACGAGGAGGTACGCCTGGCGGTGGTGGTGCAGGAACTCGTTCAGGCTGATGCAGCCGGTATCCTCTTCACCGCCAATCCGTTGACTGGTGAACGCGACCAGGTGATGATCAACGCCGCCTGGGGATTGGGTGAGGCCATTGGAAGTGGGCAGGTCACTCCTGATACTGTCGTGGTTGACAGGGCAAGCGGGACGATTATTGCACAGCAGATCGGTGAGAAGGAAGTGATGACGGTGTGCAGCTCCGAAGGCACGCGTGAAGAACCGGTTCCTGCAGGCAAGCGCACCAGCGCAGTGCTTACAGCTGTGCAAGCGGCTCAACTGGCGCGCATCGGGGTGCAAATTGAGGACCTCTATGGTCAGCCAATGGATATCGAGTGGACGCTCTCCCATCATCGGTTCTTCATCGTGCAGGCCCGCCCCATCACCGCATTGTCCAAAACCGCCGGATTCCAGGTGACACGACCACCGGACTGGAAACTTCCCAGACCCAGAGGGAAGTACATCCGTGCAAGCGTCATCGAGTTACTGCCAGACCCGCTCTCACCGCTCTTCGCCACGCTGGGACTGCCAGCCTGGAATAGAGCGATGACTCGATTTGCGCTGGCAGAAGGCATGGGTCATTTCGCAGGTGATATGCTCACCACGATGAACGACTATGCCTACTATGATTTGCGCTACAGGACGGTTTTTGCAAAACCCACAGTGATGGTGACAGTCGTTCCTCGCATGATGTACACTGCACGGCAGCGCTGGGAACAAGAGGCTCACCCGGCCTATAAAGCCGTGGTGGAGCGTTGGGAGGCGGTGAAGTTGTCAAGGGCATCCACTACCGAGTTACTTGTCGGGACGCGGGAAATTCTCCATGCGGCAGCGAGCTATTACCTCACCATTCAGAGTGGCATCCTGCCAGCAGCGTACATAACTGAGACCATTTTCACCATTGTCTATGAGAAGCTTTTGAAGCGTCACGCCGATCCACCGGTCCTTACCTTTCTGCTGGGCTATGACAGTACCCCGATACGGGCAGAGAAATCGCTCTACGATCTGGCACAATGGGTACGCACTCAGGATGATCTGTGTACCGTGTTGCAAAACATGTCGGGAGCACGATTTGCCTCAGCCTATCATGCCAGACATATAGACGGCGTTGACGAAACCCTCTGGTCAGCATTCTGCCAGCGCTTTACGGCTCACCTGGCCCATTTCGGACATGCCATCTATGATCTCGATTTCTCCAGGCCGGTGCCCGCGGATGATCCAGTGGCACTGCTAGAAATACTCAAGTTTTTCCTGAGCGGCAATGCGCCGGATCCGCATGCACGTCAGGCAGCTTCAAAGAAAGCGCGCGAGCACGCCATGCAAACAATGCTGAACCGGCTCCGAGGACCTTCCCGCTCGCTCTTCCGCCGCCTGGTAGGGATAGCTCAACGTTTCGCCCCGTTGCGCGAGGACGGGCTGGCTGATGTGGGCCTGGGCTGGCCGGTGCTGCGCCGGATGGTGCGTGAAATAGGGCAGCGCCTGGTCGCTTCTAATGCCATCACCATTGCGGACGACGTGTTCTGGCTGACGCAAGACGAATTGCTGGAGGCTGTAATCGCTCTGGAGAAAGGACAATCCCCGGCGAACTATCATATGCTTGTCAGCGAGCGGCGCGCAACATGGGAGAGCGAACGAATGCTCGTGCCGCCGGTGGCCTTGCCGCTCAAAGGTGGAACCAGCCTTTTAGGGATGAATTTCAGCAGTCTATTGCCCGCCCGTACAGGTCAGCCAGCAGGGGATGTGCTGAAAGGAATTGCAGCCAGTCCTGGATATGTCACTGGCATAGCGCGGGTCATTCATGGCGCTGATGAGTTCGCACAGATGCGACAGGGTGACATCCTGGTAGCCAGGATCACGACGCCCGCCTGGACGCCACTCTTTGCTCTGGCCGCAGGGGTAGTTACTGATGTGGGCGGCCCACTCAGCCATAGTTCGATTGTAGCCCGCGAGTATCGTATTCCCGCTGTTCTTGGCACAGGTGTCGCAACTGAGCGGCTTCATACTGGTCAGAGAGTCACTGTGGATGGTGATGCAGGAACCGTGACGCTCTCCCGTTGATGAATGGAATAGCTCACAAAAGGAGCAAGTAGATGACAGCACAACCGAAGGCAGTGCCACCGATTCCTG
This sequence comes from uncultured Chloroflexia bacterium, assembly GCA_963736995.1. Taxonomy (GTDB): domain Bacteria; phylum Chloroflexota; class Ktedonobacteria; order Ktedonobacterales; family Ktedonobacteraceae; genus CADDYT01. The sequence goes on from CAVTRB010000002.1 coordinate 1,210,325, forward strand.
AAGGCGCTTCCACCGTGATGCCGTGGATCATTTCACGCGATACGGCCAGACTCCTCGATTTCCTGAAACACGCATTTGGGGCACAGGAACTCACCCGCCTGCAGAACGAAGACGGCACAATTACACATGCCGAGGTCAGAATTGGGAACTCCATCGTCGGAGCCTTTGATACCAGAGAGGGGTGGCCAGAGACCCCTTGCTTCCTACGCCTGTACGTCGAGGATGCTGATGCTGTGTACCAACAAGCCCTTGCTGCTGGAGCCGTTACTGTCACCGAGATGACCAGCCTGGTCTGGGGCGAACGAGGGGGTCGTGTGCGCGACCTCCTGGGCAACATCTGGTGGATTCAGACCCGCGTCGAGCAGGTCGATCAAGAGGAGATAGCAAAGCGCGTCACAGAGCAGCCGTATCTCGATGCCATCCAGTATACCCGGGAGTCGCTTGATCACGAGATGAGAAGTCGGGAGCACCAGCAATCACGATGAGAACTCCTGACAGAAAGGAGGCAATCATGGCAATATTTGTGCTGGTGCATGGGGCATGGCATGGGGGCTGGTGCTGGCAGAAGGTCATCCCTTTCTTAGAAGCTGCCGACCACGAGGTGTATGGTTCACCGTGATGCAGCCGAGGATCCACCAAACATCACCGCGATGAGGGTCATTCGTCGTCTGATGCATGGCGACCATCCCTTCATGGAGTCACATGATTTCGCCGTGATCGAGGATACCAGCAGGGAAATCTCCCGGCCTTTCTTCTGCACATTGCTCCGGCGCTCGAAAAACGGCTGGCGACTTCTCCTGTGGTGGGATCATTCTGGCGACATCACGCTGGATTTTTATCGCGGTGGCCTGCGCATGGTCTTCGAGCAAGGACGCCTGAGGTGTGCGGAATCCTGGCGAGCGCCGCTCTACAGCTCGAATGCGATGTTTCTGACCCTCTGCTCTCCGACAGTCTCCCAGACTGTCTGCCCCTTGTCCCTACAATACCTGACCATACCTCCTCCCATAAAACGTGTATGTAGTAGAGAGAGAGAGAATTGAGCAAGTTGAAAGAGGAAATTGTTTCGTCCAGAACGAAACCGTCGCTAAAATCGCTGGTAATCGGGATAGGAAGAACGCTGGAACGGAGGTATGTGCTATGCCGATTGATTTTCATGATAAGCAGAACCGGGAATTGTATGCGCTGCGTGAGGCTGATCGTTCATGGCGAGAGGCGATACAGGAGATGGTGAATATCAGTGGGCTGAACGTGCTCGACATTGGCTGCGGCGGCGGCATCTACAGCCGGGCGCTGGCGGAAATGGGAGCGACTCACGTGACTGGCGTTGATTACTCAGAGGAGATGCTGGGAGCAGCACGAGAGCAGAGCCAGACCTACCCACAGGTGCAATTCGTGGTCGGCAACGCGCTGGAGACGAGCCTACCGGGCGAGGAATACGACTTGATCTTAGAGCGAGCGCTGATTTATCACCTGGCACAGCGGGACCTGGAAGATGCATTGCGCGAGGCGTTTCGCCTGCTGAGACCAGGCGGCCTGCTGTTGATACAGGATCGCACGCCGGATGACTGCCTGCTGCCCGGCAGCAAGCGCAACATCCGTGGCTACTTCTTTGAACGCTACCCCCGGCTGATGCGCAAAGAGATCGAGCGTCGCCCGGAGATGGACATGGTGCTGCAAGCCTTGCACCGCGCCGGGTTTCTGCGCACCAACGCCGAGAAACTCTGGGAGACACGAGCGCACTTCCCCGACATCGCAACCCTCGTCCAGGACTTGCTCGACCGCACAGGCCGCTCCATCCTCCACGAACTCAACGACAGCGAACTGCAAGACCTCGTCGACTTCATCCAGCAAGAAGTGCAAAGCCAGCTGAAGCCCCGGGAAGAGATTGTCGAGGAAGACCGCTGGACGGTTTGGAGCGGCAAACGTTAAAACAGAAAAAGAGTTGATCTTGCTCCACTTTGATGGAGGATGAGAATCGAAGTTATCCCTCCTCGACCAGAGCGGGACAGGATCAAGATCAAACAGAGGTCACCCGGACGGCGAAAGAAGTGGTCATTAGCCGGTCGACAACCCGAGCAGGCGCACGGCGTTGCCAGAGTAGACGGCAGCCATGTCCTCCTGGGAAAGACCGGCTGAGTCGATGTCCGCTATCGTCGTCTCCACCGCGTTGGAGGGTCCAAGAGGCATGTCGGTGCCGAAGAGCACGTGTTGCGGGCCAAAGAAGTCGAGGACGCAGCGCACCGCGTGTGGCGCGCCGAAGAGCGCCGTGTCGACGTAGAACCTGCGGAAGTAGTCCAGCAGCGGTCGCGGAAGTCGGCCCTTGACCTGTCGATAGCCAGGACCCATCGCGAGTCGGGCAGAGAAGTGCGGCACCATGCCGCCGCCGTGGTGCGCGATCACGAGCTGGCGCGGGTGACGCTCCATGTGGCCGGAATAGACGAGGCGTGACAGGGCGGCGGCAGTCTCATAGGGCCAGCCCAGTGACCACCACAGGCCAAAGTCAGACCGGCTCTCGCTCGGATAGTCGGCCCACGCCGCGCTGCGTGTCGGATGAAGCCACACGGCGCGTCCGGCATCCTCGAGCCTGCTGAAGAGCGGCTCGAAGCGCGCATCGTCGAGCGGCACACCCAGAACGTTGGTGTAGAGTTGTGCGCCCAGTGCCCCGAGCTGCGTCAGGGCGCGCTCGAGTTCGCGCAAGGCAAGGTCGACGTCCGAGAGCGGTAGCGCGGCTGCGAATCCGGCGAAGCGGTCAGGAAAGCGCAGGACCAGTTGCGCCATCTCGTCATTGGCAATGCGGGCAAACTCCGCCGCCACTGCCGGTGGCCCGACCTCTTCAAGCGGAGGCACGGCGAGCACCAGCACCTGCACATAATTGCCGTACGGCTCGATCTTGCGCCACCTCGCGTCCAGGTCGGTCAGCACCCGATCGAAGGTGAAGACGCCCTCACGGTAGTAGTCGATCTGGCTCGGAGCCATGGTTTTTTCGAGCTGGCGCTCCAGCCGCTCAAGATAGGAACGAGGCAGAATGTGTGCGAACGCATCGATCTTGCGCATGTTTGACTCCTTTGATGAGCGTGCCTTCAGTATTTGCAGCGTCGGGTTGCTCAGAGCACGTCCAGTTTCTCCCCTGGGATACAGCATGATATGGCCGCGTGATGTCCGCAGATGTATTGTGCCACAATGCGCCGGAAGCAACAAGGTGGGCATGGACTTCTCTTCGCAGATGGACAGCCAAAAACTTGACAACCACATGGAAAACAGAGCAAAATGAAAAGATGAAAAGAGAGGAAACTCCTCTTTTGCGGAGATTACAGCAGGACAGCAGTGAACTATTACAGATGTTCCAGGAACGGGAGGAATAGCAAGGACAGATGGCACGCTATCTTTTTCGCAACGCCAGCATCCTGGATGCCGGGCGCGGTGACTATTTTACTGATAGCTCGGTACTCGTCGAGGGAGAGCGCATTGTGGAGGTCGGAGGAGCCGACGTGCAAGCCAGCGATGCGCAGAGCTTTGACCTGCATGGCATGACCTTAATGCCGGGCTTGATCGATGCCCATGTGCATGTGACCGCCGTCACCGCAGACCTTAGTGCCTTGTCCGAGTGGTCTCCGGCCTATGTCACGGCGCGAGCGGCCCACGTGCTGGCGGGCATGCTGCAGCGCGGCTTCACGACGGTGCGCGATGTGGGCGGTGCCGAGTATGGGCTGGCACTGGCCATTGAAGAGGGGTATCTAGCAGGGGCCGCGCCTTCTCTTTGGCGGCAAAGCACTCTCGCAGACGGGAGGGCATGGCGATGTGCGCGGCCCGGGCAGGCAGGCGTATGATCTCTGTCACTGCTGTGCCGGTCTGGGAGTTCTCTGCGATGGTGTGGATGAAGTGCGCAAGGCCGCCCGCGAGGAGATTCGACGTGGTGCCTCCCATCTCAAGCTCATGCTCAGTGGTGGGGTCGCTTCTCCCACCGATCGCGTGGATTCGGTCCAGTTCTCACGCGAGGAGATCCGTGCTGCCGTTGAGGAAGCCGAGGCCGCCAACCTCTATGTCGCCGGACACGCCTATACTTCGCGGGCGATCAATCGGGGCCTGGAGTGCGGCGTGCGCAGTATCGAGCATGGCAATCTCATGGACGAAAGCAGCCTGCCCCTCTTCCAGCAGAGCGGTGCCTTTTATGTGCCGACTCTGGTGACCTATGCTGCCCTGGCCGCTCGCGGGCGTGAATTTGGGCTACCGGAACACAGCCATCGCAAAGTGTTCGATGTGCTGCATGCGGGCCTACATGCCCTGGAGTTAGCGCACCGGGCGCAGATTCCCATCGTGTATGGAACCGATTTGCTGGGTGCCATGCACGAAGAGCAACTCCGCGAATTCACGCTGCGCCGCGAGGTGCAGCCGCCTGCCGATCTCCTGCGCTCGGCGACCACAGTGGCCGCACGCTTACTGCGCATGGAGGGACAGGTGGGCGTGGTGGCTCCGGGAGCGTCTGCCGATCTGCTCGTCGTCGAGGGAGATCCCCTGCAAGACATTGCCGTCCTCACCGATCCGCAGCGTCGGCTCAAGCTGGTCATGGCGCGGGGTCGCCTCTGCGTCAATCACCTCGAGTAGGCGCTCCCTTCGCTCTCGCCCCGCATTCGCCGCATGTCAAAACCACAGGGCTGAAGCAAATGGACGCAAGGGATTGTACTGGTTTGGAGTGCAGAAGAGAACAACACCCGTCATTTCTAAAGCCCCCCGGCTTGTAAACTGTGAATAGTTGAGTTTTTATCTACTATGCTTAATCAAAATTTTGTAATTTTAGGGGCCATCATCTCCCTGGTTGGCGGTTTAAGTTACCTGATTAATACACTTAAAGGCAGAGTGAAACCGAACAGGGTTTCTTTCTTAATGTGGTCGCTTGCTCCCCTCATTGCTTTTATTGCTGAAGTGAAACAGGGCGTTGGCATACAGGCGCTAATGACGTTTATGGTGGGCTTTCTTCCTCTCACCATCCTGATTGCTTCATTCATAAACAAAAAGTCTCAATGGAAGTTAAGCTCTTTTGATCTGGCCTGTGGCGCGCTTTCTCTCATCGGCCTTATACTCTGGTATATCACGAAATCAGGGAACGTTGCCATCCTGCTCAGTATCGTCGCTGACGGCCTCGCAGCCCTTCCTACGGTGGTAAAATCGTTCAAGTATCCCGAAACAGAGAGTGCATTGCCCTATTTTACCTCGATGATTTCTGCCATAATTACGTTGCTCACCATCAACGTATGGAACTTCGCGAACATTGGTTTTCCAATCTATATTGGAGTAGTTTCCCTCGTTATTTCCTCCCTTGTCCAGTTTAAGTTGGGTAAGTTGTTTAACGACAGATAAGCCAGGGAGAGCTATCATGCGAGAAGACGAGCAGGCCATACTGGATGAGCTTCAATATTACTTTGTTTTCGGCAGTCGCTCTGCCCGTTTAGTCGCACGATTGCTTTTGAGAAGACTGCTTGAAAGTGAGCGCGTACGGGCAACGGAAGAAACGATACGGCAAGCGAAGGAACTGGTTTAATAGAAGAGAAAAGTGGGGTTGGCAGGCGCTCGGAGCGCCTGCCAACCCCACTTTTCTCTTCTATTATCTTAGCAAAAACATCATGTGCGCGCCGTACTGGGCGACGTTGACGAGCCAGAAGGGGAGGATGGTGCCCATGGCAAGAGTGCCGAGGGCGCTCAGGCCAAGCGAGACCCAGGTGGGCCACGAAATCGTCCAGCGCTCGACCTCTTTTTCGGTGGCAATGACCGTTCTAGACTCGTTGACCGTCGTCGCTTTCACGGCTACGGCAGTGCCAGCTTTAGCAGGTGCTTCCCAAAGCGCTCCTGTACCAGTCAATTTTCTGGAACCACGTTCGGGTACAGTAGGCCCTGGCAGTCTTCCAGACTGTCCACCCCTTGCGGCTACCCTCGGGGTGGCGGGTACCCTGTTGATGGGCTGTGCGGCTGTCGCCGGAGCTTCACGCTGCATGAACATGACGGCAATGATTTTCAGGTAGTAGTACATGCCCAGGACACTGGCAAGCACGCCGATAATGAGCAGTTCGGGATGGCCGCTTTGCAGCGCGACCAGGAACAGATAGTATTTAGCGGCAAAACCGGCCATCGGTGGGAAGCCTGCCAGCGCGAACAGGAAGAAGGCGAGCAGGCCCGCCAGCACCGGCTGCCGGTACCAGAGGCCACGCATCTCGTCCAGATTGTTGGCCTGCGGATTGGCCGCCTCTAGCACGGAGGAGACGCCGAAGGCCCCCAGGTTCAGGAAGGTGTAACAGAGCAGGTAGAAGAGCATGGCGGCAATACCGATGGTGCCGCCCGCGACGATGCCGATGAGCAGGTACCCGGCGTGCGCGATGCTCGAATAAGCCAGCAGGCGCTTGAGATTGGTCTGCACCAGCGCCAGCACGTTGCCACCAACGATGGTCAGGATAGCGATGACCCAGATGACCGGCATCCAGGTCGTATGAATCGGCTGGAAGACCACATCGAAGACGCGCGCAAAGGCGATGAACGCAGCGGCTTTGGTACCGACGGACATGAAGGCCGTGACCGGCGCGGGCGCACCGGCATAGACATCCGGCGTCCACGCCTGGAACGGGATGGCCGAGACCTTGAAGGCGAAACCAACGGTGAGCAGCCCGATACCGATGAGCAGCAGCATCGGAGGATGCAGCACAGCACCCGGAGCGATGGAGTGGTTGAGTCCAAAGTAGTTAGTCAGAAAACTACTTATGCCAGTAAACGTCGTGCTGCTGGTCGCGCCATAGGTGAGGGCGATGCCATAGAGCAGGAAGGCGGAGGCGAAGGAACTGAGCAGGAAATATTTCATGCCCGCCTCTTGCGAACTCCTGCGCCGCATCAGGTAACTGCTGAGAATGTAGAGGGCCAGCGAGAGCATTTCCAGGCCCAGGAAGACGACCAGAAAGCTCATGGCTGCCGCGAGCAGCATCATGCCAGTAGTCGCGAGCAGCCAGAGGGCATAGTATTCGCCCTGGTGAGTGATGTTCAAGCGCCAGAGGAAGCCGGGCGAGAGCAGCACCCCGAGTACGCTCGCGCTCAGAATGATGATGTAGCCATAGAGCGAACTCGCGTCGGAGCCGATCATCCCGTTGAAAGCGCTGTGCTGGTCGCCAGCGAGAAAGAGGATGATAGTAGCGGCAAATGCTCCCGCCAGGGCAAGCAGGGCCAGCGCGGGCAGTGGCAGGAAACGTCCCAACCCCGGCTCGCTGCCGTTGTTGCCGCCAGCGTCCGGCCCAACTGCTGGCAGCAGCAGGTCTGCCATCATGATGAGCAGCGTCATAACCGCCAGCACCAGTTCTGGCGCGATGCGCCCCCAATCCGCGGCACTGACTGTAAACGTAAACGTCATAGGATTTATCCTTATGTATAAATCACAGAAACCGAGCAGACCACCCGTCCGCCCCAGGCCACCCGCAAGGGGTGGCCCTACTATATACGTCGCCCCTGACCCGGCTCTGCGAGCCGCATCCGAGTATAGTAGGGCCGATCCCTTGCGGTCGGCCTTGGTGGGGCGGGTACCCTGTCGTGGTTTGCTAGTGTACGAAAGCGGTGCTAATCACCTGCAATGTATTGGTAACGGAAGGCTCCATCAGAAACGTGAATAGAGCCGGTTGCACTCCAATATAGAATATCAGGGCCAGCAAGGGCAAGACCGTTAAGAACTCGCCGTAATTGATGTCCGCCAGCACACCCTTGCGTTCAAGCGAGGCTATAGGACCCTCTGTCTTGCGCCGCCCTTCCATCATGCCGAGGAAGAAACGAGTGAGATACCAGGCGGCAGGGACGATAACGGCGGTTGCCAGCACGCCATAGACGACACTGTGCTGGAAAATGCCGAGCATCGCCAGGAACTCCCCCGCGAAACTGTTCAGACCGGGCAGACCGAGCGACGAGAGCACGGCAATCATCAGTATCGTTGCCAGCACGGGAATGCGCAGGGCCAGGCCACCGTAGTCGCTCAGGCGGCGCGTACTGGTGCGTGCCTCGATGAAGCCGACGATCAGGAAGAGGGCGGCGGTGGTGATGCCGTGATTGACCATCTGCAAGACCGCACCCTCGATGCCCTGCACGTTGAAGGCGAAGATCGCCAGCACGATGATGCCCAGGTGGCTGATGCTCGAATAACCGAGCAACCGCTTGAGGTCGTTCTGCACCAGCGCCATCAGCGCGCAGTAGAGAATGCTGATGACCGCGAGAATGCTGAAAAGCGGGGCCAGCGTGTGCGCCGCCGCCGGGAAGAGCGTCACGCAGAAACGCAGGAAACCGTAGGCTCCCGTCTTGGACATGGCACCGGCCAGCAGCGCGGTGACGGGCGCGGGCGCTTCGGCATAGGTATCCGGCAGCCAGCTATGGAACGGCACCAGTGGCACTTTGACAGCGAAGGCGGCGGCAAAGGCCAGCATGAGCCAGATTTGCGTCGTGTTGTCCAGCTTCGTACTGAGCAGGCTCGCCAGGTCAAGCGTGTAGCTGCCACCGACCGCCTGCTGGTGAAAGTAGCCGAGGCCGATAATGCCTGCCAGCATCAGGAGGCTGCCCACCGAGGTGTAGAGCACAAACTTGAAGGCGGCATAGATGCGGCGCTCTCCGCCCCACGTGCCAACCAGCAGATAGGCCGGAATCAGCATCAGTTCCCAGAAAATATAGAACAGGAAAAGATTGGTGGAGAGGAAGACGCCGAGAATGCCGCACTCCAGCAGCAGCATGAAAGCCATGTAGCTCTTGATCTTCTGCTCGATCCGGTACGAGGCCGCGATACACACTGCCGTGAGCAGGCTGGTGAGCACGACGAGCAGCAGGCTGATGCCGTCCACGCCCAGACTGTAGTTGATGCCAATGGCGGGAATCCAGGTGAGCAGTTCGTTGAACTGGAATGTGGCGTTGGCAGCATTGCTCGTGATCGGCAGGGCGGCAGAGACATTGGCCTCCGAGTAGAGCAACATCAGCACCAGGGCAAAGATGAAATCGAGAATGGCGAAGCCGAGGGCCATACCACGGATGAGTCCGTGCTGCTCCCCCGGCAGGAGTAAGACGACGATAGCTCCCAGCAGGGGGAGAAAGACGATGACGGACAGTAGCGGAAACATAGGCTCTCTACCCCCTTAGTGAATAGCGTAGTACAGGACAATCAGAACGACACCGACGAGGATGGCGAGGGCGTAGTTGCGCACGAAGCCAGTTTGCAGCCGCCGCAGCGCGCCGCTCAAGCCCCGAAATAGCGAGCCAATACCACGGCTGCCGCCATCGAGCACATCACCTTCCAGATAGTGCGAGAACTCGCGCCCGGCCCAGGTAATGGGACGAATGAGCACAGTTTCCAGAGCCTCGTCTACGTAATACTTGTGGAAGGCGAACTGGTAGACAGGATTAGGATTCTCTCTGTACTGGAAGCCCTTGCCGTAGAGCGCCCACGCGCCCAGAATGCCGAGCAGGGCGAGGAGCACGCTCAGACCGGTTGAGACCCAGGCCAGCCCGACCGAAGCCTGCGGAGCCGCAACACCGGTGAAGACGGTGGACAGGAAGGACTCAAACGGGTGAGCATTGGGCAGGCCGAAGATGGCGTATGAACCGATGAGGCCACCGATAATCGAGAGACCGGCAAGGATGACGAGCGGCACGGTCATAATAGGGCCTGCTTCGTGGATGCGGTTATAGCTGACCACGCCGTCATGATGGCCTGCCGGGCCTTCCTCCTCGTCCTCCGGTTCCTCCGCGACGATGGACGGATTGGCTCCGCGATAATTTCCCGCGAAGATGCCGAAAAAGAGGCGGAACATGTAGAAGGCGGTCAGCCCGGCGGTCAGGATGCCGATGCCCCAGAGCACGTAGTACCAGGCATTGCCGGTAGTCGTCGCCTGCGCCAGCACGGAACTGAGAATTTCATCCTTGCTCCAGAAGCCGGAGAGCGGTGGGATGCCGCTGATCGCCAGCGCGGCAATCAGGAACGTCCAGAAGGCGATGGGCAATTTGCGGCGCAGCCCGCCCATTGCGCGCATGTCCTGCTGGCCGTTCAGCGCGTGGATGACGACGCCCGCGCCCAGGAAGAGCAGGGCTTTGAAGTAGGCGTGCGTGGTGAGATGGAAGATACCGGCGCTGTAGTTATGCACACCCTCGCCCAGGAACATATAGCCAAGCTGGCTGATCGTCGAGTAGGCCAGCACGCGTTTGATATCAAGCTGGAAGATGGCGATGCTGGCGGCAAAGAGGGCGGTCACGCCGCCAATGCCCGCGACAACGCCCAGCGCGATGGGCGCGTTCTGGAACAGCGGATTGGCGCGGGCAACGAGATAGACGCCAGCCGTGACCATCGTGGCGGCATGAATGAGCGCACTGACGGGCGTGGGACCCTCCATCGCGTCCGGCAGCCACATGTAGAGCGGCAACTGTGCCGACTTGGCTGTGCAGGCCAGGAAGAGCAGCAGGCAGATGGCCTCCAGAATGCCGCTGTTCGGCATGGGCTGTGTGAAGACGCCCGCACCTGTGCCGTTGGGCAGGTAGTTCAGCGTGCCAAAATGGATGAAGATCAAAAATATCGCCAGCATCAAGCCGAAGTCGCCGATGATGTTGATGACCAGGGCTTTGCGCGCCGCCGCTACCGCCGTCTGGCGTTGATACCAGAAGCCAATGAGCAGAAAGGAGGCCAGCCCGACCAGTCCCCAGCCGATGAGCAGGAAGAGAAAATTGTCGGCAGTCACCAGCAGCACCATGGCGAAGACGAAAAAGTTCATGTAGGCGAAGAAACGCCAGAAGCCGGGGTCGTCCTCCATGTACCCGGCGGAATAGATGTGGATCAGCAAACCAACGCCGGTGATGATCAGCAGCATGGTGGCCGAAAGCGGGTCGAGCAACTGGCCGAAAGGAATCTGCAACGTACCCGACCCGACCCAGGTGTAATAGATGGTGTCGTTGACACGGGCCGCTGCTGGCGTGCCGAGTACCGAGAAAAAGTTCAGCAGGGCGAAGAAAAATGCCCCACCAACGGCTGTCCAGGCGATGGTTAAGATGCCTGCACGTGGCAGTGTCCTGCCAATCAGCCCCAGGATGATGAAGCCGAATAGAGGCAGCAGCAGCACCCAGATACTCAGATTGACCATAATTACTTAGCCTCGTAATACATTCATGTCATCAACATCGATGTCGCGACGCGTGCGGAAGATCGAGACGATGATAGCCAGACCAATCACCACCTCGGCGGCGGCAACGGTGAGCACGAGAAAGACGAACATCAGGCCATCCGCAGAATTGAGAAAGTGCGAGAAGGTCACGAACGAGAGATTGACGGCATTTAACATCAATTCAATAGACATAAAGATAATGAGCGGATTGCGCCGGATGAGCACACCAACGACGCCAATCGTAAAGAGTATAGCGCTCACAACAAGATATGCTGATAATGGCATAGGAACCTCCAATGCACCGAATCCTCCGTAGGGCCGCGATTTATCGAGGCCCTACGGGATTTCCACATCTAAGCTTTTCTCCCGAGAACTAGAGCGCCCAGAATGGCAACGACGATCAACAGGCTTGTTACCTCGAAGGGAAAGGCGAAGCCGTGGAAAAGCGCCATGCCAAACGCCTGTGTATCCCCGCCAAAGCTGCTGACCGCCTGCGAGTAGCTGTTCGCGCCGTGAGCAACAGCAGTACTGGCGACGCTAGTGCCGGTAAAGAGCATGTAGCTGAGGGCGGCGACCAGCACGAGGCCGAGCACGGCGGCAACACCGCGCTGCCAGCCAATGCGATCCGGCAACTCGGTGTCGTTCGCCTCGGTAGCAAGCATGGTGACGACGAACAGGAAGAGCACCATGATCGCCCCGGCGTAGATCAGAATCTGTACGATGGCAATGAACATAGCCCCCAGTTGCAGGTAAAAGAGCGCAATGAAGAGCAGCGTGAGAATCAGGCTCAGTGCGCTGTGAACGGCGTTCTTAAAGGTGATGACGCCGATAGCGGAAGCGATGCTGGCGACTGCCAGCACAAAAAAGGTGATGACTGTCAGGGTCATAGCGCGACCTCCTCTTCGTCTTTGCGCTCAAACGGTCGCCGGTCCTCGTCCTGTTCCTCGTTGACGATCCAGACCTCGCGCTCGGTCTCCATAGTGCCGAGGCCAACGGCGGCGGCACTGGCCTGCGAGCCATCGAAGACGCCGGTCTCCTGTGGTACGGGCTGCGCTGACTCTTCTGGCGGCGGTGGTGCCTCGAACCAGACGGCAGCGGAGCCAATGGTCGCCTGACCGACAGGTTCAAGCAACTGCTCCTTGTGGTACACGAGGTCTTCCGGGAAGTAAGACGCGAGCTTGTATTCGCGTTCCAGCGTGATCGCCCCCGTTGGACAGGCCGCCTCGCAGTAGCCGCAGAAGATGCAGCGCAGCAGGTTGACATCGAAGACCTTCGCGTAACGCTCTCCAGGTGAGACGCGCTGCTCCTCCGTGTTCTCGTCCGCCTCGATATAAATGGCATCGGCGGGACACGCGCCCGCGCACAGGTAGCAGCCAACGCAGCGTTCCAGGCCGTTCTCATAGCGGTGCAGGACGTGCCGCCCCCGGAAACGCGGGGGCAGTTCGCGCTCCTGTTCCGGGTAACTCACCGTCGTCGGCTTCTTCCCCATATTCTTCAGGGTCGTTTTCAACCCCTTCATGATATCAAAAGACATAGCTGTGTGTTCCCTCTATGCGTGGGTTAGCCAGGAAGGATAGTATCCCGGAAGGTCGGAGGCCAACTCCGCCCCTACTAACCTACGATGTATCCTTGCAGGCTACCCTCGTAGTCTCCTGCAAGAATTAACGCTCCCATGAATTACGCTCTTCCTCTATATACTGCATCACGTCAACCCCCGCCCATACTTCCTTGCCCAACCCCTCCAACTCCAGGATGCTATGCAATCGCTGTGCCGTAATCCGGTAGCCGAGCATTGATGCTAGTTCTATCAGTAATCGAATTTGCTCTGCACGTGTCAGTTGCAGTACCTGAGCAAATACTTTGTCATAGTCAGAGGTCGACATGATTGCTCCCTGTGTAATCTGTTGAGGAGACCTTCAGGGTCACCCATCAGTTCGTAGGGGCGACCTTCAGGGTCGCCCGCGGCCAGGAGCGCAGCAACTGGCCGTGCAAATTTTACCCGATTCGCCCTCTTAATCGAGACTGGCAATTCGCTGCGCTCTTGCCAGCGGGCGACCCTGAAGGTCGCCCCTACGGATACGTTGGCCAGTCAACTGTAACCCTACGCTTTCACCTCCTGCACTGGCTCAACCATCTTGTCCCCACCGCTTTGCGTGGCTGCCTTTCCCGTTGCCGACCCGAGTTTGACGAGGCGGACGGAGGTGGGGAGGACGCGGCCCTGGGGGGTGACGACCTGTTCCACCTGGATGGTGCGTCGGCGGATGAGCAGCAGGGCGATGATGACGATGGCAAGACCGACGATGCCGTTGAGCCACCACGGGAGACCGAAGGCCACGATGGTGGCGGTGATGATGACGTTGAGCACGGCCAGGGGCAGCAGCACCTGCCAGCCAAGACGCATCAGGCGGTCGTAGCGAATGCGTGGCAGCGTGGCGCGCAGCCAGATGAACACGAACAGGAAAAAGGCAACTTTGATTAAGAATATAATAATCGAGAGGCCAGGAATGTTCTCCAGTCCGAAACCGAAGAAACTCCAGCCGCCAAGGAATAGCGTCGAGGCGACGGCACCGACGGTAATCATGTTGATGTATTCAGCCATCTGGTAGAGGCTCCAGCGCAGACCAGCATACTCGGTGAGATACCCGGCGGTCAGTTCCTGCTCGGCCTCCGGCAGGTCGAAGGGGGCACGGTTGACTTCGGCGATACCCGCGATGAGATAGATGAAGAAGCCGAGGGGCTGCGCGAAGATAAACCAGATGTGCTGGTCAAGCTGGGCGTGGACGATGCCGACCATGCTCAACGTACCGGCCCACATCAAAACGCCGCTGAGGGCGAGGCCGAGGCTGGTTTCGTAGGAGACCATCTGGGCCGCGCTGCGCAGGGCGCCAAGCAGCGAGTAGCGGTTGCCCGACGACCAGCCGCCGAGCACGATACCGTAGACGGCCAGCGACGAGATGGAGAGTATCCAGAGCAAGCCAACGTTGATATCGCCGATCAGTGGATCCCACACGCTGGGCTTGCCAGTGATCCAGCTATTGCCAATAGGGACAACGGCGAAGGCGCAGAGCGCAACCACCACCGAGATGATGGGCGCGATCAGGTAGATAGGCTTGCGCGCCTGCGCCGGGACAAGTTGCTCCTTGAAAGCCATTTTCAGGGCGTCGGCCACCGGCTGGAACATGCCGCCCGGCCCGGCGCGGTTCGGCCCTAACCTGCCCTGCATCTTCGCCACCACACGCCGCTCGATCAGCGTCATATAGGCGAAGGCGGTCAGCAGTGCGAAGATGACGATGGCGCTTTTGACGATGGCCGCGACGACGACGTTGTTGAGAAAACTAAGCATGGGCCACCTCCTGCTCCTGCGTGCGCATGCCTTGCAGCCCCAGCGCCTCCCACGTGAGACCGGCGTAGAAGGGATTGCTTTCCGCTATCTCGCGCAGTACCTCCTGCGGGCTGCGGTAGCTCCACTTACTGCCCAGGTGCCTTGCCAGTTCGATGAATATCTCCCAGTCAGCCTTTGCGCCAGGCAGGGGACGCAGGGCGCGACGAATGGCCTGCACGTGATGATCGACGTTGGTCATGCTGCCCTCTTTTTCGGCGAAGGTCACGGCTGGCAGCACCACATCTGCCTGCTGCGCCGTCTCAGTCAGCGTAACGTCCTGCACGATCAGGAATTCAAGCGTTGAGGGTAGTTCCGGCTTCTCCAGACGACGGGCCGGATTGGCCCCCACGACGTAGAGAGCCTTGATCTGCGGGCTTCCCAGCATCTCGCTATAGCTCATGCCCTTCTCTTCGATGGGCTGGTAGCCAGGCAGCGCATCAGGCAGCACGCCCATGTCTCGCGCTCCGAGCGAGTTAGCATCCTCGAAAAGCGGGCCAACGCCAGCGCCGGGGCGACCAATGTTATTGGTGACGACGGCCAGCGCCTGCACATCGGCGGCAAGTTGCTGGCAGCCGGGCGCGAGCGTTGCCATCTCATCGTAGAGGATGATGGCTCCCTTTGCTCCCGCAATCTCGTTTGCCAGGAATTGCAACTGCGTCGCGGTCTCCAGTCCGAAGGCAGTCTCCGCCTCTTTCAGTGCCTTCTCCTGGCTCTGAAGTTGGGTATAGATGTCTGTGTACTTGCTGCCGTCTACTCTGTCGCTTTGCAGAGCGGATCGGAGCAGCAGCTTTGCTGCCATGCCTGCGCCGTTTTCGGGAATGGTGATCTTGCTGGCAGCGAAGCGATCAAGCTCGGTCTCGCGCGCGTTGACGATGTAGATGCGCGCGCCCTCGCGCATAGCCTTCTTGATGCGTAGATCAAGGATGGGCTGGCGCTGGTACGGGTCGGCGGCGATCAGCACGATGTGCGAGGCCTTTTCGACGTCGGCGATGCTGTTGGTCATCATCCACGGTCTGCCAGTCAGCGAGTCGCGAGAACCGGGAAAGGAGCCGTGATGGTGGTCGATATTGGATGTGCCAATTACGTCTCGCAGTAACCTTTGGAAGAGATAGGACTCCTCGTTAGTGATGCGCGTCGAGCCGATGCCGCCAATAGATTGTGCGCCATGCGTCTTTAAGATATCGTTCAGATGCCTGGCGATGTAGAAGAAAGCCTCGTCCCAACTGGCGCGCACCATCTGGCCGCTGCGACGAATGAGCGGCGTGCGCAGGCGGTTTTCGTTGACGAAACCGAAGTCCCAGCGCCCGCGATTGCACAGCCAGCCGTCATCGATCTCATCGTTGTTGCGCGACATCAGCCGCATAATCTTATCGACGCGTACATCGACACGGGCATTGCAGCCAACACTGCAATTGTTGCAGACGCTGGGGACGTGCTTCAGTTCCCACGGACGCGCCCGGAAGCGATAGGAGCGAGCGGTGAGCGCACCGACCGGGCAGATCTCGACTGTGTTGCCGGAGAAGACGGAGTCGAAGGCGCGATCCGGCGCGGTGCCGACCTCCATCTTGTAGCCACGTGAGACCATCACCAGACCATTGTCCATCGAGATTTCCGAACTGAAGCGCGTGCAGCGCTGGCAGAGAATGCAGCGCTCGCGGTCAAGCATAATCTCGTCGCTGATAGGTATGGGCTTGCTGTAGTGGCGCTTGTACTGATCGAAGCGCGTGCCACCGGGACCATAGCGCTGCGTAAAGTCCTGCAAATCGCACTCACCACCTTTGTCACAGATGGGACAGTCAAGCGGGTGGTTGATGAGCAGGAATTCCAGCGTGCCGCGCCGCGCCTTCAGCACCTTCTCGGTGCTGGTATGCACGATCATCCCCTCGCTGACGGGCGTGGTGCAGGCCGTCTGCGGCGGCTTGGGCATCTTCTCGATCTCCACGAAGCACATGCGGCACGCGCCCAGCGGCGGCATCTTAGGGTGATAGCAGTAATACGGTATCTCGATACCCATCTGCCGTGCTGCCTCCCAGACCAGCGTTCCCGGCGGCACAGCGACAGGCTTATCGTCAATGGTCAAATGTACAAGTTCGTCTTTTTGCTCTTCTGACATAGCTTTATTTAGACCTCCCCGGCATGCAGGAGAACTTTGTGCGTGCTTTCGCGTTCGACCATGCAGCGTTTTTCACGCACGTGATATTCATATTCTTCGCGGAACAGCTTGATGCTGCTAACAATCGGGCTGGTGGCGGCGTCGCCGAGCGGGCAGAAGGATTTGCCACTGATGTTGTCACAGATATCAAGTAGCAGGTTGAGATCGCTCTCTCTGCCCTCGCCGTGTTCGAGGCGATGCAGGACTTCGGTCAGCCAGAACGTCCCCTCGCGACAGGGCGTGCATTTGCCGCAGGACTCGTCGCGGTAGAAATCGCTCATACGCAGCACGGCATCGACGATGCAGGTATCCTCGCTGATAACCACGATGCCGCCGGAGCCGAGCATGGAGCCTGCAGCGGCGATGGCCTCGAAGTCAAGCGGCGTGTCGATCTTGTCGGGACCCAGCATAGGCGTGGACGAGCCGCCGGGAATGATGGCCTTGAGCTGTTTGTCGCCCAGGATGCCACCGCCGTACTGTTCATCGTAGATAAGCGTGCGCAGTGGCGTGCCAAGCGGCAATTCATAGTTGCCCGGCTTCTTGACCTGCCCGCTCAAACAGAAAACGCGCGTCCCCTTGCTCTTTTCGGTGCCAAACGAGGCGTACCACTCGGCCCCGTTGCGCACAATGGCGGGAATGGTGGAGAGCGTCTCGCAGTTATTGATGACGGTCGGGCCGCCGTAGAGGCCGATGGCAGCGGGGAATGGCGGCTTGAGGCGTGGATAGCCGCGCCGGCCTTCCAGCGATTCCATCAGCGCGCTCTCCTCGCCGCAGATATAGGCTCCCGCGCCCCGGTGCATAATGATATCGAGGTTGAAGCCGCTGCCCAGGATGTTTTTGCCAGTGTAGCCAGCGGCATACGCCTCCTCGATGGCGCGCTGCACCTGACGAGCGGCGTAGGCCAGCTCTCCGCGTACATAGATAAAAGCAACGGAGACACGGCAGGCATAGCTGGTGAGAATGACGCCCTCGATCAGTTGATGAGGATTTTTCTCCATCAACATACGGTCTTTGAAGGTGCCTGGCTCGCTCTCGTCGCAGTTGCAGCAGAGATAGCGCATCTTATCGTTTTTCGCGAGGAAGCTCCACTTCATGCCAGTAGGGAAGCCCGCGCCCCCACGCCCGCGCAGCCCGGATTTCTTGACCAACTCGACCAGATCATCCGGCTGGTACTCCTTGAGAGCTTTTTCCAGCGCCTCGTAGCCTCCATGCTGCCGGTAGCCTTCCAGCGTATCCAGCCCAGGCACATCGATATCCTTTGTAACAATCAGTTCTGGCATATAGAATCCCTTATAATATTCCAATAAAACCCGTAGGTGCGCAATTTATTGTGCGCATCGCCGATTTATCGGCCTGCGTGGCCCTATTGGCCGATAAATCGGCCGTGTGCTCGATAAATCGGCACCTACGGAAATCCATCTCTAGCGATTGCGCACACTCGCCTCGTCTGGCGTGATAAATTGCGTTCCAACGGTATTGGCTTTTAATTCTCTCTCCCATTCATCGATGAGGGCATCGAGCATATCGGGTGTGACGTTTTCGACGAATTCGTCGTTGATCTGAAGTACGGGTGCGGTGCCGCAGGAGGCCAGGCACTCGACGGTACGCAGGGTATAGGTACCGTCAGGCGTGGTCTCGCCCACTTTGATGCCCAGACGCTCCTCCAGTCGCTGTACTAATTTGTCGCAGTCACGCAGGTAGCAGGAGATGCTGTTGCAAACCTTGATCTGCTTCCTGCCCTGTGGCTGCTGGTAGTACATGGTATAAAAGGTGGCGACGCTCTCCACGTCGTTGACGGTCATGCCGATAGCCTCCGCAACCGCCTGCAAGCCCTCTTGCGTAAGATAGCCCTCTTCCTGCTGAGCGATATAGAGGGCGGGCATGACAGCCGAGCGCGCTACGGGATAGCGCGACGCCACGTCACGCATGCGTTGTTTTGCCTGTTCTGAAATCATCTATCAACCTCGCCCAGTACAATATCTATGCTGCCGATAGCGGCCACTACATCCGAGAGGAAACGGCCTTCTACCATTAACGGCAGTACCTCAAGATTCGCGAACGACGCCCCGCGCACGTGCATGCGGTATGGCCGGGCGGTGCCGTCGCTTACAATGTAGAAGCCAAGCTCGCCTTTGGGCGATTCGGTGCGCACATAGACATCGCCCTTTGGTGGCCGGTAGCCCTCTGTATAGAGCTTGAAATGATGAATGAGCGCCTCCATGCTGCCGGTGATCTGCCACTTCGCCGGCGGTGCAACCTTCGGATTCAGCACGCGGTGCCGACCTTGCGGCATCCCTTCCAGCGCCTGGTTGACGATGTTCAAGCTCTGCTCCATCTCTAGCATACGCACCAGATAGCGATCATACACGTCGCCGTTGGAGCCGACGGGGATGTCGAAATCGAACTGCTCATAGCCGCTGTACGGGAAGACTTTGCGTATATCCCAGACAACGCCACTGCCACGCAAAACGGGGCCACTGGCTCCGTAGGCGATGGCATCCTGAGCGTCCAGCAGAGCCACGCCCTTTGTGCGTTCCAGCCAGAGCTGGTTGTTGGTCAGCAGGTCGTGATACTCTTGCAGCCGGGCGGGAAAGACATTGGTGAAGGCGCGCACCTTTTTGTCGAAACCGGGCGGCAGCTCGGCCTGCAAGCCACCAGGGCAGATATAGCTAGTCATCATGCGCACGCCGGAGATATACTCGAAGATATCCAGAATCAGCTCGCGCTCGCGGAAGCAGTAGAGGAAGACGCTCTGCGCTCCCAGGTCAAGGGCGTGGGTGCCGAGCCAGACCAGGTGACTGGCAATGCGCTGCAACTCGGCCAGCAGCACGCGGACATACTTGATCTTGTCGTTGATCTCGTCCTCGATACCGAGCAGCTTCTCTACGGCCAGCGAGTAGCCCAGGTTGTTGCAGAGGGGAGCCAGGTAGTCCATGCGGTCGGTCAGTACCAGCGCCTGGTGGTAGGACTTGGCCTCGGCGGTCTTCTCGATGCCAGTGTGCAGGAAACCGATATCAGGTACGACCTTGACGACTGTCTCGCCCTCAATAGTGAGGATGAGACGCAACACGCCGTGCGTACTCGGATGCTGCGGTCCCATGTTGATGGTCATAGTATCGACGTGCAGCCGCTCATCGATAGGTTCGCTGTCCTCTATGATATAGGAAGTTTCTAGCTCATTTTGCTGCATATATCCTCTTTACACAGTGGGTTCGGGGGACAGGCGGGCCCTCCTGGCCATTATTGCCTGGGCGTTCCCGGTTCCTGTTCTCGATTAATCTTACTCCTGCTCTCGTTGAGTTCGCGTCCTTCTGGGCTGCGCAGAGTCTGGCTGCCCACGCCAGGGTCCACATCATAGGGAATCTGGCCG
The DNA here is from genome assembly GCA_963736995.1 of uncultured Chloroflexia bacterium. Taxonomy (GTDB): domain Bacteria; phylum Chloroflexota; class Ktedonobacteria; order Ktedonobacterales; family Ktedonobacteraceae; genus CADDYT01. The sequence continues at coordinate 1,230,373 of CAVTRB010000002.1, forward strand.
CCCCAGTGCGGCTCCGGCAGATCGAAGCCGGTGAGCGGGTAGTCTTTGCGCAGGGGATGCGTCGTCCAGTCCATCGGCATCAGGATGCGGCGCAGATCAGGATGACCCGCGAAGGTGATACCGAACAGGTCGTAGACCTCACGCTCGTACCAGTTTGCCGCTGGCCAGACGCCCGTGACCGTCGGTACCGCTGGATGCTCCTCACCTTTCTCGCCCACGCGCACCTTCAAGCGCAGCGCGCACTGGTTCGGCAGCGAGAGCAGATGATAGACCACATCGTAGCGCGGCACGCGCTCCGGCCAGTCTACGGCAGTCACAGTCGATAGGAAATTATATTGTAACCGCTTTTGCAGGTAGGTGCAGACGGTCACCAGCACTTCGGGCTTGAGCACAATCGTCTGCTCGTCGCGAAACTCCACCGTTTCGACGACCGCCTGCGGAAACTTCTCGCGAATCGTCTCTACCGTCCTCAGAGGAGTAATCGCCATCACCTATAGCTCCTCTCCGATCGGCCCCACCAGCTTGAGGCCGCTTTCTTTCTGTGGATCGGGCGGATTGGGAATGCCCTCGCGTATCTTGCGCTGCAACTCGTTGAAGCCGTAGAGCAGCATTTCTGGCGTCGGTGGGCAGCCCGGGATAAAGACATCCACCGGCACGATTTTATCAACGCCCTGCACAATAGCATAGTTATTGAAGACGCCACCACAGGAGGCGCAGGCCCCCATGGCGATAACCCATTTCGGGTCAGGCATCTGATCGTAAATCTGGCGCAGCACCGGAGCCATCTTGATCGATAAGCGACCCGCTACGATCATCAGATCGGCCTGGCGCGGTGAGGCGCGGAAGACCTCAGCTCCGAAACGAGCAAGATCGAAGCGGTCGGCGCTGGTCGCCATCATCTCGATGGCACAGCAGGCCAGGCCGAAGGTCGCGGGCCACAGCGAGGCGCTGCGTCCCCACTCGATAATTTTACCAACCTGGGTCGTCAGGATACCAGACTCGCCGTTCTTGACGTGTAATTCCTTCCGCCGTCCGCGGGATACCTGCGCGTTCGAGACGGTCTGCACCGGCTCCCAGGGATTCTTTACCTCTGGCATACTAGTATTTCCTTCAACGCTGCTGCCACTACCACAGCCTTTATACAGGCCAACGACCGGCTAGTCCCAGGTAAACGCTCCCTTACGCCACACATAGACGTAGGCGATCATCAAGACCAGCAGGAAGAGGAGCAGTTCGATCAGCCCGAACACTTTGAGCGAGTGGAGCAGGATGGCTAATGGATAAAACGAAACGATTTCGATATCAAAAGCGATAAAGAGCATACCGGTCAAGAGATACTTGACGGGGAAACGGCGTTTCGGCGCTTCGATCTCTTGAATACCGCATTCATACGGTGCCAGCTTCTCCGGTGTCGGCTTCCTGGGTCCAAGAACAGCAGTTACTGCCATAACCAGCCCGCCGAAGAGGATAGCGAGAATCACCAGAATAAAAATGGGGAGTGTTCCCATAGCGGATCCTTCACTTCTCTATAACTAGCAATCACATTATTCAAACGAAAGGCGCAACACTACATGCGCCTGTGACTACAGTGTCATTTGTACACTACCTCACCACGTATGGTAGCACAGCAGGCTGTAGGTGTCAATTCTATCGTTTGAACTCATCGCTTCCGAAACCTTGTAAAGCCAGAGGAACGTATGATATCATAGAAGCAGCCTCAGTTTATCTGAGCAAAAACGTCGGGGCGCGTAGAAGAATGCTAGAAATGTCGTCCTTCGCTCAGAACTTGCCCTGAGTCTTTAGCCCTTGAGCAGAGTGAAGGGGAAGCGAAGGAATGACATGCGATGGGTTGCTTGCGACAGGAAAGGAGAACAACATGGCGCGCGAGATCAGCAATCACGTGCAATACTACTACGATTTTCACCCCACCGAGGAGGATTTGATGGGGGAAACACCTCTCCACGCTGCCGTAATCCACTATCTGATGTCCGTGCTGCACTGGCTTTTTCAAGGGCAGCACGGCGCTGTTTATGAGAATCTCAACTTCTACCAGACACCCAATAAAGATGAATACCCACTGGCACCCGATATTGCCATTATCAAAGGGGTCGACTACCGGGAAGACATTAGAAGCTGGCGTGTAGGCAAGACTGGCCCGGCTCCTCACGTTGTGCTGGAAATTGCTTCTCCCGAAACCTGGAAAAAAGACCTGCAGGAGAAGCCATCCCTCTATGCTCACATGGGCGTGCAAGAATACTTCGCATATGATCCCTACCAACCGCCCATCAGACGGGCCACCACTCGACGCCTCTTTGGCTGGCAACTCGATGCCAAACGCCGAGCGATGGTTGAAATGCTCCCCAATACACAGGGTTGGCTCTGGAGCGAACAGCTTGAGAGCTGGCTCGTCCCTGAAGGAACCTCTCTGTGTCTCTACGACCACGAACAACGACTTCGACCGACCGAGGCTCAGGCCGAGGCTTTGCTGAAAGAGCAAGCCGCAGAGCAAGCCGCAGAGCAAGCCGAGCGAGCACAAGAGGCCAGGCAAGCCGCAGAGCAAGCCGAGAAGCGAGCCGAGGAGGAAGCTCGACGCGCACAAGCTCTAGCAGAGAAATTGCGGTCACTGGGCATCAATCCTGATGAGATCATATAAACCCTTACAACGCAATAATGCGCAGGCTGCTGACACGCAAAATAACAAGCGAACTGTTGAGACTGAGTGTGCCGTTTGAAAGCGTATCGGTCGCGTTGCTGTCAGCATACGCGATCTGCGTACCATCAACCAGCAAGCGCACTCCGTTATCCTGCACTTCGAGACGGTAGGTGTGCCAGTCATAGCCGGGTTCGTAATCAATCGGCTGGCAGCAACCTTGAGGCATATCGTCATTGGGGTCGATGAGAGCCTGAGCCTGTGGATGACTGCCAAAGGGACCCGGCTTTTTCAGGTCGAGAACACCCGCCTCAAAGCCATCTTTTCCGCTCTGTTTCGCGGCAGCAATCACGAAATTGCCGCCGTGATCTTGCAGCAGGCGCACCACCTGCAGATGAATTTCTATAGCATAATTGCTCACGACTGGCTTATAAGGAATAGCGAGCATAGCCGAGCTACTGGAATTGATCTCAAGTTGCCCCTGTACAACCGTCCAACCCTGCGTCCCACTCCAGCCAGCAATGCCATGTGACCAGTTGGCCTGAAAGAGCGCCGTCCCCGCTGCCAGTGCCGGCGAAGGTGTCACCGCGACCGTCGGAGTGTGGGTCTGTTGAGAAGACGGCCCGGAAGAGGTACCTGTGCCTGAGGAGCAGGCAGCAAGTATACATACAAGAAGACAGGACAGAAACATCTGAAACGCACGTTTTTGCAACATTCTGCTTTCTCCTGCTAAATTGCTCATATTCTCAATACCATTATCAGCATAATGTACGTAGCATTTTTGAGGTGTTTCACATCATAGACGGAAGCAGGACAAAGCCGGACAGAAACGAAAACCCTTCCAGAAACGTACTACTACTATCTTTAAGGATATCTTTTATCTGAGATTGCACGGAGGGACACACGTATGGCTTTGAAATCACCGGTGAAATATGTGCAGCAAGCCTATCACGAGGTGAACAATGCACTGGAAAATATGGCAGTTCCACCAACGCCCTGGACCCCTTCACAAAGCTTGAAGCGAGGGTTGACCATCGCCTCGATAGTGGAGTTAGCACTTTTTGTGCCACTGGCGATCTGGGTACGCAGGAATCCGGTAGATGCCACGGACGTAGAGATCACCCAGGCAATACAAAACAATCATTCCCGGCTTCTGCTGGGTGGGGCGGATTTCCTCAGCGATCTGGACTCGCCTAAGATTCTGAGCGTCGCGGTCTTTCCTCTCGCACTGCTGCTATGGAAGCTTCATCTGAAGCTGGAAGCAGTGATGTTACTGGGGATGAACCTGACGGCAGAGATAGTAAAATCGGTGATCAAAAAGGGGGTCGACCGGCCCCGGCCAAATCCCGCGCTTGTCCACAAATGGAAGGAAGCGGATGGACAAAGCTTTCCGAGTGGGAACGTGACCGCCTCCCTTACACTCTGGGGCTGGTTATTTTCTCTCGGTCTGATCTACTGGCGCGATAAACCAGCCTGGCAGAAAGCCCTGCTGGCTATTCCCCTGCTGCTCATGGCCCTGGATGGCCCCTCCCGTGTCTACCTGGGAAACCACTGGACGAGCGATGTCATCGGTGGCTACCTGTTCGGCGGCGGCTGGCTCACCCTCTGGTTCAGAATTTACCTGCTGCTGCGTGAGAAAGATGTGTTGAACTTTTCTAAATGATTTTTACCAACCAGGCTCTCTCCCACATGTCATCCTGAGTGCAGCGAAGGATCTAAGGCAACCAATCGTAGTGATGGCTCACTTCAGATTCTTCGCTGCGCTCAGAATGACATGTCTGGACACTTTTTCATGAGGTGACATGATCGACGATTTTTACGTCTGGTAGATAAACTTGCGGTGCAGGATGGAGATGAGGGTGTCGGTGAGAGCGAGCATCTTTTCGAATTGTTCAAGCTGCTGCTCAGATGGCACCCCCTCCTCTTGCCAGCGCGGGCGCAGGTGCTGCTCCAGGGCAGCGAGTTCGCTGCGCACCAGTTGCCGGAGCTGGAAACGGATGAGCGCGGGCAGCGCGAGCGGCAGGCCCAGCTGCTCAAGGCCCTGGTAGAGTTCGAGCAGCAAGAGATCATCACCGCTGAATACCTGCTGCCCTTCGCTTTCAGAGGGGAAGAGCAGTCCCTGTTGCACCATTTCCTCGATGGAGGCAGCCGAAACCCCTATGCGCTGCACCAGTTCCTCTTTCGACAATTGCGCCTGTGACTGGTCAGTAGTCAGCGGGCGCAGCAGGCGCTGCTTGAGGGCGAGGGTCATCTGCGCCTCGCCGTGTTCAGCCCGAATCTGCAAAAGTTCCTTGATGACGTGCAGGGGCATATTTTGTCGCTCTTTGAGTTCCTTGATGATCGTGAGTACCTGCCGGTGCTCGTGCGTGTAGTAGGCAACACGCCCACGCATAATCGCGGGAGGAAGCAGCCCTTCGGTATTGTAAAAACGAATGGTGCGCCCCGGTATCCGGGTGATGTAAGCAAGATCATCAATGCGCATTAATTGCTCGTCGTCAAGGTCATTCTGCGCCATCATCACTGATCCCCTGGAAGTGTAACAGAGAAACTGTTAGAAAGATTGTGAGAAGAGAGCAGAAGGTGCGAAACTCTGCAACCTTCTGCTCTCTTCTCTCCCCTACCCCGTAGGCTCGTGAGCAGCGCCGATGTATCGGCCTTCGAAGCTATTTAGCCAGTAAATCGGTGCCTACGGATGATTGAGCTTGAACACGCTTAGTCGCCCGCCTCACCGGTGACCTCCGCAAGAACTTCTTCATCACTGACATCACGCCTGATAGTGGCCTGCCCAACAAAGAAGACGATCACAGCAACAAGTAGCGAGAGAATCGCGATCCCACCGATCCACATATCCCAGGTACCCTGGCTCAGCAGGCCCGTCCACGGTCCGGTGAAGATAACGAAGACGCCAAACGCGCTAGCGATGAGGCCCAGGGCCGAGCAGAGGTAGAATACCCAGTCGGGTGCCAGGCGCGCACGAATGAAATCCTCGTGATACTTGTAGCGAATGATGATCACATCGATGAAAAGGATCACCATCGAAACGCACCAGATGACCGTCACAGCAGCCTGCAAGATGTCATAAATGACCGTTGAAAGATTGCTGGGCGAGAGCGAACTGATGACCAGTGGGGCCAGGATGAAGGCTACAGCAGTGAGAACGCTAGATATAATACTCTGCACCAGCACAGCCACCCACGGCACGCGGTTGGCATTGACTTTGCTCATTACCGATGGCAGGCGACGGTCCAGACCGGAGACAAAAAGCAGTCGCCCGAAGGAATAGTTATAGACGGCAGTGTTGAAGACAAAGAAGCCGATGAAGATGATATTCACGATCACGCCCAGTACGGAACCGGCCGCGCCAAAGCCAAGCTGCACTGCCTCTGCGATTGCCGAGGGACTGCCCTGATCTTTAATCGGCACAGCGACCATCACGCCAAAGGTTCCGATGAGATAGGCAGCTATGACGACTGCCGAACCCCAGAGGAGATAGCGAGTGATAGCGCGCATGTCGTTGATTTCGACGCCCATGTTTAGTGGAACCTCAATACCGAGCAGGGCCAGGATGACGGTACCATAGAAGGTAATATTACCCAGATTGAGACTCCATGCCTTCGGACCGTAATTCACGGGGGCGGCATGGCCGCTGAAAGCAGAAAGCAGGCCAGCGACGCCAATCAGGAGAATAGCACCGCCGTAGGCCAGGAAGACGACGTTGACGAAGTTCTGAGTGACGCGAAAGCGCAGGACAGACAGCACAAAGGAGAAGGCAATGACAAGAATGATCATCACACCCTGCTCCCACGCCTGAGTCAGCCAACCACTGTTGAGCTGCTGGATGAGGGAGACGACAGCATCGCCTGTGGCGATCATCACCAGCACACCGGGCCACCAGGCGCAGAAACCGGCAAAGAAGCCCAGGAACGCGCCAAAAGCCTTGTTCGTCCAGACATAGATAGAGCCTTCACCTGGGAACATCAGGCCGAGCTGACCGGTCACAATGGCACCCGGAATGAGGAAAGTGATGAAGCCAAGCCCCCAGTAAACGTAGGCTGCGGGACCAGCACCTCCTGCCATAACAGCGGAGTTACTGATAAAGAGGACGATTGCAACGAAAATTGCCACCATGTCGAATGAGTTGAGGACTTTTGGCAGAATACCACCGGCAATGCGTTCTGAACGCAGAACGTTGCTGCTACCACTACTAGCAGTTGTTGCCATTGAAGTGTACACCTCCCAGAAAAATAACTGTAGCAGAAGTAATCATACTACAGATGCAGACGACACTTTGAGCCGCATCGAAAAATGTGAATACACAGAACCTGTAAGCTAACTCCTCCTTCCTGTATAACATGTTTTTGAGTATAACCTATCAAATGCTGGATGTCCAGTATCCAGAAATGTAGATACGTCCTTTTTTCCCGAAATTTAATGCGCCAGGTGTTTCCTGAGCAAAGCGTCAGTGCTTTCTGGGAGTCGCAGTTGGTTTTGCTCCCGAAGTCGGAGTTGGTGTAGTTGTTGATTTATTGAGTAATGCCTGTTCTTGCTGTATTTTCCGTTGCAATGCACGCAGGTAGGCTTGCGCACCATCCAGGTCGGTATCGGTAATGGTCTTGATTTGTTTGGGCATCTTATTCACATCATTTACCCAGGTTTGCAGCACGGTTTGCAGTGCCGCCAGGGTATCGTTATCCTGATAAATGCGGGCCAGCCAGCTACGGGCAGTCTGTACGGTGCGCAGAGTGATGGTAAGAAAATCGCCAGCCACGGTAGCGGCGAGCGAGACCAGAGGAGAGACGAAGACATCATATGCAACCCGGGTCAGGCGAGCAGCAGCAATGGCCGCGTCAAGGGAGACGCCTTCCATACTGTCCAGCGCGGTAAGAAATTCTTTACGCACCTGCTCTTCACCTGCCTGGAGTCCCTTCTGAAAAGCATCTTGCAACTGTTTTTCGAGATTGTTTCCAGCAGTCTCCACAGCCTGTGGAATCTTCGGGCCAAGCTCGAGTGCGGCTACGGCACCTCCGCCAACGGCAGCAAGGCCGAGTCCCCAGAGTAATTTGCGGCGTGTGACGCCCTGTTTCTTCCTGCGCGGTTTTCGCTTCGGCTCATCATCATCGTAATCATCCAGGTCATCGCGGTCCTCGTAGTCATCGTCATAGTCGGGGGCGTTGCTTCTGCGGTCTGAGCGAGTTGGCTGGCTGGCACGACGGGGAACCGGGATCTGGACGACACGATGATCGAGCGGGTCTTCCCTCTCGTATTCGTATTCGTATTCATAGCCTAGATCGGGGTCGACATCCTCTGGTTCCCACTCGACAAGAGCTTCTTCACTCTCTTGTTCCAGTTCAGCAAGCCGTCGGGTACGACGAGTGCCCGTGAGGGGCGTGGGAGACGTGGAAAGATAAGGAGTAACCTCCTCTGGCTCAAGCACCACCGTCGCACGAGCTTTACTGGCAAGGATGTTCTGGCGCAAAAGTTGGCGCGTGCGCCTGGGGTCAGGACGAGGAGCAAGGATAGCGGAAGTCTGATGGGAGCTACGATTCGTTGACTGCTGGCTGCTCATGCGTGAATCTCCCATGCTGGAAGATTGGGGCCTGCTACGCAGTGGATCGTAATCATACGCATATTGTCGTCCTGGACTTTTCCGGTATGTCCTTCTTTCCGGTTGTAACATAAGTGCCTACTCCTCGTGGCTTGCGCGAACTTACTACCTTCAGTCAGTTAAAAGAAAACAGGCACGATGCTGTTTCTCGTTCATGATACACATTTTACACTATAAAAAGGGAAACGTCCAGTTCTCGCTGGCTGCCATTCATGTTTTTGAGAAGAGGGAAACGCCCCGAAGCCCGCATTAGCTCAGTGAATCAACAGTGATGGAAAGTGGGGTAGGAGCGACCAGAAGGTGGTGCCGAGCAAGGCGACGGCGAGCCAGAAGGCAAACCAGCCATCGAGCTTGATGGTTTGCCGCATCACATCGTGAAAGCCGACCGGGTTGTCTGTACGGAAGGCACCTGTGATGGCGACAACAGCGATAGGCAGCGTCCAGAGAGTGATGAGGAGGAGGTGGGGTGCGCCGTGTGGCAAAGCCAGCACAATGATGATGCCATAGGCGACCAGCAGCAGCAACAGGTAAAGCACGCGGCTCATGCGCAGGCTGAGCAACGTAGCCAGCGTGCGCTTTCCAGCCTGCGCATCGCTTTCCATATCCCGTAAGTTATTGGCGTAGATAGCCGCCGCCGCTAGCAGGCCGAGAGGGAGGCTATAGCTAATGGCCGTACGATCAATGATGCCGGTCTGGACAACGTATGCGCTCAGTGCCAGCAGCGGGCCAAAGACGAAAAAGCCGACCAGCTCGCCCAACATCAGTGAGGAAAGCGAGTGGGAGGTGGCGCTGTAGAAGAAGGCGCAAAGTAAGCCAACGAGGATGAAGACAATGGCAAGCAAGCCTGCATTGAGCGCCACTACCAGACCGAACAGCCCACCAATTGCCAGCAAAAACAGCCCGACGGTGAGTACGGTGGCAGGGCGGACGACTGATTGTTGAATCAAGCCGCCGGGACCGAGGGTGTTGCTGGTGTCGATACCGCGCAGGTAATCATAATAGTCGTTGACGAGTTGCGCACCAAACTGGATAAACGCCACGGCGATAAGCAGAGCGAGAAAGTGCAGGATGTGAAACTGCCCGAAAGGCGGCTTCTGCGCAATGGTGTGCGCCCAGGCCAGCGCGCTACCGACAACCACAGGCGCGAGCGAAAGCGGCAGGTACGCCGGTCGCACGCCATCCCACCAGACTTGCAGCCATTCGACAGGGCCGCGCCGGTACTCGGTTGGATGAACCACCAGCGGTCCGGGCAGGCTGACCGAGCGTGTCGCCGTTACAGAGTGAATCTCGACCTCCGGCTGGAGAGCATTGACGGTCTGAAACGAGTCCAGTGGAATGGTAGGCACTTCTTCCGCCTGAACCGCTTCCGCCGTGACAATCCGCGAAGTTACCGGCCTCTTGATTTTTGGAGGAGTGTTGACGTTTTCCTGGTTTCCGTCTTCTCGATTTTCTGCCATAAGTTTGGGTACGCCCCCTCTGACAATAATGCGAAATATGGAGCAATAACAGAAAAAGCTCTCAAAGTGAATACGCTACAGTCTCTACAAACGGATACGCTGCTTGCTGTAGCCGGTTGCTATAGGTTAGTATACACTATTTCGGTTGTGTCGGCAGCAGAAAAAGTGCGCAATCTTTATGTTTTTGGTCTATGCTGCTCAAGTTCATGTTGCAGGGCCAGCATGGTGCGCTGCAATTGCGCCTGTTCCACGGCAATGGTCAGATCACCGCGTGTTTTTTCGAGGATGCCGCGTGCGCTATCGGTGGTGCGGCGCAGGCCGGCGGTAATGGCATCGGGAAAATCGATGGAGGTCAGGATGGCGTAGATATCGTCCATGTAGCCGAGGTAAACCTCACAATTTTCGATGTTGCCCCGGCGCAACTGGTCGAGCAGGTAGCGCCGCAACTCGCCGATAGCTTCACCAAGACCGTTGAGGTAAGCAGACCAGCTCAAACCGAGCTGCTCCGCGCCGGGCAAGAATTGATGCTGGACGAGAGCAACGAAGGTGTTTGCTTCGGCAAATTCTTTCTGCGCGTCTTGCACGAAACCGGCGTAGTAAATATCCTGGTGGTCGTGCAGGTCCGCCGCCATTTGCTGGATCAGGTCCGCCGCCTGACCCAGAAGCTGCGCAGCCGTCTGGAAATCCTGGCGGTGGGCGGCGCGAATGCTGTTGGCACAATAGCGAATAGCGCTGCGCGATTTGGGCAAAGCTCGTTCGCGCGCCGCGTTCTTGAGCGCCAGGTGCTCCATTGCCTCGCGCCCGATACTATCGAGGTTTTCCGCCATAGTAGCTCCGCTTTCTCGTTTCTTAGCTTAATCATTCGTCCAATCACTATCAAGCCCATTATAGCGAAAGCCACTGCGAACCTGCAAACATTGCTGTTGGGGTACTGGTTAGGGCGCAAAACCAGTAAAACCGTAGGCGCACGATACATCGCATCCCTACGATTCATAATATGATGGCTATACGAGGCGGCGCACATTGATTTCGGGCGGAAAGCTCATGTCGTTGAGGTCGCCAGACCAGAAAAGTTGCTTCATGATCTCGGCAACCGCGTAGAGCAGGTGCTGGAGCGCGGCTTCACGGCCCTGCTCGAAAGCCGCACTGCCCCTGTACTCACCGATCTTCGCGAAGAGGCTGTCAACTGGCGCCTGCTCGCTCATGCGCACCAGGTACATCTCCATCTTCAAAGCCCCCTGTTCAACAGGCACCATGATGCGCAGCTGCGGCACCGAGTTGATGATATCCAGGCGGTAGAACACGCCGTAATGGTCTCGGGAGGCCTGAAAAATGGAGACCTCGGGGACGCAATCGTCGTTGTCGTACACGTGCTCTGGATGTTCCATCTCTACTCCCAGATCTGCCAGAATGTTTTGAACTTGTTCGTGAATATTCATTGTGCCCTCTCGTAGAGGCGCAATTCGTTGCGCCCCAACCTGTATCTACCCTGATAAGATCGCTTTCAATATGTCGGCATCTAGAAGTGCCTTTCCCTTCACCCTGCTATTCTGAGCAAGCGCATTGAAAACGGAAATCCCAGACTTTCAAGAAAGAGGAAGACGTAGGGGTTATCGATCAAGGTACATCAAGCCGCCTGCACATTCTTCGTAATGCAAAGCACCATTGCCCCATTGGGTGAGGCACCATTCTCCTACTGCCTCAAGTTTTTCGCGGGTGAACAGTTGCTGGTGTCCGTAGATGGGTTCTGGTTCGCCCGTCTCGAAAGGAACGGCAATAATCAGCCGGTGGTTGGTGAGCGGTAAGAGATTCGCCAGTACGCGGTACATGTCCGCTTCGGTGAAGTGCTCAAGTACGTGCAGGACTGTTATCGTGTCGAAGCATCCATCAGTCCGTAGGGGCGATCCCCTGTGTTCGCCCGTTGCTCCCCTGTGGTCGCCTGTCTTGAGCAGGTCGGCCTGCACAAATTGCATGTTCGCCAGTCCGCGCTCTGCGGCAATAGCCCGGCTGACAGCAAACGGCTCCGCGCTGATATCAACCCCCACGACCTGTGTAAGCGTGGGAAACTTCTCGGCCAGCAGCAGGGGCAGGAAACCCGACAGACAGCCTGCGTCGAGCAGGCTGTTCCCGGCGATCAGGGAGCAGACGCGCCGGTAGAGCGGGACAAAGACATCGACGGGCCGGGTCTGGTCAGCAACTTCAGGTAGGCTATCTGTCGCCAGCAGCCGGTGATAGCGTTGTAAGATATTGGTGCTGAAAAGATGCCAGCCGCGATCTGGATCAGAAGGGAAGAGGGAGCCAATGACCACGGCGAAGGCATCGGCAAAACTCTCTGGATTGGTGACGAGACCTGCTGGTCTTAACTCATCGAGAAAATAGTTTCCCAGCGCACGATCGATCTCTTCGGGTGCAAACCAGTGGATGATCAGTGCAGGCACGCCCTCGCGCTGAGCCAGCAGAAAGTGCGGCGTCTCCTGCAACGCATATCCAGCTTCAGCCACCCGCTTGCGCAATGCCACCAGATTGACGCGATAGGCATTGACACCGACAAATTGCCCACTAGCAAAGGCGCGGTCTTGAAAACGCACTCGTCTGGTCCGGTTGTGATGAGTAGTCAATCGTCGCTCCTCTGGCTTTCCGCATAGCCTGTCATCCGGCAGGCAGCGCTGAGTGCGGCTATTTCATGTATGTTTCCACAATACGAATGACGTCGTCGGTGGAGAAGGGTTTGGGCATGACGGTGTTGACGTTGAGCGACGCGGCCTCGGTCAGGCGATCGAGGGCGGAGATGAGCACAATGACGTGGCGGCGGCGCAGTTCTGGCTCAGTATCGAGGGCCTGACAGACTTCTTTGCCGTCCATGACCGGCATCAGCAGATCAAGGAATACCAGGAAGTTTTCTTCGCTTTGCAGGGCCTCAAGAGCCTGCAAGCCGTTGCGCGCTACCTGTACGGGATAGCCTTCCAGATCGAGAATGTCGACCATCATGTCGCGAATGATTGGATCATCGTCTACAACGAGAATTTTACGCGACTTCAACGTTGGTTTCGTTTGCATCATCCTGTTTACTCATTTCAGGGGCTGGAATTTGCGGCAGATAGAAGGTGAATATTGAGCCTTCGCCCGGAATGCTGCTTTCCAGCCAGAGTTTGCCACCCATCGCCTCGATATAGCGGCGAGAAATATAGAGACCAAGCCCGGAGCCGCGCACCGGTGTTGTCAGCGTACGGGGCAGGCGCACAAACTTCTCAAAGATTTTTTCCCACTCTTCATCTCGCATGCCTTCCCCCTGATCGCGGACACGCAGCAGGATAACGGGCTGTTCGGGGTTTCCGTCGATCAGCGCCTCACCCGGCAATGGCACCTGAGCTAACGTTGTCGCGGCGCAGGTCAGTTCGATAATACTATCGGGCGGCGAGTATTTGGCGGCATTGTCCAGCAGGTTGGAGATGACCTGGCGCACGCGCAGAGGGTCGCCGTGTACCCAGAGGTCTTGAGCCATCTGCACGGCGATTTTCTGCTCGATATTGACGCTGAGCATACTGCTGGCTATTTCGACTGCCGCGGCCAGCTGGACATCGCTCAATTGCAAGTCGAGTTTTCTGTCCACCGAACCGATTCTGGCAGCTTCGGTCATGTTTGCCACCAGGTCCCCCAGTTGCTGTGCCGCACCGGAGATTTTGCTGGCGAAACGCATAATTTGCTGAGGGTTAATGCGCCCGCTCTGTCGCTTGAGCAGCGACGAGTAGCCACTGATAGCGCTGAGGGGTGTGCGCAGTTCGTGCGAGGCCGTGACCAGGAACTCGTCCTTGAGCGTGTTCATATGCTCTAACTCAGCGTTGGTTTCTTGAATCTCCTCAAATAACTGGGCGTTGCGGATGGCGCTGGCTGTCTGCGCACAGATTGCCAGCAACATGCCCACCTCGTTGGGCCGAAAGGCGCGGCGCGGTGTGGGCAGGTTGACGACCAGCATACCCACGAGATCTGTCTGGTAGACAAGAGGAACCATCAGCATCTTCTGAAATTCTATCTCGTGCAGGAAGATAGCTCCACCTTCGTTACTGTGACGAGCCAGTTCCTCGGCTTCAGAGGGTTCCAGGTAGAAAAAGCCTTCCTCAGCCTTTTTTTCCAGCAGCGAGCCTTGAAAGGGCAGATGGATCAGTTTGATGAGTTCGTCGTGCGTTTTATCGCGTCCTTGCGCTGCTGCTGACCGGCTCTCTTCGCTCTCCGACTTTGTTGGTACGTACATAGCCTGTGCAATGAGGGCATCTTTCTCTTTTGAGAGTTGGAAGAAGGCGCACATTTCTGCCTGCACCATACGCCCGGCCATCTCGACAAATTTGTGCAGCAGTTCATTCAGATCCAGCATAGTGCTGATCGATTGCAGGGCGCTGTTCATCGCCGCCTGTGTTGTTGCTCGCTCCTGGGCAGCGCGTAGAGAGACGTGGGCCTGATCGTAGAGCCTGGCATTTTCAATGCCGACGGTGATGATTTGAACCATCGTTTCAAGCATCAAGATTTTGTCTGCTGTGTACGCATTCGCATGAGTGCTGGTAAGGCACAGGGAGCCAATGACGCGGTTGAACATCTGCATGGGCAGCAACAGGAACGATTCGGCTCTGTGCTGATCCCCCCATACGCCGCCGAGCAGTTCGTCATATTCCTCTGGATGTTTCTGTGTTGGCGCAAAGGAGAGCGTTCGCTTTTCCTGCTGCGTGATCTGCCACCAGAGCGGGCGCTGCTCCGGCGTTGCCGTATGTTCCTGGTCAGGCAAGCCTTCGATGCGCTGCCCGTCGTGTACAGCATACACGTCGTAGATACGCTTGCTATCCCGGTCGTAGAGCGTGACCTGCAGCGAGGAGAAATCGACGACACTGGCGGCGAATTGCCGGGTGTGTTCCAGCAGGTCGGTCAGATGCGCAGTCGCCGGGAAGGCCCCGCTGATCTCCTGCAGGCGGCGCAAATATTCTTTGTTGCGCTCCTGTGCGTAACGCAACTGCTCATTTTGCAGGTAGAGCGCGATGCGTTCAACGTACAGCATTGCCTCGTGTCGCTGCCTTTGCTGGAAACCGGGTACGGAGACGGTTGACATACCCTCTATTTGATAGAGGACAATGACGCCAAGAATTGAGGGCTGCTTTTTCTTGCCTCGCACTTCGTCGGGCAGCGTTGGTTCCTTGATTGGTACCACCATATAGCGTGTCGGCTGGAAATCCAGATCGAGCATAGAGGAACCGGCGCGAAAGAAAGAGAGAAAATCTTCGTGTCTCATGACATAAGGCTCAGCGCCACGCCAGGCGGTGCCAATCAGGTCATGCCCGGCAGGATAGGACGCGCCAACCGGAAAGAGCGGATCGTTCTCCGGGAGAACATCCTCTATCTCCTCAATGGGGAGCATTGACCGTTTCAGCCGACCAATGGTCGAAGTGGATTGAACAGCGGGAAGCGCGCTGGTCGTACTCACTGCACCAGTGGAGCGCAGGTGCAGACGAACCACCATCTGGTTGATAGTGTCATCGCGCAGAGCGATGCAAGCACCGGCAGCAGCAAAGTGGCGCATCATTTCCTGTAATAGCTGTTTGAGTAATGGCAATGGATAATCTTCTTCGGATTGCGGCTCCGGCCCTCGCCAGACGGCGGTCGACATCTTTGTTTCTCTCCTCACGCTATATATAAAGAGCGCGACTTTCCTGTAACGCATGTAGCATATCACAGGTCTCAACTGTATTCAACTGTGCTAATTGCGGGAGAAAGAGCTTTTCATGCAAGACGGGATAAACGAAGATTCTGTGTTTTCGAGTGGAACCTGTGCCACCTTTTCGCGCCCTGTTGGCTTATGTACCGGTCTTCCAAGGGGTCGTGTTTTTAGTGTTCCATTATAAAGCTGGAAGATTCTTTCCTTGCTAATGGATACATATTCCTGCTCTTTGTCTATACCTATGGCTTTTCGATCATGCATGAGGGCAGCAAGGAGGGTAGAGCCTACGCCACAGAAGGGGTCTAGAACGCGATCATTTTCTTTTGTAAGGGCAAGGACGCAACGCTCAACAAGTTCCACAGGGAACTGGCATGGATGATTGGTCTTCTCAATGTGGTTTGCTTTCACATTGGGAATTTCCCAGATGCAGGTTTCCCATTCCTCAAGCAGAAATTCCCAGAGATCAGAGGGATTCTTCCCTAATGGATTCCCGGAAGGTTGTCCCTTATTTGGTCCTTTAAAATGTCGTTTCCCTGGATATTTAGAAGGAATGCGCACAGAATCAAGGTTGAAGGTGTAATTATCGCCTTTGGTGAACCATAATATGGTTTCGTAGCGACCGGAAAATCGTTTTGAGGCGTGCAGGCCATGTTCAAAATGCCAGATAATTCTGTTGCGTAACTTCAGCCCATACTCTTTGAAAATATCGTAATAAAAAATATCTAGAGGAAATACTTCGCCCTCATCAACATAATTGCCAGTTTGCCAGCAAATGCTGCCACGTGAGTCGAGAATGCGCACCAGTTCACGGATAACGGCCTTTTGTTCGGACAGGTATGCCGTGATGTCTTGCTTCCGTTCATACACTTTTCCGATGTTATAAGGTGGAGAAGTCACGACAAGGGATATAACTCCATCAGGTATGGTTTTCAGAAAGCTTTGTGAGTCTCCATGATGAAGGGTAATGCTATTACTGGCCTCGTATGTATCTCGAATGAGAGGCGGAAAGAAATTTGCGGTGGGTTGGAATAAAGGTGAAATACTCATAGCAACGAAACCTCACAACTTATCTGGTGATTCTCTCGTTATGAGAGGATTCCTGTATCTTACTGAGAGTATACATGACACATCTATAATAGGCAAGACATATGTACTAACGGTATACGCAACACTTTGGAAGCATCAATTTGACAATACCCTCCTGAGCAGACTATCATGCTATAAAGAAGCATTATCTCTCAACTGGCTCTCTTCTGTTCTGTTCTGGAGGATAACTTTATGGCAGAGTCCGTAAGCAACGGCAATGGTACGGTTTTTAAGACACATCGGTTGAGCAATGGTTTGCAGATTGTCGCTCAGCCTATGCCCGATTTTGAGTCGGTGGCGCTGTCCTACTATGTGCGTACCGGCTCTCGTGATGAAATGGAACCTGATATATATGGCGTTTCCCACTTTCTCGAACATATGGTGTTCAAGGGAACGCAGACCCTGGACTGGCAACAGATTACGCTCGAATTCAATAAGATTGGCGCGGAACTGAACGCCTTTACCTCGCACGAAGCCACTGTTTTCTATGCCCGCGTGCTCAGTGAATATATGGAGCGCGCCTTTGAACTCCTCAGCGATATGATGTACCCGCGACTGAACGAGGATGATTTTACGACGGAGAAAGAGGTTATTATCAACGAAATCGCCCGCTCCGACGATCAGCCGGATAACCTGGCCTTCCATCTCCTGGTGCGAGACTACTTCGACTCCAATCCCCTCGGCCACGATGTGCTCGGTACCCGTGAAAGCATCCGCGACATGCGTATCGAGCAGATGCGCGATTACTGGCAGCGGCGCTACGTCGCGAACAACCTGATCTTCGCTATTGCGGGCAACTTTGACTGGGAAAAGGTGGTTAACCTGCTGGAGGCGCACTGTAAAGACTGGCGCAGTGGCAATGCCCCCGATCACGTACAGCACTTCGAGCCACGGCAAGCCAGCAACCACGTTGTCGTCGACAACAACCTCAAGCAGCAGATTACCCTGCTGGCAATGCCCGCGGTGGATATACGCGACCCCGCTTACTATGCCGCCCTGCTTGGCAGCACAATTTTTGGCTCCGGCGAAGGTTCGCGCCTCTACTGGAACATTTATCAGAAGGGACTGGTGGAATCTGTTGGCTCCTCCCTCTGGGCGCTGGAGGGGACGGGCATGTTCATCCTGGAGGCCAACTCGACGCCGGAGAACGCGCCCGGCGTGCTCAAACTGCTGCGCAGCGAACTGGATGGCCTACTGGAGGATGGCGTACACGAGGACGAACTGCGCCGCGCCAAAGATAAGTGGATCAGCAACCTCGTGTTGAGCAGCGAGTCGACTTTCGTGCGCATGCGCTCGCTCTCCTCCGACTGGGTCACAGAAGGGCGACTGCTCAGCGTCGAGGAAGAGATTGAGCGCTTCGAGCAGGTGACGACTAGAGATGTGAGGGATGCCTTCCAGCGTTTTCCCATGCGTGAGAAGCAGGTACTCACCGCTCTCGGCCCCCTCAACGAACAGGAATTGCTAGCATAAAAAGACCGCACGAAAAACGACCACGGCCCGCCGTGGTCGTTTTTCGTGCGGTCTTTTTATGCCATCTACGATTTGCACGGTTGCCCTCGTTCTTTCAAAGCAGGAGGAGAATAGCTTTTTATCTTCTCAATCTTTGTAAGGAGGGCATTGTGCGTCACAAGCTCGTAGTATTTCTCTGTTTCGCGCTCGTCCTGCTCCTCGGTGGTTTCCTCTTTCCCGGCCACTTTATTCCTTCAGCTCAGGCCGAGAGCCGGTTTCTCCCCGTGGATGCAGGCAATTCCCCTTCCCTGATTACGCTGAGCCAGTTGCTGGGCGGTGACCGGCAGGACCGGATGTTGCAGATGAGCGCCGGCCTGGCATTGCGCAATCAGGATGAACTGAACACCTTGCTGCAAAATCTCTATGATCCATCCTCTCCTCAGTATCACCAGTATCTGACCGTCGCGCAGTTCACCCGGGAATTTGGCCCGTCGGTGAATGAGCAGCAGGCAATCATCACCTACCTGACGCAGCAGGGTTTCACCGTCACGCAGACGTATCCTAATCACTCGCTGGTCGACTTTCGTGGGCCGGAGTCGCTGGCGGAACGGGTCTTCGGCGTAACCATCAACAGCTACCAGGCACCGGATGGCCGTGAGTTCTTCGCCAACAGCAACAACCCCATGCTCCCGGCCTACATCGCCCGGTATGTCACCTCGCTCACCGGTCTGGACGATGCCAGCCAGTTCTCTCATCCCCCCATCGTCTCTCAGAATACCAGCCAGCTCCACCCGCAGGCCAGCACTTGTCCGCAGGCGGGATCGGGCAGCGGCAGTGGAGGCGGTCTGCCGGGAGGCAACCAGGTGGCCTATATCCCCGGCCAGCTTTCCACCGCCTACAACTATGATGGGCTGCACAGCGCTGGTTTACAGGGACAGGGCCAGACGGTCGGCGTTTTTGAGCTGGATGGCTATTCGGCCAGCGACATCCAGACGTACACACAGTGCTTCGGCGGCGGCAGCGTGCCGTTGCAAAACGTTACCCTGGATGGCTTCAACGGCCAGCCCGGTGACGGCGCTATCGAGGTCGAACTGGACGTGGAGGCCATCCTGGGCATGGCTCCCCACCTGTCGAAATTGCTCGTCTACGAAGCGCCCAACACGACCCAGGGCTACAACGACGAGTTCGCTCGCATTGTCAGCGACCGCACGCCCGTCATCAGCGTGAGCTGGGGCCAGTGCGAGACAGCGGCTGGTCAGCAGGAGGCGCAGCAGGAGAACACCTTCTTCCAGGAAGCGGCTGCTCAGGGCCAGACCATTCTTGTCGCGGCTGGCGATAGCGGCAGCGAGACCTGCTTTGAGCAGACCTATGATCCCTCGCTCGTCGCCGATGACCCTGCCTCGCAGCCCTATGTCACCGGCGTCGGTGGCACCACCCTCTCGCTCAACAGCAACAACAGCTACCAGTCCGAGCACGTGTGGAACAGTGGCTTCCTTGGTGGCGCGGGCGGCGGCGGCCTGAGCCAGTACTGGAAACAGCCCTCCTGGCAGACGGGACCCGGCGTGCAGAACTCCTACTCCAACGGCATGCGCGAGACGCCCGATGTCTCTCTGAACGCCGATCCTGCCACGGGCTATCCCGTCTACTGTACGGTTGGGTCGAACTGTACCGGCAGCAGCGGCGGTCTGCCTACGGGTGGTACCGGCGGCTGGCTCACGGTCGGTGGCACATCGGCAGCTGCTCCCATGTGGGCGGCGATGATCGCACTGAGCAACCAGGAGGCGGCGCAGCACGGTAAGGGGCCAATTGGCTTTCTCAATCCGCTGCTCTACCAGATTGGTGCCAGTTCGCACTACAACAGCGATTTCCACGATATCATGCCGTCCAGCGATACCAGTGTGCCGTCCAACAACGACGAACTGGGCATCAACGGCGGCGCGTACCCGGTCACCCAGGGCTACGATATGGCAACCGGCTGGGGCAGCTTCAATGCCGCCAGACTGACCGCCGACCTCGTGGCGATGGGAAAATAACGTGCCATAAAAAAAAGGTCACTGGCGTCTCATGCTTCGCGTCGCCAGTGACCTTTTTTTATGGCACACAGAAGAGTAGGGAAGAGAAAGACGATTTCCCGTGTTATAGATAGTAGTCACTGAATATATTCAGCGCCTACGGGAGTTCCTGCATATCAGATTTGTTGCGTTGCACTCTCGCTTGCTATTTCGATGGCTCTATGTTACACTGTTTAATGGAGAAATAGGGTTAATTAATCTATTTACGTTTTGCTGGTTTCTTTTATTTCCGGCTTGCATAGCATGCCTTTTACTTCTGTTGGAGAAGACAGAAGTGGAGATATATACTAACAGAGTGTTTTTATAGTAGAGCTATACCATGTGGTGTAGTGAGGAGGTTTTTTGTACCTTGACAACTGAGAATGTTCGACTGATCCCGCTGGGAGGGCTGGGGGAAGTCGGAAAGAATATGGTCGTCGTCGAATATGGCGACGATATTATCGTTATTGATGCCGGGGTCATGTTCCCGGATGATGAGATGTTCGGTGTAGACCTGGTTATTCCTGATACGACCTACCTGACGGATAAGAAAGACCGCATTCGTGGTATTCTTATCACCCACGGTCACGAAGACCATATCGGAGCGCTTCCCTACATCTTGCCAATGCTGAATTTCCCTCCCGTTTATGCCACACGCCTGACGGCTGGCCTCATCAATGTGAAGTTGAAGGAGCACCGGCTGGCCGATAAGACAACGTTGAATGTGGTGACTCCCGGTGACGAGATTGAACTGGGAGAGTGCCTGGCGGAGTTCTTCCGCGTCAATCATAGCATTCCCGATGCCACAGGTGTCGTTATTCACACCCCCATTGGCACGGTACTGCACACCGGCGACTACAAGTTTGACTACACGCCAATCGATGGTCGATCCGCTGATATCGGCACGCTGGCGCGTATCGGCAACGAGGGCGTGCTGGTGATGATGGGTGATAGCACCCGTGTAGAGTCACCTGGTTTCACACCCTCCGAGCGGGTGATTAACGAGTCGCTGGATAAGATTTTCGCCAACGCGCCCGGTCGTATTCTGATCGCCACCTTTGCCTCGTTGATTTCGCGTGTGCAGCAGGTTGTGGAAACTGCCGAACGCTATGAGCGCCATGTCGCCTTTGTCGGGCGCAGCATGCAGAATAACGTGCAGATGGCCATCGAGCTTGGCTACCTGCACATGCCCAAAGGCATGATGATTCGCGCCGAGGATATCAACAAGTATCCGGCAGATCAGATAGTGATCATCTGCACGGGCAGTCAGGGAGAGCCAACGTCGGCGCTGACACGCATGGCTAATGGCGACCACCGGCTGGTGCATATCCAGCCCGGCGATACCGTTATCCTTTCGGCCACACCCGTGCCGGGCAACGAACGCATGGTGCATCGCACCATCAACAACCTGTTTCGCCTGGGAGCGGAGGTGCTCTACTCGTCCATCTCCAACGTTCACGTTTCGGGACATGCGGCGCAGGAAGAGTTGAAACTGATGCTCAGCCTGGTGCGTCCAAAGTTCTTCATGCCCATGCATGGCGAGTACCGGCAGTTGATCCTGCACGCTAAACTGGCACATGCACTCGGAATTCCAGAGGACCACATCGTGGTTGGCGAAGATGGCGACGTTGTTGAGGTAACCGAAGACTCAATCAAACTGAATGGTCATGTTGCAGCCGGTAACGTCTTTGTCGACGGCCTCGGCGTAGGCGACGTGGGCCAGATCGTCCTGCGCGATCGCCAGGTCCTGGCACAAGACGGCATCCTGGTCGTGGTCATCACCGTCGATAAGGAGACAGGCCAGCCAATGGCCGGGCCAGATATCGTCTCACGCGGCTTCGTCTACATGCGTGACTCCGAAGAACTGCTGGCTGAGGCGAGACAGCGCGTGCTGGAAGATCTCGCGCACCTGGACGGGCACGGACACGTGGCAGACTGGTCTTTCCTCAAAGATAAGATCAAGCATAGCCTGAACGAGTTCCTCTATGACAAGACCCATCGCCGCCCGATGATCATTCCGGTCGTGATGGAAGTGTAAGCGGATATCCATCCTTGCGGGGAAAACAGGAAGTCGTAGAGGCGCAAGTGATTGCGCCTCTACGACTTCCTGTTTTCCCCGCAAGAGAACCCCCAGAAATTGCTACTTGCTTCTCTGGAACAAATGCGCTATCATACACTTGTCTTTCGAAATTGTCTTGAAGCAGGAGGACATTGCGATGGCTGGCGGCGGATCGAACAAGGAGCAAAAACGGCTGCAAAATAGAGTTGGGCCGAGCGTTGACGCGGACGTCACTCAGGGCGCTTCGCGTGTGAGCCGGGCGGCGGGGAGTTTGAGCGCTTCCAGCATACGTTCCGAACAAAGCGGACAGAGCAGTAAAGTTTCCGGCAAGAAAGCTGGCGGTTCCACCTCCGATGCGCGCAACGTATCTTTGCCTGCCTCGCAGCGCGGACAGAGCAAACAGAGGCAAAACGGGAAAGCGCGGGGGCGCAAAAGCAAGTCGTCCGGCCCGGCCACATCTGCTGCTCCCCCAAAAACACAGGATACCCGCTTTATTGATTGGCTGCGCACTACCTGGAATGGCATGGAGCCGCATCACCAGCAGCGCATTTTCGGCTTCCTGCTGCTGGTGCTCTCCCTGTTGCTCTTCGCCACGCTCACAGTGTTTCACTCCGTCGCCGTCCTTAAATCCATCTCTGGCTTCTTCACCACCTTCTTTGGCTGGTCGGCCTACGTGCTGGCGTTCGGCCTCGTCGCCTTTTCCCTCGCTTACCTGATTGAAGGCATCCTCAAACGGCACTTTCTCCGCTGGTCGCTGGTGATCGGCCTCGTCTTGCTCTGGCTGATCGTGCTGGCAGAAAGTCACCTGATTTTTGGAGGATACACGGGAGGTGTCATTGGCACACTGCTCGTAAGGCCTCTTCTGGGCTGGCCTGCGGGAGTGCAGCATGTTCTGCTCATCGGCCTCTTTGTTCTCGTGAGCATCGTAGCTTTCCGCATCACCTTTGGACATGTATTAATGGTTGGTCGCCTGCTGGCAGGGATGGTAAAGGGTGGTGATACAAACGCTCCGGCGGGTAATGCGGCCCGTCCTTCGCCATATCTGGGACAGCGTCCGCAGTATAGTCGCTATGGAACAGGCATAGCCGCGCAAGGGGTTGTCGCGGGTCAGGTGCGCCGACCGGGACAGGGTCAGGCGCTAGCCGATGAGGACGAGGACGAGGATGGAGACACGCTGATCAACTTTGAAAGTGATTTTGGCGATGATGACCCGGATAACGATATCAACCTGCACCGGCACGAAATTGGCCTTGCCAGGGGTAATCGTGCCGTTCCTGCATTGAATCGCGATGAGCATAGCGCCGCCGTACAGGGTGTGCAGCAGCCGCCATTGCCTTTCAACGCATCTTCTTCCTCCATGCAGGTTCCAGGCAATATGAGCACGCAGCGGGCAGCTAATACGGCCAGGGGCAATCCCGATGCGATGGAACCACTCCAGCCAAATCCGTTGCTGGCGAAGCAACAAAAAGAGAAGTTACTCGTTGAATCCCCCTGGAAGGTGCCTGATACCTCGATTCTGAATAACCCAGAAGAGGTTAAGCTTCAGTTGTTTGGCGATGATACGCAGTCGCTGGCAAAGATCATCCAGGACACGCTGCGCAGTTTCCGTGTGGATGCTGAGGTCAGGCCAGAGGATATCAGCATTGGCCCGACAGTTATTCGCTTCGGCATTCGCCCGACGGGCAAGCCGGAGTTGCGCCAGGACGCGCAGGGAAAATATATGCCAGTGCGCGACGCCTCGGGCAACATCGTCTATGAGACGCGCACGCGAGTCAGTCGCATCATGGCGCTGCAAAACGACCTGGCGCTGGTGCTGGAAGCGAAAAGCATTCGCATGGAGGCTCCCGTTCCCGGTCGCCCCTACGTCGGCGTGGAAATTCCCAACAAGAATAGCCGCCTCGTCACCCTGCGTGAGGTGTTGGAGAGCAAGGAATACCAGGCGGCAAAGGCCAAATCAAAGCTCGCCGTTGCCCTCGGCAAGGACGTGGCCGGGGCCGTGCGCGTCGGCGACCTCGCCCGCATGCCCCACCTGCTCATCGCTGGGGCCACAGGGGCCGGCAAGTCGGTCTGTATCAACACCATCATTGCCAGCATTCTGACACAGGCAACTCCTGAAGATGCACGCCTGCTCATGGTCGACCCCAAGATGGTTGAATTGAATGTGTACAACGGCGTTCCCCACCTGAACTTCCCGGTGGTGACGGAGGTGGAGAAGGTGGTACCGCTGCTCAAAAATGCGATTCTGGAGATGGAGCGCCGTTATCGCCTCTTCTCGCAGTTGGGTGTGCGCAACCTGGACGGCTATCGCAAGCTGCGGGCCGAACGTGCGGCAAAGGACGATACCTCGCTTAAGAATCTGCCCGCCATTGTGATTATCATCGACGAACTGGCAGATCTGATGATGGCAGCCCCCGAAGAGGTTGAGGGCATGATCTGCCGTCTGGCGCAGCTTGCCCGTGCCACCGGCATTCACCTGGTGGTAGCGACGCAGCGTCCCTCAGTGGATGTCATCACCGGTCTAATTAAAGCCAACATTCCGACCCGTATCTCCTTTATGGTCAGTTCCGCCGTTGACTCGCGCACCATCATCGATATGGGTGGGGCAGAACGCCTGCTCGGTCGCGGCGACATGCTCTACCTCCCGGCGGATGCTGGCAGGCCGGAGCGCATCCAGGGCGCGTTCCTGGCTGATGAAGAGGTCGAGCGGCTGGTAGCCTACTGGCGACAGCAGGTGCAGGAACATACCGGCGAACAAATTGTCGCGGAGCAGCCTCCGGTGGAACCGGGCTGGGAGATTCAAGAGCATATCTCCGACGATTTTGAGCTGGAAGACGACCTGCTGGAGAAGGCGGAGGAGGTCGTGCGCGAGTACGGGCGCGCCTCCATCTCGCTCTTGCAGCGCCGCCTGCGCGTTGGCTACTCCCGCGCCGCTCGTCTGATCGACATGCTGGAGGAGCGCGGCATCATTGGTAGCTTTGAGGCTGGAGGACGCGCCCGCGAAATCCTCGATAGCGACAACGGCAACGGACATGGCAATTTCGGTCAAGGGCGGACAATGGCCGACGAGGTGTCCGATATCATTGCCGAAGAGAAGGCCCGCGAGGATTTTCTCAAGAAACAGGGGAACTCTGGCCAGGTTCCCGGCCCTGGACGTGGTCAGCAGCAGGGGCAGGGAAAGAGTTATTCATTCCAGGTTGGAGATGAGGAGGAGGAGGACGAGGGCGAGGAGACGTAGGATATGCTCCTACTCCAGGCCGATCCCTTGCAATCGACCTGCCCGGGTTGAAGTTAACGCCTGTGGGATAGGCGTCCTATTCTTCATCCAGCTCTTTCAACAGCTTCTGGTCCAGCTTGCTGCTCAAATCCAGCTTAGAGAAGAGGTCGGGGCGGCGCTGGCGCGTGCGGCGCAGCGATTCTTTGCGCCGCCAGCGAGCGATCTGTTCGTGGTGGCCGGAGAGCAGGATGTCGGGAATGCGCCAGCCGCGAAATTCGGGCGGGCGCGTGTACTGCGGGTATTCCAGCAGGTTATTGCTGTGCGACTCCTCCTCGGTTGAGCCACTGGCAAGCACACCGGGTATCAAGCGGCTCACGGCGTCAACCACGACCATCGCAGCCAGCTCTCCGCCCGTCAGCACATAATCGCCAATGGAAAGCTCGTCGGTGACGAGGTGCTCGCGTACACGCTCATCTATGCCTTCATAGTGGCCGCAGAGCAGCGTGACGCCAGCTTCCTGCGCCAGCGAGCGTGCAATCTCCTGATTGAAAAGCCGTCCCTGTGGCGTCATCAGAATGATCGGTCCGCCCTGATAGACGGACTCGACAGCCGTGAAGATTGGTTCCGGCTTCATGACCATGCCCGCGCCACCCCCATAGGGGTAATCGTCGACGATATGATGCCTGTCAGTGGTCACGTCGCGAATATTGTGCAGGTCGATGCTGAGCAGGCCCTTCTCCTGCGCTCGCTTGAGAATGCTTTCAGAGAACGGCCCCTCAAACATGCCGGGAAAGAGGGTGAAGATATCGAAATGCATATTGCCTGCCCTCAAAGCGCAGCGTCTACCGTGATCGTCAAATTTATTTTCGGCGTCACGGTACTGGTGATGGTATAGGTATCGGGCGTATCGAAAACAATGACTTTCGACTCTCCCGGTGCAAAACGTATGCCGGGGCTTACGAATGCCCGTGGGTCGACCGCAATCGGGTCGCAGCGCTGGTTGGTTCCCACACAAAGCACTTGAGTCGTGGACGATTGGTTGACAAAGCGGATCGTCTCGCCTTCGCTAATTTCTACACCCTGCGGTGCGAAGCCGGTTGCCGTCATATCTACCACGGGCGTCTGGTGAAAGTTCAGGTAGATGAAGATGACGATGGCAAAGCCAATTATCAGTAGGAGCGGAGCCGAGACCGAAATCAGTATCGTTCTCGTCCGCCTGGACATTTTCGTTATTTTCATGTGAGTAGACTCCTAATTATCGCTTCAGTGTTGTGCTCGTATGTTACAATAGCATTGTTCTTTCAGATTGACAAGAGATGGTTTTTTTGGCCCTATATGTGGAGTTTGTTGTATGTCCTGGCCCCGGAAGCAGCAATCAGGCGATTGGTATGATCGCATGATGGTGCTGGTTGGCAGTGCCATTCGATTGTTATGCGGTGAAGCGGGTGTGTTTGTCATTGCGAACGAGGCCTTTGACCCGCAGAGCAGCCCGGAATATGTCTATTATCGCGTGCCTGAGCCGGTGCTGCCACTCTTACTGACAAGTGTCGCGGAGGGGGTGCAGCCGAGTTCCGCGCATCCACTGGTAGTCAATCCGGTGCCGCTGCCTGGCCCGCTGGCGCTTCAGCTTGGCCTGTATGATACTGACATGAATGACGCGCGTGGAGACGAGGAAGCGGAGGAGAGGGCGCGTACTGAGGTATTGTCCCAGCGCTTTGAACTGTGTTCTCTCTTCGTTCATGATCCGGTGGGGATGTTAGGCTACCTGTATTATGTGCGGCCAGTGGGCGCAAGCTCCTGCTTTGAACAGCATAACGCGGGACAGGGAGTGCTGCGGTTGTTTATTGCGCAACTGGCGGCGGGACTGCGCGGCGCGTTGAAGGCGCAGGCGCTGGTCAAAGAGCAGGGAAGACTTGCTGCCATCTTCGAGTATAGTGCGGACGGCATTCTGACCGTCGATAACGCCCTGCGCATTATCGATTTCAATCCCGCAATGGAGCGATTGACAGGATGGCGGGAGGATGAGGTTCTGGGCCGTTTTTATTACGAGGTGTTGCGTGCAAGAGACCTGCAAGGAAATGAGGTTGGTTTGCAGGATTCGCCGCTCTTGCTGGCCCTGACGGGCAACCCGGTCGCCAATCGAGAAATGTACATTTCAACGCGGGACGGGCAGCTTTTCCCCGTGCGCGTGACTGCCTCCTGGGTGCATTCGCCCTGGGGGGAGCCGATGAACGGCCTTCTGAACGTGCGTGACATTACCCGTGAGCGCGAGGAGGAGGAGCAGCGTTCGACCTTTATCTCCGTCATCTCGCACGAACTGCAAACGCCTATCGCTATCATCAAGGGCTATGCCTCGACGCTGGCGCGCCCTGATGCGACGTTTGAACCGGCTTCGTTCCGCACGCGACTTCAGGCGATAGAGGAAGAGGCGGATCGTTTGAACAAGCTGGTTGGCAATCTGCTCTATGCCTCACGCATTGAGGCCGGAGGGCTGCGAATGGAGGTCGTCCCGCTCGATCTGGCGAACCTGGTTGAGGGTGTGGTGCGCCGTTTGCAGGCGAAAGCGCCGGATGTGACCATCAACCTCGATATTCCATCTAGTCTGCCGACGGTGATGGCGGATAGGGACCGCATCGAAGAGGTATTGCAAAACCTGCTGGACAATGCCATCAAGTATTCGCCGCGTGAGCGCGTAATCTGGCTGGCCTGTCGTGCCACCAGTGAGGAGGTAGTGGTGAGTGTAACCGACCAGGGTATGGGTATCTCGCTGCGCGACCAGGAGCAGATTTTCCAGCGCTTCCGGCGCGGTCGCGACTCCAGTACGTATTCGCTGCCAGGCGCTGGCCTTGGCCTCTATATCTGTAAGGCGATTGTTGAGGCGCATGGTGGGCATATCCGGGTAGAAAGTACCCTGCATCAAGGCTCCAGATTTTCGTTTAGTTTACCGCGTGTGGAAAAAGCGCAATTACCGATGGTAGTATTTTGAGATATGGAAAAAGAAACTTTTGGCTTCGACTCGCGTGATATGACCATTCTCGTCGTAGATGATGAGCCACGCATCCGTGACCTTGTGCGCCTGAACCTGGAACTGGAACACTACACCGTTCTTGAGGCGAGCAACGGCCTTGAGGCGCTGGAAGAGGTGCGCTCGCATTTACCCGATCTGGTGATCCTGGATGTAATGATGCCGGAAATGGACGGCTTTGAGACGCTGCGCGCCATTCGCGAGGTCTCCACGGTGCCAGTGATTATGCTCACCGTACGCCAGAGCGACCAGGACAAAATACACGGACTGGACCTCGGCGCGGATGACTACATGGCGAAGCCGTTCAATCCGCGCGAACTCTCTTCGCGTGTGCGTGCGCTGTTGCGCCGCAGCTACATGGCCGCTCCGGCCCGCAAAACGGTCATCGAGGTTGACCCCGACCTGAAGATCGACTTCGCGAAGCACGAGGTCATCGTGCGAGGCGAGAAGGTGTCACTGCGCCCCACAGAGTACCGCCTGCTTTATCACCTCGTCAACAATGCCGGGCGGCTGCTCACCCACGAAACGCTGCTTTCCAAAGTCTGGGGGCGCGAATACCGCGACGAGGCCCACTACCTGCGCCTCTACATCACCTACCTGCGTCAGAAGATCGAGAAAGACCCGGCCCATCCTAAATATATTCTCACCGAGCGCGGCATCGGCTACCGCTTCAAAGACCTCGAGGATGCGTCGCATGCGTAAGCCTCCCCTCCACTGCCCCACCCAGGCCGACCGCAAGGGTCGGCCTATACGGGCTGGTCGGCCTGGGCCAGTGGGATTCATATTTTTTTTATTACTTCTGCTCACTTCCTGTTCGTTTCCTGGCAACTCAACAAATACACCGGCATCACCGCCGACTTCGGTGAGAGTAAGAGCCGTTACACCAACGCCGGAGCCGACACCGGAGAGTATGGCTGATTTGTTGGAGACGGAACAGTTGCTGCTCATGACGCCGCCGCCGCAACTTGACCCGTATAGCCTGGCACAGCGGCTCAAGCTGCACACGGCTTCGCCTGTTCCCCGTGGAGGACGGACGAAGCCCTTGAATGAGCGCGTGGGACAGGAAAATGCTTTCTGGATCAATAACGCGGATACTCACAGCTATAGCCGCATACAGGCAAAGCTGGTCTATGTGACGCCGCACGTCTACATGTATGTGGAGGATGGACAGCCAACTAATATCAATGCTCTTGCCGCCTCTGCCGATGTCTTCGAGAACAGCATTTACCCGACAGAACGCAAATATTTTGGCAGCGAGTGGACACCGGGCATCGATGATGATGTCCACCTGACCATCCTCAACGCGGCTGACCTGGGCAGCGGCATCGACGGCTACTTTTCTCCGGCAGACGAGTACCCGCCGAGCGTAAACCCCAATAGCAATGAGCGCGAGATGTTCTATGTCAGCCTCGATGGACTCATCCCCGGCAGCGCCGATTATGACAGCACACTGGCGCACGAGTTTCAGCGTCTGATTTCCTGGCACCTGCATCCTGCCGACCCGGAGTGGCTAAACGAAGGTATGTCCATACTGGCCCGGCATATCAATGGCTATCCAGTTGATGGGGTAGATCAAGCATTCCTGCTAACGCCGGATACACAACTTAACGACTGGACGGACGATATACATACCGCGTTTGCCCATTATGGCGCTGGCTATCTCTTCATGGACTATTTCGTCCAGCATTACGGCGGCTACAGTATTCTCAAGGAACTGCTGGCCGACCCGGCAGCGCCGCCAACCAATTTTGATGACGTGCTGGCGCAGCATGGCTATACAGACCGTTTCATGGACGTGCTGCATAAGTGGTTTATCGCCAATTACGTAGTCGACCCCACCATCGATCAGGGACAGTATGGCTATCCCGATATTATACTGACGGGACAGGCCGGGCAGGTCGGCCTTACACCTCAGCATACATTTGACAGCTATCCCATTTCCGAGTCGGATACGGTTCATCAGTACGCCGCCGAATATTACGACCTTGTACCGAGAGGACGGTCTGGCACACTCACCGTGAGTCTCAAAGGCACACCTACTGTTCGTATTATTGATAATGACCCTTTTGACGCGGTCAACGAATGGTGGAGCAATCGCTCCGAGAACATGGATAGTACACTGACTCGCACCTTTGATCTTACCCCACTCCACGGACGGCGCGCTACCTTGCAGTTCGCCGCCTGGTTCGATCTGGAGAAGGATTACGACTATGCCTTCGTCGAGGCTTCGACCGATGGCGTTCACTGGACAACATTGAAGGGGTTATACACGACGAGCAGCAATCCAAATGGCAACAACCCGGGCAATGGCTACACGGGCGAAAGTGGTGGAGGTGCTGCACCGCAATGGGTGCAG
Organism: uncultured Chloroflexia bacterium; assembly: GCA_963736995.1. GTDB lineage: Bacteria > Chloroflexota > Ktedonobacteria > Ktedonobacterales > Ktedonobacteraceae > CADDYT01. Next base: position 1,261,023 of record CAVTRB010000002.1, read on the forward strand.
GAAAGCATCAACCTGACCCCGTACAGCGGCAAAAAAGTACAGATACGTTTTGAGGAGGTCACGGGCGACGCGGTAAACGTGCAGGGCTTCGCGATTGACCAGCTTCGTATTCCTGAAATACACTTTCAGGACAATCTGACGAGCGACAACGGCTGGGTGAGCCACGGCTTTATCCGCTCGAACAACATCTTGCCGGAGCATTACGCTATGCAGGCCCTGTTATACCGGCAGGACAAAGGTTCAGGTCAGTCATTCACCGTTACCGATGTCCCGGTCGATCTCGCTACCGGGCAGGCCACGCTAACTGTGCCAGGCTTTGGCAGTACGATCACTCACGTAGTACTCATCGTTTCGGCCAGCGCCGCCAGGACGACGCTACCGGCACATTACCAGCTAACCGCCAGAACGTGATACCGTTTCCGTAGGCGCTCAATTCATTGTGCGCAGCGCCGATTGATCGGCCCCGTAACCCCATTGGCTGATCAATCGGCGCTGACCACGATAAATCGAGGCCCTACGGTGGTTATATATGATGATTATGCAGAAAGGGAAATCAATGAACAAAAAAGAACGTGTGGATGCCGCGCTGAAAGGAGAGCCGGTCGACCACGTGCCGGCAAGCATGTGGGGCCACGATTTTGAGCGCGAATGGAGCGCGCAGACACTGGCCGAGGCCATGATTGAAAATTTTACTCGTTACAACTGGGATTTCATGAAGGTCAATCCGCGTGCCGTCTACCATATTCAGGATTGGGGCGTCAAAGCGCGTCCATCAGGCAGTAAAACTCAGGCACCGATTATTGAGGAGACTCCCATTAAAAGCGCCTCCGATTGGAAACGCCTGCGACCTTTGGACCCGGAACAGGGAGTGCTGGGCGAACAATTACATGCTTTGCGCCTCATCAATCATGCAGTTGGCTTTGAAGCCTACTTTGTACAGACCATTTTCTGCCCGTTAGGAGTGGCAAAATACCTGGTGGGCAACAGGGCCGAACCCGTTTTGCAGGTTATACGTGAGGACCGTCAGGCCCTGCATGCCGCGCTACGTGTTATCTCCGAGACCTTCATCAATTTTGCCATTGCCTGCCTGGATGAAGGGGCAAGTGGTATCTTCTACGCCTCCAATGGCTGGGCCAGTGAAAATATGCTCACGCTTGATCAGTATCGTGAATTCGGCGAGCAGTACGATGTAGAATTCCTGGATGCCATCAAGAGCCGCAGCAAGTTCAATATTATCCATAACTGCGGCTCCAACATCTACTTTGATCTACTGGCCTCGTACCCGGTCGAAGTGGTGAGCTGGGATTCTTCGCTGCCGGGCAATCCCGACCTGCGCGAAGGGAAGCTGCGTTCCGGTAAGGCGGTGATGGGTGGCTTGAACCAGAAGGAGACATTGCGTCACGGCACCGTAGCACAGGTGCGTGCAGAGGTGGCGCAGGCGTTAGAGCAGACTGGTGGTCAGCGCTTCCTGCTCGCGCCCGGCTGCGCCATCCCGCCCGCTACGCCTGCGAAGAACCTGGAAGCCATCCGCAGCATGTTGTCTTGACATGCCTTGAAGCATTCGCTATACTGCATTTGCACGAGCAACTACTATAGAGTAATGCGGCGCGACAGGGGTCGCGCCCTATTCTTTCTCCACCGCGTTGCTGGCTCCCTCCCTCCATTGAGGCCACGGGATGTTGTATGATATAGTAGCTTACAATAAGAATTACGGGCCAGGGTGGTCGGTGCATGAGATGAAAGAACAATAGAGAGAAGGTATAGAGCGGGGATGGAGCGACAGAGAACGATGCGGGCGTATTCTGCCGGCGGAGTCGTCTTTCGCCTTGTTCCAACGAACTCCCCAACGAGTCATCGCACAGGGGAACTGCCGGAGCGGTTACACCTGGGATTGAAGGAAGAGGGCAAGGAAACACAGGAGGCTTCCCGGGCAGCAAGTGATTTCTCAATAGAAGTGGCCCTGGTGGGTCGCAGCCATCCGGGCATCTGGGCCTTACCCAAGGGAACGCCTCAGGCAGGAGAGACGATTGAACAGGTGGCGATACGTGAGGTTCAGGAAGAGACCGGCTTGCAGGTGCGCCTGATTGCCTATATTGGCAATATCTCATACTTTTTCGTGCGCAATCACGTTCGTTATCAGAAACAGGTACGGCATTACTTGATGGAGGCGGTTGGAGGCGATACCGCACTGCACGATCATGAGTATGACCAGGTAGAATGGTTCCCGATTGCGGAGGCCTCGCGTCGACTGACGTATCAGAACGAGGTGAATATTCTTTCTCAGGCCGAAGAGGTGTTACAGCGCTGGTTGCAGAGCCAGCACGAGAAAACAGATCAGGACGTGGAAGGAAAGTAAGAGTCAATGCAACAGCCGCCACCACGCGCTCATCAATCACCGTTCCGGCATTTGTTCTTCCCCTATAGTGGGGAGGATGCGCTTACCACCCGGCAGGCACTGCGCGTCATTCTGGCCTGGGCAATACCCATTCCCCTGTCTATGTCGCTCTGCACCCTGGCGTTGTCCGCGCTGCTCGCGTATACAGCCCATGTGACGCTGCTGCTGGTCATGGTAGCGTTTCTTTCCGGTTTACTCATCTTTGGTTGCCTGGGCTGGGTTGTTGTAAGCATAAATAACCGTTCTGCTTACATCCGCCAGGAGCGTCGGACGAGAGGTACCAGCAATAACTAGCAATAATCAGTGGAGGTAGCTATGGATCTGAGTGTCGAGGGCAAATCAGAGCGTATACCGCCTGGTTCGCATATCTGTCAGCTTTATAGTAAGGTGACGGAAATTCCGCGCGTCACTGCGCACCTGCTGCGAGTCGGGCTTTCGCTCTCAGAAAAATGCCTTTTTGCGGCTGCTCCCGTGCAGGTGAAGGAACTACGCGAAGAACTGGAGAAGTTACAGGTTGATGTTGACGCGGTGCTTGCGTCGGGACAACTCGTTTTATACGAGGAGCGAGATGTATTTCTGGCGAATGGCAATCGTTTCGATCCCTATTTTTTGCTCTCTTCCCACCAGACCTTCATCGCTCAGGCTCTACGTGAGGGTTGGCAGGCAGTGCGCATTTCGATAGACATGTCCTGGCTACTCAAAGACATTGCCACTCCTGAACAGATTCTCAAATACGAGGCCGCTTCTGATGCCGTGTTCACCTTTCAAAACGCCCCGATCATCGCCTTGATGCATTACGATCACAGCAAACTGTTGCCCAGTCTTGTAGTTGAGTTGCTCAAGTTGCATCCTATCTCGGTTGTCGGTAAATACATCAAGCGCAACCCCTACTACCTGAACTCCGAGCAATACATGCTCAAAATCCTGCGCATTAACAGAGAACGTGAGAAAGGCAATCAAGGCTAAGTAATAGCGCATAGAGGGCAATGGCCCCAGAGCGCAGGCAAGCTGACGCCCCTACCAACCACGAATCAGACTCGCTTCGTGGTTGGTAGGGGCGTCAGCTTGCCTGCGCCTTTTGTAATTACGCCTGTACGGCACTGATTTTTAGCTAAAAAACTGTCCCAGTTGTCCCAGGTTGAGGTTCTGCTGACCACCAGCCTGCTGCGCGCCTTCTGCGGTGGGCGGATGGTAGGTCATGGACTGGATGCCGACGCGACCGGGGCCGGTGAAGCGGTTGAGGATGATGGAGGCACCGGCCATCATACCGCCGATGGCTCCGAAAATGCCACCGCCGCGCTGCGAACCCGCGACCGTCGTGACCGACATCTGCACCGAAGGGTCTTTCCACAGCCACGCACCTGGCTCGATGTCCAGCGTCTCACCGGGAGCCAGCATCTTCTCGAAGACGTTGCCGTAGCCGTGCAGCAGCACCATACCTTCTCCGCCGCGAGCAGTGAACTGGTCGATAAACAGACCCGTGCGGCTGAAGAGAATATTGGCCGCACCCTGCATAAAGGTGAAGCCGTAGTCGACATTGCTGGTAGCGACGAGGAACTGGTGCTCGCGTACCTCGACCAACTGCCCCGGCTGCAGGCGCAGGGCTACAATCTGGCCCACCGAATCGCGGGAGAAGGCGATGTTGCCGGGGCCACGCGCCTCGGAAATGAAGATCTGCAGACCGGCAAAGAAACGTTTAGCTGCTCCCTGAATCGATTTAAAGCCGATTTGCACCCCTGGATGCTTCCACAGCAGGATATGGTGCTCGAAGTAAACGGATAACTGGTTGCCGAGCATGATGTCAACGACCGGCACGAGTTCGCCATCGATGGTGATGGTCATATCAGCAATGCGCAGAGGCCCTTTGGGGTTATGTAACTCCGCCTTCGGTACCGCATTGCCAAACATGCTGTTGCTATACTCCTCGTACTGGTTCTGTGGGATATACCCACCATCGGGCGCTACCTGTCCACCAGGTTGTCCGTAAGCGCCCGGCCCCTGTGGAGGTGGCGTACCGTAGGCACCGGGACCCTGTGGTGGGGGAGTTGGTCCCGTAGACATCGGCGCGCCACAGACACCGCAGAACCTTATCCCATCGGCTACTTGATGACCATTTGGACAAATCATCGTCCTGACCTGCCTTCCTGACTGTCGTCTGGTTCAATAAATGGATACGCAGAATTGCGCCTAACCTTACTGTATAGCGCAGATAATAGCAGTATTGCGAGGAATATACAAGAGGGTATTCCAGCTGAAAAAAAAGTGCAACATCTACTTCACAACGCCGTTGCGTTGCTGTATAGATATTGCACTTTCTTCAGGTAAGAGAAAGACATGGTTAGAGCACAAAGCTATCGGCAAGCGGGCTGCGTGCGGTGCCGTTCTCGCGTTTCTCACCGTTCGAGTTCAAGGCGGGTTGCCCGCCCGACGGTTGCCGACCATTGCTATAGCCATTGTTACCGGTGGATTGAGAGCTGTTAGCCGGTGTCGATTGCAAGTTCTGCAAGCTCTGCAATGCAGCCGTCTGCGAGTTCGTCGACCCCGACGAGGATGACCCCTCGGTGGCAAGCTGAACGGTCTTTCCCTCAATCACTACCGCGATGCCGATGCCTCTGCGCAAATCAGCAAGTTGGCGGCGTAACTCACGATTCTCCGCCTCCAGGGCGTCCATTAACTTCTTTTGTTCGAGCAGCATCTGTGCGATGCCTTCAAAACCAGCGCTAGCAGCACGATCCATAGTGGATTCCTCCTGATTACTTCGAGTACTTAATACTTCAAAAACAAATTGTCCCATCACAGCGCACCACCTCCCCACTTCTGTCGTACTCAATGCAACAATGGTACGATCCGATCCCAAATGGCCGCCGCAACGCCTGTCTTGGGCATTACAGGCAAATCCTCTTTTTCCCCTGTCGCGTGGAAGATGAGAACTTTATTCGTATCCGTGCCAAAACCACTATCGGCGCGGCTCACATCATTGGCGACCAACAAATTCAGATGTTTGCTGATCAACTTGGTACGCGCATAGCTCTCCATATTGTGCGTCTCTGCCGCAAAGCCAACGCGTACCAGGCGTTTTTCTGGCTGTTCCTTGCCTGCTTGCCCTTCTACGTCCAGGTCAGCGAGTTCCCCAAGAATATCCGGGTTTCGTACCAGGTGTAGGGTAAACCCACCCTGCTCGTCGAATTCTTCCTCTCCCCTTCCGCTCCCACCTTCCTTCTTCAACTTGTGTGCCAGCGGCGCTGCCGGACGGAAGTCGGCAACCGCGGCACTCATCACGAGCACATTGGCATTGCTGATAGCCCGGCGAACGGCGTCGCGCATCTGTAATGCCGTTTCGACCCGCCACACATCCACTCCATAGGGCGGCTCAAGTGCAACCGGGCCGGAGATCAAGATGACCTGCGCACCCCTATCCCTTGCCTCCTCCGCCAGAGCATAGCCCATCTTGCCCGATGAGCGGTTTCCTACATAACGGACCGGGTCGATCGCTTCCTGCGTCCCGCCCGCCGTTACCACGACACGGTGACCAGCGAGGTCGCCGTTACGCCCCAGAACCAGGCGCATAGCCTGCAATAAGACTGGCGTTTCTGGTAGCCTTCCCGGGCCGACAGCTCCTGACGCCAGCCGTCCTACCTCCGGCTCGACAATCCACGCTCCTCGTTCTCGCAGCAGGCGCAGATTGTCCTGTGTCGCCGCATGCCTGTACATCTCTTTGTACATCGCCGGTGCTAGCAACAGGGGAGCGCGCGTTGCCAGAGCTACAGCTGTCAGCATATTATCGACCATGCCATAAGCCAGCTTCGCAATCGTGTTCGCGGTGGCAGGTACGATTGCCAGCAACTCTGCCTGCTCCGCCAGGGCAATGTGCGTCTCCGCCGCTTGCCCCGATGGTTCCCAGAGATCGCTGTAGACAGACCGGTGGCTCATTGTCGAGAAGGTGAGAGGACGGACGAACTCTTCCGCGTGCTCCGTCATGATCACATCGACGAGCGCCCCCGCCTGTTGAAGGCGGCTTACCAGCTCGACTGCTTTGTAGGATGCAATCCCCCCACAAATACCGACGATAATATGCCTGTTAAGTAACACTGTCTGCTCTGTCTTTTCCGATTGTACCGTCTTTTTGCTCGTTCCCTGTTCACAAACAGCCTGCGAGAACACTCCCTACCATAGCATACGATATGACAGACAGGCAAGGTATATGCCCAGAAAGTACCATTGTCAGGTGAAGAAGTGAGACAGATAACTGGCTGCTTCTTTTCTTCACCTTACCGTCCCTGTTTGTAATAAACTGTCTTTAGACGACAATTCTCTGAAGCATTTCAGAGGAAGCTCTGACCCTTGTTTTGTCGGCTTTCTACCACCATCTGGCTCGTCGGCACGGCAAGCACAAAGCCATTCTGGCCCTTGCTCACAAAGTGTTAGTCCTCATCTATCACATCTTGCACACCAAGAAACCCTACAGCGACCTGGGAGCCGATTACTTCGATCAGCGGGACCGCAGCAGTCTAGAGTGTCACCACATCCATCGTCGTCGCGAACACGCGCCGCACCCACAACGAGGCTGAGGGCAGTGGCAGGAAAAGTCCGGGGAGTTTTCCTGCCACTGCCCTCAGCCAGCGCACAGGGCTGCCTGATGGTGCTCGCCACGCATCCCCTCTTTAGAAAGGAGGAAGAACATGTCGTTCGTCTCGTTGACCGATGCCTGCCGACAGCTGGGCATCGATGCCAAAACGCTGCGCCGCTGGCTGGGGCAAGCGCAGTTGCCCCTGCTCAACCATCCCAGCGATGGCCGCAAACAGGGGCTGAGCCAGATGCACCTGCAGGAACTGGCGAAGCTGCACCATCGTGCGCTGCCTTCCCCTTCGCCACTCCCCAGTCCGTCGGCGGCTGCTCTGCCTGCCGATCTGCTGACCTTGCCCGAGCAGGTGGCGCACTTGCAGAGCCAGCTCAGCGCCTTGCACGAGCAGGTCGCGGCCCTGAGGCAGCTCCTCGTCTGCCAGGCTCAGCCGCCTGTGCAAGCAAGCGCGACCGTGCCGTCACCTTCCCCCATCCGGCCAGCCTCCACTCCAGCCCGCAAGCCCACCCATGTCCTGCCACGACTGGAATTTGCTGGAGAGGACCGCTATGTGGTGATCTCACCGACCGAGGGGGTCGTGCCGCTGCAAGCCGACTCGCCCGCCTGGTTTGCCTGGCTTTCCAGGCAGAGCGCCTTTCGCTTTGTGGGAAAGCGCGGTCACTTCAGCGCTCGCTACGATGCCGAGCGCGGCAGTCGCGCCTGGCGCGCCCATCGCAAGCTGCGCAATCACACGGGCAATCTGCGGCTGGGGCGCACGAATGAGGTGACGGTGGCCGTCTTAGAGCACGCGGCAGCGCAGTTCCAGGCCCAGTTGCACTAGCCTGCTTGCTTGAGGAGGTTTCGAAAGGGCCTGGCTCGCCCATCTCACAAAGAAG
>CAVTRB010000003.1:0-359309 GCA_963736995.1 uncultured Chloroflexia bacterium
ACTCGAACCCCCACGCCCTTAAGAGCACAACGCCCTGAACGTTGCGTGTCTACCAATTTCACCACTTCGGCTTGTTTGTCGCGGTTGTCCCTGTGGACAGCTTGTATTCTACAGGAACTGTTGCGACCTGTCAAGTGGTTTGCGACCGTTTTTTGGAGATGGGAGACTTTTGCTCTGGTTTGTTTGTGCTGGAAGGATGAGAGGTGATTGAGTGAGGAAAGTGGGGAATAATTGGGAAGGAGGCAAGGCATTCTCGTTGCCTTGCCTCTTTTGGGATGGGGTTATGACAGGATTTCGACGGTGTCGCCGTCCTGGACGGGGTGGGTGCGTCCGACTTGCTGGCCGTCGAAGCGGGCGGAGGGTCCCCAGATGCGCGCTCCACGGCAGGTTGCGCCGAGGTCCTTGTGGATTTTCTGCGCGACATCCTGGATGGTTGCGCCCGGCTCCAGGGCCAGCGGTTCCTCTTGCACCTGGCGGTTGGTGCGCAGGTAGACGCGGATGAGGCCGGTGAGTTGCCAGATAGCCTCTTTGAGCCGGTCGAGGCTGTCGTCGTCGAGGATGGAGACGCCGACGACGGGCATGGCCGGGACGGCTGCCTGCAAGGTGGCGAGGTCGCTTGCGCTGGCCTCGTCCAATTTGGTGGCGGCCAGTAATGCAGGAAGGTCGATGCCTGCAAGAGCGACTTCGGCCAGCACCTCTTTGAGGGTGTCGTAGGGGGCACGCGCATCCTGGCAGTAGACGATGGCATCGGCTGCGCGCAGGACGCTTAGCAGGGCGCGGCCACCACCGCGATCCTCGTTGGCTCCTGCGATGAGGCCGGGTATCTCGACCAGTTGGACGAGGACGCCACCGATACGGGTGAGCGCCGGGACGGGTCGCAGGGTGGTGAAGGCATAGTCGCCGATTTTGATCTGCACATGCGAGAGCGCGTGCAGCAGCGAGGATTTGCCCGCGTTGGGCGCGCCGACGAGGGCCACCTGCGCGACTCCTTCACGACGCACGGCAATGCTGTCTCGATTGAGGGTGTGCGAGCGTTTGTGCGTCTCTTCGATCTGGCTGAGCACCCACTTACGAATGTCGGCGTAGGGGCCGTTCCGGTAGCCGGGCAGCTCGTTCAGAATAGTGCGTAGTTCGCGCACGCGCTCCGAGCCTTCTTTGCCGGTGAGCCGACGTTTGATTAGTTGCATCTGGACTTGATGGGGCATAGGCATACCACAATACTCCTTTTCTTATCTGCTTCTTACTGCTGGAAAGAATGAGCGGGAGGGTACGCCAATACACATCTACAGGAGCGGCCTGCTGTTTGCACTGAGGCGCTCCATAGGGAGGGAGATGCGTCCGTCCCGCTGCTTACACATGACGCGAGGGACTGTAAGCAGCGGTCTAGCCGTTTTTCTGTGATTTGGTCAAGCGCCAGGCGCTTTCGCGTGTGATAGCCATGAAGGTCGTCAACTTTCACTTTATTCAGATCGTGTTTTAACTATACCATACTGAATAGAGAGAACGCAATCCCAGTAATCATTGTAGGCGTTGATTGAGGGACTGACGTGGCTCCATTGGTCGATAAATCGGCAATGCGCACAATACATTGAGCGCCTACGATTGTTTGGTGTTCCTTGCTATCTGATATAATGAGAGCAGGCTCTCTCTTCTCATTATATCAGGTTGATGTTGTGTCTTGTTTTGTGCCGTGTAGTTTGTATTGATCAGATTGAATAGTGTCTATTTTTGCAGATGGGGAGTTTGTGCATGCAAGGGCAAGAAGCGGAACAATCGGCTCCTGTGCGGGCCGCTATCGATATTGGCAGCAATACGGTACATATTGTGGTTGCGCGCTGTATGCAGGACAATCTGGATATTCTCGCAGATGAGGTCGATATGCCGCGCATTGGCGAGAGTGTGAATGCGACGGGCGAGATCTCGCGGCAGAAACAGGATGAGACGATGGCTGTCCTGCACAAGTACAAGGCGCTGGCGGAAGAGCACCATGCTGCGCAGGTACTGGTGGTGGCAACAGAGGCCATTCGCCAGGCGAAGAATAAGGATGAATTTCTAGCGGCAGTGGAGCGCGAGACGGGTCTGCACGTGCAGATGGTGAGTGGCGATGTGGAAGCGGTGCTCACTTTTTACGGCGCAACCTACGAACTCTACCAGGAGCCGCAGTCGCCCTCGAAGGTGGGGGTGATGGACCTCGGTGGCGGCAGCACCGAATTGATTGTCGCGAAGGATAAGCATATGACGTGGCGCACGTCGATTCCCATTGGTTCCGGCTGGCTGCACGACCATTATCTTTCCGCCAATCCGCCTACACACGATGATCTGGTGGATGCGCAGCAGTTCCTGCATACTTACTTGAAGCGGCTGAATCTCAAACGCATGCCCTCGGTGCTGGTCTCTACCGGCGGCACGGCCAGTTCGCTGCTGTTTCTCGCTCGTAAGGCGTTTCAATTACCAGAGCAGGAGTGGCGATTGACGTATGATGATGTGCTGCGGGCCGAGGGGCTGATGAGTGCTATGACGGCGGAAGAGATTGCGCAGCGCTATGACCAGCCGGTCGGGCGAGCGCGTATTCTGCTGGCGGGCACGTTGTTTATTGTTGCGATGATGACGCAGTTTCATCTGAAGTCGATCCGGGTCAGTCCGCACGGTATTCGTGAGGGGGTCTTGCTGGCACGCGCGCGCTACGGCAAATCCTGGCTGCAACAGGTGGAAGAGATCAGCAAACAGACGAGCAGTACGGGGAAGGGCAAGCAGCAAGAGGGGGAGCCATCCGAAGCGTTTGAGCATTCTGGTAAACGTATCTTGAAGGATCGCGTGGATAAATTCCTTGACGAGGGCGATAAGGTGCTGCACAACGAGAGCGATGATATCGAGCCGGTGCATAAGTTGCGTGTGGCCTCGCGCCGCCTGCGTGCAGCCCTGGATGCCTATCAATCCTGTTGCGAACCGAAGCTGTTTAAGAAGGTGTATAAACGGGTGAAGGAGGTGGCCGATAAGGCGGGTGGCGTGCGCGACACCGATGTGATGTTGCAAGGGCTGCACGAGCAGCTTGAAAAGAGGCCGGATGACGAAGTAGGGGGTATCCAATGGCTAATCGACCATTTGAAGCTGTACCGGGAGGAAGAGCAGGTGGCGCTGGATGATTGCCTCAAAGCGTTGGATGGGAATGCAGTAAAACATGATGTGGAAGCGTGTATAACGAAGGGAGCGGCATCCAATGGCTAAAGCGAGAGCGATTACAGGACTGGACTGCCTGGAGACGTCGGGGGCGAATGCGCGCATTATTGCTATGATCCGGCTGGAAGAGATGTATCGCTGGGCAAAGTACGCCGATCATCCCTATGATGTGCAGGGATTGCACAATCTGCGCATCGCCACCAAGCGCGTGCGCTATACACTCGAAGTGTTTCAGGAGGCATTACCCGAAGCGTGTAAGCCAATCGTCGACGAATTAGCACAGCTACAGGACGAACTCGGTGTTATCCACGATAGCGATGTCATGGTCGCACTGCTGCGGCTCTGCCTGGCAAGTCAGGATAGTGGAGTAGCATACGAGCAGGCGCTGGCACATGTCGGAAAATATCATATTAAGGGTAAGATCATAGTACCACCGGACCTGGTGGCGAAGCTGGTAGAGCCTGCTACCCTTCCCACGGATCAGGAACGCTATGGCCTGGAGCAGTTGCTCCACAGGCGCATCCAGCGGCGGGAGGATGAGTACAACACCTTCCGGCAGCACTGGCAAGAACTGGAGGCACGGGACTACTGGCGGGAAATTCTGGAGGTTCTGGATAGATGAAGGTGAAGCAAACGTGATATAATCTCGTATGAGGGTAATGTCTCCACGAGCGTTAACCGAAGTACGAGCAGGCCACCCGCAAGGGGATGGCCCTCCTCTACACGATAGCTTCTCATGCCCCACGAACGTCCAGCACGTATAGTAGGGTCATCCCTTTGCGGGCAGACTGTCGGAGCCTGGTAGCTCTCAAACCCTTCTCTGAAGAAACGTATCACGGGCAAACTAAAAAAGGCAGCCAGGAAATGAAAAAACTATTTTCCGTGGAAGAACTGGACTGGTGGCAACAGCCCCAGCCGACGGCTGAAGAGTTGCGCTTGAGCGGTGGTTTGCTGGTTGAGGATTGGCCCCATGCGCGCCACGTGATGCGTCTCTCCGTACAGCTCTTCGAGGCGACGCGCCCGTTGCACAATCTAGACGAAAAGGCCCTGCGCTTATTGGAGCGCGCCGCGTTTTTGCACAACACGGGTATGATGATTGAGTCGCGCCGCCATCACAAGCACTCCTTCCGTTTGATTAAAGAAACGCCGCTTCCCGATTTTTCAAACGAGGAGCGGTATGAGATTGCCAGCATAGCTCGCTATCATCGGCGTGCTATGCCCAGCCTCTCGCATGAGGAATTTTCAGCCCTCAAGCCGCCTGCTCGCAAGCGGGTATCTGCGCTGGCAGCTTTGCTGCGCATTGCTGACGCGCTGGATTACAGCCACGATGGGCGCGTCCTCTCGCTTTCTGCCGAACCCGATCTTTGCACCGGCAATGCCTGGACGATTAGTCTGGCAATTCGTCCCCTTTCCGACCTCGACGCCGAACTTGACAAGGTCTATGAGAAGGCCGACCTCTTTGAAAAGACCTTCAAGCGCAAACTTAACCTTTTGATTCGTGAATGAGGGAGTATTTTTCGCTGCTTCAGCCCTCAAGCGGATTATCTGGCGGCAAATCCGGGGTGAACTCGTGTAGCACGATGGCGGCTCCGCAGGCCTCTTGAGGGTGAATCCAGAGCGCCGGGTGCTCGTTGCTCGTGTTTTCACTGTAGGTGTAGGTGACACCATGTTCATCCAGGTAGCGGCGCGAGGCAGCGAGGTTCTCCACGGCCAGCGTGATGCGGCAGAGGCTTTCGCCAAAGGTGCGCAGGTAGTTGGCAAGCGCGCCGGGCTGAGGTATTTGTGCTCCAGCTTGAGGGGCGTCGATTACCGCCGGCAACGGCGCCGCCAGCTCGAAGCTCTGTTTTGAGTGTTGGAGGGGGAACGAGACCAGCATGGCATCCCAGACATCGGCCTCACCGGTGAACGGCTCTGAATGTGACAGCCCGTAGATATGCTGGAAACGCTGCCCGGCCTCACCCAGGTTTTCTACGACAATGGTGGCGCTCAGAACTTTACTTGTACCCAGGGGATGTTCCGGCGGCTTTGTCCATCCTGCCAGGCGGTGTCGCCGCTCCTCGCCCGTACTGTCGTGCTGGATGAGGAAGGGATAGTGCTGTGTCAGGTCGGGCCGCTCGACATCGCTGCGCGACCAGGCGCGAGACTGGCCGTTGGCCGCGTTCAAGCTTCCGGGCGTGGGACCGATGACCGCGATGCCTCTGTTTCTCATGGCGGCGGTATCGGCATCGATAGCGTTGGAGGAGAGCACGAAGTTCAGGTAGCCTTCGCCCTTTGCCAGCCTGTCCAGGATGCTCTGCTGCGCCTCCTGTGGTGTGCGTACGGCGATCAATTCGATATAGGTATCACCGATCACGATGATGCGGTTTTCGGTACCGCCCGATGGATGGATACCGCCTCCGCTGACCGCCAGGCCAAGTTTCTCGTTAAAAATCCTGGCTGCCTCTGTTACATTGTGTACCCCGATGATGATGTGGTCGATGCCTGTCAGCATGATGGGTTCCTCCCAGTTCCCAGACCAAAGACCAATCCAGGCGGATGGCCTCGTAACCCGTAGGCGCTCAATTTATTGTGCGCACCGCCAATTCATTGGCCCAGGGGTTACGGGGCCGATAAATCGGCAGTGCGCACAATAAATTGAGCGCCTACAACGGATATTAGCACGTACTACCGTGTGCGGGCAAGCTCGCGCTCTTGACTGCGTTCGCGGTTGCGCACGGGGCGACCGTTGCGATCGTAATCGCGGCGGAAGCGGTCGAAGCCGAGTTCGCCCTTCTCCCAGATGACCAGCAGCATACTGGCGTTGAAGATGGACGAGTAGGTACCACTGAAGATACCGATCAGCAGTGCCAGTGTGAAGTTATGCACGCTGCCCGTCGTCACGAACAGGGTGAGCGCGGTCAGGGTCACGAGCACGGTGAGCGAGGTGTTGAGCGAGCGCGTCATGGTCTGCACGAGGCTCGCGTTGACCACCTGCTCGAAGCTTTCGCTGGTGCGGCGCTGCATGTTTTCACGGATGCGGTCGAATACCACGATGGTGTCATGGACGGAGAAACCGACGACCGTCAGCAGGGCGGTGATGAACAGCGAGTCGATCTGGATGTGGAAGAGCCAGCCCAGGATCGAGAAGACGCCGAGCACTACCAGCACGTCGTGCAGCAAGGCGATAATGGCGCAGGCACCGTAGCGCCACGGTTTCGCCACCTTACGGAAGGCAAAGCTCACATAGAGCAGGATGAAGACCGCGGCTGCAATGACGGCAAGCACGGCATTGCGCGTTGTCTCTGAAGCGACAGAGCCGGTAACTGAGGCATTGTCCAGCACCTCCAGGTAGCCGTGTGTGCTGTTGTAGGTAGCGGCCTGGATGCTGTTCAATGTCGGATTGTCGACGACCGAACCGGTAATGATGTTAATGGTTTCCGTCGTTTGCCCGATGCCTACATTGGCTACATTTACAGGAATAGTGGCAGCAGGAGAAGCCGTGGCAGTAGCCGTTGGCGTTGAGGTAGCTGTCGCTTTTGCAGTGGCAGTAGCTGTCGGGGTACCCTTTCCCTTCACTGTAGTTGTTGCTGTTGCGGCAGCAGTGGCAGCAGCGGTGGGGCTGGCAGCCGGTGTTGGAGTAGCGACGGGAGTTTCATTGAGACTGGTCTTTGTTGTTTTGGGCAGCTTGTTCAGCAGGCTATCGATATCGCTAGCAGTAGGCGAGACGCCTTTCTGGAAGCCCGTCACGGTAGCGACTGTTGCCTGTGGGTTTAGAGGCAGATTGGCGAACTTCACGGAGAGGCCGCTGCCATATTTGTCTTTCAGGGTCCTCTTGAATAGTGCCTTCGACATTACTATCTACCAGCGTATTCAGGCGGATCCAGATGGTCTGGTTGGCCGTGACGGTGGTATCGTTGCCAGTGTCGACCTGGACATCCGTCAGTTTGAACGGCTTCAGGATGTTCGTCATCTGCGTGATCGTGATGTTTGTCTGCGGGCGAAACTCGATGGTGGTACCGCCCACGAAGTCGATGCCAACATTGAGTCCTTTGAAGGCCAGCGAGATCACGCCCGGCACGATGACGATCAACGAGATTAAGAGAAACAGGTAGCGTTTTCCAACTAGATCGAACACAGCATCCTCCTCTACACTGTACTGTTCCGCCGCGTCAGGGACGATGTGGCGATAGAGCCAGCAGGAAGCCCAAACAGTGCGGGATGGTTGACTACGCCGGTCGGCACGAGCAGGTTCAGGAAGGTGCGCGTGACGATGATGGCGGTGAACATACTGATCATGACACCCAGGAAGAGGGTGGTGGCGAAGCCGACGATGATGCTGGCACCGAAGTTGCTGCCGAAGCCGAAGAGCACGGCGCAGGTGATCATGGTGGAGATGTTGGAGTCGCGAATGGAGGGCCAGGCGCGTTTCCATCCCATATCGATGGCGGCAGAGAGTAACCTGCCCGCTCGCAGCTCCTCCTTTACTCGTTCAAAAATCAGCACGTTAGCATCGACGGCCATACCAATCGAGAGGATGAAGCCCGCGATACCCGCCAGCGAGAGCACGACGCCGATGGTTTTGAAGACGGCGAAAGTGACACCCGCGTAGAGCAGCAGCGCGACGTCTGCCAGCAGGCCGGGCAGCCGGTAGAAGAGCAGCATAAAGAGCATGACCAGGCCGAGGCCGATGCCAGCCGCGAATTCACTCTTCGTAATCGAGTCCTGACCCAGCGTTGGGCCAACCGTCTCTTCCGAGGCAACCTTCAATGAAAGTGGCAGCGCACCAACGCGCAGTACCTCGGCGATAGACTGGGCTTGTTGCACGGTGAATTGCCCATTGATGACGCCGGGACCGTTAATGGCGTTCTGGATAACCGGTGACGAGACGACTTTGCCGTCAAGGGTGACAGTCATAGCCTGGCCGATATGAGCCTGTGTGAAGGAGGCGAAGCTGCCGATAGCGCTGCCCTTCATCTCGAAGTTGATTTCCGGTAAGCCCGTGTTTGGATCGGTGCCAACGCCGATCTGCGAAGGATCAAGGTTCGCGCCGGTATATGCAGGTTTGTTTCCAGGGTTGTACTGCGTATACTGGGTGGGGTCGAAGATGGCTCCATCGGCTGGAGGATTGGAGCCAGTAATCCAGAATTCCAGATCGCCAGTCTGCAGCAGCGAATTGATCTGCGCGAACGGGTCACCGCTGTTCAAACCAGGCAATTCGACGGCAATGGAGGGCCCGCTGTTGGTAGACTCAATACGGATATCGGGTTCGCTGACGCCCAGACCACCGTTAACGCGCTGCTCGATATTGTCGCGCACAGCGCCAATTTCGTTGTTCACCGTAGTAGGGTCGTATTTCTTGGCGGGGTCCGGGATGAGCAAGACGCGCACGCCGCCCTGCAGGTCTAGCCCCTCCTTGACCTGGAACTGCTTCACGTTAATGCCGAGCCAGCCAAGATTGAGGCCGTGATTGTTGGGCCAGTCCACGTAAGCTGCGCATAGGGCCAGCACAATGATCAGCAGGAGGAGTGTAAGTGTTCCTCGACGCATTGATGTTACTTCCTCTTCTGTTCTATCATGTTCTTTTAATAGATAGATTGCTAGAGCTACCGCTACATCTGATACATGTATCATGGAGCCTCTACCCCATGCATCTGTTCCTGTGCAGTATAGCATAGTTGTGTCACGTTGCATATAGGGGATTTTTTCAAATTACAGACCGGGTACCCTACCCGCAGGCCGATGCCTTGTGCTCGGCCTGTAGTGGTTACAACATTTCTTCCTTTGAAGCGTAAGAAGAAGTGGAGCGTACACTATACTATCAGGAATGGGTTTTTTTGTTTACCCATCAGGATGAGGTGAATCGTCATCGCGACGAGGAAATAATTTTTTTGTCTTTTTCTCACAGCAAGTGAAATCAATCGATGAGAGAGAAGGAGTTTTAAGGACAGGTTATGGATGAGATGAAAACGGTCCAGGATACCGGTACAAATATTCCTACGCAGGAGCGCGAGCAGCGCGTAGTGATGGATGTGCGCGACATTACCAAAAGCCTGCCACTGGGGCGCGAGCGGATAGACATTCTCAGGGGCATCAGCTTCCAGATCTATAGTGGCGAGTTTGTCTCCATCGTCGGGCCATCCGGCTCGGGCAAGAGCACGTTGCTGGGCATCATCGCCGGTCTTGACAATCCGACGACAGGGCAGGTGTTGATCGATGGGGTGGACATCACGCGCATGAGCGAGGGGCAGCTGGCGGCGGTGCGCAACAACAAGATCGGCATGGTCTTTCAGGCCTTCAATCTGATTCCCACCCTTACAGCACAGGAGAATGTCGAGGTGCCGCTCTATGTCGGCAAGCATCCCGGCTCGCCATCTGATCGAGCGAAGGAGTTGCTTGACCTTGTCGGGCTGTCGCACCGGCTCGGACACCGACCCAACCAGCTTTCTGGCGGCGAGCAGCAGCGCGTCGCTATTGCGAGGGCACTGGCAACCGACCCGGCCTTCGTGATTGCCGACGAGCCAACGGGCAACCTGGACGCGAAAAACGGAGAAAATATCCTCAAGCTCATTGCCTACCTGCGCGCTCAGACGGGCAAGACCTTCATCATCGCCACGCACGACCCGGTAGTCGCCTCGCACGCCGATCGCTCGATTCGCCTCGTCGATGGCCTGATTGCCGGAATCGAGAGCTATGACCGGAGGATTGCGCAGTGAAAGCCTCGATGTACTTCAATTACACCTCCCGTTCGTTGTTACGAGGAGGGCAGCGCACGCTGCTGGCGGTTTTCTGTGTGGCGGTGGGCGTGATGGCGATTGTTGCACTGCAACTGGTTGGTCTGATGATTAACAGTGCCTTCACCAGCAACGTGCGCGACGCCAACGGTGGCGATATCGCCGTCTCTGGGCAGACGGAGCCGCTCAAGCAAAGCGACCTCGCCTTTTTTGACCAGCTCAAAAATAACGGTACCATCACCAGCTACACGGCTACCTCTACCCAGAACGGCTCGCTGAGCCTGACTGTCTCGCTTACGCAGTCGTTTAACGTAATGATCGTCAACCCATCGACCTTTCCTGTAGTGGCATCGCCCACTTTCGTCAACCCGCAAAATGGTACGATTACCAGTACGCTCACCAACGGCCAGGTTATCGTCGACCAGTCCTTTATCGATCAGTACAATAAAAAGCTCGGCGATAGCTTTGATATCCACGTTACCACCTCGAACAGGAGCGGCCTGACCATTCCGGTCAAAATTGCTGCTATTGTGAAGGATGACGGGGCGCTGGCACAGGCCAGTGGCACAATGCTGATTGCCAGCAGCGACTATTACGCGGCGAATCCCAAGCTGCCTGTGCTCTATGATACGGTAGATATCACCACAGTCGACCAGGCGCATACTGATCAGGCCGTGAAAGCTATCCAGGCTCATTTCCCGGTTGTGCGCACGCAGACGGCGGCGGACGCGCTCAAAAGCAACCAGCAGCAGGTGGATGCCATCAAGCAGTTCCTGGAAATTGCCGGTCTGCTGGCCCTGCTGATTGGCGGCGTTGGCATCATCAACACGATGCAGGTACTGCTGTCTCGCCGCAAAATTGAGATTGCCATGCTCAAGACGACGGGCTACCGCCGCACTGATCTCTACCTGCTCTTTGGACTGGAGGCTGGTCTGCTGGGCCTGATTGGAGGCGCGATTGGCGCGGGTGCTGCCATCGGCGTCAGCTATGTCGTGCGCAGTCTGGTGGAGCAGCTTTTCCAGTTGAACATTCCCTTCGTGCTTGATCCGCTCACCATCGCAGGCGGCGTGGTGATTGGCCTCTTTACCGCTCTGATCTTTGGTCTGATGCCGATTGTGCAGGCGGCGAATATTCGGCCCCTGAACGTAATTCGCGAGATGCCCGAAGGTAGTGGCGCGGTAGGCGTTTTGCTGACGATTGGCCTGCTGCTGCTGCTCTCGGTGCTGTTCTGCGTGATGGCGGTCATCATCCTGGGCAATACTGTGCTCGGCATCGGTGCGGTCTACGGCGCGTTCATCTTCCTGGGCATCCTGAGCCTCTTCTTTGGCCTGGTGGTCTTCATCATCAGCATTCTACCGGTACCGGAGCGTTTCAGCCCCGGCTACCTCGCACTGGTGCTGGCAGCTGTGGCCATTTCGGTGCTGCTCTTTTTTGTCCTGCCACCCTTTGGCGCGTTGCTGCTGGTCGTCTCGCTACTGGGCATTGTGATCGTCGTGCTGCCCCGCTCCTGGAAATCTAATACCAGGATGGCGCTGCGCAATATCGGACGGCAGAAGGCGCGCACGACAACAACGATGCTGGCGCTCTTCGTGGGTGTCTTCACCATCGGCCTGATTCTCGTGCTCGGCCAGGATCTGCGCGACAAGATCAACAACACGCTGGCCCAGAGCCTGACCTTCAACGTCATCACCATCACTTCTAACACCGATACGACAAAGCTCGAATCTCACCTGAACACAATTCCGGGTCTGCAAAGCTCTACGCATCGTGTTATTGTCAGTACGGTACCGATCACTGTTAACGATAAGCCTATCGCAAGTCTGTTGCCGAAGGGGAATGTGCAGCCTTCGGCGAATAACCTGGGCAGTGAAGCTGTCTACTTCCTCAGCGGCATCGAGGGTTATGATGTGGCTCATAACCAGTTTCCTGTCTCGCAGGATGTGACGATTGCTGAAGGGCGCAATCTGAATGCCAGCGACGCCGGGACGAATGATGTGCTCATAAGTGCTGAACTAGCGCACACCGATCCACTGCAACACGATCTCAAGATTGGCAGCACGATTACCGTTGCGAACCAGGATGGCAAAGTGATGCGCACCCTGACCATTGTTGGCTTCTACCAGGAGAAGGGTTTTGGCAGCAATCTCGAACCCATTCTTGGTACAGCGAATACAGTGACTGCTCTCTCGCCGAATGGGACAGGGCAGACAATTTTCTATATGAAAATCGATACAAGTAAGGTGAATCAGGCCGTGGGAGCCATTGGTAAACTGACACCCAATGCCTCGGTCGTAAACCTGGCAAACATCGGCAACTTCATCAACCAGATATTGAACGATATGCTGCTGACACTGATCGCCATTGCCTCGCTCTCCCTGCTCGCAGGCATCATTATCATTGCCAACGCGGTGGCCCTTGCGATGCTGGAACGTCGGCGCGAACTGGGCATTCTCAAGTCGGTCGGCTACACCAGTCGCTCGATTCTGAGTGAAGTGCTGATTGAGAACGGGGTGATCGGTGGAGCAGGCGCGTTGCTGGCGATGCTGCTGGTAACTCTGGCAACGAGTCTGCTGGGTCAACTCATTTTCCACTCCTCCTTCGGCGTTAGCGGCCTCATCGCACTCGGTCTGATTCTCGGCATCGCGCTGCTGGCAATGCTGGTCGCCGCTCTTGTGGCATGGGGAGCCGTGCGCGTGCGGCCACTGGAAGTACTGCGCTACGAATAAACGTCTTTCCTATAGAGATAGGTTCATCGGCTCTGTCTGATGCATCTATCTCTACAGGAAGCTCGTGTATACCTTTTTCCTATTTTTTCATCTAATTACCCGATGAGCTTGCATAACTAATGTATACTCCAATCATGGTTCCTTATATCCTGTAGAGTAGTAGCTGAAAAGAGATTTGATAGTGCCTACTATGAGTAAGCAAGCACAAATACTTATCGTCGATGATGATGAAGAGATACGCAGTTTCCTGGGGTTGTTGCTGCAAGACGAGGGCTACACAGTAGAGAGCGCGGAAGATGGTCTGGCGGCATTGGAGAAGCTCGAAGAGACCAGACCTGATCTTATCCTTTTAGATATTATGATGCCGCGGATGGATGGGTATCGCTTTGCCGAAGCTTTGCGGCAACGAGATCTGCGACCTCCGGTCCCCTTTATCGTGCTTTCTGCCAACCTGCGCGAGCAACAGGCGATAGCGATGGGGGCCTGCTCCTATATTGCGAAGCCGTTTGACCTGCTCGATTTGTTGGAAAAAATTGATCAGTACACAGACTGATTACTTTTCAGGACGTAGCCGTAGTGCAATCAATCCACTTCCGATGATGATCGCCATGCTCAGAAGCACGGGCCAGAGCGACCCTACGGTGTGGAGCAGGAAACCGAAGAGCCAGATGTAGAAAAGGTTAAATATCGCGCCAGTGAAGAGCAGAATGCTGGTCACCGAGCCAAGGGAGCGCTCGGTTCTCTCACCTGCTATCGTCAAGCTGGTGCCAAAGAGGGGGCCGAGGCCGGCTATAGTGAGGGCGAAGCCCACGGTTGCTACGACGGCGTTGGGGCTGAAGGCGAGTAAGATCAAGCCAACCAGTCCCACCAGCACGCCGAGCATGGTAACTTTCCACGAGCCAATGCGTGAGATTATACTGGCGGCTCCGAGGCGGCTCAATCCGTCGGCAATCCAGATAGCTCCGGAGAAGAAAGCCGCTATGGACGCTGCTATACCGAAGGTTATATGCAGGTAGTTCGGCGACCAGGTGTAAATGCTCACATATACTCCCGAGGTGAGCGCCATGACGCCGATCACCGGGGCTAACACGTGCAATAATGCGGGTGCGCCCTTGATCGTCCTTTTCAGGCTGGTCGTGCCGTGCCGTATACGAAATCCCTTTGGAATACTGAACAGGGAGAACATGGCGATGAAGGCGAAGCCCAGCGTGAAGATGAAGGCCGGAAGCGGGCTATTGTGAAACTTCGCCAGCAGGCCTCCATCAACCAGCGCGATGAACAGGCCTCCAGCCGGGTAGATCAGGGAGAAGAGGTTGAGGGCAAGACCGCGTTTTTCCGCGTAGACCGAACTCATCGTGCCATTTGTGCTGCTGTCGATGAGTCCCCCACCTATACCTGCTATGCCGATTAAGAGCAGTACGAGCACAAATGGGACGGACCCGGGGAAAAAGGCCAGACACAGGACAAAGGCCAGCAGTCCTCCCGTCAGAATGAGCGAGGCAGTGAGGAAAATCTTGCGTGGCCCATACCGATCAAGGAATACGCCTCCCAGGAGCGCCCCCGGAATATAGCCCAGACTCCATGACTCAAGAATGAACTGAGTTCTAGAGACAGGGCTATGCAGCAGTTGGGAGAGTGGCCCGATGCTTGGCCCCCATAGAGCGCTGCTAAAAGCAAAAATAAACAGGATGCAGACAGCGGCAAGCGTGATGCCGATGAGACTGCTTTTACGAGGGCTAGCTTTGCCGACCTGTGCCTGCGCTTTTGTCTGTTTTTCCTTAGTATTTTTTGAAGATGTTGATGCCATGGTGAAAGCTTACAATGTTCTGCCCCTCACAATCCATATATCCAATTATAGGGCGAATCTACGCGCCATCTGCAACCTGAGCTTTCTAAAGCTCCTTGACCATCTTCCGTTTGAGGGTACGGTAGCGCTGTTTTTCGTAAAAATGCAGAGGACCGGCATCAAATTCCCAGGTTTCGAGTTGTATCTCGGTTGCGCCTCGCTCGCTGGCCCACTGCTCTGTTGCCGCAATAAGTTGTGCGCCGACACCGTGCATTCTCCACGGCTCTGTGACCGCGAGGCTCTGCAAGTATCCGTATCTATGAGGTACTATAGCGGGGTCGGGGGTGTCCTCACGCAGGTAGATCTCTGCAATTCCCACCGTATCATCGCCAGTTATAGCTAGAAGGATCACAGCATTCTCGTCTTCGATAATCTTCTTGAGTGATTTGCGTAATTCAGGAAGTTCATAATCCTCAGGGATGCGCAGGCGATCGGGAACGCCATGCACGTGAAATTCATGGAACTCTATGTAGAGATTGATGAGCGTAGCGATATCCTCTTCCTGTGCTGGACGTATGAGGACAGCTTGCAAGTATAGTCTCCTGCTTAGAGTGGTAGTAGGGCCAGGGGAATGTGCATCTCTTCGGGGGTCAGGCCGCCGTGATTGCCCAGGAAGTGCATGCGGAAGCGCCCCTCCTCGTACCACCAGACCGATTCGTGTTTGTAGGGCAGGATGACGACGTTACCGACGCGGCTCAGGAACTCCGCAGATGGCTCGTTCAGACCGAAGAAGTGTTTTTCCTGTAGTTCCCGCGTGCGGTAGACTTCGGCTTTCCCTGCCAGGCGCTCTTGCAGGTAGGCGATGGCCCGGTCGAGATGCTCGTCTTCGACATACAGGAACATGTCACGGGCCGAGCCTGCCGGAGCGAGAAAATTTCCCTTCTGATTGGTCTTCAGGTAGCGTTCGATCTCCCGCGCCTCTCGATTCAGGTAAAACGTCTTCTGCGGACTGACCTCCATCTGCCCGTGATCGGCGGTCATCATGAACAGGGTAGTGGGCTGCTTGCCTGAAAGCGCCTGATAAAACTCCTGCTCCATCGTGTTCAGGAAGCGCTCTACCGCCGACTCGAACTGCTCCGAATGCGGGCCGTACTGGTGTCCGGTGTAATCGATGCGATCAAAATAGAGAAAGTAATATTCTGGCCCCCGTGTATCTTTTTGCAGCAGCTCTGTCATTTGCGTCAGGGCCTCAGAGAGTGTACGAAACGGGTAGACGGACGCGCCGCGAAAGTAGATGTTGGAGGGAGTCGAGGGTGTATAGGCCTCATGCTGGAAGATATGCGAGGTCACACCGAAGCTTTTGAGGTCTTGATAGAAGGTGCGCCGTGGATAAAATGCTTCGGCTGGCAGACCGGCATGTTTGAGCGTGTCGCGCTCCTTATCACCTGCATAGGAAAAGAAGAGAGGTGTGATAAGCTCATCGACCAGCGGCTCATAGTAGTGCCATTCGTAGATGCCGCTCTGCCCAACGTTCAGGCCAGTATGGATGGTCGCGGTATGGGCTGCCGTAGTGGAGGGAAACTGGGAGGTCAATTTGGAGACAACGCCTTCGCTCAGCAGGTGCTTGAGGAAGCTATAGTGGGGTGCGTAATGCTCAAAAAAGCGCCAGCCGAAGGCATCCACAAAAAACAGGATGACCTTGTTGTAGCGTGTGGGCAGATTGCCGAAAACGTCGAGTGGTAGCCCACTCTGGCCTTCACCTGTGAGCAGGTATTTGACGGTGCGGGGAATATTGGAGAAGCAATACGAACCATAAAGCGGCTGCACGAAGTCTGTTGAGAACTTCGCTCCATTCACAGTATCCACCGAGGCAGCGTTGAGCATAGTAATACCTGCTTCCTACCGGTTCGCTATCAGATCTGTCTTCCCTGTCTATCGTTGTGTTTTTTCCTCCTTGCGAAAGTATACCACATCTGTCGTTCATACTGAACGCAACGAAGCATGACATGGCAAAGTGCTTTCTGTATGATATTACTTTTTCAAATTCAAAAAACTTCCCTGTTGCTGCGAGTTATTGGCGTTCTGCAAAGTGGCAGTGTTATATTGCTGGCCTGCTGAACTGGGATCACCGGGGGCATTGGTAGTGAAGCCCTGTTTTTCGGCGGCGCGCTCGATTTCTTTTTGCAGGAAGTAGTTGAGGGCGGTTCGGATGGCCGCGATGGCAGCAAGCTGCCCAATCTGCGACCATGATGGTGCGACTGCTGTGCGTAATATGTCCGCGCCCAGCTCAAATTCCAGCGCCAGTGCCAGGTAGCGGCCCAGACGCAGGCGCACATCCTCCGTGCTCGGATGCGTCGGTTTGATCGGGGCGTTGAGCGTGCGGAAAAATAAAACAAGACTGCGTATGATAGCCTGAAGGGCAGCTAGAGCAATGATTAGACCTGCACCGGCCTCTACGCCGTCGGCAATATAGCCTGTCCAGGTCTGAAAAAAGAGTTCTACTGAGTTTGCTGGCGCATCGGTCTGTATCAAAGGCGCAAGATGCATTGAAAGCGAAGCGAAAATCATTTCCATTCCCATGTGAAAACTAAATACCAGATGGTGTACCATTGCCACACTAACTCCTCACCATCATAGTCTTGCTTTATTATCTTACTGTTACAGGCACGGGATTGTATATGGTGCTGGTTTCATCATCAAGGTGCCATTCCGATTGTTGACAAGGGTGAAAAGGCCCTAGGGGCGATCTTCAGGGTCGCCCGGGGCCAGGAGCGCAGCCACTGGCCTACTACGCCAATCAACACGATTCCAACAAAGACTGCCGTCACGCTGCGCTGTCGGCAACGGGCGACCCTGAAGATCGCACCCTACGGCATCCCGGCTCTTTCTGCAAACAAATGAATGGCTATCTCATCATTTCTTGCCCTTGCCAACATACCCTCAGACAACGTACACTAAGTTCAGCCATGTAGGAGCTTTTGTCTGACCAGAGAGCATCGCTTATATGCGAAAGGACCGGGCTATGGATTTTGAACTCCCTGAAGAGCATCAACTTGCCTATGAGAGCGCACTGGCCTTTGCGCGAGAAGTGATTAAGCCGCATAATGCCGAAATAGAGCAAACTGATGATTTCCCACGCTGGCTGTGGGGGCGTCTGGCTGAACAGGGCTACACGGGCATTGCCATACCCGAGGAGTACGGCGGCAGTGGCGGCGATTTCCTGATGTCGGCGCTGGTAGCACGCGGCATCAGCCGTGTCAATGGCGCTATCTCCATGTCATTTGGAGCACATCTAAATCTTTGCGCCCATAATATTCTGCGCAATGGCAGCGAGGAGCTGAGGCGCAAGTACCTGCCGAAGCTGGTCAGTACGGAGATGATCGGCGCGCTGGCGCTGACCGAGCCGAACGCTGGCTCCGATGCCATGGGCATTCGCACCACGGCACGTAAAGTCGATGGCGGCTATCTCATCAACGGCTCCAAAGTTTTTATTACGAATGGGCCGATTGCCGACCTGCTGGTGCTCTACACGAAGACACGTCCAGAGGCCGGAAGCCGGGGCATCACCGCCTTTATTTTCGAGACAAAAACGCCCGGCTATCATGTCGCGCGCAAATTGCAGAAGGTGGGCATGCACGGCTCGCCCACGGGCGAACTGGTCTTCGAGGACGCCTTCGTGCCGGAGGAAAACGTGCTGGGCAAGGTTGACGAGGGCTACAAGGTGGTTATGAACGGGCTGGATATCGAGCGCGCCTTCTTCGCCGTCAGCATGATCGCAGGCATCGAGGCGGCGCTGGAAGTCTCGCTCAAATACGCGAAGGAGCGCGAGCAATTTGGCCAGCCCATCGCCAACTTCCAGTTGATTCAGGCCAAACTGGCTGATATGTACACCGATCTTGAGGCGGCAAGGCATATGTCCCAGCGTGCGCTCTGGCTGGCGCAACAGGGCAAGCGCGTCAGCAAAGAGGCGGCGGCAGCCTTGCTCTTCACCGCTCGTGCCGCTTCAAGAGCTGCCAATGAGGCGCTGCAAATTCACGGTGGCTGGGGTTACCTGACCGACTTTGAGGTGGAACGCATGTGGCGCGACGCCCGTCTGGGCGAGATCGGCGCTGGCACCAACGAGATTCGCCAGCTACTCATAGCTCGCGAACTGCTGGGAATGAGGTGAACAAGCCATGAAATCAGTGCGTATCGCCGGAGGTCTCGGCTTCTATGGCGATGCCTGGCGACCTATCAAGGCCAGCATCGAGCGCGGCAACGTGCAGTACGTGGCCTCCGACCACCTGGCGGAACTCACGCTGGCGATCCTGCAAAAAGACCGCCAGCGCGACTCTCATCTGGGCTACACCCGTGACCTCGTTCCCATGCTGGGTGAGCTTCTTCCTATAGCCATCCGACGCGGCGTCAAGTTCATACTTAACGCGGGCGGCCTCAATCCAATGGCAGGGCGGGAAGTACTGCTTGGAGCGCTCAAGAAATTCGGCGTCAGGCTCAAGGTCGGCGTTGTGCTGGGCGATGCTGTACTGGAACGGCTCGATGAGCTACAGGCGGTTGGCGTTTCACTCGCACACATGGATACCGGGGAAGATATCGCCACGGTGCGCGAGCGCCTGCTCTTCGCCAGCGCCTATCTTGGAGCGCGCCCGCTCGTCGAGGCGCTGGATGCTGGAGCCGATATCGTGCTCACCGGGCGAGTGGCCGATGCGGCCCTTTTCCTGGCTCCTATCGTGCATGAACTCGGCTGGCGCTGGGACGAGTGGGACAAGCTGGCGCAGGGCATCGTCGTCGGCCATCTCCTGGAATGCAGTGGGCAGGCCACCGGCGGCAACTTCGGCGGCGACTGGCGCTCCATGCCCGACCTTGCCCACATCGGCTATCCCATCGCTGAAGTCTGGGAAAATGGCGATGCCGTCATCAGCAAAGCGCCGGGAACGGGTGGGCGCGTCACTTTCGACACGTTGCGCGAGCAGCTCCTTTATGAAGTGCAGAATCCCGCCCATTACCTGACGCCCGATGTCGATGTAGATATGACGACGCTGCACCTGGAAGAGATCGGACCGGACGAGGTGCGCGTGACGAGCGCGACGGGGCGGCCAGCACCGGAGACGCTCAAGATCGTGGCGGGCTATGAAGACGGCTATATGGGGCATGCCACGATTGGCTATGCCTGGCCCGACGCCCTGGCGAAGGCACAGGCAGCCGCGCAAATTCTCCTGCAACAGATGGAGGAGACAGGCCTGAAGAGCGAAGAGACCGTAGTGGAGTATCTCGGCTACAACTCCATCCACGGCCCCCTCGCCGACCCCAAGCATGCCGCAGATCTCAACGAGGTCTACCTGCGTATCGCCGTGCGCTGTGCTGACAGGCGCGAGGCCGCGAAACTGGGGCGTCTCTTCCCGCCGCTTGCCCTCAGCGGCCCACCCTTCATTGGCGGCGCGGGCGGCATGATCGAACCGCGCGGCCTGCTCGGCATCTGGCCCACGCTGGCCCCGCGATCCATCATCGAAGAGTATGTTACTGTCAGTATGGAGGAATCCTGACATGAAAAAGCAACTTGTCCAGTTAGCCCACGCCCGCTCTGGCGACAAGGGCGACAAAGCTGACATCAGTCTCTTCGCCCCCGACCGCCAAACCTACGATCTGCTGGCGCGAGAGGTCAGCGCTGCCCGCGTCCAATCCCATTTCGCGGGCATCATCACTGGCCCCGTCGACCGCTACGAGGTTCCCAACGTTCTCGCCCTCAAATTCGTCCTCCACGGCGCGCTCAACGGCGGGGCCTCCCGCTCCCTGCGCAGCGACGCCCTGGGAAAATCTCTCTCGTCAGCATTGTTGAGGATGGAGATTGAGGTGTAGCAGGGGAATCTCTGTGGTTGTCCATCGATGCCAAACGAAGCAAACCGAAGAGGGGTGACAGGATATTTGTAGGGGCGAGGGAGATTGCAGGGAAGTGGGGAGGGCCTTTATGGTCGCCCGCGTAACCTGTTGATTCAGTTATCAGTCCCATAGATTGAGTACGACGGGCGACCATAAAGGCCCTCCCCACCCTGCATCGCCCCGCTCGCCCCTACAGTCATCTCTTTCACTGATCCTTATCATAAGACCCCTGTGACCACCTGCTGCATTGCCTATATCCATGATGAGATGCCTGTGATAAAATTTGTGCATGCTAGTAGTCTTGCATCTCAGGAGGTGATTTTTAATGATCTCTCTCGAAGATCTCCGGCACGAGAAACGCGAAGATATTCGTAGCCTTATGAGGGATACGTTTGAGAGATTGCATGATATTCGGAAGGCTATTGATCAGATTAGAAAGTACACCATCCAGGGACGGGAAGTATTTGATCAAAAAGAGGAGACAACCATGATTTCTCATCCTTTCAATGAAGGTGACGACCTCCCTCGACTAAAATCCCTCGTCACCGCCTGCATGGCCGATGATATGCAGCACAGCTACTGGCATGTGGGTGATCTGGTGTGGGGGGTGTACCAGAATACCGTGTTCGACCCGCGACAGAATGTAAATCTGTGGGAAAACGAGGCGGGCGAACTAATCGGCTTTGCGTGGAGAGAAAAGCATGGCGCTACGGTGCAGACAGCGCCTCAGTATCGTGGTGATACTACGCTGATAGAGCAGATGCTGGCCTGGGGAGAGATGCGCCAGCGCGAGGCGATAGCGCAAGAGGGCGCTGAACCAGTATATGGCGTATCAGCATTTGAGTATGACTTGCCACTGCTCGACCTGCTTGCACGGCAGGGATTCCAGCGTGGTGAATTTTCTATGCTGCTCATGCGACGCGAACTGAGCCAGCCCATTCCCGTAGCAAAACTGCCGGAGGGATGGAGCGTGCGCCACGTCACGGGTGAGGAGGAGTTTGAGCAGCGTGTAGACATCCACCGCGAGGTCTGGCATCCCTCGAAGGTCACGCTTGAGGCGTATCGCAGGATGCGCGGCATAGCAGGCTATACAGCGGAGTTTGATCTTGTAGCTGTCACGCCCGATGGCACCTTTGCCTCGTACTGCATCTGCTGGCTCGACCCGGTGAACAAGATTGGAGAGTTTGAGCCGGTGGGCACACGTGCCGCCTTTCGTGGTCAAGGTGTGGGCAAAGCCGTTATGCTGGAGGGTCTGCACCGCCTGCAAGCGCGCGGCATGCAGACCGCTATCGTCTATTCCGTCGGCAGCAACGAGCCTGCATGGAGGTTATACGAATCGGTTGGCTTTAGAACGTATAATCGCTTGCTTGATTACACCAAGCAATTATGAACACTATGTTCATGATGAGATGCCTGTGATAAAATTTGTACAGGCCAGTAGCCTTATATGAGGAGGTGATCAAAAATGATATCTCTCGAAGATCTCCAGTGCGAGAAACGTGAAGATATTCTTAGCATCGCAGAAAAATATGGAGCTTATAATGTACGTGTCTTCGGCTCAGTTGCACGAAGGGAAGCTGATGCTGAAAGTGATATCGATTTTCTCGTCGAAATGGAACCGGGACGCACTCTCTTTGATATTGGTGGATTGCTGATGGACCTTCAGGAGTTGCTCGGATGTAGTGTAGATGTGGTGACAGAGGATGGTTTGCGAAAGCGTATCCGTGAGCGTGTTCTGAAAGAGGCAATCGCTCTATGAGAGATATCGATGAGAGGCTGCGTGATATCCAGGAAGCCATTACTAAGATTATGAAGTACGCAAGCCGGGACATGAGGTATTTGATCAGGACGAACTCATTCAAACCCGGGTTATTCATCATATGGAGATTATTGGGGAAGCATCACGAGCAATTCCACAAGAGTTCCGAAATCAACATCCAGGACATAGAATGGAAACAAATAAGTGGTATGCGTAATGCTCTGATTCATGGCTACTTTGAGATCAATACACACCGTGTTTGGGACACAATCACGTTTGATCTTCCCGCTTAAAAGCCAGTATAGGTGCACTTCTGGATACCGACAGCGGAGAGGGTGAAGAATACTATGACAGGCAAAGAAGAGCGTTTGCGCGCGGAGATTGAGCGTATTAAGAGGGGTGGGGCGGAGAAGTATCACGAGCGCAACCGGCAGCAGAAGAAGCTGTTTGCGCGTGACCGGCTGAAGCTGCTGCTGGATGATGGCAAGATCGAGTTTGAGGATGGCATGTTTGCCGAGTGCCAGAACTCCGAACTGCCCTCTGATGGCGTGATTACGGGTGTTGGGCGCATTCATGGTCGACCGGTGGCCTTCAGCGCCTCGGACTCGACGGTCAAGGCGGGTTCGGCGGGGGAGAAGTCGGTGCAGAAGAACCTGCGCATTCAGGAGATGGCGATGCAGATGCGCATTCCCATGTTCTATCTGATCGACTCTGCCGGGGCGCGCATCACCGACCAGGTGCGACTCTTTCCGGGGCGCAACCAGGGTGGGCGCACCTTCTACAACCAGATCAAGATGTCGGGCGTGGTGCCGCAAATCTCCATCCTGTTCGGCCCTTCACCGGCGGGCGCGGCCTACACCCCCGCTTTTGCCGACATCACCATCATGGTGGAGGGCAATGCCAGCGCCTACCTCGGCTCTCCTCGCATGGCCGCGATGGTCACACGCGAGAAGGTTACGCTGGACGAGATGGGCGGCGCGCGCATGCACTGCACCGTCTCCGGCCTCGGTGACTTCCTGGCCGAAAATGAGGAGGACGCCATTCGCCTGGCGCGAGACTATTTCCGCTACATGCCCCAGAACTACCTCGGCAAACCTGCCGATGCTGAGCCGCGCCCGCCCGCCAGCGACCGGCCCTTGAGCGAGATCGTGCCGGATGTACAGAGCAAGCCCTTCAACATGTACGATTTTCTCAACTCGCTCGTCGATGCCGACAGCTTCTTCGAGATCAAGAAGCTCTTCGCGCCTGAACTGATCACCGGCTTTGCGCGGCTCAATGGCAAGGTTGTCGGCATCGTCGCCAACCAGCCGCGAGTCAAAGGCGGCGTGCTCTTCACCGACTCCTCGGACAAGGGGACGCGCTTCGTCAACACCTGTAATGCCTTCAACATTCCCCTGCTCTTCCTGGCCGACGTCTCCGGTTTCATGATCGGCTCCGCCGTCGAGCGAGCTGGCATCATCCGGCACGGAGCCAAGTTCATCGCCGCCGTCTCGCAGGCTGTCGTGCCCAAAGTCTGTGTCGTTGTGCGCAAATGCTACGGCGCGGGCCTCTACGCCATGGCCGGTCCCGCCTTCGGCACCGACGCCGTCATCGCCTTGCCCAGCGCGCAGATCGCCGTCATGGGGCCGGAAGCCGCCATCAACGCCGTCTACGCCAACCAGATCGCCGAGCTGCCAGAAGAGCAGCGCGAGCCGTTCCGCAAGATGATGGAGGCGCGCTACGCCGAAGACATCGACATCTTCCGCCTCGCCTCCGAACTCATCGTCGACACCATCACCCCCTTCGAGTCCCTGCGCGCAGAACTTATCGCCCGCTACAATGTTTACCAGACCAAAGAAGCCAGGTTCTCGGAGTGCCGGAATCCGATTTATCCGGTGTGATGTTGGCCTGCGGAACGTCATTACGGGCTAACAATGCCCCTCTTCTCCAGTTCCCTGCGCAAATGGAGGAGGCCGAGGCGCACGCGGCTTTTGACGGTGCCGAGGGGGATGGAGAGTTTTTGAGAGATTTCGGCCTGGGTCCAGCCGTGGAAGTAGACGAGTTCGATGGTGGCACGCTGCTCCGGGTGGAGGCGGGCCAGGCATTCGCGGATGATGGAAGCCTGGATGTTGCGCCACGTGTCGTCCCAGACATCGGGGATGGCTACATCTTCGTTGCGCTCGGCCTCTTCCAGTACCGTTTCCTGCGCCGGGGTGTGACGGCGTTTGTAGCGAATATAATCGATAGCGCGGTGATGCATGATGGAGAAGAGCCAGTTGCGCACGCTACCCGCACGGGAAGTATAGGACCCGGCACTGCGCCAGATCGAGAGAAAGACCTCTTGAAGCAGATCTTCTGCTGCGGTCTGGTTGCCTACCATATGATACGCCAGCGAGTAGAGCGGGCCGCTATAGCGTAGATAGAGTCCGTCTAAAGCCCAGTCTGGCCGATCAACCAGAGCCTTCATCAATTGTTCGTCGCTTACCTCATCGTCTTGTAGTTGTGGAGATGCTAGCGCGACCGACTCGGAATCAGCAACGACACCGATTTCTACCGTAGCGAAAGATTGCTTGCCGTCCATATCGCTCCACCTATCAGGCATCCATGCCATTTGTACAATGATGCACTACAATATGTAAATGAGCTACTGAAATAAATATAGGTGTGAAAAGAGGCTTGCGACAAGTGCCAGGTGGCTAATTGAGATAGGTCACCTGGCCTATTTTTGTCTGAAATCTTAGACATGGTGAATGAGGCCAAGCTCGACGGCGCGAACGGCGGCCTGGGTGCGATCAGAAACGCTGAGCTTGTCGAGAATATGCTCGACGTGGATTTTGACTGTGCTCACACTGAGCGTGAGCTTATCGGCGATCTCGCGATTGGTCTGGCCCTGCGCCAGTAATTGCAATACCTCGATCTCACGCGGTGTCAGGCGCACCTGGGATGATGCCTGTGGCTGCGGTGGATTGCCGGTCAGCTGGTTCAGCACGCGCACAACCGTCTCTCTGTCCAGAATTGATTCGCCTTGCAGGACGCGCCGCACTGCGTTAAGCAGTTCGCGTTGCGAGATGTCTTTGAGAATATACCCTGCCGCCCCGGCTTTGAGGGCTTCCAGCAGATATTCGGGGTTCTCGTGCATGGTGATGAGGATCACGCTCGTTCCGGGGCAGGCCTGCTTGATGGCGCGACACGTAGCAAGGCCGTCGAGTTGCGGCATGCGTACATCGAGCAGGGCCAGGTTGGGCTGCAAGCGCCGGCACAGATCTAATGCCTCGTAGCCGTTGGCTGCCTCGCCTACCAGTTCCAGCCCGCGCTGGCCCATAAGCATGGTACGCAGACCAGCTCTGGAAAGCTCGTGGTCGTCAGCAATAACCAGGCGGGCATTCGCTGGCCTGTGGGAGTGAGAAATATGGTGATCATTCATGAAACTGCTTCCCTCCGGCTAGTTGGGGGTAGCGGTACCTCAGCGGTTATGAGTGTACCAGAAGACGGCTGACTGGAGATGCGTAACTGGCCTCCAACAAGCTCAACACGCTCGCGCATTTCTCGCAGCCCAAGGTGTTCGCCTGGTCGGTGCTCTTCTTTGAGCGCCGCCTCGGGGTTGAAGCCGCGTCCCCAGTCCTGTATCTCCATGCAAAGCTGTGCTGGCTGGCGCTCCAGGGAGATGCGCGCCTCCGTCGTATGGGCATGCTTGCGTATGTTAGTGAGCGCCTCCTGCGCAACACTATAGAAAGTGGTTTCAATCGTTGTCGGCAGGCGCTCTAAATCCAGCGTCTCTTCAAAGGTGATTGTCCAGCCATCGTTACAGAGCGCCTCGACCTGCAGGCGCAGCGCCGTTGTCAGCCCAAAGTCGTCCAGCGCCGTCGGACGGAGACCGCCGATGAGCCGTCGCGCCTCTCTGACCGAGTGCTGTGCCAGTTCTAGCGCCCGTTCCAACTCCTGTCGCGCCTGTGGTGAACGAGGGCGATAATGACCGGCAAATGCTTGCAGATGCTGATGCACGCTGACTGTCACCTGTGCCAGCCCATCGTGCAGTTCATAGGCGACGTGGCGGCGCTCTTCTTCGAGCAATCTGGCCCGCTTGCGCTCGCCAACGTTCTCAAGCATCACCAGGCCGTAGATTGCATGCCCGTTCTGATTGCGCAGCGGGGTACCTGTGAGATCGGCCCACAGTATTGCGCCGTCCTTTTTCAGGAAGCGTTTCTCCACTGTGTAGCTGCTGATCGTCCCTGCGAGCGCCTGGCGGGCAAGCAACTTTCCTTTGCCCACATCGTCGGGATGCGTAATCGTCGCTATGTTGCAGCCGAGAAGTTCCTGTTCGGGATAGGCCAGCATCTCGTGGAAGGCTTTGTTCACCTGCAGGATGACGCCTTTAGGGTCGATGAGGGCCATGCCAATGGGGGCCTCGGCAAAAATATTGCGGAAGCGCGCCTCGCTCTCCTTGATCGCTATTTCGCTGCGTTTGTGTTCAGTGATGTCATTCAAAATAATCAGATGACCACTAATAGCGAGGTGTCTATTGTGTCTATTGTATCCAATGTGTCCATTGTGTCCATTGTATCCATTGTGTCCATTGGGGTGATAGAGGGGTGAGACGCGCAGATCGAAGTAGCGCGTAGCTTCACCCTCAACCCTCATAACCTCGGCCTCACCCTCATTTGTATCCAGGTAGCGCGTGATCAATGCTATCAGTTCCGTCCAGGCAGAGAACACCTCGTCAAAGGGCTGTCCATACACGCGGGAAGTGTTGTGTTGGACAAGGCGCTCTGCCGGTGGATTCATGTCGACAATACGTTTCTGCTCGTCCAGGATGATGACGGCGTCTCTCATACTTTCCATCACCGCTTCCTGTGCAATGGGAACGATGTCGAGCAGGTGCAAGCGGAAGAGGTTCCACGCCATTGCCAGCCCGGTGATGGCGAGGGCTAGCGGCGTCAGATCGATGTGATCTGGACTCAGGTCAAGCAGCGTGAGAGCATTAGCTACCCAGGGAGCCAGGACGGCCACAAGCAGCGTAAAGGCCTGCCCGCGATAGAGACTCGCTGATCTCATCAGGGTCTGGATGTAGGAGAAGATCAAGAATGCGCCGATGAAAAGCAGTATGTAATCATAGGCAATATTCAGCCAGTACCACGGCCCATACTGCATAACCAGCACCGAGAAGGGTGTATCGGCTCTCAAACTGATCCGTGTTCCTATCAGACCGTGAAACTGATTTGTCCAGACCAGCAGCAGTGTGATGACCGGTTCTATGCAGAGTAAGAGTGCGGTAGAACGAGTTAGCTTTCTGATTCGTCCGGTGTACTCAGAGGCGAAGATACACCAGAGGGTAGGAGCGCTGGCGGCGCCAAACCACGCAATGTTATCCCAGAGGACCGTCATTGCCAGATTGGGAGCTGCCAGTTCAAGTGTATAGGCCAGTGACCATTCCGCCACCGAGAGCATCATGAAACAAAAGGATACTGCCCCGGGAGCGTGGCCGCGCTGCCAGGCAACAAATGCAAGTGCCGCCGATACAGCTGAGGCGATCACGGGTAGCAGGTAGGGGGCAAACTGCCAGACCATCATCTCTTCCTTAAATTATGGATTCACGCCCCGCACCTTTGCATGTGGCGTAAACGGTGTTCCTTTTCTCCTCTCCCTTACTATACTCCAAATGCTGGCACAATTTCAACGCACCCATCTTTACTACATGCTATTCAGGAAAGCATCCCACCCTGACATGTCCGGGCTGATTCAATGGATGATATAATATAGCAAAATTCCTTCATCCACATTTGTATGTAGGGGTGATAACTATGAAACGCATTGTATCCAACATGGCCGGTGTCGTGGTGGAATTTCTGGTGAAGCCGGGCGAGCTAATTAGCGTGGATCAGGATGTGGTGATGCTCGAATCGATGAAAATGCAAATTCCTGTGCAGGCCACGGCCAGCGGCACCGTCAAAGCTCTCAAGGCCAACGAGGGCGACTTCGTGAATGAGGGCGATGTGCTGATCGAGGTCGAATGAATTTGTATTTTTGCCCGCAAACCTGTTGACAAATCGCATCCGGTATGATATCTTATCCATGCAAACGAGATGAGCGGGAGTGGCTCAGTGGTAGAGCATCTCCTTGCCAAGGAGAAAGTCGCGGGTTCGATCCCCGTCTCCCGCTCCCATTTTTTTTATGGCGACGTCGCCAAGTGGTAAGGCACGGCTCTGCAAAAGCTGCACCAGCGGTTCGAATCCGCTCGTCGCCTCCTCTGTTCCAGGCGTGATTATTCGGTCACGTCTTTTTTTGTCTTACTTGAAAGCTCAGTACAGCCCGAACAGAGCAGAATTGCGATTTTCTTCATGCGAGAGCAGCGCAGCTATTCCACCGAAGCCATCATCCTGAAGCGTACCGACCTCGGCGAGGCCGACCGCATCCTGACCCTCTTCACTCCGACCAGGGGCAAATATCATGCCATTGCCAAGGGCATACGTCGTCCCATCAGCAAAAAGGCCGGGCATCTGGAACTGCTCAAGCGCAGCCAGCTACAGGTAGCGCTTGGCCGCAATCTGGATATTGTGACGCAGGCCGAGGGACGCGAAAACTTCCTGCACCTGCGCAGCGAACTCTGGCATATGACCTGTGGCTACTATCTGTCCGAGCTGGTCGACCGCTTCCTCGAAGAACAGACGCCGCACCAGGATATCTACAACCTGCTGCTGGAGACTCTGCGCGCCCTCGACCGTGATGCACATGATAATCGAGCGCGTCTCGCCAACGGCGCAATCGTTCCCACATTGCCTGTGCAGCAACATGGGCGCACCAACCTGCTGCTACGCTACTTTGAGATTCACCTGCTGGGGGCCATTGGCTATGAACCCGCTTTCCGCCAGTGCGCTCATTGTGGCAGCGAGCTGCAGGCGATCGAGAACGGCTTTGCTCCCTCGCTCGGTGGGGTGCTCTGCCCGCAGTGTTCGCGCTTCTGGGCCTATCCCCTCTCGCTGAACGCCCTCAAAGTGCTGCGTCTCTTGCAGCGCAGCCAGTGGAGTGATGTGCCGCGACTGCGCCTGGACCTTCCCCTCTACCACGAGATCGAGAAAGCCATGCACGGTCTGCTCCGCTTCCACCTCGAACGCGACCTCAAATCCTGGAGCTTCCTGGAGATGTTAGATGTGTAACCCCACCCGCCCCCCCCAGGCAGACCACAAGGGTCGGCCCTACTATATACGGGCGTTTGCTCGCAGAGCGAACGTCGGCATGAGTGGTGGGGCCAGGTCAGGTATAGTAGGGCCGACCCTTGCGGTCGGCCTGGGGCGGAGGATGGGGATACACCGCAAAGATATGGGTAATCAGCAATTTTTAGCTCTTCCCTCATCCTCCAATCTGTGGTAATGTACCTCTGTACCGTGACCTCATTTTTTTGTCATTGTCCGCTCAGTTAATCCCTGAATGGGGAGGTGCTCATGAGTGATCTCGCTTCTTCTGCCGTTCCTGGCAAGGACGTTGCCAGGCGCGGGACCGGGCGCTACGCCTGGTATGTCTTTTATGTCATGTTCTTTATCAATTTTCTCAATTACATGGATCGCTACGTCTTTACCGGCGCGGCCAATGTTATTGCTCACGAATTGCATTTTGGCATTGACGGCATCGGGTACCTGGCTACAGCATTTCTCCTCGTCTACACGTTAAGCACAATTCCTCTGGGGGTATGGGCTGATCGCTCGAAGCGCAAGAACGTGGTCGCCATCTGTATAGCGGTGTGGAGCGCGATCACCGCCCTGACTGCTCTGGCAAATAGTTTCTTTACCCTCTTTCTCACGCGCATGATACTTGGCATCGGCGAGGCGGGTTATTATCCGGCGGGAACCGCTTTGCTGAGCGATTATTTCAGTCGCACGAAGCGGGCGCGCATCATGAGCTGGTGGAGCGCTGGTTCGCTCATTGGCCTGATGGTCGGCTTTGTTGTAGGCGGTGTGGTGGCATCCTATAACTGGCGACTGGCCTTTCTCTTTACCGGCGTTCCCGGCCTTCTCCTGGCCTTCCTGGCGTGGCGTTTGCGCGAACCACGGCGCAACGAAGCTGACGAGGAGGCTGCTGAACTTGACCTCCATTCTCTAGAGAACGAGCTTGATGTGGAGGAAGTACATGCTATCGTCGTGCCGGAGAATGTCGTCTCTCAATTTGGCACGTTGCTGCGCATCAAGACCGTTTCCGTCCTGATCTTGATGCAGATTTTCGCCTTTTTTGTACTGGGGGCCAATGTCGTCTACCTGCCCACGTATCTTCAGCAGAAAGATACCTTTGGCATGAGTTCAAGCACAGCGGGTCTCTTTTCAGGTGGCGTGGTTGTAGTGGCGGGCATTGCCGGTCTGCTGGTGGGTGGCTATCTCTCCGACCTGCTCAACCGGCGCTATCCGGGGGCGCGTGTGCTAGTCTGCGGAATTGGCTTCCTGCTCGGCGCGCCAGCGTTCATCCTGGCGGTGACCATCCACAGCCTCACCATCTTCACCATCTTCTTTGTGCTGACTGTTCTGTTGCTCAATGTCTACAGCGGCCCCAGCACAGCTGCCACGCAGGACGTAGTGCCATCATCCTTGCGCGCCTCGGCGATAGCGGTTTCTCTGCTCATCGCGCACCTGCTCGGTGATGCCTTCTCGCCTTTGCTGGTGGGAGTGCTGGCACAGCATTTTGATCCAACGCATGGCCAGCATTTCGCGCAAAACCTTGCCGGCCACGATCTCAGCCTTGCCCTGCTGATTACCTGCCCACCGGCGCTTGTCATTGCCGGGCTGATTGGCATCTTCGGCGCTCGCTGGATGAAGGGCGATATCGCTGCGGCGGTACGTGCCGACCGCCTGGCAAAAGAAATGGCGAGTTGATGAGTGAGGAATTCAAGAGCTTTTCTGAAGATACGCTGGCAACGATCCTTGTGGCCATTGATGCCAACATGGCCGAGGAGGTAGCTGCTTTTGGCCGCTACCTGCCGGGTGCGGAATTTTACGAGGATGAGGAGGTACGCTGGTACCTCACCGGACTGCCTTCATCACTTTTCAACGCCGTGCAGCTTGCTCGTTTTAATGAAGGCGACAGCGATGCGAAGATTGAGCGCCTTTTGCAGCGTTTCAGGGAGCGCGGTTTGCCCGTTTCCTGGAGCGTTGGTCCGGCGTCGCGACCGACCGATCTCGGAACTTATCTTGAGGCGCACGGATTGAAGCTGGTGCATGTCTCGACCGGCATGGCTGCCGACCTGTACGCGCTCTACGAAGCAGTTGAGACACCGCCCAACCTGCGCATCGAAGTGGTCAGAAACCAGGAGATGTTGCGCACCTATGCTACTGTTTCTATGAGAGGTTTTGACGCTTCGCCGGAGGATAATAAGGTCTACTACGATACCTATAGTGGTATCGGCTTCGGTGATGACCTGCCGTGGCAGCACTACATCGGTTGGCTGGACGAGCAGCCAGTGGCGGTCTCCTCGCTGCTCCTGCACGCGGGAGTGGCCGGGGTCTATGGCGTTGCCACGATTCCTGAAGCGCGTCGGCAGGGCATTGGTGCGGCCATGACGCTGGCCCCACTGCGTGATGCCCGCGCACGGGGCTATAACATCGGGGTCCTCTCACCCTCGGATATGGGATTGCATGTCTACCAGCGCATTGGCTTCAGGGAATACTCTACGATACATATTTACGCATCAGAGTGACGCGAGGCAGGAGTAGATGATCCATTTTTATGAACTGGTGACAATGGACGCAGTGCAGCGCACCCGTCTGCTGCGCCGCGCCGAGATTGAGATCGATGCGCTGATCGAGCGTGTGCGCCCGATTGTGCAGGCGGTGCGTGAGCGAGGAGACGAGGCGCTGATCGAGTTCTCGGCCCGCTTTGACCATGTAGAGCTGACGCCCGCGCAACTGCGAGTGAGCCGCGAAGAGATCGAGCGGGCGCAGCGGACGCTTGACCCGGCAGTGCGCAAGGCACTTGAGCACGCTATTCGCAATATTCGTACATTCCATGAGCGACAGATGCCGCATGAGCAGTGGTTCTGTGAGGTAGCGCCGGGCGTTCTGGCGGGCGAGAAGATTACGCCGATCAGCAGTGTTGGGTTATATGTGCCGCATGGCAAAGGGGCCTTTCCCTCCGTAATGTATATGCTTGCCACTCCTGCCAGCATCGCTGGCGTGTCGCGTATTGTTGTCTGTACGCCGCCCGGAACGGATGGTGAGATCGACGCGGCCTCGCTGGTGGCGGCGGACCTGTGCGGTGTGCATGAAATCTATCGCATTGGCGGTGCGCAGGCTATCGCGGCCCTGGTATATGGGACACAGACCATCCCTCGCGTGCATAAGATTACCGGGCCTGGCAGCGGCTTCGTCTCAGCTGCGAAACGCCTGCTGTATGGCACGGTGGATGTAGGTCTACCTGCCGGGCCGAGCGAGTCCATCACGCTGGCCGACGAGACGGCGAGTCCCGAACTGCTGGCGCGTGACTTGTTGGTCGAGGCTGAGCACGGGCCTGATTCTTCCAGCCTGCTGGTTACACCCAGTCGCACGGTGGCCGAGGCGGTGCTGTCTCTCTTGCCTGAGAAGATCGCGGCCCTACCAGAGTGGCGGCGCGCCTTTGTGCAGACCGTCTTTGAAGCGCCGCAGGGAAGCGGGGGCATAGTGCTGGCGTCAAGCATGGATGAGGCGATAGCCTTTGTCAACGAGTACGCGCCTGAACACCTGGAGGTGCAGGTGCGCGAGCCGTTCGCCCTGCTGCCCGCGCTAAAAAACGCGGGCGAAATCCTGCTTGGCCCTAATACGCCCTTCTGTGTCGGCAATTACAGCCTGGGGACAAACGCGGTGCTGCCCACCGGGGGCTTTGCTCACACTTTTTCCTGCACCTCGGTCTTCGATTTCTTGAAGCGCACAGGCGTGGCATATCTGACCCGAGAGGGGTACGAGTCGCTCAGCGAGACGACGCGCCGCCTGGCGGAATATGAAGGCTTTCCCGCACATGCGAACGCTGTAACAGAGCGCCCCATGTCGCCAGAGCTATCGTCGTCAGCATAAGTCCGAGGGTGGCGAAAGCGGCCTTCTGCAGCAAAGAGACGGCCCGGGCAATGGTAGCATCAGCCCGTAAGCTGGCTACTCCTTGCAGCGGGATATCGCCCGCGTCGCTGATCTCGACGACGGCATCGCTGTCCTCGCAGGTGACATAGACGCGGCGTAGAGCCGGGTCGGCTTCGACGCCATCAGGTCCATGGCCCACTTGCAGTGTGCCCAGGACGGTGAAGCTTTGCCCGTCGATGACGGTGATGGTGGTACCGGTATCTACATCGTTGTTGCCATTATCCCTGTTGCCCTCGTCGGCTACGTAGATGCGGCCTGTCGCGGTATTAAAAGCCACACCTTCAGGATAAGGCGAGACGGGAACACGGGCGAGAACCGTGTTGGTTTTGCCGTTGATGACATCCAGTTCCTGACCTGCCGAGCAGACGACGTAGACGCGCCCACTCGTTTCATCAACGCGAATAGGTGACACCGGGTCATAGCAGACAGGGATGCTGGTCAGCTTTTTCCCAGTGTTCTCATCGTAGACGGCGAGCGTCAACGAGCTGGCATCCGCCACGTAGAGTTTACCCAGGCGACCATTGACGCCGATAGACTGGGTGTGCAGCCCGGTAGTGAGGAAAGCCGTGGGAGCTGGATTGGCTACATTGGCCCCATTCAGCATTTGTGGCAAAAAGAGATCGATGCGCCTGGCCTGGTTGTTGGTGATGAAGACGCGCTGGGAATCCGGGTCGATGGCGAGGTTGTTATCGGCGAAATCGCTGTGGGGGGCGTTCAGGGAAGTGAGGAGCAGCCTTTTTCCCGTTGTGCCGTCAAAGACAGCGAAGAGGCTCTCCCGGCTCTCGTAGGAGAAGCTGATAGCATAGGTACGATTGGTGCTGCTATCGGCCTGCACATCGGTCACGACGTTGCCAAGGGCCGCGCTCCAGCGCACCTGTCCTTTGATCGGATCAAAGCCGACTACTTTGCCACTGCCTTCATAGGCAATGTAGACCATGTGGGTTTGCGTGTTTACAGCGATGGCCTCCGGCGCTGATCCTGCCCGGAGCACGCCAAGAAAGGGGAAGCCTCCTGCGGCAAAAGCGGTCGAAGGCATGACGAGGAAGAGGAGAGAGAGCAAGAGAGGTGGGAAAACAGCAAGAGCGGTTACATGTCTCTGCATAGTTGCTCTGTTCTCCCTTTTTTGTCTCCACGTTAAGACAGGCATTGTACATCTTGCGCGAAGCAATTAGCTCAGCCAGCAGAGCTTGCTCCTGCTGTTTGTTTGGTCGCATCTGATACTCAAATGCCTGCATGCTGGGATTGTAACAGGTTATGATTATAGAATCAACTCTACATTCCCGATAAAGGAGAAGACGGCTTAATGAGAACCAGATTGTGGGATTATGAGCTGCTTTGCTCGAATACAGTGGCCTAACCCACTGTGCTGTTGGATGAGAATATGTTATAATGCCCGCAGTATAACGAAGAAATGGGTTCTTTTAAGTACATCTTATTTCTGAACTTTCAGGTTGGACGATTGAGGAAATCTTCTGTCAGGATGGAGTTCAGACATATAAAAAAGTGTTACAGGTAGAGGCTATGTCAAGCAATTATCCGTATGATCCAAAACAGGCCGCGTCCATCGGTAATCCCGCTACACCACAGAGTGGACAGAGTAGCCCAGGTAGCGCAAGTGGACCAGGGGGTACTGAACCTGAGTTTCCGCTTCCGATGCCAGGGGCGCAGCCACAACCACGGCCTCTGTCTCAAAATCCGGTGTCAGGGCCGCCATCCATGTCAGGATCGTCGATTATGTCGGGTAGCGAAAATGGAAATGGAGGCGATCGTCGACGTTTAGCGCCGGGTATCGAATTGTCCGGTGGGCGCTATCGTATAGAGAAGCTGGCGGCATCCGGGGGAATGGGCGCTGTTTACCGTGCATTGGATACCCGTTTCAATCGTCCATGCGCGGTCAAGGAAATGCTTGATGAATTCCAGACGGAGGCGGAGCGTAGCCAGGCGGTGGAATGGTTTGGGCGCGAGGCGACACTCTTACTCGATCTGAACCACCCCTGTATTCCCCGCGTGCGTGACTTCTTTGTCGAGAGTGGCAGACATTATCTGGTCATGGATTTCATTGAAGGTCGCACGCTGGGTGAGGTGCTGGAAAAAGAGGGCAACGTGGTGGGCCTCAATGGGGCGCGAGGTGTCTCAGAAGCACGGGCGCGCAGTTGGGGTCAGCAGATTTGCAATGTCTTGAACTACCTTCATCACCTCAATCCCCCTATCATCTTCCGTGACCTCAAACCAACGAATATCATGGTGACAGCCCGTGATGAAATCAAAATGATCGATTTTGGCATTGCCCGCACCTTCCAGTCACAGCAGCAGGCAACTATAATTATGACGATTGGTTACGCACCGCCGGAGCAGTTGCATGGAATGCCAGAGCCGCGCAGCGACCTCTATGCGCTGGGTGCGACGCTGCATCGCTTGATGACCCATCATGACGCTGCCAATAATAAACCCAGCATTTTCTCGTTTCCTCCAGTACGCTCGCTGCGGCCCGATATTTCGCCCGCCTTTGAGGCGGTGATTATGAAAGCGCTGGCTCCAGTGCTGGAACAGCGCTGGCGCGACGCCGGTGAGATGGAGCGGGTCATCATCAATTTACCCCCACCTGTGCTACAGCCATTGCAGCAGTTGGGACAGCAGGGACAGGGGACGGTGCAGGTGAGCGGCAATCCTCCAACTCCGGGTTATCAGGTGCCACCAGCGCAGGGACAACAGCCGATACAGCCGAATGTGTCGGCAACGACAGGGACAACCGGGCCTGGTGGGCCGCATATTGTCGCCGCGCTCGGCTTTTTGAATTCGGGACAGGTTGAGGCCGCGTATAGTGCAGTGCAGCAAGCCTATCGTGTTGAGCCGAATAACTCGCTGGTACATCGCATCTTCGGGCAGGTCTTTGTTCGTCGTCAACCGCCAATGATAGAGCCTGCGTTGAAGGCTTACTCTACCTCGTTGCAA
Source organism: uncultured Chloroflexia bacterium (assembly GCA_963736995.1). Classification (GTDB taxonomy): domain Bacteria; phylum Chloroflexota; class Ktedonobacteria; order Ktedonobacterales; family Ktedonobacteraceae; genus CADDYT01. The sequence continues at coordinate 36,045 of CAVTRB010000003.1, forward strand.
CTCAATCCAAAAGATGCGGAGACCCATAAATTGATGGGTGATGTCTGGCTCTTTTTGCGTCGCCAACCGGCGCAGGCAATTCCAGAGTATACGCAGTCGCTACGTTTGAATCCTAATGATGTTGAAGCTCACCAGCGCCTGGGACAGTGTTATGAGGAGACGAATCAGCTGGAGGCGGCGCTGCGTGAATATCAGGAGGCGGCGCGTCTGGCCGGGAAACAGGCGGCGCTTTTTTATAAAGTAGGCCAGCTTGCCACCCGCCTGAACCAATTTCCGGTCGCCGAGCGCGCCTATGTCCAGGTCTTGATGCTGAACCCGGCTGATCATCAGACGCGCTTCTTGCTGAGTCAGGTGTACGAGAGCGAGGGTAAGCTGGAAGATGCATGGCGTGAATGTAACTTTGTTATCGGACCGCTGTCAAATAACCCAGCAGTGCAGGCGCTTTACCAGCGTTTGCGGAGCCGGTTGGGCAGATGAGGGACGCATCCTGTGAGGTAGACCCAGCTGAAGGGAGAGAGAGCTTATGAGCACGCATAGTGTAAAATCTGCGATGCAAAAGGGCATTGGCCTGCCGATGCGATTCGTACCCGGGGTATTCATCCTTACTACCCTACTCCTTCTGCTGCCCTCCGTCGCTTTTGCTTTCACCCCGGTGGCGTCTGAAGTTGATCCTGCACAGAATGTGGCGCAAGCGGGCGTCTCAGTCGTGCGCCTGCTGGTCTCCTATGCTCCACCTTCGACTCTAGCAGGCACTACCCCCACCATTCAGTGTACCGGTCTGGGAGTGCTGGTGAGCAGTTGGGCAGCAACCGGCGCGGAGAAGAGCACCTGGGTGCTCACCGATGGCAATCTGGTCAATCCGACGAAGATGACGTGTTCTCTGGCGCAAAGTGCTGGAGGAGCTCTTCCCAACACCTTCCAGTTGACGCAAATCGAGGTGCTGGCCAGCAGTGGCAGTGGAGGCTACGCCCCCACCTCAACGTTGGCACTGACTACGATTACGGTCAAAGGGGGAGATATCACCTGCGAAGATGTGACATCTTGCAGTCAGGGTCCTGCCCTGTTCGGTTTCTCGACGCCTCAACCTCAGCCCTTTATCGATCTTTCTTCGTCTTCTGCCAGTAGCGGACAGCAGGGCATAGAGTTGACCAATCCCAGTTCGGCCCTTCTGGTCTCACCTGCCCAGGCAAGCCAGTACCTGACTCCCCACACGGCTCCTGTCGCTGATCGTACCGATGAGTCGGGCATGCCGATTGTCGATGCGCAGGGCAATCTGACGGGTCTGCATCTGGTAGCTGGCTCATCGTCGCTTTCGTTCGCCACGATCATGAGTTTTTTGAGTCAGACTATTCCCCCGGGCCACCCGGGCAACACCCTGCATGACAACTGGGATACTGGGATCAAGGCGTATTATGCCCGTGATTATGCAACCGCTCAGAAGGATTTCCAACAGGCAGCGAACGCTAACCCGCAATTTCAGGCCGCAACCACTTTTATGGGGCTGGCAACTTCGCATGTCAAGGCCGGGAATGGCGGTGGTGTCAGCACCGTTGGTGCGGGAAATACAGGATCTCCCAGTACTAGCACCGGGGCGACCGGTCTTATGGGCTTCTCGCTCTGGCAGGTCAGTGTGGCCGCGCTGGTGGTGTTGCTGCTGATCGTGGTGGTCATCAGTCTGTTTGTCGGGCGCGCCCGGCGACAACACGACCTGGAAAAATTCAAAGAGGATGAGAAGGCGGCGGAGCACAGGGCAACTGTAGAGGCCCAGCGTATTACTAATATGGAGGCACAGCAAAGACATGTGCAGGCACAGGAGCAGGGAAATAGAAATGGCAGTCTACTCTCTCCTGTTAATGGAGAGGCAGCTTCTTCTCAGCCCGTACCTGTAATGAATGCTGTGAATATGCAACCCTACCCGGCCCAGGTTCCACTGCAGATGTCGCCAGTGCCAGATGTGCGTTGCCCTCAATGTGGCAATCTAGTGGCAGCCAATACGCAGGTCTGCCCTTATTGTAATATCTGGCTCTCACCCTCAGATTCGGGCCTGCACTTACGGGCAATGCAGCCGCAGCCAGGAAAAGATGTGGGGATGACAGGGCCACTGGCACCTATGCCGCCACAGTATCAACAGTCGCCAGTGCCACAGCAGGCTCCATTGCCAGCTGCACTGCCTCCACTGGCTTCTCCTGCTTCATCGTATGCTCCGACAGCCCCAAATTTTGCAGCGGCGGATCAGCCAACGGCGCTGTTTGGTTTTTCCAGAAATGGGCAGGAGGGTGGAGAAAAAACTATACCCTATAATATCCGTAAGGTTGGAAGCGCAAATCTGGGACTGGCGGTCGGAACGCGCACGGACCCTGGCATCAAGCGGAAGCATAAGCCAAACGAGGATAGTCTGTTCGCGGCGCAGGGAGCCGGTATGTTCAATTCATCTCCCCAACAATGTGGTCTCTTTGTCGTTGCTGATGGCATGGGGGGTCACGCAAATGGCCAGGATGCCAGCCGACTGGCTATTCAAACGATTATCGATTATGTGTTGCCCCATCTATCGGGAGGTAACGGGCTGGATCGTAATGCGCCAGGGCAGTTGCTGGTTGAGGGGGTGCAGCGCGCAAATCAGGCCGTCTTCCAGAGCAATATGGCACACCATGCCGACATGGGTACAACCATGACAACCGCTCTGGTGGTGGGTACCACTGCCTATGTAGCGAATGTGGGCGATAGCCGCACCTACCTGTATCGCGAGCCGGAGGGGTTGACCAAAATTACCAACGACCACTCAGTCGTCGCCAGCCTGGTTGAGGCAGGTATTATCAAGCCCGACGATATTTATACTCATCCGAAGCGCAATCAGATTTACCGCAGCCTGGGCGAGAAACCAGCGGTCGAAGTCGACTCCTTTATTGTTGATTTGAGGCCCGGCGATAAATTGCTGCTGTGTACCGATGGCCTGTGGGATATGGTACGCGACCCCGCTATCCAGGAAGTACTGCGTAGCGCTGCCGTCACCCCGCATCAAACAGGCGATGCGCTGATCCACGCTGCTCTTGAAGGTGGTGGCGAGGACAATGTCAGCGTAATCATCGTCTATGTCACCGAGTCGGCGGAGCAGACCGCAATGACTGGCATACGCCTGCTTGCCAAGCCAGAAAGCGTACAGATGCCCCCCATGTAAAGTGAGAGGGCATGGGAGGATGGCGTCCAGCGTGTTCCCATGCCCTCTCTCACTAAATTGTCGCATCTTTTCTCCTGTGCTATAATCTATGCAGCATCTTCTAGTTTCTGTCAGAGGAAGCTGCCGTGGAATATGATGCCCGGCACTCTGCAATGACAGGAACAGATATTGGAGGGAAGATTCGTGTCAACACCTGTCAGTGTCAATTATCTCTATGCCGCTATATTGCTCGCTGCCGGTTTCGGCTTTGTCCTTATGACGATGACGGTAGTCAATATACTGGCACCCCATAGCCGCACGCGGGAGAAGCTGCAAACCTATGAATTTGGCGAAGTGCCGATTGGTTCAGCATGGGTGCAGTACCCGCTTGGTTTCTACATCTTTGCCCTGCTCTTTGTAGCCTTCGATGTGGATATCGTGTTCATTCTCGCCTGGGCAATCATTTTCAAGCAGTTAAGTCTCTTCGGTTTTGTTGAAATCCTCTTCTTTATCGTCGTGCTCGCGCTTGGCCTGGTCTATGCATGGAGGAAGGGAGTGACGCGATGGATTTAGTACCACGTACCAGAGGTTTGCAGACCGGCAAAGGTGGCTATCGCGATCAGAATGCAGCCCTGGCCCGTGATCTTGCTCCAATAGCGCAGATAACCGGTCAACCGGTGGCACCGTCCTTGATGAAAGGGGACTTTCTGAGCCTCGATATCGAGCGCGCTCACCTGGTAGCGGTCTGCCGTTTCCTGCGCGTTCAGCTAGGTTTTGATATGCTCAGCTCTATCTCCGGCGTCGATATGCTGACACACCTGGAAACGGTCTATCACCTGCGCTCGCTCACGCGCCAGCAGTTGCTGCAACTGAAGGTGCGTATCGACCGCGAGAACCCGGAAGTGGACAGCGTAGTCTCCGTCTGGCCGACGGCGAACTGGCTTGAGCGCGAAACCTATGACTTGTTCGGCATCCGGTTTACGGGCCATCCTGACCTGCGCCGCATCCTGCTGGACGATGATTTCCAGGGCTATCCCCTGCTCAAGAGCTTCCATCAAGTGCCTCTAACCACAAAAGATCGTGCCACCACACAGGTTAACCCCGATATGGCTGTTGCCGGCCCGTTCCAGCAGAAGGGGATTGAGCGTGTGGCGTCGAAGCGATTGGGGCAGGGCATGGAGGAACGCCTGCATCCCGGTACACCCACCTTCGGTCACTCCTTCCATGGTAATGAGAACGAGGCCAATCAGGAGAACGCGACCTATACAGGTGAATCGGCAGCGGGCGAAAGTGGAGAGGTGCAGCGCCGCTCGGTTGACGAGCCAAAATCACAGGGAAATCAATCATAAAGAGATCGTATAGAGGCTATGCCAAAGACAAGACAACGGAAAAAAAGTGGCGCACGCAAGCCGTCACAGCATAAGTCGTCGATGCCGACGAGCGGCACAGAGGTGAGGGCGGCGAAGAGCGCGCAGGCCAGTGTCCCAACGACCGGTTCGAGGGTTGTCAGAAACTCGCGACTCTCATCGGGGGTACAGGGGATACAGGGTATGGTATTTCCGGCTCTCGTGGCACTGGGTTGCTGGGGCATGGCGTTCTCATTTTTCTTTTTTTATACAGACCCGAATCGGAACCTGTATGCGGGAATGGCTGCGTTGATGGCGCTGCTCTGGACAATCAGCTTTGCTCTTCGCCTGCGAAAATTGCTGCAAGTGAGGCAGCAGCGGCAGCGAGCGCGGGCATAACAGGAGAGATATAGAGGAATAACATGGTTACAAGTCGAGACACAAGTGCGAATACCAGTTTCGTGGAAGGTGCGGAAGACCTGATCACCCAGGAAATGGTGCTGAACATGGGACCCCAACACCCCAGCACGCATGGTGTGTTGCGCCTGGTACTGACGTTGGAGGGCGAGACAGTCGTCGAATGCACGCCTGTAATCGGCTATCTGCATCGCGGTATTGAGAAGATTCTGGAAAACCGGCCTGTTATGGGCGGTATTCGCTACACGGATAACGCGGATTACCTCTCGCCTATGCTCAATGAGACAGCCTACGCCGGTACAGTTGAGCAGGTGATGGGCATCGAGCCGCCGCGCCGGGCGCAGTACATTCGCCTGCTGGTCGGAGAGATGCAGCGCATAGCAAGCCACCTGGTGGGTGTAGGAACCTACCTGCTGGACCTCGGTGCGTTCACTCCTGTCCTGTGGTGCTTCCGCGACCGCGAGGGTATTCTCTCGCTCTTTGAGGCGCTCGCTGGTAGTCGTTTCAATGTCAATTACATGCGCGTGGGCGGCGTTCTGCATGATTTCCCGCAGGGCTGGCTGGCCGAGTGTGAGGCTTTCCTGGATACCTTTGAGCAGCACATGAGCGAACTGGAGAAGCTGATCACCGGCAACGAAATCTTTGAGGCGCGCACGCAGGGTATAGGCTATATCGATCCCCAGCAGGCCATCGCTTATGGTCTGACCGGCCCGATGCTGCGTGCGAGCGGCGTCAACTGGGATTTGCGTGTCAATCGTCCCTACATGGCGTATCGCGAGGTGAAGGTGAATCCGCAGGTGCGGCAGGAGGGTGATTGCTTCGCTCGCTACAAAGTGCGCATTCAGGAGATCTACGAGAGTATCCGCCTCTGCCGTGTTGCGCTCGACCAGCTTCCGGCTGGCCCGATCAGTGTGCGTGTGCCGGTTGCACTGCGTCCGGTGCGTGGCGAGACCTACTTCGCGATTGAGAGCAGCAAGGGCGAGTTGGGTTTTTACTTTATCAGCGATGGCAGTGAGTATCCCTGGCGCGCCAAGATGCGCGGCCCCTCCTTCGTCAATTTGCAACTCTTGCCGGAGCTGCTACGTGGTCATAAGATGAGTGATACTGTAGCCATCATGGGAAGCTTTGATCTGGTGCTTGGTGAGGTTGATCGATAAGTATCCGTGCCGCAGAATATACGGGAGTTGTCATATGTATGTAATAATCGCCGATAATATTGGCACGCAGTTGCTGAACGGCATTTTCTCCTGGGGCTTTTTGCAGTTCCTGGTGATGCTCCTTTCAGCTTTTGGTTTCGTCATGACCAGCGCGGTGCTCTTAATTCTGGCCGAACGCAAGGTGATGGCATGGATGCAGGACAGGGTAGGCCCGATTCATACTGGCCCCTGGGGATTATTGCAAACGGTAGCCGATGTCGGTAAGCTGCTTTTGAAAGAGGATATTCACGCCAGTAGCACCGATAAGGCTGTCTTTCTGATCGCGCCGGCGGTTTTCCTCGCGCCCGTCTTCGCGGCCTTTGCCGTTATCCCCTTCTCTCCCTATGTGAGCTTTCCGGGAACGGCGCTGGCGACAGGCCTAGTCTATTATGTAGCGATGAGTTCCATCGACGTGATAGGCGTAGTAATGGCAGGATGGAGTTCCAACAATAAGTATTCGCTCATCGGCGGTCTACGTTCCGCCGCGCAGATGATCTCGTATGAGTTGCCGCTGGTGCTGGCGCTGGTAGGTGTGGTGATGCTGACCAGCGTTCTGACCAATACGGGCATTGGTACGATCTCCATCCGCAATATGGTCACGTATCAGAGTTCCACCCTGTATCCGGGCAAGGGCATCGGCTTCTTCGATTTCATTTTTGAGGGTTTTACGCCGTGGGCATGGTTCATCCTGATCCAGCCACTCATGTTGATCATTTACTACACCTGCGGTCTGGCCGAGACAAATCGTGCGCCTTTTGACCTGCCGGAGGCGGAATCGGAGCTTGTAGCGGGCTACCTGACCGAGTATAGCGGGATGCGCTGGGGTCTCTTCTTCCTGGGAGAGTATGGCAACGTAACCATTGTCTCAGCGATTGCCACCTACTTTTTCCTCGGTGGCTGGTCTGGCCCCGGCGTTGCCTTTCTGACCGGCCTGGGCAACCCCTGGTGGGGACTGGTGGGTAATGTGCTAGCGCTGGCTTACTTTGTGACAAAGGTCTACTTACTTGCCTTCGTCTTCATCTGGGTGCGTAGTACGCTGCCGCGCCTGCGCGCTGACCAGCTCATGCAGTTTGCCTGGCTGATCCTCATTCCCACGACGCTGGGCAATATCCTGGTTACGGGTCTGATCTACCTGGTGGTAAGCGCACTTGGCCTGCCCACCATCGTCTTCCTGATCGTGGCCGGGGTAGTCAACTGGGCCGCCCTCTTCGGCTTCGTGCAGGTCGTGCGCCGTGCCACCGTTGCCACAACTACACGGGCGCAGGCTCCCGCCATTCACGCCCGCGAGCGCGTCGCCGCCGCGCAACTATCCGAGCAAGCGAGCGTTGGTGGCGGCCAGTAAGTAGTATAATCCCGTAGGCACCGATTTATCGGCTCCATTGGCCGATAAATCGGCGGTGCGCTCGATAAATCGGCGCCTACGGGATTACCTCGCAGGTATTACAGGTGTTTGCCTGGCGAGGACGGGATAGCCTAAGAGTTTGCTGGCGACGTGGGTGAAGGCAGTGGGATCGCCGCTGCACCAGACTTCGAGTTGGCCCGGCTCGTTGGTGGAGTGCATCAACCCTTCGGCGTCGAGCACCGAGTGGGTGCGGCGGGCGATGGCGGCGCTGCTGTCGATGATCTGAATGTGTTTGCCCGCGACTCGCTCGATGAGCGGGCGCATGGCGGGAAAATGCGTGCAGCCAAGCACGATGACATCGACATCGGCTTCGAACAACGGCTGCAGGGCGTGGCGCACAGTGTGTTCAGCTACCGGCCCATCGAAAATGCCGTCTTCGACCAGGACTACCAGTTCGGGGCAGCCAACGGCAAAGACCTGGATGCCGTCGGCGAACTCGTCGATCAGGTGTCGCAGGTATGTGGCTTTCGCGGCCTGATTGGTGGCTGCGACCCCGACTCGTCCCGTGCGTGTGGCGCGGGCTGCGGGTTTCACCGCCGGTACAACGCCGATGATGGGGATGTTGAACGTCGCTCGCAGCGTGTTGAGCGCGGCCTGAGAGGCCGTGTTGCAGGCCACGACGACCAGTTTTACTCCCTGCTCAACCAGGAAGCGCACGGCGGCAATGGAGAGTTCGGTGATCTCGCTATCGCTGCGCTGCCCATAGGGAACGTGGGCGGTATCGCCAATGTAGATGTAGTGCTCGTGCGGCAATTCCTGCCGCAGCATCGTGAGGATAGTCAGGCCACCCACTCCCGAATCAAAGACGCCAATGGGGGCTTCGGCTGTGCGCGTGGGAAGCGCTCGCTCGCGTTCAAAGACAAATGCGCTACGCTCGGCATCGCGAGCGGGCAGAACGGCATCCGTTGCCCCTTCTATATTCCACTGTGTCATAGCTACTCGATTCACGTTTCTACGTTATACCAACAAGAGATCCTTCGTTTCACTCAGGATGACATGGATAGATGTCATAGCCATGTGTGATTTTCTGTTATTCGATACTGCGAAATTCACGCTGCTCGCCGAAGACATGGCGCATGGCATCACTGATCTCGCCGAGCGTGGCGTATGCCTCAACAGTGTCGATAATCAACGGAATGAGATTTTCGCTGCCGCGAGCGCCATATTCCAGGGCGCTGAGCGTTTGCTGCACGCGCTCGTTGTCGCGGCGCTGGCGTAGAGCAGCGAGCTTCGCCGCCTGTCGCCTGCCGATTTCGGGGTCAACGCGCAGCAGGGGGAGATGCTGTTCCTCTTCCTGCGGAAAGCGATTGACGCCCACAACAATAGCTTCCTCTTTTTCCAGCGCCTTCTGGTAGTCATACGCGGCCTGCTCGATTTCAGCCTGCATGAAGCCGCGCTCGATGGCGCGCACGCTGCCACCCAGCTCATCGATGCGCTCGATATATTTCCAGGCACGTTCTTCGATGGCGTTGGTCAGCGACTCGACGTAATAGGAGCCGGCCAGGGGATCAACGACATCGGCCACGCCGGTCTCGTAGGCGAGAATCTGCTGCGTGCGCAGGGCGAGCCGCGCCGCCTCCTCTGTGGGAAGTGAGAGCGCCTCGTCCTTCGAGTTAGTGTGCAGGGACTGCGTGCCGCCCAGCACCGCAGCCAGCGCCTGGTAGGCGGTGCGCACAACGTTATTGTCGGGCTGCTGCGCCGTGAGCGTGGAACCGGCGGTCTGTGTATGGAAGCGCAGCATCATCGAGCGCGGGTCATGCGCGTGGAAGCGCTCGCGCATGATGTGCGCCCACATGCGGCGTGCGGCGCGGAACTTCGCCACCTCCTCAAACAGGTTGTTGTGGCTGTTGAAAAAGAAGGAAAGCTGGCCAGCGAAGGCATCGACATTCAGCTCAGCATCGATAGCCGCCTGCACGTAGGCGATGGCGTTGGAAAGGGTGAAGGCCACCTCCTGCACGGCAGTCGCTCCGGCCTCACGGATGTGGTAGCCACTGATGCTGATGGTATTCCAGCGCGGGATATGTTCCGCGCAGTAGCTGAAGATGTCGGTGATGATGCGCATCGAGTGCTGCGGCGGGTAGATGTAGGTGCCGCGAGCAGTATATTCCTTCAGGATATCGTTCTGCACGGTGCCTGAGAGCTTGCGCAGGTCGATGCCCTGCTTTTTCGCAACGGCGATGTAGAGGGAGAGCAGGATGCTGGCCGTGGCATTGATGGTCATGGAGGTGCTGATACGATCAAGTGGCAGGCCATTGAGCAGCGTCTCCATATCTTCCAGACTGGAGATGGAGACGCCCACCTTGCCCACCTCACCCTCTGAGAGCGGGTTATCGGCATCATAGCCCATCTGCGTCGGGAGATCAAAGGCTACGGAAAGCCCGGTCGTTCCCTGTGAAAGCAGGAAATGATAGCGCTTATTCGACTCCTCCGCCGTGCCGAAGCCCGCGTACTGGCGCATCGTCCACAGCCGCGAGCGATACATGTCGGGATGGACGCCCCGCGTGAAGGGAAATTCGCCGGGATAGCCCAGTTGCGTCTGCGGGTTGAAGCCCTCTAAATCTTCCTCAGTAGCGAGATCTGGCACCACGATATCCGAAGCGGGGCTGGTAGTAAATGTTTCCTTGCGCTCCGCTGCTTTCTTCTTCGCAGCGCGAGCCGTTGTTTCGCGCCACTCCCTGGCGCTCTTGCTCTCATGCAACTCCATGAATGTCTCCCTTCTCTCCAACTGAAATTATAGCATATGAAGGGGAAGCTGGCAGCCATCTTTATAAGGGAATGAGGTCGTCTGGATTCACTGGCTTTGCTGATGATGCCCTCAAGCGGGGAGTAAAGGTGCAGGCGATAGGCGAGCAGGAGGGCTTCAATCTCGCTACTGACACCTAGCTTTGCTAAAAATATGCTGCTTGTGCTTTATCACGGTCGCCAACTGTAATATCTAGTAACTGTGCTATGTCCTCATCGGAGTTGTGACCCATGAGTTCCAGTACCTCTCGTTCCCGCTTGCTGAGGGGTTCAGGGAGAAGCGGTTTGCCTGTTTGTCCCATGTGCAAAGGCTTTCTCCTCTAGAGAGGATAGCACCCATCCACAGGTAACGCTACACATTCGATATCAGACGAGAGAGAGGGGATAGTTCTCATCTGGTGGTCCCTGTTGAAAGACCAGCATACCAAAATTGCGGTTGTCAAATTCGATAGGAAAGGTAACGACGGAGCAAGGCAGGTCCTGGAGGATATTGTGCGAGGATTGGCGATCGTGAAAAATAAGCCGAGCGCGCTGCTGTGTGATCGTTGCTACTTCCTGGCAAAGCCGCTCTTTAATGCCTCGCCTTTGGCCCAGGAGTTCCTGCCGTACACGCACGAGACGAGTTATGTACCACGGGAGACTTTCATCGGAGTGACTACTTCCCATAGCCCCCTATCCGCCACGAGGCGGTTGCTTGCCTGATTCGCTCGGCATTGAGGCCCCCTTCTATAAAAAAAACGTGAATGGCACGATGGACACCGTATCAGGCGCGCAATCCTTCATTCCACGTACTCCACCCCCCCCTCGACAATTATACTTGATATGCAATCTTATTTCAAGGGGTGCAAGCGGTTCTGAGAGAGAAACACTCACAGAATGCTGATGAAGGAGAAATACTCAAAAAAGATAGACGAAACAGATGACACAAAGTCCTTTTGAGGATACTCTTTCGCCCGCATCTGGAGCCAACTCAGACCAAACTTCTACCTGATACAGGTAATTCTGTTCTCTCTTCCTTCCTCTGTAGGTAATTCTGGAGCGTGAAATTACCTCACAAGGGAAAAAACTCATGATGAAATTACTTTTCAGAGGCATGACAACTCCAGGTGTTTTCAGGTATGCTTTGAGTGCAAGGTGATTTGATCCTGTACGTGTTCCCGTTCTAGAGTCTGTGGTGTAGATTTTAAGAGGAGGGTAACATGACCAGATATTTCCGACCTGCTATTGTGCCATGCGTTGCGCTGGTAAGTATTCTAGGAGTTCTGCTCCTAAGTGTTATAAGGATGAGCATGCCAACACATGCGGCAGCTCTATCAGTAGATACTCAGGTTGTCATTGCTGTAGATGTAACTAATCACTCCTGTTTCAAGAAAACAGCTAAAACCCTTAGCGCTCTACACACATCTGCTACTACGCTCATTCCCTGCCCTGCTGGCACTATGATACAGAGTGTGATCGTTCCTCTCTCTGAGGCTAAAGCAGACCATGAGGCATACATTACCCTTCCCTCAGGCAACGCTTCCCAGAGCCTTTGGGAACAAACGAACGAGCAGATTTCCCGATTGCTGGAAGCAAAGCGAAGCATGATTTAGCAGGTAGGTCAAAGAAGCAGGCATGTGCCTAAGAATGATTGTGGAGAATACGATGAACTCGGTACTTACCCCACCGAATTTGGTGATAAACTATACGTTGAGATCGACTATCAAATTTCCTACTCCTGCAACAATCTGGTATTGGATCAAACCCTGGTATACGGTCTAACCTCGCCCAACGCAGTGTATTTCTATCTGTGGCAATATGATGGTAAGACACAGCGCTATGGGTCGGATTGTTATTTCATGGGTACTAACCACTACACCATCCCTATTGATCTCATCGAGCCAATCGGCTACGACTTTATATGGGGTTTTACCTACCCCTATTGCGTAGGAGCAACTGCAAGCGTATCCCTCGGTCCTCTTGAGTGATACCTATACCATCTTGAAACCGGATAGTAAGGAAAACGTGGGTGCCGTCCAACGACAATGCTAGCTCTCAACTGAGGGAGACCTTTAAGCAGGGCGGGAGATAAGAAATCCTATCTCTCCCACTCTTTGGATAGCCTCTCGATTGCCCAGATTGTATCTTTAAGGTTAAGGAGACAACGATGACCAAACGTATCCGAACTCTCATTGTGCCTTGCATTGCCCTGTTAAGTGTTTTAGGGACTCTGCTTCCAGGGATTCTAAGTCTGAACACGCCAGTGCATGCTGCAACTTCATCGGTAGATCCTCTCGTTGCGATTGCTGTGGATGCGACCAAGCAGGGATGTGTTGAAACATTCATTGCTAATCTTCACACTCCACAGCAATCCATAACACAGATTCCCTGTCCCGACGGTACAATTATAAGGAGCATCAGAATACCTCGCTCTCAAGCCGAGGCACAACATGAAGCTTATATTGTGCTTCCCTCTTCACAGGCTTCACAAACCGTTTGGCGGCAGGTATATCAGCAGATTCAGCAGTTGATGGAAGCAAAAGGACAGACGCTGCTGCAATCGTCAAAGCAGAAGAAAGGGCATCCTCTTACAGCATGTGGATCTAGTGGGAGCGCTGGTATCCTTTGGTCTCCTTGGAGTAATACTACCTACTATAGTACCGAGCAATTCTTTAAAACATCAGATTGCAAGCACGTAGACCTCGAAGTAGCTAGTATAAAGGTTTATCCTAACCCACAAGAGTATCTCAATTGGTCTTACGACTTGTATGCTGGCGGTAATTTTGGGGTACCTGGGTGTCCTTCCCTTGTAGGAGGTACATACTCTCACAGTGTCGACCAGTTATGGCCTCCGGGGTATTACTATGAAAACTGGGTATTCTTTGAGACCTGTGATCCTGGTGGTGACGCCTGGTATAACAATATTGGCCCAATCAACTAAGTTTCATAAACAATGAGGATAGAGGGCTTTGGCTGAAGGGTTGGTCGAGACACTCTATCCTCGCTATCCGATTCATCCGTTAGGCGATCAGACACCGAGATTTTGCACAACACTTGACAAACTACCCTACGGGATGAGAAATATAACTGAGGGTTACATAATCTCAGAAAGGAGAAGGCTCCCTTGAGTACATTCAAAAGAACTCTACGCATTATTGCTTACATTTGTTTTTTCCTCGTTGGTGTCCTCGTCCTTTTTGAAGTATATAGTTTTCTGTTTCTTAATCACGACCTCTTTGATATTTACCTTGAATTTGTGAGTTGGGCTTTTCCCCCTCTCGCTTTTGGCCTCCTTCTCTTCTGCTTCAGCTTGTGGCGGCCAAAACCCGCCTATTGGAGCATGCATGCATTTCTTTGGCTCCTTGGCATATCCATCTGGTTTCAACCGCCGCAAGTTTATAACACGGCATTAACGGGTATCATCGGGATACCCTCCAGTCTCTCGCCCTGGCTCCTTCTGCCAGTCATTGGCTCGTTGCTCTTAGCGGTCTTGTACAAACCGATCATGTCCTTCCTCACGAAAATCATGAATCCACCTCTCTCTCCGGAGGCGTATGTAAAAGATGACCCATTTATGGAGTTTGAGCAGCAAGTACAAGAATACAGGGGCCGAGATGATTAGATGCTATAAGGAATGAGGCCGCCCAGCTTCACTGGCTTTGCACATAATGCCCTCCAGCGGAGAGTAAAGATGCAGGCGATAGGCAACCAGGATGGCCTCGATTTCACTGCTGACGTCCAGCTTTGCAAGAATATGCTGCTTGTGTTTCCTCACCGTCGCCACTGTAATATTCAGCGCCCGTGCTATGTCCTCATCAGAGCTACGACCCATGAGTTCCAGTACCTCTCGTTCTCGCTTGCTGAGTGGTTGAGAGAGAAGCGGCTTGTCTACTTGTTCTAAGTGTTGAAGGGCTTTCTCCTGTAGAGAGGATAGCACCCATCCACAGGTGTACGCTAAAAGCTCGATATCGGCGAGAGAGAAGGGATAGGTATCATCTGGTGGTCCCTTCTGAAAGGCCAGAATACCAAAATTGCTGTTGTCAAATTCGACAGGAAAGGTAACAACGGAGCAAGGAAGATCACGAAGGATGTTGGGCGAGGATTGACGATCGTGAAAAATCAGTTGGGCATGTTGCTGTGTGAGCGCTGCTACTTCCTGGCAAAGCCGCTCTTTTATCCCTCGTGTTTTGCCCAGGAGTTCCTGCCGTACATGCACAAGATGAGCTATGTACCATGGGATAGTTTCACTGCTTTGGCTGCTTCCACTTGCCCCATGCTGGTTATGAGGTCGCTGCATGTTTGATTCGTTCTGCATTGTGACAGGCTTGACGCAGATGTTCATTGCCGGTGCCAGTACGCAGAAAGTGGGCAAGGTCGCTCAAACGCTGATGGGAGTCCCTGCTAGTGCCAGCACCGTCAGCCGCTTGAATCAGACGCTGACGCAACAATTCGAAGCCTGGCGAGAGCGTCCTTTGCAAGAGCATTGGCGCGTGCTCTACCTCGATGGCATCCATTTCAAGATTAGTCACGGCGAACAATGTGATACGAGCATCATTTTGACCGTGTTAGGAGTCGATCTGGAAGGCAAGAAGGAAGTACTGGCTCTGCGAGTCTGTGCCGAGGAGGATAAAGAGGGCTGGCTGGCGATCTTGCAAGACATTCGCCGACGAGGAGCGACCCAGGTGGATATGTTGGTCACCGATGGACATGATGGTTTGCTGGCCGCTGTCGGTGAACTCTTTGCGGCAACCCCTCGTCAGCGCTGCCTGGTTCACAAGCAACGCAACGTGCTCAGTGCCATCCCACGACGCGAACGGGAGGAAGTGCAGACCGAACTGAGCGGCATTTGGAAACAGGAGACGAAAGAGCAGGCCTTGCTCAATCTCTCGGCCTTTAAAGCGAAATATGCTCAACGCTACCCCGAAGCGGTGCGCAGTCTGGCCGAGGATGAAGAGCATCTCTTGACCTTTTATGCCTTTCCCCCGGCTATGCACCGTCATATTCAGAGCACCAATGCCATCGAAGGCTTTTTCAGCAATGTGCGACAACGCACCGATCACATTGATGCCTTCACGACCGAGATGAGCTGTCTGACCATTGTCTGGGCCGTGATGCAAGATATCCGCTTTCACAAAATCGCGCTCTGCTAGCCTGAGAGCCTTCAGCGAGAAGCAAGCAAGAGTCAGCTTGTGGAGCTGACTTTAAGGAGAGTTGTCTTTGTGTTCTCTGCTTGCTACCTTCTGCCACATTGACGGCTTCTTTTTCCATTGCTTCTGCTTTCTCAAGGACACTCTTGGCTCATCCAGGAGCGTGTTGCTGGTAATACCCTCCTTATTATAAGAAAACGTTAATGGCACGATGAAAAATGTATAAGGCCCACAATCTTTCATTTCACGTACTCCACCCCCCCTCGATGATTATACTTGCTATGCAATCTTCTTTCAAGGGTTGCAAGTGGTTTCGAGAGACAAAAAGCATAGAATGCTGATAAAGGAGGAATAATCAAAAAAGGTATATGAAACAGGTGACAAAAAGCCCTTTTGAGGATACTCTTTTGTCTACTCCTGGCGCTAGCTCAGGCCAATCTTCTACTCAATTCAGGCAGTTCTTGTTCCCTTTTTCCTCTTTTGGGTAATTCTGAAGTATGAAATTACCTGGAAAGGGAAAAAACTCACCATGAAATTACTTTTTAAAGGCATGACAAATACCGGTGTTTTCAGGTATGCTTTGAGTGTAAGTTCGCCCTTCCTCAACAATCTTTTGATTGTATGATGGATACGGATACATGTTCTTTATCAACAAGCTTGTGTACAGCCAGGCCAATCCTGCCCATCAACACATTACAGTTATTGCGGCTCAAGCTGCTGTTATAACGTTCCGTCCAATTGTGGTTGTCCGTAGGTAGAGAAATGGGCCAGGAGGAGACAATCCTTGTAGTCTGCGTAGCGCTGGCATTCAAATGTCAGCGCTACTCTCTGTTCCCGGTTGCAATACTTTGCTTGCTCTAAGCGTCTCTTGAGTAGAGAACTTACTGAGTATTTGGTTATTGTCTAAGCAATAATCATTTTTGTTTTTCACTATCTAAAAGGGGATAGTCATGGAGGATTCGGAACAGAAGCAGTTAGCAGAGAGCGAAGCGGATGACGCGCCCCACTCCATGAAAGATCAAGAGAGGCTCGCTTCGCGCTCCTCACGGGTGCCAGCGGCTTCGGTCAGGCGTCAGAGGATGCAGCCGGTGCTCATTCTTAGTGTCGTGGTACTCGTTGTGCTGCTCATCGTAGTAAGTCTGACCCCTCTGCGTGATGTGGTACTTTCCCATTTTCAGGCTGCCACTCCAACGGCTACTATGCTTCCCGGAGAAGATCTCTTCTATATAGGATTTCCCTGGGGAAGTGTAAGCATCGATGGGCGTCCTATGACACATCTGCCCCTATCGGGAAAGGACCCGCCTCTACGTTTATCTGTTGGCTTGCATCGGATTGTCTGGCAGGATCGTCCTTTTGCGCCCATCTCTTGCACCGTCTCTGTGCCTTCTCCGCCTGCAGGAGATGTATGTCCCAATGTCGAGGAATCAACGGTTCGGGTAGCGCCAGGACAGAGTGCCAGATCGCTCATCTTTAATGTGTCGTTTGCTCTTTTGCCTGCTTCTCAACGTGCGGCACTCCTTGCACAAATGCAGGCAGCTCTGGATACCTTGTCGTCGACTGATATTGTGCAGCCGGGAGATCTGTATGTGCAGAACCAGCCCGACGGACTGGTCGGGGTCGGCTCCATAGTCAAAGCTTCCCAACCCTTGCAGGCTACCCTGCATTTTGTGCTTGATAGTGACCCCAATTCACAACGCGCCTGTGGAGAATCTGTAGACGATTGTAGTCAATCTGGCATCGATTGCCATCTGATTTGTTCTACCCCTGCCACAGGAGGAAATTCCTGGCAAGGGGTAGCCATTGCCTATGCCAGTTGGAGCTACCGGGTACTGAGCGGCAAGCTTCTCGCGCACGATCAGCCCGATGCCACAAGCGCTACCTTTGGCACCGAGCACTCCGTCATTTTCTTTCTTGGCTGGGATGGGCAGCACTGGCATGCCAGGGTCTGGAGCACGGAAATCTATACTCCAAAGCAGAATGTGTATGATACAACCAATCCGACCTGTGCGCAAATGATGTCAACGATCAATGGAGCAACTCAGTATGGTTTTGCACAAGCTCCACCTAAAGAACAGATGAACTGGAGTTTTTTTGCTGGTCCAAAGAGTGCCGATGGCTGTCTGGGGGTGGCTGTTCCACAGCCTGGCACCACCACCTCCTCTTCTCAGCTTCCTGTTGCCTATTGTCTGTATCACTTCGGAGTCCTTCTGGCAGCAAGCACTGCTGCCCACCGTTACTGGCCGAGCTGGCCGGTAGCTGATAGCTACGAGCAAGGGCTTGTCGAACAGATTGCCACCCGCTATCGCGGGAATATCCAGCAGATATCGGCTACTCCTTGATTGTTTGAAAGAACAGAAAGATAGACATGATGTGGCAGTACTTCTTTTTCACACTGCGCCGCAAGCCGGGGCAGAGCTTGCTGGCAGCCAGTGGCTTTCTCCTGGCTGACCGGGGCGAGCCTGCAGCCACATGAGGCGTTGCAGTTGGGTGGCTTTAGCTACCTGACGCATCTACCAGGGCAACAGGCCATCTTTGGTGGCACGGTCCCCCTGGTGCAGGATGCTCCTCAACGGTTCTCTGATGCGGTGCTCACCTGGACCGGCCAAGAGCTGGCAGGCCGAAAGCTTCCGGGGTGCTGGCGCTCTTCTCAACTTCTTATATGCGCCTTCAGGATTAACCTATCAGGCGGCAATCGCTCCTGCCAGCTGGGAAGGTGCAAGCTACCAACTTGTTCCCAGTGATGTCAGCCAGGTAGCGCAGGCGGCTCCAGGGCAACCGGAAGAACAGCTTCACACGTTTATTGTCCCACAAGACGAAGCAACGTTTCGCAACCTGCAACCGACCTATATTGCGGAAACGCCCCAGCCATTCAATTTGCCCCCGATCGTGAATACCAACTATTTCAGTGAGCAAATCGGGCAATTTCGTGGGGATGAACTGGCGACACAATTTAGTAATGCCATCAACTGGCTGCCGGAGACGACCTACGCGCCACCGCCGGTCATCTTACGCTACGATGCGCAGGGGCATCCAGTCACACCGACTCCCTTGCTGCCAACGGCGAACCCTGTCGGCTTTATCATCCAGCCGCCGCTCGCCTTGACGACGATTGAGGCGGCAGCGCATCTGAAGGGCACTGATTGTATCAGCGTCATTCGGGTGCGGGTGAGCGGAGTGAATGGGGCAAACGAAGCCAGCTGGCAGCATGTGGCACAGGTCGCACAGGCGATTGAACGGAGCACCGGACTGCGCGCTCTGGTGACGCTTGGCTCCTCACCACAGCCCACCCTGGTGTATGTCCCAGGCGTCTCGAAAGGACAGGATGGCGCGCCGCAGACTATCGCCCCTCTGGGCTGGGTTGAGGAGCGTTGGATTTATATTGGGGCGGGCATTGTCTATTTGAGGCAGGCGGGTCAGACGCAGCTTCTCTTGCTGGGAGCGGTGCTTGCCGTCTGCCTGGGCTATCTCGTCGTCACGCTCTCATCGCTCGCCTCCTCAGGACGGCGAGAGGCCGCTATCCTGAGTGCGCTCGGGTGGCGGCCCTGGCAGCCTGCGCGGCTCTTCCTCTCGCAGGCGTTGCTGCTCGCGTTGGGTGGAGGGGTCGTTGGCATCGCCCTGGCTTTGCTCATCATTCTGTTGATTGGGGCCAGCCCGCCGTGGCTCGTAGTGGGCCTGGCGCTGCCTGCGGTGCTGCTGCTGGCCCTGCTCAGTTCGTTGTATCCGCTCTGGCAGCTCTGGCACATTCGTCCGGCTGAGGTGTTGCGCGACGCGCCATCGGTGGCAGCGAGAGCGGGAAATCGGCGTGAGAGGTGGGTGTTGCCCTTGCCCTTGCCACTGCGCAACCTGTTGCGTTCGCGTGGCCGTGCCCTGATCGCGCTGGGCTGCCTGTTTCTCTCGGCGTTGCTGCTGGTGGTGTTGGTCAGCGGCATCCTGGCGTTCCGGCAGACCTTACAGGGCACGCTATTGGGCGACTTTATGCTGCTGCAAACGGCGCTGCCGCAGGTAGTAGGCGTGCTGGCGGCGCTGGTGCTGACGTTTTTGAGTGTAGCGGACCTGCTGCTGTTACAGGTGCGCGAGCGGCAGCGTGAGATCGGGCTGCTGCTGGCGGTGGGCTGGCGACCATGGCAGGTGCAGCGCTTGTTCGTGCAGGAGGGGGTGCTGCTCGCCCTGGTGGGGGCTCTTCCCGGTGTGTTGGCTGGATGGGGCGTGCTCATGGTGCAGCGTAGTGTGCAAAACATCGTGCCGATGCCATTGCTGCCAGGGGCAGTGGTGTTGCTACTGATGGGGGTAGCGGCGGGAGCAGCCGTGCCTGCACTGCGGGCGATGGGGCGGATGCAGGTGATGGAGGTGCTGAGAGCGGAGTGAGGATAGAGGAAGATGGGGATGAGAGAATATAATAGGCCCTGGTTGGTCATTCATCTGGTAGAGAAATCAGGTTTTTTAGGAAGGTGACGATGAGAGAGCAAGAACGAACAGCAGACGATGCCGTCCTTGAGGTGAAACACCTGAGTAAGGCGTATGCCATTCCGGGCGGGCGACTGCAGATATTGCAGAATGTCGGATTCCAGATACGGCGCGGCGAGTGTGTAGCCATCACGGGGCCATCGGGGTCGGGCAAGACGACGTTGCTGGCGCTGCTGGGGGCGCTGGATGCGCCGGATGCGGGAGAGTTACGCCTGGATGGAATTGCAGTGGAAAAATTGCGCGGCGTGGCTGCTGCCGACTTCCGGCGGGAGAAGATTGGCTTTGTCTTCCAGTTGTTTTATTTGTTGCCGAATCTGACGGCGCTGGAGAATGTGATGGCTCCGCTGCTGCCCTACCGGCGCAAACTCGGCTTTGATCTGAAGCAACGTGCGGAGGAGTTGCTGGAGCGCGTGGGATTGGCAGACCGCATGGGGCACCCACCGGCGCGGCTGTCGGGGGGAGAGCAGCAGCGGGTGGCAATTGCGCGGGCGCTGATCAACCAGCCCACTGTGCTGCTGGCCGACGAACCGACAGGGAATCTGGACCCGGCGACCGGGGCCGAAGTGCTGGAGGTTCTACGCGAGTTGCAGAGAGTGGGTAGGCAGACGTTGATCGTCGTCACGCATGATGTGACGATTGCGGCGCTGGCGGATCGGCGCATCGAGTTGCAGCAATTGAGGCACGCACGTTAAGGTTCACCGGTTCCAGGCTCCGGCAGTCCGGGAGACTGCCGGAGCCTGCCTGTTGTTTCTACTCTCCCGCCACAACCACCAGCACATCGCCCTGGTTGACGGTCTGGCCCTTGCTCACACGAATCTCTTTGATGGTGCCGTTGATGGGGGTGGCGAGGTCGTTTTCCATTTTCATGGCTTCAAGGATGACGACGGTCTGGCCGCGTGTGACGGGTGTGCCGGGTTCGAGGGGGAGGCCGATGACGAGGCCGGGCATGGGGGCGCGTATTCTGGCCTCCTTGCTGCCATGGGCTGAGGCGGCTGCGCTGCTAAGAGAGCGCGTGCGTTCGTCTTCGACCTGGACATCGAAGCGCTGGCCTGCAAAGAAGATTTCGTAGGTCTGGCTTTCGCCCTCGTCGGGCTTGTTGAGGCGGCGGGCGAAGACATCGTAGGATTTGCCGTTGATGATGAGGCTGTAGCGTCCTCCCACTCCACTCTGCCTGCTCTGCCCTGTTTCGCGTGTACCGACGCCAGCGGCGAGGGGAGCAATACGCCGCCAGTCGATGGTAACGGGTACGCCATCGATGGTGATGGCGCGTTGCGGTGTGTTCTCGCCGGTCTCAATATTGTGGGTCTCGCCGTTGGTGCTGGAAATATAGGCCATGGTGATTACCTCTTGGGTTTTTGTTATTCGGGTTTTGTTGCGATCATTATACCATGATTGCAGGTGGTTTGCGGGACTAAAGGCCGATAATGATTTTTAATAACCAGGTTCGGTAATGAAATCTCGTAGGCGCGCGATTTATCGTGCGCACTGCCGATTTATCGGCTCTCGTAACCTTACTGTTAAGGTAACAACTACATTACCTCTCTCTTGCTTCCGGTTGTAACCTCTGCTATTATCATCATAACCTCATCTAACCTGTTCAATACAGGTGTAGGAGTTACTTTATACAAAGGGGGAATGTACATGCCCAAACGATTAGCCGACTATGATTACAGTCGACCTGGTTTCTATTATGTGACCATTTGCATCCAGCAGCACCGTCTAGTCTTTGGCACAATCAGGGATGGACAGATGTTTTTGAAGGAACCAGGACAGGTTGCACAGGCAGTTTTGCTCACTCTACCCAAACGTTTTTCACATGTAAAACTGGATGAATATGTCTTTATGCCCAACCATATGCATGTTATCATCGAATTGACCGATCAAGGTTTGGAAGAGGCTAAAACTCGTGCAGCGTTATGGGAGATCATTCGAGTATTTAAGGCTGCAACCTCTTATCAGGTTCGTCGTTTGGAAAGTAAGCCGTGGTTCGCATGGCAAGAGGATTATTATGATACTGTTATTCGCTCGGAAGGCGCTTTACAAGAGATTCGTCGCTATATTCTTGATAATCCACAGTGTTGGACCGAGGATAAACTGTACAAGCGATATTGATTGGTGCTGGAACTTGTAGCACACAGGTAACGATTTAGCGGTTCATATTGGGTGACGAGGGCCGAGTATGAAATTTCACCACCACAACCGGTAATCGTACCACCCGTAGGCGCGCGATTTATCGTGCGCACTGCCGATTTATCGGCCTGTGTGGCCCCATTGGCCGCTTGAATCGTCGGTATGGTTACTATTGGCCGATAAATCGGCGGTGCGCAGAATAAATTCAGCGCCTACGGGGGCATGAGGTTCTCAGTTATTTTTGTGAAAAATCAATCATCGGCGGTGCGCAGAATAAATTCAGCGCCTACGGGGGTACGATTACCGGTTGTGGTGGTGAAAAATCAATCATCGGCGATGTGCTCGATAAATCGCGCGCCTACGGGAATGGTATTGAGCGGATTCTAACACTTCTCTAACACTTTTCCTATGATGTTCTAACAGAGTGTGTGGCACACTAGGTTGTGGAAGTTGAACGAGGAGAAACTGTGAAGGTCGAAGACGAGAGAAAAGCAATGGACGCGGAAAAGAGCTTACAACAAAGGTCGGCAACGGAGGGTCGCCAGCGTGCTGAGCAGGCGACGGTGTTACGTTGCGCCAACTGCGACATAGAGATTTTCTGGTCTCCGACCATTGTACAGGGGAAGGTTTTCTGCTGCACTGGCTGTGCGGCTGGTGGCCCCTGTAGCTGTGATTACTCACAGCATGAGTATCTCCAGGCCAAAGGTTTCTTGTGTTAGCAGTAGACACACCTGATTTTTCAGAGGATGGTTGTGCATGCTAGCACATTGATCAGAAGCCCTGCGCCATCTGGCAGGGGGCATATCTTAAACTAGATAAAGGAGTGTATGTCGTGGCAAACATTCATCCACTTGGCGACCGCGTGGTCGTGCAACCTGCTGCAAAAGAGGAAGTTACGAAGAGTGGTATTGTGATTCCCGATACGGCGAAAGAGAAGCCACAGGAAGGTACTGTGGTGGCGGTTGGCTCTGGCCGTTTGCTGGATAGCGGTGAGCGCGCTGCACTGGATGTGCATGTTGGTGATCGCGTGCTGTTCGCCAAATATGGTGGAACAGAGTTCAAGCTTGATGGTCAGGAATACCTGGTGCTGAAAGAGAATGATCTTCTGGCTGTTATCGGGTAATTGGATTAGAGGAGGAATACGTTCGTATGGCAAAGCAAATTGAGTTTAACGAGCAGGCGCGTCGTTCTTTGAAGAAGGGCATTGATATTTTGGCCGATGCCGTGAAGACGACGCTGGGGCCGAAGGGCCGCAATGTGGCGCTGGATAAGAAGTTCGGCGCGCCGACCGTCACCCATGACGGCGTGACCGTGGCGAAAGAGATTCAGCTTGAGGAGCCGTTCGAGAACATGGGCGCGCAGTTGCTCAAAGAGGCGGCTACCAGGACCAATGATGTTGCCGGTGACGGTACGACGACCGCGACCGTGCTGGCTCAGGCTGTCGTAACCGAGGGTCTGCGCAACCTGGCTGCCGGTGCCAACCCCATGCTGCTGAAGGCCGGTATCGACAAGGGAACACAGGCCGTTGTTGACTATATCCGCTCTATTGCCATTCCCGTTGAGGACAGGAAGGAAATCGCACAGGTCGCGACGATCTCCGCCGCCGACGACCAGATCGGTAACCTGATTGCCGACGTTATGGAGCGCGTTGGGAAGGATGGCGTCATCACCGTTGAAGAGTCGCGCGGAATCAACTTCGAGACCGAGTATGTCGAAGGTATGCAGATCGACAAGGGCTATATCTCCGCCTACTTCGTGACCAACCCGGAGAAGATGGAGGCCACGATTGAGAATCCCTATATCCTCATCACTGATAAGAAGATCAGCGCCGTGCAGGATATTCTGCCGGTCATCGAGAAGATGGTGCAGCAGGGCAAGCGCGAGATCGTGATTATCGCCGAGGATGTGGATGGCGAGGCGCTGGCGACACTGGTGGTCAACAAGCTGCGCGGTATCCTCAATGTGCTGGCTGTCAAGGCTCCTGGCTTTGGCGATCGCCGCAAAGAGATGCTGCGTGACATCGCTGCTCTGACCGGTGGCGAGTTGATCAGCGAGGAGATGGGCCGTCGCCTGGAGAACGCGACCCTGGCCGATCTCGGTTCTGCCCGCCTTGTGACTTCGACGAAGGATGCGACTACGATTGTTGAGGGCAAGGGCGAGAGCCCGGATATCCAGGCCCGCATCCGCCAGATTAAGGCGCAGATCGAAGAGACGACCAGCGACTATGATCGCGAGAAGTTGCAGGAGCGGCTGGCGAAGCTCTCCGGCGGTGTTGCGGTCATCAAAGTTGGTGCCGGTACCGAAGTTGAGTTGAAGTATCGCAAGACTCGCGTTGAGGATGCCGTTTCGGCGACCCGCGCTGCTATCGAAGAGGGTATCGTTCCCGGCGGTGGTGTGGCCCTGCTCGATGCCACGCAGGCGCTGAACAACCTGAATCTATCGGGCGATGCCGCCACCGGTGTGAGCATCCTGCGCCGCGCGCTGGAGGAGCCGCTACGCCAGCTGGCGATCAACGCCGGTAGGGACGGCTCGGTGATCGTCGAGGGTGTGCGCCGCGCTCAGAAAGAGAACGACAGCAGCCACTACGGCTTCAACGTACTGGACGACAAGTACGAGGATATGGTCGAGGCTGGTATCATCGACCCGGCGAAGGTGACGCGCTCTGCCCTGCAGAACGCCAGCAGCATCGCCGCGATGATCCTGACGACCGAGGCGTTGATCAGTGATATTCCTGAGAAGGAGAAGCCCGCTGCTCCCGCCATGCCGGAGTACTAAAATTCAGAAGAGATAGAGAAAACAATGAACGTCCTTGCGCTGCCTGGCAGCGCAAGGACGTTCATTGTTTTCTCTATCTCTTCATTAAGAGGTGAACTGGAACGAGTCGAAGATGGGCTGGAAGTACTTCTGAAGGGCCTCGTTGTAGACAACGGCGGGGGCATAGAAAAAGATGTTGTAGTAAATCTTATTGTGCTGGGTGGCGATGCTTGTGACATGGTACTGGAGGGTACCGCTACTTGTCGAGGCATCGAAGGTCGCATCTTGCTCGGGCCATGTTTCGCCGCCTATGGAGCGTTGCGCCATTACAGGTGAGACGGATTGAAGATTGCTGATGCCCTGCGCATTCTGGAGACCGGAGATTTGCACCTGATTGAGGGAATCAGCGTTGGGGACACTTGCCAAATCGGTAGATGAAAGGCGCGCCACGACAAAATTGATGCCGAGTTGTTGCTGTGGATGAAAGGCGATCTGTGTTGTGCCATTCGTCACCTGGGGCGCGTCTTCCAGCCAGTTGGAAGGGATTTTCAGAGAAGCTTGCAGACCGGTGCTACCTGTTTTACTGATGTTCTGAAAAGAAGTGGGGGCAGGTAGCTGGTTGGTAGTGGTTGTCGGCGAGGCCACTGTTCCAGGTGTGGTGGCTGTGGTCGCCGTTGCCTTTGGCAGCGATACCGGCCTAACAGGTGCCTGTGCCGCAATCTGGCCGTTGCTGTAGAGGGAGAACAACGTTAAACCGGTGCCGACAAGCACTGCGAGAATGAGGAGACCGACGACTGCAAAAACGCCACCCGCTGAGCGACGGGGACGTTCAGGTTTCCGGACAACTGCTTCTCTAGCGGAAGCCAGGCCATTTTGCGACGTAGCAGTGTCGGTGTCATTTGCGCTCAAGTGCGGCAAGGTGGCGATAGAGGTGAGTAATTGTGAGCTGCTGGTCGGCCAGGGCGGCGCGCCTGCCGGAAGATACGAGAAAGAAGTTGTGGTTGGGCGAATGCTTGATCCACAGTTCTGGCAAAACGTGGCTGAGTCAGCGACTTCAGCGTTACAGCGAGGACAATTCATAGGAACCTTTCCTTAAGCTAATTCTGCTTCTGCCGCTGTGGCAGGCGAACCAGGTAGACGACAATCGAAGCGAACAGTGCCGCTACGTCGATCTGTGACAACATGAATGACTTCAAGGGTAATCGGTTCTCCAACTGAGGTCGGTACGTCTTCTACATCGAGTACGCGACACTCAAAATGGCGTGCTGGATCAACTGTATCGGCAATGACACAGCGGACATAAGGATGTTCAGCTCCTTGAAAGATGGTCTTGAGGCCGGGTTCTTTCTCCAGGAGAGTTCCCTCTCGTGTCATACGTTTCGTCCCCTCAAAATTTACACAAAATGAGACAATGGTATGCTTGAAATATTAGAGAAGGTGAGGCAAAATGTCAACCTTTTTCGGGAAGTATTTTTAATGAAAGCATAAAATCTGCGCCGCGAATGTTCGCGGCGCAGCTTTTATGCTTTCATGATGTTACTTTTTGAGCACTTCAGGATTGACGATGTTGGGGGGAGTTTGACCGTTGTGGAAGGCGGCGAGATTTTCCGCAGCCATGGTTGCCATGAGCGTACGCGTTTTGAGCGAGGCGCTGGCAATGTGGGGCAGGAGCACGACGTTTTCCATATTGAGCAATTCCGGTTCGACTGCTGGTTCGTTCTCAAAGACATCCAGTCCGGCTCCGGCAATGGTGCCGTTCTGCAAAGCCTGGACCAGAGCTTTCTCCTCGACGATGGGGCCGCGAGCGGTGTTGATGAGGATGGCCGAAGGCTTCATCAACTTCAGTTCGCGCTCACCGATCAGGTGGTGGGTCGAGGGCATATAGGGTGTGTGGACGCTGATGAAATCCGACTGCTGAAGTACCTCATCCATCGGCATGTAGGTGACGTTGAATTGCTGCTCATCTTCAGGCGACATGCGGTACACGTCGTAATAGAGCATCTTCATATCGAAGCCGCGAGCGCGTTTGGCGACGAGCTTGCCGATGCGGCCCGCGCCGATCAGCCCGAGCGTTGCCCCATGTACATCGGCACCGCAGAAGAGCAGCGGACCCCAGCCGGTATATTTTCCTGCGCGCAGGAAACGTTCGGCTTCGGGAATGCGGCGCGCTACTGCCATCATCAGGGCGAACGCCAGGTCGGCGGTGGTGTCGGAAAGCACACCAGGGGTGTTGCTGACGGCGATGCCCAGTCGAGTAGCCGTCTCGACATCGATGTTATTGAAGCCAACCGCCATGTTGGCGACCATCTTGAGCTGCGGACTGGCGGCGGCGCAGGCCTCTAAGAAACGGGCATCGATAGTGTCGGTGAGCAGACTGTAAATATAGTCATGTCCGGGGCCGCGGCGCAGCAATTCCTCGTAGGGCCAGATAACTCCTTCTGCCATGTTGGCTTCGACATCGCCGATGGCCTCAAGAATAGGGTAAGCCGGTTCGGGGACTTTCTGCGTCACGAGAATTTTAGGACGATCTGCCATGATACGTGTGACCTCCTGACGAAAATACTGTACCCCTATTGTATCACTTCTAGCTATTTTCCGGTGCAATTATGAATGTGAACAAACAACATCGGCAATGAGGGGTAGTGACGTTCTGTAGGGACAAGGGGCGGACGAAGGGATGGGAGGGGGCCTTGTGCTTGTCCCCTCTGCACATCAACCCGTTCGCTTCCTTGGACCCCAACCCATCCGGGTCAACGTGGGACAAGCACAAGGCCCCCTTCCCGCCTCTCCACCACCCCTTGTCCCTACAGCATCCCCTACCCGATTCTGGCTGTGCGCATTTATCAGCGACCCTACATTCTGTTAGAACCTTGGGCCTGTGGAACAAGCGCAGGTTCTGCAATAGCTGTTGCATTGGCCTCCACGGCTTCAATGGCAGGAGCAGCAACAGGCAGGCGGAAAGGTTTGCCGAAACGGCGGCGTAGTAGCATGGCGAGGGCGGGCCAGCCATCACGCCAGGGTGAGAGCTTTTTCGCCTTACGCGGTCTGTAGCTGATGGGAGCTTCCTCAATGCTGTAACCGGCCTGGAGGATGCAGGAGGTCATTTCCGGCTCGATCTCGAAGCGGCGGCCTTCCATCGGCAACGCCCGGGCTACGATACCCGGCATCAATTTGTAGCAGGTTTCCATGTCGTGAATGCGACAGCCGAAGAGGAGGTTGGTGACAAGCGTGAGAAAGCGGTTGCCCCAGCGCGTGGTGAATTTTTGTGGTGAGAGGTCGCGGCAGCCATAGATCACTACTTTTTCTTTGCCTGTCCGGCGAGCTTCATTCCACTGGCGCACCAGCGCGGGCAGATCGCGTGGATCATACTCCATATCGGCATCTTGTATGGTGACCAGTTCGCCGCTTACCAGGCCGAAGCCAGTGCGCAGACCGGCCCCTTTGCCCTGGTTGCGTTCGTGCCGTATATAGCGATAGGTGTTGAAAGGTTCTTTCTGCCGCAGTGCTTGCAAAATGTCCCAGGTATGATCAGTCGATGCATCGTCCACGACGATGACTTCAAGGTCAAGTGGGACATGAGCGAGTGCCTCAAGAACCTGGGCCACCGTCTCCTCTTCGTTATATACGGGAACAACCACCGAAATCCGCATGCGCTTCTCCCTCGTTTCACTGATTTTTATGGAGGTCTGTATCTGGTCTTGTTGTAATAAACGAGTGAACAAGGGAAAGGAGCGGGAACAGGCATTATTGCCATAGCTGAATAGTACCATCGGTTAGAGCGACGAGGAGCTGCTGTTCGCCGAAATGTAGGGCGCTAATCTGCCAGGGATGGTAGAATTTCTGCACAAGCTGGCCCTGCCAGATCGACCAGAGATCAACGACGCCTTCATTCACCTCGCTGTCTTCACGTGCTACGGCCAGATACTGCGCGTCGGGTGAGATGGCGAGGCGCGAACTGCCACCCATGCTGCCCGTAGACAATTCGACATAGGTGCCGTTCCTGGTATCGTAGATGCGTATGCTCTTTGATTTATGGGTGAAGGCGAGCATTCTGACATCAGGCGTGAAGGAGTAGGGAGGGGTGCAGTCGGCGCAGCGTCCGGCCAGGACAGAGGTGAGAATGTGCGGTCGAATTTTGCTGGCGAAACGCGCTTTGCCGGTCAAATCCCACAGCCGGATGACTACAGTTTCTTCCTGTTCTTCCTGCACGCGAGCACAGGAGAGCGTGAGGAGGGTGCGAGCATCGTGCGCCAGGCCCCGCAGACGAATGGCCCAGAACTGCCGGTTGGCGATATTGTCTTCCATGCAGACGATGGGCTGGCTCAACTGATCCCCAGGTTCGTCGAGTTGGTGAATGACGGTATCGGTACCGCGTACGCCCCAGGCACGAGGTGTACGCGAGTCGTCGATGAGCATGGGCAGGGCAGCGATGGCCTCACCCCTGTCGTCAGCTCTGCTTTGTAGAACCATATCGAGGGAATAGTGAGCAGAAACGGCGCGCTCCCCGAGAGGATAGCTCCAGAGCAGCTTGCCATCGGTAGCTTCCCAGACATGCAGCGCCACATGACCCCAGCCCGCGAGCAGCGTGCCGTTGGAGGAGAACCGCAGTTCGCGCAGCGCTTCGACAGTGAAACCGGGGCGGCTGATAAATGAGATGGCAGCAGGAGCGTCTAGCTCTGCTTCGACCTGTTGCCAGACCTGTCCCTTGCCATCAATAGTTCCGGCGGCTACTGCTATCCCTTGCGACGTTTTGATGCTACTGAGCGTGGAAATGATACCCAGGGTGCTATGCAGGACGGGGCCAGCATGCAACGGGCCTTTTGTGCTGAAGATGCTGAGGCCGGAAAACTCAAGATCTTCGGCGAAATCGATGCGGTGTGGCCGGGGGCGCGGGCGCACGAATCCCCCTTTGCGAAAATCGAGGACGCCGCCGAGTACGGTGTCGTAGTTCAGGCGCTGCGCCGGGTCGCTCAGCACGGCATAAGCGCGGTTGATGCGCTTCATCTGTTCGTCTCCGCCCGGTCCCGAGAGGTCGGGGTGGTAGCGCCGCGCTAACTGCCGGTACGCCCGTTTCAATGTATCACTATCCGCATCTATCGGAACGCCTAAAATGGCATAATAGTTTTCAGGTGTGTCCATACTGTAATATCGTATCACAAACGGTTTACAAAGACACAATCCTTGTGCGAGCGCTGGTGTTATTCTGGGATAGGCGGCGTAAGGCCCAGATATACCAGGTGGCGATGGAGCGATAGGGACGCCAGGCCTCGCCACGTTCGAGTAGTTGCTGCCGCGTTGGACGTTGCTCAAGGTTGTAGGCGTGGCGCACGCCTTCGATGAAGCCGAGGTCGTCGAGGGGAAGCACATCGAGGCGGGCGAGCGAGAACATGAGAATCATTTCCGCCGTCCAGCGCCCGATGCCTTTCACTTCAATGAGGCGGGCAATGACGGCTTCGTCGTCGAGCGCATGCAGTTCGTCGAGCTTCAACTGGCCCCGTGTGACGCGCCCGGTCAGGTCAAGCACATAGCGGACTTTGGGGGTCGAGAGACCGGCGGCGCGCAGGCCATCATGGTCGATCCTGCTCATGGCATCGGCTGTTACCGGCGTTCCCGGTTCAAGCGCGAGGGCAGAGCGCAATCGGCCCATAATGGCGTCGGCGGCTTTCACCGAAATCTGCTGCGAAATGATGGCGTCAACCAGTGTTTCGAAGGTGTTGGGGTTGGGCGCGAGCGTGCAGGGGCCAACACGCCCAATAGCCTCGGCCAGGACGGGATCAACGCTGCTCAAATGAATCATACCTTGCTCGATAGTTTCGGGCCAGGATGTGCTGTTGGACATAGAAGTGAAAGTCCCCTTTAGTTAATGGCTCACGCTTTTCGTATAGACAA
Organism: uncultured Chloroflexia bacterium; assembly: GCA_963736995.1. Taxonomy (GTDB): domain Bacteria; phylum Chloroflexota; class Ktedonobacteria; order Ktedonobacterales; family Ktedonobacteraceae; genus CADDYT01. The sequence goes on from CAVTRB010000003.1 coordinate 66,665, forward strand.
TGTTGCAAGGTACTGGGCTTCGCTGTAGGCCTGGATGGCACCGGCGGAGCCAGGAATGGGTAACGGGCTTGCGTTGGGAGGAATGGTGCGGCCTGTATAGGCATAGCTGGATGTTTGCTGCAATTGATGTGCCAGTTTGAGCATAGTGGGTGATGGAGGTGTGGCAGACATTGCGGGAGTGGGCTGTCCGAGCAATTGCAGGAGCTGAATATCGTTTTGCCGCATGCTTTGTATCCAGCCGCGCAGATCGGTGATGGCGTTGAGAATATTTTGAGCGTGCTGGCGCGTTGCTGTATCGGGGCTTGTCGAGTATATCTTGTTTGCCTGCTGAGCGATAGCATCTAGATAGCCGGTCTGTGTAGGTGAAGAGATGAGGCCGATGGGCGCGCCGAGCTGACCGGGATCGTTGGTAGGCAGGTCGCCACTGGTATGGGCATACTGAGAGCCATCGATGAGCTGGATGATGCGGATGGCCTGGCGCCAGGTGAGGTCATAGTCGGGTGTGCCTTGCAGCACATCAACGATACTGCCGGTCTTATCGTTGATCGAGTTGAGTGTATCGAGCGTACTGGCAACAACACTTTCGCTGTCCGGGAAGCCGGACATGCTGTAGAGCAAATTTTTGATATACGGCAGCGAGGCCTGATCGAAGCTGCCCTCGTAGAGAGTGCTACCCGCCGGGGCCAGTAGCGATGAGCCGACGTTTTCAAGCGTGATGGAAAGACCCTGTGAAATTGAGATCAGATTGGTGTGGTTTGCATCACCGGGGTAAACCCAGTTGATTGAGCCATTGTTGAATGGCAGGCTGCCGAGAGCGCGCATATGGCCGTTCTGTAACTTGATCCAGGCGACGTACATCTGCCCCTGTGCAGGGGTGGGCAGGCCTTGCAGTTCCACATGGAGGGTATCATCGTGGCCGAGCGCGTCGTCCTGGAAGAAGACGTGGCCAACCAGTGTGCCTGCTATCGGCTGTGTGCTCTCCCCGGGCCGAACCAGAAGTACGACACCGAGAATGATGCCAAGAATGAGCAGCAGGGCGGCTGAAACCATGTAGAATGGCATCATGCTGCGCTGCCTCGTGGCCTGTGGGGAGTATGCTGGTTGTAGAGGCGGCGGAGGTCCGGCAGGTGGCGGCGTTGGTGAGAATGGCTGTGCTGGCGGCTGCCTGAATGCCGCTACCGGTGATGAGATGCGCTCTACGCCGGAGGCTGGCGAGTTCCACGGGGGAATTGGCCCGGTTCTCGGCTCGGAGCGAGGAATAACCGGTACGGCCTGTGGAGCAGTCGGCCCCCCTGGCGTTGCTGCGGAATCTGGTCGTGCTGCCTGCAGCGGCGAAGAAATTCTGCTGATTGTCCCATCTGTACTGTTACCGACCGCTGGCCGGGTGCTGCTACTGATGGGACTGCTGAAGAGCGAGGCCGCTGGAAATGATGTGGCGGGAGTAATGCCTGGAAGCTTCCCTGAGGTGGGAGCATTGACCGGCACACCCAGAATGGAGGTGATACTTGCTGGACGGCTGTTATTGCGGTCAAGGGCCAGCTCGCTCGTGTGCCGGGCATGCCCCATTGCCAGAATACGCTGGAAATCCTCTTTGTGTGCATCACTATCGGAAGGGCAGGCGTCGATGATGGCGGCGGCTAAGAGAGATGCTGTAGGATAGCGTGTAGCCGGGTCCTTTGCCAGCGCCCGCACGATGACCTCAGAGAGCGCGGGTGGCACATTGGAATTGATGAGCGCCGGGGGAGTTGGCAGGATGTTGATGTGCTGCATCATGATGGCGACAGGACTCTCGCCACGGAACGGCTGAACGCCGGTGCAGAGTTCGTAGAGGATGACGCCAAGCGCGTACACATCGCTCTGCGGGAGAGCGAGATGGCCTTTCGCCTGTTCAGGCGAGAGGTAGCGCGGCGTAGTCGGAGGGGGCGCGTTGTTACCGAGTAGTTTACCAATGGCAAAATCTGAGAGCATGGGTTCACCGGCGGGAAATTGTGCTGTACTGAGCTGGTTAAGCAGGATATTGCCAGGCTGAATATTGCCATGTACTACCCCGTTCTGATGCAGGTAATCAACTGCTGCACCCAGGCATGTGAAGAGGGTGACGATATCAGCGATGGCAGGGAAATTGCCCGCGTGAACGGTGCGGCTGAGATAATCGGCCAGTGTTGGGCCATCGATATAGTCCATAATCAGATAAGCGCTGGCCGCACCTGAGCCTGTCGGACGAGTGATACTCGCTTCACGAATCTGCACAATGTTGGGATGTTGTAAGGAGGTAATTGTCTGGCTCTCGTTGGAGAAGCGAGTCATGAAGTTAGGATCAAATTGTAGATCAGGATGAATGAGTTTGACGGCAACATTGCGCTGCAATTGCAGGTCGTATCCCTTCCAGACTTCACCCGCGCTGTCACGTCCTATATATTTCTGCAATTCGTATTTGCCGATACGTTCTGGCGTTGTGCTCATATCTGCCTTCTTCCTTACATAAAAAATAACACCTGTATCGGTCATACAATACATCCCAGAAACAGGATAACAGATTTTTTCCTGCTTCTCAAAAGAATAGGATAATTGGGTATGAAATTACCCTGTTTAGTATAACAGAAAAATGCTCGCATTGGAACATTTTTTCCTGTATAATAAAGGGACTGGTATTACGTCTCAAAAAGGCGAGGTGAAGGCGTGCGTTTCAATTTGCAAGAGGTGAAGAAAACGGTGCAGCGGCGCGGTGGTGGATTAGCCATTGTGTTGCGCTTTCTGCGCCCCGGCGAGCTGCGGGAAGAGATTGAGCGGCTAATTGCGTATTATGAAGGGCTGCTTGGGGAGCCGCAGAAGCGTTTTGCGGTTGATGAGGTGCGCGCTCTGATGGGCGATTACCGGCTTGCCAACTGTTTAAGCGCGACGCTGAGCGCGTGGTATGGCTGGCAGGGGCGCGATTGGGCAGATGTTGTGCGACAGGCGGGGGGAGATGAGGCTATGACGCGCCAGGAATCTGCGGGAATAGTCTCTCCTGTCACGCTGCGCCTCGCGCTCTATACCTATGTGAACGAACGCTATGCCGGTTTCCTGCCCGCCGAACAGCGCCTTGCCGCTTTACAGGCGTTTGCCACGGAATATGCCCTGCAAGCAGCAGACCTTGAGTATTTGCTGGCGCTGGACAGCGAGGATGAGACGTTGCTGGTGCGAACCACTCCCAAACCGCCAACAGTGCAGGAGGTCGCCACACTCTACAACCAGTGGGCCTTTGAGGCCGCGCTTTTCAACGCTTCAGACGTGCATTTCACCATCGATTGCGGAGTTTTTCAAGCAGATAACGCCTCTGAAACAGGGCTGGGGTCGATTATTAAACGTCTCTGTTTTCTGGCACGCAAACTGGGCGTCTATTATGACCTGGCCTACGAACCGACGCTGCCAGGCGTAGCGCCACTGCTGCACCTGACACTGTACGGGCCGCAAGATGTGACGGGCTTGCCGCAGCAATATGGCCTGCGACTGGCTCGCCTGTGCCGCATGCTCATGGGGTATGGCGCAGTGGGACGCACCTCTCAAGGGGAAGGCAAACATCCGGGCCGAAAGAGTACCGCCCTGGTCAGCGCGCTGCTGGAAGCCTCGGCAACGGTACATATGGGTCAGCGCACGTATCGTTTCATGCTGGACGCCAACCTGCTCAATTTGCTGCCTGCACAGGATGCCAGGGAAAGTGACGGTCAGGTGAAGGAGGGGGCGGCGCAATATCAGGTCCAGACCGGGCATGAGGGAGCAGGGGTGTTTGACAGTGGAGTTGAGCAGTTGTTTGCCGAGGCTTTTGCTTCGCTGGAAAGAAGCAGGGGTGCCGATGGTTGGCGGCTGGAACGCGAACCGGAGCCGCTGCTGCTTGAGCCAGGCGATAGTAAAGCGGGTATCCAGAGCATTTTCATCCCGGATTTTGCCCTGACTCGCGACACCCGTCGTATTTATATGGAGATACTGGGCTTCTGGACGCCTGCCTATCGCGAACGCAAGGTGCAGAAGCTGCAACAACTACAGGGACGAGGCGACCTGCTGCTGGCGATTCCTGTAGAGGCGCGAGATGCCTTTGCCGCTATCGCGACCAGCTTTCCGGTCGTCTGGTACGAGGATCAGCTTTCCGCAACGGACGTGTTGAGCATGCTGCACGCCCATAATGACGATTTTGCCGAAAGATTGGCGCTGATTGATCCGCACGAGGTGCGTGCGCGTGTACTGGAGATGGGCCTGGTGCCTGAGCAAGCCTGCTTTGAGTTGCTGCATTGTTATCGCCGCTCGGAGGTGCAGCGAGCATCTGAGCGCGTGGTGGGGGAGGATATCAACTTTGTGCCCGGCATTGGCCTGTTTGCCACAGCCTGGATGGAACATCTTCAAGCTTCGTTCGTAGAATGGATAGGTGACAGGGGAGCGCTGTCGCTGGTTGAAGTATTGCATGAGAGCAAGGAACGCTGGCCGCAGCTGCGTGCATGCGAGGATGCGACGATTGAGACAATTCTCGGTCTCTGGTCCGAAGTGTCGGTCAGTCGTACCTCGATCTTCGCTGCAACCGTGGAACTTGTCGCTGCCGAAAAGCCATCTTCACCGGTAAACGATGGAGAAAGGCAACTCCTGGCGCAAGAAACGGTACCTGCAAAGAGACAGGTGCGCGAGCGCAGGCCGAGTTATAAAAAACGTTCAACGGAAGAGGCAGTACAGGGCGATCTGTGGTTTCAAACCCAAACGGGAGGTCGGGAAAGGAGCCAGTCCCTGCCGCTTCCTTCTGAGGGAAGTATATCATCAAATCCGAAAAGGTCCAGTGCAAAGGCATTAGACAATGGATGAACAAGAACTGATAGGGATTACGCTGGGTACATGCACCATTGAGCGGTTGATCGGGCGGGGTGGCATGGGCGCGGTGTACATGGCGCAGCAGGCGCGACCCATTCGTACCGTCGCGGTGAAAGTGCTGCTTCCGCCGCAACACGCCGACCTGGAACAGCAGCGTATCTTCCTGAGCCGCTTCCGGCGAGAGGCCGATACGGTGGCGAAGTTGGAACACAAAAACATCCTTGAGATCTTTGAGTACGCGGAGGCCGTTGTCAACAATCAACCTCTGGCCTACCTGGTGATGCCCTATATTCGCGGTGGTACCCTGCGCGAGCGCATGGACCAGATGCAGCGCAGCGGTGGCTATTTTGACTTCGGCCACGTGGTCAACTATATCGACCAGATCGCCAGCGCGTTGAGCTACGCGCACAGCTTTGGCGTTGTCCATCGCGACCTCAAGCCGGCCAATCTGCTGTTTCACCAGGATGGTCGCCTGCTTCTGAGCGATTTCGGTATTGCTCGCATGGCCGCTTTGCCCTCGCTGACGCTGGCGGGCAGCTTTATGGGAACGGCGGAGTACGCTTCTCCGGAGCAGGCCAGTGCAAACGAGCTGGATTTCCGCTCCGATATCTATTCTCTCGGCGTCATTCTCTACGAATTGCTGACGAACACCGTTCCTTTTAGCGGCTCCAATCCCTTCTCCGTGCTGTCGCAGCATTGCCATACGCCGGTGCCGCCTATCGATGTCTTTCGATCAGGAGTGCCGCCCGAAGTTGAGTGGGTAGTGATGAAGGCGCTGGCGAAAAAGCCGATTGACCGCTATCAGAGCGCAGTTGACCTGGCCGCCGACCTGCGAGCAGCCGTGGCAAGCCAACTTGCTCCGGCGGGTCAGTCGCTGCATCTCGGCAGTAATGCCGATGAAGATGACCTGACGGTATCTGATCGAGCAGGGGCAGGTGGTATGGGGAGCTATGCGGCACCACCGCTATCAGACCAGTCAGCGCCGCACGGTCAACCATCTCCGTGGGATGCGGCGACCGAGAGCAGTATTCCGCCTACCAGAGCGGCTGGACAGTACCCGTTCTTACTACCCAATGTCAACGGGAATGGGGCTGCGTCTGTCAACCTTGATCATCTGGTAGCGGGAGCGGACAATCAATTTATGGCTCCTCCACAGCCTGCACACGGGGCCTCGCCCAATACGACTGCTGGAACAGCGGCGGCAAGCGCACCCGTGCTGCGCGAGGGGAAGCGTCTATTTTTCTATGGTACGGCGGCTATCGCTCTACTGGCGCAAGTGCTGATTTTCCTGCTCTTGATCGGGTCAAAGACCGTTGGACCTGCCGCGCCAGTACTGGTCGTGCTGGCCGGGAGCAGCGTCAACCTGCTGATTCTGGCTGCAATTGGTTTTACCGCTGTTGTGCGCAGCCGCAACACCGCGAAATTGCTCTATCGCACCCTCGTTGATAGTTTGCTCGCCCTGCTGGCTGCCAGCGCCCTCATCGAATTCGGTATTGAGGCAACAGGCTTGAGACCAGTGCTGGCCTTTATCGTGCTCGTGCTCAGCAACATCTATGCGATCCGGCAGCTTGCCCAGGTAGATGCGAAGGGCGAGCAGGTCGAGGAGGCTCCTGTCTCCTGGCGTGCTGCCAACATCGGTGCGCTCACCGGCCTGCTGCCCCTGACAATTCTCCTGCTCTTCGCGTTTACTGCTCCTGCTGGACACGGCATCCAGAGCGAGCCGCTGGCCCGCCTCTTCGTCCTCCTCATAGTGGCTCTGATCGGCGCGCCAACGCCTGGTGTGATGATGGCTATCTGGCTCTCGCAGAACATGTCCCTTACCTCGCTAGTGCGCAGCAGCGCCATCGCGGGTCTGCTGCTCTTCGTCGCCTCTTTCCTGCTCGTCGTCCTGCTCAGCCCATTCTTCTCAAGCTCCGGCCTCTTCATCTCCCACCTCGGCCAACCCATGCTGGTGGTACTACTACTGGCCGCGTTCCTTGGTCTCGCAGGCAGTCTGAGAGCAATGCTGGACGCCTGGGTATTCTGGAAGGTGGTGAGGCGGAGGAAACCGTGATAGGTTCCTACTTGATGAATGAATAAAATGAAACAAGTGCGAACATGTCATCCTGAGCGCAGTGAAGGATCTAAGGCAACGACACAGTCGAAATGGCAAGCTACAGATCCTTCGCTGCGCTCAGGATGACATGCAAGGAGGTTTTTTCAAAGGAGGTCTTTTTCAAAGCATGATATACTTTTGTTGGAACGAAAGATGGAAGAAGATACAAAGTTTGAGCAAGTAGTTCATAAGCTTGAGCCGCAAAGCAAGCTGCTGCGCGCATGGGAATTGAAAGGAGGGGTCTCGGCGCAGGTGACGGCGCTTGAGATTGCGCGACCTGATGGACAAACGAAAACAATGATTGTTCGCCAGCATGGTGCCAGAGACCTCAAACACAACCCACGGATAGCAGCCGACGAATTCAATCTCCTGCAATTCGTGCATGCCGCCGGTTTGGCCGCCCCGGAACCTTACTACCTCGATCAGTCCGGCGAGATTTTCTCCACCCCTTATCTCGTCATTGAATACGTCGAGGGCAAGCCAGAGTTTGCCCCCACGAATTTGTCCGATTACATTCTTCAATGCGCCACGCACCAGTCCAGCATTCACCGCATAGATGGTTCACAACCAGCCCTGTCTTTTCTACCTCAACAAGCGCAAAAATATTTCAGAAAGCTCAGAGAGCGACCAGCAAACATTGATGAATCATTAAACGAAGGGCGCATTCGAGACGCTCTGGAAGCAGTCTGGCCCTTACCTCGGCGCAACCCATCAGTCTTACTGCATGGTGATTTCTGGCCTGGCAATCTCTTATGGCAAGATGGGCAGCTTGCCGCGGTCATCGACTGGGAGGATGCAGCGATCGGTGATCCCCTGGCCGATCTTGCCAATAGCCGGCTTGAGCTTCTCTGGGCCTTCGGCCTTGACGCCATGCACAGTTTCACCCACCACTATCAAGCTATGACAACGCTCGATTTCACCTACTTCCCCTACTGGGACCTCTGCGCCGCCCTGCGTCCAATTGCAGGGATTGCCGAGTGGGGCCTCGACGAAGCCACGGAAAGAAGAATGCGAGAGAGGCATGGATGGTTTGTCGAAAAGGCATTCGAGAAGCTCTCAGTTCGATGAAAGGCATAAGCTAGAAACAGATTTCTAGTTCGCCACAGCGCAGGCACGGGTAGCACTACCGCCAGCTTGCACTATGATGGACTTGACCATCTGGTACGCTGGAACGACACTAACAACAGCAACAACGAAGAATGGTACATGGAGGATTCGTCTGGTCAGCGCGTCTTGCGCCGCTCACAGCAGGGCAGTGCCAGCAATACCACCCTCACTGTCTACGCCTTTGGCCTGGAGGAGCACCAATACAGCTACTCCGGCTCCGGCAGTAGCGATACCAACACCAGTAACACCTACTACTACTCACTCGGCGGCCACCTTATTGGCCTCAACAATGGCAGCACCAACTTCTTGTTCACCGATGCGCTGGGTAGCGTGGTTGCCAGCATCAGTAACACCGCCAACAGTGCTTCGGTCAAGGGCAACCAGATCTATGGTCCCTACGGCAACAATCCCTATAGCAAGGGAACGATGGGCACCGCCAAAGGCTACACAGGCCAGTACAATGATGCCATCACGCAGTTGGACTACTATGGGGCGCGCTACTACGATCCCTTCGTGGGCATCTTCCTCTCGGCGGATACGGTGCAGGGCAATGTCCAGCCAGGTATTACAAAGAGGTTTCAGGGTGCAAACTCCCCCAACTCTGTCACCCACTCGTGTTTTGAGCGTTCGCTCCACTGTTGGAATGCCCGCTTACGGTGATACTCGAAGGTTTCTCTATCACATCTGTTTACTTCCATGAAGTGGGCGATGACTTTATCGTAGTCGAGCTTGCCTTGAGCGGCGAGGAGGCCGGAGAGGCCGAGGTGTTTGACGTGGTGACACCATTCACAGAGGGCTATGAAGCCTTGTAAGCTCTGGATGTGCTGCTCGTCGTCGTAGTGCCAGATTTCGTGGCATTCGAGCTTGCCCTGTGCTCCACAGATGCCGCAGCGATGGTTGTAGTCGGCGTAGACCTGTCTGCGCAGTTTGTCCCACTGCGCTCGCGAGAGCACTTTGCGCATGTTGCTGTACCAGCATGTTTCTGGCACGAGTTCGATGGTCAGGCGGAGATTACTGGTTGATTGTGCATCGTTCATGGTCTATCCAGGAACGGACTTTTTATTTGATCTCACAGAGACGGTTAAGGCGCTTTGGGTAGTCGTTCAAGAACCTGAGTGAGTAGCGTCTCTAACGTAGAAAGACGTGTGTCTATCTGATTAAAGCGAGCGTCTACCTGATTAAAGCGAGCATCTATCTGTTCAAAGCGTGTATCTATCTGTTCAAAGCGAGCGTCTACCTGTTCAAAGCGAGCGTCTACCTGTTCAAAACGTGCATCTAGTTGTTGTTCTGTCTTAATTTGATAGTCTGCCAGTTGTTTAAAACTGGCTTTCATATCATCGGATAGCAATTTGATGCTTGTTGTCATATCATCGGATAATTCTTCGACGCGTGCATCTAGAATGGTCTGCCGACGTTCTTGTGCGCTTACTCTTGCTTCCAGGCGTGGGTACGTACTCATAGTTCGGCTTCTCCTCGTCTTCTGGTTTGGTGGTATTATACGCTATAGAAAGAATATTTGCTAGCAGGTGGGAAGCTGAAACCGCGTTTTTATTATTGTTTTTTTCTGCTCGCGCTATGAATTGTGATAGGGAAAGAGGATGCCATCTCTTGTGGAGACGGCATCCTGTTATTTTCACCCGCTCAACGATAAACCCTTATGCCAGTCCCGCCATTAAGGGTACCTTTGCCTCAAGCGTATTCTTCGCAGCCTTGCCACCTTTGAGAACGAGTTTGACGTTGTCGGGATTGGCGATCTGGCTGATGTCGCTGAGGACGTTGCCGGAAACGATGATGATGTCGGCAAGCTTGCCTGCTTCGAGAGTGCCGAGTTGCTGGTCGAGGTGCAGCAGTTCGGCGGCAGCGGGCGGTGCTGGCGAGGATGGCCTGCATGGGCGTCATGCCGTTTTCCACCATGAGCTGGAGTTCGTAGCCGTTTTCGCCGTGTCGACCCACGCCGGAGTCGGTGCCCATGGCGATCTTGACGCCCGCTTCGACGGCTTTACGGAAGCTCTGCTGGTGGTCTGTAACGACGCTGAGGGCTTTAGCGGCCATCATAGGCGGGATGATTTCGGGATGCTCTTCAGAGAATTTGACAACGGCGAGCGGGGCGACGAGCGTAGGCACAAGCCAGACATTGCGTTCGAGCATGAGGTCGATTACCTCGTCGGTGAGGTAGACGCCGTGCTCGATGGAGGCGACCCCGGCAAGGATGGCATTTTTCACGCCGTTGGTGCCCTGCGCGTGGGCCATGCAGCGTTTCTCCTGTGCGGCTGCTTCGTAGACGGCGGTGGCGATCTCTTCGATGGTCAGTTGCGAGGAGGTGGGGGCGTCCGCCGTGGAGAGCACGCCGCCGGTGGTAGCGAGCTTGATCCAGTCGGCTCCGGCTCGCAGGATTTCGCGGGTTCCCTTGCGCACGGCCTCAACGCCATCGACGACGGTACGGGGAACATCGGGGAGGTTGATGCCGAAGAAGCCGATGTCGACGCAGCAGGGATAATAGCCGTCGCCGTGACCGCCCGTCTGGGTGATAATGGAGACGGCGACCTGCATGCGTGGCCCGGCCACGATACCGCGCTCGACGGCCATCTTGAGTCCGGCAGGCGAGCCGCCCGCGTCACGAATGGTCGTCACTCCGGCCTCCAATGTGGCGCGCATCCGGGGAATGGTCTGAAGCAGGCTCAGGGATGGAGGCGTGAGCAGGCCGCGCAGCACATCGGGATATTCCATCATGAAGTGGACATGCGTGTCGATGAGGCCCGGCAGGATGCTGCCGCCCTGCGCGTCGATCACGGTAGCGTCTCGCGGGATTTGCACCTGCCCGTCAGGGCCGACTTTTGTGATACGCTCGTCCTCGATGAGGATGGTCATACTCTCCTGTGGCTCGTTACCGCGACCATCAATGAGGATGCCATTTGTCAGTGCTAGAGTCATGAGATGTTTTCCTTTGCTAGTGGAGACCGGTGAGCCAGTTGCGAACTGTGGAGAGAAATGCATCCTGCTCCTCGATGAATGGGAAGTGGCCGCTATTCTCGAAGACGACAAGCTCTGAGTTGGGAATAGCGGCATGGAGGCGCTCGGCCCCTTGCTCTGGCGGAGTGATCCAGTCATAGCGCGAGCCGATGACCAGGGTGGGCGCGGAAATCTCTCCCAGGCGATTCAGGGTGTTGAAACTGCCCAGGATGGCAAAGCCATGCGCGAAAGCTCCCACGCTGTATTGCGTTTCCTCGTCCATTGCTTTGCCGATCTGTGGGTCGTAGTGATGGAAGTACATGGGAAGAATTTTCGTCCAGATTGCCCTCCACGCGGCGTCGTCAGGAACTGCCGAGGGGTCTGAGAGGCCGCCGAGGGCAATCTGTGCCTGTTCGGGCGTGCCATATTTCTGAGCGTTGGCAGCAATCACGTCGGGATAGTCCAGAGCGGGTGCGGTGTTGCACAAAATAAGGCCCGCGAGGTGATCGCCGTGGCGCAGGGCGTATTCCTGAGCGATGAAGCCGCCGTAGGATTGACCCAGCACGATGATGCGTTCATGGCCGAGAGCAGCGCGTAGGGCATCAGCTTCGTCTGCCCAGGTCTCCAGGCTGATGCCTGCATAGCTTTGCGGCCTGCTAGAGCGTCCATTGCCCAGTTGATCGTAGTAGATTAGCTCTGCGATATCGCTCAGTGGGTCGAGCCAGGGTCGGAAATAGGTGTGATCCAGGCCGGAGCCGCCATGCATGAGGAGCAAGGGATAGCCCTGTCCATTTGTCGTATAGAAGATGTCATAGCCGTTGATCTGTGCATGCATAGGATTGTCCTCCATTCAGTGGGACGAATTGCAGTCTGCAGACAGTATAGCCCACAGAAATGGAGAGTACAAGAACATATTTTAGAAAGTTTGTCCCAAATTGCCATCAAATTTCACTTTTCCCCCTTGCATAATGGCTCATCACTATGTATACTTGCATTTAGAACAAATATTCAATTGAGAGGAGGTGACGACGTGGATCAGAGCCGCATGCGGCAGCAAAAACAGCAGCAACGTGGGATTCCGGCGCGCCAGTCACGGGTGAGTGATGCCTATCTGGGGGCTGGAGGGGATGCTGACGATGAGGATTATGAGGAGGAGCGCTATGATTTTGATGATACTGAACCTCCCCGCCTGCCCACCAGTGTGCGTCGTTACCAGGTGCGTACCGATGTGAAAGGTAATGTTGGGCGTCTTTCTGGAGATGTGCAGACGACCGGCGACGCGCTGATCAATCAGCGCTCTACGAATATACCTCGTCGTGCCACACAGACTGGTATTCCCACTGTTTCCACCGGCCCTTCCCGTCGGCAGTCGGTCAATCCCACAACCGCTGGTGGCTTTGACGGCGAGGAGTATGGACAGAAGCGGCGACATTTCCACTGGCTGTTTTTTGTTGGCCTTGCCATGTTTACGATGCTCATTGGCTGGGTCCTTTTGACGACGGTGGCTAACTGGTGGCAGGTTACGCAGGATGACTGGCATTACGGTCGACCGCGCACCTATCAGGTAGATGTCGTAGTGGGTCATAATGATGCGCCGACCAATCCGAGCCATTTTATTGCCGTTAATTTACGTGGCCAGGTGGAGATCATTGAGTTTCCGGGTGGTGATGCAACGAAGGCGAAAATGTATATGGGGCCTCACTTAATGGGACCAGGTGAGGATCTTGCGCCAGCAACGCTCACTTTTCAAGATGTGAATGGCGATGGGAAGCTCGATATGATTGTTAATGTGCAGGGCAGCCATTTTATCTTTCTCAATAACGGAACCGGGTTTCGTCCTGCTCCGGGAAGCTAAGCCACTCTATGGTATGCTGAGCACAGATGCCGTTGGCGAACTCAGCGGAGTGACTGCTCAGCACTGCGGCGCTTCGCAATCATTTGAGAGAGGGCTGGATGGTGGGCGGCTTAGCCGCCCACCATCCAGCCCTCTCTCAGTAGAAACGAGCCGCTCTGCAGCGAGTAGTTTAATGAAAGATATGCAGTCTTCTCCCATTTCTCCGGAGCTTATTAAAACATCAGTGTTGAGTTTCCCGCTCCACTAGAGGAATCGGAGCCAGGAGTGCTGACCAGGCTGGCCGGGCTAACCTGTGCAATGGTACCACCAGGGGATGGTTGGGCAATGAGCACATGCAGCATCGCCGATGTAGAGGGCGTAGATGCGTTTTGGGGTGTAAGCATCACATCTGTCGGTGCCTTGCGTTTTGCCGGATCAGGGCGAAAGGCGAGTACGGCGAAAAGAATCATCCATAGCAAAAGAAAGCCAAGTAGCGGCCAGATTATGGCTAGCTGGGTGGCCGTCATTGGAACTGCTGTATCCATAAAGTACGTCCTCTTTCAAATTTGTTCTTAATCAAAGAAACGGATAAGGTCAGGTTCTTTCTGTAATAGTAGACGAATATCCCTGTGTTGGTTAACGTTCGTCAACGGATCAGCGTCCTATACAAAGATAGACGTGATACGATTTCATCGGTGAAATATTGTCCCCCTCAGCTATTTCATATACCATGACGCAGTTTCAGCGTAAAAAGTTTCACAATTCCAATGAAGCAATTTTAAACGGTCAGTTTCTAGCGTTCCTTTAAGTAGAAATTCTCACTTGTGCTGTAAAATAGAACCTGCCACAATAGTACTACGTACAAAGAACGTGACAGGCTTTTTTTCAGAGAGTATGCAAGAGAAATACGAGGCAGATAGCATGGAACGAGTCGACTGGCAAAGAGTGCGCGATATTCTCATTTCAGTCATCTGTATCGGCGTCATTATCTGGGCCGTTTCGTCGATCCTGGGTCAGGTCCTGCATGCGATTGTCCTGCTGTTGCTCGGCATGGCGGTAGCTTTTTTGATTACACCGGCTGCCAACTACCTGGCGAGATATATACCGCGTATACTTGCTACGCTGCTGGTCTATCTCATAGTACTGGTGGTGCTTGGCGGCATTGTCTACGCGCTGGCATTCTCGTTTATCCAGCAGGTGGTGGTGCTGTCGAATACGGTGACAACGTACTTTATCAATCTGCCGCAGACGTATAATTCTGTACTACAATTTCTCTTGAAGCAAGGTATTCCGCAGGCGAATATCGATGATGCGTTGAGTCAGGTACGTACCTCAGCGATTGACTTTGCGCAATCGCTGGCTGCCAATGCCCTGAATGTTGTCTTTTCCATCACTGATGCCATTCTCAACATCTTTCTGGTGGTGGTAATTAGCTTTTATCTGACGATGGATGGGAAGCGAATGCGGGATAGCATCATAGGGATTGTGCCGAAGCGAGCAATGCCGCACGCGCTGCTGTTCGAGGATGCGCTGAATCGGGTTGTTGGCAATTACCTGCGGGGTCAATTGACGCTGGCGGTGATCATTGGTTTGTTAGCCGGTGGCGGCTGTTTGTTGCCCTTCATGGGTTTGAAGGATTACGCCTTGATTATCGGGGCATTGGCCTTCCTCTTTGAGACGATTCCGATGGTCGGCCCTACGCTCTCTTCCATTCCAGCTATTCTGATATCTCTACTTCTGCCAGACCCCTTCCCGCGTACCTTCTATGTGATGGCCTATTTCATCTGTATTCAGATGCTTGAGAACAATATTCTGGGACCGCGTATTGTTGGACACGCGGTAGGCCTGCATCCTGTCGCTTCAATTCTGGCGTTGATTATCGGAGCGCAGCTTTTCGGTGCTTTTGGCGCGCTACTGGCGACTCCGCTTGTCGCCACCGCCTGGGTGGTAATTGCCAGCCTTTACCGTTCGCTGCGTGGCGAGACTGCCGAGCAGATGCTGGCGCACAGGCGCAGAGCATGGGCTATTGGCACCCCAACCGGCAAGCTCTTGCGGCTCAGGAAACGACAGATGCGTTACCGGGATGGGAGAGGAATGCGCAAGAGTGACGGTGATGAGAATGGGAACGGTGCACGTACCGAGGTGATTAGCTCCGCGGGCGAACCAGAAGCAAGATGAGGTAAAAGCGAGAAGGGCGGAGACCAGCTCCGCCCTGATATATCTGGCATATTAAAGAGTGTTTTTAGCTGATTGCACCGAGGGCTTTGCGCAGAGCCTCTTCGTCCTCTTGACCAACGAGGGCATAGACTTCATCATCGGAGAGAATGCGGGTTTCGGCTGAGGGAAAGATATGCTGTAAATCGCGAATAATCAGGATGACACTGGAGTTGGTCGGCAGATTAACCTGGCGCAGGAATCTGCCCGCAACCGGAGAGTCGCGGGAGATACGCATCTCGATGATCTCTAAGCCAGCTCGTTTAAGTGTCATGATCGGGACGAAACTTGCGCTTGAAAGTTCGAGTTCGATGAGAGAAAGAATGGTTCTGGTGGGGCTGACGGTTGAATCAATGCCCAGTTTCTGAAAGATTTGCTCGTGCTTGGGGTTATTGAGCCGGGCAATGGTGCGACTGACATTGAAACGTCGTTTCGCCATCTGGCAGATAACGAGATTGTCCTCGTCTTCGCCGGTCACCGCGATAACGACGTCGGCTCGATTAGCGCCTACCTCTGCCAGCGTTCGGGCTTCACAGGCGTCACCACGCATAACTGCCTGGCCTAATTCCTCGCTCAAGCTCTGAGCGCGCCCGGCGTTTTTCTCTAACAAGAGCACTTCGTGTCCCTGGCTCAGAAGCGTTTTAGTGAGATAGTAGCCGATATCGCCACCACCACCGATAATGATATACATACGATTCCTCTATCCTTCTCTTCCTGAGGATGTCGCTGATGTTTCAGATATAGCTGATATTGCCGGTACTACTGGCACGTTTCCCAGCAGGGCTTCGGATATCATTTTTGCTCCCACAATGGTGGGGCAGATGGTTTCCAGCCCAAGTTCGTGATAGGTGCTTTCCCGGATAGGGTCGTAGATACGACATACCACTTTTTTGACGTTAAAAATGTCTTTGGCAATCTGGCTTGCCATAATGTTGCGGTTATCGCCGTTGGTGACAGCGGCAAATGCATCGGCGTTCTGAATACCGGCACGAATGAGCACCTCTTCATCCACGCCATTGCCAACGATGGTTTCTCCACTGAAATCGGGGTGCAGGCGCTGAAAAGCGTCGCTGCTGTAATCAATAACTGAAACATTATGACCTGCCTGATCCATGATGTTGGCGAGCGTTGCGCCAACACGTCCGCAGCCCAGGATCACTATTTTCACGTGTTGCCTCCTGTCGGCTTCACAGCCGACATATGTGCTGTTCTATTCATTTCATGAATAATTGCAGGGGAAAGAACTCCCGGCAATTATACCGTCCCTGTTCTATTTAAGAAGGTATATAAACGGGTCAAATCGATACCTATTGTATCACAAGACGGTAGAAAAATCCTCACATGGCTGGGGAGCGTAATGCCTTCTGGAACCGTAGGAGCGCAATGCATTGCACTCCTACGGTTTCTGTTGATCGCGTTCGATTTGCTGTATCACTTGCGTGCGCACGGCAGGCAGTTCTACGCCGAGGCTTTCCAGGATACCGGCGGCGATGCCCTCACCTTCGCGTACCAGCCCCAGCAGCAGGTGTTCGGCCCCGATATAGTCGTTTTGCAAGAGGCGCGCCTCGTCAGCAGCCAGTTCAATCACTTCCCTGGCGCGTGGCGTCAGACCAATCTGGCCTAACACAGGGTGATCGCCCCGGCCAATAATAAATTCGACACTGCCGCGCACTTTTGCCAGTTCAATCCCCATCTGGGTCAAAGCTCTGGCAGCAATGCTGGCATCAAGGCGTGTGAGGCCGAGCAGCAGGTGTTCGGTGCCGATGTAGTTGTGCTGGAAGCGCCCTGCCTCCTGCGAGGCAAACGTGAGCACACTTTTAGCCTCTTCGTTGAGCCTGTCAGCGCTATACCTTTGATTGCTAAGTCGCTGAATAATGCCCGTTGTCGTGGCTTTGTCTTCCTCTGTAGGAGCTGGCATGCTCTCTTTCGAGGGTTGGCCCGGTTGCCCCTGACCGCTTCCACTATCTGGCTTACTTGAGAGAAAGAGGGTGGCTCTCTGTGAGATGTGCCTGTCGAGACGATGGAGTGTCCGTATATAGACCTTCGCCCTATTCACCCCCAGGCTTTCCAGGATGCCGATAGCGATGCCCTCACCTTCGCGTATCAGCCCCAGCAGCAGGTGTTCCGTTTCTATGGCCTCGCTCTCAAGCAGGTCTGCCTCCTGAATTGCCAGATCGATCAGGCGTTTCGCTCGCGGCGTCAGGCCAATCTCGCCGAGCACAATGCGGTCTCCCCGGCCAATAATAAACTCAAGCGCGCTGCGGACCTTGTTCAGTTCCACGCCGAGACTGTTTAAGACCTCAGATGCCAGGCCATCAGTCTGACGCAGCAGGCCGAGCAGCAGATGCTCTGTGCCGATGTAGTTGTGCTGGAAGTGCTGTGCCTCCTCCTGTGCGAAAGCCAGGACCTTCATAGACAGGGTAGAGAATCTCTTAAATCTATCCTGCTCCTGCGGACTGCTCACCGTTCGCGGCACAGATGTGCCCTGTTGCGTTGCTCCAGCCTGTGTCAGTATTTTCATGGTCTGGTCGCTGAGGTTTTCCAGCTTCACGCCAAGTGTGTCGAAGATCTCTTGCGTGGTCTTATCCGCCTGGTGTACCAGTCCCAGCAGCAGATGTTCGGTACCGATGTAGTGGTGGTTCAGGCGGAGCGCCTCGTTTACTGCCTGCTCAACTGCCTTTTTACCTGCCTCGGTAAGGCCCAGATGCCCCTGCGAGGTCTGCTTGCTGCTACCCTGCATAGTGACAACGGCGTCACGCATATTTTGCAAAGTCACGCCCTGGCCCTCCAATACCTTTGCTCCTACGCCCTCGCCTTCGCGCATGATGCCAAGCCAGAGATGTTCAATTCCGATGTAATTGTTATGGAGTCGCTGCGCCTCCTCCTGGGCCAACTGCAACACCTTTCTGGCTCGTTCAGTAAACTTGTCGAATCTGTCGCGGTTCTGCATGTCGCACCTCCCTGCGTCTGGAGAGTAGACAACATCTGAAAATGTGAGGTACCAAAGGTAGTATACACTCATCCAGTGAGAGTGTACAGGGCAAATTCTGGTGACAAAGCAATAGCTCTTGACACTTTGACTGCCAAGTAAGAAAATGCATGAGAGGATAGAGCGGTTTGAGCAGGCTCCGTAAATTTGTCTGTCAGATGTGCAAACCTCTCTGTCTTTGAGCGTTGGATTAGATAGATAGAAACAAATAGACCCTGTAGCGCTCCGGGAAATTTTTGTAAGCATCTAAAAACGGTTCATAAAGAGAAAAGATAAGCATGCAATCCTATAATCCACAGAACATGCCATATCATTCATCGCTGCAGTCTACGAATGGCGCTGGCAATGGTCGCCAGAACGGCGGCCTCAACGGTCAGGGTTCGACCGGGCTGAAAGGAGCGGGCAGTGAGGCGACACGTGCTGCTGAGCGGGCGCGACTGCGGCAGAGCATCATGCATGTGCGTATCCGCCATTTTTACTGTAGTCTCGAAGAGATGTATGATCCTGCTTTACGCGGCCAGAGTTTTGTGATTGGGACAGGGACAGGGCGGCCTAATGAACCGGGGCGTGTCATCGATGCCTCCCCTGCCGCTATGCGCCTGGGTGTCAGTCCCGGCATGCCTTTACGGCGCGCGCATCGCCTCGCGCCGCGTACTCGTTTCTTGCCCGCGTCGTATGATCGCTACCAGCCGATATTGAAACAACTGCGCGAGCGTTATCGTGCCTACTCGCGCATCATCGAATCTATTCCCATTGCTGATGCCTTTATCGATTTGCGTGGCTGCGAGCTTCCGTTCGATTCGCCTGTGTCGCTGGCCGAGCGCCTGTGTGCCGAGATTGCCGAAATGGGGCTGACTGCGCTCATTGGCATCGCCAACGGCAAAGCGATTGCCGAACTGGCAGCTCTTTTGAGCCGCAAGGATGGGCGACAGGGCGTGCTCTATATTCCACCTGGCCGCGAGGCCTCGTTTGTGCAGACGTTGCCGCTCTCGCTCCTGCTCCAGATTCGTGCCGCCGGGGTCGGTTTTACTGACCACTCCCCTGCTCTGTCGGAACTGGCTGAACCACATAGTGGCGCGGGTGCATCCCACGCGACCAATGCGACGAACAATGGCAATGGTTCGCGTGCGCCGGAGGTAGAGGGCAAGGGTGATCAGTTTGATCTCGGTGGCTGTGGCGGAACTGATTGCGCATCTGCGCGATTTCGGTATCACTACCTTTGCTCAGGTGGCTGCCTTGACGGAAGAGGGTTTGCGCCGTCGTCTGGGTCGGCTTGGAAGCTGGGTATATGAGGTCGCCTGCGGTCAGGATGCCAGCCTTGTTGTGCCGGATGCGCCTCCCCTGAGTCAGAATGCCCGCGTGCGCTTCCAGCATGTTGCCGACGCAGATGAAACCTGCGCTGCCATTCGCAAGCTCGCAGATTACCTTGGTGGTCGCCTGCGCGAGCAGCGCCTCAAAGGGCAGACCATTGCCCTTATCCTCTGGCCGAATCGCACTGTGCGCCGCGAGACACGCAAGCTGGTGATGGGAGAAGAGGGTGAGGAGATGGGCCTCACTCATGCCGAGGAGACCATCGGGGGTCAGATGTTGCTCTCGCGTCATACTGACGAGGCCGACATCATTGCTCACCACGCGCTTATGCTCTTCGCACAGCACCACCGGCCAGGTTATCGCTACCTGCAGGTGCAATTGCGTATAGGTGATATTGTTGCAATGACCCCTGCCTACTACCCGCCGCCTACCCGCGCTCGTGGTCGCCTCACCCGCAAGTTGTAAGTTACGTGTTTTGCAGTTTCATCTGTCTCAAGAGCTCAAGCTCTTGCTGGCCGCGGGTGACCAGTTCTTTTTGCCAGTTGTCTTTGTACTGGCGCATTGTGTCAACGATGGTATGCGCTACGGCAAGGTCGCGATACCATTTGTGGTTAGCGGGAACGATGTACCAGGGGGCATCGTCGGTGCTACAGCGTGAGAGCAGGTCTTCGTAGGCTTGCTGGTAGGCATCCCAGTACTTGCGCTCTTTCCAGTCGCTGGCCGAAATCTTCCACGCTTTATCGATATCCTGTTCCCTGGCCTCTAAGCGCTTTTCCTGCTCGTCTTTGCTGATGTGCAGGAAGAATTTGAGGATGATGGTGTCACTATGCGCGAGCAGGGCCTCGAAATGGTTGATTTCCCTGTAGCGCCTGCTCCAGACCGATTCAGGTACCAGGTTATGCACGCGTACAATCAGCACATCTTCGTATTGCGAACGATTGAAAATGCCCATCACACCCAGAGGTGGCGTTACTTTCTGGATGCGCCAGAGGAAGTCATGCGCCAGTTCCTCTGGCGTTGGCTGCTTAAACGAGTGAACCTGACAACCTTGCGGGTTGACATGCGAAAAGACGTGTCGAATCGTGCCGTCTTTGCCGCTGGTATCCATGCCCTGCAAGACGATCAGCAGGCTATTGTGCGCCGCCGCGTACAGCACCTCCTGTAGCTCGCTGAGTTCGTCACCAAGCGATTTTAGATCATCTTTCGCCTCATCATGTTTGCTATACCCGCCGGTAAAGTCCGGATCATAATCCTTCAACTTGACGTTACTGCCTTCTTCAACCTTCCATACCAGGTTCATAAGCTGCTCCTTTCCCTCTTCCTATTGAAAACATACTGCTTTATGTCATCCCGAGTGAAGAGTGATTGCTTCAGAGCCTTCGCTTCATTCAGGATGACATTCCAAAGGGCATTTTCATGCTTAACACGAACGACCTCTATTCTCAAAGGATATCATTATTAACACGAAAAACTCTCATGATGCGAATAAGCCGAGGGAAAGGTGAGTGATTGATGGAATCGTGCAATTACTGAAAGCTTGCTGTAGAAACATCATATACCAGGGTTAGGTACGATTCGCTATAATGAGTCAGGAAGCATGAAATTCCCTCTTGAGAGAGAAACGGCGGAGCCTGCCGGAACGTTCTAATAGAGGGGTATCTATTCACTCAGTCATTTTGAGTGTGTACTGTTCGCTGATTTCCCGTATTTGAGGTACCATATGTCCGAGGTGTTGACCAATTCATCTGGCTCCAATTCTGCTGATTCTAATGCTAGCTCGCCAGATGTTGTTATAGCAGCCGATGCGAACTTACTGGATTCCCCTGTTGAGGCCGCTTGATTCACCTGTTTCTATTGATGACATTGGCCCAGATACTGATTCGCTCAATGCTGCTGGAGCAGCCGATTCTGATACTGGCCCAACGGATATCGTTGCGGCAGCCGGACAATTGCAACATCCCCGGTCTCAACGCCCGTCCTCAAAGCGCCGGAAAATGCTCTCGATTATCTTGCTGGTTATCTTTGTTGCTGGTTTCTTACCCGGAAGTATTTTAGCTATATTTCTGGGTTGGAATGCCTACCAGACGTATACGGCGCTGCACGATGAGGCCTACGGGGGAGTGCAGCACCTGCTCAATATCAAAACCATCTTTGATGGAGCCAAAGCGCATCCAACGAGCTTGCTGGAAGCCAGCACATTGCAAAAGACGCAAAAGGAGCTGGCTTCTGCGCAACAGGACTTCCGGAAGGTACAATATACGCTTGATCACACGAGCTTAATCCAGATGGTGACGCAGTATTTGCCGCAGTACCGCACGCAAGTAATCAGCGCACGGGCCGCCAGTGAGATCGGTATTGACGCGACTCGCATTGGACAGCAGCTCGTCTCTGCCGTTCAGGTTATGGCACCTTCGCTGCATGGTTCCCTGCTCAGCTCGTCGAAGACGCCGTTGGTTACACCTGCTACACTGAACCTGATAGGCAGTACTATTGCTACTGTCCTGCCAGAACTGTCCGATATCCAGTCCCAGTCCCATCTACTTTCGCTGAACTCGCTGCCTGTTAGCGCGAAGGACCGCAGCGAATTTGCGTTGTTGCTGCAAATGCTGCCGCAAGCCGAAACCGATCTGGCGCAGGTACACGATCTGCTTGGTGCCGCTGGTTGGCTGCTCGGAGTGGACAGTCCGCGCACCTTCCTTGTGCAGACGATGGATCGGGCGGAGTTGCGCCCTACTGGCGGTTTTACGGGCCAGTATGGCCAACTCGAGATCAATGGAGGACGCATTGCTCCCTTCTCCCTGCGTGATATCTCGCTGGTCGAATATGCCGATAACAGCCCCACGATTGGGAAACTGCCACCGTCACAGTATCGCTCCTGGTGGCCTTTCGCCAACTGGGGCTTGCGCGACTCGAACCTCTCCGCCGATTTCCCTACCTCCGCGCAAATAGCTATCAATCTCTATAAATATGAGGTAGGCCAGCAGGTTGATGGGGTCATCATCTTCACGCCCTTTATGCTTGAGCATGTCTTGCAAATCATTGGCCCGATTCAGGTTCCGGCCTATCATGATGTCATTACCGCCCAAAATCTTGAGCAGCGGCTGCATTACTACCAGCAGGATAACACAGGCATCTACAAGCAGATTGTGACGCAGCCTGGCGATACCTCGACCTCTGCCCGCAAGCGTTTTACAGCCCTGCTGGCCCAGCTCATCATGCAGAAAGTGCGCCAGGCATCACCGAGCGAATTGCTCGCCATCGGGCATGAGCTGCTGCATGATCTGAAGACGAAAGACTTGCAGGTGTACTTCACCAATCCGCAGGTCGAAGGATTGCTTGAACAATATGGGGATGCCGCGCAGATGGATCGCTCGACCACTCATGACGGTCTCTATGTGGTGCAAGCCAATGTCAGTGCCAGCAAGGCATCGCAGTATGTACGTACCATTATGAATGATACGGTGACCCTCAATGCGCAGGGGGGCGCGACACACGTCTTGCAGATTCGCCTGGACTATACACAGATTGGTCCCGTCTATGGCTACGATACGTACCGTGACTATCTTCGCGTCTATGTGCCCCCGGAGAGTACCTTTCTCTCCGGCAATGGCTTTGATACAGGCACGCCGCTCTGTGGTGGTTCCTATGCACCTTGTCCGCAGAATGGGGTCTATTCTGGCGGTCAGCTTCTCTGCGCTGCTGGCCTCTACCAGGCGGGTGCGGCAGCACCCTCGACGATTGATCCCGACGGTGGTGCCTTTCTCCCGCTTGATACGATTGGCCCTCCCACCAATATGACCAGTGACGAGCCGGGACGTGCTATGTTTGGCGGCTTTGTGGTCGTGCCGAAAAACTGTAGCATGACTGTCACGCTCTCCTGGTATGTGCCACCGCTAAACGCGGCCCCCTATTCCCTGCTCGTTCAGCGACAGGCCAGTACCTTCCCCGAACTGAATCTGACTATCCTGCCCACGCCGGGTGATTGTGCTGCGCTCGATACACCAGGCCTCCACTTCGATAACGTGATGAGTACGGATATGACCTTTACGCCTGGAACATTTCCGTCTTCAGGAGCGACCAGCGCGACCTGCTATCCGCAACCGGGGGTGTGAAGAAGCCCGGTTTTTAACCATTTTTGCTGTTCCTATTGACACTTCAATAGCAAGAAAAGTATACTGGCTGGTGCCAGAAGTATGATGCGCGTTTTTGTAGTTGGCATAGCAGGAATGACACTATCGGAGTCCCCTGGGATACATGTGGAAGAGAAGCAGCAATGGAGCAGCCAGCCCTACTAACGATAATACGTACCGACAATCTCTATCGTTTTCGTCTCGATCTGCCCGATAATCTGGCTCATGGCAACCAGGAATATGTGAATGAGCTTAATACGGAAATGAACGAGCGGTTGCGGCGAACCTTACAGGGAGCGGCGCAACACATGCAGATGCTCGCTTTTGCTGAGACGAAGCGGCAGACGGCGAAGACGAGCAGCCTCAATGATTCTCCCTTAAAACTGGGCCACTTTCTGTTCGATACTCTGATTCCGTCTAAGTTACAGGATGCTCTGCGCCGCCTGGACGGCACATTGATCTTGAATACGAATACACCCGATATTCCCTGGGAGACGCTTTTTGATGGTGGAAAATCGGGGCGTTTCCTCTGCCAGTCCCTGAGTATTGGTCGGCAGGTCAATCGCGGGCGGGATACGCTCAATCGTATGGCGCTGCCAGATCGAACGCGCAAATTGAACATCGGGCGACGCGAGCCATCGGGACTTTCTGTGCTTTTCCTGGTTAATCCTACAGGTGAACATCCATTGGCCGAGGAAGAGGTTGCCTCGCTCTGCACCTCCCTGCCCGAATCGATATCGCGTATCATTCTTTACCGGCAGCAGGCGAACCAGTTAGAGATGCGTATGCGTATCAGCGCCGATTATCCTCAGGTGCTGCACTACGCGGGGCCAGTGCCCACCACCACCTCGTCGGGCGATCCTGTACTGGCGTTGGCCGGGAATTCGCGCCTGGATGGCAGTGCCGTTGAGCAACTCTTCCAGTCCCTGCCAAAACGCCCGCTCATCTTTCTGAGTTATCAGAGCGACGAAGCACATGGCCGCAATGGCAGCATGGCGGCGAGCCAGCAGGAGCGGGAAGAGACAATGGAGCGCCTGGCAGAACATCTGGTAACAGCAGGGGCCGGGGCAGTACTTGTCTCACGCTGGCCGGTCAGCACGGCTCGCGTTCGTGAGTTCGCGGTGCTGTTCTATCAGGAAGTGGCCGATGGCGTCGCGTTGGGCGAAGCTCTGCGCCGGGCGCGAGTGAGCATGGCACAGCAGCGGCCAGAAGATGTTTCCTGGCTCTCGTTCCTGCTCTATGGCGACCCGGCACAGCGCCTGGTCACTGCTTCTGCCGCCAGTAAGGAGCGCAGCTTCGAGCCGGACTTTGATGCTATTGACGACAGCCAGGTCATGCCCACTATTTTCCCTCATCCCAATGTGCTTGATCGCCGCTTCTTGAAAGAGGTGCTTGGCCTTGCACTTGCCGAGGCACGCCGCATGCGCAAAGATTACCTGGGGACGCCCCATCTGTTCATCGCGCTGACTAAACTCGATGGTGGCTGCACGCAGGATGCCCTGCGCACCCTGGGTTTCTCGCCCAAGCAGGTGCGAGACGTCATTCGTCTCGCGCTGGGCAATGGCAAGGCCAATAGCGATACCCCCATTTTGCCGACGCGTCGCTGCAAAGAGATCTTGCAGACGGCGGAGCGCCTCGCCCTCAACGCGGGTTCCACAGCTATCGATGAGCGCGCTATCGCGCAGGCCGTGTTGAGCGAGGGCGATGGCGTCACCCACGAACTGCTTACCAAACTGGGCATCAATCCTAATCAACTGATCGATCTTTGCCTGTCCAGCAGCGCGCATGCCCTGCTGGAACTGGTTCCCTCGGCGAATGCCGACTCCATTGCCGCACCAATTGAGATGCCGGATGGCCTCAATATTGAGAACGGCGCGAAGGCTGGCACCTCGATGCTGGACCGTCTGGGCCGCGACCTGACAAAGCAGGCCAGCCAGAAGCAGTTGACACCGCTGGTGGGGCGTGAGAAAGAACTGCGCCAGTTGATCCAGACCCTCATGCTCAAGGACCGTAATAATCCTATCCTCATAGGCGAATCGGGCGTGGGGAAGACAACGATCATCGGCGGGCTGGCGCAGCGCGTCGTCGATGGTAGGGTGCCGCCGGAACTGCGCGGCAAACGCCTGATCGAACTTTCCGCCAGTTCCCTGGTAGCCGGTACCAAGTACCGGGGTGAATTTGAAGAGCGCCTGCTGAAAGTGCTGGAAGAGGCTGAGGGCAGCGGCAACATCATCCTGTTCATTGATGAGATGCACCTGCTCATCGGCACGGGTCGAGCCGCCGATGGCAGCATCGATGCCGCCGGAATTCTCAAGCCTGCCCTTGCCGGCGGTCGTCTGCGCTGCATCGGCGCGACCACGCCGCAGGAGTATCGTACCATCGAGAAGGACGCGGCAATGGAGCGTCGCCTGCGTCCGATTATGATTGAGGAGCCAACGCCCGACGAGGCGCTGGAGATTCTGACGGGGATGCGCAGCTTATATGAGGACCATCACCATGTCGTCATTACGAATGAAGCGCTGCATGCCGCCGTGCATCTCTCCGTGCAATACCTGCCCAATTTGCGACTGCCTGACAAAGCATGCGGCGTGCTCGACGAAGCATGTTCCCGGGCGCGCGTCTACTCCATCGAGGACGAATCGCCGGAGCAAGATGATCGCGACGAGGTGGGGCAGCCGCCGATGATTGTACCGGCTATGATCGCCGAAGTGATCTCGGCTCGTACTGGCATACCGGTGCAGGCACCGGGACGCGAGGAGCGCGATCGTCTGCTCAATCTGGAAGCGCGCCTGAAGGCACGGGTCGTCGGTCAGGATGAGGCCATCGGGCGGGTGACGCAGGCCATCCAGGTGGCGCGGGCCGGGTTGAAGCCGCGCAACCGGCCATCGGGGGTCTTCCTCTTCCTGGGGCCAACCGGAGTAGGCAAGACAGAACTCGCACGGGCGCTGGCCTCTGAAGTTTTCGGGTCCGATGAACACCTGATTCGCGTTGACATGTCGGAATACATGGAGAAACATGCTGTTTCGCGCATGATTGGTGCGCCTCCCGGCTATGTTGGCTATGATCAGGAAGGGCAACTTACGGGTAAGTTGCGCCGCCGCCCGCACTGTGTCGTCCTGCTCGACGAGGTGGAAAAGGCCCATCCCGAGGTGTTCGACCTCTTCCTGCAAGTCTTCGATGCCGGTCGCCTGACCGATGCGCAGGGCCATACCGTTGATGCGCAGCACGCGATCTGGATTATGACCTCCAATGTTGGTACGGATATGCTGGGTCGCTCCGTCCCCAGTGGATTCCGCGCCTCAATCAAAGGAACCGCTGAGGAGATGCAGCGCGAACGCCTGCTAGAGCGCCTGCGCCAGACCTTCCGTCCGGAATTTCTGAACCGAATTGATGAGGTTGTTATTTTCCACCCGCTCAGCGAGGAGCAGGCGCGAGCCATTACTCGCCTGCAAATGAATGAACTGGCAGCACGCCTGCTGGAGCAGGGTTTGATCCTCCGTGCGGACGACAGCGCCATCGACCTGCTTTGTAAAGAGGGCTTCAGTCAGACGCAGGGTGCTCGCCCACTGCGCCGCGTCATCGAACGCCTGCTCACCGTGCCGCTCAGCCTGCGTATCCTGCTTGGCAACATCCCCGGGCATGGCGAAGTACACGTCAAAGGCGTCGACGGCAAACTTGACATCGACATCACCGGGCCGGTAGGTGAAGGGGAGGAAGCAGAGGTTGAGGAAAGCATGGAAGAAGCATAACCTCTACTTGTGCTTTCAAGCGAGGAGGTTCCAATGCAACCAGTTATCATTACTGCGGCTATGGTCGGTGCGGAAGTGAGCAGGGAGCAGCAGCCCTACCTACCCATTACCCCCGCCGAAATTATTTCCTCGGCTGTTGAGTGCTACGAGGCTGGCGCTTCCATAATCCATATTCACGTGCGCGATGCAGCGGGCAACGCGACGCAGGATGCTGGACTCTTTCGTGAGGTGGTGGAGGGTATTCGCTCGCGTTGCGACGTGATTACGCAGGTTTCCACGGGCGGCGCAGTCTGGATGAGCGCTGAAGAACGCCTGCAAAGCATCGAATGCGCTCCTGATATGGCAACCTTGACAACGGGTACCGTCAATTTTGGCAATGATGTTTTCATGAATAGCCGGGGGCTGGTGGAGACGTTCGCCCGGCGGCTACGCGCAGCCGGTATTGTGCCGGAAATCGAAGTGTTCGACATAGGCATGATCGACGAAGCGATGCGCCTGCGCAGCATGGGCCTGGTGAGCGACCCGATTCATTTCGATTTCGTTATGGGCGTTCCAGGCGGTATCGGCCCCGATCCGGTCCACCTTGTTCACATGGTGCGCAGTCTGCCTCCGGGTAGTAGTTGGAGCGTAGCGGGCATGAGCCGTTCTCAGTTGACGTTGGGAACGATTGCCCTGGCAATGGGCGGTAACGTGCGCGTCGGCTTCGAGGACAATATTTATTACCGAAAGGGGCAACTGGCGCTCAGCAATGCCAAACTGGTTGCCCGCATCGTTCGCCTGGCCGGAGAACTGGATCGTCCCGTGGCAACACCCACTCAGGCCAGGGAGATGCTGCACTTAAATCGCTATCGTATCTAAAGAAAAGAACAGCAAGAAAAAGCATTTGCACTGTGGTACGCAAATGCTTTTTCTTGCTGTTCTTTTCTTGCCTACTGCCGTTGGCCCGGGTATTGCGGATTCTGATACTGCGAGTTCGGATACTGTGAGTTCGGATACTGCGGATTCTGATACTGTGAGTTCGGATTCTGATACTGTGGGGTAGGATATTGTGGGCGCTGTGCAGCCATCTGACGCAGCTGGTTCAACTCTTTCAGCACTGGCCACTCGGCGAAGGCTAGCATACAGATGACGATGAGGTTGGCGATAGGAATGAACAGGAGAAGGCTCATCGCCCCGTTGTAGCCCGCCTTCGAGAAAATGCGCCACCAGATGATGATTCCGAAGACAATAGCGGCGACACTGATGATAAGCGTCACCAGCAGGCTGCCTCCAAGGATGGCACTTGCTCCGGTGCTATAGGTTCCGTTATCCATAGGTGCTTCCTTTCTGACTACTGAAATAGCCAATTGTTTAAAGGTCTCTGCTATTATAATATACGCCGGGAGCCAAAGAAACTATGGCATGGATCACATCCCCTCTGTGAGTAATGATGCTATGTGATCGTCCCATGACCACATCATGCTGGTGGTTAGAAATAGTTCGAGGAGATGCCGCCGTCGACCATGAGCCAGGCCCCGGTTGTCCAGGATGATTCATCGGAGGCCAGGTAGAGGGCCATGTAGATGATATCTTTTGCCTCGCCGAAGCGGCCTAATGGAATGCGGTTGAGGCGTAGATTGCGCGCCTCCTCGCTTGTCCAGAGGTGGCGCAGTAATGGGGTCTCGATCGGGCCGGGGCAAATGGCGTTGCAGCGGATGCCATGACGGCCATACTGCACTGCGAAGGATTTGGTGAGGGAGAGCATGCCGCCTTTCGAGACGGTGTAGGCGTCCTGCGGAACGGTGCAGCCCATGAAGGCGACGAAGGAGGCGACGTTGATGATGGAGCCTTTGCCCTGCTTTACCATCTGAGGAATAGTGTACCTGGAGCAGAGGAAAGCGCTTTTGAGGTTGATATCCAGGATGCGGTCCCACGTCGCCACGCTGATCTCGGTCACACTGCCGTCATCGGGGGGCATGATGCCCGCGTTGTTGTAGAGCACATCAATGTGGCCGAAGGTATCGAGGGCCGTGCTGACCATGTGCCTGACCTCATCCTCGTTAGAAACATCAGCTTTGACGAAGATAGCCTGTCCGCCCGCTGTACGGATGTTGCGAGCCGTCTCCTCGCCCTCTTGCGCCATGATATCGGTGACAACGATACTTGCCCCTTCTTGCGCGAAGAGTTCGGCGGCTGCTTTGCCCATGCCGCCGGCGGAACCGGTGATAATGGCTACTTTGTTGGCGAGTCTCATGGATGCAGAAACTCCTTTTCTGATGATGTTACAGCTGAGTGCGCACCAGGTCAAGGTACCAGAACGGTTGGCGTTTGCGCAGCATCGGCTTGCTGCGTACCGCGTTGCCGGGAATGCTGTCGAGAATATCGTAGGCAAGCTCGCCCGTAAGCGAACCTGCCACATCGCCAGGCGTGTAGCCAAGCGGCTGTGTGGTGCGCCGCCCGGTGCGCTGTTCGCGAGTGTCAATCGTCATCAACGTCAGCGTTGCTTCGCCCTCGTCGGCGAGAACTTCTGCCCAGGGATAGGTTGGACTGGTAGGCGAGAAGATGCCGCTGTGGCCGTTCGCCTGCGCACCCCCATCTTGACCATACCAGTTAGCGAGCGCCAGGTAGACGTTATGTTCCGCCGCTCGCACGCGCCAGATCAGGTAATGGAGGGGATCATGGCCCTCTGGTGCGATGTTGGGCGCAAAGGGAATGTTCGTTGGCCCAAGGCCAATGGGGTCGGGGAAGTTGAGCAGGGCCGGAGCGCAGACAAGATCCGCTCCCATACCTGCCAGCACGCGCAGGGTTTCCGGGAAAAGCACATCGTAGCCGGTTGCCAGCCCAATGCGTCCCATCGGTGTATCGAAAGTGGTCAATGTACGATTGCCAGCGCTGGCCCAGAGCCGGTCTTGCCGCGTCAGGTGCAGCTTGCGGTACTGACCGTAGACACCCTCCGGGTCGATCAACAGGACGGTGTTATAGTAGGCCGGAGCGCGGTCTGTCTCGCCGGTGTCTTCGCGCTCAGCAACACCGAGCACGAGGCTGATTTGCAATGAGCGGGCTATGGCTGCCAGTGCCTCTGTCTCCGGTCCCGGTACCGTAATCGCCCCTTTCTGGAAGTGGGCAGCGATCTCTTCTTCGCTAGCAGGGAAGCTAGAGGCAGAGGGAACCGGGCCAGGCAAAACGAGTTCTGGCAGCACGAGCACGTCCGGGCAGGCCGGAGAATGTTCGTTGATGAGCGTGGCGAGCAGTGCATGCAGGCGGGAAATCGTATCGAGGGGTGAAGAGGAGTGAGCGTGAGTCGCGGGCAATTCGTGCAAATTCATCTGTGCGATGCCAACACAGGAAAGCTGACCGGGAGGTAGCTCGCCCAGGTTATAGAGACCGTGATAGCGCAATGGCTCCCAGAGATACGTATTGTTGACCAGGGGAGTGTATGCGGCCGGGCAACGATCGGAGAGGCAATCGCCGACGGCCTCGTCTTTTGTGCGGCCCCAGCGTTTGTCCCGGCTGCGCTCCAGGTCGATCTCGCCGTACACAATGCCATCGCCACTATCGAGATACGACTGGATGGAGCCATCAGGGTCCAGGATGCAGCTCCCGCCGCTAAATTGCGTGCCACGTTCAAGCCCGTAGCGATTGGCGGCAATTACATAGACATTGTTTTCAAAGGCACGCACCATCCAGTGACTGCTGGGAGACTTTTCATCGAGCCAGTTAGTGGGGAAGAGCAGCACGTCCGCACCATGCAGGGCAGGAATGCGAGCCGCCTCGAAGTACTCGATATCCATGCAGATGAGACCGGTCAATCGACCGATGGGCGTATCCCAGACGGGCATGCCCAGGTCTCCATCCCGTGCCCAGCGCGGCTCCGAGATGTAGGAGTGAATCTTGCGATAGGTGCCGGTGATCCCTTCCGGACCAAGCAGAACCATACTGTTATAGTACACATTGGTTGCAGGGTCGACTTCCGGCAGGCAGACCGTGATGTAGCAGCCATAGCGAGTCGCTAACTCCTGAAACCGGTCGGTTGTCGGCCCCGGGATGGGTTCGACGAGAGAGGCGATTTCAGCACGAGAATCCCAGCAATACCCGGTAGTCGCCATCTCCGGCATGACAATAAGACGTGCGCCC
The DNA here is from genome assembly GCA_963736995.1 of uncultured Chloroflexia bacterium. Taxonomy (GTDB): domain Bacteria; phylum Chloroflexota; class Ktedonobacteria; order Ktedonobacterales; family Ktedonobacteraceae; genus CADDYT01. The sequence continues at coordinate 97,986 of CAVTRB010000003.1, forward strand.
TGCCGCGCAGCCTCATTGCTCAGGCGGAGAAGATCAGCCACATTCTTTTCTTTCTCGCCCAGCGTCGACTCATACTGAATGGACGCGACCGTATATTTGCTCATTGCGGGTATGGATGCGCACATATTAAGAAGCTCCCCAGTATCTTCTAGGGCGCATATCTCTATGCACCCGGATAATCAACCAGGAAATTCGTTTGTTCTCTTTTACCTACAAACGAACGGAACAAATATGCCTATCTGGGGTTGCTAGAACCATACCACCGGAGCAGGGAAACGTCAATAGCTAGTTTGACGATATTACAAATCTCTTCCATAGCTATTTTACCTATGTGCTTTAACAGCTAAAGGAGTGAAACCCGGGTAGGATATGTAACGTGTTGGCCTTTAAGAGCAGGAATGGTGACTACGGTCAGCAGCAGGGTGCAGAGGAGGGAGAGCATGGTATTCGCACGCTTTTTGCCCCACGATGAGCGCTTTTTTGATTACTTCCATAAAGATGTGGAGAACGCCGCGCAGGTGGCGCAGGCTCTGTGCGACCTGCTCGAAAACTACAGTGATGTCGAGCGTAAGGTAAAGCACGTGCAGGAGCTGGAACATCAGGGAGACGAAATCACTCATCAGATATTCAAGGCCCTCTACAGCACCTTCGTCACTCCGCTTGACCGTGAGGACATTGCTGATCTAGCCAGTCGGCTTGATGATTTTGTCGACGCTATTGAGGATGCGGCGCGACGTATCAGGCTTTACCGCATCGACGCGCCGACCGAGTATGCACGCCGCATAGCCCACGTTATCGACCAGCAGGCCCAACTTATTGCCGGTGCTGTACCTATGCTTGAAAAGAGGGGACAGTGGGATAAGTTGCTGCAATGTTCAATAGACATCAACCATCTGGAAGGTGAAGCCGACGATGTGCTCGATCAGGCTCTGGCTTCGCAGTTCGAGGGCGTGACCGATATCCCCGGCCTTATCAAAGCAATGCACTGGGAGGAGATCCACCAGCAGTTGGAGGAAGCTACGGACCGCGCCGAGGATATTGCTGACACGCTGGAACGGATAGTAGTGAAGAATGCCTGATCGCGCCCTCATCATCAACAGGAAAGGATAGTAGTCAAAGAATGCCAGCGCCTGCCTTCATCGTGCTTATCCTCATTGTCGTCATCGGCCTCATCTTTGATTTCATCAATGGCTTCCACGATACGGCCAACGCCATTGCGACCTCGGTGGCGACACGGGCATTGCCGCCTGGAATTGCCGTACTGATGTCAGGTATTCTCAACGTGGCGGGGGCCTTGACGGGTACCGCCGTTGCCACAACCATTGGCAAAGGCATCGTGCCGCCCTCGGTTGCCACACAGTTACTGGTTATTTCCGCGCTGCTGGGGGCCATTGCCTGGGATTTAATTACGTGGCGCTACGGCCTCCCTTCGAGTTCCAGCCACGCGCTGATCTTCTGTATCGTTGGAGCCGGGCTGGCTGCCGGAGGCTGGCAAGCTATCGAGTTCGGGGGACTGAGCAAAACCTTTGAAGGTCTGCTATTCTCGCCGCTGCTCGGCTTCCTGATTGCTTTCCTCCTGATGGTGCTGCTGCTCTGGGTTTTCGCCCGCGTGCGCCCCATGCTGGTCACGCTCATCTTCCTGCGGCTACAGATTCTCTCGGCGGCCTGGATGTCCTTCAGTCACGGCGGCAACGACGCGCAGAAGACGATGGGCATCATTACGATGGCACTGGCGAGCTACTACGGATGGTCGGGCAGCAACTGGGGCGTGCCGCTCTGGGTGGTGCTCTCTTGCGCGACAGCTATGGGTCTCGGTACCTCTATCGGAGGCTGGCGCATCATCCGCACCGTGGGTCTGAAGGTGGTCGAACTGCGCCCGATCAATGGCTTTGCAGCGGAGACGGCTTCCGCCGCCATCATCGAGGTTGCCAGCCGCCTGGGTATTCCGGTCTCCACTACCCACGTCATCTCCTCGGCCATCATGGGAGTCGGGGCCACGAAACGCCTCTCCGCCGTGCGCTGGGGAGTTGCGGGCAACATCGTCATGGCCTGGATCGCCACCATACCCGCCTGCATCGCCTTCGGGTGGATCCTCTATTTCTTGTTGCATTTCGTGACGGGGGTCAGGTGAAATAAGAAAGCCTTGAAGAAGACTCTCTAACATGTCATTCTGAGCGTAGCGAAGAATCTGAAGGGATGTGTCGAGGTGATTACCTAAGATTCTTCGCTGCGCTCAGAATGACATGGGTGGAAGCTTTCCTCATGACAGGCCTCTAATGCCTGCGCAAGAGCATTACCGTCACAAAAGCGCCTCTCCGGTTGCTTTTCCAGGCAGCGCAAGATGATCTCCTCCAATTTCGATGGAATAGATGGATTCAGTTCGCTCGGGGGTATTGGCGTACCATGAATGTGCTGCATCGCTAGCGCTACAGGCGTATCACCATCGAAAGGGAGGATGGCTCGTTAGTATATGGTGGAGCAGGCAGCCCAGTGCGTAGATGTCGGTAGCGGGCGTGACTGCCTTGCCAGAACCATTTCGGGAGCTCATATATTCTTGATTGAACATTCCACCAGGAAGCGCCAGCTTGACCTGTCCGGAACTGCTCAATAGCACTTTCTTCGGTGAAAGCGCACTATAGACAAGGGAGTGGTGATGCAAGGCTTGTAGCCCATCTGCTATATTTTTAGCGATAGAGATAACTGCCTCTATGGAAAGGGGATGATGCTCTCGAAAGAGGCGACGTAAGTCAGTGCCTTCTACCAGCTCCATAACGACGAAGACGTTCTCAGAAGTCTCGACGTAATCATACACCTGTACGATACTCGGATGGTGTACGGTAGATACCATCTGTGTCGCCAGCTTCCAACGCATGCCAAACTCTGAATCAATGGTATAGCCTTCGCGCAGCACTTTGATCGCTACGATACGATCCATCCGCAGGTCGTGCCCGCGATAGACCATCGCCATGCTACCACGACCAATCAAGTCTTGTGTCTGGTATCGATCCTTCAGAATCATGCCAATTTTCCCTGCTTTGCTTAGAATTCGTGGTCACACTTTAGCATGAGCAATTAGCGAATGCAAGAGTTTTAGCATGGCGAATATGCAAGCGTCTTAGCGTCTTCAAATACTTGTCCCAATTGTCTCCCTGTGCTATACTACAGCCATACAGTGAGTGACAGTGTTACTGCTACGTCTAAATAGAAGTATGCCGTCGGCTTTGGAATGTGAAATGAGGAATTATGACCGAGCAACTTCAGCAGGCATTTGAACGAGCGCAGCAATTACCCGATGCCGCTCAAAATGTGTTAGCAGAACGCATCTTAGAAGCAATTGAAGAGCAGGAATGGGAAGCCATCGTCAGCAAGCCTCATGTCCAACAAAAGCTGCTCAAGCTGGTAGAGGAAGCATGGCAGGAGTATGAAGCGGGTGAAGCCGAAGAGGGAGGCTTTGCTGTGTCGCTCTCATAGAATAAATATCATGCTTCTCTGTGTTCTCTTCTATGGAAGTACTCTAATTTCCTCGAAAAAACGCTTTACTTAGCTTTTTAACTATGGTATCATTGAAGCAATCACTATGTGTTTCATAGTTGTGGCTTGAACGCGAGACATGTCCCGTTTGTTGGTGGGAGACAGAGAGGCGCGCCGGAGGCTGAAAGTGCGCTGCCCGACCAGAATGGTGATACCCCTCGCCAGCCTGCACAGAGCCAGTAATGTGTACGGTTCGACCCCGTTACAGGTCGGATGAGCGCGTTCCTGGGCCGATAAATCGGCGGTGGCGACGATAAATCGCCGCCCTACGGCATGATGCCCTGTGTATACGAGATGGTGTCCCGTATATGGGAACGCGGAATGTGGGTGGAACCACGGAAAGCTTTTTACGCCTTTTCGTCCCAGTTGGGGATGAAAAGGTTTTTTTATTGGTGTGAAGGAGGATTACTATATGTCAGTGGAAATGGAACTGCATGAGTCGGTGAATTATACGCCGGTGCAGCGCATGCGCCACTCAGCCGCGCACGTGATGGCGGAGGCTGTGCAGGAGATGTTCCCCGATGCGAAATTTGCCATTGGCCCGGCCATCGAGGATGGGTTCTATTATGATTTTGATCTGCCGCGCCCGCTGACGCCGGAGGATTTGCCGGAGATCGAGCAGCGCATGGCGCGCATTGTGGCCGGTAAGTACCCGTTTGAGCGCAGTCACTGGCCGCGGGAGAAGGCGTTGGAGTACTTCCGCAACAAGGGGCAGAATTATAAGGTAGAGATTATCGAGAACCTGCCGGACGAAGAGGTGGGCATCTACCAGCAGGATACCTTTCTGGACCTGTGTCGCGGTCCGCACGTGGAGAACACTGGCCAGATTGGCCCGTTCAAGCTGATGCGCGTGGCCGGTGCCTACTGGCGCGGCGATGAGCACCGCCCGATGTTGCAGCGTATCTATGGCACGGCCTGGTTTAACCAGGAGGAGCTTGACCAGTACCTGTGGCGGCTGGAGGAGGCGCAGAAACGCGACCATCGCAAGCTGGGTCGCGACCTCAAGCTTTTTGTTTTGAGCGATGAACTGCCCGCCGGTGTGCCGATGTTCCTGCCGCGCGGTGAGACGCTGCGCCACGAGATGGAGAGCTATGTGCGCGAAACGCAGGAGAAGTATGGCTACCAGCATGTCTGGACAGGCCATCTCGGCAAGGTGCATCTTTACAAGACTTCGAAGCACTGGTTCACGTACCGCGAGAATATGTTCCCGGTCATGGAGGGCGAGCAGGAGATTTCGGAGGACGAGGGCGTGGTGCTCAAGCCGATGAACTGCCCGCATCACATCACACTGTACAAGTCGCAGATGCACAGCTATCGCGAGCTGCCGGTGCGCTATGCCGAGTTCGCCACGCTCTATCGCTATGAGAAGGCTGGTACGCTGACGGGCCTGGCGCGAGTGCGCAGCGTGACACAGGATGACGCGCACGTCTTCATGCGCCCTGATCAGATTCAGGAGGAGTTCGACCGAGCCGTCAACCTGACGCTCGAAGTGCTCGATACCTATGGTCTGAGCGATTACTGGATTCGGCTCTCGCTACGTGACCCCAATAAGAAAGAGGAGTACGTGGGCAGCGATGAGGTGTGGGAGATGGCGGAAAGCTCGCTGCGCAACGCGCTTGAACGCTCGCGGCATCCAGTACCAGGAGGCCATCGGTGAGGCGGCCTTCTATGGCCCCAAGATGGACTTCATGGTGCGTGACGTCCTCGGTCGCGAGTGGCAGTGCTCGACCGTCCAGCTTGACTTCGTGCAGCCGGAGAACTTCGGCCTTGAGTACATCGGCGAGGATGGTCAGGCGCACCGCCCGGTAATGATTCACCGCGCCGTCACCGGCTCGACCGAACGCTTTATGGCGATGCTGATTGAGCACTACGCAGGTGCCTTTCCGGTCTGGCTCGCGCCCGTGCAGGCTATGGTCATTCCTATCGCCGACCGTCACCTCGAATATGCCAACCAGGTGCTGGAGACGCTCAAAGCGGCAGGGGTGCGCGCCGAAGTCGATGCACGCAGCGAGCGCATGAATGCCAAAGTGCGCGACGCGCAGATGCAAAAGATTCCGTATATGCTGGTCGTCGGTGACAAAGAGGCGGCAGCCAACGCCGTTGCCGTGCGTCTGCGCAGCAACGAAAATCTTGGCCCTGTGCCGCTGCCCGAATTCGTCGAGCGTGTCACTGACCGCATCAAAACCCGTAGCAAGGAACTGTAGACAACTGTAGCGTAACCATAGCAATGGCCGATGCCGAAATCCGAAGGCGCGGAATGTCATTCTGCGCATCGCCGATTGATCGGCCCCCGTTGTCCAACCAATTACAACTGAATACACGGCAACAATGCGAGCCACGTCCCGTTCGCCAGGAGGGAACAGAGAGGCGCACCAGAGGCTGAAAGTGCGCTGCCCGACCGCGACGGTGATACCCCTCGCCAGCCTGCACAGAGCCAGTAATGTGTACGGCCCGGCCCCGTTACAGGCCGCACGAGCGCGTTCTGAAGAAACGCGGAATGTGGGTGGAACCACGGAAAGTTTTTATGCCTTTTCGTCCCATTGTGGGATGAAAAGGCTTTTTTATTGGAGGAAAAGTTATCACAGAGAGGAGCACAGCTATGCCGGAGGAAATCAAGCAATATGGAGATGTGCCGGGTGAGGGGAATGGCGAGGGCGCGGGCAAGCGTGAGGACGGGAATGAGCATGACCATCGTGAGCTTGGACGCGAACTGGGCATTTTCATGTATTCGTCGGCGGTGGGGGCGGGTCTGCCGCTCTGGCTGCCACGTGGGGCCGTGCTGCGCGAGACGCTGGAAAATTTCCTGCGCCAGCAGCAGCTTGAGCGTGGCTACCAGCATGTCATCACGCCCGCTATCGGCAAGGTCGGGCTGTACAAGACCAGCGGCCACTGGTATAAGTATCGGGATAGCATCTATCCGCCAATGATCGTGCGCGAGCAGAATGAGGCACCCGCGAGCGAGCAATCCGGCTGGAACTCCTCTCTCGATAGCTGCTACGGTCATGCCCTCAGCGCCCGGCAGGATGAGGATGTGCCGGATGATGCCTACATCTTGAGGCCTATGAACTGCCCGCATCATATCGAGATTTACAAGCACGAACTGCGCTCGTATCGCAGTCTGCCATTGCGTCTGGCCGAGTTCGGCAGGGATTATCGCTTTGAGCAGAGCGGAGAAATCAATGGCCTGCTGCGCACGCGCAACTTCACGCAGGACGACGAGCACATTTTCGCTGCTCCCGAGCAACTTGAGGACGAATTTGTGCATGTGATCGAAATGACGCTGTTTGTCTTCAAGGCGCTGGGCCTGAACGATTTCTCGGCCCGTCTTGGTTTGCGCGACCCGACCAGTTCAAAGTATGTCGGCAGTGATGAGGTCTGGGAGCGGGCGCAGGGTGTGATCTTGCGTGCGCTAGAGCGGCTTGGCCTGCCGTACACGGTAGCGGAGGGCGAGGCAGGGTTCTACGCGCCCAAACTCGACTTCCTTGTGCGCGACTCGCTGGGACGACAATGGCAGCTTGGCACGGCGCAGGTCGATTTCAACCTGCCCGACCGCTTCGACCTCTCCTATATTGGTGAGGATGGGCAGCCGCATCGCCCGGCCATCATTCACCATGCCAATGTCGGCTCGCTGGAGCGCGTGGTTGGCATTCTGCTTGAGCACTACGCGGGCGCGTTGCCCGTCTGGATTGCGCCCATGCAGGCCGTGCTCATCCCGATTGCGGATCGCCACCTGCCCTACGCGCGGCAGGTCGCGTCTCGCCTGCATGCAGCAGGGGTGCGTGTCGAGGTGGACAGCAGTGGTGAGCGTATGAATGCCAAAATTCGCAAGGCACAAATGCAGAAAATCCCGTACATGCTCGTGGTCGGTGACAAAGAGGAGGAGCAGCAAGCCGTCTCTGTGCGCCTGCGCAGCAACGAAAATCTGGGAGCCATGTCCCTGCCAGACTTCATCGAGCGCATTACGCAGGTGATTGCCAGCAGGAGCGGGGATTTGTAGAGACGCAAAAAAGAGTACACATAGTTGAGGGTAGAAGAAACCAACCTGAAGAGGGATCGATACATCTTCAACCACATATTGACCAAAAGGTCAATATGTGGTATGCTTTCTCATATTAACCCGGTGTTCAATATGAACAACCAGGGGGTAGGAAAAAGAGCAGGTTGCCTCTTCTTTTCAGAGGGGCAACCTGCAAACAAGGAGAAGCATGATGTCGATACAACAAACTATGCTAGCCATCCAGGTTCATGACTATGGTGACGTAGATCAGCTCAAGTTGGAAGGCATCCCGCGCCCAGAGCCGCAAGCGGGCGAAGTTCTGGTGCGGGTGCATGCAGCAGGGGTCAACCCGGTTGACTGGAAAGTTCGTCAAGGGCTGAGGAAACACATCCTCCCCATGCGGTTTCCTTATATCCCAGGCATGGAGATGGCAGGGGTGGTCGAGGAGATTGGGTCAGGGGTCACGGCATTCCAGAAAGGACAGGCTGTCTATGGAAGTGCGAGGGGGACGTATGCCGAATATACAATCGCTGCTGCCGAGTCGCTGGCACTCAAACCACACTGTTTGAGCTTTGATGAGGCGGCGACCATCCCTGTAGGTGCAACCACAGCCTGGCAAGGGCTGTTTGATGCGGGAAAGCTGGAAGCGGGTCAGCGGGTGTTGATCCAGGGGGCGGCAGGAGGAGTTGGCGTGTTTGCGGTGCAGTTTGCGAGATGGAAAGGGGCATATGTCATTGCCACTACCTCAAGTACGAACGTCGATTTTGTGCGTTCTCTGGGGGCAGAAACCGTCATTGACTACACCACGACGGCTCTTGCAGATGTGGTGCATGACGTGGACCTGGCCTTTGATCCTGTCGGCGGGGCCACCCTTGAAACGTCGATCCAGGCGCTCAAGCGTGGTGGAAGGCTGGTAGCGATCGGGATTCAGCCAGATGCCAGGTCCATCGAGGAACGCACAATCCATGTGGTGCCGACTCGTACTCATATCGGGCGTGAACTGTTAGAGACTTTTGCGCACTTGATCGATGAAGGGCAGATTCAAGCGGTGATCAAGCACGTCTTCCCCCTCAGCGAGGCGAACCAGGCTCATGCATTGGGTCAACGAGGTGGCGGACGTGGACGGCTTGTGCTGCATATTGCATGACCAGCATCGTGATCTTGTCATTTTGATGAAACGCATGCTGTGATACTGTCAATCCACCCGTCAACGAGAAACGAGTGTAGAAGAAGGAGAACATACTATGCCGTCGACTGCTGTTCCTGAGATGATCGTCGATATTCATCGACATCTTGTCTCACCTGGCTTACTCACAAACCTGGCCTCTCTTCCAGAGAATGTGTTTTTAAGAGAAAATCCTGGCAAAAAAAGGAATCCGCAACAAGACGCACCGTCCATTCAGACCTCTGCCTTCAACGATATTGATGTGCAGGTGCAAGAGCAAGAGCAAGCAGGGGTGACCAAAGGCCTGCTGGGGAATGGTTCTCTGCTCGCAGACATCAGACCTGATGTGGGAAGCGTGGCCCAGGAGGTAGCAAAGATCGTCAATGATGATCTTGCCGGGGCGGTCTCCACCCATCCTGACAAGCTGGATTTTCTGGCGACAGTGCATCCCTTTGAACCGGGCTTTACCCGGGAGATGGATCGCAGCCTGACGCAGCTGGGAGCCAAAGGGCTTACCCTGACCTCCAGCTATGCCGGTCGCTGGTTAGATGACCCAACGCTTGCCCTTTTCTGGGAGCAGGTGCAGGCCCGCGAGGTGGCGATTTTCCTCCATCCGACGATTGATCCGACGTGGCTGCCCGGCAATGATAGCTATCGTGTCCAGGAAATGATTTACCGGCCATTTGACGTCGTCACAACGGTGACTCGTATGGTCTGCTCAGGTCTCTTCGACCGCTTTCCGCAGCTCAGGATGGTGATTCCATTCACCGGTGCAGGAGTTATGGACTTGCTTGGACGCCTCGATTACTTCCATCAGCATGGCCTCATTACCATGCCGGGAAAGAGCGCAGTCATCTGCCTGCGCCCTCCCAGTAGCTACTTCGGAACGAATCTGTATACTGAGATTGGGATGACCTTCTCGCCCACCGCGACACAACAGGCCATTGAGGTCTTTGGCAGTGATCATGTGCTCTTCGGGACTGATACTCCGGTTGCTCCTACCGAGGAGCAATTAACGATGGTGAGACAGCTAAATCTGAGTCCAGGGGTGAGAGAACAGATTCTGTGGAAAAATAGCACTCAGCTGTTCCACCTGGATATACCATCTCACGCAGTCATTTCTTCAGCAAACAGGAGCTGAGAGGAAGGAGGCACCATCCCTATGCGCCTCCTGCGAACGCTTTGCTTACACATAAGGCGACTTTCGCCTGTTTAGCAAGCAGTCAGAAGAGCGCGCATCGCTGCCAGGATTGGCTCTACATCGACACGCCGATTGCTGAGCAAGGATTGCATGGCAAAGCCTTGAGCAACAGCAAGCAGAACCGTCACCAATCCTTCCGGCGTTACCTGATGAAAGCGTTGGGGATTGCTGTCGAGCAGCGCTTGTACGGCAGGCAGAAAGGTTTGCCTGGAGCGCTCAAGAGCATGCTGAATACGTTCTCTGATAAGAGGATGATGGACTGCCATCGCCCAGTAGGCAAAGAAGAGTTGTAACCGCGCTCCCGCTTGCTCCCGCTGAGATGTGTTTTGCAGATCAGCCAACTGTGTGTCTTGTAGATCTGATCGAAGCAATGCGATCAAGCGCTCAACGGGGGATAGATCGTCTGGAGTTTCCCAGGGCTCAAAGAGTGAAGCAAGTAACCAGTCCAAAAGGGCAAGCAACAACGTCTCCTTCGAATCGAAATGGAAGAAGACTAGTCCCGGACTCAATTCTGCTTCAGCAGCGACGAGACGAATGGTCAATTGCTCAAGCCCCACGCGTGTTGCTACTCGAAACGCCGCCTGTATGATTTGCTCCCGACGTAACTCCTCCGACGCTTTTTTCCCCGGCATACTTCATCCTCTTATCTCCATGAATTGAGGTATCACATCGTCATATCGCTATTGACCTTCAGGTCAATAGCGTGAAATACCCCTCTATATTGATCTCAAGGTCAATATACCGTGTTCTGATCCATCCGTCAAGTAGTGGCATGGATGAAGCGCTGAAAAAAGACATTCAGTAACCTACATCTACAATAGTCGTGGGTTCTATCGCCAATGGGCGTAGTAGCCCTTTCTATTGTTCTATTCCAGGTAGCTATAGGCGGGCAGGGTCAGGAATTCGACGAAATCGTTGGAGGTGATGACGGTATCGAGAATCTCGCGGGCCGGGCCGAACTTGCTGGCGGCGAACTGCTGCTCGCCCAGCTTCGTCTTCAGCTTCGAGAGTTCGTCGTCGGCCAGGACGCGAAAGAGGTCAACGGTGACTTTGCGCCCGTCGTTGAGGATGCCGCGGGGGTGGTGAATCCACTGCCAGATTTGCGAGCGCGCAATCTCGACGGTGGCCGCGTCCTCCATCAGGTTATTGATCGGCACGCAGCCAATGCCGCGCAGCCACGATTCCAGGTATTGCAGGCTCACGCTGATATTGTTGCGCAGACCGCCCTCGGTAATCGTGCCTTCAGGAACGGCCAGCAGATCGGCAGCAGTTACCTGCACATCCTCGCGCTTGCGATCAATCTGGTTTGGCGTCTTCATCACGACATCAAATTCCGCCATTGCAACTGGTACCAGGCCTGGATGGGCTACCCACGTACCATCATGACCGTCGGCGGCCTCACGGCGCTTGTCTGCGCGCACGCGCTCCAGCGCCTCCTCGTTGGCAACCGGGTCGTTCTTGATCGGAATCTGTGCCGCCATGCCGCCCATGGCGTGGACATTGCGCCGGTGGCAGGTCTTGATGAGTAGCAGCGAGTAGGAGCGCATGAAGTGGGTGGTCATCGTCACCTGCGCGCGGTCGGGCAGGATGAAGTCGGGAATGTTGCGGAACTTCTTGATCGTGCTGAAGATATAGTCCCAGCGCCCACAGTTCAGCCCTGCCGAATGCTCGCGCAGTTCGTAGAGTATCTCGTCCATCTCGAACGTTGCCAGAATGGTTTCGATAAGCACTGTGGCCTTGATCGTTCCCTGTGGTATGCCCAGTTCGTTCTGCGCCATCACGAAGATGTCGTTCCAGAGCCGGGCCTCCAGGTGGCTCTCCAGCTTTGGCAGGTAGAAGTAGGGGCCGGTTCCCTTCTCAAGCAGGCGGCGAACGTTGTGATAAAAGTATAGCCCGAAGTCGAAGATGCCGCCGGAGATGGGCTTGCCATCGACCAGCACGTGCTTCTCGTTCAGGTGCCAGCCGCGTGGACGCGCCAGTAGCGTGGCAGTCTTCTCGTTCAGCCGGTAGCTTTTGCCCTCAGGACTCGTGAAGCTGATGGTTCCTTCGATAGCGTCACGCAGGTTGATCTGCCCCTGAATGGTGCCTTCCCACGTCGGTGAGTGCGCGTCCTCGAAATCGGCCATGTAGACCTTCGCTCCTGAATTGAGCGCGTTAATCACCATCTTGCGGTCAACCGGGCCGGTGATCTCGACGCGGCGGTCCTGCAAATCATCAGGCAGGGGAGCCACCGTCCAGTCGCTATCGCGGATATGCCCGGTTTCCGGCAGGAAGTTGGGCAATGTGCCCGCGTCAATCTCTTGCTGCCGCTGCCCGCGCCGTGCCAGCAGTTCCTCACGCCGCCCCTCGAATTCGCGAGCCAGCTTTGCTACAAAGTTCATGGCATCCGGGGTCACTATTTCCGCAAACTCCGCTGTAATCGGGCCGGTAATCTCAATTCCCTGTGGATACTGCTTCGTCATGGCTCGTCCTCCGTCCTTTCACTCATAGCACGGAATACAATCATGTATCTCGCCTCTATTATCGCATACTGGTCCGGTTTTCTAACATACAAAACGGCTCAACGGAACATGAAGGCAATTGATCGAGCAGTAACGCCGATAATGAATTTTGACGAACAAAAACGGCAATTCCCATGTCATCCTGAGTGAAGCGAAGGATCTGAGGTCACGGGTTGGTCAGCAAGCTTACTGAGATCCTTCGCTTCACTCAGGATGACATGAGGTGGACTTTTCTGTATCCTGGATTCCCGATCTTGTTCGTTCAAATTCATTATCGGCCTCGTAACCTATGTGTTGATAAAATTCATTGTCAATAGGGCTACAAGGGCCGATAAATCGGCGGTGGCCACGATAAATCGCGGCCCTACGGGACGATAGCAGTTCTACACGAACTGCTCCTCCTCCGTGGAACCGGTTAGGGCGGTGGTCGAGGAGATGCCCTGGGAGATTACCTGGGATACCTCGTCGAAGTAGCCGGTGCCAACTTCACGCTGGTGCTTTGTGGCGGTGTAGCCATACTGCTCCATATCGAACTCGGCCTGTTGCAGTTTGGAGTAAGCCGTCATGCCGTGCTGGCGATAGTCGAGGGCCAGTTTGAACATGCTGTAGTTGAGGGCATGGAAGCCAGCCAGCGTGATGAACTGGAATTTGTAGCCCATCTTGCCCAGCTCTTGCTGGAAGGTAGCGATGGTCTCAGCATCCAGCTTCTTGCGCCAGTTGAACGAGGGCGAGCAGTTATAGGCCAGCAGCTTGCCGGGGAATTGCTCGTGAATGGCTTTGGCGAAGTGCTCTGCCTCCTTCAGGTTTGGCTCGGAGGTCTCGCACCAGATGAGGTCAGCATAGGGAGCATAGGCAAGGCCACGCGCAATGGCCGCTTTCAACCCGCCGTGCATTCTGAAGAAGCCATCCGGGGTGCGTTCAGCCGTCAGGAAGCGGTGGTCGTATGGATCGACATCGCTGGTAATCAGGTGCGCGCCATTGGCATCCGTGCGCGCCACGATCAGGGTGGGAACGCCCATCACATCGGCGGCGAGACGAGCGGCGGTGAGATGGCGCACGGCAGATTGCGTGGGGATGAGGACTTTGCCGCCCATATGACCGCATTTCTTCTCAGAAGAAAGCTGATCTTCAAAATGCACGCCAGCTGCTCCGGCTTCGATCATCGCCTTCATCATCTCGAACACGTTGAGCGGGCCGCCGAAACCGGCCTCGGCATCAGCCACGATGGGAGCATACCAGTAAATGTCATCTTTGCCTTCGGCGTGATGAAGCTGATCGGCGCGCTGCAGGGCGGCGTTGATCTTATGTACTACCTGCGGCACACTGTTACTGGGGTAGAGGCTCTGGTCGGGATACATCTGCCCGGCCAGATTCGCGTCAGCCGCAACCTGCCAGCCGCTCAGATAGATGGCCTGCAAACCTGCCTTAACCTGCTGTACAGCCTGATTGCCGGTCAGCGCACCCAGCGCCGCGACGTATTGCTCGGTATGCAACAGCCGCCACAGCCGCTCCGCACCTATACGGGCCAGCGTGTATTCAATCTTCATAGTACCGCGCAAGCGTACTACGTCAGCCGCGTTGTATGGACGCTTCACACCTTTCCAGCGGGGGTTCTCCTGCCAATCACGTGCCATTGCCTCAATCTCCTGCCGCTCCCAATCTTTTACGCTCCGATGACTCTGTTGCTTCTGATGACCATTCGATCCCACATTCCCAATCACAACCTGTTGACCGCTCGTCATGCTTTATTTCCTCCTGAAAAGAAAAGCCCGGTTCACCTTCTATAAGGTGGAGACTATACTTTAGCACTTCTTTGCTGCGGAGAGACACCGTTATCTCTTCCTCTAGAGAAGCTTACCATGCATTCAGGCGGAAAATCTAGCAATTGGCGATAGAGTTTTTGAGGGGATACATAACGTTTTGCTTATATGAAATGGCCACCGGCTCGCAGCCGGTGGCCATTTCATATAAGCAAGTTGAGATCAGGCACCGTGGCATTTCTTGTACTTTTTGCCACTGCCACAGTAGCACAGGTCATTGCGCCCGATCTTGGCAGGTGTGGTTGCCGGGCCGCTACTGGCTCGCGCTGCGTTTCCTACTGGTCTGGCAGCCGGTTGAGCGGCACGTCCGCTGTTTGGTTTCTGGCCGTTGCGGCGCGCATTTTGACCATGCCCCTGTCCGTTGCTGCGAGAGCGCTCCTCGGCAGCGTCGCTCTTGCTTTGCCCGCTCGCCTGGGCGATGGCGTCGGCGTTGGTGCGCAGGTTGCGCGGTATCTTGCGCTTCGGCTCAGGTAGTTGGACTGAAAGGGTGAAATCGTGGCGCAGCTGTTGCAGCAGGGCTGTCACGATGTAGTGCTGAATGGCGCTCTTCAGCTCCTCGAACATGCGGTACGCTTCGTTCTTGAACTCGACCAGCGGGTCGCGCTGGCCGACCGAGCGGAAGTGGATGCTGGCGCGCATGACATCCAGCGCGTCGATGTGATCCATCCACAGGCGATCAACCACCTGGAAGGTGATGGTGCGCTCCAGGTCGCGAATTGAGAAGGGAGCGATATCGGGATGCTCACGGCGTATCTGCGCGTGCTGCTCCTCGATCTGCTGCGCTCGCAGCTCATAATGATCGAGCACCAGTTGGACAAGCTGCTTTTTGATCTCTTCACGGCGCACGGCGTGGATGTTCTCTGGCACCATCTCCTCGGGTACAGGCACCCACTGCTCCAGCGCGGCAAAGAGTTGCTCGAGCTGCTCTTCCTCCGTGACCATGTTGCCGGGAATGAACTTGTCCACCAGGCTGCTAACTTCGGCGCGCATCATGCCCAGAACGCGCTCGTGCATGTCGGCGCGTTCAAGCACGGCCCGGCGGTCGGCGTAGATGACCTCGCGCTGTTTGGCGATCACGTCGTCATAATCGACCACGTTCTTACGAATGTCGAAGTTGTAGCCCTCTACCTTGGTCTGCGCTCGTTCGATGACGTTGGAGACCATGTTGTTTTCCAGTGGCACGTCATCTTCCAGACCGACGCGCTGCATAATCTTCGAGAGCGCATCCGGCACGAAGCGGCGCAGCAGTTCGTCTTCCAGCGCCAGGAAGAAACGCGATTCGCCCGGGTCACCCTGGCGTCCGGCGCGGCCTCGCAACTGCTTATCGATACGGCGCGACTCGTGGCGTTCAGT
The DNA here is from genome assembly GCA_963736995.1 of uncultured Chloroflexia bacterium. Classification (GTDB taxonomy): domain Bacteria; phylum Chloroflexota; class Ktedonobacteria; order Ktedonobacterales; family Ktedonobacteraceae; genus CADDYT01. The sequence continues at coordinate 113,554 of CAVTRB010000003.1, forward strand.
GCCGATGATGTACAGGCCACCCAGTTCGACCACGCGCTGGTGATCCTCTTCGCACTCGCGCACCTTTTCTTCGAGGAGTCTTTGCTTTTCTTCCTCGCTCATATGCGCCAGGTAGTCCTGAATGGCTTCCTCTTTTTCCTCGCGTTCCTCCGGTGTCTGTTCGGGCATCTCGCGAATGAATGCTACGTTCTCGACATGCTTGCGCAGGATGCTATCCAGGTAGCCAGCAGGATTGCCGCCTAAAAGAATGTCGGTACCGCGGCCAGCCATGTTGGTGGCGATGGTGACGGCACCACTGCGGCCCGCCTGTGCGACGATCTGAGCCTCACGCTCGTGGTGTTTCGCGTTCAGGACGTTGTGCGGTATGCCTTCGCGCTCCAGCAGGCTCGACAGATATTCAGAGGTTTCTACCGCCGTTGTACCTACAAGCACCGGCTGCTCCTTCGCATGCCGCTCCCTGATCTCCTCAACTACTGCATTGAACTTTGCTTCGATTGTCCGATAGATCAAGTCCGGCTGATCCTTACAGAATCATCGGCTTATTCGTCGGAATCACGATCACGTCCAGCTTGTAAATCTTATCGAATTCTTCCGCGTCGGTCAGGGCCGTACCGGTCATGCCGGCCAGCTTCTTGTAGAGGCGGAAGTAGTTCTGGAAGGTGATGGTGGCCAGGGTGTGATTTTCGCGCTGGACCTTGACGCCCTCTTTGGCCTCGATGGCCTGGTGCAGACCTTCACTATAGCGTCGTCCGGGCAACTGGCGACCCGTGAACTCGTCGACGATAATCACTTCGCCGTCTTTGATGATGTAATCTTTGTCGCGTTTGAAGATCACCTCGGCTTTGATGGCATTTTCCATGTAGCGGGTCAGTTCGATGTTGCGCTCGTCATAGATGTTCTGAAGGCCAGCCAGTTGCTCGATCTTGTCGATGCCTGCCTCGGTCAGGATGACGGTGCGCGTCTTTTCTTCGATGGTATAGTCATCTTCCGGCTTCAACATCTTCGCCCAGCGTGCGAATCTGACATAGTGTTCGGTTGATTCCTCGCCCTGACCTGAAATGATGAGCGGTGTGCGGGCCTCGTCGATCAGGATGTTGTCCACCTCGTCGACGATGGCGAAGTTGAGGTCGCGCTGCACGGTCTGTTCGAGTGAGGTAACCATGTTGTCGCGCAGGTAGTCGAAACCGAATTCGTTATTGGTACCGTAGGTGATATCCGCCTCATAAGCAGCACGGCGCGCAGGCGATTGCGGCTCGATGGCGTTGACGATGATGCCGATGGTCATGCCCAGAAATTTGTAGATTTGTCCCATCCACTCGGCGTCACGGCGCGCCAGGTAGTCGTTGACGGTGACGAGGTGAACGCCCTTGCCGGTCAGCGCGTTCAGGTAGATCGCCAGCGTGGCAACGAGCGTTTTCCCTTCACCGGTTTTCATCTCGGCAATCTTGCCCTGGTGCAGTACAATGCCGCCGATCAACTGCACATCGTAGTGGCGCATCTTGATGGTGCGCCACGAGGCCTCACGTGTGACGGCGAAGGCTTCCGGCAGCAGATCTTCCAGCGTCTTGCCGGAGCGATAGCGTTTCGCCATCTCGCCCGTCAGGTGGTCCATCTGCTCCGCTTTGAGGGCCACAATTTCAGGTTCCAGGTCGCGCAGGATGCTGTCCAGCATGCGTTCCAGGTTGTCGATGATCAGCTCGTCGTTGTCGCCCGCGCTGCGGCGAATCTCTTCGAAACGCGGCCATGCCTGCTCAAACGCCTCAACCTGAAAATCCTCTTCTACATCCTCCAGTACAGACTCAACCCCGGCAAGCAGCTTGAGTGTTGCCGCCTGCGGGTTTTTCGCCTGGTCGGGCCATTCCTGTCGCTCCTCCGCGATATCGAGCGCCCGTGTCACACGCAGTCTGTTCAGCACTGGGGACAGATTCTTGTACGCGCTCTCGAAGGCCTCAGAAAGCGTGTGTGGCAGGTTGTCGCGCAGATCATATTCGGGGGTGCGACGCTGTTCGATGGTCTGGCGCGGTTCGCGCATCGCGGCATGTACCTGCGCGTCGCTCACCTTTTCCGCCAGAGGCTCGATCTCGTTCAGCGCCTCGCGAAAGAGTTTGACCAGTTCGTCTTCAAGTACCATCCCGCCCTTGAGATGGAGGGCAAGCCGCGAACGGAATTCCACCGTTTTCGCCGCCAGTTCCTCGTCACTCAATTTCTTTATTGATGGCTCAAGCGCATTAATTTTATCAACAAGGGGATGAATTGTTTTCAAATCCCTTTTATTGGGATCCCCCATAATTTTTCCAAGTAATTGCATCGTCTTCTCTTCTCTTCTCCAGACTCCAAATATGCGCGAACTCTGGCAGGTGTACTCTGATCTATGCCTGTGGGATTACTGCCAGGTAATATACAAACACTCCAATTACTGGAAACATTCCAGACAGCCTGAACATTCCTGTCCATTATACCATACGTGTCAGCAATTTTGAGGTTGCGGGTCGTCACGGGTGCTCTTGCGCAACCAGGTATGCGGCTTCTTGTCCGTAAATGGAGGCGATCTGTTGCTGGCTCACGTGGAGGAAGGAGTGACCTCCGATGTAGCTGATGTACTGCACGGGAACGTGGTTGCGCAGGAGCGCCTGTTGCAGTTCTCGTGATTGTCCTGGCAGCACAACGGCATCATGTGTTCCCTGGACGATGAGCATGGGGGCGCTTTGTGGAGAGACATCGAAGATGGGCGAGGCGTCGCGGTAGATGGCAGGGTCGCTCTGCTGCGTTGCTCTGCCAAAAACGGGGAAGTAGATGCGCAGGGGTGCGCTTTCCTGTACGTTGGCTACATCTACCGGGCCGAAGTTATCCACGACACAGGAGACTTGAGGCGACTGGTTCGCGTATAAGCTCGCCTCGTTGCCGGGGTGAATCGTCGCGAGGACGCCGAGAAAGACGGCGAGATGACCACCTGCCGAAATTCCATCGGAGCAGATGCGCCCACTATCCAGTCCCAGCTGACTGGCATGTGCGCGCATCCAGCGTACCGCCAGCTGAACGTCAACCAGTTGCGCTGGCCAGATAAGCTGAGGTTGCAGGTTTCTGGTTGCGAGCCGGTAGTCGACATTTACCACGACAAAACCCAGGCTGGCGAGGTTTTTACAGAGCCATGTATCAGTTCTCTTGTCGCCTAACATCCAGCCGCCGCCGTGCATGAGAATAATGCCCGGTCGCGGCGTAGTAGCCCCTGCAGGTCGGCAGATATCCAGTTTCTCCTGTGGCAGAGGACCGTAAGCGACATTTTGCTGCCAGTTGACCTGGTCTTGCAATGGGTAGAGGAGAGAGTCTGGTTGCTTGATGGCGGTTAAGCTGCTCTGGCTTTTCCCTCCACAGGAGACGAGGAGGAGAAGAGAGATCAGGCTCAAAATCACGCCAGAAGAAGGGCGAAGCCTGCTGATTTTTCGGAATTGGCTCATTACATGTCCTTTCGCATCTAAACGTGGAAGATGCTACTGAGAACATTATTAGCTTCTAACTCAACATAACTATCTCGTCCTTAGTATACACTATGCCCTGAGCATTTGCTAGAAGATGTTGTAGGGGCGTAGAGGCTACAGGATGCCGTAGGGGCGACCTTTAGGGTCGCCCGAAGCCAGGAGCGCAGCAACTGGCCTAGCATATCTTCCTGGAAGGAGAAAACATTGACGAGTTTTTGGGTCAGACTGCCGTCACGCTTCGCTGTCGGCAACGGGCAACCATAAAGGATGCCCCTACGGGCTTTTCACTAGCTCTAGCCAGGGAAATCCGCCGGGATCCCGTGCATGCCGAGGGTGAGCGAGAGCTCGCCGCCATGGTGCAGGTCATGCTCCATCACATGCCAGACGACCCAGGCGCGTGACAGGTCGACGTGTTTGCCATCCCAGTCGTCGGGAAAGGTCTGCTGCATGTCGGCGGGACTCCAGCGCGCCAGGCACTCGGTCATGCATTGCCAGGTGCGATCGAGGGCCTGCACCATCTCGGCGGGGGTTCGGATGGGCGCGCCAGGCACATCCATGTCCGCGTACGCCTTCACGTCAGAACCGCAGTCCTCACCCAGGAAATCGGTGAACCAGCCGGCACGGCAGCCGATGATGTGCAGGGCATTTTCGCCGATGGAGCGCAGGTGAGGTGCGGCCCGTAGCTCAAGCTGCTCTGCGGTGAGCGGGGCGATCGCCTCTTTGATGTGATCCTGGTACGCTTTCCAGGAGGTGTAGAACGTCGTGAGTGTAAAGTTGTCTTCAGCCATATGTTGTATCTCCTTAACTGTCTTTAGAACTGACTTCAAGTAATGCCTGTTTCACTGATTCCTCTACGCTTTCGTCTACACTCACGGCGTTTGCGCCCAGGTAGTGTAGGAAATGCCGGGCGGCGAGGCGAAGGGCATCGAGCATCTCAATATCGAGCGTGATACCAGGCTCCCACCACCAACGTGAAATGTTCCAGATGCCGTTTTCCAGGCGTGCATCCATGCGAGCTACGAAACGGTCTTTGTAGAAGATGGGCAGGACATAGTAGCCCCACCTGCGCAGCTCGAGCGGCTTGTAGACTTCCCAGACGTAATCGAAATTGAAGAGGTGCAGCGTCGCCTTGCGATCCCACAGCAGGCTGTCGAGCGGGCCGAGGAAGAGCAGGCGCGACTCAGGTGCGGAGGTGTCGAGCAGTTTGAGGGCGGTTGAGGGCATGTAGTATGTCCAGGCTTTTTCTGTGCGCTCGCCCACCTGCACTGGCACAAGCTGGCCTGCCTCCACCAGTTCTGCCACGGCTTGCAGGCACTGTGTCCTGGTGCCACAGCCGCTCCAGATGGCCGCGTCACTGTTTGGACGCAGCAGCCCGGCGGCCTGGAAGCGACGCAGGACGATCCAGCGATGGAAGGCAGCCTCGTCCAGCAGAGGCTGTGCCTGGTAATGGTGCAAGGGTATCACGCGCTCCGGCAGGTCGTAGTAGTGCCGCCCGCTTTTGCGATGGTGCGTCACCAGTTGGCCGCAGGCCCAGAGCGAGCGCATGAGGCGCTTGATGCGTGTTTGCCCGTTCCAACTATGGATCATTTCATCGACACGCGAGCGATCCTCGAATTCCAGTGGTGAGAGCGGCCCCTGCTGTTCGATGGCGGACAGCACGGTTGCAACGCCTTCCGCGTCGGCCTGCAAAATCTCTCGATCATGATAGGGCCGGTACTTCTCGCGAATCAATGCACGCATCGGCCAATCCTCAACAGGGACGAGACAGGCCTGCTTATCCCAGGCATCGTACATCAGGCGCTGCTCGTAAGCCGCTTCCTGCCAGTCGTCGATCTGGTAGCCGGGGACGCGAGCCTGAAACACGAGGTCTGGATTGCGTCCAAGCGGATTGAGCGGGTCATACTGCACCGTTCCCAGCCGTTCAAGCACACCTGCAATAGTCGTCGGCGTGAAGTGGTAGTGTGCCAGAAAGCGCCGCGCCTCTTCATGAGCAAGCTGCATCACACCGGTCTTTTCCGCGTTTTTAAGCATTGTTTATCCTGGAGAGCTTCCCGTTACTCTGCAAAGGCCACTTCGCCGGTCGGCTTGACCCGAATCTTGTGTTCATCAGCCCAGAAATGGTCCAGTGTGTTGTTATGGTGCGCGATAATCTGTTCCGCCGTCAGTACATTGTTATCCTCTGTGGTATGTGCGTCGCCCACCAGCGTCACATCGTAACCAGCTGAGACGGCGCGGCGCGAGGTCGTGTCCACACAGTAATTAGTCTGTGCGCCAACGATCACCAGATGTTTGATGCCTCGTCTCTCCAACTCCTGTTGAAGCCTTGTATTGTTAAATGAATCGGGGGATTGCTTGCGTATGATAGGGTCACCCTCTTGCGGAGCAATCGATGGGTGAATCTGCCATTCAGGTGTGCCAATCTCCAGCCAGGGGTCATTATGCTGCACGTAAATCACAGGCACACCTGCTGTCCGCGCCTTCTCGATCAGCGTGCTGATATTTTCCAGCACCTCTTTGCCTCTATATGCCGGTTCGATGATCCCCACCTGTGTATCGATAACCAGCAGGGCTGTGTCTGTCTCTGTGCTCATAAGCTATGTTCCTTCTTAAAAATGATGTTCAATGTTTTTGTTGCCTACAGAGAGTGTAACACGAAATCAGGACATAATACAGCCGGATTTGATGGTTTTTCGTTCTAACCTGTTCAAAAAGTCGTTATGCTGCTGACATACTGGTGTCACTCGCATCTGGTAGACTATCAGTATGAAAGATATTTGTTGCGCAGGTGGCTTCTGAGTATGGAAGGAAAGAGGAAGATATACCATGACAATACCTCAACAAAAAGTTTTCTACGTCGTCTTTGTTGTCACCGCTTTCGAGTCCTTTGATGATGCTATGGCCAAAGCTCCCGACATGATTGCAGCCCACATAGCGCGTTCAGAGCAGCTACATACCGGAGGCACACTTCTTATGGCGGGTGCCTTCCTGGACAACCCACAGGAGCCGCTCAGCACCATGGCCATTCATACAACCTATGAGGCAGCCGAGGAGTACATCAAGGGCGACCCGTTCGTTCAGAACGGCATGGTCAAGACGTGGTATATCCGCGAATGGGCCAATATGTTCGCTTAACTTTGTGGTCGGCGAGCGAAAAACTGAATCGGTGAAATTGGGAAGAAGGTCCATGCGTGGTAAACTGAAGTGGGAAAGGTGGCTGTTCCTCTCAGGAGCAAACCAACAGGAGCGGGTGGCATGCCAAGAACGAAGCTGGATCAAGGCTGCGCTGCGTCTCCTGATTCTTCAACAGCCGCTTGGCGGACAGGATATGCGTTTTCTGACGGCTGTCTTGTATATCAGTGACAATCTTGCTCGAATTGGCGATGCTGTGGTCGAGGTAGCACAGACAGTGCTTCAGGCGGCTGCACTCTACAGGCAAGCTGGCAGGCTTTCCGCGTATTCAGTGAATACCAGTTCGCTCGATCAGGAGGGCTATCTCACCGATGCTTTCATCTTACGTGGGCTGCTCCTACCGGGGGGAGAGATCCAGTATATTCTGCAAACGAGCCTTAAGGCTTTTGTTCAGCATGATGCGGCGCTGGCACAAATGGTCAGCGCAGGGCAAAACCTGGTGGATTTACGTTATGTGCCGTTATGTCAGGATATTATGGAGATGCAGGCGCAACACCTTGCTCGACCTGCTCCTCAACGCGACGCAACCTTCATCCAGCGTATCACCTGTTTGCTCTGGATCGCCCACAAACTCGCGGAAATGGCAACCGATGTAAGCAACATCTGCAAACAGGTGATTGTTATAGTCACATGAAAGTGGAACGAGACCTGTCAGGGAGACAGGTCTCGTTCCACTTTCATGTGACCGTCTGTTTAGCGACGAGACGGGGTTGGTCCCGTGATCAGGAGTGCTTCCAGGTGTCCGAGAAAGCTGTGCCGCCCGAGAGTGCGGATGGCTGGGCTTTTACCGTTCCATTCGAAGTCACCATCACGATTTCCACAGGGTTAAAGTTGCCGATGGGCTGGCCGTTGGCCATGGAGTTAGTGAAATTCACGGTGCCGAAGTCTGCCAGCGGTAGCACTCCACTGTTACTTGACGGGGCTTCGGCGATCACTTCTGCGGAGGACTGCTTCGCGCTCTTCAACGTTTTTGTGACCTGGAATGTCCAATTCTGGGTGCTGTCAGAGATGACTAACGTGAATGAGTGGTTGCTGCCAGCTGTGACGCTCGCCGACATAGCGTCGCCGGGCCTCACAGTTTTGCTGAGGTTGACGGGATAGGCAGGATACATCTCATACCAGGCGTAGTAGGTGGGAGTAGTGCCATTACAATCGCTGTCAGTACCCGTCTGCTCAACCGTACTGCTGTTATATCCGTCCAGTCCGACCCAGAAGGACGAGTAGGCGGTCTTGCTACATGTTACGCCTGGCTCGGTCCAACTGGCAGAGACACTGGTGTATGTCCCGCTGGCTGCCGCGTACCCCGACCAGTTGGTGCTTTGTGTCGTTGTGTTCTTAACGAACTTCGGCAGCGCGGAGAAATGTGACGGGACAGAGGCATGTTTTGCACTGACTCCGCTTGCTGCACTCGCTTTAAGCGGCCCTACCAGACTAACCAGCATTACAGCCAGCATAAGCAGGGGAATAAGCGCCAACATTTTTACTGTGTGCTTCACTCTCGACTCCTTCTTTCAAATACTCCAGAGCAACATCTTCAGGACTGCAACTTAAATATCCTGACTGGTACAAGTATAACCGGTCAAACTTCACGCGGGCTTTCATTGACAAGACCTAAAAATACATGGATGAAGCATGTGAAGGCTCATCATTCCTGTTTTCTCATGCAATGTGTCTTATGTAAGAGCTTCTTAAATCTTACATAAGATATGGATATAGGTATGCATAGCGGTAAAATGGAGCATACTTAAGTAAGAGGTGAAAAGAGGCTGCAAACAGCTCCTGATTTTTGCAGGGTTTTGTGATATAACAACACCGACCGCGTTCCCAGGCGAAACGCGGTCGGTGAGGGTGACACCTCATTGTGTCAAGTTGTTGGAGCGAACGTTGTTAGCAAATGAGGTGGTCATTTGTATTGTGTATTGTGTAAGGCAGGTCTGATGGAGCCTGGTTTCTCTCTATCTGCACACCTCCTTTCTCACCTGACGGTGATCAACTGTTCCTTTCGTTCTGCTTGCTTGCTTTGTGTTGCGGAGTGGTATCATCCAATCCATACATGTCTGTGTTATGCTGGCGTAGCAGCGGATCACTTCATGTATGTATTTCAAGAGTAATCGGTTATTCTCAAGAAACTTGCAGGGAAATGTAAGAGAATTGTAAGAAAAGCGTAAGAGGTTTATTTTAACGAAGATTCAGGAGCGAAGTGATGTATTTTCCAACGACGCGGGTGCTAACGGTGCTGGAAATGCTGCAATCGCACCGGCAATTGAGCGGCCCGGAGCTGGCTGAGCGGCTGGAGGTCAATATCCGCACGGTGCGGCGCTATATTATGATGTTGCAGGATCTGGGCATCCCCGTCGAGACGGTTCGCGGGCGATACGGAGCCTATCGCCTGCGCCCTGGCTTCAAACTGCCGCCGCTCATGTTCACGGAAGATGAGGCGCTGGCCGTGACGCTGGGTTTGCTGGCGGCCCGTCGACTTGGTCTGGCCGTGGCCGCACCGGATGTCGAGGGAGCGCTGGCAAAGGTCGGTCGCGTGCTACCTGCCGCTCTACGCGAGCGCGTACAGGCGGTGCAGGATATACTTATTCTCGATTATCCCGCCTCCGAAGCACCGCCTGCAAGCGATGTGGTGGTCACGCTTTGTACTGCCGCTCAGTTAGGAAGGCGAGCATGGCTCCGTTACCAGGCGTGGGGAGCCAATGTGACCGAACGCGCCGTCGATGTGTATGGCATCGTCTGTCGTGGGGGATTCTGGTATGCCGTTGGCTACTGTCACCTGCGCCAGGATGTGCGTGTCTTCCGGCTCGATCGTGTGCTGAAGGCCGAGATACACGAGGAGACCTACAGCCGTCCGGCCAATTTTGATTGCCTCGATCACGTGGCACGAGCCGTTGCACTGATGCCTGATCAATGGCTGGTTGAGGTGCTGTTTGAAACCTCTTTGGAGGAGGCGAAACACGAGGTGCCTCCCGCGCTCGCCATTCTGGAAGAAACAACTAACGGGGTAATGTTTCGTTGCTACGCAAAAAACCTGGAGTGGGTAGCCCGCGTTCTGGCTCAACTGAGCTTTCCCTTTGTGGTACACCAGCCCATGGAACTGCGCACGGCGCTCAAGCAACTGGCCCGGCATATCACGCAGATGGCTGGCCGTGAACCTTGACGCCGCCAGGAAAACGACCATCCCGGCTCCAGAGTACCAGCATAGGATACCCTGGAGCCGGGAGGGCGGACTAATGAAATCCCGTCCATGCTCGCCGTCGTTCCCATTCGGGGCTATCGATATTGTCGCCGCTGTCGACTCCCCACTTCCCTGCTACCAGACTGAGGACGATTAACATCACGAGTAAGAAGAGAATGATCTCCATAGGTGCCTCCTGCTTTTTGTTGACTTCCTGCTTGCGCAGGCTCGCTCATACGAACGCTTCGATATTCCCATCTCCGTCTATTGACAGAACCAAATTAACCATCTAAAATACTATTGATAGTTATATTATATCCGATGGTTCGTAACCTGTCAAGGGTATTTTGCTGGTTATTGATGAAGGTGATAGACTTATATACAGGAGGGAGAACATGGTTGCAAACGAGATAGAGCAGGCACCGGTGTTTGACTTAACCGCCAACTGGCTGTGCCTGGACTTTGCCAATACACTGGATAATCGTTTAACCGAGGATATTCATGATAATCTCAATAGTTATGACGACTTTGTTGCCTTGAGTAGGCAAGCGGGATTGGTGACGGATGCCGGGGCGGAGCATTTCCTAAGAGATGCGAGACGGAATCCCGAAGAGGCCAGGGAGGTTCTGCTGCGTGCAAGAGACTTGCGGGAGGTGATGTATCGCATTTTCCTGGCTATTGCCGAGGGAGCGCATCCAGCTGCCGCCGATCTGCACGCATTGAATGTCGCTCTTACAAGAGTTATGGCCCATGCTCGCATCGTGCCGCACAATAGTGGCTTTGTGTGGGGTTGGGAGGAGGAAGAGCGCGTGCTAGACAGCCTGCTCTGGCCCATCATCCGTTCCGCCGCCGACCTGCTGACGTCCTCTGAACTGGAAGGCGTGCGTGTCTGCGCGGCAGAGGAGTGTAGCTGGCTCTTTCTGGATACCAGCAAGAACCATACCCGGCGTTGGTGCAGTATGAAAAGTTGCGGCAACCGCGCCAAAGCGCGTCGTCACTATAAAAAGGAGAAGGCACAGACATAGCCCTGAAGAATAGTATCTGCTACGTGGCTGTCATACGTACAAAGAGCAGAATAGCAAAAGCCGAGCGATTTTTATACTTTTTCGTCGTCGAATCCTATCCTTAATGGTAGGAGAAAGGCTTCGGGTGGGAGACATGACAGCAGCGATGTGGAAGCGCTACGTGGCAGAATTTATCGGCACATTTTTTCTTGTGACGATGGGAACCGGCGTGCGGGCGATGGTTGGAGGGGATACAAAAGACTTTGCCGGTATCTTGCTTGTTCACCTCACTTTTGGCCTGACTATCTGTGTGATGATCTATTCCCTGAGCCATCTTTCGGGTGCGCACTTCAATCCCAGTATTACTCTGGGCTTTGCTGTAGCGCGTGTGTTTCCCTGGCGCTATGTTATCCCTTACTGGCTGGCCCAGTTTCTGGGAGCAGCGGCGGCAAGCGCGCTCCAGTTGCTCCTTTTTGCCGGACCGGCTATTCATGCCCACTTTGGCGCAACGATTCCCCATGTTGGTGTCGGGCAGGCTCTCGGCATTGAGGCCCTGCTGACCTTTTTCCTCATGTTTGCCAACATGGGAGTGGGAACAGATAAACGCGCAAATTGGGCAGTGATCGGCATTACCGTCGGTTTTGTGGTCCTCGCCGATGGCCTATACGGAAATTTCTTAACTGGTGGCAGCATGAACCCTGCTCGTAGCCTCGGTCCGGCCCTTTTCGCCGGTGGCCCGGCTCTGGCAAATCTCTGGATTTACTTTGTCGGCCCCTTTACTGGCTCGGTGCTCGCCGCTCTGATCTACCAGCTTATCCGTGAAAGCGAGATGTATCTCCGGGGAGCGCCTGAAGCTCTCTTGCCACAGGCTCGAGGGGAGGCTTTGAAGAGAGTCGAAAGCAAGTGAGGTTCCCTATGCCAACTTGCCTTGCTTCGGTTCCCAATCCATGCTATACTTTGAAATCGAACAGTACTCGCCCCTGGCATTTATTCAAACACCAGAAGGCTCCTGGCTATGAGCAGATTCTGCCGAAAGGTACATATCAAGCAGCAGGGGAAACATATGTTTTCCCTGTTGATACTACTCGGTATCATTGTCTCAGGCTGTAGCATTCCTCCATTGGCAACATCGAGTAGCATAGCCGGGCCAATCGTTATACAGCTTTTTTATCATTCGGGCCAGGAAGGCGAACGGGCCGCGCTCTCTACTACGCTGCAGGAATTCAATGACAGCCACCCGGATATACAGGTTGAGGCGGTCCAACTGCCTGAAGCAAGCTATACCGACCAGGTAGACATCGCAGCGATGTCGCATAGCCTGCCCTGTTTGCTTGAATTCGATGGTCCGACCCTGTATCGCTATGCCTGGTCGGGCTATCTCATTCCACTCGATAACTATGTATCCACCCAGATGAGGGATGATTTCTTGCCGTCCATTCTCCAACAGGGAACCTACAACCATCATCTGTACAGTCTGGGACAGTATGATTCGGGTCTGGGCTTTTACGCGAACAAACAGTATTTACGTGAGATAGGTGCGCGTATCCCTACCATCGCTTCTCCCTGGACGTTGAGCGAACTCAACGGTATACTGGCAAAATTGAAACATGTAGCAGGGGTAACATATCCACTGGATTTAGATATGAATGGGGGGAACGAATGGTTTACCTATGGCTTCTCTCCCTTTGTTGAGTCCTTTGGAGGTGACCTGATTAATCGGAAGACGTACCTGTCGGCTCAAGGTGAACTCAATGGCCCAAATGCTGTCGCGGCCATGACGTGGTTTCAGAGCCTTTTCAAACAGGGCTATAGCAATCGCTGGCCGGTCAGTGACGACGGTTTTACCTCTGGTCAGTCCGCCTTGCAGTGGGGTGGTCACTGGCTCTATGCAGGGAATCAGCAGGCGCTGGGTGACAACTTGCTAGTTTTACCTGCTCCCAATCTAGGCGCGGGGGCGAAAACCGGCATGGGTTCGTGGAGTTGGGGCATCACTTCCTCCTGCAAAAATCCTGAAGCGGCATGGCAGGCGCTCAATTTCATCCTGTCACCGCTGGCGATGGCGCGCATGACCAATGCTGATGGGGCTGTGCCTGCACGCAAATCAGTAATCGCTCAGTCTCTCCTGTATGCTCCGGATGGTCCACTGCATGTGTTCGCATTGCAGCTTCTCAGAAGCATAGCGGAGCCGCGCCCGATAACTCCAGCCTATCCCACTATTACCTCAGCATTTTCTACCGCGGTTATCAATATTGTTGACGGTTTCAATGTGAAGTCAGAGTTGGACAAAGCGGCACAAAAGATAGACCAGGACATCCAGGACAATGACGGGTATCCAACTCAGTAAGGGAACGGAAATGAGTACGCTCACTGGATCTAAGAGACGGCGCAGGAATCGTAAGGAGCAGTACCTCGCCCTGGCCTTTGCCTCCCCTGCCCTGACCCTGCTGTTGATCTTCTTGATTATCCCCTTTTTACTGGCGATCTATTTTTCCCTCACCAATCAGCGCCTTACACCGGAGCCGTTGCCTACGCTGTTCGTTGGAATACGTAACTATACGAGGATGCTCTCAGACGATACACTGCGCCGTGCTCTCTTCAACAACTCATTATTTGGCATGGTTGTCGTACCTGTCGAAACCGGCCTCGCGCTTGTGCTCGCTCTTTTGCTCAACCGGAAGCTGCGTGGCATGGCTGTGTTCCGTACTATCTACTTCAGCCCGGTAGTCACTCCTCTGGCAGTTATCTCCGTGGTGTGGGCATTTCTCTACAATCCGGGCCAGGGAGTGATTAACGCCTTTCTTCAGACAATCAGCTTCGGCCATCTAGGACCTTATGCGTGGCTCGAAAACGCCAACCTGGTTCTGCCTGCAATCATGTTATTGTCGATCTGGCAGGGCGTTGGTCTTTATATGATCATCTACCTGGCAGGTTTGCAGAATATCCCACAGTCGCTCTATGAAGCTGCTCGAGTTGATGGTGCCGGGAACTGGCAGCAATTCTGGCACATCACGCTTCCCCAGCTGCGGAACACCACGTTTTTCGTGATGATCGCCACGACAGTACAGGCATTCAAGCTGTACACGCAGGTGGAAGTTTTGACACAGGGTGGTCCGGGTAACGCCAGTATAACGGTCGTCTGGTATATGGTGAATCAAAGTATCCACCAGTTACACGTCGGCTATGCTTCGGCAATTGCCGTGATCTTCTTTCTTATAGTTATCATTCGTGTCATTCCCGTTCTGCGCTACGTGGTTACTGCCGAAAAGAGAGAGGTATAATGTATGGAACTGACGACCCACGAAGGGAAAGCGTCTGTCCTGGCCCGTGAAAAAGTTGCGGCTGCACGGCCTTCCATCCGAAGATATATTGGCCTCACGCTCAACTATCTCTTTATGAGCTTGCTGGCAATCTTTTTTCTCTTTCCTATAGTCTTTATGTTCGTCTCTTCCTTAAAAGCGAATGGGAATCAACTGCTCCAGGATGTAACGACTGTGCGGGCTTTTATCCCATACGGGGACATCTCACTCCAGAACTACAACGACGCCTTCCAGCGCTTTCCCTTTGGTCTCTACCTGTTCAATTCTTTGTTCATCGTCGCCAGCATCGTCATGCTGGGTCTGCTGGTCAACAGCCTGATTGCCTATGCACTTGCTCGAATGCCACTGCCCGGTCGCAAAATCATCCTTATTCTCATCGTCACGCTGGTCGTCATCCCTTTCGAGTCGGTGGCGGTGCCGCTGCTGCTGTTGGTCAACCAGTTGCCCTGGTTCAATGGTGCGACGACATGGGTCAATAGCTACCAGGTACAGATTATCCCCTTCATTGCCGACGCCTTCTCCATCTTCCTCTTCTACCAGTTTTTCATCGATATTCCAAAGGAGATCGAGGAGGCAGCGTTCGTTGACGGAGCCAGTCGTTGGCGCATCTACTGGCAATTGATCGTTCCGCTTTCGCGCCCGGTCTTCATTACCGTTGCCATCTGGCAGTTTATCGTCCACATCGGTGACTTCCTGTGGCCGCTCATGGTAACACGGGGTGATACGTACCGCCCCTTGATGGTAGGTATGCGTTTCTTCTTCAGCCAGGCACCATTGAACTGGGGAGATATCATGGCTTTCGCCAGCATGATCACCATTCTCATGTTGATCATTTTCCTGCTTTTCCAGCGCTGGTTCCTGCGCTCGTTTGCGTCCGCCGGTATTGCAGGCTAAACCAGCTCCTCAATTAAGGGGAGCAGTACGTCGTCACGGTGGGCGAGCAGGGGCTGGCGCAGGCGTTCGGCGACGACGAGGCGAATGCGTCGCTGGTGCAGTTCGTAACGAGCAAGGTCGTCGGGCTGCAGGCCGGTGGCCTGCACCCATGTCATCAGCGAGTCCATGCCAACGGGGGGATGCTCAAAGCTGACCCAGACATCCATCTCCCACTTTTCAGGGCGTGGAATATCGAAGAGCACTTCGTAACCGGCAATCTCCATCTCCATGGCCCGGCCCAGTTCGGCGGCCAGCGTCTGCTCAATGCGTCTGCGGCGCTGCGCGTCCCAGAAAAGAGCTTCCAGCCGTTTAAAGAGACGCCCGGCCAGATGGCTTACCTCGATCACGCCCTTATAGGGGCGGCGCAGTTCCAGATCGTTTGCCAGCGCCCGCACGCTGCCCGGCATGCTATCATTTGCCAGCAGCGCGAGCAGGGAGGCGTCATCCAGTCCCATCAGTTGCTCCGGCTGCACTGTTCCGGCATCGAGCGCCTCCTGAACGGCGCGCATCAACATCATCTGCATCGCTCGACTGGTGTGGTGCCAGTAGATATTGTCGAACATCTCCTGCCGAGCATGAATCAGCGAGTAGAGGGGGCTAATGCCCTTGTGCGTCACAACGATGCGGCGCTGTCCGTTGACGTTCTGGTGGATGCGCAGCGACTCTTGCAGGCGCGCTACGTCAACGCCTCCATAGGGCACGTTGCAGGCACGAGCGTCACGTGGCAGATAATCCAGCTTATCCACGTCGAGCGCGCCACTGAGCAGGTAGCTTAACAGTTCATCCTCGACGGGGCGCGCTTTATTTTGGGGGGATCGATGAAATCGGCCACGCGCTCCGGCGAGAGGTGATACTCGTTTTCCAGAATGGTGGCAATCTCGCTGTTCTCGATGATCGAGCGTCCCACCTGCTCGTGCAGCACAATCGGGTAGCCAAGCTCCTCAATAGTGTGCGAGAAGGGGTAATGCCCGATATCGTGCAGCAGGGCCGCGACCACTAATGTCTGCACGCTGCTGGTGGCTATGCCGGTTAATCCGCCGTCATCGCCGTGCAGCAGGAGTGCTCGCAAAGCCCTTACCGCGAGGTGATAGACCCCCAGGCTGTGCTCGTAGCGTGTGTGCGTCGCCCCCGGCCAGATGCGATATACGAAGCCAAGCTGCTTGACCTTCTGCAGGCGCAGGAATGGAGCAGTACCGATCAGCTTCACCTCGCGTGGGCCAAGCGGAATCAAATCATACAGGCTGTCGCGTACCGTGGTAACGGGCTGTTCATCAGGTAACAGGGGAAGGCCACTGACCGGGTCCAGCCAGTAGTGTTGAAGCGGTGGCTGCACCACGTCCCCCGCCATTGTCTCTTTCCGCCGATGCGCGACCTCTCGCTTCGTGCGAGGGTGCTCAGGATGCTCTTCTCGTATGCTCATGCGCCAATTCTAGCAGAATGGTAGTACATTTGTCCAGTCATTGCACAGGCTGAATACCCTTTATTGTAATACCTCTTGATAAATTTTGATCAGGCGGCGGGCGTATTCGCTCCAGCCGGCACTGGCATCGAGTGCATCGGCGTCCTGGGGCTTGAGCGAGTAGTGGTGCGAGGGAGCTTTACTGAGGGCCTGCACGAGCGAATCGCGGCTGGCAGGGTTGTAGAAGAGGCAGGCGGCGGGAGGGAGCATACCCTGGAAGCGCGGGAGGTCGGGGGCCACGATAATGCGTTCGTAGGAAAGGGCGAGCATAGCTGTATCCAGCCTGCCAGCCTGGGCGATGGCGAAATGGGGCAGCACAAGGGCGTCGGCGGCTCCCAGATAGAGTGGTATCTCTGCCTTTCCGGGCGTTCTCAGCGAGAGAGAAATGGCCGGATTCTGCGCTGCCAGCTTCAGGATGCGGGTGCTGAGTCGACTATCCACTATCGCACCTGCCAGCAGCAACTGTGGACTTCTGCCTTTTGCCCGCTCTGTCTCTGCTATGCTGGCGGTTAGCCGGGAGAATGCTTCAATCAGAAGAAGTAGTTCGCGTGCGGTGTGCTGGTGAGCCAGGCAGAGGTAGACGAAAGCGGCGTTGGGCGACAGGCCGAGTTGTCGCTGTGCATCCGCCCGTGGCAGTGGAGGCGCGTAGTAGCCGCGAAAGCCGGGCTGGGGCAGACAGCGCGCGCGGCGGCGCAGCCTCTTATGGGGATAGAGCTGATCCGGCAGGCGCGTCGAGGTCAGCACGTGAGCACTGTTATACAACAGGCGACGTTCCAGTGTCCGGCGCGCCAGGTGAGACAGCCCACGCTCGCTCTGCCACCAGCCGCCGCCGTCTGTGGTAACGAGGGGAATGCTCCAGCGCTTCGCCAGCCAGAGCCGGAATGAGAAACGCTGCCACTGCCGGTAGTTGAGATTGAGCATACCGGGCTGGTACACGTGAATAACACCGATAGCATAGCCATCGTTTGCGCGGTGCCGCCAGAGCCAGGAGACTGGAATATCGGCGGTCGAGATGGTGCAACTTACCCCCTGCGAGCGTAGTGCCTCGGCGAGTAACTCGATGGCCGGGTCCCTTTCTGACTCTGCTGTACCGGGGTCGATCAGCAGCACCGCCAGTTTCGTGATTTCCAGCGGGGCGTGTTCCAAAATCTGGAGATATTGGTGTGCGCGGCCCCAGTGTCGCGCCTGCTCCATCGCTGCTTGCAGCTGTTCACCGGATGGATGGCCCGCCAGGCGCAGCAGGGGACGATAAAACAGTGCCAACCCCGCGATCTCAAAGCATTCGCGACCTATAGCCCGCAAGATTGCCCTGCTCGATTGCTTCTCCTTCGTCCTGCTGGTAAGCTTACTGGCGTACTGCATGGTAATCTCGGAGCGTCCCTGCCAGTAGGCACGTCCTGTGAAAAAGGCACGCTTGAGCCGAGCCGCAGGAACGCGGTGGGTCACTACCGCCAGTGGCTCGTACCAGAGATGGCTGCCCGTCTCGTGCAGGCGCTGACAGAGATCATAGACCTCCAGGTTTGTTGGCAATTGTTGCCGTTTGCTCAAAAACGGGGCAAATGGTGCAACGGAGCCTGCCCTGTGCAGCGCCTCGACCCTTACCGAAAAACAGCAACTACTGAAGCTGGTAAATCCGGGTACATGCACAGCTGACTGTGTCATGCTGAGCGAGGGCGCAGCATCTCTAAGCCCATCGAGGCCGTCCCTTAGTCGCTCAGATGCTGCGCCCTCGCTCAGCATGACATGTTCTGTGATATCTTCCAGCAGTGGCTGCGTGAGCACCTCTTCAGGAACAACCACCTGTTCCCCTGTATGTATATTGAGCGGTTGATTCAACCTCACCCTCTCATTGGAAGGGTTGAAGTAGCCGAGCAGGTTGAGGGAGTCGTCGGGCAGCCAGTAGGGGCGCGGCGCTTCCCAGCGCAGTTCAACGTGTCCACCGATGGCATCAGCTCCGGTCTCATCGTATGCTTGCAGCAGGCGCTCAAGAAAATACGGGTCTGCCAGTGTATCGTCGTCGAGGAAGACGGCTATCTCGCCTACTGCTGCCAGCAGCCCGGTGATGCGGGCATAGGCTAGCCCGTTTTGCGGTTCCGCAAGGCATTGCACCTGCCACCTGTCCTCTATGCGCCTGACTTCCTGAAATCCGGCGTTCAC
Organism: uncultured Chloroflexia bacterium; assembly: GCA_963736995.1. GTDB lineage: Bacteria > Chloroflexota > Ktedonobacteria > Ktedonobacterales > Ktedonobacteraceae > CADDYT01. The sequence goes on from CAVTRB010000003.1 coordinate 132,267, forward strand.
ATAGGCACGCACAGCTTGAAGTGTGCCATCGCTGGAGCCATTATCAACGATGATCACCTCGAACAGGTTATAAGATAGGGTCTGGCGGCGCAGGCTTGCCAGGGCGGAGAGTACAAGGTTGCGCCTGTTATACGTGCAGAGAATCACGCTTAGACGCGGCAGTTTCTTTCCTCCGGTGCGACTCTCGCGCGCCTGTTTTCCCTGAGCCTTTTTTCTCACCTGCATCGCTCGCTTCTCTCCCCCTTCTAGCTGCAAAATCCTCTCCACCCTCTAATAGTAGAGCTGTTGTTTCAAACAATGCATAACACCATTGCCGGTCCTGACATGTATACGGGTTTTCACCGAAGATATCAGCAGGAGGAATCATTGATACATCAGGGCTGAGCGCTGCCTGCCAGGAGAGACAGCATAAAGCCACCTCCACGTCCACTTCTACGTCCACCTCCACCTCCACCAGGTTCTCCTTTGTTTCTGTTCCAGTGTCTCATAGCGAAGTTGTACTGGTAGTAGGAAGCAAGTTGTGGATGAGTAGATATCTACTGCTCTTGAGTTAAGAAGTGATTTTATTGAATATACATCAATTCTTTACCTCGTAGTTACTCTTTTAACCAGATCACAACCACATCATGAGTAAATTGCGACAATGCTGCTTTATCATGGAGAGAGGATGTTGTGCCCGTGCGAGAACAGTGCTGGCGGGATTGTTGCAGATGTTGCAGATGTTGCAGATGTTGCGGTGGTTGTGTTGTGACAAGCTTACGTAGTGGTGGATGTTGTGGAGGGGAGGAAATATGGAGATAAAGCAGTGCTCCGCCGGACAGGAGCAGCACGAGCAGTTCTCTCTATTATGTATCGCTCTGGACGAGAAGTCGGCGGAAAGCGTGCGGCGCGTGGCCCGGCGTCTCTGCCGAAATGTGCGGCAGAGCGATTGTGTTCTCTTCGCTGGAAGAGTATGTGCGGTGGTTTTTGCGGGAACGTCGTTGAACGGCGCGCAGGCGGCTGCCCGTCGGCTGCGCGATCTGCTGGTGGATGTTGAATACGAGTTGCAGGTTCTGGGCGGCGCGGCTGCCGTGACAATGCTCCAACACCTGCGCGCGCACCAGGCAGTGGTGGTGCAGCGTGAAGAGGATGGAGACCTCTCCCTCTCGATACCTGGAAAACGTGAAAGGGAGCGAGAACAAGGCACACAGGAGGGAGATGGAGATATGCTTGAAAGAGAGACGTTGCCGCAGCTCTCCATTCTCTCGCAATATCCTGTACCTCGCGTCCTGCACCTGTTTCCCTATGAACTGGCGAGGCGCTATCGCTGCGTGCCGGTGGGGGCCGAACGTTCTATCCTGACCTTAGCGACCTGCCAGCATCTGGAAACTGAAGTGATCACCTACTTTCAGGAAGTCACCCGGCGCAACATTTTCCTGGTGCGCTGTGAGGAGCATATGATTGACGATGTTTTGCTGTACTGGCAGCGCATCTTGCCCATCTCTCCCTACGCAGCCAGTATGTAATGTGGATGCTACGCAGCCATGCTGAGCAGAAGGTCTTCATGCATATCGGCCAGATCAGTTCCTTTGAGCATGTTGCGTAAATTGACCAAAGCCGCCTGGATACGCTTCTTCAACGTGTTTTCCGATATCTGCAGCGATCGTGACATCTCTGGCAGCGTCATGCCATCGTAATAGTGGAGCTTGATGGCGGTTTTCTGCTTGAGCGGCAGGTTCTCAATGGCCTGAGCCAGGTCCCAGTTGCGCTCCAGATGCCCCTTGTAGTGCTCGGCGGCGCTGGCGATCAGGTCCACCTCCTGCTCCGCGATGGCCTGGCGTGTAAAGGCAGTAGAACGGGCAAGACGGCGCTTGAAGCTGATGCACTGATTGACGACAATGCGCATCAGCCAGGGCCGCAACGACCCGGCCTCACGTAAGTCGGGCAGGTGATGCCACATCTGAATCAGCGCATCCTGTACAACGTCTTCTGCTATGTCTCTATCTTTTACTATCATCCACGCGGTACGCAGCATCAAGGTGCTGTACTGTGTGATAATCTCTTGAAATGCTCGCTCATCGCCCGCCAGGGCGCGCGCAACTACCAACGACTGCTCTTGCTGTAGCTCCTGTTGCTCGCTCTGCCTCTCAATTGCGCTAGTTGGCAAAATATCCAGTTCCTGTTCCTGAACCCCCTGACGCACTTTTTCCACCTCTCCCACTGCTCCGGTTTTCTCGCCCTCTTCAAAAACAGGTATCTCGCTCATCACTTCCTGCTGCACATAATCCATGAGTACTGACATTTATTTTCTCCTCCCTGCATGTTGCAAACTATATACATACATATAACATAGATCACACAAGTTTGCAAGGTGTGCTCGCTCATGATTTTTGTCGTGTGCATGGTTTGTTCACTGTTGTAGATAATTTATGCATAGATGGCTAGCGCTGACCAGAAATCGACGTTTATGTAGTCAATGGCCCAACTGATGGTTTATGTAGTCAATGCCTGTAGTCAAATGGTTCTGGTGAACAAGCACAAGGCATCGCCCCTACAGGAACAGGGCGGGGAGTGTTGTCAGGACTACAACCAGTACTACGAGAAAATCGATCAGTTGGATTGGTTTCTCATGCAGGAGGGTCTGGCGCTGTTTTGACTGGTAGCCTCGCGCTTCAAGTGCGATTGCCAGTTCGTCGGCGCGGCGCAGCGTGGACTGGATGAACGGGACGAAGAGCATGGTCACACTTTGCAAACGTTCGCGCAGTGTTCCCTGTGTGAGGTCGGCTCCGCGAGAAATCTGGGCCTTGACGAGCTGTTCGGCCTCTTCGATGAGAGTTGGCACGAAGCGCAGAGCGATCAGCGCCATGAGGGCGAAATCATCGACCGGCAATTTCAGCCAGCGCAAGGGGGTCATCAGCAGGGTCATGCCCTCAATCAGGGCGATGGGGGAGGTGGTCATGGTGAGCAGCAGTGAGAAGCTGTAGAGGGTAAGAAAGGCCACGAAGAGGGCCATTGTGTACCAGACGCCATCGTAGGTCAGTACAATGGGTCCCAGGGGCAGCAATCCGTAGTCGGGCGAGCTATGGGTCAGCCAGAGGAAAAGCAGGGCAATGAGCGTCAGGAGCAATACGAGCATACGTGTGAAGCGGAACCATGGCCGCCTTCGCATAGCGCGCAGGGTGGGATTGGGCAGCAACGACGCCAGCAGGTAGGCCAGCGGCACGATGCTGTAGATGAGAATGGTGAGTCGCAGCATACCATACGCGACTGGCCAGGGACCGTAGGTGGCCAGGATTCTTGTGCCGACGTTGGTGAAGAACATAGCGGGTGGAATGCCTATCAGGGTGAGCAGCAGCAGGAGCCAGAGCCGTTGCCACAGCATTCGCGGCGGGATGCCCGATAGTACGATGGCAAGTACGAGTAACCCAATGATGACGATATAGGGCGCGAAATGCCACTCGTTTCCGTTGGCTATTGCCACAACGACCGCCAGCCAGAGCATAATCAGCAGCTTTGTGCGGGCCTGTAATCGATGTAAAAGGCTGTTGCCGGGGTAGTAAACGCCGGGCGAAATTCTACTGAACATATGGCTACACGATCCTGTTCCCGGGCTTTAAGAGCGCGAAAGCCTCATCCAGCGTCAGGGTCTCCGGGGGAATAGCCATGCCCTGCTGGCGCAGGAGGGCGAGCAACTCGCTCAAAGGCGGCGCGGCCAATCCACACTTGTGCAGTCGATCGCTGTTGGCGAAGACGCGGCGTGGCGGCCCCTGCATTACCAGGTTGCCCTGGTGCAGCACGCAGAGCCAGTCAGCCAGAGCTGCTACCTCGGCCATGTCATGCGAAACCAGCACAATCGTTACGCCCTCCTCTTGCTTGATGCGCTGCAGGTAATAGTAAAATTCCTCACGGGCATCGGCATCCAGTCCACTTGTAGGCTCATCGAGAATGAGCACCGAGGGGGACATAGCTAACACGCCTGCCAGGGCTACGCGCCGCATCTGTCCTCCACTCAGCGCAAAAGGCGAGCGCGAGGCGAATACGGAGTGGGGCAGGCCGACTGTGTCGAGGGCGTGTATGACGCGCCTGCGTACTGCACGCCGCTCTAATTTCATGCGTCGCGGCCCAAAGGCAACATCGGCGAAGACCGTGCGCTCAAATAATTGCGCCTCTGGAAACTGGAACAACATGCCGACACGCTGGCGTAGTGTTTTCAAGTCTACGCCCTTCGCGCTGACGTCGATGCCGTTGACGAGCACGCGCCCGCTGGTTGGTCGCAGCAGCCCGTTAAAGTGCTGCACCAGCGTCGATTTGCCGGAGCCGGTGACGCCGATAATGGCCGTGCAACTACCTCGCTCAATCTCCAGATTGATGTCGTTCAACGCCACCTTCTGCTGTGGTCCTGGCGTGTAGATATGGGTCAGGTGTTCCGTAATAATAATGGCTTCTGTCAACGCGCAATCTCCCGTGCGATAGCTTCCACCGTTAGCGCCTCCGGTGAGATGGGCAGGCCGGTCTCGCGCAATCGTGACGCCAGTTCGATTGGTTCAGGAATGGCAAGTTTCAACTGGCGCAGCCGCTCAAGGTTGCTGAAAATGCTGGTCGCTGGTCCCTCCATTACGACCTGGCCCTGTTCCAGAATTACAATGCGCTGTGCCAGCGCGGCCTCCTCAAGAAAGTGCGTGACCTGAATGATGGTCAGCCCCAGTTGGCGGTTGAGTTCGTGCAGCAGCGCCACAATCTCGCGGCGTGAGAGGGGATCAAGCTGTGCCGTGGCCTCATCGGCGAGAATGCACTGCGGACGCAGGGCCAGCACCCCGGCAATCGCCAGTCGCTGCTTCTGGCCACCCGAAAGCTGCTGCGGCGCTCGTTTGCGCAGGCTGCTGATGTCCACCGCTTCCATTGCCTCTTCCACGCGCTCCCGAATCAAGGCGGCAGGGAGACCGCGCATCGTCAAGGCCCAGGCCACATCGTCCTCCACGACCGTTGCGATGATCTGGTTATCAGGATTCTGGAAGATCATGCCCACGCGGTCGCGAATAGCTCGCTGCATCGCCTTATCACTGGTATCCATACCCGCGACGAGCACGCGCCCACTTGTTGGAGTGAGCAGCGCGTTGCAGAGGCGTGCCAGCGTCGATTTGCCGCTGCCATTATGCCCCAGCACCGCCAGGTATTCGCCCGGCTGCACGCGCAGGCTGATAGCGCGCAGCGCCTGCACTTGCTGTTGTTCGCCCTTGCTCTGCTGCTGTGTATATGCATAGCTCACATGCTGTATATCGATAAAAGGAGATGTGGCAGTGTTATGCATTACCCCGTTTATATCCTCCCAATATAGAGACGTATCTGTATCAAAATATTGCGTGTGGCCTGGTACTTGCCGAGCGGACTCTTGCCCACCGACCATACCAGCTTTCTCGCCAGCCAGCGCAACAGTTTTTGTAGCCGACCGCCGGGAAAAGGTCGCACCTCGTAGCCCAGAAGACGGACGAGCAGGTTGGTCACGTAATAAATAGCGGTCACCGCCGGGCAGAGGAATATCCAGAAAAGCACGTAAAAGGCTGCCAGCCAGTAGGTGAAGGCCAGGTTCCCGATGGTTTCCACTGGCGGCAAAACAGTGTGTTTCCAGAAGCCGCCGAGTCCCACACTGGCAGTAAGAAGGCCTATCAAAGCAATACTGTGTGTATACGTGCGATGGAGAGAGAGAATGAGGTCGGCAACTGGAATACGCAGGATGAAATCGGTGCCTAAGACCACAATCCATAAGGCGGCAGCTCCGCACGTGATGCCCACGAAGAGCAGAGGGATGTGGTGCCAGAAATGCTTCATCGTTACGCCCAGGAACAGCCCGCCCATGCCTTCCAGCAGCATGACGGGCAGAAAATTGATGCCGCTAATGACTCCCGACAGGAAGAGCGCCGTACAGCAACCCATGATGCCCGTGTAGAGGCCGCGTCTCAGTACCAGCAGAGTGAACACGGCAAAGACGAGGAAACGAAAAACCTCTGCACCCACCGGGAGATACAGGGTAATCAAATGAAAAATGACCGCGAGATCGGCCAGCAATGCTCCTTCCGCGATCTCAATAGCACTCAGTCTGCGTAACATTCAGTAACCTTTTTAGCAAGTTATTTTTCCATTTTCCGGTATGCCCGATTTCGGTAAGCAACAGCAATGAACGTTGACAGCCAGAACCGGGAATGGGACCCTGTAGGGACAAGGGGTGGAGGAAGAGAAGGGTGGGGGCCTTGTGCTTGTCCGCCTGGCCTCAGCAGACGTCCAACTTTGCCGAATCGAACCAGGCGGCTGGCACAACGGACAGGCACAAGGCCCCCTCATCCCCCGCACCCCACCCCCTGTCCCTACAGGACGTCCTCATTCCCGGTTTCGGTTGTCAACGTTCATTGTCGGCCCCGCGTTCCCTTGCCGATAAATCGGTGTCTACGGAGCCAATCTGGTTTGGCAAAGTGTATCATATGGCATTATAAGCCTGCATGCACTCAAGTGCAATTGGTTATACACCTGCATGCTCACCGTTGTGCTCTTTGGAGCACTGCTTGCCGTCCGTGCCTGCGTTCAAGATCGAGGAAGTAGCGCAAGCCCTCACCGTAGATATCGCCGCGTTTGGTCAGGCGTTCAGCCTCTGCGCGCTCTCCCAGCGCCTGTAAGATGCTGTAGGCGACCCATTCGGCGAAGCCCTCGACGATTCTCTCTGGTTGATTGTGTGGGGAGTGCGAAGATTGCCAGGCATGGGCCAGTTCGTGTGCCGCCACGCTCTGGAACTGGGCCTGTGGCAGGTAGTGTTCAATATAGATGTTTTGCCGGTCGTTGACGCGGTGAAAGAAGCCTTGCAGGTGCGCCGGTTCCACTCCCGGAGAGAGATTATTACCTGCGCTGGCTGCCGTCTGCCCGTGTAGTGCCTCCAGTCGCTCGCGTCCCACCAGCGAGAGCGCGGGCAGGGCAGCTATAGCGAGGGAGAGTTCTCGTTTCAGCAGCTCGCGCACCTGCTGGTAGAGTGGCTCCGCCTGCTGGCCTGTCTTTATAGCAGTGCGCAAGCAATTGGCGCAGCGCCTGGTCTCTCCTTCGCTTCCTCTGAAAACTCGCCCCTGCTCGTTGATCGGTTCGTTACAAACGCCGCAGCGCGGGCGCGTTGTCATGCACGCCTCACAGTAGCGATTGGGAGATCCTTCAAACACACTGGAACGACCAACTATCGGGATGTGACAGCAATCACAGACGGGCATCGCTTGCAGGCAATCGCGGCATACTTCCACACCCCGTACTGGCGTGAGCTGACGCGAAGGGATGCCGCACCTGGCACAGTGCGTAGCAGTGCGCTCGCATTCAGCGCACACGTTCAGGCTTCCATTGTATACCTTATAGTTGCCCAGAATTGGCTCATGGCAGAGATCGCAGCTGGGAACATTTTGCAGGCAGTCCTGGCAGAGCTTCCCGTTGCGCGTGGTGGTAAGCTGGCGAGAGGGTAGCTTACAGCGATCACAATGCGGCGCTGTTTGCTCGCACTGTTCGCACACGGTAAGTCCGTTGCTATACTGGAGATAGCGCCCATAGATTGGCCTGTTGCATAGTTGGCAGGAGGATGTGCTTTGTGTAAACATATTTCTTGCAATAACCCGTTACCAAAAATCTTTTAAAATGTTGATGATAAATATATACGGATGGGGAACTGGTAGGGTTAGTTGAATGGTGATGCCCACGCAGGTCATATGTGAAGAGCAGGCCGAGCGCAAGGCATCGGCCCCATAGGCGTTAACTTAAACCCGGGCAGGCCGAGCGCAAGGCATCGGCCCTACTATACACGTTGGCTCTCCGGGCTACCCCGTGTATAGTAGGGCCGATGCCTTGCGCTTGGCCTGGGGGTTTAAGAGAGCAGTTTTTCCGATGGTTCAACCGGGTGGTCTGGCAAATTCTCCTCGACTGTATCCGCGAGTTTATCTTTTGCCTCCTCGAATTGATCCGGGTGAGCGGCGCGCCACTCTGACCAGATGGCGATAAGCAGGGCCTGCAAGACGCCGGCCACGGGTGAGGCGAAGAGCGCGCCGACAATGCCGAACAGCTCGGCACCGGCAATCAAGGCGATCAGGGAGACGGCGGGATGGAGGCCGATGGCCTGGCCGACGATGCGCGGCCCGACCACATCTCCCTCAAGAATATGCAGGACGATGAAGGAGCCGAGAACCAGCAGGGCTATCAGCCAGCCCTGACTGAGCGCGACCAGGACGCAGATGGCCCCGGAAGTCAACGTTCCCAGGACGGGGATGAATTCCAGGACGAAGGCAAGCACGCCGAGCAGCACAGCATATGGCACGTGAAAGATGGTCATATCGATGCCGACCAGCACGCCGATCAGTGCGGAGAGGGTGAGTTGACCGCGAATGTAGCCGCCGACGACGCGCTGGAGGGTGTTCAGGAAAAAGCGCATGCGTCCTTCCTGTGAAGTCGGGAGGTTGGTACGCAGCCAGTCCGTGACACGTCTCCCATCTACCAGCAGGTAGATACTGAGCACCGCGACCACGAAGGTGTCCAGGATAAAGTTGAAGATGCCACTGAGCAAGGGTACAATGCTGGTAGTCAGCCCCTCCGCCTGTGCGATGATCTGATTTCCTGCCGCCGCAATTTGCGCCTGTGTGATGCCGAAGCGCGTCAATGTCTTGATCAGCGGGGAAACCTGCTCATTCGGCGCGGGCGTAAGCAGCGCCCTCACATTCACGACCAGCGCACCAACCTGACTGATGGTTGTATTGATGAGGAAGTAGAAAACCACGACCAGCGCCGTGAGCACGACGAGGTAGACGATGAGAATCGCAAAGAAACGCGGCATTGCTCGCTCAAGCAACTTCACCGCGGGCAGCAAAGCATATGCCAGCAGAGCCGCGATAATGAAGATCAGCACGGAGTTGATCACGTGGCCCAATGCCCACAGGATAATTGCGCCCAGGACGATCCAGGCCAGAATGGCGATGGGGATATCACGCCGACGCGCCCACCTCGATTCTGTCACTGTATCGACCCGTAATTTGCTAAATGGTCTTGGGTTTATACTCATATCTTTTAACTTTCTACTCTCTCGCTCTCTTTTTTGCCTGCCCGACCTGTCACCAATTTATGTAACCGTTACACAAACGATAGCTCTGTCATTATAGCCTATAACGTATGATACGGACAAATCGGTTCGTGAGTTGAGATATGTTCCCACCCATCCAGGTCGCCATTCCCCCGCGCTCGCGGTCATCCTCGCCCTGCTCATCGCCACCTGCGTGCTCGCCATTGTCATGATGGTGCGCCTCGTCTCTCGCTCGGCTCTGAGCCAGGCGCTAAGATTGAGTGAGTATTAGCAGAGGGGTAATACAAAAGGCAACAAAAAAGAGAGGTCACAGTGACCTCTCCATGTTGGCTGGGGTGCAGGGATTCGAACCCCAATTGGCCGATCCAGAGTCGGCAGTCCTACCGTTGAACGACACCCCATCGTTTTATCTGGCTTAGCGAGGATTTCTCTCCGCGCAATGTATATTACCGTAACTGTGACAGGATGTCAAGCGGTTGTTTTGGCTTTTTGCAATTTTTTTTGTCTGCAACAGGGAGTAGTTAATATATAGGGCCGCGATTGATCGAGGCCAGCGCCGATTTATCGACTCGCACCGCCCCACGGGGCGATAATGAACATTCACAATCGAAAATCGGTAACAAAGTCTTGTAGGAGTCGATTTATCGGCCAAAGGGGTTGCGGGGCCGATAAATCGGCAGTGCGCACGATAAATCGGCGCCTACGGGATGGGGATACGGTACCGGAACGGGGGCTGATAAGCCAGCAGCTACGGGCTGGTTTTGAGAATGTGATAGAGGCGCAGTAGCATGGGGTAGCAGAGGACGACGATTAGCAGACCTTCGAGCAGGAGCAGGAGGTAGCCGGTTGAGCCGGTCGAAGCAAAGATGGACTGGAAGTTGGTGGTAGAGGTGAAGAAGAGAATGGGCAGCATTGAGCAGAGAATGCCGAGGAATGCGATGAAGAGGTAGGGGCTGCGTATGCGCATCACAATGAGGAAGGTGAGGCCCACGGTTATGGCAGCTATCCACATGCCGAGGAGGAACAGGGCGTGGGCGAAGTTCAGGAAAAGCTCGTTGCGCACTACAAGTACAAGGATGAGGATGATAAGCACAATGGCTACCGGTGGTGCGGCCATGAGCAGCCGGACAAACTTGCTCATGCCCTGTGTGGCAATCGTAGAGGTAATATATGCTCTGTATGTGTACAGAAAACGAACGATGGCCCAGAGCAAGCCGAGGATCAGCAGGCCATCGATGAGAAAAATTACTGTGAACATGTTTCGACTTTCTAGAGATATGTATAACATTATGAAAAACTGTTCTGGACGTGTCATTTTTCGCTGCAGCAAAAAATGACACGTCCAGAACAGTTTTTCATAATGTTACTCGGCCAGTGCGGATGAAGCCTGTTCTCCACTGTCGATGATGGAGCGGCGTTTGAAGCCGAACCAGTAAATGGCTCCGATAATAAAGAAGATGAGCAGCGAGAACTCGAAGATGGGGAAGCCGCCCAGGAGGGGAATGTTGGCCCAGGATGGGAAGGCCGCACCCAGTACCGGGTTGGTGTAGACGTTGCGCAGGCCACCGAACCACAGGAAGTTGATAATCATCAAGCCGCCGTAGACCAGGGCAAGCACGTTGACGAGCATGCCCCAGCTACCCAGGCTGAAAGGCGCTTTGACGCGCGGCCAGCCCTTGAGACGGGCACTGAGGGAAGCGACGTTATTCAGGAAGTACGAGAGGTAGATCATACCCGTCGCGCCGGTGACGATGACGCCGATGGCTGTGCTGACAAGGAAGGGCAGCGCGGAGAGCACAGCAACGGCAACGCCAGCCCACATCGGGGTTCGGAAGGTGCTGTTCACACTGCCCCAGATGCTGCTGAAGGGCAGACGACCGTCGCGGCCCATCGAGAACATCAGGCGAATGGTAGCAGACTGGATCGCCAGCGTGCAGACACAGACGGCAACGAGCACGACGAAGAGGTAGACGTTGCCCCAGAACGGGCCGAGCGCGTCCTGAATGATGGTCGGCAGAGCTTGCAAGAAGTTCGTTCCTGCTGCTATGCCCTCAATTTTGGCTGGATTCTTGATCGAGAGCAGTGTACCGCCCAGGAAAAGCAGGCCCGCGAAGAAGGAGAGGCCGATGGCAACGAGCACGCCACGCGGCGCGTTGCGCTGCGGGTCTCTTGTCTCCTCACCGAGCGTGCCTGCTGTGTCGAAGCCGTAGATGACGAAAAGGGACATGAACATGGCGGCCAGGAAGGCACCGAAATAGCTGGTGCCGAAGCCGGGCGTCCAGGGCTGCGCGGACGTCTGCAGCGAGTTGACCGGCCCCTGGAAGAGGAAGCCGAACGACTGGTTGTGGTGGAAGATCAGCAGGATCAGCGCGAAGCCGATCATACCGATGATCTCCGCTACGACGCCGATGTTGTTGATGATCGAGAGCAGGCGCACACCCGCCACGTTGATGATCGTGCCGATGACGATGGAGAGCAGGGCAATGAAGACCGCGCTGGGTATGCCCAGGATCGTTGCCGGAATGCCGGGAAAAATGGCGAGCAGGGGAACAGGGATAGTGTAGGCGACGGCGGTGATGGTGAGCACGCCAGCAAAGAAATAAAACCAGCCGGTAAACCAGCCGAGCGAGTGGCCCGACAGGCGCTTGCTCCACTGGTAAATGGAGCCTGCAATGGGGAAGTGCGAGGACAGTTCAGCGAAGTTCAGCGCCACGATGAACTGGCCGATAGCCACGATGGGCCATGTCCAGAAGAACGCGGGACCACCGGCTGCCAGGCCGAGGTAGAAGAGCGAGAACGTGCCGGTCGATACGGAGATGTAGGAAAAAGCGACTGCAAAGTTGGAGAGGAAGCCCAGTGTGCGCTGCAACTCCTGCCTGTAGCCAAACTTTTGCAGTAATGCCTCGTCCTGTTGCTCCTGGGTCAATCTGGAATCCGCCATGTGGAACTCCTTCCTTCTGGTAATAACACCAACGACAGGAACAAGAATGGTCGCGCCCCTAATCATGCACCTGCAATTAGAATGAGCGCAAGAAGAAAGAGGAAAGATAACAGCTTTACCTGTACGAAAATCGAATCATTTTATGCCAGTCTGCTGAATTTCTCGTAGCATCTGGTCTGAAACAATCCGAAAAGCAACGGTTATCTGTATGTTAGAGTTTAACATATCAACTGGCTTCTATGCAAGGTAGCTGTACTGGCAATTTTGTACGCTTCGGCATACAATAGGGTAGACCCTATTTTTTCAACGAAAGGACTGGTAAGGATATGTCATCGAGAAAAAAGATAAGTGTGATCGGGGCGGGTTTTGTGGGTAGCACGCTGGCCCAACGCCTCGTTGAACGCGACTACGCCGATATCGTCATGTTCGATATCGTCCCCAATATGCCGCAGGGTAAGGCGCTGGATATGCTGGAAGCTGGCCCCATCCTGGGCTACGACTCACAGGTGATCGGTACTAACGACTATGGCGATACGGCCAATTCCGATATTGTTGTAATTACATCTGGCTTCCCGCGCAAGCCGGGGATGAGTCGCGATGACCTGGTGAAGAAAAATCAAGAGGTGATTACGCAGGTGACGGAGCAGGTGGTACGCTACTCGCCGAACTGCATCATCATTATGGTCACGAACCCACTGGACGCAATGGCGCAGCTGGCCTACAAGATCAGCGGCTTCCCACGCAACCGTGTGCTGGGCGAGTCCGGCGTGCTGGACACGGCCCGCTTCCGCACCTTTGTCGCGCAGGAACTCAACGTCTCTGTGCGCGATGTGCAGGCCTATGTCCTGGGCGGACACGGCGACACGATGGTGCCGCTGACTCGTATGTCTACCGTGGCCGGTGTCCCCCTGTCGCAACTGCTCCCGGCTGAGCGCATCGAGCAAATTGTGCAGCGCACACAGGATGGCGGGGCTGAAATCGTCAAATTGCTCGGCACTGGCAGCGCCTACTTCGCGCCCTCTGCCTCGGTGCTGCAAATGGTTGAAGCCATTCTGCTTGACAAGAAGATGATTTTGCCCTGCTCCGTCTACCTGGACGGCGAATATGGCATCAACGGCCTCTTCGCTGGCGTTCCCGTCAAGCTTGGTGCGGGTGGAGTCGAGCAGATTATCCAGATCGAACTTGATGAGAACGAACGCGCTCAGCTTCAGCGCTCAGCTGACGCCGTGCAGGAATTGATTAAGGTCATGGGAATCTAAAAGAGATGAGGATGAATAATGGCCTGGCCGAGCCAGGCCATTATTCATCCTCATCTCTTTTAGATTGTTTTCCCACTCCTGCTATAACAACAATGTACTCTCCTTTTGCTGTTGAATGGGTGGTGGATTCGAGCAGGGAGGAGAGTTTGTCGCGCTGGACAGACTCGAATTTTTTGGTCAGGTCGTTGGCAATGGCAGCCTCACGGTCGCCGAAGACTGCAAGGGCATCCTTGAGGAAGGCTTCCAGGCGATAGGGGCTTTCGTAGTAGATGAGGGTATGGGGCGATTCTTTGTCGACCTCGAAGAATTTGCGTCTGCCGACGGGCTTGCGGGGCGGGAAGCCGCGAAAGGTGAAGCTGTGGACGGGCAGGCCGGAGAGCACCAGCGCCATGACAAAGGCAGTTGGCCCCGGAATCATTGTCACGGGCAGGCGCTCTTGAATGGCACGCCGCACCAGGGTGAAGCCAGGGTCAGAGATGCCCGGGGTTCCCGCATCGCTGACCACCGCGACCGATTTTCCCTCTTTTAAGAGCGCCTCGACGCGCTCGCCAGCCCGTTGCTCATTGTGCTCATGAAATGACATCTGAGGCTTTGAGATATCGAAGTGTTTGAGCAGCAGCCCCGTTTTACGTGTGTCTTCACTGGCAATGATATCGACAGCGCGCAGCGTCTCAATTGCGCGCAGCGTCATATCCCCCAGATTTCCTATGGGGGTTGCCACAAGATAGAGCGTACCGTATGTATTCTCTTCTTGTTCGTGTTCCTGTTGTGATTCCTGATGTACTTCTTTCATCTTTCCAGCTGCGCATCCCTTCGTACTGCGGGCAGTCTGGCAAGGACCTCCTGCCGTTTGACTTTCAGTGTATGCGTTCTTGGAAATTCGTCTTCCGGCCAGACGGAGAAGCCGCGTATTTGCTGATGTGCGGCCAATTGCTTGTTCGCCTGCTGGATAATGGCTTTCGCCTGCTCCGGCTTCTCCGTCAGTAGCACAGCATGCACCTGCGGCCCCTCACCTCGCTTGTCCAGACCAAAGACGACGGCATCCTTGACGAGTGGATTACTGATGAGCGCGTTTTCCACGTCCTCCGGATAGACATTGAGGCCATTTGCAAGTACAATGAGATTTTTTTTACGTCCTTTTAAATACAAATCATGTTTTTTATCAAAAAACCCCAGGTCACCTGTATGATACCAGCCGTGCTCGAACGCAGCTGTTGTGGCGTCAGGGTTCTTCCAGTAACCTTTTGCCACATTAGGGCCATGCACCAGGATTTCCTGGTCTTGGGCAATACGCACCTCCACGCCCGGCAGCGGTTTGCCCACTGAGGTATAGTTGTGGTCGTTATAGGGGGTGACGGAGATGACGGGAGAACATTCCGTTGCACCATAGCCCTGCATGACACGAAAGCCCATGTTTTCCCAGCGAGCGGCGAGCAGCGGAGGCAGATACGCGCCGCCACTGACGAAGAAGCGGAAATGGCCACCAAAACGTTTGTGGACAGCGGCAAAAAGACGGCGTCTGAGAGAAAAGGATAGCCGGGGGGCAATGTGATGCAGCATCTCCCACTGTCGCTCCCGTTTTTGCTGCCTTACCGTTCTTTCTATCCCATTCATGAAAAGTTGCAGCGCCTGTGGAACGAGCACCATGCAGGTCACGCGCTGTGTGGCGAGCAGCCGGAGCAAGGTATCGGGTGCCAGCGTTTTTGTGTAAACGACGCTCGCGCCAATATAGAGCACCGCGACTTCAATAGTCATTTCAAACATGTGACTTAAGGGAAGAATCGAGAGCGCCCGGTCGGTGTCAAGTATATTCACAACCGAAACGGCGGCTATTGCATTGCTGGCAATATTGTTATGGGTGAGCATGACGCCTTTCGGATGGCCAGTTGTGCCGGAGGTAAAAACCAGCTCGGCCAGGTCTTCCCCTGTGACTGCCGGTAGCTTTGCCGTATCCAGCGTTCCCTGAGGAAGAGTTTCAATGTCGATGAGAGGCAGCGGAGGCTGTTTCAAACTGCGATACTGCTTTTCGGTTGTGATTAGCGCCTTCGCTGCGGTCGTTTCGGCAATACGGGCGAGAAAATCTTCGCGTGAATTGATATCCAGAGGTACGACTACCAGTCCCAGCAGGAGCGCGCCGAGATAGGCAACCATCCAGGTAATACGATTGGTGAACCAAAACAGGACGCGATCCCCTTTCATATAGCCTTTTTGTTGTAATGCACCTGCGAAACGCTGCGCCCGTTCCTGTAATTCTCCGAAGGTGATTGAAATAATGCTCTCGTCTTCAGTTGGCTCGATGAGCACAACACGATTGGCAAAGCGGGCGGCAGAGTTTGCGAAAATCTGATTGATTGTCGTTTCCATGGTGTCTTCCTTAATACTACTAATACGATTACGATAAGTACGTTACTACACCGATGTCCGTAACTGCTTGAATGTCACGCCAGACATGTACTTGATCATCCAGGTTCTTCTGCTTCTCCTGGTTATTCTGAAACGACTACAGGAATAAAAGGATAAAAAGATTTTATCACAGTAGAGGCAGCAATGAGGGAGCTGGTAGTAAAACTATGAGCTTTTGGCTAGAGCCCGAAATCAAGCATTATTTTTATTCGTAGTATTTTCTTGATAAGTTGCTTTGCCATTAAAAAAGTTCTTTTGTACTATATTCTGGAATCTTTTTTAGGGGCAATTTTGCAAAATGGGCATAAAGAGGTATAATAGAAAGGTAGTATATTGATCAGGGCATGTAATGCATAAAATGAAGTACATTCTTTAGTAGCCACTTCGATTAAAAACATGACATTTATGTATTTGAAACCAATAAGGGCAAGTTTATATTTCTTCTCTTATGAGGAAAATAGAATTCCTGTTATCTTTCACACTTGTAGAGAAATTTGAGAAATTAATATGATAAATGGGTTGACAAATACGCATACAATAAGTTACAATAGGATTTGTGGTAATGTATCATTGCTACCTTCTTGCATTTTGATTGATTCAACGGCACATACTTTTCGGTGTCAGGGATAAGTGTAGCAAAGAAATCGTTACATCTTCGCAACTACCACGATCAATCAAAAGAAGAGAAGTTAGGATGAAGAAACCAATTCCATGTGCTGACGTGGAAGCAAGTCACTAGATGTTAAGAAAGGAAAGACTATGCCGTCCCTTGAAACTGCGAATGTGGGCAAGGCAGTTGCGGCGAGGGTAGGCACTAACATACGGGAAGTGCGTACCAAACTCGGCATGACGCAAGCGCAACTAGCCGCGCCTGAATTTTCGATTTCCTATATCTCTGCCATCGAGCGTGGCAAGATTCGTCCCTCTCTCAAAGCCTTATCCATCCTCGCGCGCAGACTGGATGTTCCTCTCACCTTCCTGCTGGAGGGATCACCTGCCGGGGCTGCTGAGGCTCGCGCTGTTGGCTATTCCCCGGCAGACTCAGAGCCGGATACCCGCGTCGATGTGGATCTGCTGCAAGCGGCAGTGCTGGTGCAGCAGGACCAGTACGACCAGGCGGCACAATTGCTGGCCCCATTACAGCCGGAGCGCATCACCACCGAGCAAGTCTATCGACTCTATCGCTTGCGTGGGGAAATTGATCTCGGGCAACACCAGTACCAGGAAGCGGTCGTTGATTTACGGCAAGCCGTCACTCAGGCAGAAGGCATCAATGACATCGAGTACGTTGAGCGTGCGCGCAATTTGCTTGGGAAAGCGTATTATGCTTTGTACAATTATACGCTCGCCATCGAAAATCATCTGAGATGTAATGCGGCCATTGAAAGCGGACAAATTATTGATCCTCTTTTTGCGCTCGATGTTTTCAGCAATCTCGCGAATGACTACTTCCGACTGGGCGAACTCGACAAAGCGGTTGCGTATTACCATCGTGCTCTCGATATGTTCGAAGGTTTAACGAAGGACAGCAAGAGTTATGCGCTGAAGTATATGGAGATCAGTCAGCGCTACAAGACGGCGGGCAAACTGTCCATGGCCCGTGATTACGCCATGCATTCCCTGTCGGTCTACGAGATGCGCGATGAGATGCGCCTGGTGGGGTTAACCCATCAGCGACTGGGCAAGACGCTCGAGAAGCAGAGTAAGCTGGATGAGGCCGAGCGCGAATACCAGGAGGCGATTACCATTGAGAGTGATCTCAATGACGAAGCCGCCGCTTCGCAGTGCTATACCTCGCTGGCGGAACTGTTGCTCAAGCGTGGCGATGTGCAGGGGGCTGAGAAACAGGCCAATGAAGCGCTCAGCTACGCCGAGCGAGCGCATGATGAGACGACGGAAGGGCAGGCGCTTATGGCTCTGGCCCAGATTCATCACGAAGCCGGTGACTACGCCGGGGCCGATCAGGCCTTCGAGCGGGCACTGGAACTGCTGGATCACTCGCAAGCCCATGAGCTGGCTGCCGGTGCCTACTTCCGCTATGCCAATCAGTTGGAGGCTCGCGGCGATGTCCAGCGCAGTCTCAATGCTATCAAGAGAGCGTATGAGCACCAGCGTCAGGGCAAGCGAGGGGATATCGAGTAACGCTCCTCGCCGTCTTTGCTAGAGGAAGGATACGTCACCTTGCATGGTTGCGCGCTGTACACCTCAACGTGCAATCTGTAAGGTGACGTATGTTTTTCCGTTGACCTTTTTTATATTCATCTTGTACAATAGAGAATGTATTATTCGGTCGCCACCCGTAGGCGTTGATCGATAACCCGTAGGTGCCGATTTATCGGCAAGCAGGCAGGGGACGATAAATTGCGTTCCCTACAAGACTACAAAAAGAGCTATGCAAACCGAACGACTCTTTGCTCATTCTCGCTCTGGAGGGATTGGACGGATGTCCTTTACGGCGCACGAGCTGCGCTACCATGCCGAAGAAAGCTTTCCTCAACTCTATGCGTATTTGCAACGGTACGCACAGCGCTTTTCTGGTCGATCGAATGTTGATACCTATGAACTGGATCTGGTGGTTGAACATGTGGTCGAGCAGCTTGTTCGTCTTGGCCTGATTGGCGGTGAAGACCGCACACCTCTCACGGTCATTGATTCTCTTACCGAGGCACAGTTCATGAAATTTTTGCAGACCAGCGTGCGCAACAAATTCATTGATCTGTGGCGTAAGCGGCGTGTACCGGTCAATAATATATCTGAACTGGAGAGTCCTGAAGACGTGGAAGGAGAAGATAACCCTCTCAACGATGTGGTCAAACCGCTCTGGGGTTCTCCTCCCTTTGCTACACCGGAAGAGGCGGCTCTTGCCAGTGTTTCCCGGTGGGAATTACGAAATCTTCTCAAGCATTGTATTATGGAATTGAGCGCGGCACCCCGGCAATTGCAGGCGGTATTGCAGGAGATCGAGGAGATTGGCTGCTCAGAACTGATGCAGTCTGTACTCGATGAACTCCGTCCCTCTCTTCCCCTTTTTAAGGAACCTCTGGAGCACCTGAGCCAGCATAAGGACCACGCCCATCGAAAATTGCGTCACTGCTTGCAACAACAAAGTAGTAATTTGACAGTGACGGTTGCTTTACGTCTGACTGAATATGGAGTCCACGATGCCGCCTCTGATACATTCGAGGTGGACATCTCAGTTCTGGCGCAGAATGATCTCTCAGTCGATGAGGTGTGTCAGGGTTTGACTGGATTAGTAGTCGGGGGCTTTTTAGTCTGGCATGGTGAGGATACGATTCATCTCAGTGCGGCCCAGAGAAAGCGTTTGTCTCGCTACTATGCAGACGAGTGAATAGCGATAAACACGAACTGGCCTTCCTGTTAGAGAAGAGGGAAAGAACATATGCAAAACGATGCAAACGATACACCGCCTGGAACGTTTCATCCAGACGATAAATACAGAAGATTGGCGCAATGGTTGCAGGGTATCATGGCCCAGCCGCCACAGGAGCAAGAATCACAAGCAGAGACTCTAAAAGGAGAAGAGGCCTCTCATTTTGCGATTCCACTCGGCGAATATCACCCTCATTTTTATCAGCAACTCCCTGATTTTATCATGGCCCTGCTAAGGCATGATCGGCTGGCAGCAAGTCGTTATGCTCCACTCCTCTATCACCTTGTTGGCTGCCCGACCTGTCACGCCGGCTATCTTGACCTGTATGATTCCTTGCAGGAAGCTATCTCTATCAATGAAGATCAGGCGCACATACCGCTTCCAGCTCAGGCTAATGTACCGTCGGCTCGCCAGCTAATGCAGCTCTGTCAAATGCTCATTACGCAGGCTGATGCCGTTTTGAAACAGGCCCGTCGCGAGCATCGCGACGATGCAGCCCTGGCCCGTGCATTACTGCAGCTGGCGATCAAGAGCGGGACGCGCATTGATCAAAGCTCCATGCGTAGTCGCGCCTTGCAAGACCTGGTACGTGTAGCGGCCAGTGCGGCAGGGCCGGAGGCACCGCAAGAGCCGTCTGCTCTCTATTCCTATTCTCCCTCACTCGCCGGAGCCGGAGGAGCGCGTCATGGCAAAACTGTACGCAAAGCCACGTCTCCCCATGCCGCAGGTCCCGCTCACGAATACCCGGCCATTCAGTTGCAGGATCGCTCGTTTACCGGTACCATTACACAGCTAGGGGAGACATTGATATTGCACCTGCAAGACCTTGATAACGCCCTGCGTGGTCAAATAGTGAATATCTCTGTGCCTCTTGGTTCGCTCATTGAGCCGGTACACTGGCTGGGAGGAAATCCTCGTGCCATTCGTTCCGCCAGCGCCGTAGACGAGCAGGGTATCCTGGACGTGCCGCTGGGCACGACCCAATTGCAGCTCGATAATCCGAAAGATCGACCGTTACTAGAAGTGATGTTCATGCGTGTAGAGATACACCCTGCGAGTTAGCGTGGTGAGCTACAATAGGCCAGACAGGAATTAGCCATGCGCAACGATTCTCTGCTGTCCCTCGAAGGCGCGCTTGAAGTATTTAATTGCTTCTTGCACCATGCCGCGCTCCTCTAACAGTTGACCGTAGTGGGCCAGTTGATCGGTTAGTTCTTCTTGTAGACCCAGGCGTTCCAGCATCTCCAGTCCCGCGATAAAGTGGCTGTCTCCATCTTCGTAGCGGCTCAGCGCGTACTCAATGCGTCCCAGTGTCAACAGCGCCTCTTTTGTAACAATGGTATCTCCTGAAGTGACTGCCATTTCAAAGGCGTGCAGGGCGTGTTCTTCGGCCTCGCGCATTGCCTTCTGCTTGAGAAACCATTCCGCCATGGAGGTGGTGATGCTGGCACGAGCCAGTTGATCTTGCAGTACGCGCTCATTTTGCAGCGCGTTCATCAGATACGCGTGAGCGGCTTCCTGGTCTCCACGCAGCAAGGCGCGACCAAGATAATGGTAGATTTCCCCGGTTAGCAGTTGCGCCGATTGCTGATTGATCAGGAACTGACTCTTGTACAAATAGATTGTCGCGAGGGTATAATCTTCGCTCTCAATGAACCATTGGCTGAGGTTCCAGTAAGCTGCTTTGTGTTGCTCAGGCACTGTCAATTCATCGGCAAGAGCAATGGCCTGCTCAAACATTTCAATAGCCCGCTCATGATGATCCAGTGCTGCATGATGCTGTCCTAGCTGCATGTAGACTTGCTCTTTCAGGAAAGGGTCTTCAATCCCTGACTCTACTAGCAGTTTCAAGCAAGAGTGGTGGCAGGAGATCGCCTGGGTGTAATTATGGGTAGCTGCGTACGTGTTTCCAAGCTGGTAGTGTAGTTGCAGTTTGCTATAGACATCATTCTTCTCCTGCGCCAGCTCTATGGACTGCGAGAGGATCGACTCAGCTTCCTGAAATTGCATGAGCGCAGTGTAAGCCATACCCAGCAGATAGCCTCTCCGGAGCTGTTGCCTGCGATTTAGCGTCTTTTTTGCCAGCTTCTCAAGCTGTTCCAGGGCAACGGCGCTTTCTCCCTGCCAGATGGCAACCTGTGCCTCCAGCAGGGCCAGCTCGCTTACTTCTTCAGGAGAGGGACGTTTCGTTGCCGCCCCTCCCTCATTCTGCTCTCCGCTTCTGGGCAGCAACTGTGTCGAAGTAAGGCCAAGCCGTACTGCTAAAATCTCGAGTGCGCGCAGTGAGGGATGAATTTGCCCTCGCTCGATTGCTGAAATATAACTGACTGAAAAGTCAGGGTGAGCAAGCTGGCTCTGCGTCATTTTCCTGGCTTGCCTTGCCGCTCGCAGTTTCGCACCAACTGACTGTCCAATCTGCATGTGGAATGTTTCTTCGGGTGCCATAAATGCCTCCATGTAGAACTGTTATGAGTAGCGCGTAGGTCAATAAATAAAAAAATAATGATTAAGGTATATTGTAAAATATGTTTCTTGTTGTGTCAATAGCTTGATGGAAAAAAGATATGACAGAGGTACTTATAAAGTTGCTCTCTGTCATAAATAAACTTCCTAAGCCGTACCGTTTGAAAAATGAAATAAATTTTTTTTAGTTTCCAATGGAGAGAAGCGGAAGTGTAAAGAGAGTATGGATGAGGTGTAATTACGCGAATACACACAGGCAGATGACCAATGAGAATGAAGAGCTTGCTTCAGTGACCTTTCATGCTTGCCAGTCGCTAAGAACAATGGTACACTTCTTCTGGTAATCGTGACTTCGGTCTTTATATAGCGGGAAGTATCGACATGAATAATATGAATGCAAATATCAGTGCCAGCATACGGAAGTTGACATTGTTGTTTGTTGCTCTCTTCGTCGCGCTCAGTGGCGGACTTGTCTACTGGCAGGTCGTGGTGGCACAGCAGGTAACGGCCAATATTCACAACGAGCGGCACTGTTTGAGCGATGTCGCGCCCCAGCGCGGGCGCATCTTTGACCGCAATGGCGTGCTGCTGGCTTACTCCACGCCATCGTCGAACGGCTGTGGCTACGTGCGGCACTATACTGATCCTTCACTGGCTGGATTGATCGGCTACTATATCAGCCCCCTTTTCACTTCAACCGGTATTGAGCACCAGTACGAAGCATATCTAGATGGCAGCGTAGGCGTCACGAAACTGGGCAATCTGGTGAATCAAACCTTGCACCTGCCACCCGTGGGGGACGACATTTATCTGACCATCGATGACCGTATCCAGAAAGCGGCTAACGACTACTTCGATAAATACGCGGCTGCTTCCGACAAACTCAACATTTTTCCTTCAAATCGCGGCTCTATTATTGTTATGGACCCCCACACGGGCGAAGTGTTGGCGATGGTGAGCCGACCGGGCTTCGATCCCAATCGCATTGCCAGTGGTGATCTCAATTACTACAACCAGCTTGTCAAAGACCCGGATCAGCCGCTGCTTGAACGTCCCATCCAGGCTACCTACGTTCCTGGCTCGACATATAAGACAATGACATTGATGGCCGCGCTGGATGCAGGCTCGACACAGATGAGTAACCTCTTTTATAAAGACAACGACCCCAACCATCCTCAGGCAATCGGCCCTGTAGACATTGGCGGAGAGTCGTTTGGGCCGTCCGGCAACAACATCTCGACATTCACCTTTCGTTATCCGGTCAATGTGGCGTATGGCTTTGCACATTCGGATAACATCATCTTTGCCCAGATTGGCGCGAAGCTTGGCATCACTAGCTGGCTTGATTACAACAAGAAGCTCTATGTTGGTCAGCAGATCCCCTTTGATCTGCCAGTGACACCCAGTTCAGTGCTGCCGAAAAACGGGCAGTCCCTTCAGCTCAATGGGCTGGCTGAAAACTCCTTCGGGCAGGGTGTAGACGCTGTTACCCCCTTGCAGATGTCGCTGATCGATAACACTGTTGCCAACGATGGCACCTTGATGAGGCCAGCACTCGTCACGAAGATTGTTGACCCGAATGGTACGGTGCTGCAATCCTTCAATCCGCAGACGCTTGACAATCCAATTAGCAGCCAGACGGCGACTCAGGTGCGACAGGCGATGCTTGGCGTCGTTCGCTGCGGTTCCGGTCGCTTTGGAGACCCCGGCTCTACTGCCAATCCCACGCTGTGGACCTCGCCCTATCAGATTATTGCTAAGACGGGTACCGGGCAGGTCGGCGGCACTAAGGGGGCCGAATCCTGGGTGATTTCCCAGGCACCATACTCCAATCCAAAGCTAACCATTGTTTCTATGAAGGAGAACGCGGGTGAGGGCGGCCTGGTCAACGGTCCCATCATCACGCAGTTGTATAACTACATTTTCTCTTCCATTCCGCAGTACAAGATAGCCCCCCCGGAGTCAACGGATGTCAATCAGCTAGCGGCGCAGGATAACCAGTACTGCGCACAAACGGGATTACTGCAATAGGAGTTGGTACACTTTGCTTCCCACTTCGAGCCAGTGGGGCTGAATGGGAGGCGAGGTGGAGCATGCAAAGCCTGAAGAAAAAAACCTGCTGGCCTTACGATGTCACGATGCGTCTTTCTGCTTCGCTTGCCAGCAGGCATCGCAATAGCCAGCCGCGACCAGATCGAGCGTTAACCCGTGAAAGTGGTATTGTTCTTCCAACAGTTCGTTCAGGTTGCCCAGCAGTGTATCATCCAGGTGAATGATGGCGCGACAGTTGCGACAGACGAGATGATGATGGGCTTTCCCCTCAGCCGCTTCGAAGTGCGGCTGCTCGCCCGGCAGCCGATTTTCGCGCACCAGCCCTAGCTCACGCAGCAATTCCAGCGTGCGGTAGATCGTCGAGAGGCTCACGTAGGGATTGCGTTTCTGCACTCGCTCCGTAATCTGCTCAACACTCAGGTGTTCCTCCGCCTCCTGAATGACGCTCAAAATCAAGTATCGCTGTGGTGTAAGTTTATAACCACGTTTACGGAGTGTCTCGTTACTGGCTTTCACGTAATGCTGCATCCTGCAATCCCCTCTTCCTCGAAATGTCTTTTGTATAGCCATATCCTAGCACTACGCTGCATGTCAGTCAACCAGAGCGGCTGGCATCCACTCATAATGCTTCTGGCGGGCCGCAGGCCTGCAAGGGAGGAGAGAAAAGGGCGAGGCTCCTCCACACTGTCCCCCGGACAGCGTCCTCGCGCTCCGGCAGGGGGCAAAGCCCCCTGCACCCCCAGTTATGAGTGGATTTCAGGAGCGGAGGCCAGCTCCGCCCTGTCAGACTTAGCCCGTTTCTCTCATTTCTCCGCAATGTGCCTTTAGCTGACGTTCATTAAAAACGTGGAAAGGATGTTACACGTAGGCGCTCGATTGATCGAGCAGTTACGACTGATTCTAGTTGTGGAGTACAGGTCACTTTGAGAAAGGAGGGGAAACATGGTACACTGGGAACATAGATACTTACTAGGCACAATGGTTTTTACTATTGCCGGGGATGTCGTGCGTGACTTCGACGAGGAATATGAAGCATGGAGCTGGCTGGAGCAGGAAGGGTGGGGTCTGGTAGCTATTGAACCACCCGACCCTGTTCGTCCGGGCGCGTGCAAATACTATTTTAAGCGTCAGCGCTCTCCAGCGTACTACGCGACCCGGACAACCGGGGCTATGTCCACCGTTACGACGCAGCACGCGGTGGCTGATGCACACCGGGGAAGGCGTTCAGGCTAGATCGATGCAATAGAGACAGGATAATGGCAATGGCACTTGCAGGTTTCTGGCGTTCGTCACTGGACCCGGAGCGCGTTATGCACACTAATGTGACCCACTGGCACGAACAGGAACAGCAGCAGCGCGAAGATGCTCTGACGGTAGAGGAACCTTTCGAGATACAGATTGACCGCCGCAGTCTGGCAGTCATCATGCGCACACCCGGCAACGATCATGAGCTGGCGATGGGCTTTCTCTTCACAGAGGGCATCATTCAACGCGCTGACGATGTGCTGGCGATCGAAGATACGGTGGATGCCGATGGACTGCCTCTGCCAAATGTTGTTACCGTTCGCCTGCTCAATCGGACCCAGCAGGCGAACGGTAACAACATTCAACCACAGTCCGTTGCCCCTGCCGTATTCGAGCGCCATTTCGCGGTTTCAGCAAGCTGCGGCCTGTGTGGAAAGAACAGCATTGCCGACCTGCTGGTTGCCACCCCTCCACTGGAACCTGATGCCCTGCGTATTCCTGCCGAGACACTCTATGCGCTTCCAGAACGTCTGGGCGAGGCACAATCCGTCTTTACCCATACCGGAGGACTGCATGCCGCTGGTCTCTTCTCAGGTGACGGGCAACTCCTGCTCTTGCGCGAGGATGTCGGACGGCACAATGCTGTCGATAAGATCATCGGTTATAGCCTGCTGCATGGCGATTTTCCCTGTATCCGGCATATCCTCATGGTGAGTGGTCGCACTTCCTTTGAGATCATTCAGAAGGCCCTGCTGGCTCGTATTCCCTGCATCGCCGCCATCTCTGCTCCGTCCAGCATGGCTGTAGAGCTGGCGGAGAGCGGGGGCATTACGCTCATTGGTTTCCTGCGCAATCATGCCATGAACGTCTATACCCATCCAGAGCGCATCATCTCGCTCTAAACGCGGCTGCGATGGCAACGTTTCTGCCTCCACAGGCTTATGTTGTGGTATAGCCAAAATTGGCTGTATATCAAATCTCCCTGTCCTTCGTTCTATAATGTGGAGGTTATTATTTATCAGTAGTTGAGGTTCTGTATATATGAATGAAGCATTTCTGATACGGCGTAAGGGAATGATACGTCTGGGCTTGTTTTCCTTCTTGCTTTTGAGCCTGCTGGCCGCGTGTGGCAGCCCGAATAGCTCTGCGGTCACAGCAACCCCGAAGAAGGTGGCTACACCTACACCATTCGGCAGCCCGGAAACATCGATCACACCACCGCGTGCTGAGCCGCATATCCTTCCCACGCCCACTCTTCCACCCACACCCACGCCCATCACGTTAGGGCCAGCCCCTGTCCTCGGCATCCAGGGCGATCCCAGAACTTCCTTTACCGGCATTCCCTGGGTGCGGCTCAGCTATCCCACGTGTGGGGGAGGCAATCTGCGAGGAAATGTGCTCAAGCAGACGATTTAAAAGTACCACGAGCAGGGGGTGCATGTGATGCTGACCATCTGCCAGTGGTCGAGCGGCCCCGCGCTTTTTAATCCAGCACCATTGAAAGACGCTGCGCAGAGCTGGGCAGACGCGGTGCAGTGCGGCAATGAGCAGATGAAGTACGATCCACCGGCTACTATGTATATTTCACCCGCCGCCTTTGCCCGCTTTTTCGATGCCTGCAAAACTGCAATGCATGCTGTACGCCCCGGTATACCCATCATTCTTGGCTCGAATGACCCGCATGTTGGCGGCATTGATTACGCGCCTCTCTATGACCAGGTCGGCTATCTCAATGCCATGCAGGACGCTATGAATAGCGCTGTACATCCCGGTGGTCACTGGAGCTGGCGCTCAGAAATCGTGGGCCTGATCGATAGCTGGCACAACGGCTACCCGAATCAAAGCGTCAACAGCCTCTATTACCTGTTTCTCTTCTGGGCGCAGCAGTTTGGAGTTCCAGTTGGCTCGCTTGGCAAGCATCTCTGGGTGATTGAGGCAACAGGATGCTTCATGGGCTGCGGCGTCGACCCTTCCAGTGGCTACCAGGTCGCCGTTTCGCATATCCTGACACTCATCCTCGATGTTCAGACGGCCATGAACTATCACATTCCTATCTTCTATTTCAGTGGCGAGGATTTTTATGCCAGTGGAGTTTACTGGCCGATCGGTGTGCTGGATGCTGGCTTGCACCCCAAACCCATACGCCAGGACCTCTGGATGGGAGCGCGCAGCCTCACCATGTCCTGTGGTAGTGGTCAAGTTACCGTCGTCAACCAGGAACAGCTCCTCGCCAAACTCTACGCCGGTTGTGCGCTCCCCGGCAACTATCTCGCTATTCTGACGAGCTAGAGAAGCGCTTCACCCATCAGGTCGGCCCACTCCAGGCCGAGCGCAAGGCATCGGCCCTACTCTATACAAAGCCGCTCTACAAGCCATGTCTTATAGAGTAGGGCCGATGCCTTGCGCTCGGCCTATGGGATGTGGGATCGGATCTGCTGTCTTTCTTCTTGAATGTCTCCCAACAGCATGATACTATAGCCTCGAATTTAACGCTTCTTTCAGCATTTCTATGGAAAAATATACTTTTCACAGGTTGGGATGATGCAAATTGATACAACGACGGATACGATTGCGGCTATTGCGACGCCGCCGGGGATGGGTGGCATTGGCGTGATACGGGTGAGCGGACCGGAGGCGGTTGAGGTGGTGCTGCCACTGCTGCGGCTGGCAGGCGGAAGCGAGGAGGTGCCTCCCTCGCACCAGCTGACATTTGCGCGGGTTATTGACCCGCAGACGCGAGAGACAGTGGACGAGGTGCTGGTAGCCTTTATGCGCTCCCCACATACATATACCCGCGAGCACGTGGTGGAGATACAGGGGCATGGTGGGCCACTGGTGCTGCGCCGCATCTTGCGACTGGTGCTGGCACAGGGAGCGCGCATGGCGAATGCAGGAGAATTTACCTTGCGAGCCTTTCTCAACGGGCGGCTCGATCTGGCACAGGCTGAGGCGGTGATGGATCTGATCGGATCGCAGACAGAGGCCGGGCAGCGACTGGCGGTGCAACAATTGAGCGGGCGCGTCTCCGCGCAGGTTCAGGGTGCGCGCAGTGCTATTCTAGGCGTCATTGCCCGTATCGAGGCCAGCATCGATTTTCCCGAAGAGGATGTACCTACTCCCCGAGCGGAGGAACTGCAACCGTTGATCGCTCTGGCACAGCGCCAGGTGGATGTCTTGCTGGCAGGTTCCGAACAGGGACGGCTCTACCGGCAGGGGCTGCGTACCGCCATCATCGGACGACCCAATGTTGGCAAGTCCAGTATGCTAAACGCCCTTCTGCGTTCCGATCGCGCTATCGTGACTCCAATTGCTGGTACGACACGTGATACCGTGGAAGAAGTCGCGAATCTGCGTGGTATTCCCTTGCACCTGATCGATACGGCGGGTATTACGCCGAGCGACGATCCTGTTGAGCAGATCGGTGTGCAGCGCAGCAGGGCTGCGGCTGTGAGCGCCGACGTGCTTCTGCTCGTCTTTGATGGAGCCGAGCCGCTCGTGGCGCAGGATCGCCAGGTTTCAAAAGAATTGCGCGCTATGGGCTTTGGCGGCACAGCCTCTTCTCTGGATAGTGAGATAATAACTGAGGACGTTGTGAGGCGAGGTCGCCCCATTGTCCTGGTAGTGAACAAAGCCGATCGCCCGCAACAACTGGAGGTGGATGAGGTGCGCGCAATGTGGCCCGCATCGCCCCTGGTCGCCACCTCGACACTGACAGGGGTGGGTCTGGACGAACTGGAAGAGACGGTCGCCGAACTGGTTCTGGCGGGCAAGGCAGTACAGAGCGAAAGCGTACTGGTGACCAGCGCACGGCATCAGGAAGCATTGCGCCGGGCCGGGGAACATTTGCGCGCCTCCCTGACTCCATTAGAGCAGGGATTGCCGCTCGATTTCGTGTCTATTGACCTGCGTGCGGCCTATAATGCGCTGGGTGAGATCACCGGAGAGACGGCCAGCGAAGATCTCCTGGATAAAATATTCAGCGAGTTTTGCATAGGGAAATAGGATTATGCATCCGTGGAATAGATTAAAGCAAGCAAAAATTGGCTCGTGGTGGGTGCTGGCGCTCATGGTTGTGGGCGTGCTCCTCCTGTCAGGCTTCGAGTACGATATGGTAGCAGCCAGCCAGCAATCGGGGACGATGCCCGCGCTAACAGCAGAACCAACCATCCCGGTTATCACGTCTTCTCCCACGAAGTCGGTCACGCCCGGCAAGGCAAGCTGGCCTATTCTTGGTATCGATGCCGGCTCCGATCTCTATTATTACTCCGGTATCTCCTGGATGCGCCTCAGCTATCCTACCTGCGGCTGGGGCAATTTGCAGGGAAGCGTTCTCAAGCAGACCATCGCGGATTATCACCGGCGGGGCATTCGCGTCCTGCTCATTGTCTGTCAGAATTCCAGTGGAGGGCCGAAGCTCTTTAATTCGAAATTGCTCAACGACGTTGCACAGGGGAATGCTGACGCTGTGCAGTGTGGCAACGAAGAGATGAAGTATGACCCGCCATCGACGTTGTACGTATCGCCACAGAATTTCGCACGCTTCTACGACCTGTGCGAGCAGGCCATCCATGCCGTCAATCCCAGTATTCCCATCCTGCTTGGCTCCCTTGATCCGCATGTCGGCGGCGTCGATTTTGGTCCCCTGAAGAGCCAGGTGCAGTATCTTGACCAGATGCAGAGCGCCATGAATTCGACCGTCCATCCCGGTGGTCACTGGAACTGGCATACACAGATACTGGGTCTGATCGATAGCTGGCATAACGGCTATCCCGATGCCTCCGTCAATAGCCTGTACAACCTTTTCCTCTTCTGGGCGCAGCAGTTCCATGTCAGCACCAGTGCCATAGGCCAGCACCTCTGGGTAATCGAGGGAACAGGCTGCTTCCAGAGCTGTGGCCTTGACCCTACCAACGCTTATCAGATAGCAGTATCACATATTTTCACGCTGATTACCGATGTGACTACAGCCATGCGCTACCATGTCCCATTTTTCTACTTCAGTAGTGAGGATTTTGTTCTGCAAGGCCTCTACTGGCCAATTGGCATTCTTAACATCCAGGGGCAGCCAAAACCCCTGCGCCAGGATTTAGCCATGGGTGCGCGAAAGCTGGTTATGACCTGCTCAACAGGCAAGTCGACCGTCATCAACCAGGAACAACTTCTTGCCAAACTCTATGCGGGCTGTGCCCTGCCCGCCAACTATGCCAGCATCCTGGCAAGCTGAAAACACTGACATCCACTCATAAATCTTCTAACGAGCCTATGACCCACGAGGAGGAGAGAAAGCGTAGGCGGGTCCCTCCACACGGTCTCCCAGACCGCGTCCCCGCTCCCCGTCAGGGGCTCTGCCCCTGCACCCCGCTTTATGAGTGGATGTCAGGAAAACAGGCACATATGCTGTTACAGCGGTAACAGCAAAAAGCGTTCGCGGTCTTGCGCGATCTGCATCAACTGTCGAGTAAGCTGGCGCAGGGGGCTGCTGCCTTGTGACTGCCAGTTTTCAGGGGTCAGGTGCGAGACGTATTCGTAGATTTGTTCGCTGTTGCGCACCAGCGCGAGGTCGAAGTTGAGTAACTGAGCCAGCAGTGGTTGTTCCTGCCGGAAACGCCACCAGATGCGGTCCTGTGCAGGTACAGACATACCACGAATATGCGTCTCCACGTTCGCGAGGTCCTGCTGCACCTGCTCGATTTCGCGTAATTGCGCCAGCGCCTCCGCAGGTGGAAATGGATTCTCGCGAGTCAGTGGTGGCACAAAACGCCGGTGGTAATCACTGCGCAGGCGTGCTAGCAGATCGGTCGCCTGTGTCAGGAAGTAGCTGGCTCGCTCGCGCACCAGCAGGTCATCAGCCCTGGCCTGATTGGCAGTATTATAGAAGTTGTAGCCGGAACCGGTGAGCAAGAGCTGCAACTGTTGCATCACAGGATCATTTGATGGCCCTGACATCATTGTCCTTCTTTCTCGCAAGGCCTGGCTACTATTTGACCTGACCGTTGGGCAGATGCGGCGAAGCTGTTGAGTAGCGGTCAGCGTTCGTAGTCGTCTGGGCACCGCTGATGTTGAAGGACTCACCAATTGCCATATTGGGAGCCGAGACCACGCCGCGTTCCGCCATTAGCATGGCAGTATAGTAGCGTACCGCTTCAAGTTCCTTTAGTCCGAAAGCCTTCAGGGAGATCAACGCCTTCATACGCTCATCGCGGGGGAAGATCAGCACTTTGACCAGATCAAGCGCGACGCCATAGGTGGTTAAAAACTCCTGGAGGTGCTCGTGTACGAGCTGTGACAGGTCGTGGATGTGCTCGTTGACCGACTCGAGCGGCGTGACCTGAACAAGCTGGTTAACTGCCTGTTCGATGACCGGCCCGGCGTAGTTGTTTACATCTTGCGTGGTCAGCGTATGGCCGCGATACGGCATATGCTGCACCAGGCGGACCGCGTTCTCACGAGTTTCAACGTGGATATAGTAATCGACGCTATAAACCATTTCGGCCATTTCGCGTGAGAGCGCCATGCCGTTCGTCTTGAGCACCAGCTTGGCGCGGTTGATGTAAAGGGCCTCGTATTGCCAGGGACTCTGGCCACCGTAGAAGGCTTGCTGGATAGAACCGAAGATGGGACGATCAGGTGTCTGCACAGGGTACTGGCCTGTCTCATAGACGTTGAGGATGGCTCCGCGCGACTTCAGCACGCAGAACTGGTTGCTCTCGACGGTAAGCAGCGAGCCGTTCATGATATTCTGATCGGGGTAGTGCCAGAGTAAAATCTCCGGCCCCATAACCTCTTCGCCATTCTCCGTCAGAGTCGAAATGACATTGCGTATACCTGGCATGGACATATCTCCTTTGCTCCTTGTACGTAAGTAACTTTACAGTATGGTTGCGGTTGCATCTCTTATGGTACAACATGTACCTGTTCCATGAGACGTAACAACAGGGAATAAACCAAATGGGCTACAGAGTTAGTATACACGCACAACAACGTTTGAGAAAGTGAACCGGACCACAAAACGGGGAAGGGTGTGGGGCAGGACCGGAAAACCTATGCCATTAAGAAAATCGAAAAAGCAATTTTTACAAATTTATAAAAATTCCTACAAAAAACCCTTGACAGGGAAAAGGACCTGTGGCATAATTATCAACGTCGCCACAAGACGATGGGACAGAAGAGTTCCTCCTGTAGGTCAACCTCCTGGAATAGGTAAACCTGGAAGCTGTATGTTCCCTCAAAGGGATTTCAGCCACTGGTTTGTTTCTCTGTCTCTTGAAGACGGCACAGAGCAAGCAAAGACTTGCTCGGGATTTCCTTAACAATTGAAGAGTGGGAAGCAGAACAGTAACTGTGAACGGCGCTGCACGCAAGCAAGATCACAGTTCCTGTCAATTCAGATACATCATGCGTTCATGGCATGCCATGAACGCCTGCGAGCTACCAGACCGGCAGGTCTGGGAGGATCGCTCAACCAACATGCATAACCCTTATCTCCGTGCGAGGTGAGTGGGATAAAACTGGATGGCGAGTTTGATCCTGGCTCAGGATAAACGCTGGCGGCGTGCCTAACACATGCAAGTCGAACGTTCTCCGGTCGCAAGACTGGAGGGAGTGGCGGACGGGTGAGTAACACGTGGGAACCTGGCCTCAAGTGAGGAATACCACCGGGAAACCGGTGACAAGACCGCATACGGTCTCGCAAGAGAGCAAAGCTTTTCTTCGGGAAGGCGCTTGAGGATGGGCCTGCGGCCGATTAGCTAGCTGGTGGGGTAAAAGCCTACCAGGGCGACGATCGGTAGCTGGTCTGAGAGGACGAGCAGCCACACTGGGATTGAGAACGGCCCAGACTCCTACGGGGGGCAGCAGTGAGGAATTTTCGGCAATGGGGGCAACCCTGACCGAGCAACGCCGCGTGCAGGAAGAAGGTCTTCGGATCGTAAACTGCTTTTGCCAGGGACGAGCAAGGACGGTACCTGGTGAATCAGCTCCGGCTAACTACGTGCCAGCAGCCGCGGTAATACGTAGGGAGCGAGCGTTGTCCGGAGTTACTGGGCGTAAAGGGCACGCAGGCGGTCTTTTACGTTGGCGCTGACAGCCGGTAGCTTAACTGCCGGAGGCGCGTCAAAACGGGAAGACTTGAGGCTCAGAGAGGCAAACGGAATTCCGCGTGGAGCGGTGAAATGCGTAGAGATGCGGAAGAACACCAAAGGCGAAGGCAGTTTGCTGGCTGAGGTCTGACGCTCAGGTGCGAAAGCCAGGGGAGCGAACAGGATTAGATACCCTGGTAGTCCTGGCGGTAAACGATGACCACCAGGTATGCGGAGGATCGACCCTCTGCGTGCCGGCGCTAACGCACTAAGTGGTCCGCCTGGGGAGTACGGTCGCAAGATTAAAACTCAAAGGAATTGACGGGGACCCGCACAAGCAGCGGAGCGTGTGGTTTAATTCGATGCAACGCGAAGAACCTTACCAACGTTTGACATGCTCTCGCACCACCTGGAGACAGGTGTACCCGCAAGGGACGGGAGCACAGGTGCTGCATGGCTGTCGTCAGCTCGTGCCGTGAGGTGTTGGGTTAAGTCCCGCAACGAGCGCAACCCCTGTCGCCGGTTGGATTATCCGGCGAGACTGCCACGATCAACGTGGAGGAAGGTGGGGATGATGTCAAGTCAGCACGGCCCTGACATGTTGGGCGACACACACGCTACAATGGCGCCGACAACGAGTAGCCAACCCGCGAGGGGGAGCCAATCTCAGCAAACGGCGTCTCAGTTCGGATTGCAGGCTGCAACTCGCCTGCATGAAGTTGGAGTTGCTAGTAACCGTGAGTCAGCACATCACGGTGAATACGTTCCCGGGTCTTGTACACACCGCCCGTCACACCACGAAAGTCGGTCACACCTGAAGCCCTCGGGCTAACCCGCAGGGGAGGCAGAGGTCGAGGGTGGGGCTGGTGATTGGGGTGAAGTCGTAACAAGGTAGCCGTACCGGAAGGTGCGGCTGGATCACCTCCTTTCTAGGGAAGAAGGGCAAGGGTTCGCCCTTGCTGATCCCAGGTCGATACAGGGACGAAGGATCGTTGTGAGCAGGCAGCGCGTGGCCCACGGAGACTGTGTTGTTTTCCACTCTTCAGTTGTTGGGGACAGCCCGCAACCAGTACCTGAACAATCGAATGAATGTATCTTCAATTTTGCCGATTTTGTCGATTAGCAAAAGCGAAGCCGAGCGTACAAACACAGAGGATGGCAGTCGTTGGCGCTTTCTGTTCGCAGAATAGTGCCTAAGGCGATGCCAGACGAAAGACACATACGCAAATATAGCAAACAAGGCAAAGAAAGAACAAGCTACACAGAGTACGTGGAGGATGCCTTGGCGCTGAAAGCCGAAGAAGGACGCGGAGACCGGCGAAACGTTCAGGGGGAGCTGCATACAAGCGATGAGCCCTGAGAATCCGAATGGGGCAACCCATCCAGAGTGATGTCTGGATACCCCTTGCTGAATCTATAGGCAAGGTGGAGGGCAGTGGGTGAACTGAAACATCTCAGTAGCCCGACGAAAAGAAATCAAAAGAGATTCCCGTAGTAGTGGCGAGCGAACCGGGAGCAGCCCAAACCGACTGACCTTCGGGTCAGGCGGGGTTGTAGGACCGAGACACGAGGAACGAGCGGTATGCGAAGCCGTTGGAAAGCGGCACCAGAGACGGTGAGAGTCCGGTAGCACACATCGCGCGTGGCTTGCTCGGAATCCTGAGTACCACGAGGCACGTGGAACCTTGTGGGAAGCTGGGGGGACCACCCTCCAAGGCTAAACACTTTCAGCGACCGATAGCGTACAAGTACCGTGAGGGAAAGGTGAAAAGCACCCCGCGAGGGGGATGAAATAGACCCTGAAACCACGTACTCACCAGCAGTCAGAGATCACTCCTGCCAGAGCAGGCAAGGATTAATGGCGTGCCTTTTGTAGAATGATCCGGCGAGTGTCTCGCTGTCGCCTGGTTAACCAGCGGTAAAGCTGGGGAGCCAGAGGGAAACCGAGTCTGAAGAGGGCAGCGGTGGCAGTGAGACGACCCGAAACCAGGTGAGCTATCCATGACCAGGGTGAAGTGGATGTGACAGTCCATCGAGGCCCGCACCCACCAGTGTTGCAAAACTGGGGGAGGAGTTGTGGATAGGAGTGAAATGCCAACCGAACCTGGAGATAGCTGGTTCTCCCCGAAATGCATTGAGGTGCAGCCAGTTGGAGTACGATCGTGGAGGTAGAGCACTGGATGGACTCGGGGCCTGATGCAGGTTACCAACTCCACTCAAACTGCGAATGCCACGACCGCGAGACTGAGTGAGACGGCGGGGGCTAAGCTTCGTCGTCGAAAGGGAAACAGCCCAGATCACCAGCTAAGGTCTCCAAATTGATGCTTAGTGGACAAGGCGGTTCGTTCGCCCAAACAGCCAGGATGTTGGCTTAGAAGCAGCCATCATTGAAAGAGTGCGTAATAGCTCACTGGTCGAGTGAACGGGCACCGACAACGTATCGAGGCTCAAGCATCATACCGAAGCTGTGAATGTTCTCTTTTCGAGAACATGGTAGGGGAGCGTTCTGGAGCGGAGAAGCCAGACCGTGAGGACTGGTGGAGCGAAGAGAAGTGAGAATGCCGGAATGAGTAGCGCATTGCATGCAAGAACCATGCACACCGCAAGCCTGAGGGTTCCTGGGCTCTGTCAATCATCCCAGGGGTAGTCGGGTCCTAAGCCGAGGACGTCATAGTCGTAGGCGATGGCAAGCAGGTTGGATAATCCTGCACCGCAGCAGATCGTTACGAGGGAAGCGGGGACGCGGTAAGGAAGGTGAACCTCTCAACTGGACAGGAGAGGCTCCCAGCACGAAGTGCGAGCACGAGGCAAATCCCGTGCTTGTGAGCATGACGACTGGGACGAGTCTGCGCAAGCAGGCGGAAGTCACCGGCCCCCAGGCCGCCCAGAAAAGCCGCTAGCCAGAGCTGTCTGCGCCCGTACCGCACACCGACACTGGTAGGCTGGGAGCACTCTCCCCAGGTGAACGAGTGAGCCTCTGTCAAGGAACTCGGCAAATTGACCCCGTACCTTTGGAAGAAGGGGTACCTTAGTAGCGAGCCTACGGGAGCGCGAGGAGGTCACAGCAAATCGGCTCAAGCGACTGTTTCCCAAAAACACAGGTCTCTGCCAACACGAAAGTGGACATATAGGGGCTGACTCCTGCCCAGTGCCGGAAGGTTAAAGGGAGTGGTGAGCGTAGCCACGAACTGAAGCCCCGGTGAACGGCGGCCGTAACTATAACGGTCCTAAGGTAGCGAAATTCCTTGTCGGGTAAGTTCCGACCCGCACGAAGGGAGTAACGACTTGAGCACTGTCTCGACAGGGGGCTCGGCGAAATTGAAGTACCCGTGAAGATACGGGTTTCCCACGACAGGACAAAAAGACCCCGTGGAGCTTTACTACAGCCTGGTCTGGATACGAGGCTGCCGTTGCGTAGCATAGGTGGGAGCCGGCGAACCTTCGCTTGTGGGCGAGGGGGAGGCAACAATGAAATACCACTCTGCGATGGTGTTGTGTCTCACGTGACTCCCTGAGCGGGAGCACAGACAGGGCCAGGTGGGTAGTTTGACTGGGGCGGTCGCCTCCCAAAGAGTAACGGAGGCGCTCAAAGGTTCTCTCCGGGTGAATGGACACCACCCTGATAGAGTGCAAAGGCACAAGAGAGCTTGACTGCGAGGCCGACGCGCCGAGCAGGGACGAAAGTCGGACTTAGTGATCCCACATTCCCGAGTGGAAGGAGTGTGGCTCAACGGATAAAAGCTACCCCGGGGATAACAGGCTGATCCTATCCAAGAGTTCACATCGACGATAGGGTTTGGCACCTCGATGTCGGCTCGTCGCATCCTGGGGCTGGAGTCGGTCCCAAGGGTTGGGCTGTTCGCCCATCAAAGCGGCACGCGAGCTGGGTTCAGAACGTCGCGAGACAGTTCGGTCTCTATCCGTCGTGGGCGTAGGAAGAGTGAGGGCTGTCATCTCCAGTACGAGAGGACCGAGATGGCTCGACCGCTGGTGCGCCAGTTGTTCCGCCCGGAGCAGAGCTGGATAGCTACGTCGAGAAAGGAGAAGCGCTGAAAGCATCTAAGCGCGAAGCCGCCCCCAAGACGACTCTTCCCATCTCCACTGTGAGATCAAGATCCCAGGAAGACGACCTGGTGGATAGACCACGCGCGCACGCCGGGTAACCGGTTCAGCCAAGTGGTACTAATGATCGTACGGCTTGGTCATCCAAGCCTGTAAGCTAGCGGGTGTGTCAAGGAAAGGAAATCGTCGAAGCAAGGCGCAAGCGCGAGGCGAACGTCATGTCTCGTGCCACTACGCTCGGTGACGCGAAGCTGAGAAGATAGGTCGGCAAAATTGAGGATACATTCATTGATTGGAAAAGGGAACGGTGTTCGACAACTGAAACACAGGCCAGCATCACCATGCTGGCTTTTTGTTTTGCCTTTAGAGCATGTTTAGAGCGCAAAGGATTTCTTTGCGCACATCCTCATCATCCTCGTTGCTCAGACTATCTTCAAGAGCCTGCCGCGCTGTTTTTCCGCCAATACGCCCAAGTGCCCAGGCGGCATGTCCGCGCACGAGGGGTTCTTCATCATGCAGTGCGTTGTGAAGCGCGGGAATGGCCTGGGGGTCTCTCATGTTGCCGAGCGCGACACAGACGTTGCGCAGTAATCCTCGCCGTCTGGTACGCTTGATCGGACTATGTCTGAAACGCTCGCGGAATTCCTCTTCTGTCAGCGACAGGAGCGGAATGAGTTCTGGAGTGCTTCCTACGTCAGGGCGAGGCTGAAACTCCCGGCGCGACTGCAGCTGAATAAGCGGCAGGTGTTGTCTATGCTGTCCTTGCTGTTCTCTATGCTCCTGCCTCTGCAATCCGAGTCGCCTCTCCGCTACTGCGTTGACGGGACAGACCTGCTGACAGATATCGCAGCCAAAGATGAGGTTGCCCATCAGCGGACGCAATTCTAACGGAATGCTGCCGCGAAGCTCGATGGTGAGATAGGAGATGCAGCGTCTATTGTCCAGCACGTAGGGAGCCGGTAAAGCGCCGGTCGGGCAGGCATGCAGGCAGATTTCGCAGCTTCCGCAGTTTGTCTTCACAGGCTCATCTGCAGCCAGGGGCAGGTTGGTCACGATCTCGGCCAGGAATACCCAGGAACCCCAGCCTTTGGTGAGAATAGTCGTATTTTTCCCGTACCAGCCAAGCCCGGCTCGCTGCGCTACCGCACGATCGACCATCCGTCCCGTATCGACAAAGAGGCGTGTCTGGGCCTCCTCGCCCATCTCCTCACGAGTGTACGCGCGCAGCCACTCCGCGAATTGCTGGAGCTTTGGCTTGATAACTTCATGGTAATCGTCGCCCCAGGCATAGCGGGAGATGCGCCCACGCGGCGCATCTCCCTCATCTGCCTGCTCTTCGGGTTGTCCGGTCAGGTAAAACATTGCCAGGGCGATGATCGACTTCGCTTCAGGCAGCAGCGCGTCGGGATGACATGATACCTCTGAACGCTCTGCCGTGAACCAGGGCAAGCCATCCATCAGGCCCTGCGCAATGCGCTCTTTGATGACACGCTCGGCTTCAGGAAATCCGTCCGCGCCGGTGACACGGGCAATATCGAAACCAAGTGTATAAGCATATTCTTTGATAACGTTTGTGTCTAACATAGCATTTCCTGCATGTCATCCTGAGTGAAACGAAGCATCTGATGGCGGCCTTAGATGCTTCGTTTCACTCAGGATGACATGTTACTAGTTGGTGATGTCGCGCCGCTCCAGCAGCCACCAGGATAGACCGAAGAAGACGAACAGGTAGAGCGCCAGGACAAGCAGTGCATGCAGGTTGTCGAGCGCGGCTGGCTGATTGTGTGTCAGAAAGAGGCTCTCATTCTGCAAAAGCGCGCCAATATTGTTGCTGATTAAGTAATCAGGGAGGCTCACAAAGAACGTTCCCACAGGCCCCTGTATATGCATTCCAACAGTGCTGATAAGCAGTCCGATGACGGGTTCCAGCAAGCTCCACATCATACCACCCGCCACGCCTGCGGTCGAACTGCGCCCAAGTATCGCCAGGAAAAGCGCCATCATGGCGTAGACAGACAGGCCAAACATGGCGGAAAGGAGATAGAGGAGTACATCACCAAGCCAGTTGAGACTGAAGAAATGCCAGTCCGTTGGGACGTTGATGAAGAGGCTCAAAATCTGCCCTAACAGTATACCAAACAGGACCATGAGGAGCAAACCCAGCACGATGCAAGCCAGAGCCGCACCAATTTTGCCCAGCAGGAACTGAATGCGTGAAGGGCCTCGTGTCAGCATCAGGCGGATGGTGCCGATACTATACTCACCGCCAACGATGGTGCCAACCAGGATGATGGTCAGGACGACTCCCAGTAGACGGGGCACCTCGACTGCCACCGTCATCGAAAGTGGCAGATGAACCAGGTCCTGTGAGAGGAAGGGAGTAAACAGGAAGGAAAAGAGAATGACGGCCAGTGCTATGATGCCCATGACTTTTGACATCGCCCGGCGTCGAATCTTATAAAGCTCTGTACTGGTTAGTCGCAGGACAATACTGAGAAAATTCTGTCGCCCCATCATTACGGAGCTTGAGCGTGCAGTAGGCGCAGTCAATTCTGGCATGACCGGTTCAGCAAAATTCATTGCTTTCCTCGCTTTCCGTTGCTTGTTCCCTGTATTTCTGTCTCCGCTTCCAGTTGAGAAGGCGGTTCGGCCAGTGCCGCCATACCCAATTTGTGACCATTGTTGGTCGCTGGTGCGGTAAGCTCAAGGTAAATCTCTTCCAGGCTGCCTTCACGAGGATGTAGTTCGGCGGCAAAAAGCTGGTAGCGTGCCAGCAGCGCGTTGATCTCGGCTGAACGAGCAGTTGGCGCAGTCAGCCGAAGCAGCGGTTGTCCTTTCCTATTGCTATCCTCTTGAATCTCCCCGATCCAGTCCAGGCTCTGGTCACGAAGATGTTGCAGGGTTGCCAGCGCCTGTCGTGTCTCGTCCGCGCTGTTGAAGCGCAGTTCGATCTGTTCGCCGTGCCGCAGCAACTCACCGACATCTCCCTGTTTTACCAGATTGCCTCTTTGCAGAATTGCTACCCGGTTGCATACCTGTTGCACTTCATAAAGAATATGGCTGGAAAGAAAGATAGTTTTGCCCAGTTCCGAGAGCCGTTTGATCAGTTGCCGAATTTCGAAGACGCCCTGGGGATCGAGTCCGTTCGTCGGCTCATCGAGCAACACCAGTTCAGGATCGGTCAACAGTGCCGCGGCAATGCCCAGGCGCTGCTTCATACCCAGTGAATAGGTATGGTACGCCTGTCTGGCCTGGCGGCGTAGTTCCACAATTTCAAGCACCTCGTCGATGCGCCGGTTATTGGCGCTGCCCTGCATCATACCAGAAGCGGCGGCGATGACATGCAGGTTATCGGAGCCTGAAAGGTAGGGATAAAAGACTGGCATTTCCACTATCGCCCCGATACGGGCCAGAATGGGTGAGAGTTGATAGGCGTTATCCATGCCAAAGATAACTGCCCGGCCTGCTGTTGGGCGAATCAGGCCGAGTAACATACGAAATCGAGGTCGTTTTTCCCGAACCATTGGGGCCGAGGAAGCCAAACACGTCGCCGCGCATAACTTGCAGGTGGAGATCGTTCACAGCAACCAACTTCCCAAAGACCTTCGTCAGGCGGCTGGTGCTGATAATCGTGTTCTCATCATATTCCACTACAATTTCTTCCACCATAAGCTCCTTTTTCTGAACATCATAGCTAAAAAGACAAATGCTTCAGCGTTGCTATTGATATACTCTGTACATCTCGCAGGCCGTTATAAAAAACATCTGCATGAAACGCCTTACAGGTGCCAACATTATTATGAACGGTTTACTCGATCATGGCAACTCTGCCCATATGTATGCTTACTTCTTGTGATTCCTCTCAGCAATCATGCGTAAATGTGAAGAACTTCACTCGACAATGGTCGGTCATTATGCTAGACTAACTATCTAATAAATGCTCTTCTTTTCGGTTTTTTTATACGCTGTTCTTCTAGTTTCGTCAAATGTCTTTTACAAAGGAGGGGAAAATGGCAGCGGCACTCAATGGCCCAAATGGACGTATTGTTCTTGGTCCAACACCGTTAACCATTGGACGTACACAGGACAATCAACTGGTTCTCAGTGATCCAAAGACCTCATCCCATCACGCGGAGATTCGCCCGGATGGTCGGGGCTATAGCATTACCGATCTCGACAGTACGAATGGCACTTTTGTCAATGGACAACGCCTGATTCCCCATCTGACTCGCCAGCTTATTACAGGCGATACCATCCGTATCGGTGATACACAGTACAACTATGAAGGGGGAAGTGGCGGCGGTCCGCAATATGCATCAACGCTCTATGCTGATCCTGGTCAGGGAGGGAGCTTTGACGAAACACTTCCAGCTGCTCCTTTCTCGTCTCAACCTCAACCTCAACCTCAGTCTACCGCCTATGGATCGAATGCGGGCCAGGGCTACCAGTCCTCCTCACCCAATTATCCGCCCTACAATGCGGGCGCGCAGCCACCTTATCAGGCTCCCGGCGCTCAACCATATAATGCAAGCGCGTCGTCGCCTTATCAAGGTGCCCAACCATCATATCCTCCGCCAGCAGCGCCTGATTCGGCATATGCTCAGCCGCCACAATCCTATACACCACCACCGCCGCCGATCTACAATCCAGCACAGCCTGTCTATCCTCCTCCTGTGTCTCAAGCACCGGGGGCTGGTTTTCCTAACTATAGCGCGGTGCCACTACAGGCACCGCAGGCACCACAGAAGCCGAAACGGCGCTCAACCGGCATAATTGTCCTGATTGCCGTCATTGTGCTTCTCCTTATTCTCGGTAGTGCTGGCCTTCTCGTTGTCCATAATAATCAGGTGCAGCTTGATAACCAGCACGCGACGGCGACCGCTGTACAGGGGTCTCACCTCACGGCGACCGCTCAGGTCTTCGCTACGCAGACGGCAGTAGTCAATGCGCAGGCGACGGCGACCGCTTCCGTCATCGCAGCTAATCCCAATCCTTATCCTCCCCAGACGGGCACACTGGCGCTCATTGATCCTCTGAAGGATAACTCGGCGGGCTATGGCTGGGCTGAACAAACGGTTGGCTCTAGCGGAAGCTGTGGTTTCAATGGAGGAGCCTATCACGTCAGTGACACTGACAAAACGGTCTTTGTCTACTGCGTGGCGGGAAACACCAGCTTCAGTGATTTTACCTATCAGGTAGCAATGACCATTGATAAAGGGGACTGTGGTGGTCTCGTGTTCCGTGCCGATGTGAACACGAACAGCTTCTACCAGTTTCTGGTGTGCCAGGATGGCTCTCTGGACATGAGCGTCTATTCCAACAATAATAGTGGCAAGGTACTGGTGCAGCCAAAAACGAGTTCGGCCATCCAGACGGGATTAAATCAGCAAAATGTGATTGGAGTGGTGGCACAGGGCAGCTCGATGAACCTGTACGTCAACAACCAGAATGTCGGTAGCGTGACCGACAGCACCCTGACTTCCGGCTCTATCGGTGTCATCGCGCAGGCTGTGAACAGTGCCAGTGATGCTTCTTACAACAACGCGAAGGTATGGAAACTGTGAGATGAACGAACATACTGATGGAACGCGACCCGGTCGCGTTCCATCAGTATGTTCGTTCATCTCACAACATAGGGATGTTTACCCCAAGCTCCCTGGCACATTCAATGGCCTCTTCGTAGCCCGCGTCGACGTGGCGCATGACACCTATGCCCGGGTCGTTGGTCAGCACTCGCTCCAGCCGCTGTGCTGCCTCTGGTGTGCCATCGGCCACGATCACCTGCCCGGCATGGATGGAGTAGCCGATGCTGACGCCACCACCATGGTGGATGGAGACCCATGTCGCGCCTGATGCCGTAT
Source organism: uncultured Chloroflexia bacterium (assembly GCA_963736995.1). Taxonomy (GTDB): domain Bacteria; phylum Chloroflexota; class Ktedonobacteria; order Ktedonobacterales; family Ktedonobacteraceae; genus CADDYT01. Next base: position 175,083 of record CAVTRB010000003.1, read on the forward strand.
TCAACAGGGCATTGAGCAGGGGCCAGTCGGCAATGGCGTCGCTGCCGTCGCGCATGGCCTCGGTTTCTCGATAGGGCGAGGCCACAGAGCCGCTATCGAGATGATCGCGCCCGATCACAATCGGCGCTTTGACGATGCCTTTAGCCACCAGTTCGTTGAAGGCCTGCCCGCGCAAATTGTTGCCATAGTCAAACACAATCGCGCCCATCTTTTGCATCTCCAGCATCGCTTGCACCTGTGCCACCATCGACTCCTGCGAACGCCGGATGTATTCCTGTGGGTCGTGTTTGCGTAATGCGTCAGCCTCTTGCAAAGAGAGACTGGCAGGAATATAGCCATTGAGCGCGTCGTGGGCTGATGTCTGGTCCGTCACCATAGCGGGTATAATGCCGCGTCTCACCAGTTCGGGATATACCTCGGCAGCATTGCCAATCAATCCAATCGAAAGTGGCTGACCCGTATTGCAAGCTTCTTTCACCTGTGCGAGCGCCTCGTCAAGCGTACTGGCTATCTCATCACAATAGCCCGTTTCCAGCCGCCGCTGGATATGCTGCTGGTCTACCTCGACGGCCAGGCAGACGCCATCGTTCATTGTAATCGCGAGGGGTTGCGCTACCCCCACCAAATGCCATTCAACGAGTCTAGCCGCTATCCTCGCTGAACTGACTGCCTTGTTCAGCCTGTCTGTACGACAGGAATACGCAGCACTCAACTGAATAGTGCTGCACATTTTGCTCCTCGTGGTAATTGGGCTGACTGTTCGGACAAAAGGGAGCGTGTTGCTCTCCCTTTTGAGCTGCTCAAAGCAGAGGTCCTATCAAGGCGTAGGAGATAGCGTCGTCTTGCGTCAGGGTTGAGCCGATCCTCCACTCCTTTGTGAAGGTCCTTTCATCTAGTTCAGCACGCGCGGTCATGACCACCTGATCGAAGTCATCCTGTTCTGTCGTGGGCAGTGGGGTCTGTGCCGCGACACGCAGGACGGCTGCGGCGGCACACAGCCTGGTTGCAGGCTGATAGCTGCCTTGCGCACAAGCCACGGCGGCGATGCCTTCCAGACACCAGGCGGTATAGGTGGCATTGCCCAGCCGCTGGTAGATCGTCAGGCTCTCCCGGTAACGCCTTTTTGCTCGCTCGTAGTCCTGCTCTTGGCGAGCAAGATGCCCCAGCAGGGTGAGGATGTTGGCAATGCCCCAGGTCATATCAAGGGCGCGCGTCCTGGCGAGAGCTTCTTCCAGCAACGTGGTGGCATGTGCGAGCTCCCCGCGCTTGCGCGCCAACTCGCCGAGGTTTAGCAGGGCAAGTCCAATGGGACGAGCGTCTCCCGCATCATCTGCCCGTTTGGCCGCGGCGTAACTTTCTGTGTAGTAGGCGCTGGCCTCGTCTTCCTTTCCCGAGGCCAGCGCTATGGAACCGAGCGTGGCAAGCACGTGGGTGATTTCGAATTGGTCTCCCGTCTGCTTTGCCAATGCCAGTGCCTCTCTGGCTAAAGCCTCTGCACGCTCATTCCTGCCCAGGTGCATGGCCAGGCGCGCGGCATTATAGTATGCTCTACTGCGCACAGCGGGCGGGGCCGCCTGCACCCCAGTAGCCTCGTCCAGCGTCAGCAAGCGTTCCAGCCACATGCTCCCTTCACTCATCTGACCGCGTTTCAACCAGAACAGTCCAAACCACGCAGCCAGCCGCAGGCCGAGCGCCACCTCACCTCGCTCATAGGCCCAGTGCAGCGCCGCACGTCCATTGGCCAATTCATGCTCGAGGCGTGCCTCACGGCTCCCCTGAGATGGTCCTACGCGCTCCGCTTCCTCGGCCAGCTCAGCATAATACTCGGCATGGTGCCGCTGGTAGAGGTCCTCTTCCCCTGCTGTCCGCAATTGTTCGACCGCATACTCGTGAATCACTTCGAGCATCCGGTAGCGCGGGAGACCGTCTCGCATTGTCTCCACTTGAACGAGGCTGGCATCGACGAGAGCCGCGATGGCCGAAAGCCCCGCATCGGAAGCGAGGGATTCCTCGCCCTGACAGACGGCCTCGGCTGCTGCAAGCTGGCAGCCTCCCATAAACACGGCCAGCGCACGGAACCAGCGCTGTTGTGTGGCTGTGAGCAGCTCGTAGCTCCAGCCGATCGCTTCACGCATCGTTCGCTGGCGTTCCGGCAGATCCTGGGCACCTCCACGCAGGAGCAAGAGCCGCCGCGCGAGGCGCTCCAGCAACACCGGGAGGGAAAGCATCTTGACGTGTGCTGCCGCCAGTTCGATGGCCAGCGGCAGTCGGTCGAGCTGGTCACAAATGGCTGCCACTGTAGGGAAGTTGTTATCCACACCGGGTAGGACCTGTTGCGCTCGCTCGCGAAAAAGGGCCATGGCAGCGGCTTGCGATAAGGGAGTCAGCCCCAGTTGTTGTTCAGCCCGCAGGTGCAAGGATACCCGGCTCGTGGCTAACACCTGCAGACGTGGGCAGTTCGTGAGTAAATCGGCTATGAAGTCTGCCGTGGAGAGGATATGCTCAACATTATCGAGGAGCAGCAAACAGTGTTTGTCCTGGAGGAAAGCGCGCACCTGCTCTGGGAAGGTACAATCAGCCTGTTCACGCAGTCCCAGCACGTGCGCCACGGTCTGTGGAACGAGCGAGGGATCGCGGAGAGCCGTCAGGTCAATCCAGGCGAGGCCATCGGCAAAACTTGCACGGAGATCGTGTGCGATTTCGAGCGCGAGCCGAGTTTTGCCCACCCCTCCGGGTCCAGTCACGGTGAGCAGACGCACCCCGCGCTCACGCAGAAAGTCTCGTGCCTGTGCGACTTCCCGCTCCCGCCCAAGCAGAGCAGTGGGTGGGAACGGAAGCACCTGTAGGGGGGCGGCTTTCCCGTCCTCTCTCGGTAAAGCAGGCCGGGCCGCGGCAAAGAGCTCGGCTCGCTGCGAGGCCTCCAGGTTCATCGCGCTTGTGAGCATATCAAGCGTATCATAGCGAGGCGCACGGCTGAGGCCACGTTCCAGGTCGCTGATGGCCCGAGTACTGAGGTTGGCGCGTTCAGCCAATGCCTCCTGTGTCAGCCCAGCCGCCGTGCGATAGCGCTTGAGCAGCGCCCCAAAGGTGGTCGGCTCCATTTCCCCTGCTCTCTATTACGGTCTGCCATGATGAGTAAAATCTGCCCAAACACTATCATATCACAGGATGCAGAAAGCAAACTGTGGGGAAATTGTGGGTCAACTTCATGGTGCAATCGAGCGCGAACAGGTACACTTTCAGCAACGGTGAAATACCGCAGATGTCAAAGAGTTGCTCATGACCTAAAGTTAAAAAGGAGAATGAACCATGCTCCCTGAAGAACGCAAAGCCATCGCCCGACGAGCGGACGAGGCCATCAACCAGAGGAATTTAGCCCTGCTCGATAACCATCCTGGCTACTGGCAGACCCGGCAAATCTTTCCCCTGCTCTTTGAGGCGTTCCCTGACGTGTCTTCCACCATCGAGCAGCAGACGGTCGAGGGAGAATGGGTAACGACCCGTACCACGCTTCGTGGTACGCACCTGGGAGTGTTTATGGGAGTAGCTCCCACGGGCAAAGCGATTGAGATCATGCACATCTCGCTCGATCAGGTCGCCGAGGGCAAAGTTGTGGAGCATTTCGGCGTCTCGGACTGGCTGCGAGCGCTCATTGCCTTCGAGATCGTGGCCGCGCCAGCTCCGGTCACGAGCACAGCAGGAGCAATGAAATGATTCCAGGCCCTTCTCATCTTGAGACAGCTCAGGTGCAGACCCTGGCACAACGGCCTGGAAACCGGGAGAGCGAGATGCAATCTCTAGCTTGAACCTTCAGGAGTTTGGTGATGGCACTCAGGATGAGCCTGAAACGATTTGGATACAGGATACCGAGGTACCCTGCGCCAGGACCACTGTCGTCCCTGGGATCACCACATCACTGATGCTCTTGATGGCGTCATTCCTCCGTCAGGAAGGTCGGAGCAGTATTCTCTACCACATGTTTCGAGATGATCTCGAAAAAGAAAGGAAAACACCATGTACATCTTTGCTGTGCGAGCGAAAGTTCAACCCGGGAAGGCTGAAGAGTTCGCCCAGAAGTGGAAGGACTTCTACGGATCGCAGGCCAGGGATTTGCCAGGGTTCCAGCAGGCCTACTACACGGCTGATCGAGTGACGGATACCACGCTGGCACTGTGGCTATGGAGTGAGAAGCCAGACGAGGCACAGTTGCGGCAGGCTATGCAGGAATTCTCTGCCCAGATTCGTGATCTGACAGCAGGTCCTCCCTCCCCGGAGTGGTACGAAGTCCTTCAACGCATCTAGTGCTCAGTGTACTGTGACATCGGCCTGTGAGATACGCCTGAGATAGGATTTCGGGCGGATCACATAGGCCGATGCGGGAGCGCCTGCTGGGTGCCATTACTACGAGAAAGTTCTCACCCTTACACGCTGAGTGATGAGGCGATAGAACCAGTACGATCCCACCAACTTCTTCTCGCGCAAGCAGAACATCAGGCCCACAGCGAGCAAGCCACGTCCCTCGGCCCAGGCCGGGGGGTCCTAGCAGCATGAATGATGTCAACAAGGTCTCGAGAAAGTCGGATCTGGCAGAGAGAGATTCAACTTAAAAAACCATTGGCAGCTGTAATCCCTTTTCTCTGGCGCATTCTATAGCAGTGTCGTAGCCTGCGTCAGCATGGCGCATGACGCCGGAGGCGGGGTCGTTGGTGAGCACGCGCTCCAGGCGTTTTGCTGCCTCCGGCGTGCCATCCGCCACGATCACCTGCCCGGCATGCTGTGAGAAGCCCATGCCGACCCCGCCGCCGTGATGGAAACTTACCCAGGTCGCACCACTCGCGCAGTTGAGCAGAGCATTGAGTACCGGCCAATCCGAAACCGCGTCAGAGCCGTCTTTCATCCCTTCGGTTTCGCGGTTGGGGCTTGCGACCGACCCGGAATCGAGATGGTCACGGCCAATGACTATCGGTGCGGTTAATTCGCCTTTGGCAACCATTTCATTGAATGCCAGCCCCAGCCTTGCACGGTCGCCAAGCCCTACCCAGCAGATGCGGGCAGGCAACCCCTGAAAGTGGATTTTCTTCTGTGCCATATCCAGCCAGCGGTGCAAATGCGGGTTATCCGGGATCAGCTCTTTTACTCTGGCATCGGTTTTATAAATGTCTTCCGGGTCGCCGGAGAGCGCTACCCAGCGGAACGGGCCGATGCCACGGCAGAATAACGGGCGGATATAAGCGGGTACAAAGCCGGGATAAGCAAACGCATTTGTCACGCCCGCCTCATACGCCACCTGCCGGAGGTTGTTGCCGTAATCGACGACCGGAATACCCTGGTGGTGGAACTCCAGCATGGCGCGCACCTGCTTCGCAATCGATTCCTTCGCGTGCTCGACATAACCTTCAGGGTCACGCTGGCGCAGTTCCGTAGCTTCCGCAAGGCTCAAACCGGCAGGGATATATCCGTTAAGGACATCATGCGCAGACGTTTGATCGGTGACCATATCCGGCTTAATCCCCCGGCGCACCAGTTCGGGGTAGATGTCGGCTGCGTTGCCCGGCAGTCCAATGGAGAGCGGTTGCCCGAGATGAGTTGCTTCGCGAATCTGATCAAGCGCCTCGTCCAGCGTACTGGCAATTGTATCGCAGTAACCCGTATCCAGACGGCGCTGGATGTGTTGTTGGTCTACCTCAACGGCAAGCATGGAGGCACCTGCCATGGTGGCAGCCAATGGTTGCGCACCGCCCATTCCGCCTAAACCGGCAGTCAATATCCATTTACCGGATAAATCTCCGCCGAAATGCTGGCGGCCCATTTCCACGAAGGTTTCATACGTCCCTTGCACGATGCCCTGGCTGCCGATGTAAATCCATGATCCGGCAGTCATTTGACCATACATCATCAGTCCCTTACGGTCGAGTTCGCGGAAGTGCTCCCAGGTCGCCCAATGCGGCACCAGGTTGGAGTTGGCGATGAGCACACGCGGCGCGTCGGAATGGGTTTTGAACACGCCGACTGGCTTGCCCGATTGCACGAGCAGGGTTTCGTCTTCCTCCAGGTTTTTCAGTGTCTCGACGATGCGGTCGAAGCATTCCCAGTTGCGCGCCGCCTTGCCGATGCCGCCATAAACGATGAGTTCGTTCGGGTTCTCGGCCACCTCCGGGTCGAGGTTGTTCATTAGCATGCGCAGGGGGGCCTCGGTCAGCCAGCTTTTTGCTGCGAGTTGTGTTCCTCGTGGTGCGCGCACAATGCGCGGGCCGGGCGCAGTTCCGGTATTTTCAGCTCCCTGTTGCTCCGTTGCACCGGCAGCCTGCTCATTCAGAGGCATAGGTTTCTCATCCTTTCCAAAGCAAATTACAAGGTTAGCATGCTTCTCTGCCTTGAGTATATCCCATTTCACCTCGTATAATAAAGAGGGTTTTTATATGATACCTCATGACTCCCTTTTCCGTTTAGATAGTAGGTGAAGATCGCATATTGCACCGTACACCTGTTCGCCAACGAACAGGTGTACGGTGCAATATGCATTCCAAATAGCGTAAGGAAATCATGTCAATGGAAGTATCAACAGTGGTTCGGGGAGTGGAGGCGTATACGCAGCGCCATTTAGCTGAGTATATTGAAGAATTGCGCGCACTGTGCGCCATCAATTCGTATAGTTTCTATAAGCCCGGGCTGGATGAGGTGGCTTTCTACCTGTCGGGGCGAATGCGTGGATTTGGGATGGATGTCACCGTTTATGAGCACGAAGAATGGGGCAATGACCTGATGGGCGTGATGCATGGCGAGGGCAGGGGGAAAGTGCTCCTGCTCGGCCACATCGATACCGTTTATCCCCCTGGTATCGCGGCTGAACGTCCCCTGCGCATCGAGGGTGATACTCTCTATGGCCCCGGCGTCTGTGACATGAAGGGCTGCGTTCTTTCCGCCGTCTACGCTGTTGAGGCCTTGCGCACCGCCGGGCAACACCCGTTTGAGGAACTACGTTTCCTGTGCGTCTCGGATGAGGAGGTCAACGATCATCGCCACAGCCAGCAGATCATTGCTGACGCCTGTCAGGGCTGCGATGGTGTGCTGGTGCTGGAAGCGGCTCGCGCCAACGGCGCTATCGTCAGCGCACGCAAAGGCAACGCCTGGTATACGCTGATGGCGCAGGGGCGAGCGGCGCACGCGGGCGTGGAGCCGGAAAAGGGGCGTAACGCCATTCTGGAAATCGCGCACCAGGCCCTGCAATTTTCGCGTCTCAATGGTTGGCGCGAGGGCATTACCATCAATGCCGGTGTTATCAACGGTGGCATACTGCCCAATGTCGTCCCCGACTTCGCGCAGGTGCGCTTCGATGTGCGCTTCCTGCGTTCGGAAGACCTCGCCGCTCTGGAGGCACGCTGGCGCGAACTGATGCAGCAGCAACTGGTGCCGGGCATCGAATTGACGCTTCAGGCCGAGGCTGACAGAAAAGAGCCAATGGTTCCTACACCCGCCAGCCTGATGCTGGCAGACCGCGCGCAGGAAATTGCGCATGATCTCGGCTTCTCGCTGGAGCACGTGCTGACCGGCGGGTCCTCGGATGCTAGCTACCCATCGACGATGGGCATTCCGGCCCTCGATGGCCTCGGCCCCATCGGTGGCCTCGACCATAGCCCACGCGAATATCTTACGGCAAACAGTGTCGCGCCGCGTACTGCCTTGCTGGCCGGGCTGATCGCCGTTGTCGGCTCGCAGGGCTAAATCGACTCTGCTGGCTTGTTCCACTGGAGTGGGTGTGCTATAATCTATCCAGAAATCATTGTCCTGTATCAGGCAAATCAGGCATAAAAGCTGTAAATTTCCCCTGCTTCCGACGCGCAACCAGAGAGAGAACAGGCGTTGGGTGGCCAGGAAAGGACGTTTTTCCATGATAGATCCCGATAGCGAACTTGGGTTGCGTTACCAGACCGTGGTAGCGAATCCCGACTGGTATCAGACGAATATTCCCTGTCAGGTGGGGTGTCCGGCCCATACCGATGTCTCCACTTATATCGGCTTAATTTCGCAGGCTCGTTTCGATGAAGCCTATCTGCTGAACCGCAAGGCGAACGTGGTGCCGGGTGTGCTTGGCCGCACCTGCGCCCGCCCGTGCGAACCCGTCTGCCGCCGTAACAAGATCGATGGCAAGCCCATTGCTATCTGCTGGCTCAAGCGCGCCGCCGCCGATCACCGCGAGTACCGGCATCACGCGGTACGTCCCCCCATCACGAAGGATAAGAAGGTAGCAATCGTTGGAGCCGGTTCTGCCGGGCTGGCCTGCGCTCGCGACCTGCGCGAGATGGGCTACGCTGTTACTATGTATGAGCAGTATCCGACTGCGGGCGGCGTGATGGTCAACGGTATTCCCGTCTGGCGCTTGCCACGCAGCGTGACCTACGAGGAATGCAACGAGTACATGGAAGACCTCGGCGTAGAGGTCAAGTACAACGCTTATGTCGGGCGCGATATCCAGGTCTCCGAACTGCTTCAGCAATACGATGCCGTCTATCTCGCGGCTGGCTGCTATGTTTCTAATCCCTTGACCGGCCCGGATAACAAGATCATCCCGGGTGCCAATCTTAAGGGCGTTGAAGATGGTATCAAGCTGCTGGCAAAGACCAACTACGGCGAGCCTGCCTATATCGGTAAGCGCGTGGCCGTACTGGGCAGCGGCTTTACCGCTATGGACTGCTGCCGCACCTCCATCCGCTTCGGTGCGGATAAGGTCTACGTCATGTATCGTCGTTCTAAAGAAGAGCAGCCTGCCGACGAGTACGAGGTCGATGAGGCCGAAGTCGAGAAAATCGAGTTCCAGTATCTCGTCACTCAGGTGGCCGTTCTGACCAGAGATGGTGTGCATGCCAGCGGCGTGCGCTTCATTCGCAACAAGCTGGGAGATCCCGATGCCAGCGGTCGCCGTCGACCAGTTCCGATTCCGGGTACCGAATTTGAGATCGAGGTCGATACCGTCATACCGGCCTTCGGCCAGTATGGCGACTCATCCTGGATTGACAAGGACAAACTGGGCCTCGAAATGAGCAAGCGCACCGGGCTGCCACTGGTCGATATTGATACGTGGATGACCAATGTGCCAGGCCTCTTTGCCGGTGGCGACTTCACGCAAGGCTCGCGCAACCTCATTTCGGCTATTGGTGATGGCCGCGATGCCGCCGGTGCCATCAACCGCTACCTCGGTGGCGTTGATAAGCCTGCTGAGCCGCCCGAAGAGGTTGAGCTGCCAGACTATCGCCGGGGCATGGTCGATGACTATGAGTCCATCGCCTTCCAGCTGATTCCGTCGCTGCCTTTGAAGGATCGGTACAGCAACACCCGCGAGACGGAGACGGGCTATACTCCCATCCAGGCCGTTGAGCAGGCGCGGCGCTGCCTGCAATGCCAGTTGAATATCATGATCGACCCCTCGATCTGTATCCTTTGTTCTGGCTGCGTCGACATCTGCCCCTATGACTGTATCAGCATGGAGGGCCTCTCGCGCGTGGTTAAGAACGAGACGATGCACATGTCCTCGGAAACCTGGCAGGGTGGGGCCGATATGATTATCGACGAGGAGAAATGTATTCGTTGTGGCCTCTGTATCGTGCGCTGCCCGACAGACGCTATTACGATGGTGCAATTCGAGGTTGCCAGCCCCAACGATCGTTGGACGGTCTCGAAGATTCCAATGTTAAACGTGGGATAGGTTTTTTTGTATAACAGCTTTTGATTGGCAATGAGAAATAGGGCGGAGCTGGCCTCCGCCCTATAAGCCGATAGCAGTTATTGTCCGTTTTCGCTGGAAAGTGGTAGATATTAGCTAACTCCCTCCTCCGGCTGCTGCCCCTGAATCCGCTCGCGCATAAATTCCAGTACCACGCGGTCGATGCGGGCATCCTCGAACCAGCGCTCCTCCAGGTTTTCGCGGCCAATAAAGGCACGGAAGGCGTCGCGAGTCACAGCATCATAGTTACCATTGATACTGCCCTGATAATCGCCGGTGAGGGTGAGCAATTGCTGCAACTCGCGGGCAATATGTGCGTCAATCGGGAGAATGTCCGCGAGATTGGGCGGGAACAGGTAGAGCTTGTGCAGTTGCAGGAGATGCTGCAACGCCTGAATTGGTTGTGGGCTGTCATCTACGCGCAGGTCAATGAAGCGGTCGTTAAAGCCGCCGTAGCCCCCCTTTGCGCGTACCACGAGCAGGGCCGCCGATTGCTGGCCCCGGCTGTCTCCCCCTGCCGTCTGTCCGGCTGCCAGAGCCGCTATCAGGCGATCCCAGAGCGCGCCCGACGTCTGCACAAAGGTACGCGCCATTGCCTGCACCACCCCTTCCCCGACCAGAATGTTGCCCTGGCAGGTGTAATCTTCTCCTACCTCACCGCCAGCCCAGGGATAGCAGTCTTTGCCGGTATAACTCACGGGTTGTCCCTGTGCCGGGACGATGCCGACCTGGCGGCTGGCCCGCCCCTCGTCGTCGCTCAGCAGCTGGTCAAGCGTTTCCTGCGCCGAAAGCCCGCTCGCCAGCAATTCCAGCCCGCGTGGTCCATAACTGGTATTGGCCCACGACTGTGTGGCAATGGCTCCTACCCCGGCCATTGCCCAGGGTACGACCGCACCCACCGCCAGGAACTTCGACTGTACGGCAATGCCGAGTTCACCCGTCTGCCTGTCTCGCGCTACAATTGAAAACGTCATTTGCTTTGCCTCCACCTGAAAAGAATAAGGTAACAGAGGCATTATAGCATGCCTGTACCTCTGGCATAATAGGCCCAGTAGCAGTAATTTGGACGAAAGATATGTGTATTTGTCACTACTTCTGCCAGGCTAATTTGTTCCAGAGTCTTGACCTTTTTCGTTCTATCAAGCATAATTGTAAAAAGCCTTCAGTCTCTGGCTGCCAGGTGAGGTCGGAGCATGAGAGATTTCTGTTGGAGCGAACGTATATCTTTCGTGATGAAGGTGAGAGCGCCACCGATCGGGTAGTCCCTCTACCGTCATTGTTTTCCGTTGGACGATGGAGACCGTGAGCAGCTTGGAGCCTTCGCGTTTCTGCGCTGAAGAGTAAGTCCTGTTTGCGACTATATCTGGAACGAGGGATGTACCGGGGTCTGTAAGGAGCAATAATGGTACGACAGAACTGGTCGGATGAAGACCTTGCCAGGCAGTTGCGCGAACGCGACCCGGAAGCGCTGGAAACGCTCATTTCACGATATTCCCGCGAACTCTTTTATTTTATCCGTCTGGTGTTGGATGGAGTGGGGGTTGCGCAAGATGCGGAGGAATGCGTGTATGATCTGTTTCTCGTTGTCTGGCAAGAAATCAACACCTTCGATGCTGAACGTGGCACACTGCGAACCTGGTTGACTATGCGAGCAAAATATATCGCGTTGGATCGGAGACGTCATTTACTGCGCCGACAGCCACTTCAAGTGCAATCGGCGGATGAAAATCGTCAATGGGCATCGTCTGATGGCAGTGGGGGGCGGAAAGCAGCTGGATGGGCTGGAGGCGACTATACGTCACGTATTACGCTTCCTCCGCATCCAGAAGCCAGCATGGAACATTTGCTGGAACAGAGTGAGAGGCGCGAAGAACTGCGCCTCGCCTTGGCGAAGTTGCCTGAGCTTGACCGCTACCTGATATACCAACGATACTTTATGTACGCCAGTACAGAGGAATTGGCAGCGAAAACTGGCCTGACCCGCCATGCTGTCGATACCAGAATCTGGCGGGCACGGAAAAGCTTGCGCGAAGCGCTCAAGGAGTATGTCCATGAGTATGAGCGAATTTGAGAGACAAGAGGATGATGGAGGAGGAGTTACCCCTCTTTCCAGGCATGGCCCCGAAATGCCTGCTGATTTCAGTGAGGAGGACGTGGCTTTTGTCCAGGAGTTAGAGACTGTTTTCTCCATCAAAGATGAGGTGATACCTCCCTACTTCGTCCAGACATTACTGGAAGCCGAAGACCCACGTTTTGGTCCGGTTGAGCCCGGGTTTGAGCAGAAGACACGGGCGCGCGTCTTTCGCCAGCTCAACTTACACCATCGCTTATATAAGCCGCGGCCATTCCTGGTCGGCATCGTCAATGCTTTGCCTGCCAGGCAGGTGCTGCTGACGCTCAGCACTGCCGTCCTGTTCTTCATGGTTTGTACCGTGCTGCTCACCGGCCAATCTTTTGCTGATGGTATGGATATCCTGCTGCATGGAACCCATAGCGGTGTGATGCAGATGGTACATTATCCAACAGGGGTTCGTGAGGAGACACAGGCGAATATTGCGGGTTTAGTGCCTGACATGCAGGCAGAGCAATCTCAACCCGGGCAAATGACGATATTGCAGACGGAGCAGATGCTGGAATTCCCCATGTACCTGCCCCAGTTCATGCCGACTAATTATAGTCTGGATAACATGTACCTGTACCAGTCGGTTGACCAGACATGGGCCGATGGACCCGTTCTGGAATTGAACTATGTCTACTCCATCCCCGGTGGCGACCCCGCTGGCACTGGCAGGATTGCCATACGCGAGTTCAAGCCAAATGGCAATGTCTTCCAGGTAGTGGAGCGTGGGGCCGCTTATCCCTTGAATGTTGACCATCTGGGCCAGGCACAGACTATCTATGTCGATGGTCAGTGGGTCAGGCAAAATCGTTACTCCCATGTCTGGGTCTTTGGACAGCGCAGCGAACTCATTTACCAGCGGGACGGCATCGTCTTCTGGATTGTCGGTGACCAGCGGGACGGCATAACGAAAGATGTGTTGCTGAATATCGCAAATTCATTGCAGACGCTCAATCTTGATCGTGCCTTGCATGTCAGTGAGAACATCTTTTCCGTGACACAGTTGAATCGCGACTCGACCGGCCTCTTTACCGGCGATATTGTCGCTGTCTCTCAGAATCAAGACCTGAGCGGCATGTCGATTGTGTTGGCCGGACCCGATCAGCAGCAAACAAAGACAGGCGGGAAATCTGATTAAGCAGGTATGCTAGTCTGAACTGGAAAAGCAGGGGTGCAATTCATTGCGCCCCTGCTTTTCTTTCTACAGGACCGCAGTTTTTGTGAGAACCAGAAATTGTCATTCTCTGGCAGTTGTGTTATGCTATATTCTGGTAGCAGGTAGATGGAGCCAGAAGGCAGTGGAAGAAGGCGGAATGCTTGTAGAGGAGAAGTTCTCTCTGTAGCTCCCATTCATTTCCGGCAGCGTCGCCGGAAAAGCAGTAAGCTACTACACCTCAAAGGAGAGGAAAAAAGAAATGAAACAGCAGACCTCAAAGGGTAGGCCAACGAGGAGACATGGCCTGCCACAACTGCGCATCCTACGCCAGCAGCGCGGCCTCAGTCTGGGCCAGCTTGCCGAGTTGAGCGGCCTGCGCCGCGATACCATCGCCCACCTGGAAAACGGCAGCGAGGACCCTCAACCCTACCACATCCGCCTCCTTGCGCGTGTGCTGGATGTACGACAACTTGACCTTGTGTCGTGAAAAATACCGATAAGCGTACATATTCATATGCAACCTCCACTCGATGTCATCCTGAGCGCAGCGAAGTATCTAAAGGAGGGCAGAGTTATCTACCTATGCTCGCCCTCAAGAACTGGCTGTTGGCGCAAAAACTGGACCATGTGGATGAAACAGGTGCGAGCGTGAAAGGCTTGTTGCATTGGTTTCACGTCAACTCTACCCGATGGTTGACCCTCTACCACTGGCATCGCCAACGGGGCCAGAAGGCGATGGATGCCATCGGGATTTTACCGCAGTACATGGGACGAGCTTTCCATATTCGGTTAAGCAGCTATGACCACTACTCCTGTGCGCATAGCGGATGTGGAGCGCATCTCTTACGCGATTGCCTGCTCGTTGCCGAGCGGGATCACCAACCCTGGGCGCAAGAGATGCATGACTTTCTGCAGAAGGCATGCCACACGTGCAGGGAAGAAGGACCACCAATGCCCACAGTGAGAGTAAACGATATTCAGATGTATTACGAGATACATGGGGAAGGAAGGCCGTTGGTGCTGATCGGCGGGCTTGGGCTTGACCTATCGGAGCTACAAAGTATCAGTAGCTGGCTCGCGCAACGATACCAGGTGATCGTGTTCGATAATCGCGGCGCAGGTCGCACCGACAAACCAGACATACCCTACTCCATTGAGATGATGGCCCAGGACACAGCAGAACTTCTGAAGGCTCTGACCATCGAGCGCGCCTCTCTTCTCGGTATTTCCATGGGCGGGCGTATTGCACTGGATCTGGCGCTTCGGTATCCTGAGAGCGTCGAAAAGCTCGTCCTGGTCTCGACATCCGCGAGAGTCATGAATACCAGGAGGCGCTGGCGCGCGCGTCTCCTCGGTCTTGTATCCAGCCTGCCTCTGTTCCAGAGCAAGCACCCACAGCCCCGTTACGCCTTTCTTCGGCAACTCCAGGCCTCGGGCAGCTACACCTGCATCAATAGGCTGCATGAATTGCGCATCCCAACCATTATTCTGCATGGCAAGGGAGACAGAACCGCCCCGTATGCATTAGCGGAAGAGATGCATGCCGACATACAAGGCTCGCGCCTGCTTCCCTTTAAGGGCGGGCATCTCTTTTTTCTCTTCGGCGAACGCCAGCAGTTCCTTAATACAACCACAGAGTTTATGGAAAGCGAGAGTTCATAGACTAACTGAGTAGATACTAATTGATCTAATGAGAGAGGTTGAATATTCATGAACTTCATCTAATAGGATAGAAACATCTTCGATCTCCTCATAGGCGAAAAGCTTTATTTGCCTGTATACTTATATTCTTCCCTAGATTCCTATTACTTTGTAGGTATACAAGTAACTAACCTGTAGCATACATTGTATAGTTACTCCTCTATATTTTAATGAATAACATAGTTTTTTGAAAAATTCTAAATTAGATCTAATATTTTCTTAAATTTTTTAATGGTTATTAATTGGCTTATCTGTCAAAAAGGAGTAATGTTATGGTGGAAAATACTGCTGAGACAGGGAGGGAGCAACGAGCGCCGGAGCCGGTTCAGGAGCAGGGAACGTCGATTAAAAAGATGGAGGAGACTACGTGCTGCATTGTGGGTGCAGGCCCGGCTGGCGCTGTGCTCGCGCTGTTGCTGGCGCGGCAAGGTATTCCCGTCGTGCTGCTGGAGGAGCACATGGACTTTGATCGCGACTTTCGTGGCGATACACTGCACCCCTCAACCTTGCAGATAATGGAAGAGATTGGACTGGCCGAAAAACTGCTACAATTGCCGCATGCGGAACTGCGTACCATGTCAGTGCAGTCGGATGATGACTCCTTCCTGCTGGCGAGCTTCGACCACCTGAAAACGCACTTTCCCTATATTGCGATGATTCCGCAGGTAGATTTCCTGCAATTCGTTACCAACGAAGCTACGCAGTATCCTTGCTTTAAACTGGTGATGGGTGCTCGTGCAGAGAAGCTCATTGAGGAGGATGGCTATGTACATGGCGTACAGTACCGGGCGCATGATGGTTGGCATGAGGTGCGCGCTGTGTTGACGGTGGGGGCGGATGGTCGCTTCTCGCGTATACGCAAGCTTGCCGGTTTCGAGCCAGTTGCGACCGCGCAGTCGATGGATGTGCTCTGGTTTCGCCTGCCGCGCAAAGAAGGCGATGCGACAGGTGCGCTGGGGCGTCTGGGCAAAGGTCATTTCCTGGTCATCCTTAATCGCGTCGATACGTGGCAAATTGGTTATGTCATTCCCAAAGGCGGCTATCAGAAGCTGCGTGCAGCGGGACTGGACGCGCTGCGCCGGGAACTGGCAGTGCTCCTGCCAGATTGGGCTGATCGCATAGAAACGTTACGAGAGTGGAAGCAGATTTCCGTGCTTTCGGTTGAATCCAGTCGCTTGAAACGCTGGTATCGTCCAGGCCTGATATTGATCGGTGACGCGGCCCATGTTATGTCGCCGGTGGGTGGTGTGGGCATCAACTATGCCATTCAGGATGCGGTGGTGGCGGCGAATATTCTCAGTGCATCGCTCAAAGCCAGGCAACTACGGTTAAGCGAACTGGCAAAGGTGCAGCGCGAACGCATATGGCCTACGCGCATCATCCAGGGCTTCCAGAATTTCATGCAGAGCCATCTGATTGCCGGTGCGCTCAACCCGGATCAGCCACTGACTATTCCCGGTTGGGCGCGTCTCCTGCTGCGCGTGCCGTTTATCGGTGATTTCCCGGCCCGCCTCATTGCCTTTGGCCCCAGAACCGTTCATGTACGTAAAGAATTGCTCTGACATACAAAAAGGCCCAGGGGCGTTTCCTTTCCCTGAGCCTCTTTTTCGTCCGGGTGATGCTTACGCGGCCACGGTGCTGACCTGCTTCTCGAAGTTCTTGAAGAACTGGTCGAGCGCCATTTTCACCGCCCTTTTGACCACGAAATCGGGTGTGGCGGCGATTTTGCCTTCCATCGCGGCCTGGGCGTTGTAGTTCAGCATTGTGCCGTCGGCCTCCTCTGCCAGATCAATGGTGCAGGCGGCTTTGACGGAACCCATATTGCTGGTTGGCTCGGCAATCAACACAACACGCGACGGGGGAATTACTTCGCCCGTCTGCAAGAAGACCGTAAAGGGGCCTTTCAGACCGGGAATATTAGGTGAAATGGTCATCTTCAACTGGCGACCCGTTGGGAAATCAACGAATTCGGCTCCTTCGCAGCCGGGAACGCTGTTCTTGAGCACTTCGGGATTCAATAAAGCCTGAAATACGAGCTGCCGGAGAGCTTTTACTTTCTGATTCCCTTTAATATCCATGTGTTATTTTCACTTTCTCTTTTTTCGATAAGCTCTTTTGAAAGAGGTTAGTACCTTCACCCTTAGGCGCTTGATTGATCGTGAACCTGACAGGCGTATGTTCCCTCAAGGTCGCAGAGAGCACGCCCCGCGCTCTCTGCACTGTCCGCTACCGATTTACAGGCAAAAGGGCTACGTTGGCCGATACATCGGCGATGGCCTCGATAAATCGTGGCCCTACGGTATCTCCAAAGCGCAACTGCGCTTGACAGGCCCTATTATAGTCTTTTCTATAGAAAGAACTCAATATGCCGGGGTAATAAGTACTATTCAATCCCGTTACTTCAACGGAGTGGTTCGCCCATCCTGGTTCAAACTTTCCAGATGAGCACTCTATGGTTCGTGGAACCTGCGGCGAGTCCATTCGTGTTCCATGAGACCGAGGTGACCGGAGCGGAGGCTTTATAGGTGGTATGGCTGCCTTCACGCACGTTCCAGAGACGGACAATGCCGTCCTCGCATGCGCTCGCGACTCGTGTTGTCCCTGCTGGTTCCCATGCCACACCATTGACAGGCGCGTGATGCTGGAGGACTTTTATGGAATGGCCCGTACTGGTATCTATGATGTGGAGCGTGTAATCGGATCCACCGCTGGCCAGCTGCGAACCGTCGAATGACCATGCCAGGCACAGAACCGCTCCATTATGCCGGTGATATGTTCTGCTGTGCCGGGTCGTCACATCGTAGATGCTAATAGCGCCGTTGTCGAATGCTAGCGCGAGGCGTTGGCCGTCTGGCGAAAAGGCGAGGGCATGAATGATAAAGTTCTGAGCAGATTTTACGATGCGCCCGGTCTTGAGCGAAATGTCATCGCTTCCGCTGCCCAGCGTCCCGGCAACCAGCGCCTCATTGTTCAGATCCCAACTGATGCTGCTGACAGACGAGCCGAGGTTGGAGAATGTGTGCTGTGCAACCCCGGTCGGGTTCCAGGTCTGCACGCTCTTATCTTCTCCACCGGAAGCCAGCAGGGAGCCGTCGTGTCTCCAGGCTGCCGTAAGTACCGCTGCTTGATGACCACTGTATATGGCGGTAGTCTGCCAGTTTGCTGCCGACCAGATGCGTGCTGTGCTGTCACGAGAAGTCGAGACGAGTTGCGTGCCATCGGGAGACCAGCTAACGGCTGTCACCACGTCTTGATGGCCGTTGAGCACAATAGCTTTAGTTGTGCTGGTAATTGTTGTAGTTGTGGCGGCTGTTCTGGTGGTTGTCACGGAGGTCGTGGAGATCGTAGAGGATGTGGCAGTCGCATTATGCAGATACAGATAGGCTCCGCTGCCACCAACAATAATCGCGGCAGTTCCACCTGCAATCCAGGCGAGCATGCTGCGTCTTCCCACTTTCCGGGACTGAGTGTCTGCCAACGGTTCGGGAGGAGCTGGCGTGGCTGGCGATGACGACGATTGTGCATTTCTCTCTGGTGATGCGTTTTGCGGTACAGGAGAACCGAATGCTGGCCACCCCTGCGAACTCGACGGCAATGGTTGCGCAACCGTGGGTGCATCATCTTCCTCAAGCAGTTCTGAAGGAGTTATGGACCCTGCTGGCACAGGTGGTACCCACGAAGGCTGCACTCCAGGGGGCGCATTATCCCCGGCAAATAGAGTTACCGGTCTTTCTGATCTTTCGAGGAGTGACTGCGTTGAGGGCAGGGGCGGTACCCATGGCTGCACGCCTGTTGGAGCATTTTCTGGCGTCTGCCGGGTGCTAACAGAGAGATAGGGCCTGGGAGAAAGCGGCGACGCGAAAATGCGGAACTGCCCCTTTGCTGCTGTTTGGAAGGCATGGGCAAAATCGATGATTGAAGGATAGCGCTCCTCAGGTTTCCTGGCAAGCGCCTTCATGAGTGCAAGGTCAACTTTCTGAGGCAGCGCGGGGACGAATGAGCGGATAGATGGTGGCGTCTCCGCAAGATGAGCGTGCATCAAGCGCAATGGATCTCCCTCGAAAGGTGGACGTCCGGCCAGCAACAGGTAGATCATAACAGCCAGCGCGTATTGATCGCTCTCTGGCCCGGCATTGCCCTCAAATTGTTCCGGTGCCATATAGATAGGCGTTCCCAGGATGGTGCTGGTGGCGGAGGAGGAGGCAAAAAATTTGGCCAGGCCGAAATCAGAGAGCAGCAGGTGAACGCTAGTAGCGTTGTCGATGCGCAGCAGGAAGTTGGCAGGCTTAATGTCGCGGTGAATGATGCCATGTTCGTGTGCGTATTGCAGCGCCGAGGCCGCCTGTTGCAGATACTCGTTCGTCTCAGACAGGCTTAGCGGCCATGAATCCGGCAGTGCCGGTGGCAGAATAGAGGGCCTGCCAATGCCGCTGCTTATCCCTCCCCGTCGGCGCAGCCAGTCCCATAATGAACCCTCGGGGCGGTACTGCATCACCATATATGCCCGCTTCCCTGTACTCGTCTCCTCCTCGCCATAGCGATAGAGCGGCAGAATATGCAGGTGGTCCAGGTTTGCGACGGCGCGTGCCTCTTGCTTAAAGCGTTCCAGTGTGCGCGTTTCCGACGAGGCATCAGGCAAATCGGCGCTATCGGTGTGCATGATCTTGATCGCTACCTGCTGGCCGATAGCCTGATCCTCAGCCAGATAAACGGCTCCCATGCCGCCGCTACCAATAAATTGTTTCAGTATATAGCCGCCTACAGAGGTGCCAATCAGAATATCCACTGTTGCTTTGCCTCCTGCTTTTTATTGTCATTGCATAATGATGTTTACCGGCATAAAGCATATACCCCTCCCTGCCCTTCCCCATAGCCATGATAACATGGGCTATAGCAACTGTCTATTCTGCTGCCGCATCTTGAGACAATCTTGAGAATTGACTTCCTGTTCTTTGTTAGGCGTAAGGAAGAAGAGCAGACGAGGGCCAGGAGAGAGGCAAGCTCGGTCCCTACTAACCCCGTCGTTAGTAGGGGCCGAGCTTGCCTCTCTCCTGGTTTCTAGCATTCGACCCTGAACTATCTTCCAGGCCCTCTTCCTTACAAAGCGAGCTATCCCGGCAAAATGCCCCCTGTTAATAGCCGCCGTTCTTGATTGCGTTGGCAGCAACAGCGACGAGGATAACGACAAGAGCGCAGGCAAGCAATAACAAGACGGCGACCGGAATAAGGACAACCGCCGTTGCTTTGCCCCCGCTCAGCCGGTGAACGCCCATAATCGCGAAGACTTGCAGCACAATCAGGTAGATGTCGATAGCCAGGGCGATGAAAGCACCGGCTATCGGTATCAGGCCGATCAGGGAAGTGAGGATACCAAGTGGCACCTGAAACAGCAGCGTGGCATAGCTTTGTTGGAGGAATGTTCCCTGACCACCAAAGGCTTTGGCAAGTGCATAAAAGATGCCCATGCCAATGAAGAAGGCAACTGGAATGATGATAATATAGGCAAAGGAGAGGCCACCCAGGAGGGCAGTGAATGCACTCGGGCTAATTCCTGAGGTTGTGGTGGTATTCAATCGACTTGACGAGATGAGACTGTTCAGAAATCCCAGGATGGCAGCGATGACGGCATAGCCGATCAGCTGCACCCAGACGATACCCCAGGAGGCTTTGCCGATCTCCCCGGCAAAGGTCTGCGCCGAAGGATGGGTGAGCACCTTGATATAATCGCTCGGCAGTTGCTGGATGGCCTGCCCAAGAGGTTGGGGAGTGGTCTGCGGTGGCGCATACCCGTATCCCTGTTGCCCCTGCTGGTAGCCGCCATAGTTCGATTCCCCGTAAGGATTCTGTGGGGCATAGGGGTTTTGCTGCGGAGGAGGCGAGCTATAGGGATTTTGTGGCGCGGCATAGGGGTTTTGTGGTGGAGGCGGTGAGCCATAGGGATTCTGTGGATACTGGTTCGGGTCTTGCGGAGGAGGCGAGCCATAGGGATTCTGTGGATACTGATTCGGGTCTTGCGGAGGAGGCGTTCCGTACCCCGAATATGGGTCTTGCTCCCCTCCTGTTTGCCCCTGATTTTGATTCCAGGACATAGCTTTCTTCCTTTCTTCACAGAGAAACGTTTCTTTTCTCCGCGACCAATTAGAGGATGCAAATGATAACGGCAATGACCGCACTCATCTTAGCATAACCTATCTTGCCTGTCTATCTAAAATTTTGAGTATGGTTTCCTCAGGTGGCCTCTGGTGTGATATACTCTCTTAAGTCTATCTTTCTATTCATATAGTCATTAACGGAGACAGAGTATATATGACCACAAGTGAACGAACGCCAGGCTCACAGGGACAGGGACAAGAGGCCCCGGGCATAAAGAGCACTCAGCAGAAGCTTGAGGAGTTGCATCAGTTACGGGAGACGGCCAAACTGGGTGGTGGTAAAAAGCGCATCGAGGCGCAGCATAAGAAGGGCAAGCTTACGGCGCGAGAGCGCATCGACCTCCTGCTTGATCCCGGTACGTTTAACGAACTCGATATGTTCGTTACCAATCGCTCCAGTGATTTTGGCCTTGACGAGCAGCGCATTCCCGGTGATGGCGTTGTTACCGGCTACGGCTATATTGATGGGCGGCTCGTCTACGTCTTTTCACAGGATTTTACCGTCTTCGGTGGCTCTCTCTCCGAAGCGCACGCGGAAAAGATATGTAAAATTATGGATATGGCGATGAAGAATGGGGCACCCGTCATTGGCCTCAACGACTCCGGTGGCGCTCGCATTCAGGAGGGGGTTGTCAGTCTCGGTGCCTACGCGGATATTTTCTTGCGCAACACCCTCGCCTCCGGCGTCATCCCACAGATTTCGGCCATCATGGGTCCGTGTGCCGGGGGGGCAGTCTACTCTCCTGCCATCACCGACTTTATCTTTATGGTGGAGCAGACCAGCTACATGTTCGTCACCGGTCCCAACGTCCTCAAAACCGTTACCCATGAAGACGTGACGTTCGAGGAACTTGGCGGCGCGATGGTTCACAATAGCACCAGTGGCGTCGCGCATTTCTCCTGTCCAGGTGAAGCGGAGTGCATTCGCCAGATTCGTACTCTGCTCAGTTACATCCCCTCCAATAACGTGGAAGACGCGCCGCTTCTCACTCCCATCGATTCGCCCACACGTACCGAGGAGGCACTGGATGGCATCATCCCCGACAACCCCAACAAACCCTACGATATGAAGACCGTTATTCGCTACATCGTCGACGAGGGCATTTTCTTCGAGGTGCAGGAGCATTTCGCTCCCAACATTGTTGTTGGCTTTGCCCGTCTCAATGGTCGCTCCATTGGCATCGTGGCGCAGCAGCCCGGCGCGCTGGCAGGTGTGCTCGATATCAACTCGTCCGATAAGGCGGCGCGCTTCGTGCGCTTCTGCGACTGCTTCAACATTCCCCTTATCACCTTTGTCGACGTACCCGGCTTTCTCCCCGGCGTCAGTCAGGAGCACAACGGCATCATTCGTCACGGAGCGAAGCTGCTCTACGCCTACTGCGAGGCCACCGTCCCCAAAATCACCGTCATCACCCGCAAAGCCTACGGCGGCGCGTACGATGTGATGAGCAGCAAGCACGTGCGCGGCGACATCAACTACGCCTGGCCCAGTGCGGAAATCGCCGTGATGGGGGCCGAGGGAGCCGTCAACATCCTCTTCAAAGACGAGATCGACAAGGCTCCAGACCCGGAGCAGCGGCGCAAAGAACTGATCGCGGAATATACCGAGAAGTTCGCCAACCCCTACATCGCCGCCGAACGAGGCTATATCGATGAGGTGATTGAGCCGCGAAAGACCAGAGCCAAACTCATCACTGCTCTGGAAATGCTCAAAAATAAACGCGACACCAACCCACCCAAAAAACACGGGAACATCCCATTGTAGTGGATGAACTGAGCAAGCGGTCACAAGCTGCCTGGCAGCTTGTGACCGCTTGCTCAGTTCATCCACTACAACTAAATCTGTTGTTGCTGCTGTGCCTGCCATTGCGCCTGCTGGTATTCCAGCGCGAGCAATTCCTGTTCCAACTGCATTATCTGGTTCTGTAACGCCTGCTTCTGCTGCTGTGGTTTCCACAATTGGAATTGCTCGAAGCCCATGCCAAGATGCCAGGCGAGGCGACCAAATAGTAGCGGTCTCATCTCCTGGTATTGCGCACGGGTAATCTGCATCTCCTGATTGATCTGCTTGAGGTAGAGCTTCATCTGCTTGAGTTGCAGCCGGAGAGCCTTAATCTGCGGCTGGTACGGATCCTGCTGTTTCGCCTGCCTTCTCGGCCCTGCATCCACTCCCTGACCGCGTTTCCCCTTCACCCGCTGCTGAGCCTGCTGTGGTTGGCGCGAAATAGCGCCCGGCTGTTGAAGGGGTGCGCCACAGTTGCTACAGAAATGCATGCCATCATCGACCTGCGCACCACAATTTGAACAGAACATAGATAGACAGTCCTCCCTTAGCCTGCTTATTCCATTTTCCATCAGTATAGCACAGGTAGCATGGTATGAAAAAGGCCTACTCGCATGTTCGCATGTCATTCTGAGGAGCCAGGGCGGAGGCCAGCTTCGCCCCTACCAACCTACGGGCCATGCCGCTTCGTCGTTAGTAGGGCGGAGCTGGCCTCCGCCCTGGCCCACTTTCCTGATGGTAAGCCATCAAGCTCTTGACAGTTTTCATCTAATTAGATATACTTCTAATTAGATGAAAATATAACCAGATATTGTTCTAAAGCATGGGGGAAGTGTCATGCCCGAAGAGGAATTTCAGGCGTTGTTGCAATTTTTCAAGGTGCTGGCTGACGAGAACCGGCTGAAAATACTGGGTCTGCTGGCGAACCGGGAGCAGAGCGTGGAGGAGCTGGCTGCACTGCTGGAACTGCGCGCGCCCACTGTCTCGCATCACCTGGCGAAGCTGAAGGAACCGGGCTTTGTGAGCATGCGTTCTGAGGGCAACACGCATCTCTACCGACTCGATGCCGAGGCGTTGCGTAACGCCAGCAAGGGGCTGCTCTCGTCAGAAAAGATGGCCTCCCTCGTCGAGGATGTGGAGGGTGATGCCTGGGAACGCAAAGTGTTGCGCGACTTCTTCGATGGGACGCGCCTCAAGGAGATTCCGGCCAGTCGCAAGAAGCGGGCGGTCATCCTGCGCTGGCTGGCAAACCAGTTTGAGCCGGGGGTGATGTACAAAGAGGCACAGGTCAATGAGATTCTCCAGCGCTATCATCCCGACGCCTCCTTCCTGCGCCGCGAACTCATTGCCGAGAAGCTCATGCAGCGTGAGGGGGGTCTGTACTGGCGGTTATAGACAATCAAAGCAGGCAATGGAGAGATATTGTTATTGGATTCCAGAGGGAGCATCTCATGGGTGAGCAGGCGTTAAATATTTCCGTGAAACGCGCATATGACGAACCAACGGAAGATGACGGGACTCGCGTGCTGGTGGACCGGCTCTGGCCGCGAGGTCTCTCTAAAGAGCGGGCGCGTATTGGTCTCTGGCTCAAAGAGATCGCGCCGAGCACGGAACTGCGCAAGTGGTACAGCCATGAACTCGAAAAATTCGAGGAGTTTCGCCGCCGCTACGAAAGCGAACTGGCAACTGAGCCTGCGCAGGCGGAGGTCAAGAAGCTACGCCAGTTGGCGGCGCAGGGGCCAGTGACCCTCGTCTTCTCCGCCCACGATGCCGAACACTCCAACGCAGCCGTTTTGTGCGACTACTTGATGCATTTTCACCGCGATTAACTGACTTCATCCAATGAGTGTACCCAGGGAAGCTTGCCTTTGACGGCGTTAAGCAAGCGATTATCAGCAGTCCAATACTCGCAATCCTCCCGTAGTGCAAACGCCAGATAATGTGGATCATACGTTGCGGGTAAGTTATACTGAATTGCAAGCTCCATGGCTGCCTGTACTAAGAGATGCGAACCCTGAAAAATCCAACTCTAGTTCTGGGAATAAGACATCTGCTAATGCTTGTCTGGCTTTCTTCACCTCTAGCTCTCCCTTGCGCACCCGCTGATAGATAGCATTGGTGATTTCATAGATGAGTAGAGCAGGTGCGCGTAATGTCTTTCCCGCTCTCAACCAGTCAGTCAATAAAGCAAGTGCTTTCGCTGAATCAGATTTTTCAAGCACCCATTTGATGGCAATACTCGTGTCAACAATCACTATATTTTTCATAGTTCTGAGAGATACTGTGAACGCTCTTCACGCATTTGACGAATAATTTCTGTAGAATCAGAAAAGGGCTGTCCCTGGCGATCTTGCATAATCGCTTCGCGTGTGCGGCGCAATCGCTCAAGTGTGTGCTGGCCGCGAAACTCTTCCTTTTCTGCGCTTTCCTCTGTCGTTGCCTCTTCCTGCGTAACGGCCTTTTCGAGAACGTCTTCAACGTACTGGTCTATGGAAAGATCGTGCTTTGAGGCTGCATGTTTGAGGCGGCGGCGCAGGGTGGGCTGATAGCGATAATCAGTCCGCGTTGCTTGTCTGCTTGCTCATCGACATCGTCATTCTGCTGGTGCTGTAATGCCATTCTCTCATCCCTTTTGCATATCGGCTGAGATAATTGTAGTGCAGTCGATAGCTGCTGTCAAGCCATTTTCAGCTACTATACACCGGCATTTTGCGTACTCATCTCCGTTCTTGTTGCATATACGTTGCCACCTGAGTATCTGTAGCGAGCTATTAGAAGTTGACTCCGACATGTCATCCTGAGGGCAGCGAAGGATCTAAGGTAGCCACCTGAACGGCATTGCGTGGTAGAGATCCTTCGCTGCCCTCAGGATGACATGCGAGAAAGTTTTACATAGCAACCTACATGCGTTCAATCTCGCTTTTCAAGCTAAGTAGACCGGAGTTCAGGTTTTGCAGGCGCTCTTGCATAGCGGCGGTTTTCTTTTGCTCGGAGCGTACGAAGCGCGTGTAGGGGGCAATGGCATCCTGCACGCGGTTGATGGCGTTGTTGAGTTCTTTCTGGAATTGCTCCTGCATGGCATTGTGAAGCCGGGTGCGCAGTTCGGTCATTTTCTCGTCGAAGGCACGCTTGGCACGCGATCTCTGGGCGGGAATGATGTAGAGGCCGAGACTGATCAAGGCTATACCCGCCAGGATGCCGGTCACGTCCGCCGCCGCTGTACCAACCAGCGCAATGATGGCTGCGCCGAGGCCAATGCCGCCCGCTCCCGCGATGGCTGCCGAGGCGACCGCCGTGCGCAAATCTTCCGAAAGGGCGGCTGCTTCGGCCTTCCGGTCATACGACTTCACCACGCTGTCGGCGGTACGTGCCACTGATTGCAGCAGGGCGCGCCGGTTGTAGTCGAACTGACGGCTGACCGAGCCGATCATCTCGCCCTCTCGCTGCGCGCTGACCTCGCGGCGGCGATCCAGGTATTCCATCACATCCTGCCAGAGCCGGTGTTCCTGCTCCACCACCCAGTCGATCAGGCCCTGCACCGCCTCGTCGATGTGGGTTGCGCTGTCGCCGATTACCTCGCGCTCAAATTCCTCGCGCACCCGCTGCGCACGCACGAGATCAAAGATGCGCGCCAGCCGGATCGTGTCGTCAAAGAAACGGTCGCCGCGATTGCGCATTTCGAGCACGATATTTTCGATTTCGCCGAGTCTGTGCGTGAAATTGCGCTCCATATCCTCGCGATAGAGTTTAATCTGCTCTTCGATGGTGCTCACCGTGCGCGCATCTTCGGCCAGCAGCGCGGCCCGTTGCTCAACTGAATGTTCCGTCTCCGCGTGCAGTCGCTGCATCACGCCGAGCGGACTCAGCAGCTTCAGGCGCACGCGCTCGGTCTCATCCAGCGTATGGAACAGGTACTCTTCCAGCGAGCCAAAGCGGCTCTTTTCCCACAGCTTGACGGCATTGTATCCCACAGCCGTGCGCGCATTCTGCGCGTCCAGGGCCGAGACCGAGAAGATGTCCGGCTGAAAGCCCAGCAGGTGCTCGCACTGCTCGCGCACGAAGGTGATGACCTCCTCCATGGCCTGCGGCGTGCGCAGCAGGTCGATCTTGTTCAGCACCAGCACCACCTTTTTGCCCCAGGCGCGAATGCGTTCCAGAAAGGCGCGTTCGCTCTCGGTGAAGGGACGGTCAACCGAGGTGATGAACAGGATCAGATCGCTGCGCGGGATAAACTCCTCGGTCAGTCGTTCGTGCTCGCGCAGGACGGCATTCACGCCAGGTGTATCGACAATGGTGATGTCGCGCAGAAAATCTGCCGGGTAGAAGACCTCCAGCAGGGCAGGTTCCAGTGGGCGTTCCTGCTGCTGCTCGCCATAGCGCAGCAGGGTAACCTGTTGCGTCGTGGGAATCACGCCTTCCTCAAGGACGTCTGAGTGCAGCAAAGCATTGATGCAGGCGGACTTGCCAGCATTGAATTCACCCACGACGACCAGCAGGAAAAGCTCATCCAGCGCTGTCGTCACCTGTTGCAGCGTCGTTGCGTAGGCTTCCGCACCCTCGAAGCCGACCAGACACGCCTGTAACTCGGCGGCTAAGCGGCGTTCCTGCTGCAATAACTCCCGCTGCCGTTCGTGCAAAACCGCTCCTACCATAGCTATCACTGCCTTCTTCACGTAAAGAATCTATACAAGACTACTTTCTACTACGAGTAAGCAGTCAGAAAGATGCATACTCTCTACTGTTTATACGTTGCAACCTGCTATAGCAGTGATGATGGATGATGAAAAAGGGATTTGTAACCCATCCCTTTCCCGTGCGTAGTTATAGATGTTGCAAGGTGAGTTTGAATGAGAGAAGGAGCAAGGTATCATGTCACAACAGATGGAATATGAAGAAGGCGCACGCGGCTACCAGGGTGGCTATTCGACAGCGGGCAACCAGCAGAGCCAGGGAGTCAATTTCGATGATCATTTCGCGGGGTTCACAGGACAGAAAATAGGGCAGTTCAGTGGTCATGCGCCTACAGCGGGGCAGCGCCTTGCGCTGGCAATCGTTTCGCTTGTATTACTGGTTCCACTTACAGCTATCATTCTCGGTTTTGCTGTAAGTGGTATAGGTGGTTTTTTCGGGTTAGTGGGTGGATTGATTGGTCTTGGCCTCGTTTGCGTAGCGATCATTGCTGTCAACGCTTTGTTTAATCGCATGCATTAACGCTGAATATGCTTACTCCTGTGAAAAGAGTTCCTCCGGTGTGGTCTGGGGAACGATGACCTTCAGTGCGCCGGGGGCGACGGTAAAGGTCGCCGGGGTGAAGCCGCCGATTTCGCCGTCAATCTGGATGGGAATGGGCTGGCGCGTGTGTATCTCAATGGATGTGCAGGTGTGATAGCTGATACGCTGGCGGCGGTATTCCCGGCGCAGGAGAAAATCCAGCGCCAACATCAAACGTCCAGGCACACTGCTTTTGCGCACGACGCAGACATCGAGCAGGCCATCATCGCACTTTGCCTGCCATGTGAATTGCACAGCGCCTCCCCACAACTGTGTGTTGCCGATCACGATCTGGAGGGCACTGGTCTTGATCTCTTTACCATCGAAGTTCAATGTGGCCTGAAAATCCGGGTAGCCCAGACCCAGCAGCGTTCCGACGAGGAGATAGCCAATGACGCCCATCCGTTTGAGCAGCTTTCTCTCAATCGCCCGTGTTACCTCGCCATCGAAGCCAATACCGGCCATCAGCAGGAAATAGCGATCGTTGATGCGGCCCAGATCGATATGGCGCGTTTTGCCGTGCAGCAGCACTTCGCACGCGCTCAGGGCGTCGAGGGGCAGGCCAATTTCTCGCGCCCAGACATTCACCGTTCCGTTGGGCAGTACGCCCAGCGCCGTTTCTGTTCCCGCCAGTTCCTGAATGATCTCGTTGATGGTGCCGTCTCCGCCCGCTGCTATGACTATATCTGCTCGCTTCACCACTGCCTCGTGTGCCAGACGGCGCGCATCCTCCGGTGATTTTGTATACCAGAGTTCGGCCTGCCAGCCCTGGTGACGTAAACTTGCCAGCGCCTGATCCAGACGGTGAGCTTGATAGGGAAAGCTGCCCGATGTCGGGTTCGCGATAATTACGGCGCTGGTACGCGGCTGTAGTGCAATCTCCTGCTTTTCAATGGTGTCTTCTTTCATTTTCGCCTGCCGTCCAAAATTACTGACATTTCCTACATTGCCCCAATCCTCACTCACATGAGAGAACTCCTGCAAGCTGGCTGATTGTCGTATAGTTTCCCCTCCCAGTACTTGCTACGCCACCAATTCTGGATTGAAACACTGTCTGCAAAACAGATACATAGAGATGCAGCAATCAAAAATGTAAAGGCACAAGGGGAAACTCTACTCTTTAGACGTTTCATGGGGGTAGAAGTTGCTTTACAATGATAGAAATGCGTACCAAAAAAGTTCAAACCCGTATCGTCTATGTAGCAAGAAAACCGGTTTGATACGAACTGTTGGCATACTATCCTGATAAGGGGAAGAGGCGTACCTAAGGAGGTGGGAGATGGCAAAGCGTGTAGCGGAGCAGGCCAGAGCTTCATCTAACAACTCAGGGAGGTATACCCTGCAGCACATGCGAGGTATCGGTGTGCAGATCGATGCTTTGTTGAGCTGGCATTGCAGCATGGAGATGTACAGGAGATCGATTGAGCGGCAATTAGCGTTGCTAGCTGCTTGCATGCACGCGGAAGACGTAGCTCTTCTCCCATGTAATGTGTTTCTGCTGTTGGAGATGCGTGGGAGCGGGGGATTAAGTACGCCCCTCGAACAGATCGCCAGTGTCCTGGCTGAGGTGGGGTACTGGAAACCAGCAGGGAAGGTGCAGACCTATCATCCACGGGATGGTTATTTCCTGGGTCGGAGCGCGCAGAAGCTGTTCGATGACTTTGCAGCATTGGATGGTCGTGTCAGGCAACTCCACGCTCATCTAAGCTCTATCAAGGAGTGCTGGCATATGAAGCCAGAAGCGTCTCCACAGGACGTCTTCGAGCGTGTAGCGATGGGTGCGGCAGAAGACAGAGCAGAGATTCAGGCCAGGGTTGATGCGATTGTCGAACTTCTTGAGGAGCCATCAGCAGGGCGGCGATTGATCGTTGCTATCCGCCGATTAATCGGCTCCCGTGGCTTCATTGGCCGATAAATCGGCGGTGTGCGCGATAAATCGGCACCTACAAAATTCCATGTCTCCATGTTTTATCATGAGGGTTCAATCCACTCGTGGGACGCGGGCGAGGATTTCGGAGACGACTTCGTAGTTGATGGTGCCGAGGCGCTGGGCGACCTGCTCGGCTGTCAGGGTGGCCCGGCCCTGCTGGCCGATCAGTACCACCTCGTCGCCCATGCGTACCTGGGGGATAGCGGTCACATCTACCATACACTGATCCATGCAGACGCGACCCAGGATGGGAGCCTCCTGTCCGTGAATAAGCACGCTACCCCAGTTGGTGGGGCCGCGCCGGAAGCCGTCAGCGTAGCCAACGGGCAGGACGGCTATGCGAGTAGGGCGCTCAGTGATACAGGTGCAGCCGTAGCTGATGCACTCGCCTGCCGGGATGTCTTTGACCTGTGCAACGGTGGTTTTGAAGGAGAGCGCGGGCTGGAAGCTCTGTGGCAGGTGTGTATCCGGCGAGGGGTCGAGTCCGTAGAGGGCGATGCCGGGGCGCACCATGTCAAAACGCGCCTCGGGAAGATTGAGCATGGCCGCGCTGTTGGCGGCGTGGATAATGGGCGGGCGCAGCTGCTCGGCCTCGACTGCCTGCAAGACCTGCTGGAAACGCCACAGTTGCAGGCGGGCATGTGACAGGTCGGAGCTATCGGCCATCGCAAAATGGGTAAACATACCCTCAAGTTCGAGGCCGGGCAGTCCCTTAATCTCACGGAGCAGCGCGAGGATATCTTCAAGCTGTTCCGCCCGTATGCCCAGCCGACCCATGCCGCTATCCACCTTCACATGCACCTTGACCATCTTTTTGAGGGCCTGCGCTGCCCGTGAAAGCGCTCGCGCTGACTCAGTAGCGTAGAGCGTGAGAGTCAGGCCCAGGCGCACCGCTTCGCGCATCTGCCAGAGCGGGACGTAGCCGAAGACGAGGATGGGCGCGTTGATACCCGCCGCGCGCAGTGGGATGGCCTCGCTGACGGTTGCCACGCCCAGCATGCTGGCCCCGTTGTGCAGTACGGTTCGCGCCACTTTCAGCGCCCCATGCCCGTAGGCGTCGGCCTTCAGGCTGGCAAGGATGCGCACCGATGGCCCGACCAGCGCTTGCACCTGGCGCGTGTTGTTGCCGATTGCGCTCAGATCAATCTCCACCCACGTTGGGCGCTCGGACTGCATGACGACCACCTGCTTCCAGCCCGGCGTCTGCCGCACAAGCCGATCGGGAGCCTGATCAGACTCCTCCATCAGTTGCTCGGTAACCCGCTCCATGCGTGTCTCTTCCGAGCCTTTTATGAGGATAGTATCCTTGATATGATGTTGTCTATAGAAGTCGTCCTGTTGCGACACAGGCTGTTCGGTGATGCGCCTGACTGCCTGTGCCGCATCCTCGTGCGTTGAAGTGACAATCACGTGCTCGGCGTCCAATCCTGCCTGGCGCGCCGCACCGGCAATCAGGGCCGCTCGCTCGCCGCGAGTGACCAGATAATCGACGCAATGAGCCGCTTTCTGCCCGACCTGATAATGCGCCGTCTCCTCGAAGTCACCCAGCCGCAGCATATCGCCCAGCACCGCTATGCGCCTTCCCGCAGCCAGCGCCTTCAGCGTCTCCAGTCCGGCCAGCATCGAAGCGGGCGTCGCATTGTGGGTGTCGTCAAGCAGCATGCTGTCGTGGATGCCGGGCAGCGGATTCAACCTGCCGGGCAGTGATTGGATATTCGCCAGCGCCTGCTGGATCTCTTCCGGCTGCAAGCCGCACTGTTGCCCTACTAGAAATGCTGCGAGCAGTGTCGAGATATAGTGCTCGCCCAGCAAGCGTGAGGCGAGATGGATTTCGCGAGTGTGCGGGGGCGTTTCATAGCCGGAGACAGGAAGTTCTGCCTGGATACCATTCCACGAGACGCGCACGTCGCGCACAATCGATGCCGCGAAGGGCGTGATAGCGGCCTGCACCGGCGTTTCGATCAGCAAAGCGCGCACCAGTTCGTCGTCGTAGTTGACAATAGCCGTTCCTTCTGCCGGGAGACTGCTGAGCAACGTTCCCAGTTCGCTTGCCAGCGCTTCGATCGTGCCAAAGTACTGGAGCTGTGCCGGACTGATACTGGTAAGCACGCCGATCTGCGGGTTGACCACGCGGCACAGGTCGCCAATCTCGCCGGGATGATCGCAGCCAAGCTCAAGTACGGCGTATTCGTGGCGTTCCTCCAGGCGTCCGAGCGAGAGCGGCAGGCCCAGCAGGTCGTTGTAGTTCTGCCAGCTTTTGAAGGTGGCGAAATGGCTGGAAAGCACGCTGGCAATGGCCTCCTTCGTGCTGGTCTTGCCCGTGCTGCCAGTTACAGCAATGACGATGGGATGCCAGTAGTGAAGAATATATTTCGCGTACTTCTGCAACGCCAGCCGCGTATCATCAACGGCAATAGTAGCAACGCCAGCCGCCTGCAGTGCGCTCTGAGTCTCCTCCGGCAGCGCGTCCAGCGTTTGTGCCTCTACCAGCAGTCCGCCCGCGCCTTTGAGCGCGGCATCCAGCAGATAGTCATGTCCATTACCATGCTCACCACGCACAGCGACAAAAAGTTCTCCCGGCAACAACTGGCGTGTATCATGACTGAACGCCTCAAAGCGGTCCTGTTTTCCCACAGAGATAAGCGTGCCTTCAGTAGCTTGTAACAGGTGATCAAGATAAATCATAAATGCTCAGTCTAGAAACATAGGAATTATTGTACCTTTTCATTATACCAGTGGCGGGGCGTGCCAGACCTGCACCGTCTTGTCGAAGGAACCGGAAGCAAGCCATTTGCTATCCGGTGACCAGGCGACGCTGTGTACGCTATCGCTATGTCCGGTGTAGGTAAAAGGATTGCTGCCATCGGTATTCCAGACCTGCACCGTCATATCATCACCACCCGAAGCAATGCGCTTGCCATCGGGCGACCAGGCTACAGTATAGACGAAATCGCTGTGACCATAGTAGGTATAGGGGTGATCGCCATTCAGCGCGTCCCACAACTGCACCGTCTTATTGTCTGCTGCGCCGGCGAGACGCTTGCTATCTGGCGACCATGCCAGTCCCCAGACGGAAGTGGAATATGGCTGATAGGTATTGATAAGAAGGCCGCTCACAGCATCCCAGACCTGCACCGTCATGTCAGCGCTGGCCGAAGCGATGTACTTGCCATCAGGCGACCAGGCCACAGCATGGATGATATTGCTGTGGCCTTTATAGGTCAACACATTGCTGCCATTCAGGGCATTCCAGACCTGCACTGTGTTATCCAGATCACCTGAGACGATACGAGTACCCTCGGGTGACCATGCCAGCGTCCAGACCCAGTCCTTATGCCCCCGATACACATAGAACTGCTTGCCCGTTGAGGCATCCCAGACCCGTACCGTTCTGTCATTGCTCGCCGAGGCCAGGTAGGTACCTGGTGGCGACCAGCCTACCGAGTAGACTGGCCCCCTGTGGCCACTGTAAATATACGGATTGTGTCCGTTGAAGGCATCCCAGGTCTGTACCGTCCTATCGCCACTGCCCGAAACGATACGCGCTTGCTTGGATGAAGTTCCCTTGTTCGTGTTGATGCTTGAGGGCGACCAGGCCACCGACCAGACCCAATCATCGTGGCCACGATAGGTGTAGAAAGCAGTTCCCGATGTTGCAGCGGGAGAGGGTTGTGCGCTGGTTGCCTGCTGTTCTCGTTCATAGGCCAGCGCGGCAATGCCACCGCCTGCCATGACAGCGACAAGCGTTCCCGTTACGCCTAGCAGCACCCTCCTGCGTGATATGTTGGCCTTCAGGTCCTGAGTGTGCGGCAGAGGTTCAGGAACGGATTCCTGGGTAAGATCGGGCGTTTTCATAGACGAGGCAGGGGTATGCGGTTGCCCGCTTAGCGGCACAGGGGTCGAGTGTGATTCCTGATCCACTTGCTTTGCCTCAGCAGATTGAGGTTGCATCGGAGCAGAAGCCAGTTCAAGAGAGACTGGCAGCGTCTCCCAGGGCGACTTCGATGAGGTCTCAGAGGGTGGTGTGAGTAGAGCAGGAGGTAGAGAATAGGATTCCGCCCCTATGTTCGCGCTGGCCTCACGGAGCGCACTGGCAAAGTCCTCGACGGTGGGGAAACGATACTGAGGGTCTTTGGCAAGCGCCCTCATTACGACTGCCTCAACCTCTGGTGGAAAGCCTGGAATGTGGTCGCGCAGCAAAGGCGGAGTTGCCAGCGTATGTTTCACCGCTATTTCGGTGAATGAGCCGTGAAATGGAAGTTCTCCCGTCAACCATTCGTAGACCACCACAGCAAGCGAATACTGGTCGCTGTTGGGAACCGCCTGGTACTGCATCTGTTCGGGAGCCATATAGGCGACGGTTCCAGCCAGTTCTTGTATATCCTGTGTCTGATAGCGCGAGCTTTGAGCTACCAGGGCAATGCCGAAATCGCTGAGCAGAATTTCGTCCTTCCTGCCTATGAGCATGTTTTCAGGCTTCACATCGCGGTGAATCACATTCTGAGTATGCGCGTAGTGCAGTGCAGAAGCCACCTGTGTGACATATGAGACGACCATATTCAGGGGGAGAGGGGCTCCTCTGTTGTGTCGCTTGCGCAGGCTGCCGCCGGGCGCGTAGTCCATGACGAGGAAGGGAGCAGCATCCTCGACGGCGAATTCCAGCACGCGCACAATATTCGGATGCACCAGGCGTGCGACGATACTGGCTTCCCTGCGGAAAGGCGCAATATCCTCTTGTTCGATATGAGTATGCAGGACTTTGATGGCTGCCAGGGTCTGAAGATAGATGTGTTCCGCCAGGTAAACGTCACCGAAGCCCCCATGCGCCAGGAGCTGGATCAACCGGTAACTTCCTATGCGTTGCCCAACACGATCAGCCATCGCTAATGCTCCTGAAAATACTCTCCCCGGTACCTTTTGCCAGTAAGAAAAACCTTTGGTTCTTGCTAACGTATCATTATGTAGGATAACACATTTGTCTGAGAAAAGCATCAAAGAATAAGTACTTTTACTGGAATATCTGTAAAATGCTGAAAGATTTGACGAAGCCAGATTTTAGATGTTATGCTAGCGTAGCTACTCTAACAGAAGAAGATAAGGATGTGGAATGGGCTTTGGGAGAGAATGTGAGGGGTACTTTGAGCGATATATATACAAATCCTTTCAACAAAAGAAGGGGGCAGGGCATGGCACACTTGAGTGAGCGCGCCAGGTTGGCACTCCTTTGTCTTTTGCTGCTTCTTATGCTGGCAGTTCTTGTTTTTGCTGCCGTCAACACTGTTCAGGCAGTGAAAAATTTCCAGCACCAGTACACTGCCGTTCGATCACAGGATGTAAGCGCTATCCATCCCTGGATGACTATTCAAGTCGTCTCTCATATCTACCATGTTCCTGATAGCTACCTGTACAGTACGCTCAGCTTGCCGGAGACACAGGTAACTCGTCATATGACGATTGACACAATCTCACACCGCAAAAAGCAGACGACGACGCAGGTGATCCACACGCTTCAGCAAGCGATTGTGAAATATCGTAAAGAACATCATATTGCAACGCCGACCCCGCTACCCGGGATGAGTCCTCATTTGCCTCCGCAAAGGAGGACTTCATCTTGAATTCCACCTTCTTTATCGATGCGTTGCAACAGTATGGCTATGTGGCGCTCTGGCTCATAGTTTTTGTTGCTTCGGCGGGCGCTCCTATTTCAGGTTCGCTGGCCCTCTTTGCCTCTGGCGCTTTTGCCTCCCTGGGTGATTTCAACGCCTTTATCCTCTTTCCTGTCGCTTTGAGCGCCGCTGTGCTGGGAGATAACCTCACCTATTTCATTGGTTTTCGCGTTGGTGCGCCCATCCTGATCTGGCTGGGGCGGCAGCGACGCTTTCGTTGGATTACGCCGGAAGCGATTGAACGCGGACGGGCCTACTTCAACGAGAGAACTGGCTGGGCCATCTTTGTTACACGCTTTCTCATCGTTGTGCTTGGTGGTGCCATTAACTTACTGGCAGGGACGGAGCGCTACCCATACCGCAAATTTTTGTTCTGGGATGTCTGCGGGCAAGCGTTGGGAGTAATTATTCCCGTTGGCCTCGGTTATGCTTTTGCGGCAAGCTGGGAAGAGGTTGCCGGAATTTTCGGAGCCTTTTCCAGTCTGGTGCTTGCCGGTCTGGTGGCGACTGCTCTCGCCGTCTTCCTTGCGCGCAAAATACGGCAGAGCAAACAGGCAAGGGCTAAGGCTGTAACCCGCAATGCGGTCAACGTCGAAGCTGGAACAGGTGAAAAGCTCCAGCAGATGACGAGTATAGTTGATCGCGATACTGGTCCTATGCCTGTTATTGAATAGAAGAGAGTAGTGTTGAATGCCGATGAATGTAGCGAAACCCACTATTTTGATTCTCACCACCCATACTGGAGGCGGCCACATGAATCTGGCGCAGGCGTTGAAGGAGATGCTCGAAACACGGTATGAGGTGGTTATTCTGGACCCACAGCCTCCCTTTGTTGGCCGTTCTTACACAGCAGCAAGCCGCCATTTTGTAAAATATTTAGAATGGCTGTTTATTCTTACCGATATCGAAATTGTCTCGTTCTGCCTGCAGCGTCTGCTCGCACTGATGGGCGGCAGGCATTTTCGCTCTCTTATAGAGCGCGTCCAGCCAGATCTCGTCATCACAACCCATGCCATGCTTTCATACACGGTGGCTCGCGCTCTTGACAGCCTGCCCGCACTTTCTGGTCGCGTGTCGCGTATTCCGCTGGTTTTCCAACTGACCGACCTGGGGCGATTGAACAAAACGTGGTTCGCCGAGAAAAAGGCCGATGCTTACCTGGCTCCAACACAGGAAATTTTCAGGCAGGCACTGGAGGAGGAAATTGAGCAGGACCGGTTGCACCTGACCGGCAGGCCAATCCGGCAGCAGTTTCTGGAGGTTACGCCGGGCATGAGAGATGAAACGCTGGCCTCGTTGGGTTTCGACCCCGCCGTTTTCACGCTCTTTCTCCAGGGAGGCGCGATGGGCGCTGCCGGTGTGGATCGAACCATCGAGAGTGTGCTGTCTACAGGGACACCGATACAGATTATTCTGGCCAGTGGCAGCAACAATGGGCTGGCGGAGCATTACGCGGGCAATACGTATGTGCGCGTACTGCCATTTACCGAGAGGATTGCCCCCTGCATGGCGGCCGCTAATGTGATTGCCGGGAAGGCCGGGGCCAGTTTTATCTCCGAAGCCTTCATCTTAGGGAAACCCTTTCTCGCGACATCTTTCATTCCAGGCCAGGAAACTCCCAACCTTCACTTCATCGAGCAGCACAACCTGGGCTGGGTCTGCCCGCAAGTGTCCCAGCAAATCGAATTGTTGCTCAGACTTGCCACTAATCCGGCATTGATTGCTGAGAAGATAGACAGTATTCAGGCCTATCGGGCCTGGAATATACAGGCAAATCAAGGCATTCTTCCAACGATTGATCGCTTACTTGATGTATCCGGTGTATCCATCGAGCAAGATCAAGAATTTTACCATTCAAACTCGAAGATGTCATGCTGAGAGCGAGCGAAGCAACCGAGGGGACCCGTCAATCGGTCTGCTCACCCGGATGCTTCGTTCGCGCTGATCCTTCGTTTCACTCAGGATGACATTCCCAGATGCATAGCCTTCTAGGCACGGGGTACTTCACCCACATCATTTCTGATTGCCCGCCAGTTGACGGTGGGCAGAATGAGGTTTCTGTCAACACGGTCGCGGTATTTGATGGCAAGGCCGATCAGCGATTTAAGGACGGGACCGTTCAGCAGGTGTGGTTGCAGGCCAAGCTCGATGAGCCGGGTGTGAGCGGCATTGTAGTGGTGTTGCTCCGCCTCGACGCGAGGATTGGGAAGATGTTTGACCTGAACCTCTAGCCCGAGGTGTTTGCCCTGCTCAATGACCATGTTGGCCAGTTCCAGCAGCGAGAATTGCTCGGTAATCTGATTAAAGACCCGGTACTCTCCCTCGTGTGGGGGCGATAGAATAGCCAGTTCGATGCAGCGAATCGTGTCCATTAAATTGATGTAGCCACGAGTCTGCTGGCCTTTGCCATAGACGGTCAGAGGATAGCCCAGCGCAGCCTGGATGCAGAAGCGGTTCAGGGCCGTGCCGTAGATCTGGTCATAGTCGAAGCGGGTAGCCAGGCGGGCGTCCAATGTGGTCTCATCGGTCTCAACGCCATAGACCACGCCCTGATTCAAATCCGTCGAGCGCAGCCCCCAGATTTTGCAGCAGAACATGATATTATGACTATCATGGACTTTAGAGTTCCCGCACCAGACAGGTTTGCCATCACGCCGAACCAGAATGATACCATCTCCTGGAACCTCGCAACAATAAACCATACCGGCGTAATCCTCTATCCAATCATTTGGATCATCGGGCAACTGATTGACCTGAAAAACGGTGGTCTTTGTGAAGTTTACTCGATACTCTACATTTTTCGTCCAGCCACCAGTTCCTGCCCGATCTAGCCAGGAAACATTTGCAGAAAGCCCCAGTTTTAATGTCAGCTCCTGTACGTCGTCAGCAAGTTGCTTGGATGAAGTATAGTATCGTCCATAATGCTTATCGCGATTTATCCACATGCCGTCACCCATCATCATAGCATTAAAAAGAATGCCTAACTGACGCTTCGATAGCCCCAATAGTTCGCGTGGTATGTGTTTAGTGAGGCTATTCCCTAACTGAGACAGGTAAACAGCCAGTTGAGTAGAAAAGAGGTAATGAGCTTCCTGATCGCGGTCCTTGAACTGGTAGACGCTGTGCCTGCAACCTAGAGAAGCAGCTATCTTCTCGAAAACAGCATGTACCTCTTCGGAGTGCATGCCAATCTTCTGATTAATACAGATACGATTTGGCGCTCTTTTACGCCATTCTCCATCAACGGTTCCTTCAGCAAGATACCATCCCAGAAAATGCAGCCAATCATCCATGGGCAGTTCAATAGCTTTCCTGCGAGGACTCTCCTCTCCCAAAACATGATAGGTTGGTAGGAGAAAGGTTTCCTGTTCCTCGCCTTCCCATTCCGAAGTAAGGTGGTAGCGATTATTCTTACCCAGGATATCTTTCGCCTCTTCAAAGCGAATTGCCTCGGTACCGTCTCGACGCTTAAATGAGGTCACCATACGATGATTTGGCGTCACACAAAGGCTAATCCGGCGTTGCTCAAGGCAGTACATAGGGCCATCGTACAGGTACTCTGTACGAGCAGTTGGTTTTTTGTAGATGATATGTGCGTCGTCAAGCTGCCTTGTTGCTATCTCATCCTCATCAGTAAGATCTTTGAAGAGTTTCCAACCAGCACGTGTCAGCACTTCGGTTTGATCATCGTAACACAGGTGGTAAAAAGATCCAGGTTGCTTCGGAAATGGGAGAACATCGGAGCGACCCTTGTGGTGAATTTCGATAAAACCTTCTTCGATATCGATATTGGGTGTGCCGTACTCGCCCATAGTACCGAGCTTGACAAGATGGCAGTCGGGGGCGAATTCTTTGATGGCATAGAGGACGTTGAGTGTGCCGATGACATTGTTGGTCTGGGTGAAGACGGCGTGCTTGCGGTCAATCATGGAGTATGGCGCGGAACGCTGCTCGGCGAAGTGGACGACGGCTTCGGGCTGAAAGTCGCGAAAGACGGTGGCCAGCGCTTCGTAGTCCGTCACGTCGCCGATACGCATCTGAATCTCCCTGCCGGAGATTTCGCGCCACTCCGCCACGCGCTCTTGAAGCGTGTAGATGGGAAGCAAGCTATTGAAGCCGCGTTCGAGGTCGAAATACCTGCGCGTCAGGTTATCGAAGATGAAGACAGCGTGTCCCTTACTGGACAGGTAGAGTGACTGCGGCCAGCCGAGGTAGCCGTCGCCACCTAGAATAAGAATACGCATAATCTTTTCCTCATTGACATTTTTCAATGGAGGCCCACTCTTGCTTAGAGATGGCTCCCTGAGAATTTCCGGGCAAGCTCCCAGAGGAGAATTTCCCTTATGTAGATACGCCTTAGCCTATCATAAGGTGTCTCTTTGCTTATTGTACAGCTAATCAAGTACGTAAGGGTAGATGTTCTATTCACCCGGTGAATAAAATCATCGCAAGGATGTGATTACACAGAGCTTATCATAGCTTGCTTAAGAAGCGCTGAGAGGAGTGTAAAATGTTTGTAAAAAACAAGGAAGCAGTGTGAATACAAGGCATGGGCAAGCGCATTCGTCATGCGCTTGCCCATGCCTTGTATTCACACTGCTTATAGCCAGCTATAGGGATAGCTCTCATCATCGATGCTCTGAGCGATCAGTTGTGTACTTGAGCGGGTAGAAGGTGTCGACCATGACGGCCAGTTCTTCGGTGCGCTCCGCCCCAAGGCTCTTTTCGACGACACCAGATTGTGGGCCATGGGGAATGCCACGCGGGTGCAGAGTAATCGAGGAGCGCTCGATTCCTTTGCGGCTGCCGAAGTTGCCGTTGACGTAGTAGATCATCTCGTCGCTATCGATGTTGCTGTGGTTGTAGGGGACAGAAATCGAGAGCGGGTGATAATCCAGCTTGCGCGGCACGAAGGAGCAGACGACGAAATTTGGCCCCTGGAAGGTCTGATGTACCGTGGGCGGCTGGTGGACGCGCCCGGTAATCGGCTCAAAATCGGCGATATTGAAGATCCAGGGGTACTCGTGACCATCCCAGCCAACGACGTTGAGCGGATGATGGTCGTACCAGTAGCTGGTGATGCGATTGCCGACCTTGAGCCGCACCTCGAACTGCCCCTGCTCGGTGTGCGTGACCAGCTCTTCAGGGCGGCGAATGTCGCGGTCGCAGTAGGGTGAATGTTCCAGGAACTGCCCGTGGTTGTTGAGATAGCGGTGCGGCGGCTCAATGCTACCGTGCGCCTCGATGGTCAGGAAGCGCGTCTGCGGGCTGTCGGACGGGATATCGAAGCGGAAGGTGGTGCCGCGAGGAATGATGATGTAGTCGCCCTCGTGGTAGGGCAGCAGGCCAAAGTTGGTTTCCAGCGTGCCATGCCCATCATGGACGAAGTAGACAAGGTCGTTTTCGGCGTTGCGATAGAAGTAGTTCATCGGCTCCGTGGGCTGCGCGATGCCAAGAGCAACGTCCTTGTTGAACATGAGCACCTTGTTGCCCGACACAGCATCGCCGCCGGGCGACAATTTGGCCGTTTGCAGGTGGTGATGGCGCTGCGTCCCATCGTCCCATTCTTCCAGCTTCACGTCCTGAAACTTTTCGATTTTTGTGACCCGTGTGGGCGGCTGGTGGTAGTAAAGAATAGAGTAGTTGCCGGAGAAGCCTTCGGTGCCGAAGACTTCTTCCGCGTAGAGTGTGCCGTCTGGTTTGCGAAACTGCGTATGCCGTTTCGGGGGTATCTGCCCCAACCGGTGATAACTCGGCATTGTCCTTCTCCTTAATAAAATCCGTAGGCGTCGATTTATCGGCCCTTGTTGCCCGTTTTGCCGATCAATCAGCGGTGCCCACGATAAATCGGGGCCTACGGAAACCTTGATTGGTCACACAATACGGTTCCGCAATACACCAATGCCTTCAATTTCGAGTTCGACAACTTCGCCTTTCTGGAACCAGGGATGGACTTCTGTACCCAGTTCGAGGATACAGCCGGTGCCGACGGTGCCGGAGCCGAGCACATCGCCCACGCGCAGGCGGGCATTTTGCGAGGCCCAGGCGATCATCTGGGGGAAGCTGTAGTAAATCTGGTCGAAGTTGCCACGTGAGATTTCTTTGCCATCGACGCGGGCCACCATCTGCATGTTGTAGCGCTCGCTCGCCCCGCTGCCCGTGCGGTACTGCGCGAGTTCATCGGGCGTGACCAGCCAGGGGCCGAGCGAGGTGGCGAAATCTTTGCCCTTGCCGGGACCGAGATTGAGCTTCATGTCGCGGCGCTGGAAATCGCGGGCGCTCCAGTCATTCATGATGGTGTAACCGGCAATATACTGGTCTGCCTCTTCCACCGGGATGTTTTTGCCCTCGCGCCCGATGACGCAGGCAATCTCCAGTTCGATATCCAGTTCCTGGCTGCCTTCTGGATAAGGGATGGGCTGGTCGGTCCCGTAGACTTCAGCGGGGTTGGTGAAGTAGAAAATGGGGACCTCGTACCATTCGGGAATCATGCCGAGGCCGCGCAAGGCACGGGCTGTCTTGACATGCTGCTCAAAGGCATAAAAGTCGCGAATTGAGGGCGGGTCTGGAATGGGCGTTAAGGGAACGACCTCATTGAGCGAGTAGCTCTTGCTGGTGCCAGCCTGTACGCGCACACTGCCATAGCGAGGCTCTGGCCCGTCGATGACCGGTACCTCGATGTTACGCTCTTTGCCCTCGTCCTCCAGCGCCTGCCGCGCCTTTGCCAGCCCATCGGGGTCGCGCAGCAATGCGAGCAGGTTCGAATACTCTAGCTCGATGACCTGATTGCCGCGAATGACGCCCGCGTGTGTGGCGTTGTCGGATGTTCTGAACGTGAGCAGCTTCATGCTACAAGTTTCCTCGCAGATCCTGCTCGCGCTCCAACGCCTCGAAGAGCGCCTTGAAGTTGCCCTCGCCGAAGCCACGCGCACCCTTGCGCTCGATGACCTCGAAGAAGACGGTCGGGCGGCTCACAATCGGCTTGGAGAAGATTTGCAGCAGGTAGCCCTCGTCGTCATGGTCGACCAGAATGCCCAGTTCGGCCAGGTCCTGCACATTCTCTTTGATGTTGCCCACCCGATCCAGCACATCGTCATAATAGTTTGACGGCGTTTTCAGGAACTCGACGCCGCGCTCCGTCAGGTCGCGCACGGTGGCGACGATATCGTCGGTGTTGAGGGCGAGATGCTGCACGCCGGGGCTGCGATAGAAGTCCAGGTATTCTTCGATCTGCGACTTCTTGCGTCCGGGGGCAGGCTCGTTGATGGGGAACTTGATGCGCCCGCTGCCGTTCTGCATGACCTTCGACATAAGCGCCGAATATTCCGTGCTGATGGCGCGGTCATCGAAGTGGACAAGCTGCGTGAAGCCAAGCACGCGCTCAAAGAATTCGACCCACTCGTTCATCTTGCCCAGTTCCACGTTGCCGACAACGTGGTCGATAGCGGCGAGTCCGGCGGGCCGTGAGCGGCGTGGCAGATTGGAAGAGAGTTTACGATAGCCCGGCAGGAAGGGACCTTTGTAGTCCTGCCGCTCGACGAAAACCATTTCAGTGTCACCGTAAAGCGCAATGGCTGCGCGTTTCACCATGCCATAGTCATCCTTGCTGGAAGTAGGCTCCATCGTGCTTTGCGCACCACGCTTCGTCGCCTCACGATAGGCCTGTTCGGCATCATCGACACGCAGCGCGATATACTTGACGCCATCGCCATGCAGCTTAATATGCTCGCCCATCTCGCCCTCCGGCCCCAGTGGTGAGGTCAGGACCAGGCGCACATTGCCCTGCTCAAGAGCAAAGCTGGCGCGGTCGCGCATCCCTGTTTCCAGTCCTGCATAGGCGAAAGGAACAAACCCCCAGCCATGCTCAAGATAATATGCAGCCTGGCGCGCATCTCCCACGTAGAACTCCAGGTAATCGTAGTTCTGGATGGGCATAAAATCATGTTCTTGTTCAGTCATTCCGAAACTCCTTTGTTTCGCTAGTCAGAAAAGTACTCCATAACAACCTTCCCTAGCATTATACGAAACTAGCTGGATGAGTGGCAAGTGGAGTTCCCTGATGATTGCCCCATCTGAATGTACAAGCTCGTTGTTCTTTAAGGAAGTAGGAATTTTTGCCAGTTGTTACCTATCTGGCTGGCAAAGCGTTCTAGTGCGTGTAGGTAATTGCACTTAGTGGTGCTACCAATTGGATCAGGGCCATTGTATAGGGAAATGCGGAGAGTAGATGAAACAGTCTTTGTTGGAACAGAAATCGGAAGTCGTAAGTTCGTCAGATACGCGGGAAACAACGCCTGCATCTTCTTTGAACAGTTATCAGCCAACGCGCTGGGCTTTTGTCAATAAAGTGCTTGCTATTGTTGATGCTTTTACAGGTGGACGGGCGGGTTGGGTGCAGCGCTTCTTCATGTTTGCCTTTATTGGTGGTTGCGCCGCCCTCGTCAATATTGCCGTCTTCTACCTCATATTCGATGTCATTGCCCAACCTTCAAACGCAACGGTCCGCAATGTCATCGCTTCGCTATTTGCCGCTGAAATTTCCATCCTGGCAAACTTTATTCCAAACGATTTCTTTACCTTCCGTCATCTCGAAGGGCATCAGCGTAGCTGGTGGGCGCGCTGCCTGCGCTTCAATATGACTTCGGCGGGCGGAGCCGTGCTCACGTTTGCGATCGAGTTCTCGCTCAGCCACCTGCTGGGCGTGCGGCCCATTATTGCCCAGGCGATCGCTCTGATCATCGTGCTGTTCTACAACTTCTCGTTCCATCACATCTTTACCTATCGCCACCTGAAACACACCCCTGGCGAAGCG
Source organism: uncultured Chloroflexia bacterium (assembly GCA_963736995.1). Lineage (GTDB taxonomy): Bacteria > Chloroflexota > Ktedonobacteria > Ktedonobacterales > Ktedonobacteraceae > CADDYT01. The sequence goes on from CAVTRB010000003.1 coordinate 219,391, forward strand.
TAATGGACGTGGTATCATAAGCAATGTGCTGACCCCTTTTCTGGAGTAACGAAGAACTATGAGCAAGGCAATTTAAGTTGCCTTGCTCATAGTTCTTCGTTACTCCATCCTTACCAGTTTCAGCAGTTGTCCCAGGCCTGGTCGCTGCCCATACATCAACACTCCCAGCCGGTACAGGCGCGCGGCGAACCAGGTGCTGGCGAGAATGGCAGCCAGCATCAGCGCGACTGACACGACGATATCCCACCAGGCGACCGTGCCCCGCCCAATACGTGCCATCATCAGCCACGGAGTCCAGAAAGGAATGTATGACAGCACCCTCACCAGGGTCGAATCGGGAGAATAGACCGCGTAAAAGAACAGCAGATAGCCACTGATCATCAGCAGCATAGGAAGAACGGTCGCGCTCTGCACCTCCTCCTGCCGTCTAACCATCGCGGCCAGTCCGGCATAGAGAGTAGCATAGAGGAAGAACGCCAGCAGAATGTAGAGCAGGAGCAGGAAGTAGAACGGGATGGACACGCCGGTGAGATACTGGATAAAGCTGTTACTGTTCGTGCCGAACAGAGCTTTCTGGATCGGGTTTTGCAGCAGGAGTGCCCCGATACCTACCACCACCACGGCGCTCATCTGTGTCAGACAGGCAGCCCCGATGCCTATGATCTTGCCGGCCAGGAGTTGGAAGGGAGTCGCGGCGGTCACCAGGATTTCCATCATGCGGCTGCTTTTCTCTTCCGCCACTCCCGCTGTGACGATACTGGAATACAGCCCGATAGCGATGTAGATCAGGATAGCGCCAGCATAGGCGAGGATAAAACTGGCAGCAATTTCGCCCACTGGTTGAGTTGCCTGGCTCTGTTGGGTATACACAGTCTTCACGTCAGGTGGAGCGCCCAGGCGCTGGACCTGCGACGGTGTGAGGCCCAGGCGATGTGCAGTATCAAGAAAGGTAAGCGACTGAGCCATAGACTGGATCGCCGGTAGGTTGCTGTCATTTGACGCGCTGGTGTTGGTATCATAGGTAAAGCGTAAATCCTGATTCGTCGTGCGATCAAGCACCAGCAGGATGTCCAGATTGCCATTTTTGACCTGGCCTTGAAGACTGCTCAGACGAGTAGATGGCTGGCTGGAAATCGTATAAGGGGCGGAACTGCCGGTAGCCGTCCCGTTCAGTTGTGAGTTGATGAAAGAGAGCAAAGCTGTCTCATTCATGCCTGCAACGGAACTGCTTTCGTTCACTACTACGATGCTCGCTTGCGAACTGCTGCTCCCCGCAGTAATGAGATGCACGATTGTTGGGATAAAAGTGGCAAGGAACACAACCACCAGGAGGATCACACTGGTGATGATATAACTGCGCGCTCTTACGCGGTTTTTGTACTCTCGCACGATAATCAGGCCAATATTGCGCAGGTTGTTCTGGGTAGCAGCGCCCGAACTCACCACTGTAGCCCCTTGTTCCTGTTCGCGACGTTCTTTTACCGGCGTTTGCTGTGAGATCATGTCATTTCCTCCTTATTCCGATTTTTCTAAGCTGAAAGAATGGTAGATGGAGCATCTGGCTGTGCGACAGCGCCAACTTTTGCGATGAAGATATCGGTTAGCGATGGCTCGGTCAGCTCGAAACGGCTGATGATACCGCCATGTTGCAGCGCGGCTTCGACGATCATGCTGGGGTTGAGATCTACCTGTATCTGCATTTCGATATAATCTTCCCGGCGCTTGGTAACATGCACCCCCTCCAGCGTATCAAGCCAGGGAGCCTCGGGATCGTTGTCAAGTCTGAGACGCGCTACATTGCGCCCAGCCTGGCGTTTGATATCGCGCATGCTGCCCTGGACAACGCTCTGCCCTTTATTAATGATCACAATGTCCTGGCACAATTCCTCGGCTTGATCCAACTGGTGCGTGGAGAAGATGATGGTCTTGCCGCGCCGGTGCATCTCCAGAAACGCCTCTTTCAGGACATTCGCGTTGACCGGGTCCAGGCCGCTGAACGGCTCATCCATGATCAGGACCGTTGGATCGTGCAAAATGGCGGCCAGAAACTGTACTTTCTGCTGGTTTCCTTTAGAGAGTTCTTCAACCCTCCTGCCGCGATTGACAGTGATCTGAAAACGCTCCAACCACTCATCCAGGGCTTTCCGGGCTTCCTGCTTCGATACTCCTTGCAGCCGTGCCAGAAATATGAGCTGCTCATCCACGCGCATTTTCGGGTAGAGACCGCGTTCCTCCGGCATATAGCCCCAGGCACGACGCGGCACCTCGCGCACATCGATACCGTTCCAGGTAATCTGGCCCGAATCAGGTCGGAAGAGGTCCAGGACCATGCGCATCGTCGTCGTCTTGCCCGCGCCGTTGGCGCCCAGGAAGCCAAAGATCGCTCCCTCTTTCACTTCCATAGAGAGGTCGTTAATCGCCTGAAACTTGCCGAACCATTTGTTGACATGTTCAACTTGAAGACTCATCTTGTATGACTCACTTTCTGTCAACTTCCATCCGAAAGTTGAGCCTGATTTCGATGACAAACACCCAGCTCTGCTAGAGCTTCTAGTAGAACCTACATTGGAATTAACGATGAATATCGCTATATGTTATACGAGTTATAGCATATTGCTATGAAAAATGCAAGGGTTTTTCTGGGATTTTTATGGTTAGTTGGTAAAACAAGGATATTTGCCAATCACAGTTTCTAAGACTTTGCCTCCTCACTTTCACAGCAGGCTAATCGCTTTCCCGATCGTGAATATGTTGCCGGAGCAGGAGTAGCTATATTGGTGCTCATCTAAGCCAAAGGCATAGACGGTCAGGGTGGTATTGCTGGGGCTGCCTTGTTGGGAACGGCGCAAGACACGCTGACCGGAGGAGTCCTCCATGTACCATTCTTCGTTGTTGCTGTTGTTGTGTCATTCCAGCGCACCAGATGATCGAGGCCATCGTAGAGCAGCGTGGCCGTGGTACTGCCTGTTCCCGTGGCGGTGCGCGTGGTGACATTGCCCCAGCTATCGTAGCTGGCGGCATAGGTTTGCGTCTTGCCGCTCGTCGTTGAACACGTCGTCCCAGTGGGATAGAGACCGGTCAGTTGATGCGGTTGACTGCTGTTGCAATAGAGGTACTGGTAGGAACCAGTGCCGTTGTAAGGTCCCTGCCACAACTGGCCCAGGTGCGTGTAGGTATACTGATTGCTGTACGTAGCCCCACTGAGCGTGTTGAAAGGCGTTCCCGAGCCGCAGGTGCCGTTGCCTGCTGCCGGTGGGGTTCCACTATTGCCTGCCCATACTAAGCGATTTTGCTCGTCGTAGCAGGAGACTTCCGTCTCACTGCCGCCCGAGCCGGTGGCACCCGAGACCGTGGCCTGCGTCGTGGTGGAACTGGTGAGGTTGCTGGCGGCATCATAGCCCACAGACTGGCTATAGACGGTACCGCTGTTGTATTCGAGGAGAGGAACTATACTAGCGATCAGACCATGATAAGTGTTCGTATTCCCTCGAAAAACGGGTGCGCCATTCTCGTCAAACTATGATAAAATAGGGGCTGATCTAATCCTGGAAGATTGATGCCCGTATTTTATTTTTTGGAGATAGGTTGTAACATGGATGAGCGCAGGCGTGTAGAGGTTGTGGAGGCAGCACGGCAACTGCTTGATCGCTTTCAGGCTGAACAGCCGGAGTGGACGGATGACCGAACTCCTGTTGATGAACTGATTGCCTGGTACGGTCTGGATGTGGAGACGTTTCACCCGGACGATCATCCCAGAGGGACCTATGGCTTTCTGGAAGCCGGTGAACGTTTGATCTGGCTCTGTCGCGGCTTGCCGGAGACCTTTCGTCGTTTTACGCTTGCCCATGAACTGGGTCATGCTGTTTTACATCGTGAGTCCACACATGTTCCCTATGAACTGCCTGCTATTTCTCCCAATGATCCCTGCCAGCAGTCGGACGTGCTGGAAGAGGTGACGGCACAGGCCGGACAGGAATACATGGAAGAGATGCTGGGCGTCGGCATGCAGTATGACCCGCGCAGTGAACGTGAACTGGAGGCCAATCTCTTCGCGGCTGAACTGCTCATGCCCCTGGAACGAGTGCGTACCCTCTACCTTGTAGAGCAGATCGCTCCCCACCAACTTGCCGCAGCCTTCGATGTCTCCAACGCCGCTCTGCTCAATCGCCTGGCCGGATTGTTGACCAGGGAGGGTGAAGAGGTGCAAGAACAGCAGGCAGCCCGAGAGGATCAGCGAGGTCAGCAAGACCAACCACTGACGCTCGCAAAGATAAAGCAATACGACGAGTTCCAGCAGGCGGCCATCGAGGCCCTGACACCTGCACTGATTGTGGCGGGGCCGGGCAGCGGCAAGACGAGTACGCTGGTCGGACGCACGGAATACCTGGTGCATACGCTGGGTGTATCACCGGAACAAATTCTGGCGCTGACGTTCTCACGCAAGGCGGCGCAGGAGATGCGCGAACGCTTGCAAGCTGCCCTGCACGAGACAAAGCGCGTTCCGACCGTCAGTACCTTTCATGCTTTCTGCGCCGAAATCCTGCGCAACTATGGTCAGTTGCTCGGACTGCGCCCGAACTTCGCGCTGGTCGATGAGACCGGGGGCTACTTCCTGCTGCGCCAGCAGGCACGTTCGCTGCGCTTGCAGCACTACCGCAACCTGCCGTATCCAGACCTCTATTTTCCCGCTCTGTTAAAGGCGATTTCACGAGCCAAAGACGAACTGGTTTCGCCGGAGCAGTATCGCGTCCTGGCCGAAGAGATGCTGAAGCAGGCACAGGATGACGAGGCGCGGCAAAAAGCTGAAAAGGCCCTGGAAGTGGCTGCCGCCTACGCGCTGTACGAAGAGGCGCTGCAAGAGCGCGGAGATACCGATTTCGGCGGTTTGATTATGCTGGTGGTGCGGCTCTTTGCGGAATTTCCAGAGGTGCTGCACGAACAGCAGCAAAAATACCGGCATATTCTGGTAGATGAGTTTCAGGATATCAACCGGGCGAGTGGTGTCCTGCTACGCCACCTGGCAGGCGAGGAGCGGCGTGTCTGGGTGGTAGGAGACGCCAATCAAGCTATTTACGGCTTCCGGGGAGCATCGCCTGCTAATATTGCCAGCTTTGAGCAGGATTATCCCGGCGCGGTCATCCTGCCGCTCAGTCGCAACTATCGCTCGCGACCAGATATCGTGAGCCTGGCGGAAGCGTTCCGCTACAAGCAACTGGAACTGGGGCAGGAGATCGAGCCGGTGAGCAATCAGCCGGTACGGCTGACCGCGCCGGAAACCTATGTGACGGTAGCAAAGGCCGATGACGAAGCCGCAGAACTGGCAGGTTTGCTGACGGACATCCAGCGCAAGCTCGCGGCTGGCTATAACTATCGAGATATCGTGGTGCTCTGCCGCACGCGCTCGCAGGTACGCAAAATCTTGCGCGCCCTTGCGCTGGCCGGTCTGCCCGTCATCGAGACCGGTGGCATGCTTGGGCAGGAGCATATCAAGGATGTGCTGTCCATCGTTCTGCTGCTCGCCGATAGTAGTGGCATGGGTATTTTACGCGCCGCCCGCCTGCGAGAGCATCTATTGAGCCAGCAAGATATCGAGACCGTGCTGCTGGCAGCACGCGAACAGCAATCTAACCTGTACAACCTGTTGCTGCATGAAGAGGCTCCGGCGGTTCTTAGCGAGCAGGGTCGGCACTCGTTCTTGCGCCTCTCCACGATCTTGCGCAACCTGCATCACACTCTCAACGTCTGGTCGCTGCTGGCACACTATCTTTTCATTGAGACGCCGATTCTGCGGAACCTGCTCTCCGCTCCTGCCAGCAAGCTGCAACAAAACCTGCTGGACGATTACGCCAACCTGCTCGCGCTTGCCCGCCGTTACGATCAACAGCAGACTGAGCAATTACGCAAGCTGCGGGAAGAACAGGAAATGCAGGAGGAAGGCCAGGAAGTCGGTGACAATCTGACGCTGCCGGGGCTGAGGGAGCAGGCAAAGGGCTTTCTAGACTACCTGAGCATTCTTTTGATGCTGCACCAGGATGGCGGCAACCGGCAGCAGAGCGAGAACGGCGGCGAGCAGGCACCGGACGTGATTCGTGTGATGACGGTTCACGCCAGTAAGGGCCTGGAGTTTCCCGTTGTGTACCTGCCGGGGCTGGTGCAGCAACGTTTTCCCGGCAGGCGGCAGGCCAATGCGACCCCGGCACCTGAAGGCATGCTTCCGGCGGACAGCGAGGGCGAGGCTGCGCACGAAAGCGGCGAGGCGTGCCTGTTCTACGTTGGCGTCACTCGCGCTCGTGATGCGCTTATCTTGAGCTACAGTACGCGCTACGGCAAGCGCAATTACAAACGTTCTCCCTATATCGATGCTCTGCTGGCGGAGTTGCCGGAGGAACGGATCACGCACCTGGAATGGCGCAGCCGGGACGAAGATCACTATCTGGCCGCTGCCGCCGATGACCTGATTCCCGCTTCGCAGCCGGGTGAGCACTTTATCCAGCTCATGCAGGCTGCTCCCCTGAGTGTTTCAGACATCGAAGCCTACCAGCGCTGCCCGCGCCAGTATGCCTACAGCAGCATCTATCGTTTCCTGCGCGAGGCCGGGGCGTACTCCCTTTTCTGGCGCGCCACTCAGAAAACGGTTGCTGCGCTGCAAGAAAGCCTTGTGGGAGGGCAGGAAGATAAGCAGCCTCAGCAGGAGCAGGACGGCACGGTAGGAGCAGGGACGGTATTGCTGGATGCACAGGAGGCACGCGATCTTTACACGCGCCACTGGCAGGAACTGGGCGGTCATCTTACGCCTTTTGCCTCATTTTATGAACAGCATGGGCGTGAAGTCGTCGATGTGCTGCTACAAAAGCTGGCAAGTGGCAAGCACGAGTCCTGGGGGGAGCGGCAGAGCTACACCGTCGATATCGATGGTCGCAGCATCCTTGTGCCGGTGGACCGGGTTGAGGCTGCGCGTGAGCAGGGGCAGGGAGAAGAGACTAAGCCGGTACGCTTCGTGCGCACAGGTTTCGGCAAGCGCAAGGAGAAACCTTCAGCCGAGACACGCGAAATGCTCTACGCAAAGGCTTTACGGCAGCACCATCCCAACCAGCAGCTTGAACTGCATTTTCACAATTTGAGCACGGGTGAGACAGTGCCAATCGCCTTGACGGAGAAAAAAGAGCAGAAGCTGTATCAAGAACTTGTGGAATTGATTCTGGGCATGGAACGTCACGAATATCCCATCAATCCTGACCCTTTCCGCTGTCCATCCTGCCCCTACTTTTTGATTTGCCCTGCGTAGATGGCAACGTGCAGGGGGAGTCATTCGTAAGATATAATAGGAATATTACGTGCGGATAGGTTTTCATGATCGTTTTTATCTTTTTCCGCGTATACATACTAGAGCTTGACCCAGAAAGCAGGAAACTGGCATGAATATACCGCTAGCCGGAAGACTCTGGCTACTCAATAATAACAACTCGCCGCAGAGGCAACAACAGCAAGACCCGGGCCGTGGTGGACGACCGGGTGGGCAGTCGCCGCAGAATGGTAGTGGCCCCTCGATGCTCAACCGCTGGCTCTTGATCATCTTCGTAGTGATGATCGTTGTCTATCTCTTTCAATACTTTAACACGAGCAGTAGCAGTTCCAGCACGCCGCAGCGCGACCAGCTCTCCTACACTCAGTTCTATGAACAGATCAACAAGAGCAACATCAAAGATGCGACCTTCAATGGGCAGACGGATATCACCGGAGATTTCGTTCAAACCGTTGACGGCTACTCGCAGTATCATGTCTACCAGTTGCCCAATGGCGATACGCAGTTGCCGCAGTTGCTCATTTCTAAAGGGGCTACGGTCGTCTATCAGCCGCCGCAGGACAACAGCTTCTTTGTCAATCTCCTGATCGCCTTTTTACCCTGGGTGTTTTTGATTGGCCTGTTCATCTTCTTCAGTCGGCGAGCCTCACAGGGGCAGCAGGGCATCTTCAGCTTCGGGAAGAGCAGGGCCAAGTTGATTCTTGAAGATCGGCCCAGCACGACCTTTGCTGATGTCGCCGGCGTCGACGAAGCGAAGTATGAATTGCAGGAAGTGGTGGAGTTTCTGAAGACGCCGGGCAAATTCCAGCGGCTGGGTGGCAAGATACCACGCGGCGTGCTGCTGGTTGGCCCTCCGGGCACCGGCAAGACGCTGCTGGCGCGTGCCGTGGCCGGTGAGGCAGGGGTGCCCTTCTTCTCGATGAGCGGCTCTGAGTTTGTGGAGGTGCTGGTGGGCGTGGGTGCCAGCCGCGTGCGCGACCTGTTCGATCAGGCCAAGAAAGCCTCTCCCAGCATCATCTTCATCGACGAAATTGATGCCGTTGGTCGCCAGCGGGGTTCGAGCATCAACAGCAACGACGAGCGCGAGCAGACTCTCAACCAGTTGCTCGTCGAGATGGATGGCTTCGATACCCGCCAGGCTGTCGTCGTAATCGCCGCCACCAACCGTCCCGATGGCCTTGATCAGGCGCTGCTGCGGCCCGGTCGTTTCGACCGCCGCGTCACCGTCGACCGGCCCGACTGGACTGGGCGTCTGGCTATTCTCAAAATTCACTCCCGCGACGTTCCCCTGGCTCCAGATGTTGACCTGCTTGCCATTGCTCGTGCCACACCGGGCATGGTCGGCGCCGATCTGGCCAACCTCGTCAATGAGGCTGCACTGCTGGCTGCGCGACGTAACCTGGATAAAGTGACGCAGCGTTGTTTTAATGAGGCTCTGGATAAGATTCTGCTGGGGGCAGAGCGTCCGCTGGTATTGAGCGAGGATGACCTTCAGGTCGTGGCCTATCATGAAGGTGGTCATGCTCTGACCGGCCTGCTGCAAGAGTTCGCCGATCCGGTGACCAAAGTGACCATTGTGCCACGCGGGCAGGCACTGGGTGTAACGATGTCTACTCCGCTCGATGATCGCTACAACTACTCCAAAGAGTATCTGCTGGCACAGATTGTATATGCCCTGGGCGGACGGGCGTCGGAACAGGTTGCCATCGGGCAGATCACGACGGGCGCGGAGAACGATCTGCAGCGTGTCACGGCCATTGCGCGCCAGATGGTGATGCGCTGGGGCATGAGCGAGCGCCTCGGCACGATCTCCTACAGCGAGCGGCAAAGCCCGTTCCTCGTCAACAATAGTGATTCGGCTGCGCCGTCCGATTACAGTGAGGAGACGGCGGAACTGATTGATGATGAGGTGGATCGCATCGTGCGCTTATGCTACCAGCAGGCACTTGATTTGCTGACGACATATCGTCCAACGCTGGATCGTATTGCTCGGGAACTGCGCGTCCACGAAACCATCGACGAGCAACAACTGCGCCAGATTCTAGAGGAGACCGGAGCGCCTATCCTGCCGAAACAGGGGCTTCCAAAGAGCGTTCCGCAGACCATCGTTCCTCCCCCTCCAGCTCCACCTATACCAGAAACGAATAGCTAAAAGGATAAGAACAGGTACTGAAAAAAGCAGGTTCGCCGTGCTAGCGAACCTGCTTTTTTCAGTACCTGTTCTTATCCTTCATCCTTCTGATCGAAGCAGCTATGCAGACAGGGTAATCTTGCAAGCAGGTAGAGGTTGTTCTGAGGCGAACCAGAGCAGCTATTCGTGTCTATATCAGGATTACTTCCAAGCCTCACGGAATAGTTTCGTAAAGGATAGGGTGAACAAATGGCGAATGTGATTCATATGCCTGGTCCTTCCGCTGGAGGGAAGAAACAGCGCAAAAAGCTGGTCAAACAGGAAGCCAAATTGATGCTCAAAGTAGAGCAGGCGAGAAAAGACGTGCAAAAGGCGCAGGGAAAGGTGACAAAGGCGCAGGGTCGGCTCGATGACAGCCAGAAGCGGCTGCAGACCATTGAGGGAAAACTGGCTGCGCTCCGATCTTCTTCCCAGAAGCAGCAAACAGACATGAATGGAAGCCAACAACCTCAGCAGGCAACCGATCAGGCAGCCAATCAGGACAGCGTCACAGGAACAACTCAGGAGCAGGGAGAGCAGGCACAACAGAGCGAGCAGGGAGAGCAAAGCCAGCAACTGCCTGCCAACGAGACTTATGTTGATGGAGCGGTGGATACTGAGCAGGCCAGAACTCCTGATGAGGCAAGTGATGATGTCATGCAAGGAGAAGAGCAGGAGCTGTCTCAGGAGCACGCGGTAGCGACAGATATGGCGCAGGCGGAAGACCAGGGTGTGGTGAGCGTACCGCCGGATACTCAAGAGCCGGATCAGAACTCTAACGGGCAAGAAGATCAAGTCCAGTCAGAGACGCAGCCGCCAACGGAGTTGTTAGATCAACATGTTCCTGTATCTCCCCATTCGGACTCATATCTACAGGCTGACGACGATGATGTGACGACCGATGAGTCGGAGCCAACTGGATTCACGCAGTATTGAACGGCGTGATGTTCAAAGAAGGGCAAACAGACCTTGCTCCTGCAAGAGGGAAAGAATGGAGCGACAGAGAAGAGCACTGACAGCGGAATAGAAAGGGTCCGCCGCCAGTGCTCTTCTCTCTGTTTGTCCAGACGAGAGAAGCCAGGAGACAGCTCACCGGTGGTTTTAGCGGTACCAGCGCCTATTTTGCTGTCGTGGTTCCAGTATGCCCAGTGCTTTGAGCTTGAGGAAGAGGAAGAGGGCCAGACCAAGCAAAACACCACCGATCAGGTAGCCACCCAGCACGTCGCTTGCCCAGTGGTCGCCCAGGTAGATACGTGAAGGGCCGACCAGGACGACGAACAGCGCCGAAACGATCAGTAAGGCGGTACGCCACCAGTAATTGCCCCTGAAAAGGATGATGCCGAACGAGAAGAGCAGGCCCCACAAGGCGACATAGGACATGACATGGCCGCTGGGGAAGCTCAGACCCCTGGCGTACTCTATCACATCGACCAGTCGAGTCGTGGGCCGAGGGCGAGCTACCACGAGCTTGATGACCAGGTTGAGCAGCGAGCTTACTGCTGAAAGTCCTACAACGAAGAGGGCTTCAAGGCGCAAATCGAAAAGCCAGAAGATCAGCGCTGCCAGCACGATGAACGCGGTCTGTATCTCGAAAAACTGACCGGGAACACTGACAGCCATCATGAGGTATTGCAGCCAGAGGGCGTGATTTTCCTGGAACTCACGGGTGATGCTGACATCGATGGCGAGGATGGGATGGATATGTACCCACCATGCCAGCAGCCCGAAGAGGGCCAGCACAATGGCATCGACTACCAGCAACAATTCGCCGCGCCACACTGCGCGATACCATGGAACTCGCGCCCGCTGAACCTCTCGTTTTGCGCCTTCAACGGCCTGCTGAGCCCCCTCTTGCATCTGATCTGAAACATCTTGCATATTTTTCTGTTGTGTCATTTTTCACTCTGTCGCTGTTCACTGCTACCTATCTATACGGATAATACTATTATCACGTTTTTGACAAGTTTGATGTTTCTTCTTTTCTGAACAGTCGTGAGAACTCATATCAACGATTATGCGCTCACGTAGGGCGGCGATTGATCGTCGCCACCGCCGATGTATCGGCTAAGGGGGCTTCACGGGCCGATACATCGGCGGTGCGCACAATGAATTGAGCGCCTACGGGACACGGGGGCGGCGTATTTGACGTGTGAACGTTTTCTTTTGTACCATGACTAACAGGAGATGAGCAGCAGGAGGAGTTGAGCATATGCCAGAAGTTGAGATTCGTGCGGCGCGACCGGAAGATAAGGAGGACGTGCTGGCGTTTTGTGTGAATACATGGGATTGGGGCGACTATATTGAGTATGTGTGGGATGAATGGCTGCAAGATGAGCATGGCATGCTCGTTGTTGCCACCGTTGACGGGAAGCCGGTGGGTATGGCGCGTTTCCAGATGCTGACACTGCAGGAGGCATGGTTCGAGGGCATGCGCGTCAACGCGGAATACCGCAATCATGGCATTGCGAAGGAGATCGATGATTATATGCTGGTCGAGGCGAAGAAGCGTGGGGCGACGGTGGTGCGTCTGATTACGGAATCGCTCAATGCCCCGGCTATTCACTTACTCGAACACGGGTCGCATATGCATCGTGTGGCTGCTTACGCTCCCTACAAGGCAGGCCCTCTGACGGAGCAGCCGAAACGCGCCTACAGCCTGGAAACGCCAACGCTGGCGATAGAAGACGATATCGACGATATCATAGATTACCTGAATAACTCGAATATCTTTCCGGCAAGCGGTGGCCTGTATTATTCGGGCTTCGTGGCCTGGGAGATCACGCCGGAATTTATCGAGCGCAAGGTTGCCGCACAGGAGGTGTACATTCTCCGGCGCTGGCAACGGCTGGATGGCCTGGCGATGATCGAACGCCGTGAAGGACGTATGGGCAAAGACCTCTTTATCGGCTACATCGACGGCACCACCGAATCGATCAGCCTGATTACCTACGCCATGCGCAGCAAATTACCGGAAATGGGGCTGGAACAGGTGCGCATCAACGCGCCCGATCTGATTATGGTGCGTGACGCGCTGATCGGTGCCGAATACGAATGGGACGGCCACGTTTTCTATACCTATGAACGGGATTTAACGTAATTCAGCCGGATTAATAACGGCATCAGCGTTTTTGAATTCGTGGTAGCGTAAGAGCCAGCAGCCATAGTTCATGCCGCCGCCGACTGCTGGAAGCGCTATCCATTGTCCGTCGTGCAGGCGGCCCTGGCGCAGTAGTTCGGTCAGCGCCAGCGCGATGCTGGCGTTGGAAAGGTTTCCGTAGTAGCGGAAGTTATCCACCAGCTTGTCCATAGTGGAAGCGGGCCAGCCGTAGTCGTTGATGAGCAGCTCGCCCATGCGGCGCGTGATGCGCGAGTTGGCCTGGTGCGGCACGATGTGCGAGAGTTCGTCGGGAGAGAGACAGGCATGGCGGCAGAGGGTGTCAACAGCCTCGGCCATGGCGCGTGGTGCCTCGCGAAAGACCTCCTTGCCATTCATTTTCGTATAGCCAACGAGATACTGTGAGAGAAGCTTGTTCAGTTCCTTGCCCTTGCCCTCTTTATAGAGCTGCTGTATTTTCATATCGACCTCTGCCATCGCAATGGAGTCTTTGCGCAGCGGGGTCTGGTAGTAGAGAGATGGCCCCTGGTTGGCATCGGAGCCATTGATGAGATAGCTGACTTCCTGTTCCTCATCCTCATTGTAGCGTTCAAGCAGGAAGGCGGAAGCACCTTCGCCGAAGAGGGAACTGGTTTTCCAGTCGAGCACGTGCATGATGTTGGGCAGCAATCCCTCGGCGGTGACGAGCAGCACCAGTCTGGCGGTGCTGGCGGAGAGCACTTCGGCGCACATCTGGAAGGCTTCTGTCTGGCAGGCGCAAGCCCCTTTGAGCATGGTAGCGCGAATGGGAGGCAGGCCCAGGCGCATCTGCACCTGACCGGCAATAGTGGGAAAGGCGTCATTATCTGAGGAGGAGGCACCGATGATCGTATCAATTTCGGATACATCGCGGCCCGCGCTGGCAAGCGCACGTTTCGCGGCGATCACGGCCATGTCCACCAGCGATTCGTCCTTTGGCGCGTTGGAGTCCTCGATCAGGCCGGGCGCGTCTTCGCCTGCCATCTTGCGACAGAGTTCCAGCGTGCTGGCACGCACATGGCGCGTGCTTAGTCCGGTGACCCGTTCCAGGTCATCAGCGGTACGCGGGTCGCCAAGACGAGTAGAGATACAGGCAAAGAAATCGTTCTTAATGATACAGGTGGGAGTATACGTTCCCAGGCCGATCAGTCGTACCTTTGCTTTCGTGTACACCTGTGGTACGATATACGTGTAGTTGGGCCATTGGCCTGCCAGGGTTTCCGTCATCGAAAGAACCTCCACGTTGGAAAGATGAGTAGGCTGAGTACAATTATTCACAAGTATATCATATTCTGGTTCCTGAGGAGATGCATGGATACGGTGTTAGAGAAAAGTTCGAGTAGATATGAGCAATTTCCACCTCAGCTTCGTCAGGTTCACATTATCACAGACCGTTTTTCCAGGGTGAATACGTACCTCATCGATGATGAACGCATGTTTATTGTCGATCCCGGCTCCGAACTCAACGTCAGGCTGACCCTCGACTATATCCAACGTTTCTTGCATCGTTCTCCCTCAGAGGTTGATCTGATTGTGCTGACACACCTGCACCCCGATCATACAGCAGGCATTGAGGATCTGCGTCGTGAGTGCCACGCACCGGTAGCCGCTTCTGCTGTGGTGCGGGAAATGGCGGAAGTGGAAGCGCAGGGGAACCGTCAGTTAACGGGCATTACCCACCGGGCGGGTCACGCTTTTCCCGGTGGGTTCCATCACCTCGATATTGTACTCCCACCCTATGCCAGCCAGGTCAAGCTGGTGAATATCTGGCTCAATGATGTTGAGGGCTTGCCCGGTCACCCCAACTGGCGCGTCATCGCCAGCCCCGGCTCTATCCCTGAAAGCCTCTGCCTCTACAATCCCTTCAGCTACGAACTGCTTTGCGGCGACACAATCATCACCCTCAAAAGGGGTGACCCGATCGTGCGCGGCGGCACCAATCGCATCCAGTTAGAGGAGACGCTGTGCACCCTGCGCACCTTGCCCGTCCATTATCTCTACCCCGGCCACGGCAAGTCCGTTCTCTCGCAACACCCACTGGAGAAGATGCAGGTGGAAGGGTGAGGGAAAACAAGCCATACCAGAACACTCTGCAACTTTACGTACTCTCTGTCGAACGCGCCTCCATAGCAGGCAAGCGCCTCTCTCTGGAAGCGGAATGGCTCACAAGCTTGTGTCTTTCCACATACCCAGCGAGACTGAGCAACAGCAGGATCAGTGGGCCACCCAGGCAGACGGTAAAGAGGCCGATGATCTCTAAGATCGTTGTTTGCTGGACAGGTAAGGAGATATTTGGGGACCGTAGATCAGAGGTGGATAGAGTTTGGTTATAAGGAATATGCCAATTGCAAGGCCGCAGATGCCAATGGCAGCTAGAAAAATACTTATTGCACGACGTCCATAATACTTGCCCGGCGCTAGATCCAGCTTTCTGATAAAAGCGCGCTGCAATCTCCACGCTGCGCCAATGATCAACAGAACTAGCAAGCTAATAGCAAGGGCAAACTGCCACTGGCTGCTCTGGATAGCTGCTAGAGACTGCTGTCTCAATACCATGAAGATTACTGGACCGCCATGCGCTGGCAGCAGAGAGTAGAGATAGAGCAAGCGTTGATAGCTATTATAAGCCACCACGAAGCTCCAGACACTCACCACTCCCATCAGTAGCAGCGCCAGATATTGCCACCAGGTCCTTCTTGTGCCGGGAGTTTGCAGCCAGAAAAAAGCGATTGCAGTGAGCAGGAGCCAGATAGCTGTCCAACCCATGAGAATGATCCAATTGTACAACTCAACGAAGACTATAGGCTGGAATAAATAGAGGTAGAAGGGTAAGGTCATGGCTCCTGATTTCTCGGTTTACTGGGCAGGCGCAAGGGAGCTGGCCCGCTGCCGGGGCGGCTGGACGGCGGCGTGTTTAGAATGAATGGAACGGGTGCCGTCTGCGCTGCCTGTACTGGTATATATTCTAACCGAATGTTGCCCAGAGAGACAATATCACCGGGGTGCAGCAGGTGGGGGTAGGATAATGGCGAGCCGTTGAAGGTGGTGCCGTTGCGGCTGCCGAGGTCTTGCACGTAGTTTCCGGCAGCCTGACGCGAAATCTGGGCGTGGTGGCGCGAGATGGAGGCATCGTTGATCACAATATCGCTTTCGGGGCTGCGCCCGATGATGATGATGGGCCGGTCGAGCAGGAAACTTTTGCCTGCCAACTCCCCATCGTGAATGATAAACGCCCCCTCTATACGTGGGGAGAGTGGAAGCGGTGAGGCTCGCTCCAGTTGCGCGGTGTCCTGCCATTGTTGTGAGAGCATCTCGCCCATTTCCTGCACTGACAGGCGTGCAGGCTGTGCTAGCAGTTCTGGCTGCCCTGTTTCTACGGGTTCTGGTTCCGGTGTGTTCTCCGGTTTCAGTGGCAGGGTTGGAGCAGGCGTCAGGCCGTTCAGAGAGGTGCGAGCGCTAGCAAAGGGCCAGGCGTGGTGCGACAGCGGGTCATCTTGCTCGTTTGGCGGGCGCGCATCTGAGTTCTGTGCTAGATCAAAGAGGAGACTGTGGGAGCCGATTTCCAGTAGATCTCCTTTCTGTACCAGCGCAACATTCACGATACGTCGCCCGTTGAGCAGGACGCCATTCAGGCTGTTGCAGTCGGTGAGGTAGACCCTGCCGTTATCGTAGGCCAGTTCGGCGTGCTGGCGCGAGGCCATATCGTCGTCGAGCCAGATATCGTTCTCTTCGTCGCGTCCGAGGGTGATAATGGCGCGGGTGAGCGCGAGGCGCTGCCCCTGAAAGCGACCGCTGCGGTATTCCAGCCAGCCCCAGGGAGTCTCCTGATCAAAGACATAGGGGACCGGCATGCCGGGCTGGCGGCGCGGAGGAGAAAGCGTTTCGGCTAAAGGGTCTTCGCGTGTGGTGCGCTGCTGGACTGGCATGTGGACGGAGGTGGTTGAGGTTCGTGGCTGGGCGAAAAGGTAGTAGGAAGTGGTGATGGCAAGGGGCAGAAACCAGCCCCAGAGCACCACATACACCAGCGCGACCTCGACCTCGGCAGGAGCCAGCGCGGTTTGTTCGATACCGAAGCGCACGTTATACCAGACGATGGCCGGTAAGAGCAGCAAGGTGGAGATGGCGCAGGTGACAATGGCACCTGTGAGTTGTTGTGTGGTGCCGCGTCGGCGCAAGGCGGCATAGAGGGCATTGGCGGCGATGGCGAGCATGCAGGAGACAAGGCCTCCATAGCAGCCGAAGCCAAACCAGGTTGGAAAATCTACACTGCTCGTAGTCCTTACCTCCTTTCCTATATCATGGCTTCAATGTTGGCTGCTCGTGCATCGCTAATTAAGATCGTATCAAGGATGGTATGTTTATTCACGTTCTGCGTATAGAAGGTATCGGTCGCAATATTATCTGAATCGGCGGCGACAGCGTTATTCACCTCGACCGCGTCCCAGTATTCAAAGTGCGTGTTATCGGGCGTGACGGCAACGCCAAGAAAAGCATGGCCGGGAGTGATGATGATTTCGGAGTGCAGGCCAATACTTTCCACTGCCGAAGCCAGCAATAGGGTCAGCTCAATGCACATGCCGCTTTGCTGTTGCAAGACCTCGAAGGGCAGCTTAATCTGTTCGGTCGCAACGGTAGTATCGTTGGGGCCACTATAGGGGATGCTGGCTTGCACATAGTGGATGTGATAATCAAGCCGCAGCGTATCATAGAGAGCATCCACCTGATCAATTATCTGCTGGCGTGAGGCGCCAGTGTAGCCAACCAGTGCCGCAGGCGGCGTTTGTGGCTCCGCGCTCAAATGTTGAATAGCTTTTTTCACCAGGGATTTCACCGAGGGATCGTCGGGCGTCATCCAGGCAGCGATACGCAGGCGATTCACGCGCGTCCACTGCATGAGCCAGCGTGAGTAGAGCAAGATATGGCTATCGCTGAGATAGTAGAGATGATTACGGGTATCGCTGACCCGTACCTGCAAGGAGGTAGTGGTATCGTGCGTCCACTGGCGCAGGGTCGAATCGCTGAGCAGGGGTGGTATGACCTGGATTGACTGTGGTGCTGGCGTGGCATTGACGGTCTGTGAGGAGGTCTGGGTGAAGTTGACGATGCTGACGCTCACCAGGAGCGCTTGAGGGGTAGTGCTGCTATATTGTACAGTAAACAGGGCATTCTGAGTAGAGACATACGCGGGATAGAAGGCGCTGAAGATGGCGGCGGGAGCCTGCACGCAGACATAGACGGGTGATTGACCACCGCAGTGCTCTGTAGTCGCCTGCTTCGTTTTCTGAAAGTTTGAGTAGGCGTTCAGTCCTCCCACGACATAGCCGCCAGAAAGCACGGCTAGTACTGATAGCGTGAGGAGCAGCACTATGAGTTTCTTGCTCATTTCGTCTCGTTCTTAGAATATCCTGTAATCTGGCACTCTAGCTTTCCAGCAGGGGTTATAACGTCCTGGCAATTATATCATCCTGTATCACGGCGGGCAACCTGATAGGACTTGTGGGGTAATTTTTGCCTCAACAATTGCTCTGTAATTTTCCGCATTGCACATGCTACCCCTCTTATGATGTATGCTTTGTACGTTGTAGATAGCCGCTGAAAGGGCTATACTAGAAGCATCGAAAAACTTCTGTAATCATTCAGGGCTGCTCAACGGCGAGCGGACCGCATGTATTTTTCTCAGGGGCGATGCCGCCATGCCTGGCGCGACCATCTAATTGATGGTCGCGCCAGGCATGGCTGTTTTGTTTCAAAAAGATCATGTGAGACGTGTAGCGGTGGTGGTCTTGATGCAAGGCAATCTTCTTTAATCTCTAGCAAGGACTTTTTTTCTATGGCGCTACCTCAAATCTACGCAAAACGGAAATCCTTTATGCTCCCCACGTCACTGCATCCCTTAGTAGAAAGAGACTTTGGCATTTTCTGGGTTGGCGCGTTCCTCTCCAACATCGGCTTCTGGGTGCAGGCGGTGGGGCAGGGCTGGCAGGTGCTGCAATTGACCAACTCCGCTCTGCTGCTCGGACTTGTCGGTTTTGCCGCGACCTTGCCGAATGTTGTGCTCTCGCTCTTCGGCGGCGTCGTGGCCGATCGCTTCAATCGGAGGCGCTTGCTGTTCGTCACGCAGGCTGTCTACATGTCTACGGCGGCGCTGCTGGGTCTGCTCACATCGCTGCACGTGATTACTGTCTGGCAGATCATCCTGCTGGCGCTGGTCAACGGCACCTTCAGTTCAGTTGGTTTTCCCGCATGGCAGGCGTTCATCGGCGAACTGGTCGGGCCGGAAGAGCTGAAGCAGGGCATTGCTCTGAACTCGACGCAGTTCAATCTCTCGCGAGTCATTGGCCCGGCCATCGGGGGCTTCTCGATTGCCATCTTCGGCATTGCCGGGAATTACTATCTGAATGCCCTCAGCTACCTGGCAGTGCTCATTCCCCTGCTGTTTATCCATCCTTCATTTACGCACGCGCATGTGATCGAGAAGCGTGAGAGCATCTGGCGCGGCCTCAGTGTGGGGCTAAGATATGTACGCGGGCAACCAGTACTGCAACTGGCGCTGCTACTGCAATTCCTGATTGCCTTTCTCGTCTACCCCTATACCACGCTACTGCCGATCTTCGCCGGAAATATCTTCCGGGTGGGGGCGCAGGGACTGGGAGTGCTCAATGCTGCTGCTGGCATCGGCGCGCTCTCGGGCGCGCTGCTGCTCGTACTGTTTAGCCAGCGTCTGGAGCGGAACTTGCGCGTGCTGGTCATGGTCTGCGTTGTGGGCGGCACCACCTGCCTGGCCTTCGCGCTTTCAAGAAATCTGGAGGCGTCCCTGTTGCTGCTCATCCTGCTCGGTTCCTGTACGGTAGCTTCGTCGACGGTGACGAACATGACGGTGCAAATCATGACACCCGAAGAGATGCGTGGGCGCGTGCTGAGCATCTGGGTGCTGATTACCTTCGGACTGGCCCCTTGCGGTACGCTGGTTGGTGGCTGGGTCGCTCAATCCATCGGCGCGCCTCTGGCGCTCGGTGCCGGTGGCGCAATCTGCGCCTGCGGCGCGGCAACAATCGCGCTGTTTCAGAAAAGGCACTTTAGCAAAGCTGCTTAATGCAACTTTTTTGAGCTACAAACCGTGTATTCTTCAGTTATTAAGACCATAAGAACAAAGGAGATATACGAAAAATGGCAGAACGCTCGACGGTGGTGGGTGTCTTTACGGATCAGCAGCAGGCGGAGCAGGCCATCCGGAATATGAAACAGGCAGGATTCGGCGATGATCAGATCGGTTTTCTGGTGCGCCATAGCAGCGGCATCCTTGGTGGGCTTGTAGGAGGGGTGATGGGCGCGGCGGACGTCGTTCTGCTGCCTGCTCTTGGCCCCACAGAAGCGAATGCCGCGCTGGAAAGCGCATTGCCTCTCTCAGAAGCGGCTATTGAGAGGTTGCAATTGCGGAACACCTCCAAACCGGCAGAGGAAGAAACTTTGCCAACAGGGGAGCAAACGCAGACGACAGTCCCTGACAAGATGATAGGCCCAGCTCCAGCCCAGGCGCAGGAGAGCGCAGCAAGACCCGAAAATACAGCAGACGAAGAGAGTAGCATTTCACCTACCGAGGTAAGGCTGGGCGAAGGTGAGGGTATCGTGAGTGGCGGTATTGTCGGCGGACTGCTGGGGGCAGCGGCGGCACTACTGATCCCTGGTATCGGTCCGGCAGTTGCGGGTGGCATTCTGGTCACTACGCTAGGTGGCGTGGCTCTGGGAGCCGTGACAGGCGGTTTGCTGAGTGTTTTCAGCGATATGGGCATCCCTGAAGATGAGGCTCACGTTTATCGCCGCGAGCTAGAGGCGGGACACATGCTGGTGACGGTGCAGACAGAACTTGAGCGCTCCCAGCAGGCAATGGAAATCATGCGTCGCAACGGGGCTATGAGGGTAGAGTGAGCAAAAAGCTGAAATTATTAAACGGTTGAGACAATAAATTTTAACGTAGCAGGCGTGCTGAGAAAAGTAGTTGAAATGGCTTCATATGGGCCAGCAGCTACTTTTCTCAGTACGCCTGCTACGTATTTATACTTAGCCCATAAAGGCCATGTTTCATGGTGTATCAAGTTATTTCATTCGTATATGTTAAGCTACATCAGGTCTACTTTTCATGTGGACGGTTATCAAGAGCGCAATTTCGCTTGCCGCTCTACTGAAATGGAGAGACTTGTTACAGTAGAGTTTGTGTAATGTCCATGCGTGTGTGTGGACCTAGAAAGTGCATGATGAGTTTACATTCACCCTTGCACAACGTTTTACAGCGGAAGTTCATTGTAGTGCTGGCAACCTTGATCGTATTTGGGGCGCTGGGAGCGGGAAGCTTCTTCGCGGGATCAGGAAAAGCTGAAGCGGCGGTAAGCTGCTCTTCATATTACACCGTCGTCAGCGGTGACACATTGAGTCAGATTGCGGAGAGGTACGATTCCAGCGTGCAGTCGATTGCACTGGCAAATAGTATCCCCGACGTGAATTTGATTTTCCCCGGTCAGCGTTTTTGCATACCTGCCGGTGCAACAACGGCACCAAGTCAGGTGACGACAACGCCCACCAGCACGACCAGCAGTCCAGTTCCGAGCACCACGAGCTATACGCCGCCTGTGAGTGCTCCGGCGGGTTCCTCCTCGGTCGCTTCGATGATCAATGAGGTCTTCGGGCCATATGCTCCTACTGCGCTGCAAATAGCAACGTGTGAGTCGGGCCTGAATCCCGGCGCGTACAATCCCATCTCCATTGGTGGTAGTCACGCAACCGGTGTCTTCCAGATACTCTACCCGAGCACCTGGGTAGGCACCTCTGAGGCGGCAGCCTCTCCTTACGATGCGATGTCGAACATCCTCGCCGCCCACGAAATCTTCGTGCGCGATGGCTATAGTTGGCGTGAATGGACATGCTAGTAGTAGCCTGAACGAAATGAGTTGGTTGGTTTGGGAGAAGGGCGGAGGCCTCCGCCCCTACCAACCACGGGGGCCAGTTCGCTCGTAGCTGGTTGGGTAGGGAACCAGGGCGGAGGCCAGCTCCGCCCCTACCAACCACGGGGGCCAGCTCGTTCGTAGTTAGTTAGTAGGGGCGGAGCTGGCCTCCGCCCTGGCTTATCTCCACCTTGCTCAATCGCCACGCCTGGGTAAATTGTCCTCCCTGTGTTTTCTGCGTTTCTCCCTATGACTTCGTTAGAATGTGGATGGCATGGCCCAGAGCGTTCTCTGCACTCTCTTGCAGCGTCTCGCTGAGGCCGGGGTGGGGATAGAGAATCTCGGAGAGGTCGGTGAGGGTTGCGCCCATTTCGATGGCAAGCGTGACCTGGCCGATGAGATCACCGGCTCGCGGGCCGACAAGCGTTACGCCCAGCAGCAAGCCATCATCCGTGTTGGCAATCATCAGGGCCACGCCGTTCTCTGCTCCCAGCGTGAGGGTACGCCCGTTAGCGGCAAAGGGGAAGCGACCGGAAACGACAGTGTAGCCTGCCTGCATCGCTTCCCGGGCCGTATAGCCAACGGTCGCCAGTTCCGGGGTGGTATGCACGACTTGCGGAATGACGAGCGGCGCATACTGCACGCGCTGCCCGGAGAGTACCTCTGCTGCTACATTGCCCTGCTTGATGGCGATGCTCGCCAGTTTTCGCTCGCCCGTGCAGTCTCCAACAGCATAGATGTTTGACCTGCTGCTCTGCTGCATGCTGTTGACCGCGATGCCACCATTGGCAGTCAGTTCAATGCCTGCGTCGTTCAGATGCAGATCGGCAGTATGCGGGCAGACGCCATTGGAGATGACAAGTGGACGAGCAGGTATTTCTGCCATGTTTTCGCTGCGTGTCTTCGTTGTAACTGTGATATTGAGTTTGCGCAGTCCGGCCTGGACAAGGCGCAGGGCAACGGGATCGACGCCTGCGAGTATCTGCTCGCCCGATGAGTAGAGCTTGACGTTCGTGCCGAGGCGCGCAAAGACGGTTGCCAGTTCCAGTGCGATATAGTCGTCGCCGTAGATGCTCACTGTTTCTGGTAGTTCGGGAAGCATCAGCGCCTGTTCGGGGGTCAAGACCTGTTTGCCGTCGTAGGGCAGGTCGGGAACGGGAGCGGCTTCTGCACCGGTGGCAATGATGCAGTGATCGAACTTGAAGTGGTGCGAGCCATACTCGCCCTCGACACGCACCTCCTGCGCATTGATGAACCAGCCCTTGCCATGCACGAATTCGATGGAGTTACCGGCGATCAGCTTGCGCACGCCCTCGGCCAGCCGGTTGACGACGCCCTGTTTCCACTCCTGCATAGCGGGCCAGTTCAGGGTGAGGGCCTCGACATGGATGCCCATTGCTCCCATTTCTTCCTGTCGCGCCTGCCAGTAGCGTTCGCTGGAGGAGAGCAGCGCCTTGAGGGGAATGCAGCCGCGATTCAGGCAGGTGCCACCGGGGATGCCGGGATCAACGAGGGTGACATGGTGGCCAAGCTGGGCGGCGCGAATGGCTGCGACATAGCCGCCGGGGCCAGCGCCCAGCACAAGCACATCTACCGCAGTGGTGACATCTCCAACGACCATGTGTGTTTTCTCCTCAAGGCCGATGAATCGGCGCTGTGCGCGATAAATCGGCACCTACGAGTTTGAAGGGCCGATAAATCGGCGCTGTGCGCGATAAATCGGCACCTACGGTTACTTCATGTCCAATAGCAGTTGCTGTGGGTTCTCTACGAGTTCTTTGAAACGGGCCAGGAATTTGCCTGCCAGCGCGCCGTCGATCAGGCGATGGTCAAAGGAAAGCGCCAGGGGCAGCATGGGGCGGGCGAGAATGGTGCCCTCGCGCACAATGGCCTTTTCTTGCAGCCTGCCCACCGCGAGAATCGCGGCCTCTGGATAGTTAATGATGGGGGTGCCGCTGTTGCCACCGAAGCTGCCCACGTTGTTGAGCGTGAAGGTACTGCCGCTCAGTTCTGGCAGCGCGAGCGTGCGTTTGCGCGCGCCCTCAATCAGGTGTTCAAGCCGGGTGGCAACTTCCATGATGGTCAGGCGGTCGGCGTCGCGCAGAACGGGAACCAGCAGGCCTTCCGGCGAATCTGCTGCTATACCGATATGGTAGGAATGCCTGTAGACAATCTCGCGCCGCTCTTCGTCCAGGCTGGCATTGAAGATGGGAAACTCCTTGAGCACGGGGATCAGCAGCTTGATGAGCAGGGGCATGTAGGTCAGGCGCACCCCGCGCTGCCCGGCGATGGGTTTCAAGCTCTGGCGCAAAGCAGCTAGCGCCGTGCCATCTATCTCGTCAAACGCTGTGGCATGTGGAATGGTGCGCCACGACCGCTCCATGCGCTCGGCGATGCGCTTGCGCAGGCCCGTCAGCGGCTCGCGTGTGTCCTGGGCTGCCTCCTGGGGACGGCTCACACGCTCGGCGGTCTCTACACCTGTTCTTCCGCCGCTTTCAACCCTCTGTTGCTCTGGCACTTCAGATACGGGTGCGGGTGAGGGAGACGGTGGAGCAGCTTTAGCGCGTTCCGCGTAGGTGCGCACATCTTCGATGGTGACGCGGCCGCTGGGATGGGATGATGGTATCTGTTCAAGGTCGATGCCCAGCTCAAAGGCCAGCTTGCGCACGGCTGGCGCGGCCAGGACGCGCTGCTTTGTCGCGGTGGCCGTTTGTGCCTGTGTCGCTCCCTGCTGTGCTGTTGAAGCAGGAACAGTGGCAGCCCCGTTTGCGCCGTTGGTAGCTGTGGTCGTTCCGGTAGTTTGAGCCGTTTTCGTGCCACTATTCGAGCCGGTTGCGCTGTCAAATACGACCAGCACTTCGCCCAGCTTTGCCACCTGCCCCTGCGACACGCGAATCTCACTCACGCGCCCTGCCACCGGCGAGGGAATCTCCACGATGGCCTTGTCCGTTTCCACGCGCACGATAGGCTGGTCGAGCTTCAACGTATCGCCGGGCCTGACTAGCCATTCGATGATCTGCGCCTCCTGCATGCCTTCACCTAGATCCGGCAACTTAAATTCTTGCATACTTACTCCCGTTATACATCTGCACCGGCGGGTTCTTGTTCCACCAGCGCCTGCTCTATCTCCTTCACCAGCCAGCGCTGGCCCTCCGTGCCTGGTTCGCCAATACTCTCCTGAACGTGTTTGAGCGCCAATGTGTAAGCAACCTTGAAGGCTTCGTCTCGCGGCACGGCGATATCGGGCTGCACTCCTGTTCCTTCCCAGTTCGTGCCACTGATCGGGTTGATGGCGCGTCCACAGGGAATGAAAGCCTGGAAATGCGTACCGAGCCAGTAAAAATCGCCTGGATTTGCACCGCCGCCGGTAGTTTCTCCGATGATAGTGGCGCGTTTCAGGTTTTTGAGATTGTAGGTGAACTCCTCCGCGCCGGAGAAGGTCTCCCCGCTTGTTAGTACATATACAGGCTTCTCTTTGCCATACCGTTTGCCAGGAACGTAGGGCAGCGTCCAGAATTGCTGCATCCCGTCGCCATCGCGCCAGTAGAGGTCATTGAGATGCACAGGCTTCTCATCAAACAGGTAGCTGCACAGCAGGGCAATCATCTCCGGTTCGCCACCCCGATTCTGACGCAAGTCGATGAGAAGCGCGTTGGTGTTGGCGAGCAAGTTCATAGCGGCAATGCCGACCTCAGCCGCATATTTTGGTGAGAAGAAGGCACGTACATTCAGGTAGCCAATGTTGCCGGGTAGTCGCTCCACTTTCTCAAAGCCGTAGTTGACATCCGGTCCAAATTCGCGGCTCCATGCCTCTTCGTCAATCTTTGCCCCCTCGTCCTTCACAAGCAACTCCCCGGCGCTGTACGAGACGTTCAGGTGCCTGTCCTTGCTGATATCGTAAAGAAGTTCAGTGAGGGTCTTCGCGAAGCTTTCAGCATTGTTCAGCGTTGCATATTCACCATTTGCCTGGCGCTGGCGAATGGCTTGCTCTATCTCCTGTGCCACCTGTGGAAAGACATAATGCTCGAGCAGCCTGTCGAGTAGGGCGTTTATGACCTCCGCCCGCACTGGGGCATCTATTGTAAGTTGTGACTCTTGCACTGTTTACGGCTCCATCACTTGCTTGATAGCATCCAGCACTTTTGCTGCATTGGGCAGGTAGTAGTCTTCCTGGCCGGGAACGGGGAAGGGGGTGTCGTAGCCGGTGACGCGCGCGACGGGTTTGAGCAGGGAGTAGAGGCAGCGTTCGTTGATGATGGCTGTGATCTCCGCGCCTACGCCGCCAGCGCGGGGCGCTTCGTGTACGACGATGGCCCGGCCCGTCTTCTCAACTGAGGCGGTAATGGCCTCTTCATCGAGCGGCCAGATGGTGCGCAGGTCAATGACTTCGACGCTTGTACCCGCTTCCTGTTGCGCCTTCTTCGCGGCTTCCAGTGCGACGGGAACCATTGCCCCGTAGGCGAAGATGCTGACATCGCTGCCTTCCTGCACCACGTTAGCCTTGCCGAGTGGAATGGTGTAGTGTTCCTGCGGCGTCTCCTGCCGGAAGGAGCGGTAGAGCTTGATGTTTTCCAGGAAAAGCACGGGGTCGGGATCGGCAATGGCCGAGGCGAGCAGGCCTTTAGCGTCGTAGGGGTTGGAGGGTACGACGATTTTCAAGCCCGGAGTCTGCAAGAAGACGCCTTCCAGGCTGTCCGAGTGCAGTTCGGGCGTGCGCACACCGCCGCCGTAGGGAGCGCGCACGACGAGCGGGCAGGTGAACGCGCCGCCACTGCGGAAACGCATGCGTGCCGCCTGCGAGACCAGCTGATTCATCGAGACGTAGAGGAAACCGGCGAACTGGATTTCGGCTACCGGGTGCAAGCCATAGACTGCCATGCCGACGGCGGTGCCGATGATGCCGGACTCCGCCAGCGGGGTATCGAAGACGCGCTTGTCGCCAAATTTGCGCTGCAATTGATCGGTCACGCGGAAGACGCCGCCGTTGGCTCCGATATCCTCTCCAAAGACCACGACGCGCTCGTCTTGCTCCAGTGCCAGCGCGAGCGCCTGGTTCAGAGCTTCGATCATCGTCATCTGCATAGTCTGGTGTCCCTTCTAATGGCGTTTTGCCTGATCGACGTAGCGCAGCAGGTCCTGGCGCTGTTCCTGCAAGCGCGGCGGCAGTTCGGCCCACATGGCATCGAAGAAGCTATCGGGTTTCACCGGCGGCATAGCCTCAGCCGCCTGCACCGCCTCGTTGATCTCCTCTTCGATGGCGGCGAGCAACTGCTGATCTTGTTCCTCGTTCAACTGGCCGCGATCCATGAGGAAGCGGCGAAAGCGTTTGATGGGGTCCTTTGCCTGCCATGCCTCGACCTCAGCAGTGTCACGGTAGCGTGTGGGGTCGTCGGAGGTGGTATGCGCGCCGATGCGGTAGGTGAGCGTCTCAATCAGCGTCGGCCCCTGGCCGGAACGCGCCCGCTCGACCGCCTGCTGCATGACAGCGTAGACAGCGAGGATGTCGTTGCCGTCGACCAGGACGGAGGGAACGCCGAAGCCGACGCCGCGAGCGGCGAAGGTTGGCGCGGCGCTCTGGCGCTGGCGCGGCACGCTGATAGCCCAGCCGTTGTTCTGCACGACCAGCACGGCCGGGGCCTGGAAGACACCTGCGAAGTTCAGCGCCTCATTGAAATCGCCCTCGGAGGTTGCGCCATCGCCGCAGGTACCCACAGCTACTACAGGCTCCCCGGCGATCTTTGCCGCCATTGCCAGCCCGACAGCATGCAGCATCTGCGTGCCAATGACGATCTGGAAGGGCAGGCAGTGGGTCTCTCTCGGGTAGTACTCAGGCGCGAGGCCGCGAAACATGTAGATAAGCGTGGAGAGCGGGAAGCCCTTGACGATCAGCGAGGCAATTTCGCGGTAGGAGGTCGCCATCCAATCCTGCGGCTGCAAAGGCGCGGCCAGCCCGACAGCAGAGGCCTCCTGCCCGATCAGCGCGCCAAAGGTGGTGGCTCGTCCCTGTCGTTGTAGGGCGATGATCTTATTGGAAAAGGCGCGGCCCATCTGCATGAAGCGGTAGAGTTCCAGCATGCGCTCCGCACTCACATCCGGCACGGGTCCCACCACCCTGCCCTCTTCGTCGAGAATTTGATATGCCGCCATCTGTGAGTCAATCTGTTGCGTTGTCACATCGCGCTCCTTACTATGTCGTGAGATATGCTAATTCCGTTATCACGTGCGGGTCTGGTAATCCCGTAGGGCCACGATTTATCGAGGCCATCGCCGATGTATCGGCCCCGTAACCCATTGTGAAAGCAAATCAGCCACCAGGGCTACGCGGGCCGATAAATCGGCGGTGCGCACAATGAATTGAGCGCCTACGGGATTACCGTATCTTGCCATCAATGCGCGCAGCATTTTGCTTTAGCCTACAAAAAGCCAGGGGGCTTCTTGCTTGCGGCGCTGCTCGTAGGCGGAGATTTCATCGTCGTGCGAGAGCGTCCAGCCGACGTTGTCAAGGCCCTGGAGCAGAGCGTTTTTGCGGAAATGGTCGATCTCAAAGGGGATGACGCGCCCGGTGGGCGTGGTGATGGTTTGCGCCGCCAGGTCAACCGCCAGCGCGTAGCCCTCGTTGGCTTCGACCTCGTTGAAGAGTTCCTGCACGGTGGCTTCGTCCAGCGTCACGGGCAGGATGCTGTTGTTGAAACAGTTGTTATAGAAAATGTCCGCGAAGCTGGGGGCGATAATGCAGCGGAAGCCGTAGTCGCGAATGGCCCACGGCGCGTGCTCGCGTGAGGAGCCGCAGCCAAAATTATCCCCGGTCAGCAGGACGGTCGCGCCCTGATAGCGTGGCTGGTTGAGCACGAAATCAGGGTTGGGAACCGTCCCGTTGGCGTCGGTGAAGCGCCAGTTGGCGAAAAGCGCGTTCTCAAAGCCGGAACGCCGGATCGTCTTAAGGAAACGCGCCGGCGTGATCTCGTCGGTATTGACGTTGACGCGATCCAGCGGGATAACGATGCCCGTGAACGTGGTGAATGGTTCCATAGTTACAACTCCCGGATATCGACAAAATGTCCATTGACGGCGGCTGCGGCAGCCATGGCGGGACTGACGAGATGGGTACGCCCGCCGCGTCCCTGTCGGCCCTCAAAGTTGCGGTTGCTGGTCGAGGCGCAGCGCTCGCCCTCAGAGAGACGATCGCCGTTCATGGCGATGCACATGCTGCACCCGGCCTCGCGCCACTCGAAACCGGCCTCGCGGAAGATGTCAGCGATACCCTCCTCCTCGGCTATGTGCCGCACCTGCATTGAGCCGGGGACGACGATGGCGCGTACATTGGGAGCGACGTGCTTGCCCTGTACGTACTGCGCGGCCATGCGCAGGTCTTCCAGGCGCGAGTTGGTGCAGGAGCCAATGAAGACAGTATCGAGCGTGATATCTTCAATGCGCTGCCCCGGTTTGAGGTCCATGTACTTCAATGCGCGCTCCATAGCCTGCCGCTTGATGGGGTCTTTCTCCTGCTCTGGGTCGGGAACAGCGCCTTGCACATCGCTCACCATACCAGGGTTGGTTCCCCACGTTACCTGCGGGCCGAGGCCATCGATATTGACCTCGTACACGGTATCGTAAGAGGCTCCAGGGTCGCTGGCAAGCTGCTTCCACGCGGTGACGGCCTGCTCGAACTGCTCGCCCTTCGGGGCATAGGGTCGGCCTTTGATGTAGGTAAACGTCGTCTCGTCGGGGGCGACCATCCCGGCGCGAGCGCCCGCCTCAATCGCCATATTGCAGAGGGTCATGCGCCCCTCCATCGAAAGGTTGCGCACAACGGAGCCGCTGAATTCGATGACGTGGCCTGTGCCAACGCCGGTGCCGAGCTGCCCGATGACGTAAAGCGCCACGTCTTTGGCGGTGACACCAGGCTCCAGCTTGCCTTCGATGCGAATATTCATGCTTTTCGGGCGTGACTGCAACAGGCACTGCGTCGCCAGCACGTGCTCGATCTCGCTGGTGCCGATACCGAAGGCCAGCGCACCCATCGCGCCATGTGTGGATGTATGCGAGTCGCCACATACAAGCGTCATCCCCGGCAGCGTGATGCCCTGCTCCGGGCCAATGATATGTACAATACCCTGGCGCGCATCCTGCATGTCAAAGAGCGTGAGATCAAAGTCGCGCGCATTCTGCTCCATCGTGGTGATGCAGATTTCGCTGTCGCGGTCCACCACATTTATCATCTTGCGTCCAACCACCGTCGGCACATTATGGTCGAGCACAGCAATGGTGGCATCCGGTCGACGCACCCTGCGCCCGGTTTCGCGCAGCCCGGCAAAAGCCTGAGGCGACGTCGCCTCATGCACCAGGTGGCGGTCAATGTAAAGAACGGTAGACTCTCCCGGTACATCCCGCACCACATGAGCCTCCCAGATTTTGTCAAACATAGATTTTGATCCAGTCGAATCAGACGTCTCTGTCGTCATCGTGTGACTACCTCGCTTCCCTTCTCTGGCTGTTTCGCTGTGTACATCTGCGCAATGATTGCGCGTCGTTCGTCCTGTTTGCTGTCACATTGTGATCTCTATCTGAGGATAGAACTGCCCATCCGGCTGTAGCAAGGACTCAATTACCTTTTCCCTATTATATCATCTGGAAAGGTATATCTGCTGTTCGCCTTGTTTTTCTTTGAAGATCAGTGTTTAGAACTATTGTAATTTAGACTGATATATGGTATTGTTTGAATGGATTACCACTACAAAGAGTATGTACCCATTGTCTTTTAGCAAGAACTATGTCGAAACTGGGGGGACATAGTGAACCCAGGGGGATGGGTCGATTGCTGCCAGACGAGACATCGTACAGAACCCGGCTGAACTGACGTTGACCTCAATTTTATTTGTACGAGTACCAGGTGGCAACCTCTTCCTTTCTGCTCTGTATGACTATGTGCTTGATTCTTGACGTAGTTCTGAACTGCCAGAAAGGATTTTTAACGTGAACCGTTTCTCTGTTGGCAAGCTCTTACGCTTGCCGGTGATCGTCCCGCTGGCCCTTCTGATCCTCGTCGTTGGTTTTTTCCCTGCTCTAGCTGTTGCACACAGTGCTGCTCGCAGTGCAGGTCCAGCTTCCCATGTAGCAGTCAAACCATTAGTTGCACTGCCCACTGAGAAGTTTGCGGGGACCACTATTGCCCCACCTACCGATGCGCAGTGTCGGCAGGATTACGGTTTTCCTTGCTATAGTCCACAGGAAATGCGCACTGCGTATGATGTCACACCCCTGATCAATGCCGGGGACACAGGCAAGGGGCAGTCAATTGTCATTATTGACTCGTATGGCAGTCCCACGATTCAGAGTGATTTGCAAGCCTTCGACCAGGGATATGGTCTACCCGCTCCTCCTTCTTTTAAGATAGTGTCCCCACTTGGAACGGTTCCATTCGACCCGAATAATTCAACTATGGTGAGCTGGGCCTTTGAGACGACACTGGATGTCGAGTGGTCGCATGCTATGGCCCCTGGTGCTTCTATTGTTTTGATGACCAGCCCGGTCGCTGAGACAGAAGGCGTGCAGGGCCTGACAGAGTTTATGTACCTTGAGCAGTATGCCGTCCAATATAATCTGGGCAAGATCATTTCTCAGAGTTGGGCAGCAACCGAGAACACACTTTTCAACTCGAAGGGGCGTATAGTACTCAACGAGTTCAATACTTTTTACGAGCAAGCAACGACTCAAGATCATGTGACCTTCTTCGCCAGCACAGGAGACAGTGGAGTTGCCAACGCTGGTCTTAATGGCGGGACGTATCCCTTCCCGACAGTAGGTTTCCCGGCCTCTTCGCCCTATGTGACAGCCGTTGGTGGTACCAGCCTGTATGCAGATACCAGCGGCAACTACCAGTCGGAAACGGTGTGGGATGAGGTCGCCAATAGCGGTGGTGCCACGGGAGGCGGTATTAGCCAGTACTTCAAGGAGCCTTCCTATCAGGTAGCCAACCTTCCCTCCTCGGATCAGCAATTACTGAACGGCTATCGCGGCATTCCTGATGTGGCTTATAATGCCGATCCGTATACGCCCGTAGTGATCTATGCAGGTTTTGTATCTGGCGCAGTAGGTTACTATTTTATTGGCGGTACGAGCGAAGGTTCACCGCAATGGGCCGGTATTACCGCGGATTTCAATCAGTACGCGGGTCATCCGCTCGGCTTCCTCAATCCGGCCATCTACGCGATTGGGAATAGTGCCAATTACAGTTCGAGCTTCCATGACATCACGGTAGGCAACAATAGCTATGGTGGTATAAAGGGCTATTATGCCACTACCGGCTGGGACCCTGCTACCGGCTGGGGATCGCCCCAGGCGGCAAATCTGGCGGCTCAGTTGGCTGCACAAATACCCGGGTAACCTTCAGGCTTCCTTAGAATGCCGGGTCATGTAAACAAGGCAACCACGACTTGAACAGCGTGGTTGCCTTGTCATATTTTGAGAAAAAGCGGTATAAGATAGTTATGAAAACAATCACTGTTGCGACCAGTAAAAAAGATGAGATTGTGGATATTACAGACACGGTAGAGGCGGCATTGCGCGAGGGTGGGCCAGCGAATGGTATTTGCGTCGTCTTCGCGGCCCACACGACCTGCGCGCTCACCACTGCCGATCTTGACCCTGGCACAGATCTCGATTTCTTGCAGGCGCTGCGCCACGTGCTGCCCAACCTCTCCTACCGGCACCCACACAATCCAGCGCACGCGCCCGATCACATCCTCTCGTCCCTCATTGGCGCTTCGCTTAGCATCCCTTATGCCAATCACCAGTTGCTGCTGGGAACATGGCAGCGTGTCATCCTCGTGGAGCTAGATGGACCGCGGCGGCGCACGGTGCATATTGCGTGGATGTGAGCTTGCACAGAGAAGATCAACTGTGAAGCAAAAATGTCCGTAGGGCCTGATAGGTTTCTTCTGGAGCTTCTTCGGGCAGGAAATGTCCAGATGGGAGTGCTTGTCCCTGCACATTTTCAGCCCGTTCGCGCCAGGTTGCCAGCACGTCGTATTTACGTCCGATGAAACCCTTCTCGCCCCATAAGACGAGCAGAGGGCAGCGCACTTTGTGCTGCATGTCAGCCTCATCGTGCTGCAGGTCGATGCTGGCCGAGGCACGGTAATCCTCACAGGTAGCATGGATGGTGGCGGGGTCACAGA
This sequence comes from uncultured Chloroflexia bacterium, assembly GCA_963736995.1. Classification (GTDB taxonomy): domain Bacteria; phylum Chloroflexota; class Ktedonobacteria; order Ktedonobacterales; family Ktedonobacteraceae; genus CADDYT01. The sequence continues at coordinate 252,110 of CAVTRB010000003.1, forward strand.
AGCAGCGCAGGTATTCCGCTATCGCTTCTGGGGTGAATGCCGAGGGGTCTGCTGACCAACGTGCGAGCCGACTGCGCAGGAAGTATTCGGGCTGCGCCCCGATCATGCGCTCAGGGTGGTTATCGGGCTGGATGAGAAAGAACCAGTGATAATAGACGGTGGCGAATTCTTTGTCGGCTGTCATGTACATCTGGTAGGTGGGCGCAATATCCAGCACGGCAGCTTTTGTGATACGCTGGGGGTGATCAAGGGCCATGCGATGCGTCACTCGCGCTCCCCGATCGTGTCCAACCACTGCAAACGTCTCGTAGCCGAGCTGATGCATGACCTCGACCATATCCTGAGCCATTGCACGTTTGGAATAGGTCGAGTGATCCGCTTCCCCCTCTGGCCTGGAGCTATCTCCATAGCCACGTAGATCGGCGAGCACCACGGTAAAGTCCCGCGCCAGGCGAGGGGCGATCTTATGCCACATCACATGGGTTTGAGGGTATCCATGCAGCAGTAAGAGGGGATTGCCTGATCCCCCCTTCAGTACGTGGATGCTAGCTCCGGTGGTCTGAACCTGCAACGGGACAAATGTTTCGAGCATGCTTCTGCATCCTTTGTCCTGTGAAAGCCGACTTCAGGTCTATGCCTGACCAAGCTCAACGGGAGTAGCGCTCATCGCAAATTCGGCGATGTAGCGCAGGTCCATCTCCTCAAGCGTTTTCTTTTTGCCGAGCAAGAGCTTGGCCATTTCGAAGGCGCGATTGAGTTGCTCTTTTTCTAGTTCGTAGCCGAGGTCGCGCATCTGGGAGTTGAGGGCAGCGCGACCGGAGAGCTTGCCCATGTGCATGCGGCGGTCGGCAGTCGTCAGGCCAATGGATTCGGGCGTCATGATCTCGTAGGTGCTGGCATCTTTAAGCACGCCGTCCTGGTGGATGCCACCGCCGTGAGCAAAGGCGTTTGCGCCGACTACGGCCTTGGTCCACTGGGGCTGCATGCCGGAGAGTTTTGCGATCAGGCGGCTGGTGGGAACGATCTTTGTGGCATCAACTTTGACATCCAGGCCGAGGTTGGCGGAACGAGTCTTGATGGCCATGACGACCTCTTCGGTGGCCGCATTGCCCGCGCGCTCGCCGAGGCCATTGATGCAGGTATCGACGCGCTCCGCGCCGTTGCGCAGCCCCTCAAGGGCGTTGGCGACGGCGAGGCCGAGGTCGTCGTGGCAGTGGGCGGAGATGCGCGCCCGGGGAAACTCGCGCTTGACATCCGCCACCAGTTGGCCGAACTCCCAGGGCAGGGCAAAGCCTACCGTATCACAGATGGCAATGAAGCGCACACCCTCCTTCAGAACGGCTGCGCAGACTTCCAGGATGAAATCGTGCTCGGTGCGCGTCGAGTCTTCCAGGGCGAAATCGACGTTCTCGGTGTAGGTGCGAGCGTGGGCGACAGCAGTGCGCGCCATTTCCAAAACTTCCTCGCGGGTCTTGCCCAGCTTGACCCGTCGATGCAGGGGCGAGGTACTGACAAAGGGGTGAATGACGGGCCTCTCTGCATCCTTGACCGCCTCCCAGGCACGGTCGATGTCGGCGAAATGGGTGCGGGCAATCGAGCAAATCTCGGCGTTGCGCACTGTTTGTGCGATCAGGCGGATGCACTCGAACTCGCCGGGCGAGGAGATGGCAAAGCCGCAGTCGAGTGTGTCGAAGCCCATGTCAGCCAGGGCCCGGGCAATTGCCAGCTTTTCCTCCGGGAAATAGTTCACACCGGGAGTCTGCTCCCCGTCACGTAGGGTCGTTTCAAAAAATTTGACGATGCGCGGTTCCATCGACATTACTCATTCCTCCTTCCGAAACTCCTTTGTTTCGACTGGCTCTGTCTTTCTATTCGCTTCGCTTTGATCGCTTCATCAAGCAAATTATACGCATCCGGCGGAATGAAGTGCAAGCCTCCATTGCCATTCTACTCGAAATGATATAATAACAGTCACAAGTTCTACAATTTTCGCATCGAAAGGAGTAATCTAATGCAACTGGCATGGCGGGTTGATGAAGGCAGCAAAATCAGGTTGAAGGATTACGACCCGGACTTTGTTGATAAGCATACTGATCGTGCATTGGCCGCAGCGGAGACAGAAAAGCTCAGCCAGGAACTTGGCGAGCTACAGCAGTTGCTGGCGGCAGCCCAGTACCACAGCCTGTTGATCGTACTGCAAGGTATGGATACGAGCGGTAAAGATGGCACAATTCGCCATGTCATGGCGCAGGTCAATCCATTGGGGTGCGAAGTGCGTTCGTTTAAGGGACCTACATCCAGAGAACAGGCTCACGATTTCCTCTGGCGCATCCATCGTGTCGTTCCAGGTAGAGGTATGATCAGCATTTTCAATCGCTCCCACTATGAGGATGTGCTGGTGGTTCGTGTGCATGATCTGCTACCAGAAACTGTGTGGCGGCGGCGCTACAAAGCCATTAACAACTTTGAGCACTTGCTGGCTCAAAATGACATGATTATTCTGAAGTTCTATTTGCATATCAGTTACGAGGAGCAGGAAAGACGCCTGCTGGCTCGTCAGGAGGATAAAACCAAAGCCTGGAAACTTTCCTCAGCGGACTGGGCGGAGCGCAAATACTGGAAGGATTATCAAAAAGCGTATGAGGATGCGCTCTCCCGCTGCAGTACGGACGAGGCTCCCTGGTATATTGTGCCAGCGAATCGGAAGTGGTATCGCAATTTGTTGGTGGCCCGAACTCTCGTTTCTACCTTGCGTCCATATAAGAAGGGGTGGCAAGCCAGATTAGTGGAGCGAGGAGAGCGTGAACTTGCGCGTATAGCGCAATTGCAGCAGGCGGGGGATAATCCCGTTGAAGCAAAGCCTCTTCTCCGTAGCTAGAGTTCTTCAGGAAGACGACATCGAGAAAGGAGCAGGATCATGCAGCTCGCATGGAAAGTTGAAGCAGGGAGCAACGTCAAGTTGCAGGACTATGATCCCGATTATGTTGATGAGCAAACGGACCCTGCCCTGGCGAGGGCAGAACTGGAACAACTTGGCAGGGAACTTGGTGAGTTACAGGAATTGCTGGCGGCGGCCCACCATCATAGCTTACTCGTTGTATTGCAGGGGATGGATAGCAGCGGCAAGGCTGATACGATTCACCAGGTTCTCTCCCGGGTCAATCCACAGGGCTGTGAGGTGCGTTCATTTAAAGCCCCTACCTCTCGAGAAATGGACCATGACTTCCTCTGGCGTGTGCATCGGGTCACTCCGGGCAGGGGTGTCATTGGTATTTTTAATCGCTCTCACTATGAGGATGTGCTGGTGGTGCGCGTACATAACCTGGTGCCACAGGAAGTCTGGAGTCGCCGCTACACGGCCATTAACGACTTTGAGCGCCTGCTGACTCAGAATGACATGATTATTCTGAAGCTCTATTTGCACATGAGCTACGAGGAGCAGGAAAGACGCCTGCTGGCCCAACAAACGAATCAAACGGAGGCATGGAAAGTCACTACGGCTGATTGGGCGGAGCGTAAATACTGGGACGATTATCAAGCGGCCTATGAGGAGGCTCTCTCCAGATGTAGTACCGGAGAAGCGCCCTGGTATATCGTGCCTGCTAACCAGAAGTGGTATCGCAATTTGCTCGTGGCACGCACGCTTGTTGCTACCCTGCGCCCGTATAAGAATGAGTGGGAGGCGCAACTGGTGGAGCGTGGAGAACGGGAGCTGGCGCTTCTCGCGCAGCTTGGGCATCTCGGGCAGACCGGAAATCGTAAGGAAAAAAGTTCAAAATAAGCTTTGCTGATTGGGAGAAGACGGGGAGCTTTGCTGCGGTGTTGGCGTACCCTGAACATAACCACTCACCTGGCTTGAATTGTCGACCTGCATTTCAATTTGCAGGGCGAGCTGGTTGCTGTTGTCGGAGGTGCCAGACTTATTGAGCAGGGCGGTCATGCGCCAGAGACGCTCGGTACGCAGGCTGGTTAGCGCTCCCTGATAGAGGACGGTCGTAGCGTTCTGGCCGAGCGTGACCTGCGTCGAGGAAATGGATATGCCTCCATCATCGTCCCCCGTTTGTTGCCCTTGCAGGACGATGACAAGGGTTCCCTGCGCACCATTGCTAAGAGTAGTGTTGATGTGCAAGGTGACTGCACCGTTGGAATCAGGGCCGTTTTGTGTCATTGTGCCTTGCAGGGAGGCTGTGAACGGTGAGGCATAGGGGTCGGACGAATTGTTCTGGTTGCCGCTTTGATTCTGTGGCTGCGCTGTCGATTGAACGGGGGCAGGGGCCTTTGCCTGCGCCTGAGCTATGCGCGAGCCGGAGCCGTTACCATTGTTGGCGACTGCGTTCCAGTTCGGTTGCAATGGGCCGGAGACCGTCCAGACGACGCCGACCAGGGTGAGCAGACCGACAAGTGTAGCGATGACGGGATGAGCGCGATCACGCGCATTGATCGGGGTGAGCAGGCGGCTCAAGAGCAGGCAACCGACAAGGGCGACGCTAGCGATGTAGATAAGGACGCCCCACAGCGTCTGCGTATCGCTGCCGGTAGCGATGCCGTGGACGGTGACCAGCGCGTAGAGCAGCAGCGTCAGGACGTGCAGGCGACGCCACCATGCATAGCCGATGAGCGGGCGAATCCAGGTGCTGAGGCCGATGGCGAGTCCAAGATAGAGGGCGACGATACCCAGAGCCATCCAGAGCGGGCGATAATGACTGGCAAGGGGGATGAAGATTTCGTTCCAGCCGAAACTGGTAAAGGGGTCGATCCAGACTGCCAGGACGTGTATACCCGTGAAAATCAGCGCGAGCAGGGTTATAAAGTTGTGCAGCTCGCTGTTGAGCAGGCGCGGCCACTTGCCCGGCGACTGCCACTGCATGGTCAGAGCCAGCCCCACGGCGACCGAGAGGGTGAGCAGAATATAGGCGGTAAAGCCGCCCGCTCGCGCTAAGTCCCAGGTAATCGATTGCCAGATGCTCATTCCTGTTTCCTCATCATATATGAATAGATCCTCTCGCATGTCATTCTGAGCGCAGCGAAGAATCTCTAGCTGGCCCCTTTAACCATGGTGGTTGCCTGAGATTCTTCGCTGCGCTCAGAATGACACATCCAAGCCTGTCATCAGATGAACGGGCCAGGGCTCTACCGCTTGCCAGGTGCCATCGCTACTGACGAACAGCCCGGCCAGTTGGTGCTTGCGCAGAAAATCGCTGCCTTTTTTCCAGCCCAGGATAAATGCGACTTTGGCAGCCACCTCGGCCTGTTCGCAGCGTGGTGCTACCACCGTGACCGACCAGAGGTCGCCCTGTACCGGCAAGCCCGTCCGTGGGTCAAGCAGGTGATGGCGGCGTTTGCGCCCCTGTATCCAGTGTCGACGAGCGATGCCGGAGGTTGCCATTGCTCCACGGCGCAGCGGAATGGTCCAGGAGGTATTCTTTCCCTCCACAGCGATGGGCCACGCATTCTCTCGCGGCGGTAATCCCTCCATTGACAGGTCACCACCGGCATTGACGAGGGCGGGCGTAATCCCTGCATTACTCAGACACTCCAGCGCAGCATCAACGGCCATGCCTTTGGCAATGCCCCCGAAGTCCAGGCGCACTCCCCGCGGCAAGGTTACACAATGGGCTTCAGGGTGGAGCTGGATGTCTCGCCACCTGCCGCCCGGCTGCCCATGATATGATCCGCCGGACAGTGTCTCAGGCAGCTCATCGAATGAGCGATCGTAGCCGATCTGTTTCAATTGATCCAGTAACGTCGGGTCGTAGAGTCCATCAGTAGATCTGGCTGCCGTGAGGGCTTTTGCTATCACACGGTAAAGCAACTCGCTAACCATCACCGGCTCTCCTGTATGCAGGTTGAGTCGTGATAGCTCGCTCTCGGGCAAGAAGCGGCTCAAAGTCAACTCCCACTCAATAAAGAGTCCGCGCACCAGCTTGCTGCCGATCTCCGCTTTTCGTTCAGGCAGCAGCAGCGTAATGGTGGTTCCCATAGCATGAAATTGCTCGCAACTCATGCCTGCTGGCACCGTGTATTCCTGCTCAGGAAGTATGCGAGCCGGTGAATGGGGATTGCGAGTTGCCCGGTCCAAATTGATATCCTCCCTGATTGCCCTGGTTACCTGAATTGAAGAAGCCACCGGAATTACTGGGATTAGATGGCGACTGCGACCCCGGTGAAGACGATGGCACCGAGGATGACGACGACGGAGCGGACTGGCTCGACGTTACTCCTGTAACATGGCTCGCGGCTAGCCCACCCAGCGCACCAAAACCGATGATAGAGGCAATCACAAGAAATTTTTTGAGTGCATCCGCTACTTCCAGTGTTTCGGCCTTCGACATGCGCGCCGGTTTGTCTGCGCTTTGCGCCTGTTGCCTGTAGAGTTCCTGCTGTGCCTGTCGTCGCGTTCCTTCAGGATAGTACCCGGGCTGAGCATAGTAGCCGGGATATTCGTAGAGTGGTTCCTCTTTCGGCCCGCCTTGAGCTGTCTGCTGCTGTTGTGGTATCCATGCCACAGTTGGCTCATTATAAAAATCATATGAGTCGTATGAGTTATTTTCCACGCTTTTGTCTCCTGCAAAGTCCGAGAGTACCTGTATCTACCTGTATCTGGCATACATCATACGTGACAATTCTCAGAAAAGATACAAAGAGGTGTAAAAAGATTGTAAAGTTACTCTCTCGCATAAGCTGTGTTACCGGCTTTGCTACTGGTTGGGTTGCTGAATTGTGCTTCGTAGAGATGCTGGTAGAGACCTGATTGCTGGAGCAGGGTCTCGTGTGTACCTCGTTCTACGATGTGGCCCTGATCTACCACAAGAATCTGTTCCGCTCGCTGGATGGTTGAGAGGCGGTGGGCGATGGCGATGACCGTTCGACCCTGCAAGAGGGTGTCCAGCGCCTGCTGGATCAAGCGTTCGGCCTGGGAGTCCAGAGAACTGGTGGCTTCATCGAGCAGCAGGTAGGGGGCATGGCGCAGCAGCGCACGAGCGATGGCGACGCGCTGTTTCTCGCCTCCCGACAGGCGGTAGCCGCGTTCGCCCACGATGGTATCCAGCCCGTCCGGCAAGCGTTCAACGAGGTCTTGCAGTTGTGCCGCAGCAATAGCGGTATGCAGTTCAGCCTCTGAAACCTCCGGTGCGCCGTAGCACAGGTTTTCGCGCAGGCTCGTGTGGAAGAGGAATATGTCCTGTGTGACCACTGCAACGCGGCTGCGCAGGTCGTCATTGGAGATATCGCGCAGATCGATGCTATCAAGCTTCACGCTGCCCGTAGTGGGATCATAGAAGCGAGCGGCCAGCGAGAGGATGGTGGATTTGCCCGCGCCGCTGGGGCCAACCAGCGCCGTCAATTTGCCGACGGGGGCAACGAAGGAGACATTGTGCAGCACTTCAGGGCCATTCCCATAGGTGAACGAGACATCCTCAAAGGCTATGCCCAGCGTTGGTTTTGCAGGCAGCGACTGTGGATGTTCGGCTTCTTGCACAGATTGCGGCAGGTCAAGGAACTGGAAGACGCGGTCAAAGAGGGCGAGTCCGCCCAGGATGGTGGCGTTGGCACCAGCCAGCGAGGAGGCAGGGCGATAGAGCTGGGCGAGGTAGGTGGCGAAGGCGACGATGGTGCCGAGCGCCACCTGGTGCGTGATGACCAGATAAGCTCCGTAGGTATAGAGGATGGCGGGGCCAAGCGCGGCCAGCGCCTGCACCACCACGGAAGCCCACTGCGTCACAATCGCCTGCTCCAACTGCGTCGAATGCACATCGCGGTTCGCCTTGCGAAAGCGCAGAAATTCGCGCACCTGGGTACCGAAACTTTTGATGACCAACGCGCCGGAGAGGCCCATCGACTCTTCCAGCACCACAGACATCTCGCCCAGCGCACGCTGCGCGTTCTCGACCGCCCTGTAGCTGCGTTTGCCAAAATGCAGCACGGGAAAGGCGAAAGCGGGCAAGGCCAGGGCGGCGGCAATGGCAAGTTGCCAGTTGACCACAAACATGACAATAAGCGTGCCTATCACCGTAACAAGGTTGGAGAGCGTTCCCATGAACGATTGTGAGACGACGTTCTGGATGGAGCTGGCGTCGTTGACGAAGCGCGTCTGAATCTCGCCGGCCCGCGTCCAGGTAAAGAAATCCAGGCCCAGCGACTGGACATGCCGGTAGAGTTGCTCGCGCAGGTCCGCGATCAATCCCTGTGAAATGACGGCGCTGAGGTAGTTCTGGGCCATGCCGAGTAAGGCACCCAGCAATGGGAAGATCAGCATGCCGAGACCGAGCAGGAGCACCAGATGAACATTGTGCCCTGGAATGGCTGTGTCGATCAGCTCGCGAATGAGCAGGGCGGGAATAAGTCCCACTCCCACGCCTAGCAGGATCACCAGCGTTGTCAGGGCTATCTGCCATCGATAGGAGCGTAGCAGCTTCCATACCCTGGCAAGCGTTCTCGGCACATCTGGTTTCCCATTTTTCAGGTAACTCAGTGTCTGCCTCTGCTGCCAGATGCCTCCCATTCCTACTCCGCCAAGACTCCTACGATTATACATTGTGACCTTCTTTCACTGGTATGGATATAAGGTATTATTGATACATCGGGATACCGCATGGAGTGGATGATCCGTAGGGGCGAGGGTGGTGGAAGTGGTATGGGGAGGACCTTTATGGTCGCCCGCCCCTTTACCAGAGGGTCTGCTTTGGTTTCGGGATGGCTACAGCGGGCGACCATAAAGGCCCTCCCCACAACCCTCAACCACCCTTGCTCCTACAGGAATTTATCCACATTCTTTCGTTTAGCTTCTTTATCGCCACGCGACCCCTTTGGCCGATAAATCGGTAGTGGCCACGATAAATCGCGGCCCTACGGGTTACATAAAGCCACGAAAATGCTGCTTTACTGCGCGACACGTGGGTAGAGCAGCGCTCCGATGGTTATCAGGACGATGGCCGCTACCAGCAGGACAGCGAAGTCTATGATGATGCCGGAGGTAATGGTGCCACCGGCGAGCATCATGGCGCGCAGGGCGTCGACCTCGTAGCTCAGGGGATTGCTGCGGGCGATCACCTGCAGCCAGGCTGGCATGATGGCGACGGGATAGATGGCGTTACTGGCGAAGAATAGCGGCATAGTGAGCACCTGGCCGATACCCATGAAGCGCTCTCGCGTCTTGACCAGGCAAGCGATGATCAGCGAGAAGGTGGCAAAACAGGTAGCACCAAGTATCACGATCACTATGACGCCTAACAGCGCCAGGGGATTCCAGTTCATATGGACACCTAGCAGCAAGGCAATAACATAAACGATCAGCGCCTGCGCGAGGCCGCGCACTCCGGCGGCAAGTCCTTTACCCAGCACAAGCGCGCCGCGTGGAGTGGGGCTAGCAAGGAACTTATGGATGATGCCCAGGTCGCGCTCCCAGATGACGGCGATACCGGAGAAGATGGCGATGAAGAGCACGCTCTGCGCCAGGATACCGGGGGCCAGAAAGTCCAGATAGCTTTCACTGCCGGTGGGAATGGCACGGATGCGTGCGAATACCTCACCAAAGATCAAGAGCCAGAGCGCAGGTTGCACCGCTCTCGTAATGATATCGGTCGGGTCGTGCCTGATTTTGCGCGCCTCCAACCAGACAATAGTAGAAGTTTTTTCTATGAAGCTGGCAATTGCTGCAATGGGATTGGCTCTATCTTCTGACGTGAGTACGCCAATCTGTGCGGGCTTAGCCAAGCCGTCTTGCTGTACGACGGGTACGCGCTGTGTCACGGTAACTCCCTCCAGTCTCCAGCATGTTGCCGGTGTAGTGAGTAAAGACATCATCCAGTGTAGTTTCATCGCCGCCGATGCTGGCCTTCAACTCGGTAGGCGACCCGATGGCCATAATTTTGCCGAGGTGCATGATGGCAACGCGGTCGCAGAGGCTGTCCGCCTCTTCCATGTAGTGGGTGGTCAGGAGGATGGTCATGCCGGATTGCTTGCGCAATTCCTCAAGATGCTCCCAGACGGCCCTACGCGCCACGGGGTCAAGTCCCACGGTTGGCTCATCCAGGAAGAGTACCTGTGGCTGGTGCAGCATGGCCTGCGCCACCTCCAACCGGCGAATCATGCCGCCCGAATAAGTGCGCACGAGTTTATCCGCCGCCTCTTGCAGGCCCATGAATTGCAGCGCCTGCCGAGCCTTTGGCCCGCGTTCCTCACGGGATAGATCATAGAGGCGCGCAAAGATCAGCAGGTTTTCATAGCCCGTGAGGTTGCCATCCGCCGAGAGGGCCTGCGGCACGTAGCCGATGCGACGGCGCACGGCCATTGGCTGTTTTGTCACATCAAAGCCAACGACGGACGCATAGCCGGAGGTCGGGGGGAGCAGGGTTGTCAGTATCTTGATGGTCGTGCTCTTGCCTGCTCCGTTTGGGCCAAGCAGACCAAAGACTTCCCCTGGTTCCACCGCGAAGCTCACGTGGTCGACGGCGGCCTGTTCTCCGAAGAGTTTGACGAGGTCTCTGACCTCAACTACTGGTTGTTCTTGCATATTCCTGTTCCTTCAATGTCGCTCTGCTTTGCCCCTCTGCCGCCTCCAGGACGCGCTCAAGCAGATGTTGTAGCGTTTCCTGCTCGTTCTCATCCAGCGGGGAGAGCAATCGGGTAAGCAGTTCGCGCCGCCGCTGCTGCCACGACTCCACTTTTGCGTTACCCTGCTCAGTCAGCATGACGCGCACCATGCGCTCATCGTCGCTCTGGCGCTCGCGTGTGACCAGGCCAACCTTTTCCAGCCGCTTGCAGGCAGTAGTCGCCGAGCTGCCCGTCACATCCAGCGCCTCGGCCAGCTCGCCAATGCTCAATGGTCCCCGACGGCGCAGGATACGCAGCAGCCAGTACTGCTCCGGCGTCATTTCCGCCCGGTGAATCGGGTGCGTGAGACGGCGAATGAGGTGATACAGCGAAAGCACATCATCTACCAGCCGTTCTGCTGCCATATGGAATCCTCCCTTCTTTCCTAACAAAGCAGTTACCTTCATCAGTAATTATATTGACCGTCAAGATAATTTGTCAAGGGTATAAGAGATTGGCGTACAGGCTTCATCTTTCTGTCATGATATCTTCAGAAATAGCTAGTATATCTTGACAGTGGATACAGTCGGGATTATACTTCTGGTAGGGGTGGTTTATTTTCCATTTTCTGTCTTGTGATGCACCTGTGTGCGTTGTGGACGTTTTCTACGTTCTCTAAGACTTTGACTTGATTGCTGCCTCTGGCTTCGTGGCTCTAGCTGCACGCAGACCCTCTGACCTACTCGTTCTCTGGCGACAAAATGACTTAAAAAGAAGTCTGACTGAGAAAGGAGTGCATTCATGCAGTCAAAATCTTCGCTTTTGCATCTTTCGCTCCGCTTCTATTTCCGCCTGTCTTTAAGCATGCTGCTGTTGGTCAGCTTTTTCGCTGTAGTGTCTGCTTCAAGCAAGCATGCCTACGCGACAGCCGCTCAGACGCTGACCGTGACCGATTGTAGCGGAGAATCGGGTCAAGGCCAGATTGGCTCCGTGCTCAGCAGCGCCTCGGCAGGCGACACCATCACGTTCAGTTGTAGTGGGACCATCCCTATCATCAGCACGCTCATGATCGGCACGAACAACCTGACCCTCGATGGCCGGGGGCAGAGCGTCACGCTTGATGGAGGCGGCAGCACGCAGGTGATTTCCGTCGAAAGTGGCATCACCTTCACCCTCAACGCTCTCACAATTGCCCATGGTTTTAACAGCAGTTTCGGTGGGGGCCTCGTCAACCAGGGTACGGTGGCAATCACCAACAGCACCTTTACCGGGAATACGAGCGATTACTTCGGAGGAGGCGTAGGGAACTATTACGGCACAATCACGATCACGAACAGTACCTTTACCGGGAACACAGCCACCAAGGACGGAGGAGGCCTGGCGAACTACGGCATGATGACGGTCAGCGGCAGTACCTTTACCAGCAACACGAGTGGTTTCTATGCCGGTGCCCTCTACAGCAATAACATGATGACGATCACGAACAGCACCTTTACCAGCAATTCTTCCGAGTACGCTGGAGGTCTCTTCAACGATGGCAACTTTACGACCAGCACGATGACCATTAGCAACAGCACCTTTGACAAGAATTCTAACTACAATGGGGCCACTGATGGTGGCCTGGGTGGTGCCATTCTGACGGAAGCAGCTGACTTTACGAATTCAGCGACGCTGACGGTTAGTGACAGCACCTTTACCAGCAACTCGTCCGTCGCCTACGGCGGCGGTGTGGACAGTTTTGGTGGCACGGTGACGATTACGAACAGTACCTTTACCAACAACACAGCTGACCTTTTCGGTGGGGGCATCGCCGCCGAGGGCGCGTCGAGCATGAACATCAGTAATAGCACTATTGCCTTCAACTCAACCTCCGGTGTCGAGACCGGCGGAGGCGGCATCGCCGACCTGATGAGTACGGTGAGCATCAGCGGAAGTATCGTGGCCGAGAACAGCGCGTGGCAAAGCTACAATTGCTACAACGATGTTGGCACCAACAGTGACAAGGGATACAACCTGTCGAGTGATAGCAGTTGCAATTTCACCGGCACCGGCGACCTGCGAAACACCAACCCGCGCTTCGATCCCAATGGTTTGCAAAACAATGGTGGCCCGACCCAGACGCTGGCCCTGGAACCGGGCAGTCCAGCGGTTGACCATATCCCGGTGGGTAGCAGTTGTCCGGCCACCGATCAGCGCGGGGTGAGCCGACCACAGGGGCCCGCTTGCGATATTGGAGCCTTTGAGATGACGACCGCCGATGGTCTAACCGTGATGATCAACGTGGTCAACAGCTTTCAGTTGAGCCAGAGCATTCAGACGACCCTCGATAATCAATTGCAGAAGACACTGACAGCCGTCAACCAGGGCCATACCCAACAGGCGTGTAGCGACCTTGCGACCTTCCTGACAGATGTCAGGTCGTATACTGGCAATGGTCTTACTACTAGCCAGGCGACCGATCTGCGGATTGACGGCTTCGTAATCAAAGCTCGTCTCGGCTGTTAGGGGCAGTGGGACGACAGCGGTCGCGCCATAGGCAGAGGTGGGGACAGGAGCTTCTCGCACCCACCTCAGGCTGGCAACATTCTTGCTCAAGAAGAAGTCTATGTGAGAAAGGAGACCATTCATGCCATCAAGCCCTCATCTTTTGCTTCGCGTCAGTCTGCGTCCGGCTCTAAGCCTATTGTTGCTGCTCGGCCTGTATGTCGTGGTGACCGGGGCAAGCCTGCAGACCTACACAGTTGCCAATGCAACATTGACCGTAACCGACTGTAGTGGGGAAACAGGTCCGGGGCGCATCGGCACGGTCATCAGTAGCGCCTCGATCGGGGATACCATCACGTTCAGTTGCAGTGGCACCATCCCTCTCACCAGCACACTTGTGATTCGCACGAACAATCTGACCCTCGATGGCAGTGGGCAGGCGGTCATCCTTGATGGCAGGGGCGGTGTGATAGTGCTCTCTGTGAAAAGCGGCATCACCTTCACCCTCAATGCCCTCACTGTTGCTAATGGCAAGGCTGGCTTCTACAGCAACGGGGGTGGCCTCGCAAACTACGGAACGGTAAGCATCAGCAACAGCACCTTTACCTACAACACGGGACCATTTAGCAGGGGAGGTGGTCTCTTCAACGCTGTAGGTGCCATCATGAGCGTCAGCGACAGCACTATAGCCAACAACTCGGCCTCTGCTGGCGGTGGTATTGAAAACTACGGCAGGATGAGTATCAGTAACAGCACCATAGTCAATAACTCAGCCGGTTTCGGCGGTGGGATCGAGAGCCTCGATGGCTCGATGAGTATCCTCAACAGCACCATTGCCAACAACTCTGGCATTGGTGGCGGGATCGAGACCTTCTTCCCGGTAAGAATCGGCGGGAGCATCGTGGGCGATAACAGCGATGATGACTGCTTGCAGTATAGCGTTGGTACCATCACCGACCGGGGCTACAACCTGTCGAGCGATAGCAGTTGTAGCTTTATGAACACAGGCAGCCTGCAAAACACCAACCCGCAGTTCGATCCCGATGGCTTGCAAAACAATGGCGGCCTGACCCTGACAGTTGCCCTGGAACCCGATAGTCCGGCGGTGGACCATATCCCCGTCGGCAGAAGTTGCCCTCCCAGCGACCAGCGTGGGGTGAGGCGGCCACAAGGACCCGCCTGCGATATCGGGGCCTTTGAGATGACAGCAGCCGATGGCCTGAGAGTTATGACCTACGTGATCAACAGTTTCCACCTGAACCAGACCCTTCAGGTGACACTCGATGGGGAATTGCAGACGGCGCTCACTGCGATCGACCAGGGCCAGATCAAGGTGGCGTGTGCCTCCCTCGATATCTTCAATGGAGAGGTCAAGCTGAAGACCGGCCATGGTATCACCTCCACCCAGGCAACGCAGTTGCTCAATGAGGCTACTGTGATCAAAGCCCGTATAGGCTGCTAGTCAGAGTTGTAATCTGGATCAGTAGTCTCGTCAGAACTGTATGCACTTTCATATGCATGCCGAAGTGCCAGAAATGCTATCTTCAATTCCTGGCGCACGGCACTTTCCGGCTCTGCGAGGACAAGCTCTTGATAGGCATCCAGAAATTTTATTCGTATACGATGAAACAAATGTAAGAAGTGCCGGATAAATTCTAGACAATCCAGTACCACAAACTCCATACCGCCAGTACGCTTATACAGGCTAGCAGCATAGTTTTTGACCTGAATACTAATCTCGTCAGTTGTAATAAAGATGTAGTTGTCAATCCTGTAGTTCAGCTTTTTGACTTTTTCAATTGCGATGTTGATATCTTCTATTTCGACCCTCTTTGCTTTCATCTCATATACCGTGACCACGTTGTCTTCATCCGTGAGGGCAATTTGCACATCACCGAGCGATTTCGTTTGTAGATCAGCAGCATTGTGGGCTTGAAGAGGGAGAACTCGTTCGCCTAAGTTTTGCTCTGCTGCTTATGTAAGCAGCAGCCACAACTAAAACCGGAAGGCGACTGGAATAAGGAGAAGCAAGGTGTTGCTCAATTTACCCAAAGCACTTCCTGACGTGGTGTTTTTGTTGAATGACATAGTTTGGAAGGAGCCTCAATACGGTTCCAATCGGAGTAAAGTTCATCCATTATATCGCTTCGATACCCCGATAATGCAACCTTGCCCTTTACATAATGAAGAACTTTAGCAAGCTGTCTGTGCTCGTTATTTGTCATTTCATGTGCATAAGCATTGCTGTCTCCACGGGAATCGTGCAGATAGGGAGGATCACAATAAAATAGTGTTTCTGGACTGTCATAACGCTGAATAACTTCAAGGGCAGGTGCATGCTCAATCTGTACGCGCAGAAGTCTTTGCGCGATTTCCGGGAGGTCTTCGACACTTCCCAGCCACCTTGAAACTGCACCTGCCATACCTGCACGGCTCGTTAAAATACAATGCGCCCACCTGCCGCTGCTTGCTTTTTGAGCAAGGCCGGTCCGTACCTGGCGGGCTAGAATATAGAAGCGCCTTGCGCGTTCTATATCTGATAAACCTGTCGGCGTTGGGCCACAGGCCATTTCAAACTCTTCACGAGAAAAGAGAGTCAGTCCAATAGCTTCGATGAGAGCTTCTTTCTGGTCCCTGAGAACACGAAAGAAATTCACCACGTCGCTATGAAGGTCATTATACGTTTCTACTGGTGATGGTTCTCGGTTAATAAGCACAGCCGCAGATCCACCAAACGGCTTGCAAGGCGGAACTGTAGAGACCGGGATGTTTGCTGAGCAGGCCGCGCAGCAGGGAGAAGAAATTGCTGTCCATGCCGATGATGGGGATTTCGAGCAGGGCGCGTTGCAGCATCTCGTGGCCCGTTGGAGAGCGGAACAGGTCGTAGAGGGCATCGACATCGGTGTTAGAAGTCATACGATCCAGCGCCGCCGCGACCCCCGCGAAACTCGCCCCCACTACCAGCACATCATAGATGTCATCTTTCTGATTGAAGGATACAGGTACGGATATTGAGGCTGGTATGGCTTCGGGCATAACAGCATCCTTTCGTCCGGTACTCTGGCACTATCAGTCATGATGCACACGGCATGATCACATAAGACAAGGTGGTACAATTATCAATAGTGTGTCGTCTGACCGGCCTATTTGTCAAGTAGTTTGGACTGACATCCACTCATAATTCTTCTGGCGGGCCGCAGGCCCGCAAGGGAGGAGAGAAAAGGGCGAGGCTTCTCCACGCTGTCCCCCGGACAGCGTCCTCGCGCTCCGGCAGGGGGCAAAGCCCCCCGCACCCCCAGTTATGAGTGGATTTCAGGTCAGGAGAATTGCAATGGGGTTTGTTCATTATTAGTGAGCTTAAATGGGAAAGCCAGGTAAGGCTAGAGCTTGTTGACAACAGGAGGTGAGATAACGGCGAGCCGCCCGGATGTGAAAGGAACCAAAGTGGTGCATCAGTATCAGGGCAAGATTGCGGAAGGTGGGTAGAATCTGTAGAGCTTGCCAATACGCAAGCGGGAGTGCTCTTCGCCTCGCTTCCAGCGCTGTTGCACAACAGCGCTGGAAGCGGGGAATTTACGAAGTGGTGATGGTACCAACGCTGCCATTATCGGTGGAAAGGTTGGTTGAGGTAAACCACATGCTTGAACTACCGGCGGATGCCGGGGTAATGCCGTCGATTTCGTTAACAGTTGGGAAGAAGAAGATGAAGGCCCTTTCGGGTATCCGTAGTCTACCATGGAGCTTCTCCTTATATGAAAAGAAACCCGCAAAAGATTTCTACTTAAGAGAATACGATGATGGTTACAGTGAGCAGTACCTCCTGATGATAGTGTTTTTGAGTTTCAGGTACTGGATACCTACGAGGCCCCTGTCAATTAAGAAAGCTGATGTGATACTATAGAGGGTAAGGCGTAGCTTTGAGAGCATCGTCTTTCTCTTTGTTTTGAATAACTTGTTAGAATCTAGAACAGGATCACTCAGGTGCGCCTTCCACAGGAACTGGTACCGGATACACAAAGCCGGGAAAGCCAGCTTGCAGCGACAACCCGTTTGCAGGGTTATTGGCTTATCCTCGCTCGGATTATCTGGCTCGTCGTCGTGGTACCGGCATTCGTTTTGTTTGTCGCCAATATTCCGGCCTACTATATAGCTCTGCATCGCCTTCGTACTCCTGGCGCACAACTCTTCATGGGGCAGCTCACTCTAGCCGATATACATACCCTTCAGAGCTGGGGGTTGTCCCTCGACTTCTATGCTCTATGCATGGTTGCAGTCAGCGTGCTGTTCCAGTTGAGCTATGCGGTGATGGGAGCGCTGCTTTTCTGGCGCAAGTCAGATGATCGAGCTGCCCTGCTGGCCTCCTTTGCCTTAATGATGCTGCCCTTTGGCTTCGATTATATTACCTTGCAGGCATTACCTCACGAGTGGGGCTGGCTGATACCAACGCTGGGTGCTACTGGCAATGCCAGCATCATGCTTTGTGCATATGTACTTCCTGATGGGCGGTTTGCACCGCGCTGGATACGCTTGCTTGCGCTGATCCTCATTAGTTACTGTGTTGCCGATGTTCTTTTTCCATCCTGGCCTATCAGCCAATGGTTCTTTTCCCTGATCTTCTGGGGCCTCATCGCAAGCACAATCGTAGTACAGATATATCGCTATCACTACGTATCTACGCCACACCAGCGGCAGCAGACGAAATGGCTGGTGTACGGTGCCTCGATTGCAGGTGCCGGTAATCTGGGAACCCGTTTGCTCTATCAGTTCGTCCTTCTCCCGCATACTCAGGGAAGCTCACTTGCTTCCGCTCTCTTCGTGGTGCTCATTACGTTCTCCATGCTGGTGATCCCCCCCACGCTCGGTATCGCCATTTTCCGCTCCCACCTCTGGGATATTGATGCCATCATCAACCGCACGCTGGTCTATGGCACACTGACGGTCTCGCTGGCCCTGCTCTACTTTGGTCTCATCTTTGGCTTGCAATCGTTATTCGGAATGTTCTACCAGCATAACGCGGTAGCTGTTGTCATCTCAACCCTTGCGATTGCCGCTCTTTTCCAACCTTTGCGACGGCGTATCCAGGCCCTCATTGATCGTCGTTTTTACCGGCGCAAGTATGATACTGCCCGAACACTGGAAGCTTTTAGTGACACCCTCCGTAATGAGGTGGACCTGACAGCGTTGAGAGAGCATCTGGTGGCGGTGGTGCAAGAAACGATGCAACCCACGCACGTTTCGTTGTGGTTGCGCCCTCCCGAACAAGACGACAAAGATGATAGACGAGCTGAACTCTCGTGAGCTATGTATTCCTCATCGTCACATGTGCAAAAGAATTTTTATCTTCCCAGCACAAACTGCATGCTTGCGACCTGCTTGACCATCCCTTTTAGTTCCATCATCGTCAATGTGCTCGTCACAGTCATGGCCGGGAGGTTGGACTCGCGGATGAGTTCGTCGATGTGACGGGGTTCGTGGCTGAGCAGGGAGAGCAGGGTGCGTTCTTCGTCGTTGTCAGGCAGGATGGCCTGCATCTCGATCTGCTGGGGAATCATGAAGAGGTCGAGGGCTTCGAGGATGTCGCCGACGCCCATGACGGGGTGCGCTCCCTCTTGAATAATCTTGTTGACGCCCGTGCTTCTGGCGGAGAAGATGTTGCCGGGCACGGCGAAGACTTCGCGCCCCTGTTCGAGAGCAAATTTGACGGTGATGAGCGCCCCGCTTTTTTGTGGAGCCTCGGTGATGAGCACGCCGAGGGAGAGACCAGAGATGATGCGGTTGCGTGCGGGAAAATAGCGGCTTTCAGGTTTGACGCCTAATGGAAATTCGGTGATGAGCGCGCCCTGACCGGACTCGACGATGCGTTTCGCCAGGCTGTGATTATCGGCTGGATAGATGGTATCCAGGCCACAGGCCATGACGGCGAGCGTGCGCCCGCCAGCATCGAGGGCTGCTTTGTGCGCGATGGTGTCGATGCCCAGCGCCAGCCCGCTCACAATGGTCACGTTGTGCGCGGCCAGTTCCCCGGCAAATTGTTCCGTCACCTGTCGCCCATACTGGCTGGCATTGCGCGTTCCCACGATAGCGATGGCGAACTGGTCGGCTTCAGTCAGTTTTCCAGCGATGTAGAGCACGGGCGGCGCGTAATCAATCGCCTTGAGCAGAGGGGGATAGCTTTTGTCTTTCCAGGTGATAACGGTAATGCGCAGCTTCTCCAGACGCTCAAGCTCTCGCTGTGGCACAATGTTTTTACGCTGCTTGAGAAAGTTGTCTGTTGTTCTTTTATCGATTCCGGCCTGCACCAATGTTGTGCTATCAGCATTCCAGGCTGCCGCGACATCATCCTGAAAGAAGGTGAGCAACTGCCTGAAGCGTTTCGGTCCGATGCCGAGCACGCGACTGAACGCGATCCAGTAGGCAAGATCATCCAGTGGTAGCGCACCGGATGGGTAGTAGCGCGCTGACGAGTCGTATACGGTCATGTAAAGTATCCCCCTACTCTTGTTAAACTGGCCTGGAGATTGATTTTAGCCAGTATATCACAACCATCCCCAAAAAGTTCAACTGTTGAGAAAATTTAACCTCTGCTGCGAAAAAAATACCAATTGTTCACCTGTTTACCGCATTATGAGCGGTTTATGCTCTTCTATAATATGATTACAAAGTGCTTTTTGGCTACCTGGACGTTCGCTCATTTATACCACTGGTTTCTGTAGCTATTCTCTATGTCTACCTGAACAGGAGCGGAATCTGGGATCAGATGAGTTAGTAGCGCAGCAATTTGTCTTATTCTTGCGGAGCCTGCTTCTGCGGTGGTTGGCTCAAATACTCCTGCGCTGGTAAATATGGTGGGGGTTCTGACTGAGCATGCCCATTTCCCGCATTTCCCTGAAATTCCGGGTAATCGGGTACCCATTCCTGCCGTGGTGCGAAAGATGGCGGTGAAGCCTGCGAGCCGGGTACAAAATTCTGGGAGGCATCTGGCCGGTATGGTTGTGAAGGTTGTGAGGACTGCCTGTTTGCCGTGATGATTTGCTGTGTAACCTGTATCGCATGGGCCTTTTGCCGGCTGCGCCTCTGATAGACAAGAAGGAAGGCGATGCCACAGAGAGGAACCACGATCAGTACGATGCCGACGAAGGTGAGCAGGGAAGAATTGTTGTCATTGATAGTGACCTGCCCGGGATGGGACGGTGTAGTTGCCGTGCTCAACTGGGGCGTCGGTGTTAGCTCATCGGGCGGTAGCGTAGGTGGCTGGTGCAGGGCAAGGTGCCATTGATTTTCCAGGTGGTCCTGATCCATCCCTACAGCCAGTTTCAGGTTGGTATCGAAATCGTTGCTCTGCTTGCTCATCAAACTGATAAGTTTTGCCATGCTGGACTGTCCAAAGGTGCTGTACATGTAGCTGATCAGGTTCCAACTTTGTGCGTAGGCGAGATAGGCCTGATCGGCGTTGGCAGGGAAGCTGAGCGAAATCGAGTTGAGTGGCAGCAGAGAATGGGTGTTGAGCGCGTTTTGCAGGCGATTGATCATTGCTGGCTCGTGGTACTGCTGGTTATAGACAGCCAGTCCCTCGTCAAACCAGGTTGGCGCACTGGCGCTTTCACCGATCAACTGGTGAAAGACGAGGTGCGTCAACTCATGGGGCATATCACGCACCAGCGTTGTATCGCCGCTGTCCATTGCGACGATCTCGGCCTCGTTGAGCGGAGGTAGTGCAATACCGCCCACCCACTCGTAGGTATTGGGTGTGAGCGAACCATGAAAATCATCATCGGTCTGGTAGACCCACAGGTTGACAGGCGATTTCAATCCGCCACCAAGTGTCTGGCTGATGTGTGTGAGGTCGCTGCTGGCGTCATTGAGCACGGTTTGACCAAATTCGAGTGGTCGGTTGTACCAGTTAACCTGCAACTGGCCCTGTGTCAGGTGCTGCCAGGGGAAGCGTGTATCGACCGTGCGAAATTGCTGTTGCCCACCAGTGTATGAATTGCCTGCGCTATCATAGAGCAGCCAGTAGTAGGAGACCAGCGTTCCCGGTGGCGAAAAGTTATCGCCCGTTGTGTTCTCCACCCAGCTGGCTGTAATCGTATGCCCTGGCCTGATCGACACCGACCCGGTATGCTGCGTGAGATAGCCTGTCATGCCGTTGAAGCCGTAGCGGACAAAGATCATTGCCTTGTTGATAAGGGCGCTGCTATCCTGTGCGCGCATCTGGAAAGCAATCGATTTCGGGAAATTGACTGTATCCGTCTGTGAGGTGACACTGATCGCGTTGCTGGTAGAGAAAGCGGCGAGCGCCTGGGCGGAGAAAAGTACGGACGCAAGTAGAACTGCCAGCAAGCAATATATCAGCAAACGTGGCTGCGGCATAGGGGCGCGGCGCGGCAACATACGCAGTCTCCTTCTTGAGCTTATCCGAGCTTTGCCTTTATTGTACATGACATTGCAAGCTTCCTTCAAGTATTTCAATAAAAAGGTTTAGTCGGGCAGCGCGAGATGGCCGAAAAAGGCTACCCTGTTAATTCGGCTTACCTTATCCGTTGAGAAGAGATGAGCCAAAGAGTGAAGTGGGTGATAGAGAGGTTTGGGAAGTGGATGAAGCGGCTCCTTCTTTTCCCGGACAATGCAAACCATCAAATTTGTTCGTTCTTTCTGTTTAAAGAAGAGCGAGAATTCCTGAAACGGATTTGATGCCAGCAAAGATGGAACCGAGGTTCCTGATTATGAAGGATGACGAAGAGTATGGACAATAATATCTGGAATCAACCGCCCAACGAGCCAAATGGTTCTGCTGCTCGCGCCGATGGGAATGGGCATGGAAATGGCAATAATGGGTCTGCGCGTCCGGGTAGTATGCTGCGTGAGTATCACCAGCAACAGCCCCAGCAGGGCGCGCAGCAGTATTCGCCTGCTTCGAGACCAACTACTCAGGGAGGGCCACCTCCATACTCGCCACTGCCTGCTCAGCAGTCACCGTTACAACCGATGTCGCCGGTGCCGCCCCCTGTGCAGTTCTCTCCACAGCAGGTCTGGCCACCAGCACAGGGGTATCCCTCGCCGCCGCGACCGCAGGGATTGCTTGCCAGCACCGTGCAAATGGTGCGTAGCTGGTCGGGTAAGATGATGGCTATCCGGCAGGCACCTTCCGCGCCGGAGCCGTTGGTGCTCTATCGCCCGGCGATTTCTGAACTACCGGAGAAAAAAAAGCCGTGGAAGCGCTCGCGTACTGTGCGCGTTGCCATGCGCATGAAGCACCGTCGCGTCCGCTGGCAGCGCCATCAGCCCAACATCCAGAAGATCGCTTCGAGTATCCTGATTGCCATCTGCCTCTTGATCGTCGCTGTACTTTCATCCGGTACCGCCTATGCCTTTGGCTACTACCAGAGTCAACTTCCGCGCCTGCAAGGGCTGGCAAACCAGCAGACCGAGCAGACCACGCGCATCTATGATCGCAACGGTGCCCTGCTCTACGAGGCCTACGCGGCTGGAGGACGCAGCAGCCCTGTTGCGTATAAATATGTCCCTCAGGTCATGCAAGACGCGATGATTGCCGCCGAAGACCACACTTTCTGGACAAATACCGGTGTCGACCCACAGGGTATACTGCGGGCCGCTACCCAGTACGCTTCGTCCGGCTCGGTGCAAAGCGGCGGCAGCACAATCACGCAGCAGGTCATCAAGAACATGACGCATGACACGGATGTTTCGTTAAGCCGCAAGATTCCAGAAGCAGCACTGGCAATCGGGCTGACGCAGCAGTATCCAAAGTGGAAGATACTGGAGATGTATTTCAACATCGCTCCCTTTGGTGCGCAGGATATTGGCGTCGAGGCGGCAACACGAGATTATTTCCACGTGCAGCCAAAGTGTGATAAAGATTTCAACTGTATTCCTGCCGTTTACTATCTGGGCAATAACAGCAAAGGGCAGAATGATCCCCTACTGGCCCTGGCTCGTGCCTCGCTGCTGGCCGGGATGCCGCAGAATCCCCCGGGCTACGACCCCACGCTCAGCCCGACCAACAAACAGAATGCCCTGGCGCGCCAGGATTACGTGTTGAACCAGATGCTGAGCATGGGCATGCAGGTGCAAGGTCTGGGGCCGATCACGCCCGCCATCATCAAGCAGGCCGAGTCGCTCACTGCTAAAATGACCTTCACACCCTACCAGCACAACATCAAAGACCCGCATTTCGTCTACTGGGTCATCCAGCAACTGGAGACCGCCCTCGGTGGCGGCGACCCGCAAAAAGGTGTCCAGGCCTTCGTCGCCGGTGGCTTCAACGTCCGCACCACCATCGACTCCAATCTGGAAGCCTATGTTGAACAATCTGTGTATAATCATCTGGATAAGCCGTCATTTGAGTACTTCTTACCCACAGAGGGGCCGTTGAATACGCAATATAATGTCAATGATGGCGCAGCTGTTGTCATGGATGCGAAGACGGGTGAAGTTCTGGCAATGGATGGCAGCGCGAACTTCAATGACAATTCGCCAGTGGTTGCCGGAAATGTGAATGCAGCTCTTGCCCCACGCCAGCCCGGATCGTCTTTCAAACCTATCGTCTACACAACCGCTTTCGATATGGGCTGGTATCCAGGTATGGTCGTGCCTGACGGCCTGACCTATTTCCCCGATGGTGGTGCGCAGAATGCGGCTGTGCAGCAAAGCACCTATCACCCGACCGATTACGGCAGCACATATCATAACTTGAATTCCCCCATTCGTCTCGATCTGGCAAACTCGTTCAACGTTCCAGCGATCAAGGCATTTGAGTATGCAGGGATGAATAACGTGGTAAACATGGCACGCCGTTTCGGCATTACTGCTATCGATACCGATACTGCTCAGTATAACCAGATGCATCACACGAACGATACAGTTGCCCAGGTCTTTGGCCCCTCAATGGCCCTCGGCACGGCAGAAATTCCCCTGATCCAGATGGTCGGTGCTTACCAGGTCTTCGCCAATCAGGGCAGTCGTATCCCACCCGTTGGCATTCTGGATATCTGGGATAACTATGGGCATCACATCTATCATTATGATGCAACGCATCCGCAGAATATTCAGGTTATCAGCCCGCAGCTAGCCTATTTGATGACTTCTGTCCTCGACGATGAGAATGCACGCAGCCTTGAGTTCTGGCCCGATCATGATCTCTCTATGTGGGACTGGCAAGATGTGGATGGGCAGGTGCATCAGGTGGCGGCTAAAACCGGTACGACAGATAACTTCAGAGACAACTGGACAATTGGCTACACACCGGATGTTGTGGTTGGTGTCTGGGTAGGAAATGCGAATGATGCCGCATTTGCCAGCAATGTTGTCGGTATCACCGGGGCCGCTCCAATATGGCACGATGTGATGGAGCATGTCATGGGGCGTCATGATTCCAGCTTCGATCCTCCCTACTTCAATTATCATTATAATGATAATGAATTTTCAGTGCCGTCCGGTGTGGTGCAGCAATCAACCTCGTCCGTTACCGGTCTGGCTGGCAGTGGGATCTATGATTGGATGCTCACTAGCGACATCCCACAACAGAGTGGTTTTGGGTCGGCTAGCAATAACGGGAATGGCAATGGGAATAACAATGGCACCAGTAATGGCAATGGTAACGGGAATGGTAACGGCAATGGGAATGGCAACGGCAATGGGAATAAAAACGGCAATGGGAATGGGAAGGGTAACAATAATGGCAAGCCGTGACGCTTGTCTGCCATGGTGCCGGGAATTTTAGTATCGGGTTATCAGTGAAGTTTTTCCTGGAAGCGGAATGGGGAGAAGCCAGGGCGGAGGATAGGAACCAGGGCGGAGGCCAGCTCCGCCCCTACTAACCTACAGGGGGTTGCTACCTTTCGTAGTTAGTAGGGGCGGAGCTGGCCTCCGCCCTATTCTTTTATTTCGATATATAAGACGATCAATCAGAAACATTTTGCCAGGGACTTCGTATATATTGGCGTCGAGGTTTGTTGCTCTGAAGGTCTGGAGATGCCATGAATAAGGAAGAGTTGATCACTGAAGTGCTGTGCCTGCCCTATACTGCCATTGAGTATGCTATCAGCGAGCGAATGGCGAAACTGTTCCCGGATAAGGCACTAATCGAGGGCAATAATTACGGGTATTTCGATGTCGAGACCTACGCGGAGGCCGGGCAGTGTGTGCTGACGGCTAAGACGTTTTTGCACAATCAGAAAATGACGTACTGGATGCAGCCGGAGGCGGATGTCGTGCGTTGGCATCGCGGCCATATGCAGGCAGTACCAGCAGGTATAGGCATGGTACAGGTTTCTGCTGATGGCAAGAGCCGGGAAAAGAGCACCAGTGACAGGTACAAGAAGGCGTGGCTGACGGTGGAATGGCAGGGCTTTTCTCTTGATCTGCTCTACATGCAGTTCGATGATGGCGATTATCACAAGTCGATGTTCTGGCTGCTGGCCGACAGTGAGGAAGTAGCTCGCGATTTTATCGACTCTGTGTGCAAGTGGAATATAGAGATACGTGGTGAGGTGCTGGTGTTCGATAATGGACACTGGTACAAGGACGAGAACCTCTACCAGGATATTAAAGATGCTACGTTCGATAATCTGATCTTGCGCGGTAGCCTGAAACAGGATATACGTGACGACCTGACGCAGTTCTTCGCAGCACACGACACCTACGAGGAGTATGGCATTCCCTGGAAGCGGGGCATTCTGTTTGTCGGCCCTCCCGGTAACGGGAAGACGCATACCGTCAAGGCACTTATCAACTCTATGGCTCAGCCTTGCCTCTATGTGAAGAGTCTCCGACAGCCGGGTGGCGCGCCCGATGATATGAGCATTCGCCAGGTATTCGAGCGGGCGCGCAGAACGGCTCCTTGCATCCTCGTGCTGGAAGACCTGGATGCGCTGCTCACTCCCCAGAATCGTTCCTTCTTTCTCAATGAACTGGATGGCTTTGCCGCGAATATCGGCATTGTGACGCTGGCAACGACGAACCATCCAGAACGTCTCGACCCCGCCATCCTGGACCGGCCCAGCCGCTTCGATCGTAAATATCCCTTCGAGCTGCCGGAAGTAGCAGAGCGCAAGTCCTATATTGCTATGTGGAATGCCTCTTTGAAACCTGCCCTACGTCTTTCTGAGGAAGGGGTCGTCAGGCTCAGTGAGTTGACCGAAGGCTTTTCATTTGCCTACCTGAAAGAACTGTTCCTCTCTTCGATGATGCGCTGGATTGCTAATCCCCTGCAAGGCGCGATGGAGGAGGTCATGAGCGAGCAGGTAAATGTGTTACGCGAGCAGATGGCAAGCTCCCTTGCCTATCAAGAAGCGGAGCCGCCCGACATGTCGTCAATGGCACCGGGCTTTCATCCAGGGATGATGATGCATAGGATGCTGCAAGGTGGGATGCAGTAAACGGGTCCAGTTCCCAGGCCGAGCGCAAGGCATCGGCCCTGGGTGGTGGGGTGGAGGTAGCCAGCAGTGGATGTCAGTCCTATAACCCTTGACAATCCCCACAGTCGAGTGCTATGCTGTACTTGCAGTCTCAGGTCGAGACTGCTAGCAATCATACTTGACAAGCAATTTAGAATAGTGCATATCCTTCTGTTGGAGGAGTGCGAGAAGCACATGACATCGTTAAGCCAACGCAAACAGCAGATATTGCGCGCACTCGTGCAAGAGTATGTCCGTACAGCGACCCCCGTAGCATCTGAGACGCTGGTGCGGAAGTATGAGTTGCACTTCAGTTCCGCTACCGTTCGACACGAACTGGCGGGTCTGGAGGAGGCTGGGCTGATCTATCAGCCCCATACCTCTGCCGGTCGTGTTCCAACAGACCTGGGTTATCGCTATTTTGTCGAACATCTCGTGGAGGATTCGACGCTCTCGCTCGATGAGCAGCGTCTCATTCGCCACCAGTTCTATCAGGTGCAGGATCAACTGGATCAGTGGGTGCGACTGACGGCCTCGGTGATGGCACGTTTGCTGCATAGTGCCGCCGTCATGACTTCTCCACGCGCCAGTGAAGGAAGGCTCAAGCACTTTGAGGTCCTCTCGGTCTCCGATCTCTCCGCTCATCTGGTGCTGGTGCTTCTGGATGGAACGGTCAAGCAGCAGCGCCTGTTGCTGGAAGCGCCGCTCCACCAGGCGGAGTTGAGCGCCCTGTCCTCGCGTCTCAATACGCTCTTCTATGAGAAGAGCGCGGCTGAACTGGATGAAATGCTCTCTCGCTATGATTCTTCCTCGGTCGAGCATCTGGTGGGCAGCACCATTGTTCACATGTTGGAGCAACATGGTGACCCACTGGCTGATGTGTTCTACCGAGAAGGGGTGGTCAATATTCTGGAGCAGCCAGAGTATAGTCGTATCGGCCCTGAAGAGGAGCGCAATGAGCGTGTACGCAAGGTGCTGGAAGTGCTGGAACAAAACCGCTTCCTCCCGGCCCTGGCCTCGCAATTACGAGACGCGGATGGCGTGCAGGTCATCATCGGCGGCGAAAACGATTGGGACGAAATGAGGGATGTCAGCCTGGTCGTGGCGCGTTACGGGCGAGAAGACAAGGTAAGCGGTTTGCTCGGCGTCATTGGCCCGACTCGCATGCAGTATGGACGTGCCATCGCCGTTGTGCGTTATATGACTCAGGTAATGAACGAACTGCTGTCCGAAGTCTATGGCTACGAATAGCAGCATAAAACGAAACTTTGTCTGATTAACGAAACATTGTAAATATTAGGAGGCAATCGTGCCAAAGGTTATTGGAATTGATCTGGGAACAACGAACTCATGTGTGGCTGTAATGGAAGGCAGCGAGGCTGTCGTCATTCCGAACGCGGAAGGCGCACGCACCACACCCTCGATTGTGGCTATCAATAAGAGTGGCGAGCGCCTGGTTGGCGAAGTGGCGAAGCGTCAGGCCATTACCAACCCTGAAAATACCGTCTATTCGATCAAACGCTTCATGGGTCGCAAATACGACGAGCCGGAAGTCGATCGCGACCGCCGACTGGTCCCTTACAAAGTGGTGCGCGCCAGCAATGGAGATGCCTGGGTTGAGGTGCAGGGCAAGCAGTACAGCCCGCCCGAAATTTCAGCCATGATCTTGCAGAAGATCAAGACAGATGCCGAAGCGTACCTCGGTGAGCGCGTCATGCAGGCTGTGATTACCGTTCCGGCCTACTTCAACGATGCTCAGCGCCAGGCTACCAGGGACGCCGGTCGCATTGCCGGGCTGGATGTCCTGCGTATCATCAACGAGCCGACGGCTGCTTCGCTGGCCTATGGTCTGGATAAGCAGAAGGATGAGCGCATCGCTGTCTATGACCTCGGCGGCGGCACGTTCGATATCTCCATCCTTGAACTCGGTGAGGGTGTTTTCGAGGTGAAGAGCACCAATGGTGATACCCACCTGGGTGGTGACGACTTCGACCAGCGCATCATCACCTGGATGGCCGACGAGTTCCGCAAGGAGCAGGGCATCGACCTGCGCCAGGACCGCATGGCCTTGCAGCGTCTGAAGGAAGCGGCTGAGAAGGCCAAGAAAGAGCTTTCCAGCTCGATGTCTACCGAGATCAATCTGCCGTTTATCACGGCAGACGCCAGCGGCCCCAGGCACCTCACGATGACGCTGACGCGCTCGAAACTGGAGCAACTGGTGGAGGATCTGATTGAGAAGACACGCGGGCCGGTGATGAAGGCTCTCAATGACGCGGGCATGCGCCCCGGCGACATCAACGAGGTTGTGCTGGTCGGTGGGCAGACACGTATGCCGGCGGTACAGACGATGGTGCGCCGCATCTTTGACCGCGAGCCACATCGCGGCGTCAACCCGGACGAAGTGGTGGCCGTTGGTGCCGGTATTCAGGCTGGTGTGCTGACGGGCGATGTTAAAGACGTGCTCCTGCTCGACGTGACTCCGCTCTCCCTGGGTATCGAAACCCTGGGCGGCGTCTTCACACGCCTGATTGAGCGCAACACGACCATCCCGACGCAGAAGGGTCAGATCTTCTCAACTGCCAGCGATAATCAGCCGAGCGTTGAGATCAACGTCCTGCAGGGCGAGCGAGAGTTTGCCAAAGACAACCGTTCGCTGGGCAGCTTCATCCTCGATGGTATTCCACCCGCCCCACGCGGCGTGCCGCAGATCGAAGTGACCTTCGATATCGACGCCAACGGTATCGTGAATGTCTCCGCTCGCGATAAGGGAACGAGCCGCGAGCAAAAGATCACCATTGTGCCTTCCAGCGGCCTCTCGAAGGATCAGATCGATCACATGGTGCGTGACGCCGAGTCACATGCTGCCGAGGACAAGCGCCGCAAGGAAGAGGTCGAGGAGCGCAACCTGGCCGACAGTGCAGCCTATCGTGCCGAGAAGAGCATGGCCGATCTGGGCGACAAGCTTACTGCGGAGCAGAGAGGTGAACTGGAGTCGAAGATTGCCGATGTCCGTTCCGCTCTCTCGACCGATGATGTGGCGCGCATCAAGTCGGCGCGTGAGGCTCTGGAGCAGGCATTCTACAAGATCAGTGAAGGGATCTATCGCCAGCAGGGTGCTCCTGCCGGTACCTACAGTGGTGGCCCGGACGAGGGTGACGCAGGTACTCAAGGTCCCCAGGACGACACCATCGAAGGCGAGTACAAAGAGATGTAAAAATTCACAGTATTCACTTCAGACCACCCCGGTGGTCTGAAGTGAATACTGTGAATAGCCAGCATACTAAGAACTTGCAGGTGCTCGCCTGATCGGGCTATACTCTTGCATATGTGTATTGAAACGCAGTAAGATTGAATAACATACAGGTAGTAGGGACAGATACGAGATTTCACGAGTAGGAACAGTGAAAGTAGCAGCGCGGATCCCATCGCGCCCTGTTGCTCATGGTAAAGGATTGGTCGATGGCCTCTAAACGAGATTATTACGAGGTGTTGGGTGTATCGCGTAATGCAAGCGATGATGAGGTGAAAAAGGCTTTTCGCCGACTTGCCAAACAATACCACCCAGACACAAATAAAGAGGTGGGTGCAGAAGCCCGCTTTATTGAGATAAATGAAGCCTACGAAGTATTGAGCGACCCGCAGAAGCGGGCAGCTTATGATCGGTACGGGCATGCGGCGGTTGGTAATGGCACGGGAGCGGGTGCCGGCTTTAATGACTTCGGGTTTAGCTCCATCAACGACCTCTTCGAGACCTTTTTTGCCGGGACAGCGGGCGCGCAACGGCGGGCAGGAACGCAACGCGGCGCTGACATTCGCTATGATCTCACCATTACCTTTGAGGAAGCCGTCTTTGGGTGCCAGAAGGAGATCGAGATACCGCGCTGGGAAACCTGTAATACCTGTCGTGGTACGGGTGCGCAGCCCGGTACATCCACCGCCCGCTGTGCGGCCTGTCAGGGGACTGGCGAGATACGCCGCGTCCAGCAATCGATATTCGGACAATTTGTCAATGTGACGATGTGCGAGCGCTGTCGCGGCGAAGGCCGTGTGATTACGACGCCCTGTGAGAAGTGTCGCGGCCAGGGTCGTGTGCGCAACAATCGCCGCGTCGTGGTGAACATTCCGGCGGGCGTAGATGACGGCATCAATGTACGTGTCACGGGCGAGGGCGAGGTGAGTGCGCGTGGTGGCACTCCTGGCAACCTCTACGTCATTCTCACAGTCAAGCCACACCCGTTCTTCAAGCGCCAGGGCAACGACATTCTCTATGAGCTGCCCATCAGCTTTACGCAGGCGGCGCTCGGCGACGAGGTCGAGGTGCCAACCGTTGATGGCAAGAGCACCACATTGAAGATTCCTGCAGGAACGCAGAGCAACCGCTCATTCCGTCTCAAAGGCATGGGCGTGCCGGTTGTTCACAGCAGCGCGCGTGGTGATGAGCATGTCATCGTCAAAGTGGTGACGCCAACCAACCTGACGTCCGAGCAGAAGCACCTGCTCGAAGAGTTTGCCCGGCTCGAACGCGAGCAGAACGAACAAAACGGCAAAAACATCTTCCGCGATCTCTTCGAGAAGACAAAAGACGTGTTTCAGTAAAGTTCATGAAGTTGAAAGGCCGGTAGAGGGACGCTAACGCGCCTCTACCGGCCTTTCAACTTCATGAACTACCTTGCTGCTTAAGACGCCTGTGCCAAACTCGGCAAAGACGGGCAGGTGGTCGCTGGCTTCATCGCCGCGCACTCCTTCTGCTCTCGTGATCACTGAGCTGTTCGAGAGCTGGCTTGCCAGTTCCGGGCTGGCAAAGATGTAATCGATGCGACCGGCGGGGGCAGCTGCGGGGCAGGTAAAGGTCTGAACGCCGGGATTCATCAGGCGGAAGCAGTCCTGGTAACCCGCTGCGAACAGCAGGCGAATGCTGCCATGTGGGGCGTAGAGTGTGGCAGCTGTATTAAAGAGCCTGGAAAGCACCTTGTTGTGCGGAACCAGGCGCAGCAATGGGTTGAGGATACGCAGGCCTGGTGGCACAACGAAATCGAGGTAGGGGTTGCCGTCGCCCTCGTGGATATATGCCTGCCGCGTCTTGTCCAGTTTGACAATGTAGTCCAGTAGCGCGCTGGCCTGAAAGCGATCTCCCGGCGCGATGGTATTGAAATCGCCCATCAGCAGGTGGGGCGTTCCCTGCTTTGCCGCCATGATGTTCAGAATCTCCCGCACTTCTCGCTTACGAATAGAGTTTCCCGCCCAACCTTGAGAAAAAGCTGCCGACAGATGCGTCACGAAGACCGTGAGATACTGCCCGTTGGCTTCTTCCACGCAAACTTCCAGCAGCGGCTTCATGATGTTCGGACGAATGTGTATCTGCTTGTCGACAACAGGCAGACGTGTCAGCAGTGCTGTCTGGTAATCATGGCGATAGCGTGGGAAGTTAGCGGGAATATATTGCATATCAAGCTGTTCGGCCATTTCTTCGATGACTAGCGGTTTCTTCGTCATTTGAGGATGTATAGCTTCAACGATGCCGACGACATCGGCCTGTGTTGATCGAATCATGCTTACAATTTGTTCGGTGCGCCTTGCACCACCAGCCCGCAGGTCATAGCCACCGGCCAGAATATTATAAGAGAGTATGCGCGTCATTCAGCAAAATTTCCTTCTATGAGATGAGATAGTTTCTATAGCCACTATACCAGACGAATGGAAAAGGCCAAAAGATGCGGGCAGAAGTAGGACTTCCAGGAGAAAGCATCAAGCCATGTCATTCTGAGCGCAGCGAAGAATCTGAGGCCGCTTTCTCGACCAGGTGATTGTCAGAGATTCTTCGCTGCGCTCAGAATGACATGCCGGGTGCCTTTTCTCCTGGTATGAGTATTAAAACTCAGTGCCAGGTGACGCGCTCAAGCAGGTAGGCGGGCAGCTCCTTGATGGGCAGGCGAATCTGGCTCATACTGTCGCGCTCGCGCACTGTGACCGTCGAGTCTTCCAGTGTCTGGAAGTCAACCGTGACGCAGTAGGGTGTGCCGATCTCGTCCTGGCGGCGATAGCGGCGGCCAATATTCGCCACGTCGTCGTACTGTGCGACCATCAGTCGCTTTAAACGGTTGTGAATGTCCCTGGCCGTATTGACCAGTTCCTCTTTGTTCTTTTGCAGCGGCAGCACAGCCACCTTAACCGGCGCGAGCATCGGGTTCAGGTGCAGCACGGTACGCGGCTCCTTGCCGTTCTCGTCCGGCTCTTCCTCGTAGGCGTCCAGCAGCAGATTCAGGAAGGTGCGGTCGACACCACCGGAAGTTTCGACGATCCAGGGGATGAAGCGTTCCTTCGTGACCGGATCAGTATAGCTCAAATCCTGGCCGCTGTATTGACTGTGACGCGAGAGGTCCCAGTCCTGCCGCCAGTGGATGCCCTCCCACTCCTGCCAGCCGAGAATAGACTGGTATTCGATATCGAAGGCCTGCTTCGCGTAGTGCGCCAGCTCATCGGGGCCATGCGGGCGCAGGCGCAGGCGATCCGTGTGGGTGATGATGCCCTTATACCACTCGAAGCGCCGCTCCTTCCAGTAGTCGAACCATTTCTGCATTTCGCCTGGGTGTACGAAGAACTGCAAGTCCCACTGCTCGAACTCGCGCTGGCGGAACAGGAAGTTGCCGGGAGTGACCTCGTTGCGGAAAGCCTTACCGATCTGGCAGATACCGAAGGGAATCTGCATGCGTGAGGACTTGAGCACGTTGTCGTAGTCCAGGTAGATGTTCTGGCAGGCCTCGCCGCGCAGGTAGGTCTTCATGCGCTCGCCCTCGACCACACCGATGTAGGTTTCCATCATCAGGTTGAACTTGCGCGGCTCCGTCAGTTCGCCGCCGCAGACGGGACACTTGTTCTGCACCAGATTTTCTTCTGGCAGGTGGTCAACGCGGAAGCGACGCTTGCACTTTTTGCAGTCGACGAGACGGTCGACGAAGTTCTCGACGTGGCCGCTGGCCTCCCAGACGCGGGGATGGGTAATGATGGCACCCTCGATACCCACGATGTTGTCGTTCAACTGCACCATCGACCACCACCAGTAGCGGCGGATATTATTGCGCAGTTCGACACCGAGTGGGCCGAAGTCATAGATACCCGAAACGCCACCGTAGATTTCCGAGTTGGGGTAGACGAAACCGCGCCTCTTAGCCAGAGACACGATCTTCTCGATTGGCACAAAAGGAGTCTCTTTTGTGGCCGGTACGTTTTCTGTCTGTGTCATAATGAGTGGTTCTCCTCCTCAAAAAAATGCCCCAGGCCCAATTGCTCTTTCCTCAATCGGCCCAGGGACGAATGTGCCAACGTAGGCCCGGGGCTACGTCTTGCGGCAACATGCGCGGTTCCACCCTGCTTCTCCACGCCAC
Source organism: uncultured Chloroflexia bacterium (assembly GCA_963736995.1). Classification (GTDB taxonomy): domain Bacteria; phylum Chloroflexota; class Ktedonobacteria; order Ktedonobacterales; family Ktedonobacteraceae; genus CADDYT01. The sequence goes on from CAVTRB010000003.1 coordinate 285,921, forward strand.
GGTCTGCACCTACCTCTCTCTAAATGAGAGACAATGCGACTCGCCACGTGAAGCCACTCATTAAGCAGTCCAACTCCGAAGCGCCGTTCACCTGTCGTGTGTTGCCGGTCTCGCACCCTCACCGGCTCGCTGCAAACCCTGGCAGGCTACTCCTCTTCATCATCGCTGGCATCTACCAGTAGTAACACGTCAGGATGCGTTTTTATTGCATCCATCCTGTCACAGGTAGTATACCGGAGATAGGGAAGGAATGCAAGTACTGATTCATCGATTTCATGTTTTGCAGTAAAGAGGGGGCTTCCGTAGGGGTGCTGCCTTGTGCTCGCCCGCTGGAGTTGGTTCATGGCCTCTAATCGGCGGGCGAGGTATGCTCCCTCAAGGTCGCATCGACCGCCTCCCAGGCGGTCAGCGCATCGCCCTACGGTGAGACGACGTTAGCAGATAAATGAATTGCAACTTGCATGGATCTGTCAGTGCAAAATCAAATCTCTCTTTGCCATCCAGCGTTCGGCCAGCAGCGTCAGGCCGATAATATAAGCTACATCAATGGTGAGGGCAAGAACAGCAGACCAGCCGGTCGTTCCGCTTGCTCCTAAGTTGTAGCAGGCGGCAAGGGGCATCAGGGGGATGCGGGTAATGCTCAGGATGGCGACGATGGGGCCGGGGCTGGTGCTGGAATAGAGTACAGCAGCGACCCAGGCCAGCAGGAAAATGCGGGCCAGCCGTGTGGCAATGGGCGCGGAAAACGCGACTATCAGCGTCGAGATGACGATGCAGTTTGCGAGCAAGCCAATAGCTCCAATCGTGATGTTGGCAGGCGTGGCACCGGCGATGCAGCCGCCAATGCCGGTGCAGGGCGGCGGAGAGAAGTGGTGATAGCTGGCCGCGAGCGCCAGCAGGAGCAGGAAGGCGGGAATACGCAGCACGCCCGTCGCCAGCACCAGCCCGCGTACATAGGATGAGCGTGAGGTGATGCGGGCCAGTGGCAGGTAGACACGCGCATTCATCGCTCGCTGCACCATCACCACTGCCGAGAGAATAGCCAGAGCACCCAGCCCCTGCCCGGCAGTGCCGAAGAAATAGGCCACGTTGCCGCCAAATTCAAAGAAAAAGATGGCATAGAGCAGCCAGACGAAGATGAGGTCGCCCAGTATCCAGCCGCTGCGCGCGTAGCTCGCCAGCGTGAAGCGCGCAATCGTCACGCTCGGCCAGTGCCAGAACTCGCCGAGCACCTGCCGCATATCCATTGAGGGAGCGGGTGGGACCTCTTGACGCTGTAAACTCATAGCTGTTCTCCTCTTCCGCTCGTCCCATTGACCTCTGTTCCTGCTTCGCCTGCCTTTGCCGGAATGCTGGTATTGCCCGTGATCTGCACGTAGACATCTTCAAGTGACTGGCTGAGAGGGTTGAGCGAGGAAATGGGAATATGCGCCTCCACCAGCGCGGCCAGCACGAGCTGTTGTGCCGCGCCAGGGATACGCAGCAGGTTGCCCTGTGCTTCCATTACCTGCTCGCCGAGTTGCAGTCGCGCCGCTACCTCGCTGGCCGGCTGATCTTGAGCCAGCACGATCTCAACTACGTCCTGCGTGTGCAGCAGGTCGGCTACGCTTCCGCTCAAGAGCTGTTCGCCCTGGCGCAGGATGGCGACGGCATCGCACAGCGCCTCGACCTCTGCGAGATAGTGCGAGCAGAGCAGGAGGCTTTTGCCCTGCCTGCGCAGGCCCATGATGATCTGCCGCACCTCCCACTGGCTGCGTGGGTCAAGCCCGCTCGTCGGCTCGTCCAGGATCAACAGTTCGGGGTTGGTCAGCAGTGCCTGCGCGATTGCCAGTCGCTGGAGCATACCCTTCGAGTACGTGCCAACCCCACGGTCAGCCGCTTCCTGCAAGCCGACCAGTTCCAGCACCTCCTGCGCTCGCTGCCGGTTTGTCGCGCCCCATAAGCCCGAAAGCTCTCCCAGGTAATGCAGGTACTCGCGCCCCTTGAAGCGCGTCTCGAAGATGGGTCGCTCATGCATATAGCCAATGCGTGGGTGCGCCCGTGCCACGCGCTCTTCCCCCAGCACGCGCACGCGACCCGACGTGGGGAAAATAAAGCCCATAATCAGTCGCACCAGCGTCGACTTCCCCGCTCCATTCTCCCCCAGCAGCCCGAACGATGTTCCCTCAGCAATACTGAGCGTGAGGTTCTTCAGCGCCGTAATACGTTTCCCATACGCCTTACTCACCTCCACGCACTCAATCACAGAAGCTGGCATGCTGATATCCTAGGCTGCTGACGGTGAGTTGAGTATAGCCCGCACCGCAGCTTCATCGAATGTATCAGCGACAGAATTAATAGTTTCATTAAGCGCAGCCAGTTGTGAAGTATGCTCTGCCTTTTGTTGTGCTAGTTTTGCCAGTTTTGGAAAACGTCTGCTGACGAGGTTTATCAATACTTGCCGGGTTGCTAAAATTTCTCCTTCTTCTCTCCCCAATGCTCGTTGCTGTTGTATATACTCATCCTCTTCCAGAAGCTGATCGAATACGTCGAGGCGTTCTTGAACCTTTTTCTTGTCATCAGGTGTAATCATTTCGCTCCTCCTGAGAAACAGTTTTAACCAGAATACTCGTCGCGCTAACTTCCTCTCATCATCTCCATAATATTGTATCATCTCATCGATGGCCTGTTGTAGAACACGTGCATCGACATTCTTCATGGTGGGTAGCAAAGTGTACATACTCAAAGCATGTTCTTCGACAAACTGCCGGCCATCCATGTGCCAGAGAGGCTGAACGCGGAAGTGGAAAGAGAGTAATTCCTCCTGCCCGCTCATTTCTTTCAGATGCGGCTCGACCACATCAGATTTGAAGAGGTAGACCACCATGGAGATCACAGGTTGCAGGTATTCCAGGAGCAGTTCGCCATGATAGGCGTTCATGCGATAGGCCATTATTGGGTCAGAGTTGGCCTGGAATTCGAGATGGAAGACATGCGGTTCGTTGCGATAAAACATGCGATACGCTCGATCTACCCGTCTGGGCGCTGGAAGTACCTCGATATCCAGTGGCTCGATCAGCGTTGCTCCTGGCAGGAAATAGGCGAGAATAGCCGCCGTGTCTTCCTTGAGCAAGGCTTTCATCGAGCTATCATAGGGCTGATTTATGCTGGTCATTTACGACAGGTAATCCCCTTTCCCCGTAATGCCAGCATCTTATCACACCGCTTGCTCCCTTAACAGTAATGCATGACTTTTGTCTACCAGCAGTGTCGCTATAGCATCTCCCTTATCATCTGAACGAGAGGATAAAAGTTGATGCTCCAGCCGACGCCGAAGATGTGGGGCATGAAGATGCGCGAGGTGTCTTTGTTCCAGACTTTCGCACGGATGCGCTCAGGCGTGGGCAGGCGAAAATCGTACGGAATGCCCAGGATGGTGCCGTGCCATGTTCGCTCTTCCGGTGTCAGGCTCAACTGCTGCATAATCGCAGCTACTGCCAGGGCCATAGCGGCGATACCAAGGGGTCTTCCCCAGATGGGATTCGATTTCTTTTTAGCCATGATACTCTCCTGTCTCAGAAACAATGCACACTTTTCCTGTCGATGTCTGTAATACGCTTCAGCTTTTTGTTTGTTTCGCGACGCTTGCATGAGCGTGTTTCTCGCCTGCCATTGGCTTATTGCAAGGCGACCATTGCGACTTTGATCTGCTCCACATGGTCGCTCAGGTGACGAGTGATGAATTCTTCGATGAACCAGGCCAGTGTCTGGTTGCCGAATTTGACGTGGTGGCCAGTCAGAACCAGATCATCGTCATTCAAGCTGCTCAATACCTGTTCAAGATGTGCGTAGCTGCCGGGGAGGGAAGCCTGGATCAGTGCCAGCGTGTCTAACTCGTGCTCGCTGATGCCGCGCAGGCGTCCCTCGTGCTGCATGGTACGCCCAAAGTTGCGGCCTGGCTCGGCGACCAGCAGCTCGACCTCGTTGGCCCAGTAGGGCATGAATTCGACAATGTGAGCGAGGTTCTGCATGATCGTCCACTCGTTTTCGGATGGTTTCTGATAGAGTTTGCTGCTGTCGAGTGAGGCCAGCGGGCCATTGAGAAGCTGGTTCAGCCCGGCATACGATGTCTGAACACTGTTGAGTATTTCCGCCACCTGCGGATTGGCCGACGTGGGATTCATGGGCAATCTCCTTCCATTCTATGAAATACGGGACGGGTTGGACGGGTTGCTTGACATTATGGACGGACGCTGTGTACATTGTAGCCTGAGAGATGAAGGACAACAAGACGAAAAGGAGTGTACTTTGGATATTCCCACCTTGCAAGATGTCTTGCTGGCCCGCAAGCAAATTCGTCCCTATCTGGCACGCACGCCGCTGCACAGCTATCCGGCGGTGAACGCACTCATCAACACAGAGACCTATATCAAGCACGAAAATTACCAGCCGGTAGGGGCGTTTAAGGTGCGCGGCGGTGTGAATCTGATTTCGCAGCTCAGTGCAGATGAGCGCGAACGCGGCGTTATTGCGGCCTCGACCGGCAATCACGGACAATCCGTCGCCTATGCCGCTCGCTTATTTGGCGTGCAGGCACGTATCGTGGTGCCAGAGCAGGCTAATCCGGGCAAGGTAGCTGCGATGCAGGGCATGGGAGCTGAAGTGATCTTTTCCGGTGCCAGATTCGATGATGCCCGTTTGCATTGCGAGACGCTGGCTGAAGAACATGGCTACCGCTACATCCACTCCGGCAACGAGCCACTGCTCATCGCTGGAGTCGCTACGGCCACGCTCGAAATACTGGAGGACGAGCCAGAACTGGATGTACTGTTCGTGCCGGTTGGCGGTGGCAGTGGTGCCGCCGGAGCCTGTATCGTTGCCCGCGCCATCAAACCCTCCCTACGTGTCATTGGTGTGCAAGCGGAAGCCTCACCTGCTGCCTACGAATCGTGGCGGCAGCACCAGATGGTGGATATGCCCAACCACACGCTTGCCGAAGGACTGGCAACGGCCAGCGCCTTTGAGCTGCCACAGCGCATCCTCTGGCACATGCTCGACGACTTCCTGCTTGTCAGCGAAACGGACATCCAGCAGGCAATGATCTGGATGATCGAGCGCGCCCATACCCTCGCCGAAGGAGCCGGAGCCGCCGCCCTCGCCGCAGCGTACCAACAGCGTAACGTCCTGCGCAACAAAAAAGTCGGCGTCATCTGCTCTGGCGGCAACGTCTCGCTGGAACACTTGCGGCAGGCGCTGGCTTCTGTCTAAAACGCAATGTGAAAGGCTATGCTGGTCTGTCTACTTCAAACTCTACATCGATATAAGCCTCAGCAAGAGCAAAATGGACGCCCAGGCTGTACAGCGTAATATCATCAGTAATTTTCAAAGGCTTCGTAAATCCACCGGTTCTGCTCTTTGTGATAGCTCTCGGCTTTAAAAGATTGTGAGTCGTGGCCGACAGATATCGTGCGTCGTCTCAATGATGATTTGCGGATGTTCCTGACCTATCATTCAAACGCTGGAAGCGCTTCAAAAGTACAAAGATGAGGTTGCGTCAGGTGTCATTCCACAGGGAAGACCGAAAGGTGCCGAAGCACTTACACCACCTCGTCAGGATTGATGCCAAGTGAACGCAATTTCTCCACGAGAACTTGCGCTCGTCTAGTTTCTTCATCGGCACGCTTCGTAGCCTCTTGCGCTCGTCTAGCTCTTCTTCATCGGCACGCTTCGTAGCCTCTTGCGCTCGTCTAGCCTCTTCACCGGCTTGTCTCATGGCCTCCTCGGCCCGTCTGGTTTCCTCTGCGGCTTGTCCAACGGCTTGCTCTTTGAGCAAAGCCTCAGCCTGGGCTTCGGTCAGGCACAATCGATGCTCGCGATCAAAGAGGCGCAGGTGGTTTCCGTCGGGGACGAGCCAGCGCTGCAATTGCTCGCTCCAGAGCCAGCCCTGTTCATCAGGCGTCATCGCCACCATTTCCCGGCCCCGGGCATCCAGCCGCCAGCCAAAGAGCCGTCTGGCGGTGGCCCGACTGATCGGCGGCTGGTAGGGATCATAGGCGAAGTATTCTTGTACCCCCATCCTGGCGTACTTCCAGGGCTTTTCATAGACATCCTTTTGCCAGGTTTCTTCTGAGAGAATCTCGAAGATCACCTGTGGAGCTGGCCCCGTTCGGCCCACCGTCCAACTTCTTACATGCTCAAACGGCACGCCTTTGATGATGGCAAGGTCAGGAGCGAGCGGATATTCCCTGTAGTTGAGCGTTTGATAGAAGTTGAGGTTCTCATAGATGCTGCACGCCTGTTCCCGGAACAGCCAGCTCAGAACGGCAGAGAGATAGTTAATGAGGGCGACATGCCACGAGGTTTCCCCCATTAGATCCTCCTCGGTGGGGTGATAGTCGTAGTAGTATTGCACCTGATTGGTGATGTCCCGGGCCATGCTATACTCCTTTCCGGTCGTCAGCAACACCTCGCTTGCATGCTATTTCTTGCATGTCATCCTGCGTGAGACAATGGATGGCAAGTATAGCATCCTCTACGCTCCCCCGGCGTTTTTGCCACGGATTCTACCGGGCTGCTTTTAGCATAGCATATCCTGGCTGGCCTTACAAGGCTTTCGGCACCATAAACGAGGTGCTATAAAAGTTGGAGTGCAAAGCCCACTTGTTCAGACATGTCTGATGGTGTTACAATGAGCAAAATAGGGATAGATTTTGCGAGAAGGATTATGAGTGAGCATACAGTGGTAGAGAACGAGATTCGGGCGGGGATTGCGGAGTTTGTTGCGCGCTATGCATTTCCCCTTGACCCATTTCAGTTAGAGGCTATTGACATTCTGGCGCACGGCCAATCAACGCTGGTGGCTGCCCCAACTGGCACGGGCAAGACGCTGGTGGCCGAATTCGCTATCTGGCTGGCGCAGCAGCGAGGCCAGCGCGTCATTTATACAACGCCGCTCAAGGCGCTCTCTAACCAGAAGTATCGCGACCTGCGCGACCTGTATGGCGATGAGGCCGTTGGCCTGGTGACGGGCGATATTGTTGAGCGCAGCCGCGCTCCCATCGTCATCATGACCACAGAGGTCTATCGCAATATGCTGCTGGAAGAGGGCGGCGTGCAGATGCTCAAAGAGGCCAATTACATTCCCTCGGAACTGGCGGATGTTGGCTTTGTCATTTTTGATGAGCTGCACTACCTCAGCGATGTCGAGCGCGGCCCCGTCTGGGAAGAGGCCATCATTTGCTCGCCGAAGCACGTGCAGCTTGTCGGCCTCTCCGCTACCGTCAGCAACGCGCAGGACCTTGCAGACTGGATCAGCCGCGTCCATGCTTCTATCGAACTTGTTGTGCATGAGCAGCGTGCCGTTCCGCTCGATCATTACTACTTCCTTGACAATAAGCTGCACCTGGTTGAGAACGCGGATGGCGAGCGCGTGGAGCGCTTCCCACACGTGGGTGGTGAGGCACGGCTGGCAAAGATGATGGGTCGCAGCCGCGTCTACACCTTTGGGGACGAGGACGAGGACGAATTATGGGAAGATGAAGACTGGCGTGAGCGTGGAAAACGAGGAAAATCCGCGAAACGAGCGCCTGCCGGGGCTACTGGAAACGCCGAAGCTGAAGACGGGGAAACCACTCAGACAAAGGGCAAACCGAAGGTCAATCGTCCGCAGGAACGCAAGACTCCGGAGCCGGGCGAGATTCTCACCGTCCTGCGCGAGGTCGACCTGTTGCCGACGCTCTACTTCCTGCCGGGGCGGCGCGTTGTCGAGGAGGGAGCAACCGGGGCTGCGCGTCACCTGTTTACCACGCCAGAGGAGCAGCAGCTTATTCGCGAAGAGGTTGGCGTCTGGCTCGAACACCTGCCCAAAGAGGATCGTAACTTGCAACAGGTGCGCATGTTGACCGATTTGCTCCCGCGTGGTCTGGCCTTTCACCATGCCGGGCTGCTGCCGGGCCTGAAAGTGCTGGTTGAGACGCTGTTTGCGCGCGGTCTCCTGCGTGCCGTCTTTGCGACCGACACGCTGGCACTGGGCATCAATATGCCCGCCCGCTCCGTTGTCGTGGGCAGCTTGAGCAAGTTTGATGGCCAGGAGATGCGCCTGCTCACGCCCAATGAATATCGACAGTTAACGGGGCGAGCGGGTCGGCGCGGCATGGACGTGCATGGTGCGGCCATCATTCCCTACTCACCGTGGGAGCCGTTCGAGGAATCGTTCCAGCGTATCACCGGTGAACTGCTGCCCGTTACCAGTTCGTTCATCATTCGCTACAACTCGGTGCTCAATCTCTGGCGTCCGGGCGATGTCGAGTTCTTGCGCCATGTCTGCGCCTCCAGTCTGCGCGAGTACCAGCGGTACCAGTTATGGGAGGAACGCGAACTGCTGCGCCTCGAAAAGCTGGAGCAACGTTACGGCAAGAAGGGCAAAAAGGCGAGCAAAAAGCAGGCGAAAGCCGCGCAGGGTGCAATGGAGGCTCTGGAACGCAGACGCAAGAAGATCGGAGCGTTCCCGCTCAGTCGTGCGGGCGCGGCTGAACTTGACGGCACCATTTTTGCCTTGCGTGCCCTGGGCTACATCGGCCAGAACGAGCAACTGACACTCAGGGGCCGTTTGCTGCGCGGCATCTTCCACCAGGCTGGCATTCTGATTGTCGAACTGCTGCTGCACGGAGCATTCGCCGAACTGACGCCCGCCGAACTGGCCGAGGTCATCAGCTGGTTCACCTTCGATAACGACCGACGGCTGAACAACCGCAACAACCTCAATCAGCGTCTTGTTGAGGTACGTCGCGAACTGTGGCACGTGAGCCAGACCATTCACGGCGTCGAGGAACGGGCCAATCTGCCGTTCACATCCGGTATAGTGCCCGATTTTTATGGCGTTGCCCTCTCATGGGCGCGTGGCATGTCGCTCACCGGCCTGCTCAAGCGCATCGATCTGGCGGAAGGCGACCTGCTGATGCTGTTGAACCAGACCATTGACCTGCTGCGCCAGGTACAGGCCGCCGTGGGTCAGGCCCTGGATGACCGCGAGTTCTGGGAGCTGGCCCTGCCACCAGCAGTGATGACCGAGGGCGTCTCCAATGAACGCAATGAGCAAGCTGCCGCCGGGCGGGCGAAGGCGCGGGCGCAACAGTTGCGCATGGAGCGCGATCGACTGGAACAGGTGCGCCCTCTCTTCGCACAGGCCGCTATCGCCCTTACCCATGGCATCATCATCCAGAGCCGCAGCGTTCCCTCGATGGCTGCCACCATTAGCGAAGAGCCAGTATCGCTCGACGCCGAAGAAGACCTCAGTCACCAGGATGTCACCGAGGGCGTCTAACAATCATCCTATAGGATGATCCTTCCCGCTAAAGTACTACCTTTCTCAAATCCACACTACTTCCTCGTTTATTGTTCATGAGCGTGTTTGAGACAAAACACTCTGTCTCACCTGTCGTAAACGTACATCAACTGGGCTATCATAAGGTCGGGATAATCATAACCGCGTACCATTACTTTGGTCATGTTTTCGTGCCTGAAACATTGCCAGTGCGGTACAAGTTGTCTAAGATGGTAGCTGTGGACGGTTATGAATAGATCTTCAGAAGGGCCTGAACAAACCGGAAGGGCCAGAAGACCTGCGGCCTGTTCCGGTGACATGGGTGAGCCAGTCTGCCTGCCGGACAGACTGGCTACCTTGCAGGTCAGGAAACGAAGAGGAGAGCGAATGAACGCAGAAGCATTGATCGGAACGGTACTCGGAACTTGTACGCTGCAGCAAGTGATCGGTCAGGGAGGGATGGGAGCGGTCTATCTGGCGCAGCAGTCACGGCCCCACAGGCAGGTGGCCGTCAAAGTGCTGATGCCGATGGTGCCTCTAACCTCCACTCAGTTAGCCGCCTTTCTGGAACGCTTCCGGCGCGAGACGGACGCGGCGGCCTCTTTAGAGCATCCCCATATTGTGCCGGTGCATGAGTATGGCGAGCAGAATGGGTTGGCCTATCTGGTCATGCCCTATATTTCAGGTGGGACACTGCGCGATGAGATGGAAGGCGAGGAACAGTTGCCGCTCACGAAAGCAGTCAATTATCTGGAGCAAATGGCTTCGGCGCTCGACTTTGCCCACGAACGCGGTGTCATTCACCGCGACATCAAGCCGGCCAATATCTTGATGACCCCCACCGGACGCCTGCTGCTCACCGATTTTGGCCTCGTCAAAGTGGTATCCGGTGGGCAGAGTGCGCAGGTCCGCCTGACAGGAGCGGGCGCACCCGTTGGCACGCCGGACTATATGGCCCCGGAACAGGTGGTCGGCGAAGGCGTCGATGGGCGAGCAGATCAGTACTCGCTTGGCGTCATCCTCTACCAGATGCTCACGGGAACAACACCTTTCCAGGGCGAGACGCCGATGCAGATTGCGGCGCGTCACCTGCAAACTCAACCGCCCTCACCGCGCATTTATCGCCCGGATTTGCCAACCGCTGCTGAACACGTTATCCTGCGCGTCCTCGCCAAGTCCCCTGACGACCGCTATCCCAGTACTCAAGACTTCGCTGCTGCTTTCCGCCTGGCACTGGAAGCGTCAGGCGTGCAGTTGACCAGTGCCCCCCGCGCCACCATTTCTTTGCAGACCGTCAACGCCAGCGCGGACATCGATACAGGTGCGAGCCGCACCTTCAGAAAAGGCGGTCTATTTGACCCGGATTGGCGATCTCTGGCCTTGCCACCGGTGGGGGTGACAGGTATGGAGCAGGCATCGCCTGGTGGGGTAGTACCCCTTGCGAATATGAGTTCGCAGTCTCCTCACCCTGGTGGTGGGCTGCTCTCGCGAACAGGCAGATTCCCTCGCGTCGGTGGGACCCCTCAATTGCCCGTGCCCTCGACTGAATACCCGATGACACAACCAGGAAGGATGTTGGCTGCCGGGCTTTCACCTATGGCAGAGGGTCCAACGGATGTCCTGCCCCTTCCTATGCAAACACAGCAGGCGGTTTTACCGGGTGGATTAGTGCAGCTATCGCCCGCCTTGAAACCAGTTACAGGTGCGCTGGCGACAGCAAATCCAGAGCAGGGAACGAGCAGCATGGTGAAGTTGACGGGACCGGTAAAAGTGGTGCAGATGCCGGTGGCTGGACAGCCAGGCCGTTTCGTCACCGGGTTGCTGCCCGTCGTGCAAACATCGTCGGTGGATGAGACGGCAGCAGAAAAGGGACAGAGAAAGCCACTTCCGGTACTGCTATCACTGCTACTGCTTCTGGCGCTGCTCGGCTCCGGGGTGTTCTGGTTTGTCCATTATCATTTGCCTGCTACGAACATGCCGTCGGTCAGTAGCACAATGCTCCCTTCAGGCACACCGAATGTGGCTGCGACCGCTACGGCCCAGGCCGTAGCTACCGTCAATGCCAATGTTATCCTGGCAGACCCCTTGAGTACCAATATCCATGGTTGGCCGACAAACAGCAACGAGTTTTTCAAGGGCGGCGCGTATCATATCAAGGACACGGTCAATAATGGCATCGCCGTTGTCCTGGCGGAAAATCCCATCTGTCAAGCACAGGCGTATTCCCTGACCATGTACGAGGTCGCGGGGGATGATACCTCAATCAATAACTCGTACGGCTTGATATTGCGTTTCTCGCAAAAAACGGTGGGCGGCAAGAAAGTCACCACGTTTTACAGCTTTGAGGCGGTGAATACGAAAGGCGGGGAATACCGCTTCTACAAGTACGACGACAATCCTGGTTCGACTTCCTCCTGGACGCTGCTCTGGCACCGGACCTTCGGTAGTGAATTTCATCAGGGACAGGGAACACAGAATATGAATACGTTCAAGGTGTTTGAGAGTGGGAAGAATTTCACTTTCATGGTGAACGGGAAAAAGGTGGGAACTTTGCAGGATAGCTCGTTGACGTGTGGCACAGTGGGTATGCTGGTTAACCTCAAGGGAACAGAAGTTGCATTCTCGAACTTGCTCATCACCCGCAATTAGACATTCTTGTCGTAGCCTGTCAGCAACAGAATCAGGCATGATATCTCAGGAACAAAGAACAGTGGCAATCATGGAGAGCGAATGAACGCAGAAGCATTGATCGGAACGGTACTTGGAACCTGCACCTTGCAGAAGGTTATTGGTCAGGGAGAGATGGGAGCGGTCTATCTGGCGCAGCAGTCACGGCCTCACAGGCAGGTGGCCGTCAAAGTGCTGATGCCGATGGCGCCTCTGACCTCCACCCGCTTAGCCGCCTTTCTAGAACGCTTCCGGCGCGAGACGGACGCGGCGGCCTCTTTAGAGCATCCCCACATAGTGCCGGTGCATGAGTATGGCGAGCAGGATGGGTTGGTCTATCTGGTCATGGCTTACGTCGCCGGAGGAACACTCAGGGATGAGATGGAGCGCGAGGGACAGTTGCCGCTCTCGAAAGTGGTCGATTATCTGGAGCAGATGGCTTCGGCGCTCGACTTTGCCCACGAACGCGGCGTCATTCACCGCAACATCAAGCCGACCAATATTTTGATAACCCCTGCCGGTCGCCTGTTGCTCACCGATTTTGGCCTCGTCAACATTGCAGCCACCGCACAAACGCAACAGGTTTCCCAGACGGGTACAACTTTGCCGACGGGGCTATCGGATTACATGGCACCGGAGCAGGTGACGGGTGATAGTGTCGATGGGCGTACCGATCTGTATGCTCTTGGCGCTGTGCTCTATCTGATGTTGACAGGGGCAACACCATTTCAGCAAGGGACGCTGCAACAGATTTCTGCCCGGCATTTTCATATGCCGCCGCCTTCACCTCGTCTCTTGCGACCGGAACTACCAGTCGCAGCCGAACAGGTCGTTCTTCGATGCCTTGCCAGACGTCCTAGCGATCGTTACAATCATGCTCAAGACCTGGCGAATGCTTTCCGGGTTGCGCTGGAGTCTGCCGATATTCCCATCGGCTATAGCCAGGCCAGTTTGCTCTTCCCAGAAGGTGCAACACGCTCATTCAAACCGAGTTCGCGTGGCCTCTTTGATCCCTCGCGGCAGGTGAGCGGAAAAGAAAGATCATTTCCCGCGCCTGTCGCCTTAAATGCCATTCCAACGACGCCGCCCATTGGCACTATAGACGCTACACCCAGGCCTGCTCCTGAGATACCAGAGAGACCAGAGAGAGCAGGGCCGGTTGTTGAACAACCGGCTCGCCCAGGTCTGGGCCTGCGTACCAGCCTGCGTCGACTCGATAATGAAGCAGAGATAATGCCGCCGCCGACTGCTGAATCGGGAAGCAATGGTAATGGCAAAACACCTCTACCAGCATTGACTTCCCCGGAGTCTTCACCGCCCGCGTCAGCGCCTATCTCGCCAACCGTAACAGATATACCACAGCTAGCTTTTCCCATAGAGAAGAATCCGACGATGACAGCGGGAAAGGTTCCATTTTCCGCGGCAGCCCCTTCACGTGGCGAGCAGTCAGCAACCGATGGTGGAAGTGTCACGAGGACGTTACCTGGAAACAACATCACTAGACCCCTATTTGATGCAGGCGCTGTGACGGAGGCGAAGCGCGATGGCGGCAGTGCCAACACGATGAAATTGACGGGAGCGGTCAAGGTCGTGAAGGTGCCGGTGGCCGGGCAGCCGGGTCGCTATGTAACAGGGCTATTGCCGGTAACGCCTGAGACGAAGACAACAGGCTCTCTCCAGAATAGCGTAGAGAAGGGCACTGCCGATGGTCCGCAGCTGGCCGTGCAAGGCTTCAGAAAGCAATTTGATGATCTCGATAGGCGCACGAAGGTCGTTGCCGTTCTACTGGCGGCGCTCCTTATCTTGAGCACCAGTCTGCTCTGGCTGGCACATGCTCATTCACCTCAGGTGGCCGGGCAGCCGACGAAACATGTTAACTCCACACCCAATCTTACGGCGACGACGGCAGCCCGGGCAGCGCAGGCGACGGCCACAGCAGATGCAAATATCATTCTCGCCGATCCACTGAGTCAGAATATCCATAACTGGCTGATCTCGACAAGTGGGACAAGAATATACGTCTTTAAAGATGGAGCCTACCATATCACCGACAACGATGATAGTCAGAGCGCGCCTGCTTTGTTGCAGGACATGCCGCCCTCAATTTTACACGCCCCGCTTTCCTATAGTCTAACGATGGAGGAAATCAGGGGCGATGATACCTCGATCAACAACTCGTTCGGCCTGATTTTCCGCTTTTCAACAATGAAAGCGGATGGTAAGCTGGTCACGACTTTTTACACCTTTGAGGTAGCCAATACAGCGGGTGGGGAATACCAGTTCTGGAAGTACGACGATCAGTATGCGTCGAGCACGGTCACACCCTGGACGAAAATCTGGCATCAAAACTCTGGCAGCGAGTTTCACAAGGGCCATGGTTCGCGTAGTATCAATACGTTCAAGGTGTTTATGAATGGCAGCAACTTTACCTTTTATGTGAACGGCAAAAAGGTTGGCAGCTCACGTGACAACACTATAGCAAGCGGACAGGTAGGTATGCTGGTAAACCTGAAAGGAACGGAAGTCGCCTTTACCAATTTTTTGCTGGCATATCACTGATATCATGAACGTCGTGTGGCCCATCGCGGGCGTTGTGTGGAGGTTATCAGGTTGACAGGCATCATCATCATATTCACGATTGGAGCAACGCTTCTCTTATTTTTGCTCAATGTCGCCTTCGCCGTCATTTTTCGCAAGAAACGCAGGAGAGAAGCCATCACGTACATAGGGGTCGCCCTGCTTGAGGTGGCAATCTTTGCCTTCGCGTTCGCCTGGCGCTTGCGCCTCCTGCCCGCTGTTCCCTACCACCTGCCGCCGGGCTTGCCGTTCAACCGTGCCGAGCTAGGGGCGGCAATTGCTATCGGTGTCGGTCTTTTTCCCGCCGCCTACTGGCATCGCACTTCCACTGCACAGCTACGGGCGCGGCTGGAGGCCGACGCAAAGATGCTCAAGGAGCAGGAGAAAAGTGTGCGCGTGCGTAGTAACGGCCCTGGTGAGTGGATGAACTAAGCGCAACCAAACACAACTAAGCACACAGGCAGCGGGGAAGAAAGTACTGGTATGTGGCGAAACACCGGTCAAAAGCGTTTGTATTATTCAGAATGCCTGGTAGTAGAAGTTACTATTGCCTTTGAGACCAGAGAGAGTCTGGCATTCGTGGTAGATGTGGAGATGTAGTGGATGTCTGGGGTTTTTTAGGAGTGTATATGACTGAAGATAATCGTGGTAAATCAATCTGGAAAAATGCATGGAGAGTGCGGGCAATTGCTCTGGCATGTATTATCCTCTTCGTGGGCATCGGCTCCCAGGTACTGGTGAATGCCTTTGCTTCGAGTGCCACGACCAATATGGCCGTTCTCTCCGTTGCCGCTACAGCGCAGGAGATTCGTATGACCGATGGGCGCTGGGCCTATACTGGAGCCTGCGCCGTTTCTCAAAAACAGTTTCCGTTGGGTACGGTTATTGTCCTCTATAACCAGGACGGCACCTTAAATCGACAGTGTACGGCGGAGGACAGTAGTAGCAGCATCAAATACGGGCATATCTATCTGGCTATGCCGGGCAATAGCGTCGATGTGCTGAAATGGGGCGTGCGCAACCTGCTTGCCCATATAGAGCGCTGGGGCTGGGGACACACTGGCCCGCCAACTGAAAAGCCAGCTGCTGGCTTAATGCCCATCAGGATAAAAACGCCATTGCAAATTTTTCATCCACGCCTCGATCAACTCGAGCCATAGGTTAGCAACAGAGAGCAAAAAGGAGCCGATGGCGCATCCATGCGCCACCGGCTCCTTTTTGCTCTCTGCCCGCTTGCTGCTGTTTGACTTTTCGGCCACTCAAGCGTATACAATAATAGCAAAAGGATGCCTTGAGCCTATAGCAACTCACAGTGCTTTTGAAATGTAATGATGGTGAATTGAGGATAGACATACTATGATGACATCTCCCGAGCAGAACCCGTCGTCTGTAGCAGGGCAAGTGGCGCAACCGGTGCCAACTTTTGAGCTGTCTTTGCACGAGGGGTCATATGCCATTGTGGCACGCGACCTGGTGCGCTCCTTCGGGCAGAAAGTGGCCGTAAACCATCTGAACCTGACGGTACAACGCGGCGAGTTTTTTGGCTTCCTCGGCCCTAACGGAGCGGGCAAATCCACCACCATCAAAATGATGGTCGGCCAGTTGCGTCCCACTGCCGGGAACGTACGGGTAGCTGGCGTCGATGTGTGGCAAGACCCGATTCAGGCGCGTGCCGTCATGGGCGTCTTGCCTGAATATCTGAATCTCTACGAACGACTGACGGGGCGGGAGTTTCTCGAATTCGCGGGTCATATGTACGGCTTGCCCGCTGCCGATGTGCGCCAGCGTAGCGGAGAACTCCTGCGCGTGCTGACGCTGGCCGATGACGCGGATAAGCTGATTGTCGATTATTCTGTGGGCATGCGCAAGAAGGTGGCCCTGGCTGCAGCCATCATCCATCGCCCGCAGCTGCTTTTTCTGGACGAGCCGTTCGAGGGCATTGACCCGGTCAGTTCGCGCGTCATTCGTGACATCTTGCATGAATTGACGCGCCGCGGCACCACCATCTTCTTCTCTTCACACATCATGGAAGTTGTGGAACGGCTCTGCACGCGCGTGGCCATCATCAATCACGGCATGCTGGTGGCCGAGGGATCGATCCCGGAGCTGCGCGAGCTTGCCAGCGGTGAAAACAAGAACGCTACCCTCGAAGATATCTTCCTCAACCTGATCGGTGCCGGAAACGAGGATCACAATCTGAGCTGGCTTGAGTAAATTATATTGACTTTCAAAGCAATTACGGATATTATCTCCTCAAGGATAAACTCCTCATCCTGAGAGTTATCCAGTTTACCGGTTTCGCCCATAGAGTGCCAGATTCTCCACCCTGGAAGGGGATTGTATGCCATACTGGTATGGGAAAGAAAATTTACGGCAGCAGAGTCGCGCTTCAGTTCAGCGGCGAGAACCAGAGCTATCCTTACCAGCGCCACAGCGAGTAGTGCGAAAGACTTTAGTTCAACGGCGAGAGCCAGAACCATATGTACCGGCCCCACGATCATCCTTATCAGAACCACGTCGAGTAGTTCGCAGGCAGAAAAGCCGTTCAGGACGCAGACAGTTCCAGATGATACTTGGAATATGTCTCATTGTGTTTTCGCTGGCGGTTGTTTCTTTTAGAATACTTGCTTCCAATCCGTTTACGTCCCTGCGGTCTTTCTCATATTCCCAGCTTGAACAGGCAAATCAGGATATCTCAATACCATTGAATTTTCCGGTCGGGAGAATTAGCAGAGACGTTACTGCCTTCTGGGAGGGAGACAGAAGGCAGTACAATAATGAGAATCCTGAGTGGTCGCTATGGAGCTATTCATCGTGTTCAGGATGTGCCATGGCGGCGCTCATGGATGCATATGGTGCGACCTTTAACGGAAGGCCCCTCAACTGCGGAGATGTTTTAGAAGCCGAATATCGTCTCTCCGTGTATAATCCAGTGAACGCATGGGGATTAATAACAGGGGAACCAGATGAGCTGGCTGAAACAGCAGCGCAATTTGGATTTACAGGGTATTATTCGCAGAAGCTCTCGCTTGACGATTTAATAACCCTTGCCAATGCAGGTGTGCCCTCCATTGTGAGAATACCCACTCATATCATGATTCTCACGGGAGGGGATAAACAGAATGTCTTCCTGGCCGACTCAGGAGGGTTACATCTGACAAAAGTAACACGCCAGCAATTCCTCCACGGTCTTCCAGGGTCCAGACTCTACGCCGGACAGTCCTGGATGCAGGGCTGGTATATCATCCTGACGCCAAATAAGAGTGGTAGCTGAAAGTTTCGAGCATGAGCTGGCTGGAATAGCGAAAGAGATGAGGGAAGCAGAGTATGACCATCCATCTTGAGAAGCTGCGCTGGCTTCTCTGGCTGCGCTGGAAACAATTCTATCGAAGCTTTACCCGCGACCGCTCGCGCATTATCGGGGCCATCTTCATGGTGATCTTTGGCCTGCCCTTTATCGCCGGTATCGCGGCGCTGACTTTTTGGGCTACCGTTTCCTGCCGCCCCCCGCCAGTATCGGTCTGCTGTACCTGGCGTTGATCGGTGTGTACCTGGCCTGGATTGTGCTCCCTTTACTCGAATATAACGTCAATGAGGGACTTGACCTATCCAAGCTGTCGCTCTTTCCGCTCACGCATGCCGAGTTGATGACCAGCCTGGTACTTTCAACCCTGCTTGATATCCCGACGCTAGCCCTGCTGCTCCTGTTTGCCGCCGTTGTCGCTGGCTGGGCGATTTCGCTGCCGGTCGCGCTCTTTGCCGTGCTGGCGATGGTTGTCTTCTATATTCAGGTGGTAGGCATGAGCCAGCTGGTGCTGGCGCTGCTCATGCGCACGTTGCAGAGCCGTCGCTACCGCGATCTCAGCATTATCATCATCATTCTTTTCTCGTCTTCGTGTGGCATCCTCGGGCAATTCGTGGGCCATTTCGCCAGAGGCCTGCCCGGCTTTATTGGCAGCGTTGCCGGTTCTGCTGCCACCCTGCAATGGCTGCCGCCCGGTATGGCTGCCCGCGCTATCCAGCTGGCTCTCGCGGGGAGCTGGGGCTTTGCCTTTGCCTGGCTGGTCGCGCTCATGGCCGTTAATATCCTTGTGCTCTATCTCTGGCAGGCCGTGATCGAACGTGCGCTGACTTCACCAGAAGAGGGTGGTACGGTAACACGCCGTCATCGCGAACGACGGCGGGCGCAGGTCGCAACTGCTGCCAGAACGGAGACGGCAGCAACTCACTTCTGGCAGCGAGTGCTCTCCCCACAGGTGCTGGCAATTGCGGGTAAGGAGGCGAAGTACTTCTGGCGCGACCCGCAACTCAAGGCGGTCGTTTTCCAGTCAATTATCAGTGGTGCCTTCTTCATCGTCTGGCCGTTGATCAGCTTTGGTGGTCGTTCGGAGGGTGGAGAAGTGAGCTACTGGCTGGTGCTGTTTGCGCCGTTCGCCGTCTTCTTTTTCATGCTCAGCCTCTCGTTCAATGTGCTGGGCATGGAACGGCAGAGCCTCACCGAGCTTTTCCTCTTCCCGGTTGAGCCGCAGCGCATCCTGTGGGGCAAAAACCTGACGGTGTTTCTGATGGGCCTGCTAGAACTGGTGATACTGGTGCTGGCGAGTTCGTTACTCGCCCATACCTGGAATCTCACACTGCCTACCTTCGTCGTGGGGCTGGCCGGTATCGGAGTGACGCTGGGCTGCGGCAACTTTACCTCCGTCTTCTTCCCGCGGCCCATGCGGCAGATGCAGCGCGGCTTTCGAGCTACCGGGGCCTCCTCGTCCGGCAACGGCTGTTTTCGGGGCATTATGTCCCTTATCATGCTCGTTGTCACCGTCATCGTGCTCATGCCGGTGATTCTGGCCTTTGGCCTGCCCATCTTCATCCATGCCGAATGGATCTGGGTATTCGCCATTCCGTTGGCCCTGCTCTACGGCATCGCCTTCCACCAGACCGTCTCGCGACTCGTCGCCGTGCGCATGCTCGCTCGCGAACCGGAGATTCTGGCGCTCACGACAAGGAATGATCAATAAGAGGGAAAGGGTGCTAGCGGGGGCGCAGGCCGACCGCAAGGGATCGGCCCTACTATATACGGACGCTCACCGAGCCACTTCGTCGTATAGTAGGGCCGATCCCTTGCGGTCGGCCTGCCCGGGCTTACGTTGACGCCTGTAAGGCCGCTCCTACGGTTTCACGTCTTTCTTAAAGGTGCGAGCGCGGCTATAGCGCCGGTAGAACAGGATGGGGATGATGATGAGGGCGACGACCAGGACATACGCTACGACTGTGGCGACCGTACTCCAGAACGACGCTTGCTGCGGCGTGGTGCCGATTACCGGTGGGTAGAGGCCCGTGATGATGAAATGCGGGCTGCCACCCACATGAATGGTGTTGATGAGCTGTTGTCCCGGAATATCCAGCATGGCGACATTGCCCCCGTTCAGCGCCACAAAGCCAAGCTGCCCATCGCTGGTGATGGCGATGGATTCTGGTTTGACGCCCAGAGGAATGATGCGCGCCGGTTCGTGTGGCACTGCCGCGCCTGTTACCAGGGGTGCCAGGACATCGATCTGATCTTTTTGCAGGTTGGGGACGTATATCTCGTCGGTCATGGCATCATAATCCATCGTGCCGAATGGGCCGTCCGAGATGAGCGGACCCGTGACCTTGAGCGAATTGAGATCAATGGCGTAGACAGCGCCCTGGCGCGTTGTCGTGTAGATGGCAGGCCCGGCGGGAATGGTGATATATTGCGGGCCGCCCGGAATGGGAAAGCTGCCTAGCTGTTTGCCGGATGTGTTGTAGTATGCAAGGGCCCGATTCTCAGAAACCCAGAGCTGGTTACCCGTTCCCCCATTGTCGCCGGTGCCAACCACGGCCACGGCCATTCCATAGACGGGGCTTTTCAGCGTAATGGTCTGCTTGAGCGCACAGGTACTGGCATCGAGGCCGCTGATGCTATTCGCCCCGTTGCTTGCCGCGTAAAGCGTACTTGTCCCCGGATCAATAGTTAGCAGCGTTGGCTGGCCCGCTACGGTGGCCGAACAAATGGTTTGTCCTGTGCTGGCAGAGATGATGGAGACGCGGTTGAGTCCGGGCTGGGAGACGTACAGGAAACGCCCATCCAGACTGAGCAGGACGGTATGAGGATCACCTGGTGCCTGGATAGTTTTCGTCACCTTCTGTTGCTGGATATCAATGATGCTGATACCTGGCGTCGTCCCTGCTACGTAGGCCAGGTTAGGCGCACCACCGTCGGCGGAGACACGCCCGGGAAACACGAGCGCGGCCAACAGCAGTATCATTCCTGTGAATACTCCCCCTGCTATATGTAGAAAGGGCAGAGAGCGGGAGGGAGACTGCTCTAACAGTATATTCACACACGTTTCCTCTCTATACTTTTGGCGTGAGCGAGGACCACCCTGTTCCGCTGGCATTCAGCAGGTAGGCGGCAGTGGGATAAGAGAGCGCGAGATAGACCTGCGAGGAGTTTGCCGGGTCGACAGCCATGTTGCTGAGGTTTCCACTGATGTGCGGCAGCGCCTTCCAGGTGTGACCTCCGTCCGTGCTGCGGAAGACGGTCAGGCCGGTTTTGCCGTAAACCGTTTGAGGCTGCGCAAGCGAGGGTGCGAGTCCGGCATAGGAGGTCTGATTGACAAGCTGAAACGTTTTACCATTATCCTGCGAGACATAGATGCCGGCGTCGCCTGAGGCATAGATAGGCGTCTGCGGCCCTGCCATATGCATCTCGAAGATTTCCCCGCTGATGCCCTTGATAACCTGCCAGTGCGCGCCGCCGTCACTGCTGCTTGCGATGCCGCCACTGCCATAGACGAGTACATGTCCCGGCTGGTTGGGGATGGCGATTAAGCCCAGGATGTTGCTGAAGGGAAGCGTACCTGTGCTGGAAAAATGCTTGCCATCATCCAGGCTGACGCGCAGGCCCAGCGCGCCGAGGTCAGGCAGGTAGATGTAGACCTCGTCCGGCGTGTCGTTGCCCGTCGCGACCATATAGATAGAGCTGGAGGTGACGCTGGCGTCAGTGATAGCCAGTTGCCAGGTCTGCCCATCGTCTGCGCTGGTATAAAGACCGAGTACTCCGGCATGAGGGATGGTGGCGGGCAGCGTCAGCACGTAGAGGCGTTTGGGATTGAGCGGGCTGGCAACGAGTGAATAGGCCATCAAGCCCTGCATCGGCTGGTTCGGTCCCGTTGTAACCTTCTGCCAGCTTGCGCCCCCGTTCGTCGAGCGGAAGATGCCGTAGTGTGTTGCCATCACCAGCACAGAATGCGGCTGCGCCAGCAGCGAGTGAACATGGTTCTCCGCGCTGCCGAAGCCATTCACCGGGGCAAACGTTGGCGCAGCCGTCGGTTGCGAGGCCTGCGTAGTGGAGTTAAGGGTGCAAGAACTGAATAATAGCGCAAGCAGAACGAGCAGACCAGGGATGAGCAGTTCCATCGTTTTCCGCTTGCGAAAAAAAGCTGTTTTCATTGTCTCTCCAAATGCCCTAGAAGGGGGTATACAGTTTGACATTTGCCTCGTGCAGCGCGTTATCGGGCGTGCGTATCTGGATGCGAATAGCCCAGTTGCCCGCCATTGCCAGGTCACCGGGCGAGCTGAAATTGCCTTTGCCAACGGGCTGTAAGGGGACGGTATCGGTGCCCATATCCATGTCCAGCATATTGGTGAACAGGGTAACATGCACGTTCGTAGCTGGCTGGCCCGTGCTGTTATCGATCACGGTGACGGTAAAGACGTTTGTCCCAAAGGTGTTGGGGGTGACGGTGAGTTTTGCTGTGAATTTGCCATCTGTTGTCTGCGTGGTCGCTTTGAACGGGCCGGGTCTACTGATGGGCTGCTGTACGCCACTGGTCGGTGAAAGGGTGCCTGACAAGGCATTCATCAGGCCGACACAGATCAGTATGCCCACGCCTAGCAGCGCACCCCAGCGCAGAACACCGCTTAATTCCCGCGTTCTCTTCGCCAATCGCTCCTCTCGCAGCTTGACCTGGTGGCTCAGCGCGTTGACACGCCTTTTTTGCTGCGTCGTCTGCTCACTTTGCACACTCTGCTCACCAACTATGTTGTCAGGCGGCTGCACCTGTTTCATCTTTGTCACAGGTTCCTTTGTCACGGGTTCCGCTTCCGGCATGGCCGCCTGAAGGGCTTGCTGGCGCTGAACGCTGTAAGCGTATTTGCCGGTTTCCTTTTTGAGGCGCGGCAGGAGGACGAAGAGGTAGATGGCGCTGAGCAGCAGCAGACCAATGACAAGCAGCGTTTTGACGGCCAGCGCTCGCCCATAGGCAGTGTTCAAAAGTTGCTGCGGCGAGTAGAAGTGCAGTGCCGCGCTGAATGGCCCGGTTACGGCCAGAATGACGATGCCCACGATGACCCAGGGAGTAAAGTAAGGCAGGATCATCACCAGTGACCGCGCTCGTTCCTGCAAGGGCAGGCGCTGCAGGATGGGCAGGTAGCTGGTAGCAACGTACAGTAAGCCACCAACCCAGAGGGCCGCGCCCAGCAGGTGCAGCCAGTCAACCGGTATTGCAAAGACGACAAGATTGCTTCTCACATCTGCCGTCTGGCTCGACAGGCTCATGACCAGAAAAAGTGCAAGGCCGAGCAGGAGATTGACCCAGGACAATGCGGTACTAATCGGTTGCGGCCGGTTTTTCTGCGTAAAGAGCTGGTACAGGGCGATAAAGAACGCCAGCAGCAGCATCGCTTCGAGCAGAAGCCAGAAAGTGCCACTGCGCCCTGTGGTAGCCAGCTTGATCAGCGTGCCGGGGTCGAAGCCCCCTCCCGTTGAGCTGCTAATGCTCAGAGCCTGTCCCACCAGCACCCCGGTATTTGCCAGCAGCAGTACCAGCAGCGTCCCTGCTGAAAAGAGCCGCTCGAACCGCTGTTGCGCCTGCCTGCTGATCGAACGTGCCTCCGGGGCCGCGTCTTCGACCGTCGCTTGCAACACGAACAATTGCCAGAACTGCGCCCCCACCCAGAAGACAGCCCCCAGCTCAATCAGTGTGATCATTGCGAAGAGAGTAATATTCATAACAGTAATGTACCCAATCTATCTCACATCCGTTTTGCGTTATGCGCTCTGGAACATGGACGCACGGAGTTACAAAGGACAAGCAGATGCATGACCACCAGCAGTAATTTCCATCAGAGAAGCCTATATATTATAACGTAGCATATACCAGACGGTTTCTTTTGTCTATCTGGTACAGGCTCTAATTTTCCCTTTCTCGTAAGGTATGAAAAACCGACCTGAACGTGTCATTTTGAGCGCAGCGAAGAATGATATGCCAAAGGGCGTTTTTGTGCAGGAAATGAGGTTCAGGCCAGCAAGAGATACTTGCCTTCAATGATACAATAGGGAAGGTAATCTCTGAAGCATGGAGAAGGAAGAGGAGACAATGGCAAAATCGAAATCACAAAAATCATCCTCAGCGCGACGAGCGAGTGCATCACAGCAATCATCGTCTGCTCAGAGGTCGGCTACACAACAATCGTCAACGACGCAGCAGTCGATGGCTCAGAAATCGGCAATGGTGCAGCCCGTAGCTGCCGGGCAGAAAACGTCGGCGGCACAGCGGCGTGAGGCGCAGCGACAGCAACAGATGGCGAGCGCCGAGCGCAACCGGGCGAAAACACGCAGCACGCATAGTGGGAGTAGAGGGCGCAAGCAAGCTTCTCCTGCCGTCAGTCCGATCGTATGGGTCGCTGTGGCTCTGCTCGTGGTCGCAGCTGCCGTCGGTATTTTTTTCTATCTCTCTAATCAGTCATCTGGCTCGTCATCAAGTCTTGCCATTAACGGGCGGAAACCCGCGCCTGCCCAGGTTGTCAACCAGGTGACGAATGTTAGCCCCTCGGTCTTGCAGACCGTCGATATTGGCAAGGTGCAGGTCACGCCCATTCCTCTTTCGGGACAGCCCCCACTGACAGGCTCAACCGGCAAGCCCGAATTTTTCTACTTTGGCGCGGAATACTGTCCCTATTGTGCGGCGCAACGCTGGTCGATGCTGGTCGCAGCCAGTCGCTTCGGCACCTTTAAGAACCTGAGCATCACGACCTCTTCAGCAACCGATGCGTATCCAAGCACGCCGACCTTCTCGTTCTATGGCAGTAGCTACAGCAGCTCCTATATTGATTTCGTCTCGGTTGAGAATACAACCAACCAGCCTGATGGTAGCGGTGGCTATGTC
This sequence comes from uncultured Chloroflexia bacterium, assembly GCA_963736995.1. GTDB lineage: Bacteria > Chloroflexota > Ktedonobacteria > Ktedonobacterales > Ktedonobacteraceae > CADDYT01. The sequence goes on from CAVTRB010000003.1 coordinate 310,656, forward strand.
ACCCTTGAAACACCCAATGCTCAGGAGCAGCAGCTTGTGACAAAGTATGATACGCAGCCTTATACTTCTCAACAAGGCGCTATTCCCTTCGTCGATATTGCGAACAAGTACCTGATGATCGGGCCTGGTTATTCGCCACAGGTGCTTGAAAGCAAAAACTGGCAGCAAATTGCCAGCGCGCTCTCAGATCCCAATTCACAGATTGCCCAGGGGATTATTGGCACCGCCAACTACCTGACGGCGGCGATCTGTCAGAGCACCAACCAGCAGCCCGCCTCGGTCTGCCAGGCCGCTCCCATCCCTGCCATTGAGACCGCGCTCAACAAGACCTCCCTCAATGCTGGCAGCCCACAGCTTGCTACCATTGGCAATGCTCCTGTAGCTTATGTAAAGCGGCAAGATTAAGTGGGTATTAGCCGACCAGGAGGAAGACGGTGATGAGCCAAATTCGTCACCGTCTTCCTCTTTTTGGCCTATGTGTGGCTGCTGAAGTCCGGGCTGATACAGGTGATGCGTAGCGCTTTGCCGGTTTCGTCGTAAATCGCCTGCCCATAGCACCTTACTTGCCGGGTTGTGCCATCGGCATGGAGGGTACGAAAATCGATCTGAAAGTCGGCATCCTGCTCTTGCTCAAGGGTCTGTCTCATCTTCTGCTCGAAAAGAGACCGATCTTCACGAGCAACAAGGGCGTGCATGAAATCTTGAAATGGCATGATAGCGGGGTCAGGATCCAATCCAAGCGCACCTTTCAGATTTAAGGACATGCGTACTGTGTTTGACTCTATATCCCATTCCCATAGCGCTATTCCCGTAGTCTCCATGATGAACTGGAGCAGTTGCTGGCTCCCTCGCAGCGCCTCTTCGGTTTTTTGTCGCTCTGTGATATCGCGGATGAAGGAGATCATCGCTACACGTTCACCATTGTGCGTGATGAAGCTATAGTGCGTTTCAACGAATAGCTCTGTTCCTTCGGCCCGTCTCACGGTACTTTCGACAGCAGGGCTGATGACCGGGCTGTGGAACATATAGCTATACAGCTCTTGCGCGTAGGCGCGTTGCTCCTCTGGAAAGATCAGGGCGAAATTCTGACCAAGCACTTCTTGCGGAGAATAGCCATAGAGCCGATAATAGGCCGGGTTAGCGGCGATGACTGTGCCATCTGCCGTTGAGATAGCCATAGCATCAGAAGTGGCCTCAAAAACGGCACGGTAAAGCAGTCCCTGGTCTCGTAAGATATCCTCAGCAGTACGTTTTTCACTGAAATGAGTTGTGTTATCTACAGGTTGTTGTCTTGATGTGTCAGTGTTCATCACGATTTACCCTCTCACTCGCATCCTACATGTGCGTACTTTACTCAAGTAGCCAGACAAGGCAAAACAGCGTGATTTGTGTTCCCTCACTATAGTATTATGTAGCACGAAGAGAGATACTTTGCAAGGGGAGAGCCTGGAAGATGAGCCAGCTTTTTAATCCCTCTTTGTCAGATGTTTCTTTCATACAAATAATAGTTACATAATTAAATGGTTAAAACCAAATTAGAAACACATTAATAATATCTATTGACGCGCTTATATGGTTGATATTGAGCGGAATTTCCGTTAAAATGGAAGTATGCTGCTTGACGAGGGGGTAGAGGCTTGTAAAAGATGGATAATTGTGTCAAGCGCTAATTCTGTTGAGTTGAGCTGAGTTGAGTTGAAAGGAATACAGAGTATGTCAAAAGAAGGATACAAAGACGAAGCCCATGCGTCAGTAACGGTTCATGCACCGCTTCATCAGGTCTACGGCCTCTTTACGCATTTCAACGACTTTCCAAAGTTTATGAGCTTTGTGAAAGAGGTCACATATATTAATGACGAGAAAAGCCACTGGGTGGCAGAGGTCCTGGGGCAGCACGAGTGGGATGCTGTCAATGAAGACTGGATTCCTGATCGCCAGATTGGCTGGCGCTCGACGAGCGGCTTTGAAAATGCCGGTCGCGTGACATTCCAGCAAGAGGGGTCAGACAGGGCCCGTGTCGATGTCTATATCAGCTACAATCCCCCGGCTGGCCCGCTCGGTCAGGCTGTCAACAAACTGGGTGGCGAAAAACACTTCCAGGATCAGTTGCAGCACGATCTCGACAATTTTGCGAAGATGGTTCAGCAGGCCCCTGCCGGAGCGCTGGACCCCACCTCTTCCAACTACCTGTTCCACTCGGATAGCGCCGCCGCCAGGGGTACAACCACGCAGCGACAAGATGAGACGATGAACCGCTAGTACAAACAGCGCTTTTCATCTTCACGGCAAATCTTATTGAGAACAATGGCACAGCGAATGTTCACTGTGCCATTGTTGTATTATATCTGGGAAAATCATGGGGTTTTTCCCTGGAGAAACAGAAATGGACGACGAGCTTTCACTTCGGGAAGTCACGCGAGAGAATTGGCGTGCAGCGCTTGACCTTGCCGTCTTTCCTGAACAGCAGCGGTTCATCGCGGATTATGTCCCAATTGCGGCGATTGCCCTGGCGAAAGCCTACATTCGTCCAGGTGGCCTCCTCTGGCTACCTTATGCCTTTTATACAAACGAGGAGATGGTGGGATTTGCCGAACTCGCCTATGAGCCTGAAAGCCAGGATAACTACTGGCTATTCCACTTCTTTATCGACCACCATTACCAGGGACGAGGCTATGGCAAAGCAGCGCTCCGTCTCTTCCTTCAGTTCATCAGAGATCACTATCCACAATGCCAGTCGCTTCAACTCACCGTCCATCCAGAAAATGCTCGCGCCCGGCACCTCTACATTGACGCTGGATTTCAGCCGACAGGAGCACTCTTTTGCGGAGAGCCGGTGTATAAGCTCTCCTTAATGAAGTTGAACAATCAAAGGTGGGGAATCAAGGTTCGAGAAATCTCCACCCATGTCATCCTGAGTGAAGCGAAGGATCTCAGACACGCAGTTCTCAGGAACTCGTTGTCTGAGATCCTTCGCTTCACTCAGGATGACATGGGGTTACCGATCTTGTTCGTCAAAATTCATAAAGGAGATTCATCGCTCATGACAGGTTTTTTCCTGCAAGGGACATCAGGTCATCCTCAGGTTGATTCTGTCGTGCAAGAAGTGATCCAGGTGTACGAAAAGAGCTTCCCTGGACAAATTGCTGCCTGCTATGTCGAGGGCAGCTATGCTGACCAGACATTTCTGCCAACCAGTGATATCGACCTGGTCATTGTCTTTCGCAGTCGGTTTGCGAATGCAGATGTACGCCAAGCAGCAGAGCAGGTCTGGACAAGCCATCATGCAGGTATGCAAGAAGTCGATATCACCGTCGTAGACGAGGATAGTTTGCGGGAGGGGGTGAGTCCAAATCTGAAGTTGGGAGGCCGACTCATCTATGGACAGGATGTATGCAGCCTCTATCCCCTTCTTCCCATAGCGGCATGGGCACGTGAGCGGATGCATGCCGCGTACTGGCTCTTAGTCAATGTTTACCATCGCCAAATACCGCTCCAACTTCCACTATCTTTTCCTTCTCCCTCAGACGAATTTTATGGTTATGCGAACCGCACTGTTCGACTGGCTGATGGTCAAGAAGTTGCTTGCACGCGGAATCTGGTTCGCACCACCGGATGGGCCACGACAGCACTCCTGGCTCTTCAGGTTGGACAGTATGTAGCGAGAAAACGTGACTGTGTACGGCTCTATCACGATCACATCGGCGATGAATGGACATTGTTGCTTGAAGAGATTGTCACTTTTTGCCGGGATGAATGGCAATATCTCATTCCTACAAGGCTCCAAGCACGAACACACTTACGTTCGATCTGCGAACGTACTCTTCATTTTGAACAACATTTTTTGAGGCACTACAAGCCATATCTCCTTGAGCAACTCCGTTCGACGGAGCAAGAGCATGTCCGCTTTACGGCCCGGCTCCAGCAGCAACTTCCACTCGCTGATCCAGAGGTCATTGCGGCACTTCAGTCGCTGGGTTCGTGAGCGAATACGTGCTATATCCCGCCAAATTATCAAGAATCCCGCCATAACGAACAAGAATCTCGCCAGAGCAACCGGAATCTCGCCATAGCTAACGAAATTCCACTGAAAGCACTTCAGAATCTCGCCATAGGGAGCAATAATCTCTCCAACCCCATCAAAATCTCTCCAAATTCGCTAGAAATCTGCTATTGGGGGCAATAATCTCTCCGAGTTATGCTACAATTGCAGAGATAAATAAAAGGGGGATTCTCAAGGAGGAGACAGAATGCAGGAACTGGCTGAGAAAGTATTGCGACAACTCATTGCAGGTGGCGAAACGAGATTGCGATGGTATGAGTTAGCATAATCTATAAGTGGAAGAGATGGGGCGAGAGGGACTCGAACCCTCACGACCTTGCGGTCAGGAGATTTTAAGTCTCCGGCGTCTACCGTTCCGCCATCGCCCCTGGCTTAAAGGCGCTTGATAGGCCAACTCATATTGTTGAGCGATGTTTCCTTTGAAAAGTCTTTTACGCTGCGCCTGCCTATCCTGCTTTACCGCTCCAATAATACCATGTTTGTCAAGTTCCCAGGTCAACTGGACGGAGAAGCCAGGGCATGCTCACAGTTTTTGCAACGGAACCACTTCTATGATATGCTTTTGATATATCCTCAAGAAGGAATTAGCTACTATCTTTGAGTATGACATCCTTTGCAGTAGAAGGAGGAACTGGCAATGCTACTCAAAACTCAAGCTGCTACGGAAGTGGCACGGTTTCTGGCGCATCATCCCACACCTGAACAAATTGTGGCTTTCCATCCCTCTCCGGAGGTAGCTGAACGAGCATACGAACTCATTAGGACTGAGCGTGAGGACTTGCTGACCAAAGAGGAACGTCAAGAATTGGAGAGCTATCTGATGATTGAATATCTGATGGAGTTGATCAAGCTTGAAGCTCACCAACAATTAAGACAGCAGGCATCCTGAGGATATGGCAAAGAAAGGCTCCGTTCCTGAACGGTTACGGCGTCAGGTTCAAGAGCGTGCGTAGGGACGATGTGAATACTGTCTCATTCATGAAGCCGATATGTATTATCCGCACGAAGCAGACCATGTGATTGCTGAAAAACATGGAGGACCAACTTCCTTTGAGAATCTGGCATGGGCCAGCTTTTATTGTAACCGTTACAAAGGTTCAGACCTGGCTTCCCTTGACCCAGCATCGAAGAAAGTCGTCTTCCTGTTTAATCCCCGTGAGCAGAGATGGCATCGGCATTTTCGCCTCAACGGTGGTCGTATTGAAGGTATTACCGCGAGTGGGCGTGCTACTGTTGTTCTTCTTCATCTCAATGATCCAGAACGGGTGGCCTATCGACTTGGGCTGATTGCTCTTGGTCACTATCCTGCTCGATAGGAACCAGCATTACTGTGCGTTGGCAAGCGGCGACACCTGGGAACTTGCGCCAATATCTGTATCCATCCCTGTCGATATAGCGGCCCCTACTGGATTTCCTGTGTTTGTGCAAGGGTGGGGAGGAGGATGAGTTCGTCTTCGAGCTGCTGCCAGGCGTGGCGTTCGGCATCGATGATGGTGAGGGGGTGGTGGTTTCTGGCTGAGTCGATCATGAGGGTGGAGACGCGCTGGCGGAAGCCGGTGAGGTAGCGCTCCTGGGTGTGATAGTTGGGCATGACGCGCAGGTCGATATCTTGCGGCGCGTAGAACTCTTGAGGCTCAAAGACGAGCGAGATCAGCTGGGCGTAGTTCTGGATGAGTTTGTAGCGAGCAGGAAGGAAATAGTTGGGCTGGGAGTAGGAGACGAGAAGGCTTCCGGCAATGTTCCCGGCGCGCAGCAGAGGAATGGCTGCCGCGCTTTCTTCCCACTCGACCCAGTGAGCCGGGTGCAGCCCTTCATGCTGGCGGCGATGCTGGAGCACGATGGGGTGGCAGTGCATGACGGTGGCACCAGCCAGCGACTCTGCACCCAGAAAGATGGCTTGCTGCTCCAGGGTAGTGTTCCAGGGTGGCGTGCCGCGCCCAACGCGCTCGCGCAGGCTGCGCACCTTGCCATCCTTTGGAGGCATGCACTGCACAATGGTGATCGCTATGCCAACCTGATTGGGGTCGAGTTGGCTCAGCGCCTGTTGCAGAATCAGGTTGCTGATTGACCAGAAGCGCTGCGTATCGGGTGTGGTGGCGTAAGCGTTGAGCGCTCGCGAGTAGAAGGCTGACGGTATCTCCTCCGGGATCGCTATTCCGCGTTCGTCCACGCTGGCGGAAAAGCCGGGCATTTCGGTAGTGAGCAACTCAAGGAAGACCGTGCGATGGTCGGGGAGTGCCTGGAGTAGGCGGCGTAGGGTCTGTTCGCGTGGAATCACATCTCCTTTTGCCCAACGGCTGAGAGTCACAGGAGTTACCCCCAGTTCATTGGCGATCCTTTGCCGTTCCTGCGGGTCACTGATCACATTTCCAAGCAGTTCGCGCCAGGTAAGCGAGTTCTGCATATGGTCCTTTCGTCACCTATGAACAAAGTACTATCCGGGTATCATCTTGCGAAATCGCCCTGACAGAATTTTTAACGAAAAAAATACACCTGATTCCTGTCCCTGCTGTATAATAGCAGCTAGTATGGCTAACGTCAACATTTTTTTCCATTGATTTTGTTCTGTAGAGGGTCACTTTTTTCTCATGCGTGTTGACGTACAATTGTATGTGAGGCATAATACAATGTTGGGAAGCATGAAAATTCATTCATTAAGCAGGCAGTGTAAGTGATGGAGATAAGAAACGAAAATACGAATATTTCTCAGGAGCAGCTCGTGCGGGGAGTGTACGATGTCATTGTCGTTGGTGCGGGTCACGCCGGTTGTGAAGCGGCGCTGGTCTGTGCGCGTATGGGCCGCAAAACGCTCTTGATCACGATGAATCTCGATAGCGTCGCGCTGATGCCCTGCAATCCCTCGATGGGTGGCCCGGCGAAGGGACATCTGATCAAGGAGATTGACGCGCTGGGCGGTGAAATCGGGCGCAATACAGATCGCACCTTTATTCAAGTGCGACTGCTCAATACGAGTAAGGGACCGGCGGTGCAGGCTCTGCGGGCGCAATGCGATAAGCAGGCGTACCGGCTGGCAATGAAGTTTGCGTTGGAGGCACAGCCCAATCTCGATTTGAAACAGGCAACCGTTTTACGCCTGTTGAGCCATACGCGAGAAGATGGACGCCATGTCATCACGGGCGTGCTCACAAGCAATGGCTGGCAGTACGAGGCGGACGCGGTCATCCTGACAACCGGCACGTTTATCAATGGGCGGCTCGTGGTAGGAGAGAAGACGCAGCCGGGCGGACGCGCCGGAGAAGGCCCGGCGCTCGGTATCTCGGATTCGCTGCGGGCGCTGGGGCTGGAAGTACGCCGCTTTAAGACGGGAACGCCGCCGCGCATCGATGCGCGCAGCATCGATTTCAGCAAGACGGAGCCGCAGCCGGGCAGCCGCGTGCCGCTCTACTTTTCGCAGGATAGGCATGCGCGTGAGGATGTGCAGCTTCCCGGTGACCGTCCCAATCCCATTTATCCGGTCACAGATGCAGATCTGCAAGGCTGGCGACCACAATTGCCCTGTTACCTCGTGCGTACCAACGCCTTGACCCATCAGATTATTCGCGATAATTTGCATCGCTCGCCGCTCTACACCGGTATTATCGAGGGTATCGGTCCGCGTTATTGTCCTTCGATTGAGGACAAGATTGTACGCTTCGCCGATAAAAGTACGCACCAGATTTTTCTGGAGCCGGAGGGTTGGCGCACAGGTGAAGTTTATGTGCAGGGTATGAATACAAGCCTGCCGGAGGATGTGCAGTTAGCCATGCTGCGTAGCATTCCGGCGCTGGAACACGCGGAAATGATGCGTGTGGGCTATGCCGTCGAATATGATTACGTGCCGCCAGAACAGTTGTTGCCGACGATGGAGACGAAGCCAGTTTCCGGCCTCTTCCTGGCGGGCCAGATCAATGGCACCTCGGGTTACGAGGAGGCGGCGGCGCAGGGCATTATGGCGGGCATCAACGCTGCACTGCACGTGCGTAGCGAGCAGCCATTCGTGCTGGGTCGCCACGAGGCATATATTGGCGTGCTCATCGACGATCTTGTCACACGCCCGATGAGCGAGCCATACCGCCTGCACACGTCTCGCGCCGAGTATCGCCTGCTCCTGCGCCCGGACAGTGCCGACCTGCGCCTGAGCGATTATGCCTACCAGTTTGGCCTGATCGATGACGAGTGGTATGCGCGGGTGGTACGCAAGCGAGAGAACATTCAGCAGGCGCTGGCGCAGCTAGACAGGGTGTATCTCACCTCCTCGCGCCAGGTTGAGGCCCATGCTCAGGAACTTGGTATTGCACCGCTCGGACAGATGCTTTCAGCGAAAGAGATACTGCGGCGTCCAGAGGTGGGTTACGAACAGATACGGCAACTTTCGCAGCTGGTTGCTCCGTCAACGCTGGAAATGCTCGACGGAGATACCGCCGAAGAGGTGGAGCTGCAGGTGAAATATGAGAACTACGTGCGCAAACAGGAGCAGACCGTCCATCGCACGCGGAGGCTCGAAGAACAACTTATCCCGGAGGGTATCAATTACGAGGATGTTCAGCATATGCGTACGCAGGCACGGCAGAAGCTCTCTCGTATTCGCCCGCGCACGGTCGGTCAGGCCTCGCGAGTGGAGGGAGTCACACCTGCGGACATAGCCATTCTCATTATTTTCCTGGAAAAGCAGCGTGCCGCTTCACGCGTTCACTAGCGAATGCAGTCAGAAGTCCCCCCCTGTCTGCATCTACGAATCGAAGTGATGTGTGGGTCTGGTGGTAGGGTTATCACCGATCAATGGAAGGCACTGTGTATTGTGGGTGAGGTGATATGGTAGAGGTGGCTGAATTTTTAGCGAGAGGGGAAGAGTAGTGTATATACTGGTCGTTGACGATGATCGTTTTGCCAACACGCTGGTGCAATTTGTCCTGCATAAAGTGGGCTATGAGGTCGAGACGCTGGATAGCCCACGAGCTGCATTGCAGATGATCGAGCGACGAGAACCGGACCTGCTTATTCTTGATGTAAGCATGCCCTATATTAATGGCTTTGAGTTGTCCCAGAAGCTGCGCAATGAGGGCTACGAGACGCCGATTATTTTCATGACGGCCAAAGACGCCATCGAGGACAAGTTGCAGGGCTTCGAGGTGGGCGCGGATGATTATATTTGCAAGCCGTTCAATCATCAGGAGCTGGTAGCGCGAGTGCAGGCTGTTATGCGTAGGGTCAAAAAGATGGGGAAAGAGAACGGTCAGAGCCTGCGTGTAGGCCAGATCGAACTCTTTCCTGCTGAGCTGAAGATGACCATACCCGGTCGCTCGCCCATCCTGTTGACACCGAAGGAGATGCAGGTGCTGCGCCTGTTGATGGCAAGCCCCAGCCAGGTCGTGAAACGCGACCAGTTGCTGGAGGAGATCTGGAATGAGCGTGACAGCAGCAGCAACATCGTCGATGTCTATATTCGCCGCTTGCGCGTGAAACTGGAAGAGGATGTCGATGGGTGCGCGCATATCGTCTCTGTACGCGGCAGTGGGTATAAGTTTGTTGTGCCCTACTCTCAAAACGGGCTGGAGAAGAAGTCAGCGCTCAGTCATTCCCCACACCTGAAAAGGGAAAACAGGCAAGAAGAAGCAGAAGATGCCTTTTGATGCTGTGAGAGAGGGGAAGATTGTGCCTGACTATTTTCAACATGAGCAAAAGAGTAGAGTGGCTGACGAGGTAGAGGAAAGTGCTGAGGTGCCGCCGCAGCATGCCCTGGAACAATTCGTTACTCGCACGACTGATGCGGTGATCGCTATCGATCAGCACTTTCGCGTGCGTTATCTCAATCCTGCCTGTAGCGAAGCAATACACCGGGTGGCCGAAGAGGCGGTTGGGCGAACGTGTACAGAGGTGCTCAAGTGCAAAAATCTCAATCACGTAGCGCTCTGCGATACTGAGGGGTGTCCGCTGGTCAAAGCCCTGAAGCAGGAAAAATCGCTCGTCAACGAGGAATTGATCATTGGAGCGGAGCCAGGGCGCGGCAGCGAGGGGTTCACCAGCGTGACGCCGATTGAGGTCGACGGCGAACCTCAGGTCATCTTTACTGCCCGCGATATGGCGGCGGTGAAGGTTGCCAGCCAGGTGCGCGCCAATTTTGTCTCGATGGTTTCGCACGAACTGCGCACCCCCTTGAATTCCGTTCACGGATTCATCGACTTGCTGCTCCAGGGACACATGGGCGAACTGAATGAAGAGCAGCATACCTACCTGGGCTATGCCGAGGAGGGGGTGCAGCAACTGATGTCTATTGTCGAAGATATTCTCTTTATGACGCGCTCGGATTCGGGTCAGTTTGAGATGAAGCCCCAGGAGGTCAATTTTCATGTGCTGGCCCGGCAGGTAGTGAATAGTATGAAGCCACTCGCGCTCAAGGCCGGAGTGGTCATCAATAGAGATATTCCCGCTCCTTCACCGCTACTGTACGCCGATCCCCAGCGCTTGAAGCAGGTCTTGACTAATTTGCTGGCGAACGCGATTAAGTTTACACCGCCTGGCGGCACGGTCACCATGCGAGCGCGCCAGCAGGGCGAGCGCCTCGTCAAGATCGCAGTGGAAGATAGCGGCTGCGGCATTCCCCTCGAAGACAGGTCGCATATCTTCGAGCGCTTCTATCAATCGAACAACAGGCAGCAGTCGAAGGTGGGTGGCTACGGTCTTGGCCTCACCATTGCCCGGCTCATCGTGGAGCAGCATGGCGGCGAAATCTCCTTCGAGACCGAAGTGGATCAGGGAAGCACCTTCTTTTTCACGATGCCTTTGTATCGACCGAAGGAGTGCGATTGATCAGCAGCCCAACCAACGTAACCTGTAGGCGACGCGCTGATGAATCTGCGCTCTACCATCGTGCGCTTTGAACAAGCAGCATCTGTTATGAGGAGGTGGCCTCGTTCTGTAGGGACAGGGGGTGGGGTTGGAGTAGATGAGGGGGCCTTGTGCCTGTCCCCGGTGCCAGTCCATCTCTTCGTTGCATCATAACGAACCATCTGCTGGGACGAGCGAGGGGGGACAAGCACAAGGCCCGCACCCATCCTCTCGCCACTCCTTGTCCCTAATGAATTTTGACAAGCGAATCGGGTAAGGGCATTGCCATGAGGACAGGCACAAGGCCCCCGCATCCCCACATCTCCACCCCCTGTCCCTACAGGATGGAGGCGACCTTTTTTGTGATTCCCCAATTCGCTTGTCAAAATTCATCAGGATTACGACAAATCCTTTCCCGATCTTGGTCAGAATCGGTTATCTGTCCATATCTTCTCAGTCACGGCGATATTTGTGCTCATACGGTGTGTTGCGGAAGAGAGGTTCTAGGTGCTCTAGTGTTCGCTGTCCCAGGGTGCATACTGCTTCTTCGCGTTCCTCGAAGGACGTGCCAAGTAAGGTGTGCCTGTAGAGCATGGCGGCGTCGAAGGGGAGGCTGAGGTGACGGAGCGCTTCATGCCACCAGAACGGTTCTGGCGCGACAAGGTCACCAAGAGCCAGGCAAGCAGGAACCGAGAACCAGACAATCACTCCTGCTTCTGATGCCTGGCGGAACCTGTCCTTCATCCAGAGGGCCTTCGCCATCTTGCCGAAGCCAACGGCGTGGATGAGCCGATACATCTCGACAGCTTCTGCGGCCTCAGGCAGAGAACGAGCCTGGAAAGACGGTAGAGGTGGAAGAGAGAGGTCATCAGCCTGTGTCACAGGAAGCGGTTCGCCTATGGCACGTTCCGCTAATACCCACGCTGCTTCTAGCCGCTCGTCCAGGCCGTTTCTAAGATACCATTGGGCCAGAGATGTGGCCGCGTCAAAGGGCAATGGGGCCGCTTGCAGCAGCTCATACCACTGATCCTCTCGCACAGGTCCGTAGCCCGCCAGAGCGAGGCATATTCTTCCGGCCAGCCATACCATATCTCGGCCGGTTTGAGCCTGTGCCACACGATCTCCTCTAGCGCAAGCTGCCCGGACACGCCGGGCGGCTGCTCGCACTTGCTGCCGAATATCCTCGAGTGCGTCTGAGTGGGGAACATAGTAAGGATAGCTCTGACGCGCCCGTGTTTCAATGCGCTGTTCCCATGCTGGGTCGCCGATCAGTGTGAGCAGGTGGAGCATGTTGTTGCAGGGGACAAAGGAGTGGGCGATATCCTGCTCGAGTTCCTCAATCGTTGTGTAGCGGGTGTCGAAGGTCGTCCAATCGACGTCAGCGATCTCGGTGTGGGTGGAACCGCTTTCGGTAATCACGAGCAGATCGACGTCGGAGTAGGGTGATGCTTGTCCCCGTGCATAGCTGCCAGCCAGTAAGACTGCAAGCACTCCTGGCTGAGCCGCGATGCTGCGGGCTTCCGCAATGATGCGCATATCAACTCGCTGTTCCACCAGCATTCTCTCCTCTCATGAAGCTTCTATGATGTTCCCCATAGAGAGTCTTGGGTAGCTTCTGGAGTTGGTTCGGGTTCGCGCCAGGCGTTGTCTTTGGAGAGTTTGTCGGCCAGGCGTGTTGGTTCGGGTAGGCGGTAGCCACGGTCACAGGCCAGGACGTAGCGGATGCTGGTTTCCAGTGAAATGCCGTAGCCGAGGGAGATGAACATCGGATTGACACGTACTTTGGTGCGCAGGGCTGCACCCAGCACTTCGTTATGGTGACCTTTGTCAACCAGGGACACCCAGTCTCCTACCTTGTCGCCGAGGGCTGCTTTATCGAATGTTCCGCGCAAGATAGATTTGGCGCAGCCAATGGTTGGTAGTTGCAGCCAGAGGCCGAGGTGGGAGGCAATGCCCAGGCGGCGTGGATGCGCGATACCCTGGCCGTCGACCATCACGAGGTTGGGCTGTTCTTTCAGCAGGGCAAAAGCCCCCAGAATGGCGGGAATCTCGCGGAAGGAAAGCAGGCCGGGGATATAGGGCATGCGCAGCGGCTCCTCGTAGACGTGTTGCTCCAGTAGTTCCAGGCCTGGAAAGGAGAGCAGCACCACTGCCGCACGGGCCATACCATTTCCCTCGTTGATTGCCATATCCACGCCCGCCACACGCTCAACGTTGCCCACCAGGTCTTCACGCACCACGCGCTTCGCCAGTTCGCGCTGCAGGGCAATCGCCTCATCCGGCGCAAGATTCCATGCGTGCAGTGCAGTATCCGGTATCTTTGCCATCTCTCTGTCTTCTGTTTCTAACTTAGACACATTAGTGAGCTTCGGCGATAAAGATCATGCGCGGGCTGTCCAGTGTGAACGACCCCATGCTGTAGTCGCCAAAGACCTCTTTAACAATAAAGCCTGCCTCTTCTAGCAGGAGTTCCATTTCGCCACGTTCAAAAAGATACAGATAGGTTGTAATAATAGTACGTTGCAGCGGGCCACCCTGGAGATGTTCGTCGTAGAAATGGGTCAGTTCCAGCAAATGGCTGCCGCTAGAGGAGGCCGGGCTGACAAAGTGGGTCAGCAGGGAATCGTTCTCGCGCTTCCACGTACCCTGATGCAAGACCTGCCCGCTCAGCCGCTCCATATAGCGCGCATCTTCATTACTGATATCCAGGATGAAGGTGCCGCGAGGAGCTAGATGCGCCTGTACGGCGGCCAGGGCCTCTCGCTGTGCCTTGCGCGTCGCGAGATGAGCGAATGAGCCAAGAGCGCAGAAAGCAAGGTGGAATTTCTGTGGCAGGTGCAGCGAACGCATATCCTGCTGTACCAGTGTAATGTTCTGCTCAACACCCGCCTGCCGTGCGTGCTGCCGCGCCAGATCGAGCATGGCGGCGGAGCTATCCACGCCGACAAGTGTATAGCCCTCACTGGCGAGCGGCACCAGCAGACGAGCGCTGCCGCAGGCCAGTTCCAGCAATGGGCTGCCTGGGCCGCATAATTCAGCATAATTCTGGTACAAATCCAGGTCTTCGTCGAATTGCGCGTGCTCGCTATCATAAAATGGCGCGATTACATCGTAATCGTCAGGTTTCTTCGTGTTGTTTCTGTTGTTCATAGTTGTATATTAGGCTACATCTCTAGATACTGTTAGCTTTAACGATTTTCCAGTTCCCATTGATCTGCTTGAATTGCAGCTGGACGCTGTAGGGTGAGCCGTTGCGCGTCACCATCACCGTTACCAGGGAAGGATCGTTCGTGTTCGGCTGTGCGACGAAGCTGGTAACGGGGCCTTTCAATTTGTCAACAGCCTCTGCGAGAACCGTGAAGGTCTGCTCTGTGACCTGCTGACCCTGAACAGAAGTAACGCCGCTTGTATCCCAGTAGGTGTAAGCCTGGGAGTAATCCTGATTTTTGATGGCTGTGTAATATTCGTCGGCTACAACCGTTGACCCGATTGATCTGGCGAAGAAGCCGACGCCCAGAGCCGCGGTAATGCCACAGCCGACGCAGCCAAGTACGATGATACCTCCGATGATGCCCAGCGTGATCCAGAGCCAGCGGCGGGATTTCTTCTGTGGTTGTGGTGGGGGTGGCATATAACCACCCTGCCGGGGAGGCCCATAGTATTGCGTGGGCTGCTGGTATCCCTGGTTTTCCGGCTGCCCGTAGGGTGGCTGTGTTTGCTCGTAAGGTGGCTGCTGCCCATAGGGTGGTTGTGATTGTCCATAAGGTGGTGGCTGCCCGTAGGGCGGCTGTGATTGTCCATAGGGTGGCAGAGTCGGATCAGATCCCATGTATAAACCTCCGCTATCTCGCATGTCATTCTGAGCGCAGCGAAGAATTTGCATATCGCCCTTCTGACAAGGAGTTGGCTCAGATTCTTCGCTGCGCTCAGAATGACATATCCGAGTTGGTTCTTAATGACAAGCTATTCTTGTGCATGCTAAGTATAGCGTTGCGAGAGATGCATGACAAGGGAGTTTCGTCGCAGTTTTATGCCTCTGAAATTTCTCTCGGCGGAGTCCCATTCGCAGTACCTGAGTGCTGGCGTATCCAGGTGAGGATGTCGGCATCTAGCTGGGAGCGGTCGTGTTCAAACTCGCTGTCGTGGCTATAGCCGGGATAGGTTTTCCAGGTTTTGTCCTGACTTGCCAGCGCCTGATAAAATTTCTGGTTTGCTCTGATAACGATGGCTTTATCGGCCTCAGCCTGCATCACCAGCGTTGGCAGGGTAATAGCCTTCGCTTTGGAGGACATAGCTAAACGCATCAGCAGGGTCTGGAAGAGCAGGGAAGAGGTAACCTGCTTGTGCCAGAAGATATCGGCTTGCAGCATCTGCAGGGCTTCCGGGTTGGTGGTCATGGTAGCTGTGTTGCCGGTTGTCCAGTAGTGTTTCGATTTGAAGAAGCCGCCCAGCAGGATGGCGATGGAATCGAACAGGCGGAGTTTGCTGGTATCCTGTATCCAGGGGTTGAGCAGGAGCAGGCCATCGAGCATGTTTTCGTGGCTGGTGGCGAAGTGCGCTGCAAAGAGTGCCCCCATACTGTGACCGAGCAGGTAGATTTTCCCCTCTGGATGGCGCTTGCGAATTTCGGCAAGCACAAATTGAATATCATCCAGTAAGGTCTGGTAATCGTCCATATGGCCGGGAAAGCCGCCTGAACGGCCAAAACCGCGATGGTCGATCGCATAGATGCTCAAACCATGCGCGGCCAGCGAGTTGCCCATATCGATATACCAGCCGCTATGGCCACCCAGTCCGTGCATGATGAGCAGGGCATCGGCGCTGCCCGTGTTCCAGCTACGCATAAAGTGTGGACAATTGTCGGCTGTAAGCAGTTCCTCTTTTGCTATGGTGATATCTGGCGTTTTCTCCATGCGTCCCCAGTCTCCTGGCGCTGCCGGTTGGTAACTCATACACTTGCCCCCTACCTGATGCTATAGAAAGACGAAAAGATACTGAGACCAGATGAGTATATCACGGGTCACCTTCTGGTACAATGGTAGTGTTAACTTCTCATATCTTTTCAGGAACATAGTCAAACCAGAGCCGCTATGATATGATAATCATGGCTGAGCCAGGAAGATTACGTGCTACTCTAAGCATGGTTGCACAGAGCAGCTTTAACTCTGAATTATCAATTTTTATGGAGCAATGATCGCAAAAACAACAACCTATACAACAGGAGTTAAAGAAACTACTTCAGACGTTGCGCCGCCTGCTGTTGCCGCGCATCTCTATCCGGCGTTTGCTGCTGGAGGCGACGGGGATAATGGTCGCTTTGCAGGCGGTTGTTGTGCTCACATTGCAGGCGGTCTCGATCCTGCGCAGGCAGAAGCATACAGGTGGCTTTCCCCACCCACAACTCGGCCCGGTGGCCGTGGGAGAAAACGCCTTACAGTATATGAGTGAGAACACCTTACAGATTTATGATTATGGCCGCAACCTGTATGATGCTATGATCGAGGCTATTGATGCGGCCCGGGAGACGATTTACCTGGAAACGTTTATCTGGAAGGATGATGCAGTTGGGCGGCGCTTTAAAGAGCATCTGGAGCGCAAGGCCAACGAGGGTGTGGATGTCTATGTCATCTTCGACAGCTTTGGCAATATGGTTGTGCCGCGAAAGTTCAAGCAGTTTCCGCCCACCATTCACACACTGAAGTACCACGCGATAAAATGGCCCTGGCAAATGTTCGATCTGCGCCGCTATGCGCTGGATCATCGCAAATTGCTGGTGGTCGATGGAAAGATTAGCTTTATCGGCGGCTTTAACATTGGTAGTCTTTATGCAACGGAATGGCGCGATACGCATTTGCGCATCGAAGGACCTGCCTCCGCCGACCTGGCTCAGTCCTTCGCCGATTTCTGGAATCGGGAAGTGCCTCCTGGAGAGCGTATTACGCGCCATTACCCACGCCATTTCGATCCACTGATAAACCTGCGTGGAACCAACGCCATGCGCCTCACATTTCCCATTCGGGATATGTATATCGAAGCGATTGACCGCGCTGAACACTCTATCCGGTTGACGAACGCCTACTTTGTTCCCGATCGTTCGTTATTTGGCTCGCTCAAAGAGGCGGCGCAGCGTGGCGTCGATGTGCAGGTACTGGTTCCCTGGATCTCCAATCACGTGGTGGTAGACTGGCTCACCCGGGGCTATTTCACCGAGTCCCTGCAAGCGGGCATCCGTGTCTGGGGCTATCGCAACATGCTGCACGCCAAAACCTGTACCATTGATGGCGAGTGGTCAACCATTGGCACGGCCAACCTTGATCGACTCAGCTCCGTCGGCAACTACGAGATCAATGTCGAGGTCTACGACAGCGACCTGGCGCACGAAATGGAGGAGCTATTCAAATGCGATACCGTAAACGCCTTTGAATTGAAGCTTGACGAATGGAACTGCCGCCCCTGGTACAAACGCCTGGGCGAATTCATCCTCGCCCCCCTGCGCGTGTTTCTGTAGGGAAAATCAGGGAAAACGGGCGAGAAGAAGTCCGCGTGGTATAACCAGCGCGGACTTCTTCTCGCCTGTTTTTTGTTTTCATTTGTAACTCATCCCCGTATTCATCAACAGCATGCTAGTGACAGGGAGCGCTCCTCAGATGTTGGATGTACATCTATTGATTGCAAAGTACGTGGCTCGGAAGTCGCGTACTCTGCATAACGCGGCCACGATCAGAAAAGATTGTGAGCATAATGAGCTTATGTGCTCAAGCGCTCAGGCGCGGAAAGAACAGGTTAGATGATGCAAGACAATGTACAACAAGCGAAGGATACTACCAGCCGCCGATCCTTTTTGCGACGCGGGCTGGCGGTAGCAGGAGCGGGCACGTTGAGTGCCGGACTGCTGGCCAATGGGCTACCCGCCTTTGCTGAAGTGGAGAGCGGCGGTCTTACGAAGGGAGATGCGGCAATTCTCCGCTTCCTGGCGGCAGCCGAAATTATCGAAACCGACCTGTGGCAGCAATACAACGAACTGGGCGGTATTCAGGACAGCGAAGTTCCCGGTGGCAGTGGAAGCCCGCCGTACATCAAGGCCCTTGAGGTGCTGGACAGCGATATGCCGCAGTATATCCATGACAATACCGATGATGAGATGAGCCACTTCACCTTCATCAATGCTTACCTCGTGGCGAAGGGCGCTGATCCCGTCAATCTAGATAAGTTCCGCACCTTACCGAGCAGCAAGGCGACGGGCGCGCAACAAATTGGGCGGCTCACCAATCTCATGCAGCTCACTGTGGATACAAGCTGGTGGACGCGCTACCGCAGCAGCACGAAGAATCCTGATTTCGGCGACAGCTTCCCCCAGGCAGTACCGGGTTTGAGTAAAGGGCAGTTCCCGGCCATACCTCGCTCCGATGCCGACCTGTCGCCCGCAAATCACATCCAGGCGATTGCCAACACGGCAGGCTTCCATTTCTGCTTCATTGAGCAGGGAGGCACCAGCCTCTACCCCTCGCTGGCTCAGCGGGTTAGCAACGTGGAAGTGCTGCGCGTCTTGCTCAGCATCGGCCCCACCGAGACGGCGCACTTTCAGACGTGGCACGACAAGGCAGGCAACGCGCCCGCTCTGACCGACCCCACCAACGGGCTGGTCTTTCCCGACCTCAACAGCCCTCCCTTTGGTGGTGAGTTATTCCAGACCAATCTGATCATGCCTGAACCAACCATCTTCCTCAGCCGCAAGTTCCCGCCCGTCTCCATCATTCGTCCCACCAACACGCAAGGGGCAGCGATGGGTGCGGTCAAGGCCCTGACGGACGATGGCCTCTTCATCGGCCAACCAAAGGAGTTCTTCACCCTCCTCCAGCAACTGGCTCAGCAGGCAGACGCGGCCCAGCGCTGATATTGTGTGAAGGGGTGATTTAAACCAGGCTGCCCGCAAGGGAGCGTTTTAACCCACCCGCACTCCAGGCCGAGCGCAAGGGTTGGCCTGGAATGCGGAGTGGGAACTCTGCTACGCTCAGGATGACAAAGCCTCGTACGCCACGCACATCATGCCAAAATACGTTGGCACCTCGTAGGAGAGCAGTGCTCCTTTGAAGTTCAAACCTTCGATAGCTCCATGCAGATTGAGGATCTGGCCGTAGGAGTCAGTTGATGCGCGTTTGAGCCAGTCAAGATCGAAGGTAAGAAGTCGTGCCAGATCCTGAGCTTTTACGGCATCAGTAAGGGCGCTGTCATACTCTTTAGATGCGTTATCATAGCCGTAAGGGCCTTGCTCATCGTGCGCATGTCCCAGGTCGGCACTGGCAACAAAAGCAATGCGGCGGTCAAGTTTTTCTGCCGCTTTTCTTATAGACAAACCAAACGGCGCGGAAAGCTCCCAGGGCAGGTTATTGCGGTCGGGACAGGCAATCACAACTTCAGGCTGAGGATGAAGCGAAGCAGTGAGAAACCAGAGAGGAACAAGAGCGCCCCAGTCAAGCGGCATGGAAAATGCAGGATCATCAGCAACAGCATAGTAGACACTTTTTACAGGAACATCCAGCTTATGGGCTTCTTCGATAATGGCCGCGTTAAGCTGTCTATCCACTTCAAAAGAAAGCGTGAAACTATTGCCATTGCCATCCTTTTCAGGACCGAGCGTTCCCTGTACCCGCAGGTTGTTCAGCAGCGAAAACGCCATATCTATTCTATGTCCATGAGGTGTGACCAGCACTATCGTCTCAGGCTTTGCAGCAGCCATTCGCCGTCCAAGTTCTTCCATAGCAGCGCGTGTAGATTGAGCCTTTTCCATCCCCTTTTCTCCAAGAAGAGGAATAGTAAGGCTGCCATGCGGCGCAATACAGGCAAATACCAGTCCGCTCATCTCGTTACTCCTTTGTAGCACAAAACTAAACGAACATTAAGACCAACTATGTAGAGAAATATACAATCCTGAGGAGTGCTTGAAAGGAATCTTATTTCGGTTGCCAGTTGTCCCATAGTCCCTCCTTTTCTTCGAAAGGAAGAGGATAGAAATCCTTGATCGTATATTTCTCTAATTCAGGGAATATTCACCCATCTTTTCTTTGAATATATTGCACGAGAAGAACAATGGTTTCTGGCGTACCATGCGATCGGATAAGATGTCTGCATGTTCCACATGGAGGTGTTCCCTGTGCTTGCACTTCTGGAACAGGATTGGCAATAACAATACTTGTAATTTTTGCTGCATACGATTCATACAGGATCAGATTTGTGATAGCATGCCTCTCACCACAGATGGAGGCATGACTCAGGGGAGATTCATAACAGGCACCATCATAGATCTTGCCACTCTCTGAGAGTAAAAAGGCGTACAATGTATCAATGCCCCTATTCGCGTGGCGAATAGTGTTGTATTTCACCACAGCGGCCTTTGCATAATCAGTCAGTCTTTTTTCTTCAGCAGTGAGTTCAATATCCATACGTATCCATTGTATGCCGCCTTGAGTTGTATAGCAAGTGTCGCTTGTCTCGAGTCCCACTTGCACCCTTTTTCTCATCTCTGCTAAGATAGCCATAGAGATACGTAACCACAAGTACTAGCAGGGGCTGAGATGAGCGTTTCTAATGCTTTGCGGTCATTACCTGTACAAATGAATGGAACGATTGGGCGGGCGGGCGAGATTGGCGCGCTGGCGGCTTTGCTGCGACGTGAGGATGTGCGGCTGTTGACGCTGACAGGGCCGGGTGGGGTGGGCAAGACGCGGCTGGCGCTGGAAGTCGCTCGCGAGGTGGCCGCAGATTTTCAAGACGGCGTCTGCTTTGTCTCGCTGGCACCGTTGCGCGAGCCGGAACTGGTGCTGCCTACTATTGCGCAGGCGCTGGGCATTGAGGAGGTCGCGCACTATCCTTTGCTGAAGGTGTTGAGGGCGTATGTGCGCGAGAAGCAGTTGCTGCTCGTACACGATAACTTTGAGCACGTGCTGGCGGCTGGCTCATTAATTGGTGACCTGCTCGCGCTTGCCCCACGCTTGAAGATTCTTGCTACCAGCCGCGAGGTGCTGCACCTGTACGGGGAGCGTGAGTTTGAAGTGCTGCCCCTCGCACTGCCTGACCTCGCTGTGCAGGAGCAGAATGAACTGGCTGCTGTGAACTCGGCGGCGGTGACACTCTTTGTGGAGCGGGCGCAGGCGGTCAAACCGTCGTTTGCGCTCACGGCTGAAAATGCGCGAGCGGTGGCGGAGATTTGCGTGCAACTGGATGGCCTGCCCCTGGCTCTCGAACTGGCGGCGGCGCGCATCAAGCTCTTGACGCCCCAGGCTATCCTAACACGCTTGCAGAGCCGTCTGAGCTTCCTGACCGGTGGGGCGCGCAACCTTCCGGCACGCCAGCAAACCCTGCGCAAGACGCTCGATTGGAGCTACGATCTGCTCTCTGAGAGCGAGCAGCGTTTCTTTCGCCAGCTTGGCGCGCTAGTCGGTAACTGGACGCTGGAAGCGGCTGCCGCTATTGGCTCGACTACGGACGTGAAGACGCTTGCGCCCGAAACAGTGCCTGACGATGCCGAAACGCTTGAACTGCTCACCTCGCTGGTCGATAAAAGCCTGGTGCGGGTGGTAGAGGATGTTGCATCGGATGAGAGAAGCTTCATGCTGCTGGAGACGATTCGTGAATACGCGCTGGACAGCCTGGAACGGTATGGGGAGCGCGAGCAGGCGCAGCGACGACATGCCGGGTTCTATCTTCAGCTTGCCGAAGAGGTTGAGCCTGAACTGTACGGCAGCGGACAGCGAGCGGCGCTGGCCCGACTTGACCGTGAGACCGCCAATCTCTGGGCCGCCATGCGTTGGGTGGTCGCTGCTGGTGAGGTTGAGCTTGCGCTGCGACTGGCGAGTGCGCTGAGCGGTTTTTTGCAGGTGCGCGGCTCTCTGAGCGAGGGCCATAACTGGATCGAAGAGGTGCTGACCCTCAGCGAGGAATCACCCTCACTTGCTTTACGTGCCAGGGTACTCTACGCTTCCGGTATCATGGCGCACATGCGCAACGACCTCACGCTGGCACGTATCCGGCAGGAGGAGAGCCGCAAATTGGCTGCCCGGGTAGGGGAGCGACGCACGCAGGCGCTTGCCTGCGGGGCGCTGGCAATGCTGGAACTCTATCTTGGCAATGATGAGGCGGCGCGCAGCTTTGCCGAGGCTGGTTCGGTCCTCCTTAAGGAGTCGGATGATCGTTGGGCGAGAGGGACGTTGCACAGCATTCACGGGCAGATCGAGAGCAGGCTGTGCAATTTCGAGAGAGCACGCACGCGCTTCCACGTAAGTTTGATGCTGCTGCGCGAGGTTGGCGACCTGAACGGTCAGGCCTCCGTGCAGGTGCATCTCGGCAACATTATGCGTTTGCAGGGTAAGCTCAAGACGGCCCATTTCCTCTACACGCGCGCCCTGGCTCTTTTTCAGGAGAGTGGTGATCGCTGGAGCCAGAGTATCTGCCTGACGGGTATCGGCGATATCCTGCGCTTGCAAGGCCACTACGAGGCGGCGCGGGCACGCTTTGATGAATGTCTCACGCTGACTGCCGTGTTGGGCAACCGGCAGATACGGGCTGTAGCACTGACCGGGCTGGGGCAGATCGCCATCTATGAGAACGATATGCGGCAGGCGGCACGTTCGCTCAAAGAGAGCCTGCGGCTGGTCAGGGAGATCGGTCACATGCCCGGCATCACGCAGCTTTTGCTTGGTCTGGGCGATCTGGAACGCTATCAGGGCAACTACGACGCGGCTACCGCCTACTACGAACAGTGCCTGACGTTGGCACGCAAGCTCAATGATCGTGTGAGTATGGCGGGTGCGCTCTTTGGCCTGGGGGATATAGCACGAGAACGGCAGGAGCATGCCCAGGCCTGCACCTTGCTCAAGCAAAGCTTGCAGCTTGCTTCGGAGGTCGGAGACCGCCTGGGGTTGCTTTCCACGCTCGAAACGTTTGCCTGGCTATGCCACCAGATTAGCCTGCCCGAACGAGCCGCCCAGTTCCTCGGCACCGTCGAAGGCCTGCGCGACTGGATGCAAATTCCCCTGCCGCCAACCTTCCTTACAAGACACGAATACGAGGTAGCCGTGCTGCACAGTGAACTGGGCGAAGGCGTCTTCAACGAGAGCTGGGCCTACGGGGTCACCATGACGCTGAAGCTCGCCCTCAGCATGGTGGCGCGTATCTCTGTGGCCGAAGGAGAGAAAGCTCCGGCAAAACAACATCCTACCTATCCGGCTGGCCTGACAGCCCGTGAAATAGATGTGCTGCGCCTTGTTGCGCAGGGTTTGCCCGATGCGCGTATCGCCGAGCAGCTTGTGCTCAGCCCGCGCACCGTCAATACGCACCTGCGCTCCATCTACGGGAAAATTGGCGTCTCCTCGCGTAGCGCCGCCACTCGCTTCGCCTTTGAGCACGACCTCGTGGATTAGCTGATATTGTAGGGAAAGGAGGACACCCTCATTGTCGATAGTGATTGTCAAAGTTCATGTCGCTGGAGCCAGCGCTGCATGACATCTCCTCGCTTTTGCGCAATCCTTGCAAGCTCGTCACAACGTTGCTCAATGGAAGCAGCCGGAGTGTTGGGTGAGAAGGTGAGCGACCAGCCTCCCTCGTCCTCTACTGTGTGGATCTGTTGAAGCAGATGTTTACGGGCGAGTATCCAGACACCTCCGAAGCTCAAATCGCTGCGGATCACCGCGACAATTACTTCGTCGAATTGAGCCTTGCTTGTCGCACGCTCGACAATATTCGCTTTCTCGTGCAGGACTCGCGCTGCCTCAATTGTACGATGTGGTCTCTCTCTTGCTTCTCTGGAAAAAGTGCGCATAATAGCAAATCCCTCTAGAAATTGAACGGAAAAGCCTTTCCCTTAGTATACCATTCTTAATCCAGCACCGATCATTCCCTGGAGGTTAGCGAGAAGTTACGAATTTGAACAACCAAAACCCGTAATGGAAGCTCGTAGGCACCGATTGATCGGCCCCAATAGGCATCAACCTGACGAGAGTCTCATCAATGTCCGTAGGGGCGAGGGCAGTGCGGAGTGGCGGGGAGGGCCTTCAGGGCCGCCCGACCATCCCTGCGACGTTCATCCACTCGTCATCAACCCGCAGGGCTACGCGGGCGACCCTGAAGGCCCTCCCACCCCATCCCAGCCGCCCTCGCCCCTACGGAGGATCCAACCCTGTTTCATCAGGTTGATGCTTATTGGCACCGATTGATTGGCCCCGCGTCCCTTGCTGATAAATCGGCGGTGCGCTCGATCAACCAGTGCCTACGGATTGGCATGTTTACCGATCTTGCTCGTTAAAGTTCATCATCTCTACTACGTTGTTTTGCCTACCCTCCTGGTTTTTCTCAACTTCACTCATCCATACAGATTACGTCATTCAGGTCAGGTGTGAAACGCTCTTCTGCTGTACAGTTCAAGGTGTAACGAGAAATGTTGACAATATTGTATGCGCAGGAGGGAATACACATGGTTGTATCGACGGAGGTGAAGGGGAAGATTGTGCAGGTGATGGGTGCGGTGGTGGATGTCGAGTTTGCGGCGGGACAACTGCCCGAAATATATGAGGAGTTGCTGCTGCGCGCGCCGGATGGTCAGGGGGAACTGGCGCTGGAGGTTGAGCAGATTCTTGGGAACAACTGGGTGCGCTGCGTGGCGATGGGAGCGACTGATGGCCTCAAGCGCGGCCTGGAAGTGACCAGTCTGGGCCACCCCATCTCCGTGCCCGTTGGCCCTAAAACGCTGGGGCGCATCTTTAATGTGCTTGGTGAGGCGATTGACAACAAAGGCGCAGTAACGGATGCTCCTACCCATTCCATTCACCGGTCTGCACCCGCGCTGGAAGAGCAGCCGACGAGTATGGAAATCCTGGAGACCGGCATCAAGGTGATTGACCTGATCTGCCCCTTTATGAAGGGTGGCAAGGTGGGAGCCTTCGGCGGCGCGGGCGTGGGCAAAACCATCATCATTCAGGAATTGATTCACAACATCGCGCTGAATCATGGTGGCTACAGCGTCTTCGCAGGCGTTGGCGAGCGCACACGCGAGGGCAACGACCTGTATCACGAGATGATCGAGCGCGGCATCATCGACCGCGTGGTGATGGTCTTCGGACAGATGAACGAGCCGCCCGGCTCGCGCCTGCGTACGGCGCTGACTGCTCTGACGATGGCGGAATACTTCCGTGACGAAGAGGGCAAGGATGTGCTGCTCTTCATCGACAATATCTTCCGCTTCACGCAGGCTGGGGCAGAGGTCTCGGCCTTGCTGGGTCGCCTGCCCTCGGCAGTGGGCTACCAGCCCAATCTGGCCGAAGAGATGGGTGAGTTGCAGGAGCGCATCACATCGACGCGCAGCGGCTCCATCACTTCTCTGCAGGCCGTCTTCGTTCCCGCCGACGACTACACCGATCCTGCTCCGGCCACGACCTTTGCCCACCTCGACTCGACCATCGTGCTTGAACGCTCGCTTTTTGAGCAGGCGCTGTTCCCTGCCATCGACCCGCTGGCCTCGACCAGTCGCATTATGGACGCGGCGATCGTGGGCGAGGAACATTATACCGTTGCCAGGGACTTGCAGCGTGTCCTGCAGCGCTACAAAGACCTGCAAGACATCATCACCCTGCTCGGCGTCGAGGAACTCTCGGAGGAGGACAAGATCACCGTGGCGCGAGCACGCAAGCTGCAGCGCTTCCTGACGCAGCCCATGCACGTGGCGGAGCCCTTCACGGGTATCGAGGGCAAATATGTTTCCCTCAAAGAGACGGTGCGCGGCGTTAAAGAAATCCTGGAGGGCAAATACGACATGGTGCGTGAAGAATACTTCTACATGGCAGGTTCCATCGAGGATGTGAGGCAGCGCCAGGAAAGAAATGATACAGGTCATTAAAACAGCTTGCACAGGTTATTCTTCGCGCAGTGAAGAATAACCTGTGCAAGCTGTTTTAATGAGCCATTTAACTTATCCTGGTTGCTGGAAGTTCGGATGGCGCTTCTCTAAGAAGGCTTGCATGCCTTCCTGGGCGTCGGGGATCTGCGAGGCGGCGGCCATGACCTCCTGGGCATAATCGTAAGCCTGTGATTGCGCGAGATCGATCTGCGCGTAGAATGCCTGTTTGCCGATGCCTTTGGAGAAGAAGCTGCCCCGTGTCGCCGCCGCGAGCAATTTCTGTGACTCCTCCACGAGCCGTTCGGGGGCAACAACGCGGTTGACCAGCCCCCAGTCGGCTGCCGTCTGTGCGTCGATGACTTCACCCGTCAGCAGCATCTCCAGCGCCCGTTTGCGCCCGATGCTGCGACTGACCGCAACCATCGGGGTGGTGCAGAACCAGCCGCCCTTGCCGCCCGGCGTGGCGAAACCCGCCTCGGTCGAGGCGACGGCCAGATCGCAAGTCGCTACAAGCTGGCAGCCTGCGGCAGTGGCAAGTCCCTGCACGCGGGCCAGCACCGGCTGCGGTATCTCCTGAATCGTCTCCATCAGCGTCGTGCAGACGCGCAGTATTTTGCGCATGGCGATGAGGTCCTGCCCCACCATATCGGCGAAGTCGTGGCCCGCCGAGAAGACCGGCCCGTTGGCTGCCAGCGTCACCCCGCGTACAGTGCTCTCCCCCACCTTTCTGAAGGCGTCGGTCAGTTCAAGCATGTGCTTGAGCGAGAGCGCGTTGCGCCGCTTCGGGTTATTCATGGTAATGGTGGCGAAATTATCGTCAAATTCCAGCAAAATCAGTTCGTAAGCCATCTCTCTTCGCTCCTTCTATACATCGTCGTTCTTTAGATCTGTCGTTTTACACATTCTTTCGTCTAACAGCAATATATCCCATGCGCATGGGATATGGCAACAGGATACGGAGCAGAAAAGGTGGCTCTAAACCGGTTTCCACGGTTGTTCTTGCCAGCCAAGCTGTTTTCGTACCCGACCTGTATCAATCTGAGGCATATGCTGCTCCACTAAATCCACCGTCTCCTCGACAAGTGCTTTTGCCTGCTTTGAGGTTGTTGCTATGTCTGTATAGAAGAGGGCTTCGAGGCGTGGGGCAAGATTCGTGGGCGCAACAGGTAGCTGCGCAATGAAGCGCTCCGTGCGTTTGAACTGGAAGGTCGAGAAATAACGGCGATTGAGGCCTGCCAGGGTGCCGAGCAGGTGATAGGCTGTTTCAGTAAGTATTTCATATAGCCATATTGTAGCGTCGCGAGGGGACAGGCGCTCCTGTAAGGCCCAGAGCGGGAAAAAGGTGAGATAGTGCTGTACCATTGCCTCCGCGAGCGGATCGGGGTAGCTGGCAAGTTTTGACTGCCACTCTCGGATAAGCGGCTCGCCGTAGAGTGGGATCGCATCGAGAAGGCCGGAGAGCGCTTTCTGAAGTGGGGAAGTAACGTCAAGCTCTTCGAGTACCGTTGCCATCTCTCGTTCCCAGCTTGCGATTGTTGTGTGTGCAACCTGGCACTCTACTCCCGCTACTTTATACGTTTCCGCAAAGCCATCTTTACTATACGGCCCAAGCGGTGTACGCTCCTCACCATGATTCTGCTGGCAAGCCGCCAGCAACTCATCCTCGGATAGAAGCTCGTCATAGTAAATGATCAGGTCAATATCGGAGTAAAAATCACTGATGCCCTCGGCGGCAGAGCCAGTGACGATGATGGCTCTGGTTAGAGGATGGGTGGCATATACCTGAGCATTGCGCCTGGCCATCTCTCTCAAGTAGAGACTGGCCTCGCTGGGCTGTCCTTCATGCATAACTGGCCTCTTTTCTCAACTGTTGAGACAAAAAATATGTTGTCTCTACGCTCATTGACATATTTTACCGCAAACCGCTACAATCGCTCTATTCCGATCATGATAATGTTATAGGTGGAGAGGAGGAGCTTATGCAGGGAGCGGAACGCGCAGCGCAGCCCCTTACCGGGCGAAGGGCGCTGGTGACGGGGGCGGGAGCGGGTATTGGACGGGCCATTGCGCTGGAACTGGCGCGGCAAGGTGCAACGGTTGCCATACATTACGCTCACAATGAAGAAGGCGCGCGGGAGGCGGCGAGAGAAATTCAGCAGCCAGGCAGGCAGGGAGTCGTGCTGGGTGGCGACCTGCGTTCTGTAGAGGTGTGCAGGCAGGTGGTGGAGGAGGCTGTACAGGCACTTGGCGGTCTCGATATCCTGGTCAACAACGCGGGTGTGACGCGTGCGTTGAACTTTGCCGAGACCAGCGAGACCGTCTATGACGAGGTGTTCGACCTGAACATGAAGGGCTATTTTTTCTGCGCGCAATACGCCCTGCCCTACCTGACAAAGAGGGCAGGAAGCAGCATTATCAACATCACTTCGGTGCATGGCAACGCGGGTTTTCCGCGTCACGCTGCCTATGCCTCCACAAAAGGAGCGATCATCGCCTTTACGCGCGAGCTGGCGATTGAACTGGCTCCGCAGCGGGTGCGCGTGAACGCTATTGGTCCAGGCGTCATCGAAGTGGCACGCTATTTTGATATGCCCGGCTACACGCGAGAGTTTGGCAATACCCTGGTGCCATGGGGGCGCGTTGGCCTGCCGGAAGATGTCGCGCCTGCTGTTTGCTTCCTGGCCTCCGATGCCGCCGAATTTATCACGGGCCAGGTGCTCTACGTGGATGGTGGAACAGCAGCTCGTATGGGCCTCTGGTGGGAAGATAATTATTCCGCCCCGTAGACAGCGATTGATCGGCCAATGGGGCTACGTTGCCGCTAAATCGGCAGTGCGCACGATAAATCGGCGCCTACGTGATGCGATATCACATTGTTTTCTTCATCGCAATAGAATGCCAGTCTTTGCCTTTGGTCAGGTAGAGGCGCATCTGATCCCGCCAGAAGCGGGCCGGTTGGCACAGGGGGTCGAGCCGGACAGCGCGAGCGTAAGAGAGAAAGGCATCTTTTTCGCAGCCGATGTCGCGCAGGATGTGACCTTTCCCGAAGTGCGCCCAGGCATCGGAAGGGTCGAGCAGGATGGCGCGCCTGAAGGCGGTGAGTGCTTCATAGAAGTATTCGAGAGTGTACAGGGCATGGCCCATTTGCGTGAACGCGGGGGCGTAGTTCGGCTGCAGCCAGGTCGCACGTGCGAAGGCAGCCAGGGCCTCCGTAGGCCGGTTGAGGCGGATAAGGGACAGCCCCAGCTTGTAGCATATGGTAGCGTCCGAGGGAGCGAAACGGAAGGCCTGGCGGTAGACAACAAGCGCCTCCTCGTAGCATTGCATGGCAAAGAGAACATCCGCCATGGCATTGTATGTCTGTGCGTCGCAGGGTTCGAGTTCAATGGCTCGTTTGTATGCGACCAGCGCCTCCTCATTCCGGTTGAGCAACGCCAGGATTTTTCCTGTGTTGTAGTGAAAAATGATCTCGTTGGGGTCAAGTTCTGCCGCTCGTTCGTAGGCAGTAAGAGCATGCTCATACCGTTGCAGGTGGTACAGGCTATTCCCCAGACTGTTATAGGTGTAAGGGTCGTTGGAGTCAAGGCCCAGCGCCCGCTCGAAAGAGGTGATGGCTTCCTGCTGATGGTTCAGGCACGTGAGAACAAGACCCAGATTGTAGTAGAAAATGGCCTCGTTGGGATCGAGTTCAATAGCCTTGTGATACGCAACGCAGGCCTCTTCGTAGCGTCCGAGCCGGTAAAGCGTGTTGCCCTTACAATTGAAGACGTAAAGTATACAGGCTTCATCGACACTGTGTTGCAGCGCTTGCTCAAAAGCTGCCAGCGCCTCATCATACGACTCAAGCTGGAAAAGCGTGTCGCCGACGTGTACATAGATCTGAGGAGAGTTGGGGTCAGATTGCAAGGCCCGGTTAAAGGCAGCCAGCGCCTCCTCATAAGCACGCTCCTCGAAATACGTTTTACCAGCTTCCAGCCATAGCTCGCCTGCCTGGATGCTGGCGTCTGTATCTGGTACAGGGGTTACAGGCAGCGCTATCTCTAAACTGCTTTCCTGTAAATCGTTGCTGGCGTACTCCACGCTTGCTCCTCCTGCCAACGCTCATCGTCTTCTAAAACACCTCCTGCTGTCTCCCTGGCAAACAGGTAGTATTAAAAGCATACTCGATAAAAGGGTTAATAGACAAGTGTCAATGGAGGTACTTTTGGGGGAGTATACAAAGAAAACTATCTAGCTGCTGTATTTATATGAAGAATAGCGGGTATAGAGGCAGTGGATGTTTTGCCGGATAAAAATGCATAGCTAACAAAATCCCATTTTAGAAGAAACGCTGCTATTTCGCTGCCAGCTACATGTCCAGTCAATGAATGGTCGGCAAGAAACGTATCATTCTTGTACCTGAGGATTATATAACTTTTTGCAGTCATTCAGATGAGGAGGGACTATGAAAGCAGTAGTATGGCGGGGTGACCGCACAGTTGATGTCGAAACGGTTGAGGATGCTCGCATTGAGGCTTCCACAGATGTCCTGATGCGCATCACTTCATCGGCCATCTGCGGCACCGACCTGCATATCTACGAGGGACGTATGGGCGAGGTCAATGGCCTTGTGATTGGTCATGAGCCGCTGGGAGTCGTTGAAGAAGTTGGGCCTGCCGTTGTCTCCATCAAGAAGGGGGATCGTGTTGTAGTGCCAACGCATATCTGCTGTGGCTTCTGCTACAATTGCGTGCGCGGCTACAGCGCTTCCTGCTTGATGACCAATCCAGGCTCAGCAGGAGCCGCTTATGGATATCCCGGCATGGGAACATATCGAGGCGTTCAAACACAATATGTGCGTATTCCCTTTGCCGATTCGAACTGCCTCCGTCTTCCCGGAGAGCCGGGCGATGATTGGGAAGACGATTTTGTTTTACTGGCTGATGCCTTTCCGTCCGGTTATCATGCAACCGCACTGGCCCGCGTTTCCCTGGGAGATAGTGTAGCTATTTTCGGCGCGGGAGCTATTGGCCTGCTCGCGGCCTATTCCTGCTTCCTGCGCGGAGCAAACGAAGTCTATGTGGTGGACTACATTCCTGAGCGGCTGGAAAAGGCGGGTGAGCTAGGCGCTATTCCAATCAATTTTCGAGATGGCGATCCAGTAGAACAAATCCGGGAACAGCGCAGTCGTGCGCGCAAGCAGGCCGGTCCGACGTGGCGAGGCGAAGACGCTATGGGTGGCATCAACTGCGGTATCGATGCCGTTGGTTTCCAGGCGCGCGACCGGGCTAATCCTGATCATGAGAAACCTGATCAGGTGATTCACGACCTTGCGCGTCTCATCAACCCGAACGGGCGACTCGGCATTATCGGTGTTTTCCTACCTGACGATGCAAAGCCCGTGGGCGAGCTTGAAAAGCAAGGTGATCTTGCCGTTCCCTGGTCCATGCTCTTTAAGAAAAGCATTGCTATCGGCATGGGACGTGACAACGATGAACGCTACAATACCCAGCTGCGTGACATGATCATTGCGGGGCGGGCAAAGCCGAGCCAGATTGTCTCCCATCATTTGCCGCTTTCGCAGGCACCCGACGCCTTCCGAAAATTTGACGAGCGCAGCGATGGCTATATTAAAGTTGTGCTTGACCCGAGCAAGTAACCATAGAGGTTGAGCTACGAATCTTTTCCAAAAGTCGTGACTGAGCTATTGCCTGCTCAGAAGATGATATAATCCATGCTACAAGACCACATTGTGTGTCTGAGTCGGTGAGAGGAAGTCTGGATTGTGTCACAGTTACGAGTGGGGCCGCTTGTGCGGGCCGTTAGTTCTGAAAGCGTCGCTATCTGGTGCGAATGGGTAGATGCATGTGAAGTGGAATTGCAGGTGATGCCCGCAAGAGATGCGCAGGAGCAGGAAGCTAAGCAACATATTCTATCTACGCGCTCTCGTAGCGTGAATGTGGGAGGGCGTCACTACACGCTCTTGCGTCTCTCCGGCCTGCAAGCTGCTACCTGGTATACCTATACCGTTGCCTCCGTCACTGATCCAGTTTCAGAGTCAGTGACGGAGCAATCTACAAAGAGGGTAGGCAAGGATCAATCGCTTATCCAGTGTTTTCGCACGCTAGACCTGCCGGGTGAGAGTTCTCCCTTGCGGCTGGCTTATGGCTCCTGCCGCAATCTTTCCTCGCCTGGCCCTGATGCTCTCAGCGCCTTCGGTTCCTGGCTGCACGACACGTTTGATGAGCGGGAACTGCTCTGGCCGCGTCTGCTGCTGCTTATCGGCGACCAGATCTATGCCGATGAACGCATGAAATGGCGAAAAAAGATTGCTGCCCGGCTACCCGGCAAGCCTTCTGAAAACTCGCTGCCCCCCGGTGCGCACACCTTTGAGGAATTTGCCTCGCTTTATCAAGATGCATGGACGGAGGATGCTGGAGTGCGCCAGGTACTCGCTGCACTTCCTACCTGGATGATCTTCGACGATCACGAGATCATCAATAACTGGAATATTGCGTCACTCTGGCTGGGGCGAGCATTGCGCAGGGGGCTGGAGCAGACACTGGTTGACGGGCTGGTCGCCTACTGGGTCTATCAGGGCTGGGGAAATCTCTGCGCGCAGGGCCCGAACGAACATCCCCTGTTCGCAGTGATGCAAAGGGCCGAGCACAGTGGTAAAGATGTGCTTGAGGACTTGCGCGCCTGGATGCGCAAAACCGTTTATGGAGAGGTCGCGGTGGACTGGCACTATGAGATTCCTACGGTGCCTCCCATCTTTGTCACCGACGTGCGTGCCGGTCGCACATCTTTTCCTGGCAAGACAGAGGCAGCAGCCCTTGATGCACCAACACGCATTATGAGCCAGCAGCAGATGGAGGAACTGCGGCAGTGGCTGCAAAACCATGACGATACAACAGTTCTGCTCGTCTCATCGGTTCCTGTTTTGCTGCCACCCGTCATCGGCCTTGCTGAATATACAATGGGAGTCCGTCCCTTCCAGCATGGCCCGTTGCGGCAACCGGGTCACCTGCTGGCAGGATTTCAGCGCGAGCTGGCTATCGGTTTGAGCTTTGATCACTGGCCTGTCTATGCAAGCACCTGGCGCGAACTCGTCGCTTTGCTTGCCGTGCGCCAGCGCGACATCGTCGTCCTCTCAGGCGATGTCCACTTTTCCTATGCCGCGCAAAGCCGCGCAACGCTTCTGCCCTCGAAGAAGCATGCCACGCTCTACCAGCTCGTTGCCAGCCCTTTTCGCAATAGACTCAGTAACAGGCAAAGGAACCTCATCCTCGATCAATCCCCCGTCAAACGCCTTTTCTATGGTGGCCTGTATTCTGCCATCGTCCCGCTGCTCCACCCCTGGGGAAAAAAGCACATCCCACACGACCTGTTGATGCAAAATACCGTCGCCCTGGTGACGCTCTGGCCTCAATCGAGTGATGAAAACGCGGGCAGCTATCGCCTGCAACAAATCTATCTGGGCGTAGTGGATGGCAAGATGAAGGAGATAGCGCGCTCGGCTTTTGAGAACAGGGAATGAACTGCCTCCTCATCACTTTGTTAGAGGGAGCGTCATGAGTTCCTGGTCGAAATAGCGGTCGTGCAGTTTGAGGGCCTGGCGTTCCAGGCCGTAGGTCTCGAAGCCGTGGGAGACAAAGAGCAGGCGCGCCTCCTTGCTGGTCAGCACGACGGCGAGATTGATGCGTTCCAGGTCGGGCAGGCCCTTCGCATAGTCGATGGCCGCCTCAAGCAGCGCCTTGCCGATGCCTTGCCTGCGCAGCTCCTTTGGCACATACCAGCCCCAGATAACGCCCTTGTGCCGCATCTTCGCTTCCTCCTCGCGCCGGAAGCCGGCGATGCCCACAAGCTGCCCCTTCTCGTCGAACGCGCCAAAGGTTGCATCCTCGGGCGCACCCTCACGCCTGCCCAGCCCGGGTGTGCTGCCCGCAATGCCGCGCTCAAGAATCTCTTCGTAAGAGGCGCCAAACGACTCCGGGTCCTCCTGCAATGCGCGCAGGCAAATCTTCCAGAAGGCTTCCGCGTCCTTCTCTGTCAATTTGCGTACTTCCATAACCAGTATTTCCTCCACGTGCTTTGTGCTGGCGACTGCTCGCCCGATACCTGCCAACCTCGCTGTTAGCAAGACTGAAGAGGGGCAATTCCTGCCATTTCCATCCGTTTCGTGGTTTTGCACCGTAATAGCCGGGCAATCTCCGTTAAACCTTCCTGGTTCGTTCGTTATAGTAGATGAAGAGGATGGAAAATGCCTCTCAGTTAATGACTATTGTAGCTGGTACATGGAGTTTTTGCTAGTAGTGCGTCCCTTGTAGGTACGACTGGTAGTGCTTCCGGTAGCGTAGCTTCGTAGTGTGTATTTCATTTATGTATCATTAAGGGAGTTCAGATATCTGGGCTCCCTGTTTTTTGTCGGGGTAAAGAGGGATGGTGTACAGGGGGAATATCGTCCTTATTGCCTGTGTTAGTATATTCGGGTGATACAAATCTGGGGGCTATTCCATGTTGGACAGGCCGGGGTGGCTATGGTATACTTATAGCTGATGAATGTGGGCTTGCTTGTTGTTCAGAACAGCGAGTTCCATAACTGAAAGATTTGTTTCTGCGATAGAAGATTGGCGAAGGGAGTATCGTTTCATGCCGAAGAAGGGTGAACTTTCAAAGACGGCCCGTGCCTCGCTGGCGAACCGCGAAGAGGTCAACCATATGACCGGGCGCATCTGCGCGAAATGTGGTGAGGCCATTATGCTCAAAGAGCTGCAGCCGGTAAAGGTGCTGGGCAAGGGGATGGTCTATTATCACAAGTCTCATTACAACACTCAGCCGTAAGCTGGGATAAGAGCAACAAAGCCCTCTCTGCTGATATCCGTCAGCGCAGAGGGCTTTGTTTTTGCCCTCATAACCCTGTAGCTGATGGTCGAGATAACTCAGGGTTGGAGCAGTTTTTGCAATTGCAGGACAGTATTCCAGTTTCTTACCGTACCGGTCGTTTTCAGCTTTTTCTCGATCAGGGGCAAGGTGAGTTTTGAGCGTCCCATTCCAGTGGGATAATACATGTAGAGTTGCTGTCCGATCAGGTGGATTTCTTCAGGGCCGCTGTATGCCTGATGGAGGTCTTCCAGCGCTGTACGCTCAGGGCGAGAGGCCAGAAAGAGAATGTGTACCCACTTTGCCTCTTTTTCCGGCTGGTTCTGAAACGGGTTGTTATTGATGGCCTCTTGTAGCCCGGTTTCAGAGCGCACAATGACGCTTGAACGAAAGCCGAATTTCCCTGCAAAGGCATCCTCAATTTGCTGCGCCAGTTGGGCCGGGTCTACCTCATCGCCTCTAAATACGACGTTTCCGCTCTGGATATAGGTGACGACATCCTGCAATCCCAGTTCTTCATGGAGCGCCTTGAGTTCACCCATCTTTACCATGTGCTGACCGCCAACATTGATGCCGCGAAATAGTGAGACAAACGCCGTCATTTGTCAATCTCCTTTCGTGTAATACATGGAACTGTACTGGATTGCTCATGTATCAGGCAAGGAAACGGCATTGACAGACGCGCCAATGCCGTTTCCTTGCCTGATATTTGTGTTTATCCTTGCCTACCGCTTAATCTTGAGCGTATTCACGAAATGTTGTGCCAGCAGATCGTAGGCTTCAGACTCGTACTCCTCTACGCGTCCGGCATCGCAGAGGGAGGTCAGGACGGGATCGATGGGTAACTGTGCCAGCAGAGGAGCGCCGGTCATGTCCACCAGTTCGGGGCCATTGCTGGTACCGAAGATCTCGTAGCGTTCGCCATCGGGGGTCTCAAAGTACGCCATGTTCTCGACTACGCCGACGATCACGCCTTTGAGCTGCCGCACCATGTTAATACATTTCTTTACCACCATTGTCGCCAGCATCTGAGGCGAGGAGACGATGACCACGCCATCGACTGGCAGCGACTGCAAAACGGTCATCGGTGCGTCAGAGGTGCCGGGGGGCAGGTCGACCAGCAGATAATCCAGATCGCCCCAATCGACATCGCTATAGAACTGTTTGATGGCGCTGGAGACCATCGGGCCGCGCCAGATCACCGGGTCGCTTTCCTGTTCCAGGAACATGTTCATCGACATGACCTTGATGCCTCCCCGGCTCGTCAACGGAGCAATACCCCCGTTGTTGGCCTTCGTCGGCTGGCCCTTTGTGCCAAACATACGGGCAATGCTGGGGCCAGTGATGTCGCCATCCAGGATGCCCACACTCAGACCCTGTCGCCGCAGTGAGACGGCCAGCAAGCCCGTCACCAGCGATTTGCCGACGCCGCCCTTGCCGCTCATAATAGCAATAACCTGCTTCACCTTGCGATTCGCGCCGCCGGCGGCCATTGTCAGCGGAACGCCGCGTCCGACTGGAGCCTTCTTCGGAGCTACCGAAGTTGGTTCACCTCTAACGACTGCATTCAAATCTTTGAGCAGCAGTTCCGCCTTCTCAGGTGAGAAGCGATGGGTGCGCGTACCGCCCGCGATACTCTCACGCGAGCCGACAGCGCACGCTGTGCAGGGGAGACCATGCCCGTGAAAGATCTTGACCGTCTCCGGGTGCCTGCTCACCACATCATGAATAACCATATCGGCAGTAATTTGTTCCGCCATATTCCTTATCCTCTCAACAGGAGAGCAATATGTCCTGTCTCTATTGTCATACCTTGCCCGTAATGGGCCAGCAAAGCTTCTTTCGCGAGAGAA
This sequence comes from uncultured Chloroflexia bacterium, assembly GCA_963736995.1. Lineage (GTDB taxonomy): Bacteria > Chloroflexota > Ktedonobacteria > Ktedonobacterales > Ktedonobacteraceae > CADDYT01. Next base: position 347,140 of record CAVTRB010000003.1, read on the forward strand.
ATCAATTCCGACTTCTTTACTCAGATATTATAGCACACCAGCAACAGTATATACTAGCGAGTCCTTTCCGGGCAATAGCGAGTGAGACAAAGGGGCAAGCCGAGATAGAGCATATTAACCTTAAACTTTTGGTGATTTTGTTGTGGGTCAAATCGAGAAATGAACGATGTAATAGTTACATCATCAGGCCTGATGATAGCGGCTCTCGCACTCTTCAACCATTCCGATCGCCAGGTGCGATAACGAGAAAGGTATAGAACAGGCCGAGCGCAAGGGAGATGACCACCCCTCACCCCCAGGCCGAGCGCAAGGCACCGGCCCTACTATAGACGAGACCGCTCTATGAGCCACGTCGTATAGTAGGGCCGATGCCTTGCGCTCGGCCTGCCTCGCTCATGGTTGGCCAGTCCGCTTGCGCTCGGTCTGCCTCGGCTTCTGGGTAGGAGCAGGCCTGCTGGTTCGAGCCTATTTGCCAAAGGTTGGGGCACGCCAGTAGCGGCGATGCGTCAGGTCGTCTCCGGGCTGGTTAGCGGTACTGGCAACTAAACCGGCGTGTTGCAGGTGGCGTAAAGCCTCAAGCAGAACGCTGGGTCGAGTTTGCTGTGGTGTCGCGTTGTGATGGACAAGTATTCCCTGTAGTTCCTGCAATGACACTCCATCTCTGTTGGGAAGGACGGCTAAAACAAGCTGAGCGAGCTGCCGTTGAGCCGCTCGGCGCTCTCGCTGCTCAGGTGTTTCTTGCTCTAGCGGCCCCGATATGGGAGCGGAGAAATGTACTTCGAAGCGGCAGGCTGGGCGCACCTTTTTTCATGCATGTCTGTTCGTGTACCTGCACCCTCTCTCCATAGCGTATGGCCGCTCCCTCGATAGCGCCGAGCAGGACAGAGCAGAGCTGGCGCGGGCTATCGTACACAAGAATAAAGCCATTCGGGTCAAGAGGTGAGATTTCGTATTCAAAAAGAGGTGGAGTTATTGAGTCAGGCGTGCGCCGCATCTGGGCATGGGCGTCACGCATGACCACTAACAGTTCTTGTCCACTGTGTACCTGAGTCAACAGGTACGCACAGAGATGGCTGGTCAGGCCGTTGATGATAAAGTAGCGTCCGTACTCGTGCAGGAGCGTATCGGCGGGAAGGTGTGTAAGCTGGCAGGCGACGCCTACACCGGCTAAGAGTGTCGCGTCGTCATAGACGCGACTGGCAAGTGGCGCATTGGCTGCTGTCTCTCCAATCATCTTGCGATAGGAAGTCAGCAACATACTTCCAAATCGCTCGGCAAGATACTTCTCCCAGGTCACAAAAATCAATCCATGCATGGAAATACCACCTCTAGAACATTATCAAACACAACCACATTGATTAACTCTGATGTAGAGGCCCTTAAATGGGGCAGGCTATGGCAGAATCAGTTACCAGCCCGAGCGATTCGGCACGAGCGCGTTCATAGGCTAATGCTGCCGACCAATCGCCGTGCTGTATGGAGAGGCGCTGCACTGATACAGCAATCACTCGCTCCGCGCCCGGGCACTTTTGTACCAGCCACGCCGGTAGCTCCTCCAGATCAAATATCGCTGCTGTTCCGGCGATACATACTGCCATCTGTGCAGCATAATCAGGAACAAGCAGGGTAGCAAGGCCCGTTTCCAGAATATTGCCCAACGCTTCAAAGGCACCGTTGCCCGTGTAATCAGGCAGAAGCACTGTTCCACCGGCTGATACTCCGTCGGGAGGAAACGTCAGCAGAAAGCCGGGAGCGCCTCCACGATGATTGACGGTGCATTGCCCATCCTGTCCGACCGTACAGAGGAAGCAGAGCACCTGCCTGCTCAAAAAGGCGCGTATCTCCTCCGAAAGGCGATCCTGGCCCGTATTGAGTAAGCCTTGAGGATGCCATTGCTGATCTGCAGATGGCATGATAGGAGCGGTCAGGCCAGCCACTCGCGTGCGAACATACTTAGGACAGTGGAAGAAGGCCTGTTGCACGTCCAGACGCAGGCAAACCGTCCCATTTCGCTTGAAGGGCCAGAACAGAGATGATTTCTTCCTTGAAAGAGGTTGGGCGGTGCCATGCACGCATAAGCGTTCCCGTGTGGGGTGACAGATAAAGAAGAGGCCAAGTTGATTGGCTACTTCCCCCACCGATGCGTGTTCCAGACCCTTGAAGAGGAGGGAAGTTCTTAACCGCTCATTGAGGTGCAAGAGGCACGTATATTCGTCAACGATTTCGACAAAACCGGGCTTTTCCATGACAAGCTGTCCTTCGAGTTCATTCTGCGGCCCTCTGCCAGCGATCACACAGAATGCCTGCTGCTGCATAAAAGCCTGGGCCTGCCCGGTCAGATACGAGCTTTTCTTACGATCAAAAGCTGCGCCGCTCTCATGTGTGCCCCAACGTGTTCTTGCCTGTTGCTGTCCAATTGGAAGAGAAATATCTACCTCCATGTATCTATCTTCCTCTCATCTATAGTATTGCCTTTCCTTCATGGAAGGCGATCATATTATAAATGATATGGAAGAGGCCAGGGCTTGAAATAGAAAATTATGGTACTTTTGTAATGATGGTACTTGTGTAATGTAGGTAAGGAAGCAAGTATCACAATATTCTCAACAATAAAACGATTTTTATTGACCTGCCTTTCTAGTTTATGAAAAGTTCGCGCATGGTTCAGTATTTTACCGGGCTTCGCCGTAGGAGGGCTGCTCAGGCCTGATTGCTGAAACTATCGGGAAGATTCGTCCGTTATATAGATGAAATGTCTGAGTTTACCGGCAAGATGCGGTAAACATTACGCTCCTATCTAAAGAGTGAGGGATCGAACGATGGAAGAACACTCGGAGCCGTCAATCCCGGCTCAGCATAGCTATATTCCCGCTATCGATGTTGATGCTCCTGATTTCCTCAAAAAACTTCCCATTGCCCGTTCGTACGCGCCGAAACGTTTGTGCGGCACCGCTCACCGCGTTGGACATACTAGCACCGAAGATGCTCAGCCCATCTACCGTTTGAAGATCAGGGAAAAATCTGCTCGCTGGCAAAGTATTACTTTGCCCGGTTTCTTCATCCTTGAGAACAATCGCTTCGTCAAATGGGAACCGAACGAGACCGAAATCTCTGCCGTGAAAAACGCGCTTTTCCCATAAATATAGTCGTAGACAGCCCGTTTTCTGCTATTGAGAGTAATGCACCGGGCGAAACGAGAACCTGACTATACGCGGACAGGTTCTCGTTTCGTCTGAATTCGAGCTATTCTCTTTTGAAGAACTCTTGCATGACAGCGGAAATTAGGCTAATATGCTCCATGTACATAGGATGTACAGCAAGCAGATGTTCCTCTCGTTCAGAAAGAGCGTTGGAGAAGGATGTAGCTGACATAAGGGAAACGGATATGCAGACAGAAGACGAAGTGCTCTATTTCAAACAGGTGCCGTTATTTGCCGGTCTCACGGATGCCGATATACGCGAATTGATGGCGGTAGCGCGTAAGCGCACGTTTCGCAATGGCGAAGTCATCTTTCACCGCGACGACCCGGGCCAGGTAATGTATATTATTAAAGAGGGAAAGGTCAAAATTTGCCTTATCAGTCCTGATGGTCAGGAAATTTCCCTTGTTGTCTTTGGCAAGGGAGATTGCTTCGGTGAGTTTGCCATCCTTGATGGCCTGCCCCGTTCCGCCGATGGGGTGGCGATGGAAAAGGTGGAATGCTACTCGCTCCAGCGCAGCGATTTCCACAGGGCCATCATGAAGAATCCACAGATTGCCATTCAGGTCATGGAAGTGCTCTCGAAGCGCCTGCGCACCACCGACCAGATGATCGAGGACCTGATTTTCCTCGATGTCTATGGTCGTGTAGCCAGGAAATTACTGGAACTGGCGGACACGCACGGGATGAAAGTTGACGATGGCATACGCATCGAGGTGCGGATGACGCAGCAGGAACTAGCCTCAATGGTGGGAGCCTCACGTGAAAGTGTGAATAAAGTTCTCGGCTATTTCACCGATAAACATTATATAAGCACCGATAAGCACAGGATCACGCTGCATCGAATGACCGAATTGAAGCGGCGCATCTATTAATCGTATTGTGCTTTCGATCAGAGGCGTGTTGAGGAAGAGCTCTCTTGGATAAAGCACTCACAACCGACAAGCAGCAGACGCGGACAGCCACAGAGACCGAGGCAAAAGGTATGCTGGTTCCCGCACGGAAACAGGGACGTTTCTACTCACTGCTTCTGGCTCTGCGTCCGCGCCAGTGGACAAAAAATCTGGCGCTGTTCGTTGGCGTCGTCTTTGCCGGGCGTTTGTTTACGCTGCCGTCGTTTGCTCGCTCCTGCGTGGCCTTCGTCGTCTTTTGCCTGGCTTCAAGCTGCATCTACCTGCTCAACGACCTGCTCGACCTGGAAAACGACCGGCAGCACCCGGTGAAACGCCTGCGTCCTCTTGCCTCCGGTCGCCTGCCTATCTCCTGGGCCATTGGTGGCATCGTCGTCTTGCTACTCGCGTGCGTCGTGCTGACAACCCTCCTCTTTTTCCTGCCTATTGCGCCGCTGCCCGACATCTTTGTCCCCATTGGCGCGAATGTGCTCTTCGCCCTTTCCGTTGCCGCCTACCTGCTGCTGATGATGCTCTACAGTATGCACCTCAAGCATGTCATTCTGCTGGATGTCTTTATCATCGCAGCCGGGTTTGTCCTGCGTATTCTGGCGGGCGCGGTCGTTATTCCTGTCTCTATCTCTCCCTGGCTCTACCTTGTCACCATCCTGCTGGCGCTTTTTCTGGCTCTGAGCAAGCGCCGCCACGAACTTGTTCTTTTGCAGGATGCAGCTGGCAGCCACCGGCAGATTCTCAATGAGTACAATCTGCCCATGCTGGACCAGATGATTACCATTGTCGTCTCCGCCACGCTGATGGCCTACAGCCTCTACACTTTTGAGGGGCCGACCGGCAATCATCGCCTGATGGTCACGATTCCTCTCGTCCTCTACGGCATGTTCCGCTATCTTTACCTCGTCTATAAACACAAAGAAGGCGGAAGTCCCGAAGAAGTTTTACTGCGTGACCGGCATATGCTCGTAACCGTTGTGTTGTGTATAGCGATAATCATTATTGTGCTCTATGTGTTGCCGCAATAAGACCGAAGGAAGAGAAAGGAAGAATGCTCGCGCATTGCCTGCGGAAGCATCTTTGCCCGGATTCTCGACGCTGACAGAAGCAGTGCCAGCGCCAGTAACAACAATAAATGGAGAGAAACGAAGATGAAGACACTTATTATTATTCCAACGTATAACGAAGTAGATAATCTGCGCCCGCTGCTCCAGGAGCTCTTTACCTATGCACCAGAAACGGATGTGCTGATCGTTGATGATAACTCACCGGATGGTACGGGCCAACTCGCGGAAGAAATTCATGATGAGGATTCCAGGGTGCATGTTATGCACCGTGCGGGCAAAATGGGTCTCGGCACTGCCTACATTGCCGGCTTTAAATATGCTATCGAGCATGGCTATGATGCCGCCTTCGAGATGGATGCCGATTTTTCCCATGATCCCCGCTATCTCCCCGATTTTCTGAAAAAGATCGAGCAGGCAGACCTGGTAATTGGCTCTCGCTATGTCCCGGGCGGTGAAACTCCCAACTGGTCCCTGTCACGTCGCTTCATCAGTGGAGGAGGCAATATCTTCGCACGCTTCATGCTCGGTATGCCCATACATGACTGTACTGCCGGCTATCGCTGCTACCGGCGCGAGGTGCTGGAACGCATCGATCTGGACACTGTCGAATCGCAGGGCTATGCCTTCCAGGTCGAGATGGCCTATCGTGTCAAGCAGCGAGGCTTCAAGATCGTGGAAACTCCCATTATCTTCATGGATCGGCGCGTTGGCAAATCCAAGATGTCGCGTGCCATCTTCCTGGAAGCCTTTACCTGGGTCTTGCGCACTCGCCTTGGCCTCAACAAAAAACCTTCCAACCCCTCATCTCCTGAACGCGAGGCTCAGCGTACCCTTGCGTAAGTCTACAGCTAAAGGGCATAAATAGCAGAGAGAACCACGAGGCGAACTGGCCCCATCGCCTCGTGGTTCTCTCTGCTATTTATTAGTATTTCCTGCGGCGTGACGATTTCCTGCCTTTGCCCGGACGAGAGAAATCCTCATCGTCCCTGTCCTTCAGAGCAGGATTCAGGCCATAGTCGCGGATCGTCTTCTGGCGGTGCCGAAATCTGCGCCCGACATCTGGTGGGGGAGCATTCAACTGGTGTGTCAACTGGGAAGTACTGCGTGTCGCGCCACCGCTTTCGGCCACACTCTGGCGCACCTCAAGGTCATTGCTAATCGTCTCTACCTCACACCCCGTCTCCCGAGCCTGAGCTGCCAGGCGCATGATGACGCGGTCAGCCGTTTCGCCCCGGCGCGAGAAAATAATACGCACGCGCTGCTCATGCGTGATCTGCTCATGTACACCATCGCCATCGAAAACGACTGTGATCTGATGTGGAGTATGCCGGTACTTACTGATAAGCTGTTTGATGAGGAGGGTGCGAGCATGCGACAGGCCGTGCTTTTGCGCCGAGCGGAATGGCTCGCTATTCTTAATCACGTTATAGCCATCGACCAGAATCTCACGCGCCATAAACTCTCACACCTGCCTGCTCTGTCGTCTATTGACCAGACTGCTGTACTAGATGTACAAGATACGCTACTTCGGCGCGAATGTCAACATGAAGTACCTGTAAAATCGCGCTATTGGCAGTATCCGAAATTTGAGCAGCTATGACCATGACAATGATCGCCAGCAGCAAGACCACTGCCAGCACGGTCAGGACGGTTTCGCTAACGTGAAATATGCGCGCGATGGGATGGGGACGGTACTGTACATCTTCACCCTCGTCCTCGTCCTCAGTTTTTCTCGTTTGCGCAATCGCCACCTTCTCCATTACCTGTTGTGGAACCTCTACAACCGCTACTGAGGAAATAAGCGTTGCTTTGTTTTGCACATCTTCCACAGGCTCGCGCACATCTGCCCCACTTGTCGCACTGTCAATCTCTGCCGGAACTGTCGTTAGCGGCATGCCATGTTGCAGGAAGCATCCGGGTTTCACGCAATTCAGCAGAGCGGTGACTATCTCTTGCTGGCCCTCTTCTTGCCTCTGTAAAGGGCGAAAGAGCAGGCCATCCAGGGGGGCAGCCTCGGAGCGGAACGAGAGATTTGTCTCGCGCACACAATCGCCGCACACTCCATGAACGCTATCCCAGCATTGCGGGCAGGCTGGTCGCCGACAGCGAAAGCAGAAGTGACATAAACTCATAAACGCGGATTCTAACATGCCAGGAGATGCTTGCAAGAAAGAGACCTGTGCGAGAGAAGGGGCATAGATAGCATCACAAATAGGACAGACTATCATTGGCACTGCATGCTGGGAAGCATACTTCGCGAAGTGTGCCTCTGATTGCGTGTGCGACTGTGAAGCCGGAGTTTCGAGCATAAACGCCTCCAAAACCAGGGAAAGAATCACCCATCTAAACGTCAGGATACACATGTACGTACATATGTTCGTTCAGTTATGCACCATATGCACAGCCAGCATGTATCCATCTACGAGCCTCATCAACTCTATTATACGCAGCCTCCAACACCTCGCCCCGTATGCAATGGAAAAGGCTCTTTCCAATAGCGTGTGTTCAACGAAGGATCAACGCAAAGAGGCATGGCAGGCGCAACCGTGTTTGCAGTAGCAGGCGAGTATGTTCGCGAAAGCGAACAGAGCAAATACAGATAAAAGGAAGGTAACGCTAAAATTGGCAGCCAGAGGGCTTGACAGACCGCAACCAGTCTGGTAATATGACATCTGCCAGGGAAAACAAGTCTTCCCGGCACCGGGAGCCGTGGTGTAGTGGCCTAACATGTCTGCCTGTCACGCAGAAGATCGCGGGTTCGAATCCCGTCGGTTCCGTTTGAGTAATAGTGCAATTTACTTCGAAGTAAATTGCACTATTTTTATTTATCTTACTCTTCGTAGTCGTTACAAAGGTCAGCAACCGCGATGAGAAAAAAATAATATCTTCTTTTGCCTATTCTCTGTTATCCATCTTTCATGAGGCTGGGAAGCACTTTGATCCCTTGAGCATCATCAAAGACAGTTTTCGTGTTTGCTTCACAAAGGATGCTTCCTCTCTTTGGAGAGGCAAAAGTGGCCTGACCTGTCTACCTGTCACGCATTATGTCGTAGAGAATAACGCTTTCTTCTTTCTTTCAACAAAAATTGATATTTAGTGCATAAAATGTGCGAGACAGATATCTGAAATCCTAAAAGCTTGCAAAGAAAGACCATAGCGGTTACAATCGCGGCATGATATCAGGAGAAGAAGCATTTGTCCAAGAAAACAAAACGATCGAGACGGTTGCAAAAGAGAGTATTACCTGCTGGATTCCTCGAACAGCAAATTCGGCATGCCCAGTATCAGATGCTCCAGGGCGACTTTGCCGATGCCATCACGACTTGTGAACCTTTGCTGAGCTATCTCCCCAGATCGTCTCTCGGTATTGAAGTACTCGCTTTGTTAGGTTTGGCGCATGGGATGTTGCAGCATTATGAAGAAAGTTATGAGCTGTTTACCGAAGCGCTGCCTCTGGCTCCCACCAATGCTGAGTTATGGTACAATCATGGTCTGTCCTGTCGCTATACGACCCGCGTTGGGCAAGCCGTACGCTCTTTCGAACAAGCAGTTGCACTGGCAGGGAAGACGACGAGTGAATTGTCTGGCAAGTTTGCCCAGGAATTGGAGAGAAGCCGTAAAGAGCTTGAGGAGGCCATGCAGGCATATGGAGAAGATATCACTCTGGGGCAATTCATTGAGCAAGAGGAACGGTTCATGCAGGCTATGCACTTCACAAGGCTCGGCAAGTGGAAAGAAGCTGAAAAAGCATTCCGGCAACTCATCGAAATGGGTGGTCGCTTACCACAATATTGGGGAAATCTGGGTGTCAGTCTGATTATGCAAACCCGTTATGAAGAGGCGGAAGCAGCTCTCAAACGCGCCCTCGACATTGACCCAGAATACACTTTGGCACGCAATAACCTGGAGAAACTACCAGAGATTCAGCGAGCAGGTGGACCACCTGGTGTCGAGTTGCGCGACCTGCCTCATAGGCAGGATATCAAACAGTCCATTACCTTTTACAAGCAGAATAATGGCAATACATCCCCGACTGCTCATACGACCATTGAGCAGATTGGGAATACTGTGAAAGGCACCAGGATACCGATTGGCAAGCAACCGCCACGTTACCGTTTTTTTCTCAACCCCTACTGTGATGTACGGTTTACTATATGTCCTCGCTGTGGCAACAAGACCAGGACGCGCAAGTTCACGCTGGTTGTTCACGTCGACCCAATCTACCCACTCACATTCGAAAAGGTATGCCGCTACTGCTACCACTGTGACCTGGTAATCCTGCATCAAGACCAGTTAGAAGAGCAGCTAGTTACTCATTTTACGGCCTTCAACCCTGAGATTATTGGGAATGACTACCTCGTGATTGGAACACTCGATTGGACCGAGTGGAAACAGAAGCCAGAGCAGCTATCTCCTCAGGAATTGATTGAGCATCTGCACGATTTCAAGGAAGTCCTCGCCTTTCAACCAAAGTAAGTTCAGGCAAAGATATGAGTGATCAAGAAATTTCTGGTTGCATTGCAAAAATGTAGTGTATAATACTGCTGAAGAATTTAGAACGCTTGTTTCTTGCCGCTTGGTTGATGCTCCTATTAAGCAAAGGAGAAAATCTCATGAGACATCCTTGGGCAGAAGAAGATATTGAACGCATACTCGTTGAGCCATTTTCCTCACTCACTGTCATGTCTGAACTTACCAAAGAGCATGACCCATCTATGACTACTGATGAATGGATACAGGTTAATGCAGCCTTGATACAAGATAGAGGTGCTCAGGCGTGGCTTCAGCAAGTGGTTAGTGTCGCTGGAGGGGAAAGGGGCGGTGGACATGCCCATAAATCCTTACAATGTCATAAACATTGATCCGCGCTTCGCTATCGAACACGAACCCATCATATCTCGCGAGGAATGGATACAAGCAAATGCTATGCTGATGCCACAAAGAGGGATAGAAAGATGGCTCAGGATATTTCTTGAGATAGTAGAGGGAGACATCCCGACTGCAAGTAATCTTGGGTTAGGACCGTTCCCTGCTGTACCTTTTGGCAATGCACCAGCAGGCTATCAACCCCAACCTCGACACTCATTTTCTCAAGGAGGAAAACGAAAAAACAAGAAAAGAAGGAAGAGGTAAAATTGGGGAAAAGAGAGATGTGACAAAGCAGGGCTATTACTTTGTCTACTAGCTCCGCTGAAATGGGGCCTTGAAGCCTCTATTGCTGTATTGCCTTGACCTTTATATAATAGCAACTATGTGATGGGAGAGAAGTTCTGGATAATTAGCAGTGCATGAAATCTTCCTAAATGAAGGAGGTAATCGTATGGCCTATCAAATGACGGTCACCTTGACCGACCAGGAATACCAGGTGCTGGCTGCAGAAGCGGCCAGGCGAGGAGAGCGTCCAGAAACGCTTCTGCGTGATTTGATACGAGATTTACAATCGGCTTCTTCAGAAAAACGCCCCATGACGGGACGAGAGCTTGCCGAGAAGTTATATCGCGAAGGGAAGCTTGCCAGCCTGGCGACAAAACGTCCTTTGAGTCAGGAAGAACAGGAAGAACGCGAGCGGCTCATTCAGCGATTAGCCGGGGGTAAACCTGCATCTGAAATGATCATTGAGGATCGAGGACCCTATTGATGGCAACGTACTTTCTTGATAGCTCAGCCGTTGTCAAACGCTACGTGCCTGAGCAGGGACATAGATGGATCGTTGCTCTCTGTGATGCTGCACAGCCTCATGAACTCTACATTGCACAACTTGCATTAGTAGAGGTTGTGGCAGCTCTTTGCCGCAGAGAACGTGAGGGAAGTATCACACTTGCCGAGCGTGATACCCTTATTGAATTTTTTCGAGATGATAGCAAAGAGAGTTATGACATCTGGCCTGTGGCTACTGATCTCTATACATCAGCAGGAGACCTTTGCCGTTCCCATCGGTTGCGTGCTTATGATGCGGTACAGCTCGCCTGTACACTTGCTTTACGTGAATACGCACAGGCTAATCAAGTATTTTCTGAACTTATCTTTGTCTCTGCTGATGTTGGCCTCCTCAATATCGCTAGTGCTGTTGGATTGCGGGTAGAGAATCCCAACGACTACCCGTGAGTACAGAAGCAATGTTCCCTTTGGGAGAAGTAACACTGGCCTTATTTGTCTTCCTGTCACGCTAGTTATCTTATTGAATATTTCTCGTTTTTTGTTATATTATATAAATAATATAACGAGAGGTAGCTTTCTAAATGGCATAGGATATCAACATCTGGAAGAAAAGCTCTGCTATTAAGCTTAGCCAATTATGGTAAGATAGATCCAACACATAGGGCTTGATTATAGGGGAAACGTCTATGAACACTTTAAAGAAAACCTTGCAGCAACGCGAGAAGCCCGAACTCATTGCTATCATTGAACATATGCTACGCCAGGAGCCGGATTTACAATGGCTCCTCACGACACCACTGCCAACCGCCTCAACGGGAGAGTCTTCTGTTGATCCAGAGGTGTACCGCCAACAGGTGCTCGCTGCGATGTCTGCCGGGGAAAATCAGCGCAAGCGCAAACGCGGAGAGGTCCAGCGAAGACTGACAGCTCTCAAGACCATCGCCGACGAGTTTGTCATGCTGGAACATTATGCGGCAGCTCTCACCATTTACGAGGTGCTGGTCACCGAGATCGTTGAACATTTCAATGACTACCGGGATGAATATGTCGCATTCAGCGTTATCCTGATGGGGTGTATTGACGGGCTGGATAGTTGCTTTGCGGGCGAAGAAGACAATCAACAAATGCGGTTGCGCGTCTTCCGAACGCTCTTTGTCATCTACCGCTTCTATACCGATAGCGGGATGGATCTGGATGAAGATATCCCTGGCTTACTGGTAGGCAACAGCACAGTAGAAGAACGACAGGTCATAGCTCGTTGGGTGAAGGATGCTCTCGCTCACAGGGCGACCTGGAGCAACAGTGAACGGTACGAGGCATTGCTAGCAGCTTTAGAGCGGGGT
>CAVTRB010000004.1:0-220443 GCA_963736995.1 uncultured Chloroflexia bacterium
GCTGGTTTGTAAGGAGAAGGACTATGGCTGATCGCCTCAAAAAAGAGGATTTTGTGCATCTGCTGGCTGCACGGATGAATAGCGATGAAGCAACAGCGGCTGCATGGGTAGATGGCGTTGTTGAAACCCTCTATGAAAGTTTTAAGGCCGGAAAAGGGGTCACTTTGCCGGGCTTTGGAGGCTTTTATGTCCGTCCAGAAGACGAAAGCTGGGTCTTCAAGTTCAATCCAGGCCAACGATTGCGGGCGCTTTTCGGCTGGTCATCAACTTACTCAGGAGAACTCTAGACACGCCGGTATGACAGGGAGGAATACGATGCCAAAGGAAATCAACAGGAAGTCCATATTGCTGTAATGCCTTTCTCTCTATATAATAGCAACTCAGGATGAGAGAAGCTCTGGATTATCACCAGTGCAGGAAATCTTCCTATCGAGGACCTTATTGATGGATACGTACTTTCTTGATAGCTCAGCCGTCACGTTTGCAAGCAGGGTTACATATGGAAACAAGCTATGATTACATCGTTGTTGGAGGAGGAACAGCCGGTGCGGTTGTTGCGGCACGTCTGGCAGAGAATCCAGCTATCACCGTTTGCCTCATCGAAGCAGGTCCGACCGACGTCGGCAAACGGGAAGTCTTATCCGTAAAAAACTGGCCAAATCTGCTGGGAACAGCTCTCGATTACGATTATCGTATTGAGGAACAGGTGCGTGGCAATTCCCTGATCCGCCATAGTCGCGGGCGCGTCCTGGGAGGATGTAGTTCGCATAACTCGTGCATTGCCTTTCGTGCCCCGCACTATGACATGGACAACTGGCAACGTCTGGGATGCTATGGCTGGGGTGCCAGTGAGACGGAACACTATTATGAGCGGGTGTTCGAACAGGTATACATTGAAAAAACTCCTGCAATCAACCCCTTAAGCCAGGCTTTTCTAGAAGCGGCGCAAGGGGCCGGATTTGACCTGCTTACCTTCAATAGTGATGGCGAGCTGCGCGAAGGGGCTGGCGTCTTCCAACTCAATGTGCGCAACGGCATCCGGCAATCTAGCTCCCAGGCCTACCTCCACCCGATGCTCCCATCAGCCCACAACCTCACGGTCCTCACCGATACCCCTGTGAACAAAATTGCGCTCGATGAGCACAACGTCGCCTATGCAGTCGAGACGGATACTGCTCTGATCAAGGCCAGTAGAGAAATTGTGCTTTGCTGTGGTACCTTCGATACGCCCAAACTTCTCCTCTTATCAGGAATTGGTCCGCGTTACCACTTAGACGAGATGGGTATACCGCTTCAGGTAGAACTGGCAGGAGTGGGAGAACATCTTCTCGATCATCCCGAGGGTGTAATCATCTGGGAGACGAACCGGCCTGTTTCATCTGAAACAACGCAATACTGGGAAGTCGGCTTCTTCAGCAAAGTATTGCCTGCATCACCCCTGCCTGATGTCATGTTCCATTTTGGATTAGTACCCTTTGATTGGAACACGGCTCCGCTCGGCTATCCAACAGCGCGTTATGGATTTTCCATCACGCCGAATGTTCCACGGGCGAGAAGCGAGGGCGTGCTGAAACTGCGCTCACCCGATCCCAGGGATGCGCCCCGCATTGACTTCCGGTACTTTACCGACCCGGAGGGCTATGATGAGAAACTCATTCTCGCGGGTATGAAGCTGGCCCGCGACATCGCCAGACAGCCAGCGCTGCAAGGATGGATCAAAAGAGAACTTGCTCCTGGCAGTCAAGTCCAGAACGAACAAGCGCTGGCTGAGTACGCACGCCGCACCGCCAATACGGTCTACCACCCGGCAGGCACCTGTCGCATGGGTGCGAGCAATCATCCACTGACGGTGGTTGACCCGGAACTGCGTGTCAAAGGCGTTCATCATCTGAGAGTAGCCGATGCATCCATCTTTCCCACCATGATCAGCGTCAATCCGTGCATCACCTGTATGATGATCGGAGAAAAATGCGCTGATCTGCTCAAGCGTGTACCGAAGTAAGCTCGTTAGTAAACATAATCAGCTAAAAAGGCATGTTACGTGGTGAGAGTGCTGACCCTGGGCAAGCCAACAGCAGCCGAACGCAACGCCCGTTGTACGAGGGAAAGGAACCACGTTCAGCTTCTCACACTCTCGTTGCAACTTACAAGTGACCCACCAGGAGTGCGTACTCGTTCTATCCAAGCGGATGCGGTACTGTTGGATGTGCATCAGGGTGATGCTCGTTCATCCTTCGCATCACTGTCATGTCTCTCCTTCTCCTGCTGGATATCGCTCGCCCCGGTACTCGCACGGGGAGAAAGCTCGTCCCGTCTCTGCATCCTCTCCAGGAAGCGATCGATCGGCAACGCGTAAAACAACGTAATCAGGATGTAGAGAATCAGACTAGCTTCCACACTCACCAGGCAGAGAACAATGGCAAGCAGATAAAAAGGGATGGCCATCCGGGAGCGTTTAAGCAGATGTCGCAAGACGGCTGGCTCGACACGCGGATCCACCAGCTGCGGATGGGTCTCCGCATACCAGAAGAGGCCCACAAACGTGAGGCTCATCAGGAGTAGCGTCCCACTGTAGACGAGCGCGGCTGTCCGCTCTTCTGGCAATTGCAGGTAGCGGACGACCAGCGCAGTCGCGAAAGGAATCAGCCCAATCCACAGCAGAAAGAGCGTGTTGAGTAAGAACAGGCCCTGGTCGGTGCGCTTGACATAGCGAAAGAGGTGGTGGTGATTAATCCAGATGATTCCGACCACGAGAAAACTTGTTATATAGCCAAGGTAGTTGGGCCAGAGATGCAGCAAGGCATCTAGCAGCGTCTGCTTCTCGTTTGGTGCTGGCACGCTAATATTGAGCACCAGTAAGGTGATCGCTACCGCAATCACGCCATCACTAAAAGCCTCGAGTCGACTCGTACCCCGTTCATCCTCGACCATATTTTGTGTCTCTGTACTCACGGCTTATCCCCTTTGGTCTCTCTGTACTCGTTTCCTTTTAGTTGCAGCTTCGCTGCCTGCGTAAGCTCCGCGCTCACACGGCCCAGGAAGGTCTCGAACTGGCGCAGTTCGTCCTGGGTGAATCCCTGGCATGGCTACCCCATTCACTGCGAGCGAACATGGAATGAGTACATCGCGCAACGCCTGGCCCTTTTCGGTCAGGAAGATATTGATCTGTCAGCACCGACCATTGTCCCAATGTGACCCCATGAGTAGCCAGGCAAGCGGCCTGTACCCGTGCCAGCTGCCTGGCTACATAGTTGATGCGATAGCCGATATTGTCCTTGATACTGTACACCTGAGCCTGAGCATCTTCCCCCTGAGAAAATGCTGCCTCCTCGCTCGATCGAACGACACGAAAGCTGGACGATGAAGTTTCTTGCATAGCTAAATGTTAGCATGGCAACTAAATTTCATCAAGAGGAGTTGATCTGCAACTGCAAGTTATAGCTAATCAACTCATCCGTTAATAACAATAAGTAGGCTCGGATAGCTCATAAAGGGGAATGACGCGAGACTAGGGGCCTTCAAATCATTTGTTGTAACTGCAAAAAAACGCTGCCAAATACACCGGGGTCACACGTTTTTAGTGTAGGCTTCGATGTTGTTACCCCTGTGAGCTTGCAGTTAATGGAGTGCGTATCATGGAGTCGTTAAAGTGTTCAGTTCGTCCACGCACCATTTTCCTGGAAATTCTCTACGGATGTAACCTCTATTGCACTTATTGTTATATCGGGCGTCAATTAAACCACGTCAAGCCGCAAGTACCACCTCTCAATACAACTATGAACATTCTAAAGACCCTTAAGAAGGAGCATGTTGAAGAGATTGTGCTATTAGGTGGAGAGCCGATGTTACACCCACATTTGACTGAAATCTGCCAGACCGTTACTGAACTTGGTTTCCCTAAGCGAGGCATTGTGACCAATGGGACAGTCATGACACTGGAAAAAGCAGAGATGCTGAAAGAAACTGGATTCTGGATTGATATCAGCTTCCGCGGGCCTGATGCTGGCATATTTGACGCTATCACTGGCAAAGCTGAATCATTCAATAAAGCGTTTGACGCTGCTCTCTTGCTCTCTCAACTTGAGATGTCTCTCGGCATCGAATTCGATTGCATCCCTCAGAACTATGATAGGCTTTATGAAACAATCTTGAAGCTCGTGAATGAGGGTGTACGGATCAAGCAAATTCAACTTCATCGTATCATGCCCGAAGGCGAAGCCGAGCATGATATGGAGAAATTTTTCCTGACACTTGAGCAGTGGCGTCTGGTTTTTAAACAGGCAATTGCTATTCAGAATGAGTTAAATATTCAAGTTGTTTTTGAGGATGGTTTCCCCTTCTGCCTGGTACCATCAGAGACCTGGCAATTGATCACGCCATGTCCTTGCGGATTTACTTTGCTAACAGTTAGCCCAACGGGTGACGTGCGTTATTGTCCTTGCCATCGAGAAAACCTCGGTAACATTCTAAATGACTCTCTTGCATCGATCTGGCAACAAAGTCTCCATACGTTCCGTACTCCCGCACGGCACCATCCTGCTTGCCTGGAATGCGATCTTTTCGAGACTTGCCGGGGCGGTTGCTCTGCATCAAGCCATAGTAGGATGGAAAGTGCTCTGGATACGTTCCATGAACACTTTCAACCCGTTAAGCTGAATGGGAAGCTCAAACCGGAGACAAAACTTATTCTGGGGCAAGACCTCTGTATCGTTTGAGGATCATTGAAACATCGCTCATACATTCTACTACTCCGTCTAAAGAAGAGAAGCTGCAAACGCTTTTAATAAGCCCGATGTACTACTGTAAAATGCATCGGGCTTATTAGCGTGACATATCATTTGATGAGTAAACCTCTTCGTCGTTTTTATGAAATAGAGGTACAATGGTATGTGAAAGAGGAAAACCAGCTATTACAGATTACAAAGACATAATATTTTAAGATGGCTATTTTGTCAGAAATATCGTATAATTCATAGATAAGGCTCAACTGAAAATGGACAAAGAGAGCAAAAAAGCGTGGGAGAAATGAGCAGATCTGGGTAGAGTAGTGTGTTCAGATGACTTTGAAGAGAGGCGAGATGCAATATAAATTACTAGCTGCGAGCAGGTCAAGAGCTACAACTCTCATTGGTGTTGACGCTCCACTACCTCTCATTGACCTTGATAAGATCACCGCTATTGTCGCTGATACCTACGATAACATGGCTTCTATGAATGATGAGAAGCAATTCAATGACTCTCTACTGGCAGAGCCTTTAGAAGCATTCGTACGCCTTCTAAGAAGGAAGCATAAACATCGCATTCTCGATATCTCATGTGGCCGGGGATGGGAAGCAAGTTTCCTTACGGCTCGTGGATTTGATGTTGTAGGCATTGATGCCTCAACTGAGATGGTGCAGGAGGCGCATGCACATATACCTCATACAGAGTTCCGTAAGATGAAGATGCAGGATCTGCAGTTTGCACCAGGAGAGGCCTTCGATGCTCTCTGGAGCACACGTACACTTATTCATACGCCTGAAACCTTGACCATTGACCTCCTGGCTAGCTGGAAACGGGTATTGAAACCCGGCGGTATTCTGGGCATCGGTGTCAAAATAGGAGAGCGCAAAGGATGGGAGACATCGCAGGATGATACCGAGCAACTGATGTTTTATCACTACTTTTCCGATGAGGAACTTGAACAGGCTCTCGCGGCTGCTGGATACCAGGTATTAGAAAAACCTCAAATAAAAAATGAGTATAATGAAGATGGATCGCGTAATTTTTTTGTCTTCGCACAGAGATGCGATACAAAGCTCGATAAGGCTACGTACTTACAATATGCCCATTATGACGAGCATGAAAAGCGGTGGCATGTAAATCCTGAAGACCTGCCACAGGTTCTCGCCTTATTTCTGCGTGCCGGTTCGTTAACACCGAGAGAACAGGTCAACCTCTGTTTGTTGTATGACCAGCTGGCCAATGTGGATAAAGCTGATGAGGATCGGTATAAACTTGCGGCGCAGAAATTGAAACTGCATCTACTGACTCCAGAAACCTGCGCAGTAGAAGATTTTGATGTATGGTTCACTATGGGTGAATTACAACTCAAATTAATTCAGTTCCCACAGGCTATTTCCTGCTTAGAACTGGCACACCGGCTTCGTCCTAACCACTTTGCTAGCCTCCTGCGCTTAAGTTACAGTTACGAGGGTGTCGGCAACTTTGACCAGGCAATTGCTACAGCACGAGCTGCAGAGCAACTGGCCGAACAGGTTGATGTGAGCGACGAGGAAAGAGCAGATCTCTATCATGCGTTAGGTCATTTCTATGTTAGCCGCAGTTTGAGCGAGTCCAGTGAAACCTCTATCGAAGATAGGGAAAAGGGCGACGAGTACATGGAGCATGCCTGTAGCACAGGAAAGAACGGCTATATTTATCTCAGTTGCCTTGCTAGCCTGTACAACCAGACAAAGCGGTATTCAGAAACGATTGCACTTTTCGATAATATCGTCGAAAACGAGAAGATTCGCACGAACGAGGAACTCGAAAACGAACTTTACTTCTACCGGGCCGAAGCGTGTATAGGCATAGATCGGTACGCTTTTGCGCAGACATATCTCGATCACGTCGAACGCTATGCGCTTGAAAAACACGACTGGGATGCATTAGCACATGTGAAACTGTATCAAGTGTATATCGAACTGAAACGCAAGGATGTAGGAGAACTGAGTCTTGATGACATTCGCTCTTATCTCTCGGTTCTCTACGCCCATCAACCCTCACAATACGTGGTGGAACCCTTTAAACGTGAGCGAGATAATGTTATCAGCATATTGAGTGCCTTCTATCTCATTAACCAAAGCGTAAATGCTCAGGTATCAGTAAATGATTTTGACGAGCGTTTAGCGGGGGCAATCTATTATTTTGAACAGATGTATGAAAGGGGAGTAGAACGGGACTTAAACCTGCTGGTTTTAGCCGATGATCCCAGTGCTGTACCGGGTGAGTTACATCAAGTCAACTGTAGGAAGCGCTTGCTTTGGTTTGACGAAGTAGAGACGGACATCTCGGAACGAGAAATGGAGCACTATCGTGTATGGGCCGTTCTTGCCTTGACGGGGGAAGTACAGGCATCAACACTGTCCAGCCTCACTTACTCTATAGGTCGCTTCTATCGCGAAGGATATACCATTTACATCTATGACCCCAAAGAAGTCTTTCCTAAAATTATAGGCAAATTCATGCCAAACTTTTTTGTGGATAGCGTCGAGGAAATCGCGCAATTTACGTACCTGAACATGCTTTACGACGAAGCACGTGAGTATCTTACCAAAACCAAATCGTCGTTAGGCTTAGCTCCGATCGGTATCGCACCATCAAGGATGATTGCACAAGCGGAAAACATTGATTTGTTACCAATCGAGGGAGAAGAGAATTGATGCAAGAACGTCTTGTACGAAAACAGCAATCATTACGTGTGGGAATACAGATGTCAGAGGCAAGGATGAGGCAACGCTCTGAGGAGGACGACCTTGGAGTAGTGCAACAGTATGATCTCATCCTGGGCTTCTTGCAGAGGCTTAAGCCGGCACTGGCCGAATATCCTGAATTGCATATGTTTTACTTCCCGATTAAGTCAGAGGAACTTCTTTGCGTTTATCGTACGGCAGACATGCCACAACCGTTTGCGGTAGAGTTCCGCACGTACCTGATAAATACCCTTCTTCAAGCACGCGATCTCTTCAACCAGACGTTAGATGCGCGCTATCTTTCATCTCGCTATCCAACACTGGAGAATTACAGTCAACATAATGGCGATTATACTATGGTAATAGACCTTATCTTTGACATCCTTGGCGGCCACTTACCCCACGTGTATCCTCAGGGAGCTACAACTCTCGTTATCCCTTGTCCCATCCCTGAACAGATTGCAACTGCAAGCAAACGCTTACGTGATCTCTCTGGTCTGTTAATTCTCTTTGGAGACGAGCAAAATTTCTCCCAGACCACACACTCCTCACTGGCGGAAACAGTGAGAAAGGAGTTTACTAAATATTTTGAGGAAACGGGGCATTATGCCATTCAGGAACTGGATTTTTTTCTTTCATCGATTATAAACCAGGATGAACGTATTCAGGATAACCAGAACCGGCTACTCGGCATTATTGCTCACATGGTCGTCCATCGCTTCCGCAACTTCAGGCAGGTAGCAGAGTTCGTTGCCGAGGAATTCCCCACAGCGCAGGAGGTGCTTAACGACTCAGAGCGTTATGAAGAGAAAATTCGCGCCATGCAAACCCAGTTAAACAGAGCACAACGTTTGGAAAAGCAATTACAATACATAGAAAGAGTTTCGCAAAAAACACGTTTATTACTAGGTGAACTCGTAGATATTTGCGAATACGTTTTCAACGAAATGAAAAAACAAATGCACAGTTCTGTCTCCCTGGAAGTTGACATTCCCGATGAGTTCAGCAACCAGTACGTGTATTCGCCACAGAGTGTTATTGAAGAGGTGTTCTATAACCATCTTGAGAACATGCTTCGAGTCATCGATCGACCTGGGATTGAAGTAAAGAAGCTGACGCTGCAAATTCGTTCCGAGGGAAAATTTATGTGCCTTGACCTCATCAATTATGGCCCACCCTTACCAGGCGACACCCTTGAGGATTTACAACGCTTCGTACGTGTCCGTCGGCCAAGTGGTTCCGGCCTGGGCATGTTTTTAGCATCAATGATTATGCGACACGTAGGCGGAGATCAGGAAGTAACCAGTCCCATTCCCGGTAGTGATAAGGGTGTTTGTGTGACGTTAAAGTTTCCGCGCCCCTGAAAGGAGAAGCGGCATGGCTACAATTCTCATTGTTGAGGATCAACCTGAAAACCAATCGATTTACAACGATATCGTCTATCGTGCTCAACTGGAGTTTAGACTGCAAATCCAGCATCATCTCGCCTCTGATTTTGAAGAGGCCCAGCAAGCGCTGGAACATGCTCTTAAAGAGTCTGAAGAAGTTCCTTTTCTCATCTTGCTCGATATGGAGATTCCCTATAAAGGCCGCAAAGATAAACGCGCCGGTTACCGGCTTATGCAGCAGTACCGTGAGCATTTTCCTGATTCCTACTGGGTTCCCCTGACTGCGAATATCGCCTGGCATGAGAAAGAACCGCCAGCCGAGAGTTCTCTTTTTGATGACTTATATGCGCTGGAACCATTCGACGTTTTTTCAAAGGGCAATACAAATGAACTGAAGAATATTGTGCGTCGTGCATTGAAATTGTATCTGGAAAGATTGGAAAACAAGTCCCAGCAAGGTACCTCTACGTTGTCCGACGCAATTATTAAATTCGATACCTACTTCTATGCAATGTCAGACTATAAGCTCTATCACGAAATTCGTCGCGCCGCTGAGAACAAACGGAGTATTCTGCTTTTTAGTGAACCTGGTACTGGCAAGTCCTTAACAGCCCGTATGATTCATCATTATAGTGAGCGGCGGCATAAAAAGTTCCTGAGCATCGATGGTATGTTAGAGACTGCTGAACTGGAAAAACTCCTCTTTCCTTCTCATAAGAGGGAAGAACCTGATGACTCTTTACTGAATCAAGCGCGGGGAGGGACTCTCTACATTGCCAACTTTGACAAAATGGGCAGGCAAGACAATGAGGAGAGCCAGAGACTACAAAGGAAGCTCTTGCACTTTCTAAAATACAAAGATTATGATGTCCGCATCATCGGAGGAATTCATAGAAGTCGTAGAGGCTTCCCCATTTTTAGCAGATTTCTCCCTGAATTGCTTGATACCATGATTCCTATAGACATGCCACCCTTGCGAGAACGCAAAAATGATATTCCGTTACTGCTGGAAATTTTCCTGGAGCAATTCAATCAACAGCGTGAAGCACAAAACGAGAGACTGAAACAATTCGTGGATCTTCCACAGATCTATGAAATGTTGCAGGCACAAAACTGGCGGCATGGCAACATTGCGCAATTACGCATGGTAGTAGAGGAAGTCTTGTTGAAGACTTCAGCATTCTTGATTACTCCAGATGATTTTAGAACAGTATTGGAAGTACATAGTGAGCAATCCAGTGCTGACACAGTAGAAGTATCCGAGAAAGGTGAAAGGCGGCGAGTGAAGACGAGCAAACGACCCCTGATTATCACAGACGAAGATCTGCGAAGATTCGGTATCCGCTAATAAACTAGCTGGAGCAGCCAGATGAATTTTGTTGCCGAGCAAAGAGGAAATCTCTCCAATAGGACAACGTCAATTATCATTCAGGATGGCGAAGAGACACTATTCAATATTGAACTGTCAGGCCAGCAAAATACCAAAGCAGACTGGCTAGACTGCTTTAACTATCTCCACAGAACGAATCCTGGTGAGCTAAAAGGTTTGTTAGCCGCAATACCAGCCCTTCTCCAATCAGGCGTTGACGAGGACGCTTTTCCAACATACTCGCTCATATTAGAAGCATTATTAGAGTGGACAGGTCAGGCACAAACGCTCCCTGCGGAAACGTTTACAGAGTATACCGTTCGAATATTGCTTGATCTCCATCAACAACTCGAACAGGCTCTTCTCCAATCTACAGAACAGCTCGAACACCCTCTCTTCCAATTTATAGTGGCTACTCCCAGTAGTAAGTTTTACGAGGCTATTTTCACACAAGGGAATGAAGAGCCATTGAGAATTCAAATTCCACGTGATAAATTTGACAAAGCTCCCATTCCGGTAAGTCAAGCCGTACTTACACTTGCGTATGAAAGACAACCCGAATCAATCGTGCAGTTTATAAGTGATTACTCATACTTTCAAGCGCATATTACGAATGATAATTCAAAGACTTTTGAAATCTTCATTAGCATATCGAAGGCTCTTGTGAAGCTTATTAAGCAAGAAACGTTGAATTTAGGCATGTATACCTCGCAGGTTCCAGATATTTGTACATTTATCGTAAAAAACGAACGGAACAGTGAGGAACAAAAGGCCTACCTCGAGCATATTTTGAGTAGCCTTGAAGGTATCGAGCAGAGGCTTGAAAGGCTAGACACAATCATTAGAGATATCAAGGATGAAATTTCGCAAAGGAGGAGCGGGAACACAGATCAGGAAAGTGAAAATGAATATCGTCGATTAATGCATGTGATAAGTGTCATTTCGGATCACTATCTGAAATATTACGACCTTGAACGCTCAGCCACGTTCTGGGAGAAGGCAAACAGCAAAGACCCTCTCTTGTGGTTCTTCCTGGCCCTTCATCGATGGCCCCATTATTTCGTAATTGCACAACTCTTGCTCCTGGGTCTCCCTTCTTTCTATGCCATTCAACATTGGCTCTGTCAGAAATCGTGTCCACCTGCGGTCAACGGTCCTCTCGTATTAAGGGCTACAGACCCGGCATTCATAGTTATGTTGCTATGGTATGCTTTTATGGTGCTCTTACTTGCTTTGATTTTAGTGCAAACTCTGAGGAAACGCTGGGTCTACTCACAACTTCTGCTCCCGCGAGTACTTGGGGCGGCTATTGTTGGCCTTCTTCCGCTTATCCTCAACGATCAATCCTGGTTGATTGGTATCGAGAACAACGTGGTTAATTGGACACTCATGGTACTCTTCACCTATGCAGGTTCTTTCATTTACATGTTCATTGAAGTATTTAATACCTTGAAGTTTGTACAGGGCCGTTCTATGATGGCAGAAGTATTGAAGGTAAGCATGACCTTTTGGTATTGCTTTGACAGAAACACTGTTTATTGTTACCATTACATCGACGCTGATACTTCCTGTGATTCTGCTAAGCCTACAACATATCGCACAAGATAAGCTAAGTATCTCGATTACCTTAGCCCCATGGCTATCATTAGGGTTTTTCCCATCCCTGGTCCTGCTCTGGACGGGTATTGCGCTTTTCATAGGCTCCTTCGTTCAACTGATCTGGCAAGGACAGCGCATCACAGAATCAATTTAGAGATACATGCGGTTCTGCTCTTGCCACCGCGACGTAATGAGCGTCGCGGTGGCTTTTTTGTATGCAATTAAGCTGTATGAGGGCTTATTTTAACTTTGAGCGGCTGATACGTCTCATTATTTGAAGGGAGAACTCTTTAAAAGACCTGTCCTGAATAGCTATTTCGCCGGAAAAGTAAGGGTTGGACTTACTGAGATAGTAGCTGTCCAGCTTTTTGCTGAGTGTTGGTCTGTTTGCCCGGCAGGGTGGGAAAATGCCGGTGAATGGGACAGGAGTTTTGAAGAGTATGAGCAATAATTCTATAATTCGTAGGTGGGTATCGCATCCTATTGTCCGTATAAGCGCGGCAATTCTGCTGTTCTTCATTGTTCTGGGATACTTTTTTACGCAACAGATTCCAGACCCGGAAATCAGGGTGGCCCAGGTTTGCGCCCTATCGACGCAAACGTCAATACCCTCGATGGACGTTATCGTGACTCTCTACGACAAAAATGGTCATCAGATTTTCGCGCATCCTCCCTACCAAGTGCAGGGGAATGAGGTGGAGTTGCAGGGCAATGTTATCGCTTACCGGCCTGTGGTGACCTATAAGCTCACAAGCTTGCAGGGACGTTATGAAGATCACAACATTGAGCAGCACAATCCTCCAACTCCGATCCCTCTTAGCAAGGGAGAAGATAGCATTTATCCGTTCGTAAGCAACTTACCCACGGTTACACCAAGCAGCAATTCTCTGCTTGTGCAAGCCGATGGTCACCTCTATAACATTTACGTGACCGCGAATGGTCTTTTTGCTTCCAGGGTCAATGGCCCTCTCGGCTGTGGCCTTAACCATCAAGCTCCGTAGCCAGATTCGTACCGATCAACTTACGGGAGCAACGCTATCTTCTCTATGGGTGGCGTTGCTCCCTTTCTCTTTTTGAGAAGTGGGAATGAAATCCGTCTTTTATGTGGGAGAACGAAATGAGCAACCATAACTGTAAGCTTATAAGTTGAAGTTATGTCCTTTATTGCCATCTTCTGCTTTATACTCTATCTGGCTCGATCAAGGGTTTTTCAAGGTGTGTCTTTTACAGGAGAAGAGATGAGGTGAAGGCATGCGACTGGACGGGCAGCGAGTTGGTCAATATCGAATCCTGCGTCTGCTGAGAGCCGGGGGGATGGGGGAAGTGTATGTTGCCGACGACGAATACCTGCAACGGCGCGTAGCCATCAAAGTTATCTGGACGGATGTATCTCATTATCCCGACCCTGCTGAGGCCAGTGAGGCTGCCCGGCTCTTTGTGCGCGAGGCCCAGGCCGTTGCTCAACTCGACCATATGTATATCCTGCCTGTGTATGACTCGGGTGAGGGAGACATTGATGGCGTCTCTTTCATGTATATGGTCATGCCTTTTCGTGCCAGAGGGTCTTTTGCCGATTGGCTGCACAGGTACGGAGGCTCCCGCTCCCTTTCACTCTGGGAGGTCGAGCGGATTGTCAGACAGGCGGCTGGCGCTCTTCAGCACGCACATAACCACCAGATTATCCACCAGGATGTCAAACCATCGAATTTTCTGCTTCACGGGGATGCGGAGCGCGCGGATTTGCTTCACCTGCAACTGGCCGACTTTGGCGTCGCCAGGTTTATGACAACAACCGGCCAGAGTCAGATCATACGCGGCACCCCGGCCTACATGGCACCTGAGCTATGGGACGGGCAACCTGTTGCCGCAACTGATCAATACGCTCTTGCTGTCATGGCCTATGAACTACTCACAGGGCAGTCTCCTTTTACCGGTCAAAATCAACAGCAGTTGTGGTATCAACATTTTCATTTCGCTCCTCCTCCTCCGAGCACGATGAAACCGCATATACCCGCCGAGCTTGATACCGTACTCCTTCGTGCTCTGGCGAAGTACCCTCAAGACCGTTTCCCATCTATTTTCGAATTCGCTCAGGCTTTTAGAAGAGTCTTAACGGAGGAACCTGCCGGTCTGTCAAGGTCCGGTGTTGTAGAGGAAGGGCGTCCGCAACTGAACGAAGCACTGTCTGCAACATATCAGGAACGCCGCCCAAAAGGGTGGACAGTGATGCTGGTTGGCATCGCGCTTCTCCTGATTGTAGCTGGATCTTTGACTCTCAGCTACTCGGTGTGGAACTCACACATTACTGGAAGCATGAATGCGACAGCTACCGCCAGTAATGCTACTGCTAGCAGCAACAGTACAGCTATTGTAGGAAAGACAGCGACAAGCATAGGTCAGACCAGGGTGGCTGCCACGACTCAAGCCAATGCGACCGCTACTCAAATGGCGAATGCGTCCGCTCAAGCCAGTGCCAGCGCAATAGCCGGGGTCAACGCCACCGCGACAGCGGAGGCCAATGCAACTGCTACACAGATAGCTTCTGTCAATGCTACTGCCACGCGTCAGGCAGAGATTGCGCCGTATCAGACAGCAGTTGCCGGAACACCGACTATTGACGACTCTATGCAGGATAATAACGGTTCCTACGGCTGGAATACTCAGTACGACCCCGGGTATGGCGGCTGTTCCTTTGCGCAGGGGGCCTATCATGCGCTTGTGCAGCAAGGAAGTTTCACTCCGTGCCTTGCGCAGTCCACAAATTTTACGAACTTTACCTGTGAGGCGCGCATGACAATTGTTGCGGGCAATCAGGGAGGAATCGCCTTTCGGGCTGATGGAACAACTGGCGCATTTTATTACTTCCATATCAATACCAGTGGCGCATTTGCCCTTGATATTTACAATAACAACCTTTTTGTGAAGACGATAGCGACGGGGACCAGTTCTGCCATCAATACCGGTTCTCATCAGTCCAACTTGTTAACAGTCTTTGCCCGCAATAACACGCTTACTCTGTTCATCAATATGCTTCAGGTGGCAACCGTCACTGATGCCACCTTCACAAGTGGGGAGATCGGTGTCGTTGCGGAAGATACCGGCAGTCCAGCCGATATCGCCTTTAGCGATGTGAAGGTATGGGTAAGATGAGGAAACTCACTTCCCTCTCGTCATTCGACAGAGTGACCCCGGACTTTCTGTACCCGGGTCCGGGGTCACTCATCTTTACAGCCACTTGAAAGCACGCCACACGATCAGCATCGAGGCGACGACCCACCCCAACATCACCAGTATGCCTGTCTGGATGGTGCTCCAGCCCGCACCGTTATAGATCACCTGGCGGAGAGCCTCGTTCAGGTAGTAGAGCGGCATAACGTGAATGAACGGTTGCAGGAAGGATGGCGCGCCATTCACGTCGAAGTAGGAGCCGCCCAGGAACATCATGGGGAAGCTAATGAGCAACAGGATGGAGTTAGCTGCCTCGGTTTTCCTGACGAAGCTGGAGATGGCGAAGCCGATGGCCAGCAAGGTGAGCGCACCCACTATGATCAGCAGAGCAAGCAGGCCAATGTTGCCGTAAATGTGGACATTGAATACCCAGATTGCCAGCGCCAGCAGGAGCGCGCTCTGCACTAGCGAGAGCGCCAGCCGTGCAATAACCTGCGCGCTGATCATTGACAGGGGCTTGAGCGGCGTGGCGGCCAGGCGTTTCGTGATGCCCATTTCGCGCCAGTTCACCATTTGCACGCCGACAGCCAGGTTGGCCCACATCAGCAGCATGCCGAGCATGCCAGGTGTGATAAAGTCGATCTCTCGCAGTTCTTTCCCTGCCACCGCCTGCTCATTCAGGGTGATGGGACCGGGCTGGTGCGTCACCTTGCTGTTGAAGCTATCAACGATGGCTTTCACCGTAAGCCGGGTGGAAGCCGCCGTAACCGGGTCGCTCTGGTTGTAGTACACTTGCAGGCGTGCGTTGCCCTGTTCCAACTGCCGGCTGAAACTGGCAGGGATCACGATGATGGCGTCACGCTGTCCATTCTTCAGCGCCTGTTGCTCTTCGCTGTTGCTGCCAATAAAGATGTGCAGCGCGTCCGATCGTTGCAACTGGCTGATGATCTGCGACGAGCCGGGAGTGTGGTCTTGATCGACGACGCCCAGTTGGGTCTTGACCGTGCCGCTGCCTCCAAAGAGAAAGCCAAAGACGAGCATCGAGATGACTGCTAATCCCAGGCTGGAAATGAGTAATCCGCGCTGGCGAGTGAGCATAATGAAGTTTGTGCGAAGGAGCACGAGTATTCTGCCTGTCATGGAAGTATCCTTTCTTACGAATCGCTGCGCAGGACGCGACCGGTCAATTCCAGGAACACGTCTTCGAGCGTGGGTACGCGTACTTGTAGATCGGTGAGCGAGATGTCCTTCTCTGTGGCATAGGCCAGCAGGGCGGCGAGTGTGGGCTGCAATGCCCGTGTATAGATGAGGTAGCGATCGTTGGTATGGAGAACGCTGGTGATACCTTCGAGCGCTTCTATTGCTGCCTTGCCTGTCTGGCCGTTCAAATGGCAGTCAATGGTGGCTTGCGCGCCCAGGCGCGCTAGCAGCGCAGCAGAGGTATCCTGCGCGATGATCTGACCGCCATCCATAATGGCGATACGGTCGCAGAGGAGCTGGGCCTCGTCCATATTGTGGGTTGTGAGGATGATGGTCTTGCCTTGCTCGCGCAGTTGCAACACGGTGTCCCACAGCATCCGGCGGCTCTGGGGGTCGAGCGCGGCGGTTGGCTCGTCCAGGAAGAGCACCTGGGGATCGTTGACCAGCGCAATAGCGAGCGCGAAACGCTGCCTCTGGCCGCCGGAAAGCTCCTGCGGGTGCGCGCTGGCTTTCTCTTCAAGCGTCACATCACTGAGCAATTTGCGCGGATCGAGCGAGCGCGGATAGAGTGAGGCGAAGAACTGGAGGGTCTCCAGCAGCGTCAATTCGGGGAAGAGTGTAGTGGCCTGCAACTGCACGCCGATGATGCGCTGCACCGCACGGCGTTGCCGCCGCACATCCAGCCCGGCCAGAAGCACCGTTCCCGCGTCTGGCACGCGAATACCCTCGATCATTTCTAATGTGGTTGTCTTGCCTGCACCATTTGGCCCCAGCAGGCCAAAGATTTCAGCTCGTTTCACAGAGAACGAGAGGTTCTTCACTACAGCCCTGTGGTGGTAGCTTTTGACCAGAGCACGCACATCTACCATGATCCCGGTTTCGGGGGCTACAGTGCTCGCGTTTGCTACCTGTTCTTGCGCAATCATTGTTGTATATCCTTTCGTAATGTTTCACCGAAGGGTTTGCCATCGGTCCTTGCGGCTTTGTGAAGAGTATAGCTACCTCCGGGCATGACTGGGATGTGCTTGCGGTCATCTTGTGAGTCATTCACTTACAGCGTGACCATCTATGACTTCAGTCATGGGGTCATGGATCGCATGACTGACTTTTTTCAC
The DNA here is from genome assembly GCA_963736995.1 of uncultured Chloroflexia bacterium. Lineage (GTDB taxonomy): Bacteria > Chloroflexota > Ktedonobacteria > Ktedonobacterales > Ktedonobacteraceae > CADDYT01. Next base: position 17,294 of record CAVTRB010000004.1, read on the forward strand.
ATCACGGCAGGACGCGGCTATGCTATAATTGCGAAAGAGAAATATCTAGATTTGTGCGAGGAAGTGAGGCTATGTCCGATATACCCAACCAGCCCTCGGTCGATCGTCGTGAGGAATTTATTCTCTTTACTGCCGGGACGGGCCTTGCCTATATCACACTTATTATCGGCTTCCTGTATACTATCCTTTCTTCGGCTCATCTCACGCTGCTCAATTTTCTGGTATTCAGTGCCCTGCAGGTTGGCTATTTTGCCGTGCTCTGGCGGCTGTTTCATATCAACTGGAACGACGCGCAGAAATGGTCTATCGGACTGGCGATGGCGCTGCTGTTAGTTTTAACGGAAGCCATGAGTTTGCTGTCTTTTCTGGGTCTGCAATGGGATTGGCTGTTGTTTCTGGTGACAGTCGCCTTTTTCTTCAATGTTTTCCCGCTGCGCATAGCAGTAGGCGGGGGTATCTTTCTGTATGTGGTGGCGGTTATCAATCTCGGCTGGTTAAGTCACTGGAGTTGGTCTTCGATCTATCCATCAACGCTCTCGCTGCTGCCAGCTTTTGCTTTCGTCGCGCTCTTCTCGCTAATTGTGCAAGTGTTGCAGAATCAAAAAGATCGAGCCGAACGTCTTTTGAGCCAGCTGGAGGAATCGAAGACGGAATTGGAGCAGGCACACGCACGTTTGCAAGCCTATGCAGACGACGTAGAGGAACTGGCAGTTGTGCGCGAGCGCACGCGCCTGGCACGCGAGATCCATGATACATTGGGACATTACCTCTCGATTTTGTCGATCCAGCTTGAAACAATCGCCAGATTGCAGGAACGCGACCCCGAGCGCGCTGCCGCCGAGATTGCTGAAGCGCGCCGGGTTGCTACGCAGTCAATGCAGGAGGTGCGCAACGCGGTGGCGGCTTTGCAGCCCAGCAGCATCATGACCCTGAGCCTGACTGATGCGCTGGCGCAACTATGCGTGGAATTTGAACGCAGCGCGCCTGATACCGTCCTCACGCTTGATCTTGAGACAGAGCTGCCAGCGCTTGCCCCAGAAATCTCGGTAGCACTTTATCGAGCCGTGCAGGAGGCATTGACTAATATCCGCAGGCACGCGCAGGCCAGTAAGGTGTTGCTGCGCCTGCGCTACGAGAATAGGATGCTGGAATTGCTCGTTAAGGATAATGGATGTGGGGCTGCAACGGATGGTGCCTCGCAAGGTGGCGGCTTCGGACTGATCGGGCTGCGCGAGCGCGTCGAATTGCTGGGCGGCTACGTCTGGTACGGCCCGGCTGAGCAAGGTGGCTATCGCCTGACAGTGCGCCTGCCTGCTCCTGCTGCCTCGGTTGCGGAATCACTGCCTGTGAACCGGAGATGAGCTTTGAAGGCTGGAAGCGAGTTGGTGGACCTTGAAAGACGTGTTCATATCGTATCAGAATCATAATGCGTACCATTGAAAACCGACTCACACATGTCATTCTGAGCGCAGCGAAGAATGACATGACGGAAGGATTTTCTTATAGCAAGGAATGATGATGAAGATATGGCAGAAAAGATAGAGCGTATTCGGGTATTGATCGTCGATGATCAGACACTTGTACGGGAAGGTTTTCGCAAGCTGCTCGAATTAGAGCCGGATGTCGAGGTCGTAGGTACCGTCGGCCATGGTGAGGCCGCGCTTGCCGCACTGGAGAGCCTGTACGCGCAGCAGACGCCGCCCAATGTGATCCTGATGGACATTCGCATGCCGCATATGGATGGCATCGCTGCGACAAAGGCCATCAAGGAACGCTGGCCTGACGCGCACATCGTCATTCTTACCACCTTCGATGATACAGAACTCATTCACGCTGGCCTGCGTGCGGGCGCACTCGGCTATTCGCTCAAAGATATCAGCGCTGAAGAGCTGGCGATGACGGTGCATACCGCGGCACATGGACAGGTTCTGCTTCAACCCAATATCGCCAGCAAGGTCTTCTCAGCACTCACCCCTCCTGCATCTCCCGTCTCCCCTGGATCACGGACACCTGCTACGCCCTTGCAAGCGCAGGCGGCTGTACCACATGCTTCATCCCCCTCATCCTCATCCTACATCGACGGAACAACCTCTGTTGAGCAACTGACCGAACGCGAGCGCGAGATTCTCGCCCTGGTGGCAAGTGGCGCGTCAAACCGTGAAATTGCCGAGAAGCTTTATCTGACCGAGGGCACGGTCAAGAACCATATGAGTAGTATTCTCAGTAAGTTAGGGGTACGCGATCGCACGCAGGCGGTGATCCGCGCGAGGGAGCTGGGATTAGCCTGAAATTCCTATCACTGTTGCGTTAAACGCAGCAATCCTTTTTCCAACGCCACCGTAACTGCTGCCGTACGGTCCTCGACACCCAGTTTCCTGAAAATACGCAACAGGTGCGACTTGATGGTGGCCTCGCTGATATGCAGGCTGCGCGCCGCCTCTTTATTGCTGGCCCCACGGGCCACGAACGCCAGCACCTCCAGTTCGCGCTGGCTGAGGACATCGCTGGCAGGCATTTGCAAATGGTGGACGAGGCGCGTGGCAACATCGGACGAGAAGACCGCTTTCCCCTGTGCGACGGTACGAATAGCGGCGAAGAGCTGTTCGCGGGAGGCGTCTTTGAGCAGATAGCCGGTCGCTCCCGCCTCGATGGCGTACCGGATGTCCGTGTTGCTGTCATAAGTGGTCAGGACTAGAATAGGCGTTGTGAGTTGCCGTCGGCGAATCTGTGCAATAGCTGTTGTCCCATCCATTTGTGCCATGCGCAGATCCATAATCACGACGTCCGGCTGCAAACGTTCGGTCAGTTCCACAGCCTCCAGACCGCTGCTGGCCTCTCCCACCACTGCGAAATCGTTCTGACTGTCCAGCATTCCCTTCAGGCCGGTGCGCACGACAGGGTGGTCATCGGCAATCACCAGGCGTAGCGCTGTACTCATGCCTCTTCCTCGCTTCCTTCTGGCTGCTCTGGTAGCGCAACGGCTATAGTCGTCCCCTCGCCGGGCGCGCTCTCGATAGTCAGCGTTCCCCCCGGCTTTTCCACTCGCGCTTTCAGACCTTTTAAGCCAAAACCGCTCGCCCGCCCTGACCTGTCAGAAACGCGCTGTGTCTCCTCCCATACGAAACCCACCCCATCATCCTGCACATCCAGTGTGACCAGGTCTTCCATATAGGAGAGTGTGACCGTCACCTGCGAGGCGTGCGCGTGCTTGCGCACATTGGTGAGCGCTTCCTGCGTGCCACGCAGCAGAGTAAGCTCGTATTCGGGGCGCAAGGCGCGAGGGTTGCCGGTTGTTGTCGTTACTGCCGCCACGCCGTTCTCACGCGCCCATTGATCCGTGAGTGTATTCAGAACCTCATACAATGGTGCGCGGCCCAGCGCTTCTGGCTGCAAGGCCCACATCAGCTGCCGCGCCTCGGCCAGATTTTCGCTTGCTGTCATTCGCGCCTGCGCGAGATGTTGTCGTGCCTTGTCGGCATCTGGTGTGAGCACAGCGTCGGCGGCCTCCAGGTGCATCACAATACTGGCAAAACCCTGCGCCAGCGTGTCGTGTATCTCATACGCCAGGCGCTGGCGTTCTTCGGCCACTCCGGCGCGTCGCTCCTCCCGGGCCAGTTCCAGCCTTTTTTCTGCCAGTTCCCTGATTAGCCGTCGCTGCATGGCGCTTTGCTGAATCACCGAGGAGACGAAGAGTGCCAGGAGGATGCATAGCATACTGACGCCGAAGAACACCAGAAAGGATGGATAGAAGCCACCATTCTCCAGTACCTCCAGACCCACGCTCAGACAGGTGAGCACGAATGCCAGAATTGCTTTCCAGGGCAGGGCCACAAAGAGAAAGATCTGGGGGTAGAGCACGTAGAGCAGGGCTATGGATAGTGCATCCAACCTGTTCAACCCTATCCAGAGTATCCAGCCAACGAGCAAATATGCGCTTGTCGGCAGCGTATGCCGTCCCCACCAGAGCGGGTCCACGCGCACGCAGACGGTATACCAGCCAAGCCAGAGCAGGATGCCTCCAATAATCAGCGCGCGAGTTTGCCAGGTGTGGACGCCGGTCAACGCCAGTACGGCCACACCCAGCGTTACGAGATAGGCAAGGCCGTGCCAGAGAGGCAGCCAGCGCATCCAGGCCGGAGGCGGCAAATCATCTACATATTTTTTCGCAGGCGCTACCATCTGCACTTTATCCTGTTCCACGAATGAAAAACTGGCTCGGACGTGTCATTCAGAGCGCAGCGAAGAATCTAAGCGAGCCAGACTGAGCAAGTGGTTACCTCAGATTCTTCGCTGCGCTCTGAATGACATGCGAGAGAACCTTTTCAGTACATCCCATCTTCCTGCATTATGCGCGCTCCCCACCTTTCTCGTCAATCACCGTCAGGTTGAATCTTAGATTCAACCGAAAGACTGAATCACAATCCATCCGTCGATGGTTCCTCAATTGCCCCATCTATGGTTTCATAGAGAAAGGGAATATGCCCTTCTGTCGACAGAGATCTGACAGATTGTGTGGTACAAAGGAGGCTTATTTCAATGTCACAGCTAAGCGAACACTATCAGGAAGCGCGTACGCTCAAACCGCTCCTCGCCTGGCGTAATGTGCTGGGCGCAACGCTCGTCGGCTGGCTGATTATCGCCCTGCCGAACTTCGGCTTCTTGACCAACTTGCTTGCCAGAACCATGCAGCATAACCTGGTTCTGGCATCGTTCTACCTCGATCTCGGCTTCCTGGTGAGTTGCATTATCGTGATCGGGCTGGTTTTCTGGTGGCAACGGGCACACGGGGAGACACTGGCCGATCTTGGCTTCGGACGGCCCACGACGGTGCTGGCCATCATCATCGCCATTCTCTTTGGTGCGCTCTGGACTGTTACATCTTACCTGAATACTCGTACATACGGCCTTACGTTCTTCTCTTTTCCCTGGGAACGCTTTATCATGGCACCTCTAGGCATCGTGCTGGCGCTGGGAGAAGAACTCCTCTTTCGTGGCTTTCTGATGACGCAACTGCGCCGGGCCGGAGTAGCAACCTGGATACAGATTCTGGTTTCTGGCGCGGCCATCGGCTCCTATCACGGTCTCATCGGCTGGAACTATTCACTTGAATACGCCATCTCCGCCTTCGTCCTGTTCAGTATCATTGCGCTCATCTATGTCATCGGCAAGCGCAGTCTGACGCCCAACTGGCTCGCCCACGCCATGACTCATTTCTTTGGCGACCCATCGCTAACGATGGGCATTCTAGTCGGCGCGCAATTCCTCCTCCATCTCCGTTAGCATGGATTTGAGGGAGAAAGAATAACCGGAACGGGTATCAGAATAATACACCGCGTTCGAGAAAATCTCTCAGCACTGCAATCTGAGCGGTGACACGCAGCGCCGCTTTTGGGCCGAAAGCGGGTTTGCCAGTGTGAGCAGCAAGCCATAATGTATAGCCCATCAGACGGGCCGCTATAAATAGCTCGAAGTATTTCTTATAGTCACGAGGAAGTGGGCGCACCGACTGGTACCCGTTGAGAAAAGCTGCTCGCAAGGCCGCAAAATCGGGGTTCAACAAGCTTTGCGAGGTGCTCGGCCTCCCTGAGTTGCCACACGACCCCAGGTTTGCGACTCCCCTTGATCGCAAGCGTAACCGTCAGATGATTGCTTCCTCGTGGAGCCGTTCGGCTACTCGTTGACCAGATGGTGTTGTTGGATCGGGAAGTTGAAATGGCATAGTGTGCTTACCCTTTCGTCACAAATACTCTTGCAGAGATGAAAAATCATGGAGAAGTGGCTCCCAGCGACAGGTAAAATCATCATGGCTAGTTACAGATCCTTCGCTAGCGCTCAGGATGACATGTCTGAACTGGTTTTCAATGGTATGCACTCTGTTCTATTACCAACGATCAAAGCCTTGTCCGACGCCTGTGTCAGCGCGAAATAGCCCTACGCAAGCGCTCCATAGATTGTGCTACCGTCTCTTTATCGTTAAAGACGCCGGAGCCGGAGACGAGGAGGTTGGCACCGGCCTGGACGACAAGGGGAACGGTGGCTTCATGGACGCCACCATCGACTTCGAGGTCGCAGTGGAGGCCGCGCTCGTTGATGACCTGGCGCATACGCCGGATTTTGGGCAGCGTTTCGGGGATGAATTCCTGGCCGCCGAAGCCGGGGTTGACGGTCATGACGAGCACGAGATCGAGCATACTGAGCATATCATCGAGCATGAAGGTGGGGGTGGAGGGGGTGAGGGCTACACCAGCCTGTTTGCCAGCGGCTTTGATCTGCTGCACGAGGCGATGCAGGTGCGGGCTGGTTTCCTGGTGAACGATGATGACATCAGCTCCGGCGTGGGCGAAGTCGTTGATGTATAGTTCCGGGTTGCTAATCATCAGGTGCGTCTCCAGGGGAATATCAGTGCAGCGGCGCACGGCCTCGACGACCAGTGGCCCCATGGTGATGTTGGGGACGAAATGGCCGTCCATGATGTCGATCTGGATGCGGGCCGCACCAGCGTCGGTGGCCTCACGCACCTGTTCTCCCAGCCGTGTAAAATCGGCTGAGAGAATGGATGGAACGATACCTACCATGATGCTATGCTCCCGTGTGATATGAGCCTCGCAGCTGGGAGGCGGCAGCGCTGTCGAGCATCCAGGTCACTTCGCCCTGAGGAGGGCTGACGATCTGGGCCGGGTATTCGTCTGGCTGGTGGGGGCCTTCGATAACGGCGTAGACAGCGGCGGCTTTATCTGTCCCGGTGACGAGGAAGAGGACGTTTCTGGCCGCGTTCAGCAATGGCGGTGTAAAGGTGAGCCGGTCAGGTGGCGGCTTGGGCACGCTGACTGGCATGACCAGCCGGTCGGTGACAGTCAGTGAGGGCTGGTGTGGGAAGAGCGAGGCGGTGTGACCTTCCGGTCCCATACCAAGTTGAATCAGGTCGAAGGCAGGGATGCCGTTGGTGCCGAAGATGCGCTGCATTTCCTGTGTGTATGCATCCGAGGCGGCTTCGCGATCGGGCTGGTCAGCGGGCATGCGATGGATGTTGGCGGCAGGGATAGGAGCTTTGCTGAGCAGGACCTGCTCGGCCATATGGTAGTTGCTCTCGGGGTCGTCGGGCGGAACGCAACGCTCGTCGGACCAGAAGATCTCGACGGAGTTCCAGTCGATCTGGCTCCGGTATGGCTCGCTGGCAAGCAGGCCATAGAGCGTTTTCGGCGTGTTGCCGCCGGAAAGCGCGAACGTAAAGCGGCCATGTGTGACGATGGCCTGGTTGGCCAGACGCACAATATATTTTGCGGCCTCGGAATTGAGAGTATCGTTGTTTGTGAAAATGTTGACGCTCATAATACTGTGCTCCTTTTAACAGAAGTCCGTAGGGGCGATGCCTGGTGCTCGCCCGCGTTTTCTCTGAGCCACGACGGACTTCCAAATACTACTCCAGCAGGTCAGCAAGCTCGCGCAGGGTTTCCTCAAAGGAGTAATCGCGTCCGGTAATCTCCAGTTCGTCCTGGAGCAGGAGGCTTTCTTCCTGATTTGAGGCAAGGCTGACCGTGCGCTGCGGGCGCGTCTCCTGCGAAAGTTCGACAGTTGTCGAGACGTGTTCCATATCGTTTTCACGATTGATGGTGAAGGTGGCCGTTTTACTCTCTATCCGGCTCTTGAGTGTGACCCGCCAGAATGCTCCGGGCCGCAGCTCAGGGTGAGCGCGTGGAATGAGTTCAAGGCGGGTCTGCTGGGTTTTCTTCCTGGGGCGAGGCGTCGCTGAGAGCAGAGCAGTTGGGTTGACGGTGAGTGTGCGCTCCAGTTGCCAGCGATAGCTGCCGCTCTCACTGTCGCGCAGCTTCACTTCAGAGAGCTGCAGGCCGAGGCGTCCTTTGAGCCAACCGACGAGTAAGAGGGCACAGGTCGGGTTGGGAGAAATTGCCCCCCTCTCACCCTGTAAAGGCATAGCGAGAGGAGCAACGGCGTGTTCGATTTCGATGGCATTGATGCCTGACAGATAGGGCAGGAATTCCGGTGTATCAAAGAACTGGGCGATCAGCTGCCGCCAGGGCGTAATGCGACCCCAGTTCATATCGCTGATGGCGATGCCCTGATGGCTTTGCATAAGCGAGGACAGCTCCTGTAGATCCGCTTCGGGATTGAGAAAGGAATTGGTATCGATAATGACGCGGTTACTAATTTCCAGCAGGCCTTTGAAAACGTCTTCGTTGCTGGCCGGTTCGCCGATCCACCAGAGATAGACGGGCAGGTCCGGTTTGAATAGCGGGCGAACGATGTTGGTAGCCGAGTGCAGGGCGGAGCCGGAGAGCAAGAGCGTTGTCTGCTCAAAGCAGTGGCGCATCAGGTCAGAAATAACCGAGAAGCAGCGCAGTGTTACCCAGGTGGAAAGAGTATCTGTGGGTGTACTGCTATCAAGAATTAAAATAGTGACACGTGCCAGATTGGTGGTTGAAAGATAACGTAGCAGCGCGCTGGCGCGCTGTGCCGTTTCGATGTCGGGCGCGCAGATGAGCAGGTTAAGTATGCTGGTGCGCACATAGAGATTCGACCCCGTCCGCATATTATCGGCGGACATTTTCCAGAGGAAGGCCAGTTGTTCCTCAAGCTCGTCTAGAGAAATTGGCCTACCTGCCCAGGGTATGCGAATGTCTGGATTACCGGCTGTCCCCTTAGTCATGCATCTTTCCCTCACTAGTGTGAACTTCGTTGTTCGCGCTTTTACGGCGATGTATTCTATTCAATTGATCGGGTTGTTCTGGTCTGAGCTTTACTCTCTTCCTTGAACAGGGATGAGTCGGGCGGGGCGGGCGAGCACAAAGCATCGCTTACGCGTTGGGATCCTCCCTTACGGGCGAATTGACCGTTCCCAGAACGGTCTGCCAAAGTGCTACGGACGCCGCCAGCGACGCCCATCGCGCCAGATGAATTCATCAGCGAATTGCGGTCCCCACGAGCCGGATTCGTAGGTGAGGATGGTCTCATGCGGCTCGTTTCGCCACTCATCAAGAATGCCCTGGATGAAGGTCCAGGCAGCCTCGACTTCATCACGGCGTGTGAAGAGCGATTGGTCACCGATCATACAATCGAGGAGCAGGCGCTCGTAGGCTTCGGGTTGGGCGCGGCTAAAGGACGAGCCGTAGAAGAAATCCATATAGACTGAGCGAATCTGCATGTCGACTTCCGGCCCCGGCACCTTGGCGGCGAACTTGAGCGATATCCCTTCGTCCGGCTGGATGCGCAGCACAAGCACATTTGGCTCGACCTGCCCATGCGCTTCGCTCTGTTTAAAGAGTACCAGCGGCGGCTGCTTGAACTGGATGGCGACTTCTGAGACGCGCTTGGGCAGATGTTTGCCTGTGCGCAGGTAGAAGGGAACGCCAGCCCAGCGCCAGTTGTCGACATAGGTTTTGATTGCAACATAGGTTTCCGTCATGGAAACAGGTGAGACGCCGCTCTCTTCAGCATAGCCTTTGACTTCCTTTCCGCCGACCCAGCCGTGACCATACTGCGCCCGGATGGTGTTGACGACGACATCGCGGCCAACCATGGGTTGCAGGGCATGCAGGACTTTGACCTTCTCGTCACGTACGGCGTTGGCTTCAAAGGTGATGGGTGGCTCCATGGCTACCAGCGTTAGCAGTTGCAGCACGTGGTTCTGGATCATGTCGCGAATCGCGCCTGACTCCTCATAGTAACCAGCCCTGCCCTCGATGCCGATGTTTTCGGCAACGGTAATCTGCACGTGGTCGATGTACTGGCGGTTCCAGATTGGCTCGAAGATGCCGTTTGCCAGGCGGAAGACGAGGATGTTCTGCACCGTCTCTTTGCCGAGGTAGTGATCAATACGATAGACCTGATCTTCGCGGAAAACTTTCGCCACCTGGCGGTTGAGTTCGCGTGCAGAGGCGAGGTCATGACCAAAGGGTTTTTCGATGATGATGTGTGCCCAGCCCTTACGGCTCCTGCTCAGTCCGGCTGCACCCAGATGCTGAATGATTTCAATGTACTGGCTTGGCGGAGTGGAAAGGTAAAAGACGCGATTGCCGCCTGTGCCGCGATCATGGTCAATGGTACTTAGCAAGCTGGAGAGCTGTTGATAGCCATCGGGATTGTCAAAGTTCATCTGGTGGTAGAAGAGGCCATCGGCAAAGCTTTCCCATGCCTGCGGGTTGAGCGGCTCACCGCCGTACTGGGCGATGGCATCGTGTGCCTGCTGACGAAATTCCTCGGTAGTATAGGGACGACGCGCCACTCCGACAATGGAGAACCCTGTCGGCAGCGGATATTCGACTGCCAGCCGGTAGAGAGCAGGTAACAGTTTCCGGTGTGTCAGGTCGCCTGTGGCCCCGAAAATAACCATGACACAGGGTTCCAGGCTGTGTTTGATACGCAGCCCCTCTCGAAGTGGGTTGGGGGCCTCGACTACGCTCCGTTGAGGCATTATACGATCTCCTGATGTGTTTTCATACTACTGTTTACAGTTCGTTATTTTCATGTACAATTGTATGCCCGGTGTCAATCCAGAGAATAGAGCGAGTGTTCATGCGGTGGCCGATTAATGAACATTGACAACTAGGACCGGGAAAGGGTTGGGCCTCGTCCTGTAGGGACAGGGCGAGTCACCCTCCTCATTCCCGATCTTGATTGTCAATGTTCATGATTGGAACTCTGTACGATCAATGACCATATTCGTCTATTCTCGCTCTTAATGGGTGCTCTGCTGCGCTGCCAGCGCCTGCTTCTTGTTTTCAATAGTCTTGAAGAGGTCGTGGAAGGAATCGGCGAACTTCTGCACACCCTCATCGAGAAGCTGCTGCGTGACCTGCTGGTAGGTGATACCGATAGCCTCCAGCGCCCCAAGCTCGCTGATAGCCTTCTGGATATCATGATCGATGGTGAGGCCAACCTGACCATGGTCGCGGAAGTTTTCGATGGTCTCCAGCGGCATGGTGTCTACCGTGTTGGGGCCGATCAGTTGCTCGGCGTACAACACGTCGCGATACGCGGGATTCTTGGTGCTGGTACTGGCCCAGAGTGGACGCTGCATCATCGCGCCACTGTGCTTGAGCGTCTCGAAGCGCGGCGTGCTGAACAGTTCCTTGAAGTCCTGGTAGACGAGGCGAGCGTTGGCAATGGCCGCCTTGCCCTCAAGCGATTTCAGATACTGCTGTTCATTGGGGTCGTTGCTGCCTTTAATGCGCTCTTCCAGCAGCTTGTCTACCAGTGTATCGACGCGACTGACGAAGAAGCTCGCGACCGAGGCGAGGGTACTGATGTCCTTACCCTCGGCGTTGCGGCTTTCCAGAGCCTCAAGGTATGCCTCAACCACTTCGCGGTAGACCGCTCGCGAGAAGATGAGCGTGATGTTGACGTTGATGCCATCGGTGAGCGCCTGCCGGATAGCAGGGATTCCTTCCGGCGTAGCAGGAATCTTTCACTAACAGGTTAGGGCGATCAACCATCTGCCAGAAGCGGCGCACCTCCTTGATCGTTCCCTCGGTATCATGGGCCAGATCGGGCGAGACTTCGAGGCTGACATAGCCGTCGGCGCCATTGGTGTGATCGTAAATGGGGCGCAGCATGTCGGCAACGGTGCGAATGTCACTGATGACCATCGTCTCGTAAATGTCACTTCTGTCTTTGCCCTCACGAATGAGCTGCTCCATCTGCTCATCGTAGGCGTGGCCCTGACCAATAGATTTGTCAAAGATGGTTGGGTTAGCTGTGACGCCTGAGATACCATCCTGTTCGAGCAGGCTCTTAAACATCCCGCTCTGTAGCTGCCCCCGGTCGATGTTGTCGTACCAGACACTTTGTCCGAGAGCCGCCAGTTCATGCAATGGATTGACCATAAATGCCTCCTTGTGTGTCAGGCGCAAACACTCTGGCCGCACCTGCCATTTTTGTGTAAAGTTGTACTTTTGCCAGGGGATTCTTCCCCTCTATAGATGTAAACACAACTTAAGCCTTACAAATTCTTGTTTACGTACTTCATAAGTTAACACGCGCACGCCGCTAATATTGACGCAGCTTTGTTGCTTGCCCAACCGCAAATGTTTTCAGCACGAATGCTCTACAGGCGATTTCAAGATGCTCTTCTTTCATGATAGCACTTGAAAGGGGGAATGTACAAATTTGAGATTTATTCTGGCAAGATTGGGAAGGGGGCTGCACGCATCCTGTAGGGACAAGGGGAGGATGAGAGGATGAGTGGGAAGACAGCCTGGGAGGCTGTCCTATGCGACCCTGAGGGAGCATCTGCTTGTCCGCCTCCTTCGAAGGAATATCGAAGCGAACGGATGGCCTTGCAGAACGGACAGGCACAAGGCCCCTTCCTCCCTTCCGCTCCACCCCCTGTCCCTACAGGATGTGGCTATACGGTTGTTTTCACCCATGCAACAAACTTGATGGTAATTTTACATTTTACTGTAGACTTATTTATCTGCACACTATATAATAGTAGCGCATTTCCTGTTGGGAGCTTCAATGCGTTTCTGGGCATATGTAGCCGGTATTTTCGTGACCAATCTGGATCAACGAGTAACTTAAGAGGTAGGTTTCATGGCAAAGCAGACGAGCAGTAGTAAGGAACGTGTGCGAACCGCTCAGTCGAAAGAGGGCGCTGGCAACAGGCAATCCGGGCAGACTGCAAGCAGCCGAAAGGCGACGACGGGGCAGGCGACAGGGACAGAACAGAAAGCCGGTCAGCCGTGCGGCGCAGCGAACTGCGAAGCAGCAGCAGAGGACGCAACAGTTAAAGGACGACAGACGAGCGGGCCTGATTACACTGATCTGTATTCTCGCGGTAGTCGTCGTTGGCGGTGGCCTGATTGGCGGTCTTATCCTCTACAACAACAATAACGCGAACACGGCTGTATCCGCGCCCGTCAATCCGACTTATCCAGCCGTCGATGGCATATCCTGTGATGCTGGCGAGCAGCTTGCGTACCATATCCACGCCCACGTGTCGATTTATATCAATGGCAAGCTCAACCCGATACCTCAGTATGTTGGCATTGCTCCCGACGGCTCCTGCTACTACTGGCTGCACACTCATGACACCAGCGGCGTCATCCATATTGAGTCGCCGACGCAGAAGGACTATCTCCTGGGGAACTTCTTCAACGAATGGTCGCAGCGTTTTTCCTCGTTAGGCTACCCATCCGAGTTGGACCTGACGAGCGGCTGGCAGGTCTGGGTGGATGGCAAGCCCTATAGCGGCGACTTCCACAACATTCCGCTCACTGCCCACAAGCTGATAACTCTGGCCTATGATAGTCCAGGCGTGAAACCCGACACGACGTATGCCTGGAATGGGCTATAGCTTCAGCAGGAATCAACGTTCGCGTTTGGCGCGTTTTTGCAGCTCATAGAGCTTGCCGATGGCCTCGATGGGAGTGAGTTCGTCGATGGCAAGGGCCTTGAGTTCCTCGATGAGCGGGTGCTGCTCGGCGGCGAAGAGGGTCATCTGCCAGGCTGAGGGCATGACCATATCTTTCATGGCTTTGCGACGCGCCTTCGCATCCCCTTTTTGTTCGAGTTCGGCCAGAATTTCCTGGGCACGGTGAATGACCGGGCGGGGGATGCCGGCGAGCTGGGCAACGTGGATGCCGTAGCTTTTATCGGCCCCGCCGGGAACGATTTTGCGCAGGAAAACGACTTTGCCGCCCTCTTCGGTGACTGCCACATTCATGCAACGCACGCGGGGCAGCAGGTGCGAGACCTCGACCAGTTCGTGATAATGCGTGGCGAAGAGGGTGCGTGCTCCGCTGCGTTTGTTGTTGTGCAGGTATTCGACGACGGAGCGGGCGATGGAGAGACCATCATAGGTGCTGGTGCCGCGTCCGATCTCATCGAGGATGAGCAGGCTGCGCGGCGTGGCATGGTGCAGGATGTTGGCCGTCTCGACCATTTCGACCATAAAGGTGCTCTGTCCGGTGGCGAGGTCATCCTGCGCGCCAATGCGTGTGAAGATACGGTCGACGATGCCAATGGTGGCCGCTTCGGCGGGAACGTAGCTGCCGATCTGGGCCAGCAGGGTGATGAGTGCGACCTGGCGCAGGTAGGTGGATTTTCCAGCCATGTTAGGGCCGGTAATGATGAGTATTTGCGCGTCGTGGTTGGAGAGGTGGACATCGTTGGGAATGAAGGGCGTGTCCACCTGCGATTGCTCCACGACGGGATGGCGACCGGCAACGATGTGGATGGTGTCACCTTCGTTGAGTTCGGGCCGGCAGTAGTTGTTCTGGGCCGCGACCTCGGCGAGGCTGAGGTAGACATCGATCTCGGCCAGCGCACGGGCGGTGTTGAGGATGCGTTCAGAGGCGTTGATGGCGATATCCGCCCGCAACTGGGCAAAGAGTTCGCTTTCCAGCTTGCCGATGCGCTCCTGGGCGTTGAGGATCAGCGTCTCGTACTCTTTCAGATCGGGCGTGATGAAGCGCTCGCCATTAGTGAGCGTCTGCTTGCGGATATAGTCGCCGGGAACCCGGCTGAGGTTGGTGTTGGAGACCTCAATGAAGTAGCCGAAGACTTTGTTGTAGCCAACTTTGAGAGTGCTGATGCCCGTGCGACGGCGCTCACGCTGCTCCAACTGAGCCATCCACTGCCGACCATCCTGGGAGGCGCTTTTGATCTGGTCAAGTTCCTGGCTGTAGCCGGAGCGGATGACGCCGCCCTCGTTCGTGTTCAGGGGAGGCTCGTCAACGATGGCCTGCTCGATCAGTGCTAAAACGTCGTCGTTGCTGGCAAGCTGCTGCACCAGGCGAGCGAGCGCGGGATGGTTGTCGAGCATATCCGAGAGGCTGGTATTGACCTCGCTGGCGGCGTGCAAGCCGTTCGCCAGCGAGACGAGGTCCCGGGGTGTGGCGATGCGCTGTCGCACGCGGTTGATGAGTCGCTCGATATCGCCCGCCTTTTTGAGTGCTTCGGCCAACCGAGCCTGCAAAAGGGTATCGCCGAGCAATTCGCCGATGATCTGCTGGCGCTGCTGGAGCATTTCGAGATCGAGCAGGGGCTGGCCGATCCAGCGGCGCAGAAGGCGACCGCCCATAGGTGTGCGTGTCTTGTCGAGCACCCAGAGCAGCGAACCTTTGACGGAACCGCTGCGCCCGCTTTCAAAGAGTTCGAGATTGCGGCGCGTGTAGGGGTCGAGTGTCATGAACGTGTTGGTGAAGTAAGTTTCCAGCGCGGTGAGCTGGCGCAGCAGGCCCTTCTGCGTCTCCTGCAAGTAGGCGAGGACGGCTCCAGCAGCGCGGATGGCGAGCGGGAGAGAGACGCAGCCAAAGCCTTCGAGCGAGGCGACCTCGAAGTGCGCAAGCAGGCGATGGCGGGCGTCGTCTTCGGCGAAGTAGCGAGCATCGTAGGGCGTGACGTGGCCTGCGAGGCCGGAAAGCAGTTTTGTCAGGGGCGCGACCTCATCCTCGTCGTCTTCATCTTCGATGTCCGGGATATCGGCATTGGCATTGCCATTGCTGCCCAGCTTTGTGACCTGTTTTTCGCTCATCACCGTTGCCAGCCAGCGCCGTTTGCGACTGCCCAGTCGACTGTAATGCGCTTCGACGAGAACTTCGGCTGGCCCAACGCGAGCAATTTCCTGCTGGAGCGAGAGTTCCGGTTCGGGCGTGCTGAACTGCGTCACGGCAAATTCGCCGGTGGTGATGTCGACGTAGGCTATGCCCACTGCGTCACGCCCGATCACGACGCCTGCGAGGAAGTTGTTGCGCTTGGCCGCGAGCATGGCGGGATCAACCACGGTGCCAGGCGTGACGATGCGGATGACCTCGCGGTCGACGAGGCCTTTTGAGAGGGCGGGATCACTGGTCTGCTCGCACACTGCCACACGATAGCCCTTGCTGACGAGGCGAGCGATGTAGCTCTCGGCTGCATGATGGGGAATACCGGCCATCGGTGATTTCTCGCCGCGTCCCCAGTCCCGGCGCGTCAGAGCGATTTCAAGCTCGCGTGCCACGATCTCGGCATCTTCATCAAACATTTCATAAAAGTCGCCCATGCGGAAGAAGAGAATGGTGTCCGGGTTCTGCCGCTTGATCTCCAGGTACTGGTTGCGCACCGGGCTGTGCAACTGGTGCTCTTTTGCATAGTCTTCAAATAACACTTCTGTAAACCTCTAGCCGGCGATTCGGTAGTCCTTCGTTATCTTCTATTCTTTTTTACCCATGCAAGGTTGGTTATTCAGTTAGTGAGCCTAGTATAGAGGTATTTCGCAACAACGTCAATTCAGGGAAAATGTCTTCCTTCTTCCCGAGAAGAATGCGTTTTTATCCATGAATATGCGCGAATATATCATGGAGATGCACGTTATACCTTGACATTGCACGAAACTATAAGCTACTATCATGGTAGATGCACTATATTGCATGATAATGCTGGTTGATAATGAACTGCAATAGGATGAAGGCAGACAAATCATACAGATTAGTGAGGTGATGGATGTCCAGGAAAGGCCCGACCTTTATAAAGGTCTATATTATTCCAGTACTTCTGCTCAATTTCCTTATATGCGGCTGGACGATCCTTGCTCTTCATGTCATCCAGGGGTTGATGGTCTATCTCGGCTATGGGGTAATCATCACGGTCGGCCTGCGGCTGTACCTGGCATATCTGGATAGTTATGATTCGTGTTAAGGCAGGTGGGTTTTGTGGTTGGAGTAGTCGGCTTCTTTGTAAAGAGCTAGCAATGGCTGTCACCTGGAGCGCGGCGAAGAATTTGCGCTAGCCGACCAGAGACTCTTCGCGGTGCTCAGAATGACTGGGTGCAGACTCTTGTGAATGGTCAGAGACTATAGCATTGCGCCGCTTCGGACGGGTGAAGTGTTCGCCGAGCTTCATGCCGGGCCTCTCTACGAAGGTATAGAACAGGAAGCAGAAGGGGATAATGACGACCAGCACCCATAGCCAGTAGATGCCATAATTGAGCGCGAGCGGCAGATTCTTCAGGAAGGGCTGGCCCTGTTTCATCAGTAGGACCAGTAAGGGGAAGTGCCACATGTAGAGGCTATAGGAGATCATGCCGAGCCAGCGTACCGGGAACCATACAAACGGACCGGTGAAGAGGGTAGCTCCGAAGAGCAGCGCGAGGATGCACAGGCCAAAGGAGAACGCATAGCCAATCTCGCTGAACAGATAGTAATTCGCGACGAGAAACGGATGATTGAACAGCGGCCACGTATTTCTGTAGGTCTCATTGTAATTCCACAGAATCATAGCAATCAGGCTGGCGAAGCCTATGCCCCAGCACCAGGGACTCAGCTTTTGCAGCGTTGTGCGTACTGTGGGTAAGGTCGAGGGATGCTGCGCGTAGACGAAACAGAGCGAAAGCAGCATACCCACGCCGAAATCTTCGAGGTATTTTCCGCTCACGCCATAGGTAAAGAACAGAATAACATTCAATACGGAACGCGGCACCAGCCAGGTAGTTGTTGGATGCTCATACATCAGGTAGTTGCCCATGTATCTACTGAAGAGTCCCCAGGCAATCAAAGTCAGGATGCACGCCAGAGTCGCAGGCAAACGATACATTTGTTTGACCCGCCAGACAAGCAGGCGCATCGCCAGTACAAGCAGCGGCAAAAGCATATAAAATTGCCACTCGATAGCCAGCGTCCAGAACGGCGCGTTGAGTTGTTTATAGGTGGCATGAGTAGAGTCCATGAGGAAGAGGAAAAACAGGCCCAGTTCTTTCCAGTGTTGCGGCTCTAAGTAACGCTGCTCAGGAAGCAGGACAAGAAGTATCAGCGACAGGTAATATGCCGGTAGAATGCGGAAGGCACGACGCAGGTAGAAGCGTCGACTGGAAGGCCATGTTTTCTCAAAGAGCAGGGCCTTTGCGAAGGGCAGAAAGAGCAGGAAGCCGGAAAGCACAAAAAAGAGTGTCACGCCATACTTGCCAAAGGAGAGGAAGGAGGCAAGCAGCGGTGGCACAACCACTTGCAGATTCCAGATATGAAAATCGTGCGGCACATTGCTGAGATGATACCAGATAACGATCAAGCAGGCGAATGCCCGCACACCATCAAGTACCGCTATCGTATTTTTCTTTGAAGAATTTTCCGCCCGCATCCACTTAGCGATTGCCATAGAAGTTTTCTACGTTCTCACCATCTAGCCACACAGGGATTCTCGTATTCTCCGGGGAGAACAGATGTATATTTGACCATCTTCTTATGTAGTCACGGGTCACTCATATGGAAGGATACTGATCTTATGCTGACCGGGGCGAATATCGGTAGAATTACTGGTTATTGATCCTGGAGTTTCTCCGTGAAGGCGAATCGTCGTCTGGTTCGTGGCAGTTTTATATGATAAAATGCAGCAGATAACTCAAGTTCGTTCTATTACCATAGGCAGGTATCTATACTGGAAGAGGCTATGTATTTCTATGGCGATGGAGAAGAGATCAGGAATAATGGGCGGGATCAAAATGCACTGGAGAAAAGGAGGTGGCTATGTTTTTTGTGATTCTGATAGTATTTGTTGTGTTTGCTAGCTTTTTGACCATCATCACAGTGCAGAATCTGGGTACGCCGGTTTTGCTGACGGTGTTTGCCTGGCATATTCCTGTGCTGCCGTTAGGGCTGGCTGTTGTTTTTTCGTTTGTGCTCGGCGCTTTACTACTGTATGTTATTTCACTGCTTTCGGCCTGGCGTGATGGCCGGGAGATGAAGAGATTGCGACAGAGAATTGCTGAACTGGAGCAAGCGGCGAAGGGAAGTATGGTTGCTGCTCCGCTGCCGAATGGTGGCATTACTGCTGTGCCTATGCCTGGAATGCCTGGAGTACCGCCAGCTATGCCTGAGACGGATGCTATGCAACCACCACCTCCGCAAGTCTAGGTCAGGACTGTGGAGAGAAGGGGAAGTGCGAACTTCTCATACCAATTCGCAAACTAATGTAGAACATTATCTCACGGCGACGCTTCCCCTGCTTGCTCGCCGTCCTGCTCTGAAGCCGATTGGACGAGAAATACTGGGTGGGACAGCACTTCGCGCTCAAATTCCTCTAAGGCCAGAGGGTCGACAGGAAGCGTTGCACGAAATTGGCCCTGCGCCCGCTGGTCTCCTCTTGTACGCGAGGAGAATTATCCTCTCCTATCGTGTTATCTTCGACATTGTCCTGGTCTTCAGCAATGGGTTGTACAGAGGCTACTTTGAGCGTTGTCTGTTCAAGACCGCGTTGTTCCACGGTATGTGTGCCATCTGCTGTAGGGACAGGGGATAGGAGGAGGCCTTGTGCCTGTTCGCTGGCAGCAGGAACATTGTTACTAGCCTCTTCGTTCTTCTCGTCGTCCCCGGTATCTGTGACACTGTCACCAGCTTCTTCGCTCATGATTTTTTGCAGGAAGAGTTCCTCTATCGTATCGTCGGTTGCGGCTCCTTCACCGGAGGTGGAAGCCGGAGCAGGCTGCGGCGCGCCGGGAACAGGCGCGGCAGCAGTGGAGATATCGCTTTGCATAGAGTCAAGCCAGGCAAAGGCGTCTTCGAGGGCGTGGCGACACCATTCCTGGTAATCGCCACGAATGACGTCCAGTTGTTCACAATATTCGAGATGCTGGATGGTGCGATCAAGCCACTCCTCACCGCGTTCGAGCATGCGGTCGAGCAGGTCGATATCTTCGACGCCGCTGGCTTGCAGGCGCGCAAGCGTGGCGAGGGCAAGGGCGGATGGATGGACGCGCTCGATCTGATCCACAGTTTCGGCCAACTCTCGCTGCACAGTGACAATCTGTTGCTGTACATCGTTGATCTGCTGCTGAATAGCCCAGTGCTGGTAGAGAAGCTGAAACTGCTCGACATCTCGGGGCGAGAGCCATGAAAAGACCTGGCTGAACTGGCTGAGATCGAGAGAGGAGGATTGGGATAGCGATTCATCTATCTCATTCATATCACTCATATTGCTTATTTCACTCATCTTACCTGTCTCCCTCCTGCTCAGAACTGTCAGACTATCGGCGCCAGCGTTCGAGCCAGCGTTCGATTTCGCGATTATTGCGCATGCTTTCCTGATCGGTAGGGATGTTGCGCTGCTCGGCCTGTGTCT
Source organism: uncultured Chloroflexia bacterium (assembly GCA_963736995.1). Taxonomy (GTDB): domain Bacteria; phylum Chloroflexota; class Ktedonobacteria; order Ktedonobacterales; family Ktedonobacteraceae; genus CADDYT01. The sequence continues at coordinate 37,340 of CAVTRB010000004.1, forward strand.
TGCTGGAAGTGGAGGCGGGAGCGCGCTGGCGCATCCACCAGGGAGACTGTAGCTGTGGAGAGGTGCGCGTGTGTTCATCGAAAAATGAGGCCATATCCGACGGCAGCAGCTCTATCTCAGGATGAGACAGTGGAGTTGAGGGAACAGCACTATCTCTACTGGCTGGTAAGTGCAAATCCAGCGCGCCGTTCCAGGGAAAGAGCGTGGGCTTTTCTACCTCAGCCCCGGCATTGTCTTGTTCCTCGACTGCTAACTTCTGTGCAGCAGACAGGGATTGGTCTGCCTGTACGGAAGGAACTGGCGGAGAGGCATGCAGGCGAACTGCCTGCACAAGCATATGGAGCAGGGGATTCTGCTCGCTAGCATCAGGTTCTTGCAGAAGGCAGGCGCGAGCCTGAAGTTCGGCAAGCTCCGTTTCGAGCCTTTCCATCTGTGCGCGTAACTGCTGCTCTTTCTCACGAAATTGCAGCCATTGCTGATATTGACCCATCCTATTTTCCTGTAACGTTTTCCCGGCGCAAATCGTCGTTCCAAATACAGATGGCAGTATATCACGAAAAGCTGGATAGAACAAGGGAATCTTGACAGCGTGAGGCAGGGTGATACGTATGGGCTTATTTTGAGTTGTAGTTAATAGGCCAGCCCTTCGCGTTCCAGAGCGTTATTGTAAGAGATGCGCAGCAAGATGCCGATGATGATGAAGTTGGCGATGATGGAACTGCCACCGTAGGCGAGGAAGGGCAGGGGAATGCCGGTCAGCGGCAGAAACTTCATGTTGCCGGCGACGATAATGAAGGTCTGGATGGCGAAGATGGAGGTCAGACCGGAGGCCAGCAGCTTGCTGAAAGGGTCACTGGCCTCGATGGCGATGCGATAGCCACGATAGATGATCAGCAGGTAGAGGCCGAGGATGCCAAAGAGACCGGCGAGACCAAATTCTTCGCCCAGGGCAGTGAAAATCATGTCTGATTGGGCAACAGGTACGAAGGCAGGATGGCCGAGGCCCAGCCCGGCACCCAGAATGCCGCCGCTAGAGAGTGCAATGATTCCCTGTACGATCTGCAAGCCGCCGTTTTCCGCAAAGTAGGTCTGAGCAGAAGTCCAGTTTTGCCAGTCGAGGACGTTGAAGGTGACGGCCTGAAAGCGCGCTCGAACGTAGCTAAAGAGGGCGTATCCCACAAAGCCGAGCAAGAAAAACAGGACGAAGCCAACGACAACGTAGGATATTTTGCCGCTGCCCAGGTAGATCATGCACAGGTAGATGCCATAGATAAGCAGAGCGAGGCCGAGTTCGCGCACAACCAGGAAAAAGAGCAGGGCGATACCTAACATCATCAGAATGGGAATGAACTGGCGCACTGGCGGCAGGCGGAATGGTCCGACGCGCAGATTGCCCGCGGCAAAGATGTCGCTATTTTCGGCAAGAACGGCGGCAAAGAAAATGACGACGCAGATTTTCAAGAGTTCGGAAGGCTGGAAATTGATCGGGCCGAGCTTCAACTGGTCATGCGTAGGGCTATTCAGATTCGCATGCAATGCATTGACCACAGTGGTGGCTACCAGACCGAGACCAAGCAAGGCCCAGACATAATAATAGCGGCGCAGCCAGCGCATGTCGCGCAGGACAAAGAGAACGATCATGCAGAGGACGATACCGGCAAGAAGCCAGATGAGCTGGCGGCTGCCCTGCTGGGGATCGCCAACGTCCGGTCCCAGACGGATAGCCATCAACAGGCCGATGCCACTCAGCACACCGACGAGTGGGAGCAGCATCTGATCTGCTCGCTTAAGGGGTGAAAAGCTGAGAAGGATATTGGTGGCCAGCAGGAAGGCGATAAGGCCAAGCACGGGAAGCAAGTCCTGGATGGCCGGCAAACTTTTCGTGCTGAACGAGGAGTGCGGGTCTTTATCTGCCAGCAGCAACTGTGTCATCGACAGCAGCAGGATGAGAATAGGGATGATATAGAGACGGAGTTCTTTCCATCTATAGCGCCGGAGATTGCCGAGAACTTGCATACTTTAAAATCCCTCCAGGTAGCGTATCGTGCCATATACAACAAAGCAAGATGAGCGATCATTGCGTGAGTTTAAAACGAATAAAGCCGATCTGGACAAGGTCACCGGGTTTGGCGGTCAGTGTCTGACCGGGTTCCGTCTTCTGGCCGTTCACGTAAGTACCGTTCCTGCTTCCGGCGTCTGTAACGTACCAGAGGCCATTGTGGTAGCGAAGCTGGGTATGGACACCGGAGATGAAGTTATCGGGAAGCTGAATGGTGTTGGTTGGGCCGCGCCCGATAATTGTTTCTGGCTCCAGATTGAAACTGGTACCGGGCATGAGCGAGTTGGAGCCATCGATGACGACCAGGTGTCCGAGAACCGGCGGACCTTTCTGCTCGCTCGCTGTGCTGGCGGCTGTTACCTTCAGGTCGCGGGTAATAGCAATGACGACCTGCATCAGGAAGAGGTAGAGCAGGATAATGAATAACAGGCGTAAAATCAATAAGAAGACGTCGAGTTGTAGCATAAGTACGGTATCTCACCTTCTCTCATCGAAGTAGAAATCGTAACTGCCGACGGTGAAGCGGTCACCACTGTGCAGGGTATGCTGTTTGATGTGTGGAATGCCATTGACGGCAATACCATTGATGCTGCCGAGGTCAAAGATAGTGAACTGCCCGTTTTGATAGAGAATTTTCGCGTGAAGGCGCGAGACCCGTTTGTCCTCAACGATGATGTCATTGCTGCGCTGTCGCCCGATGTTGATTTCGGGTTTCTGGATGTGATAGATTTCCTGACCTGCCTGGGGCAACCGAATGGTTAACCACGCGGGCGGTATGGCAACGTTCGGCGTGCTGGTGAAGCTGCCGGGCTGACCCGCGAGGGGAGCGGCAAAAGGTTGCTGAGTTTCAACATCAGCCAGTGAAGCCTGGGCGCGCCGCATATCCTCGACATTGAATACCTTCGTTGCGGTAATGCCTGACTCGCTGCCACCCAGGTGTTGAGCGTCCTGGAGTTCTGCTATGACGTGAACGATCTTGCGGCGCAGCTTGCTATCGGGATGTAGGCGGATAATGGGTGAAGTACGCAGCACGTAGTGATGCTGGCGCGCAAGGTCTTCCAGCCCCTTGCGCCAACCATCGACGAGGATAGATTGTCCGGCGGAGAGCCGCCGGTGATCTTCTATGCTCAGATAGATGTCGTAGACGTTGGGAGCCAGACGAATACCGCCAGCCTGCAGTTGCAGGTTGTCTTCCATCGCGTTGGCGAGTTTGTGGGCAATCTCTACCGGCTCCAGTGCTCCCGGGCCTGCGGCAGTGATTCTATCCATCGCCCTTTCAAAGAAGGATTGGATTTTTGAAAATGGATTCTGGCGGGGGCTCACCTGGTTCACCCTCCTGTTTTCCCTAAAAGCTGACGCGCCTGCTGCGCATCGGCGGCAATCTGTGCCTTCAGTGCATCGATGCCTGCGAAGCGCTGTTCGTCGCGCAAGCGTGCGATGAAGTCAATAATAATACGTTTCTCATAGAGGTCTAGTTCGGTATCGAGCAGGTGGGCCTCCACCATACGCTCTTTCCCATTAAACGTGGGCCGGATGCCAATATTGGCTACACCTTTATAGACGCGAGAGTTGGCTGATGAGTCACCTGGCCGATAAATCGGCGATGCGGGCGATACATCGGCCCCTACGTTGGGTTCGATGGAATCGGGAACGGTGACGGTGACGGCATAGACGCCGTTGGCTGGAAGAAGCTTGTGCGGCGGTGGGATGAGATTGGCGGTTGGGAAGCCCAGCAGCCGCCCGCGATGGTCGCCGTGGACGACGGCGCCACTCATGGTGAGGGGATGTCCCAGCAGTTCATTCGCTGCACCGATCTCTCCTGCGCCGACGAGCTTGCGAATACGTGTGCTGCTGATGCGCTCATGCTCGTTTTCTTCGAGAGCAATGGGGCGGACAAGGATATCATGCATTCGCCCATATGCTTGCAGGAAGGCAACATCACCCATACGGTTATGGCCGAGGCTGAAATTCTCACCAACCACGAGCGCGCGGATGGGGAAACGCGCCCTCAGGCTATCGAGGAAGCTATCGGCAGACATAGCCATGACTTCGGGCGTAAAGTGTATGACAATGCTGTCGTCGATGCCGCCGTACTGGTGCGTGAGAGCCAGTTTCTCCTCCAGCGTGGTCAGAACTTGCAGGTCGATCTCTGGACGCACGACGAGCAGGGTGTGCGGCAAGAAAGTGACAAGCACCGGCTTGCTATCGTGTGCCGCCGCCATTTCTCGCAGTTCGTGCATCAAATGCTGGTGGCCTCGATGTATGCCATCGAAGTTGCCGATGGTGAGTGCTACTGGCTCATTGCCTGTCAGTGTTGTATCGAATTCCATAATATTGCGCTGCTATCCCCAGACCCGAAAAATTTTCTCTGGTGTATAGTACCATAGCTTCCTATTCCTGGCAATGAGGGGGCGAGATTGTGCTATATCTATCAGTTTACTTTTTTGTGAACGTCAGGCAGGTGAAGCTTATCTCTGTTTGCACTTGCACAATGTGTTCTATGGCTTGCTGTGCCTCTGACGAGAGGTGCCAGTAGCTGGGGGTCATGCGCACGAGGGAGGTAATGGCTTGTCTGTCGAGGGGAAGCCGGTAGTTGAGGGTGAGAGTATCGCGCAGGTTGAAGTAGGGCGCAAATTGCTGGATGACGTGCTGCTGCTTGTCCTCTTCGATGTTGAGCAGGGAGAGTTGCGCGCGCAAGGGCTGAAGGTGGTCGGGACCGGGGATGACGACGAGCAGCAAGCCGCCGGGCAGGAGAACGCGGGCAAATTCCGCCGCATTACGCGGCGCGAAGATGTTGAGCAGTACCTGCATGGTGGCACTGGCAATGGGAAGCGGCTCTTTGATGCTGGCAACAATGAAGCAAAGATCTTTATAGTGACTAGCCGCCATCCTGATGGCTTCTTTCGAGCTATCGATACCCGGGTAGCAACAGGATAGTTCAGGCAGGGAAATGCTCAGGTAGCGCTGCAAGCTGGCCGGGATAGTAGCCTTCGCCACAGCCCGCGTCGAGGATGGGAACACAGGATTGGTTATTTTGATGCTCCTGAGCAAAAGGAAGGCTGGGCAGCACGGTTTCTCTAAGATAGCGGGTGACGAGATCGTTGATCTGGTTGGAAAGCGGAGCATAGTGGCCGCCTGCGAGGAACTGGCGGCGCGCTTGCAGCATTTCTTTCGTATCGCCGGGCGCTTTTTTGAGCAGCAGGTTGACGTATTGTTCCCGCGCTACATCGAAGGAGTGGTTATGGGAGCAGTGAAGAGTGTTGCCACTGGCTGATTCTGCGAGGGGCTGGCCGCAGATAGGGCAGATCAGAAAGTTGCAGCGTGCTAGAGGCGAAATCTTTGCCATGCTAGTCCTGGCTCTTGTTATCCTGCCCTGAGCGTTCGATGGCAAGATAGAGAACGCTATCCCACGCGTTATGGACGCCCAGGAACAGGAGCAGCGCTGTAGCAGCAGCGATGACAAACAGTACCGGTATCGGGTTGATCGGAAGAACAATGGCTGCGACGACGAATGCAGTGTAAGAGGCGAGCGGAAATAGCACATACCACAGCCAGTCTTCCCCCACCGGTTGATAGTCAGTTTGACGGCGTGTCCGCCGTATAACTATGACGATATACGCTATCCCTCCAAGCCCGCAGAGGCCAAGGAGAAAGCCAGCATTCCAGAGCGCCTGCCACGGTGCGCTGAGAATCGCGGCAACGAGGAGCGCAGTACCAAAATGCACAACGGTGGGCGTGCCGAATGCTCCAATTGCCTCACTCGACCTTCGGGTATGATTACCTGCGACGAGGGTAATCACTACGAACATCAATCCCGTCAGTGCTCCCGCCGAGGAGCCGATGATGACGTAAAAGTTTTGCCAGCTGGTAAGTAAGGGTAGTGCAGCCTCTGGCACAATGGATTCTTCCTTCCCTGCTTTGATAGAGATGATGTTAATACTACCACATCTCTCATTATCAGAGAAGCGCCGGGATGCCATTGTCTATCTTTTTATGTGGTGTGGGAAAGGGGGAGGCTCAATTTTTCGACTTTTTGGAGAGTCTACTGTGCCAACAGGAAAATGCTTATATCCTTGTAAACCTGCTTTAGCATATCCTTCCAGTTCTCTGGCCAGACTAATCTCAACAGGTATGTCTTCAATTAAGACAGCTATCTTCTGGCTGTAGCCCCCTGGCGTTTCAATCACTTCTCCCGATGTTTTATTCTGATCAGCCTCTTCTAGCATAAGTTGTTCTCTCGCTCCTGACACTTTAGAGCTTTGATGTCCCGCCTGGACGACAATATGCTTCGCACTACCCGGAAAACGTCCCACAAATCCTCCCTCTGTCTTTGTTTTGTACCAGTTGTCAATTATTGGCTCCCCATCTTTCCTCGTATGGAAAGACACAAGCGCAAGGAGTGGATGGAGCTTTTTGCCCTCTACCCATAACTCACGCTGCCTGTTTCTGATTCTGCGCAGCATCCCTTGCATAAAGGCATCTTCTGAATGAAAGATACCTCCAACTGAAGCCGTAGGTAGTAATGCATCAAGCTGGACGATAAGCGTGGTCATGTGTTTCTCCAGTGGCTCGATCCCTTGTACTCCTTTCCTTTTCGCCAGTTTCAATGCTTGATTATCCTTTTCAAGATCATCTATAAGCTTGCTTGCCTTCTTTTTATCGCTTGCCACTTTGAGGTCAACGAGGGCAGCTCGATACCCCTTTATTTTATCCCTGACCAACCTGGGAGTAAAGCTGGCAATGTAAGCTACTGCGTCATCACCTTGCTCCTCCACCCATAATTCATGCTCCTCTTTATCCTCGCTAAACGATACTGGAGGAGCCAGAAGTTTCCCAATAACTCCTTTCACCCCTTGAGCAAGTTTCCCAAGAGTAGCCTTCCCAAAACTCTTCCCCTGCTGTCGGAGAAATTGATTGCCATACAGGAGCAAGTGGTCATGGATCCCTTGCTTAAAAACTGCCAGGAAACCTCCAGAGGCTTGACCCCTTGGAGTACCCTTTGCCGCTTCCCCTTCACCCGAAGTCGCTTCAGCATGTGCTTGAGTTGGAGCAAGACCGGCAAATTCCTTTATCATTTGCGCGCCATCGCCCAGAGTCGCCTCTACCGTATGCTCCACGTTATCTATTACGCCGCTGGCTCTGGCGGCAACACTATCAATCGCCCCGGTTACACTGGCAATTGCCGGCTTCAACGGCTCTACTATCGTCTCCTTCACCAGGTCCGAGTTCGCGATCTTATCGATGATCTTGCTAGCCAGGGGTACCTTATCTCGCACGAGCTGGACGATGGACTCTTTAGAGTATGTTTCGATCACCTTGAAGAGCAGTTTGATGGCAGGAGAGGGTGGATGAGTGATGAGCAAGTTCAACGCCATCTCCACCGCTTTATCGACAAGCTTATGCAACAACTGCGCCGGATTGCCTATATCCTCTACACGCTTTTTGATTTCGCCAACCGTCTCACCAACCTTCGTCTTGATGCCGTTGAAGAAAGTCTCTACAACCCCGGTCAGTTGTGCTGCCGCATCGTTGAGAACAGCGCCAGGATTGCTAATCGCCTCTAAACCATGAACTGCACCTGCATAGGCCATACTGAATGGCTTGAACCACTTCTTGCTCGTGATATTTACCGTTGCCAGGATCTGATTGACAACTCCAGTGACTCGACTATAGGCACGTTTCAGAACACTGAATACCCGAAGTACGCCGTGGAGGAGTTTAACCAGTCCCTTTTCATCGCCACCAGAGGCAGGCTCGGCCTCTGTTTCCTGTTCGCCTTGCTCATCACCCAGGGTCGGAAGGCTTTGTACCTCGCCAAATAGAGCCTTAAGAAGGAGGTCTGCCAGACCGGTGGCGCTGAATAGCTTCTCCACATCGTCGAGCTTCAGGTTGCGCAGCCTATTGACAAGATCGATGACAGCCGTAGCTTTGTTGTAGAGATCGGGAAGATCGACAAGCAGCCATTTAGCGATGATAGCCAGTTCACAGGCCCCTTCGGTTAAAGCATCACAGCCCAGTTCTAGTGCTAACTGTCCTGCCTCTTTCAATACTTGTGCTGCGTCAAATTTAACCACCTCGTGTGGCTTATCGTCCCTGGAGTAGTTAGCCTGACTTTGCTTCCAGGCATTGAACTGCTCTATATCTTCGCTACTCATGCGATCATAAAACTGATCGAAAACACTCGTCCACTGATCGACAAACCAGCTGCTTATGGTATAGGTCTCAAACTGCATTGCGTCGACGAACATATCAAACGGCGTTCTTTTAAAGATTGCCACGCGAGGTTTCTCAGCCCATTTTCTGACGATCGACATAATTTCACGCCGATTCTTTATCAAGCTAAAGATATTCTCATCCTGAAAGAAAAGCCTGATTATTATAACATCAGCTTTCGCTTCCGTTTCCCAGACCTTGCGTAACTGCCTCTTCTCCGCGTCGGAAGGTTCGCCAGCTTCATCCTCTTTTCGCTGAAGGATCAGCGGCGGCTGTGAGATATGCTCGCTCAGGAGTTCGGTTCTGGTAGTTTGTGTCACCTGGTTCGCGACACTCTCCGTCTCTCGCTCAAGAGGGGCATTTCCTGGGTCATGGGCAAGCTGTATGTCGTTTGGGACACGTGTGGTGTTTTGTTGCACCACATGTGTCAACTCATGCGCCAGCAATCTCTGCCCTTCACTTGTCTCCGGTTTATATTGCCCACTTCCAAACACCACATCCTTCCCTACTGTATAAGCTAGCGCATTCACTGATCGAGCCGACTCCGCTGCCTGCGTGTCGGTATGCATCCGCACCCTGGAAAAGTCGTGTCCGAAACGCGGCTCCATGAAGGTACGAGTTGCCGGATCGAGAGGTTGACCGGATGAATGCAATACTTCGTGGACGATGGGCGGCGCTGTCATCTGTCCCATGTCGCTAGCCTGGATGCGCCGGGTCTGTATATGCTCTTGTTCCTGGCTCGGCTGCCCTGTCTGGCATTTGGGGCATGTTCCACCGCAGACGCAGGTGCGCTGGAGGCGGGTCTCGGGTATGCGCATCACCTGTTCGGCTACCTGTTCGGCTTCTTGCTCGTAGACATCCCCTGGCCGGTTGATCGTCAGTTTCGGCTGGAGAGTTCCTTTAGAAGGAGCATGAATAGGAATCTGACTAAAATCGTGGCCGAAGCGAGATGCTCTAGCGACGACAGCACCCCTTGAGGCGATATTTTCCTGAGTAAGAGCGTTGCTCTGTGAGGAAGCTAACAGCGAAGAAGCTTCAAAGCCTCTCCGGGTATCAGGCAATGTGAGTCGCTTCTCCCGGCACCCGGTACACAGCCCGTCAATGCCAGGTGACCCACCGCAGGCACAGGTACGCTGCAGCAGGCTGCTCCTGGATGCTGATCCACTTAAGGTCTTTTGCTGTGCCTGGACTTTCGCATATGCTCGGTCACTCACCTTGGTGCCTTTCGCTGCACGTGAACATAGTTCATTGAACAGCATACCTCACGAGGCTCTATTTTCGCTCTATTTTCGCTCTATTTTGATGAAGAGCTTCTCCGATTATGTTCAATGCAAGAAGACCTTCCTGGGCTGCCAAACCTCTTGCTCTGCCTCCCAAACTGCAATGGCGAGCAGTTGGCCGTTGGAGCCATAGACGCGGGCAAGCTGGCCCGGTCCAGGCATCGGACCGTTGGAGGCGGGATTATGGAAGGCGTTGCCGTGCAGAACGCTGGCCGTGGTGGCCGTATCGAGATGGAGCGCAGGAAAGTGCTGGAGGGCGCTATCGATGGGATGCAGGTAGTCTGCAAGTCTATCGGCTTCTATCGCTCCGGCAAGTTGTTCGAGCGTGATGCTGTCTGAGAGCGGAAAGGGGCCGCTGCGCGCGCGGGTGAGCGCGGCAAGGTAGGCACCGCAGCCGAGTTGTTCACCGAGGTCGTAGGCTAGCGAGCGGATATAGGTGCCTTTGCTGCACTCGATGGCGAGGGTGAGACGCGGCGGCTGCCAGGCCTGGATGTCCAGGCGATAGATGGTGACCGGACGCGGCTCTAATGCGACCTCTTCTCCTGCACGAGCGAGCTTGTAGGCAGGTTGGCCCTGCAGTTTGATGGCGGAGTAGCGCGGGGGAACCTGCATCTGCTCGCCGAGAAAGCTCGGCAGCGCCTGCTCGATCTGCGCCAGCGTGAGATGAGAGGGGTCCGAAGTGCGGATGATGCTGCCTTCGGCATCATACGTGTCGGTGACAGTGCCGAAGACGATCTCAGCCAGGTAGGCTTTGCCACTTTCGCTGAGGTATTCGGCGACGCGGGTGGCCTGACCAACGCAGATGGGCAGCACGCCGCTGGCCAGTGGATCGAGGGTGCCGGTATGCCCTACTCGCTTTTGTTTGAGCAGCTTGCGCACTCTTGCCACCACATCGTGCGAGGACATGCCAACCGCTTTATTGATGTTGAGAATGCCATTGACTTCATTATTCATGAACAGCCCATGACGTGTTTCAGGTGAGTGATGACTTCCCGCATGGCGGCTTCGATGGGCATATGGATGGTGGCACCGGCGGCGCGAGCGTGTCCGCCACCACCGAAACGCTGGCAGATTTCCGCGGCGTTGTAGGGTGCGGCGGCCCGCAGGCTGAGCCGCGTGATGCCGGGTTCGTCGTAGCTTTTGAAGAACGCTGCTACCTGTACACCCTCGATGTCGCGCATCATGCCTGAGAAGTTATCATCCATTTCTGGAATAGCTTCGCTCTCGGCCAGGGTAGCCCCTGTGGCGTAGGACCAGATGAGGCGACCATCGCAGGCAGTGTTGGCGTTGTCGATGACTTTTGCTTGAAAACGTACCTGGGCGAGCGGGTGCGTGCGGTAGATATGCTGGACAATGGGTTCCGGTACGGCCCCGGATTGCATGAGCAGTGCAGCTACTACCAGGCTTCGTGGGGTGGTGTTGGTAAACTGGAACGAACTGGTGTCGGTAATGATGCCTGTGAGCAGGCAGATAGCGGCCTCTTTGTTGAGCGGCAGGCCAGCTTCCTGCTGGAAAAGCGCGAGCAGTTCGGAGGTGGCGGCGGCAGTAGGATCGATGATGTTGACGATGCCACAGCCAGAACTGCTGATGTGGTGATCGATATTGATGATGGTGACGGTATCGAGAAAGGCTTTGTGCCGCTCGTAGACGGGGCCAAAGCGACTGAGTTCGCCAGCATCGAGTGCGAAGACCAGATCGTAGTCCTCGCTGCCGAGCGAGTGCTGCATTCTGTCGATGCCGGGCAGAAAGGCCAGCGTTTTCGGCGGCGGGTCGGCGCAAACCGGGACGACGACCTTGCCTAACTGTTGCAGGATGTGGGCCAGACCGAGGGCGGAGCCGATGCAATCGCCATCGGGATGTTCGTGGGCCAGCAGAGCGATACGCTGCGCTGGCCCGACGAGATCCAGCGCCTGTTGAACGAGATGAGGGTCGATTTGATTACTCAGGTCGCAGAGAGAATCGCTCATCTTACCTCGTCTCCCTGTGGTTGTGCCTCCCCTTGCTGCTGTTGTTCCTGTTGTAGCTGCTCCTCCTGCTCGACCTGGTGGATGAGGTCAAGCACACGCGCCCCCTTTTCGATAGAGGTATCGAGGCGGAAGTCGAGTTCCGGCACATAGCGCAGGGTGAGGCGTGAGGCGAGTTCGTGGCGTAGGAAACCGGAGGCGTGTTTGAGCGTCTTCATCGTCTCTCTCTGCTCTTCCGGGCTGCCCATGACGCTGACGAAGATTCTGGCATGGCGAAAGTCGCCGCTCACCTCTACGCGGGTGATGCTGGCGAAGCCGACGCGCGGATCTTTCATGCGGTTGCGCAGCAGGTCGCTAATCTCTACCGCGATTAATTCACCAAGTTTTTCCTGTCGATGTGGATTTGGCATAGCGTTTATCTCACCTTTATAAAGTAATTTGATGAGACGTGCAGGTGCAGGAGGATTGTAATGGCCCTCCTGCATCGGACGCGAATGTCACGTCTCATCAAACAGGAATTACATTCCTGGTTTTACACGTTCCTGGGTGAAGGCCTCGATGATATCGCCGATTGCAAAGGCGGTGAAATCTTCAAGCACAATACCACATTCGTAGCCGGAGGCGACTTCACGCACGTCGTCTTTGCCGCGCCGCAGCGAGCCGATTTTGCCTTCATAGGCCTTTTCGTTGTTGCGCAGGATGCGGGCAGTGGCAGAGCGTGTGATCTTGCCGTCGGTCACGCGACAGCCGGCGATGATGGTGTTGCGACCAGCCTTGAAGATTTGTACAACTTCGGCATGGCCCTCAACCACTTCACGGTAAGTTGGTTCGAGCATACCGATCATGGCTGCCTGGATGTCATCCGTCAGTTTATAGATCACGTTGTAGTGGCGAATGTCGACGCCCTCTTTCTGAGCCAGACGCAGTGCGGCCCCATCGGCTTTGACATTGAAGGCGATGATAATGGCCTTCGAGGCGGAAGCCAGGTGGACATCCGTTTCGCTGATGTTGCCCACACCTTCGTGAATCAGGCGCACCTTGATGTTCTCGTTTTCCTCACTGACCTTCGAGAGCGCGTTCTTGATTGCTTCAACGGAACCCTGAACGTCAGTCTTAAGTACGAGGTTGAGGTCCTTGACGTTGCCCTCCTGCATTTGCATGTAAAGGGTATCAAGGCTGACCTGTCCCAGCGGGCTGGTTTCACGGCGGCGCTGATCGGCAGTCTGTTCCGCCATCTGTCTTGCCGCACGCTCATCGGTTACCGCTTCGAGGTGGTCACCGGCGTTTGGCACTTCGGATAAGCCAAGAATGCTGACCGGTGTGCTCGGCGGAGCCTTCTGGATGCGCTTGCCACGGTCATTGAACATGGCGCGCACCTTGCCGAAGATGGAGCCGACGACGATGTTATCGCCCATCTTGAGCGTCCCCTGCTGTACCAGTACGGTGGCAGTTGGGCCGCTGGTCTTATCCAGTTTCGCCTCGATGATGGTGCCGACAGCAGGCGCGTTCGGATTGGCGCGGATGTCCTGCAATTCAGCGACCAGCAGGATCATTTCCAGTAGCTCATCGATGCCGGTGTTCTTGCGTGCCGAAACCGGGACGCTGACGACATCGCCGCCGTACTCCTCAACCACAATCCCCATTTCCGCAAGCTGCTGCTTGACATAATCAGGATTGGCATTGTCTTTGTCAATCTTATTAATGGCGATAATGATGGGTACTTTCGCCGCCTGGGCGTGGGCGATAGCCTCTCGTGTCTGTGGCATGACGCCGTCGTCGGCGGCTACCACGATCACGGCGATGTGCGTAACCTGAGCGCCGCGAGCGCGCATGGCGGTAAAGGCTTCGTGACCGGGCGTGTCAAGGAAGGTTATTTTCTTGCCGTTGACCTCTACTTGATACGCGCCGATGTGCTGGGTGATGCCACCGGCTTCTCCTGCTGCAACCTTCGTTTTGCGGATCGTGTCGAGCAGGGAGGTTTTGCCGTGGTCGACATGGCCCATGATGGTGACGACGGGTGGGATGACGACGGTATTGTTGTCGTTGCGTGTGGCCATCATGATCTCGTTGGCTGAGAGACCTCGCTCGCTCTGCACAGCTGGCGCGGTGGTTACTGCGCTCTGCTCCGGCTCGAAGCCCAGTTCGCGTGCGACGGTGGCTGCGTTCTCATACTCGACGACCTGGTTGATGCTGGCGAAGATGCCATTCTTGATAAGGTTGCGAATGACCTCATTGGGCGTGGCATGCAGCAAATCGGCCAGGTCTTTGACGATGATCTGTGGTGGAATGGCTACCGGCCCGGTTGGCTTCTCTTTGACTGCCGCGACTCGCCGCTCGGTCGCACGTTGTGCTGGTGCGCCGGGACGAGGACCAGGGCGATGCCCTGGATGTGTCGTGCCAGACGGTCGTCCGCCATTGTAATGGCCAGATCCCTGCCCGGGACGGGGAGCATACCCGTTCCCACTGCTGGCAGGCCGTGTCGTTGCGTTGCCTGCTCCAGGGGTGCGATTTGCCGGTCGGGGGGCGGCTGGATTGGCGTTGGAAGACGTTGCCGGGCCTGTCGCTGTACGGTTTGGCATGTTCCCGTGAGCAGGGCGTTGTGGCGTGCCTGTTGTTCCACTTGTGCTGGCAGGCTGTCTGTAAGCAGGGGCGTTCATTGCCCCACTCCTGCTTGCTGTTGTCGGGCTGCTGGTATGCCGATCAGGGGAGCCGGGGTTGCGCGTCGAGTTTGAAGTGCCCTTCGGTTGCGTTGGTGCTGCTGTGCGTGGCGTGGAAGCCGACGCGGGTCGATCAGTTCTAGTGCTTGCTGTAGAACTTGCCTGTGTACCAGTCGTCGGGGGAGTGCTGCGACGACGACTGGGAGCTTTTCCTTCCTGACCCTGGCTGCCTTGTGTGGCATTCTCCTTCGGTTGGGCGGCGCGCTGGCGGTTCTGGTTGGGTCTTGCTTTTGCCTGCTCATTTCCTTCTGGAGATTCTGATATATTTCTCATGAAGAAGACTCCCTTCTTAATAATATGATGCGCCACAGAAGCGCTGGAATCTCTCTTCACAGCCACGATAAAGGACTGTCGCCCCCTCGATAAAAAGGAAGGGGAGACAGTCCCTCATTGGTCAGTGCCAGGCATGGTTTAGTCTGCGCTCTAAGGCGTAGTTGCTATGGTTAATTGGTCATAGCGATCGCTCCGCAAACATATACTCACCACTACTGCCCTGTTGCTGAGGGGCTGTGTCTCTGTTAAGAGTCGAGATACAATGACGCATAATAACGAATAAACTGTTGAATACACTTCACATGGCCAATATTGGCGGTGAGAGCGGTACATAATTCCGCACCCGGAAGGGATTGGAAGAACTACGATTGATTTCAGTATAGCTTAGAATGCCTTTTGTTGCAAGCTTTTCTGACTTTGGGACTGCCTGCTGAATACCTGTATTTTCTTGCTCTATCCCTGTGAAACGCCTGTCCGCTTCCCGGCTCCAGAGGCTGCTTTCGTCTGTTTTGGTTGCGCTTGCTCTGGCGCAGCTTCGTCTGTGGGCAAGGTTGCAATAAATGCATCCAACGCGGACCGGTCTTCGTCTGAGACGCTTGTTTCAAATTCCTGCTCAAGCCGCTTTTTTTTCATAGCGGTCTCCCAGCAGGATCGACGTGCGCACAGGTACGCTCCGCGACCGGACTTTTTGCCTGTGGCGTCCATCACCACATGTCCGTCGGGTGTGCGTACTACGCGCAGCAATTCGCGTTTTGGCTTCGTCTCATGACAGGTGATGCAGGTGCGCAATGGGACATGCTTCGGGCGTTTCGGTTGTTTTGTTGGCTTCGTTGAATTCACGGTCTTCGCCATCTTTCCCTTCCCCCTTTTCCTACGAACATCGCAGAAGCGAAGCCACGTGTTTGTGTACGCGTGAGCCTCGCTTCGCTCTATCTGCTATTTCCCTTACGTAGTACGCTTGCACTTGACCAGTTCAGGTTTGGTGCGTATACTTCCCCGCAAGGGGTGGCAGGAGTCATGTTCTTTCACGACCAGCTTGAAGGTACTGGAATTAGCGACCACGATGGTGCGAGCGCCTGTCACCCCGTTCGCGGTCACCGCCTCCGTGCTCGTAACGATCTCCTCGTTCACCGCGCTCTCCACGGTCGTGTCGACCACCCCGCTCGCGGTCGCGGCGCGAGTGCGATGTGACGGGTTCGCGCACCTCATCCTGGATTTCTTCATAGAATTCGCCCTCGGCGGGTTTCAACACATCGACGCGCCAGCTGGTCAGTTTGGCGGCGAGGCGAGCGTTCTGCCCATCTTTGCCGATGGCGAGCGAGAGCTGCCTCTCCGGCACGGTGACGAGCGCGGTATGATCGGATTCGCGCAACTCCACCTTGAGTGGCTTGACCGGACTGAGCGAGTTGGCAACGAAGGTAGCCGCGTCAGGACTCCACTGGATGATGTCTATTTTCTCGTCGTTAAGTTCGCGCACGATGTTGTTGATGCGCGACCCGCGCACTCCAACGCAGGAGCCAATGGGGTCAAGTCCTTCCTGGCGAGCGACAACTGCCACTTTGGAACGGCTGCCCGGCTCGCGAGCAATCGCCTTGATTTCGACCGTTCCCTCGTAGATTTCGGGTACCTCGGACTCGAAGAGGCGGCGCACAAGGTCGCGATGGGTACGTGAGACCAGAATCTGCAACATGCGACCCTGGACGCGGCGTACATCGTAGACGTAGACGCGCAGGCGCTGTCCGTTGCGGTAGCGTTCGCTCGGCACTTCCTCGGCAGGCGGCATGACGCCTTCGACTTTATCGGCCTTATCGAGGTCAAAATCAACCATCCAGCCGCGAACAGGGTCTTTGCGTGTCAGGGTGCCAAGGCGAATTTCGCCGACCCAGTTCTTGATCTGATCGTAGAGATGCTCATGTTCCGCTTCACGAATGCGCTGCAAGATGACCTGCTTGGCGGTCTGTGTCGGGATTTTTGAGAAGATGTTGGACGAATCAACGTCGATCGATTGCCCCAGCGCCGCATGTGGGTAGAGCCGCTGTGCCTCCGCGAGAGAGATTTCCTCGTTGCTGTCCTGCACCTGAGCTACGACGCGCTTTGAGGCCCAGACATGGACTTCGCCGTTTTTATCGACCTCTATGCGGACGTTTTCCCCGCCGCCGAAGCTTTTGCGATAAGCAGATAGCAGGGCATTGGCTACAGTTTCCATGACCACTTCGCGGGGTAGTCCCTTCTCGGCAATCAACTGTGCGATGGCCGCTTGAAATTCGCTTCTCATATGCCTTCTTCCTCCCGCTGGCGCCTGGTAGACATTCCGTCGTTTTTTCTAGTGCAAAGAAAATGCCTCTGGCAAACAGAAAAGTGGGGAAACCCCACTTTCCTTGAAAAACATTTCTATCGATTTCTCTGGTAATTATACCATGTTCTTCCCTGTTTTGCTAGTGGGAAATAACCCGATAATCTCGTAGGATAGCAGATTGCAAATTCTTCGCTGCCCTCAGGATGATATAAGACATGTCATCCTGAGGGCAGCGAAGAATCTCTTGCCCGATCATCCGGCCTGTGCTACTCCATGCTATAATAGAAAACAAACGAGCGCCTCGATTTCTTCCAGGATGGTTTCTCGCCTGTCTCATGTTTATATACATGGGCAGCATGTAAGTTTCTGTTTTAGCGTTGTGATAATAAATTAGATACCTGGAGAGTAGAGAGATGAGTGAATTCTTTCGTTTGTTCCTAAGCGGCCTCTTTTTGCGCTGCCCGTACTGTGGAAAAGGGAAGCTGTTCCGCCGGTTTTATACCATGTATGATCAATGCCCTGTCTGTGGCTGGCGCTACGAGCGCGAGGAAGGTTACTGGACAGGGGCAATGGCCCTCAATCTCGTGGTAACAGAGCTGCTGATTGCTATAGTGACGGTGCCTCTGGTGATCTGGCTGGCCGTTTCCGGGTTGTCGGTCTGGCCGCTAGTAATCATTGGCGTACCAATGTGTGTTATCCTCCCTCTCTTGTTTTTCCGTCACGCCAAAAGCTTCTGGATGAGCCTTGATTTCATGATTCACCCGGTTGACCCGGAAGAGCAGAGGAAAATGTCAAGGGTTTGAATTGATCCCGTAGGGGCGATGCCCTGTGCTCGCTCGCCGTAACTGACTTGAACTGGCGGGCGAGCACAGGGCATCGCCCCTACGGCGTTTTCTTCCCTGTGATATACTTATTTGAGCGGTTTATGTCTCATTCCATCTGAATATAAGGAGCATAACATGGCTGTGGCTCATGTCACTGAAGACGAACAGGCATTGATTGAGGCGATTCGCGAACTGGCTCGCGAGCGTGTCGCGCCGCGAGCGGCGGAGATTGATCACACGGGAGAGTTTCCCTGGGATATGAAGGAACTGCTGGCGCAGCAGGATATTTATGCGATGCCCTTCCCGGTTGAGTATGGTGGCATCGGAGCCAGCGAACTGGCGGTGGTGATGGCAATTGAGGAGCTGTCGCGTTCCTGCGCCACGACTGGTTTGTTGCTGGCGGTACAGCAGCTTGGCTCGCTGCCGATCTTGCTGGCTGGCAATGAGCAACAGAAACAGCAGTATCTTCCCAGGCTGGCGAGTGGCGAGTGGATGGCTGCTTTCGGGCTGACGGAAGCTGGTTCCGGCTCTGACGCGGCTGCCATGCGCACAATAGCGGTGCGCAAGGGTGATACATACATGCTCAACGGCTCGAAGCGCTTCATCACGAATGGAGGGCTGGCGCAGGTCACATCCGTCTTCGCCCTGACCGAACCGGAGAAGGGAACTCGCGGCATCAGTGCATTCATCGTGGAGAAGGATTTCCCCGGCTTCTCAGTCGGGCGCATCGAGGATAAGATGGGCATCAAGGGGTCGCAGACTGCGGAGCTGATCTTCACCGATTGCGAGGTACCTGCCGAGAATTTGCTGGGCCGCGAGGGTGACGGCTTCAAGATTGCCATGATGACGCTGGATCGCACCCGACCCGGCATCGGCGCGCAGGCGCTGGGCATCGCGCAGGGTGCGCTCGACCTTGCCGTTTCGTACTCCAAACAGCGTATCCAGTTTGGCAAGCCCATTGCCGAGAATCAGGGTATCCAGTTTATGCTGGCAGATATGGCGACAAAAGTGGAGGCGGCGCGCCTGCTGGTCTACAACGTGGCTGAGATGATCGACCGGGGCGATCAGAACTTCAGCATGTATTCCGCGATGGCGAAGATGTTTGCCTCCGATAAGGCGATGGAGGTGACGAACGACGCCATCCAGATTCTCGGCGGCTACGGATATATGAAGGAATATCCCGCCGAGCGCATGATGCGCGACGCCAAGATCACGCAGATCTACGAAGGAACCAACCAGATTCAACGCCTCGTCATTGCCCGCGCACTGCTTGGGGATTAGTTTCTTCTTTCGTATGTCATTCTGAGCGCAGCGAAGAATCTGAGGCAACCACCCGGTTGGCCCGGCGAGCAGCAGATTCTGAGCGCAGCGAAGAATGACACTTTTCCAGACTGGATAGAGCTGTGGAACTGGTCATCTTCACCGGCTTGCAGGCCGCGGGGAAAAGTACGTTTTACCGGCAGCGTTTTGCCGGAACGCACGAACTGGTCAGCAAGGATTTGATGCAGAGAAACAAGGGGCGCAGGCAAGCGCAGTTCATAGAAGCCGCGCTCTCAGGCGGGCGCTCCGTTGTTGTGGACAACACCAATCCCTCGCTTCCCGAACGCGCCGAACTGATTCGCCTGGGCCACACCTATGGTGCCGAGATCACCGGCTATTTCTTCGAGCCGCAGCTCGGCAAGTCGCTCAAACGCAACGAACAGCGCACCGGCAATGCCCGCGTCCCCAACATCGCCATCTTCGCCACCGCCAAAAAGCTCGTGCCACCAACCTACAGCTGAGGGATTTGATAGGCTGTACAGGGTACGAATTGCGGAGGGGGATGAGCATACAGCAGAAGGAGAATTTTGAGGTGAGTGAGGTGGCACGTGAAGGTTGATGAGTTAGAAGATGACCTGAGTTAGCCAGGAGGAAAAGCAGATGTTAAACAAATACATCGAGTCTGCTATGGGCAAAGCGACGTATGAAATTCTGTCTGATGGTACCTTCTATGGAGAGATTGCAGGCTTCGACAGCGTTTATGTCAACGCGGACACACTTGAAGAATGCCGAGATGATTTAAAAGAGGTGTTGGAAGGCTGGATTTTATTGCGTGACTCTCTCCATTATCCGCAGCCCGTACTTGAGGAATAGAGAGATGTCCTCATGGGAATGATCATTTCAATCGCTGTTACAGTTGCGCAGCGTAAGTCAGGATGTGGTGATGCGCAAGACATCTTTGATATTTTATCTCGAAGGCAATAGTCTGTTTTTACGGTAGTAGACGGACTAAAATAACTGTTGACTTATTTCACCTGAGCCAGTATACTCTTTTCAGACAATACATAAACCTCTAGAAAGGTGGATGTTTGATGCAAGTACCCACAAAGGTTGCCCGCGCAGCGAACTGCGGGTAAACTACTTGCTCCATGATTTGATTTAGACTGACAGGCAAACAAATTGAGCTACTATAGCTTTGGGTCTGTGACTTGAGAGCAGGCTCCGGTTTGTTTTGTTCCTGGGCTACAGTCTTGCGAGTAGTTTATCAGACCTGGTGGTTGTTGCATTGTCCACGTTCCCTTCAACCTCCTTCTAGCCGTAGTTCCCTGTGCTTCTCCAACCAACCCACGTTCCCCGTGCATTTTTCACTTCAGTACACACTCAGTAGTGCTGTTGATGCTGTACCATTTACTGGTATCGGCCTCAAGCAACTGGCTAGAAGGAGCAGTTTTGTGAGTAAGCAGAAGAGGTATTCAACCCTGATACTGGATCTTGTCCTTGCGCTTCGCGCTGTCAATGCTGGCAGCGCCTCGACAAAAACTCGAAGAGCGTACAACAGAGCGAAGAAAAGGAAAAGATCCTCCATTGGGAAAAACATACAGGAGAATGATACGAGCGGGTGAGGAACACTACGCTCAACCACGCTATATGCGCAAGCAGCGACCCTCGACTGAAGAGGTGTTCAAGTGCAGGCACTGCCGTCGTTTTGTCTGTCCACCGCCTTCAGGCGGTCAGCATCGCAACCACTGCCCGTTCTGCCTCTACTCGCGCCACGTCGATGAGAGGCGACCGGGAGACCGCAAAAGCACGTGCGGAGAGAGCATGGAGCCAGTAGGCAGCTTCCAACGCCACAATGGCGAGCAGGTGCTCGTGCATCGCTGCCTGAGTTGCGGCCAGGAACGTTTCAATCGTATTGCGGCTGACGATGATTTCGAGCGTGTGCTTGCGCTGCCCTCGCTGCCACCGCGTACCGGTCACGAAGTCAAGGCTCAAGGCTGGGAGGAAGAACTGGGATTGGGAGAAGATCAGTATGGAGAGTATGGGGTAGCGTAACCGATTTTGCCATCCAGTGTTGTGGTCAGGTTTATTGCAGTTTCAGCTTGCAAATTCTGTGGCTACAACATTGGATGGCAAATGTGTATGTAGCGAAGATGGCTGTGGCGGAGTGGGAGTCATTAGAAATGGCGACAAATGCATTGACAAGCAGCCCATCCATACATATACTTCGATATAAGGGCAGACTGTTTATTTTTGCTGCTCTGGTTGCTGTTCTGGGGTAATAATCTAAGGGGCATACTATTTCATTTGAGATTGAAATAAGCAGCATGCTGCCCTCTTTCCCACAACAGTGATCCTGCGCGCCCTTCCAACCAATGTTCATTCCTCGTACGTACTATTTTAGCTGAAAAGGAGTTGCACACATGAAGAAGGCTCTTGTTCTCACGGCGGCCATTTGTCTCCTGATAGGCGTTCTGGCCGGTATGTCATTTAACCTGTACCGGAGTTCCACTGTCCACGCGAATACGAGTAGAACGTTCACTGTAGTGGAGCACGCGATTACGGACACGGTTGGAGAGGTGTATCCGGGCGGGAAAAATGGCGATTA
This sequence comes from uncultured Chloroflexia bacterium, assembly GCA_963736995.1. Classification (GTDB taxonomy): domain Bacteria; phylum Chloroflexota; class Ktedonobacteria; order Ktedonobacterales; family Ktedonobacteraceae; genus CADDYT01. The sequence goes on from CAVTRB010000004.1 coordinate 58,831, forward strand.
CATGGGCAATCAGCTGGCGTTCCACAATCCGGTATTTGACTCGACGAACACGAAGCAGGTGGGGCATGACAATGGAGACTGCGTGCGCACAGTAGTCAGCACGAATACGAAGAGTCCAAACGGTGTCTGGGAGTGCTTCTGGACGGTCTTCCTGCAAGATGGGCAGATCACAGTAGAGGGGCCATACTACGATAATGGGAATGACTCGATGCTCGCCATCACCGGCGGCACCGGGGCGTACCAGCAAGCTCGCGGCCAGATGCGCCTGCACGCGACCGGCAACCCCGTTGGCTCCGAATACGATTTCATTTACATGCTCGTGAGTTAGGAATAACAGGGAAAACGGAAGGAGCGCCCTGCAAAAAGCCGAGCTTTTTGCAGGGCGCTCCTTCCGTTTTCCCTGTTATTCTACCTCTATGGCGCGGGCGACGAGTTCGGAGATGTCTTCGATTTGAAGCCGCTCTTCAGCCTCGACGCCTTTGATGCCGTCATCGAACATGGTGATGCAGAACGGGCAGGCTGCGGCGAGCACTTCCGCCCCGGTTTCCAGCGCCTGATTGACGCGGCTCTGGTTGACGCGCTTGCCGATGCGCTCCTCCATCCAGGCGCGACCACCGCCGCCTCCGCAGCAGAAGCTCTTGTTGCGGTTGCGACTCATCTCCGTGATGCCGTTGCTGTCCAGCACGTTGAGGACGCGGCGCGGCTGCTCATAGATATCGTTGTAGCGCCCGATGTAGCATGGGTCGTGATAAGTCATCTTGCGCTTATCGAAGCCCTCGGACAGCTTGATCTTCTCCTCTTCCACCAGCCGGTCGATGAAGACGGTGTGGTGTACCACTTCGTAGTTGCCACCAAGCTGCGGGTACTCGTTTTTGATGGTGTTGAAGCAGTGCGGGCAGGCAGAGAGAATCGTGCGCTGCTTCAGCGTGTGGCCTGTGACGCCATTGCCAGGCGCGTGACCATTCTGAGCATGCTGCTCGTTCTGCGCATCAACGTTGAAGCCGTAAGTATTGAGCGTCTCGATATTCTGCTGCGCCATCATCTGCCACAGGTACTCGTTGCCGATACGGCGCGCCGGGTCGCCCGTGCAATACTCTTCCGGGCCGAGAATGGCGAAGTTGACGCCTGCCGCCTGCAAGATTTTGACGACGGAGGTAGCGACCTTCTGGTTGCGCTGGTCGAAGGACCCCATGCAGCCAACCCAGTAGAGTACGTCGGCATCGGGATTTTCGGCCATGAGGGGCACTCCGAGGCCCGCTGCCCAGTCGGCTCGTTTGTCGTTGCTGATGCCGAGCGCGTTGCCGTTGCGCTCGATGCTGTTGAAGAGTGGGGTAACTTCCGGCGGAAATTCGCTCTCCTCCATCACGAGATAGCGGCGCATGTCCACGATCTTCGGGATGTGCTCGATGGCGACTGGACAGATCTCCATGCAGGCGCGACAGGTGGTGCAGGCCCACAGCGCATCGGTGCTGATGATGCCGCCCACCATTGGCCTGTGGTGGTCAGCCTTCTCTTCGGGCGTCTCATCGGCTTTGACGCCAGCGATACCGAGCCTGCTGTAGAGCGTGTTCTCGCCCAGAATCTCATTGCTGCGCACGAAAAGCGCCTCTTTGACGCCCAGCACGATCTCTTTGGGCTTGAGTGGCTTATCCGTATTAGTGGCAGGGCAGACGGTATTGCAGCGCCCGCACTCGGTACAGGCGTAGCCGTCAAGCAACTGCTTCCAGGTGAACTGCTCGGCCCTGGCGACGCCGTAGTCTTCGCGCTCTTCCAGATTTTCCATCAGAGGCAGCGCGCCTCTGGGTTTGTAGCTGCGGAAGAAGACGTTGAAGGGCGTTGCCATCAGGTGCAGGTGCTTGGAGCGCGGCAGGTAGATCAGGAAGCCCAGCACGGTAAGAATGTGTGCCCACCAGAAGGTGCGGAAGAGGACGGTATCAGTGCTGGTGCCGAGACCGCTAAACCACGGCCCAATCCAGGAGCCGATGGGCGACCAGGCGACCCCGTTCGTGGCGGCATATTCGAAGCCCTCGACGAGCGAGAGCGTGATGATGACGGCCAGGATGAGGCCCAGGATGATGAAACCGTCCCAGGGACCGTGTAGCTCACTGAAAAGCTGTCTAGGGCGCACGATGCCGCGCCGAATGGCGAAGAGGATCAGGGCAAAAGTGACGAAGATCATAAAGACATCCAGCAGGATGGCGAACCAGCGCGTATCACCAACGACGGGCAGGATGGTGCCAAAGGCTCCAAGCATCAGGTTGAGCAGGCCAAACTGGATGATGATAAAGCCCCAGAAGGTGAAAAAGTGCGCGATGCCGGGGATGGGGTCGCGCAGCACGCCACTCTGTCCCAGCACAACCTGGAAAAAGGTGCCGATGCGATCTTCGATGTGATCGCTGCGATCTTCTGGCTGCGCCTTAACAAGCAGGGCGATCAGTTCTCCGGCACGAATGCCGAAGATAACGAGCGCTGCCAGAAAGATAATGACAAAGATGGCTGCGCCAATCCATCCCCCTGTTGGCGAGATAGGTGGGGATGACATGTGAACCTCCAATCAAGTACAGGGTTATTGTATGTATGTCCGCAAATCAGGAAAGTTGTTAAGTGGTAATATTATTACCACTGTTCCTGTGCAAGCCCTTCAATCCACATAAAGTGACGATCTCGTGCTGCCAGAGTAAAGCCATACTGGATTGCTGTTGAGGCAATCCAAAGGTCATTATCGGGAATCATAAGCCCTTTCATGCGTTGCTCATGCTTGAAATGACCGTAGATTTCGGCAGTTGCTTTCTCAGTAGCAAGGATGGTGGCAGTTTTTGCCAGCCCATCTACCTCAGCTAGACTTCTCTCAATGTGAGCAGAATGTTCAGCACCATAGTAGAGCTCACCCAGTGTAATGAAAGATATATATACAGGTTGAGCATCCGCTACACGTTTAAGGATTACTACATCCTGTTTCAAGACAAGTACCAGCACGCTTGTGTCTAACAAGTAGCTAGTACTCATCTGGATCAATCCTCTCACAATCTTCCATTATTGCTCGCTCCATTGCTTCGGCATCTTCAGGTGGCAGCTTGAAGCCGATAAGCGCTTTACCAGGAGTGCCGGGGGGGGGTGTACTTCTCGGTAGAGACCTGACTCTCCTGCGTGTTTGGACAAGCCTCTGAGCAAACTCTAGTACCTGGCGCTGGTAATCGGGCGAGAGTTGTTCAATGATTGCTTGAATTTCTTCGGGTACAGTTGCCATGCGCTCCTCCTGATTCTGTGATAATCTCTTGCCTTATTATATATCAGATCAGGGCTGGTTGCCTATGTACAGCCTTATTCCGAGCAAGCTACCCCGGCTCCAGGCCACCTTCCAGGGGTGGCCCTACTATACCACGATACGTTTGTGCCGCTTGTGGAGCGCCGTATATAGTAGGGCCACCCCTGGCGGGTGGTCGGCGGCGGTCCGGATCGGCCTCTACTGCGCCTTGCGTCTCTTGACCTCCGTCGTCAGTTGCGGGAGGATGGTCAGGGCATCACCGACGACGCCGAGGTCGGCGACGGAGAAGATGGGGGCGTTCTCGTCTTTGTTGATGGCAACAATGTATTTGGAACCCTTCATGCCCGCAAGGTGCTGGATGGCTCCGCTGATGCCCACGGCGATATAGAGCGTGGGCTTGACGGTTTTGCCCGTCTGACCAACCTGATAGCTGTAGGGCAGCCAGCCTGCATCAACGATGGCGCGAGTGGCTCCCGGCGCGCCACCCAGAACGGTTGCCAGTTCCTCGATGAGACGGAAGTTCTCGGGCTTTCCGAGGCCGCGCCCGCCACTAACGACGACGGCAGCATCTTCCAGGGCCGGGCCTTCACTCTGCACCTCCACGCGGTCGAGCACTTTTATCTTCTGTGCATCGGCGCTGACGGCGGTGCTGAGGTTGACGACTTCAGGCGTGATGCCCTCGTGGTGTTCGAGCGAGAAGGCTTTGGGCCGCGTGAGCACGATGCCTGTCCCCTTTGGGAAAGCGGCGGTTACGACATTTTCGCCGCCCCAGGGGACGGTAACGCGCACAGAGTCGCCGTTGAGCGAGAGATCGGTGGCGTCGGTGATGATGCCCAGGTTGTTGCGGATGTTCAGCCGTGCGGCAATGTCGCGCAGGTCATAGGTGGTGGCGAACAGAAGCAGCGAGGGTGCGTTCTGTTTGAGCAGTTCGCTAAGGGTGTCAACGGCGGGCAGGGTCAGGTACGTATCATAGACGGCATCGGCGTGGACGTAGACCTTCTGCGCACCGTATTCGCCGAGAGTGGGAGCGACATCGGCGGCGGCGGAGCCGAGCACGATGGCTTCAGCGTTGCCCAGTTGTGCGGCCTTGCTGAGCACTTCGAGCGATGAACGGGCGGGTTTACCATTGTCAAGTTCGACCAGAACCCAGATAGTATGTGGCATGATGTGTGGTACCTCCTGAAACTAGAGCAACTGGTAGCGCTGCAAGAAATCGACGATGGCCTGGGCAGAGGTGCCATCGTCCTTGATGATCTGTCCGGCGGCGCGGGCTTCGACCTGTCCTATGGTGAGAACGCGCTCGCGCGCGCCCTCTTCGCCCACCTCTGCGGCAGAGATGCCGAGGTCGGACAGGGAGAACTGGCTGAATGGCTTTTTCTTGGCGCTCATGATACCCTTCATGGTCGGATAGATGGCCTCGAAGGTGCCGCTGGCGATGGTGATGACAGCAGGCAGCGAGCTTTCAACGGTCTGGTAGCCGGTCTGCGTAACACGCTTGATGATGGCTTTGTTGCCCTCGATAGTGATTTCACGGGCGAAGGTGAGTTGTGAGATGCCAAGAAATTCGGCGATGCCGCCGGGAACCATGCCGGTATAGCCATCAGTACTCTCGGTCGAGCAGAAGATAAGTTCAGCACCCTCTTTTTTGAGCACGGCGGAAAGCACGCGGGCTGTGGCAACAACATCGGAACCGGCAAGGGCGGGGTCGCTAACAAGAATAGCGCGGTCAACGCCCATGGCAAGCGAGCGGCGCAGCGCCTCCTGAGCGTTGGTAGGACCCATGCTGACGGCGGTTAGTTCGCTATTGCCAATGGTGTCGCGCAGTTTGATGGCGGCGGAAATGGTGCTCTCGTCGCCCGGGTCGAGCACCAGTGGGACGCCGGTGCGCACGAGTCGCTTTGTGTTCGGGTCGAGCTTGCTAACAACAGTGTTAGGGTCGGGAATTTGTTTTATACAGACAAACATCTTCATTGTATTCAAACCTCGTTTTTGGTATGTACAAACGCAGGAAAATAGGCAGGGAGCCTGCGTAGTCTCTCAGCTATCCTATTGTACCTGTCCAGAAAACAGCGTGTCAATGTTGCTGGCTAACGCCATTCATAACGTCAAGTCTTGTATCTGAAGCTAGAGCTAGAGCGTGTAACCTATCAGGTGTGTCGTTGGAAGGGATACATTAAAGAAGATAGATTTTTCCAGAAAGGGAGAATAAAGCAAGATGAAGACGCGACAACTGGGGAAGAGTGAACTGGAGATTACCCCGATCGGGCTGGGAGCGTGGGCAATTGGTGGTAGTGGTTGGGGGCCGCAGAATGATGAAGATTCGATTCAGACGATTCACCGGGCAATTGATCTGGGCATCAACTGGATAGATACTGCCGCGGTTTACGGACTGGGTCGCTCCGAAGAGGTGGTAGGGCGTGCGTTGAAGGGGCGATCTGAACGGCCTTATGTGTTTACCAAGTGTTCGCTGGTGTGGGATGCCCGGGGCAACGTCAGCAACAGTTTGCAGGCCGAGTCGATCCGGCGCGAGTGCGAGGCCAGTTTGCGCCGCTTGCAGATCGATACCATTGATCTGTACCAGATTCACTGGCCCAATCCTGACGCGGATATTGAGGAGGGGTGGCGGGCGATGGCGCAGTTGAAGCAGGAAGGGAAGGTGCGCTATCTTGGAGTCTCAAATTTCGATGTGGTGCAGATGAAGCGGGCGATGGCGATAGCACCCATTACGTCGTTGCAGCCGCCGTACTCGCTGCTGCGCAGAGAGATAGAGACAGAGATTTTGCCGTTCTGCATTGACCACGACATCGGGGTGATCGTCTACTCACCAATGGCCTCCGGGCTGCTGACGGGAGGAATGACGCGGGAGCGCATCGCGAATCTTCCGGCGGATGACTGGCGGCGCAATAACGAGGAGTATCAGGAGCCGAGGCTGACACGTAATCTGGGGCTGGTGCAATTGCTGACGGATATCGGTTTCCCACACCAGGTGTCGCCCGGCGAAGTGGCAATTGCCTGGACGCTGGGTCATCCTGCCGTGACGGGTGCGATAGTTGGAGCGCGTCGGCCTGACCAGATCAGCAATTTGATTAACGCGGCTGAGTTCCGATTGGATGAGAGGGAGATGGAGGAGATTGACGAATATCTCCGCCAGCACCCTTAAGTTAGCTGGCAAAGGGCAAATCCCATAGACGCGCTCTCAAAGCGCGTCTATGGGATTTGCCCTTTGCCCTCTCCTGTGCTATCCTTTCGTGAAAACCTGACCAAAGACGAAAGGTATGATTATGGCTTTGCATCCCATCCCCTGGTGGCAACACGGAATCATCTACCAGATTTACCCGCGTAGTTTCAAAGATAGCAATGGCGATGGTATCGGCGATCTCCCCGGTATTACCAGCAAGCTGGACTATTTACGCTGGCTCGGCGTTGACGCTCTCTGGCTCTCTCCCATCTACCCGTCTCCGATGGCTGATTTCGGTTATGATATCACCAATTATACCGGTGTGCATCCGCTCTTCGGGAGCCTTGAGGACCTGGATATTTTGCTGCACCAGGCCCACCAGAGAGACCTCAAGCTCATTCTGGACTTTGTCCCCAACCACACCTCTGATGAGCACCCCTGGTTTCAACAGACACGACAGAGCCGCACCAGTGAGAAACGTGACTGGTATATCTGGCGAGACCCTGCTCCTGATGGTGGCCCTCCCAATAACTGGTCGAGCAGGTTTGGCGGCTCTGCCTGGCAATTCGATGAACGCACGGGGCAATACTACCTCCACATGTACGATGTGAAACAGCCTGATCTCAACTGGCGCAATCCCCGGGTACGGCAGGCCATGTTTGATGTGATGCGCTTCTGGCTCGACCGGGGCGTTGATGGCTTTCGTGTCGACGCACTTGAAGTGCTGCTCAAGGATGAGCAATTCCGTGATAATCCGGTGAATCCCCTTTGGAAGCCAGGGCAGCCCTCCAATACGCGCCTGCTAGAACACTATGTTGTAGACCAACCGGGCATGCACGATATTATGCGAGAGATGCGCACCCTGGCCGAAAGCTATAGCCAGCGCGTGCTTATCGGCGAACTCTATCTACCATTGGAGCCTCTGATGACATACTACGGTGAGCTGCTCGACGAAATTCACCTCCCTTTCAATTTTCAATTTGTGACCATGCCGACCTGGGAAGCAAGCATCATTCGTCAGGCTGTCGAAAATTATGAGGCGGTTCTGCCCCGTGGGGCGTGGCCTAACTGGGTGCTGGGCAATCACGACCGCACGCGCATCGCCTCGCGTGTGGGCCGCGAGCAGGCTCGATTGGCGCAGATGTTGTTGCTCACACTGCGTGGAACGCCGACGCTCTATTATGGCGACGAGATTGGTATGCGCGATGGGGATATCCCACCTGAACGAGTCATGGACCCAATGGAGAAGAACATGCCCGGTCACGGTCTGGGACGCGACCCGGTACGCACACCCATGCAGTGGGATGCCAGCTCCAACGCCGGATTCTGCTCGCCGGACGTTACGCCCTGGCTTCCCGTCGCCGACGACTACCGGCAGTTCAACGTCGCCGTCGAACGCGAGAACCCGCATTCTTTGCTGACCCTTACGCGCCGTCTCATCGAGTTGCGCCGCTCGCGACCAGCACTGTCAACTGGCAACTACCGCTCCGTTGAGGGCGGATCTGATAGCTGTTTTGTCTACCTGCGCCAATTGGACAGCCAGCGCTACCTCATTGCCTTGAACTTTTCCGGTCAGGAACAGACGATATCGTTGCCAGAGATGGACAATGGCCACATCCTGCTCTCTACCTGCCTGGACCGCGAGGAAACAGTCGATCTGGCGTGCTTGCGCTTGCGTAGCAATGAAGGAACTGTGATTGAGGTCCAGTAACCATTCGCCTACCCGCACAGCAACCGGCAGCCAGGGGTAGTCTCACATAAAGAGCCATCGAGGTTTTTCTCCCTCGATGGCTCACTTTACATAGTGTGTTGATTCACTGCTCCATTTGCCTTAGCCTTTGACGGCACCGGCGGTGAGGCCGGAGACGATACGGCGTTGCAAGAACAGTACGGCAATGACCAGTGGAATGGTCACGATGATCGCGGCGGCCGATACCTCACCAAAGGCGATCTGATGCTCACCGTTGAAGAGAGGAATAGCCACTGTTACCGTCTGAGCGGATGAGTCCTGCGTCATGGTCAGACCGAAAAGGAAGTCGTTCCAGACCGTGATGAAGGAGAAAATCGCGGTAGTGAAGACACCTGGTGCGGTCAGAGGCAAAACGATGCGCCACAACGCTCCCAGCCGTGTAGTGCCATCAACCAGTGCAGCCTCTTCCAGGTCTGGTGGCAGGTCACGGAAGAACGACACCAGGAAGTAGACCGTGACGGGCAGGGCCAGCACCAGGTAGGGAATGATCAGGGCGACATAGGTGTTGTAGGCTCCAACGTTGGTGAAAAAGACATAGAGCGGCCCCACCAGTGCGATGAGCGGGAACATCTGGACCGAGAGGATAATAGCCAGCACACCCCCTTTTCCCCGGAACTTTGTGCGTGCGATGGCATAGGCACAGATCGAACCGAAGATCAGCGCCAGAATGGTCGTGCAAATAGCCACAATCGTACTATTCAACAGGTCTTTCGCGAAAAACGGCTGCGTGCTGCTAAAGGCAGCAGTATAGTTATCAAAGGTGACCGTGTGCGGATAGAGGGTGGGCGGTGAAGCGCTGATTTCCCCGTTGGTCTTGACTGAAGTGATCAATGTCCAGTAAAAGGGAAAGAGGGCGAAAATCAGCACAGCTACAACGGCAACCCAGCGTCCGACTATTCCCCAGCGAAACGGTCGCTTTTCTTCAGCTACAGTTCCTGCCTGTGCCGTTGCAACAACTTGCTCTTGCATTGCCATGAGATACCTTCCTTTCTCTTAGCAGATGTGCTACTGATTCACACGTGACAACGACACCAGGATTATGCTGACAACGGCACAGATGATGAAGAGAATGACCGCGGCGGCAACGCCGGGAGAGAAGTCTGCTGTAGTGCCGATAAACATATTGTAGTAGGAGTAGAGGGCTAAAGTCTGCACCTGGCGCCCACCGCCTGTGAGCACGTAGAACAGGTCAAAGGCGCGCAGGGCGTCCAGCAGGCGGAACATGAGGGCAATGATCAGCGCACCCCTGAGCATGGGCAGTGTAATCGTCCAGAACTGCTGCCAGCGATTACTGCCGTCAACGCTTGCCGCCTCGTAGAGTTCGTTCGGAATGACCTGCAGACCGGCCAGGATCAGCAATGCCATAAACGGTGTTGTTTTCCAGACGTCGACGATGACAGAGGCAATCACAACGCCATTAGGCGTTCGTAGCAAGGAATCGCCGGGAGCCAGCAAGTGAAGCCACTGCATGATGGTGGTAAGGATACCTGTCTGGGGGTCAAACATCAATAACCAGATGGTGCTGGAAACAATGGTAGGAAAGGCGAAAGGAATGAGAATGGCCGTGCGTACCAGGCCACGACCCGGAAAGACCTGGTTCATCAGCAAAGCGAGGGCAAAGCCAAGTATAGTCTCGGCTGCCACACTTGCTATACTAAAGATAAAGGTTATCCCGATGGAGCTTCTGAATGCCGGATCGCTCAATATCTGAGTATAGTTGCTTAGACCAGCAAAGGTTTGGCCGGCCGGGGTCAACGGATTGGTGATAAAGCTGAGGCGTATCGAATCGATGATGGGATAGACAGCCACAGCAGCAATGATGAGAATGGTAGGAGCTACCAGAAAATAAGGAAAAACGCCGCTACCTAAATCCAGCCGTTCGCGCAAACTTCGTCTCTTTGCCGGTACAGTAACAGCCGTTGGAGTGGTCATCGCCATGATGCTTTTCCCCTTACTCTTTTTTTTCGATAAAAATGACAGGGTAGCAGCAAGGAAGCCGCCAGAGTTCTGGCCGATGAGACAGCCCAATCGGGCTGTCTCATGGCTAAACTACAACCTATTTGTTGACGAGAGTCTGTAACTGGGACGCCATGGCGCTCAGAGCTGCCTGTGGCGTGATCGACTTGGTGAGTGCCAGGTGAAGTTGGGTCTGAATGATGTTCGACAGGTCGGTGTAGACCGGCGAAACCGGGCGCGGCAGCGCATTTTGCAGGATCGGAGCCAGCTTGGTGAAGAGCGGCTGCGCCTTCTGCACATCTGCATCACTGTAGACACTGTTCAAGGCCGGAGTAAAGGACCCCTTAATGGCCAGTGTTTTCTGCGCGCTCTCCCCTAGCACATAATGCATGAACGTCCAGGCAGCGTCAGCATTCTTGGTGAAGGCATTGATAGCCATGTTCCAGCCGCCAGTGCAGGAGTGGCCAGTAGTGCTGCTGCCACCATACGGAAGGGAGGTAATGTCGAACTTGCCAGCCACCTTGGAGCCGGAAGCGTTGCCCAGCGAGTAGGCATACGGCCAGTTACGCATGAAGATGAAAGTGCCATTCTGGAATGCCAGGCGGCATGTTTCCTCCATATACGTCGTAATGGAAATGGGGGAGATCGTCCCTACCCAGCTTACCATCTCGGTGAGAGCCTGCTGTCCCTCCGCACTGTTGACGGTGACACTCTTCGAATTGTTGGGATCAAGCACACTACCACCGTAGCCGCCGAGCACTTCGACAAAGTCACAGACCACTCCCTCGTACTGTGCCCCCTGCCAGGCAAAGCCGTACTGGGCCTTGGAGGGGGAATTGGCCTTGGACATTGAGACCAGATCATTGAAGGTTTTTGGTGGGGTGGAGATGATGTCCGTGCGGTAGTAGAGGACGCCCAGGTCGGTGCGCATCGGAGCCGCTACGACCTGACCATTGTAGGTACAGGACTTAATTGGCCCTTGCAGGTAGTTGGCGCGTTCGCTGGCAGGCCATCTGCTCGTTAGGTCCACAGTCCAGCCATTGGAGGCGAATTGGGCAGGCCAGACAACATCGATGTTGAACACGTCGAAAGTGGCACTACGCGCGCGCAACGCGGTATCATACTGGGTAATCAGACCACTGGTATTGGATGGGCCATTGTGCCAGATAACGTGTACGTCCTTCTGAGATGAGTTGAAGGCGTCCACAATCGCCGGATAGGTCCCGGAGTTGTCGTTCTCCGTCTGCCAGACAACCGTTGTGGGGCCGCTACTGGTACCACCGCCGCCGCTGCCACAGGCTTCAAGTAGCGACACTGCTGCACTGCTCGTCAAACCGACAGCAAGGGCGCGTTCGAGGAAGGTGCGCCGCGTCATGCGCCCGGAGCGCATTTTTACGATGATCTCGTCTAAAGCTTCACGCTGTTCAGGAAACATGTGGTCCTCCTTTGGACGGACTGCTAACCGTTGGAGCAAACTGAATGAATGCACTACGCAAATAGATGCCTGTTGAGAGGAAATTTCAGGCTTTTCTCACATATTCCGAGTCTTCTGGTTAGACCCTTATGATGTGGGCGTATGTCTCTCAACATGATTGGAAGAATGATGAAACAAGCGCCTTCACTATCTATAATAGATGATACGCCTGTACTCGCGTTTTGATTTCGTCTCCTTTCTGCCGCAAATAAGACGGCTTATATCGTAGAAAAACATCCCTCTTTACGATATACGCCAACTGAAAGGCAGTTCTCACATCCTGTGACGTTAGAGATGCTCAGGAAACGTTTCCATCAGGTATACTACAAACAGTAACATATATTTTTATGAATGTAAATAGGAAATCACTTGTTTTTGCGAGTTAAAAGCTCATGAATTCAGGCAATTTAATCTGCTTATCGCTTCTGTAGCTCTGTATTAACTCTCCTTTACACCAGAAATGAAATATGTTATGCTCATAAAATAGTCCTTCATAGAGCTTGATCTGGAAACGTTTCCAGATCAAGCTCTGCTCAGGTACCGGCTGGTGGCTATGACAGTGACGATTCACGACGTGGCTCGGGTTGCCGGCGTTGGCATTGGGACCGTCTCGCGAGTAATCAATAATAGTGCAGGTGTCAAACCGGCGACTCGTGAGAAGGTACTTGCCGCGATTGCGCAATTGAATTTCAAGCCTGATCCGATTGCTCGTAGTATGATTTCCAGGCGCACGGGGGCAATCGGCGTTGTGGTGCCTTTTTTTACACGCCCGTTCAATACGGAAATTTTGCGGGGGGTGGAGGCTGCGCTTGCGCGAGCGGGGAGGGAATTGATTCTCTACAATGTCGAGACGGATGAACAGCGTGACCGCTATTTTTCCGAGCTTCCCATGCACCGCAAGGTTGATGGCTTGCTGATTATTTCGCTACTTCCAGAAGAATCATTTGTGCATGGCTTCAACGAAGCGGGTCTACCGACCGTTCTGGTGGATGTCTACAGCCCTCTTTTGACCTCTCTGGTCGTCGATAACATTGATGGGGCATACCAGGCGGTCAAGTATTTGATTGAGAAGGGCCATCGAAGGATTGGTTTTATCAACGGCATCATTGAAGGAAATTTCAAATTTAATCCCGCGAATGACCGCTTGATCGGGCTGCATCGTGCATTTGGCGAGGTTGGCCTGCAATTCGACCCGGGAATGATGCTAACCTGTGCATGGAGCAGGGAGCAGGGAAAGGAAACAGCCTTCAAACTGCTGAATTGCTATGAGCGTCCCACTGCTATTTTCGCCGCTTCTGATGTGCAGGCTATCGGCGTGCTGGAAGCAGCGAAGGCAATGCATATTATGGTGCCTGATGAGTTGTCGGTAATCGGTTATGATGGAATTGAAATAGCGGAACTACTTGGTCTCAGTACAATAGAGCAGCCGATGCAGCAGATGGGTGAACTGGGAGTCGAAAAGCTGATTGAGCATATCGATAATCCTCGCAAGGAGCCAGAACTCGTCCGTATGAATACGAAGTTGGTGAAACGTGCTACCACAGTGGCCGTTCCGCGCTATGAGAAGCAGTAATGCAGAATAGTATCACTATGAAATGGGACATATGGCAGAGCAAGATTTTGAGCATGCTCGCGAACTGGGCGGTGATGAGTTTGATGTCGAGATTACTGATCTCGAGGCGGTGGAGGGGGCAGGGAGTGGGGAAAGGGCAGGGACAGCGAGAACAGTGGGAGAGACAGAGCGAGCCGGAATAAGAGGAGGTAAATGGCTGGCTCCTACCGGTAGATGCCGCTCGGGTTTGCGCATGCGCTGGACGGTGCGACAACGTGTGCTGCAAGTTGTGGTGACAACGATGATTGCGCTGTCGTTGCTCTCTGTATTTGTAGGCAGTTCTGCCTCAATGCGCAGCGTCATCGTTGGCCTGCTTCGTCCAATGCCCACGCCGCTGCCACAGGTAGAGAGTGATGCTTTCTATGTGCAGGGAAGCCCTTCCTGGGGGCAGCTTTTCATTGATGGGAAACGTGTGGTACACCTGCCATTAGTGGGCTTTGAAGCGCCTTTGCGTCTGCAACACGGAGTGCATGTGCTGCGCTGGCAGGCCAGCCCGTTTGCTACATTGAGTTGTACGCTATCTGTTCCGGGCTGGCTGGGAGTGAATAGCTGCCTCGCTCAGGCGGTTCCCATCAATGCGAAGGTTTCGGCATGGCTGATTACTTTTGCCATTTCGCTAACAAATCTGGCAACCGGCCAGCGCGCAGCTTTGACACACGCGGCGCAGACAGCGCTCAATGCAATGCAATCTACCGATACGGTGCTACCCGGGGAACTGTATGCAGTATCGCTCTCGCAGGCGTGCAAGCCATCTTTACGGGTAACATATTGCATTTCTACCGCGAGGGAGCCGTTAAGGGCGACGTTACGTTTTACCCTTGATACCCAGGTTTCCGGTGGGGCTACAACGTGCATCAGTGCCGGGCTGGGGAATACCTGTGTCTTCCAGCAGCAGGATTGTCATCTCTTCTGTGCCTTCCCTGCGCAGTTGTTCCATATACCATCGTCTCCCTCGCCGGGCTGGAATGTCTTCGTTGTAGTACGCTCATCCTGGACATATACGCTGCCGGATGGGCATGTCATTGCGCGTAACCAGCCCAACAGCTTTCTGGATTTCGAGCAGGGCGATGAGTATTTCATGGCGATGCACATAACCTGGAATGGAACAAACTGGGATGTTGCGGCGCTGCCTGGTCAACTGCTGAGCAACCCTGTTTGTACGGAGGCGGAGAATGAAGTTGAGATAGGGGGCTTCCTTGGCCCGAGCAATATTCCATTTCCGCTGACGTGGAATTTTGCCGCGAACACGACGCAAGCTGCTGGCTGTCTGGCTGTAGCCAGCGCAACGCAACAGACGAACACGACTCCTCCGCCATCGACCTATCCACTACCCGGCGCGTACTGCCTGCAACGTTTCGGTGTGCTCCTGGCGGCCAATGCTACTGCGCACCGCTACTGGCCTTACCTGCCGCTTGCTGATCGCTACGAACAGGGCATGGCTCATCAACTGGCCGTCCAACTGGCCGAAAATTTGTAGGTTCTCCGTCCCTACAGAATACTTCTTCCTCCGTAAAGACGGTGTCACCTTTGCTGCCGTTTGATGATGATGGAGAAGATGACGCAGAGCAGCCCGGCGATGAATAGCGGCCCTCCCGTTTGCGCGCTCTTTGTAGCGACCCAGGCCAGAATGCCGATAACCTCCAGTACGAGACCACCGACGAGCAGGAGCGTAATAGCGAGCGGTGAGTTCTCAAAGCTGGTGCGAATGTCCTGGCGACCGTAGACGGGTGTAGGTTTGGCCCCGGCAGGAGTAGCTTCTGGCTGGTTTTCCTTGAATTCAAGGGCGACCTGTGCCTGCGGTGCGTATTCCTCGATGGCCGAACGCAGCCCCTCGTAGAGTGCTTCAACGTGGCGACGTGAGGTGCGGATGTAGACTTTGCGCTCCCGGCTGCGCACAAGTAGCTCGCGAAACATTGGCTCGAAGGTTTTGTGGCGCAGGGAGACGGCGGTGATCTCTGTGAGTGGCATAGCATCGAGAAAGAGCCGCTCACGTGGGAAGCTGCTGTAGGCATAGCCCATCAATCGCTGGTTTGTCAGCACGATATCACAGGCTATGCTCCCACCAATCTCTCCCGTCTGCCTGGTTTCTCCTGTCTCCACCTGTTTGCTATCCCATATACCAGGAATATCGAGCAGTGGCTCCTCATCGAGCTGCATACGCTCACGCAGCCCCTTCAGTTGTCCAAGAATACGCGTTGCAGTTTTATTGTTGCTGGCTGGCATGAAATTGACCTCGTTGCATGTCTCTGCCAGATTATAGCATATGGCACCATACAGACTTTCACAACCTTGATAGATCGTGTAAACTATGATTACGTATCATAGTGCAACGAGAGAGGTGCGAGCATGGTAGCTGATAGAGCAACAATTGGTGATAGCACGGTCTACATGCCGGTTGAGCAGTACCTGCTGCTTGATGACAACACCGACGGCCTGTACGAATACTGGCATGGTCAGGTCATTATGCTGCGTCCGCCCTCTTCTGCTTACATGGGGCATGAGATTATCGATATGGCCGGTGGTAGCCCTGCCCGTGCCGCGCTCGCGGCTCGCCTTGCCTCTCTCCTTGACCAGGGGCTGCCAGAAGATGGACCGTGTATTGTCTATTCCAGCGATGAGAAGTGGAAACTGGCTGAAGATCACTACCTGCATCCAGATGTGACGGTAGGTTGTGGTGAACAGGGCAGGAAGGCGCTCATGGATCCAACGGTCGTCATCGAGGTACTTTCGCCAGGCACAGAGAAGCGAGATCGCGGCTCAAAGCTGAAGGCATTTCAGACCCTGCCCTCGCTGCAGGAATACGTGCTGGTCGGCAGCGAAGAGAAAGAGATTGTTGTCTACCGGCGTGAGAACGAGTGGCGACCATATCACTATAACGAGGGTGACATGGTGGAACTAACCTCAATCAATGTGCGTTTCCCTTTCGATGCGGTCTACCGGCGCATCAATCTGGGATGATTTCCCGGATAACGAACGAAGCAAGCCTTGATGCGAGTGAGCGGCGTTCCATCAATTTGAAAAGGGTGATCGATGGCGCAGAGTGATGAGCAGATCAAAGATAGCCTGGAAACCAGCAGTGAAGCGCGGGAGCAGCGACCTCTGGGGAGGCAGAAAGCTGCGCAGGTGAGCAAACGGGTATCGGATCACCTGGCGAATGAGCGCACGTTTCTGGCCTGGATGCGCACTGGACTGGCGACTATTGCCTTTGGCTTCGTAGTCGAGCGTTTCGGGCTGGTGCTGCGAGAACTTGGCTTTAAGGGTGTCGCGGTTGATGTTCCCATTCACATCTCCTCGTTCTTCGGTGTCGCCCTGACGTTGCTGGGCGTGGCGATGATGATTGTGGCCCTGCTGAATTTCCTGCACATTCGCAAGGCCATCGATCAGGAAGAGTTTCAGCCACGCGCCTGGTATGCTATCGTGTTGACGGTGCTGGCAAGCCTGATTGGTGCGCTGCTGGCCATCTATTTGCTCCTGACCGGATAATGTTGCTATCAATGTCATCCTGAGCGCAGCGAAGGATGACATCCGAGAGTGTGTCCTTAACAATAGCGTGAAAGATATGTAAGCGTATTATGCCTGAACGTGTTTTGACGCTGCGCGAGCTGAACCGTGCAACGCTTGCCCGCCAGTTGTTGCTGAAGCGTGTCGCACTTCCAGCCCTAGACGCCGTTGAACGCCTTGTTGGTCTTCAGGCCCAACTGCCCAATCCACCCTACATTGGTCTATGGACTCGTTTGCAATCCTTCCAACGTGATGACCTGACCTGCCTGATTGAGCAGAGACAGGTGGTGAGGGCAACGATGATGCGCTCCACTCTGCATCTGATGACGGCAGAGGATTATGTGCTGCTGCGCCCCGTCCTTCAACCCGCCCTGACCCGTGCGATGCATGCCTTTTTTGGCGCGCCTGCAAAGAGCATCGATATTGAGCAGATTGTTGCGGCAGCCCGGGTATACATCCAGCAGGAGCCGCGCACATTCGTCCAGATTCGCGCCAGGCTGGCGGAACTTTTCCCTGAGACCGACCCGGCGCTACTGGCCTACGCCGTGCGCACGCATCTGCCGCTTGTGCAGGTACCTCCCGGCGGCGTCCGGGGCTTTGGTGGCAGCCCGGCTCACGTGGAAGCTTCCACGTGGCTTGATCGTCCGCTTGATGCGTCATTGGATAGCCTGCGCCAGCTTGTCCTGCGCTACCTGGCGGCGTTCGGCCCGGCGTCTGTGAAGGATGTGCAGGCGTGGTCGGGCCTGAGCCGGTTGCAGGATGTGCTCAAAGCACTGAAACCAGAGCTGCGCACATTCAGAGACGAACAGGGCAACGAACTCTTCGACCTGCCGGACGCTCCTCTACACCCGGCTGATGTTCCTGCTCCTGCGCGTTTCCTGCCGGAATTTGATAACCTGATTCTCTCGCATGCCGACCGCAGCCGGGTCGTGCCTGCTGAGTACCGTAGCTCCATCTTTCTCTCGGCAGGCCGCGTGCGGGCAACGTTTCTTATCGACGGCTTTGTGCATGGAACCTGGAAGACCGAGCGCACGCAGAACGTGGCAAGGATCGTGATTGAGCCGTTTGAAGCAGTTGAGCTACTTCCGTCAGAGGCTCGTTCCGCGCTGGTCGAGGAGGGGGAGCAGCTTATCCGCTTCATTGAGGACAGCGCGGAGACCTTTGAGGCTCGGTTTGTCGGCGTTTCCCCCTGGCCTTATAGATAGTGTATGAAGGACTTATGCTTGCTTCAATTTGTAGCCTGTGTCTGCAAGTGCCTCAGAAACGATATTTGATTGCTCTCCCTCTGCGAGAATTTGCTTGATCAGTTTGCGAGCATCTTCAAGCGTGACACCTACTTTTCGTAAGATCTGGCTGGCGATATCATCTTCCTCACGCAGCAGCCCAAGCAGCAAGTGTTCGGTGCCAATGTAGTGATGGCCGAACGCTTGCGCCTCCTGTACCGCCAGTTCGATACTTTCTTTCCCCTGCGCCGTCATGCCGATCATACCCTCACCTACTGGCTCTGCTCCCTTTGGATGCAGCGTTTCGATCTGCGCACGTACTTCGCCTGGCTGTACCTGTAGCCGCTCCAGCACTTTCGCACCGATGCCTCCGCCCTCGCTCACGATTGCCAGCAACACGTGCTCTGTCCCAACATCAGCATGATTATAGCCACGTGCTTCCCCACTTGCCAGCGTCAGCACTTTGCGCGACCGTTCGGTGAATTTAGCCATTGGCTGATTTGGCCCCGGTGGGTTCGCAGCGACCCGCTGGCTCTCCAGGAATTTCTCCAGCCCTTCCTGAGTGAAGCGATATTCGCCAGCGATACGATATGCGGGTAATTCGCCTCGCATAATCAATCGCCTCACCGTCACCACATCGATACGTAGCAGTTCTGCAACTTCCTCTGTCGTCATCAAACGTTCCATAGTTACCTCCATAGAAATACAGCTAACGGGAAAGAACTTAAGAATATTATAGATTATTTTAAGATATTTTGCAAGATATGAGAATATTTGAAAGTCATTAAAATTTTTATGTTCGCAGGAGAAAAGAGACCTGAAGAAGCTATCGATAGCTTCTTCAGGTCTCTGAATGACTTGAACAAACAAGATCGGCAAGGCGTGAAGACTCGTCCCGTAGGGACAGGGGGCGGAGTGGAGTGGATGAGGGGGCCTTGTGTCTGTCCGCTTAGCAAGCCAATTCGTTCGCTTCGGCACACCTGAACGTCTCTTGTGCTGATGGGACAAGCACAAGGCCCCCACCCAGCTCCTCATTCACCCCTTGTCCCTACAGAGAGGCCCCTCCATTCATCTCGGAGCAGTCCGAAGTAGTGTTCGTCTTCGAAGCAGTCACGGAAGAAGAAACGTTCGCGCAAAATCCCCTCATAGGTAAAGCCGAGTTTAAGCAGCAGGTTTTTGGATGCCTCATTCGCAATATCGATGTTCGCTTCAATGCGATGCAGCTCAAGTTCGGTAAATCCATAGGTCAAGATGGCAGACACAGCTTCAGACATGATGCCCTTGCGCCAGTAAGCACGATTGAGTTCGTAGCCGATTTCTGCGTGATGAAAGCCAGAGCCGAAATGGTGGAAGCCGACCGAGCCAATGACCATACCTTCACCCTTCAATATAATACCCCAGCGCATAGCTTCACGCTGTCCGTACCAGTGCTGTTGCCGCTGAATCCATTGCCGGGAGTCTTCCACAGAGCGATGCGGCTCACTTCCGTAGAACTTCAGGACTTCCTCGTCAGAAAGCGTCGCAAAGACCGCCTCTGCATCCTCCGGCTGAATTTGTCGCAGCAATAGCCGCTTTGTAGTAAGAGATGGGAAGCTTGTAAATGTCGCTTCAATAGTCATGAAAAAAACTCCTTTCAATTTACCCCTACTATAGCATATCTGATTGATGGGGATTTCTAACCTTTGGGGAGAGCAGGAAAGAGATTTAACATCCTTTCCCTGCTTAGCTCGCATTTGACATAGCAGGTCAGCATGCACTATACTACAATATAGACCCCTACCAGGGGGGTACGGGTATCGAACCGGGAAAATGCAAGCAAGGCTGAGGTGATGTTATGAGCATAGACTCAGGAAAGACAATAGGTAAGCAGGCAGATGTGGAGCAGGGGCGGGCGAAGCAGGACCAGAATCAGCAGCAAGCTGAGGAGCGTACAGTCGTGCTGGCCCTGGAGGGGATGACGTGTGCATCGTGTGCGATGCGCATTGAGAAGGGGCTGAAGAAGTTGCCAGGCGTGGAGGATGCCAGTGTGAACCTGGCGACAGAGCACGCAAGGGTGATGTATGACCCAACGCAGGTGAGTCCTGAGCGTATGGTGGAGAAGGTGGAGCAGGTAGGCTACAAGGCGACGCCACTTATAACATCTGTAACATCTGCAACATCTGCAACATCTGTAACATCTGCAACATCTGCAACATCTGTCCCTCAAAGAGAGCGAGTACAGGAGGCGGAACAAGCAGGCGAGACCAGGGAAACCGGAGAGGCAGCAGAAACAGGTGAAATTCCTGCACCGAACATATGGCAGGAGGATGAGGTGAGCAGGCGGCGGCGGGTAGAGGTTGTGCGCAAACGCAACCTGCTTCTAGTGAGCATTGTGCTGACGCTGCCGATTGTCATTTTGAGCATGTTCTTCATGAACCGTTTTCCCGGCGAGAACCTGCTTTTGCTGGCCCTGACGCTGCCGGTCTGGGCAGTCGTCGGCTGGGAGTTTCACCACGTGGCGCTCAAAAACCTGCGCTATGGCGGCGCGAATATGGATACGCTGATCTCCATTGGCTCGACTGCCGCTTTCCTGATGAGCGTCGTTGCTACCTTCCTGCCCAACGTGGTCGGAGCCATTACCTTCTACGATACCACCGCGCTGATCATTACGTTGATTTTCCTGGGACGCTATCTGGAGGCGCGAGCGAAAGGTCAGGCTGGCGAGGCCATTAAGAAGCTGATCGGCCTGCAGCCCCGTACAGCCCGGGTGCTGGGCGGCGAGCAAGAGGTCGAGGTGCCGGTTGAGCGAGTGCGCGTGGGCGACAAACTGGTCGTGCGGCCAGGAGAGCGGGTGCCGGTAGATGGCATCGTACTCTCCGGTCACTCTGCTGTGAACGAATCGATGATGAGTGGGGAGAGCCTGCCGCTTGAGATGAGCGTGGGCGACCCCCTGATCGGCGGCACAATCAACCAGACGGGGTTGCTCTCCATGCGGGCGACGAAAGTGGGGGCCGATACCATGCTCGCGAGTATTATCCGGCTGGTCGAGCAGGCGCAGGGAACGAAGGCCCCGATTCAGCGGCTGGCAGACCGCATCGCAAGCATTTTTGTGCCAGCAGTGCTTGGAATTGCCGCGCTCACCTTCATTGGCTGGACGGTTGTAGGCTCGCTGGTGGGTAGTGTTGTGGCAGGCGGTACGATGGGAGGCATACAGGCTCCGTGGATTGTAGCGCTGGTCGCGGCGGTGGCCGTGCTGGTGGTGGCCTGTCCATGCGCACTGGGACTGGCAACGCCGACCGCCATTATGGTTGGCACCGGTCAGGGCGCGGAGCAGGGCATCCTCATCAAGGGTGGTGAGAGTCTGGAGCGTATCCAGGCTGTGCGTGCTGTCTTGCTTGACAAGACGGGAACGATTACCAGAGGCAAGCCAGAACTAATAGATGTGGTTGCCTTGCCCGGCAAGTCGGCGGATGAGATGCTGCGGCTGGCTGCAGAGGCGGAACGCGGTTCCGAACACCCCCTGGCCGCGGCTGTAGTGGAGGGTGCGCAGGCGCGAGGTGTGGCGTTGGATGCTTTCCCTGAGTCCTACACGGCGCTGGCAGGACGTGGTTTAGAGGCGCGCGTTGAGGGCCATACTGTCTTGATCGGATCGCTGCGCCTGCTCAGGGAGCGCGCTTTGAACGCCGATGGTTTGCAGGAGCGACTGGAAGCGTTGGAGAACGAGGGCAAGACAGCTATAGTGGTGGTCGTCGATGGCGAAGCGATGGGCTTGCTGGCGGTCGCGGACACTATCAAACTGGGGTCAGTGGAGGCGATTCGCCAGTTGCAAGTGCAGAGATTGCAAGTCTGGATGGTTACGGGCGATAACCGGCGCACAGCAGAGGCGATCGCGGCGCAGGCGGGTATTCCCGCGCAACAGGTTCTTGCAGAGGTGCTGCCTGCCGAGAAGGTCGAGGCAGTGCAACGTTTGCAGCAGCAAAATCTGGTAGTGGCGTTTGTCGGTGATGGCATCAACGATGCTCCGGCCCTCGCGCAGGCCGATGTGGGGATCGCATTGGGAACGGGAACCGATATTGCGATGGAAGTTGCCGATATTACCCTTGTGAAAGGAAGCCTGAAGAGTGTGGCAACCGCGCTGGCGCTTTCACGGGCAACCATGCGCACCATCAAGCAGAATCTCTTCTGGGCCTTTGCCTACAACAGCGTGCTGATTCCGCTGGCGATCCTCTCACCGCTCATCCCCTTCCTGCGCGAGCAGGCCCCCATCTTCGCCGCCGCAGCCATGGCTCTCTCCTCAGTAACGGTTGTCAGCAACTCGTTGCGGTTACGGCGCTTTGGACGCTGAAATTGCATCTAACAAAATGCAGGTGCGCCACATGCGGCGCACCTGCATTTTGTTAGATGTATCTTCTTGCAACCTTATCAAGGATGTAAATAACGTTCTTTTCATATCTGGTCGCGGCGTTGGCGGGAACGACCGCACGAGTGCCGCTGACCACAAAGCCGGTAACACGCGAGGCGATGGGAGGGTAGGTATCGAGGATGGTATCGGCAATGGTGCCGATGGTCTGCCCACTTTCACTCATGAGGGTGTAGGAGCGTAGCTCGCTACCTGTAATCAAGACGGGTAAGCGGCCATCGTGTCTTGGGTCGATCAGCATTTGTGGGTTAGCGGTTACAATGGCGTCGGGTCTGATTTCTCGGATAAATTCGGAGAGGAGCGCACGGGTGCCGTAGATGCCATAATTGACCTTGAAGCCGTGTACCTCGTTCAATTCGCCGTCCAGGTAAAAATCTTCCACAGTACCAACTTTGATGCCATCGCTGAGTGTAATGACTGGCAACCCTTGCAGGCTTACCCAGGGAACAATGTGCTTGTTATTAACCATAGCTTTTCACCTCTAAACCAAAAATAAAGAAAGTGGTGACAGGGAATGCGTTTGCGCTGAATTTCCCTGTCACCACTTATTGTACTGTACCGGGATGCTTAGCGTCCAGGATGCAGAATCTTGTAGAACAGGCCGAAGAGGAGGAAGGTCGGCGGCCACTGACCGACGAAGATGCTCCAATCGCGCTTGCCCAGCAGGAAGAGGGTCGCGGAAGTAATGACGGAGCCGAGGGCCGCCCAGTACCATACCTCGGCAGGTACCTGGTCGGTAATGCGGAAGTAATCCGCCTGTGTCTGCTGCGCCTTGTTCGTAACGTTATTCGCTGTTGTTGCCATGGGTAAACTTCCTTTCTATCTATTATGTTCAGTTAAACCTGTACAGTCTCCTGTGTGTTTTTCACACATACTATGGTACAGACGTAGTATGTTTTCCATACGGGTAACATTTCCCCCGTGGGACGATATTTTTAGCTATGGAGACTGTATCCCGATTTTGTCCACGTGGATATCACGAACGCAGAAGGTTAAAAGTTGACAGGTGGAAGTCAAGAGAAAGGGGCACTCAGCTCTGGCAATGAGTGAGCGCCCCTTTCCGCTGTTTACACTTTGCGCGTATCCTGTCGCTGTGCTCGCACAAAGAGTAGCAGGGCGGGCGAGAGGAAGGTAGCGGTGGAGACGATAGCAATCCGCAGGGAGACCAGCGTTCCGATGACGCCAATGATAGGGCCACCGGTGATCTGACCGAAGGCATTCATCTGCCCGCTCATGGAGATCACCGTTGCCCGCACCTTTGCCTCGATGTTCTGGGCGAGCCATGCCGTGTAGATGGGATCGTTCGTGCTGCTCAACACACGGGCCGAGGTGAAAGCGGCGATGGCAATTGGAAAGTTGCCTGCCAGGCCAAAGACGATGACGCTGGCAATCTGCAAAGCATTGATGACGAACAGCAGCCGCGTAACCGTTGTGTGGTTGTTCGTATCAAAGCGCCTGCGTACCAGTTCAGTTGCCCCGATAGTGAGGATCATCATTTCGGCCCGGATGATGCCGAACCAGACTACCGGCTGCAGGTGACCCAGGGAGGGCAACGTGAAATCTTCCAGGAAGTGCGCCGTCCAGAGACGATCAAAGCCCTCGCTCGCCATACCGTAGAAGACGGCGATAAGGATGATAGTGAGCAGCAGAGGACTGCGGCGCACGACTCGCCCGCCGTTGAACAGCGTATCCTTCAGTTCCTGCCAGGAGTGACGCTCTTCAGTAGAGGCTACCTGGAAGTTGTGTTCGGGCATGATGAAGATCAGCAGCAGGCCCAACAGCAAGAAGAGCATGCCGCCCACGAGAATCGCCAGGTTCAACCGGATGCTGGCGATGGCAACGCTGATGATGATGCCAATGAGCGTGCCCAGCGCGTTGACCTGCGAGCCACGCAGGTAGGTATGTCCAACCTGATCTTCACCCACCTCACTGGCGACCCATGCCTCTTCCGCGCCCGTAATGAACGCGAAGCCGAGGGCCTCTATGACCTGAGAGAGCACGATCGTCCCGAAGAGCGGGATAGCGCCCTGAAGGATAGTACCTGCTCCCAGCAGGAAGACGCCCGCGATGATGGACCAGCGGCGGCTGAAGACATCGGCCACGACGCCGGTGGGAACATTGCAGGCAAAGTAGGTCGCTTCAAGCGTCGTGCCGACCAGCACGAGCTGCAACGGATTGAGATGAGCGACCTCGACCTGATAGACCAGGTTTACGGTTATAACGATACCATTGAACAGGGCAAACAGGCCTTCCAATATCAGGTAAACGACGTAAGCGTCGCGATGTTTGATCATATCGATCCTCTTGAGTGTGTAAAGCTCATGGTGAAAACAAAAGAAGAGCGTGTAGAGAGGTTCAGGCAGTGGAGCGTTGAGGGGTGTTAAAGAGAATGCTCAAGAGAATAGAAGCCTGGCTCGCCGAGCAAACCAGTAGAACCGTCACAGCAAAGCTGGTACGGCATCAGGTATGTGCAGGTATCACCATCACATACTTTTCTTATAGCCGGAAAATGTGTATTTATCCGGCACATGTGAGTTCTAACAGCCCTCAACTGCGAAAAGTAGGGCCATTGTCATCGATCAAAACCCTTTCGAACTTCAAGGAAAAACGTGTCTTGAGAAAGTATACGGGGATGAGCAAGGAAAGTCAAGGAAAACGTAGGGGCGCAATTGATTGCGCTCTCTGTCCAGTGGATGAGCCTGATCACACTCCCCTCCCAACCCCAAAGGCGCAATCAATTGCGCCCCTACGTTTTCCCGGAGAGTTGCTGCTAAATATAGTATCATAAGGTAGCGTGTTGTCAGTGTGAGAAAAGGAGACTTTGACCATGCTTTTGCCGGAGTTGCGGGCGGAGGTGGCGCGCTACGCGAAGAAGATGTATACCAGCCAGCTTGTGCAGGCGACACAGGGAAATTTGAGTGCGCGAGATGGAGAGAGCGGCTTGATCTGCATTACGCCGAGCGGGGCCGATTATGAGTTATTGACGGATGAGGATGTTGTGGTGGTGGATGAGGAGGGAAACGTGGTAGAGGGCAGGTGGCGGCCATCGGTGGAGACGCCACTGCATACTTTGGTGCTGCGTAGAAGGCGTGATATCAACTGCGTCATGCATACCCACTCACCCTTTGCGACGGCCTTTGGGGTGGTGTACCAGCCAGTGCCGATGATTCTGGCTGAATCGGCGTTATGTCTGGGTGGCGAGGTGCCGGTAGCGCCCTATCGCATGTCGGGGACGCCAGAGTTTGCCGAACTGGTGTTGCAGACGCTCGGCAATGGCCCGGCTGTCGTCTGGGGCAATCACGGAGCAATGGTCGTGGGCGTAACTTTGCCCCTGACCTTTTCCATCGCCCACGCCCTTGAGGATAGCGCGAAAGTCTACTCGATTGCGAAGCAGCTTGGCACGCCGGTAGTGCTGCTACCCGACGAAGTTAAGAAGCTGCACAATTTCTGGATGAATAATTATGGACAGAAGGCGCTGGAGACTGAGGTACCTTTGGAACTTGAGGAAGGAGCAAAGAATGATTTCCATTCGACCGATGCGGGTAGACGAGGCTGAGCGCGTGGTTGCGCTGTGGCAGCAGATGTGTGTAGCGGGCGGCAGTAACCTACTGCCCGAGACAGCACTGCAACAGATCCTTGCCAATCTCAGACAATACGCCTCTTCACACGTTGCCCATTGTTTTGTCGCTGAAGAGGATCAGGGCATCATTGGGTTCGTAACCTGCGCAGTCACGACACATCCGATTATGCCGGGTAGCTCAGGTGAGATTGAGGAACTCTATGTACAACCACATGCGCAGCTCGATAACATTCGTGCTGATCTCGTCAAGCAGGCGGTACATTTCATGCAAGCGCAGAATGCAGGTAGCATCTACACACAAATCTGCGTTGAACCCGATGAGTGTCCAGATGAGGCGCAGCTGAGGGCCTTCTGGCAATCCCTCGGCTGGATAAACGATATGGCCATCTACTCCATCTACAGTGATGTTCCTGGAGATCCCCAACTCCAACACGTCTGGGACGAGTACCTGACAGTGTAGGTTGGATGTGATCTCAGGGTGGAGGCCAGCTCCGCCCCTACTAACTACGAAGCTGTGCTGTATGCCCATAGGTTAGTAGGGGTGGAGCTGGCCTCCACCTGGTGTCTCGAAAGGAGTAAGACATCTTGATTGATCAATCGAAGCTGACGCAGAAGCTTTCACATGTGCTGTGGATTGCCGGTTCGCCGTGTTCAGGGAAGTCCAGTATCAGCCATACTATTAGCCATATGGCTGGTACCTACGGACGATTTTTGCGAGCAGGCAAGAAGACAGAAAAAGGTGGAACTGAGCCGGAGACAGAAGCGACATGGTATGTATAACGAGGGCAGTGACCCTGAGAAACGCTTGCAGAATATCATCGCACGAGATTGCCAGCTTGCGCGCTATGTGAAGCAGCAGGCCGGGGAACAGCACCTCCCGATTTACGAGGTGGATGGAAGTTGTTCTCTAGCAGAAATGACGGAACTTGTTGAGCAGCACTTTGATCCGTATCTCATCGAATGTTTCAGGAGGATGAAGTAGCAGCCAGATGTAGGTTTCTTATCTTCCGGTCTTGCTACGCCTGCGTTTGGCTTCCACCAGCTTTTCGGTGCTGAAGACCTCCGGCTGTTTTGGGGCTTTTTGCGGCGTTTCCTTCTGTTCATTTGCCACTGCTGCGCCTGCGCTCTGTTTCTTTATAGAGGAGAGCGGCTTGATGGTGGTCGCTGCCGCACGGGCGCGGCGGGTAGTGCGCTGTACTCGCAGGGTGCCAAGCGTTGAGCCGAGGGGAGTGACGGGAAGCACGCCTTCGGTTGCCAGTTGTGGTGTGCCGCGTCTGAAACGAGCAAGGAGCCACTGGTAGGCAAGGACAAGGAATTCCAGGCTGGAGAGGCGGCGCAGCGCGATGTCGATGGGCAGTAAGAGCGCGGCCAGCGCCAGTAGCAGGAAGGTGATGGGCAGGGCTGCCGAGACGGGTGGCAGGTTATTGGCGAAGGCTGCGGCTGTATCGTTGCCGTTGAGCAGGGAGCCGCCTCCGGCACGTGCTAAAAGCGTGAGGAAGCGCAGATTGGTTCCCTGGCTAAGATATTCGGGCGAGTAGGGGACGACGAGGCCGGTGGTCGTGTTCAGACTGGTGGCCGGGACGCTGCTTGTACTCTTCCACGAGGCTTGAATCAGGTACGCGCCTACCTGGTCGGCTGGGAAGTTGCCCTGCCAGCGACCGGGCGCGGATGGCTGCAAAGTGATGGTCTGCTGCGAGAGGTCTGGCGCGATAATGTGGGCCAGGACCTGCTGCTGGCTGCCAGGAGGAACCTGTATGCCGGAGGGCAGGTCGACGGTAATCTGACCGGAGCCGTTGGCAACAGAGGTATTGACATCCAGGCTGCTCTGGGCGGCAGGCAGCGTCCAGGTAACGAGGTTGGCCCACCAGCGAGCGGCGTTTTGCCAGAGCAGCCAGTTGGTTGTCCAGAGGCCGCTGGCATCGCTTGTCCAGGCAGCAACGCGGCCAAGCCCGTATTGCCAGGTGGCAAGCACAGGGTCATCAAGGGAACTGACGAGCACAAGCTGACCCGTTGGCTTTGGCGTAGTTGCTACGTAGCCATTGAGCTGCGGCAAGGAGCCAAGCCCCGTGAGGATGGGGTGATTGCCCACGACTTCAGGCGTGAACGACTCGTTGATGACGGCGCGACGCGCTGCCTGCTGCGTCTCCTTGAGCAGGATTTGCGGGATGGTGGTCGGGTCGTCGGCACGGTAGAAACGACCCTTGCCCCAGCTCGCAATTTGCTCCATAGTATCCAGTTCCTGGAAAGATTGCGAGTTAGTGGCGACGGTGGAGACGGTGATCTGCTCGTTCGCCATTTTGATGGCCTGGGAAGCGTAGTTATCGAAGGCATCGCCGTCACCGAGCAGGATGACGTGTTTGATTTTGGCGTTGGTCTTGAGCAGCACGGATTCGGCGTTGATCAGGTCTGGCAGGTAGCTGGCCGGGTCATTGGGATTCATCGAATCGATGGCGGAATCGATGGCAGCTTTGTTGGTGACGTGCTGCATAGGAACGACCAGGGAGCCGTAGGCGGCAGAAATGCCAACCTGATCTTGAGGAGTGAGCAGGTTGATGACGCCTTTTGCCGCCTCTTTGGAGATGTTGACCTCCATGTCGCTTTCCAGGCTTTCAATAATCAACACGACGGCGATGCTCGGGTTATCTTTGTGCTGTGGTATCTGCATGCTGACTGGCAGTGTCTGTTCCAGCGGCGTGTTTGCATAGCCTCCGACGCCATAGCTGTTCGGGCCACCACTGACAACGAGGCCGCGCCCCAGATCGCGCACGTAGGCCTGGATGACCTGCATGCGGCTGGTGCCGAGTTCGACGGCAGGAACATCAGCCAGCACCACGGCGCTGTAGCCTGCCAGTCCATCGAGCGTGACGGGGATATCAACAGGCGTGCCGACCGTCACGGTGATGCCAGTGGCTTTCAACGCAGCGGCAATATTACGTCCTTCGCCGGGCTGGCCTTCCACGATGAGCACGTGCGGCGGCCCCTGTACGTTGACGAAGGCTGCGGCTTCGTTGTTTTGCGGAACGCTATCCACCGGCGCTTCCAGCGTGACACGGAAGGTATGGAAGCCGGGCGCTGGTGCCAGGGTATTGAAATCCACCTCCTGCTGGCCGAAGACCAGTTGAATCTTCTGTTGGGAGATCAGGGTCTGGTCGAGGTAGAGGCGCAGCGTGGCCTGCTCTGCGACGTTGCTGTAGAGCTGAGTGCGCAGGACGAAGCGCTCGCTGGTATGCAGGTTTTCTGGCGCGCTGAGGCCGTTGATGCGGGCATCGGAGCCACTGGCGGTGGGTAGGGGAACGATATCTACCCGGATGCCTTCCTGTTGTAGCAGTTGCGCCTCTTGCATGGCATCTTCCAGATTTTGCTGCCCATCGGTCAGCAGGACGATGCGGCGCTCGCTACTGGTGGGCAAGATGGCGGCGGCGAGGCGCAGACCGGCGGCGAGATCGGTATAGTTGGTGTCTGGCGTAGACTCGAAATGGGAAAAGTTGATTTGTGTCTGCACGGACTGCTCGACGAGGGCATTGCGCCCGATGGCAACGATGCCAACCTGGTCGTCCACCCCTTTGTGTCGCAGCGCGGAGTTGATCCACTGCTCGATGAAGCTGCGCTGTGGCGTGGTGCTGGCGGAGATATCGCCGACGAAGACTACCGTCTGATGCGTGACCGGTTGCGACCAGGCTGCTCCTGCCAGGGCAGAGATGACCAGCGCGAACAGCAGCAGGCGGCAGCCGAGAATGAGCAGGCGCTGCCGCTGCGGAAACGGGAGCGAGGCGCGCCGCCACGTCAGGAAAACCATGGCTGCGACAGGGATGAAGAGCAAAAGCAATAAGGGTTGTTCAAAGGTTAGCATGCTTGCCCCTTCCCTTTTTTCCATCCCACACCAGGCCGACCGCAAGGGTTTGGCCCTACTATATACGGGCAAGCTTTGCGGGCCTGTTGCGTGATTTTAGATGCTGGCATGCTTGCCCCCTCCTTTTTTCTTAAAGCGCCGGGTTGCCTTAATGAAACGTTTCTTTGCAATGCGGTAGCGAGTATTTACGTCGTTCTGGATGGAGGCGACAAGGCCAGATGGTTTTGCTGTCGTTTTTGGGCCGGGAAGTGATTTGCCTTGCTGGCTGCTGGCGGGTGCTGGTTGCTGCTGGTAGTTGCGACTGAAAAGCCACCACTCGACGCAGAGTACGATCAGTAGGAGGGCGGCAATCCAGGGCCAGATTTCGCGCAGGACGTGTGGCGCGTTGTTACTGCTGCTGCTGAAGCCGGTGCTGTTGATAATCGGCAGAGTGCTGGCGGGCGCGAGCCGGGATTGTAGCGGGTCGAAAAGGTTGACGGCGAAGGCCCCGTAGCGTTCCTGGCCGCGCACGTGCTGGGCGACCTGGTAGATGCCAGTTGTATTAGTCTTATCGAACGGCACCACTGGAAAGGGCGGGCCGACGGTAACGGGTTGCGCGCTGGAACCGGGTGGGGTGATAGTCACTTGATCCGCGCCGGGCCAGGTTTGCACGGTGACGGGCGTGTCGGGCGAGACCTGTCCATCGTTGCCGACGGGCGGCGGCAGGAACCAGTTGACCAGGTTATAGATGAAGATCGGGAAGTCCGGCTGCAGCGGGAAATCACTGTCGTGCAGGTCGAAGCCGAGCGCAGCGACGCGGCGATTTTGATTGTCTCCCGCTACCAGTAAAGGCGTCTGGTTGGTGGCGATGATGGGCTGCGCCCACAGGGCCGGGCTGAGTTGATGACTGTAGCGCAGCACGTGAATGTCGCTCAGATCGACATTTTGCAGAATGCCCTGGCTATCGTTTCCGGCGCTGATCTGGCTGACATCCACCTCTCGCCCCGACTTGCCGAAGAGATACGAGCCGGTGGGCGGGTTGACGAAGAAGATATCGCCGGAAGGCAGGGTGTGTGGGACGAAGCCATCAAAGATGGTCAGGTCAAAGGTGCCGGTATCGGCATATTTGACCGGGGTGGTTTCAAAGAGATTGACGTTGGAGAGCAGGCCGAGGCCTGCTTCCAGAAATTTGTTGCCGTTAGTGACGAGCAGGACGCGCCCGCGCATGGAGCCGCCAGCGATAGCCCATGCCTGGTGATCGACAGTCATAGCATCCTGCGAGAGAATCTGCGCGTGCAGGAATTGTGTCGCTGGCGGCAGTGGCCCCCATTGCAGCGAGCTACTGGCTCCGGGCGCGAGGGTGAGAGTCTGCACGCTGACCAGTCTGCCATCGGCGTAGAGTTCGACGGGTATGGAACGCTGCGCGTGGCTGTAGTTGGCAACCTGGGCGAGGGCGACAAGGCTGCCGTTGACGAATCGCGAGGCCAGGGCCAGCAGGGCAACGTTGGGTGCATCGGTGCCGATACGCAGGTATTCAACGGGAAACGGCACCTGAAGCTGCTGGTCGGGCGCAATGACGTGGCCGTCTCCGACGATTAAAACGTGGACGTTGCTGTTGCCCGCCGCCAGCGAGGTGGCCAGCGACAGCGACTGCTCCAGATCAGCGTCCTGGTTGGTCACGCTAGCGCGTTGGAGAGCGGCCTGAAGCTGCGACTGATCCGAAGAATTGGCGATGAGCACCAGCGGTGTGCGCGCCATCGTGATGAGCGAAAGGCGGTCGTTGGGGCCGAGGCCGTCGATCAGGTTGGAGATCTGGTTTTTGGCGACCTGGAAGCGATTGGGTGCGACATCGGTGGCCTGCATGCTGGCGGAGGCTTGCAGGATGATGATGGTGTCGCCGCTGATGGGGCTGCTGGTGAAGATGGCGGGACGAGCCAGCACCAGCACGATGAAGATGGCCGCGAGCAATTGCAGCAGCAGCAGAGGCGTGATGCGCAACCTTTGCCAGGGGCGACTGGCCTGCAGGTCTTGCAGCGCCTGCTGCCAGAGCAGCGTGCTGCCGACGACCCGCTCCTGTCGTCTGGGACGCATGAAATAGAGCAAGAGTATGATCGGTATGATGATGCTAAAGGCGAGCGCTGCCGGAACAAGCAGGTTCATAGATCCTCTATCTCACTAGCTCTATCTGGCGTAAGAGTCGCTGGACAACATCGATAATAGCGGTATCGCTGGGAATCAGGCTATAGGTCATGGCATGGTCATGGGCGAACGAGGCCAGTTCCTGCGTGAAGGCAGCGAGGCGTTCGCGATAGGCATGCAGGACGTTGGGCGAGATGCTGACCTCGACGGTGCCGCTGCCCTCGCTGTCGCGCAAGCGCCAGTCTCCCTGCATATCAGGTTCAAGCTCGTCGGGCGCGAGAATGTGCAGTAGCGCGACCTCCTGGCGTAACTGGCGCACAGCCCGCAGACCCATCTGGTAGCCACCGGGCGCGAGAAAATCTGAGATAACGATGGTCAGGCCGGGGCTGTTGACGACGCGGCCAAGATCGTAGAGGGCGCGGTTCAGATCCGTGGTGCCGGAGCGCGGCAGGCGGCTGAGGAACTCGCCCACCGTCCAGATGGCGTTTTTACCACTGCCAACACGCCTGAAGCCTGCCAGTCGATCGGTGAGCGCACCGAGAACGACGCGATCCTCACACTTGAGCGCGATGTACGAGAGCGCGGCTGCCAGCGAGTTTGCCAGCGCGGCTTTGGATGGCGTGCCATGCGCCATTGAGTCGGAACAGTCGATGAGCACAGTGACGGTGATGTTCTCTTCGGCCTCAAAGACGCGCAGGAAGAGGCGTTCCAGTCGTGCGTAAGCGCGCCAGTCGATGCGGCGAAAATCGTCACCGGGGGCGTAGCGGCGGTAGTCAGCGAACTCCAGCGAGGAGCCAGCCAGGGGCGAGCGCCTGCGACCGGGTTGGCCCGTCGCCATCGGCCTGCGCGTGAGCAGGGCCACGCTGTCCAGACGTTGCAAAACCCCGGCATCAAGAGGGAAGCTCAATTTTGCGTCGTTGTCAGGCATATATTCCCTTATTCCGTTTCCTCGATAATCGTTTGAATCAGGCTTTCGGGGGTGATGCCATCGGCGAGGCCATCGAAGTTGAGAATGATGCGGTGGCGCAGTGCGGGGAAGGCGACGGCTTGCAGGTCTTCCTGCGAGACGTTGTAGCGGCCTTCGAGCAGTGCGAGCACTTTGGCGGTCATAATGAGTGCTTGCAGGCCGCGCGGACTGGCACCGTAGCGCACGTATTTGTGTACCTGTTCGGGCGCGTCTTCCTGGTCAGGGTGGGTGCCGAGCAGGAGGCGCACGGCGTACTCTTTGACGTGCGTGGCGACGGGGACGGCGCGGGCAATCTCGATCAGGTGCAGTAGTTGCTCGCCGCTGGCAACCTGTTGGGCGTGCAGGGATTGCGTGCCGACGGTGGTATCGATGATGCGCAGCAGGTCCTGTGCCTTCGGGAAGTTGACCAGAATCTTGAGCAGGAAGCGGTCAAGCTGCGCTTCGGGCAGTGGATAGGTGCCTTCCATTTCGAGCGGGTTCTGCGTCGCCAGCACAAAGAAGGGCCTGGGCAGGGGGCGCGTGGCATCGCCGACGCTGACTGTGCGTTCCTGCATGCCTTCGAGCAAGGCGGACTGCGTTTTGGGCGTCGCGCGGTTCACCTCATCGGCCAGCACGATGTTGGCGAAGATGGGACCGGGCTGGAAGCTGAAGGCACGACGACTGCCGGAGGTGCCATCCGATTGCTCGGTGACGATGGTGGTGCCAACGATATCGGCGGGCATAAGGTCGGGCGTGAACTGGATGCGAGCGAATTTCAGCGCCAGTGAATCGGCCAGAGTGCGCACCAGCAGTGTTTTACCCAGACCTGGCACGCCCTCTAGCAGTACATGACCACCCGCCAGCAGGGCCAGCAACAGTTCGCGAATGACTCGTTCCTGACCGACGACGATGGAGGTCAGCTCGTGCTCTAGCTGTTGTGCCGTTTCGATGAACTGCGTGATATCGTCCTCGTTCAGCCCCAGGTTCTGCGACTCTGCAAGGACAGCAGTTTCCGTTGTGTTAGCCGCCTGGTGTCCATTGTTCAGATCGATGTCTGTCTTCTGCGTACCAGTTGCAGATTTTTTGTTTTCGCTCGTATCTGCCATGAATCTACTGCCCTTCTAAGGTGTTGAAGTAGCCGTGAACGAGATCTTTCATA
Source organism: uncultured Chloroflexia bacterium (assembly GCA_963736995.1). Lineage (GTDB taxonomy): Bacteria > Chloroflexota > Ktedonobacteria > Ktedonobacterales > Ktedonobacteraceae > CADDYT01. Next base: position 92,842 of record CAVTRB010000004.1, read on the forward strand.
TCGGGAGAGACGCTGCTGTTGTCGATGGCGTCGTGCGCCGCCTGTGCGTATTGCGCAATGACCTGGGAATAGGCAACGGGGTGACCGGTCTGGACGCTGGTGCTGTTGCCGCCGTTGCTTTCCGTGCTGTTGCCGGAACCAATCTTGCCCGGTACCGTTACCTGCTCATTTTTGCCATTTTTGTTTCCTGCACTATTGTTGCCATTTGAGCCACCCAGGCCCTGACCACCCTGTCCCTGTCCTTGATTCTGTCCCTGTCCTTGCCCCTGCCCCTGATTCTGGCCCTGTCCTTGATTCTGGCCCTGTCCCTGCCCTTGCCCTTGATTCTGGCCCTGCTGACCCTGTTGATTTTGCCCTTGCTCCTTCTGGCCCTGGCTGGTTGAGCTATCGGTAGAGGAAGCCAGGGCGTTGGCAGACTGCTGCAAGGCCTGAGCAGTCTGGTTAATACTGTTGTTTTGCGCCTGTGTCGCCGTCTCTTGGGAGGCTGCGTTCTCTACAGCGTTGACCGCCGAGGAGGCATCACTCTGGTCGCCACTGGCGGCGGCTTTTGAGAGCTGTTGCAGGGCGGAACTGAGGGCAGGGTCCTGGGTGGAGGAGTTTGCCGCCTGTGCAAGCTGCTGTGCGAGTTGCTGGCGCTGCTGCGGCGTCATTTTGCTCAGTTGATTGGCGAGATTTTGCAGAGCCGATTGCAACTGGCTGCTGTTGCCACTGTTAAGCGCCTGCCCGATCTGATTTAAGCTCGAATTGCCACTGCTTTGCAGGCTGGCGCTGGCGTTCTGATTGGCCTGCTGCTGGTTGGCAGACTGCGGATTCTGCAACTGGTTGAGCTTCGATTGCGCATTGGCAAGGGCCTGCTGCGCCTGCGTCTCATTTTTCGCGTTTTTCAAGTTAGCTTCAAGCTGGCGCAGAAGCTGGTCGATAGCAGCGCGCTGCTGAGGCGTTAGCTGCGACTGCTGGTCTGTTGTCAGCCGGATATGCTCGATGGCGGCGATCTGTTTGGAGATGCGCGCCTGGAAAGCGGCCTGCTGCTGGAGCACAGCAGTCATGGGATTGGGCAGCCAGACGAGCAGGGCCAGTGCGATGACGGCAACGGTGAAGAGGATGAGGCGAGAGCGGCGTGGGCGTAGGGAGATAGCAGCGGTTGGCGTATGCTTGCCCAGTTGTTGCAGCGCGTCGTGACGTTGCAGGGTGGGCAATACAGAACTCTGCTCTCTCATTTCCCACGCTGTTGCCAGCCGATCGTGCAGCGAGAGGCGCGCATCCATGAGACGGGCCGTGTGGGGCAGCGAAGGACGATACCAGAAGGCGGCGAGCAGCGCACAGAGCACGCAGGCTAGCGCAACTGCGCCTGCCCGGTATGGCGCACCGGCCCATGGAATGAGGCGCGAGACGAGCAGCAAGAGACAGGCCAGGAAGAGGCCGGTGATGAGTCCTATGCCCAGCCATTGCATGGTCTGCTGGAACGCCAACCGACGCCGCCAGGGTCGCAGGGCTGTAGTCAACCGTTCAGTTCCATTGTTGCCAGCTCCCGGTATTAAAGCCATGCGCGATGGCGCAAGCGTTGCCATTTGCCTCTGCCTTTCTCTATACTAAGATGACCTTTTCCATGCTCAACCCATACCCATAAAAAAACCTGTTCCCACATGTCATTCTGAGCGCAGCGAAGAATTTAAGGCAGCTATCTGGTCGACGCCGCGAGCTTCAGATTCTTCGCTGCGCTCAGAATGACATGCCGAGAATTTGATCGTTAAAGTTCATTATATCAGACATATACACTACGCTGTTACGGTACTCTGTTTTTGCGGCGTAAATCGCCTACTCAGAGAACGCAGTCGCCCGATGGGATTGGGCTTGACGAACCACATGCTGAGCAAAAAGAAGACGATGGTGGCGATCAGGCTCAGCATGGTGTATGACTGCCAGGGGCCAGCGGCATGGCCGGCAAGGGCAGTCACGCCTAGCGAGGATTTGCCAGGGAAGGTGCTGATGAGCGCGACGATGGGATTCCAGAGAAAAAGTGCTGGAAATGTTTGCTGCCCACCGGTGACTGGTGTGGTTAGCGCCAGCAGCAGGGTGAGCAACCAGGGCAACAGTACCCAGACGACGCAGAACATATAGGCGATAACCGTTGAGACCTGAGGCCGATGTAAGACGGTTGAGCAGAAGAGACTGAATGTGCCTACCACAATCGCCGTCATAGCGAAGACTAGCATGGTTTCAGCGAACTCCTGCGGCGAGACGCCGCCAAAGAAAAAGACAAGACTGAAAAGCGGGATGGAGGCGAAGATGAGCAGCAGGGCGTTGGCAAGACCGGCAATGAGCTTGCCCGCGACCAGCGAGAAGGCGGAGAGTCGCGAGCAGAGCAGCAGATCGTAGGTCTGGCGCTCTTTTTCGCCGTTGATCGAGGTGGAGGTGAAGGCCGGCGTAATGAACATGATGAGCAGGAGCTGCACGACCGAGAGCAGGATGTAGAGCTGTCCTCCCACCTGGCTCAAAACATCAGTGTTGTAGCCGTTCTGGCGGGACAGAAAAAGGAAGCCAAGCAGGCCCATAACCAGCAGATAGATGATGATGACCCAGATGGAGCGCTCGCGGCGCAGACGCAGGCGTAACTCTTTGGTGAGCAAGGCGGCAAAGGTCATGATGGGCTACTCCCTTCCGTGACGCTCATAAAGACTTCTTCCAGCAGACCACCATTGCTGCGCGGCGCGAAGGAGACGACAGGAATGTCCTGTTTGATCAATTCGGCCAGCACATAGTGCAATGCGCGATCATCACCACTGAAATCGGCCTGAATCAAATTCTCATGTTCCTCTGTTGTCATGATGTTGCTGATAGCGGTCAGGTTTTTGAGCGCAGTAACGGCGTCGGAACTCCGTTCGAGCACGCGAATCTCAAGCTGGCGTCCACCACTGATGCGGCGGGTGACCTGTTCTACATCACCGGAAACAACCAGGCGACCGCCCTGAATGATGGCGACATCGCTGCACATCTCAGCCATTTCGAGCAGGATGTGTGAACTAATAATAATTGTTTTGCCCATGCCTTGCAACGTGCGCACGAGTTCGCGCAGTTCGACGCGAGCGCGCGGATCGAGGCCTGAAGCAGGCTCATCCAGGAGCAGCACTTCCGGATCGTGAACGAGGGCGCGAGCGAGGCAGAGGCGCTGCTTCATGCCGCGAGAGAGCGTCTCCACCAGTTCGTCACGTTTGGATGAGAGGTCAACCAGTTCGAGCAGGTCGTTGACGATGCGGGCGTGTTTCTGGTACGAGATGCCGTGAATACCGGCGTAAAATTCGAGATATTCGACGGTGGTGAGGTCGGGATAGACGCCGAAGAAGTCCGGCATGTAACCCACCTTGCGCTGGATAAGCGAGGGAACCATGCTCACTTCCTCATCATCGAACCAGACGTTGCCTGAGGTGGGAGGGATCAGCGCGGCCAGAATGCGCAGGAGGGTGGTTTTGCCAGCCCCATTTGGCCCGATAAGGCCGTAGATGGAGCCACGCGGAATTTCCAGGGAGAAATCCTGCAGCGCCTGCACCGTGCGATACCGTTTAATGATATGTTCTATTTTGATCATATGATTTCCTATAGACATAAACTATGAAATGGTTCCATCTACCGACAGCGAGGGTCGAGCTAGCAGGATGGAGCCGACGGTTGAGTCGGTATTAAGAAACTGCACCAGGACACGACCATTGGGGCCGATATAGGGAGCGGTAGTATCTACCGAGAGGTTGAACTCCTGCATTGGATAGGAATCCCAGCTTTTGGTTTGCCAGTTGTAGAGGTAGGTCTGCATATGATTTACATCGGTCGGGCCGGAACTTGAACTGACCGACGGCATCATCTGCGAGAGTGTGGAAGGCTCTTCAATAGTCATGCTACTGGCATGCAGGCGAGTGGCCGAGGGCAGCGAGAATTCAAAGGTCATGCTGCCGGTTGTCACCACATAAACGCCCGGGGCTTCCAGTTGTACGTTGTTGCCTTTACTTTGCACATCGACCGGTTGGCCGAGCAGGTAGTCAGTGGGCAGGTTCAGCGGGCCGGAGAAACTGAGGTCGATGGGGGCCTGCACCAGCGTCTCCGAGAGGCCGGAAGAGGTAGAGCCGTTGATCGTGACAGAATTATTCCCCGCTGTCTGCGTGTTGGCCCAGCCAATGAGCGTGGCAGGCGCGTTCGGAACGAGCAATGGATCGCTGCTGTACCCTACAAGCGGGCCTCCGCCGCTCAGCAAAACGCTGCCACTCACTACCCGACCTGAACCTGATATTACGCTGCTCCCCACTGGTACAGCAGGAACAACTTTGCAGGGGCCACCACCGCAGATAGGAATACCATAGACTCCCTGGCCGCTGAGCGCGGAGAGGATGGCGAGGTGGCGCTGAGTTTCGCTCAGGGGCTGTCCGTTGCCATTATAATAGGGGCCGTAGTAGGGTTGCCCACCATTGGCGCTCATGGCGATCTGCGCTGCCAGTGGAATATTGTAGGTGCCGCTGTTGGAGGTGTTCAAGGAAATGTTGATCTTGACGGTTTGCCCGGCGGCGAGCTTGCCGATGCGGGCAAAGCCATTGGTCATGAGGACGTAGACATCGCTCAGGGAGTAGTTGAGGGTATTGGTGACACTGCCTTTGAGCGTGCCATTGACATCTTGCAGGTGTGAGACGATGCCTCCATGAACCGGCTGATCTTGCTGAGCGAGAATGGAGCGCAGCGTCCAGATATCAACCCCTTGCAGGTTGACACTGGTGCCGTTCTGATCAGGAGAAATGGTTGTTTGTTGCCCGCCAGTGGCGTTGAAGTTGTTGGGTGAAGGCTGCGCGAGGACGGTACCGGGCAGGTGAACCAGGAAATTGCCCTGATTGGGAACGAAGACGCCGAGGTATGTGGTCTCGTGGGCGAGCGTGCTTGAGCCTCCGTTGAGCTGGATGACTGAGATGCTATCACTCATAATGGAGGTGCCTTTTTCTTGCAAGGCGAGTCCATAGGTGAGGAGTGAGAATACTGCTATGGAAGCGAGCACGATGCGCCAGCTCCAACTGCGTTTGTTGCTCCAGTACACGATGGCCAGGCGCACGGGGCCGAGAATCAACAGGTAGCCAACCAGCAGGAGAAGCAGGAGCCAGGGCGATGGAATTGTGTTGGGCATAAGCGATTGCAGCAGGCTATCCATGCCACCGACGACAAATTGATTTCTGGGATTTGCACTGTAGCCGGGACTATTACTGGAAGAAAGCAACTGATCACCGAGGTTGCGCAGCAGGAGTCCTTTCCAGAGCATGCTGGCACCGGACCACCCGGCAAGAGGGGTGAGGGTGGGATCAAAGGCCAGGTAGGAGATGCTGCCCTCGCCCTGTTGCGCCTGCACGATGAGGGGCGTAACACCGGCTTTCAAGAGAGAAATGGCTTTTGTCGCGGCGAGTGTTGCCCTGCTTACCGGAACTGTCGCGTTGACGTTGTCGGGAACACTGCCCTGGGCATCGACTCCGCTCCTATCAGGTCCGCCTACAGGCAGCAGGTGCGTGCGAGCAGGGATGGTACCTGTCCCGCTCACAGTGATGGGCAACAAATCTTTCGGCAAGGGTGAAAGGGTACGATTCCATTCGGGTCCACCCACTTCGATGAGCGTGCCACCCTGGTTAACCCAGGTATCGAGTGCGCTGAGTTGTGTAGATGAGAGGCCGCCGGTGGTGAAGTCATCAAGGACAATCACATCGAAATTTTTGAGCACTGCCGTGATTGTGGGCATCGCGCTGGAGGAGAGTTGTTCGACAATGACTGAACCGCCCTGATTGGGCAGTGGCACGGCGTTGAGTGGGGCAAAGCCGCTTGACTGATCGCTGAGCACACCCACAAAAACGTCACCCGTCCCCAGCGCATTGAGCGCACTGCTCTGCCTTGAGACGACATGGTTGCTGGCATCGAGCAAACTCACGTTGATGGATTGCGTTGTTCCCGAAGCGCCGGTGTTGAGTGGAATATACGTGACGATCTGCTTTTGCGCTCCATTGGCAAGATTGACCGGAATCTGGTAGTTGGCAGTGGGGCTGTTGTTTCCACTGCCAAACGGCAAGACAGTTGAGATCGAAAGGGAGCCATTGAAATCGGGGCCGCTATTGCTGAGCGAGACGGTGACGGGGATCCAGTTGCCATCGCGGTAACGAGTATCAAAGCCCGCACTGACGCTAAAATGTGGTTCAGTTGCCAGAGACCGTAGGGGAGATGCCTTGTGCGCGCCCACCATAACATGCGCAGAGGCGACAGCGGGGAAAATGAGCAGGGCAATGAGCGTGAAGACGCTGACAGGCATCAGCAGCAAAGCGATATGTACGTGGAAGTATTTTGCTGTGCGAAGAGCAATAGCAGGAAGAAACCTGCGGAGGTGGCCATCTCTTTTCTGTTGCATGATTATACGGCCCTCTCTATTCATAAATCGACGATTCTGATCATTCTATATATTGTCTAGTATAACCGTCCAGGAGCGATTTGAACAGGTGCATCTGCCCTATACGCATAATTACGCTCTGCCATCCCATTTTCTTACACCATGTCATCCTGAGTTTGCCAACCGTATCGAGTGTAGCAAAGGATGACATGCTCGAGCTGGTTTTACACGGCTTGACGTTGATAACAGGCTATTACTAGCGACGTGTTGAGGGGGCTTTTTGTTGCACAAAAGCCTCCTACCCCTCCGCCTGGTACCAGAATAGTTCCAGTAGACGAATATCAGCGGTTGAAAGAGAGCGGGAAACTTCGGCCTCTCTCAGAGACAAACCCTGCTCCATAATGCAGGGAAACCAAACCGACGGCAATAAGAATACCTCGATCATAGCCCATGCGCCTCCCTGTACATACCGATATAATCCCGAATGCCCGCTTCGAGGGGGAAGCAGGGTTCGTATGTGAGTTGTTGGCGAGCGGCGGTCAGGTCGAGCATGCCACGGGCGCGCATGTCGCTCTGTTCCAGTTCGCTCAGGCCGGGGCCGATCTCGATATCGGCGTTCGGCAGGATGGAGCGCACGGTTTCGGCTACCTGGGAGGCGCTGCTCATCGCTCCTGAGCCGATGTTGAAGACGCGCCGGGTGAGTGTCTCGGCTGGCACGTCCAGGGCTTTGAGAACGGCCTGGGCGATGTCTTTGACGTGGGTGTAGTCGCGGCGCATGTCACCACCGGTCTCGAAGCACGTGGGGAGGCCGCGTACGCTGTTCTCGACCATTGGCTTGATGTACATGGGGTAGCGCATGCCGTAGCCGTAGATGGCGGAGTTGCGCAGGGCGATGAAGTCGATGCCGTTGCTGCTGTAGTAGGTGAGGCCGACGATCTCGGCTGCCGCTTTGGAGGCACCATAGGGGCCGAGGGGATTGCCCGCGTCGGGCGTGAGGATGGGATGGCGTTCGTCGATTGGCTCGTACTGGCGCGGCATGTAGACTGCTATGCTGCTGCTCTGCACCACGCGCTGCACACCCATCAGGCGAGCGGCTTCCAGCACGTTGATGGTGCCGTTGACGTTGACCTGGAAGGTGATGGCCGGTTCATCCAGCGAGTAGGGCGGGTCGTAGAGCGCGGCGGCGTGGAAGATGCGCTCGACTCTGTGCTGCTGCACAGCGCGCAGCAGGCTGGCGAGATCGAGAATCTGCCCGCGCACGCGCACGATCTGCTGCTCATAGGGAGCGGTCAGCGCCACAAGCTCAGGTGAGGGAGCAACAGCATCGAAGCTGATGATACGGTCGCCACGTTCGGCAAGCTGGCGAATGACGTAGGTACCCAGGAAGCCGGAACCGCCGGTAATCAAAATAGTGGACATATTTTTCTCCTTCTATGATGTTGAATGTGCCGTCCTGTCAAATATGTTATCCTGAGCGTAGATACCGTTGGCGAACAACTGACTTTGACTTCTCGCCGCAAAGCGGCTCGTTTCTGCTGAGGGTGAGTTGGCTCGGCGGGCGGCTTCGTCGCCCGCCGAGCCAACTCACCCTCAAACTGTTGCGAAGCGCCGCAGGCGCTGAGGAGTCAATATAGTGGGTTTGCCAACAGTATCTACGCTCAGGATGACATGCGAGAGAGTTTTCATGGTGTGATGATAACGATTTTACTTTCCGTCATTTCCTCGATGGCGTAGCGTGGCCCCTCACGGCCCATGCCGCTGTCTTTTACTCCGCCATAGGGCATGTGGTCGGCGCGGTAGCTGGAGACCTCGTTGATGTGGACGCCGCCGAAGTCCAGGCGCTGCGCGGCGTAAAGGGCTTTCTGCAAGTTGTTGGTGAAGATACCGGCCTGCAGGCCGTAGGGTGAGCTGTTGGCGAGTTCGATGGCCTCGTCCAGCGTCTCATAGGGGGCGATAGCGACAGCGGGTCCGAAGAGTTCGTGCTGGCAAATCTGCATGTTGGGAGTAACGCCGAGCAGGACGGCGGGGGTGATGCAGCCATCGGACAGCAGTTCGCCGCCGACGAGGAGCTGCGCGCCCTGCTCATGTGCGTCTCGCAAAACGCCCAGAACGCGCCGCGTGGCCTGCTCGCTGATGAGCGTAGAGCTATGGGTGCTTTCCTCGCGGGGGTCGCCCGTGCGCAGCTTGCCGACTTCAATCGCGAGGCGTTGTGCAAACTCCAGGCAGATGCTGCGGTGGGCGTAGATGCGCTGCACGGCGATACAGGCCTGGCCGACGGCGTAGTAGCCACCGGCGACGACGCGAGTGACGGCACGTTGTAAATCGGCATCCGGCTCGATAATGAGTGGGGAGTTGTTGCCCAGTTCGAGGGTCACGCGCCCGACCAGCAAGCTGCGATCATACGGAAAACGAATCTCGACATGTTCGCTGCTATCCATCCAATCGCCGCCCAGGAACATACGATGTTCGCCGCCGAGCGGGAAAAGGTTGTAGTCTTTATTCTGTGCGGTGGTTGTTTGCATGGTGGGTCTCCATTTCCCTATTTCACCCCCAGCAATGACGCAGTAGCTAAAGCCATTACTTTGATGGAGGTGAGGAGGTCGTCGAGGGCTAGCGATTCGTCGATGACGTGGGTCTGGGTGATTTCTCCCGGGCCGTAGACGATGCATTGCTCGATGCCCGCGTTGTGGACGACGAAGCGCTGGTCGTCGGTACCGGGGCTGCATACATAGCCGGGAGCGCGTCCGAGTACCTGCCGCAGTGCATTGTCAAAGGACTGGACAAGGGGCGTGGCGGCGCTGACCCACGTGGGGTCGGTGGCGTAACGCTCGCTGTATTCATAGCGAAAGCCAGGGAGTTGCTGTGTGCAGCGTGTCAGCAGGTTGAGGATTTCGTGGCGGACATCTTCCAGCTTTTCGCCCGTGACCAGGCGGCGGTCAAAGGTGACGGTGCAGGCGTTGGGCACGCTGTTGATATTCGTGCCGCCCTGCACGGTGTTGAACGAGAGGCTAGCCGCCGACGCGCTGGCTGGCACGACGGGAACGCTGTTGACACGCAACTTCAGCAGTGGCTGCAATTCCTGAGTGGCGAGGGCGATAAAGCGAGACATGTATTCGACAGCATTGATGCCGCGTTCTGGTGTGCTGCCATGTGATTGCCGTCCGAAGATGGTGATCTCGCCCCAGATGGCCCCCCGATGGCCCAGGCAGATGTTGTCGACGTTGAGCGGCTCGGTGATGACGACGTAATCGGTGCGGTCGGGAGCGATATAGCCGCGTTCAACCAGCAGGCCCATACCCGCGTTGCGATTGCCCGTGCTCTCTTCGTCAACCACCCCGCTTTGCTCGACCGTTCCCTGCAACTGGAGACCAGTGCGCCGGATGGCTTCCACAGCATAGATTTGCGCGGCAATGCCGCCCTTCATGTCGGAAGCACCTCGCCCAAAGATGCGTCCGTTACGCACGACGCCACCAAAGGGGTCGGTTGACCAGCCGGGGCCGACTGGAACCACGTCCATGTGTCCGTTGAAGTGCAAGACGGGTCTGGCAGATGACCCTGGCAAGCGCCCAATGACGTTGATGCGCGGCAGGTCCGCGCCGTAGGGGGCGAGTTCGGCTATCTCGGCAGGCGTGAGTTCGATGTACTCGACGGCGTAGCCCAGGCTGTGCAGGTGCTCGCCAATGTAGAGCGAGCACTCAGGATAGGCGCTGCCAGGCGGGTTCACCGTTGGAATGCGGATCAACCCCTGCAAAAAGGCCACAACCTCATCCAGTACGCTTGCGGCAGCCTGCATGATGGCCGCTTGCTGTTCCCTTGTTAGAGATGCATCCATGCAGTCCATTCCCTTCTAACGAGCGCTATGACAGTCAATCACACCCGTAGGCGCTGAATGTATTCAGCGCAGCGCCGATGTATCGGCCCACGTAGCTCCACAGGTCGATACATCGGCGGTGGCCTCGATAAATCGCGGCCCTACGGGTTTTGTCGATACCAGTTTCAGCGTTTTCGGTAGCAGTTTCATAATTGCAAACCTACACGGGTGAGACAAAATTGATGACGACGGTGACGAGGCAGAGACCCAGGGTAAGGCCAAGCACAAGCGCGTCGAAGCGATCAAAGTGCATCTCTCGTCGTTTGCTGCGCCGCCAGCCGGGACGACCACCATAGCAGCGCGCCTCCATTGCCACGCTCAAGGTCTCGGCCCGTTTGAAGCCGCTTATGAAGAGCGGCACCAGCAGCGGAGCCAGTTTGGTGGTACGCTGAATGAAGTTGCCCTGGTCGAAGCGAACGCCGCGAGCCGCCTGCGCCTTCATCAATCGTTCCATCTCTGTGACGAAGATAGGAACAAACTTGAAGGCGATGACCAGTACCATGACAAAAGCGTTGGCGGGAATGCCAATTTTTTGCAGGGGCGAGAGCAGCGCCTCCATGCCGTCGGTCAAATCGACCAGTGAGGTGGCAAAGAGCAACATTGAGGTGATGTAGTACAGGAAGAGCACGCGCACGATGGTAATTGCACTGCGAAGGATGCCTTCCCAGGAGATGTTGAGGAAGGCCCAGTGCCAGAGTAGCGTTTTGTTCTGAGTGGCTGAAGTGTAGAAGAGCACCTCGATACAAAAGATAAAGAGGAGGAAGCCGAGGAAAGGCTTGAAGCTGTGCAGGACGTAGCCGGTTGGGATACGCGAGGCCCATTGCAGCAGGGCGCAGAAAAGCAGGCAGATGGCGAAGGCGATGAAGCTGGAAAGGAAAGAGAACAGTATGATGAGCAGGACGGCGCACAGCAGTTTTGTGCGCGGGTCCATGCGTGCCAGCTTCGAGCCGTTGTTGATATACTGTCCAAAGGTTATGTTGCGTGAAAGTTCGATCATAGGGTATGGACCTTTATAGTATATGGGCCAGGGCGGAGGCCAGCTCCGCCCCTACTAACTACGGAGAGTCGCTCCCCGTTCGTAAGTTGGTAGGGGCGGAGCTGGCCTCCGCCCTATCTTTACTAGCCTTATTATCTATTGTGTCCACTGAAAAAGACTGCGCTCCGATGGTTGCGTTTTTGATAATTTCCTCTTCGAGTTCGTCCAGGCTAAGTACATCAGTGCGAATATCGGGCAGGATGTCGCGCAGGGCTACTGCTATCTGGGTGGCTTCGGGCAGAGCGATGTCCAGAGCGGCGAGTTCTGCGGCGTGGGCGAGAATGTCACGGGGCGTTCCCTGAAAGGCAAGGCGTCCCTGATCGAGTACATAGATGGTGTCTGCCAGTTCGATCACGTCGTCGAGGCCGCTGGAGACGTAGACGATGGACATGTTCTGCTGCTGTTTGAGCTGCGTAATGAGGTCAAGTAGTTCGCGACGTCCGCGTGGGTCCAAACCAGCGCTCGGCTCATCAAAGACGATGACTTTAGGTTGGAGTGCGAGCACACCGGCGATGGCGACGCGCCGTTTCTGACCACCGCTCAGGGCGTAGGTGTAGCGCGAGCGGAAATCTTCGTAGTCCAGTCCCACGGCTTCGAGCGATTCTTTGACCAGGCGGCGCGATTCGGCCAGTGGCACTTTCTTGCGGCGCGGACCGAAGGAAACGTCTTTGCCCACAGTCTCCTCGAAGATTTGCGCTTCCGGCGACTGGAAGACGACGCCGACACTGGAACGGATGCGCTCGATATCGAAAGAGGAGGCAAATACATCGTCACCTTCAAAGAGTAGTGTTCCCGAAGCAGGTTTGATCAATCCGGCAAGCATATCCACGACGGTAGATTTGCCGGATTTGGTTGGGCCAACGAGGGCGGTCGTCTGCCCCTCGGGGATGGAGAGCGAAAGCCCGTGCAGCGAGTTGACGGCAAAAGGAGTGCCATGCATATATGTGTGATGGACATTTGTCAACTCAAAGAGCATGGGGCAGTCCCCCCTTCAACTGACTGGCGGAGAGTACCACTTCTGGCAGGTTCACCCAGCCCCGTGCGCGTAGCCGCTGGCCCAGGTGTGTGACCATTGGTACGTCGAGGCCCACTGCTTGCAGTTCATCGATGTGAGCAAAGACATTGGTGGGCGTATCGTCCATGATGACCTGTCCAGCGTCCATTACAATCAGGCGCTGGAAGTTGGTGACTTCGTGCATGAAATGGGTGATGTGGATGACGGTGATGCCTCGCTCATGGGAGAGGCGGAGGACGGTATCCAGCAGGTTGCGTGCGGTCTGACCAGAGATCATGGTGGTTGGCTCGTCCAGCAGCAAGTAGCGCGGGCGCATGGCTAAGACACCTGCAATGGCGACGCGCTGCTTCTGTCCGACGGAGAGTTCGTTGATTGCCATTGCCGCGTAGGATTCCAGGTCGAGCAGAGCCATTGCCTCCTGTACCCGCTCCACGATCTCAGAGCGTGGTAGACCAAGATTTTCTGGCCCAAAGGCAATATCGTCAATGACGGTGTTGGCAACCAGTTGATCGTCGGGGTTCTGGAAAACGATACCGATGCGCTGGCGAATTGTCCAGAGGTCTTCTCCGTGAGCCGTGGTTGAGATGCCATCTACGTGGACAGTTCCGCTATTGGGTTCCAGGATAGCGGCCAGCATCTTTGCCAGCGTGCTTTTACCGGAGCCGTTATGTCCGATGATGGCGACTGTTTCGCCTTCTTCGATGGTAAATGTAATAGCGCGTAGCGCGGGGGGAACATCCTGCTCCCCCACGGCACTGTAGTTGAAAGTGACGTTTTGAACTTCGAGCATAGCTGGTTCAATCTCATCGGATCAATAGGGTAGTTCGTCGCGTGCTTTGGTATCTGGCGCACGGACGACGCGACCGCGCAGAATAAAGAAGGCGTTCGCCAGGATGAAGGTCAGGATGGCGGCGACAATGGCTTCAAATACGGCCTGTGGAATGATGGGAATGATGAGGGCTGGCGGCAGGTATCCACGGATCACCAGCATGCCCAGGACGAGGATGGTGTTGGTGGCCGCTCCGACAAAGCCCGCTACAGCAGCCGCGACACCCCGGTTCCAACGCACAAGGGCGGCATAGGAGGCCCAGGCAGTCAGGCCGATGAAGATACGCGGGAGAATTGAGACCAGCGGATCCTTAAAGAAGGGAACCGTAGCGCGTGAGAAGCTGACGAGGCCAAAGACGAGGCCAGAGATCATACCGACCAGCGGCCCTGCGATGACGCCGCCGACGATGGTAGGGATGTGCTCGATGGTGGCACTGCCGGTAGAATTAGGAACAGGAATAAATCCAATGCCGGGGACGACGCCCAAAATGATGGTGATGGCGGCAAGGACGCCTGTGATGACGATGCGTTGCGTGGTGAGTGACCACGGGCGAACAGTGGATTCGACTGCAACTTTACTCAAGGTAAACACTCCTTTTCAAGTGAACGGGCAGTCATGGAGACTCCTGAAGGGAACAAAAAAACGCAAAGCACTAAAGGAAATGTCAGTGATGCGCAGAGTTCCGCTACCTCCTTAAAGAAAGGACTAAGGGGAGATCAATTATTGTACAAAGTATAACTGGTGCTATTGCGCGGTGTCAAGGAAATGCCGTGTTCCCGTGTTCCTGATCCTCTCCTTATTTGAAGTGTGTGCCCAGGCGAATCATGCGCAGCGCGCGTTCGATGGCATCGCGGGTAAGGTCTGCGGCGTGTTCCATAGCATAGGCTAGCGTCATTGGACCCGCTGGCAGGACGGTGACGGCATCGACGCCCAGCCCGTAGACCGACTGGTAGCCGTTGCCGAGACTGCCGGCAAGGGCGAGCACAGGTATACCGTAGTGGTTGGCTCTGGCCGCGACGGCCCCGATGCTCTTGCCATACGCGGTCTGCTCATCAATCTGCCCCTCAGCTGTGATTACCAGGTCGGCTCCTCGCAAACGCTCTTCGAGGTGGACGGCCTCCAGCACAATGTGCGCGCCGGGAAGCAGCGTCGCGTGGAGAAAGGCGACCAGACCAGCACCCAGTCCGCCAGCCGCACCGGCACCGGGCAGGTCTTTCACGGCGATGCCCAGATCGCGCTCAATAATGTCTGCAAAGTGAGACAGGCCCATGTCCAACTGCACGACCATCTCAGGCGTTGCGCCTTTTTGCGGCCCGTAGACAGCCGAGGCTCCCAGGGGACCGCAGAGCGGGTTATTGACGTCGCAGGCCACATCAAAGGTGCATTCTCGCAAACGGGAATCCATGCCTTCAAGCGAGATATGCTTCAGTGCTGCTAGCGCGGCCCCTCCTCGCGCAATCGGCTGGTTCTCTGCTGTCAGCAGGGCAACTCCGAGCGCCTGCGCCATTCCTGCTCCCCCGTCGTTGGTCGCGCTGCCGCCGATACCAATGATGAAGTGGCGGCTTCCTCGATCCAATGCGGCACGAATCAGTTCGCCCACGCCGTAGGTAGTGGTGATGCGCGGGTCTCGTCTCTCAGACGGGACAAGCGGCAGGCCTGCGCAAGAGGCCATCTCAATCGCTGCAGTGCGCCCGTCGCCCAGTAGACCGAAGAAGGCATCGACCGGCTCACCCAGCGGCCCCGTGACCGTTCGCGCTACCATCTGGCCGCCCGTGGCGTCAACCAGTGCCTGTACCGTTCCTTCGCCGCCGTCGGCCACAGGCACAATATCGATCTCCGTCTCTGGATAGACCGCCTGCACCCCCTGGGCAATCGCTATCCCTGCCTCAGCGGCAGTCAGGCTGCCTTTCAACGATTGTGGAGCAATAACTATGCGCACGAGGTTTCTCCTTCTTTGAGGCCGAGAATGGACTTTGCCAACCAGGAAAGGTAGAAACATCCTGTAGGAACAAGGGGTTGGGTGGGGAAGACAGCCTGGGAGGCTGTCCTCTCCGACCTCAAGGGAGGAGTTGCTTGTCCCAGCTTGCCTGATTCGTTCGGATACCGAAGCGATCGGGTCGTCTCACAGCACGGACAGGCACAAGGCCCCCTCATCATCCCAACCCCGCCCCCTGTCCCTACAGGACAGGGCCACCTCTTATTCCCAATGTTGAATGTTCAAATGCATTATCGGCGATGTGCGTGATACATCGGCACTTACGGATGCGGGCCGATGGAACGGACGCCGTTGGGGCCACCGATGATGGCCTGCTCGGCGATACCGAGGAAGAGGCCGGTGGCGACGACGCCGACGATGCCCCGGATTTGCGCTTCCAGGTCGACGGGTGCGGTGATGCCGCCGGGAAATGAGCAATCCAGGATGACATTGCCGTTGTCGGTCTGATAGGGAGTGTTGCCGAGCATGCGCAGTTGCACGCTGGCCCCCAGGGCTTCGATGCGCGTACGCACAGGCGTCTCCGCGAAGGGAATGACCTCGACGGGCAGGGGCATGTGCTGACCAAGTTGAGGAACGAGCTTGGTCTCATCGGCGATGACGACGAAACGGCGCGAGGCGTAGGCCACAACCTTTTCCCGCAGGAGCGCGCCGCCTCCACCTTTGATGAGGTTGAGTTGTGGGTCGATCTCGTCCGCGCCATCGATATCGATATCGAGGACGGGGTGGACATCCAGATCGGTCAGGGGAATGCCGAGATTGCCGGCGAGTTGAGCTGAGGCGGTCGAGGTAGCAACGGCCCCGACGATGCTGAGTCCTGATTGCATACGCTGCGAGAGGGCATAGATAAAATAAGCGGCGGTTGAGCCGCTGCCGAGGCCAACGACCATCCCCTCTTCGATGAGTTGAGCTGCTGCTGTTCCCGCCTCTTGCTTCCAGCTATCCTGAGGGATGTTATGGGACGTCATATTTATACTCATACATATACTCCTTCCCGGGTCTCTTTGTTTGGAGTATAGCACGTGATTGAAGGAAAAACCAATAGAATTACTGTAGGGGCGATGCCTGCTCCGGCGATGCCTTGTGCTCGCCCGCGTCCCTATCGTCGATTTGGGTACAGCGGGCGAGCACAAGGCATCGCCCCTACAGGTGTTCGGGCAATCCCGGACCTTCAACCTCATTTCTTGATGATTTTGATGAAGATGATGGTCAGTTCGTAGAGACAGGACATCGAGATGCCGAGGATGACGGGACTGTAGATGTCCGCGCCTGGCGTCAGGAAGGTGGCTGCGATCCACATACCGACGTGTGCCATCGGGCGTTTCTTCGACAGTGTCTGCGAACTGACGAGGCCGATCTCTGCCAGGAAGGTCAGCACGAGCGGCAGCTCGAAGACGACGCCAAAGGCTAGCTCGAAGAAGGCGACGAAGGTAAAGTAGCTGCTGGCCGTTACCAGTTCCGTGAAACTATCGGACGCAAACGAGATGAGCCACTGGATAGGAAAGCGCAGGACAACGTAGCCTACTGTGAGTCCTATGGCAAAGAGAACAACGCCGATAAAGATGAACGGACCGGCGTATTTCTTTTCATGCTCGTAGAGTCCGGGCGCGATGAAGGCCCACGTCTGGTAAAGGATGACCGGCAGGCCAATGACCACACCGACCGCTATCGAGACAAGCAAGTAGACGGTGAAACCTTCTGCTATGCCCGTGACGACTAGCGTCCCTGGCTTGATCAGATCCGCCTGTTTCGGTAACGGGTATAACAGGACCTTAAAGACCCAGTAGCGGAAGATAAAGGCTACTACTGCTCCAACGACGATGGCGATGAGGCATTTGAGGATGCGCCAGCGCAATTCCTCAAGATGCTCCACCAGCGTCATACCATCGCCATCTTCATCCTCCTGGTCGTAATCCAACCCGGCCATCGCGTCCTGCTGGTCGATATCCCTGGTTGTCATAGAAAATCTCCAATCAGGTGCCAGCTAAAGGGCCTATTCAAGTGGTGTTTCGGTTTTGCTAGCTACGGTATAAACTTCGGGTTCAACCATGCTGGATTGACTGGCGGCAGCTCTCTTGCTGGCGATTTCGCGATCAATGGCCTCCATATTGACCGGTGAGGCGATCTTTTCTTCCTCTTCCTTCGGATTGGTGAGTTCGTTCATACCCTTTTTAAACTCTTTTATACTCTTGCCGATGGCAGAACCCATTTCCGGCAGCTTCTTTGGTCCAAAGATGAGGAGGGCGATGACGAGAATGACAACGAGGTCGAGTCCATGAAATCCGAGTGGCATGTCAGGTTCCTTTCTGTTCTATGCTTTGTCTTTCTGCTTTTTACTGGCAGGATATTCTTTACACACTACTGGCGCGTTTCTCACACGCTATCTGATACTACGTTGTGACGATACGAATAGATCATAGCAAGCAAACAGCCAGTAGTGATCTACGGATAGGCAGTTTGCGTGACATCCTGACCCGCCAGGGCCGCTTCGAGCGTCTGTAAGCTTTCCAGGCCCATGCTCACAACGCTAAGGCCGGCAGTGCCGAAGGCGACCAGACGCATGGCTGCACGGCGGCTCATGCGGCGCTGGCTCAGACTGACGGTAACGTTTTCTTGCTCGCGCAGTTCCGCGGCTTCCCTGCGCACAGAGTCGACGAGGCGCATTTCCAGACCGGAAGGGGTCGGTGCATCGTCGCCATAGTGGCGCAAGAGCAGGCTCTCGATAGAATCGTTACGCATACGTTCTCCCCAGGGTTGAGGGGCGTAGCTCGAAGCGCGGCTTCGGCGGCTGAACCGTTGAATCCCGGCTTTCCACTCGCTCCTCCTCATATCCGTGTCTTTGCGATGATGTCACCTGCTTTCGTTCCGCCCGGGCTGATATGCCGGACGCAGGAGTAGCAGAGACCGCTGCTGTCGTTGCTGGAGTTCCTCTATCAGGCTGTTCATTGCTTTCCAGCGCGTAGATCTGCTGGAACTGCTTGCGCGCCCGTGCCAGGCGCTGGCGAACGGCAGCTTCTTGCAGATCGAGCATGTCGGCAATCTCGGTGGTCGAGAAATCGTCGACGATCGAGAGCAACAGGCAGATGCGCAGTGGCTCGCTCAGGCGAGCCAGGGTGCGTTGTACGGCGTCTTGCTCGGCCACCAGCCGGGCGGGATCATCGCCTTTTGTCGCGCCATAGCCGATAGGTTGAACCGGTGCAGCTTGCGCTTGCAGTGCCTCGTCTGCGCTCTCTTCGCCTCCCGCGTTCTCCGTTTGCGCTTTGCTGCGCATGGACGAGAAAGGGATAAAGTGGAAGAGGTTGCGGCGGCGACGTTGCATGCGCACTGTATTGAGCGCAATACGTAGAAGCCAGGCTTTGGCGTAAAATTGCTCGCCTCTGGCCTCACGGTCAGCGCGGGCCGCGTCAATCGCTTTCAGAGCCTGATGAAAGGTATCCTGTGTCAGGTCCTGGCTTTCCTCCCACTCGCCAGTGAGGGCATAGATGGTGTGGAAGACCAGTTGGCCGTATTCTTGAATGAGCGCTTCTACCGCTTGCGCCGCAGGCATCATATCCACGACAACTCTTTTCCGTTTGTAGCGTACCCCGAAGGGTTTTTCTTGCTACATTTATGGAGATGCACGAAGATGGAGGAATGTGACAGGAAATTGCTCAATTTTTCAAAACTCGTTTCAAAGCGCGATGATGCTCTGCCTCAGAGAAGAGCATGAAAATCGGGCAAGACAGGTATTAACGTACTGCTCTGGCGATTTTCGCAGGAAACCCGTAGGTACCGATTGATCGCGCACCGCGCCGATGATGAACTTTCACAAACGAAACCGGGAATTGCGTCCACCCGTAGGCGCACGATTTATCGAGCGCATCGCCGATTTATCGGCCACAGAGAAGAACAGAAAGACCAGGAGGCTGAGAGAGTTGGGCGCAATTCAGCGTATACAGATGTATTGCGCCCTGCTATATACAGGGGAAGAGGTGGTTGAAGGATTACACAATCTGCTTCCTCCTCGTACTCCCCTTGCTGGCATTAGCGCAAGTGCTCTTCGATATAGTCTTCGGCCTCTTGCACTGTCGTGATCTTCTCCGCGTCCTCGTCTGAGATTTGCAATTTGAACTCTTCCTCCAGAGACATAATGAGTTCAACCAGATCGAGAGAGTCAGCGTTAAGATCTTCAACGAAGGATGCGGCTGGAACTACCTCGCTTTCGTCAACGCCAAGCTGGTCGACAATGATCTTTTTGAGTCGATCATAAACATCCTGATTTGTGGCCACTATTTCACCTCGCTTTCGGTTTTTGGAGTGGGCTGCTGTTGCGCCCATATAAATATTGTACCCAGGACGCCATTAATGAAGCGGCTAGACGTATCGCTGCCAAACAGTTTGGCAAGCTCTACAGCTTCATTAATTGCAGCCTTCGCTGGTACCGTATTATTAAACAGAATCTCGTAGATTGCAAGTCTAAGGATATTTTTGTCTATTCGGGCCATCTGGTGCAGCGGCCATTCACGAGCGGCGCTCTGGATATGAGCGTCTATTTCGGCAAGGTGGCTATTGACGCCCTCGATTAACTCTCTGGCGTATTCTTCCACCTTTGGCTGCAGATGGCGCTCTTCGACATGACGCTGTAACACCTCCTCCAGGTTGTGCTGAGCTGTGTCATATTCGTACAGTGTTTGCAGCGCGATCATTCGTGCTTGTCTGCGTGTCCCTATCGGCATGGTGTCCTCGACTCGTTCCCGGTTATGCATCGGATCGGCACCGGCAAAAATTGCCTGAGCGATACATAACGCACTCTATCCCCGTACTTTGTTCTACTCGACATCTTGAATATAGATATTGACCTCGCGTACCCGCATGCCAACCATGTGTTCGATGGCGGCGGCGACCTCTTCCTGGACGGATGTGCCTATCTCGACGATGTTCGCACCGGATTCTACCACGAGATACAAATCGGCGGAAACGGTATGATCCTTGATGGTAAGGGAGACGCCCTCGCGGGGTATTTCCCGACCGGCCAGGCGGGTCCATAAATCGCTGCTGTGTGCAAAACGCACGACGCCGGGAATCTGTAACGCCGCGTTGATGACAATGGTTAAGAGTACCTGGCGTGCGATACGCACAACTCCCTGCGCTTCAGCGACCATCGATCGTTCCGTCTCCTTTCTATTACTCATGGTGTTTCCTATTATACATCACGCACAAGACTCATTTCACGCACAAGGCCGACGACTTTTTCGAGTTCGGCAGCATTACCGATATTGAGGGTGGTGACTCCCTTGGCGATCCGTTTGACCATGCCTGTAAGCGCCTGACCGGGGCCAATTTCTATGAACGTGGTAACACCCGCATTTGCCATGTATTCGATGCTGCGTGTCCATTGAACGGAGGAGGCGATTTGCTGCGGTAGTTCATTCTGAATGTCAGCCGCCAGTGTGATGGGAGTTGCGCTAATGTTACTGATGATAGGAATGCTGGCGTCGCGTAGACCGGTGCTGGTGATAATCTGCGCCATTTCTGAAGCGGCGGGCTGCATGACGGGCGAGTGAAAGGCGGCGCTAACGGCAAGCGGAATGACCCGTTTCGCACCGCGCGCCTTCGCCAATTCCATTGCCAGTGCCAGGGCGCGCTGCTCGCCGGAAATGACGATCTGGCCCGGCGCGTTATAGTTGGCAATGATGACATGACCTTCACCTGGATGGGTTGTACCGGCATGAGTATCCGGCAGTGCAGCCAGCGCCTGTTCTGTGGCCAGGCGGCAGACTTCTAGCAGAGTTTCTTCGTCGCTGCCGATGACCGCAGCCATACCGCTCGGGCAAAGCGTTCCTTCGTGGTGCATGAGCCGTCCGCGTTCGCGCACGAGGCGGGCGGCGTCGGTCAGGTCGAGCGCGCCGGAGGCGACAAGGGCCGCATATTCGCCGACGCTGTGTCCGGCGGTGAAGGCGGGTGTCAGTGGAGATGACCAGGAGGAATTTTCCGGTGAGAGGGCTTCCTGAAAGGCTGCGAGAAGAGCAAGGCTGTCGGTAACGATGGCCGGTTGTGTGTTGATGGTTTCGCGCAGAGATTCTTCGGGTCCTTGAAAGCAGAGGGTGCTGAGCGGGAAGCCCAGTGCCTCATCAACGGCGTCAAAGACACGCCGAGCAGCGGTGGATTGCGTGTAAATATCGGCTCCCATGCCTACAGCCTGACTTCCCTGTCCCGGGAAGAGAAAGGCGACTTGTCCCGTCATGATATTTTACTCGTCTGTGATGATTGAAAATATGGATGTTTTTTCAATACAAAAAAGAAAGAGGCGGTGGGGGAACCATATCAGGCCATCCCCTTGCGGGTGGCCTGGGGAGTAGTCCTTCCCTCCGCCTTCATTACTTACCCTTTTTTCTGGCTGCGCGGCACGAATACCTGACGACCACGATAGTATCCGCAATGCGGGCAGGCATGATGTGAAAGACGCGGCTTCCTGCACTGTGGACAGGCCACCAGCTGTGGTGGAGTCAAATGCATATGCGCCCGCCGCTCGCCCTTACGGGCATGCGAGACTCGTTGTTTTGGTAACGCTCCCATTTGATGTTTTCTCCTCTTTTTTCGCTATGGTTTCTGAATGATGACAGTCATACCGCTTGCCTGTCTATTTGGTCTGTGCATACTGGTTAGCATGATCGGTTATGACTCAGAACCGTTTTGCAATAACTGTTCAAGTACACTGAAACGTGTGTCGGCCTCCGGTTGGCAATCACAGGGGCCAAGATTGAGATCTTTTCCGCACTGGGGACAAAGCCCGGCGCAATCTTCCCGGCAGACCGGTACCATAGGAAGAGAGACCAGGATGTTTTGCCGGATTGCCTCTGTCAGATCAAGCAGGTGGTGTTCGTCGATGGGGAAGGCATCTTCCTCCTCCATCGGAGGCACAGGCACACCACTATTGACATCCACCGTTGGATAAAACACTTCGCTGAAGTCCAGGTGCATGGGATGCTCGAATTCTTTCAAGCAGCGCATACAGGTCAACTCCACCGTGAGGTCCACCCAGCCATCGGCCAGGATACCCTGGTTGGTGTGGTGAAGGCGCACGTGGCCTTCGATGGGGCCGATCACCTTCAGGTCTTTATCGAGCTGAACATCGTCTTCGTGTATATCGTACTCTAGAGAGGTGCCAACAGGTGCCTTCAAGAGTTGCGCTACATTATAAAGCATGAGAATTTTTTCCTTTCCAATGGGTCTGATATCCATGCATATAAAATACCGTCGGCGCAACACATAAAGCAAGCTGTGCTCTCTCAGCATCTTGTTTGTGCCTGACTATTATAGTCAAGCCTGACGAGCCTGTCAAGTGGATGTGACCTGCCGGTTCTAGCGTTCCTACATCTCCCTTCCGTGTTATAATTTTCTTCAAGGCGTACATAAGAAAAGGAGTTTATATATGTTAGAGCGTATTCCGGCTGGCATCTATCCGCCGCTGCCGACATTCTTTACGGAGGATGAAGAACTTGATCTCGCGACTTTGCGGCGACACGTGCAGGTATTAAGTGGAAGTGGCATCGTAGGTTACGTGGTCATGGGTTCCAATGGCGAGTCAGTTCATCTGAGCGGTGATGAGCGCGCCCGGGTCATTGAGACGGTGCGTGAAGTAGCTGGCCGGGAGTTGCCGCTGATCGCGGGTTGTGGCGAGCAATCCACGCGAGCGACCATCGCTAACTGTCGCCAGGCCGCTGCCAGGGGGGCGGATGTGGCTCTGATCTTGCCCGGCTTCTATTTCAAAAGCCGCATGAACAACGCTGCCCTGCTCGCGCACTACCGGGCGATTGCCGACAGCAGCCCGCTGCCCATCGTCATCTATAACATGCCTGCCAATGCCGCCGGTATCGATCTTGACGCCGCTACCATTTGTATGCTGGCTGAGCACCCAAACATTATCGGCGTCAAAGATAGCTCGGGCAACATGGCGAAGCTGGCACAGATCGTCGCTGTCACCTCCCCATCACGATTCCGCGCCTTTGCCGGAAGCGCAGGTTACCTGCTGCCAGCCTTAACTGTTGGGGCCGTGGGAGCCGTCGCCGCCCTTGCCAATATCTTTCCCCGCGAGGTCTGCCGCGTGCAGGAGCTCTTCAACGCCGGGCAGCTTGCCGAGGCCCGCGTCTTACAGGCGCGCCTTGCTCCAGCCAATACTGCCGTGACCACAACCTATAGCGTGCCGGGCCTCAAAGCCGCCCTCGATCTCGTTGCCGGGTACGGCGGTCGCCCGCGTCTGCCTCTCCTACCCCTGACAGACCAGGAACGCTCGCAACTGGCGGCGATCCTGGCTGGCATACAGGCATAGGAAAGGTCAGACCCGGCGATCCGTATCCATCATTCCAACAATACTGGCAAGTGGAGGAGATTGGATAGAGGAGGAACCGGTAACGGTAAAGTTAACGACGGCGGCGAGCTGAGCATCACTACAATCGGACTGGGTACACCAGTATAACTCGGCAGTACCATTGGATGCTTTCAGGTATGTTTCCGAGAAGTAAGCATCGCTATAAGTGGTATCCTGGAGTGGGAGAATCTTGCTTTTGCCAAGGGTACCGTCGACATACCACTTTACTTCGGCATAGCCCTTCTGGGTAAGATGGAGATTGAAGGTGACATAGACGTTCTGATTGACGGTGAAGGTGGTTGTTGGATTCGTAGGCTGGTAGTTGCTATCAATGCTGCTTGAGGCCTTTGCGTCAGTAATGATGGCTGCGGCGGCAGGCACGATTGTCTGACCGGATGGACCCGTCGCATTGCTGGCGGGCGTTGAGTTTGTGCTCGTCGACGCCGGAGTCGCGTTAGTGGTTGTTGCAGTACCGGTTGTCGTTGTGGTCGTGTTTGAAACGTTCTTGCCGATCTCGTAGAGCACCGCAAACGTGCCGACACAGAGCAGCAGCAAGACACCAACGACGATGCCGAGAATGAGGGGCAACCTGCTCTTTGGTTTCGGTTGTGTACCCTGCATCTGAGGGCTGAACTGCCCCGGTGCGTAAACCGGTTGTTGTGCCGGTGGTGGTGGGGGAGGCGCGTAGGCATTAGAGCCATAGGGATTTGACGCCTGATTACCGTAAGGGCCCACTGGATTCGCTGGTGCGCCATAGGGTGGTGTACCATAAGCTGTTGGCGCGCTGTAAGGCGGTGTAGGAGATGCGGGTGGTGGTGGCGTGCCATATGGTGAAGCGGCAACCGTAGGGTCATATGATCCTCCGGGCGCGGAAACGTTGTAGGGAGTGGGTGTGCCGCAAACGGGGCAATTGGCTGCTCCGGGCGGCAGATTTGATCCACAAGAAGTGCAATTCATTTAAGATTCCTCCTGGAATATGAAAGAACGTTAGCAGAAACAACGCGGCTCTACTATACCATGCATTGCCTCAATTTCCAAGAGGAAAATGTGACAATACAGATAAGTATTTGTGCCGTCTTTCTCACTATCATGCTTCCCAGTTGCTTTAACCCTCTATGGTAAAATCGACGTGCTGCGCCAGTACTGCATTTGAGCAATCGGCTGAATTGGACCAGGAAAGATCAACGTAGGCTTGTCCGCTGGCATGGTAATACGTGTAGGAATAGGCAGTAGTGGAGGCAGAGTTAACGGCGAACGAAAAATTACTGGTAAATTTCCCGTTCAGGTACCATGAGAGACACACTTCCCCCGGCTGCCCGTTGGGATGAACAATAAACGTCACATAGACCGGACTCCCAACCGGAAATGCTGTCGCTGTTTGTACTGGTTGGGCAGTGTTCTTATTTATTACGCTTGCCATCTGTGCATTGCTGATATATTGCTGGCCGGGAAAAGTCGCGGGCGTTGATGGAGATGTTGTGGGCGAGGCTGCTGCTGTCGGTTTCACATGAGCAGTGTTTGTGGGCTGTGCGAGAGCAGGTGTAGTCAGGTCATTGCTGGCAGCGTTTTGTGATAATTCAATAGAGATGACGTAGACAAAGATGAGCAAGAGCGCGCCCGTAATGATGCATAATCCGGCGATGGTGAAGCCCAGTTGTCCATTGCGCCTGCTTCTTACCGCTTTATTTGTATAATTTCCTGCCTGTGTTTGTTCGCTAAGCGGGCTAATCCAGGCAGGGGTGGGTGTAGAAGCGGGAACGAGCGTTTGCATGCCAGGTATGAAATTTTGCGCGGGCGTCTGCAAGGAAATTTGCGCTGGAAATCGCACCTGATTTTGTGGTTGTTCTAATGATTGAAATAGCGGAGCAGGTGAAGGAGTATCTCCCACGCCTGCTGGCCCTACCGGTCTCCCTGGCAAGCCTGTGAATTGTACCTCTCCCTGTTGTTGCGGTTGCCCCAAACCCAAACCTGTACCTGTTCCCCATTCGTAGTTCTGATTTTCCTGCGCTGGCGGCCAGGGGGTGGGAGCCTGGACAGCGTTTGATAGAGGTTTTGACCCGATTGGAGCAGAACAGCGCGGGCAGGTTCCACTCTTGTTCGCCGGTGATAGCGGCAAGTCGCAATGACTGCATCTCATCTTTCTTTTCCTCAACCTGTGCTTACGGTTATCTCTGTGCTACTCATCATAACGAACGAAACAGAGGGAGTTATATGGGGGGCTGTCTAATAGGCTATTTCGGGCTATTTTACCTGGCTTGACAGAAACAGGCGTCCCATCTACAATACATGCAACGGCAAACTCTGGCGTGGTTATGAGACGTGGGTAGTGTTAAGAGATAGTGATGAAGGGCAAGCTGACACAACAATTGCGGGGAAAGAACTTGATACAACAGAGTTCGGTGGAACAGACGCTCGCTCAGCACTCTGTCCGGTTGCGTATCTGTTTGCAGCATGTAACAGGCGACGGATACGGACCAGAAGAGGGAAGCGATGCATGGCACTTGCTTCATGCCCTCACCGACAATACAACCGGCGGCGAAAAAACGATCCTCGCATTTGAACAGTCGGGACGCTGGCTGGCCGAGCAGGGTGGGAAACTGGATGCCCGCCTGCAAGGTTTGCAAAAATATATTGATGCCCTCATGCTGGAAATGCAGAACATCTTCAGCGACCAGCCACAGATACTGGTGGCTGCGCACTCCTATCTTTACCAGTTGCAATCCTCCTGTACCCTGGCGCTTGTGCGTGGCTATCAGGCTGTGATGGCTTCCGTGGTCAGCGAGCGGGAGCAGATGGAGCTGCAGCTAGAGCACCGCCTTTCTTCCCTCCAACGGATCAATGGCGCCAGCAATTCCATTATCGACCTGGACCAGGCACTGGAAATTACGGCGAATGCCATAGCGGAGGAATTACACGCTGACCTGTGCTCCATCTTTTTCTATGATGAGGTGCAGCGCATGCTTACCCTTCGCTCCACCAATGGTCCGCGCCCGCTTGGTGGTATGCATTTCACGCAGCGTCTCGGGGAGGGCTATAGTGGGTGGGTTGCGGACAAAGGGCGTCCTTTACTCGTCTTCGATGCGCTTGCCGATCCTCAGTTTGCGACCGAGGCGCGTACCTACAGCACGGAATATCATGGACTGATGTCTGTTCCCATTATCTTTTTGGTGATACGGTGCGCCTGATCGGCGTCATCAGCGTGCAAGCGATTGAGCCTCGCGACTTTAGCAGAGAGGAGACCAGCTTCGTCGAGGTCGTGGCAGGTATTATTGCTATCAATATTGAGAATGGCCGATTGTATGAGCAGACCGATGAGCAACTGCGGCGCAAAGTGCATGAGCTTTCCACGATTCATCGCGTCTCGTCCATTATCGCCTCGACGCTTAATCTACAAGAGGTGCTTCAGATTATCACGACGCAGGCGGTGCATCTCGCGGGAGCTGAACGATCCTGTATCTTTGAGCTGGATGCTGAAAAGCAGGAATTGCACGTACTCGCCCATTATGGCTTGAATAGCAACCTTGCGCGCAACTTGCAAATACCCGTCACTGACTGCTGTGTGGGGCGCACGGTAACAACGGGCGAGCCGACTATGGCCGTTGATTGCTTTCATGGCGATCAAGACTGCTTCATACATAATGATCCACTGCTCTCTGCTGATATTCATTCGGTAGTTTCGGTGCCGCTGCGAGCGAGACAGAAGGTGCTGGGCTGTATCTGCCTGTATAGCAGCCGCCGTCACCTACCCTCACCGGAACAGATGCAGCTGGTTGTGACCTTCGCCAATGAGGCTGCTATTGCTATAGAAAATGCTCGCCTCTATGAAGAGACGCTCCACGCGCTCGAAATCAAGTCGATTCTCCTGCGCGAGTTGCATCACCGTGTCAAGAATAACCTGGCGACCGTCGCGGGAATTCTCTCTTTGCAGCGCCGCCGCACAAAATCGCCGGAGGTGCGTTATACACTTTCTGAGAGCGTGAACCGGGTGCAGGGTCTTGCGGCGACGCACGACCTGCTCTCACATGAGGACGTCGATGAAGCGCGTGTCGACGATATCGGACGCAAAATCGTTGGTGTGGCAAGTGCCAATCTGCAGCCTCCGGGTACCCATATCACGTTCGAGGTAGAGCCTTGCCCGATTGTCATTCCCTCGCGCGCGGTCACCATCCTGGCGCTGATTCTCAACGAGATGGTCTCCAATGCGATCAAACACGGTATGGCGCACCAGAGCCGCGGGAAAGTTACCGTGCGTGGTTATGAAGAGGATGAGGATATCGTTGTGCAGGTCATCGATACTGGTATCGGGCCGTTGCGTCACCAATCCGGGGAAGAGGAGAGCAGTGAAGGTCTGGGTATGTCGTTGATTAAACATCTGATCGGCGATCTCGGCGGTCAGTTTTCCCTGCGCCGTGTCAATGGAGAAGCAGGTCCCGTGTCGACAGAGCTATCTTCAATGACTGATAAAGAGGAAAATAGTAATGGTTCTCCCTCTCTATCCGGGCAAAACAAGGGGAGTTCGGGTTATACTGTAGCAGAGGTACGTTTTCCGACGACGTTGAAACGCAATTTTAAAACGAAGTGAAGTTAGCAGGCCGGTGGCTATGCCGCTTGCAGGAGAGAAAATCCTGATGGGGTATGTATGTTGTGGAGGTGTGTTCAATGCGTGAGGCTGAAAATAAAATAAAGATACTGGTAGTAGAGGATGAGGCGTATATTCAGCAAGTGTTATGTGTCTATTTGACCTACAGCGGTTTTGAAGTATGTAGCGCCTCCAACGGACAGGAAGCTATACACGTCATCCCCGAATTTTGCCCGCACCTGATCGTCCTCGATTTAATGATGCAGCCGGTTGATGGGTGGGAAGTGTTACGATGGTTACGCGGGGAACACCCGGGTGGTGAAGCCTCGTTCCTCAATATTCCCGTGCTCGTGCTTACTGCTCGCACACAGTTGACCTACCAGGCGCGAGGCTACGAGGCAGGTGCGGTAGAGTATATGACCAAACCCACCCAGCCCAGCCTTCTGGTCGAACGTATTCGCACCATTCTTTCCATGGATGCTGAGCAGCGAGCAACACATCAGCGCCAGCGGCATGATCAGCAGCGCAAGACGCTGCAACGCCTCAACGCTCCCCAGTCCGACGAATTTGTTTTTTAACTGCGAAGAGAACGCAGGGGTTGCCCGCAGCGGGTACAGAAGCGGTTACTGGCCAGATTCTGTACGCCACACGTTGGACAGCTATTCAGAGGAGAGCCGCAACGGGTGCAGAAGCGCATCTGTGGCTTGTTCGGGAAAGAGCAACCGGGACAGGTATACATGGGCTGTGCCGGAGCCTGCTGGTACGGGAGTGCTGGAGAAATTTCCACAATAGGTGGGCTGGCAGGTCCAATGCTCTGTCCTGATGAGTAAGCTTGCGGCGGTAAAGAAACCGTGCCGATGCCTGAGCTAGATTTTCTCAATTGTTTGCTGTCAGGCAGCATTTGTATGGCCTGTTCAAGGGCATCGCCCATCTCGCGGGCACGCTGGTAGCGTTGCAGCGGGTCTTTCATCAGCGTGGTAAGGATGATTTGCTCGATGGCTGGATAAATGGTCGGGTTGATGGACGAGGGACGCAATGGTGGTTCGTAGATATGGCTGTGTGCCAGCGCCGGATAGTTATCTCCCACGAATGGAGTGCGCCCGGTGAGCGCCTCGTACAGCATGACTCCCAGAGCATAGATATCGGCGCGGCCATCGACGGTGCCGCCCTGGCATTGTTCCGGTGACATATATTCCGGCGTTCCCACGCCTGCTCCTGGCCGCGTGAGTTGTTCCCTGTTGTCGGCCAGCACCTTGGCGATGCCGAAATCGGAGAGAATCGGACGACCTGTGCGGTCCAGCAGGACATTGACAGGTTTTACGTCACGGTGAATGACACCTTTTTCGTGTGCATAGTCAAGCGCACTGGCAAGCTGGATAAAGATGGGCGTAGCCTCCATGATATCCATGGTTTGGCCCCGGGCCTGCAATTGATCCAGGCGTTGTTTCAGTGTACCGCCGTCAACCAGTTGCATCACAATATAGAGGTGTCCACGATACTCGCTGGCATCGTGGACGGTCACAATATTGGGGTGTGAAAGGTTCGCAACAAGTCTGGCCTCCTGATTGAAGCGCCTGACAAAATTCTGATCGGCGGCAAACCATGGAGGCAAAACCTTGACGGCCACTTCACGGTCGAGGTTCTCCTGCCTGGCTCGATAGACACGAGCCATACCACCCTGGCCCAGCAGGGCCAGGATGCGGTAATTGCCAAGCATCGTTCCGATCAGTTCGTCGGCTAGCACGATGTCCTCCACTGCAAGCGCTTCCAGGCAAGGTAGGGATGAATTGCCCTCATCGCTTCGCGAAGACAAGGACTGTCTGACCAAGCTGAATCTTGTCGCCCTCTTTGAGCGGGAAGGACTGATACTTGTTCACCAACTGCCCGTTGACTTTGGTACCATTGGCGCTGCCCTCATCCTTAAGAGCGTAATCACCGTTGCCGAGACTGACAATAGAGGCGTGCAAGCGTGAGACTGCCAGGTCTTCCAGGAAGATGTCGCTCTCACGGCTACGCCCGATACTGAGAGTATCCTTCTTAATTTCATAGATGCGTCCAGGCTCTTTACCTTCTTCAACGCGCACATAACCGGTGGTACCCATGCCCATAGGCCGCAAGATCGTCTTGTCGGCGTCGTTTGCCATCAGATTCGCGTCCTGTCCTAAGCCGGGTCCACCCCATTGCTGTTGTTGTGGCTGCTGCCAGCCAAAGCCAGCATTTGGAGAAGGAGATTGTGCGGGCGTTGCAGGTTGACCCCAGGCGGGAGCGGCTGGTTGTGGCGGCTGAACCGTTTGCGCCCACGCATTCTGGGGCGCGGCTTGCTGTGCCTGCTGGTTCCATATATCCGCCTGCCCGGGTAAATCGCCTGTGCCTGTTCCCGGACCGCCCCATGCCTGGCCGGAACCACCGTAGGCAGTCTGAGCCTGTTGGGCAGGTTGTGGTGGTTGCGCCTGCTGGTTCCACGAGGGCATGCCGGGCTGAGATGCCGACTGTCCCCATGCATTTGATGAGTTCCCGGCAACGGTGTTATCCCAGGGAGATGGTGACCCTGTGCTCGGCGCACCTGCCCCCCAACCAGGGGATTGCGGTTGTGATTGTGAAGGAGCCGGTGAGGAGGGAGTTGCCCAGACACCCGGCTGCTGGCTCTGCGGCGAATTCCAGTCAGGCTGCTGCGTCTGCAAGCCAGGCGTACCCTGTGGCTGGGCTCCCGGCATTACTGGCATACCCCAACTATTGGCCTGCTGCGAAGCTCCTTGCGCTGCACCCCAGGCAGCCTGCTGTGCCTGAGCAGGATTCTGACTTTGTCCTGCTGGCCCACCTTGCAAGCCCCATCCCGCCTGCGCTCCTGGCCCTCCCGGTGTATTCCAGCCCGGCTGCTGTTGGGCCTGGATGTTTTGTCCTGCTGGCCCACCTTGCAAGCCCCATCCCGCCTGCGCCTGTCCGCTCTGGTTCCAGGGAGTATCAGTTCCTGGCACGCCTTGCGCATTCCATCCTCCCTGTCCCGCCTGCGGCTGTTGCCCTCGTTGCCAGTCGGCGGCACCACTGCTACCCTGTTGTGTTGCCGCCTTCTTTTTTCCACTACTGCGGAAGAGGAGAAAAGCTCCGATCAGGATAATGATGGCTATAACCAGCCCTGCTACAATGATAACACTTCGACTGACTGGAAGCCCCAGGGCCAAAACTATGAGTGCGAGCATCTCTTTCATGTCGTTCACCCCTCTGAGTTGTAGCGGCGCAAGAAACTGCGCCCGGATTGTGTAAGAGCATTCCTGTTGCGCCCCTACTTTGCGATCTGGCGTGAATCAGCACAAATTCTATGATTCAACACCTCAATGCACTTCAAATCGAACCTCAACACTGCCAAAACGAATAATATCGCCGTCTTTCAACGAGCGTTCCTCGTGCGGCGTCAGGATTGCTCCATTTAAACGAGTCTTGTTCAGGGCGTTGAGGTCTTCAACAGTAAAGGTTCCTTGCTGGTTCCGCAGGTAGGCATGACGGCGACCAACCGTCTTATCCGCCAGGTCGATCTCCGGGAAATTGCGGATCATCGGGTCCTGGCGTCCAACTACCATCACTTCTGAGGCCAATGGAATAACCTGGCCGCTAGAAAGAACTACGAGTCGCGCCTGCTTTTGCGCTTGTCTGGCATGGCCTGCATTTCCTGCCTTGTTTTCGTGTCCAGCCAATATTGCTTGCTTCCCTCCTACTCCCAGGGCTTGCAACGCCTGGACACGCTCCTGAAGTTGTTCCAGGGCCGCTATAAATTCCTGAGGAGTTTGATAGCGGTCCGCTGCCCTTTTCGCCATCGCTTTT
The DNA here is from genome assembly GCA_963736995.1 of uncultured Chloroflexia bacterium. Classification (GTDB taxonomy): domain Bacteria; phylum Chloroflexota; class Ktedonobacteria; order Ktedonobacterales; family Ktedonobacteraceae; genus CADDYT01. The sequence continues at coordinate 124,716 of CAVTRB010000004.1, forward strand.
TGCATGAAGTAGTCAAACTCCACCGGCAAATCCGGTCGTTGCCTGCTGAGCGAGGGAACCTTCTCGTTCATATGTTTGATGACAATGTCGACTGCTGTCTCTCCCTCGAAAGGGGGATGAGCAGTCAACATTTCAAACAGAACGGCGGCTACTGAGTAGAGATCAGAGCGGGTGTCTGCTGAACGCCCACTTTCTGCCTGTTCTGGCGAGATGTAGTAGGCCGTACCCATGAATACGTTGGATTGCGTGAGGGTAACAGTCTCTCGACCTCGCGCCAGACCGAAGTCGGTGATCTTCACGACATCTTTTGCGTCGATGAGGATGTTCTGTGGCTTAATATCGCGATGCACTACCCCATGTTCGTAGGCAGCATCAAGCCCTTCGGCTATCTGGTGGGCGTAGTTCAATGCTCTCCCCGGCTCCATCGGACCCTGCGTAATCAGGTGATATTTGAGATGTTGCCCATCGATGTAGTCCATCACGATAAAGTAGATGTTGTTGTCGTTCCCGTAATCCACGATGCGAACGATATGGGGATCGCTGAGATTTAAGAGAATATGGGCTTCACGCTGAAAACGCGCCAGCAATTCTCCATCGTTTGAGAATTCCAGGTGCATGATCTTGATAGCATAAATACAGTTGTTCTCCGTGTCACGCACAACGTAGACGGTGGCAAAGCTGCCTCGCCCTCGTTCATCAATGAGCTTATATTTACTCTTGATAACACGGCCCAACATGTCGCCGTTCATCCCGCTCTTCTCCTGACTGAGTGAATGGCTATTCCTCGCGGCTATTATACATCATCTTATGAACGATGTCATGTTGCCCATTTCTATGCCACAGTTTTTCAACACCCTTCCTGTTTTTCAACGGAGCAGCCTCCAAAAAGGACACCTTTATAGGTAGTCTCTCCTATTTTGTCCGTTTGCCCATTTTGAAAAGCTTCTACTATACTAGCACAAATGATGAGAAGAGGATAGAGAATGTTCCCACTAACTGCCCCTATCTGGGACATGTACCATGTGACGGCAATAGAGCCTTACTAACCCCTGATCCCCCCTTTTACCGTTCAGCTTTTAGCACAGAAAGTTCTATAAAAGTTAAGGTATTGAAATATTCCTACTTATATCTCTACCATATCTTAACCAATTCATCACGTGTATCTCCATTTTACGCCTCTAATATCAGTTTGTGTCTTTGTATGTTGTTTGTCTATCTTCTATGGAAGAGGTCTTGATGATATGGCCGATGAAGACAGTTACATCAACAGAAGTATAGGAAACTATTATACAGTTGCGCTCATCGGAAGCGGTGGATTTGGGAGCGTCTACCGGGGAGTACACAGCATTCTGAAGGAGCGGATGGTCGCAATCAAGATTCTGCATACCTTTCTTAGTTCTCCAGAGGAACGCAGTCGCTTCCTGGAGGAAGCCCGGCTGCTTGAGCACATCCGGCACCCTTATATTTTACAAGTCTTCGATGTTGGTATTGAGAATGGGCTTCCTTATCTTGTCACGGAGTACGCGCCTCATGGCTCTCTGCGCAACCTTCTCAACCAGCACGCTCATAGCATCCTACCTGAAGAGGTGTCCTTAACTATCCTTTCGCAGGTTGGTGAGGCACTGTACCACGCGCATCAACAGCACGTTGTTCATCGCGACCTCAAACCTGAAAATATTCTTTTCAATGCGAACGACGTGGCGCTGCTTGCCGATTTCGGTATCGCCACGACGCTCTCGACGAGCAGCGTTAAGTATAGCACAGTCATTGGCACTCCTTCTTACATGGCTCCAGAGCAATTTCAAGGCACGCTTTCGAAGGAAGGTGATCAATATGCTCTAGGCTGTATTGCCTATGAACTCTTTACCGGACACGTCCCATTTACCGCACCTGATTTCTTTTCAATGGGGTTCAAGCATTTAACAGATAAACCCGTTGCTCCCACACAACTCAATCCAGAGCTACCGTCACATATCGAACAGGCCATTTTCAAAGCTATGGCAAAAGAGCGGGTGGACCGTCATAAAGATGTGCGGGCCTTCATTGCAGCCTTATACGGCACTCAGACGCTGCCAGCGTTTTCTGCCTCCCAAAACCTCTCTCTGTCAGGCGATTCCCGGACACACATTGCAGTAAATGATGAACCAGTAACATCTTCTCCTCCAGTCTCAGATGATTCCACCTTCGTTCCCATAAAGACGGGTAGCCTTAATCAGGCCGCCAGAGAAGAAGACTTGCCTGCCGGGCAAGAATCGGCATTGCCGCTTTCTTCTACCCTTCCACAGCTAACGCCTACAATCGCTTCTGCATCAGAGCCTTTCCTTCCCACTGTTCCCGCGCAATTCACATCTCCTCACAGGAAAGTCGATAGTCCAGATGGATGGGAACCTGGTACGCCTTCTCAGAAGCTAGTAACGCCATTTCCTGGCTTCGAGGAAGAACAATGGGGTGAGGCCGGGCAAATAGTAGCTCCCGCGGAAGGCTCGTGGAATAAAGAAGCGTTGGATCTACAAAAACGCAATGAGAGGCGGCGAGGGATGCTCATGGCAATACTCTGTGCCAGCGTAGCTATGATCGTTGTTGGTTCGCTGCTCTTTGTCTTTCTCCCCAACTTCTTTCACGCCCGTTCCATGACTGCTCATACATTACTACCGGTAATGACAGCTACCACTGGCACCACAGCCACTCCCACGAGCAAACCCCAATCTGTTCTAACCAGCGCGTCATCATCTACACCAAACCCTACGTCCGCGCCCACACAGGTAGGTATAACCGGGCCAATAACTGGACCAACAGCAACGTCGATAGCCGCTCCGATACCTACGACCGGATCAACAACGGTGCCAACAGCCACACCAATCCCTACAACCGCGCCAACGGCAACACCAACAGCAGCTCCGACTTCTGCGCCGACCCCTACTCCAACAGCAACCCCCTCACCAACCCCTACGCCTACACCTACACAACATACAGAGACCTTCCGTGTTTATTTCGATGCGGCAAATACAAGTGGACAGGAAGTATCAACGCAGTATGCCTATACTGGAACAGTAAGTGTTATCATCAGCGGATATGGGCAGGCATCGGGAACCGAGTACTCTGATGCTTACTATATTTACACAGACTCATCTGGTAATCCCCTTGCTACCCCGCACACGGCTACCTGCTGGGTACTCTATATTAATGGACTAACGGCAGACAGTTATACGGGACTTCCCGGTTACAGCAGTTCTCATGTGTATAGCGTCAGCATGAGTCTGAGCCAGCCTGCCACTATAAATTTCGGTATCTGCGATGGTGCGCCGTCAGATAACACCGGCTATTTCACAGTGACGGTGCAGGGACAGTAGACTACTCCGCATGACAACCCTTACTGGCTCGTTGTGTCACATATTTAACGGTCGCTCAAAGATGATGAATTGCTGGATGCCACCTGACATACGGGATGTCAGTTGCCGGTTAGGCTGGAAACCTAGATGTTGCGTAAAGCCCAGTCCGGCCTCGTTGCCTTCCAGCACTCCAGTGTGGATGAGCGACCAGCTATATTCCTCACGAAAATGCTCAAGCAAACGCTGGAACGCTTCCGTGCCAAGTCCCTGCCGTTGGTGCTCTCGATGGATGGACAGCACACCAATCCAGGGTGTGCCATCGTCATGCTCCTCCAGGTATTCCACGTAGCCCACCGCCTCGCCTGTCTCTTTCAGGTAGCAAGCTAGCATGTGTCTTCCGGGCATCATCTGCGCAATCTGCCAGTCGCGCTGCCAGCGTTCCAGATCATAGCGTCCTGCCTCGCCCTCCGAACCCTCCATCTGTTGCAAAAAGTCCGGGTTGCTCAGATGCACCGGCAGCACCTTTTCCACATCATCTGCTGTTATCTCACGAATATACAGCCGTTCGCTTTCGAGTTCGAGCATATTATTCCCCTTCTTTAGAAAGATTAGCTTTAGGATCCGCGTTTTTCAGCAGGAACAGATGTTGCTCTTCTGGACTCCAGGCATCCTGTTCCTCTACGGGCATCTCTGTTCCAATCAGCCAGTAGCGCGAGCCGTCACGAGTGCGGCTCATGAAGCGGAACTCGTGGAGGGCGCGGCGCAGGGCAGCGGCATCTTTGAAAGTGCTGTGCTGCTGGAGCACCTCATTCACCTCTTTTTCGTTGTAGAAGCGCCCCTGTTCAAAGAAACTCGCGAGGTATTCCAGAATCAGCAGCTTATCTCGCTGCCGCGCCGGAGGCCACGTGGTCAGTTTGCCTGTGCGATCCAGGAAGCGTCTTAGTTCCTGTGGCAATTGCTGGCCTCGCTGCGCCTGCTCGCCGTCAGTTCGCGCCTGCTCGCCCGATGCTATTTGTTGGAGGGCGCGGGCCGTGCGGTCAAAGTAGAAAGAACTCAGGCGATACGTTTTGTTCGCACCCTCGCCGCGCCGCTCGTAGAGAAATCCTGCCGAGACAAGCTGCTTCAAGTGGCGCGAGACGTTCGACTGGCTGAGGCCAAGTTCCGCGATGATATCCTGAGCGGGCAGTTCATCCTGCCGGGCGAGCAATTCGAGAATGTGCAGCCGGGTTTCATCTGCGAGAGCGCTCAATCGTGCCCGCAGTTCGGGACGCCCGATAGGAGTGGAACGCAGCAGTGCGACATCATAGTTGGGCGGCTCGCTGAAGAACAACCTGACACGTGCATCGCTCTCCCACAGCAGCACATTTCGCCCCATGTGCCATGAAGGCACAAGAATGATCTCTTTCGCTTCAACAAGCTGGCTTGTTACGTCAGATGGGAGTTCGCGCCCTGTCAGACTGTAGAAGATTTCACCAACTGAAGTCTCCTCCTCTTCGTCCAGACTGTGCGTAAACATACTGACCTGCCAGCGCAGGGAGGACTGCACGCGCTTCCATTCTGCCTCGAACGGCATCTGCCACAACGCCTCAAGGTGGGACACCAGCAGCGCGTGTAGGGCAGGCGCGTCGTTGAGCAGGCTGTGAACCTCCCGTTGTAGCGCCGCGTCAAAGGGAGTATTGGCCTGTGTATACTCAACGCAGGTCAGATACGCCTGCTCGTCGCTCAGCAGGCGGGCTGTATCCGGCGCGACCGCTCCATGCTCTGCACCAAAAGATGAGGCACGGCGAGCATAACGCCCCTGCAGTCGCTCAAGCACACGATCTCGTATCTTACCGGGAGCTTGTGTGCGTAGATTTTTCAGGTAGGCAGGGAAATCCGGATATTGTTCCTGCTCTAGCAGGAGCGCGTCACGCAGTCCCTCGAATACCAGCCAGTTGGTGTGGCGCTGTTCTGGCGAAAGTGCAGCCGCCATTTGCACCACCTTGTTATTCAGCCCGGTCAACTTTCCAACTTCATTGAGTAACGAGAAACTGTTCAGCACGTTACAGGCAGGCTCAAGCGCCACACGTACCGGAACTTTCTGTTGAGACAAAGATGAATAGACCATAAGCACCCTCACTTCTCTAATTATGCAGATATTCGCATAATTATCTGAAGGAAGAGTAACATAGAATAGTGGGAAGTGTCAAGTAGGGCCTGGAGTTGCCCGTCAAAGCGGCTCATGATATACTAAAAGTAGGCCAGAACCCATACGGGAAGGCCAATACGTCGGGGGGAACGAAGGAAACGCAGTTTGTTGCTTGTTACCTGAAAGGAGCGCAAGATGGCAAAAGAGTTGAGCAACCAGGTGGCGTATTACTACAATTCGCACCCCACTGAGGAGGATTTGATGGGGGAAACGGCCTTCCACAGCCAGCTCATTGATTATCTCAAATTAGTCCTCATGTGGTTATTCCGCGATCAAACGTGCGCCATTTACGAGAATCTCAATTTCTATCGAACGCTTGATGCCGGAGAATATCCGATCGCTCCTGATATCGCGGTCATCAAAGGGGTGCCATTTGAGTACGTGAGTAGCTGGGCACCGGGTAGAATTGGTGTACCTCCGCACGCCATCTTTGAGCTGCTCTCTAAGGAGACCTGGAGGAAAGACCTGCGCGAAAAGCCCGCTAACTATGCCGACATGGGCGTGCAAGAATACTTTGCCTACGATCCCAATATGCCGCCTTTGCGCAGGGCCACCTCCAAACGCCTCTATGGTTGGAGGCTGGACACCAAACGGGGGGTAATGGTCGAGTTGACGCCCAACATGGAAGGCTGGCTCTGGAGCGAGCAACTGGATAGCTGGCTCGTCCCTGATGGCATCAACCTGCGCCTATACGACCGCGAACATCGTCTGCGTCTGACCGGGGAGGAAGCCCAGGCTTTGCTGGCCGAGGAAGCAATTGAACAGGCAAAAGAGGAAGCCAGGAGAGCCGGAGAAGAGGCCAGGATTCGCGCTCGCCTTGCCGAGAAATTGCGTTCTCTCGGTATTAATCCAGATGAGGTGTAGTCAGAATTCGCGCTTGTAAAACCAGCCAAGGCAGCGAGAAAGCAGGCAAGACGTACGTGGCTTGCCTGCTTTCTCGCTTAGAAACAGCATGCCGGGCTGGTTTTTCGTAACTACTCGTTCGCGCCTTCGTAGCGACCGCCGAGGTATCTGGCGAGGAACTTTTCGGCGGCGGTGTAGAAGCGGAGCCGATTTTCGGGTTTGGCAAAGCCGTGTCCTTCGTCAGGGAAGAGCAGGTATTCGTAGTCGATGCCGCGACTTTTCATGGCGTTGACGATCTGCTCCGAATTCGGCCTGCTTCACGCGTGGATCGTTGGCTCCCTGAGCGATGAGCATGGGAATCTTTGATCTGATCAACTTTGAAGAGCGGCGAGCGCGACTTCAGGAACTCCTCTTCCGTATCGGGGTTGCCCACGCGATTGTGGAAGTTTGCCAGGAATGTCGACCAGTAGGGTGGAATTGTCTTAATCAGGGTGATGAGATTGCTTGGTCCCACAATATCGACTGCACAGGTGAAGAGGTCTGGCGTGAAGGTTGCGCCGACGAGGGCCGCGTAACCGCCGTAGGAGCCGCCATAGATGCCCACGCGCTCCGGGTCGGCGATGCCCTGATCGATGGCCCAGTGGACGGCGTCTTCCAGGTCGTTGTGCATATTGCGTCCCCACTCGCGGTTGCCGGCATTGAGAAAATCCTTGCCGAAGCCTGTAGAGCCACGGAAGTTGACCTGCAGGCAGGCGTAGCCCCGGTTGGCGAGCCACTGTGCCTCCGGGTTGTAGCCCCAGGCGTCACGCGCCCATGGTCCGCCGTGAACGTTTAACACCATTGGCAGGTGGGTTTGCTCGCCCCAGGATGGCCGTGTCAGGTAGCCGTGAATGGTCAGTCCGTCGCGCGATGTGAAAGAGATAGGCTCCATCGTTGCCAGCACGTATTTGTTCAGCTCGGGCTGGTTGTCAAAAAGGAACGTCCCCTGGCGCTCTTTGCGCTGGTAAGCATAAAATGGCACCGGCCCATTATCAACGGTGAAGGAGATGACCCATGTCTCGTCGGCATCGTCGCGGCTGATGACGCCGAAGTCGCCCCGGTGCAGCGAAGCAATGGTCGCAAAATCTTCTTTGATGGAGGGGTCGAGCACGAGCCATTCGGTGCGTTCGCGGTTGAGGGCCACCGCCTGCACTTCCAGTGTATCGGGCTGGATCATCACGCCAGCGATATCGTAGTGGGGGTCTGCGGCCAGCACTGTTTTCTCGCCGCTGGCAATGTTCATCTTGACCAGTCGGCTGGCGTTAGCGTTGCTCGAATCTTCCAGGTAGAGTGATTGCCCATCCTTTGTGAAGCCGACCGGCCCGCTGTTGAGTGCATCATCCGGCCCCCAGGTGAGCAATACCTGCCATTCCGCCTGCTCGTGCTCACGTACCAGCATCTGCAAACTGCCATCCGGCAACGCAGCTACCGCACCACGCACTTTGAAATTCGCATCGCTCACCCAGCCCGCGATATTGCCCGGATTTTTCGCCACCATTGACATTTCACCGGTGGAGATAATGGCGCGATAGACATCATGTACCTGCGGGTTCTCTTTGTTCATGCCGATGAGCAGTTCATCAGGAAAATGCTTATCGACATCGATGATATGCACCTGTACATTTTCAAACGGCGTGAGGTCTCGCGTCTCCTTTGTTTCAGGGTCGGTCGCGTACAGCCGCCAGTTCTCATCGCCCGCTTTATCCTGGATATAGAGGATGTGCCGGTTATCTTTGGCCCAGAAGTAGAAACGAATGCCACGATCTGTGTCAGTGGTCACTGGCTCGTAATCATCCTTGCCAATCGTACCCACCCAGACATTCAAGACGTTATTCACCGGCGCGATGTAGGCCATCCGCTTGCCATCCGGTGAAATTCTCGGGCTTGTCTTGACCGGGTTGCCGACCAGTACCTCTCGCGGTATCAATGGTACGGGAATATTTGTCTGTGTGCTTGTCTCAGCCATGCAAAAGAACTCCTATTGAAAAATGTTTATCAGATGGTCATAATGAATGTGGACGAACAAAACCGCAACCTCCATGTCATCCTGAGTGCAGCGAAGGATCTCAGCGAGCTTGCTGACCACCTCCTGATCTCAGATCCTTCGCTGCACTCAGGATGACATGGGTGGATTTTTCTCTCTCCTGGATTCCCGTTTTTGTTCATCACATTCATCATGACCGGTCTTGACTCTCAAGGGTATAAAACTGTTAGCAGTGTATCACATTGGCATGAGAATCGCAGATGAGTAATTCCGGGTCGAAGGAATGAGCATCGAGGAGCGCTTATCATGATGGGAACCCGGGGCCTACCAACGCCGTTGTCAGTAGGCGGGTTGGGGAACGCCAGTACCCCATTCCAAGTATACTCGACTATTGAAATTACAGCAAGTCATTCCCCACCCTTTTTGCCTGTTGGCGCTAGCTTTCCGAGAGAATTCATTTCTTGCTCTCGGCAAATGGCGCCGTTCAGCAATTAGAATTGTCGCCCATAGGCCCGCAGTGTAACCAGTGCTTCAATGGTCACGACACCCCGCCATTCGAGGGCTGCGGCAGGATTCCAGACCAGCCAGTTGAATTGCCAGCCGCCATCTTCCTGCTGCGCTGCTGCCAGTGCGTCCAGGTGTGTCTCGATCACTGCATCAGTAAAGAGGCGACGTGCAATGCTCAGTGGGCCGGGTGCAAAGATGATCCAGGCATTTGCTGCCATTCCTTCGCGCTGGCTTGTTGAAGTTCTGTTGCAGACCGGGTTGGAGCAGATTCGTGAGTCCGTACCTGCCACCTTTGCTACGCTTGTGGGGATGCCCACAGGTGTCTTACTGCGTGCCTACGACGATGATCTTCAGCATACGGCGCGCTTCCTGGTGAGTCTTGGCTGTCCTTTTCGCGTGCTGCAACCGCCGGAACTTGTGGAAGAATTGCGAGCGTTGGCCGGAAATATTCTCGCCATGACGAAATCAGGCGAAGAACGGAGCGATAGCAAAGAGTTGACATAGCTGGCTCCGAATATAGTACTATATTTACCGGGTGATGTATGCAGCAGGGGAGGAGTCGATGCGCACGTTAAATCTTCATCAACTGGCAACCTTCCAGGTGGTTGCGAAGCATTGCAGCTATGTTCGTGCGGCTGCAGAGTTACACTTCAGCCAGCCAGCCGTCTCGGCGCAGATACGCCAGCTTGAGGAGACGCTGGGGGTGAAGTTGTTTGACCAGATAGGTCGTAAGACACACCTTACGCAGGCAGGAGAGGAACTCTATCGCTACAGTCAGAAGATTTTCTCAGTGATCGAGGAGACACTGGAAACGATGGAGGCGCTACGCAGTCCTCACTATGGCCGGCTGAGTGTTGGTGCGGATACGACGGTTGGCACCTACGTCATTCCTGATTTGCTGGGCAAGTTTCACAAGAGCTATCCCGAAGTTGAAATCACGCTGGAGGTGGTGAACCGCTCCGCGCTGGTCGATGCGCTGCTCAACAATCGCGTTGATCTGGCGGTGATGGGGAGGGTTCCCGATGAAGTTCCTGTGACCATCGAGCCATTCAAACCCAACGAACTGGTGCTGATCGCCTCTCCTATGCACCGGCTGGCAGGGCGCAAAAATGTACCGTTCGAGGACCTGGCCCGCGAGCATTTCCTCCTGCGTGAGATAGGTTCGGGTACGCGAGCATCTCTGGAAACCCTTTTTCAAGAGGAGGGCCTGCCGCTGCTGGTGAGTATGCAGGTAGGGAATAACAGCGCCATCAAGCAGGGCGTAGCGGCTGGCCTGGGTATTGCTCTGATCTCCCGTGCCGCCATCGACATGGAACTTGAAACCAATCGCCTGACCATCCTGGATGTCGAAGGTTTTCCCATCATGCGCCAGTGGCGCATCGTCCACATCAAAGACAAACATCTTTCCGCTACTGCCCGCGCCTTCAAAGCTTTCTTGCTGCAACACGCGGACAGGCGCTTGCGCAGGCAAGAAAGGGTAGGCTGAGAAAGGATGATATTTTATGGATGCGACTCCTGATCTTGAGAAGCAGATGGTGGTAGAGGAAGTGAGCCGTTTTGTCGACCGCGAAGTTATCCCCGTAGCACGTACACTGGAGCATGACGATACCTATCCTGTAGAGTTGATCGAGAAACTCAAACAGTTGGGCATCTTTGGCCTCACCATTCCTGAAGAATATGGTGGCCTCGGCCTCGATTTTGGAACCTATGCACGCATCGTCGAAGAACTCTCTCGTGGCTGGATGAGTCTCAGCGGCATCGTGAACACGCACCTGCTGGTCGCCTATATGATTGCGGGGTATGGCACGGAGGAGCAGCGCCAACGTTTCCTGCCCATTATGGCTCAAGGCGACAGGCGTGCCGGTCTCTGCCTCTCTGAAGCAAGCGGAGGCAGCGATGTGCAGGCTATCCAGATGACCGCGACTCGCGAGGATGATAGCTACGTGCTCAACGGCTCCAAGCTCTGGGTTACGAACGCCATCAATGGCAGCCTTTTCGCCGTACTGGCTCGTACCGATAGGCATGCAAAGCCTGCCCATCGCGGCATGAGCATCTTTCTCGTGGAAAAGGGAACGCCAGGACTGAGCACGGGCCGTCATTTTGAGAAGCTGGGCTACAAGGGCGTGGAGACGGCGGAACTGATCTTCGCTGCCGTGCGAGTTCCGGCAGCGAATTTGCTGGGCGGCAAAGAAGGTGAAGGTTTCAAGCACGCCATGAGCGGTCTGGAGGTCGGGCGCATCAATGTTGCGGCGCGTGCTGTAGGCGTGGCGCAGGCAGCCTTCAACGATGCCATACGCTACGCGCAGCAGCGTGTCAGCTTTGGCAAGCCAATAGCCCACCACCAGGCCATCCAGATGAAGCTGGCGGACATGGCGACTCGCATTGAAGCGGCACGTTTGCTGGTGCAGAAGGCAGCACAGCAGAAGGATCGCGGCGAGCGCAGCGATCTTGAGACGAGTATGGCAAAGCTCTTCGCCTCTGAAATGTGCCAGGAGGTCACACTCGAAGCTATGCGCATCTTCGGCGGTTTTGGCTACACTAAAGAGTTCAATGTCGAACGTTACTACCGGGATGCCCCGCTCATGCTCGTAGGCGAAGGCACCAGTGAAGTTCAGCGCCTCGTCATCGCCCGCCAACTGCTGCAAAAATATGGAATTGAATAGGAGATATCTATGCAATTTGGACGCTGTTTTGAGGAATTTGAGGTTGGTGACATCTACAAGCACTGGCCGGGGCGCACGATTACGGAATATGACGATACGCTATTCTGCATGCTAACGATGAACCATCATCCCCTGCATATCGATGCAAATTATGCAGAGGACACGCAGTTCCACCAGCGCGTGGTGGTTGGCACGCTGGTTTTCAGTATAGTGCTGGGCATGACTGTCGAGGATGTGAGTGGCAAAGCTATTGCCAACCTGGAATTTGAAAACGTCAGACATCTTGCCCCGACCTTTCACGGAGATACTGTCTATGGAGAGACGAAGGTGCTGGAGAAAAAGCTGTCCAGCAGCAAGCCAGATCGTGGAGTCGTCACGGTCGAAACCATCGCCTACAACCAGCGTGGCGAAATTGTGCTCTCGTTCACGCGCCGCGTTATGGTTCCCACGCGAGAGTATGATGCTGCACAGCAGCATGCATGGGAGGAGAAAATGGCGAAGGTCAGAGCTAACGAGGGAGGCAAACAGGTATAAATATGAGCACAGATAGCAACACTAGCGGCAATATCATCCCACCCAGAGCCCAGATGGTGATGGCACGCGACTTCGTGGTGCGGCGCTCCGAACTGACGGTGCCGGGCCATAGTTTGAAGATGATGGCGAAGGCGGCAGCTTCCAACGCTGATCAGGTGATGTTCGATCTGGAAGATGCCTGCGCCGTCTCACAGAAGGTCGAGGCGCGCAAAACCGTTATCGAAGCCTTTCATACGCTCGATTTCGGCGGCAAAATTCGCGCCTTCCGCCCCAACAATATTCGCACGCGCTTCTTTTATCGCGACCTGATCGATGTGATCGAGGCTGCCGGGCGCACTATCGATGTGGTGGTGATTCCCAAAAGTTACGGACCGGAGGATATTCTCTTCGTAGATCGTTTGCTGACGCAGATTGAAGAGAACATGGGTTTCGAGATCGGGCGCATCAAGCTGGAGGTATTGATCGAGTCCGCCGACGCAGTGCTGCATGCAGAGCAGATCGCGAAGAGCACGCCGCGCATGGGAGGACTGATCTTCGGCCTTGTCGATTTTGCGGGCGACATCGGGGCGCAGGAACTGGGGGCTGAGCAATTTTTCTATTACAACTACGCTAAAGCGAAATGCATCACTGCCGCTCGTGCCGCGGGCATCACCGTTGTTGATGGCGTGACGCTGGCCATCCGCGACAACGAAGCCTGTCGCCGCGACGCGCAGATGGGAGCACGCATGGGCTTCGATGGCAAATGGGCCATTCACCCGGCCCAGATCGAGATCATTCACGAAGCTTACACACCAACGGCGGAGGAGATCGCCAGGGCCAAACACATCACTGATGAATATGAAAAGGCCGACACCCAGGGTGGTCTCGGTGCCATCGTCATCGACGATCAGATGATTGATGCCGCTGTGCTGCGCGTCGAGTGGCGCAAGCTGGCGATTGGCCGTAAAGCGGGGTTCGTGTGAGCAAGCTACGTCCTGGCGTTCAGATTAATCGACCCTGTATCAGTTGTGAGCGTCACAGCCGCGGCTGGCGCTGAGCCAACACTGCCAGAGGCCTGGCTGCCGACAGTGTTATGCTGTATGTGTATGCCGGGGAAGCTGGTGTTAAAAGAGCCGGTATCGGTTGTCGCGTTGAGGCGGAAGCTGGCACTGCGCGGCAAGGTTACGCTGACGGAGCCGGTATTGCTCTGAAATTGATAGCTGCCGCTTGTGCCAATCGTGCCGGTGAAATCTACTGAGCCGGTGTTAGTTTTGAGTGTAGATGAACCGATGAGGCCAACCTGTGAGGCGCTGACGGAGCCGGTGTTGCTCTGCAAAGACATCTTCCCACTGATCCCGTTGACGCTGATGCTGCCAGTGCTGGTGCTCAATTGAAGATCGGTCGTAGCCGGTACGCTAACGTCGAAATTAACAATCGATGTATTGAAAAATGAGGTGCCATTGTGCCTGTTTACCGTGATGGTGATGGTGTTGCCGCCATTGCTCTGGTTGTAGACCACCTGTATGTTATTCGGGGAGCTGCCAAAAAGCGTGCTTGACCTGGTCTCGGCAATAGTTACAACACCAGACGTATCCCCGGTATGGGCAACGATGGTACCAATATCATTGTTGACAATGATGGTGGGATGTGTAGCGACAGTGTAGTGGTGGGTTGTCGTGGTGGAAGGGCCGAGTTGCAATGCAAAAACGGAGATCACCGCTGCCAGTACAACGAGCAAGGCAAGCAACACGAAGAGACAGCCGATAACCCGGGGCCAGCGTCGCCGTCGTTTCTGAGTAGGTGCCTGTGGCTCCTGGTAAACGCCCGGCTGCACAACAGGCGGCGGATATGCTGGATATTGATAGGGCGCTCCAAGTGGTGCGGTGTTGTGTCGCGGCCTGGGTTCTTCGCTTGTATCCAATGTATCCGTTGTATCCGTTGTATCCGTTGTATCGGTATTCATGAGACTATTTTCGTTTACTTCTGGCGGTGGCACTTCCATGTCATCTAAATTTTCATCTTTTGGATTCGTAGTCATCCTCAACACCTCTGCCTTATTATTTTTATTTGGTCTCTTCTCCCTATACGTTGCCAGTTCTGTAGAGGTGTCAGCAGGAATGCAGCTCAAGCATGTCACGCCATGAGGAAAGCCTTCAACCATGTCATTCTGTGCGCAGCGAAGAATATGAGGCCACCACCAGGTCGGTGCAGGGGACGAGAGATTCTTCGCTGCGCTCAGAATGACATGTGCAAGATGGTTTTCAATAGCATGCTATTTGACCCAGATGGGCATTTCGTCGTGGTCTATGCCAAAATGATGGGCGACTTCGTGCAGGAGGGTTGCGCGCACCTGCTGGCGAATGCGGTCGGGGTCGCCCTGGCAGTACGTCTCGATAGTGCGCTGGTAGATCGTGATGCGCTCGGGCAGCATTGCTCCCAGGTGGCCCTGCGCAGTGAGCGGCGTTCCTTCGTAGAGACCGAGCAGCGTATAGCCTTCTCTTGTGCCGACTCGTTGCAGTACCTCCCTGGCCGGTTCCTCCTCCACCAACACCACCAGATTTTCCATATTCTGCCAGAACTCAGGAGGAATAGAATCCAGAGCCTCTTCCACCAGCCTTATAAAGTCGTCTTCTTCATCCCCGTTCCCATCCTCAACCTCGTCCTCCTCGTTGTTCTCAGCCTCATCCTCCTCGTTGCCTTCTTCAACTGCTTGCGTCTCGTCTCCATCAAGTGACCTGTCGTCTTCATGCTCATTCTGTACCAGACCGCTTTCAACGAGTGTTCCGTCAACAATGCCTTCGCCTGTATCATCCTCATGCTGGCTATTTGCAAGCGGGAAGTCGTTTTCCTCCTCACTCTTCTGCGCAGGTTTCTGTCCAAGCAGATAGACGCCGCTGAGGCCAAAGGCGATGACGCCCAGCAAGACGAGCATAGAGGAGAAACCATCCTGGGCATTGCCGAGAAAAATGCTCAGGAAGATAATGGCTACAAGGAAGCAGAGCAAGGCGAAGAAGGTGTACGCGCCACGTTCACCTTTTGCCCTGTTCGCCTCGTTCTCTGGAAACTCGTCTTGCTGAACCTGTTTCATGTCACTGGTACATCACCATTAGAGGTGGCGGATCGAGGGCCAGCACCTGTTGTGGCGTCATCACCGGCTTATCCAGCTGGTAGAACAGCTTCATACCGGGATATTCGATGAGTTGCTGCTGATCGAACACCTCGTAGTCGCCGATCTTGGCCTCTGGCGCTCCAAAGCCGTCAACGCAGGTCACGACCTCGACGCCGGGCTGCAATTTGATCTTCTGCCAGTCTGGCAGCATCGATTCGAGGAACTGGTGGATGATGAGAATCTTGGGCGGCAGGTGCTGCGTGGTGACGAGATTGGAAAGCGTGTCGATGGTCCAGTTGATATCAGCGGCGTACATGCGCCCGAATTCGACGGAAGGGATATCACCTGGGGCCATATCGAACTCCGGGTCAAGCGAGAGATCAACTCCCGGCTGCTCCAGGTAGGGCAGGACGTTGGTCACCTCTTTCTCTACCGTGCTATGCCCAACCTGCATATCGAAGAAGAACAGGGCGTGGTTCTCATTTGCCAGCGTCACATAATGCTGGATAGAGCTATCCGGCATGCGGTAAGTCCATGTATTATCCGCCATCGGCACGGGCTGCGCGATCGGCGACACGTAATCCAGCGCCGGGACGACCGAGTGTGTGGGATCGAGGTTAGCATACACCTGCGCCTGCTCCTGCAGGTGAGCGATCAGGTCATCATCGGAGTATTGCCCGATTGGCCCCATTACAGGCGAGAGTGGATTGCCATAGAAAATGACCAGCCGGTGTGAGGGCAGGCTCGTCTGCCACATCCAGCTATTCAGTCCCTCTAACTGGTGCAACCCAGTGATGTTGCCGCGCAAATTCGTCCCTGTCGTTGTATTTGTAGTTCCTGTTGCCGGAGCAGTCACGCCATTTGGCGTACCCACCATCGGTGTTTGTGCCGCCAGAGTAGGTATCGTCGTCGGCGTAGCTCCTCTGGAATTTGTCGACGTGGTTGATGTCTGCGCTGCTGCCTGCGTAAGCAGTTTGTAGCCCAACAACAGCAACAGCAGGGCAACAAGCACGCCAGAAAACCCTACCACATATTTATTTGTACGTCTCTTTCTTTGCCTATTCAGATTATTAGACCCCATGCCTGTCTCTCTTTCTTCCTAAAATAAAGAAAATAAGTATTGTCATTTAGAAAAACGTGGAGAAAGCTGATTTCATCTCACCCCAGTTAAATATACCAATGACCATAGCATACGTCAATCGGGCTATGCGATATTTCCTAATTTACTATCTTCCCTTGCGGTAAGCTCATGCGATGATAGAAACGGTATCAAGCACTTTTAATGCCAGGTCGCGGTTCCCTTCGATAAGGACGCGCTCTACGGCCTGATCTTTGCTTATGCCTTTCGTAAATAATCGCCAGGCGTCTTCCTGGTCAATTGAAACGCTTGCGTCCGGGTCTGTAGAGGCTTCTTCTCCCAGTACCCAGCGCGCATTTTCTCGCAGCAAAAACCACTGACCGCTAGCTGCGCCTGAGATAGTGAGTTGGACAAGCGTACCCTCATCTGCTGCTACATCTCTGAACGTATGCGGCAAAGCCCTGATAAAGGTTTCCAGCACGGGAGCGAAAAACCGCCTCTCTTTGAGTCCGGGTCGCATCACGGCGTCTCGCATCTGCTGTTGATGAAGCCAGCGTTCAGTATATTCCCGGGCAACATCCAGCCAGACAGGAGCCGGTTCAGGACCAGCCCAACTCACTGCATTGCCAGTAGCATAAAGGTCAAGGGAGCGAAAATACTGGTAGATTTCTGCGCCAGTAAACTCCAGAAGTTCGCATAGCAGATGCGAACTCATTCTCCGGGTGGCCTCTACCCACAAAGCGTTCATCTCGTTGAGATAGGCCACGAGTTCATCCCAGGAATCGATGCTGCGTTGAGGGTTTGTCGCGGCAAGATAATCAAAATTATCGCGTCCGCGCGAGAGTTTACTAATATCATCCCCTAACAGGTGCAGCGCGATATCTTTTACTGTCCAGCCAGTACAAACCGTCGGTTTGTGCCATTCCAATTCATTCAACTGAGACAAAAAGGACAAAAGCTCGCGGCGTTCAGCAGGAAAGAGATCAACAACGATGACCGGTGCCAGTGATTTCATTTGCAGCATCCTTCATCAAAGAGTGAGTTCAGAGTAAACTTTGATATACCAGCATCATTCATATCACTCTATCATCAATCTTGCAAGACATCTGGCATAAAATCCGCATAGAATGCTATGCTATCCCTGTGAAACGCTACAGATGAGTCATGCGTGATATTCACTGACAAATTTCCAGCAATGAGAAGAAACAAAAAGGAGCAGGTTATGGCAGATACGAATATACAGGCTTTGCGGGCTATGAATGATCGCTTGAACACAGAACTGCGACGTGTTATTGAAGGTCTCACGGATGAACAACTGCTCTATCGTGCGGCCACCATTGATGAGCGTTCGCTGGAAGAGGTGGCACTGCACGCCTACGAAAGTCTGCTCGGCTTTGCCGCCACGGTCAGCGGCAGACCTCAGCCCGAAGCGGCTGTTGTACCCGGCAAAGCTGCTGACCTCATCTCGCAACTGAACGAGATGTATCTCATGGTCGATGAAATTCTCACTACCTTGCCTGATGGTGCGCTTGAGCAGGAGTATACCCTCCCCTGGGACCAGAAGATTCTGGGACTTGATGCCATAGCCGACGGGCTGTCTCACGGTCTGGTACATGTGGGAAATATCATGGGCATGCGCGCCATTGGCGGCTTTCCCACGCCTTCGGAGACATACTGATTGCCCCAACCGTGATCCAGGCCTGCCCTTGCGGCTGGCCCTACTATATACGTTTCCACAGGCCACTGAATGCGACCTAACCTGAGAACGCAAATTGTCTCCCCTTCGTTATCGTGTCGCAAATATGCTTTCAGGCGCGTTTAGTCGGGCCGATCTCTTGCAGTCGGCCTGGGGAGGGGGATAGTGCAAATGTATGCATCCTCACCAGTTATAGCAAACAGCGAAATAATTGCTACTAACAAATTGTTAGTAAGCTTAGATGATACACTTATTTCAGGGAGTGCATCGAGGGCGCAAGATTTTGAGCTATGTGTCGGCAGAGATGCCGGTCAGAAAGGAAGCAGCGATGGCGATTGAACTGGGTGGGTTGCACCATGTTACGGCAGTGACCAGTAAGCCTTCTGAAAATGTCGCGTTCTATACCGAGGTGCTGGGTATGCGCCTCATCAAGAAGACGGTCAATCAGGATGATGTCAGCGCCTATCATCTCTTTTATGGAGATGAGCGAGGCAACGCGGGCACTGAGATGACCTTTTTTGATTGGGCCGATATCGGCCAGCACGTGTCCGGCGCGGGCCAGATTGCTGGTACCGCCTTCCGCGTGCCGGGACGCGAGGCGCTCGACTGGTGGGTGCAGCGTTTCAACGAGTATGGTGTGAATCACAGTGGCATTATCGAACGTGCAGGCAGGGCCATTATTACATTTACTGACCCCGAAGGGCAGCGGCTCGAACTGGTGGATGACACGCTGGCTGCTGGAATGTCCGGCGTCAACCCTGGTCATCCCTGGGCGAAAAGTCCCGTTCCTGCTGAGGCGGCCATTCGCGGCCTGGAGGGCGTGACGCTCACAGTACGCAACTTGCAACCGACTGCTCATGTGCTGATGGAAGTAATGGGCTTCAGGAAAGTGGCCGAATACAGCGAGCAAGGCCACCAGGTGGCGCTGTTTGAGGTTGGCCCCGGCGGTCCAGGCGCAGAAGTGCGGCTGATCGCGCGGCCAGATCTGCCGCGTCGTATGCAGGTTGGCGCTGGAGGCGTCCATCACGTGGCGTTCCGCACGCCTGACGAGGAGCAGCACCGCGCCTGGCATGACCGGCTCATTGAAGCTGGACTGGCGGCTACACCCGTCATAGATCGTTACTACTTTCG
Organism: uncultured Chloroflexia bacterium; assembly: GCA_963736995.1. Taxonomy (GTDB): domain Bacteria; phylum Chloroflexota; class Ktedonobacteria; order Ktedonobacterales; family Ktedonobacteraceae; genus CADDYT01. Next base: position 143,796 of record CAVTRB010000004.1, read on the forward strand.
CTCGATTTACTTCCGCGAGCCGGGCGGCGTCCTTTTTGAGATTGCCACCGAAGGCCCCGGTTTCACCACCGACGAAGACTTTGAGCACCTCGGCGAGCACCTTGCGCTGCCTCCATTCCTTGAGCCACATCGCAGGGAGATCGAGGCTGGTCTCAAGCCGATTGTACAGCTCAGCCTACCGAAAGCCGGTTCGTCACATTAAGGTGTGCGGTCAAAGGATGCACTTCTTTTTCAGCGTCGGGAGTTCCGTAGGGGCGATCTTCAGGGTCGCCCGAGGCCAGGAGCGCAGCAACTGGCCTGATCAAGTCCATTCTGATAAGACTGCCCGTCACGCTTCGCTGTCGGCAGCGGGCAACCATAAAGGATGCCCCTACGGGCTTATCGACGACCCTGATGGTCGCCAGGCCATCCAGCTTCTTGTTGCAAATCAAGGCTTGACAAATAACAATCTTACCGCTATATTCGTACTCAAGAAGTATGCAATCAGGGTGCAACATGTGTGCCCTGATGCATCATGTAAGAGGAAGAGGATAAGCTAACCGTGCAGTATAAGCAGCCTGTCTCCAGGTTGATGCCTATGTCCATGCGTAGCGGTATGCCCATGATGGCATACCGTAGGTTGTCGCTGTCCTCTGAACCTTCACAAGACATGGAGATATAAGCAAGGAGCTTAGCTGACTCAGGGGCGCAGGCGACAGACCTGCGTCCTTTTCTTTTTATGCTGATTTTTAAGAAATGAGGTGAAACATGGCAGAGGAAACACAGGGGTAACCCGGAACATGGGCAGGTGGCTGAAAGGAAGCCGTATTACATCACGACCGCCATCGACTACCCGAATGCCGCGCCGCATATCGGGCATTCGTTAGAGAAGGTGGCTGCCGATGTGGTGGCGCGCTATCATCGCTTGCAGGGGCATGATACCTTCTTCAGTATGGGCGTGGATGAGAACAGCCAGCACGTGGTGCGCGCGGCCAGCGAGCATGGCGTTGCGCCGGTGGAGTGGATTGACCGGATGGAAGAAGCCTTCCGACTGGCCTGGAGCAGGCTGAACATCTCGTATGATTACTGGATTCGCACGCGCTCAGAGCAGCATTTTCGTGCCTCACAGGAGATGTTCCGGCGAGCCGAGGAGCGCGGCGACATCTACGTGTCCAGCTATGCCGGTTGGTACTGCCCGAACGACAATACCTACTATAGCGACGATGAGCTGGTCAACGGCAGGTGTCCGAACCATCCCTCGATTGTGCCAGAGTGGGTCGAGGAGGAAAATTACTTTTTCGCCCTCGCGAAGTACAGCGACCGCCTGCTGGCGCACATCAACGAGCATCCAGAGTTTATCGTGCCTGCCAACCGCCGCGCCGAGGTGCTGGGCATGATTCGCCAGGGGCTGCGTGACTTCTCCGTCTCGCGCCTCGTGCGTCCCGGCGTGCAGCACTGGGGCGTGCCCGTGCCAGGCGATGTGCAGCATGTGCTCTATGTCTGGTTCGATGCCCTGACCAACTACGTAACCGCCGTCGGCTTCCCCGACAACTTGGAGCAGTTCGAGCGCTACTGGCCCGCCGACGCGCATGTGATCGGCAAGGATATTACGCGCTTTCACTGCCTCTACTGGCCCGCCATGCTGCTGTCCGCCGGTCTGCCGCTGCCAAAGCAGGTGGCAGTGCATGGCTTCATGACGCTGGAGGGGCAGCGCATCTCCAAAACGACGGGCAACATCATCGACCCGGTGGCCCTCGTCGACGAGTTCGGCGCGGATGCTGTGCGCTACTACCTGACGCGCAACCTGTCGTTTGCCTCAGATGGCGATTTCTCACTGGCTGGACTCGTGCGTCACTATAACGACGAACTCGCCAACGACCTCGGCAACCTGCTCAACCGCGTCGTCTCGATGGTCAAACGCTATCGCGGCAGCACCATCCCCAAGCCGGGAGCAGCTGGCCCGTTGGAGGAAGAGGTGCAGCGCCTGGCGGCAGAGACGCGCCAGCGAGCGGCTGAAGCAATTGAGGCATGGGATCTCGGTGCCGCCCTCGGTACCATCTGGGCCTTCGTGCGCCGCACCAACCAGTACATCGAGCAGAACGAACCCTGGAAACTGGCCCGCCACCAGGAGCAGCCAGAGCAGGATCAACGCCTCAACACCGTGCTCTACACGGCGGCGGAAGCCCTGCGCCTGCAAGCTCTCCTGCTCGCGCCTTACATCCCCACCAGCGCCAACCGCATCCTTGCCCAGCTCGGCCTGGAACCCGTCAACTCAGGTGCATGGGTAGAGCGCGGCTCATGGGGCAGCGAACAGCTGAAACAGGTTGTGGGAGGGACCGCTCCTGTTCCCGCGAATCGAGCGAGCCGGTGGAAGAGCAAGGGTAGGGGGATGGAGTGCTGGTTCCTGGTAGCTTACTGTTGATTACCCATATTCTTGCGGTATATTCTTACCCCGCCCAGGCCGACCGCAAGGGTCGGCCCTACTATATACGATGCTTTCCAAAGTGGCGCGTAGAGCGGAGCAAAGCTTCGCCGCGTATAGTAGGGCCGACCCTTGTGGTCGGCCTGGGGAGAGAAAGATGTGGGTAATCATCAAATCAGGCCGCTTATGGTTTGCTCAGGAAGGATTTGTAGTATGGCTCTAAAGGGCTTATCCAGAGAGATTAAGATGCTGCCGATTGTGGCAAAGTTGCAAAAGTGGCATATGTTGCAGATGTTGCAATGTGGCAAGAGTTGCTTCAATGACAAGCGACTCTTGCCTTCGATGATTGTTTAGCTGCGTAGCTGAGTGAGCGACCCGTTCCCGTTACGCTGTGGTATCCTTTGGAGCCATATCAGTAGCACGAGAAGGTGATACCGCTCCCTTCTGGCAGTCGGCGAGTGTTTTCTGCAAGTCATTCAGCTGTTCTTCCAAACCGGACAGTTTGCGCGTTAACGCCTCTCGTTGTTCCTCAACATCCTGCACGTTCGGGTCAAGCTTATTGACTTGATCGCGTGTCGTGCTGATGTAGAGATTCAGGTTACTAATGCTCTCTTCGATCTTGCTGCAATCAACGGGATTGATACTCATGCTGTTTGCTCCTTCTGTCCTCATTCCTGAGATTTCTTACGGGCGAACTACTGTGCTTATATATGTTACGTGTTTGCGGTGTTAGTCGATGCAGGAGGCGCTGGAAAATATGCGGGTAGGTCATCCTGGTTGCATGCTTTCAATTGTACTACTCATGCCAACCATCGCATCTGCAAGTAGCTATGTCAAAAAGAGAGGGTTCTCTTAATGTTCTATTCTCTGTTTTTTCGGCCAAAAACTGCCTGTGCAAAGGGGTCCACCATAAACTTTCAGGGCATCGGGGGTTCGGTCTTCAGCCATTGGTCGATGGTGTCGCTGAAGATTTACCAATGTTGGTCTTTAGAAAGTCCAGCTATCACATCTCTTCTGAAGTCTGGAGCGTAGAACACGCATTTGAGGAGCGTTCCAAGAGGAGCTTCTTCATCAAAGTAGTCGGCGGGCATGGTGATAGCCAAGTCTGCTTCCGGGTCGGTGTAGCAGGGGATGATCGGGAGGGGTACGTCATTGGCTTCGACGTGCGGTTTGCCTGTAGCGTCAAACCAGCCTGTGTACAGTTTTTTGTTCTGCAAAGGTCCGTCCTTTCTGCAAAATGGGTAGAGGTTTCAAATTGCTCACAAGCAAGCGAGCACATAATCTCTACTATAGCAAAGGACAGGCAAGTTGATGAGATTATTTTCCGAATAGTCGTTGGGTTGGGGTGGCAATGAAGGCCTTACATTATACACCCATACTAGGAAATTAGTTTAAGACTGACACAATTCCTTAACAGATAGGATGAGGTATGTTATACTCATCTACACTTTGATCATTATTATTGCCGGAGATGACAGGATGAATGAGAGACCATGTTTAAAAAGGTACATGGCTACTGCCTGCCGTCACCGAGAGAATGATCTGTGCTTATTAACTCTTCGAGCAACCTCTTCTAACGAAACTTACCTGCTCTGAGGTAGAGAATAATAGCTATATTGGGAGAGGCTATTAATGGTTGCTCGGAAATCAATGAACGTTGCATAGTAAAACCACCTGGGGGACGGACATGGACTTTATCGAAGTTTTGCAGTCTATTTCTTCTAAGATCAGCAAGCAGAAAGACCTCATTAAAACGGAAGAAGCCACCAAGAACGCCTTTGTTATGCCATTCATCTCAGCTCTGGGCTACGATGTCTTTGACCCAGCGGAAGTCGTACCGGAGTTTACCGCTGATGTCGGCATTAAAAAAGGCGAAAAAGTTGATTATGCCATCAAACACGACGGGAAAATCATTATGCTGTTTGAGTGCAAATGCTGTAACAGTCCATTGGATGAAAGTCATGCCTCACAGCTATACCGCTACTTTTCTGTCACCGAGGCACGCATAGCCGTATTGACAGACGGAATTGTCTATAGGTTCTATACGGATATTGAAGAGCCGAACAAAATGGATCCTAAGCCGTTTATGGAATTTAACATGCTCGACATTCAGGAGCCATTGGTAGTAGAGCTGAAACGTTTAAGCAAACCGGCGTTCAATCTCGAAGCTATTCTGACGGTAGCGGGTGAGCTGAAGTATACGAGGGAAATCAGACGTATCCTTAATGACGAATTGAATGCTCCGTCGGAAGAGTTCGTCAAGTTTGTGGCCGGGCAAGTTTATTCCGGTAAACTAACGGCTGCGGTTCGAGGGCAATTTGCTGTCATCACGAAACGGGCGTTTACCCAATTTATTAATGAGCACATTACCGAACGTTTGCGCACTGCAATGGGGGAACCCCTAGTACCAACAGAGACAACAACCGAACCCGAAAATGCAAACGGTCATCAGAACGGTGCAGGCACTCCTGAAGACGCTAACAAGCAGCTAATTACCCAGGATGAGTTGGAGGCGTATTATATCGTTAAGGCTATCACCTGCGCTGCGATTGAGGCGGAAAGAATTGTCTACCGAGACGCCCAAACCTATTTCAGTATCATATGTGATGACAACAACCGCCGTCCCATCTGCCGCTTATATTTCAAAGGACGGCAGAAGTATGTCGGTGTCCTGGATGCCAATAAGAATGAAGAACGGGTACCTATCGCCAACCTGAACGAAATTTACAAATTGACTGACCGGCTGAGGGCAACAGCTGGATCATACGTCAAGCATTAGCATATTTTCTGCTACGATCGCTGATCCTAATAACCCCCGCTTTCTCAAAGAGGGGGTTATTGTTTTGTAAGATTGCTTCCTACTCCAACTTCAGCGCATGCTTGAGTTTAGTTGTAACAGCATCTAAGCTCAAAGTGAGCGATGGTGGCTTGCTTGGCTTAGTTAAGGATATGCAGGACTTATTAACGCAAGCAACCTTTAGCGCTCAGGCGAGCCATTTTTCTGCTTGGGTGCAAACTCGTCATCTATTAACTCAAAAAGGTCAACTTCTAACTTACCTACCTAAAATTGGCCCCAATTAGTGGCATTGAGCCACAAGAAAGGAGCTTGCGAAAAGAAAGATGATGAGGCATAACTCTCGTAGAGGAAAAAGCGAGCGAGAGGAGGCTCATCATCATGAACGAATCTACCACAGAAACCAACAAGCAGTTTAGCAGTTGTGCTAGTTTGGCGGCCCTTGGGATCAAGCTGCGAAATGTGGATCTGTTTGGTCCGATCCGCGAGCAGGTCAAGATTGCCCAGAAGACCGTCAAGGATACTCCCAGCGACAAACTCTCAGATGCCTTCATCAGTCTGCTGGCTGGAGCGCACGGACTGGTGGAGATCAATATGCGCTTGAGAGCGGATGCGGCTTTGCAGCGCGCTTTCGGGCGCCCGCGCGCTGCCGAGCAATCGGTGGTGCAAGACACCTTGAATGCCGCCACCGCCGAGAATGTGGCACAGATGCAAGCCGCGCTGGACACGATCTATCGTCAGCACAGCCAAGGCTTTCGACATGATTACCCGGCCGACTACCAACTGCTGGATGTGGATATGAGTGGCTTGCCTTGCGGTCCCAAAGCGGCATTGGCGACCAAAGGCTACTTTGCCAAACAGCGCAACCGTCAGGGTCGGCAATTGGGCCGCGTACTGGCCAGTCGCTATGGCGAAATCGTCGTGGATCGGCTCTTTGATGGCAAGACGCAACTGAGGCGAGCCTTGCAACCGTTGATGCAGGCGACGGAAACGACCTTGCACTTGGATGAAGGCAAGCGCAGCCGGACCATTGTGCGCGTCGACGCCGGAGGAGGGAGCCTGGAGGATGTCAACTGGTTGCTCGCTCGCGGCTACCTGGTTCACGCCAAAGACTACTCGGGCAAACAAGCCAAGCAGTTGGCCAAGACGGTGCAGCAGTGGTACCGCGACCCCCAGCAACCGGAACGCGAGTTTGGCTGGGTCAGTGAACCGACCGATGCCTATGTACGTCCGGTCAGCCGTATTGCGGTACGTTGTCGCAAAGCGGACGGCACGTTCGCCTATGGAGTCTTGATCTCCGCTTTGTCGGCCCAGCAGGTGCTGATCTTGACGGGCCAGTCGCTCTCCTTGCAGAAACAGACAGCGGCAGTGCTGCTGGCCTATGTGCGCTTCTACGATCAGCGCGCAGGAGGCGTAGAGACCTCCTTCAAAGGAGACAAGCAGGGCCTGGCGCTGGGCAAACGCAGCAAAAAGCGCTTTGAAGCCCAGCAGATGGTCCTGCTGTTGGCTTCTCTGGCCCACAATGTGATTGTCTGGGCGCAAGGCTGGCTGGCAAGCCCTTCATTGCAGCACTATGGCATGCTGCGCATGGTGCGCGATGTCTTCCATATCAGTGGCTTTCTGCTCCTCACCGCTGAAGGGCAACTGACTGAGGTGGTGCTCAATCAAGTGGCTCCTTTGGCTTCGGCTTTAGTTGCTTCTTTGGGCCAGCTCTTGGCTGGCGTTCCAGTGGCCGTTAATTTGGGCCAAACTTAGGTATCTAAAAGCAGGAGAATGGCTTTAACTTGATCTTTTACGAAATGTGAAGTTGTACAAGGGTCCAGCCTGTTGAAAAATGCAGTTAAAAACTAATAATAAGAAAGAATGCATGGTGTTGCAGGACTATGGAGTAATCTGAACTAATCAGTGACGTGATCCAGATGGCGATAGAAATGGGTGAGTGGCACGAGGTCTTCAAGCGAAACTACAGCAATCGGCGCAAAGATGCGCGCTTTGGTTCCCATCATTGGAGTTGCCTTTCATGCTTCAAGACTGCACATGCGGATGCCCCAAGTACCCTTTCTGCTCTTCAATCTTCCTGAGAAAGCAGAGGAGTAGAGGCTCTTCAGGGAACTTGACGTTGTCCATCGTGTTCAGGCGGACGCAGCCACAGCGAAACGTGACTCGGCTGCATCGTCTCCTGCACGACCGCTACCAGGTGTTCACGCAACTGATCCAGGTCCACCTCATTGCGGAGGGTTGTGCTGAAAGCAGCTACGGTGTGAGCAGCATCATACTTGCGTCGGAAGAAACGCCGATCAATGACTCGCTGTATCCGACGGCGCAAGGGTTGAAAGAGTGCGGCAATGGCCAGGGTCGAAGCCACGATGATGAGAGGAGACTGCGAGACCTCCCCGGTGAACAGCCGCACTAGCGACTCGAAACCGACAACGAGTCCAACGTACAGCAGGGCCAGGATCACCGTCAAGGTACTATATACGAGTGTGCGACGAATAATGACATCAATATCCCATAAACGAGAGCGCAGGATAGCTAACGTAATGCTCAGGGGGATGAGTAGAAACGCACACGTGGGCAACGCCGTCGTCGCCAAATACACGAGCGCGCCTGCAACACTCGTGGTCGGGACTATCCCTTCAATCAGGCCTGTGAGCAAGAGCATCGGAATAGCACAGGTGAGGCCAAAAATGACCCACTTGGTCTGCTGACGTTGTGCGGGAGTAGAGATGCGTCGATAGCGGTAGATTTGGAGCACGACAGGACTGCCCCAGGCTAGTGCGAGCTCGAGCAGAAAGAGCGGAACGGGCCACGACAGAATATTGAAAGAGCCAGGCAGCAGGAAGAAGATGGCTTGCACAAAAAGCGTGCAGCCAAGCAGCCAGCTCCAGTGAGGGACGAAGCGCCCATCGGGGAAGGTGACCAGAAAGAAACCAAAGCAGAAAAACAGGAGCAAGGTCTGGAACACATTAAAGACCAGTTGGAGAGCGAGGGGCATACTTGAGATATCTCCCGCAAGCCCTCCCGCTCCCAGTAAGAGGAAGACGAGAGAGGCAAATAGAGCCACGGGTTGGTTGAAGATCCGCCAAAATAGGAGGACACTGAGTCCCACAAAAATCAGCGCGGAGAGGAGTCCAAATCCAGTTGCGTAGATGTTGTAAGCACTCAGAGAAATATGGGCATGCTGGAGCGCGGAGAGTGTTGGTGCGTCATAGGGACAGGTAAAGGTAAATGGGCAGATCAAGGTTTGCCCTCCCAGGAGCGGTTGGAGAAGATTGATGCTCAACAAGATGAGTGCGAAGAAGGCAAACGCCAACCACACCGCTCTGGCAAGCAACAGCACCCGACCTCCCAGACGAACGTCGGTGCTCGTTGTCCCTGTTTTCATCTCTTTCACTCTTTCTTCGTGCCATGGGTCCATACAGCTGACTATGCCACTCCTGATAGTGTTCCAGGGGAAGAAAAACGCCACGACGCAGCGAGAGGTTTTTGTCTTCCTCAGCCATATCATATCATACCTTCGTCTCGCAATCGTTACGGAAAGCGTTACGAACGGGCAGACTTTGCAAACCTTCGTGTAAAAAATACTGCTCGTCTCATTAAGCTCAGCAGGAAAGTGGCTTTTTCAACAGGCTGGGTTAGTAGGCGACACATAGTGACTATTCTAGTGGTATCGTTCTTATCCAGGCTGATAAGGTGTTACAATATTCTTCCACGTCACAAATATGAATTACACAAACTACTGGTTGGATTTTTAAATCAAGTTAAAGGAAAGAGGCAAAAAGCTTGACAAATCGCAACATTCCCGGTTACACTTTTGTCAAGCAGTGCAACAGTGGGTGTACTGGCTATCATGTTTCAAGAGAGGATGACGACTGTGCAGCGTAAGCATTTCTCGTTTATGCATATTGTGCTTACCTCCGTTGAATTCTACATGCCTGTGGTATGTGGATGGTCGTCGCGTTCCTCTCGATGCACGCAATTGACTTGACTGAGAGCGGTTTTCCTGGAGAAGCATTCGTTGGGGGCGCAGGCGACGGACCTGCGCCCCCAACTTTTTTTGTTCGGTATGGGTGTCCTGTTGCATGATTGGCAATGCTAGCAGTTTAGAGGAGGAAAACGATGGCGATTGTCGAGGTTGAGGGATTACGAAAGACGTTCAGGAGCCGGCAGCGTGGGGCGGGACTGGCGAATAGTTTGCGCTCGTTTGTGGTGCCGCGTTATCGCGAACGCGAGGCTGTGAAGGGCATTAGCTTTGCGTTGGAGGCGGGCGAGGTGCTGGCTTTTATCGGGCCGAATGGCGCGGGCAAGTCTACGACCATCAAGATGCTGACCGGTATTCTCTATCCGACTGCTGGCAAGGTGCATGTACTGGGTTTGACGCCCTGGCAGCAGCGACGCACGCTGGCGTACCATATCGCCAGTGTCTACGGGCAGAAGTCGCAGTTGTGGTACCACCTGCCGCCGCAGGATACCTTTGATCTGCTGGCGCGCATCTATGAACTGGATATGGTGGAATATCGCAAACGCCGCGCCTTCCTGGTCGATGTTTTCGATATCGGAGAATATATGGCGACGCCCGCTCGCAAGCTGAGCCTGGGCGAGCGTATGCGCTGCGAACTGGCGGCGGCTCTGCTGCACAAGCCCTCGATTGTCTTTCTGGACGAGCCAACCATCGGGCTGGATGTGATTGCGCGACAGCGCATTCGCGACCTGATCGGACAACTGAACAGCGAGGAGGGTCTGACCGTCTTCCTGACTTCGCACGACGCGGGCGATATCGAGCAGGTTTGCCGCCGCGCCATCGTTATCAATCATGGCGAGATCATCCTGGACACGCCCGTTTCCCGGCTCAAACGCGACTACCTGAAGGCGAAGACGATTGACCTGCTGCTGGAAGGCTCGGCGGAGGCGCTGCTGAAAATGGATAGCGAGAGCGACTCGCCGCGCCTGAGTGTGCGCCCATCTACATCCATTCACGAGGAGATCGTGGAGACGCCAGGCGTGCGCGTGTTGAAGGCGAAGGGACATGGCCTGAAGTTGGAGGTCGATACCTCGCAGACACCGCTGGAGCCGATCATCGCCGCCATCATGCAGCACTCGCACATCCTCGACATGACCATTGCCGACCCACCGATGGAGGAGATCATCGCGGCCATTTATGGTGAGAAAGGCAAGGGAGATAGGGACGAGAAAGGATATATAGAGCAAGAGCATACGTCGCAGGAAACAGAGAAAATTGAGGAGGTGACGCCATGAACTATACACTTGCTGATATCAAAAAGCTACGTGAGGAGACGGGCGCGGCGATTCTCGACTGTAAGAATGCGCTTGTGCAGGTCCAGACATGGGATGATGCGGTGAAACTGCTCGTGAGAAAAAGTGAGGGTAATGTGGAGCGCGTGAAGGCAGCCGGACGCGCTACCGGGGAAGGCGGAATCTTCTCGTATATTCATCACAATCAGCGTGTAGGCGTCCTGCTCGAACTCAGGTGCAGCACAGATTTTGTGGCGCGCAGTGAGAGCTTTCAGCAGCTTGCCCGCGAACTGGCGTTACAGATTGCCGGAGTTACGCCCAGGTATATCAGCTACGAAGTTGTGCCGGTAAGGGTTTTGCGCAACACGCGCAAGAAGCTCATGGAGCAAGACCCAGCGCTGGCGCACATGCCGCTCAAGAAACGGCGGGCAATGATCGAGCAGCGGCTTAGATCCGCGCTGAGCGAGCAGGTGTTGCTGTTGCAGCCCTGGGTGAAAGACTCCTCGGTGACAGTGGGCGATCTGGTGGGCCGCGTCATTGCCGAGACGGGCGAGAATATAGTGGTAGTAAGGTTCTGTCGTTATGAGCTGGGTGAATCTGAGTGATGTTGGGCATGTCATTCTGAGCGCAGCGAAGAATCTAAATGAGCCAGACGGAGCAAGTGGCGACCTCAGATTCTTCGCTGCGCTCAGAATGACATGCGGGTGGCGGTGCCGAGCGGACAGGTACAAGGCCCCCGCATCCCCTCAACCCGGCCTTTCAGGTGGAGGTTTTTGGGGAAAGCGTGGAAACCAGTAGGGGCGGGGGCGGTGGGGGATGCGGGGAGGGGGAGCTTGCTCCGCCCTGGACGGAGGTGGGACAGCGGACACTGGCTGAGCTCTCCTCTGGGGCGGAGCAAGCTCCCCTTCCCCTCCCATCCCCACTCCCGCCCCTACTAGAACGTTTCCCAAAAACCTCCACCTGAAAGCTCCGCACCGCCCCCTGTCCCTACGGGATGTGGCAGCTCCTCATTTTTGATTTCAGAAGGAGTACGTAGATGGATACGACTATCGCGAACCTGCGGCCCAGGCGCAGCCTATGGCGACGAGCAAGCCTGGGGCTGCAAAAATATGTGGCAGTGCTGCGGGTTAGTGCGGCCAATAATCTGGCGTATATGATGGAGGTCTTTTTCCGGGCGCTGTTGCTGGTCGTGCTGGTCTTCATCCTGGCACAGTTGTGGAAGACGACGTTCTCGGTGCGGGGGGCGCACGTGCTGAGCGGCTTCAGCATCGGGGATATGATCTGGTACCTGGCGGCGGCTGAGACGATTGCCATGTCGTTGCCCGCGCTGACGCGACGGATCGATATGGAGGTGCGTTCGGGTCAGCTTGCCTACCTGTTGGGACGCCCCTGCAACTACGTGCTTTACAATTTTGCGCAGTACCTCGGCGAGCGGGTGGTGCGCATCGGCATCAATGGGGCGGTCGCGGCTGTGCTGGCCTTCGTCATTGCTGGCTTGCCGCATTTCACGTGGCAGGGCTTTGTGGCGTGGCCGCTGGTGGCGTTTCTGGCGGTCTGCATCGATTTCACCGCCTACTTCAGCATTGGCCTGCTGGCCTTCTGGACGGAGGAGACGCAGTCGTTCTCGCTGATCTTCAGCCGCCTGACACTGGTGCTGGGTGGTGTGCTGGCTCCGTTGGACATTTTCCCGCAGCCGCTGCGCAGCATTGCACAGGCGTTGCCTTTCAGCACTATTCTCTACGGACCAGCGCGCACGCTGGTGCATTTCGACGTGGCTACTTCGGCTATCTACTGGTGCAGCAGGCTCTCACGCTGATGGCGGGAACGTTGATTATGCTGGCCGTGTATGCGATAGCTATCCGGCGCGTCAATATCAATGGAGGGTAGAGCACATGGATATCATCAAAGCAGTTTTCAGTACGCTGCGATTCATCAGGGCATACCTGATTGCGAACTTGCAGGCGGCGATGGAGTATCGTGTCTGCTTTCTGGGTGCAAATCTTCACAATGGCGGCCAACGACTAGTCTCTGGCTGTTTTTCTGGTGGAACTACTTCCACGCGTTTCCGCTGACGCATGGCTGGCAGAACACGGATATCGTCATACTCTGGTCGGTATCCGCCTGTGGCTTTGGCATCGGTGTGGGCGTCTTCGGCAACGCGCCGAAACTGGCCTCGCTGATTATGACCGGTGGGCTGGATGCCTACCTGGGCATGCCCCGCAATGTCCTGCTGCACGTCTGCATCGCGGCCACCGACCCATCGGCATGGGGGGATGTGCTCTTTGCCATCGGGGCGTACCTGATCTTGCTGCGCCCGGATGTCTGGCATTTCGCCCTGTTTCTGCGTGCTGGCGCTGCAGGTCGCGCTGATCTTCGTCGCGTTCATCGTGATTCTCTGCTCGCTGGCCTTCTTCCTGGGCAATACCGAGGGTATGGCGCAGCAGATGATGGGGGCGCTGATCTCCTTCAGCACCTATCCGATGACCATCTTCAACGGCGTGGTGCGCCTGCTGCTGTTCACGGTGGTTCCGGCGGGCTTTATCTCGTTCATCCCGCTGCAATTGCTGCACCAGTTCACGTTGCCACTGCTCGGTGCGATGGTGGGTTTCACCGCCCTGATCGTGTTTGTGGCGGTCTGCATTTTTTCAGTGGGGCTGCGACGATATGAAAGCGGCAATTTGCTGGGCATGCAGAATTAAAGAGTAGTGGGAAAGCAAATGCACAGGCCAGCGCCGCGGCGCTGGCCTGTGCATTTGCTTTCCCACTACTGGTTAAAGGTATTGTTTGAACCAGTGTACCATGCGTTCTTCGAGGTCGCGCAGGTGCTTTTGTTCTCTGGGGCCGTGGCCCTCGCGTGGGTAGACGACCAGTTCAGTGGGGATGGCGCGCTCGCGCAGGGCGCGATGGAAGGCGTAGGCCTGGTTGACGGGGACGCACTCGTCTTTTTCGCCATGCACGATCAGCGTGGGGGTGGTCACGCGACCGGCGTAGGTAATGGCCGAACGCTCGCGATAGGCCTGTGGATTTTCCAGCATATCGACACCGATGAAGCGTTTGTCCCAGTCGGGGATGTTGGACTGCGCGTGGAAGCTGTGGAAATCGCTGACGCCCGCGCCCATCAGCGCCGCCTTGAAGCGGTTCGTCTGTGTCACTGCCCACGCCGTCATGAAGCCGCCGTAGCTCCAGCCCATGATGCCGACGCGGTTCGGGTCAACTATGCTCTGCTGGATCAGATAATCGATGCCGCGCATGATGTCCTGGAAATCCTTGCCGCCCATGTCGCCCAGTACGGCGTTGGAGAAAGCGGTGCCGTGTCCCTGGCTGCCGCGAATATTGGGTTCGAGCACGGCAAAGCCAGCCGAGGCGAGCAACTGATCCCAGCTGCCCCAGCTATCGGTGTACGCTGCCGATGGCCCGCCATGCACATGCACTATTAAGGGAAGTGGCGTGTTGCCCTCATACTGAGGTGGCAGCGTCAGCAGCGCTTCGATCTGCCAGCCATCCACGCTTTCGTAGCGAATACGGCGGGTGGGGCCGAGCGCAAAGGTCTCTTCCATGATAGGATTCAGGCGAGTGAGCCTGCGCCACTCGATGCCGTTGATGTTGCCATCCTCGCCCGTCAATTGACCGAACCAGACATCAAAGGGGTGGTCGTGCGTCGAGTGCGTGACGACAATGTTGCGCCGGTCAGGGGTGGCCGAGAAGCGCGGGCCGAAACCCTCACCGATCACGAAATCTGGAGCCAGTGGCTTCGTGCTCCCATCGGTCTGGTCCAGAATACCGATCTGGCTGGTCACACCCGACCACGCTGCGTAGAGCATGCGTTTGCCATCGGGGAACCAGCGCACCCAGCTCAGGCTGATCTCGCTGTTGGGCGTCAGGTTGTGTGCCTCGCCGCCCTCGACCGCCTGCACGTGTACATCTCCTCCGACAAGTCCGCGATCGCTCCATTCTCCGGTAACATATGCGATGCGCTGACCATCTGGCGACCATGCGAGACTGCTGGCCTGCCCCGTCAACTGCGAAATCTGGCGTACCATACCACCACTGGCTGGCACGAGGCCAATCTGCCCGTTATACCAGTTGGTCTCTTCCGGCGCGGCTGAGTAGTAGATGGCGATCTGCTTGCCATCGGGCGACCAGGCATATTCCCAGATGGTCACGTTATCAGGCGTGACCGCTTCGGGAATGTCGTAGCCGGGGCGCACCGTCCAGAGCCGACGATGGCGAGAGGGTGTGACCACAAGCGGATCCTCCTGCGGCTCCGCACCCTCTAAGGAGATAAAGGCGATGCGGCTACCATCGGGCGACCATGCTATATCGCTCACCCCGTTCGGCATCGTGCAGAGCTGCTTCGCCTCGCCTCCCTGTGCCGGAATGACATACACCTGCGGCTTATCCTTCTCGCCCGCTCCTGCTGAGGCATAGGCCAGAGACGTGCTATCAGGCGACCAGGTAGGGAAAAGGTCCTCTTTTGGCCCCTTCGTCAGCGGCTGCGCTTCAGCCTTGCCCGATGTCTCCACCGTCCAGATGCGCGCTCGCTCCTTCGGCTGATCCGCCACAAATTCTGACACTATGAAGGCCACGCGCTGCCCATCCGGCGAGATGGTGGCATCGCTGGCCCAGCGCACGCTTAACCCCATCCCCGGCTCAATGGGCTTCCGTCGCTGCGTGCCGCTTGCCGTTGTATGAGAGACATTGCTAGCTGTGTCGCTCTCGGTGGCGACGCTTTGTTTGTTCATGAATAAAACTCCTGACACTTGCCTGTGTTTTTCTCTGAACGGAAAAATATTCTAAAGCCGTGCCTAATATTATACAATAAGATAGCGGGCGTACATAACTGGTAGAGCCACCCTAACCGGTGGTTGGGCATAACCCTTCCTTGCGAAGACGAACCAAAGCTCACAAGCGGGATCGAGGCGGTTGCTAGCATACCCGTGTTTATGATACCTTGTTCTTATGAAAAGGAGGGACCGTGCATGAGCAAACGATATAGCGCCCACAGGCAAGACTGTTCCACAGGAAGTGAGATATGACGAACAGGCAGCTATCCCTGGCGGACGTTGTGCGCTACCCACGACCTGGTATGGACGTGCCGGGGGGAGTGACCTTTACTCCCGATAGCCGGAAAGTTGCTTATCTGCTGGGCGAGCCTGGTTCGCTGCTCCAGGAGTTGTGGACCTATGATCTGGAGAGCGGGACACGGCGGCAGGTAACTGAACTGACAGGGGGCGCAGCAAGCGAGGGCGCGTCGTTCTCTCTCGACGAGGAGTTGCGGCGCGAGCGCACCCGGACGCGTGCGTCGGGCGTGACCAGTTACCAGTTTGCACGAACAGGCGATGGTGCCTCGCTCATCCTGCTGGTTCCTTGCGATGGGCGTCTGTATCTCGCGCGCGACGGAGAGGGCCTGGCCCCGCTTCCTGAGAGTGAGGGGGCACTTGAAGCGCAGCTTAGCCCGGATGGCTCACGCGTGGCCTTTGTGCGCTCGGGTGAGCTGTACGTTGTTCCTACTGATGGAACAGGGCGACCGCGAGCGCTGACCGAGGGCGCGGCGGAGGACGAGGGCGTGACCAATGGTCTGGCAGAATATGTCGCCCAGGAGGAGATGGACCGCAAGAGAGGCTACTGGTGGAGCCCCGACAGTGCGTACCTGGCCTTCGTGCGCGTCGATAGCCGACACATCCCCCTGTATCCCATCGTGCATCAGGGCAAGGAAAGCGTGGCTGTAGAAGAACATCGCTACCCTTTCGCGGGTACACGCAATGCCGTGGTGCGCCTGGGCGTTGTGGCGGTGGACGGCCATCCAGGAGAAGTGACCTGGATGGACCTGGGAATGGACGATGATATCTACCTGGCGCGGGTGGCCTGGCGACCCGATGGCGTGCTCACAGCACTGATTCAGGCGCGCGACCAGCGTTCGCAGCGCCTGGTCGCGTTGGATGCCCGGAGCGGAGCAGCGACCAGCCTGATCGAGGAACAGGGCGACCCCTGGCTCAACCTCCACGACGATCTGCGTTTTCTGCGCTCTGGCGAATTTCTCTGGGCGAGCGAGCGCACCGGCTTTCGCCATCTCTACCTCTATGACCATGCTGGCCATGAAATACACGCGCTGACCGAGGGGCAGTGGATGGTAACAGGTCAGGTGGCGGTCGACGAGGACCAGCGCCTGGTCTATTTCCAGGGTACATACAATGGGCCGCTGGAGCGGCATCTCTACGCGGTCTCGCTCGATGGCGGACCTCTGCGCTGCCTGACTAGCGAGTCTGGCTGGCACGAAACGGTGATTTCGCCAGACTGCCGCTTCTTTGTCGATACCTGGCAGAGTCTGGAGCAGCCGCCACGCCTGACGCTATGCAGCCTGCCCGATGGAGAGACGCGAGACCTGCTCTTCGAGCGCGAGGGAATTACTGCCGCCTCACTCGGCCTCTGCCTGCCCGAAGTTACCAGCTTCCGCACCTATGACGGAACGCTGCTCTACGCGGCAATCTATGCCATGGAGGAAACGCGCTCCGCGAGCCAGCCAGAACCGCTGGTGGTCTCGGTCTATGGTGGCCCGCAAGCGCAGATGGTCACCAACACCTGGTCCCTTACCGTCGATCTGCGGGCGCAGTACCTGGCACAGCAGGGTTTCGTTGTGCTGAAAGTCGATAATCGCGGCAGCGCCAATCGCGGCCTGGCCTTCGAGGCTCCCATTGCGCATAACATGGGCCATCTCGAGGTTGACGATCAGGTCGAGGGAGTTCGTTTCCTGGCTGACCGTCCCTATGTCGATAGCAAGCGAGTGGGCATCTCTGGCTGGAGCTACGGTGGCTATATGACCTGTCGGGCGCTCCTGCGGGCACCGGAAGTCTTCAAGGTTGGTATCGCCGGCGCGCCGGTCACGTTCTGGGAGGGCTACGACACCCACTATACCGAGCGCTACATGGGTCTGCCGGACACGAACGCGGTGGGCTACCAGGCCAGTTCAGTGCTACCATACGCAGGGAAACTGACAGGCAAGCTGCTGCTGGTGCATGGACTGGTAGACGAGAACGTACACGCCCGCCATACCATGCGTCTCGTCGAGGCGCTGACGGCTGCGGCGCGTGACTACGAACTGATGCTCTTTCCAGAGTCGCGCCACATGCCGCGAGATTCCTCGTACCTGGAGTATATGGAGCGCCGCCTGGTGGAGTTTCTGCGACGCAACCTGGAATGAAGCAGCCCACCAGCTTGCCGACGCGCCGGGCGCTGTCTCCTTTGGGCAGGGCGCGCAAGGTAGCGTTGGGAAAGAGGGCAGCGTTGGGAGAAAGGCAGCGTTGGGAAAGAGGGTGGTGTTGGGAGATAGGGCGGAGGCCAGCTCCGCCCCTACTAACCAACGATAATGCTGCTCCGACTTGTGGTTTGTAGGGGCGGAGCTGGCCTCCGCCCTGTGCGCTCGAAGGTCTTACATTCATTCAATAAGCAGGGACAATCAATCGTGCGAGAGCTTTTTCAAGAACTGGTACAGCGTTTGGAGCAGGGTGAGACGGTGGCGATGGCGACGGTGGTGAAGCGCAAGGGGTCGGTGCCGCGTGAGGTGGGGGCGAAGATGCTGGTGCTGCGCGGCGGCAAGATCAGCGGCACCGTCGGTGGTGGCTGCGGGGAGGCTGAGGTCTGGCGGAGCGCCCTCAACGTGATCGATACGCGGCGTCCGAATATGGTGTCGGTTGACCTCACGGAAGAGATCGCAATGGAGAGCGAGGGCGTGTGCGGCGGCATCTTCGATGTCTTTGTCCAGCCCTGGTTTAACACTGGCGCATCGGAATCAGAGCAGCCATCTATGCAGGAGTACGCGCAGGCCATCAATAAGGCTTTGCAAGGCGAGCAGGCCTGTGTGCTTGCCACTATCATTGCCGCCGGCGGTGCCTGGCGCTCTGCAATTGGACAACACATGCTCATCCACGAAAATGGCACCATTCTGGGCAAGCTTGCACTTACTGAAGCTCTTGAGAATCTGACAGGGCAAATCATCCAGGCCGCGCAAAAAGCTATTCTTGATGGCAAACCACATGTAGAGACGATTAGCAGTCCAGAGGGACAGGCTGAAATTTTCATCGAGCCATTTATTCCGCTGCCCGTGTTGCTCATCGCGGGTGCGGGCCATATTGCCGCGCCACTGGCCGCGCTTGGTAGTCTGATGAACTTCTCTGTCAGCGTCACCGATGACCGCGCTTCGTTCGCCAATCGCGAGCGTTTCCCTGCCGCAAAGCAAATTCTGGTCGGCGACATCGAAGCTATCCTGCGGGACTATCCCATCACGCCGCGCACGCATATCGTGCTGGTCACGCGGGCGCACGCCCATGATGTCCACGGCCTGCGCGCTGTCATCGAATCGCCAGCGGCCTACATCGGCATGATCGGCAGCCAGCGCCGCGTCTGGGCTGTGTTCAAGTTGTTGCACGACGAGGGCGTTGCGGCGGAGAAACTCGCAAGGGTAAGCGCTCCTATTGGCCTCGACCTCGGTGGCAGCACGCCCGAAGAGATTGCCCTTGCCATCATGTCCGAAATTATCCTCCAACGCCATCACGGCAGTGGAGTCCCCATGTCCGACGCTCTACGCAGCCGCTTTATGGAAAGATTGCGCCGGTTGGATGAGAGTGAAGAGGAGAGAGAGAATGCCACCAATGCTTGAAGATATCTTTATGGGGCCACTGGCTTCACCATCCTTTAGCGAGGGATTTCGCTGGGAAGACAGCCGCCGACGGGTGCGGGTAGTCTTTGCCGGCGTTCCTATCGCTGATAGCAAGCGTGTCATGTTGTTGCATGAATTTGGGCACCTGCCCGTTTTCTACTTTCCGATGGAGGATGTGCGCATGGACCTGATGGAGGCATCGGATTATCACACGGATTCTCCTCTGAAAGGGGAAGCGTCGTACTGGACGGTGCGGGTCGGTGATCGGCTGGCTCAGAATGCGGTCTGGAGCTATCCCAATCCACTACCAGAGGGGCTGCAGGTGCAGGGATATGTGGCTTTTTACTGGGAGCAGATGGATGCCTGGTATGAGGAAGATGAGCAGGTCTTTGCGCATGCCCGCGATCCCTACAAGCGCGTGGATGTCTTACCCTCTTCCCGTCACGTGCGTGTTGTGCTTGGCGGTGAAACCATAGCCGATAGCCACCGACCCAAGATTTTGATTGAAACCGGACTGCCCACTCGCTACTACATTCCTGAGCAGGATGTGTGTATGGAGCTATTGGAGTCCACGGAGACCACCACTCGTTGTCCATACAAAGGCAAGGCAGCGTACTGGTCAGCCAGAGTCGGTGAGCGCGTCTTCGAGGACATTGTGTGGAGTTACCGCGAACCGCTCCCCGCCTGTTCGCCAGTTGCCGGATACCTCTGCTTTTTCAACGAGCGTGTCGATGCGATTTATGTGGATGATGAGCTGATTCCTGTGACCGAGACACCGTGGTCAGAGTAGACCTAAGCGCTTTTTAGAAAAAGGAACAGGTTTAGTCAGTAGTTATTGGCGTGGATAAAGCTTATTGTAATCTTCGTGGCTGCCTATCCAGAACCAGGTGATCTTGTCTTTCTCAAGGCGACCAAGCACACGATAGCTATATCCTACCCGAACTGAGTAGATAGGATTTTGCTGTGAGATGCGTTTGAATTGTAAACGCGGGTGGTATGGATTCTCTTTGAAGAGCTTATAGGCATCTCTTGCCTGCTCTTGTATCGACAGTGGAAGCTGTGCAAACAGCTTGCGAAATTGCTTTGAGCGTACACTTCTCATTCAATAGCGAAGCCGCCTTCCTCAATTTCACCGGCCTCCTCTTGTTGTTTGGCCTCTTCTGCAAGTTCGTTGATAGCTTGCTGGACATGCGGTGTATTGACAATTCTGTCCCACTCCCGCTCGTCGATTTCTTCTAAAATGCGCTCCGCTATGGCAATTTGATCTTCCATAGGCAATTGCTGCAAGCGCTCGATTGCCTGCTGTAGCTGGTTGGTCATGACTCCTCCTCGTACCATTGACTTCGTATAACAGTATACCATAAATCTGCTAGTCCTTGTGCTTATGAGCGACCGTTTAACAGGAGAGTTTCAATCTTTCCACAAAAGTCTTCACTGACCTTTGCTTCAATCTATCTCCTGCCTCAACAACTCATAAAATTCTTCTCTTGCCCTCCTCTCATACCATGGTGTGTGACCACAGTTCTTTAAGAGGAGAAAGCGAAAGTCTTTGAGGACAGAGGAGAGGGGCTGGCTGATGCCTGAGGCGGGATGGGGGTCGTAGTCGCCGTGAATGGCGACTACGGGGCAGCGAATATTTCTGCCGACTGCCAGTAGTTCACCGCTGCTTCTCAGCAAGACGGCCTCTGTCCAGACGCTTTGATAGTGTTCGTACTGGTTTTCCAGGTCGGCGTTTTCATGTGGGAGGGGGTCAAAGTCATCGGCTTTGCTCATCAATTCTCCAAGTTGGGTGAAAAGGGCATTTTTGTTTGTATTGGCCGGATTTACCAGCGCCCCTGTCAGCTCATCCAGCTGCATTCGTTCTGCGGCTGAGAGACGGTTCAGGCGTGTTTGCATGATATTGACAGCATAGTTCTTGCCAAAGACGCCGCTGCTGACCATGATGAGTTTTTTGACCAGCGTGGGATAGCGAGCGGCAAAGAGGTAACTCAACATGGCACCCCACGAATGGCCGATCAAGGTCAGCGGAAGAGAGGCGCTCTCTTCCAGGAGGACGTATAGCTCTTCCAGTTGTCCCTGGACGGTGGTTTTTGTTTGCAGAGGCTCCAGTACGCCTCGCTGTTTTGCTAGCTCTTTTGCTACGGGAGCCATCTCTCCAGGTGCGCCGGGACCTCCATGAATAACTGCTATCTGATATGGGGCTTTGCCATAGAATTCTGGGATTTTGCATAGGGCTTCTCCATCTCTCACTGTTTGATACATGAATTCTATCAGATAAGACCGGTTTATGGCATGCCATTAGGAAAGCCTTCATGCGTGTCATCCTGAGCGCAGCGAAGGATGACATGTTCTGGCGAGTTTTTTATGGTATGCATGCTATGAAAAAGGTCCTCTGGCGAATGGTACCAGAAGTGAAGGAATGTGGCCAAAAAGCTTGAAAACCTCTTGACATCTCCCCCATTTATTCTGCATATTATGTCATAGTGACATGGTTAGGATGACATGTAGAGTAACATGCTACTGCTTATCTGAGAGGGCAGAAAAGGTGTTTGTGGCTGCGGAGAAGATGGCATGTACGAACTGATTATTCTGGGCTTGCTTATGCGCTTTCCTGCGCATGGCTATCTCATTGCCAGTATTATCAGTGATATTATTGGGCCGTATGCTCGCTTGAGTAATGGACGGCTCTATCCCTTGCTGGCAAAGTTGGAGCAGGAAGGGCTGATTATTGCTCAGATTGGTCCGGTAGAGACACACAAAGGGGAGCGTCAGCTGCGCACCTATGATATCACGGATGCGGGGCGCAAACGCTTTCACGATCTGATGATGGATACCACGTCGAATCCAGGTGAGTACCAGAAGTTTTTCCTGCTAAAAGTGCCGATGCTCCACTATTTGAAGCCTTCTGAGCGCCTTCACCTGATCGACCACTATATCAACTATTGTCAGGCGCACGTGCTGCATATGAAGACAGAGGCAGCGGACTTTGCTTCTAAAGGCATCGCTCATACATATATGAACCAGACTCAGTTTAACGCTACCCTCAGCGTCATGCATCATCGAGCTGACGAATGGCGACTGGAGCTTGAGTGGGCCAGACAACTGCGCAAGCAGGAACTGGCGCGGACCGAAGGTCTGGATGAGCAAGCAAATATGCAAGAGATACAACAGGAGAGCAATCGGTAAGCATAGCTTCAATGTAAGCGAAAGAAGGTGTCTCATGAGTGAGAACAGCGCACAGGCTCAGGTTGCAACTGTTTCCGGTCAGCCAGGGCAGACAAAAGTGCCTGCTATAGAGATGATCGATCTGACCAAAACATTTGGCACGTTTACGGCTGTCGATTCTCTTTCTCTGACTGTGGAGCCGGGCGAGATCTTCGGGTTGCTTGGGCCGAATGGGTCGGGCAAGACGACGACGATCAATATGGTGAGCGGGCTGAGCAAGCCGACGAGCGGGACGGTCAAGGTGATGGGCTATGATATTCGGCACTATGTGCGGCGCGTGCATCAACTGCTTGGTTCGGTGCCGCAGGAGACCGCGCTATACGAAGAACTGAGCGCATGGGCCAATATGGAGTTTCACGCCGACCTCTTCGGCATTCCTCGCAGGGAGAAGCAGGGGCGCATTACGGCAATGCTGGAACTGGTGCAGTTGTTGGAGCGCAAAGATTCCCCTGTGCGCACCTTTTCCGGTGGCATGAAGCGCCGTCTGGCCCTCGCCCGCGCGCTGCTGCACAACCCCAGCCTGATCTACCTTGATGAACCAACGCTGGGCGTAGATGTGCAGTCACGTCGCGCTATCTGGGACTATATCCTGTTGCAGAAGGAGCAGGGGAAGACGGTGCTGATTACCACCAACTACCTGGAAGAGGCGCAGGCGTTATGTGACCGGCTGGCGATCATCGATCATGGGAAGCTGATTGCCGTCGATACGCCGCAGCATTTGCAACAGGAGTATGGTGGCAGCGTTGTCGAGGTGGAGACTGCGCAACCCAGCAAGGCTGTGGGGCAGATGCGCGCTCTGCCTGGTGTCAAAGAGGTCAGTCAGGAGGGGACGCACCTGACCATTACCACGCAGGGGGTCAACAATGTGGTGGCAGAGGTGATCAATATTCTCTCGCAGGAAAATGAGATTAAGGCCATCAACATCCGCGAACCAAATTTGAATGAGATTTTCCTGCGCCTCACCGGAACTGCTCTACGCGACTAGGAGAGGAGGCCGACATGTTGCAAGAACCTGCTGTTAAAGAGCAAGCGAGCGCTAACGGTTTGGAAGCGCCGTTGTCTCTGGCACAGGGCCCGCTTTATACGCTGCGCGTTATCTGGGCCTGCATGAAGAAAGATATTAAGACGGCGCTTACCGAGCGCGCCTTTACCATCATCAGCGTCTTTGTGCCTGTCAATGTCCTGATTTTGATGAGTCTCTTCGTGCTGGGTGGCAGCAACGCGCCGACTGCCATAGTGATGCACGATACAGGGCCGCTGGCCCAGCAGTTTTACACGGCCATGAGCCACGCGCACTCCTTCCGCCTGCAAACGGCCAGCGCGGGGGAGGCGGAACAGATGATACAGGCCGGGCAGATCGTAGCGGTGGTCACTATTCCCGCCGAATTTGATGCGCGCGTGCGTGCCAACCAGCCCGTGCAGGTTGGCGTGCAGATCAACAATCTCAACACGGACTATACCAATGATATTCGCCGGGCGGTGCCGCTCTCGATCACCACTTTCTACGCGAAGGCCTTCCCCAACGTGGTGACGATTGCGCCCGCCGAGCACGATTTTTACAGCCAGGACACCGATTACGTTCCCTACCTGGCGGTCTCCATCCTGGTGGTTGGCCTGATGATCGGAGGACTCTTGCAGTCCGGCACGGCCTCGGCGCGCGAGTGGGAGCACGAGACGATCAAAGAACTGCTGCTTTCTCCCGCCAGTCGCTGGGCAATCGTCGTGGGCAAAATGCTGGCCGCGTGTGTGTTGAGCCTGGCTTCGGCAATCGTCGTGTTACTCGTGCTCATCTTCATCATCGGCGTCTATCCCGCGCACTGGAATGAAGTGATCGGTTTCAACCTGCTGTTCCTGCTCATCTTCATCGCCTTTGGTACACTGTTGGGGACGCTTTTGAAGAATCGCCAGCCGGTGGCGGCGCTCTCCTTTGGCACAGCCATTCCGCTCTTTTTCTTGAGTGGCGCGTTTGGCCCCATTTCCTTCGATACTGCGGCAACACAGTTCCTGGCGCAGCTTTTTCCCGTTTACTATGCCATTGTGCTGGAGCAGCACGCCTTCCACAATTTCCGGCTGAACACGCTCGGCGTTGGTGGCAACGTCCTGGTGATCTGTGCCTACGCGCTCGGTCTGCTGCTGCTTACTACGTGGGCCTTGCGCCGCGCTACAGTCTCGCACTGATTGATGCACATTTTGTTTGAAGGAGAGATAGTTATGGTCTCGTCTCTATTGACCTTTTTCCGCAATGTCTGGACGATCTTCTGGAAAGACCTGCGCGTCTGGCTGCGCCAGCCATCCACTGTCGCCGCGACGATTGTTCCCCCTCTTGCTTTCTTGCTGGTGGAGGCGCTGGGTGCCGCGGCAGTAGGACGCAGCCCGGTGGCGCTGGTGGTGCAGGATACGGGTGCGAAGGGGGTGCAGATGGCACAGATTCTCCACAATGCCGACGTGTTTCGCATCACCGATGCAAATTCGCAGCAGGCAAAAGTGCTCATCAATAATCTGGATGTCGTGGCGATCATCACCATTCCGCCCAACTTCACGCAGCGCGTCGATGCGCACGAGCCTGCCACCGTCGATGTCACGGTCAACAACCTGAATCTCGACTTTACCAACGATATTCGCCGCTCGGTGCCGGACGCCATCACGCAGTTCTATCAGGCACAGGGCAGTGCCAGTCCCATCAAGGTGACGATGAACGAGCAAAATGTGCGCGCGCAGGATGTCAGCCTGCTGCAATTCAGCGTCCTGCCCACCATTGTGCTGCTTTTGATGATTGGCGGACTAATTACCGGTGGTCTTGCCACTGCCCGCGAATGGGAGGCGCAGACCGTCAAGGAATTGCTGCTCTCGCCCGCGACAGCCAGCGCAATCATCGTGGGTAAGGTGCTGGCGGGCTTTCTGACGACCTTTGTGCTGGGACTGCTCGTTTTTCTGCTCTCCGACTTGCTGGGCTGGACGCGGCCAAAGGGGGTTTACTGGCTCACCACCCTGCTCATTATCGCGCTTGTGGCCCTCTTCAGCTCTGGCCTCGGCGTGGCAATAGGAGCCTTGCTCCAGCGCATCCAGCCGGTAATTGCCATTGCGATCAACGTGGCGCTCTACCTGTTCTTCCTGGCCGGTGGCATCGCCGTCATCGCTTTTGAGCCGGTCTGGCTGCAAAATATCGCTGCTTTCATTCCGCTGACCTACGGCAACCACGCTTTGCAGATGGCCGTCTTCTATGCCTCTGCCGACCAGCTTGGCCGCGACGTGACGGTGCTCAGTCTCTCGGCCCTCGCCGCCCTCGCGCTTGGCATTCTCTCTATGCGTCGTGGGTTAGCACGGTAGGTATCGTGGATAAAGGGCCGTGGGCCTGTCCGCGTAACAGAAGGGATGCATCTGGTTCACGACGGGTCAGCATATCATCCCCAGACGCGGACAGGCACAAGGCCCCCTCCCAACCTCCCGTCCGCCCCCTGTCCCTACAGGATTCTCTTACCGAACTCTGTTGGTAAAGTTTATAATCGGTCTATGTGGCTTCCGGGGCCGATAAATTGGCAGTGCGCACAATAAATTGAGCGCCTACGGGGACGAGTTCCCATATCTTCCACGAGATTCCGTAACGCCATTGGCCAATTGCTGGTAATACTACGATTGGTGTGGTTTCTGGTCAGAGGAGCGCTTGTGGGAGAGGTTCCAGAGGAGCCAGAGCGTGGTCAGCAGGAGCACTATTGCCAGTGCTATCAGGGCGGCGAGCAGCAGGAGGGAGAGTGATGAGGAGTTTGCTGTCTGCTGCGAGGGAGGTGGAGGAGCATTGTTTGCGGGTGGATAGAGGCCGGTGATGATGAAGTGGGGCGTTCCGCCAACGTCGATGCTGGTGACGATGCTGCGGGCAGGGACATCGAGCAAGAGTACCTGGCCGCTGGCAAGCGCGACGAAGCCAAGCTGCCCGTCGCTGGTGATGGCGACCGACTGCGGAGAACTGTTCAGGTGGAAGACGCGCGTTGGTTCCCGGGGCATAGGCGTTGTTCCTATAGTCAAAGGAACCAGGACATCCAGCTGGTTGTGCGCTCGATCGGGGACGTAGACCTGGCCGGTGTTCGCATCATAGTCCATGGGGCCGAACTGGCCGCCGGTGAGCAGGGTGCGAAAGACGCGCATGGTA
Source organism: uncultured Chloroflexia bacterium (assembly GCA_963736995.1). Lineage (GTDB taxonomy): Bacteria > Chloroflexota > Ktedonobacteria > Ktedonobacterales > Ktedonobacteraceae > CADDYT01. The sequence continues at coordinate 170,266 of CAVTRB010000004.1, forward strand.
TTCAGGTCGATGGCAACAACGCTGCCCTGGCGGGTGGTAACGTAGGCGGTAAAACCAGCAGGAATGCAGATATTTTGCGGTCCGCCAGAGACGGGAACCGTGCCGAGCAGGTGTCCATCCGTCTCGTAGACGGTGAGCTGCGTGCTGCCCGTGATCCAGAGCTGGTTGGGCGTTAAGGGAGTAGCGTTTGCGGCTGTTGATGCTGCCACCGCCAGCCCGTAGATGGGTTCGTGAGTCTGGAAGGTGCGTTCAATCCTACAGTTTGAGGGATCAAGCGCGCGCACGCTCGTATCTCCCTGCCCACCCACGTACAGAACGGTGGTATCCAGACTGAGGGCCATAAGCGAGGGTTGGCCTGGGAGGCTGGCTGTACAGATCGTCTTACCTGTTATCGCGGCAAGCACGGAGACCTGTCCGAGGGCGGGCCGGGTGACATACAGGGCATGTCCATCGAGACTGAGGAGGACTGTGTGTGGATTTCCGCTTATAGCCATTGTCCTGGTGACACGTCGTTGGGCGATATCGATGGTGCTGATACCCTGTCCTGCTCCTGCTATGTAGGCAAGCTGAGGCGCGCCGCCATCGGCATGAGCGGTGGGGGAGAAGACTGACATGAGCAACACCCATAGAAATAGAGAAGAGAACAAATAGCTATATCTCTGTGACATCTGGATCAAAGTCTCTATATCTCCTTCAAAGTGGGCTGACTGATCTATTAAATATAGTAGAGAGTCCCAGCAATTTCCTGTTTCAACAGTATACGCGCATTCAACCAATGGATACAAGCATATACTGTAAGACACCCTGGAAAAAGTCTCAACGAATGTCATGCTTCGCGCAGCGAAGCATGACATTCGTTGAGACTTTTTCCATGACATAGATGAGATAGACACAAATTTTGTGATGAGATTGTGATCTGGTATGAAGAGCCTCTTGTCAATCTACGAAATGACCTGAAATCGGCATGCAATAAGATTGTGATCTGGTATGATGATATGATAAGCAGGTAGGTAAAAATATTGACAAGGTTACATTTTTATGGTACGCTTGCCTTGTGTACCTCAACAAATTAAGAAGAGAACTTTTTCGATACCATTGATCTTTTCTCTAAAAGGGGAATGAAGTATCTTTTTGAACAGGCTGTTTTTCTAACTGACAGTTTAGTGAAAAGTTCGTTGGGTCGAGCAGGTCTCATGAAGCTGGATGTCTTTGTTCCGTTCATGGACAGGGGCATTCAACTGGTGCAATGCTCAAATAGCCATACTCATTGCCTGGCGGAAGACACGCCGCCAACTCTCGCATCAAAATCCACCAATGAAGGAGGATCGCATTGAGACAGCATTCATCAGGCTTAGTAATCGTCGGTTTATTTGTGGCACTTGTTTTAGGGTTTGGTGTGTACGCGCTAATCGCGGTGGGTATGGGAGCAGCGGGGGGACTTGGCTACGACCCGGGCGCAGTGCAAGCAAGGAAAACAGGCCCTAACAGTGCAGAATTGGATCTATCCACCTATCCAGACAGCATGGTGTGTCACCCCAACGCGCCTGACCCGGAAAGTGGCTGGGTAAGTTACTGTGCGACCGGTATCAATGGTCCAAACACGACCTATGAGCTGCCCCCGAACAGTACTATCACTGTAGTCATCAAGCAGTACGATAGCGCGTCCGGTCTGTACAACGATTTCTTCCAGACAGTGCAGGGAACCATGGGGAGTATGATGACTGTCAACGGGAAGGCCATGAGCCAGGTCAAGGCAGACGATATTGCCCACACATTCGACATCCAATCGTCGCCGGAGGATTCGGCTCCCATCTATGTCAGCGTCCCTCTGCTCGGTGTTCCAGACAATGCCCCAAATGCTGTGACCATCAACGGCAACCCTTACCCGAAGCCCAACGTCATCTCCTTCCAGTTCCACACGGGGCCTGCCGGACATACCTACATCTGGCACTGCTATGTCCCCTGTGGGAACGATCGCGAGACGCCCTATGGATTTAGCGGCCCGATGTCTACTACCGGCTTCATGGCTGGAAAAATCGTAGTAGCGGGTTATTAAGGTAAGGAGGGTAAGATGATTGAACCCAATATCGGGGGGAACACTGGCGGCACTTCGCCAGTAGCACCAGCGAATAACGAACCCAATCACCTGCGTCGCGCTATCATCCTCTGGGCGGTGCTTTCCGTCATTGGAATTGTGCTTGTCATTGTCACAACTCCCTATGTCCTGCCACCCTCGGCGACTGCTCTCGGCGCGACAGATAATTTCACCATGGCAATGCTTACTGTGCTCTCGGTACCGGTAGCCCTGTTCGTCTTCGTCTTTCTCGGCTATAGCCTGTTCGCCTTCAGGAGCAATGGCAGGCCAACGGAGGATGCTCTTCCTCTGAAACCCAGACCCGGGTTGCAGATTGGATGGTTCGGCATTACAGGAGTGCTCTGCCTGTTTCTAGTCATCTACGGCCTGTTTGCCTTTTATCAGGAAACCTCAGCGGCAGCCGTCAATCCGCTCGTGGTTCAGGTAACCGGGCAGCAATGGATGTGGACCTTTAGCTACCCGCAATATGGCGCAACCAGTGCTGGCGCTCAGATAATTGAACTGCCCGTAAATCGTCCGGTAGAGTTTGAGGTAACCTCAAAAGATGTGCTGCATGGCTTTGCGGTGCGCGCATTTGGCGTCCGCGTTGACGCAAATCCCGGGGAGATAACCACCACGCCTCAGGTAACGCCTTCGCAGATAGGCACGTATGCGGTGCAGTGCGTAGAGTTGTGCGGGCTATATCATTCTTACATGTGGGAGTCAGTAAAGGTAGTGGATACTTCGACATTCAATTCCTGGATAATCAGTCAAGGAGGGCACCCATGACCGAGGCCAGACGCTCAAGTCTTCTCAGTAATCTTTTCCCCAGTGTTATTTCTGGAATTGTGCTCGGTGTTATCGGTGCCGTTGTATGCGGTCTGGTGATAGGCGCGATTGTGCAGGACAATCAGGATGCGGCAGTCGCAGCGGCTTATACTGGCTGGATAATTTTCTTCTTTGCAGGTATTGGAGCCTTCAACGGTGTCTGGGAGTGGGGATTTGCGCGCCGGAATCCCACACATGAAGAGGAACTGCAGCTGGCAGGCCAGGGACAGGGCCTCTGGCGGTACTTCCGCTATACTACCGACCACAAAGTTGTCGGCATGCAATACCTGGCAACGACGCTCTTGCTCTTTTTCGTTGGCTCAATTGGGGCCTTCATGATCCGGCTGGAGCAATCGGTACCGGGGGCCATCTTCTTCAATCCGGGGACGTATAACACGATTGTGGGTATGCACGGCATCATTATGATTGTGGCTTCAATTATTATGATCAGTGGCCCTTTCGGCAACTTCATTTTGCCCATCATGATTGGTGCCCGTGATATGGCCTTTCCCCGGCTCAACGCGTTGAGCTACTGGCTCGTTTTTGTCGATATTCCCATCATCCTCTCGACGCTGTTTCTCGGTGGTTTCCCGACAGGATGGACTGGCTATGCACCACTTTCTGTGCAGGAACTCACTCCGGGCATGGATGCATACTGCTTCTTCATCATCGTCTTTTCCATCTCAACGACGGTAGCGGCGATCAATATCATCACTACTGTACTGGTGCTGCGCACAAGAGGCATGACGTGGGGTCGGCTGCCAGTGTTTGTCTGGGGGGTGATACTCTCAGTCTTCCTGGGGTTGACAGCGTTCCCCACCTTCCTGATCTCTCAGGTCATGGTGCTAATGGATCGCATCTTCCAGACCTCCTTCTTCCTTGCCGCTTCCGGGGGTAGTAACTGGCTCTACGAGCACCTGTTCTGGTTTATGGGACATCCCGAGGTCTATGTCATTGCTCTGCCTTCGATGGCTGCTGCTGCGGAGATAGCCGCCGTTTATTCCCGTAATACGATCTTTGGTCGGCGTATGCTGATCGGTAGCCTGGTCGGCATTGCTATCTTAAGCGTGCTCGTCTGGGGCCATCACCTCTATACGAGCGGAGCCAACACGCCGTTGGATGCCCCATACATGCTCGATACCGAGCTGATCTCCATTCCCACCGGTTTCTTCTTCCTGGCCCTCATCGGGACGGTATGGCGCGGGAAAATCTGGGTCACGGCCTCGATGCTCTTTGTCATAGGTATGCTGGTCAATTTTGTCATTGGAGGTATCACCGGCATCTACCTGGCAGACCTACCGACTGACGAGATTTTGCACGGCGGCATGTTTGTCACCGCCCACTTTCACTTCACCCTTGTTGGGAGTATGGTCTTCGGGTTTTTCGCGGCCTTCTACTTCTGGTTCCCGAAGATGGTGGGCAAACGGCTCAATCCCATGCTGGGCAAGGTCCATTTCTGGCTGTTCGAGATTGGCTTCCTGGGAACATTCCTCTCCCTCTTCTATGCTGGACTGCTTGGTGAGCCTCGCTGGTCGGCGAATGTGGCACTACCCTACGCCGTTCCCAACTTGATTGCCAGCCTGTTCGCGATCCTGATCTTTGCCTCGGTGATTACCGCCATCTACAACGTGGTTATCACGTTGAGGAGTGGCGAGCTGGCCGAGGCCAACGAGTGGGGTGGCAAGACACTTGAGTGGACGGTGCCTACGCCGGTGCCGCTTGAGAACTTCGAGCACTTGCCGGTGGTAACATCGACACCCTATGATTACGGAACTCCTGCGGTGCTGCCGGAGGATAGAGAGGGCGCTCTCTCACCGCTCGCGCCACCGTCGCAAGCGCAATCACAGGCCGAGGGTTAATAGCCGGAAAGGAGAGATGCTATGAGTACATCGAGTACTGTTGTAGAGGAAACGCACGAACTTGCGCCGCATATTATTGTAGCCAGGGCGCGAGCAATCGTGATTATGTATATCCTGTCGGATATTTTGTCCGTCTTTGCCATCTTTGCTGCCGGTGGCTACCTGAGCGCACTCAATGTCCTGAACCAGTACAGAGTACCTGGCGACCATCCTCCCGCCTTCGTGCCGGGACTGGTAGTAGCCATTATAACGATCTTGAGCGCTCTCACTTATTACCTGTGGGAGCGAGGCGCACGTGGCAATGATGGATCTGGGCAGTTACTATTCTTCATCGCTGCCATCTTGCTCATGCTTGTGGCAACGGTGATCCAGTTTGTGATCGGCTCAACCCTGGGCTATGCCGGTAATCCCTTCCATGCCTATGAAAGTGTGATGATCCTGCTTACCTGGTATTCAGCGATACACTTCCTGCTGGCTGTGATTATCGGCGTGCTCCTGCTGGGTCGGATTCTGCGCGGCAGGCTGGTTGGGCATGGCTACATTCCGGAGGTAGTTGGCTACTGGTGGTTCTATACCGTGGCGGCTGGCCTGCTGATGTGGGTATTCAGTTTGCTGCTTGTCTGATGCACGCTGGAGGATGGAGGAGGAATGAGCATCTGGGTTGATGTCAATGGGTGGCCAGTTCCACCCGCTATACTGCTCGGATGTCTTGCTGCTGAAATTCTCTACTTCCGTGGTTGGCGTCTACTGATCAAAGCGGAGCAGAGGAAGGCGGCCAGGACCGCCAATTCAGGGAAAGGTACCGGTGATGCTGTTGCCGGTACCTATCGCTGGGATAGCTGGTTCTGGCGCAGCATCTACTTCCTGGCGGCGCTCGTTGTTTTTCTGCTGGCAAGCTCTGCTCCCATTGACATACTCTCGGCGCGGCTCTTCTGGATTCACATGGTGCAGCATCTGCTCATCCTGGTGGTGATGGCACCATTACTGGTGGCCGGAGCGCCATTTCTCCCGTTGTGGCTGGGCCTCCCACGCTGGGCGCGCAGGGGTGTAAAGGCGTTACGAGTTGGCCGGGCTTTTTACCTGCTGGGGCGCTGGCTGCGGCAGCCAGTTATTACCTGCGTCATTTTCATTGTCGGGATATGGGGGTGGCACTGGCCGATCCTTTATGACCTCGCGTTGAGGAATGCCGTCATCCACGACTGGTGCGAACATCTGACCTTTCTTGCTGTGAGCGCGCTCTTCTGGACGCAGGTGATACCATCACCTCCATTGTGCCCCCGTGCTGGCTATATCGGTCGTATGGGGTGCGTAGGATTCGCAATCGTGCAAAACGTTGTGCTGGCTGTGCTGATCGCCTTCGCGCCCCAGCCTCTCTATGCACCATATGTCCATGTGGTACAGGGACTGGGCGGATTTTCCGCGCTGCAAGATCAGCAATTAGGCGCTGGCATTATGTGGACGTTCGGTGACGTTCCTTTTGGTATTGCTATTAGTATTCTTTTGCAACGCTGGCTTGCTTTACATGAGGATGATGATTCTGGTACAGTTGATGCGCAGCACGCTGAAGTAAAGGTAGGGGAAGAGCAGAGCGTGTGAGGCAACGTATGCAAACGCATGCAAAGATGTATCTGGGAAGGAAAGAGGCATGCATCCAGATCGTATGAGGCTGACGCTCATTGTTTCTGGTATTTTTCTCGCGGGTGTGCTTATGGCGGCAACCGCCTGGGGAGTCAGAACCATTGCCGCGTCACAGAATCAGTATCAAGCAAGCACGCAGTCCGATAGCAACGTGGTGGGCGGCTTTCCGGTAAATGGCACGCTTGCCCCTGATTTCAAGCTGGTTGACCAGTTCGGGCAAGCGGTCACGCTTTCGTCTCTACGAGGACACGAGATAGTGTTGGCCTTCATTGACGCCCGGTGTACCAGTCTGTGTCCGCTCACTGCTCAGATTATGTACGCAGCAAAGGCGCGCCTGGGAACCGCTGCTGCCAGCAAGGTCATGCTGATCGCTGTCAATGCGAATGCCACAGCTACCAGTGTCAGCGCCGTACAGGCCTGGTCCATCCAGCACGGAATGTTGCACCAGTGGCTTTTCCTGACAGGGTCAGCGCAACAGCTAGACGCTGTCTATCGCTCGTACAAAGTGTATACACAGGTAAATCCAGATGGGTCAATAACGCATGATCCCCTCACCTACATTATAGACGCCAGTGGTCATGAGCGCCTCAGTTATGAGACGCTAGACTCAACCAGCCAGTCCGATCTAAGCGATCAGGAAATCGGGATGGCAGACGGCATGAAGCAATGGCTGCCAGAGTCATAATTATTTTTAACTTTGCTGGCACAAGGAGTAGGTTCTTATGAAATTCATCCATTATGTTGCATGGACGGCGGCTGGAGTAAGCTATGTGCTGATTGCTCTCGCGGGTACGTTGCTCTGGAAACTGTCGCCACAGATACTTACAGTGCCGCTGGCTGTTGCGCTGGCGGTCTTTTCCGGGGTCATTACGCTTGCCGTGCTGAGTAGCAAGCCTGCGTCGTCGCAAGAGTATCCGGCCCGGACCCGTACATTTGCGCAACTGGCTACCTCCACTGCACTGCTTGTTTATATCCTGATCTTGTTCGGTACGTATGTCAGCAGCAGTGGTGCGGGTCTGGCCTGTCGTGGCTGGCTGCTCTGTACACCTGCCCCCTGGGCTGCTGGCACCCATCTCGTAGACATCAATATCCTGCACCGTGTCTACGCTGTTTTCGTTGGTCTCGTCATGCTCTGGACGGTTTTTGCGGCTTTGCGTCGCTGGCAGGTGGCACGAGAGCAGGCAATTGTCGCTCTGCTGGCCGCCGCGCTTTTCGTTTGCCAGGCCATAGTTGGCGGCGTGGGCGGCTTGCTCAACGAGCCGGAGCTACTTGTTGGTCTGCATCTCGCGCTTGCCGTTGGAGTCTGGGGTGTACTGGTACTGCTGGCTACACTGGCAGTCAACCAATTGCGCGCAACTGTAGAGCCGCAAGAGCTTGAACGGATGGAGCAGGTCGAGGCTGAAGCGAGAAGGAAGAGCGGCGCAGTGCGGCAGACCATCGGTAATTATGTCGATCTGATGAAGCCGCATGTGACCGTGCTGCTACTTGGTGTGACGGCGGCGGCAATGGCGATTGCGAAGCAGGGTTTGCCCTCACTGACCTTACTTCTTCCCACGTTACTGGGCGGGGCGATGGCGGCAGGCAGCGCCAACTGCATTAACTGCTATATCGACCGCGATATTGACCAGATCATGGGCCGTACCCAGCGTCGTTCGCTGCCCTCGGGGCGTGTGGAACCGCGGCAGGCGCTGGTTTTTGGCATTCTCCTGGGGGTCGTCTCGTTCGTCATTCTCTTCGCTTTCGTTAACCTGCTCAGCGCGGTGCTGGCGACTTCGGCCATTCTCTTCTACGTTTTCGTGTACACGCTTGGCCTCAAGCGCACCACGACGCAGAATATCGTCATCGGCGGCGCTGCTGGAGCGGTACCGGTGCTCGTCGGCTGGGCTGCCATCACCGGTAGCCTGAGCTTAACGGCTGTCTGGCTCTTCGCCATCATCTTCTTCTGGACGCCGCCGCACTTCTGGGCGTTGTCACTGCTCATCCAGAAAGATTATGAGAAGGCGGGCATCCCCATGCTGCCGGTGGTCAAGGGCGAGGCGGAGACACGCAAGCAAATCCTGCTCTACTCCGTCTTCTTGCTGGCGATCACTATCGTGCTCTATGCAATGGGGGCAATGGGCTACTTCTACCTTGCGGGTTCGCTACTGCTGGGTGGTGGCCTGGTCTTCCTCGCGTTCCGGCTCTGGCACGAGCAATCTAAGAAGCTGGCGCGCACCCTTTTCTGGTACTCGAACATCTACCTTGCCGCCATCTTCGCGATCATGGTACTGGATCGTGTCATCCATTAGATGAGTTAGGCAAACACATGGCCCAACGGCTGCCGTTGGGCCATGTGTTTGCCTAACTCATCAGTCCCCAGGGGCGAACGCGGCGGCGGGCTTTTTGCGCCTCCTGAGGGTTGCCGAGGGCTTCGTAAACCTCGGCAATGAGCGTCCAGGCGGGGGCGTAGCTGCGGTCGAGTTCGGTAGCTTCTTTGAGGGCTTCGAGGGCTGCCCGGTTGTTTCCTTGCTTGATGAGCGCGCCCGCCTTATTGCACCAGGCAACGACGCTGCGCGGATTGACCTGCAGGGCGTGAGCGTAGGCATCGACGGCTCTGGTGAAGTCGTGCAGGCTGAAAAGCGCGTTGCCCAGCCCATTCCAGGCCTGGAAGCTCCTGGCATCGATTGTCAGTGCCTTTTCGTAGGAAGCTAAAGCCTCTTCCGGCTGGTTCATATTCAACTGGGCGTCCGCTTTGCCCGTCCATGCGGAGATGTAGTGAGGGTCGAGCGAGATAGCCCGCTCGAAGTGGACGACGGCCTGCTGGTAGCGCTGCAAGCGGTTGAGCGACAGCGCTGCGCTGACCCATACAACCGGGTTGTCCGGGTCGATTTCGGTAGCGCGCTGATAGGCCTCAAAGGCTTTCTTATAGTTCCCCTGACTGTAGAGCGCCGTTCCCTTCCCATTCCAGGCATAGGAATTGCGCCGGTCAATGCGTAGAACCTCTTCATACGCTTGCAGAGCCTGTGCGTATTGCTGCTGTTTGAGCAATTGATCGCCTTCCGCACACTTTTCGCGTACGCTGGCCGTATTCTGCTGGATAGCCGGTTCCCTGCCTGTTGAGCTTCCCCTGCTGGTGTCATAGCCACCATCGTGAGCATGGGGCTGAATGGCGGCAATGCCGGGATTGGTGTTCTGTCGAGGCGCGGCCAGAGCATCGGTACCCCCGTTGAACAGAGGCGTTTGCACAGGCATGTAGGAGCGGCATACCTGGTCAAAGGCCTGCAAAAACTCCCACATAGTGGGGTAGCGATCTTCGGGCCGTGGTGCCAGAGCGCGCAGCACGACTTTATCCAGGCCAGGTGGCAATTCCGGATTGAGTGAGGAAGGAGTCGGGATGGCATGGCCCAGGGGGTCAAGCGGGTGATAGCCGGTCAACATCTCATAGAGAACGACAGCGCTGCTATACTCGTCGCTGCGCGGGTCGACGATGCCGCTGGTCTGCTCGGGAGCCATGTAGCCCACGGTCCCACGCACTGTTACCGTTTTGCCCACGCGAGCACCGGGTTCCAGTCGGCGTGCGATGCCGAAGTCGGTAATCATCAGCCGCCCATCTTCCGGGTGAATCAGGATATTCTCTGGCTTGATGTCACGGTGAATGACCGGGCGCGGGCGCGTATGGGCGTAGTGCAGTGCGTTGCCCAACTGCTGGAAGTTATAAATCGTCTCCGGGGCGGACAAAGGGCCGTTGGCGCTTGCCAGGCGGGTACGCAGCGAGCCTGAGGTGTAGAGCGGCATGACCAGGAAAACACTGGGGCCATCCTGTCCGTAATCAAGGATGGGCGCGATGTTGGGGTGATCGAGGGTTGCAGCGATGCGCGCCTCGCGCAGGAAATGCTCCTGCTCCTTCGGTGTCGTTTTGCTGGGCAGCAGTACCTTGATGGCGATACGTCGCGAAAGGTGCTGGTCGATGCCACGAAAGACTGCCGCATACCCCCCTTTGCTGATCAGCGCATGAATGAGGTAGCGTCCCGCCAGAGCAGTATTCAACAGGGGAAGCGCACAGGCCCGGCAAAGCAGGTCGCTGTCCCGATTGTCATAGCCACAATCAACATCTGCACAGCGTCGCATGCCATCTCCTCTAGTTTCAGTACCTCAATGTAATGCTAGCGCCCGTTGCTCTAACGAGTTGGCCCATTCTCTGCATGAAAGGGCCTCCTGAACTCGTCCCAACTTCTCAAGCACCACGGATTTATTATACCAGGCATCCGGCTCTTCAGGAGCAAACGAAGTTGCCTGATCCAGGGCAGCCAGCGCCTCTTGCATCTGGCCAAGGGTAAACAGGGATAGCCCCTTATTATTCCAGGCTGCGATATAGTGCGCATCGATGGCCAGCGCCCGATCGAACGCTGCGATAGCCTGCTGATGACGCCCTGAATTCATGCAGCAAGCTTCCCTTGTTATACCACGCGGAACTCAATCCGTCATCATACTCAAGTGCATGATCGTAGGACTCCAGGGCCTCCTCATACATGCGCAGGGCGGCCAGGACGTTGCCTCGATTATACCACGCGCCCGCCAGCGCCGGATCAAGTGTGAGCGTGTGGTCGTAAGCCGCCAGGGCCTCGGCATAGCGTCGTAAATCGCGCAGGTCGTTGGCTTTATCGAACCAGAACAGGCTGTTCTGCGGCTCAAGCAAGGTTGCACGTTCGTGCAAAGCCAGCGCCTCTGCCGGGTGACGCAAACGGCGGTGGATATTGCCCTTGAGATCCAACAATGCCGCATTGGAAGAATCGAGTTCGATAGCTCGCTCCACGGCCAGCAGCGCCTCATCGTAGCGTTGCATACTATAGAGCGTATCACTCATTGCCTGCCAGATGACGCTTTGCTTTGGGTCCAACGTCAGCGCCCGGTCAAAAGCCAGCAGAGCCTCGTCCACGCGCCCTATCTCGGCCAGCGTCATTCCGCGCCCGCTCCAGGCAAAGACGTAGTTCGGGTCAATGGAAAGGGCCTTATCGTAGCACTGCATCTCTTCGTCATAGCGGTCCAACAGGTGCAGCACCTGCGCTTTTGAGGTCCAGAGTTCGGGATCATTGAAGCGCAGGGAAAGCGCAGTATCGTAGGCACGCAGCGCCTCTTCTGCATACCCGAGATGAATCAGGCTGGTACCAAGTCCGCTCCACGCCTCCACCGTGTTTGCATCGAGCCTGGTAGCTTGCTCGTAGGCAACACGGGCCTCCTCGTAGTTTCCCTGTTCATAAGCCTGGTTAGCCCTTGCAATTTCCCACGAGATGCCTGTACTGGACGGCGCCACCATACGATGACCCTCTTCATTCCCTGCTGCCGGGATGGGTGTAGCAGGGGCGGCGACTATCACCCGTCTCACCCGGGTAGTTACGCTGTCTTCATCGACTTCCTCACTGTCAATGGTCGCTGCTGGAGATACTCCTGTACTTTTGCGCTCACCTGCCACGCGAACTGTCATCTGAGGTTGCGTATCTCCAGGAGGAGTTTGTGCGACCTCAGACTTAATCAAGAAGGCGACGGGTCCATCCTGCCCATAGTCCGTGACGTGAATGCTGCCTGGCTCTGCTACCCGGCTGGAGAGGACAACTGCCAGTTCTGCATCTTGCAGAAAACTCTCCTGATCGCCTGCTCCCGTTTGTTGCGGGTGAAGAGCACGGACCTTCACCGGGGAGTCGCTATGCTGGTCAATAGCTTGCAGCGTTACGATTCCCCGCTCTTTTGACTCAAGTTGTTGAATTTCATAGCGTCCCTGCAAGAGTGAGCCTGGAAGAGGAAGCCCGCAGCGTGCGCAGAAACGAGCCTTCTCTCGATTTTGAAATTGACAATCCTCGTCAAGACATATTCCCATACCGTATTTGCCTTCCCTTCTTATCCCATATTCTCAACCACACAAGAAACATGCCTATTGTTTAATGTCAGTGTAATAGTATTGTAGTCCTTACTTTAACGAAAAGAGAGAAACCTTGTCAATAGAAAATGGTGGAAATGAGATTAAGAATAAGCCCCGGACCGGTTTTTGTATTCACTGTTTAATAATAAAACGGACTGGAGTGTCTCCTACCGCGTAGTTGACTATAATCGTTAGCTGGGTTACGATGTAAGCAGAAATGCTGTTGAAGCTGGCAAGGCACAGGTACTATATTTGGAGGGCAACAGGAGGACTGTTGAGGAAGGGAGAAAGCGAATGCATCAGTTTGTTGAGAGAAGGATAGATTATCATATGCAAGACGAGACAGAAGGCAGCAGTGAACATACAGCAGCGAACGAGAGCAGTGCCGGTTGGCCAGGTGCTCAGGAAAATAATTTGGAGCAGGAAAGCAATCGGGTGATTCGCGTTTTGCTCGCGGATGACCATGCTCTGGTGCGTGAAGGGACGCGCCGTTTACTGGAAGCGGAGAGCGATGTCGAAGTGGTGGCGGAGGCCGCGAATGGAGAAGAGGCTATCGAGGCCGCCCATCGCTTGCACCCTGATCTGGCTATCGTGGATATTGCTATGCCTGGTATCGGCGGCATTGAGGCCACGCGGGCCATTAAAGCCGACTGTCCCGAGACGGCGGTACTCATTCTCTCTGCCTATGATGATGAACCCTATCTCATTGCCTTGCTCGAAGCTGGTGCTGCTGGCTTTCTGCTCAAGAACGTGCATGGCCAGGAATTGATCAACGCGGTGCGGGCCGTAGCGCGAGGAGAGGCGGTCTTGCAGCCATCGCTGGCGGAAAAAGTCATGCGCCGCCTGAGCGAGCGACCGCAAATCTCTACCCGGCGTGCAACGGAGTTATTAAGCGAACGAGAGTTTGATGTATTGAAGCTGGCGGCACGCGGTTTGCCCAACAAGGAAATTGCGCGCCGTATGGGGCTGAGCATTCGTACCATTCACAGCCACCTTGCCAATATCTTTACCAAACTGCAGGTTGGCTCGCGTACCGAGGCTGTCTTACTGGCCTTGCGACAGGGCCTGATCTCACTACAGGATACCTATGATTCCTGAGCAGATGCGCGATCAGATGCCTGATCGAATGACTATAATTCCTGCTGAAATGCACTCCCCGCGTGTAAAATTGTCAGCATACGGGAAGCCGCTCATTGCTTGCAGCTCGCTGGCTGTTTCCCTGGGCTTTCTCGCCTGGTCGCTGGTCCATTACCAGCCGACAACCAATTTTTATGGCTCGCGCGCCATTTACAGCTTGATTGTGCTTTCCCTCTTTCTCTCGCTGCTGGGTCGCATGCTGTTGCTGCGTCTCATTATGACGGAGATGACGGAAAGCACTCGGACCCAGCAGCGCGTTATCTGGCAGCCGCTCTTGCTTTTTGACATTACCGCTCCTATTTATCTTGCTGCCGCTGTACTCGTCGGAGTTCCGGCTGCTGTACTGAGCGCGCTGCTGACGCAGGCGCTTGTCCAGGGCTATACACTGCTACGCGGCTTTGTCTCCTGGGCAGGAGCCTGTTATCACATTGGCAGCAGTGCAGTCTTCGCCTTTTTCTCAGGCGCTGTCTATATTTTGATCGTTGGGCCAAATCATAATGATTTCGCTGTAGGTCCTCCGCTCTATCATCTCGCCGAATCTAACGAATTGATTGGTTCCATCGTGGCCGCGCTGGCTATGCTGGCACTGATCTCACTGTTTGCGCTGCCCGTATTGATGGTGAATAACCAGGTGGGCTTGCGAGCGGCATGGAGCCAGTACCTGCATTCCCCTGTCCTGCGCTTCCAGACGCTGGTACTCACCGTCGGCCCGCTGCTACCGGTGGTTAATATCTTCGACGACTTTGCCGCCGAACTGGCCTGGCTCTTTTTTCTGGTTCCGCTTTTCGCCATCTACTATCTCGCTTTAATCAGTACGAGACTCACTATCCGCAGCAGTGAATTGCAGCAATCCTTGCAGGATTTGAGTAGTGCGCGCCGTCGGCAGGATGAATTACGGGATTATGCTTCCCTCATTACCCGCGTCCAGGAAGAGGAGCGGCGTCGACTGGCGCGTGAACTTCATGACGACACGGCACAGGCGCTGATTGCGCTCTCTCTGGGTCTTGAGAGTATGGAGCGGTCAATGAGTAAGCATAAGCTTCCTGAGAAAGACATTCAGTGGGTCTCGAGTCTGCAAAACCTGGCCGATTCCACCCTTGAAGGAGTGCGCAGGGCCTGTCGCGACCTGCGACCTTCTATTCTCGATGATCTTGGCCTGCGTGCGGCCATTGAATGGCTCAGCGATAGCTCGGCTGCTCGCGGGGTTCCCTGCTCTTTTATCTGTACTGGCTCTCCGGTTCCCGTGACCACGAGGCCCGAAGCGGAAATCGCTATCTTCCGTATTGTGCAGGAGGCTCTGTCGAATGTCTGGCGTCACTCTGGCGCGAGCGAGGCGAACATTCATCTCCACTACACACCCGACAGTTTGCATGTCAGCATTTCTGATAATGGACGGGGCTTTGGTCCTGCCCGCAAGCAACTCGATATCGTGCGTTCTGAACAGGGCGAAAGTGAGCAGAGCGGGCTAGGTCTGCTTGGTATGCGCGAACGTGCTGCCCTGATCGGGGCGAATCTCTCCATCGTCTCCTATCCTGGAAACGGTTGTACAGTGACGCTCGCGCTACCTCTCTAGCTCCTCTGCTCTCTCTTCTGCCAGTTTTAGGTATATCTGCTGTTGTATTCCTGCTTACAAAAGGTGCATAGTATGAGTGGGCAGTGCTTTTTGAGAGTTGCCTGGATATAGAAGAAGTTTGCGTCGGGTGGTGGATGGATGATACGCCCAGGAAGTGGAACCGGGACCCCTTTCTGGAGGACAAGACGTGCATCCTATCAACCATCATCCAGAAGAAGAGAGTAGCATCTTTGTCTCTCCGTGCGGTGTTCGCTCTTCTGTGAACTTTTATCGTATCCATCGGCTCTCATCAATCTCTGCCCACTCCATTTTTGGCTGTTTTAGCGTTCCCCCAGCTGTAGTGGCCGATAAATCGGCAGTGCGCACGATAAATCGAGCGCCTACGGGTTGCGTTGATGTAGTCGTCCGTGGCCGATACATCGGCGATGCGCACGATGAATTGAGCGCCTACGGGTTGCGTTGATGTGGTCGTCCATGTCTGTTCAATCGGCCCCCAGATTGTCTGGGACACATATGTCCCTGCTGTTGTATAATAGAGTGGCGATATGCCTTCTGACAGAGATGGATCTTGCTTTGCATCCCTTCTGCTGCTCCTGAATATTACATAACTACAACATGAGGATGATTGTATGACAACTCACAACGATGTGTTTGGTGCTCGCGCGACGCTGGAGAGCGCGTATGGCCCCGTAACCTACTTTCATTTAGCCGCGCTGGCAAAACGCGGTGTGCAATTGGACCGGCTGCCTTATACAGTCAAGATTCTGCTGGAAAACGCCCTGCGTCACCTGGATGGTACACTGGTCACTGAGAATGAGCTGCTCGCACTGGCAAACTGGAGACCAGGGCGGCCGGGCAGGTAGAGGCGGAGGAGACAGAATATCCCTTCTTCCCGGCCCGCGTCCTGCTGCAAGACTTCACCGGCGTGCCTGCGGTAGCTGACCTGGCCGCCATGCGTTCAGCGATGGCGCGCATCGGTGGCAACCCGGAAAAGGTCAATCCGCTGGTGCCTGCCGATCTGGTCATTGACCACTCTGTGCAGGTCGACATGTTTGGCTCGACACTGGCCTTTGCCCGCAACGTGGAGCGCGAATACGAGCGCAACGCCGAACGCTATGCTCTGTTGCGCTGGGCGCAGCAGGCTTTCAGTAATTTTCGCGTGGTGCCACCCGGCACCGGCATTGTCCACCAGGTGAATCTGGAATATCTGGCCTCTGTCGTGATGACAAAGGAAGAGGATGGACAGACCATCGCCTTCCCCGACACGCTCGTCGGTACCGACTCTCACACCACGATGATTAACGGACTCGGCGTGCTTGGCTGGGGCGTTGGCGGCATCGAAGCGGAGGCCGTTCTGCTTGGCCAGCCGCTCTACCTGCTCACTCCCGAAGTCATTGGTGTGCGCCTCACTGGCTCGCTGCCCGGAGGCTCGACGGCGACCGATCTGGTGCTTACGGTGACGCAGCTGCTGCGCAAGCGCGGGGTGGTCGGTAAGTTCGTCGAGTTCACCGGCCCTGGCCTCAGTCGCCTCCCGCTGGCGGACCGTGCCACTATCGCCAATATGTCGCCCGAATTTGGCGCGACCTCGACCATTTTCCCGGTCGATGAGGAGACGCTGCGCTACCTGCGTGGTACCGGACGCGATCAGAAGCTCGTCGATCTCGTCGAACGCTACACGAAGGCACAGGGCCTCTTCCGCACTGACGAGGCTCCGGAGCCGCAGTTTGACGACTTGCTCGAACTTGATCTCGGCACGATTGAACCGAGCCTCGCCGGGCCTCGGCGTCCGCAAGATCGCGTGGCTATGCCAGAACTGGGCCAGGTCTTCCGCAAAAACTATCCTGACCGCTTCCTGCAAGACGAGCAAAATCTGACCACTGAGAAACCTTTGATTCGCCTCGGCAGCGAGGGCGGACGTGCCGATCCCGACCCGGTAGCCCAGATGCAAAACGAGGCGAAGGATCTGTCGCAGCTTGCCAGCGAGGGCAAGCGCAATGGACACAATGGACATGTCAAGGATGTCGCGGTTAAGATGGGCGATATAGAGACGCATATCTCAGATGGGTCAGTCGCAATTGCCGCCATCACCAGTTGCACCAACACCTCTAACCCCTCGGTCATGATTGCTGCTGGCCTGCTGGCGAAGCGCGCCGTCGAACGCGGCCTCAGCGTGAAGCCGACCGTCAAGACCAGCCTCGCACCGGGTTCGCGTGCTGTTATCGATTACCTGCGCAACGCCGAACTGCTGCCATACCTGGAGGCCCTGCGCTTCCACCTGGTGGGCTATGGGTGTACAAGTTGCATCGGAAATAGCGGACCACTGCCGCAGCCGATGGCCGATGCTGTGCAGGAAAACGATCTGGTCGTCGCGGCGGTGCTGAGTGGCAACCGCAACTTCGAGGGGCGCATTCATCCGCAGGTGCGTGCCAGTTTCCTGGCCTCGCCCCCACTCGTTGTCGCCTACGCCCTTGCCGGTACCGTCGATATCGATCTGACGACGGAGCCGGTTGGGACCGATATCAATGGTGAGCCAGTCTACCTGCGCGACCTCTGGCCTTCACAGGAAGAGGTGCGCGACGTGGTTTCTTCCGCCGTCTCACCTGAAATCTTTGAGCGAGACTATGCCAACGTGTTCGAGGGCGATGAACACTGGCGCTCGCTGCCCAATTCCAGTGGCATGCTCTTCGATTGGAATCCCGACTCGACCTACATTCAGGAGCCGCCTTTCTTCCAGGGCATGCCGGTCGAGCCGGAGCAGGTCAAGGATATTCGCGGGGCGCGTGTCTTAGCCCTGCTGGATGATTCGATCACTACCGATCATATCTCCCCGGCTGGCAGCTTCGGCCCCACCAGTCCCGCCGGTAAGTACCTGATCGAGCACGGTGTGGAGCGGCGCGACTTCAACACGTATGGTGCGCGACGTGGCAACCACGAGGTGATGGTGCGCGGCACCTTTGGCAATATTCGCCTGCGCAACCGTTTGGTGGGCGGCAAGGAAGGCTACTATACTCTCCACCTGCCTGAAGATGAGGAGATGACGATCTACGATGCCTCTGTGCGCTACCAGCAGGAGGGCGTGCCGCTGCTGATCATTGCAGGCAAAGAGTACGGCTCCGGCAGCTCGCGCGACTGGGCGGCCAAAGGTCCCTTGCTGCTGGGTGTGCGGGCGGTCATCGCCGAAAGCTTCGAGCGCATTCACCGCAGCAACCTCGTTGGTATGGGTATCCTGCCGCTGCAGTTCAAGCCGGGCGAGAACAAAGAATCGCTTGGCTTGACCGGGCGCGAGACCTACGACATCGTTGGCATTGAGCAGGGTCTCAAGCCGCGCCAGGAGGTGATGGTGCAGGGAACACGCGAAGATGGCTCGACCTTCACCTTCACCACCATCGCGCGCCTCGACAGTCCCATCGATGTCACCTACTACCAGAACGGCGGCATCCTCCCGGCTGTGCTGAGGAGGCTGATGAAGGCATAGGAAGTATAGATTGTTTGCAAAATGGAAGTGGCAGGCGCGGTCGCGCCTGCCACTTCCATTTTGCAAACAATCTATACTGTTTCTACTTCCTCAAGACGTTTTGGTTCGGCCTCTCCGGCAGCGAGGGGGAGAACCTGGCAGGCTGAGGCGGGGAAGGAGAGCGTGACGTGTTGTTCGACGGCGTAGCCTCTGGCCTGCTGGCTGGGTACATCGGCAATCAGAACACTGTCCTTTCCTGCACGCACGTGAAAGCGGGTAAACGGCCCCAGGAAGGTGCGCAGTTCGATTTCTCCGGTAATCTCGTTGCTCGTACCTGTGCCATTCATAGTGGCATCGAGGCCAGGCGCAACTGCTTGACCGGCTTCGTGAATAGTCATCTCTTCGGGTCGAACTATGACCATGATGGCATCGCTGTTACGCATCGTCGTTTGCGGTGACAAATGCAGTGTAAATGCGCCTGCCTGGCACAGTCCTTCGCTGGCGGATGTCAGTATTCCTCGGAACTGGTTGCTGTTGCCAACGAAGGTAGCGGCGAAGACGGATTGGGGATTGCTGTAAATGTCTTCAGGCTGCCCCAGTTGCTCGATATGGCCGCGAGCCATCACTGCGATACGGTCGGAGATTGCCAGCGCCTCCTCCTGGTCATGCGTGACGTAGATGGCCGTCATCTTGAGCTGCTGCTGGATGCGGCGAATCTCGTTACGGAGCGAGACGCGCACTTTGGCATCGAGCGCGGAGAGCGGCTCGTCGAGCAGCAGCACCTTGGGTTCCACCGCCAGTGCTCGCGCAAGGGCGACACGCTGCTGCTGTCCTCCAGAAAGCTGGTGCGGATAGCTCTTCCCTTTATCGCCCAGGCCCACCAGTTCCAGCAGTTCGGCTACGTGGCGCTGGATTTCGTCTTTTGCGGTATGTTTGATGGTCAGGCCAAAGGCGATATTCTGCGCGGCTGACATGTGAGGGAAGAGGGCGTAGGATTGGAAGACCATGCCCATCGGGCGCTTGCTGGCCGGACGATTGGTGATATCATCGCCGTCGAGCAGGATATTTCCAGCTGTTGGCACCTCGAAGCCTGCGATCATGCGCAGGATGGTGGTTTTGCCGCAACCGCTGGGACCAAGCAGCGTCAGAAATTCGCCCTGTTCCACCGTCAGGGTGATATCATCAACGGCAGTGACCTGCCCGAAGCGCCTGGTAACGTTCTCTAATGCTAGAAATGCCACGATAAGCTCCTTCCTATTTGGCTGCCGCGACTTCGATTTCTCCCTGCTTTGGCCCGATCGCCACGCGGCGCACCAGCAGGATGATGGCAAGGACACAGATAAGCGTCAAAACGAAGCTGAGAACGGAGAGCGATGCCGCCTTGTACGGGCTGCTCTGGCCGGTTTCATCCAGGTAGATCGGGAAGGTGTAGAGGCCAAAAAGGCTGGCAATAGTAAACTCACCCATCGCCGTGGAGAAGGTCAGCAGGGCCGCACTGATGACGCCGGGGGCGATATTAGGCAGGATGATTGTCAGAAAGGTTCTCCACCAGCCACTGCCGAGGCTGTACGCAGCTTCGGTGAGTACCCTGGTATTGATGGCGCGCAGATTGTTATCAATCGGGCGATAGACAAACGGCAGCGAAATGATCACATAGGCGCAGACGAGCAACTGCGGCGTGTTCACGATATTGAAAGGATCATTACTAAGCAGCGGCACCAGTCCCAGTGAGGCGACATTGATGATCGGATTGGATGAGCCATAGACCTCTACCAATCCCAGGGAGAGCAGGACGGCTGGCACGGCGAATGGCACCAGTGAGAGCACATCCATCAAGGGGCGCACGTTGGGGAGGCGCATCTGTACCCAGTAAGCGGTAGGAGTGACCAGGACGATAGAGAGGATGGTGGCAGAGAAGGCCAGCCCCAGAGAAAGCAGCAGTGTCTGTGAGAAATCGCGATCTCTGAAAATCTGCTGGTAGGTGCTGAAGCTGAAGCTTCCTCCACCGGAGAGACCAAACACCAGCGTTACCGCAAGAGGGAGCAGCAGATAGAGGATGACCAGCGTGAGAAAGACCCTGTCGACACCAACCCCCATGGTGCGTCCAGCTTGTCTGGACGTATCTTTTTGCAATGCGACGCTCATATGCATTACCTCCCCGTCCAGGTATTGGCGCGGCGCACCATCGTGGTGTAGAGGGAGACGGCAATCAGCAGGACGACGATCATGCCAGCGGCGAGCGCATTGCCCAGGCCAACATCCATATTGACATTGCCTGCCACCGCGTAGCCGATCAGGATGGGAACGATGTTGATGGCCCCCTGTGCAAGAGCATACGCGGTGGCATAGGCACCAAATGCGTTGGCAAATAGCAGCATGGTTGCCGCGATGAGTGAGGGCATGAGGATGGGGAGCGCGACACGCCGCCAGTAGGTGAAGCTGGAGGCACCAAGATTTGTAGCCGCCTCGCGCCACTCTGGTCGCAGCGCGCTCAGGGCCGGTACCGTCACCAGAATCATCAATGGGAGCTGGAAATAGCTGTAGACGAGCACCAGCCCCCAGAAGGTGTAGAGGCTGAAACCGATATCGTACAGGTTCACATGAAACCAGTTGTGAATCATGACGGTGATGAAGCCCTCAGCACCCAGCGTGGCGACGAAGGCAAAGGCCAGGGGAACGCCCGCGAAGTTGGCGGCAATGCTAGAAAAGCCAACGATGAAATTGCGCAGCCCGCCAGTACGCAAATTATAGACGCCATAGGAAGCCAGAAAACCAAAAATTGCACCAATCAATGCCGTTACCAGCGAGAGAGAGATACTGGTTCCAAAGGCGTGGAAATTCTGTGCCTGGGAGAGCATGCGCTGGTAGTTATCGAGCGTCAACGCCCCGGTGTTGCTATCGCTGAAGCTGCCGAAAATAATGATCAGGGCGGGCAACAGCTCAAAGAGCAGGCAAAAGAGGAGAAAAGGTACCAGACCGAGCCAGCTTGTCAGCGTATAGCTCCAATTCTGACCCCGCAGGCGACCAACCCGGCTCTCCGACACAGCTCTCGCTCTCGTCCGGGCCTGGACGAGCTGGCTACCGGCTACCTGTTGTTGCATCGAACACCTCCTGTAAACACAATCGTGGGTCATCGCAGGGAGATTTTCTGATTTTATCCCTACAATGACCCTATTATACACTATCTCAAGTACTGGTCACCGGTCGATTACTGTCCCAGCACCTGGGATGCCCAGTTTTGCGACACTGTTTGCGTGGCGTTCGCCAACTGTGTCTGATCGGTGACGAACTTGACATTGGTGTACTGCGACGCAGGAGGTAGTTTGGCAGCCAGGTCTGATGGTACCTTGTTCTGGTTGACAAGCGTCTGGTAGCGGGCGGGGTGCGCGTAGCCCTTCAGGTAGTCCAATTGTCCCGCGTCGGAGAAGATGTACTCAATCCAGAGGCGAGCCGCAAAGGGGTGTGGGGCTGTCTTGTTCACGATGGAGACATAGGGACCGGCGAGCGAGCCATCGGATGGAATGACGACCTGGATATGAGGTTTCCCGGCAAGCTGGTCGCGGAATCCCAGGCCCAGGTAGTCCCACATGATGGCAATAGCCACTTCGCCGGTGGTGATGTTAGCAATGCTGGAGCGGGCCGAAGTGAAGTTTCCCGCCTTCTTTAGTTTAGCAAAGAAATCGATGCCGGACTGGATGTTGTCCAGGCTGCCGCCGTTTGCCAGGGCCGCAGAGTAGACGGCCATGAAGGCATCGGTAGCCTGACGCGGGTCGCCATCGATACCGACCATGTTCTTGTAGGCAGGATTGAGCAGATCCTGGAAGGTGGCGGGCATTTGCTTCACCTTGTCCGTATTGACGACGAAAGCCTGCGCACCCCAGTATTCAGTACACCAGTAGCCCTTTGAGTCCTTGAGGCTTGCCGGGATATCCGCCCATTTCGAATGAATATAGGGCGTAATCAATCCTTGCTGGATAGCTTTAGGGCCGAAGGAAAAGCCAACATCGCCGATATCGCCGTGTGGGTGGTGAATCGAGTTTTTGAAGACTTCCAGCTCCTGTGCGGATGAATACTCTGCCTCTGCCTGGTAGGAGATGGGGATACCGTAGCTGCTCGTGTAACCCGCCAGAATATCCCTGTAGTCGGCCCACTCGGGTGGAATGCCAATGGCCTGCAACTGACCCTCTTTCTTCGCATTCGTGATCAGTGTCTGCATAGCAATTGGACCCGCCATATTGACGCTCGATGTCGACCCTGATGTGGAACTGCTGTTTCCGCACGCCTCTAAAAAGGCGGAGAATGCTGCCCCGGAAAGACCGAGCGCTCCGGCTCGCTTCAAGAATGCGCGACGAGTGTGTGGGGTGAGCAGCTGATGAAATAACTCACGTTCTTCGTTGTTCATGCCGAATACCTCCATCGCCTGAGTAGGCTAAAAAGACTTAAGAAACAAAGAGACAGAGAGATGTAATAACTCCATGAAGAGCTTCTCTGAATTGAGTGTAACAGACAATATCAAGCAAATACAATGGATGAGTAGTACAGTTACTCAGGCAATATCATAGATAAATTTTACATAAAATGAGAAAAAAGCCTGGATAATATTCCCATAAAGTTACCTTTACCTTCAGTTAAGACGGGCTTAATAAGCATAATATAGAGTCTATGTTTGGAGCAAATAGAGCATGGCCAGGAAGTGCTGAACTGCAAAGATCAGGAGCATATTGCTGTCAGAGAAGGGAGAAATTGAGCAGCAGGATTTTGCCTGCCGACGCCTCCACTGTGCTACAATAAGAGTATGAATGCATCCTTCCAGGCTTCAGAGCAGACAATAGCACAGCTACGACAAATTCAATCATTGCTCGATCAATTATGGACAGGCGCGCCAGCGAAGGCGGTAGTGGTTCCCGGTTCACCGGCACCTCATGGTGCTATTATCGTTTTTCCCGGCTCGTTTAACCCGCCGACGAAGGCCCACCTGGGGTTACTGCGGCAGGCACAACGCTATGCCAATCATCACGCGCCTATGCAGCTGTATGCCTCTTTCAGTAAAGTGACGGTTGATAAAGAAGGTGTCGAGCGGCCTTTGCTGCTAGATCGCATTCTGTTGCTGGGTGAAGTCCTGCAAAAAGAGTTGCCTTATACCGGCATTATGCTCTTCAACCGGGGTTTGTATGTGGAGGAGGCGGAGGCGGTACGCAATTCCTTTCCCGCCGTCAGACAATTGTTCTTCCTGATAGGTTTCGATAAAATTGTGCAGATACTCGATCCACATTACTATCAGGACCGGAATGCTGCGCTCAAAGATCTCTTTAGCCTGGCACAATTGCTGGTTGCGCCGCGTGGCAAGGATGGTTCAAAGCAGCTCACAGAGCTATTGAACAGGCCGGAGAACCGTGTCTTTGCTCCTTTTATCCATGAGCTGCCGCTTAGTAGCGCCTATCGTAACCTGTCCTCAACGCAGGTACGCCAGCATCCCGAAGCGCACCAGTGTGATGTGCCCCCGGAAGTCGAGGAGTTCATACGCACAACGCACGCCTACGAGCCTGCTGTACGCCTGCCCGATGGTTCAGAGGTGGATTATTACGGAGAGCGCATCAAGGAGTTACAAAAGCGGCTTAAGAGCGTGGGCGCCTGAAGGTGAAAACGCTGCCTCCAATCTGAATAACATCTCCTTCAACCATGCGATAGCGTTGAATTGCCATATTGTTGACAAACGTGCCTGTCGCCGAACGCTGATCCTCTATCTCATAGGTACCATCGGGCAGCAGGCGGATGATCGCATGGACGCGGCTGACGGTCAGGTCTTCCAGAAAAATTGAGCAATCGCGGCTGCGTCCAATGGTCGTCTCGGGTTGTAGATCAAAGCGGCGTGTTGTGCCTTGCAAACTGCCAATTTCCAGTCGTGCAATCGTGCTGGTACTGGGGTCCAGTTTTTTCCCTCTATGTGACTCGCGCCCGCGTGAGGTGGCAAGCTGGAAGGGACGCGTGCCTTCATGGGCAAAGAAGATAAGTTCGGTCGTGCCAAACAGGAGATGATCGCCGTCCCTGAGCACCTGTTCGCTGATGGGTCTGCCGTTGATAAAGCTATCGCCACTGCCATGATCGTCGCGCAATACGAAGCCCATAGGGGTAAAGAGAATGCTGGCCTGTTTGCGATGAACGGTAATATCCTCAAGAAAGATGTCACAATGGCGGCTGCGCCCGATCGTTGTGCAATCTTTCCATAGCTCGACACGTTTTCCCGCCTGCGGCCCGCGTTGAATCAGTAAATAGGCCGTTGAAATATCCTCATCCGCCATGCTCCGTGTTACTCGCTTTCCACTTTAGAAAAATAATGATAAAAATATTATTGATGGGCTTTCAATTCGTCCAGCGCCTGCAAAATCTTTTCGGGTGTGATGGGCAGGCTGCGTATGCGCACACCGAGAGCATCATAGACCGCGTTGGCGACAGCTGGCCCTATACAATTGGTCGGCACTTCACCGGCGGACTTCGCGCCGAATGGCCCGGTATACTCGGTATCCTCTACGAGAATGGTCGTCATCTGGGGCATATCCAGCGTAGACATGACCTTGTAGTCGACGAAGCCGGGGTTGCGCACGCGGCCCTGCTCGTCGAACTTCACCTCCTCGCTCAGTGTGTAGCCCAGCGCCATCGCGACAGCTCCCTCGACCTGTCCCGTTGCCAGGGTCGGATTGATGGCCTTGCCAAGATCAAGCGCGTTGACTGCCCGTGTGACCCGTACCTGTCCCGTCTCGGTATCTATCTCGACTTCAACAAACTGTGCGAAGAAGGGCGCTGGCGAGTCATCCGTCCAGAAATCGCCTTTTGCCATGATCTGTTGACGGTGTTTGCCATAGAGCGTCTCGTTGGCAATATCCGCGACGGTCAGACTACTGGCCCCCTTCGGTGTGTAGATGACGCTGTCAACGATCGACATATCTTCAGGCGAGCAGTCCAGTAAATTGCCTGCCACCTCCAGTATCTGCTGGCGCACGCGCTCTGCCGCAACCTTCACGCCGCCGCCGCTGATATAGGTCGTGCTGGAAGCATACGAGCCGTAGTCAAAGACGCTGGAATCGGTGTCCGCCGAGTGCATGATGATCTTGTCCATACCGACGCCCAGCGCCTCGGCGGCAATCTGACCCAGCACGGTATCGCTGCCCTGTCCAATGTCGGTAGCTCCGGTCATGACATTGAACGAGCCGTCTTCGTTCAGCTTGATCGATGCCCCGCCCAGCTCGAAGCTGGCGACGCCACTACCCTGCATCGCCGTTGCCATGCCGCGCCCGCGCCGTACCGGCTTGCCATCTCCGCGCTCAAACGGCTCGTACCAGCTAAAGGCTGCCGCGCCGCGTTCCAGGCACTGTGGCAGGCCGCACGAACGGAACTGGCGTTTGGAATGAAAGACGCCGTCCACGACCTCGCCCTCCATCGGGTCCCAGTCGCCCTTCTGCACGTGGTTTTTGCGTCGAAATTCTAACGGGTCCATGCCAAGTCTGCGCGCAATCTCGTCGATATGCGATTCCAGCGCGTAGAAGCCTTGCGGCGCGCCATAACCGCGCATGGCACCGGTAATGGGCAGGTTGGTATACACTGCGTCGGCCTGGAATTTATATGCCTGCGCGTGGTAGAGGCAGAGCGATTTGTGGCCTGTGCTGCGCGTGACGGTGTAACTGTGCGTGCCATACGCGCCCGCGTTGCCGATCGAGTGCATGGAGATGGCGACAAGCGTGCCGTCGTGTTTCACCCCGCTGCGCATGCGCATAATCATCGGGTGACGGAAGCGCGCTGCCGTGAACTCTTCCTGTCTGCTGTAGGCGATACGTACCGGCTGGCGCGTCTTGAGAGTCAGCATAGCGGCAACAGGTTCTAGCAGCATCTCCTGTTTGCTGCCGAAGCCGCCGCCCACACGAGGTTTCACCACGCGAACGCGGGAAATGGGCAACTGCAAAACGGCGGCAAGCTGGCGTCGTGTATGATACGGTACCTGCGTGCTGCTGACCACGACCAGGCGGTCGTAGCCATCCAGGTAGGCCACACAGACATGCGGCTCCAGGACGGCATGCGAGATATAGGGAACACGATACTCTCCCTCGACGATGAAATCGGCCTCGCGCATAGCAGCATCAAAGTCGCCGCGCTCGATTTCTTCATGGGCGGCCAGATTGTGCGAGGCATCATAGATACTGCCGTGGCTGTGAACGGCATCCTGGGTATCGCTGTGATGGTGCATGGCATCGTCGGTATGGTCGTGGTGGTGTATGGCATTGGGGTGGGTGACATCCGGCTCATGCAACTGCGGCGCACCCTCCTGCGTCGCCTCTAGTGGATCAAAGACGGCTGGCAAAACTTCGTACTCAACCTCGATCAGATTGAGGGCTTCTTCCGCGCTGGCCTCGCTCTCTGCTGCCACAAAGGCTACCCAGTCGCCCACGTAGCGCACGCGCTTATCCAGCAAATATGTATCATAGGGGGAAGGTTCCGGGTAAGGTTGACCGGCGGTGCTGTGCGCTACTCTCGGCACGTCCTCCCAGGTGAGCACGGCAAGCACGCCCGGCAGCGCCAGCGCCTTGCTCTTATCAATGCGCATAATGTTGGCGTGGGCGTGTGGTGAGTGCAGAATGCGAGCATGTAGCATATGCGGCTGCTCAAATTCAGAGGCGTAGACGGGCGCGCCGGTCACCAGGGGGCGCGCATCCACACGCCGTTCTTTCTGCCCCACCACGCGGGTACGCGCGCGCTGGCGGGTAGCCTGGTGCGCCGCGTCGGCAATATTTCCACTTCCAGGTTCATAATATTCGCTATTCATTCGTTACCATCTTGCTAGAGAGTAGCGTGTTCAGATGTTTAAAGAGTCAATCCATCAGTATCTTTGACGTGCCTGAATTCTACCATGCATGAGTTAGAGATACAACCACTTTATTTTGCCGACATCATCTCCGCTGCTTTTAGAACGGCTGCTACAGGTTTGACGTAGCCGGTGCAGCGACAGATATTGCCCGCGAGGGCGGCTCTGATCTCGGCCTCGGTGGGATGTGGATGTTCTTGCAGGAAGGCGTAGGCACGCATGATGAAGCCGGGGGTGCAGTAGCCGCACTGGGCCGCGCCCTCCTCTGCGAAGGCTTCCTGAATGGGGTGCAGCTTCTCACCCTGCGCCAGCCCCTCGATGGTCAGCACCTCTGCTCCCCCGGCCTGCGCGGCCAGCATGCAGCAGGAATTGACGGAGCGCCCATCGAGCATGACGCCACAGCCGCAGCAGTCGCCGGTGCCGCAAATCAGCTTTGTTCCTCCCAGGTGGTGATGGTGCAGCGCCTCTAGCAGCGTCTCGCCGGCTTCCACGCGCCAGCGCGCCGGGCGTCCATTCACCTTCAGGGTAATGTCGATCTCAGGCATGGTGCCACTCCTCTCCACGTGCTGCCAGTCCTGCTGCCTGTCTCAGTGCGCGCAGGGCAGCCACACCACTCATACGCCGCCGATAATCAGCCGAGGCGCGCTGATCGCTAATCGGGCGTACCTCCTCGCGCACAATCTCTGCTACTCGCTGGAAAGTCTCCTCTGCCGGGGGTTGACCGATCAGAGCCGATTCAGCCTGCACGGTACGCAGGGGCGTTGGCGCGACTGCCCCCATCACCAAACGCCCCGAGTGAATAACCCCATCTTTGATGGCAAGCGCGACAGCCGCACTCACGATGGAAATATCCTCGGCGGTGCGCCCAATTTTATAGAAACCGCCCTGCATGGCCGCCGCATCTAAGGGAACGCGCACCTCCTGGATAAGCTCGCGCTCGCGCACGCTCTTCGCTGGACCGGTGAAAAACTGCTCGAGCGGCACCCAACGCTCGCCTCGTGTGCTCACGAGCAGGGCCTCCGCGCCGAGGGCCAGGAGAGAGGGCGGCGTGTCTGCGGAGGGCAGAGCAGAGGCGACGTTTCCTGCCAGTGTTGCCATATTGCGGATATTGGGTGAGCCGCAGACGGCAGCTCCTCGCGCCAGAATGCCGCTGGCCAGCTCCTGCACAACGGGGTGTTGCGCTACCATGCGCATCGTGGCTCCCGCGCCAATATGCAGCCAGTCGCCTTCGATGCGGATATAATCTAATCCCAGACGCCGGATATCCACCACCTCGCGCACACCAACCATGAAGCGCGGGTTCACCAGCAGATCGGTGCCACCCGCAAGAACGGTACGCCCTTCCTCGGCCAGCAATGCCACTGCTTCCGCGACCGTCTCAGGACTATAATATGTAGTGATCTTCAGCATATCCACCAGACAATCAAGCTTATGATAGCAACCTTTATGGTAGTCATCATATCATTATGCTATCGCCTCTACAAGAGGGTATTTATCCTGATCCATTACGGGAAAATCTTGCCATTTCTCAAGTTGTCTGCTACTCTTGGGTTAGACGTAAGTGCTTGAGAGGAGGCTATCACATTTGGGTACTCCTGATTCTGAACATATTACGAAAGACGATTTTGAGGTCGAGATCATAGACCTGGATGCGCCTTCCAGTCCAGCTCCAGCGAGATTGGCAGGCCAGAGCCAAAGACTCTCATTGCGGGTACGCATCGGAATGGGGATTGCCATACTCGCTGCCGTGGCACTGCTGGGTGCCGTGGTTCTGAAAAGTGTATTGTCTCCATCACAGGCAGCAAAGACGAGCCTTACCCCGCAAGTCCACTATCAGCTATCCCTGACAGTGGATGATGGAACTGGTTATGCCATTACAGCCAATGGCATCGTATCGGCATTTCGGGTGAGCGATGGCAAGCTGCTCTGGCATCACACAGTGAAAAACGTGGGTCAGGAATCAATTACTGTGGTTGATGGCGTCGTCTATCTTATTCCCAGCGTTCTTTACGATAGCAGTGCCACGACTGCACCGTTAGTAGCCTTACGCGCCGCTGATGGCTCCCTGCTCTGGTCGCGCTCATTACCCTGGACTGAGGCTTCATTCCAGCTTACGGTGGCGAACGGCTCCGTCTACATCAGGACAGCGGTGGACACCATCGAAGTGTTACGGGCGACACTGCGATAAACGTCTGGCCTTGTATGGAGACCAGAAACCTTGTAAGATACTTTTCAGAGGGAATGTACCAATTTTGCAAGCTGAAGAGGAATCTTCGATGCCCAAACGTCGGTATGAGCGCCGGGAGCCAACGCATGACTGGCAGCAGATCCAGCCGCTGCTCAAAGATACGGCGCAAATCAATTATGAAGTGATCCGTCCTGTGATCTTATGGGGCATCACGCCCAAAGAACGAGGCGCAGAAACAGGGGTATCACCACGCACTATTTACTACCGTGCCAATCTCTTTGACCAGGCGGGCATGGCTTCGCTGCTGCCCCCAGAACCACCGCCACCAGTTCCAAAGCTCGATAAGCGTTCGCTTCCTCCCGACATCCGGCAAGAGATTGTCGACTTGCATGCGCAATATCCTATCTTCCGTCCCCATGAGATCGCCACCATCTGCTTCGTGAAATTTAATCGCAAGCCCGCACCGGCGACTATTCAGCTCATTCTGGCCCCAAGCCCTCGACGACCGAACGCCGCTACCCACGCTATATGGAAATGGAGGATGGGGAAACCAGGCGACGCACCGTCATTCGGCTCCATGTCGATGGATGGAACGCCAAATCCATCGCCGCCTACCTGGATGTGAGTCGAAAGACCGTCCATGACATTCTGCAGCGGTTTGCAGAAGAACAGTTTGCCGGACTGGCCGACAAATCGCATGCGCGCAAACAACTCAGGAAGGTCGATCTTGTCACCATTCAAGAGATTAAAAAGCTCGCAGAAAACCCGAACATTGGTGCGTACTGTGTGAGCGCCGCCTTGGAGCAGATGGGCATCAAGCTGTCGCGGGCGACCTGTGGGCGTTACCTGGCGATCAACCGCAAACTGTATCATCTTCAAGTCCCGCGTACACCACGTGCGAAGGCGGAAATGCCATTCAGGGCAGAACGGAGACATCAGTATTGGTCGGTTGATATACGCTATCTAGACATGCATCATCTGGGTGGAGGCATGATTTACTGTATCAGCATTTTGGAGAACTTCTCTCGCGCCATTCTGGCCTCCGCCATCTCTCGCAAGCAAGACACCGAGGCCTTTTTTTGCGGTGTTCTATGATGCCGTGCGTCACTTTGGGATGCCAGAGGTTCTGGTTTCGGACAATGGGAGCGTCTTTACCTCCCATGAGACGCGCTGGACGTGCGAGCAGCTTGGTATTGAGAAACGGGAGATCAAGAAGGGACGGCCCTATCAAAATTATATAGAAGCGGCGTTTGGGGTGCAAAGGCGGATGGCCGACTGGAGCTTTGAAAAGGCGCAGACCTGGGAAGATTTGCTTGCAGCACATGAAAAATGGATGAGAGACTACAACTTCCAAAAACATATGGCTCACGACAAACGGGATGATGGCTGTCACAGTCCTGCTGCCGTGCTGCAATGGATCAAGGGCACACAGCCAGCCCCGGAATTGGTCTCCCAGGCGTTCTCTGGCCTCTGTGAGACACGCAGACTCAACAAAGCAGGCTATGCGCGCTTCAGGAACTTCCTGCTCTATGGCGAACGGAACCTGGTCGGCGAAACAGTGCAGGTCGATATCTTTCAAGATGTACTCACCCTGGATTACCACCAGGAACGTCTCTCGCGGTACTCAGTCGAATGGCAACCGGATGGGCACCACTTTCGCCGTGTCGGCAATCCCCGTCTCTACGATCATCGTTACCAGTCTGCGCAGCTCGAACTGTGGAAGCCCGGCGAAGTCGAATGGTTTGTGATCATTCGTGAAGCCGAACCTGTGCGCTGCCGCAAGCACAAAGGCCGCGTCCTGTTGAATTCAACTCCCTCTTTTTTCTGAGGCAGCACAAGGCTAAAATGGGATTTGCCCATGGTTGGAACAGAAAGTCGGAATAGCAACCTGGCCTAAAAGAGCTAGAGTCCTCTCAAAGGCAAATTAGAAAAGCTCTTCGGACGAGGAGGAAGGTTGTCGAAGCGGGTGATGGTGGCCTTGAGCCACGACCCCTGGGAGGGCCAACTTCTGTCGGCTTGTCTGTCCGGGCTATCGAAAAGTAGTATAGAAGATGAAATAGCCACTAAAGGACAGGCCATCTATCTGATAGAAGTAACAGCCAGGAGCTTTCAAACGTGTGTAGGAGCCCCAATCACCGCCGCCTTGCACGCGCAAGGCGGTCAGCAGAGGATATATGATACCCCCTTCCTCCTGATCGATCCCTCCATTGAAACGTACCGGATTGGAACCGTCTAGCTGTTGACCACGGATCAGGACAGGGCCGGTAGCAGATGATGGAACGAACCATACTATCTTTTGACCACCCCAGCCATCAACCTCAGGATTGCCTATAGCAAACTTTTGTGGGCTGGCAAAAGGGATACCTGGCTGATCTGGATAGGCTGGCGCATGTCCAGCTTTGAATCCAAAATAAGGCAGCACCTGTCCAGTGGAGGGACATGCTTGCCCGGGAGCATGAGGAGGGATACGGATAGGGCGCTGGCCTAGGAGTTTCCAGATTTCTGCCGTCGTCAGCGTTGGAGTGCTGGTTGCCTTTGGGGAAGTAAGAGGATTTGTTGTACAGCCGACGACAGCTATGACGAGAACAATGACCAGGACAAATGGCAGATGTCTAAACCACTTGAGCCAGCTAATAGGTTGCTGCTTTGTATTAGTTGTCATCGTCTTCTCTCTTTCGTTTCTTTAATGCCAGCTTGTTACCACTAGCAAGAAGCTCCCTGCAATAATCAAGAGAGTATTGAGCCAACGTAGCTGTTTGCTCACCGCAGGCAGGAGGAGTTTTTCAGGGTAGAGCCTCCCGCTCTTGCTCAATAATGGTAAGAGGGCGACTGTTGCTCGTGTACTTCCAAAGATTGCTCCTGAGAGGCTTCCCAAAATTATTCCTGAAGTCAGCTGAGTGGCAAGAACAAGGAGGAAAGCCGAATAGGGGATAACTGTGGCAATACCAGAGCCGAGCAGCATGCCCCAGAGAAAATAACGTGGGATGGGAGGTAAGGTTCTTGTCCATGTGCGCGGTACCTGCCGATGAAGACCCTAATGTTCGAGGATGCCGAGTCAATTGCTGCACTAAAGCGAACACTGCGATCACGGCAATGATAACTGACTGCCACGATGAGTGCAAAAAGAGGGAGCCGAATGCTCCAAGAACAGTTCCAACAATGGCACCTCCAAAGGCAGCCCCCACAATGTGGATCGACCCCACGTACAAAATACGCCATGCTTTTCCTCGACCGAGGAACTCTCTCTTCCTGGAGAAACTTTACTCTAAAAAGAGGAGAAAGTCAATGATTCAACCCACAATCCCACAATCCCACAATCCGCAGTTTCAACTGGAAAGATGGTAGATTTTCTGGTACAGAGGGCCTAAGAGCTGCAAAATGAGGTCATGGACCGACTGGAGACGTAAGACCAATCACAAGAGGGGCGGCAATGGTCTGCACATGGAGCAACTCAATGCCTTCAAAACAGTGAAAGACCCGGCGCATGGTCGGAGGTGCCGTCGGCTTGTGAACCTGATCAGGAATGGTTTGCTGTCTTTGGGCCAGCCGCTCTCGCTACCAGCAGGCTTTGCGCAACACTTCATGAACGACTTGCATCCAAAGGCTATTTTCTCTTCCGACTTTCTGTTCCAACTATGGGCAAACCCCTGGAAACCTCATTCGAGATTCTCTGTGTAGCTGTTGAAATGCAGGCACATGGCCGCTATGCCGAATTTTTAGAGAGGGAGCGATACTTGATACGTCAGGTGCAAGCGATGCCAAAGGCAGAACGGCTCCACTCCTTCACTGTAGAGTTGCGGGCCATGCAGGTGTATATGAGGAGAGATAATTTGTCCACCTATGCTCGCCAGATTACCTGTCCAACGCTTGTCTTGCATGGCAGCGATGATCGCATGGTTCCACTTGCCTGCGGCGAAGAGCTGGCTGAACTGATCCCAACAGCGCGAAAACAGATCATCACGGGCGAAGCCATAGCCTTGTTCATCGTTCTCTCGAAGGGAGACGGGTGGTAATCGATTTTCTTCAAGGGACAAAACAGTGAAAGTCCTTCTTCTAGGGGATACAGGAGTTTCTCCAACGAATGCAGGATACTGCTCCCTGCATTCGTTGGTTCTTGAGCAATGAAGACCTGATCAGGTCAATTTTTATTGCAATGGATACTTTCAATATGTGTCACCCATCATGTGAGTCGGTGTCTTACGTGTAGCGAATGGCATGGTCTATGTGTTAACGGAGAAGGGGCAGCTCTCTGCTCTGGATGCAAGTACTGGTTCTCGATCCTGGGAATATACTTCGCCCATGCCACCTGCAGGAGCACCTCTTCCGTTCGTGGCCGGTGATATGGTCCTCCTGAATCTGCGAGATGGTAGCATGGATGT
Source organism: uncultured Chloroflexia bacterium (assembly GCA_963736995.1). Classification (GTDB taxonomy): domain Bacteria; phylum Chloroflexota; class Ktedonobacteria; order Ktedonobacterales; family Ktedonobacteraceae; genus CADDYT01. The sequence goes on from CAVTRB010000004.1 coordinate 204,140, forward strand.
ATTGCGTGCTGATACGGGGGCGTTGCTCTGGCGCTATCGCCCCCATGTTCCGGCTCTGGCTGCGTTTCAACAACCGCTTGTTGACGATGGAGCGGTTTATGTTCTGACGGAGGATGGACATATTCTCGCACTACGCGAGAGCACCGGTTCTCCCATTTGGAGCATAGAACTCCATGTTTCCAACGCTCTCCCTTTTCTGTTTGAAATGAGTGGGGTGATCTATGTAGAGATGCTTAACAGCAGCGATGTAGTTGCACTAAGCGCAAGTACCGGTTCCATTCTGTGGCACTATCAAGGGGAAGCAGAGGAAGCAGTAACTATGACCGTCACTCAGAATGTGATCTACCTGGCCTTCCCTGGTGGAGCTGGTCTCAACATGATTGGAGGTATCACGGCACTGAGAGCAAGCGATGGTTCTGTGCTCTGGCGCTATAGTGCGCCTATTCCAGCGACGCAATTCGTACCCGTGCTGAACGATAGTCTTGTATTGATTGCCTTGCAAGATGGGAACGTCACGGCGTTAAGCGCCAGTAGTGGTTCTGTGCGCTGGCATCGTTACGTCGACAGTTGAAGCATTTCTGAGCAAAGTTGCAGCTCATCATCAAGGTGTTTACTGGCGTAATCCTTGCATCAGGTGCAATATCGCTTCCAGTACGCCGCCACCAATGGCGCGGGATTTGTCGGAGATGGTGAAGCAGTGTTCGCGGGCGGCGCGAGGGTCGATGTCGCCGACCTTCATGCCCGTGCTGACGGTGATGCTGTCACGCAGCAGGCCGCGCAGGATGCCTGGGATGGCGGCGATAACGGGGACGGACTGGCAGTTACAAGGCTTTCCCGTGCAGCCTGCCTCGTGTATCTGAGCGACAATTTCGCCTGCTTGTACCATGTCGCCGATCTGCCGCACGCCAGAGATTTTTCCGGCGGCAGGGGCTTTGAGCAGCCGCTCGATGGTATAGCCGGCGATAGCACCGGGAACGCCCGTGTTTGGCTCGGCGCTACCCGTGTAGTAGACGCGCCCCAGGTTATGCCCGCGATTCGTCTCGACGACGGCATGCGCATCGCGGCCCGCTGCATAGCCGGGGCCGAGGGCGATGACGATGGGCGCATCGTTAATGCTGATGCCGCTGTTGTGTTTGGAAAGCGTGGCTTCGATCAGTGCCAGCGGGCGCAGCAGCCTGAGTACGCGCCCTTCAGAATCGACAACGATGGGGACGCGCCGGTTGGCGAGAAGGGTTGTGATCTCTTCCGGTGAGGTGGCACATTGTGCGGTGATGCCCTCAACGGTCATCTCTCCCAGCAGCACGGCCTCGGCGAAGGAGACAGTGCGCCGCACGACGGTTGGTTCCGGCAGTTCGGTTGCCAGCACCGGAAAACCGGCGCTGTGCAGTCTGTGAATCACGCCTGTTGCCAGATCACCTGCGCCCTTAACCGCGACCAGGCTCTGCTCTATCCTGCGCGCTATCGTTTCGTCTGTTGCCAGTTGAGTCACTGCTAAAATCGCTTTCCTTTGCCAGGTGCCATTCATTTGTTGTAGAAAGGGCAAGGGATGCCGTAGGGGCGACCTTCAGGGTCGCCCGCTGCCGACAGCGCAGCGTGGCGGCAGTCTTTCCTGATTGGCGCATCTAGGCCAGTTGCTGCGCTCCTGGCCCCGGGCGACCCTGAAGGTCGCCCCTACGGACGTTTCTCTCTTGTGCAAACAAATGAAACGCACCCTCCTTTACCAGTCAGATATGCCTATGCTTTCGCCTCGTCGGCTGCCAGACCGGAATCGTTGGTAGCCTGAATAAACTTCGCCCTTGTTACCGTGAGCAGGTCTGAAACGCACAGGCGCAGGTTGACGCCGCGCTGCCCGCCGTTGATATACAATTCTTCCAGTTTGGCTGCATGCTCATCAAGATAGACCTCGAAGGGTTTGTCGAGCAGCGCCAGGGGGGAGATGCCGCCCACTTTGAGGCCGGTCAGGCGTTCGGCTTCGTGTTGTGGGGCCATACGCACCTGCTTTGCCCCCACTGCACGGGCTACCAGTCGCGGCTCTAACTCGCGATCCCCCGGCACCACCACCAGCAGGTGCCGTCCCTCGTCCGCGAAGACCACCAGTGTCTTGAATACCTGATGGGCTGCTACACCAAGCACCTGCGCGACTTGCAGAGCTGAGTGGAGCGTCTCTGCATAGGTGAACGCGGTATAGGGAATGTGGTGCTTATCCAGCAGGCGCATCGCATTCGTTTTCACTTTGTTCTGTTTCGCCATAGGCCGTTTCCCTGCCCTGTCTCAATCTACAGTCTGTGCTAGTGCCAGGCCACGTAGCGCAGCGCCTGCGAGATTTGCTGGCCTGCGCGGGTGACTGCCGCGATGTGTTCCGCCTGCTTTGGGCGGCAGCGTTCACTGGGGCCACCTATGGAGACCGATGCTACGACGGTTCCCATGTGGTCGAAGATGGGCGCGGCCACCGCGTCGATACCCTCCTCCAGTTCTCCACAGGAGATGGCGTAGCCATGCGCGCGCACGCGGCGCAGTTCTTCCAGTAGCAGGTGCGGGTCGGTAATAGTACGTTCGGTACAGGATTCGAGTTTGGCGTGCTGTACAATCTCGCGCAGGCGCACTTCCCACTGGTAGGCAAGCAGTACTTTGCCCGTTGAGACGGCGTGAGCGGGCAGGTGCTGGCCGGGAACGTTGACGGCGCGCACGACGAAATACGAGTCTTCTGTGTCGATGATGACGGCTTCCATACCTTCAAGAACGGCAAGGTGGACTGATTCGCGGGTCTGGTCGCGCAGTTCCATCAGCATGGGCCGCGCCACTTTGCGCACGGTGTGGGAACTGAGGATGCTGGCACCAAGGGCCGTCACGCGCAGGCTCAGCGCGTATTTATGGCTGTCTTCGTCCTGCACCAGCAGCCCCTCGTTGACCAGCGCCGTCACCAGCCGGTGGGTCGTGGACTTGGGCAGCCCGGTCGCGCTCGCCAGGTCGGTGATGCCCAGCAGCCCCTGATTGTTGAAGGCACGCAGGACGCGGGCAATACGCTGGACAATCTGCACCGTCTTTTCGCCTTCTAACGGCTCCCCATGTCGCATACCAGACCGCTCCTCTCCGGCATCTTTTACCCTCTGTTCTATTGAATGGAATAGCGTTCCATCTCTGATATGCAGTGAGTATAGCCAATCTTTAACGGCAGTGTCAAGGCCTGGAAACTGGCACTGCCTGCTCAGTGCGTTGTATCATACCTGCATCGACATGATTTCGGAGCATATAACGATAGAGCAGAGAAGATCAGGAGGAATGTTTTTTTATGGCAATGCAAAGGGAGCAGCAGATCACCGTAGATTTTGATGTCCCGGCTAGAATGCGCGATGGCACAACTCTGCGCGCAAATGTGTACCGCCCCGTGGGCGAGGGCAAGTGGCCCGTGTTACTGACGCGCCTACCTTACGGGAAAGATTTTCTGCTGGGTGGCAGTGTGCTTGACCCGGTGCAGGTGGCGCGTCGTGGTTATACTGTTATCATTCAGGACACACGTGGGCGCTTCACCTCAGAGGGAGAATGGGACCCCATGCGCCGCGAGGCGTTGGATGGCTATGATACGATTGCATGGGCCGCTCAACTGCCCTGTAGTACCGGCGACGTGGGCATGTATGGTGCCTCGTATTTTGGCTTCACGCAGTGGTCGGCGGCAGCTTTGCAGCCTCCCGCGCTCAAGGCGATGATTCCCTTCATCACCTGGAATGACCCTCTCAACGGCGTCATGTTCCGTGACGGGGCGATGGAACTGGGCATCATGGCAAACTGGCAATTGATGATGGGTCTTGATGTGCAGATGCGCCGCTATGGGGCCAATCCACAGGAACTGGGTCGCGCCATCTATGCACTGGCGAAAGACATGGATGCAATGGGCAAGCAGGGCTACTGGTCGCTGCCACTCAAGGAATTTGCTCCGCACAGGCGTAACAATGTCGCCCCAGCCTTCTTTGAACCCATCGAACATCCCATGAATCGCGAAGTGACGGAGCCGATGACGATTCTGGGCAAGCATGAGAAGGTGACAGTACCGACATTCAATATCGGAGGCTGGTACGATATCTTTCTCAGTGATACCATTTCCAACTTCAAGATTATGCGCGAGCATGGCAGTACACCGGAGGCCCGCCTGAGCAAACTGCTCATCGGTCCGTGGACACATGGCGGCAATGCATCCCTGGTAGGTGAGATCAACTTCGGGATGGGTTCGACTGCCGCTTTTATCGACCTGCAAATCGACTTTGTCAGCTTGCAGGTGCGCTGGTTCGATCACTGGCTCAAGGGCATCGATACAGGTATGATAAAGGAAGCTCCCATCAAGCTCTTCGTCATGGGCGCGAATGTATGGCGCGACGAGCAGGAATGGCCGCTCGCCCGTGCTGTCAATACCCCTTACTATCTGCATAGCGGCGGACAGGCCAACTCTCTCAATGGTGAGGGTACGCTGAGTACCGGGGAACCCGTAGATGAATCCTCCGATGCCTATAACTACGACCCTGCCGACCCTGTCATCACTCGTGGGGGAGCGCTCTTGATGGCACCGGAATTTCCGGCTGGTCCCTATGATCAGCGCCCGACTGAGAGTCGCCTGGACGTGCTGGTGTATACGACGCCGGAACTGCAACAGGATGTCGAGGTCACCGGCCCCATTACCGTCCATCTCTGGGCGATTTCCAGCGCGCCGGATACCGACTTCGTGGCGCGGCTAGTCGATGTCTACCCTGATGGCTACGCTCAGAACCTGACCGATGGCATTATTCGCGCGCGCTATCGCAATTTCAGCAGTGGCGAGGAACCGTCGCTCATCGAGCCGGGCAAAGCCTACGAGTATGAAATCGATCTCTGGGCCACCAGTAACGTCTTCAAGGCAGGTCACCGCATTCGCCTCGATGTCACCAGCAGCAACTTCCCGCGCTGGGACCGCAATCCCAACACCGGCCATGACTTCGGGGCCGATGCCGAGCTTGCCGTTGCCCACCAGACCATTCTGCACGACCGCGAACACCCATCCTACGTCCTGCTGCCCATTGTTCCGGCGCAGTAAAGTAGGATTATAAACTGCTAGCTTGCAGGGCGATCGCAAGATCGCCCTGTTTTTCTTTGCGGCGGGAGCATTTTCAGGCTCGAAGACATTCTTCATCGCTAGCTGATCAACATGTCTGAAGTGATAAACCAAAAATAGAAAGTCCTCGCGTCTATAGGATAGATGTGACATCTACGGTTGGATTTGTTTGATTGGAGCGCCACAGGAAAGTGGTACTCCTCTGACTATGACTTCCAGATAGAAAAAAGGAGAAGATCTCATGGCATTCAGTCCAGTTGATACCATTGATACGGCTCTTGCCGCGTTAGATGCTGTACTCGGCGCTTTTGCTCGTTCCATCGCCATTGGTGTTGTTAATGAAACGAGTTTTACTCTGAATCTTGTCAATTCCGATGGGAACACCAATTTCTCAAGTGGTGGATATCAATCAGGCAATCTCCCCGGTGCATCCATTCCTCCTCAAACAGCAGATGTATTCGGGACGACAAATACCGCCCCTTCGACGGGAGTTGTTGGGGTCATTCACTACACGGCTACTGACTCAAATGGGAATGATGCAGGAGTCCAGATAGATTTAAGCTTTGCTAATCCTTTTATTGGCTCTGATCATTACGAACAGAATGTCACGGTCACAGGTATGCCAGAGGCTACATTCTCAGTGAACGTCATTGGAAGTGTAGGAAATAATTCTCAGGTGCAGTATGTGATTTAAGCAGTCTGATAGTCTTGCATGTCGAGCGGGATGTGGAATGAGTTATCCATTCGAGGCTGCTATAGACTGTGTGGCTCTGGCTTCTGAACAGCAAAATAAGTAGCAGGCCGAGGATGATGAGCAGGAGGATAAGCAGGCCAACAACGATAAGATTGAAGATGGGGGGTTGACGGTATATGGGGGTGGTGCAGGTTATAGACGCATCACTCTTGCGCGCTTTCTCCTTCTTGAGGAGGGGAGCGCCGATGGCATTGGTGGGATCGGTCTCGTTCTCCACAATGCTCGGCGAGGAATGGGGCGTTTTGAGGGAAGGTCGAGCTACTTCCAGCGTTGCGACCTGCTCGTGCCCTGTCTCGTTTACTGGTGCCTGTTGCCTGGTTTGCATGGGTGCAACGTGGGCCACTGGAATTGCCGGTACGTTCTGAAATGGGTGTGGGCTGCGTGGGCTGTGCGGGCGCAGGGTAAGGGTGCCGATAGCCTGCATAGAAGGAGGTCTGAGCGTGCTGGCATTTCGCGAGTGAAAGGATATGGTCATCCTCTTCGCCTCCTGAGCCGGAGTCTCTACGACTTGCTGCCTCGATTTCTCTGAGCGTTTCCTCAATATCTCTTGTAGTTTTGCATCATAGGCCAGGGCAAATTCCATGATGGAGTCGTGGCGCTCTTCGGGCTTTTTCGCCAGGGCTTTAAGGAAAACTTCGTCCAGTTCTGGCGGGAAAAATGGGTTATAGACGCTGGGAGGGGTCGGGTGGGTGTGATGGTGATGGTGCAGTAGTTGTGAGGCGTTGCCCTCGAAGACAGCGCGCCCGGTCACTAGCTGGTAGATCATTACGGCCAGCGCATATTGATCGGCGGCAGGCCCGACATGGACGGAGGTAGCAAGGGAAGGGTCATCGAACTGTTCAGGAGCCATGTACAGTGGCGTACCGACCGAGCGATGAAGCGAGCGACCATTGCGATAGAATGCCGCCAGTCCGAAATCGGCCAGTAGCAGGTGAGGCTTGCCCTGGGGAAAAATCTTCGTCAGGTAGTCATACTGCTTCTGTTTGAACGTGCCGCGCTCTATACGGATCAGGAAGTTTGTCGGCTTGATATCGCGATGGATGATGCCATTATCATGGGCGCATTGCAGGCCCGCAGCCGCCTGTAAGAGATAGTAGCCCGCCTCCTCTGCTGAAATGGGCCATGCGAAGCCATGTTGCTGCGTCCGTTTTTGCAGCCAGTTCCAGAGCGAACCCTCCGCCAGGTATGGCATGACGAGATAGGTGATGGGCATTCCTCCCGTGTCGGCGGACTCCTCACCAAAGTGATAGAGCGGCAAAATATGTTCATGCTCGAGTGCGGCGACGGCTCTTGCCTCGCGTTCAAAACGTAATGCCGCCTGCCTACCCTCCGGTGTATTCGGGATGGCGCGTAAGTCTCCGCAAACCACTTTAATGGCGACCTTTCGTCCGATACGCGCATGTTGAGCCAGGTAGATATCACCCATACCGCCGCTTTCGATGAGCTGTAGCAGGCGATATCCCCCAAGAGTCTTCCCCACCAGCATTGTCATGCCCCAACTTTCTTCCTGTTTTCTATCAAATAATGGCGTGAGAGATCGCATCCTCACGTGAGTTCTGTGCAGTCACTTTCTAAGTCTCTCTTATCCAGTATACAGGGAGGCTAAAAAATAACGGTACACATAAGAAAAACGTGCTACATACCGGACCCCTATGGTATGTAACACGTTTGTTGGTCGTAGGGCCAACGTGGTTGACTAACCAAGCTGGCGCAGGGCATCATAGGTGGGTGGAGCTAGCTCAATGCGCGTCGCGGCGAGGCTTTGCAGTTGCGGTATCGCCTCGCGGTCGCGATATTGCACGACAAGCTGGCAGGCTGCTCGGACAACGCTCTCAGCCGGGTCGCTCAAACCTTCACGCGCTGCCAGGCGACTGCTCATTATCTCACCCTTCGGGTCGACTCGCTTCAAGGCTTCCAGCGCCTGCGTGCGGACATAGGGATCGAAATCGTTGCTGGCATGCAGCAGGAAATCGACCGTGCCGGGGTCGGCCAGTTGGCCGAGGGCGCGCACGATAGCCCCATAGACGATGCTGGCAGGAATATCTGCGTCGCCTGCTGGCAGGTTTTCTTTCCGTTTGGGACGACCAACTCGTGAAGGAACGGAGAGCACGCGACCGGCCAGGCCAAACAGAGAGGAAATGGCGCGCAGGTCGCCCAGTTTCCCCAGGGTGTCGCACATCTGGCCCACACTAGTGGCCTGTTTGCGATTTTCAAGCTGCGTGACGGCATCGACGCGAGCCAGCAAAATGGCGATGGCACGCGGTTCGCGCAGGTCGCCAAGGACGCGCATGACAGCCAGAGCAGTCTCTTCGTCGGAGTTTGTCAGCGCCTCTAAAAGCACATCGCGTCCCGGACCATTCATCCAGCGTTCTACCTCTGGCATCAACGGCAGGCTGTCCGCGACGGGACGGACAATGCGCGTATCCCTGAGCGTGCCTTGCGAGATGTCGGCCCAGTAGCGGCCAAGCAGGAGGCCAAGCCGGTGTAGCGCGACGGCAGACTGCCAGGATGGGTTGCGTCGTGCGCCTTCAAACAGCGCGTTTGCCAGAGCCGACGGGTCGCGTTCAAAAAGTACTGGCACCTCATCAGTACCGGCCTGCGGCTGTTTCATACTATCCTGCACCACCTGAGCGAAGAGCAGTGCGGCTTGCCGGGAAAGATGTGGTGTGACATTGCCCTCAGCACGCAGGTAACGTTCTAAGGGGAGAGAGCGGTAGAGTGGAATCGCGATATAGCTTTCCAGCCCGGAAGCGCGCTCAAAGCCGCTTGCCAGCAGGAAATCATAGAAGCTGGGCTGGTTGAATTTCAGGCATGCCTCGATGATATCTACCTTTGCCCAGCCCTCTGCCTCTTTCAGAGAGCTGACCAATGCTTGCATGGCGGGCGAATTTCCCTGCTTCACCAGCGCCTGAGTTGCGTACAGTGAGGTATTGGGGTCGAGGGCCAACTGCCCAAGCACTTTATACAGATCGGATTTTGCCGAAGCCCTGGCTGACTTTCCTCCGGGCCTGAAGCCAATGGCCGTACTCTTCTCAGAAAATTCCGCCGATTTGTAGTTGCCGAGCATAAGGATGGCGATACGCCTGGCCTTGCCAACCTGGGTCTCGGCCAGATTTGTATCTGGCGGCAGGTCGGTCGGGTCGCCCTGGTCGATAATTTTAAGCCAGACGGGTATCAGATTGCCTGCCCGGTCAATCTCTAACAGGAAGGGAATCAGGACGGGTGACCATTGCAGGAATGGACCCAGATCGAGCTGCGGCATCAGTTCGTCGGCAGTTTCCTGAGCCGACACGCCTTCATGGCGCAGGCCGGTCAGAAGCCGGGTGACCTCGATGCGCAGCGCCGCCAGTTGCTGTTTTACCTCTGGCGCTTCAGCATCAAGCGGAGCGACGGGACGGCGGGCAGCGAGATGCTCTGCTGTGCCCGGTCGTTCCGTCCGCGTTGCCGCGCTTACAGAGGCTGGAACCGGCGTTGGGGCTAGAACCACTGCCTGCACCGTTGGCTCAGGCGCTTCGCCCAGATGAATTTCTCCCTGGTCATTTCTATCGATATCGGATCCCTGTGTCACTTCTGTTTGCTCCACATTCGTTTCAGACATACAAAATCCTCTTCCTGCAATTTCTCCCGTGTATTAATACGTCATTTCTATGCTTCATTGCACATGCGTATGTTCGATAGGTTCAGTATACTGGCACATTGTACCGTTCACAGCCTCGACGGTCAAGAGCAGAAGGGACGATAAGAGCGAACTATGCAACTCTGATAGGCGTTGGGCGTAAATGAATGGAGGAGATGGTTAGAGCAGCAGGAGAATGGCTATGATGAACGATCAGGAGATGCAGTTCGCCGACCCTGAATGGCGACCGCGCCAGGGACAGGGTAACTCATATGCAGAGGCAGAGTCCTATAATCCTCGGCCCATCAATGATGACCGTCCACGGTCAGAACAACCGCAGTGGGAGGAGGTTCCTGAGCATGTCTACAAGGCCCAGGACTTGCCGCCCTATCAAGCGCCACCGGTGATGGGTAGCCCGTACCAGTACCAGCAGGTCAAGCCACGGCGCAGAAGTAGTCCCTGGGTCTGGCTCATTGCGATGCTCATAGTCCTCTCTCTGCTTGGTGGTATGATGAGCAGGTTTGGTGGTTCCAGTTCCTCTGGATTCGCACCCATGCAGCATGGCTTCCCGGCCTATCATGTGCCATTTGCTCAGGGTCAGAGCTATAAAGTGGATCCACAATCTACTCCTACTATCTTCATCAACAATACAGGAGGAGATGGAGATATCCAGGTTCAAGAGGGTGGAGATCAGCCTGTGGTGACTGTCCAGTCGGATGGACCGAAACCTGCAATCAACCAGACTTCTCCAAGTGCGTTGAATGTAAACGTGATTGATTCGGAGGATGTCACCGTCACAGTTCCCAACAACACTAACTTGATTATCACTACAGGCGATGGCGACGTGACTGTCGATAATGTCGTTGGACAGATGACGCTGACAAGCGGCAACGGTGATATTACTCTGCACGGAGCCACATTAACGAGAAACTCCACAATAAAATCCAGCGATGGAGATATTACCTTTGACGGCCAGCTTGATCCTAGCGGCAGCTACCAGTTTAACAGTTCAGGTGGCGCGATCAATCTCAGTCTGCCGTCAAACAGCGCATTCTCACTGAATGCTACTGCCACTAACGGCTCAATCGATACTTCTGGTTTCTCGCAGGTGCAGGTGCAGCAAACGGGCAGCGGGGCAACCGCACATGGTGATGTGGGCAGCGAACCGCGTGCAACTCTGACCGTCACTACGGATAGCGGCGACATCAGCTTCAACGCTCAATAATTCATTGCGCCCCCAACGAGTTCTCTCACTCCTCGCTTGTTGGATGCTTACATATACTGGAAGGGAAGCATCTTGTGTATGCAGAGCAAGGGAAGGAGAGGCCTGTGCAGGGAGAGATTTCTTTTCACCACCTGGCGCGCCAGGTTTGTGACCTGCTCGACTGTCAGGCTGCTTACTTAGTGGCAGAGTTGCAGGCTGTCCCGGAGCCAGCATTGCGTCATCCTCTGCTTGACCTGTTTGCCATCGTTGATTACACGCCTGCAGGCGTGTATTGCCCGGGTGGCCAGGTCGATATTGCCGCAATACTTCAGCACAAAGACCTGCGCTCGCGGTGCGACCTTGCCGCTCAAACCGGAAAGGTACAGTGTCTTACAGCTTTCCCTGGCGCAATGCCGTTTCATAGTCTTGCCATTCTTCCCCTTGAGCGGCCTGCCGGTCTGCTCGGCTTCTTTTTGCTGCTGGACGAGCGATCTGAAGCCTTTACCCCTGGCGAAATTCTTTTACTGAATGGTTACCTGCCGTCCCTTACAGAGCGCCTGGAAAGAGAGCTGCGCAGCCTTGTCTCTCGGGCACTTTCACAGCAACTTTTTCGCCTTCAGCGACAATGGGAGGCTCCACAGCAATTACCGATAGTGCAGGAACGGGAGGAGACCGATCAGATCGATAACAAATTCCTCTCGATGGTGATGCATGAATTACGCACTCCCCTGGCTGCAATTAAGGGTTACACTGCCCTTTTACAGGTCTATTCTCCCGGGGGCAATTCAACTCCACGACCTGAGGCGGCGGAAGTGGTTGCAATGACCCCGGAGCGCCAGCAGCGCTATCTCAGCACCATTATGGAACAGGTCATGCACCTGGAGGTGCTGGTGCGCGACCTGCTCGACATTTCGCGTATTCATGCCGGACGTCTCTCTCTGCGCTGCATTCCTGTTGATCTGGCGCCGCTCTGCCAGCGAGTCGTTGAACTACTCCAGCCCCGCGTTCGCCAGCAAACTCCTGCCTGTGATCTTCGTTGTATGATCTCTCCTGCTCTCCCGCCTGTGTGGGCTGATCCAGATCGCGTTCAGCAGGCCCTGACGAACCTGCTGGAGAATGCTGTCAAATATTCGCCTGGCGGCGGTTTGATCGAAGTCTGTGTCTCCCTCTGCCAGGTTGGCAATACGCAGGAAGACTATCTCCTCTCGTCTCCCGACTTGCTCCACTTCCTGCCTGTAGAGCGAGAAACGCAGGCAATAGCGGTGACAGTGCGCGATCATGGCGTAGGTATAGCTATGGAACAACAGGCCCACCTGTTCAAACCGTTTCATCGCCTCGATCATCCCCTCACTGGCAATGTCAGCGGCGTCGGTCTCGGCCTCTACCTCACGCGCAAATTCATTCAAGCAATGGGGGGCCAGATCAAACTGGAAAGCCGCGAAGGCGAAGGAACGGCTGTGATCTTCACGCTGCCCATCTATAACCACATGAATATAAATACCGAATCGCAAGGTATCTATCCAGCTATTGCGAAACGTCATCCAGTTTGTTATAGTGTCTCTGACATAAAGTAATTTGCTTTACGACAGGTGAAGGGACGAGACAAAGCTATGCCAATTGGTCTGCTGGAAGACGATGTTGCTATCCAGGAAATGTTACGGCTGGTGCTTCAGGACGAAGGCTATGCGGTCACCGTGTACTCGAATGCCAATGCCGCGCTAGGAGCGTTGATTTCTGGCGAGCAGGCAGCAAAAGTTCCCCTCCCCATCGATCTTCTCATCGTTGACTGGCATCTGCAAGGTTCGGCATCCGGTACGGAAGTTATCCGCCGCCTGCGCGCAGTACCTGAACTGCAAGCGCTGCCCATTATATTGACCACTGCTGCCAGCTTCAACGATATTCCGTCGCTACAAGGCTTGCATATTTCCTTCCTGGAGAAGCCGTTTGAAGTTGACCAGCTGGTTGATATGGTGCGCGAGCTGCTCCAATTCCAGTCCCAACCTGACCCCGGTCTGACCTCCTGAACTCTTACCCAGCACCTCCATCTCCTGAACTTGTAGAAGGCAACAAAAGGCAATTATAGCTCCTTCCATTCAAGCTGACTGCTAACAAAAAGGCACATCACTACGGAGCAGTGATGTGCCTTCTCATAAATTGTTGGAGTCAGGAGAATAAAAGGTTCAGCTTTGCTGACTCCTAGCTCAGGAGACCTCCAACAAAGTCCTGGCAGTTAACGCCATTGCGCGTGTCCATCCAGGAGGCATAGAGCGTCTTCCCGTCCCAGTAGTTGCCGGTGTAGTCACCCATAAATGAGCCACCGAAGCCGTCGTTGTCCGGGTTGGAAGGAGCGCTGGCGAGTTGGAAGTTCTTCACAAAGCTCGTACCACCGTTCAGGGATGCCGTGGCGTATGCCTCGTAAGAAAGGTTGCTGGGATCATTACGGCGATCCAGCCAGGTTACCCCAACGATGCCAGATGAGCTTACAGTCAGCCAGGGGAAGAACTGGTCATGAGTGTCTGTGGAAGGAGCTACAGGTACCGGAGTACTCCAGGTGCTGCCGCCATTTGTCGAAGTCGTAACCTCGACCTTCATATACGTCCCAGTCCAGGTGTAGAGTACCACATACAGGTTGCCAGCATGGGCACCGGAACTCCTATCGACATCGATTGCCGGGATATCGCTGACACGCTCGTCAGTGTTGGGCAGTTGACCGTAATAGCAGCAGCCGGCGGTGTCGGGAGCCAGTTTGACCGTTGCCACGACTACCGGGGTGCTCCAGGTGTTGCCACCGTTGGTGGAATCCGACATGTACATCTTCGAGGTAGTGCCGCCGCAGTCTCCAGTTGGCCCGGTTGGCGGGCAGCGCAGCCAGGTGGCGTAGACAGTACCGTTTTTAGCGATGGCCAGGTCACTGAACTGATCTACCTCTGATGTTAATGTCTGCGTGGTGTCTACCTGTTTCGTTGTCCAGGTCGAGCCACCATTGCTTGAATGTGAGACTGAGATCGTATCCTGCGTCTCGGGTCCATTAAACTGGGTGACCGAAATGTAGAGCGAGTTCTTGTACGGGCTGCTCGCGCTGTCATCGACCTGTAACCAGTCTTTATCGGTCAAACCACCTGAAAAAAGCGGCTTCACTGCAACGGCTGGTGCGCTCCATGTCGAGCCATTGTTGCTGGATTTCTCGTAGACGATGTCGTAGCCGTCGGCTGTGCCGCCATCAATACCGGTTATGTAGGAATTGCCATTGAGATCGTATCCCACGCCGGGGTCGCCATCGCCGAATGCGCCAGACAACGTGCTCATGCACGTACTGGTCCAGCTTGTACCGCCGTTGCTTGAGGAATAGAAGCCTTGCAGGCTCGTGCAGTTGTAGTCGTTACCGCCAGTTAACAAATCCTGAGCGTTGGTGGGACTGGCGGCAATGGGGTCCTCATTAACGATATTTGTACCGTTACCGCCAGATGCCTGCACATTGGGCAAGACACAGGGAGCGGGCGAGCAGGTGAGTGCCGGATTGTTAGGTCCCTTGCCTCCCGGTGCCGTTGGGAGCTTAATCGTGCCCTGATGAATACCCTGTGCAACCAGAAGACTGGTTGAAAGGGGACTATGCGGCAATGTGAAGGCTGGGACGCGGGATTGTGCGCTTGCCATCGATGGCAAGAACAGAGAAGCTAGCATGAGCATCCCGATGAGCATCGGGGCACCTAGCAGGCAAAACGATTTTCTCACGCAGATTTCCTCCATTGGAAAATAGACAGGCAGGGACACAGGGTGTCCCAACAGTCGAACAAGATACAAGAATGTTCAACGACCTACATGCAACATTGTACGAGGAGGAACTGATTGGTCGGAAGCAAGAATATTTGAGTTTCCCCTTTGCTAACTTCCAGAAACAGGGCAAACGGAGCTTGCATTATCTGCTCATAAAGCAGCAAATACAGGTCACTGCGGAATACAAAAACAGATGGTTTTTGCAGCGCAGTTAGTAACTATGGGAAAACGCTAATTATCGGCTTCCAATGGCTCATTCAGGGAATGAGCCGACGTAGCTTAACGATAGAATTGACTGAGCGTGTCCTGACTTCCCCTGTGCAGGAACCTGGTTCTTGCACATATTCACATACTTCAGTTTAGCTGATAGGAAGCAAAAAGTAAAGGATTCTAGTGAGTAAAAGGGGTGAGAAAGCTAAAAATACGGATAATCCCCCCTTAAAATTGCTCGCAGTAGTGATATTTACTCAGCCGGTACGGTAGAGTATGTAGGTAATGCTCAATACATTTTTCTTGTAGATCATTCAATGAGGAAGCCACCAGTATTTACGCCATTCATGAGCTAGCAAGGAGTATAACCTCAGCATTTCCTTAGAAAAAGCTGAGTCTACCTTAGAGAACGCTGAAAGTTTTTATTGTTGACTTGTAGGGCTGAAGCTCTCCTGTTATGCTTTACATGTAACACATGAGCCACTCCTCAGAGGGAGGGTGGACAGGTTAAATATACAGGGTTTTCTTCTGAGTCGATCACATTATTTGCTCAGGGAACCAGTAAAAGTTTTGTAGAAGGAGAATAACGATGCAGGTACAAAAGGGTCGCGGACGTGGTTTTGCCTCGATGAGTCCCGAGAAGAAGCGTGAGATTGCTAGCAAGGGTGGGAAGGCTGCCCATGCTCTGGGTACCGCCCACAAGTGGACGAGCGAAGAGGCTCAGGCTGCCGGACGCAAAGGTGGTTCAATTAGCCGCCGCCGACCGAAGAACGCGAACAACGGAGCGCAGGCGTAGTAGAGTTGTCTCCACAAAAAGGCTGGCTCTTAACAAGCCAGCCTATTATTTTGCCTCGATTCTGGCCTCCCGTGGCTTTATTGGCCGATAAACCGGCGGTGGACACGATAAATTGCGTCCCTACGCATTGTGGGAAGTTGGCGAGTCAGGGGAGCTGGACGTAGAGAACCGGGTTGACCCAGATGTTATTGACCATCACCATAAAGTGGAGGTGCGGCCCGGTTGACGCGCCTGTGCTTCCCTCGTAGCCGATGACCTGCCCCTTCGTCACGTTCTGGCCCACGGTAACTATGAAGCGTGCCATGTGCCCGTAGATGGTGGCGATGTAGTGACCGTGGTTGATTTTCACTGCCCAGCCGAGGCCCGACCAGTCCCAGCCTGTCCAGATCACCTGCCCGCTATCTGCCGCCATGATGGGGGTGCCGTCGGGAGCCGCGAGATCGATGCCCGTGTGCGGACGCCAGCAGCCACACCATGTCTGGTATTCGGGATGGGCAAATGGTTGTGTAATCACTGCATTATTGATGGGTCGCTGCATCTGGCCTGTTCCCATTACACCGCTGGCTGTCACTGCTGTCGCGCATGTTCCCCAGATATCTGCACCGCCGCAATAGCCCTCGCCTGTAAGCAGAGCAGGGGTTGGCGTCGGCGGATCAACCTGCTGCGAAGTCGTCAGGTAGGAATCTACCTGCCCGTTCGTAATCCAGTTGACGACCGTTTGACCCATACTTTGCGCCTGCCCGTTCTGTCCGTCCTGTCCGTTATTAAGCGGAGAGACAAGCAACGAGGCCAGAACAATGATAAGTGTGCCACCCAGCAAGACGCCGGGAAAGAGAATATTCCTGCGCCGCTTCAGCGCGGCAGGTTCTGCAC